>NZ_JBNFWU010000001.1:0-3638866 GCF_052439355.1 Halomonas sp. E19 | reverse complement strand
TTTTCCCCGACCCCTGCAAGGGGCGGCGGTAAAAATATTTCAGGCGCGTGGCAAGCGGGTGACGATACAGCGAGCGAGCTATCCACAGGCGCTCGGCGACGAGGGGCTGTGGATGGTTTTGTTCGCGGGGCGAAGGCGACGACGCCCGCACGAGGCGGGCGCTTTCTTACGGAAGCCAAGAGCCTTATGCGGCAGGAGGGGCATGCTTCATTTTGCGCATAATGGCCAAGGTTGGCCCTGAGGCAACGTAGGCGCCGAACAGCAGCAGCAGCATGACCGAAGGTTCCACCGAGATCACCACGAAGCCAAGCACGATCGCGAGCAGCACCACGAAGGGCACCGGCCCTTTGAGATCAATGTCCTTGAAGCTGTAGTAACGGATGTTGCTGACCATCAGGATGCCGGCCGCCGCAACCACGATCATCATCAGCAGCTTGAAGCCGAAGGCCTCGGCATCGAAGCTGTGGAAGGTCCACACGCTGGCGGCGACGAAGGCCGCGGCCGAAGGGCTCGGCAGGCCGATGAACCACTTCTTGTCCACACTGCCGATCTGCACATTAAAACGCGCCAGGCGCAGCGCCGCACAGGCCACGTAGAGAAAGGCCACCACCCAGCCGGTCTTACCGATGTCCTGAAGAATCCAGGTGAACGCCACCAGCGCCGGCGCCACACCGAAGGAGAGCATATCGGAAAGGCTGTCATACTCGGCACCGAAGGCGCTCTGGGTATTGGTGAGACGGGCCACACGCCCATCCAAGCCATCGAGCACCATGGCAATGAAGATCGCCACGGCCGCGGCAGTGAAGTCTCCATTGATTCCCGCCACCACCGAGAAGAAGCCGGCAAACAGCGCCGAGGTAGTGAAAAGGTTGGGCAGCAGGTAGATACCCTTGCGCCTGACCTTCTTGCCGTTTTCGATCGCCTCTTCGATCACTTCGGTTTCGCGCACGAATGCCGAGGCAAGGTCCTCCTCGGCCGGGGGCACCCTGTCGTGCTCGGCCGGCCCTGGTTCGGCACTGTCGGGGCGAGAAGAATGCTCACTGCTACGGGGGTCCTGACTCATGCGTGTCGTCCATTGCCAGAGAAGGTTCACCCAAAGGTGCTAGGTACCATTCTACACCGTGGCGTTCGAGCGAAAAGCGAAGCCGGCCCAAACGCAACGAGGGCGCGTTGATACGCGCCCTCGTCGAAACCGCCTCACCCGATCAGTTCTTGCTCTTGTCGACCAGCTGGTTGGCGGTGATCCACGGCATCATGCCGCGCAGCTTGGCACCTACCTGCTCGATCTCATGCTCAGCGTTGAGGCGACGCCGTGCAGTCATCGAGGGGTAGTTGGTGTTGCCTTCCTGGATGAACATCTTGGCGTACTCGCCGGTCTGGATGCGCTTGAGCGCATTGCGCATGGCCTGGCGAGACTGCTCGTTGATTACCTCGGGACCGGTCACGTACTCGCCATACTCCGCATTGTTGGAGATGGAGTAGTTCATGTTGGCGATACCGCCCTCGTACATCAGATCGACGATCAGCTTGAGCTCGTGCAAGCACTCGAAGTAAGCCATCTCCGGCGCATAGCCTGCCTCGGTCAGAGTCTCGAAACCGGCCTTGACCAGCTCGACTGCACCGCCGCAGAGCACCGCCTGCTCACCGAACAGATCGGTCTCGGTCTCGTCCTTGAAGGTGGTCTCGATAATGCCGCTGCGACCGCCGCCGATGGCTGCGGCATAGGAGAGCGCGAGCTCCTTGGCCTTGCCGGAGGCGTCCTGATGGATAGCGATCAGGTCGGGGATGCCGCCACCCTTGACGAACTCGGAGCGCACAGTATGGCCCGGGGCCTTGGGGGCGATCATGATCACGTCCAGATCCTTGCGCGGCTCGATCTGGTTGTAGTGGATATTGAAGCCGTGGGCAAAGGCCAGGGTGGCACCCTGCTTGAGGTTAGGCTCGACCTGGTTCTCATAGATCGCCTTCTGGTTTTCGTCCGGCGCCAGGATCATGACCACATCGGCGTTCTTGCACGCCTCTTCGACCGAGGCCACCTTGAGGCCGGCCCCTTCCGCCTTGGCCGCGGAAGAAGAACCGGCGCGCAGGGCGACGGTGACATCCACCCCGGACTCCTTCAGGTTGTTGGCATGGGCATGGCCCTGGGAGCCGTAGCCCACGATGGTGACTTTCTTGCCCTGGATGAGGGAGAGGTCGCAGTCCTTGTCGTAATACACGTGCATGGCAGGCTCCTAAAAGCAAAAGTGAGAGTGTGTCAGCATTGATGGCCACCCGCGCCGTCTGTCGCGGCACTGGGAGTCGGACATTCGATGGAGACACCTTAACGCGAAGCCAGTGTTGCGTAAAACGCGATATTTGCAACACGATGTGCCGTATCATGCAATAATGGTCGCATGGACATGCGCCCTCTCAAGCAGTTTCTCGCCCTGGCCGATACGCTGCACTTCGGTCGTGCCAGCGAGCTGTGCCACGTCAGCCCTTCGACGCTATCGAGGACCATCCGGCAGCTCGAGGAGAGCCTCGACGCGCCGCTGTTCGTGCGTGACAACCGCCATGTGGCCCTGACCCGCCAAGGCAAGGTCTTCCAGGAGTACGCCCGCGAAGCGCTGGGCCAGTGGGAGCTGCTGCGTCATGCGCTGAGCCGCCAGGACGGCGAGCTCGCCGGCGAGATCAGCATCTACTGCTCGGTCACCGCCAGCTACAGCTTCCTCTACGACCTGCTCAGCGATTTTCGCCTGCATCACCCGCGCATCGAGCTCAAGCTGCACACCGGCGACCCGGCGGAAGCGATGAACCGGGTGCTGGCCGGCGACGAGGACATGGCCATCACGCCCCGTCCGCGCAGTGCTCCCGGAGGCCTGGCCTTCAAGTCGCTGACCCGCTCGCCGCTGGTCTTCATCGCCCCGGAAGAGCAGGCCCCTGGATCCCGCTCACCCCCGACTCGCCCTCCGCCGCGCAGTGGCGCAACGTGCCGATGATTCTCTCCGAGGCGGGGCTTTCACGGGAGTACGCCGACACCTGGTTTCGGGCACTGGGCGTGACGCCCACCATCTATGCCCAGGTCGCGGGTCACGAGGCGATCGTCAGCATGGTCGGCCTCGGCTTCGGTATCGGCGTGGTACCAAAGATCGTGCTCGACAACAGCCCCCTGGCCGAGCGGGTGAGGGTTCTAGCGGTCAAGCCCGAACTGCCACATTACGACGTCGGGCTCTGCGTGCTGCACCGGCAGCTGAAACGCCCGTTGATCCAGGCGCTGTGGGACGAGGTCGTGGAGCGCTGACAAAGCCAGACAACAAAAAGCCGCCCCGAAGGGCGGCTAGTCGATACGACCGGCGGTAGCTCAAAGGCTGAGCACTTTATCGCCGCGGGCGATGCCCGACACCCCGGTCCGCGCCACCTCGAGGATACCCACCGGCCCCATGGCCTGCAGGAATGCATCGAGCTTGGGCGCATCGCCGGTGATCTGCACCGTGTAGAGGCTCGGCGTGACGTCGACGATCTGCGCACGGAAGATGTCGACGGTCCGCTTGACCTCGTCGCGGGCCGCTCCCAGCGCCTTGACCTTCACCAGCATCAGCTCGCGCTCGATGTGGTTACCCTCGGTGAGGTCGACCAGTTTGATCACGTCGATCAGCTTGTTGAGGTGCTTGGTGATCTGCTCGATCACCCGGTCGTCACCGACGGTGGTCACGGTCAGCCGCGACAGCGACGGGTCCTCGGTGGGCGCCACGTTGAGCGTCTCGATGTTGAAGTTGCGCTGCGAGAACAGCCCTACCACGCGAGACAGTGCGCCCGGTTCGTTTTCCATGAGAATCGAGATGATATGGCGCATCAGGTCCGCTCCGTCTTGGAAAGCAGCATGTCACGCATGGAGCCGAGGGGCACCTGCATCGGATAAACGTGCTCGCGCGGGTCGACGATGACATCGACGAACACCAGCTCGTGCTTGTCGGCGAAGGTGCGTTCCAGCGCCGGGCGCAGCTCGTCCATCGTCTCCACCCGCAGCGCGGTGAAGCCATAGGCCTCGATCAGCTTGGCGAAATCTGGCAGCGACTCCATATAGGAGTGGGCGTGGCGGGACTTGTAGTTGAGGTCCTGCCACTGGCGCACCATGCCCAGCGAGGCGTTGTTCAGATTGATGATCTTGACCCCTCCACCGAACTGCTTACAGGTGGAGAGCTCCTGCATCATCATCTGGAAGCTGCCTTCGCCGGTGACGCAGACCACCGTCTCCTCGGGGAAGTTCTGCTTGATGCCCATGGCCGCCGGGAAGCCGAAGCCCATGGTGCCGAGCCCGCCCGAGGTGATGAAGCGGTTGGGCTTGTCGAACTTGTAGTACTGGGCGGCGAACATCTGATGCTGGCCCACGTCGGTGGTCACATAGGCCTCACCGCGGGTGATGTCGCACAGCGCCTCGATCACCTCCTGAGGCTTGAGCTGCTCGCCGGGCTTCGAGGGCTCGTAGAGCTTGCCGCGGCGCTCCTCGCGCCAGCCGTCGATCTTCTGCCACCACTCGGTCAGCGCCTCGGGGTGAGCGATCTCCTTGCCTTGCACCAGGCTGATCATCTCGTCGATGACGCTGGCCGCCGGCCCGACGATGGGCACGTCGGCGCGCACCGTCTTGGAGACGGAGCTGGGGTCGATGTCGACATGGATGATCTTGGCCGTGGGACAGAACTTGGAGGTGTTGTTGGTCACCCGGTCGTCGAAGCGCGCGCCGATGGCGATGATCAGGTCGGCATGGTGCATGGCCATGTTCGACTCGTAGGAGCCGTGCATGCCGAGCCAGCCCAGGCACTGCCGGTCGCTCTGCGGGTAGGCGCCGATACCCATCAGCGTGGTGGTGATGGGATAGCCGAGCCGCTTGACCAGATCGGTGAGCCCTTCGCAGGCACGCCCCGTGATGACCCCGCCACCGGTATAGAAGACCGGCCGCTTGGCCTTGAGCATCATCTCCACGGCCTTCTTGATCTGTCCGGTATGACCCCGCGCCACCGGGTTATAGGAGCGCATCTTGACCTTCTTGGGGTAGACGTACTCGTAGCGCTCGGTGGGGGCAGTCATGTCCTTGGGAATGTCCACCACCACCGGGCCGGGACGCCCCGTCGCGGCCAGATAGAAGGCTTTCTTAAGGACTTCCGGAATCTCGGTCGGGTGCTTGATCGAGAAGCTGTGCTTCACGATCGGACGGGTCACGCCGATGATGTCGGTTTCCTGGAAGGCGTCGTCGCCGATCAGGTGGCTCATCACCTGGCCGCACAGTACCACCATGGGAATCGAATCCATGTAGGCGGTGGCGATGCCGGTGACGGCGTTGGTGGCGCCGGGGCCGGAGGTGACCAGTACCACGCCGGGCTTGCCGGAGGCCCGGGCGTAGCCGTCGGCGGCATGGGTGGCGGCCTGTTCATGGCGTACCAGGATGTGCTTGACCTTGTCCTGGCGGAACAGCGCATCGTAAATGTGCAGGGCTGCGCCGCCCGGGTAACCATAGATGTATTCGACGCCTTCATCCTGCAGGAATCGGGCGATCATATCCGCGCCGGAAAGCAATTCCACGTGTGTCTCTCCCTGGAGGTCTCGAGTGCGATCCGCGCCCTTTGGGGCACGGGTTCGAGTGCGGCGGTATGCCGCTGTCGGCCGAGCCGACACCTGATGCCAAACCCTGGCATTTAGCCCTGTTGGGGCCTGCACTCTCATCGGGAACGCGCAGCAAGGCCTAACAGGCTGCCTGCAAACGCTTTCCCTAGCACGGCGGATCGCCGCGTCGGGGCATTGGCCGGAACCGGCGGTTGGCCGTGCTCCGGAGTCCTTCGGCGGGTAGAGGCATGCGCCTACCCTTCGCGCGGGTATGGGGGTTGCCCGCTAAATTCCGCGCCCGCAAATCAGGAACGCTCAAGATTCCAATAGGCCTGCAGCAGTGTCAACCGCTAATGAACCCGACCTTGGGCGATAGGTGATCACAAAAAAACCCGCTCCGGTTGAGGCGGAGCGGGCAAGGGGGTTACAGGACGCAACCTATCAAGCAGTGTAGACCCTACGCCCCTGTTGCACTGATCTAAGGCGTTGGGTCTTGTATCAGGTACGAAACGCCAGGTTGTCCTCTTCCACCTCGACGTGTATGACATCGCCGGGCACAAAGCGTCCGGCCAGCAGATCCTGCGCCAGCGGGTTCTCGATGCGGCTCTGGATGGCACGCTTGAGAGGCCGTGCGCCGAACACCGGATCGAAACCCACCTGGGCCAGTTGGGCCATGGCCGCGGGGCTGACTTGGAGCTGCATACCGTGCTCGGCCAGGCGGCCGCGCAGGCGGTCGAGCTGGATACCGGCGATGGCCTCGATCTGCGACTGGCGCAGGGCGTGGAACACCACCACCTCGTCGATGCGGTTGATCAGCTCGGGGCGGAAGTGCATGCCGACGACATCCATCACGGCCTGCTTCATCGCCTCGTACTGCCCGTCGTCGCCGCCCAAGCGCTGGATGATGTCCGAGCCCATGTTGGAGGTCATCACGATCACGGTGTTGCGGAAGTCCACCGTACGTCCCTGGCCGTCGGTGAGACGTCCGTCCTCCAGCACCTGCAGCAGGATATTGAAGACATCGGGATGGGCCTTCTCCACCTCGTCGAGCAGCAGCACCGAGTAGGGCTTGCGCCGCACCGCCTCGGTCAGGTAGCCGCCCTCCTCGTAGCCCACGTAGCCGGGGGTGCGCCAATCAGCCGGGCCACGGAGTGCTTCTCCATGAACTCCGACATGTCGATGCGCACCATCGCCTCTTCGGTATCGAACAGGAAGCTCGCCAGCGCCTTGCACAGCTCGGTCTTGCCCACCCCGGTGGGGCCGAGGAACAGGAACGAACCGTTGGGCCGGTTGGGGTCGGCGAGCCCGGCACGGGAGCGACGCACGGCGTTGGCCACCGCGGTGACCGCCTCCTCCTGGCCGATCACGCGCTGGTGCAGCGCCTCCTCCATGCGCAGCAGCTTGTCGCGCTCGCCCTCGAGCATCTTGGAAACTGGAATCCCGGTCCAGCGCGACACCACCTCGGCAATCTCCTCCTCGGTGACGTTGGAGCGCAGCAGCTTGTGCTTCGAGGTATCGGCCTCGGCTTCGCTGGACTCGGCGATCTTCTTCTCCAGCTCGGGGATCACGCCGTACTGCAGCTCCGACATACGGCCGAGATCGCCCTGACGGCGCGCCTGCTCCAGCTCGATCTTGGCTTTTTCGAGCTCCTCCTTGAACTGCCCTGCCCCCTGGATGCTGGCCTTCTCGGCCTTCCATATCTCGTCGAGGTCGGCGTACTCGCGCTCGAGCTCGTCGATCTGCTCCTGCAGGCTTTCGAGGCGCTTCTTTGAGGCTTCGTCGGTCTCCTTCTTGAGGTGTTCGCGCTCCATCTTGAGCTGGATCAGGCGGCGGTCGAGGCGGTCCATTACCTCAGGCTTGGAGTCGAGCTCCATGCGAATGCGCGACGACGCCTCGTCGATCAGGTCGATGGCCTTGTCAGGCAGTTGGCGGTCGGTGATATAGCGGGTCGAGAGCTTGGCGGCGGCGATGATGGCACCGTCGGTGATGTCGACGTTATGGTGCACCTCGTAGCGCTCCTTGAGCCCGCGCAGGATCGCCACGGTATCCTCTTCGCTGGGCTCGTCGACCAGTACCTTCTGAAAGCGCCGCTCCAGCGCGGCGTCCTTCTCGATGTACTTGCGGTACTCATCGAGGGTGGTAGCGCCCACGCAGTGCAGCTCGCCGCGGGCCAGCGCCGGCTTGAGCATGTTGCCAGCGTCCATGGCGCCCTCGGCCTTGCCGGCGCCGACCATGGTGTGCAGTTCGTCGATGAACAGAATCACCCGGCCCTCCTCCTGGGCCAGCTCCTTGAGCACCGACTTCAGGCGCTCCTCGAACTCGCCGCGGAAACCTCGCAGTTCTTCGCTGCTGTAGCTCGCTGTCCAGGCGACATGCTCTTCGTCTTTATTCTGAAACTTTGTACTGGTTTTATTGAGGTTAGTCAAACTTCCTGAATGATGGGTGATGAGCTGATGTTAATCATTGATTCGGCATCAGTAGGAGCGGTCTGTTGCTGACAGTGGCATCCAGTTTCTATGTTCACATGATTCCAGTTGTCAGAAGATTGAGGATCTGTTTCAAATTCTGCGTCTATGTTAGTCTGAGGGAGAGAAGCCCCAGCTCGGGAAGCTCTCTGGTGTTAATATTTGATATCCTGCCTGAGTGAATGTGAATGTTACTGATAATTTCTGTTCCAAAGGCCTGGTAGCAGTGCTGTTACTGTGAGTTTGGCATCACAAAAGGCCTTTGTCTGAGGGCATGTTAGGAGTGCTGTCATGAGTTAGCATTGGGTAGGTATGAGGAGGAGCGGTAGCCTAGTAGGTTGAAGGAAGCCGTTTGAAGTCTCGTGAGTGTGAGAGAGAGAGAGAGGAATCAGTCAGCTCCTCTGCAGCTGTTTCTGAGAGGCCTGATGCCTCAGGCCGTGTTTGAGCAGAGCCTGCCGCCGCCTTTGTCCCAGTGCCTGCAGTTGTCGCTGGCCCCAGCAGCGGCCAGTGCAGGGGAGCCCCACCGGATGATTGGGCCGCAGACGGCGGGGCGGCAGGCAGACCCGGCACATCAGGGCCGCCGGCCGGGGTGGGGGGGAATTGAGTCGCAGCCGCCTTCCGGCCGGGGTGACGGTGCGCGGTCGGACGGAGCGTGTGCTTGCTCTGGGGCCGGAGCAAGGAGCTGGACCGACAGTCGCGCGGGCTATTTTCACAAGTGGCACGGAAGCTGTCCCGCCGCCCCGGAGGGGTCCCCGATATCCGCGCAGCTCATCCGCGCTGGCGCCCGGGCGCCCCGGGTATGGCCGTTGTCGCGGCGGTAGGAGTAGAAGCGCGGCTCGCAGGCGGTACAGAAATGGCCGCCGCTGATATGGGCGACGCCGAGCCGTTCGAGGCGCAGGCGGGCGAGCTTGTAGAGGTCGGCCATGTAATGACCCAGGCGATAGGGGCTGGGATCGAACGCCGCCGCCGCCTCGGGATGCACGCCGACGAAGGCCTGCTGCACCTCGGGTCCGACTTCGAACTGGGCGTTGGAGATCGCCGGGCCCAGCCAGGCCATCAGCTCTTCCGACGGCACGCCCAACGCCGCCACGGTGGCCTCCAGCACGCCGCCGGCCAGGCCGCGCCAGCCGGCATGAGCCACCCCCACGCGGGTGCCTTCGCGGTTGCAGAAGAACACCGGCAGGCAGTCGGCGGTGAGCACCACGCAGGCATGGCCGCGATCGAAGGCCACCGAAGCATCGGCCTCGGGTACGCCATCGCTGTAGTGCGGCTGCACCCGCGCGCCGTGCACCTGTTTGAGCCACAGCAGCGGCCGGTCGTCGTTGAGTTCGGCGGCAATCAGTCGGCGGCACAGCGACACGTGGGCCGGGTTGTCACCCACCTGGTCGGCCGGATTGAAGCAGGCATAGTCGCCCTGGCTAGGCCCGGACTCACGGGTGGTGACGAAGGCGCCGACGCTGGCCGGGGCCGGCCAGTCCGGCACCACCCGGGTGGGGCGCAGATGCAGCACGTCACTCATGCGAAGCCCTCGCGGTCGTCACGCAGGTAGTCGATCAGCAGCAGCAGATCGTCGGGCAGTGGCGCCCGGAATTCGACCGACTCGCCGCTGCCGGGATGCAGGAAGGCCAGCCTGCGCGCATGCAGGGCCTGGCGGGGAAACTCCCGCAGCAGCGTCTTGAGCTCCTCGCCGGCCCCCGCAGGCAGCTTGAGCCGGCCGCCGTAAGGGGATCGCCCACCAGCGGAAAGCGCCGATGGGCAAGATGGACCCGGATTTGGTGAGTGCGCCCGGTCTCGAGCCGACATCGCACGTGGGTATGGGCGCGGAAACGCTCCACTACGCGGTAGTGGGTCACCGCCGGTTTGCCACCGGCATGCACCGCCTGGCGCTTGCGGTCCTTGGGATGGCGGCCGATGGGAGCGTCCACCGTACCACCGGAGGTCATCACCCCCAGGCACACCGCATCGTACTCACGCGAGACGGTGCGCGCCTGGAGCTGCTCGACCAGCGCGGTCTGGGCAGCCAGCGTCTTGGCGACCACCATCAGCCCGGTGGTGTCCTTGTCCAGCCGGTGCACGATGCCGGCCCGCGGCACCCCGGCGAGGCTTGGGCAGTGGTAAAGCAGCGCGTTGAGCAGGGTGCCGTCGGGATTGCCGGCGGCCGGGTGAACGACCAGGCCGGCCGGCTTGTCGAGAACCAGAACGTCGTCGTCTTCATGCACGATGTCGAGCGGCATCGCCTCGGGCTCGAAGCGAGTGTCCTCCTCGATGGTGGCGGCCAGGCACAGCCACTCGCCTCCCGCCACCTTATCCTTGGGCTTGCCGGGACGGCCATCTACGGTCAGCGCGCCCTCCTTGATCCAGCCCTTCAGCCGCTCGCGCGAGTGCTCGGCGAAAAGCTCGGCCGCCGCCTGATCGAGGCGCGCGCCGGCAAGGGTGAGAGGATGCGCTGCTGAGCTTCGACGGTCTGGGGCATAGGGTCATCGCTGGTCGGCACCGCAGGACTGCGTTTTGACGCCGGGTGCTTTATAGTGGACGGGTTACGGTCGATTCTACCATGGCCGACCCGGGTTGTTAGATACGAGGATCACGATGCGCGTTTCCCCCATCGCCACACGCCTTGTCGCCTTGCTGCTGACCGCGGCACTGATCACCGGCTGTGCCGGCAGGGCTGCCACCGACGACGAGGACGAGTTTGCCGGCGTGGCCGAGCAGGAGCTGTACGAAGAGGCCCGGGAGGCGCTCGACGCAAGGCGCTTCACCACGGCCATCAACCGGCTCGAAGCCATCGACACGCGCTTTCCTTCGGCCGCCACGCCGAACAGGCGCAGCTCGAGCTGATCTACGCTTACTACGAGACTCGCGACTGGGAGGCGACTCGCGCCGCCGCCAGCCGCTTCATCCGCCTGCACCCGACTCACCCCCAGGCCGACTATGCGCTCTACATGCGCGGGTTGGCCTCATGGCAGGCAGGCCGCTTCAGCCTCGAACGCCTGCGCCTGATCGACATCTCCAAGCGCGACCTGGGCGCCTCGCGCGATGCCTACGCCGACTTCCGCGAGCTGGTCAGCCGCTATCCGCAGAGCGAGTACGCTCCCGACGCCGAGCAGCGTATCGTCTACCTGCGCAACCTGCTGGCACGCCACGAGCTGCACGTGGCCGACTTCTACCTGCGCAAGGGCGCCTACCTCGCCGCCGTCGAGCGCGGTCGCTGGGTGATCGAGAACTACCCTCAGACGGAAGCCACCCGCGATGCGCTGGCGGTGATGGTCGAGGGCTACCTGGGGCTCGACATGCGCGACCGCGCCCGCGAAGTGCTGCAGGTGCTGATCGAGAACGACCCGCGTAACGACCGCCTGCGCGGCCGGACCTTCCAGCCGCAGCACGTCAGGGCGCAGCCGCTCTCCGCCTGATTTGCCACCGCCACCAGACCGGAAACCCGCGAGCCTGCTCGCGGGTTTCTTCTTATGGGATCACCTCAGTCGCCGGGCTGCCAGCCGTTGACGATGGGATAGCGCCGGTCGCGGCCGAAGCCCCGTGGCGTCACCCGCACCCCGACCGGCGCCTGGCGCCGCTTGTACTCGCTGCGATCGACCAGCTTGACCACCTTGTACACGTCGTCGCCGCCAAAGCCGGCCTCAATGATCGCCTCGGCGCTCATGTCACCCTCGATGTAGCGCATCAGGATGGCATCGAGCGTGTCGTAGTCGGGCAGCGAGTCGCTGTCCTTCTGGTCCGGCGCCAGCTCGGCCGAGGGCGGCCGGGTGATCACCCGCTCGGGAATGGCCGGCGCCTGCTCGTTGCGCCAGCGGGCCAGGCGATAGACCCAGGTCTTGTAGACATCCTTGAGCGCATTGAAGCCGCCCACCATGTCGCCGTAGAGCGTGGCATAGCCCACCGCCATCTCGCTCTTGTTGCCGGTGGTCAGCACCATCAGGCCCTTCTTATTGGAGATCGCCATCAGCAGCACGCCGCGGCAGCGCGACTGCAGGTTCTCCTCGGTGGTGTCGCGCTCGGTGCCGGCGAAGGTATCGGCCAGCGTGGCCATGAAGGCATCTACCATCGGCTCGATCGGCAGCACCTCGTAGTGCACGCCGAGCAGCCGCGCCTGCTCGGCGGCGTCGGCCTGGGAGATATCGGCGGTATAGCGGTAGGGCATCATCACCGCATGCACCCGCTGGGGGCCCAGCGCATCCACGGCGATGGCCAGCGACAGCGCCGAATCGATACCGCCGGAAAGCCCGAGCACCACGCCTTCGAAGCCGCTCTTGTTGACGTAGTCGCGCACGCCGCTGACCAGCGCGCAGTAGAGGCTCTCCTCGGGCGACTCGAGGGGTTCGATCTCGCCGTCCACCGGCACCCAGGCGCCGCTCTCCTGCACGAACTGCACCGGCATCAGCCCCGCCTGCCAGTAGGGCGCCACCACGCGCACCTGGCCCTGCGCATCGACGCAGGCCGAGCCGCCGTCGAACACCAGCTCGTCCTGGCCGCCGATGGTGTTGACGTAGACCAGCGGCAGCGCCACCTCGGCGGCACGCTGCTCGAGCAGGCGCAGGCGCTCGGCCGGCTTGTCCTGGTGGTAGGGCGACGCGTTCAGGGTCACGATGATCTCGGCGCCAGCATCCCGTGCGCGCCTGACCGGCCCGCCTTCCCACAGATCCTCACAGATCAGCACGCCAAGCCTGGCGCCCTTGTGTTCCAGCACGAGCGGCTGCTCGCCGGTGGCGAAATAGCGGCGCTCGTCGAACACCTGGTAGTTGGGCAGCACCTGCTTGGCGTACTCGCCGATCCACTCGCCGTTGTAGAGCAGTCCGGCCAGGTTGTAGTTCTGGCCCTCGCGGCGTCCCGGATAGCCGATGATCACCAGCACATCGCGGGACATTTTGGCCGCCATGCGGGAACGCGCCTCGCGCAGGCGGGTCTCCATGGAAGGGCGCAGCAGCAGATCCTCGGGCGGATAGCCGCTGAGGAAGAGTTCGGGGAATACCACGATATCGGCACCATGCTCGATGCGTGCCTCGCGAACGGCCTCGATGGCACGATCGGCGTTGCCGGGGATGTCCCCGACCAGCGGGTCCAGCTGCGCCATCACCAGCGTCAAGTCTTGCATGGGCGTAGAAATCTCTTGAGAATTCGAAGTCATGCCATTGTCCCGCAAGGGCGTCCGGCTGGCAAAGCCGCTAGCCCCCACCAGGGAGCCAGAAAAGGATGAACCTATTGATCATTCGCCTGATCATCTTCGCCGCGCTGTTCTTCGCCGGCCTAAAGCTCTATCGCATGTATCGCGAATGGAAGCTCGGCCAGGAGGGGCAGCTGGAAGATGGCAGCCACCAGGAGGGCGGCCAGATGGTGCGCTGCACTTGGTGCAAGGTGCACGTGCCTGAAGCCGACGCCCTGCGCGAACAGGGCGAGTGGTTCTGCAGCAGCGCCCACCGCGACCGCTTCCTGGAAGAGCAGAAGCCCTCGGAATAAGCGGGCAGCACAAGGGGCGGTTGACGCACGCCCCTATCAGCAATGGCTGATAGAGCGCCGCCGCATCTCGGCTAGAGTGAAGCTTTCCCGAGCCCCTCACTCAAGGAGGCCGTGATGCGTCGAATCCCCTCGCCGCCCTGCGCAGCGCATGCCGTCGTGCTGCCCACCGCCAGGCTGGGCTGACGCTGGTCGAACTGCTGGTGGTACTGGTCATCGCCAGCGTGCTGCTCGGCTGGGCCGCCCCGGCTACCAGTCGCTGACGGCTCGCCAGGAAGTGGTGGCCGAAGCCCACCGGATCCGGGTCGCTCTGGCGCTGGCGCGCAACACGGCCATCACCCGGCGCACCGAGGTCTTCGTCTGCCCCAGCCCCGATCTCACCCATTGCAGCAGCAACGACTGGAGCGCACCGCTAGCCATCGTGCTCGGCCCGCTTGTCGGCGAGGCCTACCAGGCGGACGCGCTGCTGCGCGTGGTCGACGCCGGCCGCGGCGTCAGCATCAGCTACAGCCGCAACAGCAAGCGCGTGCGCTATGGCCCACTGGGCAGGCCCACGGGCTACAATGGCACCTTTCGTCTCTGTGGCCGCCACGGTCAGGGTAGCCAGCTGGTGTTGAGCAACTTCGGTCGCGTGCGAGTGGGTGACCCACCCAGTTGCCCCTAACGCTTCTTGCCAAGGGCAAGTTCTGGAAAGCGACAGCGGGTTGCAGGCGGCAGGTCGTGGAAGACGCCAAGAGTGAAGGGGGCAGGGCGTAGAGGCCAGAGCGGCCGGGGCGAACCCCGGGCCAACCCTACCCCGGCCGGCTATCCCTTCGGCCCCATCAGCAGCCAGATGATCAACCCCAGCAGCGGGAACAGCAGCAGCACCAGGATCCATAGCAGCTTGGCAATCGGCCCCGCTCCGCTCTTGGCCACCTTGACGATGGCCCAAACCAGAATGATCAGCCAGATAAGGCCCAGCAGGCCGCCTACTTCAATTCCCATCAGACGTCTCCTTGTCCAAACGGTGTGTCCTTATAGGACTAGCATGCGAGCCCGGCGGGTAACAAACCGAAACTGTAGCGAAATGTTGACGTGGAGTAAGTACTGCTTCAGGGCAGCCGCCACCAGTCGGGCATCAGCGCCCGGTTTTCGCGGCGGGCGAAGCGATCGTCGAGCAGCAGCAGCGTACCGTGATCCTCGGGCCCGCGAATGACCCGGCCAGCCGCCTGGATGACCTTGACCAGGCCGGGAATACGGTAGGCGTAGTCGTAACCGCGGCCGAAGCGGGCATCGAGCCGGGCCCTCAGCGCCTCCTGAAAGGGGCTGAAGGGCGGCAGCCCGAGGGTGGCGATGAAGGCGCCGATGAGCCGCTCGCCGGGCAGGTCGATGCCCTCGCCGAAGGCGCCGCCCAGCACGGCGAAGCCGATGCCCTGCTCGCCGAGCCGGAAGCGCGCCAGGAAGGCGTCGCGCTCAGCTTCCTGCATGCCGCGCTGCTGCGCCCAGGCGGGAATGGCGGGGTGTGCCTCGCGAAAGCGCTCCAGCACGCTGTCGAGATAGGCGAAGCTGCTGAAGAAGGCGAGATAGAGGCCGGGACGTGCGGCGTACTGCCCGGCCAGTTCGGCGACGATGCGTCCGTGCGAAGCGCTGCGGTCGGCCAGCCGCGTCGAGAGGTCGGTAACCAGGCGCACCTCGAGCTGTTCGGGCTGGAACGGCGACGCCACCGACTGCCAGGCGGTATCGGGCGGCAGCCCCAGCAGGTCGCGGTGGTAGGCCGGCGGCGCCAAGGTCGCCGAGAACAGCACCACGCAGCGAGCCGCGGCGAAACGCGCGGCCAGGAAATCTGCCGGCACCAGGTTGCGCAGGCCGAGCCGGCTGTCGCCGCGCCCCCGGCGGGCTAGGTCCACCAGCGAATGCTCGCCGAAGGTTTCCGCCAGCCGCAGAAAGGCCAGCGCCTCGAACAGGCACTCCTGCAGGGCCGGGTCGGCGTCTGCCGGGTGCGCCGCCAGGTGGTCGGTGATGGCCGCGACCAGCCGCTGCAGCGCAGCGATCAACTTTTCCGGCAGGCCCGGCAGCAGGCAATAGTCAGCCTCGAAGGCATCGCTCCCCCTGCCCCGGCTCGGCCCGCAGCAGCGCCTGCCACTGGCGAATCAGCCGCTTCAGCGGGCTTGCCACCGCCGGGGGCGAATGGCGCTGCAGGCGGCTGAAGTGGCGCTGCGACAGCTCGGCGCTGTACATGCCGCGCGCACGCTCCACCAGGTTGTGCGCCTCGTCCACCAGCAGCGCCAGGCGCCAGCCGTTGGCCTGGGCCAGGCCATGCAGCAGGGCCGCGGCATCGAAGTAGTGGTTGACGTCGCCGACCACCACATCGCACCAGCGCGCCAGCTCCTGGCCCAGGTAATAGGGACAGACGCCATGGGCGAGCGCCACCTCGCGCAGCGCCTCACGGTCGAGCCAGCCGTGTGCCACCGCGGCCTGGCGCGCGGCGGGCAGCTTGTCGTAGAAGCCGCGGGCCAGCGGGCAGGCCTCGCCATGGCAGGCTCGGCCGGGATGCTCGCAGGCCTTGGTCCGCGCCACCAGCTCCAGCACCCGCAGCGGCAGCCGCTCGGCCGGGTCTTGCGCACCCAGCTGCTGCAGGGCCGCCAGGGCCAGGCGGCGCCCCGGCGTCTTCATGGTCAGGAAAGCGACGCGATCGATCTTGTGGCGCGGCATCGCCTTGAGCAAGGGGAACAGGGTGGCCAGCGTCTTGCCGATGCCGGTCGGGGCCTGCGCCAGCAGACAGCGCCCCGTGGCGGCCGCCTTGTAGGCGCTCTCGGCCAGCTCGCGCTGACCCGAACGAAACGCCGCGTGGGGGAAGGCCAGCCGCTCCAAGGCGTCGTCACGGCCTGCCTGGTGGCGCACCTCCTGCTCGGCCCAGGCCAGGAAGCGCCGGCACAGGCCGGCCAGGTAGCCGGCCAGCTCTTCCGCCGTAGCCTGCTCGGTGAGCACCGTTTCCTGCTCGCTGGCAATATCCAGGTAGACCAGCGCCAGGGTGACCGTGGCAAGCCCGCGCTCGGCGCATAGCAGGGCGCCGTAGACCCGCACCTGCGCCCAGTGCAGCGCCCGCTGGTTGGCGGCCATGCGCGACAGGTCGCCGCGGTAGGTCTTGATCTCCTCCAGCCGATTGGCCACGGGGTCGTAGCCGTCGGCACGCCCGCTCAGCGCAAGCCCCTCCCAGGTGCCGCAGAGCGGCAGCTCGCGCTGGTAGGACTCACCCCGGCGTGCCGCCACCCGGGCATGCCCAGCGATGCCCTCCAGCGCCGTGGGCGCCGGGGTGAAACGGTGGTCGAGGTCGCCCTCGCGCGCCGTGAAGTCGCACAGGGTGCGCACGGCAAGACGATAGCGCGGCGCAGCAGGTAGGGAAGTCACGGCGCGGGCAAGGCTGCAGACCAGACCACCTGGCACACCGCCACCGGAATGCCGTGGGCATGGAAGTGGGCCAGCCAGCGGCGCTGGTTGTCCTGCAGCCGATCGCCGGGGCCCTTCACCTCGATGAAGCGGTAGCGCAGCGCCCCTCCTCGCCCGGCGGCAGGAACTGGATCAGGTCGGGCAGCCCCGCGCGGTTGACGCGCAGGTCACCCAGGAAGCGCTCGAAGCAGGCGCGCAGGTGGGCCGCGGGGATGGCCGCCAGGGCACGTTCGAGCAGCTCGGCGCTAAGCCCCTCCCAGTGCACGAACGGCGAGGCGATCCCCTGCTTGTCACGCCAGGTGGCGAGGATGGCCTGGGCGTGGCTGCCGTCGTCCAGATGCGCCAGGCAGGTCTCGAACAGCGCACGCCGGCGAGACACGAAGTCGTCGCGATAGAGATCCGCCGGCCCGGCATGGAAGGGGTGAAAAAAGGCGCCGGGCAGCGGCGCGAACAGGGCCGGCCAGCAGAGCAGCCCGAACAGGCCGTTGAGCAGCAGATTTTCCACGTAGACCACCGGAGCCTCGGGTCGGCCCAGGTGCTCGCAGACGGCCCGCTCGACGCACGCCGCCCGGGGCAGTTCGAGCCGCCAGCGCGGGGTCTCGGGTTCCGGCTCGGGCGGCTGCGCCGCCAGGCCCAGCCGCCGCCTCAGCCGGGGCAGCAGCCGACCGAGGGCCTGGGCTTCCTGTTCGCCCGGCGACTCGGCAGACGCGGCCAGCGCAAATGCCGCTGCAAAGTCGCCGCGTCGCTCCATCAGCCGCAGCCGGCGTATGCGCGCCTCGGCCAGCCCGCTCGGGCCGTCGCCGGCCTGCTGGTAGAGCGTCAGCGCCAACACCTCCTCGCCGTCACGCTCGGCCTGTCGTGCCAAATGCAGGCATAGCCGGGCGCGACGTGACTGCAGCCAGGAGCTGTCGGTAGGCACCGCCGGCACTTCAGAGGCCAACGTGGCCGCGACCTCTCCCGCCTCCAGGCGCTCGCGCAGGCGATGCAGGGCCAGGTACCCATCGACCTCGCAGCGGTGATGGAAGGCCCGCGACTCGGGGCCGAAGGTGACCGGCTCGAAGCGCTGCCGGCCAAGCTCGGTGAGCACGAACTCCGCCCAGTCCTGGCGCAGGTTGCCGAAGAACATCAGCCGCAGCCGGTCGCAGTGCGCTTGGATCCGCAGCCGGACCAGCTGCTCACCTTCGAGCAGCCCCGGCGCCTGCGACCGCCACTCGGACAGCCGCCGCACCTGTGCCAACTGGGACGCAAGCGCGGCCTGCAGCACCCCTTGCTGGCGGAGGCTGCAAGCCCCAAGGTAGCCATCTCTTCCGCCAGCAGTCGACGCAGCTCGGCCAGGCGCAGCAGGCGGAACAGGTCGGCCAGGGAAAGCGCGGGGTCGTCCTCGACCAGGCCGGCTTCGACCAGCGGCGCCAACGCCGCGGCCGGGTCGCCGATCTCGGCATAGCCGAGCCGGGCGGTGCGAAACAGCTCGCCTTTGCGCATCACCATGCGCACCAGCAGGGCCTGGGCCGGCTGGGGCAGGCGCGCGAAGGTGCCAGGCGAAGTCGCGCTCGGCGTCAATCAGCAGCGCAGCATGGCGCGCTTCCACCCAGCGCAGCACGAAGCGGAAGTTCACCAAGTAATAGTAGGGGTCGTCGAGCGCTGCGGTCGGCGCCGCGGCAGGCGGGATACTGTTCATGCATCCATGATAACAGCCCCTTGCCTGCCGGGCAGCAGGTTCAGTCCAGCCCGGCGACGAGGGCGCGCAGCACGCTAGCCGCCGGCTCCTCGCGACAGCCCGAGGCGTTCTGCCCGGCCCACAGGGGCGAGAAGTCCGTGCTGCCCGCCGCCTCGGCGGCACTGCGCAGCGGGGCGATGGCGGCGGCGGCCAGGGGGAACGGCGGCGCCGCCGCGCTGAGCGGGCTCAGCTCGCGCATCAGCCGGGTGACGATGCCACGCGCCGGACGGCCGCTGTAGAGGTTGGTCAGTGCGGTATGCGCGGCCGCCTGGCTTTGCAGCGCCTGGCGATGCAGCCTGGCGGTGGTGGCCTCGGGGCAGCACAGGAAGGCCGTGCCGACCTGCACCGCCTGGGCGCCCAGCGCCAGCGCCGCCTGCACGCCACGGGCGTCGGCGATACCCCCGGCGGCGATGACCGGCACCTTCACCGCCGCCGCCACCTGGGGCAGCAGCGCGAAGGTGCCGAGCTGGGTGGTGAGGTCGTCGGTCAGGAACATGCCGCGGTGACCGCCCGCCTCCAGTCCTTGGGCGATGATCGCATCGGCACCGTTGGCCTCGAGCCAGCGCGCCTCCTCGACCGTGGTGGCCGAGGACACCACCAGCGCGCCCCACGCCTTGACCCGTTCCACCAGCTCGCGGCTCGGCAGACCGAAGTGGAAGCTCACCACCTCGGGGCGAAACGGCGCCAGCGCCTCGCAGGCCGCCGCATCGAAGGGCCGCCGCCCGACCCCGGGCGAGGTATCGGGCGTGAGACCAAGCTCCGCGTAGTAGGGGGCGAGGGCATCCTGCCAGCGCGCCAGCGCCGCCGGCTCGACCGACGGCGGGGTGTGGCAGAAGAAGTTGACGTTGAGCGGCCGTGTCGTGCAGGCCCGGATGCGGGCGATCTCCTCGACCATGGCGTCGGGGGACAGCATGGCACAAGGCAGGGCGCCAAGCCCGCCGGCCTGCGACACGGCCGCTGCCAGCGCGGCACCCTGCACGCCGGCCATGGGCGCCTGGAACACGGGGTAATCGATGCCCAGGCGGTGAAGCAGCGTCATGATGAATCTCCTTGTCGGTGTCGTCCTGACGCCAAGGGCGCTTTTCGCCCAGGGTGTCGGCAGCATAGGCGCCGCGATGGCCCATCGGCTTGGGCGCACCTACGGTGGTGTCATGGCGGGTCTGGCGCTCCATTTCGGCATTGATCTCTGCGCCCAACAATACGACGAAGGCAGAAAGCCAGAACCACAGCAGCAGGATCACCACGGCGGCCAGCGAGCCGTAGAGCTCATCGATGTTGGCCATGTAACCGACGTAGAAGGAGAGCCCCCCGAGCCGAGCAGCCACAGCAGCGTGGCCACCACGGTGCCTACGCTGACCCACTCCCAGCGCGGCGAGGTGCGGTAGGGGCCGTAGCGGTAGAGCACCGCGATGACGAACATCATCATCAGCAGCAGCCCCGGCCAGCGTAGCCAGTTGATCACCCTGACGGCGGGGCCCTCCAGCCCGAGCATCCCGGTGAGCAGCGGAAAGAAGGCCACGAAGCCGGTGCCGACCAGGATCATGACGATCAGCCCCACGGTCAGGGTCGCCACCACCAGCAGGCGCAACAGCCAGCCGCGCCGCTCCTCTTCGCCGTAGACGACGTTGAGGCCCACCAGCAGGCCCCGCACCCCTTGGAGGCCACGAAAAGCGCCACCGCCAGCGAGAACAGGGCGGTGAGGCTCAGTCCGGTATCGGTATTGGCGCTGACCTCGCTGGCCTGCTCGCGGATCAGCCGGGCGCCTCCCGGCGGCATGAAGCGGCTGATCTCGCCGATCTGCCGAGCGATGTCACCGGGGTCGAGCACCAGCGCCCACAGGGAGATGGCAGCCGCCAGGGCGGGAAACAACGAGAGCAGCGCATAGAAGGCGATGCCCGCGGCCAGCATGTTGACCCGGTCGTCGCTCAGCTGCTGCTTCACTCGCCACACCACGTCCAGCCATCCCGGCCGGGGAATCTCGTGGGGCCTCTCGGCCTTGCGCCCTCGGGCTTGTTTCGCCATCTACGCCTCGGGTGGTTGCTGGATGCCCGGCGCGGACCAGGTGCGCCAGGAGGCGGGCCGCCGCCCAGGGCAATCACTCGCCGGCCGGCTGCAGCCGCATCTGGGTGCCGCGAATCTCGATATCGAAGCGATTCAGGAAGCTCATGCCCAGCAGGGCGACATCGCCCTCGAGGCCAGGACTGATGGAGCCGCGCACCTGGGCTGCAGTAAAGCCGCCCAGGCTCACTTCATCAAGCAGGGTGAGGTCGCCGCGCACCCGCCCGTTGGCGGTGTTGAACCAGGCCGAGCCGGCCCGCTCCAGGCCGAGCCGCTCGGCGAATTCCGCCGGTACGGCCACGTAGGTGGCGCCGGTATCGAGCAGGAACTCCACCGGCTCGCCGTTGATGCGCCCGGTCGCCATGAAGTGGCCCGAACGGTTGCGCTCCAGCACGATCGGCCCCTCCTGGCCGCTGGTGGCATTGACCAAGTGGGCGTTGGGGTTGCGCTGCTGTTCGAGAAAGCCGTGGAGCCACCAGCTGCCTCCCGCGATGAACAGCAGCCAGAACAGCA
Source organism: Halomonas sp. E19 (assembly GCF_052439355.1). Classification (NCBI taxonomy): domain Bacteria; kingdom Pseudomonadati; phylum Pseudomonadota; class Gammaproteobacteria; order Oceanospirillales; family Halomonadaceae; genus Halomonas; species Halomonas sp. E19. The sequence continues at coordinate 3,617,644 of NZ_JBNFWU010000001.1, read as the reverse complement.
GCATCATGCTCAGTCCGGCGCCGCGCACGGCGCCTGTCTGTCGTTTCATAGCGGCCTCCCCTGGCTGTTGGCGCGCCCCGCGCATTGACGCCCGCCGGCGGGCTGACTGTAATGGGAAGCGCCGTCCTTTCGTCCTGCCTCCATGGAAGGCGGCAGCCCTCCGGGCCCCACAAGAACAAGGCATACACAAGGATAGCCCCATGCAAGAGTGTCATGCAGGTTTGACTGCCGATTCCCGCCACCATTCCCTGCGCCGCACGAGCCTCGCCGGGGCGCTCTCCGGCGCCCTGCTCGTCGCCCTGCCGGCCTGGGGCTGGGACGGCCTGGTCGAAAAGCAGGTGTTCGAGATGGACAGCTACACCACCGTCGGCGGCGACACCATCGCCCCGCTGCGCATCGGCTGGGAAGCCTACGGCACGCTCAACGAGGCAAAGGACAACGCCATCCTGATCACCCACTTCTTCTCCGGCACCAGCCATGCCGCCGGGCGCTATGCCGAGGACGACCCCGCCCCCGGCTACTGGGATGCCATCATCGGCCCGGGCAAGCCGCTCGACACCGACCGCTACTACATCATCGCCTCGGACACGCTGGTCAACCTCAACGCCCATGACCCCAACGTGATCACCACCGGACCCGCCACCCCCACCCGGAGACCGGCAAGCCCTGGGGCACCGCCTTCCCGCTCGTCACCATCCGCGACTTCGTCGAGGTGCAGAAGGCCCTGCTGGAAAGCCGCGGCATCGAGCGGCTGCATGCGGTAATGGGCCCCTCCATGGGCGCGCTGCAGGCCTATGAATGGGCCAGCGCCTACCCCAAGCGGGTCGAACGGCTGATCCCAGTGATCGGCAGCGGCATGGCCGACCCCTGGCTGCTGGCGGTGCTTAACACCCGGGCCGCGCCCTATCCGCCTGGATTCCCGCTGGAACCAGGGCGACTACTACGACGGCGAACCGCCGCTCGACGGCCTGCGTGAAGCGCTCAAGCTGGTGACACTCAATGCCAACCACTGGCAATGGGCCAACGCCACCTTCGATCGCAGCCCGGCCGACGCGAGCGCCGACCCCACCCGCGAGCTCGACGCACGCTACGCCATCGAACAGACCCTGGATGACCTGGCCATGGCCCGCGCCGAGCAGGCCGATGCCAACCACCTGCTCTACCTGGTCAAGGCCAACCAGGCCTTCATCACCGGCCACGGCGAGAGCCTCGAAGAGGGGCTGGCCCGCATCGACGCCCCCACGCTGGTGATCTACAGCGAGAACGACCTCGTCTTCACCCCGGAGGAGTGCGCCGCACGGCCGAGCTGATCGAGGCCGGCGGCGCCCGCGTCGAGCGGGTCACGCTGGAAGGTGGCCGGGGGCATCTCGACGGGGTAATGGGCATCGAGCAGGCCGGCGAGAGGATCCGCGCCTTCCTCGCCGAGTAACGGCCGGCCTAGCCGAGCAGGGCGCGGCCCAGCAGGTAGAGCCCCATGGCCAGCAGGCCGCTGAGGAAAACGCGCCGGAAGGTCGCCTCGGAGAGCCGTCGGCGCAGCCGCTGGCCAAGCTGCATACCGAGCAGGGCCGGCACCACCGCCCCCAGCGACAGCGCCGCCAGCTCCAGGCTGAGCAGGCGCTGCTCGCCCATGGCCAGCCCCAGCGCCAGGGTGGTAACGACGAACAGCACCCCCATGGCCTGGATCAGCATGTCGCGCGGCAGCCCGAGCGACTGCAGGTAGGCGACGCCGGGAAACACCGACGACCCGGTCATACCGGTGAGCAGGCCGGTCAGCGCCCCGTTCACCGGGGCCGCATGACGGCCGCGGCTGACCCACTTGGCCAGGCCAAGCTCCAGCAACCCCGCCAGCGCGTAGAAGACGATCAGCGCACCCAGCAGGCCGGTGAGCCAGCGCACCTCGACCCGCGCCAGCACGTTCACGCCGAGCCACACGGTAACCACAGAGGCGAGCAGAAACGGCCATAGACGCTGCACGATCCGGCGCAGGTACCCGCCCACCAGCGCCTGCCAGACGTTGGTGACGATGGTCGGCGCCAGCAGCAGGGCCATGCCCGCCGGCAGCCCCACCGTGGCCGCCAGCAGGGCCAGCGAGACCGTCGGCATGCCCATGCCGACCACACCTTGACGGTGCCGGCCAGCAGAAAGGTTGCCGCCACCAACAGTACCAGCCAGGGTCGAGCATCATGCTGCCCCCTCCGGCGGCACGGCCTGGCCGTTGCGCGCCTCCCACTCGGCTGCCGCCCGCTGGCCGCGGGCTTGGTTCACCGCCAGGCAGATCGTCATGGCCACCAGGAACAGCGCCGCACACAGCAGGATCGAGGCCTGCAGCCCCACTACCGCCTGCAGCAGGCCCAGGCCGACGATGCCGAGCACCCCGGCCAGCTTGTTGGCCAGGCCCCAGAAGCCGAAGAACTCGGCCGCCTTGCGGGTGGGCGAGAACAGCCCCACCAAGGCGCGGCTGGCCGACTGGCTGGACCCCAGCGAAAGCCCCGCCAAGCAGCCGACGAACAGGAACAGGTGCTGCGGCTCCCAGGCCAGGCCGAAGGCCGCGTTGAGCCAGGCCGTCACCTCCGGCGTCGCCCAGATCGCCAGCACCGCCGCCACCCACAGCAGCAGCGTCAGCTGGTAGGTGACCTTGGTGCCGATACGGTCCTGGATGAAGCCGAAGCCCAGCGCCCCCGCCGCCGCCGTGATCTGCACGATGATGAACATCAGGTTGCGAATCGGCTCGTCCCAGCCGATGACCTGGGCGCCGTAGATGAAGGCGAAGGCGATGATGATGTAGACCCCGGCCATGGAGAACAGCAGCGACACCAGGAAGATACCCAGGTCACGGAAGTGGCGCAGCTCGTGCAGCGTGGTCGATACCCGCTCCCAGGCGATGCGGTGATAGGGCTTGCCCGGCGGCTGGGGCGTGCCGCGCTCGCGCACCCACAGGAAGGTGGGAATGGCGGTGACCAGGAAGAACGCCGCGGCGAAGGGACCCACCCAGCGGATGCGCTCGTAGTTCTCCAGCGTGGCCTCGCCCAGCGCCACCAGAGTGAAGCCGGCGGCAAACAGCCCACCCACGTAGCCCAGCGCCCAGCCGAAGCCGGAGATCTTGCCCAGGTCCTCGGGCGGACCCAGGTCGGGCAGGAAGGCGGCGATGAACGACTCGCCCATGGAGTAGGCGTAGTTGGACACCACGATCAACAGCAGCCCCAGCACCACATAGCCCGGCGCCACGAAGTAGAGCATCGCCGTGGTGAAGACGGTCGCCAGGTAGCTGGCGAACAGGAAGCGCTTCTTCGACGCCTGGTAGTCCATCACCGCCCCGCACAGCGGGCCGGTCAGCACCACCAGCAGGTAGCTCAGCGCCAGCGCCAGGCTCCACAGCAGGTTGGCCAGTCGGAAGTCGTCACCGCGGTCACCGACCACGGCGGTGGTGAACAGCTCGCCGAACACTACCGTGATGATCAGCAGCGTATAAGCCTGGTTGGCGAAGTCGAACATCGCCCAGCCGAAGATTTCCTTGTTTGACGCGCGTTGCCGGGGCTTGCTGCCCACCGCAGGAATCACGCCCATTTGCCGTTCTCCTTGAGCCAAGGGCCCTGCCCGAAGGCGCCTAGCCTAGCAGGTATTCGTTTCGCCATGACGTTCGAGCCTCGTTCACTACACTGGGAGAACAGTCCGACAGGAGGGACACCGATGATACGTGCCTTGAAGGGCGCCACGCTGCTGGCGCTGGCCCTCGTCGCCACGGCGGCCCAGGCCGAGGAAACGGCCGTGCGCACCGAGCACCTGGACCTGCGCCTGGTGCCCATGGCCGAGGGTCTCGACGACCCTTCGAGCCTGGTCGTGCTGCCCGGGGAGCTGCTGGTGGTCGGCGAGCGCACGGGCCGGCTGCAGACGTTCTACAACGGCGAGCGCCAGGCGGTCGAAGGGCTGCCCGAGATCCAGACGGCGGGCCAGGGCGGGCTGTTCGATATCGTGGCATCGCCCGACTACGCCGACACCGGCTGGCTCTACTTCACCTATTCCAGCGGCGACGCGGCGTCCACCGCCACGGCGCTGAGCCGCGGGCGCCTGGCCGGCGACCGGCTGGTGGAGGTGGAGTCGCTGTTCGAACAGAACCGGCGCTCCGAACCCGGCCCGCACGACGGCGCCCGCCTGGCCTGGCTGGGCGACGACACCCTGTTGATGTCCATCGGCGACCGCGGCGAGCCGGCGCGGGCCCAGGACACCCAGGACCACGCCGGAGCCGTGCTGCGCCTGGGCCCGCAGGGCCTGGCCCCCGAGGACAACCCGCTGCTGGAGCAGGCCGGCTACCTGCCCGAACTCTACTCCTGGGGGCACCGCCAGGTGCAGGGACTGGCCGTCGACGCGCGCGGCGACGTCTGGGCGGTAGAGGCGCGCGACAGCGGTCCCGCCGAGCTGCTGCGGCTTCGCGCGGGCGAGAATCACGGCTGGCCGGAGGGCAGCGACGATGCCGAAGCCGCCGGCGCCGACTTCCTCGACGACCTGGCCAGCGGCGAGCTGTTCGCTGACGACGAGGCGATCGCGCCCACCTATCGCTTCGCCGAGGAGGGCTCGCCCTCAGGGCTGGCGGTGGTCGACGGGCGGCACTATCCGGCCTGGGAAGGGCACCTGCTGGTGGGCGGCATGGAGAGCGGGCAGCTCTATCGCCTCGAGATCGCGGCCGGCGAGGTGGCCGAGGCGGAAGCACTGCTCGACGCCTCCCTCGGGCCGGTACGCGACGTACGCCAGGGACCCGACGGCCTGCTCTACGTGCTGATCGGCGGCGACAGCGGCCGCGTCTTCCGCCTGGAACCCGCGCCATGAGCGCCAGGCACCGTGCCCACAAAGCCCGATAGCGCCTCATCCCCCGGGGGCAGGGACATCATCTTCCCTTCTCCTGCGGGCCGTTGCATTATCGTTGCTTGAGGCCATGCGCTGATACATTCGGCAAGGAGCGCCGACAGCGGTGCAGCACATTGCCGCGATGAGTCAGCACGGCGAACACGGCAAGAGGGCTGCGCATGCGCAAGAGAGGATGGCTGGCGGCGCTCGGTTTTTGGCTTGCGGCGCCGACCCATGCCGGCCTGGAAGGACTGACTTTCATCACCGAAGAGTACCCCCTACAACTACCTGCGCGAGAGCCATCTCGAGGGCATCTCCATCGAGATACTCGAGCGCATCTTCGCGCTGACCGGTGCGACCCTGTCGCGTGACGACATCCGCTACTACCCCTGGGCGCGCGGCTACGATACGGCGCTGACCGAACCTGGCACGGTACTGTTCTCCACCACCCGCACCGAGCAGCGCGAAGCGCTGTTCCAGTGGGTCGGGCCCATCGCCACCGACCGCGTCACGCTGATCGCGCGGCGCGACAGCGGCATCACGCTGGAGAACCTCGACGAACTGATCGACGCCGACTACCGCGTCGCCGTGATTCGCGAGGACATCGGCGCTCAGCGCCTTGAAGAGGCCGGCGTACCGCCGCGCCAGCTGCAGGTGGCCATTTCCAACGTCAGCGCCATGCACATGCTGGAGCACGGGCGGGTCGAGCTATGGGCCTACAGCGAGGACGTGGCCTTCTGGCTGATGCAGGAGCATGGCCTGCCCACCACCGACTACATGCCGGTGCTGACGATCAGCGAATCGGACCTCTACTACGCCCTGCACCGCCACACCGACCCGGCGCTGGTCGACCAGATGCAGCAGGCCCTGGATGCGCTGAACCGCCACGGCGTGCTGGGCGATATCCTCGGCAGCAACATCGTGTTCAACACCGAGGACTACCCGCCCTACAACCATCGCGCCGCGGACGGCAGCATCACCGGGCGCTCGACCGAGCGCCTGCGCCAGGCCCTGAAATCCGCCGGACTGTCCGCGCATTTCCGCCTGCTGCCCTGGGCCCGCGCCTTCACCGAGGCCCAGCTGCGCGAGCGCCACTGCGTCTACTCCACCACCCGCACCCCTGAGCGTGAGCCGCTGTTCATCTGGATCGGCCCGCTGGCGACCAGCACCTGGGCCGCCTTTACCCGGCCTGGCTCCCGCGTACGAGCGGCCACGCTCGACGAGCTTTCCGGCCTGCGCGTGGGGGTTCCGCGCCGATGCGGTGGGGGAATACGTCATCGAACAGGGTGTTCCGGTGATCATGGCCACGGCCGAGCGCGAGAACCTGGGGCGCCTGCGCGCCGGGCTGATCGACGTCTGGGTCACCGGGGCACAGGCGGCGCACACTCTGGCCCAAGAAGTCGGCGTCGACCTGCGCCACCTTTTTGATTTTCATGAAGTTGATCTCTACCTGGCCTGTCACCCTTCGGTGCCGGAGCCTTTCGTGGCACGCTTGCAGGCGGCGCTGGATCGACAGCCCGCCGCCCAAGGAGACGCACCACCGTGATACCCCACCCCGACAAGGAACGTCGACCGGGAGAACGCCGCAGCCTGACCGTCAAGCAGGCCATGCTGACCCTGCCGCTCGTGCTGCTGCTGAGCGTCCTGGCGGGCGCGATCGAGCTGGCGCTCGACACCCGGCTGATGCGACAGGAGATCGTGCAGCAGACCGACTACCGCCTCGACCTGGTGCTGGGAACCTCCGCCGAGGCCGCCTTCCAGCTCAACCCCGACCTCGCCTCGCAGGTGGTGGAAGGGCTGTATGGCGGCGGCCGCACCGCCCGCGTCATCATGCGCGACGACTTCGGGCGCACCATGGCCTCGCGCAGCCTGCCCTGGGAGCCCGCCACCGGCCGGCTCGCCGACCTCCTGTTCGGCGACATCCTGCACTACCAGCGCACCCTCTACTACGGCACCGAGGACGACGGCGCACCCCAGCCGGTCGGGGAGCTGCACATGACCCTGGCCATCAGCGCCTTGTATCACGACTTCCTCAGCCACAGCCGCTTCGTCTTCACCCTGGGCGTGCTCAAGGCGCTGGTCATCGCGGTGCTGGTCGTCGCCCTGTTCCACGGCTTCATCACGCGCCCGCTGCTCAGGGTCCACGCCGCCATCGTGGCCACCGATCCGCGCCGGCCGGGCCAGTGGCCCAAGCCCCGGCTCAGGCACCACTCCAACGACGAGTTGGGCGACTTGGTGCACAGTCTCGACGAGCTGCTGGTCGCCTTCCAGAGCGGCCTCGACCAGCGCGACCGGCTGCGGCACATCTCCACCATGGATGGCCTGACCGGCATCGCCAATCGCCGCCGCTTCGACGATTTCCTCGAAGCCGAGTGGCAGCGCGCCATGCGCTCGGGCAGCGCCCTGTCGATCATCTTCATCGATATCGACCACTTCAAGGAGTACAACGACCACTACGGCCATCTGGCCGGCGACGACACTCTGCGCAGCGTGGCCGATGTTCTGACCGGCGTGGTGCATCGTGCCGCGGACCTGGTGGCACGCTACGGCGGCGAGGAGTTCGTCTGCGTGCTGCCCGACACCGATCTGCAGGGTGCCCTGCAGGTCGCCGAACAGATCCGTCACGGCATCAGCGAGCTGAACATCCCCCACGCCTACGCCGCAGGCAGCGACCGGATCACTGCAAGCCTCGGCGTGGCCAGCGCGACCCCGGCCGATGGGCTGAACTGTGCCGAGCTGCTGGCCCAGGCCGATGCGCAGCTCTATCAGGCCAAGCATCAGGGCCGCGATCGGGTGGTAGCGCACAGCTGAGCCCGGGGAACCGCCCGGGCCAGGCGTACTCGATAGAAGAAGATCCGCCAATGGAGAGACGCCATGAACAGACGCGATGAGTTCGTCGAGCAGATGAAGGCGCGACTGGACGAGTGGAATGCCGAAATCGACGCCCTTTCCGAACGGGCACGCCGCGCCGGGGCCGAGGCCCAGACGCGCTATCGGGAGGATATCGAGCGGCTCAAGCAGCGCCGCGACGAGACCCGCCGCCGCCTCGAGGCGCTGCAGACGGCCGGCGAGGCGGCCTGGGACTCGCTGCAGCAGGGCGTGGAGGAGGCCTGGGAGCTGATGCGCAAGGCCTGGCGCGATGCCAGCGCCCATGAGCGCGAGACGCGTGACGCCACGCCCCCGGACGCGCCGCCGTCGCACCGCCCGCCCAGGGGCTCGCCCTAGCGGGGTTTACACCTAGCGGGGCTTACACCTAGCGGGAGTTTCACTCGCGGCCCTCCCGGGCGGCATCCACCCGCCTAGCCGCCGCGCGGCGTATCGTCGGCCGGGCGTACGTTCGCCTCCAGCGGCGTGGCGTGCGCCTCGCTGCCGCGCTGCAGCCTATCGATGGCCTCGTCGCCACGGCGCGCCAGCGCCGCCAGGCGATCGATCTGGGCGTCGAGCTGCGGCAGCGCCTCCCGGCGGTAGCGCGACAGGTCGTCGATGGCACCCATCACCTCGCCGAAGGCCTCTTCCAGCGCCTGCATGTCGAGCTGCGCGGAAGCCGCGCGGGTCTGGATCTCCACCCCTGCTGGCGCAGCGCCCTGGCGGTGCCGGCGATCAGGTCGGAGGTGGTGGTATTGAGCGACTCGACGCGATCCAGCACCAGCCGCTGGTTGGCCAGCGCCAGCGCCACAGCGACCGCCACCGTCAGCGCCGAGACGGTGACATGAATCGCCCGGTCGACGCCGCGGATCAGCTCGCGGTTGTTGCGAATGATCACTTCCAGCGCCAGCACGCCCTGCTGGCTCACCGCCATCTGCTGCTGCAGGTCGACGATGCGCTGGCGCAGCGGAAAGCGCAGCTCCTCTTCGATGAAGGCGCGCTGGGGGTGCTCACCGCCCCGCTGTTCCAGCGCCTGGCCAAGGCGCCGGTCGATCAGGCGGCCGAGGTCGATCTGGCGCGTGAGCCGGGCCAGCAGGCTACGCAGGCTCTCCTGGTCGTCACCGAGGGTGATGTTGTCGCGGCGCAGCATGTCACGCCCCGCCTCGAGGTCGGCGATGATGGCGTCGAGCGCCTGCTGGGCGTTCTCGAACTTGCGGAAATAGCGCTGCACGCGGCCACCGGCGCCGGGTATCCGCGCCAGCAGGCGGTCGAACGGGCCCGACGCCAGGCGGTGCTGCTGGGGGTCGAGGGTCTGCATATGGCCGCGCAGATCGAGCAGCGCCTTGGCCACCGGCCCGCCTTCATCGCCCTGGTGCGCCAGCTTGCGCAGCGGGGTCTGCAGCATCTCGCTGTGATGGGCGGCCTGCTGCTGCAGCTCCAGGCCCATCTCGTCCACCGCCCGGCGCTGGCGTGCCAGGCTGCCATCGTCGCCGGAGAGCACCTCGTCGACAAAGGCGTCGGCCATGCGCTGCAGCTGCGGGTCGTCGACCTCGAGCTCCACCTCGGGCGTCGGCTCGGGGTCGGCCTGCCCCAGCTCCTTGGCGATCACCTCCACCGGCGGCAGGGAGAGCGGCGAGCCAGTTTCCAACGGCGAGTTCATAAGCGTCTTCCCCTTCTGGATCGTTCACAAACAAGATCAGGCGAAGCGGCGCCAGACTCAGCGCCGCTCGCTGCGGCTGTAGCGTTCCGCCCCGCCGATGAAGCGGCGCAGCTCTTCCAGCGCCTGGTCGGTGGCCAGCGAGGCCTGGGGGCGGCCGGTTTCGATCCGCGCCAGAGCCACCGCGGCATCGTCAAGCAGGGTCAGCGCCGACTCGTTACGCGCCGCCAGGCGTCGCAGCCGCTTGTCGGTCTCCTCGATCAGCTCCAGGCGCCGCTTCAGGGCGATGCGCTCCTCCACCGCGAGCCCGGCCTCCTCCTGGGCCAGGCGGCGGCGCACGTAGTCGCCGTCCAGCCCCGCCACCCCGCGAGCCTGGCCCGCCATCGAGCCGAAGGCATCCACCGCCCCCAGGCACACCTCAGTGACCAGGCGACGCGAGCGCTCGTAGGCCAGCTCGCCGGGGTCGAAGCGCGCGCCGAGCAGCGTCATGACATGGCTGTAGCGGGTATAGAAGCGATCGACCTGGGCCGCCAGGTCGGGCCGCTGCACCTCGAGCAGCCCCTGCTTGGCCCGGCACAGGGCCAGCACCAGGTCGTCGGCATCCACCGGCGGCCGGCTGGGGTCGAGTTCGGCGACACCGGCCTCGCGCGCCTGCCGCTCGTGCGCGGCCCGCTGGCGCTGCGCCTCGGCGTCGAGCTTGGCCTTCAGCCGCTGCTGGTGGCGCCGCGTCCGCCAGCGCCGCCAGCCGCGCTCCAGCGGCAGCGCAATGCCGATCGCCGCCAGCCCGGCGAGCCAGCCGCCCAGGCTCGGCCCGAAGCCCCCCACAGCGAGGTCAGCCACAGCAGCATGCTGAGGAAGGGCACCAGCAGACCGTAGCGAAACACTACCTGCAGCCGGCCGGGGTTCTCGGTGGGCACCGCCAGCCGAGGATTGACCAGCCCCACCAGCGCCCAGGGCAGGCAGGTAAGGAAGAGGCCGTAGGCAAACCCCTGCAGAAATCCCAGCATAAGCCTTGTCTCTCAGCAAACGGCGACGAATGACTGCCTTTGAGTGTATGGGGGTCGGTGATCCTGTGCGAGCCTGCCGGCTCATCAACGGCACAGGCGAAAGCCGCGCATGCCGAAGTGGAAGTGGTCGGCGTGGGCCTGGTTGTAGTCGGGGCCCAGCACGTTGCCGAACAGCTCGCAGGCGCCGTCGCGCGCCTCGCGCAGGAAAGCGCCGCGCGCATCCTCGGCATCCCAGTGCTGCAGCAGGCTGACGCGCCGTCCATCCTCAAGGTGGAAGGCCGCCACGTCCAGCGCCTCGGCGGTGGCGTGCTCGCTGCGCCGGCCGGCCTCGCGTCCGTAGATGTTTCGACAGGCAAAGCTGCCGTAATGCTCCACCTGCACCACGCGGCTGTCGAGATGGGCCAGCGCCGCGGGCTGGAGCCGCTGGCGTTCGTACATGACCCAGGCCAGTGCCAGCGGGCAGGCAGCGACGAAGCTGGCGTTGAAGGTGACCTCGCTGCGCTGCATGCGCACCACGTTGTGCAGCGGGCAGCCCGCCACCGGCTCGTGATCCTCCAGCGGGGTCATGCGCAGCGCGCCGTCGGGAACGGTGTCCAGCGCCGCCAGGCAGCCCTCGCGATCATCGGCCAGACGGTGCAGCTTCCATTTCGTCACCGGCGTCAGCGGGTCGTCGACGTGCAGCGGTGCCCAGGGGTGCCAGTGACGGGGGATCGCCTCCTCGAAGTGCCACCAGGCCGCCGCCCCGAGGGCGAGCAGCAGCAGCACGATCAGCAGCATGCGCATCGCGAGGCGGGGTCAGAGCAGCAGCGTGAGGATCAGCGCCACGCCACCCACCAGCAGCGCGGTGATCACGGCGACATCCACCGCACGATCGAGCCAGCGATCGAAGCCGCCCGGAGAATGGCGACGCGGCTGGCGGCGCCGGGTGGCGCCGCGCTGCAGCGGGCGTTGGCGTGAGCCGATGAGAGACATGGTAGGCATCCGATACCCGATTCTTTCTCAAGCTTACGACCTGTCACCACGCCTGGCTACCGCCGTTGTCAACCATCTAGCCTCCTTCACGCCGATGAATACGCCGATTGACCACGTTGGGCGCCCGCCGCAGCCGCTCCTGCTCGCCCAGCGCCTCGGCCTCGAAGGCGTCGGCGCCCACCGGCGTCTCGCCATGACGGCGGTAGAGCTGGGTCAGCATGGCCTGGCGGTCGGCGCGAAGCTCGCGTACCAGCACCACGATCATGCCGTAGAGAATGAAGGTGAACGGCAGCGCCGAGAGCACCGACGCCGACTGCAGGCCCGAGAGCCCGCCCGCGGCGATCAGCGTGAGACAGATGGCGGCGATCAGCACCCCCAGACCACGCGCTTGAACAGCGGCGGGTTGATCGAGCCGTTGTCGGTCATCTGCGCCACGATATAGGAGGCCGAGTCGGCCGAGGTGACCAGGAAGATAAAGATGAGCAGCATCGCGATCACCGACAGCACGCCGGTGAAGGGCATGAGGTCGAACATCTCGAACAGCGCCACGGTGATGTTGGCTTCAGTGGCCGCGGCCAGGCCGACATCGCCGTTCAGCTCCATGTGCAGCGCCGCGCCACCGAACACACCGATCCACAGGCAGGCCAGCAGCGGCGGCACGATGAGCACGCCGAACACGTACTGCTTGATGGTGCGCCCGCGCGACACGCGAGCCACGAAGGTGCCCACGAACGGCGACCAGGCGATGACCCAGGCCCAGTAGAAGATGGTCCAGCTGGCGGCCCAGGTGTTGTCGGTGAAGGGCGAGATGCGCAGGCTCATGCCGATGAAGTTCTGCAGGTAGTCGCCGATGCCCAGGGTGATGGTCTCAAGAATCATCACCGTGGGCCCGGTGATCAGCACATAGAGCATTAGCCCGATGCATAGGATCATGTTGAGGTTGGAGAGCCGCCGGATACCTTTGTCCAGCCCCGACCAGGTCGAGGCCATGTAGGCCAGGAACATCACGAACAGGATGATGAACTGCCACAGCACATTTTCCGGCAGGCCGAACACGGCATTGAGCCCCCGTTCATCTGCAGCACGCCCAGGCCCAGCGAGGTAGCCACCCCCATCACCGTGGCCACCACCGCGAACACGTCCAGCGTGGGCGCATAGGGCCGCACCCGCGGGTATTTCGCCGCCACCGAGGAGAGCACCGAGGAGACCAGCCCGGCCTGCCCCTTGCGGAACTGGAAGTAGGCGATGATCAACCCCACTACCGCGAACGCCGCCCACTGGTGCACACCCCAATTGAAGTAGCTGTACTGGATGGCATAGCGCGCCGAGGCGGTGGTTTCCGCCGGCACATCGCCGTAGGGCGGGTCGATGTAGTGGAACATCGGCTCGGCCATGCCGTAGAACACCAGCCCCACGCCGAACCCTGCCGCCAGCAGCATGCTGATCCAGGAGAAAAAGCTAAAGCTCGGCGTACTGTCCTGCGGGCCCAGCCGAATCTTGCCGTACTTGCTGAAGGCCAGCACCAGCAGGAAGATCACGAAACCGAATACCGAAATGAGGTAGAACCAGCCGAACAGGCGCGTCACGCCGGCAAGGGCGGCATCCGCCGCCGCTGCGAACTGATCGGGAAAGCCGGCACCGACGAGCACCAGCCCGAAAATGATCAGTGCCGAGGCGGCAAAGACCCGCTGCCCTCCATGGTTGGCCATATTGGATTCCTTTCGCTTCGTTCGTGAACGCCTTCAGCCCAGCAGCTGCCCCCACGGACACACAGCCAACCGGCAAATTCGCAGCAAGAGCATTGCATCCCATCGCATCTGCGACGATGCTGATGCAAAGCAGGCTAAACAATTCACGAGCGTCGCACCATGTCCCGACTCGCCACGACCCCTCTCTCCGTGCTCGACTTGGCGCCGATCCGCCAGGGCGGCACCATCGCCGACAGCTTCGCCGAAAGCGTGGCCCTGGCCCAACTGACCGAGCGCCTGGGCTTCACTCGCTACTGGCTGGCCGAGCACCACAGCCTCGACGGTATCGCCAGTGCCGCCACCGCGGTGCTGATCGGCCATGTTGCCGGCGCCACCTCACGCATCCGCGTGGGCAGCGGCGGCATCATGCTGCCCAACCACCCGCCGCTGGTGATCGCCGAGCAGTTCGGCACCCTCGCAACCCTCTTCCCCGGGCGCATCGACCTGGGGCTGGGCCGCGCCCCGGGCTCCGATGCCGCGACCATGGCCGCACTGCGCCGCGACCCCTATGCCGGGGTCAACGACTTCCCCGACCAGCTGGCCGAACTGCAGGCCTTTCTCAGCGAGGAGCAGCCCGGCCAGCGGGTGCGCGCGGTGCCGGGCCAGGGCACCCGGGTGCCGATCTGGCTGCTCGGCTCCAGCGGCTACAGCGCCCAGCTTGCCGCTCGCGAGGGGCTGCCGTTCGCCTTTGCCGCCCAGTTCGCCCCCGGCTACCTGCACGAGGCGCTGCGGCTGTATCGCGACAACTTCCGCCCGTCGGACGTCCTGGCGCAGCCCTACGCCATGGTCGGCCTGCCGGTCATTGCTGCCGAGAGCGACGCACGCGCCCAGTTCCTCGCCTCCACCACCCGCCAGAAATTCCTCGGCATGGTTCGCGGCCAGCGCACCCGTTCGCTGCCGCCGAAGGAGAGCCTCGACTGGACCCCCATGGAGCGCACCCAGGTGGAGCAGTTCCTCGGTGCCGCGGTGATCGGCGGACCCGACACCGTGCGCGAAGGGCTCGAGCACTTCCTCGAACAGACCGGCGCCGACGAGCTGATGCTCAATACCGACACCTATGCCAGCGCCGACCGCCTGCGCAGCTATGAGATCGTGTCGGAGATATGGCACGCATGACCCCTCACCTCCTGGCGCCAGGCTCGATCTCGCCGGCATCCTGGTTGGCATCCGCCGCATGGCACCACTGTCGCTGTTCGTGGTGGTGTTCGGCCTGGCCTTCGGTGTCGCCGCGCTTTCGCGCGGCCTGTCGAGCCACGAGGCGCTGCTGATGAGTGCGCTGGTGTTCGCCGGCGCCTCCCAGTTCGCCGCCCTAGAGCTGTGGGGCCCGAGATTCCGCTGCTGCCGCTAATTGCCATTACCTTCGCCATCAACGCCCGCCACCTGCTGATGGGCGCCGCCATCCAACCCTGGCTGGCCCACCTGCCGCCGGGCCAGCGCTACGGCAGCGTGGTGCTGATGAGCGACTCCAACTGGGCCATGGCGGTCGCCGACCGCCAGCGCGGCGAGACCAACCTCGGCATGCTGGTCGGCGGCGGCATCACCCTGTGGTTGACCTGGCTGGCCGGCACCCTGCTTGGCGTGATCTTCGGCAGCGGCATCGAGCAGCCGGAGCGCTTCGGTCTGGACGTCATCATGGGCTGCTTCCTGCTGGCGATGCTGGTTGGCGGGCGCCGCGACCTCTCCATGCTGCTGCCCTGGGCAGCAGCTGCCATCGCAGCGGTGGCCGCCATGGCCTGGCTGCCGCCGCATGCCCATGTCATCGTCGGCGCCGTTGCCGGCGGTCTGGCGGGCGTACTGCTGCCGCCCAAGCGCACCGGGGAGGCAGCGCCATGACGCTTCCCGCCACCGCAGCCGGCGTCGTCGCCGCCATCCTCATCATGGCACTCGTCACCTACCTCACCCGTGCCGGCGGCGTGTTCGTGATGGCGCACGTGCCGATCGGGCCCAAGGTCGAGCGCTTCATCAACGCCATGGCGGGCTCGGTGCTGATCGCGGTAATCACCCCGCTGGCCATCCAGGGCGACTGGGGGCGCGCGTGGCGCTGGTTGCCACACTCGGCGTGATGCTGACGACGCAGAAGGCGCTCGCCGCCATCGCCGCCGGTATCCTCGCCGCCGCCCTGTGGCGGCTATGGCTGTGATAGCCTGCAACCCTGGAACGTTTGGCGCACCTCGCTCTCCAACAGATACCGACCCACCCGCACGCGGAGCCACTCCGCCGGAGATGTCAATGTTCGATCCCAACGACCCACGCCGCAACGCCGCCTGGCAGGCAGCCCAGCAGTGGCGCGCCCGGGCCAGCCAGTCTCCTCGTGGCCCGCTGGGCGGGCTCAAGCTGATCCTGACCTGGCTGCTGTTCGGCGTGCTGCTGATCGTCGGCACCGTGCTCGGCCTGTTCTTCCTGCTGCTCGGCTGGGCCATGCTGCCGATCGTGCGCTACCGCATGAAGAAGCGCCTCGAGCAGCTGCGTGCCGAGCAGGCCAGAGAGGCCGGCAACGGCTACTACGCGCGCGAGACCCGCTATCGCGAAACCCGCTACGGCAACGGCGAACACGAGCTGCTGGAAGGGGATTACGAGGTGCGCGACGAGCGCAGGCCCTGAGCGGCTCTCTCAACGTGAGCCTGGGTTGACGCAACAGGCTGGATTAAAAAGACCCGCCACGAGGGCGGGTCAAAAAGTGTCATGCAGGGATGCAGACAAATGAAGGGGTCGGCCAAGCCGACACCGCTACAGAGTAGAACAAAAACGATTCCCACCACCAATAGCTTTTGCTGATGGTATCAATAGCCGCTTTTCTTATCGGCAATTCTCCCGCGGTGCAGCGCCAAGGTCGCAGGTCTGCTACGACTTAGGTAGGAAGGCAGGCAACTCTCGAACTGCTTAACTGGAAGCGGCAATCTGTCTTATCACCTGACGACGTGGAGAATTTCCTATGTGGACCAAACCCGCCTACACCGACCTGCGCCTCGGCTTCGAAGTTACCCTGTACATCTCCAACCGCTGAACCGGCACTCCTGCCCCTGGGCTGGCGCTGGCGCAGCGTCGGCCCCTGCCACGACCCCATACCTTCACCCTCAGGCACGGAGCCAACCATGCATGTACTGGTTCTGGGGCTGCCGCCGGCGGCGGCTTTCCCCAGTGGAACTGCAATTGCCCGCTGTGCCGCGGCCAACGGGAAGGAAGCCTTGAGGCCACCCCGCGCACCCAATCATCGATCGCCATCAGCAGCGACGGCGAGCGCTGGCTGCTGTGCAACGCCTCGCCGGACATCCGCGCCCAGCTGAACGCCAATCCCGAGCTGCACCCGCGCAAGATTCCCCGCGACAGCGGCATTTCGGGCGTGCTGCTGGTGGACGCCCAGATCGATCACACCACCGGCCTGCTGTCGCTGCGCGAAGGCTGTCCCTTCGACGTGTGGTGCACACCCAACGTACACCAGGACCTGAGCAGTGGCTTTCCACTGTTCACCATGCTCGAGCACTGGGGCGGGCTGAACTGGCAGCCGATTGCCATCGACGACAACCACCTGGAAGCCGCCTTCGAGATTCCCGCCTGCCCCGGCCTGGCGTTCACCGCCGTGGCACTGAGCAGCAACGCCCCGCCCTACTCGCCGCGCCGCGGCGCGCCGACCCCGGGCGACAACATCGGCCTGCTGATCGAGGACCGCACCCGCGGCACGCGGCTATTCTACGGCCCGGGGCTCGGCCGGCTGGACGACCGGGTGCGCGCCTACCTCGCCCAGGCCGACTGCGTACTGGTCGACGGCACCCTGTGGCACGACGACGAGCTGATTCGCGCCGGCGTGGGCAAGTCGACCGGTACCGACATGGGGCACCTGGCCCTGGCCGGGGCGGGCGGCCTGCTGGAGGAGCTCGACCGCTTGTCGCCTGCCACCCGCCGGGTGCTGATCCATATCAACAACACCAACCCGATCCTCGACGAAGGCTCGCCGCAGCGCGCCACCCTGGCCGAGGCCGGCATCGAGGTGGCCTTCGACGGCATGCGCCTGGAGATCTGAGCCGCGCCGAACCGCAACATCGGAGCGACGTCACTACAACGCACACGTACGCCATGCAATGGGAAGGAATCGCCTCATGAGTTCAATCGCATCACCCCTCACCGACCCAGCGCCCACCCCCGACACCCCGGCGCTTTCCCCGAGGCGTTCCGCGAAGCGCTGCTGGCCAAGGGCGCCTACTACCACATCCACCACCCCTACCAGGTCGACATGGCCGAGGGCCGCGCCACGCCGGAGCAGCTTCGCGGCTGGGTCGCCAACCGCTTCTACTACCAGGTCAACATCCCGCAGAAGGACGCCGCGCTGCTGGCCAACTGTCCCGACGCCGCCACCCGCCGCCGCTGGATCCAGCGCCTGCTCGACCACGACGGCCATGACGCCGACGGCGGCGGCATCGAGGCCTGGCTGACCCTGGGCGAGGCGGTGGGCCTGACCCGCGACGAGCTCTGGTCGCAGGAACACGTGCTGCCCGGCGTGCGCTTCGCGGTGGACGCCTACGTCAACTTCGTGCGTCGGGCCGACTGGCGCGAGGCGGCGATCTCCTCGCTCACCGAGCTGTTCGCCCCTCAGGCACATCAGAGCCGCCTCGACACCTGGCCGACCCACTATCCCTGGATCGACGAGGCCGGCTACGGCTACTTCCGCAAGCGCTTGAAGGAGGCCCGCCGCGACGTCGAGCACGGCCTGGAGGTGGCGCTGGCGGTGTGCACCACCGCTGCTGCCCAGCAGCGCGCGCTGGAGATCCTGCAGTTCAAGCTCGACGTGCTGTGGTCGATGCTCGACGCCATGACCCTGGCCTACCAGCTCGAGCGGCCGCCCTACCACTCGGTCACCGACCTGCGCGTCTACCACAGGGGGTGTGATGGCCACGCTCGACTCCGCCACCGTCTATCGTCTGCGCCCCGGCTGGCGCCTGCAGTGGGAGCAGGCCCAGGGCCGCCACGTGCTGCTCTATCCCGAAGGCATGGTGCAGCTCAACGACAGCGCCGGTGCCATCCTGAATCAGCTCGACGGCCAGCGCGACGTAGCCAGCCTGGTGGCCAACCTGCAGGCGCAGTTCCCCGATGCCCCCGCCGCGGCGATCGAACAGGACGTCCACGAGTTCCTGCTCGATGCCGCCCGACAAGGGTGGATCCAGCATGACTGACCGAACCGATACCGCCGCCGTCAACGGCGCCACCGGCGCGCCGCTGTGGCTGCTCGCCGAGCTCACCTACCGCTGCCCGCTGCAGTGCGCCTACTGCTCCAACCCGCTGGACTTCGCCGCGGTGCAGGAGGAGCTCACCACCGCGGAGTGGATCGACGTACTGGCCCAGGCCCGCGCCATGGGCGCAGTGCAGATGGGGTTTTCCGGCGGCGAGCCGCTGGTGCGGCGCGACCTGGAAGAGCTGGTGGCCGAGGCGCGCCGGCTCGGCTTCTACACCAACCTGATCACCTCCGGGCTCGGTCTCGACGAGGCGCGCATCGCGGCGCTGCGCGAGGCCGGCCTCGACCATATCCAGATCAGCCTGCAGGCCGCCGACCCCGACGTCGCCGCGGCCGTGGCCGGCTCGCCCAAGGCCCATGCCAAGAAACTCGCCATGGCGCGGGCGGTCAAGGCTGCCGGCTACCCCATGGTGCTCAACGTGGTGCTGCACCGCCACAACATCGACCGCATCGACGAGATCATTGCCCTGTGCGACGAGCTGGGGGCCGACGCGGTGGAGCTGGCCAACTGCCAGATGTACGGCTGGGCCCACCTCAACCGCGAGGGCCTGCTGCCGAGCCGCGCCCAGCTCGAGGCCGCCGAGGCCACCACCGCGCGCTGGCGCGAGCGTCTGGCCGAGCGCGGTCGTGACATGCGCCTGCTGTTCGTGGTGCCCGACTACTACGGCGAGCGCCCCAAGGCGTGCATGGGCGGCTGGGGCTCGATCTTCATGACCGTGGCCCCGGACGGCGCGGTGCTGCCCTGTCACAGCGCGCGCATGCTGCCGATGACGTTTCCCAACGTGCGCGACCGGGGCCTCAGGGAGATCTGGTACGACAGCGAGCCGTTCAACCGCTACCGCGGCGACGCCTGGATGCAGGCACCCTGTCGCAGCTGTGACGAGCGCCACAAGGACGTCGGCGGCTGCCGCTGCCAGGCCTACCTGCTCACCGGCGATGCCGCGGCCACCGACCCGGTCTGCTCGCTGTCGCCGGATCACCACTTGATCGAGGCTGCCCGCCGCGAGGCCGACACCGCCACCCGCGCCATCGAGGCGCTGACCCTGCGCAACGTGCATGAGTCGCGAGTGTTCTGCCGCCAATGAACGCCCCGCCCCTCTCGACGACGACGCGGCCCGCCGCGCGGGGCTGCCGCCGGGCAGCCGCTTGCAGGAGGTACAACTGCCAAGCGGGCTGTGGATCGCTGCGGCGGAAGTGGCCAGCGCGCGCCTGCAGCGCCTGGTCGCCGCGGTGGGGGTGGGCTACCTGGACGAGCCCGACGACTGCCTGGGCCTGGCCCACCTGCTCGAGCACATGCTCTTCCAGGGCTCGTGCCGCTTCCCGATCCCGGCGAGCTCTCTGGCTGGGTGGGTGAACGGGGCGGACGCTACAACGCCCGCACCGACGAAAGCGTTACCGATGTCCACCTGCACCTGCCGCCCGCCGACGCCGACGAGGGTCTGGCACGGCTGGTGGACATGCTCGCCGCGCCACGCCTGGCCCACGAGCGCATCGCCCACGAGGTAGCAGTGCTCGACGCGGAGTTCCGCGCCCGGCTGGCCGACCCCGACCTGCACCGGCTGGCGGCACTCGGCCGGCTCTGTCACGAAGGGCATCCGGCCCGCCGCTGCCATGCCGGCAACCGCAGCACGCTGGGCCACGACCCGGCCCGCCTGGCCGGGCGCCTCGCCGCCTTCCACCACCGCCACTACCGCGCCGGGAGCATGGCGCTGGTCATGCTGGGACCGCTGCCGCTGGAGCAGCAGCTCGCCCTGCTGGCACGCCATGGCGCCGGGCTGCCGCTAGGCCGGGCACCCGAGCGCACCGGCCGCTGGCGCTGGGGCGCACCGGGGGCGGTCGCCTGGTGCGCCCCGACGACAGCGCCAGCGCGCTGGAGCTGTTCTGGCCGCTGCCCGGCGCCCTCGCCGCAGCCGAAGCCGAGCGCCTGGCCGCCGTGACCGCCCGCCTCAACGATGGCCAGCTTGCCGCCACGCTGCAGGGCGTCACCGAACTGGCCAGCCTCGACGTAACGCTCAGCCCCGCCGGCACCGGCCCGGCCCTGGCGCTGCGCCTCGCCCCCGTGCCCGAGGGCGCCGCGCTCGGCGCCCTGCTGGCCGGCTGCCGCCAGGCCGTCGCCCGGGCGGCGGGGGCCCCGCCGCCAGCGTGGCGCCGCCCCCGGCGTGCCTCGATGCCTGGCCGCGCCACCATGCCTGCCGCCTGGCCGGGCAGGCGCTGCCCGACGCAGCGCCGCTCCCCGGCGGCTGACGAAGGAGCCGACAGAGCGGCCGGGAAAGGCACCGGCTAAGGAGCTGGAAACATGGCTGGCACCCGAGCGCTGCCGGCTGCTGTGGCAGGCCCGGCGCACGCCGGCCCTGGTGCACCCTGAACGAGACCAACACCCGCTGGCGCAGCGAGGCGTGGCCAGCGCCCTGCGCACCGCCACCACCCCGCCGCCCGCCCGCACTGCCACGCTCCCACGAAACGCGCCGGGCCACCGGCCGTGCGGACGCGCCGTCTGAGAGCGACCTGCTGCTATGGCAGGGCGACCCCAGCGCACGCACCGATGCGCCCATGGCCAGCGGCTGTCTCGGCTGGCCGGCTAACGCCAGCGACCAGCCGGCGCGGCTGGCGCACTGGCAGCGCACCACCCTGGCCCTGCGCCAGGCGGCCGCTCGCCACGGCATGCGGCTGGCGCTCGGCGGCGATGCCCGCGGCGACTGGCTGATGGCGAGCGGCAACGCCGAACGCCTACCCGCCCTGCTGAGCCGGGCGCTGGCCGCCTGGCCGGCAAAGGCCGATGCACCGAGGACCGCCGCCCCTGCCGCCGTCGGCCTGATCGCCCAGCGGCTGCTGGCGCAGCTGGAGCGCCAGCTTCCGCCCGAGGCCCCGTCATCGGACGGGGCGCAGCCGCTGCGCTGCTGGGTCAGCGGCCGCCTGGCACCGGACGATGCCGTCGCCGCACTGCGCCCGCACCTGGCTGCACTGTATCGCAACCCCAAGCGGGAAAACGCCGGCAGCCAGGAAGGCGTGCACGCAGGGAAAACGAGCCGGGGCTGCCCGGAAGCAGGCGACGGTGACATCCTGGTCACGCCCCAGGGCGATGATCGGGTCGTGATGCTCGAAATGATCGGCGAGGCCTCGCCCCGCGGGCGCTGGCTGTTCCAGCTGCTGGCGCAGTGCCACGATGCGGCCTTCCAGCAGGAGATGCGCCAGCGGCAGGGCCTCGGCTATGTGGCCGTGGTGCGCTATCGCGAGGCCTCGGGCGTACCGCGCCTGGGCTACGTGGTGCAGTCGCCGCACACCCCGGCCGCGGCGCTACGCGATGCCATTGCCGCCTTCGTCAGCGGCGAGAGTGCCGCACTGGCCACGCTCGACGTCGCCGCCTTCCGCCGCCGCCGGCATGCCCTGGCGGCACAGGCGGGGCCGCCCGAAACCGCCGCCGAGGCCCATCGGCGGCTGTGGCAGGCGCTGCGCCAGGCGCCCTGCCGGGCCAACCCGCCCTGGCCACCGCTGCCGTGGGAAGCGGAGGCCCAAGCGCTGGCGGCGCTGCAGCCCGACGAGCTTGCCGCCGCCGCCCTGGCGCTGGCCGACGGCACCACGCCGCGGCGCTGGTGGCAGCACCTCCCCGCGGCTTAGCGCGCCAGGCCCGCCGTAGCGCCGGGCCTGGCCACCACCAGGCAGGACGCCCGCTGGCCATGCCGCGCCAGCACCTCGAAGCGTTCCACGCTCAGGCCGGCCGCGTGCAGCTGCGCGCGGAAGGTCGTCTCGTAGGTCACCCGCCCGAAGTCGATACTGGTCAGCCGCTTGAGCAGGGGCTTGAGCCGCTCCATGGCGGGTGAAGGGCGCTGCTGCAAGGTCTGGGTGAAGTAGAGCCGGCCTTGCGGCTCGAGCAGCGTGCAACAGTGGCGCAGCGCCCTTCGGGTTCGGGCAGCAGCATGAAGCTGCCCGAGAAGTAGATCGCCGCATAAGGCCCGCCGCAGTGGTCGTAGACCGACTCCAGGTGCACCTGCACCTGGTCGGCAAGCGGCGTGCCGTGCAGCCTGCGCCGCGCGCGGTGCACGTAGTCGGCGTCGATGTCGATGCCGGTGACGCGCAGCCGCTTGCGCCGCACCAGGTCAGCGTTGGCCAGCAGCGCGCCGGCGGTGCCAATGCCGACGTCCAGCACGCCGGCCCCTTCCGGCAGGCTGGCCAGCACCTCGGCGTACCAGCGCGCGGTCAGCCGCAGGATCAAGAAATCGTAGACGGCGCTTCGCCACATGGCCGGCCTCCGCTCAGCAGGGACGTACCGCCCTCAGCAGCCGCGCTTGCCGGCGAAGAAGGCGTCGATCGCCGCCTGGGCTTCGGGCGCCCGGCAGCGCTCCAGCAGGCGCTGCTCCTCGCGGGCGAAGGCCCGCTCGACGGCCTCGGCGTCGGCCTCGCGCAGCAGCGCCTTGGTAGCCAGCAGCGCCGCCTGGGGCTTGGCCAGCAGGCGCTCGGCGCAGTCCAGCGCCTGGTCCAGCGCCTTGCCGTCGGGCGTGGTGTCGGTGAGCAGGCCCAGCGCCAGCGCCCGCGACGCCGGGAAGGGGCGGCCCAGCATCAGCAGCTCCGTGGCCGCCTTGTTGCCGGCCAGTTTGGGCAGCAGGTGGGTCGTGGCGCCGAGCGGGGTCAGGGCGAAATGGGTGAAGGGCAGGAAGAAGCGCGTCGAACTGCCGGCGTAGGCGAAATCGCAGTGCAGCAGGATGGAGGTGCCCAGGCCCAGCGCCAGGCCTTCGGCCGCGGCGATCACCGGCTTGGGGAAGGCGTGCAGCCGGCGCAGGAAGGCGATGGCCGGCACCTGGCTGGCCTCGGCCAGCGCCTTGTAGTTGGCCAGGTCGTTGCCGGCGGTGAAGCAGTTCACGCTGCCGGTGATGATCACCACCTTGACCGCCTCGTCGGTGGCACAGGCGTCGAGCAGCTCGATCAGCTGGGCGTAGCTCGCCTCGTCCAGAATATTACGCCGCTCGGGGCAGCTGAACGCCAGCACCCGGATGCCGCCTGGCTGCCGGGTCTGGGTGATCTGGGTCGCCATGAGAGTTCTCCTGAGGGTCGTGGCCTGACCTCATCATAAGAAAAAGTAATGAGGTCGCTAACGGCCACGCCGCCGGTGCCTCGCATCATGTCGCCAGGTAGGCCAGCGCACCTGCGGCCAGGGCCGCCATGCCGGTCCTGAGGGTTTCGGCGTGCCCGGGAAAATAGTAGGGCGAGTGCGGCATCTCGAGGTGGCGCATCTTCTCCGCTACGCTCTCCCCCGGCGTGGCCTGCCAGCGCTCCGCCGGCGTCATGCCGATAAACCAGTAGACGCAGGGAATATCGTCACCGCCGAAGCCCCCGCCTCGGCCTTGCCGAAGTAGGGAAAGTCCTCGCTGCCGTTGAGACGCGGCATGGCGAACAGCCGCGCCTCGCCGAAGCATTGCCGGTGTGCCTCGCGGACCCGCGCCGTGCTCACCGGATCGTTGTGCATGGCGACGGTTTCGGAGAGCACGCGGAACTCGGGCGGCCGGGGCGAGCGCCCCGCCTCGCACTCGGCCCGGATGATGCGCTCGATGGCGGCCAGCACCTGGCGGTGCAGGGCGTCGTCGAAGCTGCGCACGTTGATCTCCAGCTCGGCCGAATGCGGGATAATGTTGCCCTGGGTCCCCGCGTGCAGCTTGCCCACCGTGACTACCACGGTCTCTTCCGGCGGCACCTCGCGGGCGACGATGCTCTGCAGGCGGGTGACCACATGGGCGGCGATGACCACCGGGTCCACGGTTTGCGCCGGCATCGAGCCGTGCCCGCCGGCTCCGTGGACGGTCACGCCCAGGGTGGTGGCCGCCGCCATGGCGCTGCCGGCGATATGCCCGACCGTACCGGCCAGCGCCGGCATGTTGTGCTGGCCCAGCACCACGTCGGGCCGCGCGAAGCGTGTATAAAGGCCGTCGTCGAGCATGGCCCGGCCCCGCCGAAGATCTCTTCGGCGGGCTGGCAGACCACCATCAGCGTGCCGCGCCAGCGCGCCTGCAGCCCGGCCAGCACGGCACCCGCCCCGACCGCGCAGCTGCTGTGCAGGTCGTGGCCGCAGGCGTGCATCACCGGCACCGGCTTGCCGTCGACGCCCATGGCCGTCACCCGGCTGGCGTAGTCGAGGCCGGTCTGCTCCTCGATGGGCAGGGCGTCCATGTCGCCGCGCAGCAGCACGGTGGGGCCTTCGCCATTACGCAGCAGCGCCACCACGCCCGTGCCGCCGACCCCGCGGGTCACCTCGAAGCCCAGCGCCTCCAGCGCGGCGGCCAGCCGAGCGGCGGTCTCATGTTCCTGGAAGGGCAATTCAGGATACTGGTGCAGGTGGCGATAGAGCGCCTGCACCTCGCCGAAGGCCGCATCGACGCCGGCCTCGATGGCCTGCTTGAGGGAAGCCCCTCCGAATTCATCGTCATCGTCTTGCTCCTTGCATTCATTGCTCTTGCCCCGCCACGGCATGCCCCTGGGCGCGGGGCTGCAGGCACACCTGACAGAGCGCGACCACAGCGACGTTGAGCAGCATGGCCCAGACGCCGGCATGCCAGCCCAGCGGCGAAGACCACACGAAGTCCATCAGCAGGTAGGCGATACTGCCCACCAGAGCGCCGAGCATGACGCTGGCGCGACGCAGCCTGGGCAGGAACAGGGCGCCCATGACCATCGGGAACAGCTGGACGATCAACCCGTAGGCACCGAGCAGCAGCAGCACCAGCGAAGCGGGGTTGAGCAGGGCGAAGCCGTAGGCAAGCAGCGACAGGCCGATCACGCTCCAGCGCCTCAGCGGCCAGGTCGGCCGGGGTGATCGGAGCCGCCCCCCATGCCTGACTGGCGCCGTGGCCGGGCAGGTCCCAGGTCAGCACGCGGTAGCGCGGCAGCAGCGCCGGCAGCAGCTCGTCCCACACCGCCTGGCTCATGCCCAGCGGATGGGCCAGCACCACCAGCGGGTTGGCCTCGCTGCCAAGCAGGCGGTAGGCGACGCTGCGGCCCTGATTCATTAAGAAAGCCATGACATATCTCCCGTTATGCGCGCTCGATAAGCGTCGCGATCCCCTGCCCCACGCCCACGCACATGGTGCACAGCGCATAGCGCTTGCCGGTGCGCTGCAGCTCGTGGGCGGCGGTGAGCAGCAGGCGGGCGCCGGACATGCCCAGCGGGTGGCCGAGTGCAATGGCGCCGCCGTTGGGGTTGACCCGCGGGTCGTCGTCGGCGAGCCCCAGCTCCCGCGTGCAGGCGAGCGCCTGGGCGGCGAAGGCCTCGTTGAACTCGAACACGTCGATCTCGTCCAGGGTCACGCCGGTGCGTTCGAGCAGCTTGCGTACCGCCGGCACCGGGCCATAGCCCATGATGCGCGGCTCGACGCCGGCCGTGGCCATGCCGATGATGCGGGCCATGGGCGTGAGCCCGTGCTGCTCCACCGCGGCCCGGCTTGCCACCAGCATGGCGGAGGCGCCGTCGTTGACGCCGGAGGCGTTGCCGGCGGTGATGCTGCCACCCTCGCGGAACGGCGTCGGCAGCCCGGCCAGCGTCTCCAGGGTGGTCTCGCGCGGGTGCTCGTCGGTATCGAATACCAGCGGCTCCTGCTTGCGCCGGGGGATCTCGATGGGCGTGATCTCGATGGCGAAGCGACCCGCTTTCTGCGCGGCGGCGGCCTTCTGCTGGGAGCGCAGGGCGAAGGCGTCCTGATCCTCGCGGGAGATGTTGAACTGCTCGGCCACGTTCTCGGCGGTCTCCGGCATGGAGTCGATGCCGTAGGCCTTCTTCATCAGCGGGTTGACGAAGCGCCAGCCGATGGTGGTGTCCTCGATCTTCTGGCCGCGGGAGAAGGCGCCGTCGGCCTTGCCCAGCACATAGGGCGCGCGGGACATGGACTCCACGCCGCCGGCCAGGGCCAGCTCCATCTCGCCGGCCTTGATGGCGCGGAAGGCGGTGCCTACCGCGTCCATGCCGGAGCCGCACAGGCGGTTCATGGTGGTGCCGGGCACCGAGGTGGGCAGGCCCGCCAGCAGGGCGGACATGCGCGCCACGTTGCGGTTGTCCTCACCGGCCTGGTTGGCGCAGCCCATGAAGACCTCTTCGATGGCGGCCGGGTCGAGGTCCGGAGCCTCGGCCAGCACCGCCTTGAAGAGGGTGGCGGCGAAGTCGTCGGGGCGTACGCTGGCCAGGGTGCCGCCGAAGCGGCCGATGGCGGTGCGCCGCGGATGGCAAAGGAATACGTCGGTCATGGGACTCTCCTGTTCGGCTTACTGAACGCTATGGGCGCGCTCGGTGCGAGCCTTCAATTCACGCAGGATCTCGAGTTCGTTGGCGCTCGGCTCCGGCGTGCTTTCCAGCGTCTCGGCGAAGCGGATCTCCCAGCCGGTGGCTTCGATCACGTCCTCGCGGCTCACGCCCGGGTGCAGCGAGACCACCACCAGCTCCTTGGTCTCGGGGTCGGGCTTCATCACGCACAGGTCGGTGATGACCCGCGTGGGCCCCTTGCCGATGTTGGGCACGCCGTCGCGGCCCTTGCCGTCGCGGCCGAAGCCCAGGGTGGTGACGAAGTCGACCCGGTCGACGAAGGCGCGCTTGGAGTGCTTCAGGGTGATGAATACCTCACCCGCGTTCGTCGCGATTTCCGGCGCACCGCCGCCGCCCGGCAGGCGCACCTTGGGCTCTCGGTAATCGCCGATCAGGGTGGTGTTGAGGTTGCAGTAGCGGTCGATCTGAGCGGTGCCGAGAAAGCCCACGTCGATCTTGCCGCCCTGCAGCCAGTAGCGAAACATTTCAGGCACGGAAACGGTGGTGAGCGCGGTCTCGGCCAGCTCGCCGTCGCCGATGGAGAGCGGCAGCACGTCGGGCTTGGTCTGCAGGGTGCCGGATTCGTAGATCAGCACCACGTCCGGTGCGTGGGTCAGGCGCGCCAGGTTGGCCGCCTCACTGGGCAGGCCGATGCCGACGAAGCAGGTCATGCCGTTCTCCAGCGCGCGGGCCGCGGTGACGGTCATCATCTCCGCCGAGGTGTAGTCCAGGCACTTATCGACGCGACTCATCAGGCGTTCCCCCTGCTTTCATGACGTTCTCTTCGATCCACCGGGTGAAGGTGTCGCGGTCGCGGGCGATGCCGTCCCACTCCTTGTAGAAGGCGTTGTTGCGCGGGTAGTAGCCGTGGGCATAGGAGGGCAGCGAGCCCTTCTCGGCCACGGCGATGGCGCTGATGGCCCAGCCCGGGATGATGCAGGCGTTGGGGTGATAGTCCGGCTCGGCGCGCAGGTCGTCGACGATCTCTTCGACGGTGACGATGCTCTGCTTGGCCGCCAGCACCGCCTCCTTCTGCACGCCGACGATGCCTTCCACCAGCACGTTACCGGCGCGGTCGGCCTTCTGCGCGTGGACGATGGAGACGTCCGGGCGAACCGCCGGCACCGCGGCCAGGCGCTCGCCGGTAAAGGGCACTCGATGAACTTGATCTGGTCGTTGACGCTGGGCAGCTCACTGCCCACATAGCCGCGCAGCACGGCCAGCGGCAGCCCGGCGGCGCCGGCCTCGAAGGCGCAGGCCATGGCGGCGTGGCTGTGCTCGAGGATCTCGACCTTGTGCGGCCAGCCCTTCTCGACCGCGTCGCGCAGGCGGTGCAGCGAGCCCACGCCGGGGTTGCCACCCCAGGAGAAGATCACCTTCCTGGCGCAGCCAGCGCCGATCATCTGGTCGTAGACCAGGTCCGGGGTCATGCGGATCAGGGTGAGGTTGCGCTTCTTCTGGCGGATCACTTCGTGACCGGCGGCGAACGGAATCAGGTGGGTGAAGCCCTCCATGGCCACGGTGGCGCCGTCTTCGACGTAGCGCGCCACCGCGTCATGCAGGCTCAGGAACTCGGCCATGGCTGTGCCCTCTTCGGTTGGGTCTTTTGTTCGACGCTCATTGTTCGTGATACGAACAATGATTTGTATAACGAACAAAATACTGCGCCGAGCCGGCAGCGTCAAACCTCCGCTTGGAAAATTACTGGCCTCTGGCAGGCCTTGCTCTCAAGCACTTTTTAGCGTCAATAAGTTACGTGAAAAAAGGACATCTTGTTCGGCCTCACGCCCATAGTGCCGGCACCCACCGCGACGGTAGAGGGTTATTTAAGGTGACGGCACTGGCCACCTGAGACGAAGGTCGCATTGAGGGGAATCGAGGCAGAGCGCAATGTCTAAACGAAAACGAACTAATGTACGCATTACGCACATGAATGGCGATGCATTACCCCTTCCCCAGCTCTGTAAGGACCCGACATGACCGAATCCTGCGCCGTCGTCACCGGGGGAGCCGCAACATCGGCCAGGCCATCGCCCTGCGCCTGCAGCGTGACGGCTATCGCACCCTCGTGCTGGACATCGTCGAGCCCGAGGCCGAGTCGCTGAAGGCCGATGCACGCCGCGTCGATCTAAGCGACGTGGAGGCCACCCGCGCGGTGCTGGCCGAGATCGTCGCGGCTCACAGCGTAGGCTGCCTGGTCAATAACGTGGGGATCGTCGCGCCGGCGCTGCTCGACGATACGCGAGTGGAGGACTTCGATCGCCTGATGCACCTCAACGTGCGCTCGGCGCTGGTGTGCACCCAGGCACTGCTGCCGGGCATGCGCGAGCGGCGCCACGGCCGTATCGTGATCAATGCCAGCCGCGTGGTGCTGGGCAAGGAGGCCCGCAGCCTCTACAGCGCGACTAAGGGCGCGCTGCAATCCATGGCCCGCACCTGGGCGCTGGAGCTGGCCGGCGACGGCATCACGGTCAACTGCGTCGCCCCCGGTCCCATCGCCACCAGCGCCTTCTGGGAGAACAACCCGCCGGATTCGGAGCGCGCACAACGCATCATCGACAACATCCCGGCGCGGCGCATGGGCCAGCCCGAAGACGTGGCCCAGGCGGTGAGCTTCTTCTGCGACGAGCGCAGCGGTTTCGTCACCGGCCAGACCCTGTTCGTCTGCGGCGGCGTCAGCGTCGGCTGATCCGCGCTAGATCACTCCGCGCTGGCGCAACTCGGCGATCTCCGCCGGCGCCTTGCCGAGCAGCCGCGCCAGCACGGCCTCGGTATCCTCGCCCAGTGCCGGCGGTGCCTTGCGATACTCCAGCTGCGTACGCGAGTACTTGATCGGGTTGGCCACGCCGGGCACCGGCCCGTGGCGCGACTCCAGCTCGATCTTCATTTCCCGCGCCTTGACCTGGGGGTCGTCGAAGACCTGGGCGATGTTCTGGATCGGCCCGCAGGGCACGGCGATCTCGCCCAGCAGTGAGATCCATTCGGCGGCGGTACGGCTGCGGGTGATCTCGACCATGATCGGTACCAGCTCGAGGCGATGCCGGACCCGCTCGGGATTGGTCGCAAAGCGCAGGGCCTCGGCCAGCTCAGGCCGCCCCACCGCCTGGCAGAAGCGCTGGAACTGGCCATCGTTGCCAATGGCGATGATCACCTTCTCGCCGTCGGCGGTGGGAAACGGCTGATAGGGCACCAGGTTGGGGTGATACTCGCCGGTGCGGGTGGGTGGCGTACCGCTGCAGAAGTAGTTCTGTGCCTGGTTGGCCAGCCAGCTCACCTGCACGTCGAGCAGGGCCATGTCGATGTACTGCCCTGCGCCGGTCAGGTGACGATGGTGCAGCGCGCCGAGAATGGCGATGGTCGCGTTCATGCCGGTGGTAAGGTCCGCTACGGCCATGCCGACTCGCTGCGGTCCCGCGCCGGGTTCGCCGTCGGCGGCGCCGGTGATGCTCATCAGGCCGCCCTGGGCCTGGATCAGGTAGTCGTAGCCGGCCAGGGCGGCCATCGGCCCGGTCTGGCCGAAGCCTGTGATGGAGCAGTAGATCAGCCCGGGATTGATGGCTTCCAGGGTGGCGTAGTCGAGCCCCTTGCGCGCCAGCCCGCCGCGCTTGAAGTTCTCCACCAGGATGTCGCTCTGGGCGGCCAGCTCGCGGATCAGCGCCTGCCCTTCGGGCTGGCCCATGTCCACGGTCACCGAGTGCTTGCCGCGGTTGGCCGAGAGATAGTAGGCGGATTCGCGGGTCTCGTTGCCGTCGCGATCCTTGAGCCAGGGCGGTCCCCAGTGGCGCGTATCGTCGCCGCTCACCGGGCGCTCGATCTTGATCACCTCGGCGCCCATGTCGGCGAGTATCTGGGTGCACCAGGGCCCGGCCATCACCCGGCTCAGGTCGAGCACGCGCAGGCCTGTCAGCGGTCCCGCCATGTCATCGTCTCCGCTCGCTTTGGTGGTGCCCGTGCGCGGTGCTCAAGGCGTCTCCTGGGTCGTGCCGCTGCGGGCGGACTGGCGGCGCGCCGCGGCGTAGCGATACAGCGCCAGCAGGATCGAGCCCAGCGTCAGGGCGATGAAGAACCAGGTGATCGGACCGCGCACGAAGATAGCGAGATCGTTGTGCCCGATCAGCAGCGAGCGGCGCAGGTTGTCCTCGAACATCGGCCCGAGAATGAAGCCGATCAAGAACGGTGCCGCCGGAATCGCCGCCCGGTTGAAGATGTAGCCGAGCACGCCGAAGCCCAGCATCAGCCACACGTCGAAGGTGTCGTTGTTCACCGCGTAGGCGCCGTAGACGCAAAACATCAGCACGATGGGAAAGAGGATCGACTTGGGAATGTCGGCGATCAGCGAGAAGTACTTGATCGCCCCGTTGCCCACCACCAGCAGCACCAGCGAACTGAACATGATGCCGACGAACAGCGCGTAGATCAGCGTCAGGTTCTCCTGGAACATGATCGGGCCCGGGGTCAGGCCGTGGACCATGAAGGCGCCGAGGATGATGGCGGTGATCACGTCGCCGGGAATGCCCAGCGACAGCAGCGGAATCATGGTCGCCCCGGCCACCCCGTTGTTGCCCGCCTCGGCGGCGGCCACGCCTTCCACCTCGCCCTTGCCGAAGTTGTCGCGGTTGGGCGAGCGGCGGCGGGCGTCGCTGTAGGAGATGAAGGCCGCGGCGGTGGCCCCGGTGCCGGGAATCGCGCCGATGATCACGCCGATCAGGCTGCCGCGAATGATGCTCTTCAGGCAGCGCTTGAGCTCCGCCAGGGTCATGCCCACCCCGCTGGCCTTGGCCTTGAGGTGCGGCAGCGCCTTCTTGCGATAGAACTCGATGATCTCGGGAATGGCGAACAGCCCGATCAGCAGCGGGATGAACGAGATCGAATCCATCAGGTTGTAGTTGCCGAAGGTCAACCGCTGGGAGCCGTAGACCTCGTCCAGTCCCACCAGCGAGAGCAGGATGCCCATCAAGGCGGCGAGCAGGCCCTTGATCATCGAGCCGCTGGCCAGCGAGATGATGATGGTCAGCGAGAAGCAGATCAGCCAGAAGAACTCGGGGGCGCCGAAGTTTAGCGCGATCTTGGCCAGGTAGGCGGCGAAGAAGATCAGCGCAATGTTGGAGATGAAGTCGGCAATCACCGAGGAGTAGAGCGCCGTCTTCAGCGCCTTCTTGGCGTGGCCCTGCTGGGCCATGGGGTAGCCGTCGAGCAGCGTACAGGCGGATGCCGGCGAGCCCGGGGTGCGGATCAGGATGGCGGTGATCGAGCCGCCGTACATGCCGCCCTTGTAGATGCCCACCAGCAGCAGAATGGCCGCCACCGGCTCCATGGTGAAGGTGAACGGCAGCGCCAGCGCGACTGCCATGGTGGCGGTCAGCCCTGGAATCGAGCCGACCACGACGCCGATGACGACCCCCAGCGCAATGGCCAGGAAGTTGTCCAGGCTGAGAAAGAGATGGAGCACTTCCGAAAACATATCCATGCATTTACCCAGGGGCAGTAGCGCCTGCCGTCAGAACGGCATCAGCGGCAGCGGCACGTTCATGACCTTCACGAAGACGAAGGCGACGGCGGCAGGGAAAACGAAAGCCAGGCTGTAGACCCACCAGGTCCTGACCGGGTGAGCCGCAAACAGGATCAAGGTGGCCAGGATGCCGCTGATCACCGCCCCCAGCGCCTCGAACAGCGTCACGTAGACGACCAGCGCCGCTGCCATCATGGCGAAACGCAGCCGGGGCCCCTTCTCGATGCGGCGCCCATCCTCCTTGTCGGTGTTGTCCACCAGCAGCCCCTGCACGATCAGCAGCAAGGAAAAACCGAGCAGCATCCAGCCGACAATACGAGGCAGCCACCGAGGCGACATCATCGGGCTTTGTAAGAAAGGCGGTTCGCTGATGTAATTCGGCACAAGGTAGAAGAGAAGAAAGGCGGAAGCAGACAGCAGAACGCATCCCGAGAGCACATCGACGGGATCACGAATCGCCCTGATACGCGAGGGAAACGAGGTCGACATAAGCCCCTCCAGAGTGGACGGTCGAGGCGGGGTGGGAACCCCGCCTCGACGAAGCGTCACAACAGTTCAACTCTTACTGGCTGATGCCTGCTTGCTCAGCCACCTCTTGCCAGCGTTCCACTTCTTGGGCGATGAACTGCTTGAACTCTTCGTCGGCCACTTGGCCGGGCTCGGCCCCCAGTTGGTTGGCAAAATTGAGGAATTCTTCGCGCTGCATGACGCCACCAAGCGCCTCATGCATGGCGTCCTGGGCGGCCTGGGAGAAGGATTCATGGGCAATCAAGCCAAACCAGGCGGTGGTCACGAACTGATCGAGGTTGTATTCGCCAATTTCGGCTAGGGTCGGGACGTCAGGAAGGTGCTCGGAGCGCTCGGCAGATGTCACGGCCAAAGCTCGCAGATCACCGGAACGAATATGGGAGAGCACGGTCGGCATGTTCTCGAAGGAGACGTCGACATCGCCCCCGAGCAGGGCCGGAAGCGCCGCACCGCTGCCGGCAAACGGCACGGCGGTCAGGTTGGTCTCGGTCAGCGTCTTGAACAGCTCGCCCGACATATGAATGGAGCTGCCCACGCCGCTGTGGCTGAAGGTCATGTTCTGCTCGCGTGCCGCCTCGATAAACGCCTCGACGCTGTCATAGGGGCTGCTGGCCGGCACCACCATCACGTTGGGAATATCGATCAGATTCTGCAGGAAGACGAAATCCTCGACCGGATCGTAGGTCAGGTCGGGATAGATCGCCGCTCCGATGGTATGCCCGGGCGAGGCCATAAGAATGGTATGGCTCGCATCGCGACCGCCACGTGCCAGACGAGCAGTAGCCACCGTGGAACCTGCACCGGGGCGGTTCTCTACGATGACATTGGCACCGAGCTCGTCTTGCAGCAGGTCCGCAACGCGGCGTGAGAGGACATCGGTCGTGCCGCCAGGTGCGTAAGGCACAACCAGGCGTACGTCATCGGTGGGCCACTCGTTCGCACTGGCTGTCGAGAGGGAAACTCCCAGAACCAAGCTGCTGCTGCAAGCTGCCAGGCACGCTGCTTTTACGATGTTCTTCATTGACGCCACCTTATGTGCTGGTTATTTGTTCGCTATTCGTACACATATTCGCAATACATAACGAGGTTACTGCTTTCTCTCGCGCCGCCATAACCCCGACTTTAGTCGACAACGATTGAGTATTTCATGGTGCTATCTAACTATTTGCCACTCGCCGTGTAGTTCGCATATCGAACATCAATGCGTTATCGTCTCGCCGCGCACGCCATGCCATCCGCCAGACGAGAAGAGGATCTCTCCCTATGCAAGACGACGTATTGAGCCCGGACGATCGAGACTTCGTGGCCGCCCTGGCCAGCGGGCTGGAGGTGATTCAGGCCTTTGACGAGGCGCACCCGCGCATGACGCTGAGCGAGGTAGCCACACGCACCGGCATGAACCGCGCCAAGGCACGTCGCTTCCTGCTGACCCTGCATGCCCTGGGCTACATGCGAAAGCAGGGGCGCGACTTCGAGCTGGCCCCCAAGGTGCTCCAGCTCGGCTACGCCTACCTTTCGGCCAACAATTACCGCAGCGTCATCCAGCAGGTGCTTGAGGAGATCACCGCGGAGATCGGCGAGTCCGCCTCGCTGGGCGTACTGGAGGGCGACGAGGTGATCTACGTGGCGCGCTCGGCGGCGAGCCACCGCCTGCTGGCAATCACCCTGTCGGTGGGCAGCCGCCTGCCGGCCGCCCACACTTCGCTGGGCCGCGTGCTGCTGGCGCAAGCTGCCGGAGCCGGAGCTGGAACGATTCCTTGAACGTACGCGGCTTGAACGCTTCACCGAGCACACCGTGGTGGACAAGGCGGAGCTCAGGCGGCGCATCGTCGAAGTGCGCCAGCAGGGCTACGCCATCGTCGACCAGGAGCTGGATCCGGGGCTGCGTTCGCTGGCGGTGCCCGCCTTCGACGCCAACGGCAAGCTGCTGGGCGGGATCAACATCAGCACCAACGCGGCGCGGGTCGACTACCCGACCCTGCTGCAGCGCTACCTGCCGCTGCTGCAGGAGAAGGCACGCCAGGTGCGCCTGACGGTGAGCTGAGCGCAATGCGCCGCTAGACGCCGACTTTCTGACAGAGCAGCTCTCGCCAGAAACGAGCTTGCGGAAAGATCGGCAGCAAGGCCGGTCAGCAAGGCCTGGCGGCGAGCACCCTGCAGGTGAAGGTCCGGCTAAGGTGATGGCGGCAGGGAAGGGGACGCACCACGCCGAGAAGGCCTCGGGTGGCGCGGGTCGTTCACGAGGAGCGGTTCCGGTCCTCGGTCTGCTCCTCTGCCCCGGCCGGATCGGCCGGCGGGGCTCCTCCAGGCCAGGGTCATCCGGCTCCAGGTCGCGGTAGGGCGACGCGTCGTCGCCGTTGGAATGCGGCGGGCGTTGCTGGCCATTTTCTCCCTGGCCGCCTCCACCCTGCTCGTTACCGCCCCGGTCGTTCACATCCCGGTCGTTACCGCCATGGCCGCTTCCCGCCCGGCCTTGCTGCGGGTCGAAGCCCGGTCCGGTGCCGTCACCGGAAATCCGCTCGTCGCGCTGCGCGGCACCATGCATGTCCTGCTGCGGATCAAGCCGCTCGACCCCAAGCCCATCGGTGCGCGCTTCGATGGTGCCGATCTGCGCTTCATCGGCCACCGAGCCCGGCTGGCCCGGCTCGAGGAACGGGTCCTGGCCGAAGGCGGCCGACGAGGCCCCTAGCGCCAGCACGGCGGCCAGCGCCACCTTTCCCTTGCGATTGCACATCTCCCTACCCTCCTGCGGCATCCTGCCGCTGATTACCAGCCGTGTACGCCGGCCATGTCCGGCAGCTCATGGGCGATGCCCTTGTGGCAGGTGATACAGGTCGCATCGCCCTCCACCAGTCCGCGCTGGTGCGCCGCCGCCGCCCGCGGGCTCTGCCGGGTGAAGTCCATGGCCTGCTCATCGTGGCAGTTGCGACACTCCAGCGAGTCGTTAGCCTCGAGCCGCCGCCACTCGCGCGAGGCCATCTCGAGCCGGTGGTCGAGGAACTTCTCGCGGGTATCGATGACGCCGAAGATGTGTCCCCACACTTCCTTGGAGGCCTGCATCTTGCGCGCCATCTTGTCGGTCCAGTTGTGCGGCACGTGGCAATCCGAACAGATCGCACGCACGCCCGAGCGGTTGGTGTAGTGGATGGTAGGCATGATCTCCTGGTAGACGTTCGACTCCATCTCATGGCAGCTGATGCAGAACTGCTCGGTATTGGTGGCCTCCATGGCGGTGTTGAAGCCGCCCCAGAACAGCACGCCGCCGATGAAGCCGCCCACGGTGAGAAAGCCCAGGCTGTAGTAGCCGCTCGGCGAGCGGAAGACTCGCCAGAAACCCCTGAGAAAGCCGCCGATCCGCTTGAACATGGTCTCTCCTCACTCGCTTCTGGCGCGTTGGCCACGGATCAGTTCGTCCATGTCCACGAAGGTGTTGCCGACCCGTGAGGGCGCATCCGTCTGCGGCACATGGCACTGCATGCAGAAGTAGCGGCGCGGCGACAGCTCGCCGAGGAAGTTGCCTTCCCGGTCCATGTAGTGCGTGACGCTAACCATGATGGCCTGAGTCTCGCCAACGCGGCTGCGCGCATGGCAGGCCATGCAGCGATTGGCATTCAGGTCTACCTGGTAGTTGTCGATGCGGTGCGGAATGGTCGGTGGCTGCATGGGGTACTCGCGCGCCGGCCGCCGGCTGCGGTCCTGCACCTGGTACAGCGGCTCCGGCGTCGGCTCCTGCAGCAGCGGTACATTGGCGCGCAGGGCGTCAAGCTCACCTTCCGCCGCTACGCTGTTGAGGGCGAGCAGGAAGAAAGCGCTCGCACACACCACTATCGTCAGCAGTCTCATGATCACCTCCCCTTAGACGGCCTCGATTCGGCAGGCGCACTTCTTGAAGTCCGTCTGCTTGGAGATGGGATCGGTGGCATCCAGCGTGACCTTGTTGATCAGCTGGCTGGCATCGAACCAGGGCACGTACACCACGCCGCGGGGCATGCGGTTGCGCCCGCGCGTCTCGACCCTGGTATGCATGTCGCCGCGCGGGCTGACGATGCGCACCTCGCTGCCGCGCCTGACGCCGAGCGCCTGCGCATCCTCAGGATGCATGTAGACCACCGCCTGCGGGTAGGCCCGGTGCAGCTCGGGCACCCGCCGGGTCATCGAGCCGGAGTGCCAGTGTTCCAGCACGCGCCCCGTCACCAGCCACAGAGGAAACTCTTCGCTCGGCGCCTCGGCGGGCGGCTCGTAGGGCACGGCATAGATGATCGCGCGGCCGTCGGGCTGGGCATAGAAGTGGAACTGGCGCCCCTCCTCCACGTACGGGTCGTGGTCACCGTTGTAGCGCCAGCGGGTCTCCTGGCCATCGACCACCGGCCACAGCTTGCCGCGGCTCTGGTGGTAGCTGTCGAAATAATCCAGGTCCTTGCCCTTGCCGCGGCCGAAGCGGGCGTACTCCTCGAACAGGCCCTTCTGCACGTAGAAGCCGAAGTGGTGGGACTCGTCGTTGTCGAACTCGGGATTCAGCTCATCGAGTCCGAAGGCGTCCACCTGGCCGTTGCGGAACAGCACTTCATAGAGGGTCTTGCCGCGGAAATCCGGATTGGCGTTGAGGAACTCCTGCGGCCACACCTCCTCGATGTCGAAGCGTTTGGAAAATTCCATCAGCTGCCACAGGTCGGAGCGCGCCTCACCGGGCGCGGTGACCATCTGCTGCCAGAACTGCGTGCGCCGCTCGGCGTTGCCGTAGGCACCCTCCTTTTCCACCCACATGGCGGCGGGCAGGATCAGGTCGGCCACCTCGGCGGTCACGGTGGGGTAGGCGTCGGAGACGATGATGAAGTTGTCCGGGTTGCGATAGCCCGGATAGGTCTCTTCGACCAGATTGGCTGCCGCCTGGACGTTGTTGTTGCACTGCACCCAGTAGACGTTGATCTCGCCATCCTTGAGCATGCGATTCTGCAGTACCGCATGCGCCCCGGGCTGCGCCTGGATGGTGCCCTCCGGCACCCGCCAGATCTCCTCGGCGTAGCGCCGGTGGTAGTCGTTGGTGACCACCATGTCGGCGGGCAGGCGGTGCGAGAAGGTGCCCACCTCGCGCGCCGTGCCACAGGCCGAGGGCTGGCCGGTGAGCGAGAAGGGGCTGTTGCCCGGGGTGGAGATCTTCCCGGTCAGCAGGTGGATGTTGTAGATCATGTTGTTCGCCCACACCCCGCGGGTGTGCTGGTTGAAGCCCATGGTCCAGAACGACATCACCTTGGTATCGGGGTCGGCATAGAGTTCGGCCAGGGCATCGAGCTGGCGCTTGGGCACACCGGAAAGCGCGGTCACCATCTCGGCATCGTACTGCTGCAGAAACTCCCGATAGCGCTCGAAGTCGATGTCGCGCGCACCCGCACTGTCGCGGGCATTGGCCGCCGCCAGCTCCAGGCGATGCTCGGGGCGCAGGCCGTAGCCGATGTCGACATTGCCCTCCATGAAGCGCACGTGCTCGTTGACGAAATCCCAGTTCACCCGGTCGTTCTCGATGATGTAGCGCTGGATGTAGTTGAGGATGGCGAGGTCGGCCTGGGGGTGAAGATGATCGGCTGGTCGGCCAGCTCGAAGGAGCGATGCTCGAAGGTGGAGAGCACCGACACCCGAACGTGGGGAAGAGAGCCGCCGGTCGGTGATGCGGGTCCACAGGATCGGGTGCATCTCGGCCATGTTGGCGCCCCACAGCACGAAGGCATCTGCCGCCTCGATGTCTTCGTAGCAGCCCATCGGTTCGTCGGAGCCGAAGGTACGCATGAAGCCGAACACCGCGGAGGCCATGCAGTGGCGTGCGTTGGGATCAATGTTGTTGGAGCGAAAGCCCGCCTTCATCAGCTTGTTGGCGGCGTAGCCTTCCCAGATCGTCCACTGTCCCGAACCAAACATGCCGATGGCGTTGGGGCCCTTCTCGCGCAGCGCGGCCTTGTACTTCTCGGCCATGACATCGAAGGCCTCGTCCCAGCTCACCGGGGTGAACTCGCCCTCCTTGTGGTACTCGCCGTTGCGCTTACGCAGCAGCGGCTGAGTCAGGCGATCCTCGCCGTACATGATCTTCGACAGGAAGTAGCCCTTGATGCAGTTGACGCCACGGTTGACCGGCGACTGCATGTCACCGTGGGTCGCCACCACCTGGTTGTCGCGCACCGCCACGTTGACACCGCAGCCCACGCCGCAGAAGCGGCACGGCGCCTTCGACCACTTGAGCTGGGTCTGCTGCGCATCGGTGACGATGTTCTGGGCCTGGGTCGCACCCGACATGCCTGCCGCCGTTACTGCCGTGGCCACGGCCGAAGTCTTGATGAAATCGCGTCTTGTGAGCGTCATCCCGCTATCTCCCCTATCTCCCGATCCAGTTCTTCGGCCGATTCGACATGGTGGTAAACCAGGTTGACCGACAGCACGCCCGGCCTCTCCTGCAGCCAGTCGATGAACTCGACAATCCTTCGTTGCGATGGCATTTCAAGCAACACCACCAGCTTCCCCAGCGGGTCGACGACAGGCACATCGACATTCTCGAGCACCTTGCACTGGGTGACGATGGCCTCGACAACCTCCGGCTTTACCTGGGCGATTAGGCTTGAAATATGCTGTTGTTCTTGCATGAGGGTTCCCTTTTATCCCGCCACAGCCAGACCATATGGCTCGATTTTCACCGCCTGAACCGGACAGTGGGCCACACAGGCACCACAGCCGGTACAGGCGTCGCTCTCCACGATGGGCTCCGGCATGCGCCGTTGATTGAAGACGAAGTGAATGGCCCCAGTCTCGCAGGCCTCACCACAATTCTTGCAATAGACGCCCTGGCGCCCGAGGCAGGCATCGCCGATCGTGGCCACAACCTGCCAGGGTGAGGCATCGGGTGAAAGGTCGAAGGCAGGAGCGTGGCAGGCGTCGACGCAGGCACGACAGAAGGTGCATTCGCCGCGGCTGAAGTCGACCTCGGGGAAACCGCCGTCGCCGGCGCGCAGCACCTGCATCTCGCAGGCCTTTAGGCAGTCGCCGCACTGCACGCAGTGTCGGACGAAAGAGGCTTCGTCGCGTGCCCAGGGCGGCCGCAGCGCCGGCTCAGGCCTTGGGTGACCGCGCAGGAAGGCGCGGCGCGACGGATCGATGGCTGACATGGCAAGGATCTCGATTCATCAGGGGTGGCCATCCTGGCCTATTATCATGATCTTGATTATTCGTGCTTCTTCACCAGCCAATCGTACTCAACCAGGCGGTCCGGGCGGGCCGGTCACCAGCTGCAGCATCCACACCGCAAAGCCGTAGCCGGAAACCAGGATGACCGCAAGAATCGGAAAAAGAATGCCCGCCAGGAAGAGGAATACGGCCAATTCCCGCCGTTTTTCCTGCCGCTGTTCCAGCGTTTCCGGCTTGGGAGGTCTGCCGATCTTTTGCATTGTTCGTTCCATAAAACTACACCGAAGCGTGGCGTCATGTACTACCATAGGAAGCATCAGCGGGTTACGCAACCTGAATGAGGTACGTCACCCACCGGAATCGTTTTTGTCCCAGGAGAGCGGGAATGAAACGTAATTTTTCAGCAATGGCACGAACGGCAGCATTTTGTGCCTGCGCCCTTCTGCTGGCCCTCCCCCTGCAAGCGCTGGCGGAGGTCGATCGCCGCGAGGTGGCCGCTGCCCTGTATGCGCTGCATCAGCACCAGGCGGAGCTTGCCGAACTGGCCGAGGAGCGGGCGGAGCGAGACGAGATCGGGGCGCTGGCCAACACCCTGCGACGCAACCATGGCATCCTTGCCGAATGGCTTGAAGAAGCCGAGGAAGACCCGAGGTCGGGCGAAGCGGGGCCGGCCGAGGCCTTCGACCAGGAGGCCCATGAGGCGCTGCGACAGCAGGAGGACGAGGCTTTCGACGACGCTTACCTGACCTACCAGGCCCGGCTACACCAGGCCGCGATCGCCTACCTGGAGCGCAATCTGCCGGCGGAAGCCGCGCGCATGAATGAGTTCAACAATCACCTGATGGTGACCCACGAAACGCTGCACACCCACCTTGCCCTGATCGAGCGCCTCAGCGCGCCCGAGCGCCAGGACTAAAGCAAGCGCCTGCGCCTGGCCGGCGCAGCGAACCGCACCGGCCAGGCGCCCGGCAGAAGCCCGGGGAGCCACGATCAAGGAGACCCCGCGAGGAAGCACCGGCGCTCAGGCCTCGGTGGCGCGGATCACGGCCTCCAGCGCCGCCAGGTAACCCTGGCTGCCGAGCCCCGCGATCACGCCGTCGGCGCGCAGCGAGACATAGGAGTGGTGGCGAAACGCCTCGCGCTTGTGCACGTTGGAAAGGTGCACCTCGATCACCTTGCCCTCGAAGGCGTTGAGCGCATCGAGGATGGCCACCGAGGTGTGGGTGTAGGCGGCGGGGTTGATGATGATCGCCGCCGTGCCGTCGAGCCGCGCCTCCTGTATCCAGTCGATCAGCTGCCCTTCGTGGTTGCTCTGCAGCGCCTTGATGTCCCAGCCGTTGATGGCCGCCTTCTCGTACAACGCGTGGTTGACGTCGTCGAGGGTCTGGTGGCCGTAGATCTCCGGCTGGCGGGTGCCCAGCAGGTTGAGGTTGGGGCCGTGCAGGATCAGGACCTTGTTCATGGCATCTCTCTGGGTGGCGTGGAAAGGCTCAGGCGCTGGGCTCCAGCAGCTGCTGCCAGGCGTCGCGCACCGCCTGGCGGTGAGCAGCGAAGTCGGCATCGCGCCCGCGGGTGGTGTCGCGGGTCAGCGAGGCACGGTGGGCCGCGCTGCGCAGGGCCAGGTAGGCCTCGCGCAGGCGCCGGCACGCCTCGGCCGGCAGGCGCTGCGTCGCCTCCAGGGTTTCGAGGATGCGCATGTTGTCGCTCCAGCGCAGCAGCTCCGGCGTCTCGTGGCCCAGCGAGAGCACCGCGAATTGGCACAGGAACTCGATGTCGACCATGCCGCCGGGATCGTGCTTGATATCGAACTCGCCCGCTTGCGCCTTGCCGCCCAGGTGCTCGCGCATCTTGTGGCGCATCTTCACCACTTCCTCGCGCAGCGCCTCGGGGTCGCGCCGGCGGCCCAGGATCTCCCGGCGAATGGCATCGAAGCCTTCGGCCAGGCCGGCGTGGCCCGCCACGGCGCGAGCCCGGACCAGCGCCTGGTGCTCCCAGGTCCAGGCCTCGCGGCGCTGATAGTCGCCGAAGGCGGCCAGCGAGCTGACCAGCAGTCCGGCGTTGCCGGAAGGACGCAGGCGCATGTCGACCTCGTAAAGCGTGCCGGCCGGGGTCACCGCGGTGAGCAGGTGGATGATGCGCTGGCCCAGGCGGGTGAAGAACAGCGCCGTTTCGATGGGCCTTGCCCCGTCGGTGCTGCCCTGGGTGTCGGCGTCGTGGATGAACACCAGGTCCAGGTCCGAACCGTAGCCCAGCTCGATCCCGCCGAGCTTGCCGTAGCCGACGATGAGGAACTCCGGCTCGGCCCCGGCGCGCGAGCCGTCTTGGCGCAGCGGGTAGCCGTGCTTGCGCACCAGGTGGCGCCAGGCCATGGCCAGCACGGCATCGAGCAGCACTTCCGCGATATAGGTGAGGTAGTCGCTGACCTTCATCAGGTGGCGGGTGCCGGCGATGTCCGAGGCGGCCACGCGCAGCACATGGGCGTGCTTGAACACCCGCAGCGCCTCCAGCTGCGCCTCCTCGTCATCCTCGGGCAGGCGCGCCAGGGCCTGGCGCAGCTCGTCGGCCAGGCGCGCCTTGTCGGCCGGCGTGTAGAGCGTTGCCGGGGTCAGCAGCTCGTCGAGCAGCAGCGGGTAGCGCGCCAGCTGCTCGGCGATCCAGGGCTAGCGCCGCACAGCCCCATCAGGTGGCTCAGCGCCTCGGGATTCTCGCGCAGCAGCGCCAGGTAGGCGGTGCGCCGCAGCACGGCCTCGATCAGCGGCAGCACCCGCTCGAGCGCCGTGTCGGGCGCATCGCTCTGGGCCACGGCGTCGAGCAGCAGCGGCATCAGAGCGCTCAGGCGGTCGTGGCCGATCTGCTGCATGCTCTGCACCTGGCGCGACTGGCGCAGCCCCGAGAGGCGGCGCAGCGCCGTCTCGGCCTCGCTGAAGCCCGCCTCGGCCAGCATGGCCTGGGCCTCGTCGGCGTCGAGCTCGCCGCTCCACAGGGTGCGCCAGTCGTCCAGCGTTCGCCCGCCAGGCGCGGCGCCCTCGTCGCTCTCCGCGGCCCCGTCCTCGGGGTCGGCGATCACCGCATCGAAGTGGCGCCTGACACGCTCGCGTGCCTCGTCCAGGCGTGCCATCAGCGCCGGCCAGCCGTCCTGGTCGAGCGCCAGCGCCACCCGCTCGCGGTCCAGCGCATCGTCGGGCAGGCTCTGGGTCTGGCGATCCTCGCGCGCCTGCAGCACATGCTCGAGGTCGCGCAGGAAGACGTAGTCGGGCTCCAGCTCCTCGACCACCGCCTGGGGCAGCAGCCCCAGTTCGGGCAGCCGCGACAGCGCGGTGCGCAGCGACGTGACCTGCAGCTCGGTATCGCGCCCGCCGCGGATCAGCTGGAACGCCTGCACCACGAACTCCACCTCGCGAATGCCGCCGGAGCCGAGCTTGATGTTGGCCTGCATGCCGCGACGCTTCACTTCCCGGTTGATCAGGGCCTTGAGCTCGCGCAGCGACTCGATGGCGCCGAAATCGAGATAGCGGCGATAGACGAAGGGGCGCAGCTGGGCCAGCAGCTCCCGCCCGGCCTGGCAATCGCCGGCCACCGGCCGCGCCTTGAGCAGGGCGTAGCGCTCCCACTCGCGACCCTGGTCCTGGTAGTAGGCGGCCAGCGAGCTGAAGCTGCCGACCAGCGGGCCGCCTTCGCCCAGCGGACGCAGGCGCATGTCGACGCGGAACACGAAGCCGTCGGCGGTCATGGCATCCAGCGCGGCGATCAGTTTCTGGCCCAGCTTGGTGAAGTACTCCTGGTGCGCGAGCGCGGTGCGCCCGCCCACGGTCTCGCCCTTTTCGGGAAAGGCGAAGATCAGGTCGATATCGGACGAGAGATTGAGCTCGCCGGCGCCGAGCTTGCCCATCCCCAGCACCACCAGGCGCTGCTCGCTGCCGTCACCGCGCGGCGCCGGCCGCCCCCAGCGCGGCGCATGATGGCGCTCGAGCCAGCCCAGCGCGCCCTCCAGGCACACCTCGGCGAGCCGCGACACGGCGGCGGCGGTGGCCCACATGTCGATGCCGGCAGGGCGGGTCAGGTCGCGCCACACGATGCCCAGCATGCGCGCGCGGCGAAAGCGCCGCAGCGCGGCATGCAGCGCGGCCTCGTCCTCGGCGGCCTCCAGCCGCTCCTCCAGCCAGGCGGCGAGGGTGTCGGGCTCGGGCGCGGCGTCGAGCTCGCCGCCGGCATCCAGGTGCAAAAGCCAGTCGGGGTAGCGGACCAGGGTGTCGAGGGCGAAGTCAGAGACCACCACCACCCTGGCCAGCTGGCGGCGACGCGCCTCACCAAGCCCCTCCCAGTCGAGCGAGGGAGGCTCTCGGCCGGTCATCTCGGCCAAGTTGTCGGCCTGGGCCAGGCTGGCACTGAGCCGCTGCCACGCCTTGTCGCGCACCGCAACGAGCGCGGCGGGCAGATCCTCGGCAGGCAGGAAGTCATCGGGCAGGGGCATCGCCGCACACCTCTTTACATGGCTCGAAAGGCTCCAGCATAGCGAAGCCCGCGGCGCGACGGCACCCCTCGGCGTCGGCCCTCAGCCGAACAGCTTCTGCCACAGCAGCAGGCCCCAGGTCAGCCCGGCCGCCACCAGTGCCAGCATCACCGCCGCCGAACCGATGTCCTTGGCACGCCCCGAAAGCTCGTGGTGCTCGGTGCCGATCCGGTCCACCACGCTTTCGATGGCGCTGTTGACCAGCTCCACGATCAGCACCAGCAGGCAGCTGCCGAGCAGCAGGATCCACTCCACCGGCCCGGCGCCGATCCACCAGGCCAGGGGCAGCAGCGGCACGCACAGCGCCAGTTCCT
Source organism: Halomonas sp. E19 (assembly GCF_052439355.1). Taxonomy (NCBI): domain Bacteria; kingdom Pseudomonadati; phylum Pseudomonadota; class Gammaproteobacteria; order Oceanospirillales; family Halomonadaceae; genus Halomonas; species Halomonas sp. E19. The sequence goes on along the minus strand of NZ_JBNFWU010000001.1, from coordinate 3,573,032 downwards.
GGCGGAACGCCGTTTCGTGGCGAAAGGCATAGCGCAGCCCTTCAGGGAGTAGCCGGTGGCGGCCACCAGATGGCGCCACCCGGTAAGTCCTTCCTTCATCCTGATGCCTTGCGGTAGTGGCGTGACGAGACGCGCCTCGGTGAGCCTCGATCATGCGCTCGAGGTCCAGCGCCAGGGGTCGAGCACCTGGGCCCAGTTGAGCCAGGGCGTGCTGGAGGTGCCGTTGACCAGCACGGTGAATACGCCCCAGCGCCCCGACCGTGTTCGAAAGTAGCCGCTTGCGGCGCGCACGGCAATCGGCTGATTGAGCGTACCGGTCTTGAGCATCACGTGCTCCTGGAACACCGGCGAGCCGCGCCGGATGAAGCGCGACACCCCGTTACCCGGCGACTGGAAGCTGGCGACGAAGCTGGGAAACAGCGCGGTGCGGTGGAACATGCTTTCGAGTAGCACGTTGGCCCCTGGGCCGAGGTGCGGTTCTCGGTGGTCAACCCGCTGCCGCTGAGCATGATCAAGGGGCCGTGGTCGGGCACGCCGGCCACGTAGTCCTGCAGCGCCTCGCCGCCTTCCAGCAGGCTGGCCCGCGGCCTGTCGACCAGGTTGAGCGCCAGCACGTCGGCCATGAAATTGTTCGAGTAGTTCATGACGTGCAGCAGCAGCTCCTGCAGCGGCCTGCCCTGCACCTGCGCCAGCACGCGGGCGGAAGCCGGCGGCGGCTCGATGCTGGTGACATAGCCCTGCCCCACGCCGATGCCACTCTGCTCGAGCATGGCCATCAGGGTGCGCGCCGTCTGTCGCGCGGGGTCGCCGCTGGCCCGGTAGACGTCGCGGGGCGAGGCGCCGAGCGCGATGTGGCCGCGCAGCAGCATCACGTCGCCCTCCTCACGCGTCACCCGCTCGGCGCTGAATTCGGTGCCGCCGTCGGCCGCGCGCGTCTCGATCCCGTTGTCCACGCCCAGCACCAGCGCCTGGCTGTCACAGCTGGTGACCCGGGCGGGCTCGCCGGCCGCGGCCCCGGGGCGACGTTGACGCACCAGTTGCCATGGTTGACGCCGGCGGACGAGAGCAGGGCGCTGTAGGAATTGCCCACCCGGGTCTGGGCCTGGCAGCGGTCGGTGGTGATGCACGCCACCGGGCCGAAGCGCCACTGGCTCACCACCAGCCGCCCCTCCACCCGGCGCACCCCGGCCTGGTGCAGGCGCTGGGCCAGGCGCCACAAATCCTCGGTGACCAGCCCCGGGTCGCCGCCGCCGTCCAGCACCAGATCGCCCTGCAGCACGCCCTGCGCATCCACCTGCGCCTCGCTCACCAGGTGCGTGGTGAAGCGGTGCTGGGGGCCCCAGCGGTCGAGCGCGGCCGCCGCCAGGTAGGCCTTGGTCACCGAGGCCGGCGAGAGCTGGCGCGCCGGTTCGATGGCGCCCAGCAGCTCGCCTGGGGCGGCTCCGTCGCCCAGCAGCCGGGCTTCGGCCCCGATCTGGTACCCGCGCTCGGCCAGGCGCCCGAGTTCGGCGAACCCCGAGCCCCAGGCCGGAAAAGTGAGCGCAAGTCCGCACAGCAGGACAACGCAACGCAGCATGAAGGCACCTCGCTAGGTGTTACGGCCAGCGCCTCTCGGTGGGCGCCAGGCCATGAAAAGAGTTGAATCACCCCACTCTGGCCACCTCGCCCCAATGGGCCGACGCAGGCCATCAAATCTCCTTGAAGCGGGCCAGCGCCTCCGGCGCGGGCGGCAGCGCGATCCTCAGCCGCCACAGTTCCTGACCGCTGAGCGCGTACTTGCGTTCGAAGGGCGTCAGGAAGGCGTCGCCCGGCGAATGGCGCTCGACGCTGGGCAGCGTGCCGACCACCTGGGCCACCGCCAGGGCGAACTCCTCCACGTAGAGCCGCCAGTTGGAGCGCAGCTCGAGCCGCCCTCCCAGCGCCAGGATCACCGGGAACACCGGGTGGCCGTGCCAGCGCTGCTTGAGGTGGGCCGACTTGGGATAGGGGTTCGGGTAGAGCAGGTAGTGGCGGGCCGGCTGCCAGCCAGCGCTCAGCGCCAGCCGCCAGAAGTCGACCAGGTCGGCCCTGACCAGCAGCGCGTTGCCGGGCAGCGCGCCATGGTTGCGCGACAGCCGGCTTTCGCTGCGATCCACCCCGATGACCAGGTGGTCGGCAAAGCGTTCGGCCAGCGCACGCGTAGAGAGCCCCACCCCGCAGCCGGCATCGAGGATCAGCGGCGGGGCAGCGGGCCCGGTCATGTGTCGCTCGCGCCAGGCCTGCGCCCGGGCGAAGGCGTGCCGGGTATGCTCGGCGACAGGCTTGCGAAGGGGCGCCGCCAGGGCACGCTCGACGCGCCGCGCCAGGTCCTGGTGCGGGCCGTCCTGATTGCTCGTGATGGAGCGCGAAGTGGCGTGCATGGGCGTCACGGCGTGGCGGAAAACGCCGCCATTCTACCAGCCATGCCTGGCCTTGCGAGTGTGAAAAAAAGGCGCACTCCCGAAGAAGCGCGCCCACATACCCACTCGTATGACTCAAACAGCCCGCCTAGCATAGCCCTGGCAGCACGATATTTCAAACGTTCGTTTCATGAAAAACAGCGTTTTTCTCGGCAAGGCGGCCATGACGGGGTCCAGAGACGGGTGCTATGATCGCGGCACATATCCCTATAACACCGACTCGCACAAACAGCACAACGAGGAAAGCGGCTTGTCACACTTACCGGTGATCGTCGGCATGGGCGGCATCAATGCCGCCGGCCGCACATCAGGCCATCAGGCGTTTCGACGCACCGTGATCGACTCCCTGCCCCAAGCGGAACAGCAGGCCCTGTTGCTCAGCCTGGCCGCGCTGATGGGCCTTGGCCACCACCGGGACGGAAGCTGGTACAACACCGCTCAGGAGCCGGTTGCCGCCGAGCAGCTCGTTGCCGAGTGTCGCGGGCGAATTCTCGACCACACCCTGATCCGCCGCATCGAAGACCCCCGCTTCAACGATGCCGGCCTGCCGGCCAACCGCCGCGCCCAGCTCGACCTGCCCCACAGCCTGGTGTTTCACATTCGCCGCCGCCAGCTGCCCGACCAGGTGCCGCCCACCTGGCAGATCCGTGAGATCGACCGCCACACGCTGGAGGTTTCGGTGCCTCCCGGCGAGCTGGAAGTGATGCTGCCGGAGGTACGCCAGGCCCAGGTGAGGGCGGCCGGCCAGCTTCCCAGCGGCTTCGACCCGAGCTCCCACTACCGCAGCGTGCACCACCCCCGCGGGCTGTCGATGGCCATCTTCGCCGCCAGCGACTGCTTGGGCAGCAGCGGGCTTGCGTGGGAGGCACTGCGTGACCGCCTCGACCCCGACGAAGTAGCGGTGTACGCCGGCAACTCCATCGGCCAGCTCGACGACGAGGGCTGGGGCGGCCTGCTCAAGAGCTTCGTCTCGGGCAACCGCGCCACCTCCAAGCAGATGCCGCTGGGCTACGGGCAGATGCCCGCCGATTTCCTCAACGCCTATGTGCTCGGCAGCGTCGGCGGCACCGGCGCCGCCCTCGGCGCCTGCGCCAGCTTTCTCTACAACCTGCGCCTGGGCATCGAGGACATCCGCAGCGGCCAGCGGCGCGCCGTGATGGTCGGCACCTCCGACGCCCCCGTGACGCCGGAGATCATCGAGGGCTTTCGCGCCATGGGCGCGCTGGCCGACGACGACAGCCTCAAGGCGCTGGACGCCCTGGAGCTGCTCACCGACGCCGACTACCAGCGCGCCTGCCGCCCTTCGCCCGCAACTGCGGCTTCACCATCGCCGAGGCCAGCCAGTTCATCCTGCTGCTCGACGACGCCCTGGCGCTGGAAGTGGGAGCCGAAATCCTCGGCAGCGTGCCGGGGTCTTCGTCAACGCCGACGGCTGGAAGCGCTCCATCTCCGCGCCCGGCATCGGCAACTACATCACCCTGGGCAAGGCGGCGGCGCTGGTGCGCGACATGCTGGGCGAGCAGGCTCTGAAGGAGCGCACCTTCCTGCATGCCCACGGCACCAGCACGCCGAAGAACCGCGTCACCGAGTCCCATGTTTTCGACCTGGTGGCCCGTGCCCACGGCATCGACCAGTGGCCGGTGGTAGCGGTGAAGGCCTTCGTCGGCCACTCCCAGGGCAGCGCGGCGGGGGATCAGCTGGTCAGCGCGCTGGGCAGCTTCGCCCACGGCCTGCTGCCGGGCATTCCTACCCTCGATGCCGTGGCCGACGACGTCCACGCCGAGCGGCTGCGCTTCTCTCGTGAGTCGCAGCCGTTCGCGGCCGACGCCGCCTTCATCAACGCCAAGGGCTTCGGCGGCAACAACGCCACCGGCGTGGTGCTATCGCCGGCGGTAACCGAGCGGCTGCTGGCCCAGCGCCATGGCGAGGCCGCCGTGGCTGCCTGGCGCGAGCGCCGCGAAGCCACGCGCCAGGCCAGCCAGGCCTACCTGGACGCCGCCGACCGCGGCCACTACCAGGCGCGCTACCGCTTTGGCGAAGGGGTGCTGGAAGGTCCCGAGCTCGAGGTCAGCGACACCGCCATTCACATCCCCGGCTACGCCAGGCCAGTCTCGCTCAAGGTGGACAACCCCTTCGGCCGCCTGGACGACTGACGACACGGGCAGGTCGGCATTGTCGCCCTGCCCTGTCGGCGTTACCCTGAGCCCCTCGACGCATCAGCAGAGCCCAGCGCCATGAAAATTGCGGTCTATCCCGGCACCTTCGATCCCATCACCCACGGCCATTTCGACCTGATCGAGCGCGCCTCGCAGCTGTTCGACAAAGTGGTGGTAGCGATCTCCGCCAGCCCCGGCAAGGGCCCGGCGCTGGACCTCGATACCCGCATCGCCCTGGCCCGGGAGGTCTCGGCGGGCCTCGACAACGTCGAGGTGATCGGTTTCTCGGGCCTGCTCACCGACATGATGACCGAGCAGAACGCCCATATCATCCTGCGCGGCCTGCGCGCCGTGTCCGACTTCGAGTACGAGCTGCAGCTGGCCAACATGTACCGCGCCCAGGCCCCCGAGCTCGAAAGCGTGTTCCTCACCCCGGCGGTGGAGAACTCCTACATCTCTTCCACCATCGTGCGCGAGATCGCCAAGCTCGGCGGCGACGTGTCGCGCCTGGTGCATCCCAGGGTCGCCGAAACGCTGCGCAGCCATTACAATACCTGACCGAATTACTCGGCGATTAGCCGAGCCGCATTGCCCCTGGGCCCCGCCACCGTGCGGCCGCCCAATCGCGAGGTAGCCCTATGGCCTTGATGATCACCGACGAGTGCATCAACTGCGACGTCTGCGAACCGGAATGCCCCAACGGCGCCATCTCCGCCGGGGAAGAGATCTACGTGATCGACCCCAACCTGTGCACGGAGTGCGTCGGCCACTACGACGAACCCCAGTGCCAGCAGGTGTGTCCGGTGGACTGCATCCCGCTCGACCCGGCGCGCCAGGAAACCCAAGACGAATTGATGGCCAAGTATCGGCTGATTACCGCGGCCTGACACCGTAGCGCCATGCCACGTCTCCAGCCCCGCGCCTGCGGGGCTGGGCGTTTCGGGCGTATCCGCTCGACTCAGCGAGCGCGGGGCGGGTTGGTTGCGGTACAGCCCAGGCAGCGGCGGAACGTTGCCTCGGCGGGCGTCTTGACCAGTGTATCGGCAACCGCATCGACATTGCCGCCCATCGCGGAAAATGGCAGCGTGACCGCAAACAGGGCCGTGCCGCCAACGGTGGCCACCAGCAGCAGCGGCCGGGCGATCAGGGCATCGGCGATCATCGCCGCACCGCTCGGCCTGGCCTCCAGGCGCGACTCCTGCGCCAGCGCCTGCCCTCCTCCCAGCAGCAGTGTCGCCGCCACGCCCACTGCCACCGCCACTCTTCCCATGCGCTTCATGCCTGTCTCCCACTTTTTTCTGGCTATCTTGATGAATAGGGTTATTGGCTCGATCGTGCACCGACGGGGCTAACATCCCACGGCGGCGAGCCGGTATCCAGTCGCGGCTTATCACGGTTGCATTGCATCGGCACGCCCGCCATGCTGCTCGGCTCGTTCACCACCGGGGCAAGACGTGGCGACCCAGCCCACCGAGACACCTGCGACCGCCCGGCGACGCCTCGGGGCGCTGGCCTGGCCGATCATCCTTTCCAACATCACCGTACCGCTGCTCGGGCTGGTGGATACCGCCGTGGTCGGCCACCTGCCGGATTCGCGCTACCTGGCGGCGGTCACCCTGGGCGCGACGCTGTTCAGCTTTCTCTACTGGGGCTTCGGCTTCCTGCGCATGGGCACCACCGGGCTGACGTCCCAGGCCGTGGGTCGCGAGAACGACAGCGAGGTGCGCCACCTGCTGGGGCAGTCGCTGCTGCTGGCCGCGGCCATCGGCACGCTGCTGATCCTGTTCTCGCAGCCGCTGATTTCGCTGGGCCTGTGGCTGCTCGGCGGCAGCGAGGCCGCCTCGGCCCTGGCCGCGGAGTATGCCCAGATCCGCATCCTCTCGGCGCCGGCGGTGCTGGCCAACTACGCCATCCTCGGCTGGTTCCTGGGCCAGCAGAATTCGCGGGTGACGCTGGCCATCCTGGTGCTGACCAACAGCGTCAACATCGTGCTGGACCTGCTGTTCGTGGTGGGGCTGGGCATGACCAGCGACGGCGTGGCCTGGGCCACGGTGATCGCCGACTACACCGCCCTGGCGTTCGGCGGCTGGCTGGTGAGCCGCCGGCTCCGGCGCCTGGAAGGACGCTTCCTGCGCGAGAAACTGCTCAGGCTCACCGCCTATGCCGAGCTGTTCCGGGTCAACGCCAACCTGTTCGTGCGCACCTTGGGGCTGCTCTTCGCCATGGCCTTCTTCACATCGCGCGGGGCTGCCCAGGGCGACACGGTGCTGGCGGCCAACGCGGTGCTGTTGCAGTTCATCATGCTGACCTCCTATGCCCTGGACGGCTTTGCCCACGCCGCCGAGGCGATCGCCGGGCGCGCCGTGGGTCGCCGGCGCTGGGACGAGTTCGCCCTGGCGGTGCGCACCGCCGCCGAGTTCTCGCTGCTGACCGCAGGCGCCGCGGCCCTGGCCTTCGCCCTGGGCGGCGGCTACCTGATCGCGCTACTGACGGGGTTGGCAGAGGTGCGCACGGCCGCGGCCGAGTTCCTGCCATGGATGGTACTGATGCCGCTGATCGCGGTGTGGAGCTACCTGTTCGACGGGGTCTTCATTGGTGCCACGGCGATCCGCGAGATGCGCAACAGCATCTTCGCGGGCCTCGCGGTCTTCCTGCCGCTCTGGTGGCTGACCCAGGGTCTCGGCAACCACGGCCTATGGCTGTCGTTCCTGGCCTTCGCCCTGGTGCGCTCCAGCGTGCTGAGCGCCTACTACCTCGCCTATCGTCGCAGCCGCTGGCGTTAGGCTTTGACAATCCCCGGCGGGGTCGGCACCGTTGATCGAAAGCAGCGCAAGGCCCCAGGCCTGCACTACTTTTTCCTGTAGCTTCGCCAAACGCCTCAACAACCTCACTAGAAGAAGCGAATACCGCCATGCTCAAGTTCCTTTCCCGGCCGGCCGTACGGCTTGTCGAGCGCTACCTGCCTGACCCCTTCATCTTCGTGTTGCTGCTGACCGTGATTGCCGCGGTGGCGGCCATTGCCGTGGAGCGCCAGACACCGCTGGCGGTGATGCGCTTCTGGGGCGACGGCTTCTGGAACCTGCTGACCTTCTCCATGCAGATGCTGCTGGTGCTGGTGACCGGCTTCATGCTGGCCAGCTCGCCGCCGGTCAAGCGCCTGCTGCAGCGCATCGCCGCGCTGGCGAACAACGCCGGCCAGGCGATCCTGCTGGTCACCCTGGTCTCGCTGCTGGCCAGCTGGATCAACTGGGGCTTCGGCCTGGTGGTGGGGGCGCTGTTCGCCAAGGAGCTGGCGCGCCTGGTGCGGGTCGACTATCGCCTGCTGGTGGCCAGCGCCTACTCGGGCTTCGTGGTATGGCATGGCGGCCTGGCCGGCTCAATCCCGCTGACCATCGCCACCGACGGCCACTTCAGCGCCGAACAGATCGGCGTGATCGGCACCGGCTCCACCATCTTCGCCTTCTTCAACCTCGCCATCGTGGTGTGCCTGTTCGTGGCCATCCCGCTGGTCAACCGCATGATGCTGCCCGATGAGAAGGACAGCGTTTACGTCGATCCCAAGCTGCTGGACGACGCTCCCGCCACGCGGGTGCGCATTGGCCGGCCAGCCGAGCGCCTGGAAAATAGCGTGACGCTGGCCTGGCTGGTGGGCATCCCGGGGGTGATTTTCCTGCTCGACCACTTCATGCTGCGCGGCGGCGGGCTGAATCTGAACATCGTCAACTTCATGTTCCTGTTCCTGGCCATCGTGCTGCACCGCACCCCGCGCAGCCTGCTGGAGAGCCTGAACGAGGCGATCAAGGGCGGCGCCGGGATCGTGATCCAGTTCCCCTTCTATGCCGGGATCATGGCCATCATGGTGCAGTCTGGCCTGGCAGAATCCATGTCCCAGGCGCTGATCTCGTTCGCCACCGAAACCTCGCTGCCCTTCTGGTCGTTCATCAGCGCCGGCATCGTCAATCTGTTCGTGCCCTCCGGCGGCGGCCAGTGGGCGGTACAGGCGCCGGTTATGCTGCCGGCCGCCGAAGCGCTGGGCGTCGATGTCGCCCGCGTGGCCATGGCCGTGGCCTGGGGCGACGCCTGGACCAACCTGCTGCAGCCGTTCTGGGCGCTACCGGTGCTGGCCATCGCCGGGCTGAAAGCCAAGGACATCATGGGCTTCTGTCTGATCCAGCTGTTCCTGACCGGCATCATCATCTCGGTGGGTCTGACCTGGTTCTGAGCCCCGCCTCCCGCGCCGCACTTCGACGCGGGAGGCAACCCTTTCAATGAGGAGAACGCCATGGAAGATACGCCGCTGCCCGGACAGCACGAGCTGATCATGACCGTGCTGATGACCCCCGACATGGCCAACTTCAGCGGCAAGGTGCATGGCGGCGCCATCCTGAAGAAGCTTGACGAAGTGGCCTATGCCTGTGCCAGCCGCTATTCGGGCCACTACGTGGTGACCCTCTCCGTCGACCAGGTGCTGTTCAAGCAGCCGATCCACGTCGGCGAGCTGGTCACCTTCCTGGCCAGTGTGAACCACGTGGGCCGCTCGTCGATGGAGATCGGCATCAAGGTGGTGGCGGAGAATATCCGCGACAAGGTGATCCGCCACACCAACAGCTGCTACCTGACGATGGTCGCCGTGGACGCCAACGGCCAGCCCGCGCCGGTGCCGCCGCTTGAACTGACGACCCCGCTGCAGAAGCTGCGCTTCGAGAAGGCGGCGCTGCGCAAGACCCTGCGCAAGCAGGCCGAGGAAGCCGAGCGCCGCACCCAGGCCGAGCACCGCTCCGCCTGAGGCACGCTCTCCGCTCGGCGAGCGTCAGCCGCAGCCGATGTCGCTGATCACTTCGTTGTCGTCGACGCGCACATTGATACGGTCGTCGCGGTACTCCAGGGTATAGGCGTGCCCCGGGCGCATCACGCGCAGCGTGGCGGCCCCACTCTCCTCGAGAATCGCCTGGCCCAGGCCTTCGTCATACGCGCGGCCGACCCGATCCTGCACGCGGCCCGCACCGCAGCTATCTTCGCGCGCCTCGACCCGCGGCGGCAGCGGCGCCGGCTCATGCGGAACGGAGGAGGAGGTGGCAGACGTACAGCCGACCAGCAAAACCAGGCTGGCACTGGCCAGGGAGAACCGGAAAGGCAGGAGCATTGGAGTGTCTCGAGGAGGGAAAGGGAGGGAAGTGTAACAGGCAGCAAAGGGCGCGCCGAAGCGGCGCGCCCTTAAATAGCCAGGCCAAGGCGACGTATCAGCGGGCGGCATCCTGTACGGCTTGACCGCCGCGCTCGACGTCCTGGCCGGCACCTTCCATCGTGTTGCAGCCTGCCAGGGCACCGGCGGTCATCAGCAGGGCGAAGCTGAGGGCGATCGCTTTTTTCATGGTTCATTCTCCTTGAAAGAGTCGGGTATCCATTCCTTGGCAAAAGCAAGGGCCTACTCAAGCGTAACAGCGAATTCCCGAGTTTGCACAACCAGGTCAGCTCGCCTGCCGCTGAATGGCCTCGCCCCCACGTTCGATGTCCTCCCCCATGCCGCGCATGGTATTGCAGCCGCTCAGCAGCGAGAGGCCGACCAGTACAACCAGCAAGAGCAGCAGCATCCGTTTCATGGTTCACTCCTCGGTGATGGAACGCTTCCCACCCCTTCAATCTAGCACCCAGTAACGCGACGCGAGGCAGCGGGGCCGTCCGCCCGCTGTGCCATGATGAACCAACACGACCCATGAGAAGGAAAGCACCATGCACGATCTCGCCCTGGACGAACGCCTGGCGCAGGATAGCTACCCGGTCACCGAGCTGCCGCTGTGCCAGCTGCGGGTGATGAACGACCGCCGCTACTGCTGGCTGCTATTGATTCCACGCCGCGACCACGTAAGCGAAGTCTTCGACCTCGACGACGCCGACCAGCGCCAGCTTTGGCATGAGGCCACCCGACTCGGGGCGCTGCTCAAGGAAATGACCGACTGCGACAAGATCAACATCGCCACGCTGGGCAACGTGGTCGCCCAGCTGCATGTGCATGTCGTCGCCCGGCGGCGTGACGATCCCGCCTGGCCCGGCCCGGTGTGGGGCCACGGCCAGGCAGAGCCCTACGACTTGGATACCCTGGCCGAGGTGCGCGATCCGCTGCTGGCGCAGCTCGATGGCAGCGACCTGCTGCGCTGATCAGCCGCCCCCGAACGGCGACGGCCGGGGTGCTTCGCCGCTCGCGCTGCGCGCAGGCGGTTCCCCCAGCAGCGGAACGGAGGTGGGCTGGCTGACCCCGGTGATCGACAGCGATATACCCAGCGCGAAGATCGCCAGGCCACCGCCCAGCGCCGCCCAGCCCAGCAGGCGCCCGGCACGCTGGGCATTGTGCTGGCGCACCAGGCGGCGCTCGGCCCAGCCCCGCGCTACCACGCTGGCCAGCGCCAGGGCGGAGACCGTGAGCGCCGTGCCCAGCGCCATCACCATCACGGCAGCCACCCCCACCGCAAATTGCCCCAGCAGCGTAGCCGCGCCCAGCAGCAGCACACCCCCGCTGCAGGGGCGCATGCCGATGGCCACCACCGTGGCCAGCGCCGTACGCCAGTCGCGTGCCTGCTCCGGCGCGACGTGATGATGCCCGCCGCAGCAGTGGCCATCGTGACCATGCCCGTGTACATGCGCATGTCCGTGGGCCACCGGGGCGAACGACGTTGCCGCCACGGGCTGGAACGCGGGCGCCGATGCGGAGTAGGCCGCCGACCGGCGCAGCTGGCGAATCGCCCGCAGACACAGCCAAGCGCCCAACAGCGCCACCATCAGGAAGCTGGCCTGCTCCACCCAGACCACGCTGCCCATGGCCTGGCGGGTCACCCAGCCCAGTCCATGCACCAGCACCACGACCAGCGCGATGGCCACCAGCCCCTGCAGCAGCGAGGCGGCGAAGGAGAGCGTCAGCGCCCGGCGCAGCGCCCCGCCCTGGGACACCAGGTAGGTGGCCAGCACCGCCTTGCCGTGGCCGGGCCCGGCGGCATGGAAGACCCCGTAGCCGAAGCTGACGCCCAGCAGTGCGGCCCAGGCAGCCGGTGACGGGGTGCCCGAGAAGTTGGTAATGGCCAGGGTCAGCGCACGGTGCAGCTCACGCTGCCAGACCACCAGTTGGAAGCTCAGCGCCTGCAGCCCTCCCATCACGACCAGGTAATAGAGCAGCAGCGCCAGCAGCAGCACACCGCCCAGCAGCGCGGCCCTCAGGGTCACTCGCATGCCACCTCCCCGGTCTCGGCGAAGTAGCGGCCAAGGCCGGGCTCGGCCTCGTCGGTCACGTCGAGCATGGCGGCCGCCATGACCCGCTCCGGGTCGGGGCGGGCCGGGACGATCCGCGTGCTGCAGGCCAGCGAGCCACTCACCGTCAGGGCCGTCTCCTGCGGCGTCTCGCCCTCCGCCTCGTGCACCATTTCCAGGTAATAGGTGGGATCGAAGATCTGGTAGCTCAGGCTACGCTGCGCAAGTGGCTGCGCCGAGGCCAGCGGCAGCAGGAAGACGAACTCGATGCGCCCGCCGCGTTCCATCGCGGTGTACTCGCTGACCTCGCCCAAGGCGATGCGCTCGCCGTCGAGGTGCAGCTCGGTGAAATAATCGAACGGCGCCAGGTTGCCGCGTATCTCGCCGCCAAGCTGGTCCAGGGCCGCCTCCAGGCCCTCGTCGGCGCGGCCGAGCTCCTCAAGCAGCACCAGGCTGTAGAAGGGGTCCATCCGCCAGGCCTGGTGCAGGCCCTCAAGGCGGCCTTCATCGTCGACCAGCAGCCGCACGCGCACGTCGATCCAGCCATGCGGATGGGCCAGCGCGAGGCTCGGCGGCCCCAGCAGAGCCAGCAGGCCGAGTGACAGGGCAAGCCGCTTTCCCGACCAGCGCCGGGCACAAGAAACCAGGCAGTTCCGTCTATTCATGTGTTGCCTACTCATCGTGTCACGGAGGGGCGTCGGCGAAGCCCGGAGCGAGCCCGAGCCTGACCTGGAGCGCCGCCAGCAGGGGGTCCAGCAGATGGGGCGGTAGGGCCTGCCCGCCCCGGGTGGCGCTCAGGGCGACGCGGGCCCTTCGCCTTCGGGTATCACGCTCAGCCGCACCCGATAGCCCGGCCAGCGCGCCAGTGCGGCATCCGCCCGCCCAAGCCCCGGGTCGGCATGGCGAATGACATAGCCTTGCTCCATCAGCAGGCCAAGGGTGGCCTGCATGGCCTGCTCGGGAGGTGCGGCCAGCGAGAGCTCACGCGTTTCGGCCGCCGGGGCGCCAGTCGCGGCGCAGCCGCTCAGCCACAGCGTCAGCAGCAGCGCCAGGGGGCCAGCAGGGCTCTCATGACCCCTCCCCGATCGCAGGCGCGGCCGTGGTGGTCATGACCTGACGCAGGCGCAGGCAGAAGTCGGCATCGCTGGCGCTGCGGGTCTCGCGCAGGTCGCCGCGCCAGTCGATGACCTGGATGTCACGGGTGAGGCGCACCCAGTCGGCGTCGGCCACCAGCGAGACCCGCTCCAGGCGGGTGGCATCGCGGGTGACGCTGCCGACACCGCCACCGAAGCCGATCATCAGCCCGGTGGAGAAGCCGCCGCGCCCACCGCCCACGCCCACACCGTAGCCGCCATAGAAGCCGCTGCCCTCCCAGTCGTCGTGGAAGTCGCCGTAGGCGGGCAGCACCTGGGTGCGATCGGCGCTGACCAAGCCGAGGCCCAGCGCGGTGTGGCGCACCACGAAGCCTTCGTTCTCCAGCGCCGTCAGCGCTCGCCGCACCCAGTCGGGCGCGGGCGTATCGCCCGCCTCCCAGCGGCACTCCGGCGCCGGCCGCGGTTCGGCCGCAGGCAGCACGCTGGGCGCCGCCTGGCAGCCTGCCAGCATGATCAGCCAAGGGGTGAGCCACCACAGGCGCATTGAGCCATCTCCCATCCAGGTTGCTCGAGTCTACGCACAGCGTAGAGCAGCGCAAGCGACACCGGGCGGCGCCTGCGCCTCACTCAGAGTCTCGCCAGCGCCCCGGGTTCCCGCAAGGGCAGGCCTTGAACGGCTCGCCGGCGCGGCCACCTCATGGGCTGGGCCTATGGCGGCCATGGCCAATTTTTGCTTAGCCCCGGGCCCGGTCCGCTTACACTGGTGCCAGCTTCCCTACAATGACCGCTTCCCTACCGAAGAGGAGACAAGCATGAGTGATACCAACCCCATCGGCCTGCACAAGGGCAGCGCCAGCCAGCTGGCCGAGAAGCTCAACGTACTGCTGGCCAACTACCAGATCTTCTACATGAACGTGCGCGGCTACCATTGGAACGTGAAGGGCCCGCAGTTCTTCGAGCTGCACACCAAGTTCGAGGAGTTCTACACCGACCTGCTGACCAAGGTCGACGAGGTCGCCGAGCGCATCCTCACTCTGGGCCACCAGCCGGTGCACGCCTACAGCGACTATGTGGCCATGGCGCAGATTCAGGAAGAGAAGCACGTGTCGGACGGCGAGACCTGCGTGCGCGGCGTGCTCAAGGGGTATCAGACCCTGATTGAACTGCAGCGCGAGATCCTGGCGCTGGCCTCCGATGCCGACGACGAAGGCACCGCCGCCCAGGCCGGCGACTACATTCGCGAGCAGGAAAAGACGGTCTGGATGCTCAACGCCTACCTGGGCTGATTCGCTTTCGTAGCCGGGCCGCACCCGGCTACGGCCACATTCTGTCACACATCGTCATCGTGCCTTGACGTTTCGCAACGCTCGCCCCCTTGTGACCCGCGCCGTCCGCCACGACGCTTGAAGAAGCAGGCGAAGGCCACTCGCCACCAGGCCGGCCAAGCCGGCTCACACTGCTTGCAAGGAGGTAGCCCATGAGCGAGAAACTGAAAGGCAAGAGCGTCGCCATCCTGGCAACCGACGGCTTCGAGGAGTCGGAGCTCACCGAACCCAAGGCGGCACTGGCGCGCGAAGGCGCCACGGTGCATGTGATTGCACCGGACAAGTCGAACATTCGGGCCTGGGCCGGCAGCGACTGGGGCGAGCGCCATGCTGTCGACAGGCAGCTCGCCGACGCCAGGGTCGACGACTACGACGCCCTGGTGCTGCCCGGCGGCCTGTTCAACCCCGATACGCTGCGCCAGGACGACCAGGCGCTCGCCTTCACCCGCGGCTTCTTCGAAGCGCACAAGCCGGTCGGCGCCATCTGCCACGGCCCCTGGGTGCTGATCGACGCCGGCGTGGCCAAGGGACGCCGCATGACCTCCTACCCTTCGGTCAAGCAGGACCTGCGCAACGCCGGCGCCGAGTGGGTCGACCAGGAGGTGGTCGTCGACAGCGGGCTGGTGACCAGCCGTAAGCCCGACGACCTGGACGCCTTCTGCGCCAAGCTGGTCGAGGAAGTCGCCGAAGGCCCGCACCGCCGCCAGCGGGCCTGACCAGGGCTTGCGCGTGCCGCCCGCCCGGGCGGCACGCCGGTTTCAAGCCTGGCGGGGCGAACCGGCCAGGTCGGCCACCAGCGCTCGCAGCAGCTCCCAGAACTCCTCCACCGACGCCAGCTCCACGCGCTCGTCCGGCGAGTGCGCGCCACGGATCAGCGGGCCGAAGGAGATCATCTCGAGCCCAGGGTACTTGCCGGCCAGGATGCCGCACTCGAGCCCGGCGTGGATCACCTTCACCGCCGGATCGCTGCCCAGCCGCTGGCGATGCAGCGCACAGAAGCGCGCCAGCAGCGGGTTGCCGGGGTCGGGCGTCCAGCCGGGGTAGGCGTGCTCGACGCGGGTGCGCGCTCCAATCAGCTGGAACAGGCCACGAAAGCGCTCGGCGATATCCGCCGCGGCGCTGTCGCGCAGCGAGCGCACCAGGGCGCAGAGGTGGAAGCGCCCCTTCTCCAGCGTCACCACCCCCAGGTTGTTGGAGGTCTCGACCACGCCGGGCATCGCCTGGCTCATGCGCTCCACGCCGCAGGGGGCGGCGTGGAGCGCCGCCAGCAGCATGCTGCTGGCATGCGCGTTGAGCGCCTGCTCCGGCTGGTGCGGCTCCGCCGTCACGCACAGCGCAAGCCCCTCGTCGACGCCGCTCAGCTCGGCGCGCAGCGTCTCCTCCAGGGCGGCCACGCGGGCCTGGACGCCTGCGAACTCGGCGGCCGGAATCGCCAGGGTAGCGAAGGCCTCGCGCGGGATGGCGTTGCGCAGCGTGCCGCCGCGATAGGCCACCAGCCGGGCATCGAAGGCTTCCAGCGCCCGCAGCACGCGCACCAGCAGGCGGTTGGCATTGCCGCGCCCGCGGTGGATGTCGATCCCCGAATGGCCGCCGACCAAGCCGGTCAGCGCCAGGCTCACCGCCATTTCATCGCCGGCCAGCGCGGCGGTGGGCAGCTGCACCTCGACCACGATATCGGCGCCGCCGGCACGGCCGATGAAGACCTCGCCCCGATCCTCGGAGTCGAGATTTAGCAGCACCTGGCCTTCGAGCCAGCCTTCGGCCAGGTTGAGCGCTCCGCCCATGGAGGTTTCTTCTTCCAGGGTGAAGAGCGCCTCCAGCGGACCGTGGACCAGGCTGTCGTCCTCGAGGAGCGCCAGGGCCGCAGCCACGCCCAGGCCGTTGTCGGCACCCAGCGTGGTGTGGCGGGCATGCAGCCAGCCGTTCGCCACGTAGGTCTCGACGGGGTCACGGGTGAAGTCGTGGGGCGCATCGGCGTTGGCCTGGGCCACCATGTCGAGGTGGCCCTGCAGGATCACGCCCGGCGCCTGCTCATGCCCGGGGCTGGCCGGCTTGCGCAGCCGCAGGTTGCCGAAGGCGTCACGGTCATGGGCCAGCCCGCGGGACTCAGCCCAGCGCTCGAGCTTTTCGACCAGCTCGGCTTCATGGCCGGAAGGGCGCGGCGTGTTGCACAGCGTACGGAAATGGCGCCACAGCGGCTGAGGGTTCAGGTGTTCGAGATGCTCGTTCATGACGACTCTTCAGCAGGGTATCCGGCTTACCTTACCTAGCCGCCGCGCGCTGGGAAAGCCCGCACGATGCCTTGTGGCTCGGCCAGGTGGGCGATACCGGCACGCAGCCGATCGTGCACGTCGCGGCGCCCTTTCGCGCCCAGCCGTGCGCCCAGCCAGTCGGTATCGCGCCCCTGGAAGGCCCAGGCCACCAGCCAGGGCAGCACCGGGTCGCACTCGCCGCGCCGCGCCGCGTGTTGCAGCAGTGTCTGCAGCGCCGGGCGTGCCAGCGCCGGTTCGCGCCGCCCCCAGGCGACGTCGGCGATCGCCTCGCGGTCGACGTCGCTCAATTCGGGCGCCGGCCCTTCGCCCAGCAGAGCCGCCGCCACCCGAGGCTCCAGCCCGCGCAGTTCGAACGCCAGCAGCGCCGGCAGCAGGCGGTGGAAGCGCTCGGCCAGCCGCTCGGCCAGGGCCTTACCGCCGGCACTGGTCGGCCGCACCACCATCAGGGCGTGCTCGCCGGTAGAGGTTTCGCGCGAGAGCCCCAGCCGTACCGCACGAAAACCTTGGGCCTGCCAGAAGGCGATCAGCCCCGGTTCGGCACCGAAGCTCGCCCCCAACAAATCGATGCCTTCATGCCGGGCCGCCTCGCCGGCCTCCTGCAGCAGGCGTGCACCAAGCCCCTCACGGCGCCGCGCCGGATGTACGGCAATGCGCTGAATGCGCCGCAGCCGGGCGGTCAGCGCATCGCGGCAGCCGGCATGGGCCGCCAGCGACTGCGCCAGCAGGTGCCCCGGCAGGCGGCGCTCACCGCGGGCCACCTGATCCGCCAGCCGGCTGTCGAAGCCCCCTCGTCGCTGCAGGCCATCACACCCTGGACCTGCCCGGCCGCACTCAGGGTCGTCAGGCTCAGGTCGGGCGCGTCGAGCAGGCGGCACAGGTCGCCGGGGGTGGTGCGGTAGTGGGCCTGCACCAGCAGGCCGAACAGTGCCTGCAGGGTCGCCTCCTCACGCACCAGCTCCGCACCGCGCCACTGGCGGCAGGCCAGCGGCTCCGCGGCGTCGGCGGCGGGCGGCGGCTCGGCGTCGAGCAGCAGCAGCCGCGCCACCAGGCGTTCGAGCGGGTCGCCGGGCGCCCAGCGCACCGGGGTGTCGAGGTGCAGCTCACGCCAGTCGGGAGCCTGGCGGGCAAGACGGTCGCGGAAGCGCAGGGCAAAGCCGCGCCCCGACCCTTCGTAGCCGTGCACGGTGGTGGCAAAGGCGATGCGTGGAAATGCCGCCAGCCACTGCCCCAGCAGCGCAGCGGGAATGGCAGCGGCCTCGTCGACCAGCAGCCGCGTACCCGCCCCTCCGGCCTCGCCACACTCAACCCGGGCGGTCAACGCATCGGGGGCGACGAATACCACCCGCCCGCCGCCGGCATCGACAAAGCACGGGGGCTGCCAGGCGCCCTCGGGGCGCAGCACCGCCAGGCGTTCGAACAGGGCGGCCAGCGATTCGAGCCGCGGCGCGGTGACAAGGATCTCGCGTTCGCCAGCCTCGAGCAGCCGGGCGCAGGCGATGCCCAGCGCCGCAGTCTTGCCGCGCCCGCGGTCGGCAGTGATTACCAGCGGACGGCGGCGCTTCAGCCCGACCAGCCCGCGCACCGCCTCGGCCTGGTCGGGCGTGGCGCAGCCGCCCGGCGGCGTCGATGCCGTCGGCGCCACGCCGGCGGACAGCGCAGGCAGCCGCAGGGGCGCATCGCCGTGCCAGTGCGCCACCGCTTCGGCTTCGGCTAGCCGCCGGGCAAGCCGGCGGTGGTAGAGGTCAGCTTGGCCGCCTGCTGGGCGGCACCCTCCAGGGCCCAGCCGGGCGGCGTCAGCAGCACCAGCAGGCCGCCGGCCCGCAGCGTTCCGCTCAGGGCACCGAAGGCGTCCGCATCGAAGGGAGACGCCGCCTGGGCATCGAACACGAGCAGGTCGTGCTCCCCGCCCAGCCGGGAGCGAGCCTTGCCGGGCGGCAGCCACTGCACCGACGGCATCGTCGCGGGCGGTTGCGCTGCGATCCAGCAGGGCGAGCGCCAGCCACCGGCCTGCCACAGCGCCGCCGCCCGGCGCTCGGCCTCTTCTTCGTCGGCAGCCAGCCACAGCAGGCCGCGCCAGCCGCGAGACGCCAGCTCGCCCGTCCACTGCAGGATGTCGGCGCAAGCCCGTGGGGTCATCCACGCCCTCCCATACGCTTGGGTTGTCTTTTTCCGGCCGACAGGGAGCAGCAACGGCGTTCCTGCCGTACCTCCTAGACTTTGGTCTTAGCCTCTGCGCTCGACACACCACCCTGCCCTGTGCCAGTTCATCACAGGTTTTCTTAAAATACAGCAACATGTTGATTTTCATTGGGCACATGGTGGTCTGACCACTTGCACGGCGGAGCGCACCAGGGTTGAACAGCGGCCCGTGCAAGATATCGCTACCGGCGGCTTGGCCATGCTAGCTTGTTCTTGCCACCGCAGGCTGCACGGTGCCGCGCCGCCTCGCCGCCATGCCGATGCAGTTCGCGGGCTGTCCTTGCCATACGCACAACAAGATCCACAACGGGAGCATGACATGACGATGAAGACAAGGTTTGCGCTGACCGGCCTGGCCGCCGGTATTGCCCTGGCGGCTTTCGCTACTTCCGCCCAGGCGCAGGAGCGCTGGACCATGACCTCCACCTGGCCCGACAATCTGGATCTGATCCAGATCGACCGCCACTGGGCGGACCTGGTCAACAAGCTGGCCGGTGACGAAGTGCGGATCGAATTCCGCGCCGGCGGCACGCTGATGCCCGCAACCGAAGTGTTCGACGCCACCGAGACCGGCAGCATCGAAGCCGCCGGCGACTGGCCCGGCTACTGGGCCGGCCGCAACCCGGCATTTTCTCCGCTGGCCACCACCACCATGCTGTTCAACGGGGTGGACTACCTGAACTGGATCCAGCAGTGGGGTGGCTTCGATCTCTACCAGGAGATTTACGGCCAGTACAACATGGTCTACCTGCCCTACGGCATCACCAACAATGAGTCCGGCTTCATGGGCCGCACGCCGATCCAGAGCCTGGCCGACCTCGACGGCAAGCGCCTGCGCCTTTCCGGGCGTGACCAGGGCCGCGTGCTCGAGCAGCTCGGCGGCTCCCAGGTCAACCTGGCCGGCGGCGAGATCTATCAGGCGGTGGAGCGCGGCGTGGTGGATGCCGCCGAATTCTCCACGCCGGGCGTCGACTACAACGCCGGCTTCGCCGAGGTGGTCGAGCATTGGAGCGTACCCGGCTGGCACCAGTCAGCCAGCGTGTTCGGGGTGATGATCAACAAGGATGCCTGGGACGCCCTCTCCGAGGAGACTCAGGAGAAGCTGAAGATCGCCGCCGATGCCACCATGGCCTGGTCGCTGGCCTGGTCGGAGCGCGGCTCCACCGAAGGCACTGAAAACTTCATCGAAGCCGGGGTGCAGATCAACCAGCTGGCCGACGAAGAGCTGGCGCGCATCCAGGAGATCACCAACCAGGTAATCGTGCGCGGCGCCTGCGAGCACCCGGACCACGCCAAGGTCTACCACTCCATGATCAGTTACCTGGAGCACTACGCTAGCTGGCGTGACATCTCGGCACCGTTCAACATGAGCCGCACCATGGACAACCTGCCGTCTCTGGAAGAGATCGAAGCCTGCCTGTAAGGCACATGCCTGCCGCCCCGGCCCCCACTGCCGGGGCGGCTTTCGTTCCGACGTCGGAGACTTTCCATGAATGCGATTGCCAAGGCGATCGATACGCTCAACGAGCTGTTCGGGCGGCTCATCGCGCCCCTGATCGCCGTCATCACGCTGATCGTTCTCTATGACATAGCGCTGCGCTTCTTCACCGGTCGCCCCAGCGACTGGGCCTTCGACATCACCAAGATGCTGTTCGGCGCCCATTTCATGCTGATGGCCGCCTACGGCCTGCGCCATCACGCTCACGTCGAGGTCGACGTGCTCAAGCGCCTGCTCGCGCGGCGCAAGCAGGCGGTGCTCGAGATCCTCGGCTACCTGATTTTCTTCGTGCCGTTCATCTGGATGCTGCTGACGTTCGGCTGGAGCTTCTTCATGCGCTCCTACAGCCGCCTCGAGACCACCTACGGCGTGGTGTCGCTACCGGTCTATCCGGTCAAGGGCGTCATCGTGGTGGCGGCCTTCCTGATCCTGCTCCAGGCCGTTGCCATCGTGATTCGTGCCATCCAGCAGCTGCGGGAGGAGAGAGCCGCATGAACCTGAGTCCCGAACTGCTCACCCTGGTGATGTTCGGCGGGCTGCTGATCGGCCTGTTCATGGGCCATCCGCTGGCCTTCGTGCTGGGC
Source organism: Halomonas sp. E19 (assembly GCF_052439355.1). Classification (NCBI taxonomy): domain Bacteria; kingdom Pseudomonadati; phylum Pseudomonadota; class Gammaproteobacteria; order Oceanospirillales; family Halomonadaceae; genus Halomonas; species Halomonas sp. E19. The sequence goes on along the minus strand of NZ_JBNFWU010000001.1, from coordinate 3,552,229 downwards.
GGCGTAGCCGTGATCGGCGCCTACCTGGGCCCCGGCGAGCGCGTGCTCGGCACCATCATCAACAATATCTACGGCAACGCCATGGACAACTATGTCCTGGTCGCCATCCCGCTGTTCGTGCTGATGGCGCGCTTCCTCAACGACTCGGGCGTGACCGAGAAGATGTTCGAGGCCATGCGCCTGCTGCTGGCCAACCTGCGCGGCGGCCTGGCGCTGACGGTGGTCATCGTCTCGGTGCTGCTTGCCGCCACCACCGGCATCGTCGGCGCCTCCATCGCGGTGATGGGCATGATCGCGCTGGCCCCGATGCTCAAGTACGGCTACAACAAGGAGCTCAGCACCGGGGTGATCATGGCCAGCGGCTGCCTGGGCATCCTGATCCCGCCCAGCATCATGCTGATCCTGATGGCCAGCTACTCGCCGGTGTCGGTGGGCGCACTGTTCGCCGGCGCCCTGGTGCCGGGGCTGATGCTGGGCGCCATGTACGCCCTCTATGTGCTGGTGATCTGCTTGATCAAGCCGGCCTATGGCCCGGTGGTGCCCGCCGAGGAGCGTGCCGACGTCTCCACTGGCCAGCTGCTGATGATGCTGGTGAAGTATGTGCTGCCGCCGATGACGCTGATCCTGGGCGTGCTGGGGGCACTGTTCACCGGCATCGCCACCGCTACCGAGGCCTCGGCCATCGGCGTGGGCATTGCCTTCCTGCTGTTCCTGATCTTCGGCGATCGCAAGCTCAAGACCTGCTTCAACACCCTGATCGAGGCGAGCAAGACCACCACCATGGTGATGCTGGTGCTGGTCGGCGCTACCGCCTTCACCGGGGTGTTCTCCCGCGGCGGCGGCATGACCGTGATCAGCGACCTGGTGCTGGCGATGCCCGGCGGCACCACCGGGGCGCTGATCCTGATGCTGTTCCTGGTGTTCCTGCTGGGGATGTTCCTCGACTGGACCGGCATCGTGCTGCTGAGCTTCCCGATCATGCTGCCGATCGTCAGCCAGATGGGCGTCGACGTGCTGTGGTTCGTGGTGATGGTGGCGGTGGTGCTGCAGACCTCGTTCCTCACCCCGCCGTTCGGCTACGCGCTGTTCTACCTCAAGGGGTGGCGCCCAAGGGGTGGAGATCGTCGACCTGTACAAGGCGGTGGTGCCGTTCGTGGCGCTGATCCTGCTGGCGTGCCTGCTGATGGCGTTCTTCCCGGTGCTGGTGACGGGTCTGCCTTCGGCGCTGCTCGGCTACTCGTAGCTCGTAGCACACCGCCACTGCCGCCGGCCACTGGCGCCCGCATCGCTCGATGCGGGCGCCTTTTATTGATGTCCGTCAGCTGGCCGAGCTGCAGCCAAATGCAGCAACTGATATCATTTCCAATCGTCACCGCCTCGCATTACTGCGCTGTCACCCCGGCCAGTGAAGGAGTTCTCGCTTGTTCCGACCCGCAACTACCGCGCTTGCCGGCGTGTCACGTCGACTCAGCCCCTGGACGCTGCTGATCCTCACTGTCGCCCTGTTCGTCGCCCTGCCGGTGATCGTGGTGCTGGCGCATATCTTCATGCCGACCGAGGGCGTCTGGCAGCATCTCGTCAGTACCGTGCTGGGACGCTATCTGGGCAACACCTTCTATCTGGCCGTGACGGTGGGGCTAGGCACCATGGTGATCGGCACCGGCACCGCCTGGCTGGTGGTGATGTGCCGCTTCCCCGGGCGACGGATCTTCGAATGGGCGCTGCTGCTGCCGCTCGCGGTACCCACCTACGTGATCGCCTATGCCTATACCGATTTCCTGCAGTTCTCGGGGCCGCTGCAGACCTGGCTGCGTGAATTCTTCGAGTGGGGGCGCGGCGACTACTACTTCCCCAACATCCGCTCGCTTGGCGGTGCCGCCACGCTGATCACCCTGGTGCTCTACCCCTACGTCTACCTGCTGGCCCGGGCCGCCTTCCTCGAGCAATCGGTATGCGTGCTCGACGTCGGCCGTACCCTGGGGCGCGGACCCTGGCGACTGTTCGCCACCGTGGCCGTACCGCTGGCGCGCCCGGCCATCGTCGGCGGGGTCTCGCTGGTGTTGATGGAGACGCTCAACGAGTTCGGCGCGGTACAGTTCTTCGGCGTCGACACCTTCACTACCGGCATCTATCGCACCTGGTTCGGCCTGGGCGAACCCGTGGCCGCCGCCCAGCTGGCCGCCTGCCTGCTGCTGTTCGTGATCCTGCTGGTGCTGCTCGAACGCTGGTCGCGCGGCAAGCGCAAGTACTTCCACACCACCAACCGCTATCAGCAGCTGCCGGAGTATCGCCTGCACGGCTGGCGCGCCGCCGGCGCTTTCCTGGCCTGCGTGCTGCCGGTGCTGATCGGCTTCCTGGTTCCCAGCGGCCTGCTGCTGCAGATGGCCATCGCCAAGGGCGACGCCCTGTTGGGCACTCGCTTCCTCGACTTTGCCTGGAACAGCCTGTTGCTGGCGGTGATCGCTTCGGTGGTCGCGGTGGGGCTGGCGGTGATACTGAGCTACGGCGTACGCCTGCACGACAGCCCGCTGACCCGCATCGCCACGCGGATCGCCTCGATGGGCTATGCCATTCCGGGTTCGGTGATCGCGGTGGGCATCCTGATTCCCTTCGCCTGGCTCGACAGCACCCTCAACACCTGGCTGCACGCCAATTACGGCAAGATCGTGGGGCTGATCTTCAGCGGCACGGCGTTCATCCTGGTCTACGCCTACGTGGTGCGCTTCCTGGCGGTGTCGTTCAATACGGTGGAGGCGAGCCTGGGCAAGGTAACGCCGAGCATGGACGCCGCCTCGCGCACCCTGGGTCAGACCCCGGCCGGCACGCTCAAGCGCGTGCATACGCCGATCATGCGCGGCAGCCTGATCGCCGCCGGCATCCTGGTCTTCGTCGATGTGATGAAGGAGCTGCCGGCAACCATCATCCTGCGCCCCTTCAACTTCGACACCCTGGCGGTGCGGGCCTACAGCCTGGCGTCGGACGAGCGCCTCGCCGAGGCGTCGACGGCGTCGCTGGCCATCGTCATCGTCGGCATCCTGCCGGTGATCCTGCTGAGCATGGCGATGCGCCGCTCCCGACCCGGCTCAGGCAGCCGGTGACGGGAAGACGAAGACCTGGGAGAGATCGAGGTGAATGTCCACCCGCTGCCCTTCGGCGGGCAGGAACACGCCGGGAACGCGGGCGTGCAGGTGGGCTTCGCTGCCATCCTCGCCGTGGGCGCAGATATGCAGCAGACTGCTGCGCCCGAGCAGCTTGGCCATGATCACATGGCTATAGCGGTGCTCCGGCGAAGGCTCGAAGTGCTCGGTGATGCGCAGCGCCTCGGGGCGGATCATCACCTGCGCCCGGCTTCCCTCCGCTAGCCAGCCGGCCTCCACCGACCCCACCGGGGTCTGCACCCGCCCTCCCTGCACGACGCCTTCAAGCTCGTTCACCTCACCGAAGAAAGCCACCACGAAGGGGTCGCAGGGCGCGCAGTAGAGCTCGCGCGGCGTACCCATCTGGACCACTCGTCCGTCGCGCATCAGCGCGATTCTGTCGGCCATGAACATGGCCTCCTCGGGGTCGTGAGTGACCAGCAGGGTGGCAGCGCCGACTTTCTTGAGCACGTGCAGGGTGTCGTCGCGGATGCGATCGCGCAGGCGAGCATCGAGGCTGGAGAAGGGTTCGTCGAGCAGCATCAGCTGCGGGGCCGGTGCCAGCGCGCGCGCCAGCGCCACGCGCTGCTGCTGCCCGCCGGAGAGCATGTGCGGGTAGGTGTCGGCATAGGCCGCCATGCCAAGCTGCTCGAGCAGGGCAAGGGCTCGCTCGCGGCGCTGGCGCGCCGGCTCGTGCTTCAGCCCGAAGGTGACGTTCTCGAGCACCGTGAGGTGCGGAAACAGCGCCGAGTCCTGGAAGGCCAGGCCGACATTGCGCTTCTCCGGCGGCACGTGGCGCCCCTTGGGCACGGCGATCTCGCCGCCGTTCAGGGTCACCCGGCCCTGCTGCAGGACCTCAAGCCCCGCCGCGATGCGCAGCAGGGTCGTCTTGCCGCAGCCCGAGGGCCCCAGCAGGCAGACCACCTCGCCCGGCGCCACGTCCAGGTCGACGCCCTTGACGGCAGCGAGGCTTCCGAAAGTGTGATGCACGCCTTCCATGGTCAGCGCGGAGGGCTGACGGTAGGGCGAGTGTGCAACGTCCATTGGCTTCGATTGGCTAGTCATAGGGCAGGCGACTTGGTCAAGAATGGGTAGGCCTTATCCTACCCGAAATGTCCAGCAAACACGTTTGAAATTTAATCGCATTTGCCACCTTTTCCACATTTTCTTGCTTCGGGTCAGTCCGGCGTGAGCGGCTTGCATGCGGACGCCTGGAACTCTGCGCTGGAGGCTTGACGGCCAAATCGGGAAGCGCTTCAATAGCGCTCAACGTAATACAAAGCATTATCATTAACTCGACTCACCCACTCCATCAGGTCCGCGAGGTCACTCCATGCGTCATCATCGTCTCGTCGCTCCGCTCGCCGCCGTACTTGCCGGCTCAGCCTTTGCCACTACCGTAGCAGCCAACGAGGTCAACCTCTACTCGGCACGCCACTACGATGTCGACGAGCAGCTCTACCAGGCCTTCACCGAGCGGACCGGAATCAAGATCAACCTGCTGGAAGGCGACTCCGATCAGCTGATCGAGCGTATCCAGCGCGAGGGCGTGGCCAGCCCCGCCGACGTGATGATTACCGTCGACGCTGGCCGCCTGTGGCGCGCCGAGCAGGAAGGCATCTTCCAGGGCGTCGAATCCGAGGTGCTCGCCGAGCGCCTGCCGGAATCCATGCGACACCCGGAAGGCAAGTGGTTCGGCTTCAGCCAGCGCGTGCGGGCGATCTTCTACAACCCGGAGAACGTCGACCCCAGCGAGATCAGCACGTACGAGGATCTGACCGATCCGCGCTGGCAGGGCGAGGTGTGCATTCGCTCGTCGAACAACATCTACAACCAGTCGCTGATGGCCGCCATGATCGAGCACCACGGCGTGGAAGGCGCCGAGGAGTGGGCCAAGGGCATCGTCAACAACATGGCACGCCAGCCCGAGGGCGGCGACACCGACCAGATTCGCGCCGTCGCCGCCGGCGAGTGCGACCTGGCCGTGGCCAACCACTACTACTACGTACGCCTGATCAATTCCGATAACGAGGCCGACCGCGAGGTCGCGGCCAAGGTCGGCATCCTGTTCCCCAACCAGGATGACCGCGGCATCCACGTCAACGTCGGCGGCGCCGGCGTCGTCGCCACGGCACCGAACCGCGAGAATGCGATCCGCTTCCTCGAGTTCCTGGCCTCCGACGAAGCGCAGGAGATCTTCGCTGCCGGCAACTACGAGTACCCGGTGGTCAGCGGCGTGAACATGGACGAGACGCTCAAGTCCTGGGGCGAACTGAAGATGGACGAGCTCAACATCAGCATCCTGGGCGAGAACAACCCGGAGGCGGTACGCGTCTCCGACCGCGCCGGCTGGCGCTAAGCCTTAGCCGGCAAGCCTGAAACGAAAACGCCACCGCAGCCGCGGTGGCGTTTTTTATTGAACTAGCATGGGGAAGGAGAGAGCAGCGTCACAAGCGGAAGGGCTAGTGGGCTTCGTCCCAGTTCACTCCACTCTCGGCCTCGACGATCAGCGGCACGCTGAGTTCGGCGGCAGCCTGCATGCGCGCCTTCACTTCACCGATAAACTCATCGACCTGCCCCTCCGCCACCTCGAACACCAGCTCGTCGTGGACCTGCATGACCATGCAGGCATCGAAGGCGCTCTCCTGCAGCCAGCCGTCGACCTCGATCATGGCACGCTTGATGATGTCCGCCGCGGTACCCTGCATCGGCGCGTTGATCGCGGTGCGCTCGGCGCCCTGGCGCCGGGCGCGGTTTTGCGAGCGGATCTCCGGCAGGTAGAGACGCCGACCGAACACGGTTTCGACGAAGCCGTCCTCGGCGGCCTGGGCGCGAATGCGGTCCATGTAGCGGGCCACGCCGGGGTAGCGGTCGAAGTAGCGGTCGATATAGGTCTGTGCCTGGTTGCGCTCAATGTGCAGCTGCTTGCCCAGGCCCCAGGCGCTCATGCCGTAGATCAGCCCGAAGTTGATCGCCTTGGCGCTGCGCCGCTGCTCGCCCGAGACCCTCTCCAGCGCCACGCCAAACACTTCTGCGGCGGTGGCGGTGTGGATGTCGCGCCCTTCGGCGAAGGCGGTGAGCAGCCCCGCGTCCTCGGACAGATGCGCCATGATGCGCAGCTCGATCTGCGAGTAGTCGGCGGCGACGATGCGGTAGCCGGGCCGGGCGATGAAGGCCTGGCGAATTCTGCGCCCCTCCTCGGTGCGGATGGGAATATTCTGCAGGTTGGGGTCGCTCGACGACAGTCGCCCGGTGGCGGTGACCGCCTGGTGATAGCTGGTGTGCAGCCGGCCGGTGCGCCTGTTGACCAGCCGCGGCAATTTGTCGGTATAGGTCGACTTGAGCTTGGCCAGGCCGCGATGCGCCATGATCACCTTGGGCAGCGGGTAGTCCAGCGCCAGTTCCTCGAGCACCGCCTCGGCGGTGGAGGGCGCTCCCTTGGGCGTCTTCTTGAGCACCGGGATCTTCTGCTCCTCGAACAGGATCTCGCCGAGCTGCTTGGGTGAGCCGAGGTTGAACTCGCGCCCGGCCAGCTCGAAAGCGCGACTCTCCAGCTCGCGGATACGCTCGGCCAGCTCGCGGCTCTGGGCATGCAGGCGCTCCGGGTCGATCGCCACGCCGGTACGCTCGATGCGCGACAACACCGGGATCAGCGGCCGCTCGAGGGTGTCCAGCACCTCGGCCAGGCGCCCCTCTGCCTCGATGCGCGGGCGCAGCGCACGGTGCAGCCGCAGGGTCACGTCGACGTCCTCGCAGGCGTAGGGCACGGCCTGTTCGAAGGCGATCTGGTTGAAGGTGAGCTGGCCCGCCCCCTTGCCGGCGATCTCCTCGAAGCTCACCGTCTTGTGCCCGAGGTACTTCAGCGCCAGTGAATCCATATCGTGGCGGGTGGCAGTGGAGTTGAGCACGTAGGATTCGAGCATGGTGTCGGTCAGCGGCCCGCGCACCTGGATGTCATAGTTGGCCAGCACCGAGATGTCGTACTTGAGGTTCTGGCCGATCTTGCCGCGGCAGGGGTCCTCCAGCAGCGGCTTTAGGGCGGCGAGCACCGCAGCTCGGTCGAGCTGGTCGGGCACGTCGAGATAGTCGTGGGCCAGCGGCACGTAGGCCGCCTCGCCAGGCGCGAGCGCCAGCCCCACGCCGACGATCTCGGCGTCCATGTAGTTGAGGCTGTTGGTCTCGAGGTCGAAGCAGAAGGCCTCGCATTTACCTAGCCGCGCCAGCCACTCGTCGAGTTCGGCCTGGGTCAGTATCAGGTGGTTGTGGCACAGCGGCACGCCGGCCGGCACATCGTCGCCCGCAGCCTGCGAGACCATCGGCGGGCTATCGGCCGATGCGCCGGGGCCGTGCCGCCGGCCACGTCGTCGACGCCTTCGTCACGCCCTTCGAGCAGCTCCGACAGCCAGGCCTTGAATTCGAGCTCGGCATAGAGCCGCTTGAGCGCCTCGCGGTCGGGGTGGGCAATGTCGAGGTCGTCGAGTCCCACCGGCAGCTCACAGTCGGTCTTGATCGTCGCCAGCTGGTAGGAGAGATAGGCCATCTCGCGATGCTCCTCCAGCTTCTTGGGCAGCGTCTTGGCACCGCGAAAGTCGAGCGTCTTGACTCGCTCCAGGTCGGCGTAGATGGCATCGAGCCCACCGCCGATGCCTTGCAGCAGGCCCAGCGCGGTCTTCTCGCCCACCCCCGGCACCCCGGGGATGTTGTCGACCTTGTCGCCCATCAGCGCCAGGAAGTCGATGATCAGCGCCGGTGGCAGGCCGAACTTCGCCTCGACCCCGGCCACGTCTAGAGTCTCGTCCTTCATGGTGTTGACCAGGGTGATGTGCGCATTCACCAGTTGCGCCATGTCCTTGTCGCCGGTGGAGATCACCGCGTCGCGGCCGGCCTCGGTGGCAAGCCGTGCCAGGGTACCGATCACGTCGTCGGCCTCCACGCCCTCGACGCACAGCAGCGGCAGGCCCAGCGCACGCACGCAGGCGTAAAGCGGCTCCACCTGGCTGCGCAGGTCGTCTGGCATCGGCGGACGCTGCGCCTTGTACTGCTCGAAAAGCTCATCCCGGAAGGTCTTGCCCTTGGCGTCGAAAACCACCGCCATGGGGCTGTCGGGGTAGTCCTTGATCAGCCGCTTGAGCATGTTGAGCACGCCCTTGATCGCACCGGTGGGCTGGCCGCTGGAAGTGGTCAGCGGCGGCAGGGCATGGAAGGCGCGGTAGAGATAGGACGAACCGTCGACGAGAACGATAGGCGTGTCGGCCATGTATCGGGCATCCGTTGGGTCTGTGCAAGAAAATGTGATCCTGATCAGCCATGATACGCATTGCGCATCGCAAATGCCGCCATCGATGGGATCGTGCTGTCCAACGGCATACACTGGGAGGCATTGGCCCGGCGGGCTGATGAAACTCTCGCGGACGAACGCTTCGTGAGGGGATCAGGCCAGCGCCTGCCGGTGTCACGATCGCCGCATGGTCTTCGGAGGCCAACATGAACGCCTATCCTCGCCTTCTGGCTGTCACCCTGCTTGCCCTCGGGCTTGGCCTGGCATCGACCGCACCCGCCCTGGCCCAGAGCTCGACCGATATCACGCCCGATATCACCATTCGCCAGGAGCAGGACCGCACCATCCGCGAATACCGGGTCAACGGCCAGCTCTACGCCATCGAGATACGCCCAAGCCAAGGGCCCGGCTATTTCCTCGTCGACCACGACGGTGACGGCAATTTCGTGCGTCAGGAGGGTGATCGAGTGGCGGTGCCGCACTGGGTGCTGATCCGCTGGTGAGCCCCGGCACCGTCTGGCGGTTCCAGGTACGTCGAAACATGTCCACGGGCGTGCATCGATGAGCCAAGTCGCTACAATAGGCGGCTTGGCAACCTGGGCGAGAGACACATGGCCGTATTCACCCCGTTGAGCGACGCACAGGTCGCGGAGTTTCTCAGGCGTTTCGATGTCGGCAGCCTGGTGTCCCTGCAGGGGTCGCCGGCGGCACCGAGAACAGCACCTTCTTCATCACCACTGACCGGCGCGAGCTGGTGCTGACCCTATTCGAGCAGGGCGAGCACGAGGAGCTGCCGTTCTTCGTCGAACTGCTCGACTATCTCGACGAGCACCGCCTGCCGGTGCCGGGGCCGGTGCATGACCGGGAAGGCGTCGCCCTGCACAGCCTGGCTGGCAAGCCCTCACTGCTGTTCCCGCGCCTGCCCGGCAAGCACCCCATGGCGCCCAGCCTGGCGCAGTGCCGCATCCTGGGAGACACCCTCGGCCGCCTGCACCTGGTCTCGCAGCACTTCCCCGGACATCGCCCCAATCCGCGTGACCTGAACTGGCTGACGGCTATGCATCACAAGGTGCTGGGCTACCTCTCGCCCGAGGACCAGGCCCTGATGAAGGACGAGGTGGAGCTCTACCAGGAGGTGTTCGGCAGCGCCCCCGAGCTGCCCCAGGGCGCGCTGCACGGCGACCTGTTCCGCGACAACACCCTGTTCGAGGATGACCGCCTGGGCGGCATCATCGACTTCTATAACGGCTGCACCGGCGACCTGCTGTTCGACCTGGCCATCGTGATCAACGACTGGGCCTCCGGCCCCGACGGCCGCCTCGACCCCGCGCGACACGACACGCTGCTGAGCGCCTACCAGGCACGCCGGCCGCTGACCAGCGCCGAGCGCGAGGCATGGCCGACGATGCTGCGCATGACCGCCCTGCGCTACTGGCTGTCGCGGCTGCTGGTGGTCTACGTGGACCCGCCGGCCCACGACCTGACCCCCACGACCCGGCGCAGTTCCATACCATCCTCACGGCACGCCTGCACCACGGCGCCCTGCCCCTGCCCGAAGCGAGTCACACATGAGCCTAACCACGGGAACGACCAATGGTCCTGCCCAGCGTGCCCGCCGCACCTGGAACATCGACCAGTGGGGGAGCGGATACTTCGACGTCGATGACAGTGGCCATGCCCTGGTTCGCCCCTTGGCAGCGAGGCCGAAGGGCCGGCCCTGCCGCTCGCCCCGCTGGTGGACCAGCTGCGCGAAGCCGGCCTGCGCCTGCCGGTACTGGTACGCTTCAGCGACATCCTCCATGACCGCGTCGAGCAGCTGTGCGACGCCTTCGATCTGGCCATGCGCGAAGAAGAGTACGAGGGTGGCTATACCGCCGTGTACCCGATCAAGGTCAACCAGCAGCGCCGCGTGGTCGAGGAGATCCTCGCCACCCGCGAGCGCGGCCACGGCCGGGTCGGCCTCGAAGCCGGCAGCAAACCGGAGCTGCTCGCCGTGCTGGCACTCTCCGGCGACGGCCCCTCGTTGATCGTCTGCAACGGCTACAAGGACCGCGAGTACATCCGCCTGGCGCTGATGGGCGAGAAGCTCGGCCATCGCGTCTACCTGGTGGTGGAAAAGTTCTCCGAGCTGCCGCTGATCCTCGAGGAGGCCGAGAATCTCGGCGTCACCCCGCGTATCGGCCTGCGTGCCCGCCTGGCCTCGGTGGGCATGGGCAAGTGGCAGGACACCGGCGGCGAGAAGTCCAAGTTCGGTCTCACCGCCAGCCAGATGCTCGCCGTGGTGGAGCGCCTGCGCGAGGCCGGTTCGCTGGCCAGCCTGCAGCTGGTGCATTTCCACCTGGGCTCGCAGATCGCCAACATCCGCGACATCCAGTTCGGCCTGCGTGAATGCGCCCGCTTCTACCAGAGCCTGCTGAGCCTGGGCGCGCCCATCGATACCGTTGACGTCGGCGGCGGCCTGGGCATCGACTACGAAGGCACTCGCTCGCGCAGCTTCTGCTCGATCAACTATTCCATGCGCGAGTATGCGCGCAACGTGGTCAGCGCTTTCGCCCAGGCCTGCAGCGAGGCAGAGATCCCCCACCCGCATTTGATCAGCGAGTCAGGGCGAGCCCTGACCGCCCACCATGCGGTGCTGATCGCCAACGTGATCGGCGAGGAGCGGGTCAACGACGAGGCCCTGCACGCCAGGCCGAGGACGACCCCCAGCTCGACGAGCTGTGGCGGGTCCACGACCTGGTGCAGGGCGAAGTGGAGCCGCGCGAACTGGTCGAGGCCTGGCACGACCTGCTGCAAGCAGTCAGCGAACTGCACGACCGCTTCATCATGGGGCTGGCCGACATCACCGTGCGCGCCGAGGCCGAGGGCGTCTACTTCGCCGCCTGCGCGCGCCTGCGTGAACGCCTCGACAGCCGCAACCGGGCCCACCGGGAGATCATCGACGAGCTGGCCGAGAAGCTCGCCGACAAGCTGTTCGTCAATTTCTCACTGTTCCAGTCGGTGCCCGACGTCTGGGGCATCGACCAGATCTTTCCCGTGCTGCCACTCACGGGCCTGCATCGCGAGCCGACCCGCCGCGGCGTGATCCAGGACATCACCTGCGACAGCGATGGCCGCATCGACGGCTACGTGGATGGCCAGGGCGTGGAGACCACCCTGCCCCTGCCGGAGTGGCACGAGGACGAGGAGCGCCTGCTGGGCTTCTTCCTGGTCGGCGCCTACCAGGAGATCCTGGGCGACCTGCACAACCTGTTCGGCGATACCGATTCAGTGGACGCCGCCCTGGGGGAGGACGGCCAGTGGGTGCTGAGCCACGCCCAGCAGGGCGACCGTGTGGCCGACGTGCTGGCCTACGTCAATTTCGACGCCAAGGTACTGCGCGACCGGCTCGCCGGCCAGCTGGCCGACAGCGGGCTGCCGGCCGAGGAGCAGGCGCATTTCCTCGACGACCTTTCGGCCGGGCTGCAGGGCTACACCTACCTGGAATAAGACGAGCCCCAAGATGAGAAACGCCCCTTCGGCCTTGCCGAAGGGGCGTTTTCTGTCTGGGCCAGCCGGCGACTCACCCAAGCCTGAGAGAAACGCGCCTGGGCCTCACTCGCTGACCTGGCCGGTCACTTCCAGCCCGCCGGTCAGGGTCAGGCGCAGCTTGGCGCCACGAGGCAGCTCGCCCACGCCCTGCGGCGTGCCGGTCAGGATCACATCGCCCGGCTCGAGGGTAAAGTGCTGGCTCATCTCCGACACCAGCATGGGAATGGGGAACAGCATGTCGGAACCCTCCCCGTGCTGGCGCAGCTCCCCGTCGATCTCCAGCTCGAAGCTCAGCGCATTCCAGTTGGGGACGCGACTCAGCGGGAGAAAGTCCGATAGCGGGCAGGCCCCGTCGAACGCCTTGGCGATTTCCCAGGGATGCCCTTTTTCCTTCAGGCGGGTCTGCACGTCGCGCAGGGTGAGATCCAGCGCCAGGCCGATGCCGACGATGGCACGCTCGGCTTCGTCCGTGGTGGCATGGGTCAGCGTTTCGCCGATCAGCAGTGCCAGCTCCGCCTCGTAATGCACTTCGCCCCGCGAGAAAGGCCTCCAGGGGCTCATCGAAGCGCACCGCGCTGGTGGCCGGCTTGATGAACAGCAGCGGCTCGCTGGGCACCGGGTTGTCCAGCTCCTTGGCATGATCGGCATAGTTGCGGCCAATGCACACGATCTTGCCGAGCGAATGGGGAAACGCCTGGCCATCGGTGAAACGGGGAACAAAGCGCATGGCGGGTCTTCTCCTTCTCGTTATGCGTGCCGCTTTCCAACGACAAGCCTCACAGTCTACCGCACCATGCGCCCTGTTCCACCTCTTCCGCGAACCAGCGGCAATCGGTCACCCGGCGGGGCGCCACGCCTCGTCGGGGGCATGGGCCAGGAAGGCAGGCCGACTGCGGCGAGCGGCGAAGGGCGCACCGCAGGCGTTGTCGCGCCGGTTGTAGACGAAGAAGACATTGCTGCGCGGGTCCGGGGACATGTTGGCATTCGAACCGTGCAGCGTGTTGCAGTCGAACAGCAGCAAGCCACCGGCGGCACCCTTCGGCGCCTCGATGCCGTGGCGCGCCACCAGCTCTCGCAGCGCCTCGCGACCCGGCACGCCAAACGCCTGGCGCTTGAGCGACTGGCGATGGTGGTTGTCCGGCGTTTCGCCCAGGCATGGCACGAACACCTTGTGAGAGCCGGGGATCAGCATCAGCGGGCCGTTGAACTCGTGGTTGTCGGTCAGCACGATGGAGGCGCTGACCGCATGCATGGCCGGCATGCCGTCCTCGGCGTGCCAGGTCTCGAAGTCGGAGTGCCAGCTGAAGCCCTTGCCCTCGAAGCCCGGCTTGTAGTTGATGCGCGACTGGTGCACGTAGGCCTCGCCGCCGAGGATCTGACGCACCCGGCCAACGAGACGCTCGTCGCGAGCCAGTCTGGCGAAGCGTCGCGACAGGAAATGCACCGCGAACAGCGAGCGGATCTCCTGGCTGTCGGGTTCGGTGATGCTGAAGTCGCGGCCGCGGAAGTCGTCGCGGCTGAGCAGGGCATCGAGCTCCCGACGCAGCTCATCGAGCTCCTCCCCGCTGATGAAATTGGGCTCGAACAGAAAGCCCTTGCGTTCGAACTCGTCGAGCTGCGCCTGGCTCAGCGGCTCCTCGTCGGCGCTGCCGCGCACCACGGGTTCGTGGCGCGGCAGCCAAAGGGTGTCGAGCGGCTGGCTCAGGCGGGTGGGATAGGCATCCGGCACGCGGCCTGGTTCACCAAGAAGCGGGGATGCGGGCGTATCGGCAGCGACGAAATCGGTCACCTGCTTCTGCTTACGGCTGGACGAAGTCTGCACTGTCATCTAATCACCTCCTGTGTATCCGTGATCAGTTTCAGTCCTAGCTCGTGCAACGGCATGCGCCGTCGCGGGCCCCAAGGGGCCTCGCAGCCGAGATATGGTGCTGGTGCGCTTCGCTTTCAAGCGCGAAGCCGCGATCCCGCTGCCAGCATGGGGCACTGCCTAGGCTTCAGGCTTCGCATTGAACCGGTTGACCCTGAAGAAAATATTTTCCATCAGCACTTTTGCCCTTGCCTTTACCGAACTTCTTTGTGACGTGGGGACGGAAAGTATTCCCGGCCAAAGCTTTTCGCATACGGCCTGGTGCATGCGATCGGTCAGCCTATCCGCGAACGTAGGAATCAGGAACTTGTCCAGCAACAAGCGGTTATTCATCAATGCCGATGCATCATGGTAGAAGTCGTGGTCCTGCATGCCCAGCGACACGCAGCAGGCCGTGCGATGTTCCCAGAAAAACATGTCGTAATCGTTGTAGCCTAGTCTTGAGAAACCGAACCCTCCTTCAGCAGAGAAAGATTCGAAGCAGCTATCTATGCGCTTCAGCAAATGCCGAGGGTAGAGCACGCGCTTATAGAGATTGCTCATGGCACGAACATCAATCTCAGGGAAATTTCTAATTCCCGTTCGCTTGGAATAGGTAGCCCTGCCTATTTCCGACGCCTCCCCTTGATTTCTATCGCCCCCGCCGGATACCAATGCGACATTGCAACCAGCTTGCGTATTTCCGACACCTTGTGCTTGCGCATGTAAGCCGTCGAGCGATCCAGCAGACCTGCCAACAAACGACACTCCTCCTCGCCGACCTCATCCGTTCTAATTACTTCATGCCTTACCCCAACCTGACCCGCAAAATAATGCACCTTGCGTGCTTCATCTGTTTCAACGGAATTGCCGCAATAAGAATACGTACCAATTCTCTCGTTCCAGTCATGGAAGGCTGAAAGGGATATTCGACTATCCTGCCCCAACGAGAGGCTGACCAGCACCTGCCGACTTTCTAGATAGAGAAGCGCCGACCTCTTCAAGATATCGGCCGACTCCTCGACCAGCTCTTCAAAACTCAACGCATCCGGGACCAATGGCTCACAGGGGTAGAACCTTACTCGCCTCTGTTCCCGCGTGCTGTAATAAACATTGGCGCCGACCAACTCCACATTCTTGTAAGGGCTCTTGTATCCAGGCAGATGCCTGCGCCCCAAGGAGTAGAAAGAGGACTCGATAATCTCCTGCATCTCATGGTCGCGCTCCGCCCCGAGAAGCTCTGCCATCAGCTGGGAGTGCGAGGAGAAACAACAGCCTTTCTTGCTGGCATTGAAATACAAGGGCGCGAGGGCCGCCGCATCGCAGAGAGCAAAAACTTCCTTGCCTTTAAGGAGAAGCAGCTGGAAACGACCCGTCAACTGGTTAATGTAACCGATGACCTCTTCAGCAAGACGAGGCCCCTCCGGCATTCGTTGCACAAACTCCAGCAGACGCCTTCCTATCTCAGGCTCCAGCTCCTGGGTATAGGGATTGACCGCGTTGCCCACAAGAATTACCGCGGCCCCATCATCTGCATGGATTGTTAATTTCGCCTGCGGGTGACAACAAAGCGTGTACGGCCCCAATGACTGAACATGCCAACCTTGCAAATCACGCCACACCGCACTGGAACCGCCAACACCGCTAGGGTACAAGGCAAAGCCACGGGAAAACAAAAGCTCCCCTGCGTTTATAGTATTTTTCATTTTCGCCCCAGTTGTATATCTATGACAACCAGTCCATTGACTGCCATCACGCTTGCAGCATTCTTCTTGACAACAGGCTTACGGATCCATGCCAGAGGTCCAGGCCCGCTGATTTATCCTGTTACCGTAGCCAAGCAGCATGCCACGGACAATATCGACAAAAGCCTATAAGAAAGATGCACCCTGACGGAGTGAAAATACTGCACAGCAAACAGGCGCTCGAAACCTTATCCACGAGACCGCGAGGAAAGCCAGCAGAGCTTTATCACCATGATTCTTATAGCTTATAAGAAATCATCCCGCTGTCGGCACCTGCCGCTCCAGCCGAAATCGCCTATCGTGATGCTGAACAAATATTTAAAACTTTTTTCTGATTTTCCAGCGCCTTCCGGAAAACAGCATTATAAGAACCATAAGATAGAACCGTTCAAAAAGAGCAAGGAACCATTTTTCTAACTTGCAGCGATGATTCCCTTGGTTTCAACTATGCAGGAATTTGTTGTCCGCATAAAAATTTCTACCCAGTCACTCGTCTTTGTCCCCGTTGGGGCTGAGCACTCTTGAGCGAGGGCAACGGAGAAGCATGTCCGGTCAAGGCTTGGTGTCGATGCCGGCTCACCAGCACGTTAGCTGGGAAGCTGGGAAGCTGGGAAGCTGGGAAGCTGGGAAGCTGGGAAGCTGGGAAGCTGGGAAGCTGGGAAGCTGGGAAGCTGGGAAGCTAGGAAGCGAAGGCTTCGGATACCGTTGTAGTGCCCATGCGAAGAGCACAAAAAAACCGCCTGATGGGCGGTTTCTTGTTCTGCAATTCGGCGCTGATCCCGTTGGTGCCGGCACCAGGAGTCGAACCCGGGACCTACTGATTACAAGTCACACCACCAAAAAACCGATAAAAATCAGCACATTACGCCTAACGCAAGGCTTCGTGAAATGCGTATGGGGACAGCCTGGGAGATCAGGAATTATCACCAGCATCACACGGCATCATCGAGTAGCTATTGAAGAGGATGAGGCTGCCAGTGTCAACCTGCATCAGGGCGGGCTAATTCAGACAATCGTATGATGCAGGTGAGTTGACGGATTGTGCGGCTCCCCCGATGTCTCTACCTGATGCCAAAAGCCCTTCGCCACTCCCTGGGACTCACGCGGAAACGTTGCTGGAAGTGCTGTCTGAGCGAGGTCGCCGTGTTAAAGCCGCTGCACTCTGCCACCTGATCGATCGGCAAGGTCGTAGTTTCCAGCAGCTCACAGCTTCGCCTCAGGCGCTCGTTGATCAACCACTCCCCCACCGTCATGCCAGTGGCGCGGTGAAAATGGCGGGTGAAGGAGCGACGACTCATGTTGGTGCGAGCGGCCAGTGCATCGATGCTGTGCGATTCCGCCAAGTGTGTGCGCAGGTAGTCGAGCAGTAGGTTGATCTGGGAGTCTTGGGTGGAGGCGGCCATCGGCTGCTCGATAAACTGCGCCTGCCCGCCCTCCCGGTGGGGCGGCACAACCAGCAGCCGGGCCAGTTGGTTAGCGACCCGAGCCCCATGGTACTCGCGCACCAGGAACAGGCAGCAGTCCAGCCCGGCGGCCGTCCCAGCAGAGGTCACCAGGCGATCGTCTTCCACATAGAGGGCATTGGTATCCAGCGCAATGGCGGGGAATCGATGGCTGAAATCTTCCTCGGCCAGCCAGTGGGTCGAGGCTCGCCGACCATCCAGCAGCCCCGCATAGGCCAGGGCATAGGCCCCATAGCAGAGCCCTACCACATGGGCGCCCCTCTCATGGCAGCGTACCAGGGCCTCGAGTAACTCCGGCGCCGGTGGCTCACCCAGGTCGTGCCAGCCGGGAACCACAGCGATATCCACCTTCTCCAGCAGCTCAAGACCACCATCGGGACGCACCGTCATGGCTCGCTCGGCTTCTAGCTGTTGTCCCGTCGGTGCCACGATGCACAGATCGAACAGGGTCCCTCGGGGGACGGCGTGCCGAATACCATATAGGGTACCGAGAAATGGAAGGGGCTGAAGTGCGGATAGAGAATCAGCCCCACGCGGGGAAGCGACATAATGCCTCTCTTGGCCCAATTCTTTCGATTATTGTCTCCTGGGCCGATTATCTGGCCAAGCAGATTCTCCTACAGTGTGCTCCATCCAACACCATACGCGGAGAACCTCGATGTCATTCAAGACGCTTGTCAGCCCCTGCTTCTGGCCGCCGCCCTCGCCAGCGGCGCGTCCTACGCCGCACCGCTAGCAGAGGACACAGCCCTGCAGGTGCAACATATCCGCAATGCCACGGTGAAGATCACCTATGGTGAGACCACCTTCCTGATCGATCCCATGCTGGCCGAAAAGGGTGCCTATCCCGGCTTCGATGGCACCTATCGCAGTGAGCTACGCAACCCCTTGGTGGAGTTGCCGATGTCAGTGCAGGAGGTGATCGATGGCGTAGACGCGGTCATCGTCACCCACACCCACCTGGATCACTGGGATGATGCTGCCCAGGCCCTGCTGCCCAAGGATATCCCGCTGTTCGCCCAACACGAGTCCGATGCCGAACTGATTCGCTCACAAGGCTTCGAGGACGTGCGAGTCCTGGATGGCACTGCCGAGTTCGGTGGGGTCGATCTACACCGCACTGGGGGCCAGCATGGCTCCGAAGCCATCTATGCCATCCCCGAGCTTGCTGAGACTCTCGGCGAAGTAATGGGCGTGGTCTTCGAGGCACCGGGCCACCAGACCACCTATGTGATCGGGGATACGGTATGGCATGATGCTGTCGACCAGGCACTGGCAAAGTACCTGCCTGAGGTAATCGTGCTGAATGCCGGCGCCGCCGAGGTCAATGGCTTCGAGGGCGACCCAATTATCATGGGCAAGGAAGACACCCTGCGCGCCTATCAAGCGGCTCCGAATGCCACCATCATCGCAGTGCACATGGATGCTGTGAATCACATGACCCTGACCCGTGAGGAACTGGGCGACTATGTGCGGGAAAAAGATTTGGAGGATCGCGTGCTGATCCCTACCGACGGCGAAGTCATGTCGTTCTAATCAGCCATTGGGACTAGAGAAGCCCTCTTCCAACATAGCGGCAGATATCCACCCAGCCCTTGGCAGCACCAAGGGCTGGGTTTGATGCGGAGAAGTACAAGATCAGTCTTGACGTCAACCGCTCTAGAGACGCCCTTCCAGAGCACTTCGCAAGCTGCCGATATCAACCTCGACATACTCGAGCGTCGTGCTGATGTTGCTGTGGCCGAGCAGCGCCTTGACGATGTGCAGGTTGCGATCCGGCTCTCTCATCAGCTCAGTGCCCAGGGTATGGCGGAATCGGTGCGGACTCATCTGGTAGCCGCAAATCTGGGACAGCTTCTGATAGAAGCTCTCCACCTGCCAGGAGTCCATCGTCTCCATTCGGTGCCGAACGCTGAATCGGTTCACATTGAAAATCTGCTCACCACGCTTGATCCCCACCATCTTGGCCGAGTTCATCAAGTTCTCCAGGTGCGGGTAGAGAGCATTGGAGATGGGAACAAAGTGTTCACGGTTGTTCTTGGCCCCCTGCCAGGTAGCGGTAAGCACACGACTTTTTAGGTTGATATCCTCTGGCTTCATCAGCAACAGCTGAGTCAGACGGATGCCCGTATGGTAAAACGTCTCGAACACGATCTCCCAGAACCATACAGGGTGAAGTGCCGTAGGCTTTTCTCGGTAGATCTCCATCTTTTTATACAGGCTGATGGCTTCACGTGCCATCTCGACCTGCCGCTTGCTCAGTGTCTTCTTCCGCTTTCTGGGAGAGCTGACCTCCATCTTGGCAAAAGGGTTGTAGGAGATATCGATCAAGGCATGATCAATCGCATGCTTGAAGAGGATTCGGTTGTGCCGGCAGTAATTATTCCAGCTTGAGTGCGCGAGGTTTCTACCCGCCTCCGAGAAGCAGAACTCCCTCCACTCCCTGACATCATCACGAGTCACTTCAGCAGGCAGCTTATCCTGGCCCACGAACCTGCGGAATAGCTTCACCGGAACGCCATAGGAAATACGGCTCCTTTCGGTCAGCCAGCGCTCAGAAAAATAGGATTGCAGCAAGTCGTCAAAGGTAAGTGTTTTCATTCTTCAGGCTTCCCATCAATCAGGTCAATAAAGGGGTTATCAAACACCTCCTTACCCCCTCCATCAGGTCATCTTTACCCACAAGATACCCAGAAAGCGTGCTCGATTTCTTATTTGGGCCGACCACCTTTACCTTGTGAAAACTTCCGCCATCCTTGTTTTTCTTGTGCAGCTTCAGCTTCTGGAATGAATCCTGAACTTCTTTCCAGCCTTTCTCTTCTCCGCTCACCTCCTGACAATAGCGCTTGAACACCTTGGGGCTGACCACCATCAGCATCCCATCCACGGCATGCACCAGGGCCTTGGAGTCGTTCATCAATACCTTGTGAGTCTTCAGCCCGTCTCGCAGCCAGGCGAGAAACACTTCCCCGGATGATGGCTGTCCGAGCGGTGCCTGCTCCGCAAGCTTCTCGGCACCCGTATCAGGGTTACGACTTGGCTGCCGCTCCAAATCTGGCGCTGCTTTCTCATCGCCGCCTGTGGCGATATCAAGAATGGAGGCTTCCAGATCATCCTGGATTTTCTCGGTGCGACTCGATTCAGTCCGCTCGCTTGAAGTTTCTGGAGTTTCAGGCTTGTCACCTGACTCCTGATCTTCACGCTGTTGCCTAGCTGGCTGACTACCTTCACCACTCTCACCAACGTCAAGGGACTCGACACTCCCCGAGAAAATCTCAGGCTCCTCATCACCGCTCCAAACGAGCGACTTATGAACCTTGAGCATGGAGAGATCGGTTCGCCATTCCCCCATCTCGACCCTACACTTCCAGACCGAACGCCCCTCTGGATTCTCTATAATCAGGCCATGGGACTGCATTTCGTCATAGAGGCGAGACTCATTGGATGGCACACCCTCGATACCATGGGAAAGGAGGTAGCTCTTGATCTCTCGGGGTACCAGCGGCGTCACCAGCCACAGCGCCTCGGCGGTGACAAACCCCTGAGCGCCTTTTTCATTCAGGCGGATCTTTTCTGTGACGATATGGCGGATGGCGCCCTTGAGCTTGCTCTGTAGAGATTCCTGGGCGCCTTGTCGATATTCGAGACCTTGCCACCCAGCGACTTGGCGACGCTGGCCCTGTCGGCCTGGCTGACGATTTCCCCTATCACCCCGGAGCGCTCCGCGTGCCCACTGATGGCGTACATCACCAGTCCAAACAGCTCCGGCTGGCTTTTCAGCCACTCGAGGCCGGCATTGCCCATCACCTCCTTGCACAAGAGGGGTTGGCCGCAGCGTGAAGGAAGTAGTCTCGCCCCTTGATATAGCGAACGCGATACTGGTCGGGAATGATGCCCTCCCACAGGCACCACCTTCGGCCGGATTTCAGGTGTATATCGACGTCGACGATGACCTTGGCGATATCGTGCAGCAAGCAGGCATAGATGACCGCCACGCTCCACAGCTCCCCCGTAGAGGACTGTTTTTCGGGTGACTCCTTCGGAGGGAGCAGGTGCTGTCGTCGGAGCCTGAGGCCAAACACACAGGTTTCGAGGCCATGGTCCAGCATGCCACCCGGGTAGCTATGGTGGTAAGATTCCGAGGCTGGCAGCAGCTGGACACGCTCGGCGTATCGCTGCAGCGGCTCCTTGACGTAGGCCTCGAACACCGGCGCCGTCAGCGAGGTGCTTTCCTGTATTGCCCGGAGCAACTGCTGCCGATAGGGCGTGGCCAGAAGCTCAGCGCCGGTGCGCGGGCTTTCCCAGCCTGCGTCATCCTGGACGCTGTCGGTCGCGCTGCGGCGGCCGCGTAGAATATTGAGAATCCGCAATTTTCGCTCCTCTGGATGCAGTCCGTGCATCACAACGCTGAGCCCTGACGGGCACCAGCAGAAACGCTAAATGCGATGAGAGAGGTTTACTCCGGGGCACTCCTTGCCCTGGTGCAATAGCCGTGGGATGCGACCCAAGCGCGCACGATTATAATTATCGGGCAATCAATCTCATCCAGGTTATGCCCATATTATTTATAAGCGATGTATTAACTTACCGTCTCAGCAGGCTTACAACCAAAGTCTCATCCAGCAAGCAGTCTCCTGCCACAGTGACAAAAAGCCCCCTCCGAAGAGGGGGCATAGGTTGGGTAGCGGTCAGCTGACCAGCTGCCTGGCCAAGGCCATCTCCACGGAGTCTCCATCCGTGTTGAGGGCATCCAGACCAGACTCAGGCACGTCTCCCGACGTGCTCTGGGCCACGGCAATCTTCTTGGCCATCAGCGACAGGCAGGCGATCTGTGACGATCCCGCATAGCCGAGGTAGAGCACCTTCACCGGCTGCTGCTGGCCGATCCGCCAGGAGCGGCGGGCGGCCTGCTGCAGGGTGTAGACGTTCCAGCCCGTCTGCATGAAGACGATGGTGGGGAAGTCCAGCAGGTCGAGCCCGGTCTTCACCAGGTCCGGATTGGTGATCAGCAAGTCGACACCGCGGTCGACCTGATCGGCAATCCAGTCCTCGCGCCGCTGGGTCTCCACGCTGGAGCGCAGCACCGCGACCTTGAAGCCGGCCTGGGTGAGCATCGCCTTGAGTCGGCTGCTGGTATCGCGTTTGCCGGTGTAGGTCGTGTAGACCAGCACCTTGCGACCCTCGGCCTTCTCTCGCCGGCAGATCGCCACCAGCTCGCGCTCCTTGGGCATCGGCTGCTGCTCGCCATAGAGGCTCTTCACGAACGCCAGCAGGCTGCCCGAGCGCGGGTGCTTGACCGTCTCCGGTCGGAAGCAGCAGTCCGGCCAGGCCAGCAGCGCATTGAGCACCACGCCCAGCAGGGTGGTGTCCTTGCGTGCCAGCGCCTGTCTAAGCTCGGCGGTCAGTTGCCCCTCGAGCCGCCGGTAGGCAAAGGCCTGCTCGTCGTCCATCGGCACCTCGATGAAGTCTTCATCGTAGGGCGGTAACACGTTGCCACCGATGTCCTTGAGCTTGAGGAAGACGGTGAAGGGCAGCACGTAGCGCATGATCCCCTTGGGGCCGAAGCCCGGGGCCTTGACGGTCCGCACCGACAGCTTCTTGCCTCGCGCTGTCTTGTGCGAATCGCCATCGCGCTCGGTGTAGATGTCCTTCAGCACCCCGTGGTCACGCAGGAACGACATGGCCGCAGGGCCCATCGATCCGCGCCCGTTGGGGCGATAGCCATCCTCGAGCATCTTTGGCGTGAGGATGCGGAACAGCAGGTGGAACAGGTCGTCGGCGTAGCCACCCATCAGGGTGCCGGTCAGCAGCAGCGACTTACGCGCCTTGGCTGCCAGCACGCCCATGGCCTGGCCCTGGGCGGATCCGGCGTTCTTGTACTCATGCCCCTCGTCCACGATCAGCAGATCGAAGGTGTGATCCGGCAGCTGCCGTTTGATGAACTCGGTCGGCTGATAGCCGCCTTCACCAAAACCGAACTCCATCGTGGCCATGGCGCGCTCCATGCGGGCCGCCTGCCGGTCGGAGAACACCAGCTCCCCGTTCTCATCCATGAGGTTGATGAACTCGTGGATGTTGTCGCCCAGCAGCGTGGCCAGGAATTCCTCGCCAAACTGCTGCACCAGGCGCTCCGAGGAGACCTTGCCGATGGTGGGCAGCTTGCGCAGCGCCTTGAGTACCAGGTCGCGCTGCAGGCTGCCCGTCGCCCGTTGGGGTCGCATCAGCGTCCAGAGAGGGCTGTGACAGTGCCGGCACTTGTGGCGCCGCTCCTCACGGAGAAACTGCGACAGCGATACCACCTCGTTGTCGCAGTCGACCACCGTGCCACCGCACTGGGGACAGGCCGCCAGCTCGCCGCCCGGCACGCGCTTGCGCGCCGCGACGGGACGCCAGTGGAAGCCCATGCGCATGCGCACACGCCCCAGGATGAAGAACTCCGGCCGCCCATCGGACGGCTGGCCCAGGGCCTCACGGAGCTTGAGCAGCTTGACCAGGGTATCCGGGCCGTTCAGCACCCAGACCCTGGCCTGATTGACTGTCTCCAGGATCTCCCGCCGCCACTTGTAGACCAGGTGGGGCGGTGCGATCACCAAGAAACGCCGATAGCCCTCGCCATGACAGACCGCCGCGGTGGCGATGGCCATCATGGTCTTGCCGGTGCCCATCTCGGCGTTGATGATGCCCGCCGGCTCGTGCCGATCGAGCAGCAGCGCCGAGATGGCCTGGACCACCTCGGCCTGCTCGGGGAAAGGCGCCCGCTTGAGGGCATCCATGATGGCCTGACGACGAGGGTTGGCCTCGCCGTCATAGACCGGGGGATGGGAGCGGTTGAGCGAGGCCAGCAGGCCATCGCCAAATTCCTCCACGAAGGCGTTGAGGTCCACCTGAGGCCCGAAGACCTCGCCAGACTGCGCCATGCCGGCCGGCGCCGGCAGCTGAGTGATGTCGTTCATGTCCGTCTCCTTGTTCACAAGAAAACGGCGGACACTCCCCTCCTGGCGGGTTGGAAAGGCCCGCCGTGGGGAATGGCGCCCGGGGCGCCGGTCAGTAGTCGTCTGGCAGCAACAGCGTGGTGGCGCTGCGGTCCGCCTCGGTGATGATCCAGACCGTGAGCGACTCACCGATCCGGTAGGACGAGAGCAGCCTGTCACCGTGAACCAGGGCCTGCTCGTTGCTCTGGCGGTCCTCCTCAGGCACGTCACCCCAGTCGCCGGTGACGTGTCGTCGGAGCAGCGCCATGGGCGAGACCTCGCCCTGCTCCACCAACTCGTTGACGGCCCGGGTCATCACCACTCGCCCCACCTCGAAGCGGCGTGGATCCGGCCTCGCGGCACGTTCGGCGACCCGGTTGAGCGGCTCAGGGGCATCGCCTGCCTCGGCGTCTGCCATCTGATCACCCTCTTCCGGCTCGCCATCATTGGCCGCCGGCGTCGAGGTAATGGTCAGCAGCTGCCCACAGCGAGGCGAGTCTGGCGTCATCTCCCAGGCGCGGATCACCGGCACAAAGCGGTCGGTGAGCACGCGGGTCTCGGTGATGGAGCCATCCTCCCGCTCGGTGAACTCGGTCTTGGCGACCTTATCCTTGTGGGTGTTGCCCTTGACCACCAGGCAGCGGCCGCTGGGCGCGGTCACCACGCCGGAGATGGCCCCGGCCGCCAGCGACAGGGCCAGATGCCAAGAGGAGAGCCGGCGCACCGGGGGACGCGGCGACAGGCCGGTCTTCCCGAACACGCTGCCCACCTCGGGCCAGAGCCCCTGCAGCTTCCCGACCTCATCGGCCAGCTGATCGGCATCGAGCGACACGCGGTAAAAGTGGCGCAGCTCGCCCTGAGCCGCCGGTACCGCGTAGGGTTCGAAGGGCCACACCGCCGGGATCACCTCGGGTATGACCTCCTTGCTTCCCACGCGCAGCAGCTGGGCGCGCATCGCCTTGACCTCCTGGCTGCGCTGCGCCTCGCGGCGTCGCACCCGGCGGCCCAGGACCACCACCTGCTGAAAGTCATCCACGGCGGCGCGGAAGACCCGCAGCTCGGTGAAGTGGTTGACCAGCCAGCCGGTCAGCTCCTTGTCCAGGGCGTAGTCGGGAACGATCAACACCATCACGCCCCCGACCTGCAGGGTGCCAACGGTGCGCTGGTAGAACAGCTTCTCCAGGCGCCTGCGCCCCTTGCCCTGATAGCTCTCGTAGCCGGCGTGGTCGGCCAGCAGGTCGCCATAGGACGGATTGAGCCACAGGCAGCCCATGCTGCGCGGTGAGATCACCGTGTCCATCAGGTCGCCCTGTAGGCCTCTATCCACCAGGCCATGCATCGAGGCGGCCCGCTCGGCGTGATACTCCACGGCGCAGGCCTGAACGCGTTCGCGCCCCAGGTGGTGGGCAAGCTCAGCGATGGCAGCGCCCTCCCCGCACAGGGGTCGAGCACTCGCATCCGGCCGGCGCTTGCCGGGCTCAGCGCCTGAAGCACCCGCTCGAGCGACGCTTCGTCCGTAGGGAAGTAGCCATTCCTGGCGAAGTTGCGCGCGATGCGCTGAAACATCAGTGCCATGCGACATCTCCTGTCGGTTGGGTATGGTAGGCGCGGCCAGAACGGCCGCACCGTGGTGGAGCGAGCGCTCAGGGCTCGGGGGTGAGCACGCCGGCGCGGATCATGCCGCTGAGGCGCAGGGCCATGTCGTTCTCATCGAGAGAGATCTCCCAGGCCTGAATCGGCCCCTGTGAGAACGAGGCCGGCAGTACCGCCTGCTGGGCATGCAGCAGCGTCATCACCGGCCCCTGCCAGTGATCCAGCAGGGGCAGCGGGCAGAGCTCGCGCACGCGTGGCCACAGCTGGTCATCCACCGGGCGGGCGCCCTCCTCGTTGTCGAGCAGGACGATGCTGTGCAGGTTGGCGCGATCCGGCGTGATGCAGCGCTGATCGAAGAGCCATACGTGCACCAGGGTGCCGAAGCGCGTCTGGCGCAGCCGGGCGGAGCGCCGGGAGTAGCGGTCCATGTCGCCAAAGATCATGGGGTGGCGAGTGTCCCCCTGGCAGAGATGCAGGGCATCCAGGCCGTTGTCTGCCGCTGGCAGCGTCAGCCTGGCCAGCAGCTCCTGCAGCGCCGTATCCCGCCCCCACAGGGAGAGGAACAGGCATTCGCGCTGCCGGCCAAGGCAGAACGCATCGGCGTACAGGTCCAGGCACTCTTCGAGGGTGTAGAGCTCGGGCATGGTGGCCTCCATCGGTTAGCGAAGAGCGATGGGGACATCCCGAGCCCAGGGCATCGAGATGCCCCGGTGGGGAGTGGCTGCCTCAGGCAGCGGCTTGCCAGGTCTGAGTCGGCGCCTGGAATCGGTAACCCAACTCCTTCAGTCGACTCACCTGACGGCGGAACAGCGCCCGGTCCACAGTGGGATCGAGCTTGACGCTCTGCCCCAGCGGCCAGAGCAGGCCGAAGAGCTCGGCGTCGGGGTTGGCCTCTTGGCCAGCGGCGTGGGTCTCCGGGGCTTGGGGCCCTGGCCCCTCACTAGCATCAACCTGAGGCGACGGCGTGGGCGGTGCCATCGGCTCGCCCGACCCAGGCGCAGGCGGGGCTGGCGGCACGGGTGGCGCTGGAGCGGCCTCCTCCTCCAGCGGATCCATCTCCGCGGAGTCGAAGCGCGGCCCATGCTGGGTCACCAGCATGCCGTCCTCGGTCAGCAGCATCTCGCCGACCTTGGCGCGAACCTCCACCACCAGCCGGCCACTGGCGAAGTAGCTCGCCGGGCGAATCTCGAGCAGCAGAAACTCGCCCTCAAACACCCCTTCGCTGAACTGGTCCAGCTGAGGATCCTTGATGACGAACTCGCCGATCGAGGCCGCCAGCCGGCCCACGTTGAAGGGGCCGTTGCGGCCATGAATGGTGCGGACGGTTAGCCGTCCGGGGATCTTGATCATCACCAGACTCCTGTTCGACAGGATGCAAAGAGCGGACGGGGCCGGCAGCGCCGGCACCCGTCCAAGAAGTCACGGGCAAGCGCCCGAGGTGTCAGAGATAACCCCGCTCCGCGAAGGAGACCGAGTCCGAACCGCCCACCACGATGTGGTCGAGCACGCGTACCTCGATCAGACCCAGCGCCTCCTGAAGGCGCTGGGTGATGCGTCGGTCCGCATCGCTCGGGTCGGGCTCTCCGCTCGGGTGGTTGTGGGTGAAGATCACCGCTCCGGCGTTGTGGTGCAGCGCCGCCTTCACCACCTCCCGCGGATAGACCGAGGCGGAGTCGAGGGTGCCGTGGAACAGCTCGCTGAACTCGATCACGCGGTGCTGGGTGTCCAGGAAGATGGCACCGAACACCTCATGGTCATAGCCGGCCAGCTTGAGCCACAGGAACTCACGTACCCGATTGGGCGTGTTGAGCTTCATGCCTTTGGAGACGGAACGCTCCACCAGCTGCCGCGCCGCATCGATGACGCGATCATCGGGGGCCGCCAGGTAGTTGCCGTCGCTGTCGCGCACGAACAGCTGAGGCGCATTGGATGGGGAGTAGCGAGACTCTGCCGGGAGGGCAGCTGCTGAAGTGTGTGTCATGACCAGAACCTCCGGACATGACCGAGACCGCCCCCTCCGGGAGCGATGTCCCGGTCGGGGTGGATAGTGAGGAAAGGTTACGCGGCGAAAAGCTGCGCGTGGTTTAGCTCGTCGTGGCGTGCCACCAGCAGGTAGTCACCGTGCTGACGGTCGTTCTGCACAACGAGAGCCTCGAGCTCCAGGGCCAGAGGCTGGTGGGAGTTCCCGCTGGGCGGAATGCGATGGTGAGTCAACCGCACCGCCTGGGTCCCTGCCGGGTACCCGGACAGCTGGCTGGCCACGTTCTGCAGCAGCAGCTGGAATCGTTCGATGGGGCTGACCCCATGTCCCGAGACAACAAGCTCTGCGACATACATGCAGTCGTCCATGACCCGCTCGCTGATGCGGACCTTGCCCACAAAGCCATGGTCACGAGCCAGAGACGACATATCGTAGGATTTCATGGTGGATCTCCTGTGGTAATGCACACAGGGGACACACCTTCCCCACCGGGGATGTGGATCCCCTGGTGGGTGATGGCACATGAGTGCCGAAGACGAGATGCGGCATCCAGCCCGGATGGGCGGCCTCGTCTCGGGATGCGCGAGGCCTTGGGAGGTGGCGTACCGCCAAGCGGCGCACCCTCAAAACGCCTGGGTGCCGGGGTGCCTCGGTTGGTGCCGGTCGAGACCACCGGGCCGCCATGGGCGGCGCTTGCACCAGTGAGCTTACGACACGAGCATGGGGAGTCAAGCAAGCCTATCACATGCGAAAGCGCAGACTACTCACCGATCGGCACGACCATCGGAAGCCGTGCGTCAGCCGCCACGCTGCCAATCAGCTTCGTGAGCCGGGCCAAGGACACCTGGTACTGGCCGTTGCGAGGCAACGGCTTATCGGCGAGCTCTTGCCAAACCAGCTCCCCAGGGCCGTTGTAGGCCTCCGTGAAGCCGCCGTGCCGATCCAGCTTCAGCACCAGAAGATGTTCAGGGCAACTTCTTAACGCGACTCGGCCACCCTGCGTGGCCTTGATCTCCACGAACCGCCCATCACATACAGCATCGACTCCGGGTGACGACGCTGGCAGTAGCTCCAATCCATAGTGATGCGCCGCCAGGCACTCGCCAAGGCTGCCAACCAGGTGGCCATCCGGGGTGAAGTGCCTACCCGGGAACATCGCCTCCAGCTCATTAACAACTCGATATAGCTCGGCAACAAGCTGAGGTAAGCGTTCCTTATTCACTCAGACTCTTCTCCCTAAAATGGCTCGCGATGGCAGCTCACGGCCAAAAGCGGTCTTTGAGTGAGTGCTGATGTAATGCCCCAATTTGCCGCGCAGCAAGCGCTTTGAGGCCTGTTGTTCAAGGGCGATGCTTGTTGTGTCGGCCAACATTATCTTGTTAAGACTCTTAATCAATCCTTCGCCCCAATATTTTGGCAACCACACCGACTATACCTTTTTCAGTACGCTGAGCATTGGCACCAAAGAAGTGGTTGCGGACGGCGAAAAATGCACCCACTAATAAACACGCGTGCCCGACCCAGCTCGTGAGCCGAATGATTCGAGCGTAGCGCGCCTCAACAACAGGATAGAAATGGCTGCCCTCTTGTGCCGCAAGCTGCCCTTCAAGATAGCCGCCTATGCCAATATAAATTAGCAAGTAAGCCACAGCACCGAAAAGTAAAGCACCCCACCAGGGAAGACGAGAAGCGATTTGAACGACATCAATTACTACAGACCCTAGGCTGTTTTTTCTTCTATATCTGCGACCCATGACTCCCCCTATTGATATTTAACGTCCGAGTTCAGGTGCTTTTGGAGCGACTGCCGTTTTCTCGGTAGAAAAAATGGATGACGGATCAAACGTCACCTGCATCGACTGGTTAGGCGCATGCCAGACCATAGCTCAAAACACCACCAAAAAAGCAATAATAACAACTATTACGATGATTGTGATCTGAGAAATAGAAATCCCCGATTTTCCGGCAGGTGCCAACGGCGTTGCCGCAGTGCAAGAACGAGAGGGCTCTCTGGGCGACTTTTCGGTGGCGGCCTTCAATCCGAACTCGGCGTCAACTAAATCCGCAGCATATTTGTACGCAGCAGTTCTTTTGCTTCCGCCTTGCCGTGTATAGCCGTCGCGGTCGGTTCTCTCCCCAAACCAGAGCAGAGTACTGTCCGAATAGCGCTTTATTGATTTCATGGCCTTCGTATCGGCCACAAGCTTAGACGCCACTGCATTTATTTTCGGGTCATTTAACGAAGCAACTGCTGTAGATTGGGAACCTAAGCGATCTTGAAGGACATTGAACGCAAACCAAGCGGCCAGCTCGTGTTCACGGCTGGAGGCCGACAACGCTGTGAAGATACGACCATATACGGCCCCCTCACCTGAGTATTGAGTGGTTTCAATGCCGTATTCATCAGCAAGCTTTAAAAGCTTCGGCGAAGCCTTGGAATCTTCATCGACCTTGCAAGATAGAAGGTCGCTGAGTTCAGCTTTTGTCGCTTCAGCTGGGATTCTTATCCCTAATTCCTTGGCATATGCAATCTGCCGTTCGGTCGGCGACTCGGGAGGAAGCTCCTCAATGCCGTCCACTGCCGTCCCGTTGGTCTCTGCCATTTTCCGAGCCGAGATTTCGTCTTTGGCCGTATAGGTTCGCGTTCTTGAACGTCCTGACTCTTTACCTGTGCCTCGGACCTGGTATTTCGGCATCTCAATCTTCTCCCAAGCGCCTAACTGTTCAACCTATGAATCTAGTGAGAATTAAGTATAGCTTGCCAGCATAACAAAGATGAACATCACTGCAGCATTTGGCGGAACGGCCGCTCAGGGTCGTCAACTGCCATAGACGTCTTATCAGTATTATCTAGGGTTACAGTTCCGGCCAGGAGCAATATCAGCTCTGACACAACGCGACGGCACGCGCGGTTACACCATGGAGATGAAACAGCAAGGCAGTTGCCATCGCCGTGACTGGCATTGTTAGCGGAAAAGCTTAATCATCAATATCTTCGCCTCTATATAATTTGTCTTCTTGTATTTCTTCAAGGTCTTCTTCAGTTAGCTGCCTTTCGGAGAGGGGGATAATTATATTCGCCTGATCTATAACAGCTTCTATTGCAGACTCAAATCTTGGTTTGTCAATATCGTTCAAAGGCGACCTGAGAAAATCATCAGGTAGCTCGCTCTTTAATCCCAAATGATCGTCGTGGCGAGCAAAGACTTTATCGGTATTTCCAAGTTCAACTAGAGCATCGACAAGCTCTTCCACTGTCTCGTATTCGGTATTTGGGCTGAAGGGGCCGCCATCTCCCAATGTCTGCGCAACAACCTCTAATTCTTCAAATTTTTTCATGAATCGACACCTCTATTGGATTCTTACTCATCATAGATTTACCAAACCGACCGAAATTGCCTCATCAGCTACTTTTGCCATTATAGGTATTGAGATTTTGCTATCGGAATCGACGAGCGCCCATTTGTAAGTTCCAACGAATTTTAGTTCATAATTTTCTACAAGTTTTAGATTTGGGTTCGCGCGTATAGCTATAAGAAGTGCGTGGACAGAGGCGATTATTGAGCATCTGTGTTCCGGAGGCAATATCTTCTCGTTGCGCATAAAAGTTTCACCGCACGCATTGCAAATATTGTCTCCGGTCTTCTGCCCAAACATCACTTCTTTTGATAAATATGAGTGAGGACAAACTGCTTGCTCTTCTAGTTTTTTTGAGGTCGACATACTTTCTCCCTAAAGTTTTTACAGCTATTAAGCCGCGCGTCATGATCATTAACGAACACCCAAGCGCATCCAATAATATTAACCGCCTCCAGCTTACCAGCCACTTCACTGAAAAATTTATAGTAAGTATAGCTCGCCGGCATGGCACCAATGAGCAAGCTAACTGCATTTTCAGAACCGTCCGCTTTGGGTCGTGAGCCGACTTCCCGCCGGAGCCAGTAGAGAGGTCCTGCATTGACGAGTATGAGTTTCCATTTCGCACTCCCTTGCTATGCCTAATCCTCAGTCAGATTAGCAGCATCATGCTGCGCCTGCTCGCGACCTTCGTGGTGCAAGGGCTTGGCAGGTTGGGTCGCCTGCCTGATACTGTATAAATATCAGGTATAGAAAGGAGCTCGTCATGCCACACCCCAAGCTCATCCCCGCGGACCCGGCGCCGCCGGCGCAGCCCCTGCCCTTCCCTCTGCCCCTGACGCGCGCCGGGCTGTCGGGCTTTCCGAGCCCTGCCCAGGACTACGAGGAGCGCACCCTGGACCTCAACGAGCGGCTGGTGAAGCGCCCCTCCTCAACCTTCTTCATGACCGTCACCGGCGACAGCATGGAGGCACTGGGCATCGCGGAGGGCGATCTGCTGGTGGTCGATAGCGCCATCGAGCCGCGCCCCGGGCACATCCTGGTCGCCACGGTGGAGGGGGAGCTGGTGGTGAAGCGCTACGAGCTTATCGGCAACCGCCCCTACTTCACCTCGGCGAACCCCGCCTACCGCCCCATCCCCGCTGCGGACCTGGAGTGCCAGGCCTGGGGCGTGGTGCGCGCGGTGGTTCACGAGTACACCGTCTAGCCGGGGTTGGGCCCATGATCGGATTGATCGACTGCAACAACTTCTACGTCAGCTGCGAGCGGGCCTTCCAGCCGCGGCTGGAGGGCGTGCCCGTGGGCGTGCTCTCCAACAACGATGGCTGCGTGATCGCCCGCTCCAACGA
The DNA here is from genome assembly GCF_052439355.1 of Halomonas sp. E19. Lineage (NCBI taxonomy): Bacteria > Pseudomonadati > Pseudomonadota > Gammaproteobacteria > Oceanospirillales > Halomonadaceae > Halomonas > Halomonas sp. E19. Next base: position 3,519,978 of record NZ_JBNFWU010000001.1, on the reverse strand, counting down.
GCTCAAGGCGTTGGATGTGGCCATGGGCACACCTGCCTTCGAGCTGCAGCCACTGCTCCGCCAGCGGCGCATCGTGCTGCTGTCGTCGAACTATGAGCTCTATGGGGATATGTCCTCCCGGGTGCAGCAGGTGCTGGAGGAGTTCTCTGCCGGCGTGGAGCCCTACTCCATCGACGAGATGTTCGTGCGCTTCGACGGCTTTGCCCCTGAGCAGATGCACCGTCACGCCCAGGAGCTGTTCACCAAAGTACGGCGCTTCACGCATATCCCGGTCAGCGTGGGGATTGCGCCGACGCGCACCCTGGCCTTATCCGTAGAAAAGCAAACCTGGCTGGAAGCTCGATCAAGTCTGTTTCCTGACTTGTGCAAGTAGTGATATTCAATAGAGTATCCTGTCCTGGCCGTTCACCCGGCACAGCAGGACAACTGCGTCACGTCCTTGGGGAAAGTCTGAGCGCAGAGATTGAGCCACTCCACCATGGTCAGGTAGGGAAACAGTGATCTTGCTCAGTCGCGGTCAGTCACCATTGAACTCACGGAAGACCTCCGGTATCTCCTGCCCCCCAAACTGCCGAGAGGACGTCATGGACATCTCGACTTCCCGGGAGGTCGAGATGTTGACGACGGCCGGCGCGGCCTTGTCGACCAGCTCCGTGAAGTCTGGCAGTCGTGGCTCGGCGAGGGCTGGCGTCACCATCAATAGTAAAGCTAGGCTCATCAGCCAGGCGTGCGAGTGCGGCTTGGGTATCAAAATGGGCTCCTTCCGGGGCATGGAACATGGTAACCGTGTTTGGTACGGCGCCCACTACGCAAAGTTCCATACGCCTAGCCCCGGCTCGGTCTTCATTAGAATTCGGGCTTGAATCTTGAGTTGCTATAGGTTTTATACTGCTGGGTCATCAGGTGACACTAGGATGACGCATGGGACATCATCACGATCATCCCCATCTTGACCCCACCTCTGGTGACCGTCGGATGAGCATCGCCATCTGGGCCAACGGGATATTGACTGTTGCTCAGATCGTTGGGGGTATCCTGGCGGGAAGCCTCGCGCTGATCGCGGATGCGCTGCATAACTTTCCGACATGGCTGCCCTTATCATTGCATTTGCTGCCCGCAAGATCGCGAGACGGCCGCCAGACTCTCAGATGACGTTCGGCTATGGGCGAATCGAGATTGTCGCAGCGCTGATCAACTACACGACCCTCATTCTCGTTGGGTTTTATCTAATTTATGAAGGCGTGATGCGCATGATCGACCCGCCAGAGATTCAGGGCTGGATAGTCGTCATCATCGGCATTGTCGCTCTTCTTGTCGATGCGCTAACGGCCTTGCTCACCTGGTCGATGCAAAAACATAGCGTCAACATTCGGGCTCTCTTCCTGCACAACCTGTCTGATGCGTTTGCGTCCATCGCTGTGATCATTGGCGGCTCGCTGATTCTGCTATACGACATGCGCTGGGTAGACCCCGCGATTACGATCAGTATTGCACTCTATATTCTCTATCTTGCCTTTACGGAGATAGGTGGCCCCATCCGGACACTGATGCTGAGCTCGCCACCCGATGTCGATGGTCAATCAGTCATTGATGCCCTGCGTAGCGTCGAAGGGGTTGAGGATGTGCATCATGTTCACCTATGGCAAATGCAGGAGAATACCGCCGCACTTGACTGCCACGTGGTGACGACGGAAGAAGGCTGGCAGCAGCTCGAGGCGATCAAGGCGGATATCAAAGCACGCTTTGACATTGGCCACTCCAGCTTGGAATTCGAGCATATTGATCATGCGCATCAGGGAGCCAATCTTTATGGGCATGGATAACACGCCACTATTCGCCGACTTGGGCACCCATCAGCGGTTGAGATCCACTCAGCAGTCCTCTCGTCGTGCTTTTCGCTTAACCATTTGAATTGGAGAAGTAAATGTACAAAAAAGCGACTTTTATCCTGGCCGGTGCGTTGATGCTGATCGCCATCATCGTGATCGTATCGAGACCCTCGCTGTTGGGCATGGGCGCCGAGGCGGCCAACCAGGATGGAGCTCAGGTCGAAAACTCTCTGGTGCGCTCACACTCGCCTATTCTGGGGCCGGAAGAAGCACCGGTGACCATCGTGGAGTTCTTCGACCCGGCCTGTGAGGCCTGCCGTGCCTTCTACCCGCTGACCAAGCGCATCCTGGAAGAGTACCCCGACCAGGTGCGGCTGGTGGTGCGCTACACGCCCTTCCACGGAGAAGTGTCCGAAACCGCCATTCGCGTGCTGGAAGTCGCCAGGCACCAGGACGTCTTCCAGCCGGTGCTGGAGGCGTTGCTGGCCCGCCAGAGCCAGTGGGCGGCTCATGGCAGCTTCGATGAAGCTGCTATTCTGGATATCGCCAGCCAGGCCGGTCTAGATAGAGCTGCAGCAGAGGAACAACTTGATTCACCCGAGGTACAAGCGGTCTTCGACCAGGACAAGGCTGACGTCAAGGCCAATCAGATCCGCCAGACGCCGACCTTTTTCGTCAATGGCGAGCTGGTGGACCCCTTCGGCATGCAGGAGCTGGTCGACGCCGTCAATCGTGAGGTGACCGAGGCCTCTGGCGAGGACGATGCGTCATGACGCGACGCTGGATGCTGGTAGGGTTGATGGGGCTGGGCCCTCTGCTGGCCGAAGCCCATTGGCAAGACAATGCCTCGCTATCACCGAGCGAGCCGACATCGGCCAGGGCACAAGCTATCCCGCAGGAGGGATCATCACCCTCGGCTGTTCAGCCGCCCGAGCGCGTCGCCCAAGAGCTAACCGTGGCACCAGGGGATACCCTGAATGCATTGCTGCAGCAGCTTGGCGCGGATTCCGACACGCGCACCCAAGCGTCGAAATCGCTGGCGGAGAGGTTCGACCCGAGACGCTTGCGGCCTGGAGACCGTCTCACTTTCACCTCTCTGACGACCGGACAGCCGGTGTCGGTGACCATCGAGCGTGATTCGGGTATTCAATACGTCGTCACGCTTGGGGAGCGGCCGTCGACGCGGATTGTCCCGCCTCGTCTCGACACCCTGACTCTGGGCCGTGAAGTGGACGTCGAAACGTCACTCTATGCCGCCTTGGCGGCAGAGGGGATACCCACGCGTTTCGCCGTGGACCTCGAGGTGCTGTTAGGCGGACTCATGGACACAGCCCGAGATATTTCGGGCGCGGAGCGCCTGCAGTTACTGTGGGAAGAGGATCGCCGAGAGGATGGCACGCGAGTTGGGCCTCCCCGTCTGACCTATATGGGGTTGGCTGACCAGTCGGCACGACTGGAGATGGTATGGCCAGCGGACCAGAGAGCCACCGTGATGCTCTACAAGGACGGTAGCCTTGTGGAGACGAAGCGGTTCCCGGTGGTCGGCGCACGCCTGACGTCCGCCTTCGGCAATCGACGCCATCCCGTATACGGGGGGTACGTCGTCATGACGGCGTCGACCTTGCCGCGCCTCGCGGCACCCCGGTCATGGCGACGGCGCCGGGGCGGGTCTCCTTCATCGGTCGCCGTGGAGGTTATGGTCGTGTCGTGGAGGTAGAGCACGAGATGGGCACCCTCAGCCGCTATACGCATCTCAGCCGCTTCGCCTCCGGTCTGTCGGTCGGGGACGTCATCAATGCCGGCGACACGCTGGGGGAAGTCGGGGCCTCCGGACTCACCACGGGTCCCAACCTGCACTACGAAGTGAGAGTGGGTGACCGACCTGTCGATCCTCTGGAGGAGGGGCAGCGCATCATTCTGGGGGAGTCACCGGCACCCCAGGATTATCGAAGCGTGCTCTTCGAGGCTCGTGGTCGTCTGCAAAAAGCCATCGGTACGTCCGGTCTGGTCGCCTTGGATAATCGATAGGCCGACAGGCAGGCTTGTTGTATGACACGCATCGGTGGCCATGTAATGGCTATTGTCGTGTGACACAACATTCCCTGCAGTACCAATCCTCCAGAAGGGAAGGGTCTATGGAAGGTGTCTCTCCGGTCACACTGGGGTTCCTGGGTAGTCTTGCCGCCGGTTCGATGACCGCCATCGGAGCGCTACCTGTCCTGATCAGCAAGGCGCCCGATCGTGCCGTTCGCGACCTGGCACTCGGATTCGCCGCCGGTGTCATGCTGGCGGCGTCCTTCTTTCACTGATCATTCCCTCCCTGGAAGCCTCTGGACTGCGCTATGGCGGTAGCGTCTTGCCTGCCGCCATTGCCTGCGCGTCGATACTGATGGGGATCGGACTGGTCGCCCTGCTGAATGAGCGACTCCCCCACGAACATTTCGAACAGGGGCGTGAAGGGCCGGAGGCTGCATCGTTGCGCCGAATCTGGTTATTCATCTTCGCCATCACGATCCACAACCTGCCAGAGGGTCTGGCGGTGGGTGTGGCCTTCGGAGCAGGGGGAAGCGAAGGGGGACTTCCCTTGCTATCGGTATCGGCCTGCAGAATGCGCCGGAAGGCCTGGCGGTGGCAGTGGCATTGCTGGGTGAGGGGTATTCACGCTGGCGATCCTGGACCATTGCCTCCCTCACCGGGCTGGTCGAGCCGTTGGGTGGCCTGCTGGGAGCGGGAGTCGTCAGCATGTCGCAAGTGCTGCTCCCTGGGGGCTGGCCTTCGCCGCCGGCGCCATGCTCTATGTCATCAGCCATGAGATCATTCCCGAGACCCACCGAAGCGGCCACCAGAACAAGGCGACGCTGGGGCTCTCGGTGGGATTGGTACTCATGCTGTTCCTGGATGTCTCGCTGGGCTAGCATGCCGACCCGTCCAGGCGCCTACCCCAGATCGTGAGCGCCTCCGTGGGCCTGGTCGCTGATACAAAGCTGATGATCGCCCAACACTTCAATGATCCGGCAGCTTTCGACCTTCCCCCGGCACACTGGCTCACCATCCGTCTGAGCTCGTCACGCAGAGCGGAGAGCCGCTGCAGCCGCGCCTCGATCTCCTCCAGGTGGTGCTTGGCAATGGCGTCGACCTCCTGACACGGCATGTCGGGTTGGTCTGACATGGCCAGCAGTTCACGCACCGCATCCACCGAGAAGCCGAAGTCCCGGGCATGGCGAATGAAGGTCAACCGCCTGACAGCCTCCTCGCCGTAGCGTCGCTGCCCACCCACGGTGCGCGACGCATCGCCCACCAACCCGATGCGCTCATAGTAGCGCACCGTTTCAGGCTTGCAGCCGGCGCGCCGTGCCAGCTCGCCGATGCCGATGGCAGGGCTAATCTCCGGCATCCTGATGTTCCTCCCGTATGGCTTGAATCTATAGTTGCTATAAGGTTTATACTGCAAAGGATAACGCATCGCCAGGAGTGTCACCATGAAGAATTCAGCACCCATAGCCACGGCCACAGCCTCGACGCTACGGGTGGAAGGCATGGACTGTGGTGGGTGCGAGCGCAAGGTCGAAGCTGCGCTGGGCCGCCTGGAGGGCATCGAGGAGGTGTCGGCCAGCTCGGTCACCGGATCGGTGACGATTCACCCTCAGCAGAGCACGAGGTCCTCTCATGAGGCGATCGAGCGGACCCTTAACGAGCTCGGTTACCGCCTTGCCGGCGAGGATGAGGGAGGTAAGTCGGATGCCTCCCCAGCCTCTTGGTGGCAGACCGCCAAGGGACGCCTGGTAATCGTCACCGGGGGCCTGCTGACTCTGGCCTTCGTTCTCCGCCTGACCTGGCCGGCCCTGGGCAACTGGCCCTTCGTCGCCGCCACCCTGGTGGGGCTGGTGCCCATCGCACAGAGTGCCTGGGGCGCGCTGAAGATGCGCAACCCCTTCACCATCGAGATGCTGATGAGCATCGCCGCCCTGGGCGCCCTGGCCATCGATGCCGCCGCCGAGGCGGCGGTGGTGGTCTTCCTGTTCGCCGTGGGCGAATTGCTGGAGGGGGTGGCCGCCTCAAGGGCGCGACGCAGCATTTCGGCCCTCGCGGACCTCACCCCGTCCACGGCGAGGCTGATGGAGGATGGGGAAATCCGGGAGGTCTCGGCCGCCACGCTTACGCCCGGGCAGCGAGTCCTGGTGCGACCGGGCGACCGCGTCCCCTGCGATGGGCGTATCCTGACCGGCGAGTCCGATGTGGATGAGTCACCGATCAATGGGGAGTCCGTGCCCTGCTCGCGTGCCCCGGGTGACGACATCTTCGCCGGCACGGTCAACCTCGATGCCGCCCTGGAAGTGGAGGTAACCCGCGGTGCCGAGGACAACACCATCGCCCGGGTCATCCGCCTGGTGGAGGAGGCCCAGGCCGCCAAGGCACCGGTGGCCCGCTTCATCGATCGCTTCGCTTTCTACTACATGCCGGCGGTGGTGGGGCTCGCCCTGCTGATGGCGGTGGTGCCGCCGCTGGTCTCGACCATGGCCTGGTCGGAATCGGTCTATCGCGCCCTGGCCCTGCTGTTGATCGCCTGTCCTTGTGCCCTGGTGATCTCGACCCCCGCGGCGATCGCTGCCGGCCTCTCGGCGGGCGCCCGCCGTGGGCTGCTGATCAAGGGCGGCGCGGTGCTCGAACAGCTGGGTAAGCTCCGAACGGTGGCGCTGGACAAGACCGGCACCCTCACCGCCGGTACCCCCAAGGTCACCGACGTGGAGGATTGGGCCACCGGCCAGGGCGCGCAGGAGATCCTGAGGCTGGCCGCCGCGCTGGAACGTGACTCCAGTCATCCCATCGCCACCGCCATCTTCTCGCATGCACAGCAGCTGGGCCTTTCCATCCCCCAGACGAACGGCAACCGAGCCCTTCGGGACGTGGCGTCGCTGGTCAGGTCGAGGGGCGTGAGCTGAGCTTGGTCTCCCCCGGCAACTGACAGAGCAGGCTGCACTCGATGACGATCTGAGCGCCCGGATCGCCGAGCTGGAACACGCCGGCAAGAGTCTCGCCCTGCTGGTCGAGAGCGAGCGTCCGCTGGGGCTGATCGCAGTACGCGATGAGCCGCGTGAGGACGCCCAGGAGGGGCTGACGGCGCTGTCACGCCTGGGCGTGCAGGCGGTGATGCTCAGCGGTGACAATGCACGTACCGCCGCTGCCATCGGTGGCTCTCTCGGCATCGAGGCGTATGGCGAGCTGATGCCCGAGGACAAGGCCCGGCGCGTGCAGGCGTGGCAGGCCGCCGGCCGGGGCCTGTAGGGAAGGTGGGTGACGGGATCAACGATGCCCCGGCGCTGGCAGCAGCCGATGTCGGCATCGCCATGGGGGGCGGCACCGACGTGGCACTGGAAACGGCGGATGCGGCCCTGCTCAAGAACCGCGTCACCGGCATCGCCGAGCTGATTGACCTGTCTCGGGCCACGCTGCGCAACGTCAAGACCAACGTCGCCCTGGCGCTGGGTCTGAAGGCCATCTTCCTGGTGACCACGGCATTGGGCATTACCGGCATGTGGATCGCGGTGATGGCGGATACCGGCGCCACCGTGTTGGTGACCCTGAACGCCATGCGGCTGCTGGGCTATCGCTTCTCGCCCGTCACCGCCACGAGTGGCTCGGCAAGCCCGCGCTACCAGGAAGCCACGTCATGAGAACGAAACGGATAGCGATGGCGCGTCAGGGCCTGTACTGGTTGGCCCTGGCGGGCCTGGTCGGCCTGGCCGACCAAGTCATCAAGTGGCTGGTGCAGGCGCTGATGCCGTATGGCCAGACCGTCCCGCTGACCCCATTCTTCAACTGGGGTCACTGGTGGAACACGGGGGCAGCCTTCAGCTTCCTCGCCGATGCGGGTGGCTGGCAGCGCTATCTTTTCCTGGGCCTGACGGGGATGGTGGCTATCGTTCTGACCATCCTGTTGTGCCGGCCCAGGCCCCGTCTGGAGGCGCTGGGGTACAGCTTGATGCTGGGTGGCGCGTTGGGTAATGGCATCGACCGCCTGGCACGAGGGTATGTGGTGGACTACCTGGACGTTTACTGGCGTGAATGGCATTGGCCCGCCTTCAACCTGGCGGATATCGCTCTGTTCCTGGGCGTAGTGGCCTTCGCCATTACGACCTTGCGTGAGCGTCCCTCCTCCAGATTGTCTGAGTGACGGCATGGTTGCAGACAACCTGTCAGTCCCGCACAAGACGCTTGCCGGACGGGTCACGCCGGCTCTCGGCTGTTTGCTGGCCCTGGTCGCCGGAGGGCTGACCACCCTGAGCGCCGCGCCCTTCGCGCTGTGGTGGCTGGGCCCGATAGCGGTGGCCCTCGTCTATGTCGGCATCCATGCTCTGACACCCTCTCAGGCCGCCCTTCGCGGCTGGTGCTATGGGGTAGGCCTGTTCGGCTCGGGGACCTCCTGGGTCTTCGTCGCGATCCACGACTATGGCTATACCGGGGCGCCCCTAGCGCTCTTCCTCACCGGTCTGTTCGTGGCCGGCCTGGCGCTGTTCTTTGCCGTGCCCTTCTGGTTCTATCGTCGCATAACGGGCCGGCGGCTGGCCTTCCTCAGCTTCGCCGGCGTCTGGGTGCTGAGCGAATGGCTGCGCACCTGGCTGTTTACCGGGTTTCCCTGGCTGCTGCTGGGCACCTCCCAGGTAGACTCGCCATTGGCGGCCTGGGCTCCGGTCGGTGGGGTCTACCTGCTATCGCTGATCACTGCGCTGACCGGCACCCTGGGCGTGGAGTTTCTGCGCCGACGCTGGTGGGCCATAGTGCCCATCGCCGCTCTTTGGTTGACTCCCTGGCCCTGCCGGCCCAGTGGACCTCCCCGGCCGGCGAGCCGCTGCGGGTCGCCTTGCTGCAGGGCAACCTGGATCAGGCGATCAAATGGACGCCCGAGGGCCAGCGCGAGGCGGCCAGTATCTACACGGTGTTGACCCTTGCCCAGTCCGGCGACCTCGACCTGGTTGTCTGGCCCGAGGCGGCCCTGCCGATGTTCGAGCAAGAGGCGCGACCGATCCTCGAGCGGGTGCAGTCCAATCTCGCGCCCGACACCGCCCTGCTCACCGGCATTCTGCAGCGCGACGGAGGCGACTACTACAACAGCGTGATCGGCCTGGGGAACGCCGAGGGCCAGTATCGTAAGGCGCGCCTGGTGCCCTTCGGCGAATACTTGCCGCTTGATCGTCTGCTCGCCGGTACCATTGCCTTCTTCGACCTGCCCATGCCAACCATGACGCCCGGGCCCGAGGCTCAGGGGCCGATCCACGCCGCCGGGACCACCATCGGCAACGCCATCTGCTACGAGATCATCTATGCCGACCGGGTCGCCGAGCAGGCGCGCGATGCTGAGCTACTGCTGACGGTCTCCAACGACACCTGGTTCGGCCGTTCCATCGGCCCCCTGCAGCATCTGCAGATGGCCCGCCTTCGCGCCCTGGAGAACGGCCGGTACCTGATCCGCGCCACCAGCAACGGCGTGACCGCCATCGTCGATCCTCAGGGCCGCGTCACGGCCCGCGCACCACAGTTCCAGGCGACGAGCCTTCGCGGCGAGGTGATGCCCATGGTGGGAAACACGCCGTTCACCCGAACCGGTAGCTGGCCGACCTGGCTGTTGGCCGCCTTACTGGTGCTGCTTGGATGGCGATTCAACACACATCGGTCTGGATGATAAGGGTCCAGCCGAAAAGGGAGAGGATGATGGCGTTGTCGAAACCTCACTCAGGTACGGCGGGGAAGCTTCGTTGTGGCAACTCCGAACACGCACACTGGTGGGAGTGCTGGCAGGCTGGCTCGCGCTCATCGGCGTTGCTCAGGCCCAGGAGGAGAACGAGTGGCCCCGCGGCCACTATCCATTGCCTGAGGAAGGCAATGTGATCGGCGACACCTACCGCATAACGGTGGAGGATCGAGAAGATACCCTGCTCGATATCGCCAGGCGACACAACCTGGGGTACAGGGAGATCGTGCGCGCCAACCCGGACGTGAGCATCTGGATTCCCGGCGAGGGTACCGAGGTGACCATACCCGGGCGCTTCATCCTGCCCGCCGGAGAGCGCACTGGCATCGTCATCAACATCGCCGAGCTGCGCCTATATTACTATCCCGAGGTGGATGACGACGAGACACCACGTGTCGAGACCTATCCTATCGGCATCGGTCGCGAGGGCTTCGATACCCCCTCGGGGTGACCAAGACCACCATGAATATCAAGAACCCCGCCTGGTATCCCCCCGAGTCGGTGCAGCGTGAAGCCAGGGCACGCGGTGAAGAGGCACCCAGTGTAGTGCCCCCAGGCCCGGACAATCCGCTGGGAGACCATGCCATTATCCTTGGATTCGATGGCTACTTGATCCATGGCACCAACCAGCCGGATGGTATCGGCATGCGTGCCAGCCGTGGCTGTATTCGCATGTTCCCTGGGGACATCGAGTCGATTTTCGACCGCGTGCCCGCCGGCACCCAGGTCCAAATCGTCAACCAGCCCATCAAGATCGGCTGGTATGAAGGGCAACCGCTGATTCAGGCATTCTCGCCTCTGGAGGGAGAGGGGCACAGCATGTCCACGTTGGTAGAGACCGTCACACGCCTCAACCAGCGCAAGGCCGAGGGCTGGAGCTTCGATTATGAACAGCTTCGCGGCCTGCTGAATGATCCCAGCGATCGAATAGTAGCCCTGAATCCCAGGCCGGAGCCGGATAAAACGCATGATACTGATTACAAGGGGATCTACGCAGAAATCGCGCTGCGCAGACTATGACAACGACAAGGCGAGTCTTGTCGGTCTCGTGACACTGGGTATTCGGTCGTGGCTGATCCAGGATCTATAGCGCTCTACATGACCATTGGCGTTGCGTTTATAGCCCCACCTTGCCGCATGGAACGGTAGGTTCCTAGGCTTGCTTTTGGCATACCGATTCTGGGGAGGGAAGGGCTATTGACCTCGACGTTGCTCTGGGCTACCTACTGCCTTGGGAGTTCTCGCTGGCCTGGCCATGGGCTGGGAGCAACTGGTCCTGTTGGGTATCGCCCCCCTGCTGGTGAGCCTACTGCCCTGCCTCATCATGTGTGGGCTGGGGCTGTGCATGATGAAATGCCAGGACAAGAAAGGGAAAGCGACCGACCAGGGCGAAGTCTCCAACGTACAGGCCAAGGCGGAATCCTCTGAAATACAAGCCGAGGTAGAAGCCTATCCGGCAGCGCCCAAGCAAGCGGAAGCCGCTATTCCCCACGAAGCTGACCAGCAGGTGTCATCATCAGAGCACCCCCTGTCCAAGCTTCAAGCCTAGCCGCGGGATAAGGAGGGGGATAAGGAGGGATGTGGGAAGTCGCCAACATCGGCCTGATCACGGCGTTTCTGGCAGGCCTGATCTCATTCGCGTCGCCCTGTGTCTTGCCGCTCGTACCCGGGTACCTCTCCTTCGTCGCCGGCCGCTCGCTGGGGCAGCTACAGGAAGCGGACCGGCGCGAACGGTTCCGGGTGTTGACCCAGTCGATATGGTTCGTGCTGGGGTTCTCTACGGTCTTCCTGATGCTGGGCGCCAGTGCCACGGCCATCGGTCGCTTGCTGCTGGCCTATCGCCAGGAAGCCAATCTGGTCGGCGGTATCATCGTCATCCTGTTTGGTGCCTTCATGACCGGCCTCATCCCGCTGCATGGGCTACAGCGAGAGTGGCGCTTTATCGGCCGGCTCAAGGCAGAGGGTGGCGGGCGTAGTGCGGCGTATCTGCTGGGCGTGGCGTTCGCCTTCGGCTGGACTCCCTGTATTGGCCCGATCCTGGGCGCCATCCTGACCGTCAGCGCCTCGACGGCCAATGCTTCGAGCGGCATGGCGTTACTCGGCATTTATTCGCTAGGCCTGGGGGTGCCCTTCCTGCTGAGCGCCGTTTCGCTCGATCGCTTCTTGCACCACCAGAAATTCTTGCGCCGCTGGGGCCGAGCCATGCACCTGGCGGCAGGACTGATCATGATCCTGATGGGCATCTTGATGATGACCGGAAAACTGACCGAGCTCTCGTATTGGCTATTGCGCACCTTTCCCGCCTTAGGTGCCATCGGCTAACCGTTATCCAGGGAAATAGTGATATGAAAAAAATGATGAGTCGCTTCTGGCATACCCTATCAATCACGAGCGGGGCCATCATCGGCCTTGGCATCGCCTCCGTGGCCGCAGCGGCCGAAGATGTCTTGCCGGCGCTGGAGTATGACCTGACCGGAGCTCGTCTGCTCAAGGTGAATTCCAGCCAGCTGTTTGAAAGCACGAACGGTGGCGACTCCTGGCAGGCCATCCCGTTGCCCGAGGCCGTAAGGACCGGGCAGTTGGTGGTGGCGCCGGCTGCCGCTGAGCAGACGCTTTATATCGCCGGCCCATCGATTGGAGTGCAGCGTAGCGACGACAATGGCGACAGCTGGTACCGGGTCGATGAGGGCCTGCCCAGCCGGAACGTCATCGCTTTCAGTGCCCACCGACATCAAGTCGAGACGCTCTACGCCAAGATCGCTGACGACGGCATCTACCAAAGTGACGATGCCGGCGAATCATGGCGGAAGAAGGATAGCGGCCCTGTCCAACCTGTTCGCCGGCTCGTCCACTCCGATATGGAGGGCAGCATGCAGACCGGTTGGCTCTATGCGGTGTCTGACGATGCGGTGCGCCTGTCGATGGATTGCTTTTGCGGCTGGCGACCGACCGGAGAGCTCGATGCCGATACCGTCTACGATGTGGCCTACGAGTTCGACGAGCCCGAACGTGTCTATGTGGCCACGGATCGAGGCCTGTGGGTCAGCGACAATGGTGGCAAGGCGTGGCTACGGATAGAAGGCGACGCTCCTGAACTCGTCGCGATCACTCTGGCGCCAGAAGGTACCCTCTATGGTTTGGATCGCGTGGGGGAACTCGTGCGCAGTAATGACCAAGGCCGGAACTGGAGGGCGATTCCCGATGCGTAACCGCGGGGTCCTCGTCACAACCTGGCTGCTGTTAAGTACTGCCGGGCAGGCCATGGCGGATGATGCCCCTCTTTCGCACGATGCCTCTCAGCCGATAGAGGGGGAGCAGATTTACCAGCAGCATTGTGCCAGCTGCCACGGCATCGATGGCGAGGGGATGCCGAACTGGCAGCGACCCAATGCGATGGGTGAGTTGCCGGCCCCACCACATGGGCCAGAAGGGCATACCTGGAAGCACTCCGATGCCATGCTGTATCGGATGGTCTCCGAAGGGTGGCGCGACCCCTGGAACGAGACCGAACGACTGACCATGCCGGCCTTCGAGGACGTGCTCACCCCTGCCGAGATCCGCTCCGTAATTAATTACCTCAAGACGCTATGGACGCCAGAGCAACAACGTCATCAGGCGGAAGAAAGCGAGGGAGCCTCATTTCCGATGCAAAGTGAGTAGCTGTGGGGTCTAAGTATTGAAAAGGTGATTATAGACCCAAGTTTTCCCGAAGAATCTGATCGCGCAGGACGCCATTCGATTTTTCCGATAAAGCCAGCTTCCGCTCAACAGCGAGAATGCGAGCGGCCAGCTCAGCCTTTGTCAGGCGCATCAAATAATGCATACGTCGCCGCTCCGCATCGGTGGGTCTTTCCACATCGCTGTTCAGTAGGCGTCCAATGGTACGCCGCCTTCGAACGGGTTGAGCAGCTTCCTCGTATAATTGGCAGCATTCAGGATTTCGAAGAATGGTGGATTCGGAAATCCCCATTCCCGTATCGGAGAGTTCACGCGACATTCTCGCAATCCGTCCCAGCGTCACAGGACTGCCGGTCTCCTGTAGCCGGCTGATTGCTTGACGCACGATCGCCACGCTTCGATTGCGACGTTGCTGATGACTGCGTTTCAAACCGGCCATTGCAGCCTCGGAACGTGCCTTACTGGATTGTCGCGTCATCCCTCCTTCCTCCCGATGGTCAGTATGACGGGGTCTGCTGCCGCCTGATCAGCTCGCTCAAGAAGTTCCATCTCGGCCAGCACATCATTGCAGCTCGCCATGGCTTCCTTTGCCTTGCGCTCTTCAGCGGGCAGATTCTGTGCTTCCGCCATTTCCGCCATCTGCGCACAGGCCTGCCGGTAGATGATGACTTGGTCACGCTTGCGCCAGTCGGGCGCATTCCCGGCACAGCCGATGCAGGCGAACTTGATGGGACACTGACTGGCCACTGTGCAACGTCCACCGATAACCGGGATCAGTGCACCCACCTGCTCCTGCGCGGCTTCGACCTGCCGCCGGATTTGCGCTGGGGATCGTATGTGGGTACGGGACAGGTCCACACGGCTTTCAAAGATCTTCCGTTGCAGCTCCACCAGCCTGGCCGGCGTCGGCTGGGAATAGTATTCGGTCACTCGTATATCTCGCTGCTTCATGAGGAGTGCGATCACATCCACAGGCGTGTTCAACGCCCGCATCTCCGTGGCAAAGCCGTGACGCAGCAGGTGGGAAGTGACCCGCACGGCCTCACCGTCAGGCGTTTGCAGCGAGATACCGTGCAGCATGATGGACATCGTCGCATTGATGTCCTTATGGCTGAAATGTCTTCCGGCGTGCTGCCATAAGTAGGGCGCCGGTCGAAGTTTATGCCGCAAATTCCTAGTAGCAGGGATGGTCTCCAGGCTCTGCTCCCGCTCTCGCTGGAACTTCCACCAAGCGTGTAGCGCTCTCATGCAGCGCTCGTCAATATAGTAGGGCTCTTCTGCCCGGCGTCCCTTGGGAATTGCGCGAAAGGCGATCGCTTCACGGCCCTTGGCGAGCAGCACTCGTGATAGATGCTCCTGACTCAACCTGATTTGCAGGAACTCGTTCATGCGAGCCCCGGTCTTGGTCATGATCTGAATGGCCGCATGCCCGACGAGAGCGCCAAGCTTGAGCGCATCAAGTGGAATAAAGAGCATGCCAATATCTCGCGAGATACGTTCCAACCAGTTATTGGTTGATGCTCCCCAAGTCGATTGTGGAGGGAGCTGAAATGAGCTTCTCGAGTAGCCATTTCGCGTCAGAAAATCAGGATCGACAACCTGAGAGCGCAGCACATTCGCCTGCAGCAGTTCGATGAACCAATAGGGCTCTACAGCATCAGCGTCATCACGGGCATGGCCGCCCTCATAGCTCAGGAAGTAACCTGCCTGGTCGCATACCGCCGCACGCATGCGCTGACGCTGATCCTGATGATAGTAGAAGTCTTCTGCCACGGGCTCATGCACAGAACGCAATGTCGCTGCGTCCCAGAGCCTGAAATGCTGCTGTGTCGGTCGAGTGCGGCCTGAGGCCGATACCGTCTCATCGGTGATCGAGAATGATATCGGCAGGGCCTCTCCCTTCCGTTCATGATGGGCAATGGCATCTCGGAAGGCTGTGTACAGTCGCTCGACCTGAATGCATCGACGCTCGGCTATATCACGGAGCAGATAGAAGCGATCATGTACAACGGCGGTAGCGGCCTTACGGCGCATCCTCTGCTCGGCTCTTACTTCTCTATGAATAGTGGAGCGGTGCCAGAAGTGGTCATCCTTCAGAGCAATGAGTTTCCAAGGCGCTACGGCCCGGCGCTGCTCGGGTGTCAACTTGAGTAGGTAATCCTCTTGTTTGCGCAGCAAGCGGAAATAGGTCTGCAGAAATCGGCCGCGCTTGGGCGTACCCTCTTCCGGCAATACCTCACCATCATGGTATCTTTGATAGAACGCCTCGGGGTCCAGCTCATCGATATCTGCAAGTTCCAACCGTTTTAGATAGCGCGACATGCTGGCAAAGAAGGTGATGTCGTTACGTCGGTTGCCATCGGCGAAGGTCATGACGAAGAATGCCACATCCCGTAGTTTCGGTTGCGAAATGGAGTGGATCATTCGGCGCTGGGACTCATTGAAGGGCCGCCCCATGGTCGGTGATTCCAGAAAGGTCAGCGGCAGGTGGTGGAGTGCCGGTGTTACTCTGTCAAGCACCATCTCCAGAGTGATCTCCTTCCATACCCGCAATGGCCTGGCCTGATGCCCCGTCTCTTCTTCCCAACGCCGGATTTCTTGTTTAATGTGACGATCATTGTGCTCGGAAATCCGCAGTACCTCGCTGTAGGCTACCGTATGTCCCTCGCGGTGTAGGTGCTCAATGGTCAGACGTGTGAGCCGCGTGAGCACTTCACGTGAACGCCGCGTATTGGGAAGCGAATAGCGAAAGGTATTGAAGTCCCGACGCCAGCCCTCATAGGCCTCACGACTGTCGACCGGGGTGCTCAGGAGTTCATCGGCCAATGCTGCCACGTAATGGCGCGAATACCCCGACACGGTGGCTACGCTGTACCCGAGGCACCGGCTGATATCGGCCAGCTTGAAGGGAGTGCCGAGCCGGCGACGACGGTCCAGTTCCGCCGTGATCGATTCGTTTCGCTGGTTCAGCGCATGATTTTCGCCCACGAGGACGGTGGTACCGTAGGTGTCGAGAGATTTCCAGGCAACCGTGCGCGCTACCTGATGACCGGTCTCCTGCTCCCAGAGAACCAACTCCTCATTGAGGATCCGTCTTCGCCCTCCCGTAATGGCTTCAACTGCGTTCACCGTCATCAACGTGTTCTCGCGATGCAGTTGTTCGATGACCAGCCGCACAAAGCGTCGGAACAGCACCGGACCACTTGTTGTGCGCGTAATAAAGGGGCGAAAGGTGCGGTAGTCACGTACCCAGCGTTCATGAGCCTCTCGGTTCTCGACCACCGTCTGCAGCAACTCCGCTGCCAGGTCACGAACATAACGCTGGGTAACGCCACTGATCGTCTTGCGATCGTAGCCGGTAACCGCCATCACCTCCCGATTCACGAAGGCCTCACCCCGCTCGCGTCGACGATCAAGCTCGGCACGTATCGTAAGCCGCCGATGCTCCGGATTGGCGCGGTGTTGCCGGGCCGGCGGCGTCATGGTTTCAGCATCTCATCTAACATTCGCTGGCTCTCGGTAAGTGACTCGGGGGAGAAGCCGGCTGGGAACGGCGAGCGCGATCATGCCGGTGCTCACGTTCGATGCGAGCATGAATGCGATGAGCCAGCTCCGGCAGATTATGTCGGCAGATAGCTTGGTCATAGATTGGCAGCATGTCGCTTTTCCAGGCCATGAGTTCACGTAGGGCACCACGCAGGCTCAGCAGTTCCTCAGCGGATCGGGCACGCTGGTGGATGTCGTTGAGCGCCTGTGTCACGAACCAGTGGCGGACCTGATGGCAACGCACTTGTAGGCCGGCGGCGTTGAGAGCCGGTGCCCAATAGTCGCGGCGGAAGTGGTCCGGGTTCATTGATGTGCCACGTCGAGTCAGGAACAGCGGAAGGTGATGAAGAGCTTCCACAGGCAGTGTAGTGAGTTCCGCCAGCCCATACCCTCGGGGATCTAGCCGAGCACGCTGCTCGTCCACATAGTGTCGCAGGACCTTGGCCGTGCGGTCGGTAATGAACAGCCTTTTCACTCGGCGTCCATGACTTCCCTTGCTGATCGACAACATCTCTCGCATAAAACCACTATAGAGCGCCAATTACTCTGGCCGGCCGACGACAACTACTGTGACCGGTTGCCCTAAGCTTGACCGCTTGTCCCGACCCACCAGGGAGCCGGTATGGCGGTCACCAGCCAACAGGTCACGCTCTATATGTCGCAACGTCAACAAGGCCAGACTCAGGAGGTCGCCGCCGCCAAGGCAGGCCTCTCCGTCAGAACCGCCCGCCGCCTCGAACGCCGGTCCGAGTCCTCAGAGCCGCCGGCACCACGGCACTGGCGAACCCGACCCGACCCTTTCGCCGATGTGTGGGAGACCGCGCTCGTCCCCCAGCTGGCCGCCGCCCCGGGCTTGCAGGCCCTGACCCTACTGGAGTGGCTGCAGGAGCAGCACCCCGGCCAGTACCCGGACAGCCTGCTGCGGACCCTGCAGCGCCGGGTCAAGGGCTGGCGAGCCGCGCACGGCCCGGAGAAGGAGGTGATGTTTCCGCAAACCCATGGCCCTGGGCTACGCGGCCTCTCCGATTTCACCGAGCTCAAGGGAGTCATCATTACTGTGGCAGGGGAGCCATTGGATCACCGGCTCTACCACTTCCGCCTGGCCTACAGCGGCTGGTGTGATGTGCGGGTGGTGCTCGGTGGCGAGAGCTACCCGGCGCTGGCCGAGGGTCTGACGCGTGCGCTGGAGCGCCTCGGCGGGGTCCCCGCAGAGCACCGCACCGACAGCCTGTCGGCGGCCTTCCGCAATCTGGGCCGGGAGACGGAAGCCGACCTTACCGAGCGTTATGCCGCCCTGTGCGCTCACTACGGCATGACCGCCACCCGCAACAACCCAGGGCGTGGCCATGAAAACGCCAGCATCGAGTCGCCGCATGGCCACTTCAAGCGGCGCCTCCAGCAGCGCCTGGCACTGCGTGGCTCCCAGGACTTCGCCAGCCTCGATGACTATCAGGCGTTCCTCGATGAGGTGACCACCGCGATCAACCGCCGCAACGCGACCCGTATCACTGTCGAGCGTGGTGCCTTGCAGCCGTTGCCCAGCCGGCCAGGGACCGACTACACCGAGCTGACGGTGCGCGTCACCACCTCCAGCACCATCCAGGTGCGCAAGGTGCTCTACTCGGTGCCCTCCCGGCTGATCGGCGAGCGCCTGCGCGTGCATCTCTACGACAATCGCTTGGTGCTGCACCACGCACAGCAGGCGTTGCTGACGCTGCGGCGACTGCATGCCACGCCGCAAAGCGGTCGGCTGCGGGTCATCGACTACCGTCATGTCATCGGCTGGCTGGTCCGCAAGCCCCGGGCGCTGGCGGGACTGACGTTCCGCGACGAGCTGTTGCCGAGCGAGGAGTGGTGCAAGCTATATGCCCTTCTGGCCGCCGCCTTGCCAGTCGCCGAGGCCTGCAAGCGCATCGTCGGTGCCCTGGCGCTGGCCGCCGAGCAGGACCAGGCCGAGACGATCGCCAGCCACTGGCTGGACGCCCTGGCGCGTGGGAAGAGCCCGACGCTGGCCGAGCTCCAGGCCCGTTTCGCCGCCACGCCGAGCGCCACGATGGCGTTCCCCCAGGTGACCCAACATGACATCGCCAGCTACGACCACCTGGTGCCCCGCGTGCCGGTTGCGGAGGTGCGCTGCCATGCCTGATGCCCAGACGTTACCGCTGCTGCTGCGACAGCTCCGCCTGCCCACCATGGCCGCCTGTTGGCCCCAGTTGGAGACCCGCGCCCGAGCCGAGAACTGGAGCCTGCCACAAACGCTGGCCGCCCTATGCGAGCACGAGCTGGCCGAGCGTGAGCGACGCCGGCTGGCCCGGCACCTCAAGGAGGCCCGGCTGCCGGTGGGTAAGACGCTGGAGTCCTTCGAGTTCGACGCCATCGCGGCCGAGCAGCGCCGGCAGCTGAGCGCTCTAACGGGCGACACGCAGTGGGTCGACCAGGCGCACAACCTGCTGCTGTTCGGGCCCTCCGGCGTCGGCAAGAGCCACGTGGCGGCCGGGCTCGGGCATACGCTGGTCGACCAGGGCTACCGGGTGCGCTACGCCACCGCCTCAAGCCTGGTCCAGGAGCTCCAGGCCGCCAAGCAGGCCCTGCGCCTGAGCGACGCCCTGATCAAGCTCGACAAGTACGCCGTGCTGGTAATCGACGACATCGGCTACGTCCAGCGCAGTGAGGCCGAGACCTCGGTGCTGTTCGAGCTGATCGCGCATCGCTACGAGTCGGCCAGCCTGATCATCACTGCCAACCAGCCGTTCAGCGCCTGGGACAGCATCTTCCCCGACAGCATGATGGCGGTGGCCGCCATCGACCGGTTGGTACACCACGCCACGCTGATAGAGCTGAGCGGGGAGAGCTATCGTAAGCGTGCTTATCAATGTCAATTACAAGGAGGAAAGGGCGGGTCGTCAGCCTGACGACAACTACCCCACCCAACCGGCCATTCTAATTGTCGCCAACCGGCCAAAGTAGTTGACGTCGCATAAACCACTCTGCACCCAGTCCGCCACGCTGAGTTGACAAGCCTCGTGCACACGGCAGCCGGTATCAAAAAGGATACGTACCAGGCCGGTTTCGCGTAGTGTCCACCCCCACTGCTCACCAGCTGACATGACCCTGTTCATCAGGGCCGGTTCATCCAGGATCTCGGGTAACCATTGATTCCCCTTCAGCCGGAAGTAACTGGCGGAAAGGCGCATCTCTCGAACGCCGTCTACGCCACTGTCAGCCGGCATGGGCATTCGACCATGGGCATCGACAAACACCTGGAGTTGCCGGCGGCGCTCCTCCTCGATGTATCGGCGGGCACCGTCGGCATCCATCGGATTGCCATGGTGATAGCGACCGTGCTCATGCAGTACCGTGTAGAACGATCTCAGCGCCGCCAGGAGCCGTTCCAGGCGCCGGCCAGTCTGCCAAGTCGGTTCGATCCGACGGGTTTCGAATCCGCAGCGATCTCGACCCAACGCCACGATGCACTTCATTTCCGAAGCGAGGAAGAAAGCCAACAGTGCCCGCACCTGAGTAGGTGGACCAAGCAACTGCCAACCCTGTCGAAGCACGACGGGATGATCTGCCGCCCAGGAAGCAAAGGAGACCACTTCCCTCGTGTAGGCTCTTGCCGTCAGCGATGCATGATGACGCACGGACAGGCAGGCATAGCCCGGATGTTGCACCGGGTCAGTCAGAAGTCCCCAGATGCCAGGCTCGGTGGGGATAAAAGGGATCTGGGGTGGAGTTTGGCTGCTTTTTGATCAAGTTCCTGTGCTCAGGGCGCACCTCCCCCCACCCCCATGTCTTTTCTGTGCCGGGGACAGCACGCCGCGACGCTATCCCGGCACCAGCTTGCTGGCCAACATCAGGAAGAGGTCCTGCTCCGGATACTGGCTGTTCAACATCAGCCGAATGGTCCGTGTGTTGCGAGTGATGACGGCGCCGATCTTCAGCAGCTTCAGGCGGATGGTGTTGACCTGGGCTTGGGCGAAGGCGGTGCGCTTAAGGTAAATCCGACGCAGCCGCTCCAGGAGCAGGTAGGCCAGCCCCGAGAGCAGCAGTCGGTACTGATTGGACCACCATTGGTGGCAGCTGGTGCGGTCTGAGAACAGGAGCTGCTGCTCCTTGATGCGGTTCTCCATCTCGCCTCGGGCGCAGTAGCGGTGGTCGTAGAGCCACTCTGCGCTGCAGCCGCGCAGGTTGGTCACCACGTAGCGGGTGTTGAAGCCACGCCAACTGGTCTCGGATTTGACGACCACCTTTCGTCGGCGCTTCTTCCAGCTCTTGGCGGCGTACTCGATGAAGCCGAAGACTCGCTGCTTCTCACGGGTCTTCTCGAAGCGGATAGCTGACTCGTAGTCGATATCCAGGGCTAGCTTGGCCAGCCGCGGGTTGCCGGCGAGGCCGACGATGTAGTCGACACCGTGGCGCTCGCACCAACTGAGGATCAGCGGGCGGCAGAAGCCGCTGTCGCCGCGGAATACGACCTTTACCTCAGGCCACGCCTGGCGCAGCCGCCGAA
Source organism: Halomonas sp. E19 (assembly GCF_052439355.1). Taxonomy (NCBI): domain Bacteria; kingdom Pseudomonadati; phylum Pseudomonadota; class Gammaproteobacteria; order Oceanospirillales; family Halomonadaceae; genus Halomonas; species Halomonas sp. E19. The sequence continues at coordinate 3,498,668 of NZ_JBNFWU010000001.1, read as the reverse complement.
CCAGCAGGGCAAGAATGGCGCCGGCGTGGTGGGCGGCATCTCGGTAGGCCGGGCGAAGGTAGCTGACCAGCAGCTGATCGCCACAGAACACGAACAGCGGCAGAAAGATGTAGTGGTTGTAGTAGCCGTTGAAGTGCCGCCCGAGCTGCTGGCCGTGCACCCGGTCGTCGGTGGCATCGAAGTCGAGGTAGAGCGGCTTCTTGGGTGGCCGCCGGAACGAGCGGATGAACTGCTCGATCATTTCCTCGTGGATGGTGACCGCCCAGTCCCGATCGGCTTGCTGCTCGAAGCGACACAGCGTGGACTGGCTGGCCAGCACGCCGTCGGTATCGACGGCGGTCTGCAGGGCGATGTCGTGACGCAGCGCCTGGTGGTCGTTGAGATCCTCGTAGCCCAGCGCCAGGCCAAACACGCGCTGCCGAACCAGGGTTTCGGTGCGATGCAGGCAGCGTTGAGGATCGCGGTCATCACTCAGCCGGCGAGCGATAGCGCGGGTCAGGCCCATCTCGCGGTCGAGCTGCCGCAGCAGCAGGATGCCACCGTCAGAGGTGACCTCGCCGCCATCGAAGCTGGCGGTGATCTGACGGCCTTTGCAGCGTGGAAAGGTGGCGGTGGGCGTGGTACATTTTGTCATGGCGGCTGTGTCGGCTAATTCTTGGTTAGGCTCTTGAATTATAACCGATTTTCAGCCGCTTTTTTCATGCCTGGTGCAATATTCGGGATAGAGGGTCAGCTCCGGGTGCGGTAACCCATCGCGATCCACCACATGAAAGGGATAGCAACCTTCGGCATGCAGGACTCGATAAACCGGCATAAACGGTTACCTCCCCAGAGCCAAGAATACTGTTGCTACCTGCACATGTCCGATGACTGTACTACAGTAGCTTTGATGAGAAAGAGTCCACTCTGGAGTATAGAGCCAAGCTGGCCAACCGAGCGGCCAAGATACTGCCGGGCTACGGCGGCGTCTGCGTGTTGAGAACCGGCAGCGAGACATATGAGACGCTGCTGCGTCAGGTGGAGCTGGGCGATGTATGGGGCGTCGGCCGCCGACTGGTGGAGCGCCTGGCGTTGATGGGCGTACACAGCGCCTGGGATCTCGCCCTGGCCGACCCCAAGCAGATTCGCCAGCGTTTCTCGGTCACCCTGGAGCGCACCTGCCTGGAACTGAAGGGCATTCCCTGCATCGAGATGAATGATCCTGGTGAGGCCCGTCAGCGCATCATGACGTCACGCTCCTTCGGGAGTGTCAATGGCCATCAGAACTGACCCTCCAGTGGCCAACAAAACTGACCCGCCCGTGATCGTCAGCTGAGCGTCTTCTGCTTCAGCCGGTAGCTCTCCCCGCCGAGCAGGTAGAGGTGCGAGTGGTATTTGCTCAGGCCCTTGGCGTGAGCGACCAGGTAATCGGCCTGACTATCATTGCGGCGGGTACCTCGCTGCCTGAAGTGGTCACCTCGATCGTTGCCGCACTGCGTGGTGAGCGCGACATTGCCGTGGGCAACGTGGTGGGAAGCAACGTGTTCAACATCCTCGGAGTGCTGGGCCTGACCGGGTTGCTGGCCCCCACCGGCATTGCTGTCCCTGATGCGATGGTGGGCTTCGATATTCCGGTCATGATTGCGGTGGCCGTGGCCTGCCTGCCAATCTGCTTCACCGGCGGGGTGATCAGCCGCTGGGAGGGCGGCGTGCTGTTTGCCTATTATCTGGCCTATACCCTCTACCTGATCTTGGCCGCCACTCACCACGATGCGCTGCCGGTCTTCAGCGTCACCATGCTCTACTTTGCACTACCGCTGACGGCCCTGACGCTGGCGGTGTTGGCGGTGCAGGAGCGCCACCGGAGGATACGGCCTTGAATAATGGGTGGGACAAGTCGGGGCTATCAAGTCCGTGGACGCTATCGACTGACGGAGAACACATTCACCTCTTCGGCGGGTAGCGGTTTGACGAAGAGGTGGGCTTGGCCTGCGTTCCATGTCAAGGCGTAGTTGTGCTTCTAATAAACAGTAAAACCGCTTCACTCAAGAGTGAAGCGGCCTTTCTCTACTGCCATAGTGATGGATTACAGGGTCATGAAGGGTTTGGCCTCACCGCCGCGGAACTGGTAGACGTCCCAGTCGCCCCGCTTGGGCCCAGGCATGCCGGGGGTGCCGATGGGCATGCCGGCCAGGCCGATGCCGCGGGTGTCCGGGCGTTCCTCGAAGAGTTTCTCCACCGCCTCGAAGGGCACGTGACCCTCGATGGCGTAACCCCCATCTGAATGGTGTGGCAGGACCCGAGGCCATAGGGCAAGCCGACGCGCTGCTTGATCTTGCCCACCTCGATATCGTCGACGATCTTCACCTCGACCCCGCGGGCCTCGAGCTGGCGGGCGTACTCGTCGCAGCAGCCGCATTCCGGGTTCTTGAACAGGGTCGCCTTGTCGGGCAGGGCGGCGTGGGCGGTGCCGGCGCCCAGCAGCAGGGCGGCGGAGAGCAGCAGAGTGGAGCCGAAGCGATTCATGAGCGAGCCTCCGGAAGGTCACGGGATGTGGGGCGGGGCGTGAACAGATACTTGGTGAGCGAAGCGATGCCGAGACCGAGCAGCAGCATCATGGCGACGGGCATGATCCAGCCCAGGGGCCCATCAGGGCGGCACATTGCGTCATCATGGTCCTGTCTCCTCTCAGTGGTTTACCCAGGTCACGCCGTTGGGACCCTGGCCGGTGTCATAGCGGCTGATCACGGTCCCGGCCTCCAGGTCGATGACCGACAGGCTGTCGTCATAGAGGCTGGTCACGAAGGCGAAGCGCCCGGAATCATCGACGCTAACACCGTGGGCACCGGCACCGACCTCATGGGTGGCCACCACCGCCAGGCTGTCGAGAGCGATGACCGAGACCCGGTTATCGGGCTCGTCCTCAGTGCCCTCATTGGCCACCAGCATGTAGCGTCCATCCGGGGTGGCGTGTACCTGGATCGGCAGCCGGCCCACCTCGATGCGCTCGACGACCTCGCGGCGGTTGGTGTCGATGACGGCCACGCGGTTCTCGTCCCGTAATGAGACGAAGACCCGGGTGCCATCCGGGGTGAAGCCCACTTGCACGGGAGCCTGGCCGACCGGCAGGCGAGCGACCTCTTCCCGCGCTTCGACATCGATGATTGATACGCTGCCATCCAGGACGTTGGCCACATAGAGCTCCTGGCCATCGGGACTCAGACGCAGTCCGTGGGGATACTCACCGGTGGCGATGGTCGCCACGCTCTCCTTTGCCTCCAGGTCCACGACCGAGACGCTGTTGTCCCCCGCATTGGTGACGAAGGCGAATCGGCCTTCCCGGTCACTGACCACATGGGCCGGGTGGCTGCCCACGTCGATGCTGGCCAGGGGAGCGCCGCTCGGGTCATGGGAGGGGTAGAGCTTGAGCTTGCCGGGGGCATCACCGTGGGCATGGCCGCCGTCATGGCCATGGCCGTGGTCGTCGGCTGCCGGCTCCCCCACGGCCATCAGGTAGCGGCCGGAATCGCTGATCTGAACGTTGTGGGGCGCGATGGCCATGGCGTGGGTGCTGGTCCCGCCGCTCGATAGGTTGATGTGGGTGAGAGAGGCACCACGCTCGTTGGCGGTAACCACCGTGCCCGCCGGTACCGCGTCGGCGAGTGTCGGCATAGTGGAGAGGGCTAGCCCGGCGGCCATGAGCCAGCCGAGGAGCCGGTGGTTGCCGGTGAGCGTCAATGAGGAAGGCAGGAATGCCTGGCGCGCCGTTGCGGCCGATGAAAAACGGATAGACATGATGTACTCCTGAGGAACGTAACCATAATGCGAGCGGTGTCGCAGCGAACGGTGTCGCGGTCCGACGGCCGGGCCGTCTTCGTTCGATCAGGCTCTGGGAGGGCGCCGCGGGGGCAGGGGGCGGTGGGTGATCACGGCCAGCGCCGGGGCGAGGGCCGGGAAGTGAGGGCAGCCGTGGCCAGGTCGATGGAGGGCGGCAGCGCGGCGCAGCTGGCGCAGCGGTGCTCGTCCGGGGTATCAGCGTCGAGCAGCTGTACCTGCGCGACGAGGCCGCAATCGGCCTGGTGGCTCTCCATGGCGCCATGGCTCGACAGCGTGACCATCGCCAACAGCAGCGCGAGCAGGAGGGCCAGCAGGCGGCCTCCTGTGCGCTGTGTTGCTGATGTCCGAATGAGCCGGTGCATGAGGAACTCCCTTGAGTCAGGCCTTCAGCTTGCCTCTTGGTGGCTCGAGCTGCATTGATCCAAGGCAACTTCCCGGGCGAATCGCGAAGCGGGAACGAGGACGCGGGTCATTCATCGTTTCGGTGGCTGTGGCGGTGCATGAACAGGTGCAGGCCGAGACAGAGCCCCATCGGCAGCAGCAGCAGCCAGGTGCCGGTGCCGAAGGGGTTGCCGCGCCACAGCACGATCAGCATGGCCACCCCCATCAGCACCAGGCAGGCGGTCATCATTGCGTGGTGCAGGCGGTTCATGTCTTCTCTCCTTGCGGGTTGGCGCGGGTGAAGCCCCGCTTGAGCAGCAGCGAGTTGCCGATCACCGAGAGCGAGCTGGCGGTCATGGCGATCACGCCGATCATCGGGTGCAGCAGGCCCACGGCGGCGATGGGAATGGCGGCCACGTTGTAGGCACTGGCCCAGATCAGGTTTTGAACGATCTTGCCGAAGGTGGCGCGCGAGAGGTGCATGGCCTCCACCACCCCGGTCAGCTCGCCGCGCACCAGGGTCACGTCGGCGGCCTCGATGGCCACGTCCGCCCCGGCGCCGATGGCGATGCCCACGTTGGCCTGCTTCAGCGCCGCGGCGTCGTTGATGCCGTCCCCCACCATGGCCACGTGGTTGCCGTGCTTCGCCTGCAGGGCGCGAATGGCGTCGACCTTGCCCTCGGGCAGCACCCCGGCCTGGACCTCATCGATGCCGACCTCCTCGGCCACGGCCCGGGCGGCACGCTCGTTGTCGCCGGTGATCATCACCACGTGCAGGCCCAGCGCATGCATGCCGCGGATGGCCTCGACCGACTCCTCCTTGAGGGTATCGGCCACGGCCACCAGGCCCAGGGCCTGGCCGTCGGCGGCCACGATCACCACGGTGCGCCCCTTCGCTTCGAGCTTGCCCATGGCGTCATCCAGGGCCTCGAGGCCGGCCACGCCTTCCTCCTCGAGCAGCCGGCGATTGCCGATCAGCACGCTCGCGTCGCCCACCCGGCCCGAGACGCCGCGGGCACCGGTGGAGCGGAACTCGCTGACCTCGCCGGGCGTCACATCGCGTTCCTTGGCACCGTCGACAATGGCCCGGGCGATGGGGTGCTCCGAGGCGTTCTCCACGCTCGCCGCCAGGGTCAGCAGGCGCGACTCCTCGACGCCCTCGGCGGCCACCACCTCGGTCAGCGTCGGTTCGCCGCGGGTGATGGTGCCGGTCTTGTCCAGCACCATCACCTTGACGTCCTTGAAGGTCTGGATCGCCTCGCCGGAGCGGATCAGGATGCCGCGCTCGGCACCGATGCCGGAGCCCACCATCAGCGCCGTGGGCGTTGCCAGGCCCAGCGCGCAGGGGCAGGCGATGACCAGCACCGCCACGGCGGCCAGGATCGCCAGCACCGGGGTGGCGGCCTCGGGGTTGACCCAGGGCAGGAAGGTCGCGCCCCAGTCGAGGATCGGGCGCAGGGCGTCCGGAATGAGCAGCCACACCACCAGGCTGGCCAGGGCGATCAGGATCACCGCCGGCACGAAGCGGCCGGTCATGCGGTCGGCGAACTCCTGGATCGGCACCCGGGAGCCCTGGGCCTGGTCGATCAGGCGCACCACCTGGGCGAGGAAGGTGTCGCCGCCGACCCGGGTCGCCTTGACCCGCAGGCGCCCCTCCTTGTTGATGGTGGCGCCGATCACGCTGTCGCCGGGGCTCTTGTAGACCGGGATCGATTCGCCGGTGGCGATGGACTCGTCGAGGTGGCTCTCGCCCTCGACCACCTCGCCGTCGGTGGGGACCTTGTCGCCGGGGCGCACGATCATGATGTCGCCGGGCGCCAGCTCCTTGACCGGCACCTCGACCTCCTCACCGTTGCGCTCCACCCGGGCCGTCTTGGCGCCCAGGGTCAGCAGGCGGCGAATGGCCTGGGAGGCGCGCCCTTGGCCAGGGCCTCCAGGTAACGCCCCAGCAGGTGGAAGGTCATGATGGTGGCGCCCATCTCGATGAACGAGGTCATGGGGGTAATGAAGCCGACCAGGCCGATCAGGTAGGGCGGCAGGCTGCCCATGGAGATCAGCACGTCCATGTTGAAGGTGCCGTTCTTCAGCGAGCGCCAGCTCGAGCGGTGCGTGGCGGCGCCGCCGTAGAGAAAGATCACCGGGAAGGCCAGCAGGGCGACGATGGCCAGGTAGCCCGGGATCGGCTGCCAGAACATGTGCGGCATCATCAACAGCATGATCAGGGTGGCGGGTATGCCGGCGATGATCAGGCGCTTGCGCGCCTGGGCGAGGTAGGCCTCCTCGATCTCGGCGTCGCCGTCGCCCGCCTCCTGCTCCTCGGTCTGCACGGCGGCCACGTCATAGCCGGCCCCCTCGACGGCGCGCTTCAGCGCCTCACCATCGGGGCCACCGGCCTCGATGGTCACACTGACGCGGTGGCTGGCGATATTGGTCTGGATCTCGCCCACGCCATCGAGGCGTTCGAGCGTCTTGCGCACGATGCCGGCGCAGTGGTCCGAGCCCATGCCGGGCACCGTCAGGCGAATCTGCTGCTGGCCACCACCGCTGACGGCGGCCACGTCATAGCCGGCACCCTCGACGGCTCCCTTCAGGGTGTTGCCGTCGGGTCCGCCTTCCTCGACCGTCACGCTGACATGATGGTTGGCGATATTGGTCTGGATCTCGCTCACGCCATCGAGGCGCTCGAGGGTCTTGCGCACGATGCCGGCGCAGTGGTCGCTGCCCATGCCGGGTACCGTCAGGGTGATCGTTCTGGACCTGGTGTCACTCATCACGTGCCTCCTGCAGCTGTCGCCGAGTGGACGGCCAGGGTTGGCCGTCCTTGATGTTGCGTATTCAGTGACTCCGCCGATCAGTGATGGGCATCGTGGTCCTCGGGATCCACGTCGGCGGGCGCCGCCTGGCGGAGCTGCTCGCGCTGCTCATCGGTCATGAGGTCGTGCATGGCGTTACGCATGCGCACCATCTCGGCCATCATCTCGCCGTGCAGCTCGGCCATGCGGCCGTGGAGTTCTTGCACCTGCTCAGGGTCCGGACGTTCGCCGTGCATCTCGGCCATCAGGTCGTCGCGCAGGTTCATCAGGCGCCCCTTGCGCTCGAACTGGGCCGGGCGGTGCTCCTGCATCAGTTCGCGCATCTGGCTGCGCTGATCGGAGTCGAGCATCGACATCATGCCCATGCCCTCGCCCATCATCGGGCAGGGCATCATGCCGCCGCCCATCATGCCTCCCATCATGCCGGGGCCCATGCCGCCCTGGCCGCCGCCGCCCATCATGCCCCCCATCATGCCGGGGCCCATGCCGCCCTGGCCGCCACCACCCATCATTCCGCCCATCATGCCGGGACCCATGCCGCTTCCCTGGCCGGGTTGAGAGTCCGGCATGCCCTGGGCAAGGGCGATCCCAGAACCACTGGCACCGATGGCCAGCGCGAGTCCGAGAGCGAGAGTCTGCTTGCGAAGTTTCATGATCGTTCTCCTTGCTGCTGATTGGTCCCGTCGAGGGCCAATGCTCACAGTATTCCGGCTATGTGCGGCGCAGAGGTCAATGCCGCGCGATTACGACTGTGTGTCTGGGAAACCACCCAGATCTCAGGACCGGAAGCGCTGCGTCAGCAGGTAGAGGGGAACGACGTGGGGAGAGGCGGGCCCAGGAAGGGTCTGACCAAGTGCCGAGGTGAGGTGTATAGACGGCCCGGCGGCGGGGACGATCGGAGGCCACGGATCGGGGGTGACATCGGGCGCCTCGCTCCGGGGCAAAACACCTGATACAGAGCGCCAGGCGTGGTCATGGTGGCAGTGGGGCCCCGCGGGAGGTGAGGTGAGCCAGGCGTCCGTCGATACCTCGCCGGTGGCGAGCTCGAGGCTGGTCGCAGCCACCGGGTTGCCCGGGTGGTCAAGCTCCTCTGCATGGGCCTTGGCCAGGGGTGCGGCGAGCAGCAGTGCCAGCACGAACAAGGCAGCAAGCCAGAGGGAGATTCCTCTCCGGCCGTGATCTGCACACTGTTCAGGCACCTGTGGCTGCATGACGGGGGCTCGCTTCTCGGTACCGCGTTGACCTTACCCTAGTCCAACGGCGCGCCCTGTCCATTGATTCACATCAAAGGAGCTCCGTTGGTAAACCTGCGTGCAGGGCTCAGGTTGCGGCTCTCTTCTTGGCCGTGAAATACTCGCGCTTCCATTGGCTCACAAGGCCGCTTGTCCCTAATGCGCCGACTCTCCTATCACTGGCTACTCAGCCTGCTGATGGCCCTGGTGCTGGCCATTGCGCCGCCCGTGGCCGCGGGCGGGCATCACGGTGATGCCTCCTGCCTGGGGAGTCAGCTGGAGGAGCGTTCGGCCATGCAGGGGTCGGCGGACTGGGACCTCTCGGCAGCCGCCGACCCGAGCGAACCGGATGCCTCCCTGGCCTCTCCTTGCTGCATGCCCTGTGCCCAGTGTGGCGCCACCTTTGCTCGGTTGACCATTGACGCGATGGCCTCCCCCTTCCCCTGTCCGGGCCCGACCTGGGCTATCCATCGGGACCTCCTGCTCCCTTCGAGCGGCCTCCTCGTACCTGAACCTCCCCCTTGAAGGCGCCGTGGTCGATCTAGCCCTTCCACGTGCATGGCACCCACTTCCAGGTGATCGCCACCCGTGATGCCGACAGCGACTGGCTGTTCCACTGCCACATCATCGAGCAGGAGGCGCTAGGCATGATGGCGACGATCCGCGTGAGCTGACCTTGCCGTATGGTGTTTCGGCGCCATGTGGTGGTTCGCATGGCGCCGGCCACACCTGACGAAAGATAAGGAAATGACGTCATGACCCATTATCGATGGCCACTTGTCATGGCCGTGCTACTGACCCTGCTGGCGGGTTGCTCCCGCGAGCCGAGCGGTATCAGTCTCGAGCAGCTGCGACAGCAGACCCACATTCACGGCCTGGCCTTCGACCGAGCCGATGGCGAACGACTGTGGCTGGCCACCCACCACGGCTTCTATGCCGTGGGTAGCGATGGGATGGCCCGCCGGGTCTCCGAGGAGACCCATGATTTCATGGGATTCGCGCCCCACCCCGAAGAGGCTGAGACCTTCTTTGCGAGCGGCCACCCTGCCAGGGGAGGCAACCTCGGGGTGGTGATGTCCACCGATGGGGGTCGAAGCTGGTCCCGGCATGCTTCCGGCGTTGATGGCCCGGTGGATTTCCATCAGCTGACCATCAGCGCGGCCAGCCCCGACACGCTCTACGGAGCCTATGCCGGCCAGCTCCAGGTCAGCGAGGATGGCGGGAGCAGCTGGCAGGCTCGAGCCAAGGCACCGGCCGGGCTGATTGCCCTGGCCGCCTCGAGCCGTGATCCCGATCAGCTCTATGCCGCCACTCAGACCGGGCTCTTGATGAGTCCGGACGGCGGTGAGCGCTGGCGCCAGATATACCCCGAACGCCGCCCAGTGAGCCTGGCGGTGGCCAGCCAGGGGACGCTCTACGCCTTCATGCTGGACGTCGGCCTGCTGCGAGCCGAGGAAGCCAGCCGCGACTGGGAGGTGGTGAAGCGGGGCTGGGAAGAGCGCTATCTGATGCACCTGGCGGTGGATCCGAACGACCCCCAGCGTCTGGTGGCGGCCGATGACCTGAACCGGCTGCTGATCAGCGAGAACGGTGGACGCGACTGGTCGCGTCTCGAGTGAGCCGGGGGTAGCGCATGCTGCAATATCCCCAGATTGACCCGGTGGCCATCAGCCTCGGCCCGTTCGCGATTCACTGGTACGGCCTGATGTACGTGGTCGGCATCGTCGCCGCCTGGTGGCTGGGCCGCCTGCGCGCGCATCGCCTGGGCCTGACCCATGATGATATCGGCGACCTGATCTTCTACGCCGCCGCCGGCGTGGTGCTGATCGCCGGGTCGCGTCGTCAAACCAAGGAGGTAACATCATGAGCCATCACGATCATCGTGTCGGTGTATCCGAGATCCACCTGGTAACCCGGCACCTGAAGCTCGAGCCCAACGATGAGGCGGCGATAGGCGCCGCAGTGGCCGACATCGATGCGCTGTACGGGCTGGATAGCGTCTTCTACGACGCCAAAAAGCACCGGCTGGATTTCGCCTATGACGCGACGCGGCTGTGTCTCGACTGCATCGAGGAGATTCTCGAGAAACACGCCGTGACCATCAGCCAGGGGTGGTGGAACCGGTTCAAGGAAGAGCACTACCGATTCGTCGATCAGAATGTGAAGGACAACGTCCGCCAGGAGCCTTGGAGCTGTCATCAGTCGCCGCCTAAGGGAAGGAGGAAGTGACAGGACGAAGGCACGGACTCGCCAGGGGCGGAGGCGGCCCGGTGAGGCAACTTCTGGCCACTCCGGAATTCAACGTGGTGCTGTTCGCCTTGCTGCTCAACTTCCCTGGGAGTTCCTGCAGGTCCCCTTCTTCGCCGAGATGCCGGCCATGGCGCACTGGGACGCCGTCCTGTTCTGCACACGGGCGACCCTGGGTGACGTGCTCATCGCCCTTGTCGCCTACTGGGTCGTGGCGGGGGTGCGGCGCCGGCGCGACTGGTTGCGCTGCCCAGATGCGCTTGCGCTTCTCGGCTTCGTGGCGGTGGGCGTCGTGATCACGATCGGCCTGGAATGGCACGCCACGGTCCTGCAGGATCGCTGGCAGTACGGTGAGCTGATGCCCACCCTGCCGCTGCTGGGAACGGGGTTGGCCCCACTGCTGCAGTGGCTATTGTTGCCGCCGCTGATCGTCTGGCTGGCGCGTCGCCAGCTGCTGGGCGTGACCTATCTCCAGCAGGTTGACCCTGCCAGCGCCGCTTCCGCCGACTCGGCACGAGAGAAACGGCGATGATAAGCGTGAGGTTTCTGAACGGACGTCAGAGCGGATGCCGCAGGTGAGTGGGACGCGAGAACCACCCGCCTCAGGCCGGGTGCCGGCCAGGCGACGTCGGCCCTGGCGCTGCAGCTGGTGTTCCTCGAGGACTGGCACTGGGCCACCGAGGCACTGCCCGAACTGCCCTGGGCGCCGGTGGTGCCGAGCCACCACGGCATGCCGGTGCTGATCCTGCCGACCGGGCCCGCGGATCGCTTCGAGACCGCGAGCCTGATGATCCAGCAGGCGATCCATGCCGCCCATGAGCGAATCTGGATCTCCAGCCCCTACTTCGTGCCCGACGAGGGGTGCTCTCGATGCTCAAGCTGGCCGCCCTGAGCGGCGTGGACGTGCGGGTGCTGATCCCGGAGCGGCCGGACAATCCGCTGACCTACTTCGCCGCCTACGCTTTTCTCGACTCGCTGCTCGAGGCGGGGGTCGAGGTCTATCGCTACGAGGGGGCTTCCTGCACGGCAAGGCCTGCCTGGTGGACGACATCGGCGCGGCGGCAGGCACCGTGAACCTCGACAACCGCTCCTTCCGCCTCAATTTCGAGGTCACGGCGCTGGTGATGGACCCGTCGTTCGCCGCTGAGGTCGAGTCGATGTTCGAGGTGGATTTCGCGCGGTCCCGGCAGATGCACCCAGCAGAGATCGGGTAAGCGGATTAAATGGTTGATCTTACCTTTGCATGAGAGTGAGACAGACCGGCATCTCATCGGATTATCTGGTTGATGCTTCACCTACTGCTGGTGCATGTTTCCTTCGCTAATTCCAGCAAGAACCCCACACGCCTCAACTTCCCGGTCATCGTTGCAACTCGCTCTCAGTGAAACGAGTTGTTTCTCAAGCGCTTGCAGAGCGGTTATCTGCGACCGCACATGAGAGATGTGATCATCGAGCAAGGCGTTGACGGCGGTACAAGGCTGATGAGGGTCGTCCTGATAGCTCTGTAGTTCGTGAATCTCAGCCAGTGACAGGCCCAGGATTCTGCAGCGACGGATGAAGGCCAGCCCCTCACCATGCTTCTCGGTATAGACACGGTAACCGTTGTCCTGCCGATCAGGCGGCGGCAACAAGCCCTGCTGTTCATAGAAGCGGATCGTCTGTGTTTCGACCCCTACCAACTGCGCCAACTGACCAATGCGCATCAGCCTCCTCCCCAACGGATTCTTTACTCTATTGACCTTATAGTAGCTTTATAGTTTTAAATGGTACCACAACATTGTTCAAGTGGAGTCGTATCATGAGCAAATCCTGTGGTGGCGCCTGTGGCGGTGATGCAACGTCCGCAGCGGATACCGATATACAGGCCTGAGCTATGGTGATTTCTGGTGTATGGGAGGAGGTAGGAAGGGTGGCGTATCCTGTTGATTGATCACGACCAAGATCTCAATCAACATGAGTGGATACGCCATGACGGATTCTACCCTCCGGGCTCTTTCACAACCAGAACCCCCGGTCACTGACCCGCTGCACGAGCTGCTTCGTCAAGGTGCCCGTGACCTGATCGCCAAGGCCGTCGAGGCTGAACTGGCCACCTTCCTGGCACAGTACGCCGACCAGCGGCTCGATGATGGGCGCCAAGCGGTGGTCCGCAACGGCTACCTGCCCGAGCGCACCGTCCAGACCGGGGTCGGGGATGTCAGCGTGCAGGTGCCCAAGGTGCGCGACCGTAGCGGTGGTGGCGCTCGCTTCAACAGCAGTCTGCTGCCGCCCTACCTGAAGCGGGCCCGCAGCATCGAGGAGCTGATCCCCTGGCTCTACCTGAAGGGATCTCTACCGGCGACTACCAGGAGGCTTTGGCGGCGCTGCTCGGCGACCAGGCCAAGGGTCTGTCGGCCAACACCGTGTCACGGCTCAAGAAGCAGTGGGAAGACGAGCATACCGAGTGGAGGAAGCGGGACCTCGCCGACCGACACTACGTCTACTGGTGGGCCGACGGTGTGTATAGCAACGTCCGCATGGGTGACCGCCTGTGCCTGCTGGTGATCATTGGCGTCACCGAGCAGGGCCGCAAGGAGCTGGTGGCCGTCGAGGACGGCTTTCGCGAGTCGGCGGCCAGTTGGGAGACCTTGCTGACAGGGCTACGAGAGCGTGGCCTGGCCCAGGCTCCCAAGCTGGCAGTGGGTGACGGTGCCATGGGGTTCTGGGCGGCGCTGAGCAAGATTTACCCGGAAACCGACCATCAGCGCTGCTGGGTCCACAAGACGGCCAACGTGCTGAACAAACTGCCAAAATCGGTGCAGCCCAAAGTCAAGGCGGACCTCCATGACATCTGGATGGCCGAGACCCGCGACGAGGCACACAGGGCCTTCGATCGCACGGTGAAGCGTTTCGAGGCCAAGTACCCCAAGGCGATGGGGTGCCTGGCCAAGGACCGGGACGAGCTGCTGGCGTTTTACGACTACCCGGCAGAGCACTGGGTGCATATCCGCACCACCAACCCGATCGAGTCGACCTTCGCCACGGTCCGCCTGAGGACCAAACGGAGCCGGAACTGCGGCTCCCGGGCGACGACCCTGGCGATGGTCTTCAAGCTGCTCCAGAGCGCTCAAAAGCGATGGAGGAGGATCAAGCACTTCCAGAAGCTGGAACTGGTCGTCAGCAACGTCAAGTTCCAGGACGGGGAGCAAGTAGTTGATCAATCAGACAGGAATGCGGCCTGATCGCCATCCACCAGATTTGACGATAACTCGAGGCGCCAGGGAGATGGGTCAGTGTTTATGCCGTGCCGAAGATGGACTGTCCATCAGAAGAACGAATGATTCGCCTAGCCCTGAACGGCTTTGAGGAGATTCGGGCGCTGTCCTTCGACTTGTCGAACCGCCGGCTGAAGGTCGTGCATGACGGCGAGGTCGAGCCCGTCACATCGAAACTGAAGACCTTGGGGCTAGGCGCCTCGCTTCAGGAAAGCGTTGCTGCAAATCCGGAGACCATCAAGGCCGCCGAGTTTTCGGCAGCTTCTGCTAAGCAAGAATCCGGGACCCTGCGCTGGCTGCTTGGCATCAATGCAGTCCTGTTCGTGGTGGAAATGACTGCCGGCCTGATCGCCCAGTCCACCGCCCTGATTGGAGAATCCCTGGACAATTTTGCCGATGCGGCAGTGTATGGGCTTGCCCTTTATGCAGTCGGACATAGCGTAAAGAAGCAGGTGCGTGCCGCGCACCTTGCTGGTGTACTGCAACTGATCTTGGCTGTGGGCGTGCTCGTAGAGGTGGTGAGACGCTTTGTATTCGGTAGTGAGCCAGAATCGATGGTGATGATGGTTATCGCATTCGTCGCATTGATTGCCAATACCAGTTGTCTGCTGCTGATATCCAAACATCGCGAGGGCGGGGCGCACATGAAGGCAAGCTGGATATTTTCAGCCAATGACGTGGTGATCAACCTGGGTGTCATCACCGCCGGCGCCTTGGTCGCGTGGACCGGGTCCAATTATCCGGATCTGATTATCGGCACCATCGCGGGGGGCATTGTACTTAACGGTGCCAGACGCATTTTGGCGTTGAAGGGTTAAATAATGCTCATTATTGGCAAAAAGCTCTCGCCGTATGCCCTATTGTCCATATCGGGCCTGCTGGCAGCGTCTGATCAGGCTGTAAAGTGGCTGGTGCAGCAATCAATGGCCTATGGCGAGTATGTTTCGGTGACCCCGTTCTTTAACTGGGTGCACCTATGGAACACCGGTGCCGCATTCAGTCTTTTTGCGAATGGTGGAGGCTGGCAGCGCTACTTTTTTATCGGAATCGCGGTAGTGGTCTCGATTTTTCTGATCAAGCTGATCCTTGAAAATCGTCATAAAGGAGAAGCCATCGCTTACAGTCTTATCCTCGGTGGCGCCATGGGCAACCTGATTGACCGGGTCTTTCGCGGCTATGTTGTGGATTCCTTTGATTTCTATTGGCGAGACTGGCATTGGCCGGCCTTCAACCTGGCTGATATTGCAATTGTCCTCGGTGCCTTACTTTTCGTTTCCAGCAGCTTGTTGGGTAAAAAAGCAAACACCAATGCCGAGCCGGATGGATCTGACTGACACCTACGCCTATACAACACCATGACCGAACTTCCCGACAACATCCTTCACCTGCCGCAATACCAAGTACTGGGCTGCAAATCAACCGACGACGAAATGCACTTCCAGGTGGACGTGCCCGATCCCATCGCCTGCGAGGAATGCGGCGTGCAGGGTGAGTTCGTACGGTTCGGCAAGCGTGACGTTCCCTATCGTGATCTGCCCATCCACGGCAAGCGGGTCACTCTCTGGGTGGTCCGCCGCCGATACACCTGCCGGGCCTGCAAGACAACATTCAGGCCCCAGCTACCGGAGATGGTGGACGGATTCCGTATGACACTGCGGCTGCATGAGTACGTGGAGAAGGAATCCTTCAACCACCCCTACACCTTTGTGGCGGCACAGACCGGCCTGGACGAGAAGACGGTGCGCGACATCTTCAACGCCCGCGCCGAGTTCCTGGGGCGCTGGCACCGCTTCGAGACGCCCCGCATCCTGGGCATTGACGAGCTATACCTGAACAAGCGCTACCGCTGCATTCTGACCAACATTGAGGAGCGAACCCTGCTCGACCTGCTGGCCACCCGCCGCCAGGACGTGGTGACCAACTACCTGATGAAGCTGAAAGACCGGAAGAAGGTCGAGATCGTCAGCATGGACATGTGGAACCCCTACCGGGCAGCGGTCAAGGCTGTGCTGCCCCAGGCCCGTATCGTGGTCGATAAGTTCCATGTGGTGCGCATGGCCAACGATGCCCTAGAGAGAGTGCGCAAGGGCCTCAGAAAGGAGCTGAAACCGTCCCAGAGCCGGACTCTCAAGGGAGACCGGAAAATCCTGCTGAAACGCGCTCACGAAGTCTCAGACCGGGAGCGCCTCATCATGGAGACCTGGACAGGCGCGTTCCCGCAACTGCTGGCCGCCTACGAGCACAAGGAGCGCTTCTACGGCATCTGGGACGCCACCACACGGCTCCAGGCAGAAGCCGCCCTGGACGAGTGGATAGCCACCATCCCGAAGGGCCAAAAGGAAGTCTGGAGCGATCTGGTCAGGGCAGTGGGAAACTGGCGCGAAGAGACCATGACCTACTTCGAGACGGACATGCCCGTCACCAACGCTTACACGGAGTCCATCAACCGACTGGCCAAGGACAAGAACCGTGAAGGGCGCGGTTACTCCTTCGAGGTGATGCGGGCACGAATGCTCTACACCACGAAGCACAAGAAGAAGGCACCGACTGCGAAGGTCTCTCCTTTCTACAAGAAAACCATCGGTTACGGACTGCCGGACGTCGCAGAGGAACTCAACTACGGAGTCGATCTATCAACCATCTGAGGGTGGTATCAGATTGATGGGGTGAAGGTGCCCCATCAACCATTAAATCCGTATACCCCAGAGATCGAGGCTCAGTCGCTCTGGCACCGGGTGGCGGCGCGGGCGGCCTAGCTGCTCGCGCCCGTGCTCTGAGGCTGGATGTCGCCGCCGTGGTGCATCCCTGGCATCGTCAGTCCCTGACGTCGAACGCCAGCACGCCGGTCACGTCCGAGAACGTCATACGCATCTGCCAGGCACCCGACATGGGGAGCGGTGCCGCGAGCGCGTAGCTGTCGCGGTCGGTCGGTTCGGCCGTCTGGCTGAGTGACATGTCATGGCCGGGCATGACGAAGGTGATCGGGACGCGCATGGCCTGTCGAGGCGGGTTACCGTCGGGCCCGCGCAGTTGGAAGGAGAGTTGCGCCTGTTGCTCGGCATCGATCACGAGACTGCCCGCCACGCTCCACTGGTGCACCGTGCCGGAGAAGTGGACCCCGCCGCGTTCTGCCCCCGGCTGAGTCGGTACCGGGCCGTCGACCCGGAGGGTCGTTTCATCCCCGGCCATGAAGGGCATGGCCATGAGCACGGCCAGCACCAGGAAGCAGGGGATGCCCACGGCGAGCGCGACAAGGCGGGCAGAGCGATTGGGTTGACTGGAATTGAGAGCCATCGAATCACACCTCCGATGATGTACGTTGCGTGCCGGAGAGCGGCAGGGTGAGGCAGAAGGTTGTGATGCCATTCTGAGAACGGACCGCGACGTCTCCACCATGGGCCTTGACGATTGATCGGGTGATGGGGAGTCCCAGACCTGCGCCTTCGCCATGGTGGTTGCGGATGTTGTCGGCCCGGTGGAAGCGATCGAATAGTTTCGGTAACTGATCGGCGGGGATCGTCTCTCCAGGATTTCTGACCCACAGTCTCGCCATATCCTGGTCATGGGTAATGGTGATCTCGATCCTGCCGTCAGGGGGTGTGCCGCACGGCGTTCGACACCAGGTTGGCAATCGCTCGGCGAAGCATCAGATGGTCGCCGGTGACTGTGGCGGTACCACTGAGCTGCATCTTGACCTGTTTCTCCTCGGCAAGGGCGTCATAGAACTCCAGCAAAGCGGTCACTTCCTCCTCGAGATGGACCGGTTCGGCAGGGTTTGGCAGTAGCCCATGATCGGTCTTGGCCAGGAACAGCATGTCGGCGATCATTCGAGCCAGTCGTTCCAGCTCCTCCAGGTTGGAGTGCAGTGCGTCCTGGTATTCCTCTGTGCTGCGTGGTCGTGACAGGGCGACCTGGGTTTCGGTAAGCAGATTGGACACCGGGGTGCGCAGCTCATGGGCGATATCCGCCGAGAACTCGCTGAGGCGTTGAAAGTCGGCTTCGAGCCTATTCAGCATGCCATTGAACGCATTGGCCAGCTCGACCATTTCCGGTGGCGTGGCTTGCAGGTCCAGCCTTTCTCCCAAGCGTTCGGCCGATAGCCGCCTGGCAGCAGCCGTGATCCGTTTGAGTGGGGCGAGGCCTTGACGCGCGACCAGCCAGCCGAGCAATGCTGTCAGCAGGGCGGCTATCGCAATGCCCGTCCAAAGATAGCGGCGGGTGTCCTCGAGAAAGTGAGCATGGTGCGTGATATCCAGGCCAAGCAGGACATGTACCGGTATGGGCTGCGGTAGAGGAAGGCGCTTCTGAACCTCATGACCAATGAATTCGTAGCCCGCCACGCTCCAGCGGGTACTGGCTGAGTCAACGTCTCCATTCTTTACTGGTTCGAGAAATTCCGGTTGGTAGGCGTAGAGTATTCGCTGCTCCTCATCGCGGATGGAGACGGACAGCGTCGCATGGCTCGTCAATAGGTCGTCAAGATATCTGGGCAGTGTATTCAGTGCGGCGGGGCTGTCGACTCGGTCAAGCAGGTTCTCGATCATGTTCAGCTTTGCTGTCAATTCCATGTGATCGATTTCATCGAAGTGGCCGCGAATCAGATGCTCGAGCCACAGTCCAAGCAGCAGCAGCAGGCCTGCGACCAGTAAGGAGAAGAGCGTGGCCAGGCGCGCCGTCAAGGAGAGGGGATAAAAGGTCATTGATCCTCCCCTGACTCCAGCACATACCCCATGCCTCTTACGGTCCGGATCAGCTTGACAGTGAAGGGGCCATCCACCTTGGCACGTAGCCGTCTGACGGCGACGTCGATGACATTGGTATCGCTGTCGAAGTTCATGTCCCACACCTGGGAGGCGATCAGTGAACGGGGGAGGACTTCTCCCTGGCGTCGAATCAAGAGCTCGAGCAGTGCAAACTCCTTGGCGGTGAGGTCGACCCGCTCGCCGGCTCGAGTGACTCGTCGCCGTAGCAGGTCGAGCTCCAGGTCGGCGGCCCGGAACACTTCTGGCTCACGTGCCTTCCCGCGCCGTAGCAGTGAGCGGACCCTGGCAAGCAGTTCGGAGAAGGCGAACGGCTTGACCAGGTAGTCATCCGCACCGAGCTCGAGCCCCCGCACTCTGTCGTCGACCTCGTCTCGTGCGGTCAAAAACAGTACGGGTACGTCCTGCCCTGCGCGGCGCACCATTTGTAGGATGGTCCAGCCATCCATCCCAGGCAGCATGACGTCAAGCAGCAGCAGGTCATACTCCCCGGTCTGTGCCAAGTGCAGGCCATCCAGGCCATCGCGCGCCAGGTCAACGACGAAGCCGGCTTCTCTAAGGCCTTGCGCCAGATAGTCGCCGGTCTTTGGCTCGTCCTCAACAATCAATAACTTCATGAAGCCTCCGTTGGCGGGTCTGGCTTAACATGACAAAAATGTCATTTTCGAGTCAGCGTCCTGTCCGCTACTGAAACGTACTATGCCTACATGAACAAACAACACGGGGGATGAGTAGGCAGAGTGGTTACTCTATCACGCCCGAAGTTGAAAGTAATAGTCCTGACGGTTGTAAGATAACTTGGCGTAATGTTCATCGTAAAAATGAGGTGTATCATGATCAAGAAGATTGCTCTTACCGCTGCCGTTGTTAGCCTGTTCTCTGTCCCGGCTTTTGCCAATTTTGGCCACACGGCATCAAGCGAAAGCGCTCTGCAGGAAGGAAGCACGCCTAGTGTGATCATTAATTCTGGCCAGCCGCATACTTACCAACTCAACCTGGATGAAGCCGCAACGGTCAGGATTGCCAGCAGTCACTTCCCCGGGATGCACTCCATACTGCCGATGAAAGCCGAGTTGATCGATGCTCAGGGCAATACCTTGAGTCAGGTGAGGTCTTCTGGTGGCGACTTTGAAATTCGAGAAGCGTTGCCGGCCGGCCAGTATAGCTTGGTGGTATCAGGAAATTCCGCGCCGGGTGGGGATAGTTGGGACGTCCATCGCTATAGCCTTCACGTTGCTTTCAAATAACCCGGTATTCACGCTTTGAAGAAGCATGGCTGGCCGGCACCCGTCGGCCAGTTTGATAGATATAACCAAGTTTTTTTATGACTTTTGGCCATGGTGCATGTGCCATGGCGCTGTTCTTGCCGCAGTGCACAGGTGAGTATGGAGGGTGGTGAATGGGCTCTCGGTTACCCAAAATGTTGGCTGTGGCGTTAAGCACGGCTTTTATGTTGCCTTTGCCGGTATTGTCAGAGCCGGTGCTTTCTCTGATGGAAGCTGAGCGGCTCGCTCGCATCGACGACCCTGCCACGCTGCGCTACCAGGAGCTGGCTGAGGCGCGACGTGAGGCCGCCATCTCGGCCAGACAGCTTCCCGATCCCATGCTGATCATGGAGGTCATGGACGTCGCACGAGAGGGTCTTTCCATCGATGACGACACCATGACCCAACTGCGTGTGGGAGTGCGCCAGACCTTCCCGAGAGGCGACAGCCGTCGATTGGCAAGCGAGCGGGAAGGCGCGTTGGCCATGGCAGACGCAGCTCGTGGCAGCAACGCAGAAATCACTGCCGTTCGTGCCGTGCGGCGTGCCTACCTGTCGCTCTACGAGCAGCGCGCCATCCGGGAAGTGCTGGAGAAGAGCCAGCCCTTGTTCGAGGACCTGCGCGATATCACCGAACGCGAGTTTGCTTCCGGCTTTGCCGATCAACAGGATCTGTTACGCGCCGAACTGGAGCTGAGCCGGTTGCATGATCGCCTGCTTTCCGTTCAGGCACAGGAAGCGGCAGCACGGGCCCAGCTTGCGCGTTGGGTCGGTCAGGATGCCATTTCACGCCCCTTAGCCCCCGACCTGCCCGACATGACCGAGCCGGCGGATGCGTTGCTGTCGCACCCGCTGCTCGCCGCAGAACAGGCTCTCGTCGATGCCGGCAACCACGGTGTCGAGCTGGCGCGTCAAGGCTACAGGCCTCAGTGGTCGGTCGAGCTGACCTATGGCACGCCAACGGAGCGTGGCATGGACATGCCGGATCGCATGTCGGCGATGGTCATGGTCGACCTTCCGCTCTTTACGCGCCAGCGCCAGGACCGCGATCTATCGGCCAGCGTGCACCGTCGTGAGGCCGCCCAGTATGCCTGGGATGCACAGGCCCTCGAGTTGCAGCGCCAGGTGGGGGAGACCCAGGCCAGGTGGCATCAGTTGAGCGAGCGTGAGCGTCAGTATGCAGAGCGCCTCCTTCCGCAGGCCAGGGAGAACGCCGAAGCCGCCGAGCATGGGTATCGCAATCGCACCACGGACTTCAACTCGCTTGTGCGTGCACGCCTGACCGAGCTGGAAACGCATATCGAGGCCGTGCGTATCGGGTCGCAGCGTCGCCTTGAGCAGGTGGACCTGCTCTATCTACTGGGAGAAAACGCATGAAGGCGTTCGCTGTCATCGTCCTGCTGGGTGCGGGGGCTGCCGCAGGCGCCGCTGCCGTGACCTACTGGCCGGATTCCCATGCGCACGTTGCCGCCGCGGCGGACACGGCCAACGGTGAGAGAGAGATTCTCTATTACCGCCACCCACATAACCCCTCCGTGACCTCTCCCGAGCCGCGCAAGGATGAGATGGGCATGGACTTCATTCCGATCTATGCGGGTGGCGGCGACGCAACGCCCGGCACAGTGAGCATCAGCCCTGTCGTGCAGCAGAATATGAATGTGCGAATCGGCTCGGTGGCTCGTGGTGACCTGGCGCGCCTGGTCGAGACGGTCGGCTTCGTCGACTATGACGAATCGAGACTCAGCCACGTTCACCTGCGCACCCAGGGCTGGATCGAGGAACTCAGCGTCAGAACCACCGGCGAGCGGGTCGAGGAGGGGCAGTTGCTGTTCCGCCTCTATTCGCCGGAACTGGTCAATGCGCAAGAGGAGTTGCTGCATGTCGTGCGTCGTGGCGGCAGTCCTGCTCCTGCGCGCGAGCGCCTCCGGGCGCTGGGGGTCAGTGCCGCCGAGATTGCCGAGATCGAGCGGGCCGGTCAGCCGCGGCGGCTCATCGCGGTGCGAGCGGGCCAGGGTGGCGTGGTGGAGTCGCTCAACGTACGTGAAGGCATGTATGTCACCCCGGGCACCGAGGTGATGACCATTGCCGACCTCTCGCAGGTATGGGTCATGGCCGACCTGTTCGAGCATCAGGTGGATGCCGTGGCGCGAGGCGACGCCGCCCATGTGAAGCTGCCCTTCCGCCCAGGCGAACGTCTCGAGGGCAAGATCGACTACATCTATCCGAGCCTGAACAGCCCGACGCGAACCGTTCAGGTACGCCTGACCTTCGACAATCCCGGTGAGCGCCTAAAACCGGGGATGTATGCCGATGTCCAGCTGACCACCCGCCCACTGCAAGGTGTCCTGTACCTGCCGGCTGAGGCGGTGATCCGTACCGGCAGGCAGGACCGGGTCATTCTGGCGCTGGGCGAAGGGCGTTTCCAGGCGCGTGAGGTCCAGGTGGGGCGTCGTGCCAACGGCGACCTGGAGATCATCGAAGGCCTCCAGGAAGGAGAGCGTGTGGTTCTCTCCGGCCACTTCCTGCTCGACTCCGAAGCGGCAGCCAGTGCCGAGCTGGTGCGCATGACCGAAGCCGAGCAGGAGAGTTCGGATGGCGATGTCTGGGCCGATGGGCGCCTGATTTCCATCGACCGCGATGCCCGCGTGCTTAACGTCGACCACGCGCCGATTCCCCTGCTGGGCTGGCCGGCAATGGTCATGGACTTCACCGTGGCCGATGATCTCGAACTCGATGGGCTGCACGACGATATGCCGATGCGCTTCCGCATGCGCGAGCGCGAGGAGTTCGTCTACGAAATCACCGCCATCGAGCCGCTGAGCCACGACCACTGAGGAGTCGATTCATGATCGAAAGGATCATCACGTGGTCGCTGCACAATCGCCTGCTTGTGCTCCTGGTAACGGCCATTTTCGTCGTCTGGGGGCTCTTCACCGGCAGGCAGATGCCGCTGGATGCCATTCCTGATCTCTCCGACGTTCAGGTGATCGTTCATACCAGCTATCCCGGCCAGGCTCCCCAGGTGGTGGAGGATCAGGTTACCTATCCCCTGTCGACGGCCATGCTGGCCGTACCCCAGGCGCGCGACGTGCGCGGGTTCTCCATGTTCGGCGACTCCTACGTCTACGTGCTGTTCGAGGATGGCACCGATCCCTACTGGGCACGCTCCCGCGTGCTCGAGTACCTGAGCCAGGTGGCGCCGCGGCTGCCAGCCGGCGCCACGCCGGCGCTGGGGCCGGACGCCACCGGTGTGGGCTGGGTCTACCAGTACGCCCTGGTGGACCGCAGCGGCGAGCTCGACCTGGCCGGCCTGCGCTCGCTGCAGGACTGGTTCCTGAAGTTCGAGCTGCAGTCCGTGACGGGCGTGTCCGAGGTCGCCACGGTGGGCGGCATGGTCAAGCAGTACCAGGTGGTGCTTGACCCGAATCGTGCGCGTGCCTATGGGCTGACCTTGTCCGGCATCCGCTCGGCCATCGAAGGCGCCAACCGCGAGGCAGGTGGTTCGGTCATCGAGATGGGCGAAGCGGAATACATGGTGCGCTCGCGTGGCTACCTCACCGGCATCGAGGAGCTACGCCTGGTGCCCGTTGGCCTCGGCGGCGACGGAACCCCCGTCTTGCTCGAGGACGTGGCCGAGATCCGCATCGGCCCTGCTGCACGTCGCGGCATCGCGGAGCTGGATGGCGAGGGCGAGGCCGTAGGCGCCCTGGTGGTCATGCGCCATGGAGAGAACGCGCTGGCCACCATCGAGCGGGTCAAGGCACGTCTCGATGAGCTGCGACCGAGCCTGCCCGAAGGCGTCGAGATCGTGGAAACCTACGATCGCTCGGTACTGATCCAGGAATCGGTCGACAACCTGACGGGCAAGCTGCTGCAGGAATTCCTCATCATCGCACTGGTATGCGTCGTCTTCCTGCTCCATTTCCGCTCGGCGCTGGTTGCGATCGTGGCACTGCCGATCGGCATACTGGCGGCACTGATGATCATGCAGGCCAAGGGCATCAACGCCAATATCATGTCGCTGGGCGGCATTGCCGTGACCATCGGTGCCATGGTGGACGCCGCCATCGTCATGGTGGAAAACCTGCACAAGCGGCTCGAGAAAGCGTCCCCGGGCGAGGATCGCTGGCATACCGTGGCCGAGGCGGCCAAGGAGACCGGCCGACCGATCTTCTTTGCGCTGCTGATTATCGTGGTCAGCTTCCTGCCCCTGTTCACTCTCCAGGGACAGGAGGGTCGGATGTTCCAACCGCTGGCCTTCACCGGTACCTATGCCATGGCGGCGGCCGCCGGACTGGGCATCACCCTGGTGCCGGTGCTCATGGGCTACCTGGTGCGTGGGCGCATACGCCCTGAGTCTGCCCATCCGCTGAGCCGCATGCTGATTGCCATATACCGCCCCGGGCTGGATGCCCTGCTGCGCTATCCCTGGGCCACCATTGCCGCAGCAGTGCTGATTGCCGCCAGCGTGGCCTATCCGGCGACCAAGCTGGGCAGTGAATTCATGCCCCAGCTGGATGAAGGCGATCTCATGTACATGCCCTCGCTGGAGCCCGGTGTCTCCATCGGCAAGGTGCGTGAATTCATGCAGCAGACCAATCGTCTGATCATGTCGGTACCGGAGGTGGATCGTGTCTTCGGCAAGGCGGGGCGTGCCGATACGGCCACCGATCCGGCCCCGATCGGCATGCTGGAGACCGTCATTCGCTTCAAGCCCCGCGATCAGTGGCGCGAGGGCATCACCAAGGCCGATATCATTCGCGAGCTCGACGAGGCGGTGAGCTTTCCCGGGGTGGCGAACGTCTGGGTGCCGCCGATCAAGACGCGCATCGACATGCTTTCGACCGGCATTCGCTCTCCCGTGGGCATCAAGGTGGCGGGTGCCGACCTGGCGGAAATCGAGCGCATCGGTCGCGAGATCGAACGCGTACTCCAGGACGTCCCTGGCACGGCCTCAGCCTATGCCGACCGCACCGCTGCCGGGCGCTATGTCGAAGTCGATATCGACCGGCGCGCTGCCGCGCGTCATGGCGTCAACGTCAGTGACCTGCAGGCCATCATTCAGACGGCGGTGGGTGGGATGAATGTCAGCGAAACCGTCGAGGGGCTGGAGCGCTATCCCATCAACCTGCGCTACCCCCAGGATTGGCGTGATTCGCTGGAGAGCCTGCGGGACCTGCCGGTCATCACCTCGACAGGAGCCTATCTCCCCTGCAGGCACTGGCGAACGTGGGCATCGTCGACGGCCCGGCCATGATCCGCACCGAGAATGCACGCCTCAACGGCTGGGTCGTGGTCGACATTCGCGGACGCGATATCGGCTCCTACGTGGCCGAGGCGCGCCAGCGTGTGATGGATCAGGTCGCTCTGCCGGCCGGGTATTCGGTCACCTGGTCGGGCCAGTACGAATACATGGAACGGGCCAAGGAGCGCCTGCAGTGGGTGGTCCCGGTGACCATCGTATTGATCTTCCTGCTGCTCTACCTTTGCTTCCGTAACGTCGCCGAGACTTTCATGCTGATGGGGTCGCTGCCGTTCGCTGCCGTCGGCGGGGTGTGGCTGCTCTACTGGCTTGCCTATGACATCTCGGTGGCCGTGGCGGCGGGTTTCATCCTGCTGATCGGACTGTCGGCGGAGTTCGCCGTGGTCATGCTGATGTATGTCCGTGGCGCAGTGGAGCAGCGCCAGCCGAGTACACGTGGTGAGCTGCGCGAGGCAATTATCGAAGGGGCGGTCATGCGGGTACGCCCCAAGGCCATGACCTCTCTCACGGTAGTGCTGGGTCTCAGCCCGCTGCTGATGGATTCCGGCCCCGGCTCCGAGGCCATGCAGCGCATCGCTACGCCGATGGTAGGAGGCATGATCTCTGCCCCCTGGTTTCACTGCTGCTCATTCCCGTCCTCTACTGGCTATGGCAGCGGCGACACTTTCCCGAGTCTGTCTCGTCAGAGGCTGCGCTCAGCAACACCAAAACCCAAGGAAACCTGTGATATGAAAAAGATCGTACTTCAGCTGGCAGTCATGATGGGCGTTATGGTGGCGCTACCTGCGATGGCGACCAGCGATCATGGACACGGCAAGCATGCCGGTCATGGCACCAAGGCAGGGCATGAGCATCAGGAAATGCGCACAGCCGAAGGCTTCGGCACCGTGCAGTCGATCACGAAGGATGGCAATAGTGTCGTGCTGGCCCATGAACCAATCGCCGAGCTTCGCTGGCCGGCCATGACCATGGAGTTGGCTTTGGCCGATCCAGCCTTGGCAGAGGGTATTGACGCCGAGGAACGTGTTCGCTTCGTGCTGCGCCAGACCGGCGAGACCGATTATGTCATTGTGTCGATCGAGCAGGTGAGGGCCCAGTAAGTCGCCCTAGTTAAGGCAATGCCGTATCGTAAACCGATGCGGCTTTTTTCTCGTGAGCGAGGTTTGATATAAATCTGTTTATAGCGAATAGATGTAGGGTTCCGGACCATTGGGTCACGCCCATCGAGTGATTCCAGCTGCTGCTGCAGCGTGAAGTGAGGACCCCATCCTTCGGACCACCTGACAGGTTATCTAAGCTCGGATCGGATCATCATCGCATCCCGCCAAGCGGTAACCCCCACCAGCCTCTGGCTCTCGAGCTTGAGGCCCTCGTGGTGCAGAACGACCGTCAGCACGGTGACTTCCTGCTGGTGGCTGGCCACGACGAACTTAACCACGCGCTGCTCTTCGCCGCGTAACCCTTCATCACTATCCACCCCGACCGGGATATCGCTCCCGGAGAGGGCGGTCGCGGTCATGTCCGGAGGTTCTGGTCATGACACACTCTTTAGCAGCTGCCCTCCCGGCAGAGTCTCGTTACTCCTCTTCCCATACGCCTCAGTTGTTCGTGCGTGACAGCGACGGCAACTACATTGGCGACTATTGCCGCCGCGGTGGTGGGGGTGTTCCTCAACCTGGCGATCTGGTTCGGTCTGCACGTGATCTTCGCCGAGGTGGCCGAGCGGCAACTGCTCAAGGTACTGGGTCACTTTACTTGGCCATTAACAAGGGCCTTAGCCCGAATATTGCACCAGGCATGAAAAAAGCGGCTGAAAATCGGTTATAATTCAAGAGCCTAACCAAGAATTAGCCGACACAGCCGCCATGACAAAATGTACCACGCCCACCGCCACCTTTCCACGCTGCAAAGGCCGTCAGATCACCGCCAGCTTCGATGGCGGCGAGGTCACCTCTGACGGTGGCATCCTGCTGCTGCGGCAGCTCGACCGCGAGATGGGCCTGACCCGCGCTATCGCTCGCCGGCTGAGTGATGACCGCGATCCTCAACGCTGCCTGCATCGCACCGAAACCCTGGTTCGGCAGCGCGTGTTTGGCCTGGCGCTGGGCTACGAGGATCTCAACGACCACCAGGCGCTGCGTCACGACATCGCCCTGCAGACCGCCGTCGATACCGACGGCGTGCTGGCCAGCCAGTCCACGCTGTGTCGCTTCGAGCAGCAAGCCGATCGGGACTGGGCGGTCACCATCCACGAGGAAATGATCGAGCAGTTCATCCGCTCGTTCCGGCGGCCACCCAAGAAGCCGCTCTACCTCGACTTCGATGCCACCGACGACCGGGTGCACGGCCAGCAGCTCGGGCGGCACTTCAACGGCTACTACAACCACTACATCTTTCTGCCGCTGTTCGTGTTCTGTGGCGATCAGCTGCTGGTCAGCTACCTTCGCCCGGCCTACCGAGATGCCGCCCACCACGCCGGCGCCATTCTTGCCCTGCTGGTTCGGCGGCTGCGCCAGGCGTGGCCTGAGGTAAAGGTCGTATTCCGCGGCGACAGCGGCTTCTGCCGCCCGCTGATCCTCAGTTGGTGCGAGCGCCACGGTGTCGACTACATCGTCGGCCTCGCCGGCAACCCGCGGCTGGCCAAGCTAGCCCTGGATATCGACTACGAGTCAGCTATCCGCTTCGAGAAGACCCGTGAGAAGCAGCGAGTCTTCGGCTTCATCGAGTACGCCGCCAAGAGCTGGAAGAAGCGCCGACGAAAGGTGGTCGTCAAATCCGAGACCAGTTGGCGTGGCTTCAACACCCGCTACGTGGTGACCAACCTGCGCGGCTGCAGCGCAGAGTGGCTCTACGACCACCGCTACTGCGCCCGAGGCGAGATGGAGAACCGCATCAAGGAGCAGCAGCTCCTGTTCTCAGACCGCACCAGCTGCCACCAATGGTGGTCCAATCAGTACCGACTGCTGCTCTCGGGGCTGGCCTACCTGCTCCTGGAGCGGCTGCGTCGGATTTACCTTAAGCGCACCGCCTTCGCCCAAGCCCAGGTCAACACCATCCGCCTGAAGCTGCTGAAGATCGGCGCCGTCATCACTCGCAACACACGGACCATTCGGCTGATGTTGAACAGCCAGTATCCGGAGCAGGACCTCTTCCTGATGTTGGCCAGCAAGCTGGTGCCGGGATAGCGTCGCGGCGTGCTGTCCCCGGCACAGAAAAGACATGGGGGTGGGGGAGGTGCGCCCTGAGCACAGGAACTTGATCAAAAAGCAGCCAAACTCCACCCCAGATCCCTTTTATCCCCACCGAGCCTGGCATCTGGGGACTTCTGACTGACCCGGTGCAACATCCGGGTTAGGGAGGCCGGTTTTGTCGTCGATTTGGTGCGCGATGGGCTGGATGGTCTCCACTTGGCACAGAATGAGGAGTATGACCTTCTGCTTCTCGACGTGATGCTGCCGGGGATGGATGGCTGGACCATTCTCCAGATGGTGCGACGCGCGGGGCAGGACGTCCCCGTCCTGTTTCTGACGGCCCGGGACGAAGTTGACGACCGGGTCAGGGGCTTGAGCTAGGAGCAGACGACTACCTGGTAAAACCGTTTGCCTTTTCCGAACTGCTGGCTCGTATCCGATCATTACTCAGGCGCGGCAAGACCCGCGAGCCTGAAATATTCCGGGCCGCAGACCTGGAGCTTGACCTGCTGAAGCGCCGAGTCACCCGCGACGGTGAGCGCATCGATTTAACCGCCAAGGAATTTGCCCTGCTCGAGCTTCTGATTCGTCGGAAGGGTGAGGTACTCCCCGCTCATTGATCGCCTCTCAGGTCTGGGACATGAATTTCGACAGCGACACCAACGTGATTGATGTTGCCGTCAGGCGGCTGCGAGCCAAGGTCGATGGCCCGTTTCATCTCAAGCTGATACGCACCGTTCGCGGCATGGGTTATGTGCTGGAGGCCTCTGACAACACATGAGACGACAGCCACTCTCCCTCACCACGCGTCTAGCCCTATTGTTCGCTATGCTGACCGCTAGCCTGCTGCTGGTACTTGGCCTATTGATGGAGCGTCTGATCGGCGCTCACTTCGACCAAATCGATAGCCAGGAGCTGAGTGCCAAGATGGCCATGATCGATAACTTGCTGGGTCAAGCACACTCATCCGTGGCATTCGACGCCCTGCTACGGCAACTCGACACCATACTGGTTAGTCATGACTCTCTTGCCCTTTCCATCCGTGACGAAGAGGGCGAGGTGCTTTATGCCTTTCGGCCCGAGCAACTAGCATCGGCAAAGCAGGGAAACGAGGCCGCTCCCCAGTCCCACTGGCAGCATGAGGGACGCAGCTTCATCGGCCGAGAGGCAGCGAAGACGCTTCCACTGGCCGAGCCAATTCTCTTGGACGTGCTGATTGGACTTGATATCAGCCACCATACCCACTTTCTCAGCGACATCCGCCGCCATCTCTGGACCGGAATAACGATGGCGACGCTGATCGCAGCGCAGCTCGGCTGGCTAGCCGCACGCAATGGCCTGGCACCACTTCGGCGTGTGACCCGTACCGCCGGCAGGCTCTCCGCCGACCGTCTTGGCGAGCGGCTCTCTGAGCGAGATGCGCCGGCTGAGATGCTGGCCTTGGTCAGCGCCTTCAACGGCATGCTCGACCGCCTGGAAGCCGACTTTCAGCGTCTCAGCGATTTCTCCGCAGATATCGCACATGAGCTTCGCACCCCCGTCTCTAACCTGCTGACCGAAACCCAGGTCGCGCTGTCGCGGCCGCGCTCCGCCGAGGCTTACCGTGAGGTGCTGCACTCCAACCTGGAAGAGTTCGAACGACTGGCGAGGATGATCGCCGACATGCTGTTCCTGGCAAAGACCGACCACGGTCTGCTACCGAACCCGTTCGAGACCGTGGTGCTTGAACAAGAAGCAGAGGCGCTGCTGGAATTCTACGAGGCTCTCGCCGAAGAAAAAGGCGTCAATCTACAGCTAACCGGAAACGCCACGGTAACCGGCGACCGGTTGATGCTGCGTCGCGCTCTTTCCAATCTGATCTCGAACGCGGTGCGCCACACACCCACCGGCGGCATCATCGAGATCAGGATCAACTCGACCCAGGATAGGGCGCAGCTGAGCGTCAGCAATCCCGGCGAAACCATACCTACCGATCAGCTTCCGCGATTATTCGAGCGCTTCCACCGCGCCGACAACATCCGCAGTCACCACGGCGAAGGGGCCGGGCTCGGGCTCGCCATTACCCGATCAGTCATCAAGGCGCATGGGGGTGAGGTCACGGTCTCCTCACAGGATGGCATCACTACCTTCTGTCTCTCCCTGCCGCTCACTGACAGGCCCTGAATACCAAGGGAGGAATGACTCGATGCTTCCCAAGTCCAGCAAACCCGATCGCTCTGCCTGGCTCGTCGCTCTGGCCCTGGGCATCCCCTTCTTTCTGATACTGGCCGTACTGATGGCCATGCCTTTCATGACCGGGGATGAGACGACTCTCTAGGTCGACGACCATGTGCCAATAGAGCCGGGAGCAGAGCGCGGTGGAGTGCGCAAATTTATTGTAGACACGACTCCCCGAGGATCTGGCGACGTGCCAACCACAGGATCAGCGGCGGAAGTAGGAGCCACTGCAGCAGCGGTGCCAGCCCGGTACCCAGCAGCGGCAGGGTAGGCATCCGCTCAGCGTACTGCCAGCGTTGCTGGAGCTCCGTTGCATGCCATTCCAGCCCGACCGTGATCACGATGCCAATGGCTATGAAGCCAAGGATCGAGCGCGTATCGGGGCGAAGCAGCCAGTAGCGATGTCGGCGCAGCCCCGCCACGACCCAGAAAGCGATCAGGGCGATGAGCACATCACCCAGGGTCGCCCGGGTGCAGAAGAGAACGGCGTCCCAGTGCGCCATCTCAGGCATCGCGACGAAGAGCGGCACCTGCAGGAACTCCCAGGGGAAATTCAGTAGAAAGGCAAAGAGTGCCACGTTGAATTCCGGGCTAGCCAGCAGCCGCTTCAGTGGGCCGTAACCGGCTTGCATTCCTGTCATGACACCTCCCCCAAGCAGCACAGCCGCCAGTCTTCCACGCTCTACGCATCCCGGCAACCTGTGCCCTGTCTTCAGGTTGGGAGGCGAATATCTCTTGATATGCGACGTCAACTACTTTGGCCGGTTGGCGACAATTAGAATGGCCGGTTGGGTGGGGTAGTTGTCGTCAGGCTGACGACCCGCCCTTTCCTCCTTGTAATTGACATTGATAAGCACGCTTACGATAGCTCTCCCCGCTCAGCTCTATCAGCGTGGCGTGGTGTACCAACCGGTCGATGGCGGCCACCGCCATCATGCTGTCGGGGAAGATGCTGTCCCAGGCGCTGAACGGCTGGTTGGCAGTGATGATCAGGCTGGCCGACTCGTAGCGATGCGCGATCAGCTCGAACAGCACCGAGGTCTCGGCCTCACTGCGCTGGACGTAGCCGATGTCGTCGATTACCAGCACGGCGTACTTGTCGAGCTTGATCAGGGCGTCGCTCAGGCGCAGGGCCTGCTTGGCGGCCTGGAGCTCCTGGACCAGGCTTGAGGCGGTGGCGTAGCGCACCCGGTAGCCCTGGTCGACCAGCGTATGCCCGAGCCCGGCCGCCACGTGGCTCTTGCCGACGCCGGAGGGCCCGAACAGCAGCAGGTTGTGCGCCTGGTCGACCCACTGCGTGTCGCCCGTTAGAGCGCTCAGCTGCCGGCGCTGCTCGGCCGCGATGGCGTCGAACTCGAAGGACTCCAGCGTCTTACCCACCGGCAGCCGGGCCTCCTTGAGGTGCCGGGCCAGCCGGCGTCGCTCACGCTCGGCCAGCTCGTGCTCGCATAGGGCGGCCAGCGTTTGTGGCAGGCTCCAGTTCTCGGCTCGGGCGCGGGTCTCCAACTGGGGCCAACAGGCGGCCATGGTGGGCAGGCGGAGCTGTCGCAGCAGCAGCGGTAACGTCTGGGCATCAGGCATGGCAGCGCACCTCCGCAACCGGCACGCGGGGCACCAGGTGGTCGTAGCTGGCGATGTCATGTTGGGTCACCTGGGGGAACGCCATCGTGGCGCTCGGCGTGGCGGCGAAACGGGCCTGGAGCTCGGCCAGCGTCGGGCTCTTCCCACGCGCCAGGGCGTCCAGCCAGTGGCTGGCGATCGTCTCGGCCTGGTCCTGCTCGGCGGCCAGCGCCAGGGCACCGACGATGCGCTTGCAGGCCTCGGCGACTGGCAAGGCGGCGGCCAGAAGGGCATATAGCTTGCACCACTCCTCGCTCGGCAACAGCTCGTCGCGGAACGTCAGTCCCGCCAGCGCCCGGGGCTTGCGGACCAGCCAGCCGATGACATGACGGTAGTCGATGACCCGCAGCCGACCGCTTTGCGGCGTGGCATGCAGTCGCCGCAGCGTCAGCAACGCCTGCTGTGCGTGGTGCAGCACCAAGCGATTGTCGTAGAGATGCACGCGCAGGCGCTCGCCGATCAGCCGGGAGGGCACCGAGTAGAGCACCTTGCGCACCTGGATGGTGCTGGAGGTGGTGACGCGCACCGTCAGCTCGGTGTAGTCGGTCCCTGGCCGGCTGGGCAACGGCTGCAAGGCACCACGCTCGACAGTGATACGGGTCGCGTTGCGGCGGTTGATCGCGGTGGTCACCTCATCGAGGAACGCCTGATAGTCATCGAGGCTGGCGAAGTCCTGGGAGCCACGCAGTGCCAGGCGCTGCTGGAGGCGCCGCTTGAAGTGGCCATGCGGCGACTCGATGCTGGCGTTTTCATGGCCACGCCCTGGGTTGTTGCGGGTGGCGGTCATGCCGTAGTGAGCGCACAGGGCGGCATAACGCTCGGTAAGGTCGGCTTCCGTCTCCCGGCCCAGATTGCGGAAGGCCGCCGACAGGCTGTCGGTGCGGTGCTCTGCGGGGACCCCGCCGAGGCGCTCCAGCGCACGCGTCAGACCCTCGGCCAGCGCCGGGTAGCTCTCGCCACCGAGCACCACCCGCACATCACACCAGCCGCTGTAGGCCAGGCGGAAGTGGTAGAGCCGGTGATCCAATGGCTCCCCTGCCACAGTAATGATGACTCCCTTGAGCTCGGTGAAATCGGAGAGGCCGCGTAGCCCAGGGCCATGGGTTTGCGGAAACATCACCTCCTTCTCCGGGCCGTGCGCGGCTCGCCAGCCCTTGACCCGGCGCTGCAGGGTCCGCAGCAGGCTGTCCGGGTACTGGCCGGGGTGCTGCTCCTGCAGCCACTCCAGTAGGGTCAGGGCCTGCAAGCCCGGGGCGGCGGCCAGCTGGGGGACGAGCGCGGTCTCCCACACATCGGCGAAAGGGTCGGGTCGGGTTCGCCAGTGCCGTGGTGCCGGCGGCTCTGAGGACTCGGACCGGCGTTCGAGGCGGCGGGCGGTTCTGACGGAGAGGCCTGCCTTGGCGGCGGCGACCTCCTGAGTCTGGCCTTGTTGACGTTGCGACATATAGAGCGTGACCTGTTGGCTGGTGACCGCCATACCGGCTCCCTGGTGGGTCGGGACAAGCGGTCAAGCTTAGGGCAACCGGTCACAGTAGTTGTCGTCGGCCGGCCAGAGTAATTGGCGCTCTATATCTTGATGTCGATCAAGCGACATTAGATGCCAGTGAGCTATGGTGAGTAGGATCACTCAGCGTCAGGCAACGATGCGCCATGCACCCTCGCAGCTTATTCAACCGCCAAGCGCCGTATGCTCCCGTGAAGTGGGCAAGGCTATTGCTGGTCGGGCTATTTGCGCTGCTGCTGAGTGGGCTCGCGCTGGCCCATGCCGAGGCCCCGGATCCCGAGGCCGGTGATCCCGGGCACCACGCGGTAATGGTGCTTGAGGGCGCTTCCACCACGGTGGCTGCTAAAGCGCGGCATGAAGAAGGGCCACGTTGCCGGCACGGTCATGGCGAGTTCGTACTGCCCAAGGGAGCCCTGCGTGTCGATCAGCAGGAAATCGAGTTCGAGGATGCCCTGACGGTCACAACCAAACCGACGCCTGCCCCCATCCCTAGATCCGTCTCCGGCACACCTCGACAACAGCCGGCCAAGTCCGGCGTTCCCATCTATCTGCTCACCCAGCGCCTGCGCCTGTAAGCCGTACATCCGTTCTACTCGGAGCCGCGGCACGGCCTACCCACGAACGTTGTCGGTTTGGTGCTACGGCCACCGGTGTCCTAACTGAGATCTCGATACCTGGTCTCATGTCTTGATACACACCAGTAAAGAGAGTGATTGCCATGAACGTTGAAACCTTTCGTGATGTGGTCGAGTGGACTCGGGCCCTGCATGAGCATCTGGCCAGGTGCCTGAAGCACTGTTCAACGCGGCAGGAGGAGGAGCGCGCCAAGTGGCTGTTGGAATATCTAGCGGATCATGAGACGGCACTGGAGAAAACCGTCACAAGCTTCAAGAAGCAGGCTGCCACCAAGGCGTTGAATACCTGGCTCTACGACTACATTGCCTACGCGCCCATCAAGCCCCACCTGTCATGCAGCGCACCCTATGCGGAGATGAGCTTCGACGAGATCTGCCAGGAGATCTTCGACCTCCATGAGCAGGTCATCGGCTTCTATCGCTATCTCGAAGGGCGTACCGAGATTCCCGAGACGCGCAAGCTGATCGGTGAGCTCCTGAAGCTCGAAGAGCATGAAGCGATGCGCCTGGTCCACCAGACCAACCGCTCCAAGGACCTCTAAATGGCTCAGCAACCTTCCACTACGGCGACGGCTCGGCTGTTGTCGGGTACGGTGGACAATCAAATGATGCCCAACTTGTTGAGCTACCAGACCGATCTCTGGCAGCGCAGCGTGCTCCTTCTGGACACCCTGCGTGAGCGCGCAAACAACATGCTCGAGCACGAGCGGGCCGGCAAGCCGACGCTGCTCGACTTCGACTACGAGACAGTCCTCGACGGTCGTCGGCTGGAACGCCCCGCCAACTATGCGCTGCTGCGGATCACCCGGGTGGGGGATGACTGCTTGGAGGACTGCCTCGACGCCAGCAAACCGCCGGTAGTCATCTTTGATCCGCGCGCCGGCCATGGCCCAGGCATCGGCGGCTTCAAGCGCGACTCCGAAGTCGGAATGGCGCTCCACGAAGGCCACCCGGTCTACTTCGTCGCCTTCTTTCCCGAGCCCGTGGCCGGTCAAACGCTGGGTGATGTACTGCATGTCCTGCGGCGGTTCGTCGAGACGGTGGCCGAGCGCCATCCTGGCAAGCTGCCGGTGCTCTACGGCAACTGTCAGGCGGGCTGGGCCATCGCCCTGCTCGCCGCCGACTGCGAGGGCCTCGCGGGGCCCGCGGTCCTCAATGGCTCGCCGCTCTCCTACTGGTCGGGCGAGTCCGGCGTCAACCCCATGCGGCTTGCCGGCGGGCTCATGGGCGGCGCCTGGCTGGCACACCTGTTGGCCGACCTGGGTGATGGGCGTTTCGACGGGGCCCATCTGGCCGCCAACTTCGAATCGCTCAAGCCGGCAAACACCCTCTGGCAGAAGGAGTACCAGCTCTTTTCCCATATCGACACCGAGCGCGAGCGGTTCCTCGACTTCGAGCGCTGGTGGACGGGCTTCTACGCACTGAGCAAGGAGGAGATCGTTGCTATCGTCGAGAACCTCTTCGTCGGCAACAAGCTCGAACGTGGCGAGCTCAAGGTATGTCCGGGCTGCACCATCGATCTACGGCGCATCCGCAACCCGCTGGTGATCTTCGCCTCCAGCGGCGACAACATTACCCCACCACACCAGGCGCTGAACTGGATCCCGGCGGTTTACCCGGACACCGCGGCGCTCAAGGCCGCGGGCCAGCGCATCGTCTATCTGCTCAACCCCCATGTAGGCCATCTGGGCATCTTCGTCTCGGCCAAGGTTGCCCGGCTCGAGCATCGGGCGATCCTCGAGAGTGTCGGTGAGCTGAACGACCTGGCGCCCGGCCTCTACGAGATGCGCATCGACAACCCCACCGGCGACCCCGACTGTCACAAGCCACAGTTCCAGGTGCGGTTCGAGGAACGTCGGGTTGAGAACCTGAACTATCCCGTTCAGGCGCAGGCGTTCGAGCGGGTGCGTGCACTGTCCGAGCACAATGTGGCTCTGTACGAGACGTTTCTTGGCCCCTGGGTACGGCTAATGTCCAATCCATGGACGGCAGAGGCGCTACGCCAACTACACCCCGCCAGAACCAGCCGTTTGCTGTATGCCGAGCGTTTTAACCCTTGGATGGACTCTGTGAAGCAGCTGGCAGCCTCCGTGGCAACCGCACGCGAGCCACTCAACACCGACAACCCGTTTCCCCAATGGGAGGCGCTGAACAGCGCGATGATCGGCTCCTGGCTCGAACTCGCGGGAACGCTACGCGACGGTGCCAGCGAGTTCGCGTTTCGCAGCCTCTACGGCTGGCCGTTGGCCATTGATGAGGGGATAGACGCGAAAGGCGCCTAGGTGGATAGCCGATGAGGGGGAGGGCTGATGCGACACTCGCTGTGGAGACGATCGTTGCGGTCATTCTGCTGGCCGGTGGCGGCTATGCTGGCTATTTTTGCGCTGCGCCCGGGAGAACTCCCGCCCGGCTTCCTCTATGGCAGCGACCGTATCTAAGCCACCGCGATCCGCCTTGCCGCCGAAATCCCCGGACGCTTGGTGGAAAGTTCTCTGGTCGAGGGCCGGACCGTCGACGAGGGGGCCGAGCTGATTCGCCTGGACGATCGCCTTGTTCAAGGGACCGGCATGGAGATCCTGTGGCCCCATGCCCTCGCTCTGGTGGCGACCGGCATACCTCTGTACCTGGCGGCGTGGTTGATCTTCCGACGCTTCACGTAACGGGTTTCGCGCGGGATCGGGCAAGCAGTCCTATATCAAGGTAAACATCATGTACGACCACCATGGGTCACCGATACTGAATCCACTCTGGGTGATCGCGATCATTCTCATCGCCGCAGCGCTGTACTGGCTACGGGTTCTCGCCGCGCCCATGGCATTCTCGCTGTTTCTAATGGCGCTGGTGTGGCCTGTGTACCAACACAGAGCGTTCCAGGGAAGGCGAGCACTGCGCGGATTAGCGCTCATCGTTTCGGTTCTGCTCGTGTTGATTGCCACGGCTGCGGTTCTCCTGCTGATCGGCTACGGCGCCCGCACCGTTGCGGACGGCCTGTCGCTGTACGGCGATCGCGCACAGGAGACCTATCGCGCCATCGGTCTATGGCTCGAAGGAAGGGGATTGGCCTTTGGCCCACCGCAGGTGATCCGTTCAGCCTCAACGGACTCATTCACCTGGTTCATGAGGCCGTGCTGCGCATCAATGCGATCATGGGCTTCGTGGCATTGACCTTGATTTTTCTGATCCTGGGCCTGCTGGAAGCCAGTGCCTTTCAGCATCGCCTTCCTCATGCACTTGGCGCGGATGCAGCCGACCGGCTGCTGAGGGCATTTCATATCCTCGGGTGGAAATTTCGCCGCTACATGCTCGTCAGAACCGCTGTTAGTGTACTGACCGGTTTGTTGACTTGGTTATTTGCCCTAATGGCAGGGCTCGACTTTGCCATAACCTGGGGCATACTGGCCTTCGCGCTGAACTACATTCCCTTCATCGGTTCCATTCTCGCGGTCTTTCCTCCGGTCCTTTTCGCCATTGTTCAGTTCGAGTCATGGCAGACCCCGGCGCTGGTTCTCCTTGGCATGACACTTATCCAGTTCTCGATCGGCAACCTGCTTGACCCCAGGCTTGAAGGGCGCGCCCTTGCCGTCTCCCCTTCGCCGTCGTTTTTTCCATTTTCTTCTGGGGAATGCTGTGGGGCATCCCCGGCGCCTTCATGGGTGTTCCCTTAACGATCGCCATTGCAACGGTATGCAACCATTTCCATGATGCCTGCTGGATAACACGACTGCTCACGCCCAAGTCAGTGCCAAAGGATTAAAAGCGATCACTTTCCTTACTGATGACCAAAACCATCAATTGTCACCAACTTCCGGCACCGTCAAGGAGTGGCCTGGCCTGAGGATGAGCGCCAGACCCAGTAAAGTAATCGCGACGCCTGTCAACTCGATAGCACTGAAGCGCTCGCCCAGCATCAGTATACCGATGAGCAAGCCGAACGCCGGGGTCAAGAAAGTGACAGGATTGAGCCGGGTTAACGGAGCCCGGGCCAGCAGCGCGTACCACAGCACGACCATCAGAGCGGTGGCCGGCACGGAGAGGGCAAACAGCGTACTGGCAAAGGTCCAGCTCCAACGGATCGCCCACTCCTCGCCCATGGCCATTGAACCTGCGGCCAGAAACGCAGCGCCGATCATCAATTGGAGGCCCATGGGCAACCAGAGGTCGCCACCACGGCTACGACGCTTGAGCAGTACATTGCCCACCGCGGTACCCAAAGCGCCGGCAAGCACGTAAAGGGCTCCTTCGAGACGGCCAACGGAAGGGTCCAGACCCGGCAAGGCGATGACGACAACGCCGACGAAACCGATCAGCAGACCGGCCAACATTCGGCGCGACAAAACCTCCTTCAGGTACCAGTAGGCGAGGACAGCGGCGATCAACGGTTGGACATTGGCCAGTACCGTGGCGATTCCACTGGTCAGCTTACCGGCACCCAGAAACATGCCGCCGACCCCCGGCACCATGTCGAGCACCGGTTCGTAGTAGCGCCGCTGCCGGCTGGCCACGGTGCTCTTCACCTGCTTCACGTAGCGCCGCAGGGTGCGCTCCGAGACCGCCAGCTCGCCGATCTTCTCACGCAGCTTGCGAGCGACCTTGACGCTGCTCAGCTTGGGAAAGGTGCGCAGCAGGTAGACGATGTAGTCGCGGTGGGCGTCGAGCTTCTTCTCGCGTTCCCGGTTCGACTGCGCCGCCTCGATGGTGGCTTCGTCCTGGCGCAGGTACTTGCGGACAGTGTTGCGGGAGATGCCTAGCTCCTGGCCGATGGCACGGATCGACAGGCCTTGTCCGTCATCATGTAACGCTTTGATCTTGTGAATCATTCCCCAGTCCTTCACGTTTCCGTCCCGACCCTTGGCTGAGCCGACACGGTAGGTGGATGGTGGCAGCGCTGCCACCTCGGGGGTGGGTCAAAAGCGTTGGCCGGTACTGGGTCAATTTACTTGGCCATTAACAGGGAGGATGACCGACAGCCGCGAAGAGATTCACCAGGCCATCCGGCAGTTTGCCCAGCGTAGCGCTGAGAAGCTCCGCCGACAGGACAGCCTGGCCCGAGCCGTCTACGTCTTCCTGAAGACCAATCGCCACCGCCCTGACCTGCCCCAGTACTCGCCCAGCGCCGTGGTGGAGCTGCCCTGCCCCACCGACGACAGCCGCGACATTCTGCTGGCGGCTAGCCAGGCGTTCGCGGCCATCTACCGGCCCCGCTACCGCTTCATGAAGGCCGGCGTGATGCTGGTTGATCTGGTGGACGCCAACCGGGCCCAGCTCTCGCTGCTGGACACTCCGGAAAGCCAGGCCCGGCGGGAGCGCAGCGACCACCTGATGGCGACGCTGGATGCACTCAACCACAGGATGGGGCGAGGCACCGTCACGTTCGGTCGCGCCTCGCCCAAGGCCGCTTGGCATCTACGCTGCGCCAACCGCACTCCGCGCTGGACAACACGCTGGGACGAGCTGCCGCGACTGCGCTGACACCCTGTCAGCCAAACACCATCATGATTTTCCGACATCGCTCACACCACATCGCCGTCGCCTGGCCCACAGTCTCTTTAATGGACGCCAGCAGGGTGGGACATAGCATGGAGACCATCATACTGACCTGGTTGGATGACGGCGGCTGTGCGCTGATATGTGGCTGCGGCCAGAGTCAGCGGCTGACCCACAAACCCAGGACTTGGAACCGCTTCGAATTCATATGGCTCTCGAGCGGGCGCTTCAGGATTCGCTGTCGCGCCTGTCACGCTCATATAGAGCGTTTCGTCAGCCACCCCCGCACCTGGTACCACAGCCGCCTTCACAGTGGGGAAAGCGGCGCTATTAGGCTCTCATCATCGTGAGCGGGCGCGTTGACGCGAGTACTCACCGGCCAATGGGTGATCTGTTGGGGATCGATGTGATGGATGACCTGCCGTATGGTCTCCCGGTCGGTCAGATACGGATCCAGCCACGGGGCAAGGCTG
Source organism: Halomonas sp. E19 (assembly GCF_052439355.1). NCBI lineage: Bacteria > Pseudomonadati > Pseudomonadota > Gammaproteobacteria > Oceanospirillales > Halomonadaceae > Halomonas > Halomonas sp. E19. Next base: position 3,458,514 of record NZ_JBNFWU010000001.1, on the reverse strand, counting down.
TCGGCGTCCAGGGCCAATGGCATGCGGTCATGGATCTGCTTGGCCACACCACGCGCCGGTTCGGTCAGGATGGCGCATCCTGGCTTGCCGTCAGGCCGCTCCGACCAGATCCCTGCCAACCAGATCGGCTGACCATCTTCTCGCGTCAGGAAGTGGGGCTGCTTCTTGCCATCGGCTGGCGTCCACTCGAACCAGCCATTGGCAGGCACCAGGCAGCGGTGGTGGGCAAAGGCACCGCGGAAGTACCTTGAGGTCGCGACCTTCTCAACCCGAGCGTTGATGGGCTCAGGAGCGTCCTCACCGGCCCAGTGGGGGTGATAGCCCCACCACACCGCATCCAGCACCAGAGGCCCCTCATCGTCCAACCGGCGCACGGCGCTGATCCAGGTGCCCGGCGCCACGTTGTAACGCGGCACCAGGTCAGCCTCTGTGGCCTCCAGCGGCAGGCGCAGCGACGCTGCCAGGCTCGGATAGGGACTGTAGAGGGCAAAACGGCCGCACATGATCAGCGTTTAGCAAGAATCACGCAGTGATGCCGCTGCCCGGCCAAGCGAGTCCCGCAGCAGGCACAAGGACTCGCTGAGAACTCATCGTCCATGTCGCTATCTCCAACCGCAATCTGACCCTCGGTGCGTTGGATCTCAGCGATGGCCTCGCGAATTTCCCGCTCGCGCTCGGCTGCCTCCTCCTCGCTCAGTGAGTAGTCCAGCCCAGTGGCATCGTCATTGGCGATGATCATCAGGCAGTCAGTGCAGACCATGAACTGGTCATCTATGACCTCAATCGACATGCTCGCTTCCTCTGCAGCAGATATGGGTGGCGCTGCTATGAAGACAAGCAGGCCAGAAATTGTCACATGCTACCCCAGCCCCCACGCCCTTCACGAGTGTTCGGCCGGAGCCACCCCCACCGTCTTCGCTGCCCCCACCTCGTAACCGCTGACCAGCACGTAGCGGCTGCCGCGACGGTGGTCAGCCCACTTGCCACGGTAGAAACGCTCGTCGCGCAGCTGCCGCCAGTAGGGCGATACCGACCGCGGCGCGGTCATCGCCAGGGTGAGCTCGCGGTCCTCACGGTCGACACCGACCTGGGCGAAGGGCACCCCTTCTTCCCCTCGGGGTGCTTGTTCTTCATCCAGGCCGGCACCCCGCTCGACTGCGCCTCGGGGTAGGCAGAGAGGTACATGCCGAGCGACAGCACATAGCGCACCACCTCGCGCAGGATCATGCCCTCCTCGTCCGCCAGCGGCTGGGCGCGACCGCCGGCGTGGTCGATCGCCTCGCGGTTGATGAAGTCGGTAATCTGGCTCGGCTTGAAGGCACCTCGCAGCATGGTGGGGTTGAGGCTCGGCTGAGTGTCCAGCGGGTTGTGGATCGCCACGATCAGCCACGGATCCCCGAGTCCCTCCATGTCCACGCCGTGGGGGTTGTGATGAGCTCGCAGGAAAGCCTCGTAGCGGCTGGGCAGCGTGGTGGAATCCACCCAGGCAACCAGGGCACCATCCACCGGATGGCCATGGAAAGTTTGACTGGTCGGGAACGACAGGGTGCTGAACTCCCAAGGCCACGACCAGGCGTCACCCTGAACCTTGCTCAGCTGCACCGTCTGCAGCCAGTTCGACAATGACGGCTCCGGCACCACCACCCTACCCTCGCGGCCGTGGTGCCACTCCAGCATCAGCACCTCGCCGTTGATGGAGTGCACCACCTGCTCGTCCAGCACCATCTGGCCGAAGATCTCCGCCTCGATGCTGGGCTTCTTGGGCAGTCCCATCATCTTCATCACCGAGCGGACGTAGCGGCGGGTGAAGCTGGGGTAATGGCGGTAGGTGCAAGACGTCATGGTTGCATAGTCGCTGCTTCGACCTGCTGGCATACCACCACCCGCATCAGGCTATCCAGGTAGTCCGAGTCCGACATAAACAGCACGTGCTTGGCACGCAGCTCCTCTGCTGTCATCCCCCAGTGGTTGGTGATCCACTCCCGCGTGGTGCTGGAGGGCGCCAGGATGACGCTTTCCAGCTCGACGTGTTCGCTCTTCAGGCGCCGCTCCACATCCTTGATGCGCTCCCCAAACTCGATCTTCTCGTCCTTCGGCCCGGTATGGCGGAGCCCATGGGGTCGACAAAGACGATGCGCTGGCGGTCGTCCTGCACATGCCAGAGGATGAAGTCGGGGTAGAACCCACCTGCCTCAAAGAAGCCGATGCCTTGCTTGACCAGGTTGCGCAGCAGGAAGAGCTGTTCACCACGCTCTGCTATCGCTTGGTGGTTTCGCTCCAGCCACCCTTTTAAATCCTCGACGAAACGGAACTCGCTGTCGTTAAGAGCAACGGGTTCGACGCGGATACGGCTGTCCTTGCCCAGGTGCAGCAGCGGGTTGTAGAGATGGGCACCGATTTGAACGGCGCTGACGCCATTGGCCTTGGACGACCGATACATACCCTGACGCTGCTGCTCGATGGCTTCCTTCATCTGCTTGATGTCATCGATCAACGCCGATTCGCTCCCGTCGACGATCAGCTGATACTCCTTGGTATCCGGCAGGTTGCCTCGGGCATCCTCGAGCGCGACTAGCTCCATGCGCGGCTCAAGGTAGGCTCGGCGATGGTAGTTGAAGACCCGGTCCATCAGCAGCGACAAGAGCTCCAGCGCCATGCTCTGGTAGCGCTGGAAGTTGTCGGCATGCAGCTTCCACTGGTCCTCGGGGACCAGCAGCCTGTACCACACCTGGCTCTTCAGCAGCGCCGGGAGTCGGCCGGCATCGATGAGCAGGTTGGCGTAGCCGCGGGACCGCCTGTAGCGCTCCAGGTCTCGCTCCAGGGCGGCCATGTCCAGGAAAAGCAGGCGCTCGTCATCGAAGTAGCGCTCGTGCTGCTTGGCCTGGCCGGGCTTGGCCATCACGTCCTTCACGCCCGAGGCCTGCAGGCTTTCAACCCGGGGGTAGCGGTCGAGCTCTACCTTGCGCTCCTTGAGCACGATATCCGGCGTCAGGCCCAGCTCGCTGTGAAAATCACTGCCAGCGGCAGTCATCGGGTGTCCGAAACGAACCAGCGGACCATCACGGTGGTAGCTGTAGGCCTGCTTGGTATCCTGACGGACCTTGGGGCGCAGCATCTTCAGCGACTTGCCTACGTCCTCCATCACGTTCAGCTTGAGCGTATGGATCTCGGGCTGGTCGTTGCCCGGCAGGCCTTCGTCCTCCAGGAAATCCCGGAAGGTCGCCATGAAGTCGGCGCCAACGCCGAAGACGTTGAGGGTTTCCAGCAGATAGAGGTGCTTGGGTGCCAATACCGGATCGAGCCGGCTGGAGCGCATCAGGCTCATGTCGCGACCTTTCAAGCGCACGCCGCGACCGAACAGCTGGATGATCTGCGAGCCCTCCTTCTTGCCGGTGTTCATCAGGCCCATGCTGGAGACACGCCAGCAGTTCCAGCCTTCGATGAACTTCTTGGATCCAATCAGCAGGTTGACCGGCGAGCTCTCGCGGGTGACCTCGGCGAAGATAGGATTGGCCAGCTCAGACTTGCGTACTTGAAGGTGTTGGATCTTCCGACCCTCGAGGTGCTCGGCCAACCCCAGCGCATCGCCCACATTGATCAGGCCAAAGGGCTTCTCTGCCTCCCCCACCTTCAGCAATAGCTCGCCAGAGTCACCGGTGATTCGGTCGACATTCAGCGTGCCGCCACCCGGGGCATGGAAGGTATGAGTGAGAATGTCGCGGTAGAGCTCTTCGACAGTTGGCCCTTGGGCCTTCAGCCAGGGAAAGCTGCCCGAGAAAATCTCGTTGCCTTGCTTGTCGATCAGCCCGGTAGTTGCCGCATCACCCTCATACACTGCGCTGAGCGCCCGGCGGGCCTCATCTTTCTCTCCGAGGAACCAGGCCAGAAAGCCCAAGACCTGGGCGATATCGGAAGCGCGCTCCTTGTAGTTCTTGGCGGTCTCCTTGCTGCCGTCATCCTTGACCACGCTGGCCCCGACGAACACCCACAGGGGCGCGGCCAGGTTCCACTGGGTCAGCTGGCCGTGTTCTTCCTGGTAATAGCGCTGCTGCTGGTAGAAGGCCAGCAGTGCCGCCGTGAGGTAGGTGTAGCGCTGCTGTGTTTCCTTTTCCGGCAGGTTGAAGATTCGGTAATCCTTGCCGTACCCATCCTCGTAGAAGTAGCGGTAGCCGTAATCGAACAGGATGCTCTTGGCGTAAGTCTCCTCCACCGCGGCATCCTTGGCGGCCACCACGGCCTCCTTGAAGGTGGCCGAGTACTCGAAGGTAAAGCCACGCCCGGCCAGCTTGTTGCGATGCGACAGCCACCCTTCTCTTCGCTCGCCGATCCCAGCCCGCGGTGCCCTTCATCGACCAGCAGCAGGTTGCCATCGCCGAAGCTGTCCACCGCCATGGTCTTCTTACCCTGCTCGATGCCGAGCTTGGTTATTTCGGTCACCGCCACGCGGCTCAGCGATTTCCGCTCGCCGCTAAACAGGTCACCACCGTCCTGGCTCAGGCGCTCCGCCTCCAGGCTGGAGTCACGGCACTCCAGCAGGTGCTGCTCACTGAGGCGCTCGTTGGGCGTGATCAGGATGATCTGGCCGTAGTCGGCAATCCGATGGTGCTTACGGGCATAATGGCGGAACTGACGCACGTTGGTGTGCATCAGCAGCGTCTTGCCGGAGCCCGTGGCGTTCTGCAGGCACAACTTGTTGAGGTCATCGTCCTCATAGGGGCCGATGCCTGTCTGGTAGCCCTGTCCCTGCCAGTAGCTATTGAACCGCTCGACCTGGCGGTTGAGGCTGGCCTTGAGCACCTCACGATCGCGGAAGTATTCATGGAGGTAGATCTCGACGAACAGCAGGGTCAGCCACTGGAAGTATTTCCAATCGACCTCGGTCTCACGCTGCTGGTTGAGCGCATCGGTGTGCTCAACGATGTTGGCGTCGAAGCGCTTCAGATCCTCCTCACCGTACTTCCAGGTGGGCTGATAGCTGCCCAGCAAGGCGTGGAGGTAGTGGTGGTGGCGATCGCCGGTCAGCCCGGGATCACTCCCCTTGAGCGTCTTGCTGAGCAGGGTAATCGGGCGCACCCGGCTGCCGCCGTCCCGGTACTGCTCCAACGGGTCGATACCGAAGCGCGTCAGCACCCACTGGTTGAGCACCAGCTTCTTGAGGAAGTCGGTCTTGGCACTAAGTTGCTTGATCTTGGTCTGGCGTGGCCTCCCTGCCATCAGTGCGACTCCCGGTCCTGCTCATTCTGCTCGCCCACACGCTTCGTAGGCGCATCTTCGCCCACCAGCACGGGCTTGCCGTCTTGCCAGATCACGGCGTACTGGCCGAGGCGACGTTTACGCTCCAGGGTGTCGGCGACTGCGGTACGGAGGCTATCCAGCATCTCCTGAGTATCCGGTGCCAGCTGAGTCATGGCCGTGCCTCCTTGACGAGTAGGTTGTAGTGGCGATCATCGAGAATATGGCGCTCGTCCCCGGTCTGTTCAAAGACCGGCTCCGGGTGCCGCCGGCATTCATGAAGCAGCGCGCACGGGAAACGCAGGGCGCGTAGAGCGTCAGCAGGTTGTGCAGGCTGCGTGGGAAGCGGCGCTGAATGTCCTTCAGCGGGATATTGTGCCCACCATGAGAGACTCGCTCGGCCACACGCAGGCGTGACATCTCCGCCGAGGGCAGTGCCAGGTAGACCAGCTCGACTCGCCAGCCCGTAGCGAGCAGCCGCTTCACCAGGCTCAAGTAGCCTCGCCCCGAGAGGGTTGTCTCGAAGGCGAAATCCTCGCCCTCCTCTATCGCGTCTTCGATTTCACGCAGGAAAATGCGACTGGCGGCGAGGAGCTCCCGCTGCGGCGCCAGAGGAGAGAGGCCAGCGGCGATCAAGTCAGCGTTGATGAACCGCGCACATTTGGCCACCTGGGGCAGGTAGTGAAGCGCAAAGGTCGTTTTGCCAGCCCCATTGGGGCCGGCAACGATCCAGCAGGTCGGAGCGCTGGCTTCAGAGCTCATCGTCACATCCCTCCCACATGCGGGCATGGAAAGTCTCTTCCAGGCTGTGCACTCGGCTACGCGCACTGCCGGTCAGGTTCAGACCGTGCGGGCCATTGATGTAGATGGCATCGAATTCACTGTCAGTGGTGCCGATCGTGTACTTATCCAGCAGCGCCTCCAGCACCGCGGCATCCTTCTCGGGATCGTCGGTCAGCTTGCGCCACACCACCAGCACCTTGGCCAAGTCCTCGTCGCTGCCCGGAATGCGGCGCACGTGCCCTTCTACCTGGCGAATCCAGTAGGCACCGTCTTCGTTTTCTCGCAGGCCTTCTGCCTTGAGCCGCGTGTTCTGGTCCTCCGGTAGCTCAGGGTCTTCCTCGCGCTTGAAGCGGGCGATATAGGTGCGCGGCTTGTCGAGGTGGGTGACATGCAGACCGATCAGCCAGTTGAAGGTCTCAACCAGGTCGACGGCCGTTTCGCGGGTCTCGTCGCTGCCGGGCTGCTTGACCTTCAGCGTGTAGCCTTCGGGGTCACGGAACCACTCGGTATTGAGCAGGCTGGCCGAGCCGCGGGTTTCCACGTCGAGCAGGTATTTGAGGATGTAGTCTCGGCGCAGCTCAGGGTTCTGGTCCATCAACGTATCGCGCTGGGGGTTATCGTCCAGCTCGAGATTGTTGAGAGTATCGTCGTAGCTCTCAAGGCGGAGGTACTTAAAGGCATGCGAAATCCCGTTAAAATCTCCGCTTTCACTTATCCTTGGAGCCCCATCAGCCCATTTAAGCGCATAAGCTGATTTTTTTATTCGCGGCAACAGGACAGTATCAAAATACCCTCCCATTTCAACCATGAAATATTTCCTTCCACCCCCATCCTCTCTATTCAAATTAACAACAGCATGACCAGTGGAGCCCGACCCACCAAACATGTCTAACACCCAGTCGCCGGCATTGGGAGAGGTAGATAACTGAAGGGCTTTAGATATTAGCCGCGTCGGCTTTAGTGTATTAATAATGCCTTGAACGCCCTCTTCGCTTGTCATCCTAAGGAGCTCGCGCTTCGCCTCCTGAGTATGCCCAACCTCTTTGTAACCCCATATTGTTTTGGGAACGACCCCATCACGAACTTCTGACAGAAACCGTTTAATTGATGGGGTGTTATTCCCCTCTTCCCCCCACCATATTCTCCCGTCAGCATCCATCTCCTCTAACTTAGGCTTAGATACCCTCCAATACATGCCATTGGGCGGCCCTTTAATCAACCTTCCCGATGGGCACTCAATCGGGTATATCCCCTGACTATATGGATTCCTTGCCGAGAGGTCGCCTGATTTCCATGGACCTCTTGGATCCTTATCGGGATTGCTATAGCGAGAGGTTGCCTCTTCAGATCTAGGAAGAAGATTTATTGACACAAGGCTTTTGTTTTTAGCGTACGACAGTATATGATCGTGATCTTCTGAAAAATACTTTGCTGTATTCCTGGGTGAATAATTTTTCTGCCAAACCACGTTGGCGATAAAATTATCTCTACCAAAAACGGAGTTCAAAGCGCCACGAAGGCTTGGATGCTCAGTGTCATCAATGCATACAAAAACTAACGAATCCTCTGAAAGAAGTTTTTTTGCTTCATTCATTCTACTATAAACGAGTGACATCCAAGATGATGATTGAAGGCCATCCTTGTAAACAAAGCCATCATTCCCGGTGTTATAAGGAGGGTCAGTGAACACCACCTTAACTCTTGACTCAAAAAGCTTAGAAGCCAGGCGAATAGCCTGAGAATTTTCTGAGTTCACCAAAATGCCACTTATCGAATCATCAAGATCTTCAAAGCAACTTACCACCTCTTCCTTAAGGGAATTACTCAGGCACCCAGTATCCACCATCAACTTATTATATTTTTCATCTTTTAAAATCCCACCAACTCCACTACTGACTAGATCAGCATCCAGCTTCTCCAAATCTAGTGAGTAGAGAGTTTTCCACTGTCGACGCTGAACCTCATTTTCAAAAATGCAACCCAACAAATCTTCCCGCGAGCAGAAAAGATCAACCGAAAAACAATAACCAACTTCAGTAACAAACTTCCTCTTCAGCCAAAGCTTCTTCTGATAATTTTCCAGCTGTGCCAAAAAGGTAATAATCTGATTAGCGATTCTACGCAGGATCTGGATTTTCTTGAGCTGTTGCTCGACGATCAGCACTTCAGCATTGTCGATGTCATCCAGACGCAGGATTTCATTCTTTATGTAGAAATCCAGCTCACGAGAGAGAAACCCACCCAAGTCCTTGTGGATAAAATAATCCATGGTGTTACGAGCAGTATATTGCTGCAGGTACTTGCCCAGCAGGGTGCGCTCTTTTTGCTTGTCCGTTGGAGCCCGGGTTGCCAGCCCATCCCGATAGGCGGCTACGCCATCGGTGAGGCGCAGCGCCGCCATTATGATCTCTTCAGCCTCCTCAAGGCGCTTTTTCTGCCAGGTGCCACTTTGGCCCGTCTTTTCCGGGTCAGGCCGGTACTCGAACTGCAGTACCAGGTCAGCGCCCTCCAGGCGCACCGGCTCGTCGTGGTGGATGATGAAGAAACGCTCGGTGCTCTCCTTCACATCGTTATGCTCACCTTCGGTGGCGTCCACCACACGGCAGTGTACCTTGAGGGCTGCATCCACCGAATCGAAGCCTAGGCCAGCCTGGGCAGCTGAACCCTGCAGCTTCTTCAGTGCCTCGTTGAGGTTGAAGGTGAAGTTGGCCAGCGTCTCGGAGGACTTGACGTAGTACTGGTCCTTGTTGGCCCAGTGGAGGTAGACCTCGCGCCCATCGTAAGGCACCGCATAGGGGGCGGCCCGGCTGTCGTTCTCGGCGACGTGGTGGCGGCGACTCATGAAGTCGCCTTTGTCGTAGTAGCGGGAGAAGAAACGATAGAGATGGTCGTAGATGTCCGCCGAGGCGTTCTGCTCCCGCTTGGCGACATCATAGGCGGCCCGTGCCTGCTTCACCGCCGGGGCGCTGTCCGGGTCCGGAGCCCCCAGTTCTTCGGCCTGACGGCGCTTCTCCTCGATCTCCTGGCGCATCGCTGCCAGCTGCTGCTCGCCCTGCTCGGCAAACGCCTCCTCGATCGCCTGGGCCAGGTCCTCTCGGATGAACCGGGAGAGCTGGTCGCTCTTGGCGTGCATGATGCGGTAGAGCCCGAAGTCCAGCTCCGGCTTGTCGAGCTGGAAGAGCTCGTGGAGCAGCTTGATGAAGCGTTCCTTGTGACCGTCGACTGTTGCTACATTCATTGGGCAATCCCATCATCCCTTGCAAAGATTTTTAAAATCAATGCGATATGCGCAAAACGGGGCTGAGCGATAGGCTCAGCCCCTGTTGATTCGTTTGCCAGAATGATACCGGCCAGCACGTCACCCCGTCATGTCCTGCGCGGATTCATGCAAGCTCCCAGCGTATCCGGAACAGCCGATGAGTCTGGCTCTTGCGATGCATCTGGCGCTCCAGGGCATCGATGAGCGCGTCACGCTTCTCCTCGATCTCATCCTGCACGTCGAAGATCGCCTGGCGGTCGCGGCGCTGCTGCCGCTCAAGCGTCTTGAGTGCTTCCTGCGCGGCCTTCTGCTCTTCGAGGGTCTCGGCGGTGCGTGAGCGGCGCTTGGCATCCTTGATCTTGGCCCGCGTGTCCTCCAGTTGCGCTTCACTGGAGGCGACCTGATCATCGGCCCAGGCCTCCAGCTTATCGCGCTCGCGCTGGAAGTAGCTGTGATTCTCCTCAAGTACACGGCTGAGGGTGGCATCCAGCTGCCGCTTGGCCAGCGCAGGGAGCTCCTGAGGGGGTTCGGGTGCGCTACCGGGCACTACCTCAGCCGTCACATTGAAGAGCCGCTCACAGGCCTCCTGGTCAAGGGGGTGCCATCGTCGGCCAGGGCCGTGAAGACCAGGTGCTCCTCATGCTGGAAGCTGTCCAGCTCGAGCAGATTCAGCTCCAGCCAGCCGCTGCGGGTGGTGAGCTGTTCGAGTACCGAGATTCGCAACGGGTGATCGGACAGCTGGAAGTGCAGCGTGGCGACCGGCGTCTCTCGGCGGCGGCCGCTATCGAGAACATGCTCGCCCAGCGGATGGGTCAGCCGATAAACGTGGGCATGCTCGGGCGGCTTGATGCCCTTTCCCTTGCGAATCAGCCAGTAGTCACCGGCGGGCACGCTCTCTACCGGAGAGGCCTCCAGGTGAAAGATCAGGCTGCTGTCGTTGAACTTGGCCTGCTCCGCCAGGCAGTGGCGGGTCAACTTCCAGAAAAGCTTGCCGGTGCGGTCGAGCTGAGCCTCGGCCTTGTCACGCTGAACGCGCAGTAGGTCGTGGATCTGTTCGTCGAAATGCTCGAGCAGCTTGCTCTCCGTCTCCTTCATGCGGGCATCGATATCGGCCTCCAGCTGCTCACGCAGCTCGGTGAAGGCCGCCTCGATGGCATCCGGCGTGCGGCAGGTAGCGTAGATATCGGCAATGCGCTTCTCTACATCCACGCCCGACTCCAGCCGGCCGAGAATTTCATCGGAAGCACCGAACAGGCCATCGAACAGCTGGAACTTCTCGCTCAGCAGTTCGAGCACGCGCTTGTCGGCCTCGTTGCGCTGGTTGAGGAAATTGACCACCACCACATCGAACTGCTGGCCGTAGCGGTGACAGCGCCCCATGCGCTGCTCCACACGCTGAGGGTTCCAAGGCAGGTCGTAGTTCACCACCAGGTTGCAGAACTGAAGGTTGACGCCTTCGGCGGCCGCCTCGGTAGCCACCAGGATCTGCGCCTTGTCTCGGAAATGGTCGATGATGGCAGTACGGCGGTCGATGGCGGGACTGCCCGTCACACGGTCACTGCCAGCATGCTCCCCAAGCCAGCGCTGGTAGATGCCCGTCACCCCTGGGCTGTTGTTGGTACCGCTGAAGGTCACAACCTGATCGGCAAATCCGTTCCGCTCCAGAAACCGGCTTAGGTACTCCAGAGTTCGCCGGGATTCGGTGAACACCACCGCCTTGCGCGGCGCGCCCATCTCATCCATGCGAGCGAAGCCTGTTTCCAGCGCAGTGACCAACGCATGGGACTTGGCATCCTCGTGAATCCCTCGAGCCAGGCTCAGATACTGCTCGATTTCGGCGATCTCACCCTGCAAGCGAATGGGATTGACCTCTTGTTCCAGATACCGGGCATCGGCCTCCTCCACTTCATCAGCTTCCGCTGCTTCCAACAGCTCCTCATCAATCGACTCATCGGCCAGCAGCCGCTCCAGCCAGTCCTGTTCGACCTGATGACGGTTCTGCAACGACTCGAGTCGCTCCTTGAGGGTCTCCAGCGTCTGGATAATGGCCGTGGTAGAGGACGCCAGCAGCTTGCGTATGACCAATGTCACGAGGTGGCGTTGCCGCGTGGGCACGCCATAGCTGTCTTCCCGCGCCAGATAGCCGGAGACTAGATGGTAGAGACGCTGCTCATCCTGGGACGGGGTGAAGGGGATTGTCAGCGCCTTGCGCTCTGTGTACTGCACATATTCCAGCACCTGGCGGCGCAAGGTGCGTTTGGCAAACTCTTCCAGCCGTCGCCGCAGCCCCTCAATATCATTGCCGCTGCGCATGAACTGGCGGCGGAAGCTGATGGCGTCGCCAAACAGCTGGTCATCGATCACCGTGGATAGCCCATAGAGCTCGAGCAGTGAATTCTGCAATGGCGTGGCGGTGAGCAGCAACTTCCGGCTGCCGGCGAAGGCACGCTTGATGGCCTGCCCGGTGCGATGACTCTCGCGGTGGGCGTTGCGCAGCTTGTGGGCCTCGTCGATCACCACCAGATCCCAGGGGATGGTGCGCAGCTGAGGTTCCAGCTTGGCCGCGAAGTGGTAGGACATCACGCTAATGGCGTCCTGATCCAGCGGATCGTAAATCCCCTGATCACGCTGCTGCTTGTAGGTGCGGGCATCCAGCACCTGGGTAGGCAAGTGGAACTTCTCGGCTAGCTCGGTCGCCCACTGCTTGCGCAGGGCGGCCGGTGCAATCACCAGCAAGCGACGCCGACGCTCTGCCCAGTACTGGCAAATCACCAGCGCCGCTTCGATGGTCTTACCCAGCCCTACCTCATCAGCGAGCAGTACTCCCTTAGTCAGCGGGTTCTGCAGGGCGAACAGGGCCGCATCGATCTGATGCGGGTTAAGATCGACGGAGGCGTCGAACAGCGAAGCTGCCAGCCGGTCCACGTCTCCCCCTGCGCTGGCGAGTGAGCTCATAGGCGAAGTATTTGGCGTGGTAGTCGGTGATGCGCTCGGTGGTCATCCCTGCACCCTGCTCCGGTATTAGCTATCGCCTTACTCTGTGACTTCCACTCAGCGAGATCAAGGCGCCTTTGGGCATGGCCTACACCAGCTTGAACGGCTCGATATCACGGAAGATGCCGGTCTTGGTCATGTCGCGGCGCAGGGTGAAGGCCTCCATGGCCGCTACCGGATCCACCTGGTCCAGCCTGTCGAAGTGGATCCTGCTCCACTGCTCGCGAGTGACCTTGACGCTGAACAAGTACTGGTCGCGCTCGCCGCCGGTGGCCGGGTCGGTGATCTGGCGATAGCCGGATATCTTCGCCTCCTGCACGGCGGGCAGGCGGGCGAACACCGCGCCCAGCACGCGAAAGGCGATGCCGTGGACGTGGTCCCGATAGAGCTCACGCTGCCGGGTGTCGCTGAGCCGGCGGGGCGTGAGCCTGATCTGCTTGGCGGGCATGGTCCAGTAGCGGTCGGGCATCTCCTCCTCACAGGGGAGGTCGATATCCACGGCAATGGTGCTGACGTCGCTGCCGAGGTCGAAGTCGATGGCGGTTTCACGGGGCCAGTCGATCTCCTCCAGGCGTTCACGCAGCGTCTGCTCCATGGCGTCCGGGTTATGCAGCACGCCTTCCCCTTCGCGAAGGTGGCGTGCGAACTCAGCCTCGTCGTGCGTCGCCTTGCGCCACTCCCAGTCGCGATAGGCCTGATCAAAGGCCGCTTGCCGGCGCCGGTTCTCCTCCTCGACGCGCCGCCTGGCGGGCGGCCATAGCCGGTGCCACCAGGCGGGCTGACGCAGCGCCGGTAGCGCCGGCGGCGCCTCGGTGAAGTCTCGGGTGACGTAGCCGGTGATATCCGGATGGGGCGTCTCCTCGTGGAGCCGCCCCAGGCGGTCCAGGTCGGCATTGAGACGCTCGCAGTGTTGTGCCAGCTGCTCGCGCAGAGAGTTTCCGGCATGCCGCCGCAGCACCCGCGCCTCGTCGTCGCTCATGGGGGTGCCGTCCCCGTGGGCGTAATGGATGCCGCCATCACCGTCGATATCGAGCCGGATGGGCAGCGACTCACCCTGAGCCAGCAGCGCCTCCAGGCTCGCTGCAGGGCTGAAGCGGCCGACGCCGCTGCTTCCGCGCCCGGCCGAACGGCCCCGGGCGTTGAGCTTCTGGCGATAGGCCAGCCCGGTGCCGGGAATTCCCGCGTGGCCGTAAACGCCCCTTGGCCCCACGCTGAGGCTCGCGCCCCGCGGGCCCACCGAAAGCCCAAGGCCCCGCTTGCTTAGATTAAGACGGATACCCGGCGCGAGGGTGATACGGCGCTGGAAGCGAAATCCCACGGCGACCTCCTTGTCGGTAGATGCAGACAGCGCTTCATTCTGCACAGGTGCGCCGACGCGTGGGAAGCGCATACTGAAAAAACAGCAGAATCAGTGATTTAGGTAGGAGGCTTTCTGCAAAAGCTGCGGTTTCTTTCTGCAGCGCCGCTTCAAGCAGGCGGCGCTGCGACCGGTTGAGAAACGACCAGCACCGGCAGCAACCCTTTGCCCTTTCCCTTTGCTGTGCTCACTCTGCTCAGCCTTTCAGGGCAAGCCCCTTCCCCTTGAGCCCCTTCCCTTGCGACTTTTTAGCCTTTGTCTTTGACACCTTTTCCATTTGCCTCTGGCTACTTCGGAAAAGGACTGCATGGACATCCACACCTTGTGAGGTACGATCAGGGCGGTTAGACCACATGACAGCGGAGGTCGTAATGAACAAGCTTCCAAGCCTGCAGTTAGACTGGGTAGGCAAAGGAGAAGAGCGCAGGAAGATCAAGCCGCGCATCCAGGTGCTGGAGGTAGGCAGGAAAAGTGGGGATCCGATCCACCTGTTGGTAGAGCGCACCGAAAACTACGAGCAGGTCGATGATCAGGTAGTGGAAGCCAGCATAGAGCTGAAATATCAAATTATTGAGAATACCCTCGATATTCACCACGTTGAGGGCGGAGAATTTTCGGGCAGCTATCGCCGCTACCTTGGCACTGCTAGTGAAAGCGTCAGGCTGACAAGTAGTTCTGCAGGCTCGAGCGGCTTCGTTGTTGTAGATCCAAGCTGGCTTGAAGGGCATCGCGTTGGCACCTATTTGATGAACGAAGTCGTCAACTGGGCTAAGCAATGGCCAGTAGCTAATGTTCGGAAGATCGAGCTGCTGGAGGGCCAGGCCTCACAGGACAATCTCACACGCCGCAACAGGTTCTACGAGCAGTTCGGCATCGAGTTCGACTACGAGGACAGCAAGCACCGCGCTGGTGTTTCCAAGCCAGTGAAGGTTGCCGGTCTGAACACTATCAACGGCTGGCAGAAAAATGTGAAGGAGATTCCCTTAGAGAAGTTCTTGGCACAGCTCAAGCACCAGAATCAGATGTTGGGATTCGAGCTTCGAGCCAGGGCGCGCGACAATGCACAGATGCAGAAGGAGTGGGAGTTCGCCGTCACCAAGCCGCTGCGCTGGGCTTGGGTTCGGCTCTGGTCTCGGCTTTTCTACCTGCTGCGCTATGGCGCTTGAAGCTCGGCACGGCTAAGCTGAACGGTCAAAGGAGAAATTTCTCATGGAGCTAAAGCAGATATTAGCCCGTGCGCGTAAGGCATCGGGTATCACCGAACGGCGCCAATATGCCGATGGCTGGTCTGACGGCTGGCACACCCAGGCGAGCACGACAGAGTCGCTGCGCGTGCTCCGCGACTCCGCCGCTGGCATGGCCAAGTCCACCGCCCAAACGGCCACCACCCAGGAGGGGTGGCGGCGCATCGCCCGAGGAGCCGGCAAGGTAGCCGGAGGAGCGGCCGTAGTGGCTGGGGGTGTGGCTCAGGGGATGCTACACAGCACCTCGGCAAGCGAAGACCATGAGGATGTGCCAGATCATCTCCGCTACGGGCCTAGCTCTAGCGATCCAGGCGGATCTCCATACTCTTCTGATCCAGAGCACTGAGGGAGAAGGATCCATACTGGTCAGGACCTCGACTGAACCTTGTCCCCTCCCTGCTTCCCTGCTCCTGGGCAGTCTTCCCACCACCGTCGCCGATGCCTCTTGCGAGCTCGCTGCCGACCTTCATGCCAGCCCATCCCAGCACCGCCACCCAGATCGTCGGCAGCACCAGAAACATCATCCCCTCCACGAACTGCAGCACCATGCGGTCGTAGAGGTTGTTGGCGGCGGAGAGCCAGCTCAGCTTGGCGGCGTCGCTGCGGTAGAGCAGATCCACCAGGTTGGCGTTGATCCAGCGGGCGAGCTCCCACCAGAAGGTCAGGAACCACATGGCGAATAGCCCGAAGGTGGCCATGCCGGCGACCTTGAAGCTGTAGCTGGAGATGACCATCACGAAGGGCAGGCAGATGATGATGGCCATCACCAAGATGCCCTGCACCATGGGCAGCGCCTGCTTGAGCATGTCCATGCCGGCCTGGAAGGGCAGGATCGACAGGGTACCGCCCACCATGGCGCCGGCGGTCACGGTGGCATCCCAGAAGCCGCCGCCGTCCAGGCCACGAAAGCCCACCACCGCCTGATCCAGGTTGCCGCTGGCCGCACCCGAGCGGGGCTGACCAGGCGCCGGATCACGTAGTCCTCGGCGTCGCTGCTGGTGAAGACGCTGCGAAAGTCGTCCCAGAACCCGGGGCTGACCTCCTCATGCAGCCGGGCCCGCAGGCCAACGCTCTCGGCGGACCACCACTCCCGACAGGAGGGGTAGCCCGGCATCCCCGGGCCGGTGTTGGGCCGGGAGACATCCCGGTCGGCATCATAGGGGAATCCGGCGATGGGCCGCCCGGCGTAGAAGCTGTCGTAGTAGCCGGGTGTGGTCTGGAAGTAGTTCGAGCCGATCCAGTCCACGTCCATGGCGCGGGTCGCCTCGATGGTCCCGCCCTCCTGCAGCAGCCGGTTGCGCGCCGGCCCGAAGCACTGGCGCTGAAACTCGCCGACCTCCTGTTGCAGCCCCGGATCTTCGACGCTGTGCAGGTCCAGCTCCATGCGGATGGATTCAAAGTCCGTCGAGCAGGGAATGGCGTGGATCGCCGCGGCGGTGAGCCCGTGGGACACCGCATGCACGCCCGCCCACCACAGCGGAATCCTCGCCTGCTGGCCACCGATCGAACTCTCGGTCGCACCGAACGCCCCCTCGGACCAGCCGCCAGCGGCGAACTGGCGGGTCCCGCACTCCAGCGAGCGGCTCTCATCGATATCGGCGGTGGCAAGCTGGACCTGCAGCAGCGGCAGGCAGGTGAAGGCATAGGCCAGGATCATGGCGTAGAGCCGGGTCTCGATGCGGTTGACCGTGAGGATGCCCTTGGTCCCCGCCTCGTCGCCCTCCTGCCGGGCCTTGAACCACTCGGAGAGCACCAGGGTGATGAACGGCACCGCGGCGATACCGGTGCCGACCATGACGTTCCAGATGGCGTTGTTGATGATCCAGCCCAGCAGCGTCATGGCGTTGGCGAAGTAGTCGAATACCACCAGCGGCGCGGTCAGCAGGCTCCCCATCAGGCACCTCCCAACTGGTTGATCAGGTTGGTGACCTCCAGCAGGACGAGGATGCCCAGAGCCATCAGCTCGAGCCGGCGGAGCTTGCCGAGCGCCTGCTGCCCATCGTCGCGGTCTCGCCGCAGTCGCGCCACCACCCGGGGGCGCACCTTGCGCCACCAGACCAGGTCCAGCGCGGCGTAGAGGCTCAGCCGCCAGGCCAGCAGCCACGGCCAGGCGGCCTGCCAGGCGCTATGGTGGGCCTCGAGCCCACCCAGCAGCCGCACGCTGATGGCGAGAATGGCGCCGCTCAGCAGGAACATGACGACCAGCACCGCCATGGCGACCAGCAGCGACGGCCAGCGGGCCGGGTTCATCCAGGAGAAAACACGTGGGGCCATCAGTCACCGCCCTCCTCGCCGGCTGGGCGGCCGCGGCCGTCCAGGGCCGCATCCGGGCGGAAGGTCTCGCCCTGAGAGGCGCCCTGGCTGCGCCGGGCGGCCCGCTCCAGGGCGATGCCGGCAGCGCTGTTGCCCAGCGCCTGGCGAATCTCCATCTCGGAACGCAGCGACTCAATATCCCGATCCAGGGCTACCAGCTTGCGATCCAGTGCCGACATGCCCTGCTCGTTGTCGGCGATGCCCGGGTCACTGCTGCCAGCCAGCAGCAGCCGGCGCGCCCACAGCGCCTTGGTCAGGGTTCTGGCCAGAGCCATCTCACCGCTCAGACGATGGATCAGCAGCGAGGCCTCGGGGTCGCTGCGCAGCGACTCGATCACTCCGCGGGAGACAGTCAGGCCGTCGCCGGCGGAGACCTGCCGCAGGTTCTCCGGCGTCAGCGGCTCGCTGCCGTCGACCAGACTCAGGAGCTTGACGTAGACCTCCTGCTGCTCACGCTCCAGCTCGCGAACCAGGCCACTACCGGCCTGGGTCTCGCTGCGCTCACAGCCGTCGCAGGTACGAATCGACTGTTCACCGATCACCGCCTGGGTCCACTCGGCGGCCTCCTCAGGGCTCTGCCAGACCGTGCACATGCCGCCCAGGCAGCTCCCTGCCCCGCTGCCTGACCCCGAGCCGCCACCGCTCCCACCAGAAGCACCGGCCAGCCCGCCGCCACCGATCCAGGAGCCCTCGTTGGTGGCCACCGATCCCCAGCCGCCACCGCCACCGGCAATGGGGGCGGTGCTGGTGGTGTCATCACGGCCGTGCAGCAGGTTGTAACCGGCGCGAGCGGTGTCCTGCACCACGCGAATCGGCGCCTGATCCTGGCCGCCGCGGCGCTGGCCTCCTACCCAGGTCACGCCTTGATTGCCGCCCGACTGGTCGACCTGCTCCTGCGCCGCGACGACGTCGGCGTTGGACTGGGCCGCGTTCTGCCAACTCTCGGCCGCGGCCATCTGCTGCCACCCCTGCCCGGTGACCATGTCGGCCATGCGCTCGGACATCTGGCGGCAAGACATGGAGGCGCGGTCGAAGTCGACCCGCCCCTGCAGCACGCCGTTGCTTAGCAGGTCATAGAGCCCCGGGTTGGCCCGCTGGATGACCATGGCGGGCAACGAGGCCACGGCGCCCTGAGCGTTCTGGACGACCTGCCCCATCAGGTTCTGGAAGCCGTCGGTGACGCCGTTGAGCTGGTTGGAGACCGTGGCGCCGATATCGAAGTTGCCGCAGGTGGCATTCATGTTCCAGCTGACGCCGATACCGCGGCTGTTGGGGTTGTAACCCCGGCCGGCGGAGACGCTGAAGGGCGAGGCGCCGCCGATCTGGTAGTAGAGGGCATCGGCGGATTGCGCCTGAGCCTGGGCAGCATGGGTAGACAGCAGCCCCACCATCAGAGCGCCGGCCAGCGGCGTGAGGGCGAAGCGTCGCGTGCGAGATCCTTTCATCGACTTCTCTCCTTCAGGGGACGGCGTAGAGCAGGGTCTGGCCGCGGCGCTGGCAGCAGCGATAGGGGCGCCACAGCGACCAGGCGTAGTCACCGCCCGCGTCCAGGCGGTCGGCGTAGGTGTCGGTGACACCGCGGTCCGGCCACACCCGGCAGGCGTTGCTCATGTTGGGCGTGAGGCGCTGCCAGCGGTGGGTTGAGGCATCGCCCTCCTTGACCGGCCCGGGCGGCCAGTAGCCGTCGCGGCGGGCGGCCACCAGCGGCGTGTAGACGTGAGGCTGCCCCGTGCGGGTGACGATATCGGCAGAGCGCTGGGCAGTGGTCGCCGCGGTCTTGTAGTCGTGCACCTGGGTCAGGAAGCCGCTGCGCGGATAGATATTGCCCCACAGGTCGCCGGGCTGGCCCAGTTCACGCATGCCGGGCGTCAGCGCCTCGGGGTAAAGCGACTCGGGAATGCCGCTACGCCAAGCCAAGGCGTCCAGGGTCGAGAGGTGGTAGGGCTGGAAGGGCGTCGTTGCCCCAGAGCAGGTCATGCCGAAGGCGCTGGCGAAGCTGCTGAAGGCCTCGCCGGCGGGATGGCCGATGGCGTCCACGTTCTTGAAGCGCAGGTGCTCATGCTGAGCCCGGCTGACATCGGAGGTGCTCTGCCCTCCGGCCAGCGCCTCGCCCAGCGGCGGCGACAGCGCCGCCACCTCCCACCAGGGGTTGTCGCCGGTGTTCTCGTAGCTGGAGACCACCAGCTCGGGAATATAGTGGCGCACCTGCACCGAGGTGCGGATCGAGCAGCCCGACCAGGAGCAGTTGAGCCAGACGCAAATACCGATTACCTGGCAATCCAGACACTGGGTGGAGAGCGACGAGGCGACGATCTGCGGCGTGGTCAGCGCATGAGCAGGCCGCTCCACCACCCCCAGGCTCAACAGCGCACCGCCCAGCACGGCCCCCACGGTCTTGAAGGGCCTCATCGGCGGCCCTCCTGTCCCACTATCCGCTCGGCTTCTCTCAGCGCCTCGGCCACGTCCGGCTGGCCGTAAATCACATGGCGGCCATCGATCACCACGGCGGGGACTTTCTCCACACCCAGCTGCCAAGCCCTGGCCAGCCCGAGATAGCTATCGGCATAGCGGTCGGCCATCTCCTGCCACTCAGGCGTCGCCATCCGCTCACGCATCAAGGCCGCCGCAATGTCGGGGTCAGCAGGAAGGTCTTGCGACAGCTCGGCATCCAATCGGCCGGGCGCATCGAGTTCGATCACCGCCACGCCCGAGGGCACATTGACGGCCGGCTCCCCGGCAGTGGTAAAGACCTCGATGGCTGGCTCAGCAAGTGCAGTGCCTGCGAGGCAAGGGAATAGCACGAAAGCGGCCAGCCAACGGCGCGGGTGGTGTCTCTCCATGCTTGCCACTCCAGTAGAACAAGGAACTGGCACAGCATTACGGAGTCAACTTTGAGCTGCATCAGGAAATGTTAACTCGGCCGCAGGGTGTTTTCTTAAGCATCACCCATCAATAGCTCAGCGCACCCATCATCATGCTGGCAACTGCCACAGCCCCGGCTAATTGAAGAGAGGCATTGATTCAAATAACAGCAGCCACCATACTTGTCTCCAACACTCACCCAACGCAAGGAAACGCATGTCCATTCTCAACACCTACATGCAGAAAGAACAGCAGCTCAAGCAGCTCCAGGAAGAGCTCGACAAGCTGAAGAACGACGACCGCCTCAAGGCCGAGCTGGAGTTCAAGGACAAGCTAGAGGCGCTGATGCGCGAGTTCGACAAATCAGCCGCTGACGTCATCAAGCTGCTGGACCCGAAGCCGGCCACCGCCAAGGCCGCTAGCACCACAAGTACCGGCCGCGCCAAGCGCAAGCTGAAGATCTACAAGAACCCGAACACCGGCGAAGTCGTCGAAACCCGTGGCGGCAACCAGAAGACGCTGAATGCGTGGAAAGAGGAGCATGGTGCCGAGACGGTTGAGAGTTGGCTGGTGAGGACTGAGGACTAATATCCTTCATAGCCTGCTATAGATATGGCAGGTAGGACCACTTTCGGCCGAGGCTGTGTGAAAATGCTTGGAGCGTCTCGGTCCGGTCAAAAATTGATCAAAAATGGTGCTCTCTCGCTCATTCTGAGGCAGTTGCAAGGCAAATTCTCTCCAGATTTCGTGTACAAGCTCCATCTTCAGGAAAGCCGAGGAGTTTTCACACAGCCTTGGCCAGGAGTGGGCGGTCAAAAAACCATTATATAACGCCTGAGCTCAGGCTCTTTTGAGTGGACGCCCTCTTTCGCGGTAGCAACAAGTGGGTGGTGGAAAAACGTCACCTTCAGCGATTTGTTAGACGACCACTCACCTGATGTTGTATTGATGATCAAGCCACTTACGATAGTAAGGATCTTGAATGTGTGAAAGCACTGCCTCTCTCACTGAATCAGTATTTCTAATATTTTCTGAGTTGAGAACAGAACACAGTACCAAGAATTTTTGCAGTGGATATGGCCTCTGTGGGTTTTTGGGGAACAGATAAAAGCTCAACTTTCCATCCAACTTTTCTACACCAGCAAAAAATTGAATTTGATTTGCCAGCGAAACCGTACTCACAACACCACTAGAAATTTGTTGGCGCAACAACTCTTCAATTTGATCATTGTTAGTGATTAGTAGCCGCGACATTACCGCGGTAACTTGCCGCCGAAGAAACGAATCACTTTGCCATAGGTTTTGATACTTCTTAATAAACTTAGTCAGATCTTCTGGATGAGAGTACTTCGCCTTGAGCCACAATGCCGAAAAGAAATCGGCAGGGTTCTTGCTCTTGAAAGAAGCCGTGACCAAGATTTCGTCGACTGATTTCAAAAACTGAACTCCATCATCGCTAAGTGGCACCTCCCATAGCGTGATCAAGCTAGCAAGCTGAAACAGAGAAATGTCATCAAAAACATCAATCTCCTTAAGTATCTCCTTTACTTTCTCGGCAGATCGTTTCGTGTACCCGATCTTGGAAAGATAAATAAGAAGGTTGGGCCGAAGAGAAGGGTAATTGACATAGATCTCAGTAACTTCACTGAGCAACTTTGTGGACTCAGCCTTCCCAAACGCCGTAATATAGCGCTTTGCTATTTTGTCCCAATACTTCGGAGATTGGTCCTTAAAGTGCTGCTTGAGGCGTCTGCGTAGCTCTGTTGTTGTTTTTCCGTAGTCCTTGCCCCCTTCTTAAGCCCCTCAACAGAGTCGAGATACTTGTTTTCCTCAATTTGAAAGTGGAAACGAGCATCTTTGCTGTCGTAGATAGCCGTCTTCGACAAGTTAAGCGCCAACCCCCGACTTTTCAGCATATCTGAAACCGAGCTAATCAATTCAATTGCCTCACGACGGCTATCTACACCGATAACGATATCGTCCATCCAGCGAGTAAAATTATTGTTGGTTTTCTTCTCGAGAACCTCATCAACTTCAAACAAAAATGAATGTGCCAGCAAACGGATCGCTTCAAGGTTGGAAGTAGGAAGCCCTCTGGCGCTATATGGCAAATAATCTGGCTTCCACGAAATCTCCTCAATGACGCGAAACAGGACATCTACCAAAACCTCATTGGCTTCGATATAGCCCAAAAACACCTTCTTTAGCTCATTTATACCAATACTGTCATAATAATTCGACAAATCAGTAACAATTATGAGCTTCTTATCTTCATTGAAGCGATAGATTTCTTTTTGGAGCTTCTTCCATTGTTGCCGAAAATTGAGACCGTACTCAGCTACTTCGTGGGGCTTCCCCACATTGTGTTTGTCGCGTGAGTAGAATGCGTTCCCTGAAGGTTGATGTTTTACGATTTGTTCCGCCACATGCTCCACCAGGACTTGAAGCACAAGCGCATCTGCCGGCTGCGGGATTACTATGTGCCTACAAACACCAAATTTTTTCTCTAATCGATAGATCAGGGGAGCGAAACTCTGTAGGTTCCGTTCAAAAGCTCATTACGTATGGCGGCTGCTCGTTCTTCGATATTGTAATTGAAATCGTAATGGTCGTAGAGGTCTTTAAAATCCAGCGATCGGAGTTGCCCACGAACCACCTTCCGCCAGATGGCGCTCACTTCTCTCTTTCCAAATAGATTGGAAAGTGCTTCCTTTCGTAGTTGTCTGAAGCGCTCTGTATGCATCTGCCCTTAAGTTCCTGTGCTAAAATATTTACGCATTAAATCCACTGAAAACCAGACTGTTATGGCAACCTCGTGTTTGACTATTCTTAGCGAGCAGTTACTGGTCGTCTAACGCATATCACACCTACGGCGCTTAGCGCCGTCGGAGTACTGCCGTTGATCATGTCATTTCTGGCGTTCTTACCTGTAGATTTTCAACAATGTCCTCTGTTTTTCGGTCTGACAGATTATCCAACTTCGAGTTAAGCGTACGCAGAAGATAACTGTTAGAAAGGTCAAATTCGTCAAATATTGTGTACCAATCTTTTACATAGCACTTAATTTTTTCATCATAAGTGACCAGCCCGAATTCTGCTTTATCTTTAAGATTATTCATTCTTTGCCTAATTTGATAATCATCCTTAGAAATCTTCCTACCAATTAACAATACTTCAAACTTCATTTTCGCACTGCCAAATGCGGGATGCTTGGATACTATTTCACAGTAATCATCAACCTGCTGAAGGTGTTTCTTACTCAGAGAGATACTAGGTCTTTTTATTTCTATAATCACGCACTTAAATATCTGGTTTCCGCCGGAGTCAAAAGCAGGGATTTTTCTTGCCAAAAAAAGATCTACTTGCCGGTTAGCACCATCTAAGCCGACCCCGTTTTCTATATCTTCATCAGTTACTAAATCTACATCTTTAATTTTACTTCTGAGGTTTTTTGCTATAGACGTGAATGTATCCTCCTCAGCACCAAGAGTCGTGTATTGCGGCCCGAAAAGCCAAGTATTGCTTTCAATTATTTTTTGCAAATCAGGTGTTTCTAATATTTCTGAGAAGCGGTAATCCATTACTTCTTTAAGCATATGAACGGATTGCTGCCTTCTCTGCAATGTTTCAATCGTGCTAATTATATTCTCTAGAGTTGTCACTTTAAGTTGCTCTGCTAACCTTTCTAAATTTTCAGAGCTTAAATCTATAACCCCCTCTAGCACATCGAAAACCGTATCGTTTTCATTAGACACAAGAATCTTGTCCAATAACCTAATGAGTATCTTAGCAGGTTTTGCATTAAGCCTGCTAAAAACCTGTGGGTCGGCAAGATATATTTCTCTCACTGTTTTTTTAGTATTCTCTTTCCGCCACTCGGCGTATTCACGATCCAGCCCACTGTATGATGGAAAGTATCCTCGTTCGTCAAACCTATTTATCTCATTATCCACATATCTTCGAAGATAATCCTTATATATTTCTCGCTGAAACTCAGTCATGCGGCGATATATTTCTCGAACAACCTTCTTAGATCCGGCGCATTCTGGATCTAATTCAAGCCCATCCGGATCATATCCATCCAGCCATTCAGAGAATGCATACGCACTAGTATGGAAGGAAACTTTGTTATTTGCCTTGCTTAACCCCTTCGTCACGACTTTGTTTTTATTTGCAATGAGGTAGTTGTATGATTTTTCTGAGCTTGGCTTATCATCCCATCTTATCACCTTAACTGTGAAATCATAGTCAAAGATTTTCACAGCTCTCTCGTGAAGCTCATGCGAAGGTATACTTATAGTTTTTCCGTTTAGCTTTATACATTGATCAGTATTTAGAGCAAGATACCACCCAAACTCTTTGCTGAGCTTTTTAATTAGCTCATCTTCACTTGGAAAATTGTTAGATTGGAAGTTTTTCAGAACAACACATGTGCCCGACTTTAGACCTGACAGCAAGGCATGCTGCTGACTTTTATCTAAATACCTACCCTGATAATCTCTTATTGCACTGGCCTCTATATCAATCTTTACATCATAATCATTTCTTTTTGTGTACCAACTAGCTGATGCACATAAGCGATGGAATGCCAACCGGCCTTTACCATGAGAACCATGCTTGTTATCGTCATCTTTTTTTGTAGATTCATTGAATTTTTCAAAGCTATTACTTAGGCTCTCTATATCGATTCCTTCGCCATCATCTACGATCTCAACTGATTCGAGGCCATCCAAATCATTAAAGTTTGTGCTAACATTTACACAAGACGCATTGGCATCAAAACCATTCCAAACTAACTCAAAAATTGTATTTGGAGGCTCGTAATTTTTGAAGTGCTTCTTTACCCCTTCGTCTGTAATTTCTGCTGTTCCTTGAAATGTTTTCACACTAATCTCCTTGCAATCGGCCCGCATGCTGCATTTATCGCAATGACCGCCTAGGATCGTTTGCAGATATTAAAACATCATCTAATGAAATTTAGTCCATTAGCTGGAACAGTGTCCAGTGGACATCAGCCATTTATTACCGATGCTTGATCAAAGCCTCATCAAGCGCTTTCAGTGCTTGACCATGTTTCTCAGGTCCCATTTCCTTGATGTTGGCAAGCTTCCACATCACTGCAGGTAGCTGTTCAACGCCTGCGGTGGGGAAAAGCGACCAGTCGGGCTCCCCTGTTTGAACGAAAGTAGAAAGCGAGCATCGTCATCGGTGAACAGCTGGGCCAGCCGTTCCAGTAGCCTATGGCGCACTTCTTCCAGCTGCGGCAGGGGGATGTCGGTTATGGCCATACCGACAAACTCCTTGCGGTAGATGGCCTCCAGCGGCTTCATCCTCGGGTTGATGACTTCGTTCATCGGCCTGGGGTGCCCAAGCAGGTAGACCAGAAAGCCCTCGAAGACACTGCGATCCAGGCCGCCTTGATCCAGCAACAGCTTCACATCGAAGAGATCCCGGGGATGCTGACGATCCAGCGCGGCGCAGAGCTTGCCACCGTACAGGTCGGGCAGCGACACAACCTGCACCGAGGCAAAACCGTACTCGTCTTCCACGGCCTCGACCACGTCCAGCTGTTGAGGCGGATGCACGGTGCCGCGCAGCACCGGCGAGACTTCGACCTTCACCTGGCTGCGGCCGCGGCGCACCAGGATCCTCAGCTCATCGCGGCGGTTATCCTGGAGCTCGGCCTTTAACCCAGGCAGTTGGGTGCCGATGGCCTGTGCCATCCGCTGCAGCGCCTGGCGGCAGCGTTGCAGGGCTTCGTCACGCGGCTCCAGCGGCAGGTAGGCGAGGTCGATATCGACGGACAGCCGCGGGAAAGGCTGGACAAAGAGGTTGATGGCCGTGCCGCCCTTGAGGGCAAAGCAGGGCTCGTCATTCAGAAAGGGCAACAGCGCGACCAGCAGGCGCACCTGTTCGTGATAGCGGGCCTCAATGCTCATCCGTGAACGCCTCCGGGACCGTGACCTGATATTCCTTGTCCAGCCGCCCTCCCCTGCAGAGCTGTCGCTTGCCCTTCCCAAGGTCGAGGCTGTGGGTTTCCAGTCGATGGTACCAGGCGTGGCCGGCATGGCGAGCCAGCACCAGGAAAGCACGCTTGGTCTTCACAGACCGGCACCCTGCCAACAGCGCCTGTAGCCGGCGCGGGCGCAGCGTATTGAGCCCGGTGAAGGTATCCACCAGCTCGCTGCTGAACAGCAGGTCGTTGGGCGTGATGGCGATCCACTCGAGGATAGCGCGCTCCGGCGTCGATATCCGTAGGGCAAACCCCGCCCCGGGCGGGCTGTAGTCCGTGAGGCTGCCGGGAAGATCCACCGGCAGCCCCTTGTCCTGATGCAGGTCGATCGCCCCGGCCCAGTCGGCTGAGCTCAGCCACAGTGGCAGCTGCGAGCGGCGTTCCGCCCCATACAGGCGAGTGGTGTCGTGCCCCATGGGCAGATAGTGGGCAAAGCCCTGCAGGGCCAGAGCGGTCTGGCCGCCCGGCCAGAACGGCGGTGCTGCGGGGTCGCTCAGCGCCTGTAGCGCAAAGACCCCGCTCTCCCAGGTCAGCGGGTCGCCTGCCCGGCAGTAGGCGCCTCGCCCGAGGCGCTTCAGCCAGCCGGCCTCCGTGAGCTTGGCGGCATGGTTGGCGCTGATCCCGTGGGTCTCCAGCCACGCTGTGGTGACCACGGCGCCATGGGGGATCTGCTGCCACAGCCGGTTTACTTTCGTCGCCATAGATTGCCCAATCAGCCAACTATGACGCTCATCATAAACCAAAGCGGTTTAATTTGAGCATCAGAATTGGAAGATTAGGCCAATTTTATTGTCATTTCTAAACTAATGCCTACGTCGCGGACCCGATACCCCGGGCCTCGTCCAGCCGCTGGGTGATATGCAGCACCGCCTCGAGCTCCGAGCAGCCCTGCTCGCGCATCACCCGCATGCGCTCGGCCTTCTCCTCGCCCTCGGTGCCGGCGAGGGCCAGGTAGAGACTGGGGGCACCACCCGGAACAGCGCTTCCAGGCGCCCTGACAGCACTACCCCTCCGTGTACTTCTTCGAGACCTTGGTGGCGGAGGCCATCAGCTTGCGCTGGGTGGCGGTGAGCTCCTTGAAGCGGCTGACCTGCTCGATCTCGTCCGGCGGCATGTAGAGGCACAGCCAGAACTCGATCATGTTGAGCAGCTTGCGGGCCGCGTCCGGGAAGTCTTCGAGGTTCTGGGTGGCCATCCAGATCCAGTGGGAGAGCTTTCGGCCCATCTTGCCCACCTTGACCAGGTAGGGGCTGAGCAGCGGGTTGACGGTGAGCAGGTGGCACTCGTCGATGACCTGGACGATGGGCCGCCCACTGTACTGGTCACGCTCGGCCAGGTTGGTGATCATGTTGGTGACGCTGATCACCGCCAGGGCGAGCTGGGCCTCGTAGCCCTCTCGGGCGAAGTGGGCCAGGTCGATGATGGTCACGTCGCACTCGGGCCAGGCGGTGCCGGGGCGGTTGAACACCTCGCCGTCGAAGCCGTCGCAGAACAGCCCCATGGCCTCGCCCATGTCATAGGCGCGGCGCTGACGCTCCTCGGGGATCTCCGTGTCGCGTGAGATCGCATAGAGCGCCTCGCGCACGTCCTGGGTCATGCAGTCGCGCCCCTCTTCTCGGCAGCGCTCCGCCGCCCGGTAGATGGCGTCGCGCACCATGCGCCGGTCGGCGCGGCGAAACTCCCGCTCCTCCTTGGGATCCCCGCCGGTGATCATCAGCCGGGCGGTGATCTCCATCTCGCCCAGCAGATCGCGCTCCTCGTCGGGCTGCTCCTCGTCCTCCTCCAGGGGCGCCTCCTCGAAGGGGTTGGCGTCCGCGGCGTCCCGGGCCAGGCGCCGCTCCTCCACCTCGTTTTCCAGCAGCCGCGTGGCCGCCGCGAACGGCGGCAGCCGGCCCCGCAGCCCGGGGACAGCTTGACCTGGTTGACGCTCATCCCCTTGCGCTCGAAATACTGGCCCAGCAGCCCGAAGCTGTTGCCCACCTCGATGATGAAGAGCCGCGGGCGGTGCATGGCCATGACCTGGCTCAGCACGCCGTTCAGGGTGGCCGACTTGCCGGCGCCGGTGGGGCCGAACACCAGCATGTGGGCGTTAGCCGAGCGATCCTCGAGGCTCAGCGGGTCGAAGCTGAAGGTCTCGCCACCGCGGTTGAAGAAGGTCATGCCGGGGTGGCCGGTCCCGCGGCCGCGCCCGAACACCGGCGCCAGGTTGGCCAGGTGGTGGACGTAATTGAACTGGGTGTACCAGCGATTCTTGCGATCCTGCTCCGGGTCGAAGTTCATCGGCAGCCAGCGTAGGTAGGTGTTCAGGCCGGCGACCTCGTCTTCCGGATCCACCGGTGAGAGGTTGACCTGCAGCAGCTGAGTGGCCAGCTCCATGCTGCGCTGCTGAAGATCCTTCTCGTCGTCGCCCATCAGATAAAACGCCAGGGTGCTCTGGTAGAGCTTGTGGTTCTGGCCCAGGTAGCGGCGGGCGGTCTCGCAGTCTTCGCGGACCTGGCGGGCCAGCACGCTGTCGCCCACCGCCTTGCTGTGCAGGCGGTTGATATGGTCCTCCAGGGGTTCCTGAGGCGTCGCCACGATGGTCAGCACCGCCTCGGTGCCCTCGGGCAGCTTGTCCATCAGGGCGTTGCTGGCCTGGCCATCGGAGCGGCGCACCTCGCCGGTGAGATGACCCACCACCGGCGCCCGGCGCATCTCCTCTACCACCACGCAGCACTGGGGCAGCCCATCGAACCACCAGAGCCCCGTTTCCACATCGCCGCGGGGCGAGTTGAAGAGCATTCCCTCGGCCAGATCGTAGTTCCAGGCCACGTCACCGGCGTCCTCGGGGTAGTCGCACAGGGCGTAGAAACGCGCCGGATCATCGGGAGCCAGCCGCGGTCGCGGGTTGAAGCGCGGCAGCAGCCAGCGGTGAAAGGCGCGCCCGTCATAGCGCTTCAGGCGCAGGCCCGCGCCGTGCAGCGCGGCGGCCAGCCGGTCGTAGACCTGATTGGCGGCCTGCTCGGGGAGAGCCCCCGCTGACGCTCTCCTGCCTGGCGCTTCTTGCCGAGCCAGCGGTAGAGCACCAGGCGCGTGCGGCGGGTCTGGCCACGCCAGCGGGTCTGGGTCACCCCGTCATCCTGGAACAGCCCGCCCGGCTTGGAGATCGCCTTGAGGTGGGCGCCCATGCTAGCCAGCCAGTCCTGGGTGAACTCGGTCTCCCGGGCCCGGGGTCGCACATAGTCGCGCATGCGCTCCAGGTCGGGGCGGGCGTCGACCTCGTCCTTGACGAAGAGCTGCACCACCCAAGGGTGCTGCTCATACTCCGGCAGGCTGTCCTGAAAGGCAGCCTCTATCTGGTCGCGAATCGCCTCCAGAGACTCCGGGGCGTGGCCCTCGGTGGCGATGGGGAAGACCTCGGCCACCACCCCCACCGAGACGCCATCCTCCAGCAGAAAGCAGCCCGACTCGGGCAGGTACTCCACCCAGGGCAGGTAGTTGCTGAACGAGGGCGCTCGGCGGAAGTGCGCGCGCAGCTCGGCCACCGAGGGCGCCTTACCGCGGGGCAGAGCCAGCGGCCGGCCGTGAACGTCGCTGCTGAGCGCGGCCAGCGCCTCAGGCTCGACCGTCTGAGTCTCGCCCTGTTCGGCCTCATCCCGATCTGAGAGCATGGCCTCCTGCGCCTGGCCCGGCTCGCTGTCGCCGGCCGGGGCGCTGCCAAACAGACGGTTCATCAGGTCGTCGAACTTGGACATCAGCGCGCCCTCCCTCATCCATCCGGTCCTCCAGCAGCGCATTCGGGCGGGCGCTCTCGCCGGGCATGGCGTACTGGGTGCGCTGGTAGAGGGGAAACACCGTCGAGTAGCCAGGTACCGGCACCTGCTCGGATCCGGCCAGATGAGGGAAGACGTACATCACCAGATCCGGGTTGGGCAGGCGACGAAACTGGCTGTAGATCTCATTGCTGGCGTCACGGCTGTAGCGCAGCTGCTCGCTGACCAGCTCCGGGCTTTCCAGGGGCGGCGCAGCTCGCTGCGCACGTCCAGCAGGCGACGTTCGCCGGTGCTGTGGCCGGCCTGGTTCTGCCAGATCTCCATCATGGTGGTATCGCCCACCGGCATCAGCTCCTCCTGGGAGGTGGCGCAGCCCGCCACCAGCAGGGTGGCCATCAGGGCCGCCAGCGACCTGGCGGCGCATTTTGCAGCACTTCCCGCAGCACGATTTACGCCACTACGGCAGGTCGAGGACATCCGCGCCCGTGCGGTCATATCGCACCCTCCTTCCTTGTGTCTCGTAGTCGATGGGCAGCTCACGCTCGATATGGATGGCCACCGGCTGGCCGGGCGGCACGTACACGGCATCGAAGGTCTGGCCGAAGCGCTCCTGCACCCACTGGCGCACGTCGGAGACGCCGCCGGCCAGGGCCTGGCTGGCCGCATAGCGGCCGGAGCTGCCGGTGAGGCCGCTGACCACGCCGCCGCTGTCCACGCTGGTGGTGACCTCGCCCATGGCGACGGCATTGGCGCTCTGCTCGGCGGCACCGAGGATGAAGCTGGTCAGCAGGAACTGCTGGGCATTGGTCTTGCGATCCCCGGGGATGCAGGGCAGGCCCCGGGGGTCGGAGAGCCAGCCGATGGTGGTGCGGCCCGAGCCGTCGCCGGCATTGACGTCCTCAGGGGCCGGCAGGGTGCGCACGGTGCCGTCCTCGAAGACGAAGGTCATCGAGTTGACCTGGCCGCGCACGCAGGAGAGGGTCCAGTCGCCGGTGGCCGTGCCGCTGACGATGGCGCTCTCCACCTCGGGCAGGGTGACGCCGTTGGCGGTGAGGTTCTCGCGGCCGATCACCACCTTGAACGGATAGGGGTCGTTGACGGTGCCATCGATGGGCACCCGGCCCAGCAGCGCCGTCATGGCCACCGAGCCCATCAAGGTGGAGTTCTCAGGCAGGGTGTAGACGGGTTCTACGGTGGCTTCATCGGGGCGCCTGGTCACCCGGCTTTCTAACGCACTGGAGCCGCGTCGGGCCGCCTCGCCCAACTCACCGGCGGCCTCTCCGAAGCGGGTCGGGAAGGTGGTCTCGCCGCGCCCGCGCTCATCCTCATGGGCGTCCAGGGGCTCGATCCAGGTCAGCGCCTGCGCCGAGCCGGGGCCCGAATAGGCCGTTCCACTGGGACCACCGCCACCCTCCAGCCCGAGGCCAATGGGCAGGTCATCGTCGCGCTGCCCGTCCACCTGGCGGCGCAGCTGGTCCAGCTGACGCTGCAGGGTGCCCAGCATGGAGCTGTCCGGCTGGGCCTGGTCGATCTCCTGACGCAGCCGTTCGCGCTCCCGGCGCAGCGCCTCGTCGATGGCGCCGTCCACGTCCTGGTTGCGGGTCATCAGCCGCTCGTTCTGGTCGCGCAGCGCCTGGGTTTCCGCCTGGGCCTGCTCCAGGTCGCGACGCATGGCCTGCACGTGGCCCACCAGGGTGGCCACGGTATCCCGCGGAGTATCCCCCTCGATGCCGAGCGCCTGCAGCTCATCGTCGCTCAGGGTCAGCGTCGGGTCTGTCTCCGCGGTCTCGGCGTCTGTGCCGGCATCGCCGCCGCCGCCGCTCAGGCCGCGCACCACGATCAGCAGCACGATCACCAGCAGCGTCGGGACCAGCACCTTTAGCAGGGTATTGCTGCGCAGGGTCATGAGGCACCCTCCTCGGCCTTATCCGTCTCCTCGAGCGGTATCAGCGCCCTGTCCAGGCCGTCCCGGGTGACTAGGAAGACCGTGGTGGTGTCCTCCACGGAGCCCCGCGGAGCCAGGTAGGGGTGCATGAAGGTTGCGGAATAGAACTCTCCCTGCAGCCAGCGCGGATCGAGCTCGAAGGCACGCTGCCGGTCGTTGTTCTCGAGCTTCACCGCGGTGACCGTCCAGCCATCGAGCCGCCAGGCACCCAGGGGCGTGGCGGTCACCGGCAGCGACGGCAACAGGGTATTAAGCGACTTGGGAAGCCGCATGGGCACGCGAGAGACCCCGCGCAAGGGCTCGATGGTCCGCTGTGGCGCATAGAGGGACTGGGCGGCATGCCGGGTCAGCAGCACGGGCACCGGCGTGGCGGTGGCCCGCTGAGCGTCACCGCTTGATGCCTGGGCCGACGGCCGGGACGCCTCTGACGCCTGCGCCCCGCTGCTGCCTGCGGACGAACCCGGCGAAGCACTTGCCCTCGCCGGCGATGCCTCGCGGCTGTCCACCACCAGGATCTCCTCGCTGCTGGCCCCTTCGCGGCCCGAGAGGTCCAGCAGCAGCACATCTCCGCTCTCCACGTCCTGCACCCGCACGCGCTGGGTCTCGAAGGGCTCAAAAGCCTTCAGGTAGAGCACGCCCCCGGCGCTCTGGACGCGCAGCACCTCGGGGTTGGCCAGGGCCGGCGGCAGCCCCACCCGCACGTTGCGGTCCAGGGTGACGATGCGCTCCTCATCTACCGGCAGCGGTATCGCCAGGGGCGGCGCTCCCAGTGCATGATCTCCACCGCCAGGGCGTTGCCGGCCAGCACCGCGCTCGCCAGGCAGGCCAGGATCAGGCGCTTCATAGCAGGTCTCCTTCATCCTCACGGCCGGGCACCGCCAGGCGCTGCGGGGTGCCTTCGAAGCAGTCCACCTGCAGGCCCCAGGGGTTGCGCTGGGGGTCCACGTCGGCGCGCACGACGCGCAGCGGATAGCGAATGAACAGGTCGCGCACCGGCGTGCCGGCGTACTGCTCGTCGATGGCCATATCCAGGGTCACGATCCAGGCATCGCGGCTCAGCACCTCGACGGCACTTGCTCGATAGCCGCGCCCGGGGATCTCGTAGATGCCGCGTACCCGCCCGGAGAGCTCCTGACGGCGGTTGCGGGTCTCGTAGTCGTTGTCCAGGTAGCGCTGACAGGAGGGGGTGAGAAAGGGCGAGTAGGCCTGCAGGTTGCGCCGATAGTCGCTCTGGCCATCCACGGGCCAGCGGTTGATCTGCTGCCAGACGTAGAACCCGAAGGCATAGACGCTCGACGGGTCGACCTCCCACCAGGCGCGGGTGCTGCCGGAGCGCAGGTCGGGCGGGTTGTGGATAGTCAGGTTCTCCGGGGCCGACTTCCAGCCCCACCACAGGCCGGCGCTCAGCAGAGCCAGCACCGCGATGACCAGGCGCAGGGTGGTGATATGGGCATCCCGGGCGCTCAGGGCGTGACGAAAGCGACTCATGGCCGTCCTCCTGGCTGGTAGCGCATCCGCCGACGCGAGTAGGGGCCGGAGCGGGTGATCAGGGTCTCGCCGCCCCACAGCCGTATGCCCTGTCGGGCCAAGCGGAACTGCAGGCTGCGATAGAGCCAGGAGGCGGGACGGCCGCGACGCAGCCGCCGCATGACGGCCCCACCGAAGTAGAGCGCCATGCCGGCACAGGCGAAGGCCACGGTGGGCACCATGGCGATGGCCCCCAGCAGCCAGGCGCCGATCGCGCCCGGCAGCAGGCCCGCGGCCAGGCCGCCCAGGGCCATCATCCCAACCTCATGCCCGGTCATGCCCCGGAACACCACCGGCGCGGCGTTGAGGCGGGTCGGCAGAAAGTCGAGACGGTGGGCCATCAGAGGATCTCCGACGCCTTGGTGGCCAGCCAGATGATGGCGATGATCAGCACCACCCCGACCACGACCACCACGCCGAACTTCGACCACTCACCGCGTACCCGGGCCTCGTTGAAGGTGGCGATGGCAGCGATGGCGACGATCAGGAAGGCCACCGTGGCCAGGATCAGGCCGCCCAGGGCGCCGAAGTCGAACAGGTAGTTCTGCAGGGTAGTGAGCAGGCCCTCCCCCTCCTCGCGACGGCGCCTCCATGGTGGGCAGCCCCTGCGCCATGGCCTGGGCCGGCACGAGCCCCGCCGCGGCAAGCGCGGCAAAGCCTCGGGTACAGGCACGAGCACGGGCACGAGAGAAGAGTGAACGCACGGCAGTCATAACGAGCTCCTTGTTGAATGACGAATTACTGAACGTCGAATTGCTGAATGGCGAAGGTGCGAGGCCTGCGGCCTCAGAGGAAAATCCAGAACATCACCACGACCAGGAAGACGGCGCGCAGGGCGGCGAAGCCGAAGTCGTCGCCGCTGACGCGCCCCTTGGCGTAGCCTCGGTAGGAGGAGATGGCGCTCCAGCACGCCCAGAGCAGCACCACGGTGCAGCCCACCCCGGCAATCAGGACGCCCAGGGGTGGTGCCTCGAAGCCGGCACCGGCGGCGAAGGCCTCCATCAGTGCCGCTCCCGCAGGTAGTCGCCGGCGAGCGGCGCCGGCTGGCGGGGCGGCAAGCGAGGAGGTTCGAGCACGTCATCGATGCCCTCGGCCACCGCCTCGAGGTCACGGCGCAGGCGCGGCACGTCCAGAAAGACGCGGGTGGTGTGAGGGTCGAACTCCCCGACGCGGCCCTCGAGCCGGTCCACAATGCGCTGGATCTGGGCCAACTGGTCCTGGATCAGGGCCAGATCCTGGCGGGCGATCTCATCGCGCACGCCGTCGCGCTCGGCGGCATGTGCGGTACCGAGCTGGGCGGTCAGCAGCGTCAGGAGCAGGGGCGTCAGGGCCCGTGGCAAGCGGCGAAGCGTCATGGCAAGACAGTCCATCCGTTGGCTGGCATTGCCGTCATCCTGTCGCCCGCCGGGGTGCAGCGCAGCAGGAAACCATAAGCGCCGCACACGGCGTTTATCTGTGCGCGCTCAATACCCTGGACACGCAAGCACCGGAGCCCGTACAGGCTCCGGACGATAGCGGCGAGGCCGCGGAGGGCACGCGACGTGAGGCCTCAGAGGTACTTCTTGAAGCTCCCCGTGGCGATGCTGACCAGCAGGCCAAAGAGCGCCGCGCAGGGCAGCAGGAAGGCGTTGGGGTGAATGGCGAAGGGTACGCTCAGGTAGAGCAGCCAGCCCACCACGAAGACCGGCGTGATCGCACGCTTGGCATGGTGGTAGATGAAGGCGGACTCGCGCCCCGCGCCGAAGCGGCGCAGGTCACGACGCACCAGGCCGTCGACGAAGCCGACCAGGGCCGCCAGGGCGAAGAGTGGCGAGGTCAGCAGCAGGATAACCACCCGGGTCAGGGTCATCAGCGTGACGTAGAGCGCCGCCTGCACGTAGACGTGCAGGGTACCGAGCCAGCCGCCGTGATGGGCGCTGGTCTCGAGCCAGGCTGCTATCCCGCTTTTCACGAACAGCCAGTCGTAGGCGCGGCTGACCGCCCCCGTTGCCAGGGCGACCGGGTCCGAGACCAGCAGCGAGCGGGTGAAGGTGGTATCCAGCCGGGCCACCTCCGCTTCCAGGGTCTCCAGGGCGTGCTGGGCCCCGGGCTGGCTCCACCACTGCCAGTAGATCCCCGCCCACTCGATCAGCACCGACATCAGCAGCGAGACCACCAGCACCGCCATGATCTGAAACGGCAGGCCGAACAGCGTGGAGAGCCAGCCGCGTCGGGTTTCCTGGGCGCGCTCTGCCGTGGCCATCTCAGTGCACCCTCACCGGCGTCAGCGAACAGAGCAGCGACCAGCGGCGGTCGTGGTAGTGCAGGATCAGCCGCCCCTCATGGGGGTGCTCGCCCTGCTCCCACACCGGCGAGAGCCCCTTGCGATAGGCGCGCTGGGTCAGCTCGACGCGGTCGATGCCGATGACCACGTAGTCGAGCAGTCCGAACAGGGCCGGCGGCAGCTCACTCAAAGAGCCGCTCTCCAAAGCGACGCTGGAGACGATAGCGGTTCCCGCGGTATCAGGCGTCATGGGCGTTGTCTCGATGTTCATCACGGTTCTCCATCTCTTGAGCCAGCGGCCACTCGTCGAGCAGCTGATCCTCGGCCTCCTCCTCCTGCCGGCGCGCTTTGGCCTCCTCCTTGTCCCGTACCTCCGCTCGGGCTTCTGCCTGCGCAGGCGGCGGCTCATGAGCCTCGCTGGCCCGCACCGAGAGCTCAGCCCCCAGGTCGCCCAGCTCCAGGTTCACCGGCGGTGGCATCACCGCGGTCCACCACTGCTCACCGGTGGTGTAGTCGCGCTTCATGCGCTCGGCAAGCTCGGCGATGCTGCCGGGGATGTCCTCGTGCCTGTCGGGCAGCGGCAGCGGCATGCGCACCTTCCAGAGCTGGCCGCCCTCGAGCAGGGCGAAGGCCTGCCCCTTGGGCAGCGAGACCACGTCCGCCGGCTCGATCATCGGCACCTGCACGGTGCTGATGCGGTCGCCGCCGGAGCTGGTGAAGTCGATATCGTTGGCGATGTCGCTGGAGTCGGAGGCCATGCTGACCAGCATGCGGGTGGCCACGTTGACCTGGCGCAGCTGCCGGGTCAGCAGCTCGGCGGTCTTCTCCTCGCGCACCCGCAGCATCACCAGGTTGTTGAAGTTGCCGACCACCTGGCCGGCCTTGGCGGCGTTGCCGATGCGCGCCTCGATGTCGGAGAGGGTCTGGGTGTAGGCGGTGACCTGGATGCCGGCGCCGCCCCTTGTTGATGAGCGGGATGAACTCGTCGCCCATCAGCTCGTTGAACTCGTCGCAGTGCAGGTTGATCGGCACCTTGCCCATGCGCTTGCCGTTCACCGCCGGCAGGCCGTCATCGATGCCGTGCTTGTAGATGTGGCCGGCCACCGAGACCAGGTCGGCGAACATGGAGTTGCCCACCGCCTGGGCCACCTCGAAATCAGACATAGCATCCAGGCCCACGTAGACGATGCCGCGCTTACGGATGATCTGCTGCCAGTCGATGATTGGCCGAGGGTCTTCGATGTCGTCGTAGTCCGGCGAAAGCAGCTCGGCGATGCGCCCGGTGGTCAGCTTCTCCAGCAGCGGCAGCAGGCTCGCCACGATCTTGTCGAAGTAGGTCTTGTCGTAGCGCACGGCGCTGCGCAGCCCTCGAGTACGGCGTCCACCACCTTGATCTGCTGCAGATACTGCTCGATGGCCACCACCCGCTTGTCGCGGCCCTGAAACTGGCGGGGGATGTTCTTGTCGTTGAGCTTGCCCTCGATGGTGGTGATACGCTCCCAGGCGTGCTGGTCGTGGCGGGTCAGGGTCTGCTGGGCGTACTCAATCATCAGGCCGTCGATGTTCACCACGTCCGAGAGGATCTGCTCATAGGTGGGGCGCTGCCCCAGGGCATGGCGGGCCCGGGCCACGATGTTGACGAAGCGCCAGGCGAACTCGCGGAAGGCGGCGCTGTTGCCCTCTCCGGAGAGCTGACCGGCGAGCCGGGTGGCCACCTCGGAGATGCGCCCGAAGCGACCCACGGCGTTGTAGCGGGCCGAGATATCCGGCCAGCCCAGGTGGAAGACGTAGAAGGCGTCGCCGCGGCCCGCCCGCTGCGCCTCGGCATACATGCGGATCATCAGGTCGGCGTCGCCCTTGGGGTCGAAGGCGATCACCACGTCACCGCGATGGATGTCCTGGAGTGATCAGGATCTCGGCGAGCCGCGTCTTGCCGACCCGGGTGGTGCCCTCCACCAGAGTGTGACCGACCCGCTCCCCCAGGGGCAGGTAGACGTCGCGCTCCTTCCACTCCACGGCGTGCAGTGCCGCCATGCCGCCCACCGGCGGCAGCGGGCGCACCGGGTTCCAGGGCACATCCGCGGCGAGCAGCTTCACCAGCGGCCGACCGGCCCCATAGCGCTCCAGCCGGTTCTCCAGCTCCCGGGCGACGCGGTAGGCGGGCCCCGGGCGCAGATAGCGCTGCACATGAGGCTGCTGGCTCTCATGCAGCCGCTGGGTGTGGCGCGCCTCCCACTTGAAGCCCTTGCCCATCCACAGCAGCCGCTGGCTGACCGGGATCTGCCGGCTGCGCAGCGCGAAGCGCGGCAGGCGCTTCATGCTGCGACGGTAGCGCAGCACCACCCAGGCCTGCCGCGCACGCCACAGCCCGAAGGCGGCGAAGCCTGCCGCCATGCCGTAGCCCACGCTGGGCGACAGGGCCAGGGACCAGGGAGCCATGATGCAGAGCACCGCACAGGCCAGGCAGACCAGGGCGGTGTTGAGCTCTACCGCCGGGCGCAGCAGCGCCTCCAGGGGGTGTGTCTGGTTCATCGTGCGCTCCTACTGCTCCAGCCCCTGAGCCGTCACCAGCACCGGGTAGTGGGCCAGGCCCAGCCTACCGGCCAGGTCATCCCCCGGCGTGGGGCGCAGCTCTAGCCCCGGCGCCGCCTCTCGCAGGCGCTCAAGCTCGTCGGGTGTGGCCACCTCGACGATCAGCCCCACCGCGTTGAGTTCGCGCAGGGTCTCTCCGCGGGCCTCCAGCCAACGCAGCGACAGCGCATCGTCGCCGACCAGGAAGAAGGACGTCATGCGGCTCGGCAGCTCCAGCGGGCGAAAGCGCACCTCGCCGGGCGATAGCCGCTCACTGGTCACCGGCAGCATATCCGCCTCGCTGAACGGCACCGGCGCACGCGGGTCCGGCGCATAGCCCTCCTCCTCCGGCACGTCGGCCATGCCGATCGCGACGAAGTAGGGGCGGGCCGCCTCGCCGCCGTGGTCGGCAAGCACCTCCAGGGCAGGCCGCTCGGCCAGGGACATGTGAGGCATGGTCTCCGCCTGAGCACTCACGGCAAGCAGCCCAAGGAGCCCACCCATCAGAGCGGGTAACGTCCAGCGGCAGCGATTACATTTCATCATCGGTCGACTCTCCCTTAGTTGGCTGCCAGCTGCCGCTGGCGAGACGTTCGCAGCCGCTCGAGCTCGGCGGCGACGATACGGCGATAGCGGGCCGCCGGCTCCCGCCGGCGGGACGGTGGTAGCGCCCGGCCGCCTGTACCCAGTCGCCGGTGGCCTCGAAGTGGCCGCGCAGCAGACGCGCCGCCTCCTCCAGGTTGGCGTAGGGATCCAGGGCATCGCAGGGGTGCAGAAAGCGCTTGCCGGCGCCGAACAGCTGCGGCTGCCAGCGCACGTTGAGCTGGGCGATGCCCACGTCCACGACGCGGGTTTCCTGAAGGGCCAGCACCAGGGCATCGCAGGCCGCCTGGCGCGTCGCGAAGTGGAAGCCCTCCCCCGCCACGTTCAGGGTCCAGGGCCAGGGACGGCGACCCGCCTTCAGACTGACCACCGATTCCGCCGTGGCCACCGCATAGAGCACCTCGGGCGGGACCTGATGCAGGCTTGCCGCATCGAAATAGGCCGGCGGCACCGCGCTCGCCTTGGCCAGCGACGATACCCATGCCAGGCCACAGGCAAGCGCGCAGCTCATTGCCCAGCGTCGGCATGCTGTCAGCCTCATGGCCCCTCCTCACCTCGGGTAGACCTGGGGCAGCGACCCCATGGTGATGCCGTGCTCGAGGTCCGGCTGGCCGTGGTTGAGGGTGATGTCCCGCGCCCGCACGCGATCCGCCGGCACGCCCACGCGACTGGCCCAGTCACGTATCACGGCGTCGTCGCCGTCGCTGTCGAGCACGAAGATGTCCATCTGGGCGCCCTGGGCCATCAGCTCGCTGACGGTGCTGTCGCAGCGCTCGCACGCCTCGACTGCCACATACACCGTCAGCCGCGCCTGCAGCACGCCCTCGTCGGTGAAGTGAAAGGCATTGCGCGGCCGCAGGGTGAACTCATCCACCGGCATCTCATCGGGATAGAGGCGCTGCCAAGCCTCGTCGTAGGCCCGCTGGAACGCCAGCTCCCGCTCGGTGCGCTCGCGCTCCACGGCCACCAGCAGCTCCGCATAGCGGCGGCGCTCCTCGGCGCTGCGCGCCTCCACGCCCAGGGCGGTGATGGGATCGAGGTTGGGCGACCAGATCCCTCGCGGCCCCTCCATCAGGGTCTCGTAGCGCTCCCAGTCGCGCTCGGTCAGCTTCCAGGCCTCGGCCCGCTGCGTGCGCCTGGTAGTGCGCTCGCTCTCGAGCAGCCGCTGGGCCTCCTGAATCACGGCGGAGGCGTCGGAGCGGCTCTCCAGGGTCGGCTGGGCATCGGCCTGGCTTACCAGCAGCGCCATGGCGACAGTCGCAACGGGCAGAACAGCAGGTTTCAGGTTTGTCATCGCGGGATCTCCGGTGGTCTCAGGGAATCTGGACGTCGACGGAGCGGCCATTGCGGCTGAAGACTGCGTGGGCGCCGCGAATCGCCGTCAGCTCCCAGCCATCCTGGCGATCCCCGACGCCCAGCAGCCGGATATCCCGCAGGCTCGACAGGCCGTTGGGCGAAACGCCAACGTAGGGGCGCCCGCCCCGGGACTCGACGCCGGTAACCTGGAACGAGGGCGACGACGGGGCTGCTGGCCGCGGCGCCTGGCGGGCAGGAGCCGGGCGTGACGCCGCCTGCCGGCTCTGCTCGAGGCGCTCGCTCAGTGCATGGATCTGCTCGTTCTGGGCGGTGACGCGCAGGTTGAGCTCGCTATCCAGGCGACTCAGCGTCTCGGAAAGCTCAGACAGGCGGGGCTCGAGCGGATCCCGCTGTTCCAGCTGAGCCTGTGCAGCGGCGATGCCGGCGGCATTCTCCTGCCCTCGCTGCTCGGCCCGTTCGAGACGCTGATCCAGCTCCGTCAGGCGCTGCTCCAGCGCCGCCTGCTGCGACGCCACTCGGGCGAGCGTCTCCTCCAGCGGTACCAACGCCTGCTGCACCTGGGACTGCACCAGGGATTCCATCGGCACCTCTTCAGGCGCCGGCCTCAACAGCAGCGCTCCTGACACCACGGCACCGGCCAGGCTGACCGCCAGCAGACCGTAGAGGGTCTTCCTGCCGCCCTTCCCTGCCCCGCGCTTGGGGCGACGCTGCGGCTCCGTCGGCTTGTGGTCGGGCGACAGCTCGGTGGTCTCACTCATCGCTCACCTCCGCCACCGATTCGCTGCGCTCCTCACGGCTATCGTCGCCGTGCCCCGGCGCATAGCGGATATCCCGCACCTGGTAGCAGACCTCTCTGGCGACAGGGTCGACCTCCAGCTCCCAGGCGTCGCCGCCCAGCACCTGAAGGGCTTCGCGCAGCGGCATGGGACCCAGCCGGTAGTGGGCCGCCGGCAGCGGCTTGCGATAGAGGATCCGCTGGGCGGGGCCGGGCGCGGGGCAGAGCGAATAGCCGGTATGGCGCAGGGTGTGATGCAGCGCATCCTCCACAGTGGTGGTCATGGATGCCGGAATGCGCACGTCGATGGTCTGCTCCAGGAGGTAGCGCTGACCCAGCGAGGCCTGAGTGGCCACCAGCTGGTAACGCCCGGTGCGAATGACCTCAACGGAGGGCAGTTCGTCGCTGTAAATGTCCGGAGTCACGGCCTCGGTCGTCGGCGGGTTGGGGCCGGTGACCACGGCCCGATGCCGCTCGCCGTCCACGTCGAAGTACGGCAGCGAAAGCACCAGAGAGTCGGCGTTCGAGGGTTCAGGAGCCTGTTGCGGCTGATGCGCACAGCCCGCCAGCAGCGTGGTGGCGATCAGCGCAGCGGTCGAGAGGGTGGGAAGGTTGAGCATGCGTTGCCTCAAGGAGTCCATTCAATGGCGTTGAGGCAGGAGGTTCTCGGGTTTGCGGGGGCGGGTCGATTGGAAAGCGTAATCAGGCGGGGAAAGGAAAAACGCCCCGGAATGGGGCGTTCTTCGCAGGTTGGGAATCGTCAGTGCCTTGGCATGACGCTGAGCGCCTCGAGCTCTCGGCGCACATAGGGTCGATAGTAGTGGTCCAGAGCCAGCTGCAGCCGCACGCCTGCCGCCTGCTCGCGAAGCCAGCGCGCTGCGCTGACGTTGTCTGCCAGGGCAATCTCCTCCCTGGCCCGCTGCTCCAGTGCCTGCTCGCGCTCGCGTAGCGCAGACGCTTCCTGAACGGTGGGCGGCATGAGCCACTCGAAGGCACCCGTCGTAAAGCGTGCTGCTGCCACAAGGCGACCGTACCGGTCTCGCACCTCGGCGTGAGACAGCATGACCTCCGGGCCGATATGCGCCAGAAGGTCGGGCTCTGCATGGACGATCTCGGTGACCGTCGCAAAGCTGCCAGCGTCGATGACGGTTGTCTCCTCGAACCAGGGGTCCGAGGGAGCGGTATCGTCATACTCCCAGCGCGTGCCATGCACCGTGAGACGAAACTGCTCGCGCAGCACCGCCTCCCGAATCAGCGCACCTTCGACCGCATAGGGATTAGGGACAAAGTGTTCCATCGTGGTTCTCCCGTTCATGACAACGCCGGGGAGAACCTCCCCAGCGGGGAGGCATTTCCCCGGCTGGGTGGTGATGGGCAATGTGGTTAGTCGAGGGGCAGGCCTGGCCATTTACCCCCGTGAGTCAGGATGAGACGGATGCTGCCATCCGGGTCGTCGTGGCTGTACTCGCCCCAATAGCGGGCGCGGTAGTGAGCCTTGAGATCCATGCCCCGATCGATGCACTGCACGAAAGCGTACAGCCTCCCGGCACTCTCGCTCAGGATGTAGAAGCAGATCGGATCTCGCGGATCGTAGAGCAGTTGGTTAACTTCCACTCGCATTGTCTTCTCCAGCGGACTGTCATCGCCGAGAAGAACCTCCCCGACGGGGAGGTAAATCCCCGGCTGGGTAGGTTGATGGAAGCGCTGTGGATCAGTGCATGGCCGGCGAATCGAAGGAGCCGGCCGCTTCTCCCGCGTGGGCAGCGGCGTAGCCATTGCCGGCTTCAGACGGCTCCACTGAGGCAGCGGATCTGTCGTTGCCGGCAGTCTGCTCGTCGCGGCGGGGTGCCTGGTAAACCATCTCGCCGTTCACCTTTATCCAGCTGATGAACAGCAGGCGCGCCTTGAGACTGACGCCGGTCTGGCCCGCCTTGTCGCCTCTGGAGTAGACGAAGGTGTCCGTCCAGAGGTCGCCCAGCTTGAAGCCCACCAGCACCTTGCGACCTTGATACACCGCCTGACGGCAGCGTTTGACGAGCGCTTCGGCCTCACGGCCGCTGATCCGGCAGTCGAAGCGGGTATAGCCCACATCGTCCGCGGGGCCGTTCAGGGCGGCGATATCGCATGCCCAGAACGCGTCTCCACGCTTCGGCCTGACCTCTCGGATGCGGTTGAGGTAGCCAAGGCCGGTGATATGCAGGTCGAAGAAGCCAGTGGTGGCACTCTGGTGAGTGGAGTTCGTCATGGAGTGTCTCCTCGGTGGGTTGCAGTTTGCGCCCGGGAGACACTCGCCCCCTGCGGGAAGTCGAGTGGCTTCCCGGGTGGACAAGGGGTGGATTCAGACGCTGGCTCAGCCCATCAGCACGCAGTGGTGCCGAGCGCCCGCCAGGTGGGTGTGGCAGCAGTCGCAGGATGAGGTCGAGAACGCTTCGTCGTGCTCGCTATCGCCGACGACGAGGGTGTTCCCGTCGCGCTGCGCTGCGTAGATGGAGTCACGCACCTCCCTTTCTAGGGCGGCAGCGCTCTCCTCATCCAGGAAGTGATCCAGCCCGGTGGCATCGTCATTGGCGATGATCATCAGGCAGTCGTCACAGACCATGACATGGTCGTCGACAATCGTGGCCATGGGGCCTTCCTCCAGGTTCCAGGGGTCCGCCCCTGGGGAGGCATCTCCCCGAATGGGTGGTAATCGCAGTGGCATCCAGCCCGAATGGGCGGCCTCGTCTCGGGATGCGCGAGGCCTTGGGAGATGGCGTACCGCCAAGCGGCGCACCCTTGAAACGCTTGGGTGCCTGGGGTGTCTCGGTTGGAGCCGGTCGAGACCACCGGGCCGCCAGCGGCGGCACTTGCCCACTGGGAGACTGCTCACTGCTTCGGCAGCGTCTCCTCGATATCCCCACTCGCAAGACGCGGCACGCCACGTCTTGGGATTGAAGACCATAGAGGGCATCAACAGGGTCGTCGCCGTATCGACAAATACCAGGATGTCCGCCATGCAACTGGAGCCAAGGCATGTCCCTCGTTGCCATGCTTCGCTCACGGTGGCACCCGAATCTCTTCGCGGACGCATTCGGTCGATCAAGCACAGATCCCTGCACAAAGGGCTCCCGTTGGTGATGCGGCGGGCTCCGCAGAAGGGCAGGCGTTTCCAGCGTGGAAACGTCAACCGGCCTGCCGGCTACCCTGGATCAAGGCAGCCGGCAGGCCGGTCGTCGTATGAGATAGGTGGCCAACCAACCAAGCTGGCCTGGGACTAATGAACCTCGAACCCCGACTGTTGATGATGCAGTGTGAGCCGTATAGGCGGGATGGGGCGTATTCGTCTCGCGAGGTGCGAATACTTTGGGGGATTGAGCGTTGGCGCTCAAAGGGCGTTGCGTGATGACCGTCAGCAACCAACGGGGTACGGCTCTCATTATTGAGCCTACCCCTCTTGGGGTCAAGATGATGACGCCTTGCGCCGGCTGCCGGCGCCTTTTCCTGGCGTCTTGCTCTTCGACTGAGGCATCGTCACCGTGGACTCTCGCGCATGCTGCACCAGCTTCTCAACCATGCCGGCCTGACGGCCCATGAACTCCTGCAGCGCCAGGCGCCCTGCCGCGACGTCATCCAACGCCTGTTCCCAGAGCGCCGTCATGCCGGGATTGGTG
Organism: Halomonas sp. E19; assembly: GCF_052439355.1. Classification (NCBI taxonomy): domain Bacteria; kingdom Pseudomonadati; phylum Pseudomonadota; class Gammaproteobacteria; order Oceanospirillales; family Halomonadaceae; genus Halomonas; species Halomonas sp. E19. Next base: position 3,414,054 of record NZ_JBNFWU010000001.1, on the reverse strand, counting down.
ATGACGGTAGGCAGCGCATCGATCAGCTGCTGGCCGGTCGGCGTCGAAACCAGGGCACGCTTCTGCCGCTTGATGAAGCCCCGCTTCAGCAGCGTCTCGATGATGCTGGCTCGCGTTGCCTCGGTGCCGATCCCGGCCGTCTCCTTGAGACGCGCCTTCAGGCGCTCGTCTGTCACGAACCGAGCGGCATGCTTCATGGCGGCGACCAGGGTGCCCTCGGTGAAGGGCTTGGGCGGTGTCGTCTGCTTGGCCAGCACCTCAAGCTGACGGGCCTGGCAGCACTCCCCTCGCTCAGCGACGGCAGCGGGGGCGCTTCCCGCTCCTCGTCGCCGCCATCTCCAACCGCCGCCCGGGGAAAGAGTTCGCGCCACCCTTCCACACGCACTTGCCGCCCTGAGGCCACAAACGCTTCGCCCTCCAGGTCCACTCGCAGATCGGTCCGATCGTACTCATGAGCCGGCAGAAACTGGGCCAGGTAGTGGCGACGAATCAGGTCGTAGACGTTGCGTTCGGCATCGTTCAGTTTTGTCAGGTCACAGGCTGCCGTCGGGATGATGCCGTGGTGGGCGGTAATCTTGCTGTCGTTCCAGACACGACTCTTGCGGCTCGTGTCCAGGCGCTGGCGAAGCGCCGACAGCGCCTCATCCGAGCGCAGCAGCAACGTCACGATGCGCTCGGCATCCTCGCGCTGCGACTCCGGCAGATACCGGCAGTCAGTACGGGGGTAGCTGGTCGCCTTATGGACTTCGTAGAGCGCCTGGGCGATGTCCAGTACCTGCTGGGCACCGTAACCAAAGCGGCGCGACGCCTCCTGCTGCAGCGATGAGAGATCCATCACCAGTGGCGCCGCCTCCTTCTTGCGGCTCGTCTCGAGGTGGCTGACATGCCCCTGCTGCCCAGTCGCCCGCTGAGCCAATGATCGGGCGGCTTCCTCGCTGACGCAGCGCCCCGCGGCATCCTGGATCGAGGCATCACTCGGCCGCCACTTCGCCTGAAAGGTCCCGCCCGACGCCTGCAGATGCGCCACGACTTCCCAGAAGGGCTGGGGAACGAAGTTGGCAATCTCCCGGTCGCGATCCACGACCAGGCGCAGCGCAGGCGTCTGCACACGTCCCACCGAGAGTACCCCTGATGGCCCTGTCGCTGGGCCAGCACCGTATAGGCCCGGGTCAGGTTCATCCCGACCAGCCAATCGGCCCGGCTACGCCCGAGCCCAGCCAGATACAGCGGGTAGGTCGCCTCGCCGGGCCTGATGCCGGCCAGGGCCTTGCGGATCGAGGCATCATCCAGGGCCGAGAGCCACAGGCGGGTGACCTTCCCCGATAGCCGCAGTAATCCAAGATTTCGCGGGCGATGGTTTCTCCTTCCCGGTCGGCGTCGGTGGCCACCACCACTTCGGTCGCCTGGCCCAGCAGTTTCTTCACCACTCCGAACTGCTTGCGGCCGCTCTTCTTGATCTCCATCTTCCAGGTCGAAGGCAGAATCGGCAGCGCTTCCAGCGACCAGCGCTTGAGCGCCGGGTCGTACTGCTCCGGCGGGGCCTGCTCGAGCAGGTGCCCGAACCCCCAGGTCACGACACACCCCTCGCCCTTCAGGAATCCCTCGCTGCGCTGGCCGGCACCAATCACGCGGGCAATATCTCGGGCCTGCGAAGGCTTCTCGCACAGGAATAGACGCATTGGCACACCTCCCTCATAAGCGTGGAGGGCAGCATGGCAAGGCAGGGGAGGGAGCGAAGCAAGAAAGGGAACGACAGCGAAACGGCTTTGCACCGACGCCTTCAAGAGCTGGCCATCAGCTCGGCGACGTCCATAACCTCGCCCAGGAGGAACAGCATCTGGGTGCCGGACGAGCCGGCACCTCTGACAATGGGCTGGGGTGGCGCATGGCCGCGAAGGTCGCGGCCATGCCGAAGGGCATCCTTGAGCTCGGTGACACGAACGCCCAGCAGCTGCGCTGCATGGGCGATGCCGATCCGCTCTTTTCTCAGTGCTGGCGATGTCACCGAATGCCCTCCTGTCTGCGCTAACGGAGCGCCATGCGGAAACGCTCCTCAAGCGCCTCACCCATGGCATCTCCATCGTACCCGGCACTGGTCGTTGGCAAGTACTCAACGTTGATGCGAGAGCCGCTGCCGTCGCGCTGGATTTGAGTCTTCAGCACCAGGGAGTGCTCGGCACCGTTGACGGCCTGCCTGGCATAGTCACTCATCTGATAGAAAGCGCCGGGCGTGGCATCGAAGTGCCAGGCATCGTCCATCATCGCCCACTGGTCAGAGTTGCTGTTCGGGTTGAAGTCCGCATCGGAGCGGAATCCGAACTCGGAACGCACCCGAGCATAGGCCGTATCCACATCAAGCGGCGATGCCATGCTGAAGCGCCCATGACGGCCGCTTGCCGATACCTCCTGGCCGCTGCTGGCTGCCACAGCATCCTTTTCGATAGCAGGCTGCTGCTCGGGGTCGTAATTGACTGGTTCCCCGGTCACCGGATTGTTGATACAGGTCAGGCAGCGGCCTTGAGAGTAGAGATGGTCCTGTGTGGTACAGCCCGCTGCCAAGGTCACAGCGGCACCCAGGCTCACCCAACACAGTACTCCCCTGGCTCCCTTCATCGCTCTTCTCCTTGGTTCATCCATGATCACTCAGCGGCTAGCCCCCGAAGCCTTCCTGGCTGGCCTCTGCGCCGCTGTTGTCTTGCTCAGCCGGCTGCTGATGGCTATGGGGGGCATCCATGATTACCTGAGCCACCCGGTGAGGCAAGATAGCGACCCGGTCTGCCTGCACCTTGAAGGCCGTGCGCGTCTCGCCGTTCTGCTCCCAGCTGTCCTGAACCATCTTGCCCACTACCACAATCCGCATGCCCCGCTGGTACAGTCGGGACCAGCGCTCGGCATCACGGTGCCACCACTCCACATCGGCCCAGAAGCCACCACGATCCACGATCTCTCCATCCTTGGGGACCAGGTTATCGAATCGCACGTTTAGCCTGAGCAGCGTGCGGGGCGGCTGGTTCTCACGCACGGGGAATGTCCGAACCTCCGGATCGCTGCCGATATTTCCCTCACCGTAAAAGCGGGTGCCCATGGGTATCCTCCTTGGTCGTTATCGCTGAAATGAGACGGCATGCTCGATATCGGCCAGCGCCTTGCCGATTCGCTTGATCGACCAGTTGATCGTGGCCGCCTTGGCATTGAACACGCAGCGCTGCACCTCGAGATCGATGACGGACTGCCGCATCGCCTCGGATATGTCGTCGCGAGACAGGAACGTTTCCAGCAGCCAAAGCCCCATGCTCCTCTGCCTGTTATCGCGCCACTGCAGCGTTCTGGCAGGAACGCCTGATTTACCCCATGGGGTCAGCCAGAGGTCGGTCGACTTCAGCAACCCCCATTCGCCTGCGAGGCTATATCGATCGCCTCTTGCCGCGCCGCTCTTGCCGACTCCTCCAACTCATCACGGAGCCGAATCAGCTCCCCTTACCCTTAAAGGGTTTTAAAAACCCTTTGCGTAGCTGTTGAATGCATCATTGCCATAGCTGTTCGATGCGGTATCCAAGCTGCCCCCTCATGCACTTGCCGTGATTCCACTGGAATCACCTCGAAGACCTCCTCGGCACCGCCGATCAAGTGATTCCACTGGAATCACCTCGAAGACCTCTTCGGCACCGCCGATCAAGTGATTCCAGTGGAATCACCCCCGGGGCCCTCCCCGGCACCACCGACCAAGTGATGCCACTGGCATCACCCTGGAGGCCTCCCCTGCACCGCCACCCAAGTGATTCCAGTGGAATCACCCCAGAGACCTCCCCGGTACCACCGCCCAGGTGATTACACTGGAATCACCCCAAGGCCTCCTCCGGCACCACCGCCCAAGTGATGCCACTGGCATCACCCCGGAGGCCTCTTCGGCACCCCCCAGATGATTCCAGTGGAATCACCCCGGGGCCCTCCCCGGCACCACCGACCAAGTGATGCCACTGGCATCACCCCGGAGGCCTCCCCTGCACCGCCACCCAAGTGATTCCAGTGGAATCACCCCGGAGGCCTCCTCCGGCACCACCGCCCAGATGATTCCAGTGGAATCACCCCAGAGACCTCCCCGGTACCGCCGCCCAGGTGATTCCAGTGGAATCACCCCGGAGCTCTCCCCGGCACCGCCGATCAAGTGATTCCAGTGGAATCACGTCGAGGGAGCGTCTCCTGGCTCCCCAGCGGAAGGCGGTGAGTCTCCTTTCGACTCGCCGTCGCTGCCGGCCCTCGCGGCCTCAGCTGGCTTGGCAATTGGCGGTGCAAACTCGCTGCGCCGCTTGCCGGAAAGCACATCGTCAGGGAGTGCGCCGAACTTCTCGATGGCGTCTCGAGCCTTGGCATTGTTGGCGGCAAAGTCATCCCGGGTGGCACCGCTGAATCCGGGGTATTTCTGGGTGCTCGCGCACAGGCTGCGCAGGAGGTGACCCCCACCCGGACATATTCCTCCATCTGTCGCCGGCCAATCAGAGCGATATGGTGAGCAAGCATGACGCGCCTGACGAAGCGGTCGAAATCGATCAGCAGGCGCAGAGCGAGCCAGCCGTGTTGGCCGCCCGTATAGACGGGAATCTTGAGGGGCTGCTGGTTGAGATTCTCTTCCACGTCCAGCTCTGGCGGCAGCTGAGCCAGCAGGTTATCCAGCTCCTGAAGGCGCTGGTCCAGCTGAGCTCGCGTCTCGGCGAGCTTGGCATCCAGCTGCAGCAGCCAGTGATCCGCATAGGGGTCATCCTTGGCGGCGTTCTGCTTGATCGCACCGCAGATAAGCAGAAACTGCCGCATGCCGATAATCTGCGGACGCCCTGTCTCGACGCCTCGCCCCTTCCAGATCCGTGCTGCGTGATGGGTGTGTAGCGTCAGCTCGATCTTGCTGCGCAGTGCTCCCAGGCGATCAACGGCCATGTCGCGTTGCCCTCATGCTGATGTGTGTCCGCGGTACGGCAGGCACTGTCAATCAGTTGATGCGGGGAAGACAGGGGAATCGTTAATGGCCGCTGAGTGGGTTTTTCCCGGCCGATGGCCACAACCCCAGCGAGCGCAGACACTGCTCTCGGGCGGCTTGGGCTTCCTCGGGCGAGGTGGTGTTCGGCTCGGCAATCGGCGGCTCCGCTGTCCAGGGGAGGACGGCGGTACGCTTCGAGCTGCCGGCCGCTCGGCGGCGGCGGAAGCCCCCTGTGGCGCCCTCCCCACCCGGCGCTTCGCCTGAGCCTGGGCATAGCCGGTCGCCACGAAATCGCCGCCGATGGCTCGCTTGATCAGCCCTCGCAGGAAGCCCTTGGGGTTTCGCACCGAGCCACCGCTCACGCGCCCTGCCGCCTCATCGAGAATCGCCTGCTGGGTGTCGCCGGCCAGCTCCGCCATCAGCAGCTGAGTCGCCTGGCGTTCGCTCTCATCCATCGAGAGACATGCCGGCCAGTGCAGGTTCACGGCTGAGGTACCTGTAGGTTTTACACAGTGTGAAGTACGTACTGTACGGGAAGAACTGCCCGAGTTTTCATCGAGAACTGCCTCGACAGCCCGATAAGCCTTTGATTCCAGGCTTGGTTCTCTCTGAAAACCAGGGGAGTTCTCTCGATGCACTCGGCCGGGTTCTCGATGAGAACTCGGCTGCCTGCCCTGGTTCTTCTGGTCAGTCACGGTAGAGAACTGGGCAGCGTCATGCCTGGCAAGCGACCGGCTCCGGGCCTGCCGGGAGCGAGAGGCCATGGTATCGAGACGCGTCGGCAGCTCATGCAGGGCACCGGCTTCCTGGAGCTCCTCGAGCACCATGGCAGCGACGGCCTTGACCACCTTGTTCTGGTGATCAAGGCAGCGACACACATACTCAACGTAGTCGGCATCCAGCACCGAAGCTTCTGCGGGCGAAAGCGGCTCGTCGTGCAGGATATAGACGTTGCCGATAATTCGGCCGTTCTGCGCGTTGCGCGCCCGGTGCCCGAGGCTGACCCAGCGGGTCAGGCGAAGCACAGCGATAACCCGGGCGACCGTGGCCCGCGACGCCTTCTGGCCCGGCGCCCCCGCAGCAAGGGCTGCAGTTCGTCGTAGGTCGGCACCGCGGTGGTTCGGTCCGGATTGACCAGCATGCGCATCATCTGCCAGCCAAGCTTGTCGACGTGCCCGAGGCGCGGATCCAGCAGCAACGACCGCGGCACGGTCTCATGGGGGTTCCCGAAGAACAGCAGGCCATCGAGGCCCGAGGATGCGGCTTCTCCAGACTGCCCAACCTCACCGTTCACAACGGAGGACGCCGGGGACTCGCCCCGGCGCTGGGTCAGCTCGGAAGCCGCCTGGCCAATCAGGCGATCCAGCCCCTTCCGAGTGGCATCACGCAGCTGCACCATCACCGCTCTCCTTCAGGTGACGCCCACTCTTCGGCCGGCGGCGCCGTGCGCGGCTGGCCGGGGTCGACCCACTGCTTGACCAGGTGCCACACCACCGCCAGCGGGATATCGGTCTCCTCGGCGAGGGTCACCATACCCTGCAGGTCATCGGTCGCCTTGGGGTCCAGGGCGATATGCTGCCAGCGCTCCCAGGCATCGTGCTCTGCCTGCTCCGACGGCATCGCCAGCCGCCCCTGGCGCGGCGCGATGCCCAACAGCTGACGGCGCGTCGAGCAGTCGTTGCCGGTCAGGCCGAAGAACGCTCCCATCATGCTGACGCTGGCCCCCAGCCTCAGGCAGCGGTCGATCAGGGTCTCACGGTCCTGGTCACGATCGATGCGCGCCAGGACGCCGCGCAGTGCGGCGTGATCCACCGAGAAGCGCGCTACCACCGGCCCTGCGCAGGCCAGCGAGTCAATATCGCTCGCTCTCAGCCGCCGCAGGGTGCGCAGCTCATCCTCACTGAAGCCGAGGGCCAGCGCACGGCGCATGTTGCCCTCACGAAGAAACCCCATGACCTGGCTGAGCAGCGCCTGATTCAGGTTGGCGGATGAAGAGCTCATGACTGGGCCTCCTGTTGTCCCTGCAGGTGTTCACGAAGGCGGCGAATCAGCCGCACCAGACGGAAGAAACGAAGCAGTACCGCATCGTCCCAGGCGTTCTCAGCGCCCTCTTCCCGATGGGTGCCCAGCAGCGCTCCCACAGGGTGGCATCGGCGGGGTACTCGGGATTGAGCTCGCCGCGCAGGCTGGCCAGCGCCTGCCAGGCGAAGCGGGCACGGCGGTCGGCCGCCTCGGGCAGTGGGTTGAGGTCGAAGCCGATGCCGTCGTCATCGGCGATCACCACGTCGCTGCCGCCGAAGCCGCCCCAGCGAGCGATGACCTGCACCAGTTCACGGATACGAATACGCAGTGAGCGAGGCTCATCCTCGACGCCTTCGATAAACCAGACGTCGGCAATGGGCGGGGTGGTCTCACCGGAGAGCACCGGTGCCGCCAGGGGAGCCAGCTGCTCGAAGTCGAAGCTGGGCACGCCGAGCTCGCTGGCCAGATGGTGACGGTAGCCGCGCTTCCTGGAGTCTCTTCCCAGCGGGACTGGGTCAGCCCCTCGAGGCGGGCAGCCCGCTCGGCCTCCGTCCGCGCAGCACCCTCTGGCCAGTCACACGCCTCCTCTGCGGGTGCCACCATGGGCCCTGAGTCAGCCTCCGATGCCGACTCGCTAAATACCGGCACCGAGGGAGACGGTGACTCGCTCAGCTGCTGTTTTTCGCGCTCCAGAGCGGCAACCTGCTCACGCAGCCGAAGCAGCTCGGCGCTCTCTGCTCTCTCATCGTCGGTAGGCGCGTCTCGGCTAAGGGTCCGAGGCGACGGCAGCTGCTCGGCCTGAGGGTCGGTCTGCGGCTGAGATTGAGGTTCACGGCCAGGAGCTGAAGCGGGTACCTTCACCACCGGCGCACCGCCCGTGGCGGGCTCGGGCAGCGGTGGATAGAGCGAGGGCGGCTGGGCGTCGGGGTCACGCATCTGCTGCAGCTCAACGTCCAGGGCCTCGAAGGCCTGATGCTCTTCCAGGTCCCAGCGTCGCTTGCGGTAGGTGACAATGTTATCGAGGGTCAGCTCGCAGACGTTGAAGTGCACGCCAGTGTGGTCCGCCAGCATGCCGCACAGCCGGTCCACCACGATGCTCCAGTTCATCTCGGTCTGGCCCTCATCATCGAACCAGGCCATGGTCTGGTGCCAGGCCTCGCCAAAGCCCTCGGGCGTGACCTCCTCGGTGCAGCGCTCCCAGAGCAGCCGGCAGGCTTCACGGTAGCTGATCAGCTTCTCGACCTGTGGCCGGCCAAGGCCGCTGTAGAGGGTGTTGGGCAGGGTAGGCAGCAGGTGCTCGACGGTGTAGAGCATCTTGCTGATATGGCTCTGAGCGACCTGGTAGCCGTCCTCGGCCAGACGCTTGATCAGCTCGCGCTGCGAGAGCGTGTTGCCGCTCTCCTCCTCATACATCGCCTTGGCGTCCACCACGCCCTTGGCACGCTCGATCCAGAGCAGCTGGCCGCGGTTGTCGTTCTCGCTGAGGTGCCCCGTCAGCATCTTCACTTCCGACTGCCAGGGTCGGTACAGGGCATAGAAGGCGTGGAAGCGCGACTCACCGGTCTCTTCATAGAGCTCGCGCAGGATCTGCAGGCGGGTATTGCCACCGTCGCAGATGGTGTAGTGCTTCTCGCCCGGCCGCTGGGTGACCGGGGGCTTGTGCTTGAGGCCCGCGGCACGGATCGACGCCTTGATCTCCTCGTACTTGGGGTTCTGGACCTGCCGGGGGTTGTGCTCGTAGGGCTTGAGCATGTCCAGGGTGACCCAGACGGCCATCTCCTGGTCGGGCGGTGTCATGGCATCCACGGGCTGCCCCTGACGCTTGGGGCTGGGCTGCATCAAGCGCTCACGAAGCTGCTGGTCGCTCGGGCGTTTCATCGGCGGTATTCCTCGGTGACGAAGCGGACGGAGGCGGCACCGCCATGCGGCGCCTGGGTGCTGATGACAGTGGAATCACTCTTCATGGCGGCCCCTCTGCTGCCCCTCCGCGCGGCGCAGCTGGGAGCGTGCATTGAGCTCGGCGCGGCGGTCCTTGGTGGTAAAGGAGGTGAAGACCGGCGCACAACCCGGCTTGCTGAACCGCAGGTGCCCACCGCTGGTACGCTGCACCTCCCACCCCCGGGTGGCGGCATAGCGCACCAGACGCTGCATCCCCTTGCACCCTCGTGCTGCCGACAGCGACTTACTCATCCTTGGCCTCCTCGATCTCCCAGAAGCGTTTCAGCAAGGCATCACCACCCTCGATGAAGGTGTGGATCTCGTGGCCGCTGTAGGTGGCCATCTGGATCACCGCGAGGGCATCTGCCTGCAGGGCAGGGTCGAGCCCGCGCAGCCGCTGCATCTCGAAAGGCCAGCTGTCGCCGTTGTAGAGCGCGAGGAGTAGGCGGCGCAGGTGATGGGACTGGCCGCTGTGTCCCTGAGCCACGCAGATCAGATGCTCGAGAGATGAGAGCCCCTGCTGCTCAGCCTCAAGCTGACGCTGGCGAGTCTCGTTCATGACCTGAGCCAACGCCTGAGAAAGCCGGGAACGGGGTTCGGGTGTGCGCACGCGATACTGGCTCATGGGGTCACCTCCTGATGCTGCCAGGCCAACGGCTTGAAGCGCGCCGACTCCCCTGGAACGCCAGGTGCACGGTGCCGGTGGGCCCATTGCGCTGCTTGCCCAGGATCAGCTCGGCCAGGCCTTGGTTCTCTTCGTTGTCGGGGTGATACACCTCGTCGCGGTAGATGAAGGCGATGAGGTCGGCATCCTGCTCCAGCGCGCCGCTGTCGCGCAGATCGGCCATACAGGGGCGCTTGTTGGGGCGGGTCTCCAGGGAGCGGTTGAGCTGCGACAGCGCAATCACCGGAGCGCGAAGCTCCTTGGCGGTCTCCTTGAGGATGCGGCTGACCTTGCCCACCTCGAGGGTTCGATTCTCGCTGCCCGGCTCCTGAAGCAGCTGCAGATAGTCCACCAGGATCATGGAGGGGCGCCCGAAGCGCCGCGTCATGCGACGAGCACGGGCCTTCAGGCTGGAGGCGGTGATGCCCGAGGCATCATCGATCAAGAGCTTCCCGTCCAGCTGGGTGAGCCGACTGACCGCGGCGGTTACCTTGGGCCAATCCTCGTCTTCCATCTTTCCGGTGCGCAGCTTCTGCAGGGAGACATTGCCCAGGCTGGCGATCAGCCGCAGCATCAGCTGCGACTCGGGCATCTCCAGGGAGAAGATGAACACCGGACCGGCAGCCTCCTCTGCCGTCAGGGCATGCTCCGCGAAGCCGAGCCCCATGGCGGTCTTGCCCATGGAGGGGCGGCCGGCCAGGATGATGAGATCCCCCGGCTGCCAGCCCGCGGTCATGGCGTCCAGCTCGCTCAGGCCGCTCGGGATCCCCGTCACCCCACCCTGCGCATTGAAGGCCTGATCGATGACGTTGATGGCCTCTCCCAGCATCTCCTTCATGGAGCTCAGCCGGTCGTGGCGTTCCTCCGTCAGGGCGAAGAGCTTCTGCTCGGCCTCCTCGATCAGCTCGGCGGCCGTGCGGCCCTGAGCGTTCAGGGCCTGCTGGTTCAGCGTGAAGCAGGTGTGGATCAGCTGCCGCAGCGCATGGCGGTCCTTCACGATCTCGGCATAGGCCGCCACGTTGGCCGCGCTGGGCGTATTGCGAGCCAGCTCGGCGAGAAAGGCGAGCCCTCCCACCTGCTCCAGCTGGTGGGCTTCCTCCAGTGCTTCGGAGACCGTCACCACGTCCATCGGCTGGTCGCGCTCGGCCAGCCCCTGGATCGCCTGGAACACCAGACGATGGGCCTGCTGATAGAACATGCCAGGGGCCAGGCGGTCGGCGACCTCGTCCCACATGGCGTTATCCAGCAGCAGCCCACCCAGCACTGACTGCTCCGCCTCCAGGCTGTGGGGAGGCAGATAGCCGGCTTCCGGGCGCTCCTCGGCCACCCGAAGCTCGACCAGGTTCTCAATGGCACTCATCGTGGCAGCCTCCCTGCATGGCGGTGGTGCTGACCATGGCGTCGATCAGCGGCTGCCAGTCGGGGTTGAGCTCACGGGCCATCGCCTTGATCTGGTCGGCAGCAGAAGGCGACTTGCGGCCGGCGGGCTTGCGCGGCTCGAACTGGTGAGCCGGCAGGCCGGCGCTGGCCGCCTGTCGGAAGGCGACACCGGCGCGGATGGTGCTCTGCATGACGGTGACGCCCTGCTCGCCGGCGGCGAACATCTCTGCCAGCGTCTGGTGGATGCCCCGCGCATCGGCGGTTTCATCCAGGCGATTCACGAGTACGGAAACGGGGGAACGGAGAGGTGGGTGAACTGGCTGAGCGCCTCGAGATCGCGCAGCAGGCCAACGGTGCCACGCACGAACTCGCGGGCGGAAAGCAGCTCGGGGGTGATGGGAGAGAGGGCGTGATCGGAGGCGAGGACCGCCATCTCCAGGGTGATGGAGCGCGCCCCTGGGTGTCGATCAGGATTAGATCATAGCCCGACAGGCGGGAGAGCAGCTGGGCGAGCCGGAAGCGGCCATCCGGGGCGTTGAGCAGCAGCTGAGGGAGCTGGCCGGCGTGATCGTTGGAGATCACCACATCCAGATTGGGATGAGCCGTCTGCGATATGACGCGGTCGGGAGCCGTGTCGCTAAGCGCGATCAGCTCATAGGTGCCGCCGGGGGCTTCGGTGCGGAGGGGGTAGTAACTGGAGAGCGTCGGCTGACTGTCCAGGTCGATGAACAGGACCCTGAGGCCCGCATCGGCCAGGAGGCCGCCCAGATTGGCAGTGACGGTGGTCTTGCCGACCCCGCCCTTGGTCGAAATAACGGATACAACGCGCATAACCTCACCTCGGTTCCAGATGGAAACAAGTGTGAGGCTGATGATCTGTCTCTATTTCACGAAGCTGTCAGGTCTACTGACACGCCAGGCGGGGGTTCCACTCTTGCTCGTAAGCTGCTGATTTCGCGTACTGTTTGATGGTGCCGGCACCAGGAGTCGAACCCGGGACCTACTGATTACAAGTCAGTTGCTCTACCAACTGAGCTATGCCGGCTCGGGACCGATCCAGGGAAACTGCAGATCGGATAGGGTTGGCGTGGCTGGGGTACCAGGATTCGAACCTGGGAATGCCGATACCAAAAACCGGTGCCTTACCACTTGGCGATACCCCAGCAGTGTGGTGGCCAGAGACGGAATCGAACCGCCGACACGGGGATTTTCAATCCCCTGCTCTACCAACTGAGCTATCTGGCCGCTGCCAACGGTGCGTATTTAACTAAATGCGCTCGCTTGCGTCAACCCCTTCTTTTCATGAAGTTGGCGCGCCGCGCTCAAGGTCACGAACCTAGGGGTTCGGCGGTACATAGCCCTGCGCCTGATCGGTTTCCTGGTTGTCGAAAAAGCGCTCCATCTGCTCGTTGAGATAGGCCCGCGCCTCGGGCTCGAGCAGATTCAGGTGCTTTTCATTGATCAGGCGCGTCTGCAGCGCCTGCCACTCTTCCCAGGCCTGCTTCGACACGCTGGCCTGGATGTCCTGCCCCTTCTTGCCGGGCAGCGGCGGGAAAGGCAGAGCCTCCAGCTCTTGCTGGTACTTGCGGCAGAACACGGTCTGGCCCATATCGATCTCCTTTGTGGTCATTGGTTGGACGTCAGGGCCCTTCGGCGCCTCCAGGATGAATGGCGTGAGCGAGGCGAGCAGCGACTTTACGGGCGCCGCCAGGCCGATACGCCCCGGGTTGCCTGGATCGTACCAGCAACGCGCCTCCCCCACCGCATCGAGTCTCTCGACGTAGACAGGTTGCGGCGTGATCTCTAGGTGAAAGTGGCTGAAGACATGGCCGAAGGCGGGCCAGGCCGGCGCAAGCCGCGCCCCCGGCGCATGGGCATCGAGCCAATGGCGCAGGGCCTCGAGGTCGTCGAACTGGGGCAGCCCCCATAGCCCGCCCCAAAGCCCATGAGAAGGGCGCCGCTCGAGCAGTACGCGGCCCTGGGCATCCTGCAGCACCAGCATCAGGGTAGTGCGCATCGGCAGCACCCTTTTCGGCTTCGATTCAGGGAAGCGGCGCTCCTCGCCCCGGCCGTGGGCCACGCAAACGCGCTCGAACGGGCAGCGCTCGCATTCGGGCGTGCCGCGCCGACACAGCGTCGCACCGAAGTCCATCATGGCCTGGGTGTAGTCGGCCACGCGACGCTCGGGGGTATAGTGCTCGGCCAGCGCCCACAGTTGGCGCTCTACCGCCGGTCGGCCCGGCCAGCCCGCCACGGCGTGCAGCCGGGCCAGGCTGCGCTTGACGTTGCCATCCAGGATCACGGCTCGCCGCCCGGTACTCTGGGCGATGATCGCCCCGGCGGTAGAGCGTCCGATGCCCGGCAGCTCGGCCAGGGCCTCGACGCTGGCCACCGGCAGCTCGCCATGGTGCTCCTGCTGCACCTGCTGCGCTGCCTTGTGCAGATTGCGGCCACGCGCATAGTAGCCAAGGCCGGTCCAGAGATGCAGCACGTCATCCAGTTCGGCGGCAGCAAGGCTGGCGAGGTCGGGGAAACGCACCATGAAACGTTCGAAATAGGGAATGACGGTGGCCACCTGGGTCTGCTGCAGCATGATTTCCGACACCCACACGCGGTAGGGGGTGCGCTCACGCTGCCACGGCAGGTCGTGGCGGCCGCAGGCATCGAACCAGGCCAGCAGCCGGTGCTGAAACTCATCGGGAGGCAAGACCGGCTCGATGCCGGACTTCACGTTGGCTTGCTTGTTCGACGACATGGCGTACCACCGAAAGGCATGGGCGCGCCGACGCAAGGCGCCGGTGTCCCATCAAAAAAAGCGCCGACTGGAGGAGCCGGCGCAGGGACTGACTTACTAGGTAGTCAATTGAACAGACCGCGCAGGGTGTCGCGAAGTTCCCGGCTCAGGTCCTCGCCCAGGCGTTCCTCGAGACGCTCCAGCGGACGCTCGAGGCGGCGCTCGATCTCGTCACCAGTGCGCTGGGAAACCTCCTCACGCAGCAGCTCGGCCAGCGTGGCCTGGAAGGCTTCGCGATCGAAGCGGCACCATTCGCCGCTGTCGCCGGTGTAGTCGCCGCTACAGCGCATCGGCAGCGGGATGCGTTCGAGCCGTGGATTGACCGGACAGGCCGCATCGGCGCCGTCGACGAAGCGCGCGGCGGCGCGCAGGTCGAAGCGCTCGGTCACCAGGTCGAGTTCACCGGCACCGCGCAGCGCAATGCCGGGAAGGGTGACCAGAATATCCTCGCTGCGCGCCACCCCTTCAGTGATCTGCAGGCTCGCTTCGGCCCGTTCGAAGCGGGTGTCGGCGCTCCACTCACGCGTCGTTTCCTGGCCGTCGAGCAGCGCGGCCAGCGTGCAGAGCTCCTGGGAGAGATTGACCTCAAGGATGGCCCCCTCGTCGATGCGCCCGGCCAGCTGGCCGGCCAGGCTGCGCTTGAGCGCCGGCAAGGTGTTGTGGCGCGCTTCGAGCTGGCCCTCGAGGCTCAGGCGGCCGCGCAGCGGGCCGGGCCTTCGTCGTCGGCCAGCGCCTGCAGCAGCGGCTCCAGGCGCACCCGCGACAGCCGCGGGGCCAGCTGCCAGTGAATGGGATCGCGCGTCAGGTCGAGCGCGCCGCTCGCGCCCAGCTCACCCCCGTAGAAATTCGCGGTGAAACGCTCCAGGCGTTGGCGGCCGTCGCTACCGGCCAGGGCGATCGCCACCTGGGTGAAGTCGAGTCCGCTCATGCGCAGGCGCTCGACCTCCAGCGCGCCCTCCAGGGCAAGGGCGGTCAGCCACTCTTCCGGCACCAGGGTGGCCTCCTCTTCCGCGTGGGCGATGCCGATACCTAGCCGCTGGCGCGATGCGCTCTGCCCGGCAGAGGTCGGAGGCGGCAGGTAGTCGTCCAGATTGAGCCTGTCGCCATGCAGGTCGAAGCTGAGCGCCTGCCCGCCGAAGCCATAAGCCATGCGACCGGTAAAGGTACTGCCGTCCAACACTAGCGTGAGCCCGGGCAGTTCGGCGCGCGCCAGGTCGCCGCGTACCGGGCTGGTCAGGGCCACATCGGTCAGCGCCCGCGCCGACGCCGTGGGCGGCAAGTTGCCGGTGCGTGTCAGCCAGGCCCGTAGCGAAAAGGGCGCCAGACTCAGCTGCCCCCGTAGCTCGGCGCTCCGTCAAGCCCCGCCAGGTTGAGATTGCCGCTGAGCCTCAGGTCGTCGGGGCCGGTCAGCTGCAGATCGCGCAACTGGGCAGAGGCCTCGCCAAGGTCGCCTTCAAGCTGGAAGGTCAGCGCCAGCGGCAGCGGCCTCGGGCCCAACGCGGGATGCTGCAGATTGGCCTCCAGGCGCCCTTCCTGCAGCTGCAGGCGCTGCTGTGAGAGGTCAAGCAGCAGCTGCTGGCCGCTCAGGTCGGCCTGCTGCCGACCGTCGATGCCTTCGAGCGTGGTCGCGGTATTGAGCCGCACCCCTTCGATCACGTAGCGGCGCTCGGCCAGCGCCAGACGCACTCGCCCTTCCAGGGCAATCTCACTGGCCAGGCCAGGCGGGCGCTCCAGCTCGCGCCAGTCCAGCGCACCGTAGGAGGAGAGCCGGAAGGCGCTCTTGACCGGGAAGGCGCGCTCGGGATTGACGTTGGTGCCAGAGAGGTTGAGGTTTTCGAGCATCCACTCGCGCTCGGCCTCGTGGTCGCGTAAGCGCACCGCGCCGTTGCGCACCTGCACGCTGGCGATATTGAGCGCCACCACCAGGTTGCTGCCTTCGAGGCTGGGGCCGGCAGTGGCGGGCGCCAGCGCCGATTCCGCGCCCTCGCGCCGCTCGTCGAGGCGCTCCAGCAGCGTCTCCCAGTTGCCTTGGCCGTGCTCATCGCGCACCAGCCGCAGCTGCATGCCATCGAGGGTCAGCCCTTCGATGGCGACCTCCCCTCAGTAGCGGGGCAAATGCCAGGCTGACCTCGGCGCGCTCGAAGGCGAGGAAGGGGGTGAGTCGAGCGCCTGTTCCTGCAGCCGCGCCTCGGCGCGCTCGACGCTCACGCCCAGGCGCGGGTAGAACGACCACGAGAGAGGTCCATCCAGCGTCAGCTCGAGGCCGCTGTGTTCGCGCACTACCTCGATGAGCCGCGGCTTGAAGTCCTCGGGGTCGAGAAAGGTCGTGACATAGACCACCGCGGCCACCACCGCCACGCCGAGAACTCCAATGGCTGCAAGCAGCGTTTGCAACAGTCGCTTCATGTGTACCGCCTCCTTACAGCGGTGGTCTTAGCTCGAAATAGTCGTCGGCGGCATGCAGCCGGTAGCCCAGCCGAGAGAGCAGCAGCTGGTCGGCCAGCGGGAGCTCGGCGACGCTGACGCGCAGCGTGCGCCCCTCTTCACGCGCGGCATCGCCGATCAGGGCCAGCAGCCGTGAGCCAACCCCCGACGCCGCGTGGCCTTGCGTATGCAGAAGTGCGACAGCCACCAGGCCTGGTCGTCGGTGGCGATGGCCACCGCGCCGATCAGGCGATCGTTGAAGTGGGCGCAGCCGAAGCGGCGGCCGGCCTGGAGCCAGGTTTCGATGAAGGCGCCCGCCGGCAGGGGCAGGCGCTCGGCAGGGGCATCGTCGTAGATGCGCTTGAGGTCATGTTGCACCTGCGATTCGCAGGCCCAGCGGGAATGATCGACGAACTGAAGCGTTACCGGCATGGCGGCCTCCCCGGGCAGCGGCCGGGGCCGCCGTAGACGTGGGCGCATTGTAGCGGATGGGGGGGCGATTCTCTATAATGGTCGGCCCATGACGGCAGGCCCAGCGCCTAGCCCGCCCGGCAGCTAGCCCGGGGTCATACCCAGCGACGCGCGCACGCGCGAGAGAGTCCGACATGTCCGAGCGAATCGCCACGGTTACCCGTGATACCCAAGAAACCCGGATCACGGTCACAGTGAACCTCGACGGCGAAGGCCGCCTCAACTGCGAAACCGGCGTTCCCTTTCTCGATCACATGCTCGACCAGGTGGCACGCCACGGCCTGATCGACCTGGACATCAAGGCGGTGGGCGACCTGCACATCGACGATCACCACACGGTGGAAGATCTCGGCATCACCCTCGGCCAGGCCTTCGACCAGGCGATAGGCGACAAGCGCGGCATTCGCCGCTACGGCCACGCCTACGTGCCGCTGGACGAGGCGCTGTCCCGCGTGGTGGTCGACTTCTCCGGCCGCCCGGGCCTGTTCATGGACGTCGACTTCACCCGCGCCACCATCGGCCGCCTCGACACCCAGTTGTTCTGGGAGTTCTTCCAGGGCTTCGTCAACCATGCGCGGGTTACGCTGCACATCGACAACCTGAAGGGCTTCAACGCCCACCATCAGGCCGAGACCATCTTCAAGGCCTTCGGCCGCGCCCTGCGCATGGCCGTGGAGGCCGACCCGCGCATGGCCGGCCAGATGCCGTCGACCAAGGGCTGCCTGTAACCGATACCAGAGGAGTTTCCATGACCATCGCCGTCATCGACTATGGAATGGGTAATCTGCACTCGGTTGCCAAGGCCTTGGAGCACGTGACCCACGAGAAGGTGATCATCACCCGCGACGCCCGCTGCATCCTCGGTGCCACTCGCCTGGTGCTGCCCGGCCAGGGCGCCATCCGCGACTGCATGGGCGAACTCGAGCGCACCGAGCTGCGCGGCCTGGTGCAGGAACTGCTGGCCAACCAGAGCAAGCCACTGCTGGGCATCTGCGTGGGGCAGCAGATGCTGCTCGACCACAGCGAAGAGAGCGGCGGCGTGCCCTGCCTTGGCTTCCTGACCGGCACCGTGAAGCGCTTCCCGCTCGACATGGTCGACGAGCAGGGCCAGCGCCTGAAGGTGCCGCACATGGGCTGGAACATCGTTCGCCAGCACCACGAGCATCCGCTGTGGGCCGGCATCGACCAGGATGAGCACTTTTACTTCGTGCACAGCTACTACGTGACGGCGGAGAACGATGCCTGCGTTTTCGGCACCACGCGCTATGGCCGCATCGAGGCCCACGTGGCCGTAGGCTACGACGCTACCTTCGCGGTGCAGTTCCACCCCGAGAAGAGCTCCCGCTCCGGCCTCAAGCTGCTGGAAAACTTCGTCGAGTGGGCGCCCTGAACCCTGGCCACGCGTCGCCCGCAGAAGCCAAGATGACAACCCGGTGCCGCTAGTGCACCCGAGAGGACACGACATGCTGGTAATTCCCGCCATCGATCTGAAGGACGGCAAGTGCGTCCGCCTCAAGCAGGGCCGAATGGACGACGCCACCACTTACGGCGACGACCCGGTGGCCATGGCGGCTCGCTGGGTCGAGGCCGGCGCACGCCGGCTGCACCTGGTCGACCTCAACGGCGCCTTCGAAGGCAAGCCGATCAACGGCGAGGCGGTGACCGCCATCGCACGGCGCTGGCCCGAACTGCCCATCCAGATCGGCGGCGGCATCCGCAGCGCGGAAACCATCGAGCACTACCTGGCCGCCGGGGTCTCCTACGTGATCATCGGTACCAAGGCGGTCAAGGAGCCGGCGTTCGTCGGTGAGATGTGCCGCGCCTTCCCCGGCCACGTGATCGTCGGCCTGGACGCCCGCGACGGCTTTGTCGCCACCGACGGCTGGGCCGAGGTCTCCCAGGTCAAGGCGGTGGATCTGGCCAAGCGCTTCGCCGACGACGGCGTCTCCAGCATCGTGTACACCGATATCGCCCGCGACGGCATGATGAACGGGGTCAACGTCGAGGCCACCGCCGAGCTGGCCCGCGAAGGGGCCTGCCGGTGATCGCCTCCGGCGGGGTCACCAACCTCGACGACCTGCGCGCGCTGGTGGCCGCAGGCGAGCCCGGCATCCTCGGCGCCATCACCGGGCGCGCCATCTACGAAGGCAGCCTGGACGTCGCCGAAGGGCAGCGGCTGTGCGACGAACTCACCGACAACCGGGCGGGAGGCTGACATGGGCCTGGCCAAACGCATCATTCCCTGTCTCGACGTCGACGCCGGCCGCGTGGTCAAGGGCGTCAACTTCATCGGCATCCGCGACGCCGGCGACCCGGTGGAGATCGCCCAGCGTTACAACCAGCAGGGCGCCGACGAGATCACCTTCCTCGACATCACGGCCAGCCACGAGGACCGTGACACCACGGTAGAGATGGTCGAGCGTATTGCCGGCGAGGTGTTCATTCCGCTGACGGTGGGCGGCGGCATTCGCAGCTGCGACGACATCCGCACCATGCTCAACGCCGGCGCCGACAAGGTCTCGATCAACACCGCGGCGGTGACCAACCCCGAGTTCGTGCGCGAGGCCGCCGAGCGCTTCGGCAGCCAGTGCATCGTGGTGGCCATCGACGCCAAGCGGGTCTCGGCCGAGGGCGAAACGCCGCGCTGGGAGATATTTACCCACGGCGGGCGCCGCCCCACCGGGCTGGATGCCGTGGAGTGGGCGAAGAAGATGGTCGCATACGGCGCCGGCGAGCTGCTGCTGACCAGCATGGACCGCGACGGCACCAAGGCCGGCTTCGACCTCGGTGTGACCCGGGCGATTAGCGATGCGGTGACAGTGCCGGTGATCGCCTCAGGCGGCGTCGGCACCCTCGATCACCTGGTCGACGGTGTGATCAAGGGCGGCGCCGACGCAGTGCTGGCCGCCAGCATCTTCCACTTCGGCGAGTACACCATCCCCGAGGCCAAGCGCTACATGGCCGAGCGCGGCATCGAGATGCGTCTTTGACAACGCCAGCAGGCCGCCAAGTAGCGACAGCAAGGCAGGCGGTCCGCCAGCTCATCCTGGCCTCGCTGTCCGCCACCCTGGCGGTGCCCGCAGCCCAGGCCCAGCCGTCCGGGCAGGCCTCGCCGTCAATCTGGCCACCCGTGCTGGAAGTCGAGCACGTGCTGCTGCAAACCAGCCTCTACACGCGCCACTTCAACCCCCAGCCCGACCACAACAACACCCAGGAGCTGATCAGCCTCGAACTGCACAACCCCCAGCGCTGGCTGGTCGGCGGCGCCCGCTTCCTCAACTCCTTCGACCAGGAAACGGTCTACCTCTACGCCGGGCGCGAGTTTCCTTCTGGCAGCCTGGTGACAACGTCACCGTGCGCGCCAAGCTCACCGCCGGCCTGCTGCACGGCTACCGCGGCGAGTACCAGGACAATATTCCGTTTAACCGCTACGGCACTGCCCCGGCGGCCTTGCCCAGCGTGGGTGTGCAGTGGGGGCGCTTCGAGACCGACCTAATCGTGTTCGGCACCGCCGGGGCGATGATAATAGGCGGCTTCCGCTTCTAGGCTAGGCTGTACGAAGGAAGCCTGGCGAAACGGGCGTGGGCGCCCGCTTCGCCCCCATCACTCCAGCGCCAGGCCGAGATTGCTCACGCCATCGTTGCGCCCCAGCCGGCGCAGCGCCTTGAGCGAGTCCCGGTCGAGCGGACCTTCCGCCGCTTCCAGCACCGCATCCTGAAAGTCGTTCTCGTCGGCCATGAGTGGGTGCTCACGTACCAGCTTGGCCAGCTTGCCGGCATCCTCCTCGCCTTCGGTCAGCTCGACGAAGGCGCGCACGCCTCCCTTGGAGATGCGGCTGACCTCGAGCACGGCCTCGGGGGACTCACCCCGCAGCGTATCGAACAGCGAGGACATCGCCACGACCACCTCCACCGCGCGCCGGGCACCGAAGCTGTCGTCGTCCTCCGGCGGTTCGAGCTCGGCCAGCTTTTCCGCCTGACGCTCGAAGTCGATACGCGCCTCGCGTACGGCGAGCTGCTCCCACACCAGATCGAGCATCACACGCAGGCCGGCCGGATTGCCGGTCCCCGTCATCTGGGCATAGAGCGAATAGTTGGGCAGCATCCGCTCGCACAGCGCCGCCATGAAGGCCTGTTGCTGACGCGACGAGAGTGCCTGCAGTCGCTCATGGAAGCCCCCTTTTGGCTGGCTCATGGATTCTCCTCGTGTTTCGACGGTCAGAAGAAAGGATCAGGAAGCGGATGGCTCATGGCCACATGGCTTCGGGCGGCACGCGTCCCCGGCTATCAAAGAGCACGCCCTCGGCCTCCAGCCGCTCGCGCTGCTTGATGGCACCGGGATGCTCGGCCACCCGGCGCGATGCGGTAATCACGCGGAACCACGGCAGCCCGTGGTCGTCGGGCAGCTCACGCAGCGCCCGGGCGACGAGCCGCGGCGTGCCGCCCTCGGTCATGGCGGCAATGCGCCCGTAGGTGGTCACCCGCCCTGGCGGTATAGCCGCCATGATGGTCAGTATCTGTTCCCGCAGCGCCGGTTTCATGTACGCTCCGCTCCCCTGCTTCGTGTCACCTTTCAATGGCGAGGATTCCATGCACCTGCATCTGCTTCAACACAGCCCGGACCACGGGCCGGAACGGATTGCCGACTGGCTGTCCAGCATGGGGCACAGCCATACCGTGTTTCATCTCTACGCCGGCGAGGCGCCGCCAAGCCTTGGCGACGGCGATGCGCTGATCGTGCTCGACGGCCCCATGGCACTCGACGACGACGCGCACCACCCCTGGCTCAAGCCTGAGCGCAAGCTGATCGCCAAGGCGCTGGACGGCCGCAAACCGCTGCTCGGGATCGGCCTTGGCGCCCGAATGATCGCCACCGAACTCGGCGCCACGGTGGGTCGCGGCACCTACGCCGAGGTGGGCTGGCATGAGGTGACCCTGGCGCCCGACAGTCCGTTCGACCTGCCCGAGCAGTTCACCGCCTTCATGTGGCACCGCCATGTCTTCGCCCTGCCCGACGATGCCCTACCCTTGGGCGGCAGCCCCGGCAGCCCGGTACAGGGCTTCGCCTGGGACGCCGGCCGGGCGCTGGGGCTGCTGTGCCACCTCGAGGTCACACACGCCGGGGTTTCCCGGCTGCTCGAACACCAGGCGCGCCCCGAGGGCAGCGAGGCC
Organism: Halomonas sp. E19; assembly: GCF_052439355.1. Lineage (NCBI taxonomy): Bacteria > Pseudomonadati > Pseudomonadota > Gammaproteobacteria > Oceanospirillales > Halomonadaceae > Halomonas > Halomonas sp. E19. The sequence goes on along the minus strand of NZ_JBNFWU010000001.1, from coordinate 3,392,221 downwards.
AGCCCCCATGCGCAGCCCAACGAGAGCATCCTGGCCGACAGCCGGCGGTTCGACCGCCTGGCCCCGCTGCTCGACCGCCTGCTCAGCCAGTGGATCCGCAGCGCCCCGGCGTAAGGCATCTCACGCCGGCTGCGGCTGCGTATCGAGCTGCCGCGAGCGCTCCTGCGACCAGGCTTTCGCCGCCGCCAGGCAGCTGTCCCAGTCGCCGACGTGCAGGAAGCGCCCCGGATCGCGCCGCTCAAGCTGGTAGCGATACATGGGGTCGTAGTATTCGGTGAGCAGCGGGGCCAGCCAGGCCTCGTGCGCCTGCCGATTGCCGCGCTCGTGCTCACGGAAGGCAAGCTGCTGAAGGCGCTGCAGCCTGGCCAGGCGGGCATGGCCCAGGCGTTTCTTCAGCCGTGCCAGCGCGCCCGCAAGCTGCTTGCGCATCAGCGCCCAGCCCAGCCACTCGCCGAACTGCTGGCGATAGATCGCCCACAGATCGTCGATGTAGTCCTTGTGGATCTGGGCCAGGCGCCAGTCGAGCGGCATTTCCACCCGCACCCTGGGCGCCTGCTCCATGCTCCGCCAGAAGGCCAGCGGCACGTTGGCCGTGCCGATATGGCGCGACTCGTCCTCCACCACCAGCGGACCTGACAGTGCCAGCAGACGCAGCCCCATGGCGTGCTCGAAGTCGATCTGACTGGGCGCCGGCAAGGGGTGACGACCGAAGGCCGAACCCTTGTGGCGGGCGCAGCCCTCCAGGTCGAGCCCGTTGGCCAGCTGCTGCACCAGCGCGGTCTTGGCGCAGCCGGTGAGACCACCCACCACCAGCAGGGGCTGCTCGGATGCCGTCTCGATGCGCTGGCATAGCGCATGGCGCATGGCCTTCCAGCCGCCGCGGATGCGTGGCCGCTCCACACCGGTCTCGGCCAGCCACTGCTGGGCGATCTGCGAGCGCAGCCCGCCGCGAAAGCAGTAGAGGATCGCGTCGGGATTCTCCACGACCGCCTGCCGCCAGGCGGCGATGCGCTGCTGGCGAATGCTGCCGCTGACCAGGCGCTGGCCAAGCGCGATGGCGGCCTGCTGACCGTGCTGCTTGTAGGCGGTGCCCACCAGGCGGCGCTCGTCGTCGTCCATCAAGGGTAGGTTGATCGCCCCGGGAAGCCCCCTGGGCAAATTCCACCGGGGCCCGCACATCGATCAGCGCGCGCCCCTGCTGCAGCAACGTCAGCTCGGGTTCGACCTGCGGCAATGTCACCCCAGCACCTCGATCAGCGCAGGGCCGCTGGCCTTGACGATCTCGCCGAACGGCACCAGCTCGATGCCATGGGCACGGCCGATGCGCTCGACGTCATCTTCCCATGAGGGGTGCACGGACAGCAGCAGCCCCCCGAGGTCTGCGGGTCGCACAGCCATTGCCAGTGCGGCTCGTCCATCGGCTTGAGCGCATCGCCGAGGGCCTGGCGGTTGCGCTGCGTTCCGCCGGGCACCGCACCACGGCGCCGATAGGCTTCGGCCTCGGCCAGCCGCGGCAGGCGGCGAAAGTCGATGCGCGCCGCCACGCCGCTGGCCTGGCAAACTTCGGCCAGGTGGCCGGCCAGGCCAAAGCCGGTCACGTCGGTCATGGCATGCACGCCCTCTACCCTGGCCAGCTCCACCCCGATCTGGTTGGAGGCCAGCATGGTCTCGCGGGCCAGGTTCTGGTGACCCGACTCCAGCAGCCCCTGCTTTTCAGCGGTGGTCAGCATGCCCACCCCCAGCGGCTTGGTCAGGAACAGCAGGTCGCCTACCTGGGCGCCCTTGTTGAGCTTGAGGTGCTTGAGGTCGACGAGGCCGTTGACGGCCAGGCCGAAGATAGGCTCCGGCGCGTCGATGGAGTGGCCGCCGGCCAGCGCCAGGCCCAGCTCGCGGCACACCGCCTGGGCGCCGGCCACTACGTCACTGGCGATTTCCGGGCCCAGCTTGTCCAGCGGCCAGCCGAGGATGCCGAGCGCGAGCACCGGCGTTCCGCCCATGGCGTAGATGTCGCTGATGGCGTTGGTGGCGGCGATCCGGCCGAAATCGAAGGGATCGTCGACAATCGGCATGAAGAAATCGGTCGTGGCGATCATGCCGCGACCATCGCCCAGGTCATAGACCGCCGCGTCTTCACGCCCCTCATTGCCGACGATCAGCCGGGCGTGGGTGGCGCCGGGCCCAGCCTTGGCCAGGATGCCATCCAGCACATCGGGAGCGATCTTGCAGCCGCAGCCTGCGCCGTGGCTATATTGGGTCAGGCGGATCGCGCTCATCACAGTCTCCTTGGGTTGCATTTCTTGGCAGTCTAGAACAGCGCGGCTACAGCGACTTACAGCGCCTCGATGGCATCGGCCAGCTTGTCAACTGCGACGACCTCCATGCCGCCGGGGGCATGCTTCGGCGCATTGGCCCGCGGCACGATGGCCCGGGTGAAGCCATGCTTGGCCGCCTCGACGATCCGCTCCTGCCCGCTGGGAACCGGGCGAATCTCGCCGGAAAGGCCCACCTCGCCGAAGGCCACCAGCTCGCGCGGCAAAGGCCGATTCTGCAGGCTCGACACCACCGCCAGCAGCACCGCGAGGTCGGCGCTGGTCTCCAGCACCTTGACGCCGCCCACCACGTTAAGAAAGACGTCCTGATCGCCGGTGAACAGGCCCCCATGGCGGTGCAGCACCGCCAGCAGCATGGCCAAGCGGTTCTGGTCGAGGCCCACGGCGACGCGCCGCGGGTTGCCCAGCGCCGACTCGTCGAGCAGCGCCTGCACCTCCACCAGCAGCGGCCGCGTGCCCTCCCACACCACCATCACCAGGCTGCCTGGCGCCTGCTCCTCTCCGCGCGAGAGGAAGATGGCGCTGGGGTTCTTCACCTCCTTCAGGCCGTGCTCGAGCATCGCGAACACGCCCAGCTCATTGACCGCGCCGAAGCGGTTCTTCTGCCCGCGAAGGGTACGGAAGCGGGAATCGGCGCCGCCTTCGAGCAGTAGCGAAGCGTCGATCATGTGCTCCAGCACTTTGGGGCCGGCCAGGGTGCCGTCCTTGGTCACATGGCCGACCAGCAGCAGTACCGTATTGCTCTGCTTGGCAAAGCGGGTCAGGGCCGCCGCGGACTCCCGCACTTGGGCCACGCCGCCGGGCGCCGAGGCGATGTCCTCCAGATGCATGGTCTGGATCGAGTCGATCACCAGGATCTCCGGGCGCTCGCGCTCAGCCACGGCAAGAATCGTCTCGACGCTCGTCTCGGCCAGCATCTTCAGCCCCTGCGCCGGGAGCTGCAGGCGGTGCGCCCGCATCGCCACCTGGGAGAGCGACTCCTCGCCGGTGACGTAGAGCACCTTGCGCGCCTGCGCCAGCTTGCAGGCGGTCTGCAGCAGCAGGGTGGACTTGCCCGCTCCCGGGTGCCCACCCAGCAGCACCGCTGAGCCAGGGACCAGGCCGCCGCCCAGCACTCGGTCGAACTCGCCGAACGTGGATGAGAGGCGCGGCACTTCGGTGAGGTCGATGTTGGCCAGGTCCACCACCTCGCGCGATAGGGCCCCGGCATAGCCCCCACGCGCCACGGACGCCGTGGCGGTGCCGGTACCCGGGCGGGGCGCACTCAGTCGAACCTCGCTCAGCGTGTTCCATTCCAGGCAGCTCGAGCACTGCCCCTGCCACTTGCGATACTCCGCCCCGCACTCGGTGCAGACGAACGCGCTCTTAGCCTTGGCCATGCCGGCCCCTCTCCTGCCGCAGAAGGCTCATTCTATCAGGTCCGTTGACGCCCAGACGCAAGAAGGCGGCCTGCTGGCCGCCTTCTTGCGCACCGCAGCGCCGTTACTGGCGCCGCAGCTGCAGGGACTCGTTGTTCTGGAAGCGACGCCGCTGGGGGTCGATCAGCTCCAGGGTGCGCTCGTCGACGCGCAGGAAGTAGTAGACCTGGCCCTCACCGTCCGGCGTGAGTTCGTACACCGTGGCATCCGGGTCGACCGCGGTACCGCTCAGCACTTCCCAGTTACCGGCGTAGTTCTCGTCGGGCGGATCCTGGGGATGCTCGCGATAGCTGGCACGCAGGGTGAAGGTACGCTCTTCCAGTGCACTCTGCTCCGTACCGAGCATCCGCACATCGAGGTCGATACCGGCACAGTTGCGGCAGGGCAGCGTGCCCTGATAGACCGCTTCGCGATCATCCGCCATCGGGGCGGCGCCGTCATCCATCGGGCCAGCCGCACAACCGGCCAGCAGGGCCAGCATGGCCGAACCCGCCAGCAGTGTCCTCATACGCATTAGCTCACTCCTAACCTTGGGGTTTACGCAGAAATATTTGGCCGCTTGTGTCACAGCATAAACCCTTACGGCTCATGCAGACAGCCTCTGTGCTCCTGAGGTTCCCTCAGTTCAGCCGGCGCCAGGATAGACGTGGAGGAATACCAGAGCCAGCACGATCGGCATCACTACCAGGCTGCCCAGGTTGCCTATCAGCACCAGGGAAGCCACCTTGTGCGGCTCCTGGCGGTACTGCTCCGCCACCAGGTAATTGAGCACCGCCGGCGGCAGCGCGGCAAAGACCCATAGTGCCGCTGCCTGCAGTCCGGTGAGCCCGAGCAACCAGATCAACGGGGCGGCCAGCAGCAAGCCCGAAAGCGGGCACAGCAGGGCACCGAGCAGGCCGGTCTTCCAGTCGCTGAAGTCGATCTCGAGCATTCGCACACCGAGGGCAAACAGCAGCAGCGGGATGCAGACCCCGCCGAGCATATGCAACGCTTCCAGCAGCCAGCCGGGCAAGGGCACTCCCGCCAGGTTGACCCCAAGACCCGCCAGGCTCGCCAGTACGATTGGCATGCGCAGCAGCCGCCAAAGTGGCGTTTGCGGGCTCAGCATGTAGAGCCCCACCGAGAAGTGCAGCAGCATTTCGACGATGAACAGCACGATCGCCGCCGGTAGCGCAGCTTCACCGAACGCCAGCAGCAGCAAGGGGATGCCCATGTTGCCAGAGTTGTTGAACATCATGGGCGGCAGGAAGGTCTTCGGCTCCAGTCGCAGCCACTTCACCAGCGGCCACAGCAGTAGCCCTGACCCCAGCACTACCACGCCGCCCGCCGCAGCCAGGCCGACATACTCTTCGAGCGGCGCCTGGCCATCGGCCAGCACGGCAAACACCAGCATCGGCACGAACAGCTCCATGTTGAGCGTGTTGATGCTGCGTATGTCCGGCGTGCGAAAACGGCCATAAAGCGTACCGCAGCCGGCGATGAGAAATACCGGCAGCAGGGTGGCGATGATCTGGGCGGTCATGTCGGGCACCGAGGTCCATGCGAAAGCGCTTAGGCTAGCACGCTATCGGCTTGCGCGGTCAGTCCGCAGCAGTCAACATGGCCTGACGTTCTGCCTTGCGAGAAACGAGACACCATGAGCCAGTTCTGGAGCCCGGCGGTGCGCGGGCTGACCCCTTATGTTCCAGGGGAGCAACCGCGCGAGAAGCTGATCAAGCTGAACACCAACGAGAACCCCTACCCTCCGGCGCCTGGCGTCGAAGCCAGGCTGCGTGAGTTCCCGGCCGATCATCTGCGGCGCTATCCCGACCCGCAGTCGCTCGCCCTGCGCACAGCGCTTGCCCATGAGCATGGCGTGGAGGTGGAGCAGGTCTTCGTTGGCAATGGTTCCGACGAGGTGCTGGCACTGGCGTTCCAGGCCTTCTTCTGCCACGGCCGCCCGCTCGAGATGCCCGAGATCACCTACAGCTTCTATCCGGTCTACTGCCGGCTGTATGGCATCGAACAGCGCAGCCTGGCGCTCGACGCGCAGTGGCGCGTCGATCTCGACGCCTTCAGCAGCGACAGCAGCGGGACGATCTTCGCCAACCCCAACGCCCCGACCGGCCACGGCCATGGGCGCCAGGCCATCGCCACGCTGCTCGATCGCCTCGGCGGGCAGGTAGTGCTGGTCGACGAAGCCTACGTCGACTTCGGTGGCGAGAGCGCCGTGCCCTTGATTGGTCGCTATCCGAACCTGCTGGTCACCGGGACCTTCTCCAAGTCCCGCAGCCTGGCAGGCCTGCGCCTTGGCTATGCGATCGGGTCACGCGAACTGATCGAAGGGCTCGAGCAGGTCAAGGACTCCTTCAATTCCTACCCCATCGACAGCCTGGCCAGCGCCCTGGGCATAGCCGCCCTCGAGGATAAAGCGCACTTCGATGCCTGTCGCGAGCGCGTCATGACCACACGCGAGCGTACCGTCCGCCGCCTCAGCGAGCTCGGCTTCGAGGTGCTGCCCTCCCAGGCCAACTTCGTGCTGGCGCGTCACGCCCAGCACGATGCCGCGCAGCTGTTCGTCGGCCTGCGCGAGCGTGGCATCCTGGTACGCCATTTCAATACGCCGGCACTGCGCGACTTCCTGCGCATCTCGATCGGTACCGACGACGAGATGGACAGCCTCATCGAAGCCTTCGAGCTGCTGTGTCGTTGAACCATTCCGCGGGCGCCGTCGACGCCTGCAGTAAGCGCACAAAAAAACCCCGAGCACGTTCGTGCTCGGGGTTTTTTTGTGTCTTGCCCATGGCCGGCCGGCGGCGGGCCCGCCTAGGCCACTTTCGTCGGCGCCCGCCTGGCACGAGCTCGGCGAGCAGTACCTCGGCCCATCCCGCCCCACTCCTGCCAGCTTTCATCGCCTGCCGTTTCCTGCCGCCCAAACGACGAAACCCCGACCAGTTGGCCGGGGTTTCTGAAAAGATGCCTGACGATGACCTACTCTCACATGGGGAGACCCCACACTACCATCGGCGCTGAGCGGTTTCACTGCTGAGTTCGGCATGGGATCAGGTGGTTCCCACTCGCTATGGTCGTCAGGCGAAAACGGTTGGAATCATGCTGACGCGATCGTCTCGTCGTATCCGTCAATGTGCGCGATGCGCAGACCCCTTGGGGTTATATGGTCAAGCCTCACGGGCCATTAGTATCGGTTAGCTCAACGCCTTGCAGCGCTTCCACACCCGACCTATCAACCAGCTGGTCTCGCTGGGCCCTTCAGGAGGCTCAAGGCCTCGGGGAGATCTCATCTTGAAGGGGCTTCCCGCTTAGATGCTTTCAGCGGTTATCCCGTCCGCACGTAGCTACCCGGCAATGCCACTGGCGTGACAACCGGAACACCAGAGGTGCGTCCACTCCGGTCCTCTCGTACTAGGAGCAGCTCTTCTCAAATCTCCAACGCCCACGGCAGATAGGGACCGAACTGTCTCACGACGTTCTAAACCCAGCTCGCGTACCACTTTAAATGGCGAACAGCCATACCCTTGGGACCGACTTCAGCCCCAGGATGTGATGAGCCGACATCGAGGTGCCAAACACCGCCGTCGATGTGAACTCTTGGGCGGTATCAGCCTGTTATCCCCGGAGTACCTTTTATCCGTTGAGCGATGGCCCTTCCATACAGAACCACCGGATCACTAGAACCTACTTTCGTATCTGCTCGACGTGTCTGTCTCGCAGTTAAGCACCCTTATGCTCTTGCACTCAACGCACGATTTCCGACCGTGCTGAGGGTACCTTCGTGCTCCTCCGTTACGCTTTGGGAGGAGACCGCCCCAGTCAAACTACCCACCACACACTGTCCTCGATCCGGATCACGGACCTGAGTTAGAACGCCAATGATGCCAGGCTGGTATTTCAAGGTTGGCTCCACCCGAACTGGCGTCCGGGTTTCCTAGCCTCCCAGCTATCCTACACAAGCAACATCAGCGTCCAGTGTGAAGCTATAGTAAAGGTTCACGGGGTCTTTCCGTCTAGCCGCGGGTACACAGCATCTTCACTGCGATTTCAATTTCACTGAGTCTCGGGTGGAGACAGCGTGGCCATCATTACGCCATTCGTGCAGGTCGGAACTTACCCGACAAGGAATTTCGCTACCTTAGGACCGTTATAGTTACGGCCGCCGTTTACCGGGGCTTCGATCAAGAGCTTCGCCCGAGGGCTAACACCATCACTTAACCTTCCGGCACCGGGCAGGCGTCACACCCTATACGTCCGCTTGCGCGTTTGCAGAGTGCTGTGTTTTTAATAAACAGTTGCAGCCACCTGGTATCTTCGACCGCTTCGTGCTCCGGCCGCGAGGGCCTTCACACTAGTGCGGCGTGCCTTCTCCCGAAGTTACGGCACCATTTTGCCTAGTTCCTTCACCCGAGTTCTCTCAAGCGCCTTGGTATTCTCTACCTGACCACCTGTGTCGGTTTGGGGTACGGTCCCATAGAGTCTGAAGCTTAGAGGCTTTTCCTGGAAGCGTGGCATCGATGACTTCGGCACCGTAGTGCCTTCGTCTCACCTCTCGGCCTTGGGATCCCGGATTTGCCTAAGATCCCAGCCTACTGGCTTTCACCAGGACAACCAACGCCTGGCCCACCTAGCCTTCTTCGTCCCCCCATCGCAACTCTATGAGGTACGGGAATATTAACCCGTTTCCCATCGACTACGCCTTTCGGCCTCGCCTTAGGGGCCGACTCACTCTGCTCCGATTAGCGTCGAACAGAAACCCTTGGTCTTCCGGCGGGGGAGTTTTTCACTCCCCTTGTCGTTACTCATGTCAGCATTCGCACTCGTGATACCTCCAGCAGACTTCTCAATCCACCTTCATCGGCTTACACGACGCTCCTCTACCGCGAGTCTGCATCCTTGATACCACTCTTTCTATCCATCCTTCTCGACTCGACGTTCGGGACGGCTTGGACGTCGCTTCGCGACGCCAATCGAATAGCATCAAGTGATGCAGACTCACCCGTAGCTTCGGTACCTGGTTTAGCCCCGTTACATCTTCCGCGCAGGCCGACTCGACTAGTGAGCTATTACGCTTTCTTTAAAGGATGGCTGCTTCTAAGCCAACCTCCTAGCTGTCTGAGCCTTCCCACATCGTTTCCCACTTAACCAGGATTTCGGGACCTTAGCTGACGGTCTGGGTTGTTTCCCTTTTCACGACGGACGTTAGCACCCGCCGTGTGTCTCCCACGCTGCACTCACCGGTATTCGGAGTTTGCCTCGGGTTGGTAAGTCGGGATGACCCCTAGCCGAAACAGTGCTCTACCCCCGGCGGTGATACGTGAGGCGCTACCTAAATAGCTTTCGAGGAGAACCAGCTATCTCCGAGCTTGATTAGCCTTTCACTCCGATCCACAAGTCATCCAAATCTTTTTCAACAGATCCTGGTTCGGTCCTCCAGTTGATGTTACTCAACCTTCAACCTGCTCATGGATAGATCGCCCGGTTTCGGGTCTATTTCCAGCGACTGGTCGCCCAGTTAAGACTCGGTTTCCCTACGCCTCCCCTATACGGTTAAGCTCGCCACTGAAAATAAGTCGCTGACCCATTATACAAAAGGTACGCGGTCACATGACTAGCATGCTCCCACTGCTTGTACGCATACGGTTTCAGGATCTATTTCACTCCCCTCTCCGGGGTTCTTTTCGCCTTTCCCTCACGGTACTGGTTCACTATCGGTCAGCCAGGAGTATTTAGCCTTGGAGGATGGTCCCCCCATATTCAGTCAAGGTTTCACGTGCCCCGACCTACTCGATTTCACGACACTCAGATTTCGGCTACGGGACTATCACCCGCTATGGTCAGGCTTCCCAGCCTGTTCGCCTATCAGTTGTGCCGCTTAAGGGCTAGTCCCCGTTCGCTCGCCGCTACTAGGGGAATCTCGGTTGATTTCTTTTCCTCGGGGTACTTAGATGTTTCAGTTCCCCCGGTTCGCCTCCCAACACCTATGGATTCAGTGTGGGATACCCAGCTTGTGCTGGGTGGGTTTCCCCATTCGGAAATGCCCGGGTCACAGGTTGTTTGCCACCTCACCGAGCCTTATCGCAGGCTACCGCGTCCTTCATCGCCTCTGGCTGCCAAGGCATCCACCGTATGCGCTTAATCGCTTGACCATATAACCCGAAGGGGTCTGGTCTGCGATCACGTACGACATTGCCGGATACGCTTGAGACGTATCTTCGTTTCCTTTCCTGTCGGAAAGGAACTGTCAGCATGATTCACATTGTTAAAGAGCAGACTGTCAATCGACAGTCATAAACCGCTCATCGCGTGCTGCGAGGATGGCTTATGACTGCGGATCCGATCAGGTAAGACTGTGGATACGATGGAGCGTAATGGTGGAGCCAAGCGGGATCGAACCGCTGACCTCCTGCGTGCAAGGCAGGCGCTCTCCCAGCTGAGCTATGGCCCCGAAAGCAATTTGTGTGAGACAAGGCGCTTCGATGCGACGCATAGCCTGCTATGCGAGGTTCAAAGCAACGCCGTATCACGCAAATTTGGTGGGTCTGGGCAGATTTGAAACAAACCCGGCGACCTCACCCTTCTCTTTACAGAACTTCCGGGGGTGCGCTCTCACCAACTGAGCGACAGACCCGGCCGAAGCTCGAGAATGGTGGGTCTGGGCAGATTTGAACTGCCGACCTCACCCTTATCAGGGGTGCGCTCTAACCAACTGAGCTACAGACCCATTGGTCACGCTGGGCCTATACCCAAACAGTCTTTGCTCTGGCCGATCAGGTAATTCATTGTGAGCACTTGCCGCGAGGCGTGATACGTCGTTTAAGGAGGTGATCCAGCCGCAGGTTCCCCTACGGCTACCTTGTTACGACTTCACCCCAGTCATGAACCACACCGTGGTGATCGCCCTCCCGAAGGTTAGGCTAACCACTTCTGGTGCAGTCCACTCCCATGGTGTGACGGGCGGTGTGTACAAGGCCCGGGAACGTATTCACCGTGACATTCTGATTCACGATTACTAGCGATTCCGACTTCACGGAGTCGAGTTGCAGACTCCGATCCGGACTGAGATCAGCTTTCTGGGATTGGCTTGCTCTCGCGAGTTCGCAACCCTTTGTACTGACCATTGTAGCACGTGTGTAGCCCTACCCGTAAGGGCCATGATGACTTGACGTCGTCCCCACCTTCCTCCGGTTTGTCACCGGCAGTCTCCTTAGAGTTCCCGACTTTACTCGCTGGCAAATAAGGACAAGGGTTGCGCTCGTTACGGGACTTAACCCAACATTTCACAACACGAGCTGACGACAGCCATGCAGCACCTGTCTCTGCGTTCCCGAAGGCACCCCTTCGTCTCCGAAGGGTTCGCAGGATGTCAAGGGTAGGTAAGGTTCTTCGCGTTGCATCGAATTAAACCACATGCTCCACCGCTTGTGCGGGCCCCCGTCAATTCATTTGAGTTTTAACCTTGCGGCCGTACTCCCCAGGCGGTCGACTTATCGCGTTAACTGCGCCACAAAGTCCGCGAAGGACCCAACGGCTAGTCGACATCGTTTACGGCGTGGACTACCAGGGTATCTAATCCTGTTTGCTACCCACGCTTTCGCACCTCAGTGTCAGTGTCAGTCCAGAAGGCCGCCTTCGCCACTGGTATTCCTCCCGATCTCTACGCATTTCACCGCTACACCGGGAATTCTACCTTCCTCTCCTGCACTCTAGCCTGACAGTTCCGGATGCCGTTCCCAGGTTGAGCCCGGGGCTTTCACAACCGGCTTATCAAGCCACCTACGCGCGCTTTACGCCCAGTAATTCCGATTAACGCTCGCACCCTCCGTATTACCGCGGCTGCTGGCACGGAGTTAGCCGGTGCTTCTTCTGTGGGTGATGTCCTTCCTCGCGGATATTAGCCGCGAGGCTTTCTTCCCCACTGAAAGTGCTTTACAACCCGAGGGCCTTCTTCACACACGCGGCATGGCTGGATCAGGCTTGCGCCCATTGTCCAATATTCCCCACTGCTGCCTCCCGTAGGAGTTCGGGCCGTGTCTCAGTCCCGATGTGGCTGATCATCCTCTCAGACCAGCTACGGATCGTCGCCTTGGTGAGCCTTTACCTCACCAACTAGCTAATCCGACATAGGCTCATCCGATAGCGCAAGGTCCGAAGAGCCCCTGCTTTCTCCCGTAGGACGTATGCGGTATTAGCCTGGGTTTCCCCAGGTTATCCCCCACTACCGGGCAGATTCCTATGCATTACTCACCCGTCCGCCGCTCGCCACCAGGAAGCAAGCTTCCCGTGCTGCCGCTCGACTTGCATGTGTTAGGCCTGCCGCCAGCGTTCAATCTGAGCCATGATCAAACTCTTCAGTTTAAGATCAGTAGTCCGTTAAGCGGACCAAACTTGGCTCAAGGTTAAAGCTTCTCAAAAGACCCGAAGGTCTCGACGAGTCGCTTGCCTTGATAATGGTGTGACTTCTCACCACCTCATCGACAAGCGCCCACATGAATTACCTGATCGATTGTTAAAGAGCGGCTCCGGGCTCTATAGAGAGTGGAGCGTCTCGCTTGCTGTCGCGGCCGTCGATCCTGTGATCGAGGGGCCTCGCCAGCGCCCTGCGAGGAAGGCGTATTCTACTCAAGTGCCGGAGTTTGTCAACTCTCTTCGTGGCCGTCACCGAGGTGACCCTGACCGCGAAGACCCGCCGGAGCGGGCGACCGCAAGCCCGCCGCCGGACTTGCTTCCGAGTGGGGCGCATTCTACCGAATTCGCCGTGGGCGTCAAGGGCGATTTTTGCGAAGCGAATCGAAAAAATCAAAACGAGACAACCACTTACCACTCTTCCCACCGCTGATGACGTTGCCCGTCACCGGCAGCGGATGCGTACTTTACGGTTTTCCCCGAGCCCCGCAAGGGGCGGCTGTAAAAAAATTTCAGGATGATGGCAACGCGGTGACGAGACGCGGGCGGACGAGCTATCCACAGGCGCTCGGCGGAGAGGGGCTGTGGATGGTTTGCCCCGGAGCGAAGACGACGACGCCCGCACGAGGCGGGCGTCGGTAGAGCAACTGACTTGTCATCGGTTGGCCTGAGAGCCGGTGGAATGACTCAGCGTAGCGTCACCCGGGCATAGCGCTTCTTGCCGGCCTGGATCACGTAGCTCTTGCCGGTGTCGAGCATGGCATCCTTGGCGACGACCTCGCCGTCGACCTTGACCCGGCCGTTGCCCAGCATGTCCTTGGCCTGGGCGCTGTTGTTGGCCAGACCCGCCCGGTTGAGCACCGCAGCGATGGGCGCCTGGGCGCTGCCCTCGAAGTCGACCTCCACCTCGGGCAGGTCTTCGGGCAGCTCGCCTTCGGCCAGGCGGTTGCCGGCCGACTTGTGGGCATTGGCCGCGGCCTCTTCACCGTGGTAGCGGCCGATCAGCTCGCGGGCGAGGATCATCTTGATGTCGCGCGGGTTGGCACCGGCCTCGACGTCGCGCTTGAGCGCCTCGATCTCTTCGTTGGGTTTCAGCGAGAGCAGCTCGAAGTAGCGCCACATCAGGCTGTCGGGCATGGAGACGAGCTTGTTGAACATCGCGCCCGGCGCCTCGTCGACCCCGACGTAGTTGCCCAGCGACTTCGACATCTTCTGCACGCCGTCGAGACCCTCGAGCAGCGGCATGGTGATGACCACCTGCGGCTCCATGCCGAAGTGCTTCTGGATCTCGCGCCCCATCAGCAGGTTGAACTTCTGGTCGGTGCCGCCCATCTCGACGTCGGCCTCGAGCGCCACGGAGTCGTAGCCCTGCACCAGCGGGTAGAGGAACTCGTGGATGGAGATCGGCTGGCCCGACTTGTAGCGCTTGTCGAAGTCGTCGCGCTCTAGCATGCGCGCCACGGTGCTCTGGGCGGCCAGCTCGATCATCCTGGCCGCGGTGAGCTCGCTGAACCATTCGGAGTTGAAGCGCACCTCGGTCTTGTCGGGATCGAGGATCTTGAACACCTGCTCCTTGTAGGTCTGGGCATTGACCCGGACCTCCTCCTCGGTGAGCGGCTTGCGGGTGACGTTCTTGCCGGTGGGATCGCCGATGCGCCCGGTGAAGTCGCCGATCAGGAAGATGATCTGGTGGCCGAGATCCTGGAACTGGCGCATCTTGGTCAGCAGCACGCTGTGGCCAAGATGCAGGTCGGGAGCGGTGGGGTCGAAGCCGGCCTTGATGCGCAGCTTGCGGCCGGACTCAAGCTTCTTGACCAGCTCGTCCTCCAGCAGGATCTCCTGGGTGCCTCGTTTCAGCAGCGCCAGCGCGCTTGCGACCTCGCTCATCTCTCCCACTCCAAAAACGTTGATCGCCCGTGCGGGCAGGGTCCATCGAATGGGGCACGATGGTAGCATGACTCAACGGCCCACGGGGCGACCACGTTAGGGGAAGAAGATGGCACTGTTCGTGGGCTTGATGTCCGGCACCAGCCTGGACGGCATCGATGCCGCCCTGGTCGAGATCGGCGCCGCAGGGAGGGCGCGCCTGCTCGCCACCCACGCCGAGCCGATGCCCGAAGCGCTGCGTGAGCTCCTGCTGAGGCTATGCCAAGCCGAGCGGATCGCCTTCGCCGAGCTGGCCGGCGCCGAGGATGCCTTCTGCCGGCTCCAGGCCGCTGCGGTCGGACACCTGCTCGCCGGCAATGGCATCGCCACCGGGCAGATCGCCGCCATCGGCAGCCACGGCCAGACCATCGAGCATGCGCCCTGGGGCCACGCCGAAGGGCCGGCCTATACCCTGCAGCTCGACAACCCCAGCCTGCTGGCCGAGCTGACCGGCTGCACGGTGGTGGCGGATTTCCGCCGCCGCGATCTGGCCGCCGGCGGTCAGGCCGCCCGCTGGCGCCGGCCTTTCACGAGGCGCTGTTCCGGCGTGCGGGACAGTGGCAGCTGGTGCTCAACCTGGGCGGTTTCGCCAACCTGACCCTGCTGCCACCCGCGGAAAGCGAGGCCGAGGTGATCGGCTTCGATACCGGCCCGGCCAACGCGCTGCTGGATGCCTGGCACGCCCGCCATCGCGGCGGCCGCTACGACCCCGACGGCGCCTGGGCGGCATCGGGGCGCGTGGACGAGATTCTGCTGGAGCGCCTGCTCGCCGAGCCCTTCTTCCATCGCCCGCCGCCGCGCAGCACCGGGCGCGAGGTGTTCCACCTCGACTGGCTTGAAGGCCATCTTACGGGGAAGGAAGAGCCCCAGGACGTGCAGGCGACGCTGGCCGAGCTGACCGCGACCAGCGTAGCCCTGGGCATCGAGATGGCACGCGAGCTGGCCGGCGCGCCTCCGGCCTCAGCGCTGATCCCGTGTGGCGGCGGCGCCCACAACGGTGATCTGCTCGGTCGCCTGGCTCGCCATCTGCCGGAAACCGCGCTGGTTCCCAGCAGCGACTGGGGTTGGCCGGCCGACTGGCTGGAAGCCGGCGCCTTCGCCTGGCTCGCCTGGCGCCGCCTCGAGGGGTTGGCAGGCAACCTGCCCAGCGTCACCGGCGCTCAGGGGCCACGCGTACTTGGCGGTGTCTATGCTCCCTAGCCAGCAACATGGGTAGACGCAATCAGCGGAGTGAGAGCACTTGCTAGAAGTCGTCCTCATCGCGCAGCGTCAGCCGTTGCGCCGAATCCCGAGCCTTGGCCACAACGTCACTCTTTTCATCGCCGTACTTGATCATCATGCGCAGCTCATTGGCCGAATCAGCGTGCACCATGGCAATTTCCTCGCTGATTTTGCCTGCCTTGAAGAGTTCGAACAGCGCCTGGTCGAAGGTCTGCATGCCCAGGTCGCGCGAACGGGCCATGACATTCTTGATTTCACTCACATCGCCCTTACGGATCAGGTCGGCGATCAAGGGGTTTTCAGCAGAATTTCGATGGCCGGGCAGCGCCCGCCGTCGCGAGTGGGCAGCAGCTGCTGGGCGACGACGGCATGAAGGTTGAGCGACAGGTCCAACCAGATCTGCTCGTGGCGCTCATGGGGGAAGAAGTGAATGATGCGGTCCAGCGCCTGGTTGGCGTTGTTGGCGTGCAGCGTGGCCAAGCACAGGTGGCCCGTTTCGGCGAAGGTCAGGGCATGCTCCATGGTTTCCCGCGTGCGCACCTCACCGATCAGGATGACGTCGGGCGCCTGGCGCAGGGTATTCTTCAGCGCCACTTCGAAGGACTCGGTATCGATGCCGACCTCACGCTGGTTGATGATTGCCTTCTTGTGGGGGTGCACGTACTCGATGGGATCCTCGACGCTGATGATGTGACCGCCCACGGTCTCGTTGCGCTGCTGGATCATCGACGCCAGCGTAGTGGACTTGCCGGTGCCGGTACCGCCCACCACGAAGACCAGGCCTCGCTTGAGGTTGGCCAGCTCACCCAGTTGGGGCGGCAGCGAGAGCTCCTCGAGGTGCGGAATATCGTAGGCGATGCGGCGTATGACCATGGCCCACTGGTTGCGCTGCTGGAAGGCACTGACGCGAAACCGCCCGAGCCCGGTAATGCTGAGCGCAAAATTGGCTTCACGCTCCTGCTCGAAGCGCTCGCGCAGGCCATCCGGAATGGCCCCCTGAACCAGCTCGCGCACCTGCTCCACCGTCAGCCGCTGCTCACCTAGCGCCGTCAGCTTGCCCGCCAGCTTCAGGGTGGGGGGCGCCTGTACCGAAATCAGCAGGTCCGATGCTTCCTGCTGTGCCATGATGGTCAGCAGTTGCTGCAGCCATTCTTGTGCCGTCATATTCGTGTTCCCCGCCTCGCTTGCCTAGCGCCCATCACTGCGTCAGCACACCCTTGGCCCTGGCCTGGGCCTCTTCACGCGTGACGATGTTGTCGGTGATCAACTTGTTCAAGGCCGCATCCAGCGTCTGCATGCCCAAGCTGCCACCGGTCTGGATGGCCGAGTAGATTTGCGCCACCTTGTCCTCGCGAATCAGGTTGCGCACCGCGGCGTTGGCGATGAGGATCTCGTGCGCCGCCACTCGCCCGCCGCTGCGGCGCTTGAGCAGGGTTTGGGAAATGACGCCCTGCAGCGACTCCGACAGCATCGAGCGCACCATGGCTTTTTCCTCGCCGGGGAAGACGTCGATGATACGGTCGATGGTCTTGGCCGCCGAGGTGGTGTGCAGGGTGCCAAGCACCAGGTGGCCGGTCTCCGCCGCGGTGAGCGCCAGCCGAATCGTTTCCAGATCGCGTAGTTCGCCTACCAGGATGACATCGGGGTCTTCACGCAGGGCGCTGCGCAGCGCCTGGGCAAAACCGTGGGTGTCGCGATGCACCTCGCGCTGGTTGACCAGGCTGCGCTTGCTGCGGTGAATGAACTCCACCGGATCCTCGATGGTGAGGATGTGGTCGTAGCGGTGATCGTTGATGTAGTCGATCATCGCGGCCAGGGTGGTGCTCTTGCTCGAGCCGGTCGGCCCGGTGACCAACACCAGGCCTCGCGGCAGCAGCGCCAGGCGACGGAAGACCTCGCCAAGACCGAGATCATCCATGGTCAGCACTTCGCTGGGAATGGTACGGAAGACCGCACCGGCACCGCGTGCCTGGTTGAAGGCGTTGACACGGAAGCGCGCCACGCCCGGCACTTCGAAGGAAAAGTCCGTTTCAAAAACTCTTCGTAGTCACGCCGCTGACGATCGCCCATGATGTCGTAGATCAGCTTGCGGACTTCCCGATCTTCCATGGCAGGCACGTTGAGCCGCCGGATATCGCCATCCACCCGGATCATGGGCGGCAGGCCGGCCGACAGGTGCAGGTCGGAGGCGTTCTGCTTTGCCGAGAACGCCAGCAGTTCGGTAATATCCATGCAACTCCCTGCTCGCGATGATGGTTTGTTCCAGTATGCCAGAGCTTTTGACATTACGAACTTTATGTAACTGAGATGACGGATACCATGCTTTGCGAGTCACTGGCCAGCGCCCGACAGCGCCTGGCCGATGCCGCCGCCCGCGCCGGCCGGCCCGCCGAATCGGTGCGCCTGCTTGCGGTCAGCAAAACCAAGCCGGCGGAGCGGATTCGCGAGGCCTGGCAGCTAGGGCAGCGGGAGTTCGGCGAAAACTACGTCCAGGAAGCGCTGGACAAGCAGGCGGCGCTGGTCGACCTGCCCGATATCGTCTGGCATTTCATCGGGCCGCTACAATCCAACAAGACCCGCGCGGTCGCCGAGCATTTCGCCTGGGTGCACAGCGTAGATCGCGAGAAGGTGGCGCGCCGGCTGAACGACCAGCGTCCCGCGGGGCTCGGGCCGCTCAACGTCTGCCTGCAGGTCAACGTCAGCGACGAGGCGACCAAGTCCGGGGTTCACCTCGCCGACCTGGCAACGCTGGCACAGGCCGTGCAGGCGCTGCCGCGGCTGCGCCTGCGCGGGCTGATGGCGATTCCCGCACCCGCCGAGGGCTTGCGGCCCAGCGTGAACCGCTGGCCCGCCTGCGCCAGGCATTCGAGGAGCTGCAAGCCCGCTACCCCAAGGCGCCGCTGGATACGCTGTCAATGGGCATGAGCGACGATCTGGAAGCCGCCGTTCTGGAAGGCGCCACGCTGGTTCGTCTGGGCAGCGCCATCTTTGGCAGCCGAGACACTCCGACCCGATAGACCCTCGCGCACGACGTCAGCCCAGTGTGCCGCACAACACAAAAGGAAAGGATCGCAATGGCCAGCAGAGTCACCTTTATCGGCGCCGGCAACATGGCCAGCGCCATCATCGGCGGGTTGATCGACACCGGCTATCCCGCCACCGCCATTACTGCCACGTCACCCAGTGATGCCTTCTTGGCACCGATCCATGAGCGCTACGGCATTCGCACCAATACCGACAATGCCGCGGCGGTGCGTGGTGCCGACGTGGTCGTGCTGGCCGTGAAGCCGCAGGTGATGCGTGAGGTCTGCGAAGGGCTGCGTGACACCCTGCAGCGGCAGCGGCCGCTGATCATCTCGGTGGCCGCCGGTATCGATGCCGCCACGCTGGAAGCATGGCTGGGCGAAGGGCTACCGCTGGTGCGCTGCATGCCCAACACGCCGTCGCTGGTAGGTGCCGGGGCCGCCGGGCTGTATGCCACCGAAGCCGTCGATGATCATCAGCGCACGCTGGCTGCCACCCTGCTCGAAGCGGTGGGCATCGTCGAGTGGGTTAGCGAAGAGGCCCAGTTGGATGCGGTCACTGCGGTATCCGGCAGCGGCCCGGCCTACTTCTTCCTGATGTTCGAAGCCATGGAAGAGGCGGGCGTGAAGCTCGGGCTGCCCGCCGATACTGCACGCCGCCTGGCGCTGCAGACCGCTCTGGGTGCGGCGCGCATGGCGCAGCAGAGTGAATATCCGCCGGAGCAACTCAAGCGCAACGTGATGTCGCCGGGCGGCACCACCGAACGCGCCATCGAAGCGCTGGAGCAGGCCGGCCTGCGCCGGTCCGTGCTCGACGCCATGGAGGCCTGCGCCGCTCGCGCCCGAGAAATGGCCGAGGAGCTCGGCAAGCGTTAGCCTTTCCGGTCGCGCCCATTTGACGCGACCCACTCGACGATTGATAGGAGGAGCCCTCATGGGCCAACTGGGAAATGCCGGCCTGTTGCTGGTCAACACCCTGATCAACATCTACCTGTTTCTGATGATGCTGCGCTTCCTGCTGCAGGCGTCACAGGCCGACTACTACAATCCCATCAGCCAGTCGGTGGTGAAGATCACCCAGCCGGTGGTGCGCCCCTTCCAGGGCTTCCTCGGCCCGGTGCTGGGTCGCTTCGATCTGGCCACCCTGGCCGCCGCCTTTGTGCTCAAGCTGGTCAGCATCGTGGTAATCCTGCAGATCGCCGGCATCGGCATGCCGCCGGTCACGCAGGTGGTGCTCGGCGCCGTGGCGGCCATCGCCAATGCCATCCTCAAGATCTACTTCTTCGCTCTGATCGTGATGATCATTCTCAGCTGGGTAGCCCCCAACGCCAGCCACCCCGGTGCGCTGCTGGTGATGCAGCTGGTGGAACCGATCATGGCGCCGGTTCGTCGCGTCATCCCGCCGCTGGGCATGATCGACCTGTCACCGATCGTGGTGTTCATCGCCATCAGCATGATCGACGGCATCGTGGTAGGCGCGCTGACCCAGGCCGCAGGTATCGCCGGCGCCCTGGTCGGACTCTGAATCGACGCCGCCCAAGGCAGCCTTACAACGACTGGACTCCTGACGACACATGCCCGAGTTTCCCTGCGACTCCGTCGGACTGGTGACGCCGCAAACAGCGCACTTCGACGACCCTCTGGAGCTGGCCTGCGGCAAGACGCTGCCGGCCTACGATCTCGTCTACGAGACCTACGGCACCCTCAATGCCGAGCGCACCAACGCGGTGCTGATCTGTCATGCCCTGTCCGGCCATCACCACGCCGCGGGCTACCATGACCCGGACGAACGCAAGCCAGGCTGGTGGGACGCCCATATCGGACCGGGCAAGTCGATCGACACCCAGCGCTTCTTCGTGGTGTCGCTGAACAACCTGGGCGGCTGCCACGGCAGCACCGGCCCGACCAGCGAGAACCCGGCCACCGGGCGCCTGTGGGGGCCCGACTTCCCCATGGTCACCGTGAGCGACTGGGTGAACAGCCAGGCCCGCCTGGCCGACCGACTCGGCATCCAGCGCTTCGCCGCGGTGATCGGCGGCAGCCTCGGCGGCATGCAGGTGTTGCAGTGGACCCTCGCCTATCCCGAGCGGGTCGCCAACGCCGCCATCATCGCCGCCACGCCCAAGCTCTCGGCGCAGAACATCGCCTTCAACGAGGTGGCGCGCCAGGCGATACGCTCCGACCCCGACTTCCACGAAGGCTGGTACACCGAGCACGGCACGGCACCGCGCCGCGGTCTGAAGCTGGCCCGCATGGTGGGTCATATCACTTACCTGTCGGAAGACGCCATGGGCAGCAAGTTCGGCCGCGACCTGCGCAGCGAGGAGTTCAACTTCGGCTACGACGTGGAGTTTCAGGTCGAGTCCTACCTGCGCTACCAGGGCGACACCTTCTCTACCGCCTTCGACGCCAACACCTACCTGCTGATGACCAAGGCGCTGGACTACTTCGACCCGGCGGCGGCCCACGGTGGCGAGCTCGCCGCCGCCGTGGGCCCCTCGCAGTGCCCGTTCCTGGTGGTGAGCTTCACCACCGACTGGCGCTTCCCGCCTTCGCGATCGCGGGAGCTGGTGAACGCCCTGATCCGTGCCGGCAAGCCGGTGAGCTACGCCAATATCGATTCGCCCCACGGTCACGATGCCTTCCTGCTGCCTGAGCCACGCTACCAGGCGATATTCTCGGCCTTTATGGCCCGCGCGGCCCGTGAGCTCGGCCTGGAGACCCCCGCATGATGCGCGCCGACCTGAAAGTGATTCATCGCTGGGTACCCGAGGGCGCCCATATCCTCGACCTGGCGTGCGGGGACGGCACGCTGCTGGAGGTGCTGGCACGCGACAAGGGCGTCACCGGCTACGGCCTGGAGATTGACCCGGCAGGCATCACCGCCTGTGTCGCCAAGGGGTCTGCGTGATCGAGCAGAACCTGGACGAGGGCCTGGTCAACTTCGAGGACGACGCCTACGACCTGGTGATCATGACCCAGGCGCTGCAGGCGCTGCGCCGGCCCGACCGCATGCTTGACGAGATGCTGCGGGTCGCCAAGGAGTGCATCATCACCTTCCCCAACTTCGCCTACTGGCGACATCGGGTGCACCTCGGCATTCGCGGCTACATGCCGGTCTCCAAGTCGCTGCCCCATGCCTGGTACGACACCCCCAACATCCACCTGTCGACCTTCAACGACTTCGAGCACCTGTGCCATGAAAAAGGCCTGGTGATCACCGACCGGGCCGTCGGCGTCGGCGACGCCGCGGGAGGCTGGACCACGCGGCACTGGCCCAACCTGTTCGGCGAAACAGCGATCTTTCGCGTCAGCCGCAAGCCGGGCCAAGACCGCAGCCTGTCACGCTAACCGACGCCAACGGGAGACTTGCCCATGCCACGCCACACTGCAACACGCCGCCTGAAGCACGCCCTTGCCACGCTGAGCCTGGCCCTGCTGGCTGTATCCGGTCCGCTCAAGGCGCAGCAATTCGAACAGATCGGCGACTACCAGATCCACTACAGTGCCGTCAGTACCCAGTTCATCCCCCAGTCGGTGGCCGATGCCCACGGCATCCAGCGCAGCCCGGCCATGGCCCTGGTCAATGTCAGCGTGCTCCAGGCGGAAGCCGACGGCGCCCTGCGCCCCGTCAATGCACCGGTCAGCGGCAGCGTCGGTGTGGTGCGCGGCGGCAGCCAGACCCCGCTGGCATTCCGCACCCTGCGGGATGGCGACACCCAGTCGCAGGTCGCGGTATTCCGCATCCAGGAGGACGAGCCGATGCACTTCGACCTCCAGGTCAGCTACGACCGCAACCGGGAGCCAGCGGACCTGCGCTTCATCCAGCGCTTCTATATCGAGCGCTGAACCGCATGCCGATGCGGATTGCCCGGCTGAGCCAGCTGGAGACCCAGCCGTCGCTGGGCGTGACCCTGCCCGACGGCAGGCGCCTCTTTCTCGTCTCCGTGCACGGCGTAGTCAGCGCCTTCGTCAATCGCTGCCCGCATCAGCAGGTGCCGCTGAACTGGGACGATGCCAGCTTTCTCGAGGCCGGCGGTGAGCTGATCCAGTGCGGCGTGCACGGCGCGCTGTTCCTGCCGGAGACGGGGGAATGCGTGTTCGGCCCTGCCAGGGCGCTTTCTCGAGCCGCTGCCGATCTCAGTCGATGCCGAGGGCAACATTCACTTGGCGAGTGAGTGACACCGGAAGTTGACCACCCAGCGCCACCGACACCGGCCGTGAATCGTGCCAGCCGAACTCGCAGCCGTAGGCCAGCACTTCCACTCCCCGCGCTGCCACGGCCTCGAGCGTGGCGGCGTAGGCCGGGTCGAGGTGTGCTGCCGGCGCCACGTCGCGAATGCCGGCGTGGGCGATGCAGAACAGCAGCACCGCACGCTGCCCCTGCTCTGCCAAGGCCGCCAGCGCCAGCAGGTGCTTGCGCCCGCGCTCGCTCACCGCGTCGGGAAAGTAACCGTGCCCATCGCGCTCCTTGAGCGTGACCTGCTTGACCTCGACGAAGGCACAGCCGCGCTCGGGATCGTCGAGGCGAAAGTCGAGCCGCGCCCCCTCTACCTTGGCCTCGCGCCGGAACTGGGCATAACCGGCAAGCGCAGCAATTCGCCCCCTTCCAGCGCCTCTTCGACGATGCGGTTGGCCCGCCCGGTATGCACCGAGGCCAGCGCCACGCCGCCAGCGGGCTGGGGCAACTCGATCAGCTCCCAGGTCCAGGCCAGCTTGCGCGCCGGATTGTCGCTTGGCGCCAGCCACGCCCGACAGCCCGGCACGTTCACCGCGCGCATCGAGCCGGTATTGGGACAGTGCGCTACCACCTCACGGCCGTCGTCGAGGCGAACGTCCGCGAGGAAGCGCTTGTAGCGGCGCAGCAGCACGCCGGGAACGAGAAGGGGATACTCCATGGCGTCGCTACTGCCGCGCCAGGAAGCGCTCGAGCCGGTTCACGGCCTCTTCCAGGCGCGCCGTGCCGGTGGTGAATGCAATGCGTACGTGGTGCTCGCCGCCGGTGACGGCAAAATCGACCCCGGGCGTGATGGCCACGTTCTCCTCTTCCAGCAGGCGCTGGCAAAGGCCTGGCTGTCGCGGCTATAGCGGGAGATGTCGAGCCATAGGTAGAAGGCGCCCTGGGGCGGCAGCGACGGCGCCAAGCCCAGCCGGGCCAGACCCGCCAGCAGCGTATCGCGGCGGCGGCCGAGCTCGACGCGGCGACTTTCGAGAATCTCCCGGCAGTCGGGTGTGAAGGCAGCCAGGGCCGCATGCTGGGCGGGCGTCGAGGCGGCCAGGAACACGTTCTGGGCCAGGCGGGTCAGCGGCTCCACGGCAGCGGCCGGCGCCAGCAACCAGCCCAGCCGCCATCCAGTCATGCCGAAATACTTCGAGAAGCTATTGACCACGAAGGCGTCCGGCGTCAGCGCGGCCACCGACAGCGGCGCGAGGTCGTAGCAGAGCCCCTGGTAGATCTCGTCCACCAGCAGGTGGCCACCACGTACGGCCACGGCGTCGGCCAGCGCGTGCAGCCGCTCGGCGTCGAGCATGTGCCCGGTAGGGTTGGACGGCGTGGCCAGCATTGCCAGGCGCGTCGCCGCCTGCCAATGACGCGCCAGCAGCAGGGCATCGAGCTGCCAGCCGCTGTCGGGCCCCACCGGCACCGTGTCGACCTGCGCCCCCGCCAGCGCCATGAAGTGGCGGTTGCAAGGGTAATTGGGGTCGGCCATCAGCACCCGGTCGCCGGGGCCGACCAGCAGTTGGCTGGCAAGCAGCAGCGCCCCGGAGGCCCCGGGCGTGACCAGGATGCGCGCCGGGTCGACGTCGGCGCCGAAGTGGTCGGCATAATGGCCGGCGATGGCCTCGCGCAGGGCCGGCAGCCCGGCCGCCGGCGTATAGCGGGTCTGCCCCGCTGCCAGGGCGTCTCGTCCGGCGACCGCCACCGGCTCGGGCGTAGGGAAGTCAGGCTCGCCCACTTCCAGGTGGATCACATCATGTCCGGCCGCCTCGCGCGCCTGGGCAATTTCCAGCAAGCTCATCACACGAAAGGGGGCGACGCGCTCGACGCGAGAGTTCCACGACATGTCTGGCTCCTGGACACGATATGAGGAGATGGCAGGGGAAGTTTTTCCCGCCCTTGCGGTCCAACCATGATACTACGCTTTCCCTCGGCGGGCGTTCCGCCCCAGGCCCGGGGTATTGCAAAGGCGCCGTTTTTCGATAAACAAGCATGCCTTTGACGTAGGATACTTACACCGCACTGCGGGGTATTGATCAGCAGTCACACTAGCAATGAGGCAGTGCCATGCCAGTAGCAGACCAAAAAACGGAAGCGCCCAAAAATTCATCCCGTACGAGTCCGCGCCGGGTGAAGAGTACATGAATGAACAGCAGCTTGAGCACTTCCGACAGATCCTGCTGGGCTGGAAACAGGAGCTCATGGAAGAAGTGGATCGCACGGTGCGCCATCTGCAGGAAGAGGCGAACAACTACGCCGACCCCGCCGATCGTGCCACCCAGGAAGAAGGCTTCAGCCTGGAGCTGAGAACCCGCGACCGCGAGCGCAAACTGCTCAAGAAGATCAACGAGACCCTCGAGAAGATCGACGAAGAGGACTACGGCTACTGCGAGGCCTGCGGCGTCGAGATCGGCATTCGCCGCCTGGAAGCGCGCCCCACAGCGACCCTCTGCGTGGACTGCAAGACCCTAGCCGAACTCAAGGAAAAGCAGCTTGGCGGCTGAGCTGGCGTGATGTGGCTCACTCCTCCAGGCGACGGGCACCTCAGGGTGCCCGTTTGCGTGTCGGTGCCCCACGGCACGAGGATCCCATGAGCTACCGCGGCCGCTTCGCCCCTACCCCGTCGGGCGCCCTGCACTTCGGCTCGCTGGTGGCCGCCCTGGCCAGCTTTCTCGATGCCCGCCACGTCGGCGGCGAGTGGCTGCTGCGCATCGAAGATATCGACCCACCGCGCTGTCCGCCCGGGGCGGCCGACACCATCCTTCGCCAGCTTGAGGCCTTCGGCCTGCAGTGGGACGGCCCGGTTTACTGGCAGCACGACCGCGGCAACGCCTATGCCGACGCCCTTGCCCGCCTGGAGAGCCTGGGGCTGGCCTACCCTGCAGCTGCTCACGCAAGCAGTGGCGTGACCACGCCGTCTATCCCGGCTGGTGTCGCGACGGCGTGCGCGAGCCCGGCAGGCCAGTCGCCTGGCGGCTGCGCAGCGACCTCGGTCTGCGCCCGGTCCGCTGGTCCGACCGCCTGTTCGGCATGCAGTGCCTCGACCCCGCCGCGCTCGGCGACGTGGTACTCAAGCGCAAGGACGGCCTCTGGGCCTACCAGCTCGCGGTGGTGGTGGACGACGCCGAACAGGGCATCAGCGACATCGTGCGCGGCGCCGACCTGCTCGACAACACGCCTTGGCAGCGCCAGCTACAGCACGCGCTGGGCCTGCCGACGCCGCGCTACCTGCACCTGCCGCTGGTCCTCGGCCCCGATGGGCAGAAGCTTTCCAAGCAGAACCTGGCGCCGCCGCTGCCGCTCGATGAGCCGGCGGTGCGTGCACTGCTGCATCGTGCTCTACTCACCCTTGGCCAGGCGCCGCCCCATCGCTCGCCACGGCACCGGTGGCCGAGCAGCTGCGCTGGGCCATCGCCCACTGGCGGGTGGCCGGTATTCCCCACCGGCATGACGTCGCCCCCTCCGGGAACCCCTCCCGGCAAGCAATGAGAGGAGCCGGCCGTGTACGTCTACCGCATCATGCTGTTCCTGGTCTTCGGCGGCTATTTGCTCTCGCCGCTGCTGATGAGCGGCTGGTCGAGCCCCGGCGTGGCCTGGTACCGGCCCTTCGTGATCTGGGGCGTGCTGATCGCTCTCACGCTGTGGCTGGAGCAGAAGAGGAAGCTCGATGAACGCTAGCCTGGCCAGCGTATTCGCGCTCGGCGCCAGCTACCTGCTGCTGATGTTCCTCTGCGCCCTGGCGGTGGAGCGCGGCTGGCTGAGCCGACGGGTCACCCGCCATCCCGTGGTCTACACCCTGGCGCTCGGCGTCTATGCCAGCGCCTGGGCGATCTACGGTAGCCTGGAGCTCGCCTCCACCTCGGGCTACGGCTATCTCGCCTACTACCTGGGCGTGGCGGGGGCGTTTCTGCTGGCGCCGGTCCTGCTGGTGCCGATACAGCGCATGACCCGCACCCACCAGCTCGCCTCGCTGGCCGACCTGTTCGCCTTCCGTTTCCGTTCGCGCTGGGTGGGCACGCTGATCACAATGATCAGCCTGCTAGCCGTCATGCCACTGCTGGCGCTGCAGGTCCAGACCCTGGGCGACGCCATCTACCTGATGACCGGCGCCGCCTCACCCGCTCTGCTGGCACTGGCCTTTGCTGCGCTGATCGCGCTGTTCGCCACCATCTTCGGTACCCGCAACCACGCCCCGGCGCGCCACGACACCCTGCTGGCCGTGATCGCCCTCACCTCGGTGGTCAAGCTGGCGGCCATGCTCGCGCTGGGAGCGGTGGCGCTGTTCGTGGTGTTCGACGGCCCGGCCGACCTGCAGCTGTGGCTCGACGGCCCCGGCCAGGCCCACCAGGCCGGCATGATCCAGCCCGACCCGGCACACTGGCGCACCTTGCTGCTGCTGTTCTTCGCCGCCGCGCTGCTGATGCCGCATATCTTCCACATCACCTTTGCCGAGACGCTGTCGCGCCACACTCTGCTGCAGGCGAGCTGGTCGCTGCCGCTGTTTCTGCTGCTCATGGCCCTGCCGGTGCCGCTGATCCTGTGGGCCGGCCAGCGCCTGGGCAGCGATGCCGCCATGGGCTCTGCCTACCTGGCCTTCGGCCTGTCCGAAACCTTCGCCGTCCAGGCACTGGCGCTGATCGCCGGGCTGGCCGCCTCGAGCGGCACCATGGTGATGATCGCCCTGGCCCTGTCAGGCATGATCCTCAACCACGTGCTGCTGATCGCCCACCCACCCGAGGCCCAGCCCAACCTCTACCGCTGGCTGCGCTGGCTGCGCCGCATCCTGATCGTCACGGTGATCCTCGGCGGCTGGCTTTTCTACCGCACCGTGGGCGTTCACCACGACCTGACCACGCTGGGTCTGGCCGCCTTCGTTGGCATGGCCCAGTGCCTGCCCGGGCTGTTGGCCCTGCTCTATTGGCCCGGCGCCAACCGCAAGGGCATGGTCTCGGGGCTGGTGGTGGGCGTGCTGATCTGGCTGGCCGGGCTGTGGCTGCCGCTGCTCACGGGCCTGCCGGCCTGGATATTGATTCCCCCGGCATGGAGCTGCTGGCCGGCGAGCCGGACTGGTACGTGGTGACGCTGGTCGCGCTGGCCTGCAACACCCTGACCCTGATCGTGGTCTCGCTGGCCACCCATACCTCCGAGGGCGAGCGGGCCGCCGCCGAAGCCTGCTCCGTTGATGCCGTGATTCGTCCCAAGCGCCTGCCGCTGGTGGCGACCACCTGCGAGGAGTTCAAGCAGCCGCTGGCCCGCGCGCTGGGCGACCAGGTCGCCGAGCGCGAGGTGGAGCGCGCGCTGACCGATCTCGGCCTGTCGCCGCTGGACGGACGGCCCTATGCCCTGCGGCGGCTGCGCGACCGCATCCAGGCCAACCTCTCCGGCCTGATGGGCCCTTCGGTGGCCCAGGACATCGTCGACCGCTACCTGCCTTACCGCCACAGCGGCCAGGTGCCCACCGATGATATCCATTTTGTCGAAAGCCGCCTGGAAGCCTATCGCTCCAGGCTCACCGGCCTGGCCCGCGAGCTCGACGGCCTGCGCCGCTACCATCGGCGCATCCTCACGCGGCTGCCGGTCGGGCTATGCGCCTTCGGCGTCGACGACGAGGTGCTGATGTGGAACGACGCCCTGGCGGAGCTTTCCGGCATCGAAGGCGCCAGCGTGGTGGGGGCTCGGCGCGACGGCTTGCCCGCCCCTGGGGCGAGCTGCTCGGGCGGCTGCTCACCGAGCCGTCGGACCACCTCTACAAGCAGGCCGTGGAACTCAAGCGCGGCACCCGCTACCTCACCTTGCACCGCGCCGAGCTCGAGGCCGACGAGGACATCCGCGGCGGCACCGTGATCCTGATCGAGGACCACAGCGAAATGAAATGGCTGGAAGACGAGCTGGTGCATGCCGCCCGCCTCGCCTCCATCGGCCAGCTTGCCGCCGGTGTGGCCCATGAAATCGGCAACCCCGTCACCGGGATCTCGTCGCTGGCCCAGAACCTGCGCTACGACACCGACGACCCCACGCTGCTGGCCACCGCCCAGCAGATCCAGCAGCTCACCGACCGCATCTCGCGCATCGTCGGCTCCCTGGTGGGCTTTGCTCACGGCGGGCGGCACATCGGCGGCACCCAGCTTGCCGCCGTGGCGATCTCGACCATCGTCGACGAGGCGCTGCACTTGATCCGCCTGGTGCGCTCGGGCGAGGATGTCCGCTACCGCAACCTCTGTGCAGCCGAGCTGCAGGTCATCGGCGACGCCCAGCGGCTGCAGCAGGTGATGGTCAACCTGCTGAGCAACGCACGCGACGCCAGCGAGGCCGGCGGAGAGATCATCGTCGACGCCGAGCCGGACGGCACTATGCTCAAGGTAACGGTCACCGACGAGGACACGGCCTCGACGCCAGGGTCCGCGAGCATCTCTTCGAACCCTTCACGACGACCAAACCCCCGGGCGAAGGCACCGGGCTCGGGTTGCCCCTCGTCTACAGCATCGTGGCGGAACACCACGGCAGGATCGAGATCGAGTCGCCGCCGCAAGGACGTGAACGCGGCACCCGCATCTGCCTGTGGCTGCCAACTGAACCAGAGCAGGGTGAAAAGAGTGATGAGTCGGATCTTGATCGTTGAGGACGAAGCCATTATCCGCACTGCGCTGCGCCGATTGCTGGAGCGTCATGACTACCAAGTCAGCGAAGCCGGGTCGGTCAACGAGGCGTTGGTTCTCGAGCCGCGCGGCTTCGACCTGGTAATCAGCGACTTGCGCCTGCCCGGCGAGCCCGGCACCGACCTGATCGGCCACGCCTCGCCGGCACCCGTGCTGATCATGACCAGCTATGCCAGCATGCGCTCGGCGGTGGATGCCCTGAAGCTCGGGGCGGTGGATTACGTGGCCAAGCCCTTCGACCACGACGAGCTGCTCGAGACCGTCTCCCGAGTGCTCCACCAGCACCGCCAGCACGCGCCCTCGCCGCCGGACATCACCGACGCCGGCGGCTCGCGCCAGCAGATGATCGGCGACTGTCCGGCCATGCAGGTGGTCTATACCCGCATCCGCAAGACCGCGCCAGCCGACGTCACGGTGCTGATCCAAGGCGAGTCCGGCACCGGCAAGGAGCTGGTGGCGCGCGCCATCCATCAGCAGAGCAAGCGGGCCGGCGCACCGCTGATCTGCGTGAACTGTGCGGCGATCCCCGAGACCCTGATCGAATCGGAGCTGTTCGGCCACGAGAAGGGCGCCTTCACCGGCGCCAGCGCCGCGCGCACCGGCCTGGTGGAAGCGGCCGATGGCGGCACCCTGTTCCTCGACGAGATCGGCGAACTGCCGCTGGATGCCCAGGCGCGGCTGCTGCGCGTGCTGCAGGAGGGCGAGATTCGCCGCATCGGCTCGGTGGAGACGCGTCATGTGGACGTGCGCCTGATCGCCGCCACCCACCGCGACC
Source organism: Halomonas sp. E19 (assembly GCF_052439355.1). Lineage (NCBI taxonomy): Bacteria > Pseudomonadati > Pseudomonadota > Gammaproteobacteria > Oceanospirillales > Halomonadaceae > Halomonas > Halomonas sp. E19. Next base: position 3,362,256 of record NZ_JBNFWU010000001.1, on the reverse strand, counting down.
TGCGCGCACTGTCCAAATCAGGCGAGTTCCGCCTCGACCTCTACTATCGCCTCAACGTGATGCAGATCGACCTGCCGCCGCTGCGCGACCGCGAGGACGATATTCTGCTGATCGCCGATGTTCTGCTGGAGAAGGCCTGCCAGCGCCATCAGCGCGAGGGACTGCGGCTCTCGCGCGCTGCACGCCGGGAAATCCGCGACTATCCCTGGCCCGGCAACGTGCGCGAACTGGAGAACGCCCTCGAGCGTGGCGTCATCCTTGCTGAAGGCAACCTGATCCACCCCGACGACCTCGGCCTCCGGCCGGGTATCCCCATGAAGCCGCGCCCCGCCCCCGAACCGGTATCACGGCCCGAGGAGCGGCTCGAGAGCGACGGCGGCGAAGACGAGGACCTGTCGCTCGAGGATTATTTCCAGCACTTCGTGCTCGAGCATCAGGACCAGATGAGCGAGACCGAACTCGCCCAGAAGCTGGGAATCAGCCGCAAGTGTCTGTGGGAACGGCGCCAGCGCCTGGGCATTCCGCGCAAGAAGCAGGCTCGCCGCAGCAGCCTGGGCTAAGTGCACCTCGCCGCCTACGACTAAGGTTACAGACTGCTTCGCCCTCCTTATTTCGGCGCCTCCGGGCTCGCAAACCGGGCAAATTGCACCAGGTGTTACCATCCCACCCAGAAACCGCCCGCAAATGGCGCAGCACGGGTAACACCCCGCCGACCCGCAAACGAAGCCTTCTCTCACACAAGATTCAACTTGCTGATAATTCAGAACAAAACGCAACGCTGGCATGTGCCGTGCAATATATATGGCAAGAAAAACAACATCCGGCTGCCACCCACGTCAACAACAAGAACAAGGCGCAGGCGAGGCAGAGCCCGCACGAACAATAACAACACGGGCTGTGAGTTAGACGCGGTCAGGGGCAACAAGAACAATTCGCCCCCGGAAAGGACCGCCCTTCGACTCGAACCAACAACGACAAGAGACGAGCGAAGCACCGGATCCATCAGGACGCGACGCGCCAACCCCGGCCTCCAACAAGAACAATGGCCGCAAGAGCGCACCTTCGGCAACAACGACAAACCGAAGGCAGGCATACCTCACCGATGCCGTCGTGTTGGATTATTGTTTTGAATACGAGGCGGTCGCGAACCAGGAACGTCAACAAACACAACAACACCGTTTGCCTGTGTACTCTTGGTGACTGTGGTGCGTATTCAAGGCGATGCGCCATCACGAAGAAGAAACAGCCGCATGGACGCAGCACCTCAAATGCCTGTAGAGGAGGACCGAAAGGCCTCCTCTTTTGCTGTCTGCCCGCTCCTGGCGGCGCACGCCGCTTTGCAAGGTGTCGGCGCTCGGCTACACTGTTCAACTTTCGCACACTGCGAGTCGATATCGCCGCATGTTCAAAGGATTTACCCGCTTTCTACAGGGCCCGGGCGAACGCCTCCGGTCACTCTTCGGTCCCGAGGAGGCCTCCGGACCAGCCGCTGGCCCCCGCATCATACCCCGCAGCGAGCATCCCGTTTCCCGGCAGCACTTCAGTGAAGCTGCGCTGAAGGTACTCTATCGCTTGCATAATGCCGGCTACGAGGCCTATCTGGTCGGCGGCTGCATGCGCGACTCGCTGCTCGGCAAGATGCCCAAGGACTTCGACGTGGCCACCGACGCCACGCCGGAACAGGTGCGCGAACTGTTTCGCAATTCGCGCATCATCGGCCGCCGCTTTCGCATCGTGCACGTACGCTTCGGCCGCGAGGTGATCGAGGTCACCACCTTCCGCGGCACTCACGGCGACGACCACGGCGACCATATCGCCCAGCAGTCGGAGCACGGCCTGCTGCTGCGCGATAACGTCTGGGGCAATATTCAGGAAGACGCCATTCGCCGCGACTTCACCGTCAATGCGATCTACTACAGCATTGCGGACTTCTCCATCCACGACTTCGCCGACGGCATGCGTGACATCGCCTCCCGCACCCTGCGGCTGATCGGTGACCCGGCCCTGCGCTATCGCGAGGATCCGGTGCGCATGCTGCGAGCCGTGCGCTTCGCGGCCAAGCTCGACTTCCATATCGCTCCCGAGACCGAACGGCCTATTGCCGAACTGGCACCGCTGCTGCTGCAGATACCTCCGGCACGACTGTTCGATGAGCTGCTCAAGCTGTTCATGGCCGGGCATGGGGAGAACACCTTCCGACTGCTGCGCCAATACGGCCTGTTCGCCATGCTCTTTCCCGAAACCGATGAGGCCATGGCCGAGCTGGCGTGGATCGAGCCGCTCATCGAGCAGGCCCTGGCCAGCACCGACCAGCGCATCCACGAGGAGCGCCCGGTCACCCCAGCGTTTCTCATTGCCGCCCTGCTGTGGGGTCCGGTGCAGCGTCGCCAGACCGCGCTGGAGGCCAACGGCATGCCGCCCATCCCGGCACTTCAGCTGGCTTCCCAGCAGGTGCTGTCGCGGCAGCTGCAGCATATCTCGATACCCAAGCGCTTCAGCCTGCCGGTACGCGATATCTGGGACCTGCAGCAGCGCCTGCCCCAGCGTCGCGGCAAGCGTGCGCTGCAGACCCGAGAACATCCCCGCTTTCGTGCCGCCTACGACTTCCTGCTGCTGCGCGAAGCGGCCGGCGAGATCGCGCCGGGGCTCGGCGACTGGTGGACGGCCTATCAGGAAGGCGACGAACACGAGCAGCGTCGCCTGCTGGAAAAGGCGGGCACCGATGCCGGCCCCGCCGGGAACAGTGCTCGGCGCCGCCGCCCGCGCAAGCGCCGCCGTCGTAGTTCGCCAGGCCCATCATGATCGCCCCGGTTGAGGCGTTCATCGGGCTTGGCAGCAATCTCGACGACCCGATCCGCCAGGTACGCCGTGCCGCCGAGGCGCTCGGCAAGCTGCCCTTGACCGAGCGCCTCGGCGTGTCGCGGCTCTACGCCAGCCGCCCGGTCGGCCCCCAGGACCAGCCGGACTTCATCAACGCCGTCGCCCTCCTGCGCACGCGCCTTTCGCCGCTGGCCCTCCTCGATCAGCTGCAGGCGCTGGAACAGCGCCATCGTCGCGTTCGCCAGCGCCACTGGGGGCCCTGCACGCTGGACCTCGACCTGCTACTGTACGGAAAACAGCGCATCGACGTGGCGCGCCTGCGCGTGCCACATCCCGAGCTGTGCCGTCGCGCCTTCGTGCTGATTCCCCTGGCCGAGCTGGCCGCCGAGCTGACTCTGCCGGATGGCCAGGCCGTCGCTGCGCTTGCGCGGCATGTCGGTGCGGAAGGTGACGTTAAAGTGTTACCGGACAACTCATGACACGGCATTAGGTGTTACCGGTCGACACGACACTCCTGTTCTGGTAACAATCACGCGCAGCACGGCGTCATCGGCCCCAGGCCTGGCGCCCCGAAACACAGCGAGAGCACGCCATGAAAACCGTCACGCTAAGCACGCTGCAGGCCTTCAAGCGCGCAGGTGAAACCTTCAGCTGCCTGACCGCCTACGACGCCTCCTTTGCCCGCACCGCCACCGAGGCCGGTATCGAGGTGCTGCTGGTCGGCGACTCCCTCGGCATGGTGCTGCAGGGCCATGCCAGCACGCTGCCGGTGACCCTCGACGACATCTGCTACCACACCCGCTGCGTGGCACGCGCCAAGGGTAGCAGCCTGCTGATGGTGGACCTGCCGTTCATGAGCAACGCTACCACTGAACGCATGCTGCAGGACGCCGGCGAGCTGATGCGCGCCGGCGCCGAACTGGTCAAGGTGGAAGGCGAGGCCTGGATGGCCGAAGGCGTCAGGGAGCTGACCCGGCGCGGCGTGCCGGTGTGCGCCCACCTGGGCCTGACCCCACAGACCGTCTACCAGCTCGGCGGCTACAAGGTGCAGGGCCGCGATGCCGATCGCGCCGCCCAGATCCTCGCCGATGCCCGCACCCTGGTCGACGCAGGCGCCTCGGTAATCCTGCTCGAGTGCGTGCCGGCAAGCCTGGGGCGCGAGATCACCGAAGCGCTCGACGTGCCGGTGATTGGCATCGGCGCCGGCCCCAACACCGACGGCCAGATTCTGGTCATGCACGACGTGCTCGGCGTGACCCACGGGCGCACACCGCGCTTCGTCAAGAACTTCATGGCGGAGGCGGGCGACATCGCCGGCGCCTTCCGCCAGTACCACGAAGACGTCAAGGCCCGGCGCTTCCCCGCCGAAGCGCACTGCTTCTGACGCCGGATGCTGCGAGGAACAGCGAGATGCGTACCCTGCGTGACATAGCCGCCCTGCGCGATGCGCTTGGCGAATTCCGCCACCGCGGCCAGCGCATCGGGCTGGTGCCGACCATGGGCAACCTGCACGAAGGCCACCTGGCGCTGGTGGAGACCGCCCGGCAGCACGCCGACGTGGTGGTGGCCACCATCTTCGTCAACCCGCTGCAGTTCGGCGCCGGCGAGGATCTCGACGCCTATCCGCGCACGCTCGCCGAGGACCAGGCGAAACTGGAGGCAAGCGGCTGCGACCTGCTGTTCGCGCCCAGCGTCGCCACCCTCTATCCGCACGGCCTGGAGCAGCTCACCCAGGTTCGCGTGCCCGTCGTCAGCGAAGGCCTGTGCGGCGGCTCGCGGCCAGGCCATTTCGACGGCGTGGCCACGGTGGTAAGCATTCTTTTCCACCTAGTGCAGCCCGACGTGGCCTGCTTCGGCGAGAAGGATTACCAGCAGCTGGCGGTCATTCGCAAGCTGGTGGCCGACCTGCACATTCCCGTCGAGGTCGTCGGCGTGCCGATCGTGCGCGCCAATGACGGCCTGGCGCTGTCATCGCGCAACGGCTATCTCTCCCCGCCGAGCGCGCCACCGCACCGGAGCTGCACCGCGCGCTGAGCCAGCTGCGCGACGCCTTGCAGGCCGGCCAGCCGGCACCAGCCGCTCTGCACACGGCCCGCACCCACTTGGAAAGCGCCGGGTTCGGGCTCGACTATCTGGAGCTTCGGGCCGCCGACCTGGGCCCGCTTGCCGCCGACACCCGCGACGCCGTGCTGCTGGTCGCCGCCCGCCTGGGCACGACCCGCCTGATCGACAACCTGACCCTGACCCTGCCGCGCTAACGCGCCAGGCCAGCCACCCCGGAGAAACCAGCGCCTCATGTTCACCATCATGCTCAAGGCCAAGCTGCACATGGCCCGTGTCACCCATGCGGTTCTCAACTACGAGGGCTCCTGCGCCATCGACGGCGAACTGCTGGACATGACCGGCATTCGCGAGAACGAGCAGATTCAGATCTACAACGTGGAAAACGGCCAGCGCTTCACCACCTATGCGATTCGCGGCGAAGAGGGCTCACGGCTCATCTCGATCAACGGCGCCGCCGCCCACCTGGCCGGCCCCGGCGATCGCGTGATCATCTGCAGCTACGCCCACTACAGCGAGGCCGAGTTGGATAACCATCAGCCAAGCCTCGTCTATCTGCAGGAAGGCAACGTCGTCAGCCACACCAGCAACGCCATTCCCGTCCAGTTCGCCTGACCGCCCACTGAGCGGCTGCGACGCCTGGCGCAGCCGCTTCCCTAAAAGGGCATTGCCGCAGCGCACAAACGTCGCCTATGCTGGATCGGTTAACGTCAGTGAACGATTCAGGAGAATTCCCCATGAAAGAAGTGGTGATCGTTGCGGCTCGCCGTACTGCCATTGGCGCCTTTGGTGGATCGCTTGCCGGCATTCCCGCCAGCGACCTCGGCGCACTGGTGATCAAGGACATCCTGGCTTCCACCGGCGTGCCCGCCGATCAGGTCGACGAAGTGCTGCTCGGCCAGGTGCTGACCGCCGGTGTGGGCCAGAACCCGGCACGCCAGGCCGCCATCAAGGCCGGCCTGCCTCATTCCGTTCCCGCCATGACCATCAACAAGGTCTGCGGCTCCGGCCTCAAGGCGCTACACCTGGCGACCCAGGCGATCCGCTGTGGCGACGCCGAGCTGATCCTTGCCGGCGGGCAGGAAAACATGTCGGCTTCGCCCCACGTGCTACCCAACTCGCGCAACGGTCAGCGCATGGGTGACTGGAAGGCGGTCGATACCATGGTGCATGACGGCCTGTGGGACGCCTTCAACAACTATCACATGGGCATCACCGCCGAGAACTTGGCCGAGAAATACGGCATCACTCGCGAGGCCATGGACGAGTTCGCCGCCGCCTCCCAGCAGAAGGCAGCCGCCGCCATCAAGGAAGGCCGCTTCAAGAGCCAGATCGTCCCGGTGGAAATTCCCCAGCGTAAGGGTGACCCGCTGGTCTTCGATACCGACGAGAACCCTCGCGAAGTCTCCGCCGACAAGCTGGCCGGCATGAAGCCCGCCTTCAAGAAGGATGGCACCATCACCGCCGGCAACGCCTCCTCGATCAATGATGGCGCCGCCGTGGTGATGCTGTGCTCGGCCGACAAGGCCCGTGAACTTGGCCTCGAGCCGCTGGCGCGCATCGCCGCCTACTCCAACGCTGGCGTCGACCCGGCGATCATGGGCATCGGCCCGGCACCGGCTACCCGCCGCTGCCTGGAGAAGGCCGGCTGGAGCCTGGACGACCTCGATCTGGTCGAAGCCAACGAGGCCTTCGCCGCCCAGGCGCTGTCGGTCAACAAGGAGCTCGGCTGGGATACCTCCAAGGTCAACGTCAACGGCGGCGCCATTGCCCTTGGCCACCCCATCGGTGCCTCCGGCTGCCGCGTGCTGATCACCCTTCTGCACGAGATGATCGCCCGCGACGCCAAGAAGGGCCTGGCCACGCTGTGTATTGGTGGTGGGCAGGGTGTCGCCCTGGCAATCGAGAGGTAACGCCGCGGCGCCAGTGTGACAGCAGTAAAAAACCGCCCCCATGGCCTGGCCATGGGGCGGTTCGCGTTACGGCGTCGAGTGCGGCTTACAGCGCGACTTCGGCCTCGGCGGCTTCGAACGCAGCCTTCTCTTCCGCGGTGATCTCCTTGATGGTGAGCTTCACGCGGTTGCGGTTGTCGATGTCGAGCACCTTGACCACCACCTCGTCACCCTCGTTGAGGAAGTCACGCACGTCGTTGACCCGCTCAGGCACGATCTGCGAGATGTGCACCAGGCCGTCGGTGCCCGGCATGATGTTGACAAAGGCGCCGAAGTCGGCGATCCGCACCACCTTGCCCTTGTACAGCTTGCCGATCTCAGCTTCGGCGGTGATCGATAAAACGATATCGATGGCCTTCTTGGCCGCCGCCTTGTCCTCGGCGTAGATACGCACGGTGCCGTCGTCGTCGAGATCAATGGAAGCGCCGGTGTCCTCGCAGATCTTGCGGATGGTGGCGCCACCCTTGCCGATGACGTCGCGGATCTTCTCCGGATCGATCTTGATGGTGGCCATGGAGGGCGCGTTCTCGGAGACCTCGGCGCGACTCTGGCCGATCACCGCGTTCATCTGCTCGAGGATGTGCAGGCGGGCCTCGTGGGCCTGCTGCAGGGCGATCTCCATGATCTCCTCGTTGATGCCCTCGATCTTGATGTCCATCTGCAGCGCAGTGACACCGGCGGCGCTGCCGGCCACCTTGAAGTCCATATCTCCCAGGTGGTCCTCGTCGCCAAGGATGTCGGTGAGCACGGCGAAGCCGCTGTCATCCTTCACCAGACCCATGGCAATGCCCGCCACCGGCGCCTTCATCGGCACGCCGGCGTCCATCAGCGCCAGCGACGCGCCGCACACCGAGGCCATGGAGCTGGAGCCGTTGGACTCGGTGATCTCCAGAGACCACGCGAATGGTGTAGGGGAAGTCGGCGTCGTCGGGCAGCATCGCCTGCACGCCGCGGCGCGCCAGGCGGCCGTGGCCGATCTCGCGGCGCTTGGGGCCACCCATGAAGCCGGCTTCACCCACGCTGTAGGGGAAGTTGTAATGCAGCAGGAAGCGATCCTTGCGCTCGCCTTCCAGCGACTCGATCAGCTGAGCATCGCGCAGGGTGCCCAGGGTGGCGATGACGATCGCCTGGGTCTCGCCACGGGTGAAGATCGCCGAGCCGTGGGTCTTGGGCAGGCTGCCCACCTCGATGGCCAGCGGCCGCACGGTCTTGTGGTCGCGGCCGTCGATGCGCGGCTCGCCCTTGACCACGCGTGAGCGCACCACGCGCTTCTCGAGACCGGCGAAGGCGCTCTTGACCTCCTCGGCGTCGAACTGGCCCTTCTCTTCGCCGGCGAGCTGTTCCACCGCCTGCTGCTTGAGGGCCGCCAGAGCGTCCTGACGCGCCATCTTGTCGATGATGCGATAGGCTTCGCCGACCTTGGCCTCGAAGGCGCTGGCCACGGCCTGCTTGAGCGCGGTGTTCTCTGCCGGCGGCTGCCAGTCCCACTTGGGCTTGCCGGCCTCGGCGACCAGCTCGTTGATCGCGCGAATGGCCTTCTGCATCTCCTCGTGGCCGAACAGCACCGCGCCGAGCATCTCGTCCTCGAGCAGCTCATCGGCCTCGGACTCGACCATCAGCACGGCCTTCTCGGTACCGGCGACCACCATGTCCAGCTCGGAGCTGGTGAGCTCTTCCACGGTGGGATTGAGGAAGTAGCCCTTCTCCTCGCTGAAGCCGACGCGGGCAGCACCGATCGGGCCGTTGAACGGCACGCCGGAGATGGCCAGCGCCGCGGAGGTGCCAAGCAGCGCCGCGATATCGGGGTCATGGTTGCGGTCGGTGGAGAGCACGGTACAGACGACCTGCACCTCGTTCATGAAACCCTTGGGGAACAGCGGGCGGATCGGACGGTCGATCAGCCGCGAGGTGAGGGTTTCCTTCTCCGTGGGGCGCCCTTCACGCTTGAAGAAGCCGCCGGGAATCTTGCCTACCGCATAGGTCTTTTCCTGATAGTGGACGGAGAGCGGGAAGAAATCCTGCCCCGGCTTGGCGTCCTTGCGGGCGACGACGGTGCACAGCACCACGGTCTCGTCCATGGTAACCATGACGGCACCAGTGGCCTGACGAGCGATGCGCCCGGTTTCCAGGGTGACGGTGCTGCGACCGTATTGAAATGTTTTCTTGACCGGATTCACGGCGACTTCCTTCAACTTGTCTCTACTCATGTATGGGTCGTTTTGACTCGGCGATCATTTTAGGGGTTGACGCGCAGGAGAGCCACCGATACCGCGGTTTTCTCCAAAGGCGCCGGCATGGAGCGAGCGCGGTGGAGCATCGGCGCAGACGCACTGAATCGTCTGCCGGGCGCTGTTGGGCGTTGCCGGCACACGGCCTCCCTGCCACCTCCTGGCGCGCCGAGCGATGAGTCGCCAAGAACCGTGCAGATAGCAAAACGGGCAGCCCATGGGCTGCCCGTTGCGTTTCCAGCTTCGCGCGTCGATCAGCGGCGCAGGCCGAGACGCTGGATCAGTGCCTGATAGCGTTCGAAGTCCTTGCGCTTCAGGTAGTCGAGCAGCTTGCGGCGCTGGTTGACCATGCGGATCAGGCCACGGCGAGAGTGGTGATCCTGCTTGTTGCTCTTGAAGTGGTCCTGCAGGCCATCGATGTTGGCGCTCAGCAGGGCCACCTGCACTTCGGGGGAACCGGTGTCGTTGTCGCCACGGCCGAATTCCTTGACGATCTCGGCCTTCTTTTCAGCGGTCAGTGCCATCTGTCTCTCCAGTAAGCAATATGCCTGAATGGTGAATGAGTGAGACCACGCATATTTGCAGTCTCGACGTTGCTCCCTAGGAAACCTAACGACGCTTGAGTCGTACGTTTCCTCAAACCGCTGCGCTACTCAGCAGCCGTTTCGGTGCCACTTCCTGTGGCCCGATCACCACGCCAAGGCCCAGGAAGGCCTCGGCGCAGTAGAGTCTTGTCATCTCGCCGACCTCGACGCCCGGGCTTTCGACCTCGGCCGACTGGCCGTGCACGAGGCGCTGCATGGCGACCTCGCTCACATCGAGTCTCGGCAGATGCACCACCAGCACGTCGACCGACAGTAGCGTCGCTTCACGCTCCTCCTGTCCGGCCAAGGCTTCGAGCGCCTCCAGGGGCAGCATGCCCTCGCTGCCGAAGGGGCCGGTGGCCAGCCGCCGCAGGGCGGTAATATGCGCCCCGCAGCCCAGCGCACGACCGATATCCTCGGCGAGGGTACGAATGTATGTGCCCTTGCTGACACGCACCTCGAGGTCAAAGGCATCACCCTCGAAGGCGAGCAGCCGCGCATCATACACCGTCACACGTCGCGCTGCACGCTCCACCGTACGGCCCTCACGGGCCAGCTCGTAGAGCTTGCGCCCCTGGTGCTTGAGCGCCGAGTACATCGGCGGCACCTGCTCGATCTCGCCGCGAAAGCGCTCGAGCACCGCCTCGACATCCGCAGCCGTCAAGGGCGGCACCTCACAGCGCTCGATCACCTCGCCCTCGGCGTCGCCGGTATCGGTCACCGCACCGAGCTGGACCCGGGTGCGGTAGACCTTATCGGCCTCGAGCAGGTGCGCCGAGAACTTGGTCGCCTCGCCCAGGCACACCGGCAACAGCCCGGTGGCCATCGGGTCCAGCGTGCCGGTATGGCCCGCCTTCTGCGCCTGCAGCAGGCGTCGCACCCGCTGCAGGGCGTGGTTGCTCGAGGCGCCCTTGGGCTTGTCGAGCAGCAGCACGCCGTCGACCGCCAGGCCTCGCCGGCGACGCGCCATCAGCCGCGCTCTCCTTCGTTGCTATCGTCCGTGCCCTGCTCATCGTCGTGACGCGCACGGTCGCTGGAGACGGCTTCGTCGATCAGCGAAGAGAGCCGCTGGCCGCGCACCACGCTCTCGTCGTAGTGGAAGCGCAGCTCCGGCACGTGGCGCAGCTTGATGCGCCGGGCGATCTGGCTACGCAGGAAGCCCGCCGCCTGCTTGAGGACCTTGAGGTTCTCCTTCACGCGCTCTGGGCTGTCCTCGCCCAGCAGGGTCACGTAGACGTCGGCATAGCCGAGGTCACGGCTGACCGTGACCCCGCTGACGGTGACCATGCCCAGGCGCGGGTCCTTGACCTCGCGCTGGATCAGCACGGCCAGCTCCTTCTGCAGCTGGTCGCCGACCCGGTCGGTACGCTTGAACTCTCGCATGCTCCACTCCCGCTGCGATTACAGCGTCCGTTCGACCTTGACCTGGTCGAAGACCTCGATCTTGTCGCCAACTTGGACGTCATTGTAGTTCTTGACGCCGATGCCGCACTCCATGCCGTTGCGCACTTCCTGGACGTCGTCCTTGAAGCGGCGCAGCGATTCGAGCTCGCCTTCGTAGATGACGACGTTGTCGCGCAGCACGCGGATCTTCTTGTTGCGGAAGACCGCCCCCTCGACCACCATGCAGCCGGCCACGGCGCCGATCTTGGGCGCGCGGAAGACGTCGCGAACCTCGGCCACGCCGACGATCTCTTCCTTCCACTCCGGTGCCAGCATGCCGCTCATGGCCTGCTTGACCTCGTCGATCAGCTGGTAGATGACGCTGTAGTAGCGCAGGTCCAGACCTTCACGCTCGATGATCTCGCGAGCAGCGGCATCGGCACGCACGTTGAAGCCGACTACGATGGCCTCGGAGGCCAGCGCCAGGTTGGCGTCGGTACCGGTGATGCCGCCGACGCCGGAGGAAACCACGGCCACCTGGACTTCATCGGTGGAAAGCTCCTCCAGGGCACCCTTGATCGCTTCCAGCGAGCCCTGCACGTCAGCCTTGAGCACGATATTGACCTTGGCCACCTCGTCCTGGCCCATCTGGCTGAACATGTTCTCCAGCTTGGCCTTCTGCTGACGCGCCAGGCGCACCTCGCGGTACTTGCCCTGACGGAAGTTGGCGACCTCGCGGGCCTTCTTCTCGTCGGCCACGACCATGAAGTCGTCGCCGGCGTCCGGGGTGCCGTCGAGGCCCTGGATCTCCACCGGCATGGCGGGGCCGGCCGTGTCGACCTGCTGGCCAAGCTCGTTGGTCAGCGCACGCACGCGGCCGTAATGCAGACCGGCCAGCACGATGTCGCCCTTCTTCAGGGTGCCGTTCTGCACCAGTACAGTGGCCACCGGGCCGCGACCCTTGTCGAGGCGCGACTCGACCACCACGCCCTTGCCCGGCGCCTCCGGCACCGCCTTGAGCTCGAGCACCTCGGAAACCAGCTGGATCGCTTCCAGCAGATCCTCGATGCCTTCGCCGCTCTTGGCCGAGACGTGAACGAACTGCGTGTCGCCGCCCCACTCCTCAGAGATGACGCCGTACTGGGACAGCTCGTTCTTGACCCGATCCGGGTCGGCCGCCGGCTTGTCGATCTTGTTCACCGCCACCACGATGGGCACCTCGGCCGCCTTGGCGTGCTCGATGGCCTCGATGGTCTGGGGCATGACGCCGTCGTCGGCTGCCACCACCAGGATGACCACGTCGGTCGCCTTGGCACCGCGGGCACGCATGGCGGTGAACGCCGCATGGCCGGGGGTGTCGAGGAAGGTCACGCCGCCGTGCTCGTCCTCGACGTGGTAGGCACCGATGTGCTGGGTGATGCCGCCAGCTTCACCGGTGGCCACTTTGGCCTTGCGGATGTAGTCGAGCAGCGAGGTCTTGCCGTGGTCGACGTGGCCCATCACGGTCACGACCGGCGAACGGGTGATCTCCTCGCCCTCGTAGGAGATGCCTTCGAGCATTTCGGTCTCGAGGGCGTCATCCTTGATCAGCTTGGGCTTGTGACCCATTTCCTCGACCACGATGGCCGCAGTGTCCTGATCGATGGTCTGGTTGATGGTCACCGCCGCGCCCATGGTGAACATGGCCTTGATGACCTCGTTCGCCTTGATCGACATCTTGTCGGCCAGCTCGGCGACGCTGATCGATTCAGGGATCGAGACTTCGCGCACGATCGGCTGCGTCGGCTTCTGGAAGCCGTGCTTGCCGCCGCCGCCCTGGCTGGAGCCACGGCGTCCACCGCGACGCTCGGCGCGCTTGACCTTCTTGCCACCACCACGGCGACGCTCCTCGCGGTCGCCACGATCATCGTCATCGCGCTCATGGCGCCCTTTCTTGGCCGACGCCTTCTTGGGCGGCGCGGTACGGCGATCGGTGCGACCTTCCTTCGGCGGCGCCGGCGGCTCGGGCTCGGCCGTCGTTTCTTCAGTTACTTCGACCAGCTCCGGCACAGCCACCACCGGCTCCGCTGCCACCTTCTCGACCTTGGCTGCCTCTTCACGGGCCGCTTCGTCGCGTGCGGCCTGCTCGGCACGCACCTTGGCCTGCTCGGCCTGCTCGGCCTCGCGCCTGGCCTGGGAGTCGGCCATATCGCCCACCAGTTGGCGCGGGCCGGACTCTTCCACTGGCTCGGCCTTGGGCGCTTCTTCCTCACGCTTGACGTAGGTGCGCTTCTTGCGCACCTGCACTTCGATGGTCTTGCCGCGCTCGCCGGTCTTGATCCGGCTCTTGGTCTTGCGCGTCAGGGTGATGCGGTTGCGCGCGCCGGCCCCGCCGCTGCCGTGGCTCTTGGTGAGATAGTCGAGCAGCTTGCGCTTGTCCTCCTCGGACACGGCGTCGGTCTCGGACTTGTGCTCCAGTCCGGCTTCTTTCATCTGTTCCAGCAGGCGAGGCACGTCGCGCCCTACCTTTGCTGCAAAATCCTTAACGGTCATCTCTGACATGTTGACCCTCCTCAGCCGTGACCCGTTTACTGTTCGCTATCGAACCAGGGCGCACGGGCAGTCATGATCAATGCCGCGGCGCGCTCCTCGTCCATGCCCTCGATGTCCATCAGGTCGTCGATGGACTGCTCGGCGAGGTCCTCCATGGTGACGATGCCTCGGCTCGCCAGGATGAAGGCCAGGTGACGCTCCATGCCCTCCATCTCGAGCAGGTCGTCGGCCGGCTGCGCGCCGTCCAGCTCCTCCTCGGAGGCAATGGCCATAGTCAACAGCTCATCCTTGGCGCGAGCCCGCAGCTCTTCCACCAGCTCCTCGTCGAGCTCCTCGATCTCGAGAATTTCCTCGAGGGGCACGTAGGCGATCTCTTCCAGCGTGGTGAAGCCTTCTTCCACCAGCAGCCGGGCGAGGTCGTCCTCGATCTCCAGATGCTGAATGAAGTGCTCGACCAGGCTGTCGATCTCTTTCTCTCGCTTGTCTTCGGCCTCGCTCTCGGTCATGACGTTGATGCGCCAGCCGGTCAGCTCCGAGGCCAGGCGCACGTTCTGGCCACTGCGGCCGATGGCCTGGGCCAGGTTGTCCTCAGCTACCGCCACGTCCATGGCATGCGCGTCTTCGTCGACCAGGATCGAGCCGACATCGGCCGGTGCCATGGCATTGATCACCAGCTGGGCCGGGTTGTCGTCCCACAGAATGATGTCGACCCGCTCGTTCTGCAGCTCGCTCGACACCGCCTGCACGCGCGAGCCGCGCATGCCGACGCAGGCACCCACCGGGTCGATGCGCCGGTCGTTGGTCTTGACCGCGATCTTGGCCCGCGAGCCGGGATCACGCGCCGCGCCTTTGATCTCGATGAGCTGCTCGGCGATTTCCGGCACTTCGATCTTGAACAGTTCGATGATCAGCTCGGGACAGGTACGCGACAGGATCAGCTGGGCGCCACGCGCCTCGGCGTCGACCTTGGTCAGCAGCGCTCGCACCCGATCGTTCATGCGGTAGCGCTCGCCGGGGATCATTTCGCTGCGCGGCAGGAACGCCTCGGCGTTTTCGCCCAGATCGATGATCAGGCCTTCCCTGGTGGTCTTCTTGACAATGCCGGCCACCAGCTCGCCCTGACGCTCGGCATACTGACGAACCACCTCGGCACGCTCGGCCTCACGCACCTTCTGCACGATGACCTGCTTGGCGGTCTGGGCGGCGATGCGGCCGAAGGCGGCATTTTCGATCCGCTCTTCCACCACGTCACCAAGCGCAAGGGGCGGGTCGCGCCGCTCGGCGTAGGAGAGCTTGATCTCGGCGTCGGGGCTCTCGAACTCGTCATCCTCCACCACTTCCCAGCGGCGATAGGTCTCGTAGTCTCCGGTCTGGCGATCGATGTGCACCCGCACGCTGACCTCGCGGCCCTCGAAGCGCTTGCGCGAGGCGCTGGCCAACGCCGCCTCGACAGCCTCGAAAATCACCTGCCGGGGAACGCCCTTTTCGTTTGAGATCGCATCCACGACCATCAATATTTCTTTACTCATGCCTTTGCCTCGCCAGAAAACCTGTCCTTATGCGCCGACCACGCCGGTCAATCTTCGAACCGGGGAACCACCCGCGCCTGGTCGATGCTCTCGATGGGAAAGCAATATTCTTCGCCGTCGAGCTGCAGCAGCACCTCGTCCTGCTCGATGCCAGCCAGCAGCCCCTGAAACTTGCGCCGACCGTCGAAAGGCACACGCAGCTTGAGCGACACCTGGTGCCCCGCGAAACGCGCGAACTGATCAAGGGTATACAGCGGGCGGTCCATGCCGGGGGATGACACCTCCAGGCGATACTCGCCCGGGATGGGATCCTCCACGTCCAGCACGGCACTGACCTGGCGACTCACATCGGCGCAGTGGTCCACGCTTATTCCATCGGCATGGTCAATGTAGATCACCAGGTTCGAGTGTTTTCCCTGGGGGCGATAGTCAATGCCCCAGAGCTCGAAGCCCATGGCGGTGACCACTGGTTCGATCAGCGCATAAAGCGCAGCGTCCTTGAGTGCCACAGAGAAAGCTCCTACAGCCGTTGCATCAGGCACCTGGCCGGGAGAAAGCAGGAAAGCAAGGTGGCTGATTGGCGTTGCCCGGATAGCGCTACCGGCGACGCCGGCAGTATGCTGCTAACAAAAAGCCCCTTCTCAGGAAGGGGCCTTTCACAAGAAACCTGTGTTACCACTTGGACCCGTCGCTTCAACGAAGCGCTTGGTCGAAGATGGTAGCGGGGACCGGATTTGAACCGATGACCTTCGGGTTATGAGCCCGACGAGCTACCAGACTGCTCCACCCCGCAACATTCCAAGTTGGCCATTGTAGGCCGTCCCTATCACCCGGGTCAACACCCAAGATGAGGAAACGCCTACCGTTTCTGCCAATCTTGCGTCTGATGATCTGCGACAGACATTGTCGCAACGTTTCAGATGGTGCCGAAGGCGGGACTTGAACCCGCACGACCGTAAGGTCACTACCCCCTCAAGATAGCGTGTCTACCAATTCCACCACTTCGGCTTGCACTGCATGCTGAAACGCGACTCAGTCGCTGCTTTCTTCCAGCACTGGCGCAGCATTATCCACACCGCGGGCGTCTTCGTCAAGCGTCGGGAGCCCATGCTGCTGCTCGATCAGGCGCGCATCGGGAATGCCCGCTTCCGGCGCCTGGCCGGCTTCGCTGGCGAAGTAGGCCAGGGTCAGCGAGGTGGCGAAGAAAGCCGCCGCCAGAATGGCCGTGGTGCGTGACAGAAAGCCACCGGTACCGCGCGAGCCGAATACGGTCTGGGAGGCGCCACCGCCGAAGGCGGCCCCCGCCTCGGCGCCCTTGCCCTGCTGCAGCAGGACGAGAACCACCAGCGCGATGGCGATCGCCACGTGGATCATGAGAATGGCAACTTGCATGAGTTCAACCTGCTGACTGACAAATGGCTAGGAAATCGCCGACCTTGAGCGAGGCACCGCCCACCAGGCCGCCGTCGATGTCCGGCTGAGCCAGCAGCTCAGCCGCGTTGTTCGCATTCATGCTGCCGCCGTAGAGCAGGCGCATGTCCGCTGCCAGCTCACGGTCGAAGCTGGCCTGGTACTCACGTATCCAGGCCATGACCTGCTGAGCCTGCTCGGGCGTTGCCGTCCGCCCCGTACCGATGGCCCACACCGGTTCATAGGCAATCACCACGCGCGGCCGCTGCTCCTGCTCCAGGCGCGCCATGACATAGCCCACCTGGCGCAACACCACTTCCTTGGTCTTGCCGGCATCCCGCTCTTCCAGGGTTTCGCCCACGCACAGGATCGGCGTGATGTCGGCGCTCAGTGCCGCCAGCAGCCGATCATGCACGGCCGCGTCATCCTCGCGATAGAGCTGGCGCCGCTCGGAATGTCCGACCAGGGCGTACTCGACGCCAAATTCCTTGAGCATGCGACCGCTCACCTCGCCGGTACGCGCCCCCGAGTGCAGCGGATTCAGCGTCTGCGCCCCCAGCCGAAGCGGGGTGTCGGCGAAGGCCCGCCGCGCCGCGTCCAGGTAGGGGAAGGGCGGCAGGATGACGACGTCGAGCGCCTGCGGGAGAGCGGTTTCGGCAAAGCTGCGACCGAAATCCTCGACCAGCGAGGCCGAGCCGTTCATCTTCCAGTTTCCGGCGATCAGCGGCGTTCGCATGCGGGATCCTCTTTCCAAGTGGAGCGAAATGGTATAGGAGGTGCCGTGTCAAGACAACCGTCGGCGCCAGCATCAGGCCAGCTGGCTTTGCACTTCCCCGGCCAGCCTGCGCGCCAGGCCGTCGACATCGAGATGCGCACGCCCTTCTACCATGACCCGAATCAGCGGCTCGGTGCCCGAAGGGCGCAGCAGCACTCGCCCTTCATCGCCAAGCTCGGCCTCAAGGGCGGCTACGGCATCCTTCACCGCTGGACTCGCCATCAGCGCCTTGGCGTCGCTTCCCGGCGTGAGGCGCACGTTGACCAGCGCCTGGGGCACCTTCTCCAGCCCGGACAGCAGCGCCTGCAGCGGCCGGCCTTCGCTGACCATGATGGCCAGCACCTGCAGCGCCGAAACGATGCCGTCGCCGGTGCTCTGCACGTCGGAGCAGACGATATGGCCCGACGACTCGCCGCCGAGCTGCCAGCCGTTGGCCAGCAGGCGCTCCACCACGTAGCGATCGCCCACCTTGGCCCGCTCGAAGGGGATGCCCAGCTGCTGCAGCGCCATGGCCAGGCCGAAATTGGTCATCAGGGTGCCGACCACGCCACCCTGGAGGCGGCCACTCTCGAAGCGATCGCGGGCGATCAGGTACAAGATGTCGTCGCCATCCACCTCGCGCCCATCGGCGTCGACCATCAGCACCCGGTCGCCGTCGCCGTCGAAGGCGACGCCAAGGTCGGCGCCCTGCTGGATCACCGCGGCGCGCAGGCAGGCCGGCGAGGTGGAACCCACGTCACGGTTGATATTGAGGCCGTCGGGGCTCGCCCCCATCAGGCTGACCTCGGCACCCAGCTCGCGGAACACGCTCGGTGCGATGTGGTAGGTGGCGCCATGGGCGCAGTCGACCACCATCTTGATCCCGTGCAGGCTCAGCCGGTTGGGAATGGTCGACTTGCAGAACTCGATATAGCGACCGGCGGCATCGTCGATACGCACCGCCTTGCCGAGGCGGTCGGCCGCCACGGTGGTCAGCGGCTCGTCGAGCATCGTCTCGATGCGCTCCTCGAGCTCGTCAGCCAGCTTGGTGCCCTGGGTGGAGAAGAACTTGATGCCGTTGTCGGCAAAGGATTGTGCGAAGCCGAGATGACGATCCCGGCATCGGCGCGGAAGGTGCGCGTCAGGTAGGCGATCCCCGGGGTGGGCATCGGACCGAGCAGCGCCACGTCGACACCGGCCGCCGACAGTCCGGCTTCCAGAGCCGATTCGAACATGTAACCCGAGATACGCGTGTCCTTGCCGATCAGCACCCGGGCGCGGCCGGACTCGCGCTTCAGCACGCGTCCCATGGCCCAGCCCAGCTTGAGCATAAAGTCCGGCGTGATGGGGTACTCCCCCACCGTTCCGCGAATGCCATCCGTCCCGAAGTATTTTCTAGTCATGCTCACAGCCTTCCTTGAGTACGGCCCAGGTCATGTTCACCGCATCCAGGACCGGGCCAACGTCATGGACACGTAGAATGCGGGCGCCGCGCTCGACCGCCAGTGCCGCCAGCGCCAACCCACCGGGCAGGCGCTCCTCCACCGGGCGATCCAGCACTTTGCCGATCATGCTCTTGCGCGACATGCCCACCAGCAGCGGCAGCTCGAGCGCGGCTAGCCCTTCCATCCGGTTGAGCAGGCGCAGGTTGTGCTCCACCGTCTTGCCGAAACCGAAGCCCGGGTCGATCAGCAAACGCTCGCGACGCAGCCCGGCCGCCTCGCAGGCCGCCACCCGCGCCAGCAGGTAGTCGCCCACCGCAGTCTCGATGGGCACCTCGTACCGAGGGGCCTGCTGCATGTCCTGCGGCTCGCCCTGCATGTGCATCAGGCACACCGGCAGGCCGGTGCCAACCGCCGCCTCCAGCGCCCCTCGCGGGTGAGCGCACGCACGTCGTTGAGCATGCCGGCGCCCAGCGCCGCAGTTTCGCGCATCACCGCGGGACAGCTGGTATCGACCGAGACCAGCGCATCGAGATCCCGCACCAGGCGCTCTACCACCGGAGCGACGCGATCCAGCTCCTGCTGGGGAGAGACCGGCCGCGAGCCGGGGCGCGTCGACTCGCCGCCCACATCAATGATCGCCGCACCCTGGGCCAGCATGCGCTCCGCGTGGCGCAGGGCGTCATCGAGCTCCAGGTGGCGGCCGCCATCGGAGAAGGAGTCGGGGGTGACGTTGAGAATCCCCATCACACGGGGAAAGGAGAGATCGAGACGATGCCGCCCACAGGGCAACCAGGTCACTTTGCTGTCTGTCATCCTGTCGATCCAATCGAGGCTATCGAGGAGGAAGGGGCATTTTACGCCAAAGGCGCTCCCCGAGCGGGGAGCGCCTGCATGGATCACGCTGCGTCAGCTGGCCGGTCCGCCCAGCGGATCGGAAGGACGACGGCGGGGTTCGTCATCCTCGTCCTCATCGCCATGATCTCCACCATCGTGGCTACCGCTATCGGTCGGCGCCGTACTCGGCTCGTCACTGCGCGGGGCTTCGACCTCGTCGACCACCGGCGAACCGGCACCCGAGTCGCCGTCATCCCAGCCCTTGGGCGGACGCGGCGTGCGTCCTTCCATGATGTCCTTGAGCTGGTCAGCATCGATGGTTTCGTACTGCATCAGCGCTTCAGCCATGGCGTCGAGCTTGTCGCGATTCTCTTCGAGAATGTGCTTGGCCCGGGCGTAGCATTCGTCGATGACCTTGCGCACTTCCTTGTCAAGCCGCGAGATGGTCTCGCCGGACTTGAGCTTGCCGCCGCCCTGGCCGGGGCCGCCGAGGAACTGGTGCGACTCGTCCTCGTCGTACATGATCGGGCCCATCTCCTCGGAGAGCCCCCACTTGGCGACCATGTTGTGGGCCAGCTCGGTGGCGCGCTTGATGTCGTTGGATGCCCCGGTGGTGACACCGCTCGGCCCCAGCGTCATCTCCTCGGCGATACGACCGCCAAACAGCGAGCAGATCTGGCTGATGATCTGCTGGCGCGACAGGCTGTAGCGATCCTGCTCGGGCAGGAACATGGTCACGCCCAGGGCGCGGCCACGGGGAATGATGGTGACCTTGTAGACCGGGTCGTGCTCCGGCATCACCAGGCCGATGATGGCGTGGCCCGACTCGTGGTAGGCGGTGTTGAGCTTCTCCTTGTCGGTCATGACCATGGAGCGGCGTTCGGCGCCCATCATGATCTTGTCCTTGGCCAGCTCCAGCTCCTCCATGCCCACCAGGCGCTTGTTGCGCCGCGCGGCAAACAGCGCCGCCTCGTTGACCAGATTGGCCAGGTCGGCGCCGGAGAAGCCCGGCGTGCCGCGAGCGATGAACGAAGGCTTGACGTCGTCGGCCAGTGGGACCTTGCGCAGGTGAACGTTGAGGATATGCTCGCGGCCGCGGATATCGGGCAGCGGTACCACCACCTGGCGGTCGAAGCGGCCCGGGCGCAGCAGCGCCGGGTCGAGCACGTCGGGACGGTTGGTGGCG
This sequence comes from Halomonas sp. E19, assembly GCF_052439355.1. Taxonomy (NCBI): domain Bacteria; kingdom Pseudomonadati; phylum Pseudomonadota; class Gammaproteobacteria; order Oceanospirillales; family Halomonadaceae; genus Halomonas; species Halomonas sp. E19. Next base: position 3,341,538 of record NZ_JBNFWU010000001.1, on the reverse strand, counting down.
GCGATGACGATAATGCCCTCGTTGGCCTCGAAGCCGTCCATCTCGACCAGCAGCTGGTTGAGGGTCTGCTCACGCTCATCGTTGCCGCCGCCCATGCCGGCGCCGCGCGAACGACCCACGGCGTCGATCTCGTCGATGAAGATGATGCAGGGGCCTGCTTCTTGGCCTGCTCGAACATGTCGCGCACGCGCGAGGCACCCACGCCGACGAACATCTCGACGAAGTCGGAGCCGGAGATCGAGAAGAACGGCACCTTGGCCTCGCCGGCGATGGACTTGGCCAGCAGCGTCTTGCCGGTACCCGGCGGGCCCACCATCAGCACACCGCGGGGGATGGTGCCGCCCAGGCGCTGGAACTTGGAGGGATCGCGCAGGAAGTCGACCAGCTCCTCGACCTCCTCCTTGGCCTCGTCGCAGCCGGCGACATCGGCGAAGGTGGTCTTGATCTGGTCTTGGGAGAGCAGCTTGGCCTTGGACTTGCCGAAGCTCATCGGCCCGCCCTTGCCGCCGGCACCGCCCTGCATCTGGCGCATGAAGAACATGAAGATGGCAAGTATCAGCAGGATCGGGAAGCTGGCGATCAGCAGCCGGGTCCACAGGCTCTGCTCCTGCGGCTCCCTGCCGACCACGGTGACGTTGTTGGTGAGCAGATCGTCGATCAGCTTGGGATCTTCCGCCGCCGGACGGATGGTCTGGAACTGGGAGCCGTCGGCACGCTCGCCGGTGATGCGGTAGCCGTCGATGGTCACGCTGCGGATCTGCTGGTTCTGCACCTGCTGGACGAACTGGGAATAGTTCATCGTCTGCGGCGTCGTGTCGACGGTGAAGTTGTTGAACACCGTCAGCAGCACCGCCGCGATGACCAACCAGAGGATCAAGTTCTTCGCCATATCATTCAAGGGACTACCCTCACTGCAAGCTACTCAGGGCCAACGATGCCTGGGTGTAAGACCATGGGTGGGCAGACCACGTTCCCTTCGGCTCACCACGCCCATGACACCCTACTGTGGCACAGTTGGACGGCCGTGTCTGGCCATCATGCTATTAGTCTTACGCTATCGGTACCTCGGGCGGGCCGGACGCGTCGCGCAAACCGGCTCGCCGTGGACCAAGCCATGTGGCTCAGCCGCGAAATCCTTCCGCCAGCAGGTAGACCTCGCGCGAGCGAGCGCGAGAGGCCTCCGGCTTGCGGGTCACCACCCGGGCGAAGCTGTCCCGCAGCGCCTTGAGGTAGCTATCGAACCCTTCGCCCTGGAACACCTTGGCCAGAAAGCGGCCTTCTGGCCGCAGGGTCTGGCGCGCCAGGTCGAGCGCCAGCTCCACCAGGTACATGGCCTGGGGCTGGTCGATGGCACTCATGCCGCTCATGTTGGGCGCCATGTCGGACATCACCAGGTCCACCGGGCGACCGCCAAGCGCGGCCAGAATCGCCTCGAGCACGGCCTCTTCGGTGAAGTCGCCCTGGATGAAGTCGACGCCGGCCAGGGCGTCCATCTCGAGAATATCGGAGGCGATCACCAGCCCCTCCGACCCCACCCGATCGGCCGCCACCTGGCTCCAGCCGCCGGGGGCCGCCCCCAGGTCGATCACCGCCATGCCCGGACGGAACAGGCGATCCTTCTCGTCGAGCGCCAGCAGCTTGTAGCTGGCACGGCTGCGGTAGCCATCCTGCCAGCTCTGCTGAACGAAGCGATCATCGAAGTGCTCCTTCAGCCAGCCCTTGCTGGTCTTGCTGGCAGCGTGTTTCGCGGCACGCTGCCGATCCGAGGCGCCGGAAGCGCCGCCGCGTGAAGAGGAGGTGGAACGAGCCACGGCATCACCTTGATGACGAACGAAGACAGCTGGCAGGCCTGGGCCTGTAACGGCAAGATGCGGCGAAACACGCGCTTTCGTTGCCGCGCGATTCACCGTACCATGGTGCGCTAAGCGCAACCGAGAAGACGCAACATACCATGAGCTTGTCACAGGCACAAAAGAAAGCATTTCGCAGCATCGGCCACCACCTGAACCCGGTGGTGACGGTGTCGGAGAACGGGATCTCCGAGGGCGTGCTGGCGGAACTCAACCGGGCACTGGCCGATCACGAGCTGATCAAGATCAAGCTGGCCCTGCCCGAGCGCGACGACCGCGCCGCCATGCTCGAAGAACTGCTGGCAGCCAGCGGCGCCGAACGCGTGCAGACCATCGGCAAGATGGCCCTGCTCTACCGCAGGAACCCCCAGGCCAATCCGAAGCTCTCCAACGTCAAGCGCTTCGAGAATCACCACGGCCGGCACTGAACCAGCCCGAACTCTCCATCCGGCCCAGCCAGGCCCTGGAATGCAAAAGCCCGCGATGCGGGCTTTTGCTGAGTGTTGCCTGTCGCTCAGTGGTGCTCGACGCTGCCGATCTCGTACTCGACCTCGCCGCCCGGCGTGCTGACCACCACCACGTCGCCCTCCTCCTTGCCGATCAGGGCACGGGCGATGGGCGAGGTGACGGAGATCTTGCCACTCTTGATGTCGGCCTCGTCCTCGCCGACGATCTGGTAGCTGACCTCCTCGTCGTTGCCGAGGTTGATCAGCCCCACGGTGACGCCGAAGATCACCTTGCCCGTCTTCGGCAGCTTGGCCACGTCGATCACCTGGGCATTGGAGAGCTTGCTCTCGATCTCCTGGATGCGCCCCTCGATGAAGCCCTGCTGCTCGCGGGCCGCATGGTACTCGGCGTTCTCCTTGAGATCGCCATGCTCACGCGCTTCGGCGATGGCGGCGATCACCCGGGGCGCGCCTCGCTCTTGAGCTCCTCGAGTTCCTTGCGCAGGCGTGCCTCGCCGGCAACGGTCATCGGGACCTTGTTCATTGCGTTGCTCCTGCATGCAGTTCCTGAAGCCGCCGCACCGTAATCTCGTTGCCATACTCCAGCGCCATGCAAACGGCGCTCGCCCCTGCCAGGGTGGTGGCATAAGGCACCTTGCGGGCCAACGCGGTACGACGGATCACCGAGGAGTCGTTGATCGCCTGGCGACCCTCGGTGGTATTGACGATATAGGCGATGTCGTCGTTCTTGAGCAGATCGACGATATGCGGACGACCTTCGTAGACCTTGTTGACGACCTCCACCTCGAGCCCGGCGGCTTCAAGGGCGGCAGCGGTGCCGCGGGTCGCGCACAGCGTGAACCCCAATCCTAGCAGAGAACGGGCGATCTCGATAACGCCCGCCTTGTCCGGCTCGCGCACCGAGAGAAACGCCTTGCGCTCGCCGGTCAGCGCCGGGATCGCCTCGCCGGCCCCCAGCTGCGCCTTGTAGAACGCCTCGGCGAAGGTCTCGCCGGAGCCCATCACCTCACCGGTGGACTTCATCTCCGGCGACAGGATCGGGTCGACGCCCGGGAACTTGTTGAACGGGAACACCGCTTCCTTGACGCTGTAGAAGTGCGGCACGATCTCGCGAGTGAAGCCCTGCTCGGCCAGGGTCTTGCCGGCCATGCAGCGTGCCGCGACCTGGGCCAGCGAGGTGCCGATGCACTTGGAGACGAAGGGCGCGGTGCGCGAGGCGCGCGGGTTGACCTCGATGACGTAGATCTCGCCGTCCTGCCACGCCAGCTGCACGTTCATCAGGCCTACCACGCCAAGCTCCACGGCCATCTTCTTGACCTGCTCGCGCATCTCGTCCTGCACGTCTGCCGGCAGCGAGTAGGGCGGCAGCGCGCAGGCGGAGTCGCCGGAGTGCACGCCAGCCTGCTCGATATGCTGCATGATGCCGCCGATCACCACTTCGTGGCCGTCGGAGACGGCATCGATGTCGATCTCGATGGCGGCGTTGAGGAAGTGGTCGAGCAGCACCGGCGAGTCGTTGGAGACCTTGACCGCATGGGTCATGTAGTTCTCCAGCTCATCGGCGGAGTAGACGATCTCCATGGCGCGCCCGCCGAGCACGTAGCTCGGCCGCACCACCAGCGGGTAGCCGATCGCCTCAGCTTTGGCGAAGGCCTCGTCGAAGCTGCGCGCGGTGGCGTTGGGCGGCTGCTTGAGGCCCAGCTTGTCGATCATCTGCTGGAAGCGCTCGCGATCCTCGGCGCGGTCGATGGCGTCCGGGGTGGTGCCGATGATCGGCACGCCGGCGGCCTCGAGCTCACGAGCGAGCTTGAGCAGGGTCTGGCCGCCGAACTGCACGATCACGCCGACCGGCTGCTCCTTGTCGGCGATCTCCAGCACGTCCTCCAGGGTCACCGGCTCGAAGTAGAGACGGTCGGAGGTGTCGTAGTCGGTGGAGACGGTTTCCGGGTTGCAGTTGACCATGATGGTCTCGTAGCCGTCGTCGCGCATGGCGAAGGCAGCGTGGACGCAGCAGTAGTCAAACTCGATGCCCTGGCCGATGCGGTTGGGCCCGCCGCCCAGCACCATGATCTTCTGCCGATCACTGACCTCGGCCTCGCACTCCTCCTCGTAGGTGGAGTACATGTAGGCGGTGTCCGAGGCGAACTCGGCGGCACAGGTGTCGACGCGCTTGTAGACTGGGCGGATGCCGGCATTCTGCCGGGTCTTGCGGAACTCCTTCTCGGAGACGCCGAGCAGCTTGGCCAGGCGCGCATCGGAGAACCCCTTGCGCTTGAGGCGGAACAGCGCCTGCGGCGTCAGCTCGGAGAGCGAGCGCTGGGCCACGCCCTGCTCGATCTGCACCAGCTCCTCGAGCTGGACCAGGAACCAGGGGTCGACCTTGGTCAGGGCAAAGATCTCCTCCACGCTCATGCCGGCGCGCATGGCGTCGGCGATGAAGAAGATGCGCTCGGCGCCGGCCGCCCGCAGCTCGCCCTTGATATGGGCCATGGCGTCGTCGCTGAACTCGCCGGCCTTGAACTCAGGAAACTTGGGGTCGAGGCCGTCGTTGCCGGTCTCGAGCCCGCGCAGCGCCTTCTGCAGCGACTCCTGGAAGGTCCGCCCGATGGCCATCACCTCGCCCACCGACTTCATCTGGGTGGTGAGGCGGTCGTTGGCCTGGGGAAACTTCTCGAAGGTGAAGCGCGGAATCTTGGTGACCACGTAGTCGATCGACGGCTCGAACGAGGCCGGGGTGCGCCCGCCGGTGATGTCGTTGGAGAGCTCGTCCAGGGTGTAGCCCACCGCCAGCTTGGCGGCGATCTTGGCGATCGGGAAGCCGGTGGCCTTGGAGGCCAGCGCCGAGGAGCGCGACACCCGCGGGTTCATCTCGATGACCACCATGCGCCCGGTCTCGGGGTCGACGCCGAACTGCACGTTGGAGCCGCCGGTCTCGACGCCGATCTCGCGCAGCACCGCCAGCGATGCGTCGCGCATGATCTGGTATTCCTTGTCGGTCAGCGTCTGCGCCGGGGCCACGGTGATCGAGTCGCCGGTGTGCACGCCCATGGGGTCGAAGTTCTCGATCGCACAGACGATGATGCAGTTGTCGTTCTTGTCACGAACGACCTCCATCTCGTACTCCTTCCAGCCCAGCAGCGACTCGTCGATGAGCAGCTCCTTGGTGGGCGAGAGGTCGAAGCCGCGATGGCAGATCTCCTCGAACTCCTCCTTGTTGTAGGCCACGCCGCCGCCGGAGCCGCCCATGGTGAAGGAGGGGCGGATGATCACCGGGAAGCCGAGTTCGGCCTGGATCTCCCAGGCCTCTTCCATGGAGTGGGCCACCTTCGCCTTGGGGCACTCCAGGCCGATGTTCTTCATCGCCTTGTCGAAGCGGTCGCGGTCTTCAGCCTTGTCGATGGTGTCTGCGTTGGCGCCGATCATCTCCACGCCGTACTTTTCCAGCACGCCGTGCTTGTCGAGCGCCAGGGCACAGTTGAGCGCGGTCTGGCCGCCCATGGTGGGCAGGATGGCGTCGGGACGCTCGGCCTCGATGATCTTCTCCACCGCCTGCCAGGTGATCGGCTCGATGTAGGTGGCGTCGGCCATGGCCGGGTCGGTCATGATGGTGGCCGGATTGGAGTTGACCAGGATGACCCGGAAGCCCTCCTCGCGCAGTGCCTTGCAGGCCTGGGCGCCGGAGTAGTCGAATTCGCACGCCTGGCCGATGACGATGGGGCCGGCGCCAATGATCAGGATGCTCTGGATGTCGGTACGCTTGGGCATGGTGCTCCCCGCAAAATAAGGTGACGAATGGCGACGTTTTCGGGGCTCGGCCTAGCGGCGGGCCTTCATCATCTCGACAAACCGATCGAACAGCGGCGACACGTCGCGCGGACCGGGACTCGCTTCCGGGTGACCCTGGAAGCTGAAGGCCGGGCGGTCGGTCAACTCGATGCCCTGCAGGGTGCCGTCGAACAGCGACCGGTGGATGGCGCGCACATTGCCGGGCAGGCTCGCCTCGTCGACGGCGAAGCCGTGGTTCTGGCTGGTGATCATCACGCGGCCTGTATCGAGGTCCTGCACCGGATGGTTGGCGCCGTGGTGGCCGTGGTTCATCTTCACCGTGCTGGCGCCGGCGGCCAGCGCCAGCAGCTGGTGGCCCAGGCAGATGCCGAACACCGGGATATTGGTCTCGAGGATTTCCTGAATCGCCGCGATGGCGTAGTCGCAGGGCGCGGGGTCGCCGGGGCCGTTGGCCAGCAGGATGCCGTCCGGGTTGCGCGCCAGCACTTCGCCAGCCGGGGTCTGGGCCGGCACCACGGTGAGGCGACAGCCGCGGGAGGCCAGCATGCGCAGAATGTTGTACTTCACGCCGTAGTCGTAGACCACCACGTGGAAGGGGCGTTCGCTGCCGCTGGCATCGACATTGCCCTGGCCCAGCGCCCACTCCGCCTCGTTCCACTCGTAGGCCTGCTTGCAGCTGACCTCCTTGGCCAGGTCCATGCCCTTGAGGCCGGGGAAGTCGCGGGCCGCCGCCAGCGCACGCTCGACGGCGTCGTCGCCCTCGGCCTCGCTGCCGGCGAGGATGGCGCCGTTCTGGGCGCCCTTGTCGCGCAGGATGCGGGTCAGGCGCCGGGTGTCGATGTCGGCGATGCCGAGCACGTTGCGACTCTTGAGGTAGTCGGAGAGCGACTGCTCGGAGCGGAAGTTGCTGGCAATCAGCGGCAGGTCGCGGATCACCAGGCCGGCGGCGGCGATACCGTCGGACTCGACGTCCTCGGCGTTGACGCCAGTGTTACCGATGTGCGGATAGGTCAGGGTCACGATCTGTCGGGTGTAGGAGAGGTCGGTGAGGATCTCCTGATAACCGGTCATGGCCGTATTGAACACCACCTCGCCGCTGGTCTGGCCATCGGCGCCGATGGCGGTGCCATGAAACACGCTGCCGTCTTCCAAGGCCAATATCGCGGGTCTGCTCAATGCGGGGCTGTTCAAGACAAGGTCCTCCCATGCTGGTGCGAGCCCGAGGGGCGCAGGCTCGGCGGCTATCGTCATAGCGACAGATTCGGCTCGTAAAAAAGCGGGACGAAGCCGATAAAAAACCGGTTTCATCCCGCTTGTTGTCTCTGTTTGCTCGGGGGCTGGCCACGCAACAAGCGCGCAGTGGGACTGCTGTTTTCAGGCGCCCGGCCAAAATTTTGGAGATGTTACAGGATTCTGCCCTTCTCGACCACCCCCTTTAGGGAAGCGCTTCCTTAGTCCAGCCCGAGTACGTCCTGCATGCCGTAGCGTCCATTACTCTGGTCGGCCACCCAGCGCGCCGCCCGCACCGCGCCCTTGGCGAAGGTCATGCGGCTCGAGGCCTTGTGGGTGATCTCGATGCGCTCGCCCTCGGTGGCGAACATCACCGTATGTTCGCCGACGATGTCGCCGGCGCGCACCGTGGCGAAACCGATCTCCTTGGGGTCGCGCGGCCCGCACTGGCCGACACGCTCGAACACGCCGTGCTCCTTGAGCGTGCGCCCCAGCGCCTCGGCCACCACTTCGCCCATCTTCAGCGCGGTGCCGGACGGCGAGTCGACCTTGTGGCGATGGTGGGCCTCGATCACCTCGATGTCGTAGCCCTCGTCGCCCAGCGCCCTGGCCGCGGTCTCGAGCAGCTTCAGCGTCAAGTTCACGCCCACGCTCATGTTGGGGGCGAAGACGAAGGGCAGCCGCTCGCGGTAGCCGTCGAGCTCGGCCAGCTCGTCGTCGGCCAGGCCGGTGGTGCCGATCACCATGCGTTTGCCGTGCGCCGCGCAGAAGGCCAGGTTGGCCAGCGTGACCCGGGCGCGGTGAAATCGATGAGCACATCGAAGTCATCGACGATGGCCTCGAGCGAGTCCACCGCGGCGACGCCCAGCTTGCCGAGCCCCGCCAGCTCGCCGATATCGGCCCCGGCCAGCGAACTGCCCGGCTCGACGATACCGCCGGCCAGGGTGGCGCCGGCATCCTCCTGCACGGCGTTGACCAGGGTGCGGCCCATGCGGCCGGCGACACCGACGATGGCGATACGGGTCATGCGGACTCCTGCGAAATCTGACGAGTGGGGATCGAGGCAGTATACCAGAGCCAGGGCCCGCCGGGCCGAGCGCGTGGGCAGCGGCGGCGGAATCGCCCACACTGGGCATGACGACGCGACGCCAAGGACCACCATGCCAAGCTCGATACCGCCCGACGCCAGCAACGAAGCCGCCCGGCCACCGCCGCAGGCGACTGCCGGCAGCCCGCGCCCCACGCTGCGCTTGAACGGCCTGCGCGCCACCCTGGTCAACGGCGTGTTCGGCGACCCGCTGCTGCACCTGCGCCTGCGCCACCACAAGCGCAGCCTGCTGTTCGACCTGGGCGACCCCGACCGGCTACCCACTCGCCTGGCCCACCAGGTCAGCGACCTCTTCGTCAGCCATGCCCATTTCGACCATATCGGCGGTTTCCCGTGGCTGCTGCGCTCGCGTATCGGCCACTACCCGGCCTGCCGGGTCTACGGTCTACCCGGAATCGCCAGCCATCTGGACGGCTTCCTGCGCGGCATCCTGTGGGATCGTGTCGCGGACAAGGCGCCTCGCTTCGAGGTCTTCGAGCTGCACGGGGAGAGCCTGGCCCCCTACCGCCTGGTAGCTGGCCAGCCGATGAAGGCGCTCTCCCCCAGCGATGTCGAAGATGGCGTGCTGCGCGCAGAGCCAGGCTTTCGCGTGCGCGCCACCACGCTGGACCATGGCACGCCGGTGCTGGCGTTTGCCTACGAATCCGCCACCCAGCAAAAGGTACGCAAGGAGGCCCTCGCAGCGCACGGCTGGGCGCCCGGCCCCTGGCTCGGCGAACTCAAGCAGCGCGCAGTGCAAGGCGACGACGCAGGCGAGATCGCCCTGCCCGACGGCAACCGGCGCCCGGTCGCCGAGCTGGCGGCAAAGCTTCTCTTCTCGCAGCCGGGCCAGCGCCTGGTCTACGCCACCGACTTCGGCGACACGCCCGGGAACCGCGAGCGCCTGCGTGCGCTTGCCCACGGCGCCGAGGTGCTATTCTGCGAGGCTTCGTTTCGTGAAGACCAGGCCGAGCAAGCCCGACGCACCGGCCACCTGACGGCTCGTGCCTGCGGCGAGATCGCCGCCGCGGCCGAGGTCGGCCAGCTGGTGCCGTTCCATTTCTCCCGCCGCCACGTCGAGGACGTGGCTGAGCTATACGCCGAGATACGCCGCCATTTTCCTCGCCTGGCCCCCACGCCGCGCAGCGAAGCGGGTAGCGACGCATGAATCAGCGCGGTTGAGCCCCTTCGCCACCCTGCCGCAGCAGCAGGCCGATGGCGGCCAGCACCAGCGCGCTGCCCGGCAGCCAGTGCCAGCCGACCTGCTCGGGGGCGGTGGCGAACAACACGAGCATGGAGACAAAGGGCACCATGTAGCCGTAAGCGGTGACGGCACCCGGGCTGAGCACCGAGGTAGCGCGCTGCAACAGCAAGAAGGTAAGCGCACTGGAGAAGAGCCCCAGATAGACTACGAGGGCGAAGTCATGCCAGCGCATGGCGACGAGCCGGGTCGCCGGCTCGATGGCGAGCCCTAGCAGGCCGATGGCGACCCCGCCCAGGCCCAGGCTCCAGAAGGTGCGCACCGCCGCCGATTCCGGCAGCAACTCACGTGCCAGCCCCCACTTGCTCAATACCGGATAGAGCGCCGACGACATGCAGCCGAGGAAGAAGACCGCCTCGCCGATGCCCAGCCGCATGCTTTCGCCGTGGTCTTGCGCCTCGGCGAAGGCCAGCCCCAGGGCCCCGGCCGCGCCCAGGGCCAGGATGGCCGGCAGCTGCCAGCCCAGCCGCTCGACGCGAAACCCCAGCCCCAGCAGGTAGGCCAGCAGCGGCACGCTGACGTAGAGGGTAGCCATGGAGAGCGCGGTGGCGTGGTGGGCGGCCCAGAACATGGCGCCGAAGAAGCCGGCCAGGCATAGCCCCATCAGCATATAGAGCGGCAGCAGCTGCCAGGGCGGCCAAAGTCGTCGGCACGCCGCGCCAGCCACCACAGGCCGGCGCAGGCGATGGCGAAGCGCAGGGCGGTGAGGGACAGCGGCGGCAGCTCGCTCATCAGCCCCACGGCGGGAAACGACAGCCCCACCAGCAGCGCCCACAGCAGCATGCCGAGGTGGGCGCGCCGGGGCGTTATGGGTGCACTCAATTTTCCCAGACGATGGCCAGTTCCTCGTCGCCCGCCATGCGCTGCAGGTGGGCGTCGACCACGCCCTCCAGGCGATCCAGGGTCTCCTCATCCAGCGCCTCGACGGCCACCACCAGCTTGCCCGGCTCGACGCGCATCACGCAGGAACCATCCTCGAACGCCACCCGGCTCTCCTCCTCGCCCTGCGCCACCTCCAGCTTGTGCGCCCAGTGCTTGCACAGCCGGTTCATCACCCTCGCCCCGGACTCGGTGGCAATCTCGGCACGCGACATCGGCATTGTAACGATCTCCATTCGTATCGGAGCTACCAGACTAAGACGGCGGCTGGATCGGCGCCAGCCCCGAGGTGCAGCGCCAGGCGGAACGAGAGGTTAGACAAAAATGGCCCTCTTTCTAAAGACTTTTGAAAGTGGCAACCTTGCCTTCAGCCAGACACTGTATAAAAAAACAGACAAAAAGGTTGAAAAGCGTTCACACTCATGCTGTTTTACGTTAAAATCAACGTACCAGTACGTCTAAATGAACGTAATCATGGCACAAGCGATGCGTGAGACTAAGAAGCAAACCCATGATTTCCCTGCGTTGCGGGGGATCCAGGGGGCGTGCATGCTACACCATCATGTGCCCGCTGCGCCTCATCCCGAAGCTGTTCAGCTACGATGACTCTGGCCTTCCGCCTGAGCAGCGTGCTCAGCGTGCAATCAATCCCGGACGCATTCCAGAAATTACGGATTACCTGACCCAGAACGCTGAGAATTACATCCTTCCCGCTATTACAGCGTCGCTTGACCAAGAAGCTGAGTTTGTACCTTCCGGGGAAGAGCTTGTTCCACTGGTAGGCAAGCTGTGTATACCTCGCGAAGCTCGGCTCCTTATTAACGATGGTCAGCATAGGCGTGCCGCCATAGAGCGCGCAGTGACCAAAAAGAAGGAGCTTGGGCATGACAGCATTCCTGTATTGCTGTTCATCGATGAAGGACTCAAGCGCAGCCAGCAGATGTTTGCTGATCTGAACCGCCATGCGATCCGACCGAGTACCTCGCTCAACACATTTTTTGACAAACGTGACGCCGCCTCGACTCTGGCGCGCTGCGTTATGCAGGAAGTCCCTTGCTTTCGCGAGCTGACTGAGGTCGAGAAGAGCTCTCTACCTCTCAAGTCGCGCAAGTTGTTCACGCTAAGCGCCATCAAGAATGCTAGCTGGCGTTTCTTGGAAAAACGCAAACGCGACGTAGCTAGTGGGGACGAGCATACGCAATGCATCGCTTTTTGGTCAGGCGTTTGCCAAGTCATGCCTGACTGGCAGGAAGCTATGGAAAATATCAATCTTCCGATGCAGCTACGCCAAGGCAGCATCCATGCTCACGGTGTTTTTCTCCAAGCGCTAGCTGTTGCCTGCGCTTCACTTAGACATGAAGCTCCTGGATATGAGCCCGACTGGTATGCCGCACGCTTAGAATGCCTAACCAATCAAAACTGGAACCGCTCGAACCCAGAATGGGAAGGGCGCTGCCTACGAGATGGTCGCATTTCGAAATCGCATACTTCAGTAGAACGCCTCGCCTGCTACCTCAAGCAGCGCTTAAATATCCCCCTCAGCGATGAACAGCGCCAACTCGAGGAAAAGTACTCACGATGAGCACTGATACGCTATTCGCCACTCGGGACGAAATGGTTGCCGCACAAAGCTTTGCAGGGCGACCTCTACCTGACCTGCTCACTGAACTCCAAACCTTGTACCTAGAGGATGAGAGGCCTTGGGTAATCGGTTTCAGTGGCGGAAAGGATTCAACGGCGGTTCTCTCCCTGATTTATACCGCCATAGAGAAACTGCCGGCCCAGGAGCGTCATAAGCACGTCTATGTGGTCTGCTCAGACACTCTGGTGGAGACTCCGGTAGTCGTCGACCTCATTTCAACTACTTTGGAGCAGATCAACACTCGAGCTCAGAAAGATGGCCTGCCCTTCTCAGCTCATCAAGTGGTGCCAAAGGCCAATGATACCTTCTGGGTGAACTTACTGGGCAAAGGTTATCCTGCACCCACTCAGAGCTTCCGCTGGTGCACGGAGCGAATGAAGATTGACCCGGTCAGCAGCTTCATTCTAGATAAGGTAACGCGTCACGGCGAGGTGATTGTGGTACTCGGCGCTCGCAGCCAAGAGAGCGCATCCCGCGCCCAAGTCATCGCCAAGCACAAAGTGGATGGCTCTCTGCTATCCAAGCACTCCTCCCTTCCAGGTGCCTATACCTATATGCCTATCGAGGATTGGTCCTTCGATGAGGTATGGATGTATCTTTTAGGAGCGCCAGCTCCTTGGGGCGGAACACACCATAAGCTGTTTGAGCTTTACAAAGATTCGAACGCAGGCGAATGCCCTGTAGTAATCGATACTAAGACACCTTCATGCGGGAACTCACGCTTCGGTTGCTGGACCTGCACCGTGGTGACCAAAGACCGTGCTATGGAAGGGCTAATTGAGTCCGGCGAGATATGGATGAAGCGGCTCAAGTCGTTCCGGGACCTTCTTTATCGTACGACACGGCCTCATAACAAGGCCAAGTATCGCAATCACAAGCGTCGTACCGGCAAGGTGCAGTATGCACGCGGCCAGATCGACGACGACACCACCATCGAGAAGAAGGTGATTCCAGGTCCGTACTGGATGGCATATCGTCAGGCCTGGCTTAAGAAGCTTCTGGAAATTCAGAAGAACCTCAACGATGGCGGAAATTTTATCCGGCTGATCCATGAGGACGAACTAAAGCATATACGCCTCGAATGGCTCAACGATCCTAACGAGCCAGATGCCCTGGATACACTCCCTTCCATCTATGCCAGCGTTTATGGCTTTAAATTAGAATGGATGAAGGATTCCGCTGGTGTACTCTCACAGCAAGATGCGATCGCCTTGAGAGACGCCTGCCAAGAGCATGGCACACCTATAGAGCTTGTCATCAAATTATTGCAGCTGGAGCAGTCATTGGATGGACTTAGCAAACGACACGGAGTCTTCAAGCGGATCGATGCCCTACTTAACCAAGATTGGGGTGATCTCGATACGCTGCATACAAAGAAGCAAGATGCCAGCTTAGTCTTGCATAATATGCATGTGACTAAAAGTAACATGCAAGACATATTTCAGGAAAACACAGTCTACCAAGGAAAAATCCGTAACGCCAAAAGCGTTTACGACGAGCTCCTTGCAGGACTAGAAATCCAATACAACGAGCTGAGCAAATGATCCTAAAATCGCTAAAAATCGGAAATTTTAGGGTCTACCGCGGAGAGCATGAAATCGACCTCATGCCAGAAGATCCTAATGGACAGAAGCCCATCATCTTGTTCGGCGGCTTAAATGGGACTGGCAAGACATCCATTCTCACAGCCGTGCGACTTACGCTTTATGGTCGCCGCATCCTTGGCGCCAAGGTATCAAGCGAGGAATATCACCAATATTTGGCTGACTGTATATATAAACCCAGCGGGCATGAGCGAGCACCAAACAGTGCCTTCGTACGCCTGAGGTTCTATGATAGCTACGGTGGGCATCAGCACGACTACGATGTAGTACGTAGTTGGTTTCGAGATACTAGCGGTGAAATTTCGGAAAATCTCCAGATTACTCGAGATGGGGAGATTCTTTCTAATCTTTCCTATGACCAAAGGCAAAGTTTTCTAAATGACTTAATCCCCCTAGGAATAGCTGATCTTTTCTTTTTCGACGGTGAAAAGATAGCCGAACTGTCGGAATCCAAGGGTAACGCAGCACTTGCAGACGCAATTCAACGCCTGCTAGGACTTGATATTGTCAATAAGCTACGCGCAGATCTCGCTGTTTACATCCGCAGCCATTCGAAGGGCCGACTTCCCGATGCTATCCGCAATGAAGCAGAGTCACTTGAAGCTGACTATAAGAAATACTACGCAAGCTACCAGCTTGAGCTTGAGAGCAAAGAGAAGCTAGAAGATCAGTTGCATAACCTAAAGGTTGAGATAGCACAGCTGGAACAAAAGATTGAAGCCCATGGTGGCGCTTGGTACGAAAATCAGGCAGCTGAAAAGGATAGAATGGAGCGCCTTTTAGCTGAGCAAGAAAGCATCAGAGGCCGGATCCGCTCACTCAAAGGCTCCCTCTATCCCTTGGCGCTGGCACCGACAGCGCTAGGTGCTTTGCTAAATCAGCTCGACGCTGAGAGCGACTATCGTAAACATCAAGTCACTCATCAAGCAGCAAAGCGTCAAGCTAAAGCACTACGCAAGGAGCTTGGAAGTGTACTGCAAGATAACCACGCGCTGATTGATAAGGCTATAAAAAAAGCCTTTGGTCAAAACCTGCTACCTCCCAAGAAAGTGGAGATAATGCACGACCTCTCAGACCGGGAGATTGAGCGACTTCGCCACCAGATTACCGTGGAAGCACCGAAGCAAAAGAAAGAGGTTGACGAGCTTGAGCAGAAACTCGACAACCTGCGGCACCAAATTAGTGAGTGTGCCACAAACCTAGAGCGTGCTCCTGATGAGCAGCGAATCAAACCACTTTATGAACAGCTGAATGAAGCACTGCTCAAGCAAGGCCGCCTTAATAGCAAAGTTGAAGAAAAGCGTGAGAACTCTAAGCGCGAGCTACGTGCTGCCATGGACTGCATTCGCAAGCTGAGAAAACTTGAAGCTGAATACCAGCAGCAATCTGAGAATGCTCATGCTATCACAATGGCAAAGTCAGTTAGAGAAATGCTCGTAAGTTACTCCCATCGGGCAAAAACTCACAAGGTGAATGAACTCCAACATCACTTTGGAGAATTTTTTAAGCGACTAGCACGTAAAAACCATGCCGGCCTTACTCCACGTATTGACCCAGATATTTTTAACGTTGACCTTGTCTATAGCGATGGGAAAACCGTTGATCGTGAACAGCTATCTGCTGGTGAAAAACAAATTTACGCAACAGCCATGCTGGCAGCATTAGGCAGGACATCCGGTCGCCGATTACCTATTATAATTGACACCCCACTAGGTCGACTTGACTCAGCTCACAGATTGAATATAGTTGAAAGCTATTTCCCATATGCCAGCCATCAGGTTCTCCTACTTTCAACTGACACTGAGATTTCACTTAGTAGCGCCCCCTTTGTATTCAAACGCGCCATATCAAAAAAATATGAGTTACATTACTCGAGCAACACAGAAAGCACAGCTGTGAAGAGAGGTTATTTTTAATGCTGCCCAACAGATTTTCTCTAACAGAGAGCTCAGAAGAAAAGCTAAAAAGAGAAAAAATAAAGACAGGAATTTCTCCCAATCTAATAGCGCGTGAGCTTTTCTTCCTATCCATAGAAAAAAGAGAACACAGAAAATCGCTAATAGTGGTAGCTTTAAATTTGGATCAATGCTTTTAGATAAGGCGGTCTGGCTGGGTGAGAGCCAGACCGCAACAGAGTTGATCCTTGAGCACCTTTACCCAGGAAAGACCCCGGACGAATATGCAAAGCTATGGGCTCTACATGTCGCCAGCGAACTCTAAGATTCCATCACAGGGTGCATAGCGTCATACACCTCTTCGAGAAACTTACCTCCTAATACTTTCTTGACAAGCCGAGGGTAGGTTGGACTCTCGGCATCGGGAAAGTCTTCAGCTGAAAAATTATTTGCTTCATTGTCTGTAAGATACAGAATATACTTCTCCTCCCTGAGCGATTTCCAAATTTCGTCAATATTTATTTCACCATTTAGCTTTTCAAAAAGCCTCGCCCCATAAGACATGACCACTGAGTTATAGTCACTAACACCAACCCTTTTTCTGGCTGTATCTGCACGACACCTAACTCCCTCAGAGAGGAGCTTTAAAAGCCTACTTCCTTTAGCAGCATTATTCGGGCCAGGGCTCATTGCCCCATTCTTAACTATTAAGCCATCCCATGGGGAAAGCTCCAAAGTCCTGTTACAGACCTCAAGTTTTATTTTTTTATCATGGTTAAAAAGCCTGCTTCTCCTAAGTTATTTATTGGCTTAATCAGCTCCCCAAGATGACCATTAAGATAGCTCAAATCCCCTTCCCGCCCTCGGTCTTGGGCAATGAGGAAGCCAAACAACATTTGCTGGCCAACAAGCGACCTTAGGAGGTTGCCTAAAGTAACACTCTCTAAACGCTGTATGAAATACTTCAGCGCAAGACTTTTTGATTCGCTGAAGTCGTTCATGCTTAGGTATTCCATCCTAGCCTGCTTTACTTTAGCACTACCACTTCGACTCCAGGAAGAGTATTTTTCTTTGCTCATGACAACAAATTTATAGGCATCTTCAGGGCCAAACCCTTCAACTCCATTTTCTAATATTTTTTGCAGTTCCCTTACGAACCATAGTCCGTTGAAAGTATCTTTTACGATATTACAAACAACTTCGCAAGAGGTGCCCGCAAGGCTCGTAGTGCTTTTTACAGAAAAGTCAAAAGCTTTTAATGATTCGTACTTAGTTACATACTGAGCTTTTAAATCTCGTACATTCTCCTCTCTTTCTTTTACCAGCTCACCCGACTCATTTATTTCCTTGAGGGCTTCAATGTAGCTAGAACGCAGCTCAATCAGCCTAATAAATGCTTCTCTTTCCCCCTCTTCGAGGCCTTGCTCTTTTAAGAAAAACGGCAGATCATTCTTATCATCACACCACTCTTCAAACGCATCATCGAGCAACGCCTCAAGGAGATTTTCATTAATTATACGACAAATTTTAATTATGCTTGGATTGCCGTCAATTGCGCTTCTTTCAGACAAAATAATTGACTGTATAATATCCTCATGCAAGGTTAGAATATGAGTAACTTCCCATGGAAACAGACTTTCGTGTGTCCTAAAGATAACATTTATATCCTCATCGTCATTACCATCCTCACCTACTAAGTATTTACTAATATGGTGATGTTGTGAAAATTCAAAAGCTCCTCGATGATGAAGAGCCTGATACGGATCATCTGCCGAATCAGCGCCTGGGGCTAAGGCACCTAGCGTTCGAGCAGTTAATCTCCTTAAGAGGTTTCTATCGTCTATGAAAATTAGTTTTTGCTCAGATACTCGCTTAGGAGTATTATTTACATCTATAAACAGTTGCCTCGTAGCATCAACAACAGGAAGTTCAGCAGAATTTTCAAACAACACAAAGGAAACGGATATACTGCTACGCCCTTCTGATCCTTCGCCATGATAAAATTTTCTCAGGGCGGCCACACGGTGCTGCCCATCTACAACAACGGCCGAAATTTTATCCTTATCCCACTTTAGGGTAA
Source organism: Halomonas sp. E19 (assembly GCF_052439355.1). Classification (NCBI taxonomy): domain Bacteria; kingdom Pseudomonadati; phylum Pseudomonadota; class Gammaproteobacteria; order Oceanospirillales; family Halomonadaceae; genus Halomonas; species Halomonas sp. E19. Next base: position 3,323,757 of record NZ_JBNFWU010000001.1, on the reverse strand, counting down.
CTGGAACATTATTTACGAGCCTTTTTTTATCATCTGATCCAGGGTGAGAGATGCTCACGCCATCTATATTTAATCCATTTTCATGGCTACTACCATATTGATTGCCAGGTCTGTTACCTTCTTTAGGAACAAGTACAACAGTAATGGATGGGAAAAACTTGACAGCTTTAGTAGAGTTTTGAAGATAATTTGAAACTATCTCATCGACACGATCAGGTGATATGTTTCTTTGGATTAACTGATGCATTCCCCATAGCTCATCCCCCCTAAGGTCATCTACCAACATAATATCTTTATTTTTTTAACATTTGCTATTTCAGTAGCGCCAGACATAACATATACTTTATGCAGCGCGTTATATTTCTGCTCCGAGAATGTACAGTAGTACGAACTAGACTCTTTTTTTGTTCAATGTCTTCAAATGATATATTGAAATCCATATCAAACCCCCATTTTAGTATTCAGCGCTGGAAAACCAGCCCAAAAAACAGCCTGTTCTAAAAACCTGCATGCGTCTTCAACAACATCTTCCACAACTTCGCCCTCTTCGCTAACCAACTGCTCAGCCAGCAAACCCTTTACATCAATATATTTTATCAAACAGTTTTTAAAATTGAAGGTGGTCATGGCGGGACTTCCTTTAGCTAACTTTAAAAACTTGCTCCTAAAATCAGCGCTATTCGACTCTTGTTTCAACCTACCTTTTATTCCTTCTTTGCCGCATGCTTTGCCAACATATAATGGCGGCGAAAAAGGGCTGCAATGGCCGAAATCTCTATTGACTGACGGTTCGACAAAACCTTAGTAAAATAGCTTTGCTTAGGAACAGGCTTTTTATTTATGCCAGCCCTATAACGCTTCCCCAATATAACTTCCTCGCCAGATGCACCGCATATTGCCGCATAGTGCAAATACGTTTTTTCATCTATAGGAGGAGAAACTTTACTGGGTGGCGGCGCAAACCATGCGTACACCCCTGACAAGTGTCTGGTAGCGTATCTAATTCCCTTGGTGTCGTGTAAAAAATATAGTTACTAATGACGTTTAGAGAAAGTGTCGAAGATAAGTTCATCACATAAATTCACATAGTAGTTTCTTAGCAGCATAAAAAAAGCCTACCACTTAATCAATGGTAGGCTGCATCGAAAAGGACAAAGGTTACGGCTTCATGTCCTCGAAGAACTTCTTCACGCCGTCGAAGAAGCTGGTCTTCTTCGGCGAGTGGCTGTGGCTGTTGCTGCCGTCGAGGCTCTCCTGCAGCTGGCGCAGCAGCGCCTTCTGCTCCTCGCTGAGGTTGACCGGGGTTTCCAGCACCACCTTGCACAGCAGGTCGCCGGGGGGCCGCCGCGGACCGGCTTGACGCCCTTGCCGCGCAGCCGGAACAGCTTGCCGGTCTGGGTTTCCGCCGGGATCTTGAGCTTGACCCGGCCGTCGAGGGTAGGCACTTCGAGCTCGCCGCCCAGCGCGGCATCGATGAAGTTGATCGGCACCTCGCACTGCAGGTGCTTGCCGTCGCGCTGGAAGATATGGTGCGGCTTGATCGCCACCTGCACGTAGAGGTCGCCGGGCGGGCCGCCGTTGACGCCGGACTCGCCCTCGCCATTGAGGCGAATGCGGTCGCCGGTGTCCACCCCAGCCGGGATCTTCACCGAGAGGGTGCGGGTCTCGCGCACGCGCCCTTCGCCATGGCACTTGTGGCACGGCACCTTGATGTGCACGCCGCTGCCGTGGCAGGTCGGACAGGTCTGCTGTACGGCGAAGAAGCCCTGCTGCATGCGTACCTGGCCGTGGCCGTTGCAGGTGGGGCAGGTCTCCTTGGTGGAGCCCGGCTCGGCACCCTGGCCGTCGCAGCGGTCGCACTCCACGTGGCGGGGCACGCGGATATCGACCGTGGTGCCGGAAACCGCGCTCTCCAGGTCGAGCTCGAGGTTGTAGCGCAGGTCGCTGCCACGCTGCGGCGCATGCGGGCTGCGCCGGCCGCCGCCGCCACCGAAGATATCGCCGAACACGTCGCCGAAGATGTCGCTGAAGCCACCAGCACCGGCGCCGCCGAAGCCGCCGCCACCGAAGCCGCCGGCCTGGCCGTCGACCCCGGCATGGCCGAACTGGTCGTAGGCGGCGCGCTTCTCGCCGTCGGAGAGAACTTCATAGGCCTCGGAGACCTCGCGAAACTTCTCCGCAGCAGTGTCGTCATCCGGATTGCGATCGGGATGGTACTTCTGCGCCAGCCGCCGGTAGGCCTTCTTTATGTCTTTGGTGTCGGCCCCACGCTCGACGCCGAGCACTTCGTAATAATCGCGTTTGGACATGGGTCCATGCGCCTCCTGGTCTAGGCAGTTGTGCCCGATCCGCGGAAACGGCAACGCGGGAGTCGTCCTCCCGCGCTACCGTCGTCCGTGGCATCGCCTTGGCGATTACTGCTTCTTCTGGTCGTCGTTGACTTCTTCGTACTCGGCGTCGACCACGTCGTCGTCCTGCTTGCCTCCGGCATCGGCCTGCTCGCCACCGGCCTGCTGGGCGGCCTCGGCCTGGGCGGCGTACATCTTCTGCGCCAGGTTGCCGGACGCCTCGGTCAGCTTGTCCAACTTGGCCTGGATGGCGTCCTTGTCGTCACCCTTGAGCGCTTCCTCGAGCTCGGCGATGGCGGCCTCGATGGCCTGCTTCTCCTCGTCGCTGGCCTTGTCGCCCGCTTCGGAGAGGGTCTTGCGCGAGGCGTGGATCATGCCATCGGCCTGGTTGCGCAGTGCCACCAGCTCCTCGAACTTCTTGTCCTCGTCGGCGTGGGCCTCGGCGTCGCGCACCATCTGCTCGATCTCTTCATCGGAGAGACCGCTGGAGGCCTTGATGATGATCGACTGCTCCTTGCCGGTGGCCTTGTCCTTGGCCGACACGTTGAGGATGCCGTTGGCGTCGAGGTCGAACGCCACCTCGATCTGCGGCACGCCGCGCGGCGCCGGCGGAATGTCGGCCAGGTCGAAGCGACCCAGCGACTTGTTCTGGCCGGCCTGCTTGCGCTCGCCCTGCAGCACGTGGATGGTCACGGCGGTCTGGTTGTCATCCGCGGTCGAGAAGGTCTGGGTCTTCTTGGTCGGGATGGTGGTGTTCTTCTCGATCAGCGGGGTCATCACACCGCCCAGGGTCTCGATGCCCAGGGTCAGCGGGGTGACGTCGAGCAGCAGCACGTCCTTGACGTCGCCGCCCAGCACGCCGCCCTGGATCGCCGCACCCACGGCCACGGCCTCGTCCGGGTTGACGTCCTTGCGCGCTTCCTTGCCGAAGAAGTCGGCCACCTTCTTCTGCACCAACGGCATACGGGTCTGGCCGCCGACCAGGATCACGTCGTCGATCTCGGAAGCGGACAGGCCGGCATCGGAGAGCGCAGTCTTGCACGGCCCCAGCGAGCGCTGCACCAGGTCCTCCACCAGCGACTCCAGCTTGGCCCGGCTCACCTTCACGTTGAGGTGCTTGGGCCCGGTGTTGTCGGCGGTGATGTAGGGCAGGTTGACGTCGGTCTGCTGGGCGCTGGAGAGCTCGATCTTGGCCTTTTCGGCGGCTTCCTTGAGGCGCTGCATGGCCAGGTTGTCGCCGGACAGGTTGATGCCGCTGTCGGCCTTGAACTGCTCGACCAGGTAGTTGATCAGCGCCATGTCGAAGTCTTCGCCACCCAGGAAGGTGTCGCCGTTGGTGGCCAGCACCTCGAACTGGGTCTCGCCGTCGACATCGGCCACCTCGATGATCGAGATGTCGAAGGTGCCGCCGCCCAGGTCGTACACGGCGATGGTCTTGTCGCCGCGCGACTTATCCATGCCGTAGGCCAGCGCCGCCGCGGTCGGCTCGTTGATGATGCGCTTGACCTCGAGCCCGGCGATGCGCCCGGCGTCCTTGGTGGCCTGGCGCTGGCTGTCGTTGAAGTAGGCCGGCACGGTGATCACTGCTTCGGTGACCGGCTCGCCCAGGTAGTCCTCGGCGGTCTTCTTCATCTTCTTCAGCACTTCGGCGCTGACCTGCGGCGGTGCCAGCTTCTTGCCCTTCACCTCGACCCAGGCGTCGCCGTTGTCGGCTTCGGCGATGGTGTAGGGGACCATCTTGATGTCCTTCTGAACGACATCGTCCTTGAAGCGACGGCCGATCAGGCGCTTGATGGCGTACAGGGTGTTCTGCGGGTTGGTGACCGCCTGGCGCTTGGCCGACTGACCAACCAGCGTCTCGCCATCATCGGTGTAGGCGATGATGGAGGGCGTGGTGCGAGCGCCTTCGGCATTCTCGATCACCTTGGCGCTGTCGCCGTCGAGCACGGCCACGCAAGAGTTGGTGGTCCCCAGGTCAATACCGATGATGCGTCCCATAGGAAATCCTCGAAAAATTCGTTTGCCTTGAAGTCGTGCTGCGGCTACCGCCGCGGTTGACGTCTATCTGGGGGCGGCCGATGACTTTTCAAGCCCCACCCTGCCTTTCATTCTCGCTACCTCAACCGGCGGCCTGGCTGACCACTACCATGGCCGGGCGTACCAGACGGCCATTGAGCAGATAGCCCTTCTGGATCACGTCCATCACGCTGTTGGGCTCGAGTTCGGGGTTGGGTACCATGGCCATCGCCTCGTGGTACTGCGGATCGAAGGGCTCGCCGGCCGGGTCGACCGTCTCGACGCCGAACTTGCCCAGCACGTCGTGTTGCATCTTCAACGTCATGGCCACCCCTTCGCGGTGGGCGTCGCTGGCGCTCTCGCCCATAGCCTCGAGCGCCTTCTCCAGGCTGTCGACCACCGGCAGTAGCTCCTTGACGAAGCGCTCCAGGGCGAACTTGCGCGCCTTTTCGGCCTCCTGCTCGGCGCGGCGGCGCACGTTCTGCGCCTCGGCGGCGGCGCGCAGCGCCTGGTCCTTGGCCTCGGCCAGGCGCTGCTCGAGCTCCTCGACCTGGGCCGCCAGCATGTCGGCTTCGGGGTTGTCGCTGAACTCGACCGATTCGGTCGAATCGGGCGCCTCGTCAAGCTGGCCTTCCAGGGGTGCCGGCTGCGGCTCGGCTTCCTCTTCGCGTCGTACCAGCTCGTCGTCAAGCGGGGTCTGGGATTCTTTAGCCATGCACATCTCCTGAAGCGTGATCCGGCCGTGCGGGCCGTACGGGTGTCGGTTCGGTAACCCTTGGCAGTCTGCGGCCTATATGGGGGCCATCGGACCAAACTCAAGTGTCTTGCACGCCATCGCCGGGTGCGTTGAGCCCACTCATGGACTACTGTATAAAAGCCCAATTACGTGTATGCCCATCCAGCACTCTGCAGAGCCTCGCACCAGGAGGAGCCATGCTGACTCAGCTTGCCATTCGCGATTACGCCATCGTCGACACGCTCGACCTGGAGCTTGCCGGCGGCATGACCGCCATCACCGGCGAGACCGGGGCCGGCAAATCGATCCTGCTGGGCGCCCTGGGGCTGTGCCTGGGCGAGCGCGCCGATGCCGGCAGCGTGCGCCACGGAGCCGAACGCGCCGACCTTTCGGCGCGCTTCGACATTGCCGCCCTGCCGGCAGCCAGGGCATGGCTGGCGGAGCGCGAGCTGCCCGCCGATGACTGCCTGCTGCGCCGCGTGGTGACCGCAGGCGGGCGCTCCAAGGCGTGGATCAACGGCCAGCCGGCCACCGTAGCCGACCTCAAGATGCTGGGCGAGCGCCTGGTCGAGATCCATGGCCAGCATGCGCACCAGGCACTGCTGCAGGAGGAGACCCACCTGCGCCTGCTCGACGACTTTGCCGGCCACCGCAGCGCGGTGGCAGAGCTCACCGACACCTTTCGCCGCTGGCAGGCAACCCGCAAACGGCTCAAGCAGCTGACCGAGAACGGTGACGAAGTCCAGGCACGCCGCCAGCTGCTGCGCTATCAGGTCGAGGAGCTGGACCTCCTTGCCCTGGGCGAGGACGAGCTTGCTACCCTGGAGCACGAGCAGGAGCAGCTCGCCCACGCCGAGGAGACGCTGCGCGAGGCGCAGCATGCGGCGGAATGCTGCGACAGCGATGACGGCGGCGTGCTGGCGCTGCTCAGCCAAGCACTGCAGCGCCTCGACCCGCTGCCGGGGAGTGATCGCGGTGCGCTGGCCGAGGTGATCGGCATGCTCGGCGAGGCACGCATCCAGGTCGAGGAAGCCGTGCGCGAGCTGCACCGCTTCGCCGACGCTACGGAGCTGGACCCAGAGCGCCTGGCCTGGGTCGAGTCGCGCCTGGGCGAGGTGCACCGTATCGCCCGCAAGCACCATGTCATGCCCGACGAGCTGCCCGCACTGCACCGCCGGCTTCATCAGGAGCTAGAAGGGCTGGAAGGCGGCGACCACGATCTCGAGGCGCTGCGCAGCGAGGTCGAGAGCCTGCGCGACCGCTGGCGCGAACAGGCACGCGGCGTGGGCGAGACACGCCGTGAGGCGGCGAGCCGGTTTGGCAAGGCGGTGCAGGAGCAGCTCGCCTTCCTGGCCATGGACAAGGCACGCTTCGAAGTAGAGGTGGCAACGCGCCAGAGCCCCCAGCCAGAAGGCATGGAGGGGGTACGCTTCTTGATCAGCGCCAACCCCGGCCAGCCGCCGCGGCCGCTGAGCAAAGTGGCTTCGGGGGCGAGCTGTCGCGCATCAGCCTGGCGATCCAGGTGGTCGCCGCACGCCACTCGACCATCCCCAGCCTGGTGTTCGACGAGGTAGACGTCGGCATTTCCGGCGCCACCGCCGAGATCGTCGGCCAGCTGCTGCGCCGACTGGGCGAGAACGGCCAGGTGATGACGGTGACCCATCTGCCCCAGGTGGCGGCGCAGGCCCACCACCACCTGCATATCGAGAAGCAGGCCAGGCGCGACACCACCCTAACCCGCATGGCGCTGCTCGACGAGGCCGGGCGGGTCAGCGAGCTCGCTCGCATGCTCGGCGGGGTGCATCTCTCCGACCGCACCCTGGCCCATGCACGCGAAATGCTGGACGCCAGCCAGCAGGGCGCGGCTCACTGAGCCCGGTGTCTCGGCAGCGAGCCCGGGCACATCTCTTCCAGGCGATAGCCGCAGGCGACTCACAAGCGATACAGCAAAGACACACAAGCGATACAATGCAAAAAGCCCCGCAAACGGGGCTTTTGTTTAACTTGCATGAGGCGGCCCAGCGGGCCGAGGGCTCAGGGTTTGGTTGTGCTGGAACCGCGCGGGCGCACGTACAGCACCAGCGCATGGTCGACAAGCTCGAAGCCGTGCTCCTCGGCGATCTCCTTCTGGCGACGCTCGATGGTGTCGTCGAAGAACTCGATGATCTCACCGGTATCCAGGCATACCATGTGGTCGTGGTGCTCCTCCTGGGAGATCTCGAAGACCGCGTGGCCGCCATCAAAATTATGGCGAATCACCAGGCCTGCCGATTCGAACTGGGTCAGCACGCGGTAGACGGTTGCCAGTCCCACGTCTTCACCGGCTTCGAGCAGCGTCTTGTAGACGTCTTCCGCGCTCAGGTGGTGCTGTCCCGTGGCATTCTCGAGAATCTGGAGGATTTTCACGCGGGGCAGGGTGACCTTCAGGCCCGCCTTGCGCAGTTCATGGTTCTGGTCCGCCATGTTCGCTCTTCGCAGTATCAGGTAGGGTCGGGTATGATCGACCGAATCCACGATAGTGAAGAACGGACACAAATGCAAAAGCTGATCAAAACCGCCACCCTTTTCCTTGCCTTGGCGCTGGCCAGCGGCTGCGTCTACAAGCGCGACCTGCCGCAGGGCAACTACATCACCGAAGGCATGGTCCAGCAGCTGCAGCCCGGCATGAGCCGTGCCCAGGTGGTCGGCGTCATGGGCCGCCCGCTGCTCGAAGCGCCCTTCGATGCCAACCAGTGGGACTACGTGTTCCGCCTCGACGAGGCCCACGGCGGCGTGCAGCAGCGCCGCGTCACGCTGACCTTCGCCGGCGACCAGCTGGTCGACGTGCAGCGCGACGGCAACTTCGATCGCGATATCGAGCTGCGCGTCCCGGACAGCATCGGCCCCACGGTCGAAGGCGCCACCCCGCTGGGCACCCTGCCTGCCAGCCAGCCGGAAGCGGCACCGCAGTCGGCACCGGATGCCGGCGGCACCCTGCCCCAGGGTGGCGAGCCCGCCACCGGCCAGCCGCTGGAGCTGTGAGCGCCGCCTAGCCCTGCCCGGCACGCCGGGCACGGGCCGCCTTGGGGTCGATTAGCAGCGGCCGATAGACCTCCACGCGATCGCCGTCACGCAGCCTTTGCCCCTCGGGGTCACGCAGCAGCTTGCCGAACAGGCCGAGATCGGCCGAGGCGAAGGTCTCGGCCGGCAGCTCGGAAAATCGGGCCGGCAGCCCCGCGCGGTCTACGGCCTGGCGTGCCGTGGTACCTACCGGCACCTCAAGCATGACGACCTCCTGCCGATCCGGCAGGGCAAAGGCGACCTCGACGCGTACCCTCCCCTCTTCAGCGGCCATAGAGCTGATCGGCACGCTGGGTGAAGGCATCGACCAGTTGACCGGCCACCTGCTGGAACAACTTGCCGAAGGCCATGCCCAGCAGGCGGTTGGCAAATTCGAACTCCAGCTCCAGGCAGACTTTGCAGGCATTGTCGCCCATTGGCAGGAACAGCCAGCGCCCGCGCAGCCGCTTGAAGGGACCGCTGACCAGTGACATCTCGATGCGCTCGGGCTCGATCAGGTCGTTGCGCGTGGTGAAGCTCTGCTCGATGCCCGCGCGTCCCAGCGTCATTTCACCGATCAAGTGCGACTCATCGCGCTCCAGCAGGCGTGCACGTCGACAGCCGGGCAGGAATTCCGGATAGCGCTCGAAGTCATTGACCAGTTTGAACATCTCCTCGGGGGTGTGCCGCACCAGGGCGGACCGGTTTACCGTTGGCATTGAGCTCTCCGCTGACTTCACAGTGCCCAGGGCGTATCATGAGCGGTTATTTCACGCCTTGAATGGTATCACGCTTCCCCCACATCGAAGGGAAGGCGCCCTAGGCAGAACATGACACGAGGTTCCATGGCCAACAAGAAAGGCAAGGGCAAGGGTCCCGGCAGCAACGTCATCGCCCAAAACAAGAAGGCTCGCTTCGAATATCACATCGACGAAGTCTTCGAGGCCGGCCTGGTGCTGGCCGGCTGGGAGGTCAAGAGCCTGCGCGCCGGCAAGGCCCAGCTCACCGACACCTACATCCTGATCAAGGACGGCGAGGCATGGTTGCTGGGCAGCCATTTCACGCCGCTCAACACCGCCAGCACCCACGAGATCGCCGACCCCTCTCGCACCCGCAAACTGCTGCTGCACCGCAAGGAGATCGCCAAGATCTTCTCGCGCTCCCAAGAGAAGGGCCACACTTGCGTGCCGCTCAAGCTCTATTGGAAGGGCAACAAGGTGAAGTGCGAGCTGGCCCTGGTGACGGGCAAGAAGCTTCACGACAAGCGCGCCACCGAGAAAGATCGCGACTGGCAGCGCCAGAAGGGCCGGATCATGCGCGAACACACCAAGGCCTGAGCGGTCCCAGCGATAACACTGCAGGCTGACGGCACTCGAATCGCCACCAACGCGAAATACGGGGAACCCGGGCCAACGGCAGGTGTCATAGTCGTACCCATGCTGGTAAGATGGGTCTGCTACGGGGGCGACATGGCTTCGACGCCGGTGACAACCTCCTAGGTGCATGCCGAGAGCGTGATGTATCTCGTAAATCCAACATCACGACTAAATAGTCGCAAACGACGACAACTACGCTCAGGGCGCGCTGGCAGCTTAAACGCTGTTAGCTTCTAGTCCGGCCCCAAAGCGATGTGCCCATTCATCGCGGAGGGGATATGAGCTAAAGATGATGGGATCGCGGTTGACGACGTCCTCTCGTCAATCGCTAAACCTTCGAGGAATCGCGTAGCTGGATCCTGCCCGTTGGAGCCAGATGCGTTAAACCAAAAAACGGACCTAAGCATGTAGAGCCGAAGAGCGAGTACCGGCGGACGCGGGTTCGATCCCCGCCGCCTCCACCAATCAACTATACGAATCAAGCACCTACGGGTGCTTTTTCGTTCCTACCCGCATCGTTTTGCCCCTTGAGGACGGCCAAAGCCAGGCACCGGCAGCCCAGCTCAGCGCGTGCAAGCGATGATGCAGAAAGCGCTTCTTCAGCCCGAAGACCGCGGCACTCATGACGGTGACGAGCAGGGCATCCACCAGCCAGCGAATGAAGCCCTGGCCGGCCAGCCCAAGGTCGCCAGTCGCCAGCCCCATGCCCACGATGCCCATGCTGGGGATGAGCGCCAGCGTGATCATGACGCCGACGGTCATGACCGAGCGCTGGGCGCTGACGATGACCGGCCCAGCAATGGCGCCAAACGCCGAGATCAGCACGCCGGCGAAGCTCAGCGACGACCAGTACCCCACCCAGCGCTGCTCGGCGAGGGCCGGCTTGGCACCCGGCTCCCATAGATTCAGCACGGTGGTGGCGAACACGGCCCCGAGGGCGAGGGCAAGATAGCCCGTTGTCATGGACACCAGGCCGCTCGGGATCAGTTCCTTGGCACGCGTGATCAGGCCCAGCGGCAGCCGCAGCAGCGGTTCGAAGGCTGGCGCAATGATCATCGAGCCAATGATCAGATGCAGCGTGTCGGACCACAGCCCCGCCGCCGTGATGGCACCCGCCAACGCCATCAGCATGAGATAGTTGAACGACACATTGGTGTCCCTGCGCAGCAGGAAGGCCATGTCGTCCCAGATCGTCTCATTCGATTCCTTGTCGATGAGCTTCTGGTACTCAACCGAAAGCAGGCTGGTCGGCTCGCTCAGGCTGACAGTCCCTTTCCTCGGCACGTCGAGGTCCGTCAGGATGCCAAGCATCGCCCGGGTGGCATCATCGGTGGCATGCACGGTGAGCACGTCGCCCGGCGGCGTCAGCGATGCCCCTTCTGGCGCGAAAGGCTGACCACACCGCTCACCTCTCCCGCCTGCTCGACAATGCGATCGATGACGTCAGCTGCGGCGCTGATCTCGATGGAACGTGGCATCCCTGCCTCCGTCGCTGTGCGTGTCGCTAGAGTATGGCGGCTGAGCGCAGCACCGCCAGGCATGCCGCCTCTTGCTTGCACATGTCGGGTATCGCTTAAAGCTCCAAAAAGGCAGAAGGAGTGACTTCTTCAAGATAGGTGTGATTGAACTCTGCCAGATCGGCCAGGGCCTGGCGATCCGGGAGCCAGACCTGGTGTCGATCACGTAGTACCAGCCCCTCTTCGCGCAGCATGGCGAAGGTGCGGCTCACGTGCACCGCACTCAGCCCCAGCGCGTCGCCGAGCTGCTCCTGGGACAGCGGCATGAAGAAGCTGTCGTCCTCCACGCAGCCGATCCGTTCGAGGCGCAGGTAGAGTTCGTAGAGGAAATGCGCCAATCGCTGCTGCGCCGTGTGTCGGCCAAGGTAGACCAGGCGCTCGGTGAGCATGGCCTGCTGGCGCACGGCAATGGTGACGAGACTGGCCGACAGCGCCGCGGAATGGCCGAGCAGCTCGAACAACTGGTGGTGGGAAAAGGGGCAGACGACGCCGTCATTGATCATTGCAACGCCCGCCAGGCGCTTGGAGAAGCCGAAGTCGCGCATGCCGATGATATCGCCAGGCAGGTAGAGCTTGAGGATCTGCATCGAACCATTGCCGAGATGGCGGAATGAATAGGCCCAGCCCTCCCTCAGCACGCCGAACGTGTCGACGTCCGATCGCTCTAGCCAGAGCACTTCGCCAGCCGAGATCTTGCGTGGATGCAGTTCCAGGCCCAGCAACAGGGACTGAGCTTGCTCCGACAAGGCACCGCGCTCGATCAAATCCTTGATCGGCGTACTGTTGAGAAGCATCACCCCGTTACCCCGCCCGATATTTTTAGTCGACCATACTACACCATTGCCTGATATAACTTTTCATAACACAGGTTATACTTAGCCTGCTTTATTTTTTATTCACCACTCCCATAACAGCCGCTCAGCGCGGTCGTTTTCCTCATGCTTTGGTAGCATGTCACTCACGAAAATCACTTGATACCGGGGGCTCGGGGCGCCATCATCAGCGCGCAGCGCAAGACCGGGTGCATCGGGCGCGGGCATGACGAGATGGCCGAAAATCCGATAAGCCCCTACCCTTTCATTGACATTCCCGATCTGGATTCGAGAGGCCCATGAGCAAAGTCCTGATTATCGGCGCCGGTGGCGTCGGAGGCGTCGTCACTCACAAGTGTGCCCAGCACCCGGAAGTCTTCAGCGAGATCTGCCTGGCCAGCCGCAATGAAGAAAAATGCAAGGCCATCGCGGCCCAACTAGACCGCCCGATCCAGACGGCCCAGGTCGACGCAAACAGCGTTGAAGCCCTGGTGGCGTTGATCGAGTCGTTCAAGCCGGACGTGCTGATCCACGTGGCGCTACCCTATCAGGACCTGACCATCATGGAGGCGTGCCTGCAGACCGGCGTGCCTTACCTCGACACGGCCAACTACGAACACCCGGACGAGGCCAAGTTCGAGTACAAGGAGCAGTGGGCCTTCCACGACCGCTACGTCAAGGCAGGCAACATGGCCACCCTGGGCTGCGGCTTCGACCCGGGCATGACCAACATCTACTGCGCCTATGCGCAGAAGAACCTGTTCGACGAGATCCACCGCATCGACATCCTCGATGCCAACGGCGGCGACCACGGCTACCCCTTTGCCACCAACTTCAACCCGGAGATCAACATTCGCGAGATTACCGCGAATGGTCGTTACTGGGAGAAGGGCGAGTGGGTCGAAACTCCGCCGCTGGCCGAGAAGCGCAAGTTCGACTTCGACGGCATCGGCGAGAAGGACATCTACCTGCTGTACCACGAGGAGCTCGAGTCGCTCAGCCAGAACATTAAGGGCCTGGAGCGCATTCGCTTCTGGATGACCTTCTCCGAGAAGTACATCACCCACCTTAAGGTGCTCGAGAACGTCGGCATGACCCGCATCGAGCCGATCGAGTTCGAGGGCAAGCAGATCGCTCCACTGCAGTTCCTCAAGGCGGTGCTGCCCGACCCGGCCTCACTGGGGCCGCGCACCAAGGGCAAGACCAACATCGGCATCATTGCCGACGGCATCAAGGACGGCAAGCGGCGCAAGGTGTACATCTACAACATCTGCGATCACGAGGCGTGCTACCGCGAGGTGCAGTCCCAGGCGATCTCCTATACCACCGGCGTGCCGGCGGTCACCGGCGCCATGCTGATGCTGGAAGGCATCTGGAAGGGCGCCGGCGTGTTCAACGTCGAACAGCTCGACCCTGACCCCTTCATGGCGCGGATCGGCGACATGGGCCTGCCGTGGCAGATGGTCGAACTCGACCCCGACCATGACCCGTTGGCCTGAGCCAAGATGACGGCTCACGACATGCAACAAGCGGTCTATCCATTCGATATCCATGCCTGCCCATCGCCGGCCTACGTGGTCGACGACGCCCTGCTGCGCCGTAACCTGGAGCTGCTAAGGCAGGTCCAGGAGCAGAGCGGCGCGCGCATCCTGCTGGCGCTGAAGGGCTTCGCCATGTGGGACAGCTTCCCGCTGGTCAGTCAGTACCTGGTCGGCACCACCGCCAGCGGGCAGGACGAGGCACGCCTCGGCGCCGAGCACTTCGGCGGCGAGGTACACGTCTACTCGCCGGCCTTCACCCCCGAGGAGATGGCAGTGGTGCTGCAGTACGCCGACCACATCAGCTTCAACTCCCCGGGGCAGTGGCGCCGCTTCCGCGACACCGTCGCGGCGGCGCCGCGTCAGGTCTCCTGCGGGCTGCGCGTCAACCCCGAGCACTCCACCGGGGCGGTGCCACTCTATGACCCCTGCGCGCCGGGCTCACGGCTCGGCACGCGGGTGTCGGATCTCGCCGAGGGCGACCTGGCAGGGCTCGAGGGGCTGCACTTCCACACCCTGTGCGAGCAGAACAGCGACGCCCTGGAGGAGACCCTGGCGGCGTTCGAGGAGAAGTTCGGCCGCTACCTGACCGGGCTGCGCTGGGTCAACTTCGGCGGCGGGCACCACATCACGCGAGCCGACTACGACATCGAGCGGCTGGTACGGGTGATTCGCAGCTTCCGCGAGCGCCACCCGCACCTCACCGTGTACCTGGAGCCGGGCGAGGCGATCGCGCTGAATACCGGCTACCTGGTGTGCTCGGTGCTGGATATCGTCGAGAACGATGGTCTCAATGCGATTCTCGACACCTCGGCCACCGCACACATGCCCGATGTGCTGGAGATGCCCTACCGGCCGCAGATTATTGGCGCCGACGAGCCGGGCGAGAAGGCTCACACCTACCGGCTGGGCGGCACGACGTGCCTGGCCGGCGACGTGATCGGCAGCTACTCGTTCGACGCGCCGCTGGCCATCGGCGACCGGCTGGTGTTCACCGACATGGCCCACTACACCATGGTCAAGACCACCACCTTCAACGGCATTCGCCTGCCGGCGATCTGCCGGGTCGACGAGGCGAGCCGCGAGGTGCGCACGGTGAAGACCTTCGGCTACGAGGCCTACAAGGAGCGCCTCAGCTGAGGCGCTGCCGCACGAGAAGCCCCTGCGGGGCTTTTTCGTTTCTGCACCGCAACTTCTCTCGTCACCCGGGCCACACTTTTCCTGCGGACGATTTTGACCCATGGTGAAGGGCACCCAACGTTTGCCAGGAGCCGAGAATGACGACCGTGTTCAAGTTCGGCGGCGCCTCGATCAAGGACGCCGACGCCATACGCCACCTGACCCCGCTGATCGAGCAGCACGGCGACCGCCCGCTGGTCGTGGTGGTCTCCGCCATGGGCAAGACCACCAACAAGCTGGAAGCGCTGCTGGCCGCCGCCCGCAGTGAGGGTGGAACGCAGGGAGACGAGTACCGCCAGTGCTTCAAGGCCCTGCAAGCTGATCACCACGAGGTGCTCGAGGCGCTGTTGGGTGGTTCGCCGGATGCACCGAGCGAGCGCATCGATGTCCTGTTCGAGGAGCTCGATGCCCAGCATCGCAAGCACCGCGATGGCCCTCATGCCAAGCACTACGACCAGACCGTGTGCTATGGCGAGCTGCTTTCCACCACCATTGTGGCGGCCTGGCTCAACCACCATGGCATCGCCACCGAGTGGCACGACGCTCGCGAGCTGGTGCGCACCGACGCCTGCCACCAGGCCGCCAACCTGGACTGGCCGGCGACCCTCGACAACATCCGCGAACGCCTCTCGCACAGCGATCGCGTGGCGCTCACGCAAGGCTTCATCGGCGGCACCGAGCAGGGCGAGGCCACCACCCTGGGCCGTGAAGGCTCGGACTTCAGCGCGGCGATCTTCGCCCACTGCCTCGAGGCCCGCGAAGTAGTCATCTGGAAGGACGTCACCGGCCTGTTCAACGCCGACCCCCGGCGCTTCGACAATGCCGTACAGCTCGAGCGCATTTCCTATGCCGAAGCCACCGAGCTGGCCTGGCACGGCGCCAAGGTGATCCACCCCAAGACCCTGGGACCGCTGCAGGAGAAGTCGATTCCGCTGACGGTACGCTCCTTCGAGGCGCCTGACGCCGAGCCCACCGTCATCGACGCCGAGCGGCGCTTCGATGCCGAGGTGCCCTCCTGCATCCTGCGCGAGGACCAAGTATGGCTGGAGGTCAGGCCGCGCGACTTCGCCTTTATGGACGAGCCGCGCCAGCACGACATCCTCGGCCGACTGGTGGAGGCCGGCCTGCATGCCAACCTGGTCGACAGCGGCGCCATGCGCTTCGCCCTGTGCCTCGACAACAAGCCCGAACGGCTCGACCCCTTAGTCGAATCGCTGCAGGCCGACTATGAGGTGAGCCGCGAGGACGACCTGACGCTGCTTACCGTGCGCCACCCCCGGCCAGGCATGATGGATACCCTTGGCGAAGGCCGCGAGGCACTGGCCGAACGGCGCAACGCTACCACGTCCCAGCGCCTGTTCCACAGCCGCGATTGCCCCACCACCTGGCGGATTCCGGGCCTGCAAGCCGAGTAGCCGCCGGCCACACAGGCCACAAGAAAGCCGCGCCCGCCTGTCGGCGAGCGCGGCACGTGCACTTGCAGGAAATGCCGTCAGTTGCTGAGGTCGATATCGTCCTCATCGGTCGCAGCCCCGGTGACCGCACCTGCCCCGGCGCCAATTGCCGCACCGGTGACCGGGCTGCCGCCCGTGGCCGCACCCGCTGCCGCCCCGGTCGCCGCACCTACGCCAGCACCAGAAGCGGCGCGCTCGCCGGTACCGGTACCGCAACCCGCCAAGGCCAGCATCAGCGATGCAGCAAAGGCCATCAGGGCGCTACGCAGTCCATAACGTTTCATGAGATACCTCCCGATCCGTGGATGTACCCCTAACCCTAGTCAAGGAAGGCCGACTAGGGCAACGCCAAGCACCTTTCCGGCGCTGGAACAGCCTTCGCCGTCAGGCTGCCTGGCGCTTGGCATCGCCGGCGGCATGCATGGCCAGCGCCGTATCGAGCATGCGGTTGGAGAAGCCCCACTCGTTGTCATACCAGGCCATCACCTTGACCAGGCGACCGCTGACACGGGTGTGGTTGGCATCGAAGGTAGAGGAATGGGGGTCGTGGTTGAAGTCGATGGACACTAACGGCTGGGCATTGACCGCAAGCACCGGCGAGGCTTCGGCGGCCTTGGCCACGATAGCGTTGATCTCTTCCCTGGTCGTGTCGCGCCCGGCAGTGAAGACGAGATCCACCAGCGAGACGTTGATCACCGGCACCCGCACCGCCAGGCCGTCGAACTTGCCGGCCAGTTCCGGCAGCACCAGGCCCACCGCGGCGGCGGCACCGGTCTTGGTCGGAATCATCGAGTGAGTGGCGCTACGCGCCCGGTAGAGGTCGCTGTGGTAGACGTCGGAGAGGTTCTGGTCGTTGGTGTAGGCGTGCACCGTGGTCATCAGGCCGTTCTCGATGCCTACCGCATCGTTGAGCACCTTGGCCACCGGCGCCAGGCAGTTGGTGGTGCAGGAAGCGTTCGAGACCACCTTGTGCTCGGGCTTCAGCACATGCTCGTTGACCCCGAACACGACGGTGGCATCGGCGTCCGGGCTGGGTGCCGAGATGAGCACGCGCCCGGCCCCCGCCTCGAGATGCTTGGCAGCGGCAACGCGCCGGGTGAACAGCCCCGTGCACTCCATCACCAGGTCGACGCCCAGCGTCTTCCACGGCAGTGCGGCCGGATCGCGCTGGGAGAAGATGGCGATACGCTCCCCATCGACGCTGAGGCTCGCCTCGTCGTGCTCGACCTGGCAGGGGAAGTGGCCATGCACGGTATCGTGGCGCAGCAGGTGGGCATTCAGCGCCGGATCGCCCAGGTCGTTGATGGCCACCACCTGGACCTGGCGGCGGTAGCCGTTCTCGTACAGGGCCCGCAGCACATTGCGGCCGATACGACCGAAGCCGTTGATGGCGATCTTGAGCGTCATGGTCCTTCCTCCTAGCGGGTGCAAGCGAGTGGGTATGAAGCGAGCCGCTCGGCGGAGATGGCGCGTGGATGCGCTGGGCCAGGGCTCATGGCGATAAACAAAATGTGACGCAGGCCGTCGGTGGACACAAGCATTTTTTAGTAATTTTACAACATAACGCAATGCCTCGCTTATAGGCATCCCTGCTCAACCGCCCTGTTTCCGCACTTAATCTACGCTAATATGACTTTCAGCCTTTGAAATACCCGGCCGCTCCGCTCAAGCAGAACCTTTTCTTGCGGCCATAATGTAGTAATATTACCCCAAAATTGCTTCCAAACAGGCCACCCCTTCGGAGGATCGCCATGCCGACCCACAGCCCCATCCGCCGCACCAAGATCGTCGCCACCCTGGGTCCGGCCAGCGACCGCGAGGGCGTGCTGGAGGCGATGCTTCGCACCGGCGTCGACGTGGTGCGCCTCAACTTCTCCCACGGCTCGGCCGACGACCACCGCCGCCGCCTGAGCGCCGTGCGCGAGATCGCCGAGCGCCTGGGCAAGAGCGTGGCCGCCCTCGGCGACTTGCAGGGGCCCAAGATCCGCATCGCCCGCTTCAAGGACGGCCCTGTGGTGCTCGCCCCGGGCCAGCCCTTCGTGCTCGACATGGCGCTCGACGGCAACGCCGGCGACGCCAGCCGCGTCGGCTGCGACTACAAGCAGCTGATCGACGACGTCGCCCCCGGCGACCGCCTGCTGCTCGACGACGGCCGCCTGCTGCTCGACGACGGCCGCCTGGTGCTCGACGTCGAGCGCATCGAGGAGCAGCAGGTGCACACCGTGGTAGTCACCGGCGGCAAGCTCTCCAACAACAAGGGCATCAACAAGCAGGGCGGCGGGCTCTCGGCCCCGGCGCTGACCGACAAGGACAAGGCCGACCTCAAGACCGCCATCGAGATCGGCGTCGACTACCTCGCCGTCTCCTTCCCACGCTCGGCCGAGGACATGCGCGAAGCACGTCGCCTGCTCGGCGAAGCGGGCCAGGAGATCGGCCTGGTCGCCAAGCTCGAGCGCGCCGAGGCGGTGGCCGACGAGGCCACCCTCGACGGCATCATCGAGGCCAGCGAGGCGGTGATGGTGGCCCGCGGCGATCTCGGCGTGGAGATCGGCGACGAAAAGCTGATCGGCATGCAGAAGCGCATCATCAAGCGCGCCCGCACCCTCAACCGCGCGGTGATCACCGCCACCCAGATGATGGAGTCGATGATCACCTCGCCGCTGCCCACCCGGGCTGAGGTGTTCGACGTCGCCAATGCGGTGCTCGACGGCACCGACGCGGTGATGCTCTCGGCCGAGACCGCCGCCGGCGACTACCCGGTGGAGACCCTGGAGGCGATCCGCCGGGTGTGCCTGGGCGCCGAGCGCGAGCGTGTGGCTCAGGCGTCGGGGCACCGCATCCACGAAGGCTTCTCGCGCATCGACGAGACCATCGCGCTCTCCGCCATGTACGCCGCCAACCATCTCAGCGGGGTGGCCGCCATCGCCTGCATGACCTCGACCGGCTACACGCCGCTGATCGCCTCGCGCATCCGCTCGGGGCTGCCCATCGTCGGGCTGGCCCACAGCCCGGTGGCCCAGCGGCGCATGGCGCTGTATCGCGGGGTGGTCTCGCTGCCGTTCGACACCAGCGACATGGCGGCCACGGAGCTCAACGACCGGGCGCTGGCACTGCTGGTGGAGAAGGGGATTGCCGAACCGGGGGATCATGTCATCCTGACCCGGGGCGATCACATGAACGCCCACGGCGGCACCAATACCCTGAAGATCCTCGAGGTAGGTCAACCATGAACGACAGTCGTCCCCGGCGCAGCGTGCGCCGCACCCTGCCGGCACGCAAACGCATCGCCCTGATCGCCCACGACGGCAAGAAGGCAGAGTTGCTCGAATGGGCCACCCAGTGGCGCGACACCCTGGCCGCCCACGAACTGGTGGGTACCGGCACCACCGCCGGCCGCCTTTCGGCCAGCCTGGGGCTCGCGGTCGAAGGCCTGATGAGCGGCCCGCTGGGCGGCGACCAGCAGATCGGCGCACGCATCACCGAGCAGCGCCTGGACCTGCTGATCTTCTTCTGGGACCCGTTCGCCCCCCAGCCCCACGACCCCGACGTCAAGGCGCTGCTGCGCCTGGCGGCACTGTGGAACGTGCCAGTGGCATGTAACGCCGCCAGCGCCGATTTCCTGGTCAGCTCGCCCTGGCTCGGCCAGCCTTACGAGATGGCCATCCCCGATGCCGACGCCTGGGTGGCCTCGCGCAGCGGCTGAGACAGCCTGACCGCCGCTCGGATACTGCCCCACAAGACAAGCCTCACAGATAAGCCACACAAGACCAGTAGCACGGACATAACAACACGAAACGGGTAGACCGCCCGCGCGCCGAGGCCACCATGTTCCAGCTCACTCGCAGCGTCACCTGGCAAGCCCTGAAACAGCTTCAGCAAGAAACGGCAAACGACCGCATCAAGGAGTACTTCGCCGCCGACCCGGCGCGCTTCGACGCGATGAGCCTGCGCGTCGGCGGCCTGTTCCTCGACTATTCCAAGCAGCCGGTCTCGCCGACCGTGCTGGCCAAGCTGATCGAGCTGGCCGACCACTCGGCGCTGGTGCAGCGTCGCGCCCAGATGTTCTCCGGCGACATCATCAACGTCACCGAGGACCGCCCGGTGCTGCACACGGCGCTGCGCAACCTGGGCAACAGCCCGGTGATCGTCGACGGCAAGGACGTGATGCCCGAGATCCGCCGCACCCGCGAACAGATCCAGCATTTCTCCGAGGCCGTGCGCAGCGGCGTCTGGAAGGGCTACAGCGGCAAGCGCATCCGCGACGTGGTCAATATCGGCATCGGCGGCTCCGACCTCGGCCCCAACATGGCCTGCCGGGCGCTGCTCAAGTATCGCCACCCTGCGCTCAACTTCCACTTCGTCTCCAACGTCGACGGCAACCACATCCAGAAGGTGCTTACGCGCCTCGACCCGGCCACCACGCTGTTCATCGTCTCGACCAAGACCTTCTCCACCCAGGAGACGCTGCTGAACGCCAAGTCGGCGCGCCGCTGGTTTCTGGAGACTGCCGGAGCGGAGGCCGACGTGGGCGCCCACTTCGTGGCCGCCTCCACCAACAAGAAGGCCGCCATGGCCTTCGGCATCCGCGAGGAGAACGTCTTCGAGTTCTGGGCCTGGGTCGGCGGACGCTACTCGATGTGGTCCTCCATCGGGCTGCCTATCGCCCTCTCCATCGGCTTCGACGGCTTCATGGCCATGCTCGAAGGCGCCTACGAGATGGACCAGCACTTCATCCAGGCCCCTTTCCGCGAGAACATGCCGGTCTTGATGGCGCTGATCGGCATCTGGCATATCAACTTCCAGGGCGCAGAGACCCAGGCCATCGTGCCCTACGACCAGGCGCTGCATCAGCTGCCCGCCTTCCTGCAGCAGCTCGACATGGAATCCAACGGCAAGTCGGTGGACATCTTCGGCCACCCGGTGGACTACAAGACCGGCCCAATCGTCTGGGGCCAGACCGGCTCCAACGGGCAGCACGCCTTCTTCCAGCTGTTGCACCAGGGCACACGCTACGTGCCGATCGACTTCATCGCCTCGCTCAAGCCCGAGCCAGGCTTCGAAGAGCACCACTTCGCCCTGCTCACCAACATGCTGGCCCAGGCCAACGCCTTCATTGAAGGCAGCCTCAAGGGCGACGACGGCAGTCGGCTCGATCCCTACAGCTGCCCCGGCAATCGCCCCTCCAGCGTGCTGCTGCTCGACGAGCTCACGCCGAAGAACCTCGGCGCACTGATTGCGCTCTACGAGCACAAGGTGTTTGTCCAGGGCGTGATCTGGAACATCAATTCGTTCGACCAGTGGGGCGTTCAGCTGGGCAAGCGCATCGCCGGCGAGATCAGCAGCCGGATCGACGAGCACGGCCAGGACTTCGACGCCTCGACGCAAGGGCTGTTGGCACTGGTGCGGGCGCACTTCCCGCGCGCCCCCGGCCCGGCGACAGCGCCAGGCCAGCCGAAGGCGCACCGCCGCGGCAAGAGAGCCGACTGAGCCGGCACAATCAGCCCTGGCGGACCCGCACCAGGCGGTCGCCCAGCCAGGCGGCGGACAGCCACAGCGGCACGTTGAGCAGCATGTAAAGCAGCGCCAGGCCGGGGCGGCCGAGCTCGATCAGCTGCAGCGTCTCCAGCCCGAACAGCGAGAAGGTGGTGAAGCCGCCGCAGAAGCCGGCCACCAGGAAGGGCTGCCAGCTGGCCAGCCGGCCCTGGCCTGCCACATAGGCGGCGAAGAAGGCGATCAGCCAGGAGCCCAGCACGTTGACCGCCAGCGTTCCCCAAGGCAGGCCGGGGCCAAACAGCACCAGCGCCGCCAGCGAGACCAGGTAGCGAAGCAGGCTGCCAAGCGCACTGCCCAGGCCCACGGCCGCATAGGCACGCCAGCCGCTCATACCGCGACTCCACCCAGCCACCAGCCCAGCGCGGCCAGGGTCAGTCCGGCGCCCAGGGTCGCCCCCAGGTTGGCCAGCGCGGCGTGCGTGCGGCCGCTCTGCCACAGCGCCAGGGTCTGCAGGCTCAGCGATGACACGGTGGTATAGCCGCCCAGGCCGCCCACCACCAGGCCCAGCCAAGCGGGAGCAGGTGACAGCTCGCCGTGCGGCATGCCGAGCAGGCCCGCCAGGACACCGGCCGCAAAGGCGCCGCTGAGATTGACCGCCAGGGTGCCCCAGGAAACCCGGTCCCGACGCGTCGTGCCGTCAGCTCCGACACGGCGAGCCGCGCCATGCCACCCAGCGCGCCGCCTGCCGCCACCAGCCACCAAGTTCCCATCGTCTGCCCCCTCCGGTTCATGGCCGATACTAGCCAAGCCGGTCGGCGAAACAAAGAAAAGCCACCCGGGGAGGGTGGCAAAGGGGATATCGGACTTCGTTCAGGGTGTGCCTAGCCCGAATATTGCACCAGGCATGAAAAAAGCGGCTGAAAATCGGTTATAATTCAAGAGCCTAACCAAGAATTAGCCGACACAGCCGCCATGACAAAATGTACCACGCCCACCGCCACCTTTCCACGCTGCAAAGGCCGTCAGATCACCGCCAGCTTCGATGGCGGCGAGGTCACCTCTGACGGTGGCATCCTGCTGCTGCGGCAGCTCGACCGCGAGATGGGCCTGACCCGCGCTATCGCTCGCCGGCTGAGTGATGACCGCGATCCTCAACGCTGCCTGCATCGCACCGAAACCCTGGTTCGGCAGCGCGTGTTTGGCCTGGCGCTGGGCTACGAGGATCTCAACGACCACCAGGCGCTGCGTCACGACATCGCCCTGCAGACCGCCGTCGATACCGACGGCGTGCTGGCCAGCCAGTCCACGCTGTGTCGCTTCGAGCAGCAAGCCGATCGGGACTGGGCGGTCACCATCCACGAGGAAATGATCGAGCAGTTCATCCGCTCGTTCCGGCGGCCACCCAAGAAGCCGCTCTACCTCGACTTCGATGCCACCGACGACCGGGTGCACGGCCAGCAGCTCGGGCGGCACTTCAACGGCTACTACAACCACTACATCTTTCTGCCGCTGTTCGTGTTCTGTGGCGATCAGCTGCTGGTCAGCTACCTTCGCCCGGCCTACCGAGATGCCGCCCACCACGCCGGCGCCATTCTTGCCCTGCTGGTTCGGCGGCTGCGCCAGGCGTGGCCTGAGGTAAAGGTCGTATTCCGCGGCGACAGCGGCTTCTGCCGCCCGCTGATCCTCAGTTGGTGCGAGCGCCACGGTGTCGACTACATCGTCGGCCTCGCCGGCAACCCGCGGCTGGCCAAGCTAGCCCTGGATATCGACTACGAGTCAGCTATCCGCTTCGAGAAGACCCGTGAGAAGCAGCGAGTCTTCGGCTTCATCGAGTACGCCGCCAAGAGCTGGAAGAAGCGCCGACGAAAGGTGGTCGTCAAATCCGAGACCAGTTGGCGTGGCTTCAACACCCGCTACGTGGTGACCAACCTGCGCGGCTGCAGCGCAGAGTGGCTCTACGACCACCGCTACTGCGCCCGAGGCGAGATGGAGAACCGCATCAAGGAGCAGCAGCTCCTGTTCTCAGACCGCACCAGCTGCCACCAATGGTGGTCCAATCAGTACCGACTGCTGCTCTCGGGGCTGGCCTACCTGCTCCTGGAGCGGCTGCGTCGGATTTACCTTAAGCGCACCGCCTTCGCCCAAGCCCAGGTCAACACCATCCGCCTGAAGCTGCTGAAGATCGGCGCCGTCATCACTCGCAACACACGGACCATTCGGCTGATGTTGAACAGCCAGTATCCGGAGCAGGACCTCTTCCTGATGTTGGCCAGCAAGCTGGTGCCGGGATAGCGTCGCGGCGTGCTGTCCCCGGCACAGAAAAGACATGGGGGTGGGGGAGGTGCGCCCTGAGCACAGGAACTTGATCAAAAAGCAGCCAAACTCCACCCCAGATCCCTTTTATCCCCACCGAGCCTGGCATCTGGGGACTTCTGACTGACCCGGTGCAACATCCGGGCTAGGGGATAGGCACAAATAAAATATGGCACAACTTGGCTTTAATGTACAATAGTTGCATAGAATTTTTCTCGCTCGATTCGTGCCGAATCGCCAAAGGCCGTTATCATGATCGACGTACCATCGTTTCTTGACGACACGCCGAGATGGAGGACACGAGTGATAGCCAAACGAATGCTTTACCTGCTGCTGGGCTGGCTGGCCCTGAGCCTGCTCGCAGCGGCCCCGGCGCTGGCCCAGCCTGCCGACGCCCCTCCTGCCCCGCGGCGCTGGCCGACATGCTGGAAAACGACGAAGCGCGCCAGCAGCTGATCGACCATCTGCGCCGGCAGGCCGCCGAGGAGCAAGCGCTGGGCCAGGCCGAACCCACCGCCCTGACGATATCGTTTCCCAGGCAACTGGCCGAACTGACCAGCCGCGTGGCCAGCGATATCGGCGGTGAGGTACGCAACCTGGGCGGCATCCTGTCGAGCCTGTTCAGCGCAGGCACCGATGCCACCGCCTTCGACATGGCCGCCTTCACCACCGCGGCCATCAACCTGGGCCTGGTCATCATCGCCACTTTCGTCCTGTTCATGCTGTTCCGCCACCTGTCACGGCCGCTGTTTGGCCGCCTCAGTCTCTGGTCGCGCAAGGACAGCGAGCTGAACCCGACCCTGCGGCTGGTGCTGTGCGTGGCGCTCGCGGCCGTGGTCGATCTGCTGGTGGTGGCACTGGCCTATGTCGCCGGCAACCTGATTGCCACCTTCGCCATCGGCGAAACCGGCGAACTCTCCACGCGCGCCTCGCTGTTCCTCAACGCCTTTCTGATCATCGAGCTGATCAAGGCCGCCCTGCGCATGCTGTTCTCGTCCCGCTACGAGGGGCTACGCCTGCTGCCGATCTCGGCCGGCGAGGCCTCCTACTGGAACCGTTGGCTTGCGCGCCTGGTCGGCCTGGTCGGCTACGGTCTGATGGTGGTGGTCCCGCTGACCAGCGTCTACCTGGCCCCGTCGCTGGGCCAGGGGTTGGGGCGCTGATCATGTTCGGCGCCTTCCTCTACGCCGTCACGGTGGTCCTCAAGAACCGCAAGCGGATTCGCGTGGAACTCGACCTGCTGGCGACACGCTCGGATTTGACCGCCACGCGCGTGTCGCTGCACCTGTTCGCCCGCACCTGGCACCTGTTTGCCCTGGCCTATTTCTTGATGGTGCTGATCGTGATGCTGACGCGCCCGGCCGATGCCCTGCCCTACGTGTTGGTCGCCACGCTGCAGACCATCGCCGCCGTGGTAGTAGGCATGCTGCTGTCGAGCCTGCTGTCGCAGACCATCGGCCGACGCATCCGTCTCTCCGATGACCTGCGCCGCAAGCTGCCGCTGCTCGAGCCACGCCTGAACAGCTATGTGCCCAACGCTTTGCGGGTACTGCGCACGCTGATTCTGATCACCGTGGTGCTGGTGGTGCTCGACGCCTGGGGCGCCTTCGACCTGACGGCCTGGTACGCCTCCGACGCAGGCCGTGGACTGGTCGGCATGCTGGTCAGCGTGGCCATGATCCTGCTGCTGGCGATCGGCGTATGGCTGGGCCTGGCTAGCCTGATCGAACACAAGCTCAACCCCGAGACCGGCACGGGCGAGCCCGACGCCCGCGCCAAGACCCTGCTCTCGCTGTTCCGCAACGCCCTGGCCATCGCCCTGGTCACCATGACCGGCATGATCATCCTGTCTGAAATCGGCATCAATATCGGCCCGCTGATCGCCGGTGCCGGTGTGCTCGGCCTGGCGATCGGCTTCGGCGCGCAGAAACTTGTTCAGGACATCATCACCGGGATCTTCATCCAGGTGGAGAACGCCATGAACACCGGCGATGTAGTCTCGGTGGGTGGCATCACCGGCACCGCCGAGCGGCTCAGCATACGCTCGGTAGGTATTCGCGATCTTTTCGGTACCTACCACATCGTGCCCTTCTCCAGCGTCGACACGGTATCCAACTTCATGCGTGAATTTGGCTATCACGTGGGCGAGTACGGTATCGCCTACCGCGAGAGCATCGACGAGGCGATCATCGCGCTGCGTGAAGCCTTCGACGAGCTGGCCGCGGACGAGACCCACAAGATGAGCATCGTGGCGCCGCTGGAGGTAGCCGGCGTGACCGGGCTCGGCGACAGTTCGGTCAACATCCGCGTGCGCATCAAGACCACGCCGGGCACCCAGTGGGGCGTGGGCCGCGCCTACAACCGCCTGGTGAAGCTGCACTTCGACGCCAAGGGCATCGAGATTCCCTTCCCGCACACCACGCTCTACTTCGGCGTGGGCAAGGAGGGCGAAGCACCGCCGGCCAACGTGCGTCTCATGCAGCAGAACTTCGACATCGACGGCCGCCCCGGCGGGCAACCCTGCTCAGCCCAGAGCAGCCGCGAGGGTGAACACGACCCGCGTGCCAAGCCCAACCCGACTCTCGGCGAAGACTACGAGGAGAAGGACTAGCCCCTGGCGTCGCGGCGAGGCTCCGGCCCGCTGCGACAGTCGTCATCCACCTACGCGAGCCGGCGCGACACGCCGGCTCTCTGCGTTTCCGGGCCCAGGATGGTGGCGTAGCATCAACAGGAGCGGGTTGCCGGTCGCCAGGCACGGCAAGCCGCCACGACCGCTCAAATACAACACCCAGGTACAACCGCCCAGGCACGACCAGCCAGGTAGGCCCCATCCACGTACGAAAAGAGGGCGCCGAAGCGCCCTCTAAGGGTCGAGCCAATGCAGATCGACCCTGGCCGTCGGCCTGGTCTTACTTGTCGCGCGCCGGCTCCTCCACCACCGCCGTCGGCTCGGCGGGCTGGGGCAGCGAAGGCAGCGACTTGTCGAGCAGCTCGACGCTCTGGCGGTAGTAGAGCTGGCTCTTGTTGTGCTCGCCGAGGTTGGCGAACAGCCTGGCCAGCTCGGCGCACACCACCCCACTCGGACGCTGGCGCTGGCTCGCCTCGAAGTACTCCTGCGCCTTGCCCCAGTAGGCGTTGCGCAGCGCCAGGCGGCCCAGGGAGAGCAGCAGGTCCGGGTCGTTGGGACGCTCCTGCAGCCACTTCTCGGCATGCACCAGCTGGCGGGCCGGGTCGACGTCGAGCAAGCCGTAGCGCAGCACCAGACGGCTGTCCCAATGCTCCTTGAGCGAGTGGCGCAGCAGCCGCTCGGCGATGCCTTCCTCGTTGCCGCGCACCAGCGCCTCGGTGTAGAGCACCACCAGCTCGACGTTGGTACGCAGCGCGTCGGGCATGTCGGCCCACAGGCTGCGAATCCGCTCGATGTTGCCCGGGTCGCGCGCCTCGTGCACCAGCAGCTCCTTGTAGGCGCGCAGCTCCAGCCGGCTGCGCTCCTGCGGCGAGATCAGCTGGCGTGCCGCCAGTCGCGGCATCAGGCGACGCAGGCCTTCCCAATCGCTGACGCTGAGATAGGCCTGCTTGAGCTGCTTGAGCACCTGCGGGTGGTTGGGCATCTGGCGGTCGAGCCGGGTGAGGATCGCCAGCGCCTCTTCATACTGCTGGCGATCCAGCATCAGCTGGACCTGCATCAGCCCCACCGCCGAGTCGGCCCCTCGGTGGAGAGGTGGGCACGCTTGAGCAGGGTGTCGGCCTGGTCGTAGCGGCCCTGGTAGTGGGCGGCCAGCGCGGCCGAGAGATAGTTGACCAGCGGGGTGCTGGAGTCGTCGGCGGCCTTGACCAGCGACTTCTCCGCCGTCTTCCAGCGGCCTTCGGCCAGCGCCACCAGGCCGCGCACGGTGCGCTTCATGGCGTTGCGATGCCGGGTGCGCCGGTTCCACACCTTGAGCCGGCTGACCGGGTAGCTCATGCGCATCAGCACGCGCAGGGCGAAGTGCAGAACGAGGAAGGCCGCCAGCAGCAGCACCAGCCCGAACCAGAACGAGGTCTGCACTGAGGTATCGCCAACCCGCACCAGCCAGTAGCCGGGAATAGAGACCATCAGCTGGCCGAACAAAGCCCCGAGGGCAAGGCCCAGCAGGACGATAAGCAGCAGCTTTCTCATGCGTCATCTCCCCGGCCGCCGCGCGAACCGAAACGCCGCTCGATGAATTCGGCCAGGGCCTGCTGCGAGCCGCTGATATCGGGCAGCTCGGGCTGGATGTTCTCGCGCTTGAGTTCCTCGAGGCGCTCGATCGCGGCCTGCACTTCGCTGCGCTCGGTGTCGTAGTAGTGGCGAATCAGCGTTAGCGCCTTGTCGAGGCTCGCCTCGTACAGGGCCTGCTCTTCCTGCAGCAGGGCCAGCTGGGCCTGCTCGAGCACCAGGCGCGCGCTCTGGCGCAGGTAGGCTTCCTGCTCGGGCGTCACCAGGGTTTCCAGGGTTTCGTCGTGCTGGCGGATCACCACCAGATCCTTCAGCTCCTGGCCGAAGCGGCTGAGCTGCTGCTGCCAGGCACCGGTGGGCGCCTCCTGCAGGCCAGAGCGGGCCGGGATCTCTTCGAGCTCACGCGACAGCGGCATGCCACCCAGGCGCTCCTGCTGGGCATGCAGGGCAAGGTAGAGGCCGGTGCGGTCGACGCGCGGCACCCCGTCAAGCACCGACAGCTCCGCGGCGATGGCGCGGCGCACGGAGGTCAGGGCCGGGTTCTGCGCCTCCTCGAGGCGGGCATCGGCGGTGCGCAGCAGTGCCGCCGCGCCCTCCACGTCACGCTCCAGCTGCAGGCGCTGGTTGGCCAGGCGCAGCAGGTAGGCGGCCTCGGCGTGCAGCCATTCGCGCTCGTCGGTGTCCTGCTCGCGGGAGAGCTCGTCGAGCACCTGATCCAGGGTGCCGTCGACTTCGCTGCGATAGCTGGCGAACTCGCTGCGAATCGCCTCGACCGCCTGGGTCATCTCGGTGTTGCGCTCACGCTCGCCGCTCTGGAGCTGCTCGCGCAGGCCGGTCAGGTCGTCGGCCGAGGCCGCCTCACCGGCACGCTGCTCGAGCTCGGCCAGGCGCTGCTGCTGTTCGTCGAGACGCTCCCAGGCATTCCAGGCGAACAGGCCCGCCCCGATGCCGAGGAACAGCACCAGGATTAGGGCCAGCACGCCAGCGGCGCGCCCGGCCCCTTGCGCTCGCCGGCGCTGGGTGGTGGCGGAGGCGGGGTGCCACCGCCAGCGGGTTTGGAAGGCTCGCTCGCCTTGGCTGCGGCAGGCGTGGCGCCGGGAGTACTCTTGCCGGGGGCACCGGAAGCGGGCGTGGGGCCGGCAGCGGGCTTGTCTACGGCAGGCTTGGCCGCCGCCGGCGTGCCGGTACCGGCGGGCTTGTCCTCGGCGGCCAGCGTGTCGGTGCCGCCGGGCTTGGCCTCCGGCTGCGTGTCGCCGGGCTGGCCCTTGTTTGCCGCAGGCGGGCTGGCATCCGCCGGCTTGTCGGACCGGCCGGCCTGGGTCGACTTGCCGCCACCCTGCGGGCGTCCCTGGTTCGAACCACCGCTATTGCCCTTGCTGTCGGCTGCGCGTCGCTTGTCGCCTCGCGCGTCACCGGAAGGCGATTTTTGTTCGTCCTGCTCGTTAGTCTGCTTGCTCATCAGTCGCTAGCCCTTTTCGAGATCGTCTTGATCGACATCGGCACCCCCAGGTCGCGAAGCCCTGCCACAGCGCTGGCCAGAGCCGCCGGCGTAGCACCCATAGCCACCACGCAAGTGCGAAAGCCCAAATCCTCGGCCAGTGTAGCCAAACGCCGACTGGACACGATTAGCGGTTGGTTCAAGGTGGCCCTGGTGCACCATCTTGCCAGATGTTCGAGTAATTCTCCGCTGCTGACCACCAGGGCGTGAAAATCGCCGCAGGCGAGCCGCGCCTGCAGCGTGGCGGGCGGCGGCTGCAGGCAGCGGCGGTAGAGCGCGAGCCGCGTGACACGGCCGCCCCGAGAGGCCAGAGTTTCCGCCAGCACGGGCCGCCCGCCCTCGCCGGCCACCAGCAGGATCCGCTCGCCGTCGAGCCGGCGCAGTGATGCCAGCTGTAGCAGGGCTTCGCTGGTGTCCTCCCCGGCGTCATGCGGCGGCATGTGCACGCGCACCCCGAGCCGCTGGTGCAAGGCCTGCGCCGTGGCCGCCCCCACCGCGTACCAGGCGGTGCCGAGCGGCAGCTGCGGCCAGTAGCGATCCAGGGCCTCATGCAGGCATTCGGCGGCGAAGGGGCTGACCACCACCACCTTGTGGAAATGGTCGAAGTCGAGCCAGGCCTGGCGCATGTCCGCCGTCTCTGGCAGCGCCTCCAGCGCCATGGCATCGAGGTTGGCCACCGGGAAGCCGGTGGCTTCGATGGCTTCCGCCAGCGCCGTCGCCCGCTCGCCCGGACGGCAGATCAATACCGGCCGCACGACGGGCATCAGCCGCCGTAGACCTCGGCCAGGATCTCGCCGGCGCCCTGGTCGAGCAGGTCCTCGGCCACGCGGATGCCGAGGGCCTCCGGTTCGTGAATGGAGCCCCGGCCCTCGGCGCGCAGCACCTCGGTGCCTTCGGGGTTGCCGACCAGGGCGCGCAGCCACAGGGTCTGGCCGTCGTTCTCGAAGGTGGCGTAGCCGCCGATCGGCACCTGGCAGCCGCCTTCCAGGCGGGTGTTCATGGCCCGTTCGGCGCGCACGCGGGTCGCGGTGGCCGGGTCGTCCAGCGGCGCCAGCAGTGCGATCAGGTCGGGGTCGTTGATGCGACACTCGATGCCGAGCGCACCCTGGCCGCAGGCCGGCAGGCACACCTCGGGCGGCAGCTCCTGGGCAATGCGATCGCCAAGCCCCAGCCGCCGGAGCCCGGAGGTAGCCAGCAGGATGGCGTCGAACTCGCCGGCATCGAGCTTGGCCAGGCGGGTCTGGACGTTGCCGCGCAGCGAGACGATCTCCACGTCGGGGCGCGCCTCGCGCATCTGCAGGCCGCGGCGCAGGCTCGAGGTGCCGATCCGCGCGCCTTCCGGCAGCTCGTCGAGGGTGCCGTAGTGATTGGACACCAGGGCATCGGTCGGCTCGGCCCCGGCGAAGATCACCGACAGGCCAAGCCCCTCGGGGAAGTGCATCGGCACGTCCTTCATGGAGTGCACGGCGATGTCGGCGCGGCCGTCGAGGATGGCCTCTTCGAGCTCCTTAACGAACAGCCCCTTGCCGCCGATCTTGGCCAGCGGCGTATCGAGGATCTTGTCGCCGCGGGTGGAGAGCGCCACCAGCTCCACCGTGAGATCGGGATGGTGAGCCATCAGCAGGTCACGGACATGTTCGGCCTGCCACAGGGCCAGTTGGCTCTTGCGGGTGGCAATGCGCAGCGTAGAGATGGATCGCACGTGGTTCTCCCATGCAGCGGACCCGAGCGGGCCCTGCTCAGCAGTATGATTTGCCGCAGACCGTCCCGATCGCGGCCGAGGATGGTCGTTGCCTCCATGATAAAGCACCTGGCGAGGCAGGAAAAATCGCAGCCTCCCACTCTGCCCCACCGGCTCGGGCCTCGCCACTCCCGTCGACTCTGGTACACTGCGAAACCATGATCTGGAGCCATTGACAGATGGTTCCCCCACGAACGTCACGCATGTACCAGCAGGATGCCCACGCCAATGAGCTCTCGTTCCACACCCCCGGCACCAATCAGTCCTGGGGCGGCCGCTTCAGCGAACCCACCGACGCCTTCGTCGAGCGCTTCACCGCCTCGGTCGGCTTCGACCAGCGCCTTGCCCTGCAGGACATCCAGGGCTCCATCGCCCATGCCACCATGCTGGCGCGGGTGGGCGTACTGACCGACGATGAACGCGACGCCATCATCAACGGCCTCGGCGAGATTCGCGGCGAGATCGAGCGCGGCGAGTTCCAGTGGTCGGTGAAGCTCGAAGACGTGCACATGAACATCGAGGCGCGCCTGACCGACCGGATCGGCATCACCGGCAAGAAGCTGCACACCGGCCGCTCGCGCAACGACCAGGTGGCCACCGATATCCGCCTGTTCCTGCGCGACGAGATCGACGTGGTCGAGGCCGAGCTGATCCGCCTGCGCCAGGGCCTGATCGCGCTCGCCGAGCGCGAGGCCGACACCATCATGCCCGGCTTCACCCATCTGCAGACCGCCCAGCCGGTGACCTTTGGCCACCACCTGCTGGCCTGGCAGGAGATGCTCGCCCGCGACCACGAGCGCCTGCTCGATTGCCGCAAGCGCGTCAACGTGATGCCGCTGGGCGCCGCCGCGCTGGCCGGCACCACCTATCCCATCGACCGTCACGTCACCGCCGAGCTGCTGGGCTTCGAGCGCCCGGCCGAGAACTCGCTCGACGCGGTGAGCGACCGCGACTTCGCCATCGAATTCGCCAGCGTCGCCAGCATCCTGCTGATGCACCTGTCGCGCATGAGCGAGGAGCTGGTGCTGTGGACCAGCGCCCAGTTCCAGTTCATCGACCTGCCCGACCGCTTCTGCACCGGCAGCTCGATCATGCCGCAGAAGAAGAACCCCGACGTGCCCGAGCTGGTGCGCGGCAAGACCGGCCGCGTCTACGGCCACCTGATGGGCCTGCTGACGCTGATGAAGTCGCAGCCGCTGGCCTACAACAAGGACAACCAGGAGGACAAGGAGCCGCTGTTCGACACCCTCGACACGGTGCGCGACTGTCTCAAGGCGTTCGCTGACATGGTACCGGCCATCGAGTCGCGCAAGGCGAGCATGTACGAGGCGGCCCGGCGCGGCTTCTCCACCGCCACCGACCTCGCCGACTACCTGGTACGCCGCGGCGTGGCATTCCGCGACGCCCACGAGATCGTCGGCCAGTCGGTGGCCTTCGGCCTGCGCGAAGGCAAGGATCTCTCCGAGATGAGCCTCGACGAGCTGCGCCAGTTCTCCGACGTCATCGAGCAGGACGTGTTCGAGGTGCTGACCCTGGAAGGCTCGGTGGCGGCACGCAACCACATCGGCGGCACCGCCCCCGACCAGGTGCGCGCCGCGGCCAGCCGCGCCCGCCAGGCCCTTGCCGCCCTGGAGCGCCGCGCATGAGGGCCGCCCTGGCACTCGCCGCCCTGCTGATATTGGCCGGCTGCGGGCAGAAGGGGCCGCTCTATCTGCCCGGCGACGAGGCCGCCGCCGAGCGCTACGGCACGGGCGCTGCCGCCCCCAACGACGACGAGAGTTAACAGAGCCCACATGGATCACTTCGAATATCGCGACGGCGTGCTCTACGGCGAGGAAGTCCCGCTGGCCCAGGTGGCCGACGCGGTCGGCACGCCCTGCTACGTCTACTCCCGGGCCACCCTGACGCGTCACTTCCGCGCCTACACCGAAGCCCTGGGCGGCCACCCCCACCTGATCTGCTACGCGGTGAAGGCCAACTCCAACCTGGCGGTGCTGAACCTCTTGGCGCGCCTGGGCGCCGGCTTCGACATCGTCTCGCTGGGCGAGCTCGAGCGCGTGCTGGCCGCCGGCGGCGACCCGGCCAAGGTGGTGTTCTCCGGAGTGGCCAAGCAGGAAAGCGAGATGGCCCGTGCCCTCGAGGTCGGCATCAAGTGCTTCAACGTCGAGTCGCGCCCCGAGCTCCAGCGCCTCTCCGCCGTGGCCGAGCGGCTGGGCAGGGTGGCGCCGGTGTCGCTGCGGGTCAATCCCGACGTCGACGCCGGCACCCACCCCTACATCTCCACCGGGCTCAAGGACAACAAGTTCGGCATCCCGGTGGACGAGGCGGTCGACGTCTATGAGCTGGCCGCCACCCTGCCGGGGATCGAGATCGTCGGCCTGGACTGCCACATCGGCTCGCAGCTCACCGAGATCGCCCCCTTCCTCGACGCCCTGGATCGCCTGCTGGTACTGCTCGAGCGCCTGCGCGAGCGCGGTATCACCGTGAAGCACCTCGACCTCGGCGGCGGGCTCGGCGTGCCCTACCGCGGCGAGCGCCCGCCCCAGCCGTTCGACTACGCCGCCTCGCTGCTCGAACGGCTGGCCCAGTGGAAGCACGGCGAGGGTCTGACCCTGCTGTTCGAGCCGGGCCGCTCGATCGCCGCCAATGCCGGCCTGCTGCTGACCCGGGTCGAGTTCCTCAAGCCCGGCGAAACCAAGAACTTCGCCATCGTCGATGCCGGCATGAACGACCTGATCCGCCCGGCGCTCTACCAGGCGTGGCAGGCGATCATCCCGGTCGATACCCGCCTCGAGCGCGAGCGCGCCACCTACGACGTGGTCGGCCCGGTGTGTGAGACCGGCGACTTCCTCGGCAAGGAGCGCGAGCTGGCCATCGCGCCGGGCGACCTGCTGGCGGTGCGCTCCGCCGGCGCCTACGGCTTCGTCATGGCCTCGAACTACAACAGCCGGCCGCGGCCCGCCGAAGTGATGGTCGACGGCGACGCCTTCCATGTGGTGCGCCAGCGCGAGAGCATGGCATCGCTGTGGGCCGGCGAGTCGCTGCTACCCACCGCAGCAGCGACGGACGGAGAGGCGCGCTGATGCTGCTGCACTTCACCAAGATGCATGGCCTCGGCAACGACTTCATGGTGATCGACCTGGTCACCCAGCGCGCCCGCCTGCGCGAGGACCAGGTTCGTCGCCTGGCCGACCGCCGCTTCGGGGTGGGCTTCGACCAGCTGCTGATCGTCGAGCCGCCGCGCTGCCCCGACATGGACTTCCGCTACCGGATTTTCAACGCCGACGGCAGCGAGGTGGAGAACTGCGGTAACGGCGCGCGCTGCTTCGCCCGCTTCGTGCGCGACCAGCGCCTGACCCACAAGAACGAGATCCGCGTGGAGACCGCCGGCGGCCCGCTGACCCTGGTGATCGACGACCAGGGCATGGTCACGGTTGACATGGGCGCCCCGCGCTTCGCCCCCGCCGCCCTGCCCTTCGATGCCACCGAGGACCGTCCGCTGCACGCGCTCGAGGTCGACGGCGAGACGTACGAGATCGGCGTCGTCTCGATGGGCAACCCTCACGCGGTGCTGCGCGTCGACAGCGTGGAGACGGCCCCGGTCGAGCGCCTCGGCCCGCTGATCGAACGCCACCCGCGCTTTCCGCGGCGGGTCAACGTCGGCTTCATGCAGGTGGTGACGCGCCACGAGATCCGCCTGCGGGTCTTCGAGCGCGGCAGCGGCGAGACCCTGGCCTGCGGCACCGGCGCCTGCGCGGCGGTGGCCAGCGGCATTCGCCAGGGCCTGCTGGAAAGCCCGGTGACCGTGCACCTGCCGGGGGCGACCTGCGCATCGACTGGCCCGGTGGCGACGCCCCACTGCACATGACCGGCCCTGCCGAACGTGTCTTCGAGGGGCGCATCGCCCTGACCTGACCCCGGGCCCACCGACAAACGAAGGAGCCTTGCATGACCCGAGCCGCCCCCGAACCGCGCAAGACCCTGGACCCGGACCGGGTCGCCGAATGGCTGGCCCGCCACCCTGACTTCTTCGTCGGCCGCGAGGGCTGCTGCAGCAGCTCAAGGTGCCCCACCCCGAGGCGCAGGGCACCACCTCCCTGCTCGAACGCCTGGTCCACGACCTGCGCCGGCGCGCTGAGCAGGCCGAGTGGCGCCTGGAGCAACTGCTCGAATCGGCGCGCCACAACGAGGCGCAGTTCCGTCGCACCCGCGAGCTGGTGCTGGCGCTGCTGGAGGCCGAGGACGCCGATGCCCTGGGCCAGGCGCTGGCCACGCAGATGGCCGAACGCTTCCAGGTTCCCGCGCTGGCGCTGTGGTGCCCAGCCTCTCTCACCGACCAAGAGCCGTTGCCGCCCCAGCCCCCGCGGCACGTGCTCGATGACCATGCCGGCGTGCGCCTGGCCGCGCTGCTCGACGGCCGCTCCAGCCGCTGCACCCGCCTCACCCCCACCGATTGGGCGCGCCTGCTGCCCCACGCCACCCCGCCGCGTCAGGCCGGCTCCTGCGCCTTGGCACGCCTGAGCATGGGCGAGCCCATGGGCTACCTGCTGCTGGCCAGCCCCGACCCCGATCACTTCCGCGCCAGCATGGACACCCTGTTCACCGAGTACCTCGGCGACGTGCTGGCCCGGCTGCTGTTGCGCCACCTTGCCGCGCGCCATGGCTGACACGCTGCTGCGCCGCCAGCTCGACGCCTGCCTCGACGCGCTGGCGCGCAGCGCCAGCCCGGCCACCGTAGCGGCGTATCGGCACGATCTTGAGGCCCTGGCGGCCTTTCTCGAGGCGCTCGACGTCACGGACGCCACCGCGCTGGACGCCACCCTGCTGCGCCGTTTCCTCGGCGCCGAGCGCAGCCGCGGACTGGCGCCACGCAGCCTGGCCCGGCGTCGTGCTGCGGTAGCGCACCTGGGCGATCACCTGGTCACGCAGGGGCAGCTGGCGCACAATCCCGCGCGACTGGTGCCAACGCCGCGCCAGCCCTCGCACCTGCCCAAGCCGCTGGACGTCGACCAGCTGGCCCGGCTGCTTGACACGCCCCATGACGATACGCCGCTGGCACTGCGCGACCAGGCCATGCTTGAGCTGTTCTACTCCAGCGGGCTGCGCCTGGCGGAGCTGGCCGGGCTTGATCTCGGCGACCTGGACAACCGCCGCGTGCGGGTGCTGGGCAAGGGCGGCAAGCCGCGCCAGGTGCCGGTGGGGCATCGCGCCCGGCAGGCGCTGGACGCCTGGCTCGCAAGCCGGCCGGCGCTGGCCGCTCCCGGCGAAACTGCGCTGTTCGTCGGCCAGCGCGGCGGGCGCCTGGGCCACCGCGCCATCCAGAAGCGGCTTGGCGAGGTGGCCCGCCGCCGCGGTCTGCCCGAGCACCTGCACCCCCATCGCCTGCGCCACTCCTTCGCCAGCCACCTGCTGGAATCGAGCCAGGACCTGCGTGCAGTACAGGAGCTGCTGGGGCACGCCAACCTGTCCACCACCCAGGTCTATACCCAGCTCGACTGGCAGCACCTGGCAGCGAGCTACGACGCCGCCCATCCCCGCGCACGTCGGCGCCAGGATTCATCGACACCGGGTGACGCATGAACACACCGCTGCTGGCGATCACCTTCGACCTCGACGACACCCTGTGGGACAACCACGGTGTCATGGTGGCTACCGAAACCGGCCACTACGCCTGGCTCGACCGCGAGCTGGCCGCCTGGCTGACGATGCGCGGCCAGCCCGCCACGCCGAGCTTCCGGCAGCGCTTTCCGCTGGAGGCCTTCGAGCTGCGCCGGCGGCGCTGGCGCGCGCCTACCCCTGCGCCGCGGCGACTTCACCTGGCTGCGCGAAAGGGCACTGCGGGAGATGCTCGGCGAGTACGGGCTCGCCCCGGCCGCGGCCGAGACCTGGGCGGCCGCGGCCATGGCGCGCTTCATGACCCTGCGCCATCGGGTCGCGCCGCACCCGGAGGTCGAGCCACTGCTGGCGGCGCTGGCCGAGCGCTATCGGCTGGCGAGCATCACCAACGGCAATGTCGACGTGCACCGCCTGGCGCTGGGGCGCTTCTTCCCGGTGGCCATTGCCGCCGGCGAGATGCTCGCCCCCAAGCCCGACCCGCGACCATTCCTGGCAGCCCTGGGGCGCCTGGGCGCCAGCCCTGCCCAGGCGCTGCACGTGGGAGATTCCTGGCGCGAGGACGTGGAGCCGGCCCTGCGACTGGGCATGCAGGTGGCGTGGATCTCGCCCCACCGCGACGATGAGCCGCCCTTGCCGCAGCGGGTGCACCATCTGGCCCACGTACGCGAGCTGCCCACGCTGCTTACCCACCTCACCGGCCGGCCGCACCCGCCCGCCGAAGCCGGCGCATAGCCGGCTCCGGCCAGGGCGCTTAGCCAGTCTTGCCAGGAGGGCTTGGTCAGCCTCAGGGGGCTTGGTCAGCCTCGCCCAGCCAGCCGTCGAGCCGTGCGCAGGCCTCGTCGACGCCCTCGCGCTTGAGCGACGAGAACAGCTGCACCGTCACCAAGTCCTCCCACTCGCGCAGGCGGCTGCGCACCTGCTGCAGGGCGTTCTTGGCCGCGCCGGATTTCAGCTTGTCGGACTTGGTCAGCAGGATATGCACCGGCATCTCCTGGTCGTCGGCCCAGCCCAGCAGGGTCTGGTCGAACTCGGTGAGGGGATGGCGCACGTCCATCACCAGCACCAGGCCGCGCAGCGAGCGACGGCCGCGCAGGTAGTCGGCGAGATGCTGCTGCCATTCGCGCTTCACCGCCTCGGGCACCTTGGCGTAACCGTAGCCAGGCAGGTCGACCAGGCGCCGCTGGGTGTCGTCACCCAGCGTAAAGAAGTTGATCAACTGGGTACGCCCCGGGGTGCGCGAGGTACGCGCCAGCGCCTTCTGCCGGGTCAAGGTGTTGATGGCGCTGGACTTGCCGGCGTTGGAACGCCCGGCAAACGCCACCTCGGCGCCCTCGTCCGGCGGGCACTTGGCCAGCGTCGGCGCACTGGTGAGGAAGCGTGCGATCTGATAGTTGAGTGATGCCATGGCATCCTTTCCCTCGCAATAGACGAAAGGCCCTGGTCGCCAACCTATTGACCTGCATTCCCGAGGCGGGCTTGTTTCGTTATAATGCCGTGTCTTTTGTCTGCGACCTGGGCGCGCTAGTGTACCACCGTGCTCCTGCCGGCAGCGACCGACCCTCGGCGCTACGGGCAGCAGGGCGACCCGGCCTGGAACCTGCGAGGCCTGGGCGGCACCCAGGATGCGTACCGGTAAACAACATAACGGCATAGTGAAACAGCGATGAGAAAGTTACTGGCAAGCCTGGCATTTACCATGGGCGCCGTCGGCGCCGCCCACGCTGACCTGCAAGCGGACGCAGACGCTGCCGCTGGTCGGGAGAGAGCCCAGAGCTGTGCGGCCTGCCATGGCCAGAACGGCATCAGCTCCATGGCCGCCTTCCCGCACCTGGCCGGGCAGCAGATGTCCTACACGGCCAAGCAGATCATGGATATTCGCGATGGCCGCCGGCTGGTGCCGGAGATGGCCGGCCAGGTCGACGACTTCTCCGACCAGGACGCCTGGGACGTGGCTGCCTACTATGCCCAGCAGGACGCCAACATCGGCCAGGCCAACCCCGACGAGGAGCTGCTGGCCCGCGGCGAGGAACTCTACCGTGCCGGCGACATGGCCAAGGGCATTCCCGCCTGCGCGGCCTGCCACACGCCCACCGGCCAGGGTATCGACACCGCCATCTATCCGGCGCTTTCCGGCCAGTTCGCCGAATACACCATCGCTACGCTGCAGGACTTCGCCTCCGGCGAGCGCAGCAACGATCCGAACAACATGATGGGCGATATCGCCTCCAAGATGAGCGATGCCGACATGACCGCCGTGGCCAACTACATTCACGGCCTGCACTGACCCACCGCCATCGCAGCGCGCGGCCGCGGCCGCCGACAAGCGGCGGCCCTAGGGCCGCCCTTGCCATATCGGTCCGGCGCGTCGGGAACCAGACCCCGCCGCGCACTCCAATGGCTCGATGTCGATCTTGTCGCGCCCGCCAAGCGCCGTTTCTCAAGGAGTCCAGCCGCAATGCTCAACCCCTCCCGCCTGCTTCAATCCGCCCTGCTCGCCGTGGTGGGCCTAGGCCTGTCGACCCTGGCCAGCGCCAACCTGGTCGAGGGCCAGCACTACGAAGTACTGCCGCAGCCCGTCGAGACCCGCGTCGAGGAGGGCCAGATCGAGGTCACCGAAGCGTTCTGGTACGGCTGCCCGCATTGCTACAACCTGCAGGAGAGCGTGACCGCCTGGTACGAGACCCTTGACGATGACGTCAGCGTGGTGCACCTGCCCGCCACCATGGGCGGCGACTGGAACACCCATGCGGTGATGTTCTATGCAGCCGAGTCGCTGGGCATTCTCGAGGAGGCCCATGCCGATATCTTTGCTGCCATCCACGAAGAGGGCCAGCGCCTCAACAGCACCGACGGCATCGCCCGCTTCCTCAGCCAGTACGGCGTGAGCGAGGAGGAGGCCCGCCAGGCACTCGACGCCTTCGCAGTGAAGGCCCAGGTCAACCAGGCCCATGC
This sequence comes from Halomonas sp. E19, assembly GCF_052439355.1. NCBI lineage: Bacteria > Pseudomonadati > Pseudomonadota > Gammaproteobacteria > Oceanospirillales > Halomonadaceae > Halomonas > Halomonas sp. E19. The sequence goes on along the minus strand of NZ_JBNFWU010000001.1, from coordinate 3,283,931 downwards.
CCGCATGCGCGCCATGCGCCTGATGGGCGTGCCGGCGCTGATCATCGACGGCCGCTACCTGGTGACGCCGAGCAGCGCCGGCAGCCTGGCCAACATGCCGCAGATCGCCGATGCCCTCATCGAACGCGTACGGCAAGAGCGTGAAGACTGATCCCCAGCTCGAGCTTTCGCACCTGGCCGATGCCAAGACGCCGCCCCTCGAGGGCGGCCATCTCAAGCTGCTCACCTTCAACATGCAGGTGGGCATCCAGACGTCGGCCTACCATCACTACCTGACCCGCAGCTGGCAGCACCTGCTGCCGCACCCGCACCGCCAGCGCCGCCTGGACATGGTCAGCGACGTGCTCAAGCGCTTCGACATCGTCGGGCTGCAGGAGGTGGACGGCGGCAGCTTTCGCTCCAACCACATCAACCAGGTGGAATACCTGGCGATGCGCGGGGCTTTCCGCACCATTTCCAGCAGCTCAACCGCAACTTGGGCCGCTTTGCCCAGCATAGCAACGGCCTGCTCTCGCGCCTGGCTCCGAGCGGCATCGAGGAGCACCGCCTGCCCGGCACCCTGCCCGGGCGGGGCGCCATCCACGCCCGCTACGGCGAAGGCCCCGATGCCCTGCATCTGTTCGTCGCCCACCTGGCCCTGAGCCACCGCGGGCGGGTTCGCCAGCTCGACTACCTCAGCGAGATCATCCAGCCGCTGCGCCACGTGGTGGTGATGGGCGACCTCAACTGCACGCCGGATCAGCTGCACACGCATTCACGCTTCTGCGCCTCGCTGCCGCTGCACCCGGTGCGCCCGCTGCTCAGCTACCCTTCATGGCAGCCGCGCCGCGCGCTGGACCACATCCTGCTCTCCGACTCGCTGGAGGCGCAGGACGTACGCGTGCTCGATCACCTGTTCTCCGATCACCTGCCGATTGCCGTGGACGTGGCGCTGCCGCCCGCCTGCCTCGAGGTGCTCGCCGAGCTGCGCAGGCAGCAGACTCGCTGAGGGCACTCCCTCCGGCCCGGGGATGACGCCTGGCATGGAATCGGCGATGATGCGTTCCCTAATTGTGTCGACACGGGACAGTACCCATGCAAACCGCGAACCGAGACCCGGTCCTGCTGGCATGGCTTGACGGCTTTACCGAGGTCGTGGGCCGCTCCATCGCCTGGCTGGTGGTCATCATGATGGTAGTGCAGTTCGCCATCGTGGTGATGCGCTACGTCTTCAGCATCCACAGCATCGTGATGCAGGAGTCGGTGATGTACATGCACGCCATGGTCTTCATGCTGGGTGCCGCCTGGACGCTGCGTCACGATGGCCACGTTCGCGTCGACATCTTCTATCGCCGCCTCTCCGCCAAGGGCCGGGCCTGGGTCGACCTGCTGGGCACCCTGTTCCTGCTGTTCCCGGTGGTACTGTTCATCGCCTGGTCGAGCTACGGCTACGTGCGCAGCAGTTGGGCGATCCTCGAACGCTCGCCCGACGGCGGCATCCCCGGGGTCTACCTGCTCAAGACACTGATCCTGGTGATGATGGCGCTGCTCCTGCTGCAGGGCGTGGCTCAGGTGATTCGCCAGCTGCTGATCCTGCGCGGCAAGGCGCCGGGCAATACTATCGCTCACGACGAGGTGGTGTGACGTGGAAGCATTGCTCGAGTTCATGCCACTGTTCCTGTTCTTCAGCGTCTGCGTGGTGCTGATGCTGGGCTACCCGGTTGCGCTGGCGCTGGCCGGCACGGCGCTTATCTTCGCCGGCCTCGGCCACTTGCTGCTGCAGATGGGCGTGCCGGTGCCCTTCGAGGCACGCATGATGGGCGCCATGCCCAACCGCCTCTACGGCATCATGACCAACCAGACGCTGCTGGCCGTGCCGCTGTTCGTGCTGATGGGGGTGCTGCTGGAGAAGTCGCGGGTGGCAGAAACCCTGCTTGACGCCATGGCCATGCTGTTCGGTAACTTGCGCGGCGGGCTTGGCATCTCGGTGATCCTGGTCGGCATGCTGCTGGCCGCGTCCACCGGCATCGTCGGCGCCACCGTGGTGACCATGGGCCTGCTGTCGCTGCCAACCATGCTCAAGCGCGGCTACTCGCCGGCGCTGGCCACCGGCACCATCTGTGCCACCGGCACCCTGGGGCAGATCATTCCGCCCTCCATCGCCCTGGTGCTGCTGGGCGACGTGCTCTCCAACGCCTACCAGCGGGCGCAGCTGGCCATGGGCGTATGGAGCCCGAAGACGGTGTCGGTGGGCGATCTGTTCGTCGGCGCCCTGATCCCTGGCCTGCTGCTGGTGGTGGCCTATATCGTCTACGTGACCGCAATGGCCTGGCTGAAGCCGGAAAGCGCCCCGGCCGCCGACCGCGAGGCGCTCAAGCAGGAGCTCGGGCACACCGGCAGCCTGTGGCCGCTGCTGATCAAGGGGCTGATACCCCCGGTGCTGCTGATCGTGGCAGTACTCGGCTCGATCCTGGGCGGCTTCGCCACCCCCACCGAGGCCTCCGCGGTGGGCGCCACCGGCGCCTTCCTGCTGGCGCTGCTCAATCGTCGCCTCAACCTGGAGATGCTGCGCGAAGTGGTGCAGACCACCGCCAAGGTCACCAGCATGGTGTTCCTGATCCTGATTGGCGCCGCGCTGTTCTCGCTGGTGTTCCGCGCCTACGGCGGCGAGGAGCTGGTCAAGGCGATGTTCGAGGCGCTGCCCGGCGGGGTCTTCGGCGCCACCCTGGTGGTGATGCTGGTGATCTTCCTGCTCGGCTTCATTCTCGACTTCATCGAGATCACCTTCGTGGTGGTGCCGATCGTCGGCCCGGTACTGCTGATGATGGGGCTCGACCCGATCTGGCTCGGCATCATGATCGCGGTGAACCTGCAGACCTCGTTCCTGACCCCGCCGTTCGGCTTCGCGCTGTTCTACCTGCGCGGCGTTACCCCGGACTCGGTGCCGACCTCAGCCATCTACCGCGGAGTGACGCCCTTCATCCTGCTGCAGCTCGGCATGCTGGTGGCACTGGCCCTGTTCCCGGGGCTGGCCACCTGGCTGCCCTCGGTGCTGTAGCGGGCTACTGGCAGAGCGGGGCCAGCCACGCCTGAGCGAGCACCAGCACCACGGCGTAGCGCGCCCCTTGGCCACGCTGATCAGCAGGATGGCCCGCCACCAGGGCAAGCGGAAGACGCCGGCCAGCACGGTGAGCGGGTCGCCGATCACCGGCGCCCACGACAGCAGCAGGCTCCACTCGCCGAAGCGGTGGTACCAGCGCTCGGCGCGTACCAGCCCCTGGGGCGAGGCGGGAAACCAGCGGCGGTCCTGGAAACGCCGCGCATAGCGACCCATCCAGACATTGATCAGGCTGCCCAGGGTATTGCCACTGGTGGCCACCAGCCACAGCATGAAGGCCGGCTCGCCCAGGCACCAGAGCCTGGCCAGCCACACCTCGGAGCCCCCGGCAGCAGGGTGGCGCTCACCAGCGCCACCAGGAACAGGCTCAGCATCCGCGCCTCCTCTAGGTATCCATTTGCGAGACGACGCCATGACGCACCACCGCCCCATTCCCAACGTGCTCACCATCGCCGGCTCCGACCCCAGCGGCGGTGCCGGCATCCAGGCCGACCTCAAGACTTTCTCGGCGCTGGGCGCCTATGGTACCAGCGTCGTCACCGCCTTGACCGCGCAGAACACCCGCGGCATGCGCGGCGTGCATCCGGTACCGGTGGAGTTCATCCGGCTGCAGCTCGACACCCTGCTCAACGACGTGAGCATCGATGCGGTGAAGATCGGCATGGTCGCCAGCCGCGAAGTAGCCGAGGCGATTCGCGACGCCCTGGAGGCCAGGCGACCGCGCTGGATCGTGCTCGACCCGGTAATGGTGGCCAAGAGCGGTGACGTCCTGGTCGAGCGCGTTGGCATCGCCGCCGTACGCGAGGTGCTGGTGCCGCTGGCCGACCTGATCACCCCCAACCTGCCGGAAGCTGCCGTGCTGCTGGATGCGGCAGCTCCCACCTCGCGGCAGGCGATGGCGGAGCTGGCACCGCGCCTGGCGGCGCTGGGCACCGGCGCCGTGCTGCTCAAGGGCGGGCACCTGGCCGGCCCTTCCTGCCCCGACCTGCTGATGACCGAGAACGGCACCCACTGGCTGGAAGGCAGCCGGATCTCCACCTCGAATCTCCACGGCACCGGCTGCTCGCTCTCCTCGGCCATCGCTGCCCGGCTGGCGCTCGGCGACGCCTTGCCCGAGGCGGTCACGGCCGCCAAGCAATGGCTGGAAACAGCGCTGGTCGAGAGCAGGCGGCTGGATGTGGGTCGAGGCCACGGACCGGTGCACCACTTCCATCAGTGGTGGTAGCACCTCACCCCTTGCACCCGACCCAAGCGACGCCCATGCTGAAGTCTGTCCCCGTCAGGCCATCTGTCACGGAGAGAGACCTCATGACCCAGACCCTGCTGTTCGCCAGCGATCTCTCTGCCGAGAACCGCGCCGCCTTCGCCCGGGCCATACGCCTGGCCAACGAAGGCGGCGCGCGTCTCGACATACTCCACGTGCTCGACCCCTATCTGCCCCGCCGGGTGCTGCACGACCTGGAGGAGGCCGTGGTGGCCGACCTGCACAGGACCCTGACGGATATTCGCGAAGACTACGCCCAGCCGGAGCCCTGCACCCTGGTGCAGACGGTGGCCGGCGCCCCCTATGCCGAGATCATCCGCGAGGCCCACGACCGCCAGGTCGACATGATCATCCTCGGTGCCCACCGCAAGCGCGGCCAGCCCGACCTGGTGGCCGGCACCACCCTGGCCCGGTGCTGCGCAGCGCGCCCTGCCCGGTGCTGTCGGTGACCCAGCCGGCCAACCGCGACTGGCAGGAGATCCTGGTGCCGGTGGACTTCTCGCTGGCCAGTCGGCACACCCTGCGCGAGGCGCTCAAGCGCTTCCCCGAGGCACACCTGACCCTGCTGCACGCCTGGGACATTCCCGGCGAGCGCGAGCTGGGCTCGGACAGCGAATACGCGCGCTGGCGCGACCGCGAAGTGGAGCGCCTGCGCTGCCTGCTCGAACGTGAAACGGACCAGCTGATGAGCGAGCTCGACAGCGTGCCCGACGTGGAGCTGGTGCTGGAGCGCGGCGATCCGCTGGAGGTGCTGATGACTCGCCTGCGGCGCCAGCCGCCCGACCTGCTGGCACCGAGCAGCCGCGGCCAGCTGGGGCGCCACAGCCCCATCACCGAGGCGCTGCTTGCCGAGCCGCACTGCGACATCATGCTGTGCCGCGCCTGGTGAAAGAGAGGCTACGAGCGACAGTGCCAGGCGTGTCAACAGCCTCTGCCAGGCGTGATACTCTTTCGGCCAACTTGAGTTAGAAAGGAAGCTCGCCGGATGAAGGCCCTGATACAGCGCGTGCGCCGCGCCAGTGTCACCGTGGATGAGCGCAGGGTGGGCGCCATCGAGCACGGCCTGCTGGCGCTGGTGGGGGTGGAAAAAGGCGACGACGAGGCCGCCGCCGACCGGCTGCTGCACAAACTGCTGCGCTACCGGGTGTTCAGCGACGCGGCGGGCAAGATGAACCTCGACCTGCAGCAGGTCGACGGCGGGCTGCTGCTGGTCTCGCAGTTCACCCTCGCCGCCGATACCCGCAAGGGGCTGCGCCCGAGCTTCTCCAGCGCCGCGCCGCCGGCCGACGGCGAGCGGCTGTTCCACTACCTGCTCGACCGCGCCCGGGCGGCCTGGCCCCGGGTCGAGAGCGGCGAGTTCGCCGCCGACATGCAGGTCGAGTTGATCAACGACGGGCCGGTGACGTTTCTGCTGGAGAGCTGAAGGCACCAGGCTGGCCGCATTCCGCGGCTGATCCGGGCATGTCAGGCCCCGCTTTCGAGCAGCTCCGCTTCCATCGCCTCGAGCGCCTCTTCGGCGGCCAACCACTCGGCTTCCAGCGTCTCCAGCCGTGACTTGAGCTCGCCCTGGCGGGCCAGCCGCTCGGTGAGCTCGGCCTTGCGCGCCGGGTCGGTGTAGAGCTCGGCCTCGCCCAGCGCCTCCTCCACCGCGGCGAGCTCCGCCTGGGCCTGCTCCAGCGCCTGCTCGGCGCGGTCGCGCACCTTCTTCAGCGGACGCAGCTTCTCGCGCAGCTCGGCGGCGGCACGGCGGCTCGCCTTGCGGTCCTCCTTGGGCGCAGCACCCTCCGCCTGACGCTCGACCTTGTCGGCCCGTGCCTCGCGCCGCTCGCCCTCCAGCCGCGCCTTGAGCCAGGCGCGGTAGTCCTCCAGGTCGCCGTCGAAGGGCTCGACGCGATGGTCGGCGACCTTCCAGAACTCGTCGACGGTGGCGCGCAGCAGGTGGCGGTCGTGGGAAACCAGGATCACCGTGCCCTCGAAGCTGGCCAGCGCCTCGGTCAGCGCCTCGCGCATCTCCAGGTCGAGGTGGTTGGTAGGCTCGTCGAGCAGCAGCAGGTTGGGCTTGCGCCACGCCACCAGCGCCAGCGCCAGGCGCGCCTTCTCGCCGCCGGAGAAGCGCCCCACTTCGCCGAAGGCGTCGTCGCCCTGGAAGCCGAAGCCGCCGAGGAAGGTGCGGATCGCCTGGTCGCTGGCGGTAGGCGAGAGCCGCTGCACGTGCAGGAAGGGGTAGCGCTCATGTCGAGCCCTTCGAGCTGATGCTGGGCGAAGTAGCCGATGGCCAGGTGCTCGCCGGGGATTCGCTTGCCCGCCAGCAGCGGCAGCTCGCCGGTCAGCGTCTTGATCAGGGTCGACTTGCCCGCCCCGTTGGGGCCCAGCAGGCCGATGCGCTGCCCCGGCAGCAGGGTCAGCTTGACCTCGTCGAGCTGGACCTTCTCCACTCCCGCGGCGTCGCGGTAGCCGAGTCGCGCCTGGTCCAGCACCAGCAGCGGCCGGGAGCTCTTGTCGGCGGCCGGAATGGTGAAGTGGAACGGCGAATCGGCATGGGCCATGGCGATGTCGCCCATGCGCTCGAGCATCTTCATGCGGCTCTGGGCCTGGCGCGCCTTGCTCGCCTTGGCCTTGAAGCGCGCCACGAAGCGTTCGATCTCCTCGCGCCGGGCCTGCTGCTTGGCTGCCTCGGCCTGCTGCAGGGCCAGTTTCTCGGCACGGGTGCGCTCGAAGATGGAGTAGTTGCCACGGTAGAGCACCAGCCGGCGCCGGTCGAAGTGAACGATGTGGTCGCACACCGCGTCGAGGAAGTCGCGGTCGTGGGAGATCAGCAGCAACGTGCCGGGGTAGCGCGTCAGCCACTGCTCGAGCCACAGCAGGGCGTCGAGGTCGAGGTGGTTGGTGGGCTCGTCGAGCAGCAGCAGATCCGACGGCATGAATAGGGTGCGCGCCAGGTTGGCGCGCATGCGCCAGCCGCCGGAGAAGGCCGACAGCGGGCGGCTCAGATCGGCCTGGCTGAAGCCCAGCCCGATCAGCAGCTGGGCGGCGCGAGCCGGGGCGCTGTAGCCATCCAGCGCCTCGATGTGGCCATGCAGCTCGGCTTCCCGGTGGGCGTCGCCGCGCTCGCGAGCCGCTGCCAGGTCCGCCTCGGTCTGGCGCAGCTCGCGGTCGCCGTCGAGCACATAGTCGATGATGGCACGGTCCAGCGCGTCGACCTCCTGGGCCATGTGGGCGATGCGCTGCCCCCGCTCATCTCGATCTCGCCGCGGTCGGGGGCAAACTGGCCGAGCAGCAGGCCGAACAGGCTGGACTTGCCGGCGCCGTTGGAACCGACGATGCCGGCCTTGTGGCCGGCATGCAGGGTCAGCTCGGCGTCCTCGAGCAGGGTCTGGGTGCCGCGTTGCAGGGCAACCTGGCGCAGTGCAATCATGCAGGCTCCAACTGGCGATAAAAGGGTACGGTCGCGGCGCGAGACTCGCTATCGAGACAGCGGCAGCGACATCCGGAACATGAGCGACGATTCTACCGCAACCCTGGCGTCTCTGCGGGCCGGGCTTGCCGCCGACCCGCTGTGGGACTTCGCCCTCTCCTTGTATGCCCGCCCCGGCGTGGAGGCGGCCTGCCTGCTGCTGCAGGACGAGGCGGGCCTCGATGTCTGCGAGCTGCTGTGGCACGCCTGGCTCTATCGGCACGGGCTGAGCCTGGCCGAAGCGCCCGTGGCGCTGGACGAAGTACACCGCTGGCAGCGCCAGGTCACCCTACCGCTGCGTGAGCTGCGTCGCCGGTTGAAGCCCGATGCCCGCGCCCGTCCCGGTGTGGCCAAGGTGCGTGGCGAGGTTCAGCGAGCCGAGCTGGCCGCCGAGCGCGAGGCCCTGCTGCGCCTGCAGCAAATGGCGCTCGAACCCACCACCCGGCTGGATTTTCTCCCTCATGCAAGGTTGGCGAATTTCCTCGCAGATCGCTATCAACTACAGAAAAAATCACAACTTTTGGCGCTTGAAACGCTGGAATGCCAGCTTGACCACCTGAGGCCTGCGCGCTAGCCTGAAAAAGACTTACAGTCCAAAGTGGCTGATTAACGCCTGCTGATGGGAGCATTTCACAGGCCAAACCGGTAAGGAGATCATAATAATGAAGGCAACCCAGTTGTTGACCACTGCCAGTATCGGCGCTCTGCTGTTCGGCATGTCGGCTGCCGCACACTCTGCGAACTGGCGTTACGCGCATGAGGAATTCGAGGGTGATGTTCAGGACGTTTTCGCCGTCGCCTTCAAGGAGTACATCGAGGAAAACTCCGATAATACCGTTCAGATTTACCGTTTCGGCGAGCTGGGTGAATCGGACGATATCATGGAGCAGACCCAGGCCGGCATCCTCCAGTTCGTCAACCAGTCGCCCGGCTTCACCGGCGCGCTGATCCCCGAAGCCCAGATCTTCTTCATCCCCTACCTGCTGCCCACCGACGAAGAAACCGTGCTGCAGTTCTTCGACGAGAGCCAGGCCATCAACGAGATGTTCCCCGAGCTCTACGCCGAGCAGGGGCTCGAACTGCTCAAGATGTACCCGGAAGGCGAGATGGTCATCACCGTGGATGAGCCGATCCGCCGCCCCGAAGACCTGCGCGGCAAGAACATCCGCACCATGACCAACCCGCTGCTGGCGGAAACCTACCGCGCCTTCGGCGCCACCCCGACGCCGCTGCCCTGGGGCGAGGTCTATGGCGGCCTGCAGACCGGCATCATCCAGGGCCAGGAGAACCCGATCTTCTGGATCGAGTCGGGTGGCTTGTACGAGGTGTCACCGCACCTGGTCTTCACCGGCCATGGCTGGTTCACGACCGCGATGATGGCCAACCAGGACTTCTTCGACGGCCTCTCCGAGGAGGAGCAGCAGCTGGTGCGTGATGCGGCCCAGGCCGCCTACGATCACACCATGGAGCATATCTCCGGGCTGGCCGACGAGTCGCTGCAGAAGATCCAGGAGTCGTCGGATCGGGTCACCGTTACCCGCCTCGACGAGGATGAGATCCAGGCCTTCCGCGAGCGTGCCCCGCAGGTCGAGCAGCGCTTCGTCGAGATGACCGGCGATCGCGGCCGTGAACTGCTCGAGCAGTTCAAGGCCGACCTGGAAGCCGTGTCCGGCGGCGAGTAAGCCTCGAGCGGCTTGTTGCATGCGCATGCAAGGGGTGGCCACCGGCTGCCCCCTGCCGTTTGCGCCGACCTTCGAAGCTGCGGCCATTCAACGTTGAAGCCCGTTGCACGACAGCCCGCTTCAGTTGCGTACCCTTTCAGCAGGAAACAACCGCTACCCATCCTTCAGGGCAGCCACCCCAGGAGACCGGTCGCATGACGGAAGAAGAATCGGAAAAGAACTACCGCTCCACGCTACCCGGCCCGCTCGGTATCGCCGACACCTGGATCAGCAAGACAGAAGCCGCCATCCTGGCGCTCGGCGTGATCCTGATGGCCGTGAATACCGTCTCCAACGTGATCAGCCGTTTCGTGTTCGGCGAAAGCCTGCATTTCGCCGAGGAGGTCAACCGCATCCTCATCGTGATGATCACCTTCGCCGGGATCGGCTATGCGGCGCGGCACGGGCGACATATCCGCATGTCGGCCTTCTACGACGCCCTGCCCACCGGCGGCCGGCGCGCCCTGATGATTCTGATCTGCCTGTTCACCGCGCTGGTGATGTTCGTGCTCTGCTACTACTCCATCGGCTATATCCAGACCCTGTATAGCCGCGGGCGCGTGCTGCCTTCACTGAGCATCCCGGTGTGGATGATCTATCTATGGGTTCCCATCGGCTTCGCCATCACCGGCATTCAGTACCTGCTCACTGCCTTCAAGAACCTGACGTCGCGTGACGTCTACCTGTCGACCCATGTGGTCGATGGCTACAAGGACACCGAGACGGAAGTCTGACGCCGGGAAAGGAATAACAACCATGACAGCCATCATCATCACCATCATGATCGTGCTCCTGCTGCTGGGGTTTCCGATGATGATTCCCCTGGCCACGGCGGCCTTCGTCGGCTTCTACATGACCTTCGGCGGCCTGGGGCAGATGGAAACCCTCATCCAGCAGATGATGGGCGGCATCCGGCCCACGGCGCTGATCGCCGTGCCGATGTTCATCCTCGCCGCCGACATCATGACCCGCGGCCAGTCGGCCCACCGCCTGATCGACATGGTCATGAGTTTCGTCGGCCACATCAAGGGCGGGCTGGCGGTGAGCACCGCCGCCTCCTGCACCCTGTTCGGCGCCGTTTCCGGCTCTACCCAGGCCACCGTGGTGGCGGTGGGTTCGCCGCTGCGCCCGCGCATGCTCAAGGCCGGCTACAAGGACCCCTTCACCCTGGCGCTGATCATCAACTCCAGCGACATCGCCTTCCTGATTCCGCCGAGTATCGGCATGATCATCTACGGGGTCATCTCGGGCACCTCCATCGGCGAGCTGTTCATCGCCGGTATCGGCCCCGGCCTGCTGATCCTGCTGATGTTCTCTGCCTACTGCGTGGCCTACGCCGTGATCAAGGATGTGCCCACCGAGCCCAAATCGACCTGGCGCGAGCGCCTCACCGCGGTGCAGAAGGCACTCTGGCCGCTGGGCTTTCCGGTGCTCATCGTCGGCGGCATCTACGGCGGCATTTTCAGCCCCACCGAGGCCGCCGCGGCCTGCGTGCTGTATGCCGTGCTGCTCGAGTTCGTGATCTTCCGTTCGCTGAAGCTGCCAGACATCTATACCATCGCCAAGTCCACCGGCTTGATCACCGCCGTGGTGTTCATCCTGGTGGCGGTGGGCAACGGCTTCTCGTGGATCATCTCCTTCGCCCAGATCCCCCAGACCCTGCTCGAGGCATTCGGCATCAACGAGGCCGGGCCGGTGGGCGTGCTGATCGCCATCTGCGTGGCCTTCTTCATCGCCTGCATGTTCGTCGATCCCATCGTGGTGATCCTGGTGCTCACACCGATCTTCGCCCCGGCCATCGCCGCCTCCGGGCTCGACCCGGTGCTGGTCGGCGTGCTGATCACGCTGCAGGTGGCGATAGGCTCGGCAACGCCACCCTTCGGCTGCGACATCTTCACCGCCATCGCGATCTTCAAGCGACCCTACTGGGAGGTCATTCGCGGCACACCGCCCTTCGTCTTCATGCTGATCCTGGCGGCCGCCCTGATCATCATGTTCCCGCAGATCGCGCTGTTCCTGCGCGACATGGCCTTCCGCTGATGAGCACCACCACCCGCTGAGGAGAGAATCGCCATGTTCAATCGGATGCTGGTCCCGGTGGACGGTTCGAAAGGCGCCCTGAAGGCGCTGGAAAAGGCGGTCGGGCTGCACCTGCTGACCGGCGCCGAGATCTACATCCTGTGCGTGTTCAAGCACCACAGCCTGCTGGAGGCCTCGCTTTCCATGGTGCGGCCCAACAAGCTCGACATTCCGGACGACGCCCTCAAGGAGTACGCCACCGAGATCGCCGTGCACGCCAAGGGCGAGGCCGTGGCGCTGGGCGCCGATCCGGCCCGGCTGCGCGCCTTTGTCAAGGGTGGGCGCCCGTCGCGCACCATCGTGCGCTTCGCACTCAAGCGCGAGTGCGACCTGATCGTGATCGGCGCCCAGGGCACCAACGGTGAAAAGAGCCTGCTGCTGGGCAGCGTGGCGCAACGGGTGGCCGGCTCGGCCTACTGCCCCACCCTGGTGGTGTAGCCGAGGGGCTGCGGCAATCGCTCGGATGCGGAACCGGTTGGGCCCTGATAGAGTCCGAGTACTGCCTGTAAGCTAGCAAGGCCCAACGCCTCACCAATAGGACTCCGCATGAAGACACTGCTGACTTCCGCTTCCCTGGTCGCGCTGATGGCAGCGGCGCCGCCGGCGCTGGCCGCGCCGGAAAGCGAGAACGAGCGCCTCAGTTACAGCCTCGGCATCGCCTACGGGCAGAGCATCGCCCAGGAGTACCCCGAGCTGGATGTCGACGCCTTCGCCGCGGCGATTCGCGACATCATCGAAGACAACGAGCTGGCCATGGACACCGAGGAAATGGCCGACACGCTCAGCCGCTTCCAGCAAGCGACGATAGCCGCACGCCAGGCCGAGATGCAGGAGATGGCCGAGGCCAACCTGGCCGAGGGCAAGGCGTTCCTGGAAGAAAACCAAGCGCGTGACGAGGTCACCACCACCGGCTCGGGGCTGCAGTACGAAGTGCTGGAGAGCGGCGACGGCGAACAGCCCGGGCCCTCCTCCCACGTGGCGGTGCACTACGAGGGCACCCTGGTCGACGGCACGGTCTTCGACAGCTCCTTCGAGCGTGGCCAGCCGGTCAGCTTCCGCGTGGATCAGGTGATCGAAGGCTGGCAGGAAGCGCTGCAGCTGATGAGCGTGGGCGACACCTGGATGCTCTTCATTCCGCCCGAGCTTGGCTACGGCGCCCAGGGCCAGGGTCCGATCGGCCCCAACGAGACGCTGGTGTTCCGCGTCGAGCTGCTCGACGTGATGGACTGAGCGCCGGCCATGCACGCTTCTGTCGCGCTTGCTACCGCCGCCCTGCTGCTGCCCACCGCCGCCCTGGCCGACGCCACCCCCGCGGACCTGCCACGCCTGGGAACCTCCAATGAGGCCATCAGCGTGATCGGCGTCTCGTCCGGAGGCTACATGGCCACCCAGCTGGCGGTGGCCTGGCCCGACCGCTTCGAAGGGCTGGCCGTGCTGGCGGCCGGACCCTGGAGCTGCGCCCAGGGCGGCCTGGGGCGCGCCCTGGCCCAGTGCATGGGCACCCGACGCGGCCCGCCGGAGCTCGACGTCCTCAACCGTCGCCTGCGCGACTACCAGGCACGGGGCCTGGTGGGCGAAGCCATGGATCTGGCCGAGCTGCGCGCCTACGTGTGGCATGGCGATGACGACGGTGTCGTGGCGCCGGCCCTGGGCAGGGCGCTGGCCGAACAGCTGGCCGACTGGTTGACCAACCCCGCCGACCAGCTCGAATTCGTGCTGGCGCCCGATATCGGTCACGGCTGGCCCGTGCGCACCGACGAGCGCATCCCGCCGACCTGGCTTGCCCAGTGTCGTACCGGCGGCGGCACCCACCTGCTGGCGTGTGGGCAGGACATCGCCGGCGAGGCGCTGCAGTGGCTGCATGGCGGGCTGACGCCGCCCAGCACGGGCGCGGCAAGCGAAGGCAGCCTGCTGGCCTTCGATCAGTCCGATTTTCCCGCACGGGGGCTCGGGCCGGTCGGCTATGTATGGATTCCCGAAGCGTGCGAGGCGGGCGGCTGTGATCTCACTGTCGCCCTGCACGGCTGCGGCATGGCCCACGAGCAGATCGACGAGGCCTTCGTGCGGCATAGCGGGCTGAACGAGTGGGCGAGCGCCAACCACCGCGTGGTGCTCTACCCGCAGGCCGGCACCAGCCTGGCCAACCCCCAGGGCTGCTGGGACTGGTGGGGGTTTGCCGAAAGCACCTGGCAGCTCGACCCCTGCACGACACCCGCGAAGGGGTGCAGGTGCGCGCCCTGATGGCGATGATCGAGCGCCTGGAGGCGCCGGCCGCGCCCTGAGGGAGTTCGTGACCCGACTCGACTGGCCCGCGGTTCAACCGCGGGCCAGTTCGTTTTCCAGCGCCGACTGCAGGGGAAGGGGTGGGCGAGTAGAGCACGCGCTGGCGTATGCGCCCGTGCCGGTCGACCAGATAGAGCGAAGAGCTGTGATCGACCGTGTAGGGCATGGCCGATTCCGGCGTCTCCACCCGGCGATAGACCACGCCGTAGCGCGCCGCCAGCTCCGCCAGCTGTGCCTCGGTGCCGGTAGCGCCGATGAAGTCCTCGCCGAAGAAGCCCACATACTGGGTCAGGCGCTCCACGGTGTCACGCGCCGGATCGACCGTGATCATCACCGGCACCACGCGGCGGCGCTGCGCCTCGTCGAGCTCCTGCATGACCTGACGTATCACCGCCATGCTCATCGGGCATACGTCGGGACAGTAGGTGTAGCCGAAAAAGAGCACCGCCAGCTGGTCCTCGTCGAGCTGGTCGAGCGAGAACGGCCCAGCGGTCGAATCCAGTTCCACCGGCCCGCCGCGTGGCCCCTCGGGCTCGCCCGTGAGCTGCTGGTACCAGGCCAGGCCACCGGCAACCACCAGCAGCACCAAGGCACCGAATACCCAGCCGATTGCCTGTCGCTTCATGGCATGCTCCGTTCCACGAGAAAATCGAACCGGCTCCCCAGCCGCCCCCGCTCGGTATCCACCACCACCTGCGCCTGCCAGGGCATGGTGGTGTTCGTGCAGATGGGCACCTGAGCGAGCCCCTGGAAGAGATCGTCGCTCTGTGCGTCGAGGCGGAAGCGATGCAGCCCCATGTTCATGTCGCGCCCGACGAAGTCGACATGCGCAGCCTCGGCGTCAGCACCTTCCAATCGAACGCTCAACGTTAGCGGTTCCAGGGCGGCAATGCCAGCCGCCGCCTCGATGCTGAAGTGTAGCCGCACTCCATCGCCCAGTTCGGCCATGCAGGGCCCTGGCGCAGGTCGCAAGGCGCCTCGGCAGGCGCCCAGGTGACCGCCTGCTCGTCGCGCAGCAGGTGCGAGGCCAGGTACCAGAAAGCGACCCCCAGGGCCAGCAGGGTCGCCAGCTTCATCAAGGCCATCCCCGGGAAGCGGGACACATGGGGGTCGAAACGGGAAGTCGGGCTCATCGCCGCAGCGCTACTCCAGTACGGTGAATTAACGGGTAAGCTTACCGCATTTGCCTGGCGTCAACCGAGGAAGGAATGTCGCAGGCATCGCCAGGCAACTTGCCGCCAGTCACCGACTTGAGGAGGAATGATGGAAGGGGTATCCGCTGCGCTGGGGCCACTGTTCTTGCTGATTCTGCTCGGGGTGGCCCTGGGCCGCCTGCGCGAGCCGGACGCCACCTTCTGGGCCCAGCTCGAGCGCCTGATCTATTTCGTGCTGTTTCCCGCCATGCTGGTCGCCACGCTGGCCACCGCCGACATGGCCGGGGTGCCGGTGGTGCGCCTGGCCGTAGCCCTACTCGGGAGTCTGGTGATCTTCGCCGCCCTACTGTGGTCGGTGCAGCGGCGGCTGGGCCTCGAGGGTGCCGCGTTCACCTCAGTATTTCAGGGCGCACTGCGCTTCAACACCTACGTCGGCGTGGCAGGCGCCGCCGCCCTGCACGGCACCGCCGGCGCCACCGTGGCCGCCGTGGCGGTGGCGCTGATGGTGCCGGTGGTGAACGTGCTGTGCGTGGCCAGCTTCATCGGCGCCGGCACGCTCGGCCCTTCAAGCCTGGGCAGGAGCCTGGCGGCACTGGTGCGCAACCCCTTGATCCTTGCCTGCCTGATCGGCATCGGCCTGAACCTGGCCGACATCGGCCTACCCGGCTGGAGCGGCTCCGCCGTGGAGCTGCTGGGGCGCGCCGCGCTGCCGCTGGGGCTGGTAGCAGTGGGGGTGGCGCTGCGCCCCAGGCGCTGCTGCGGCTCGATCGTGCGGTGTGGACGGCCAACCTGCTCAAGCTGGGGCTGATGCCCGCGCTGGTGGTGGCGATCGCCCTGCTGCTGGGGCTCGACCCGGTGAGCCGGGACGTGGCGCTGCTGTTCGCCGCCCTGCCCACTGCCACCTCCGCCTATATCCTGGCGCGCCAGCTGGGCGGCGATGCCGAGCTGATGGCTGCACTGATCACCGGCCAGACCCTGCTCGCCATGGCCACCCTGCCGCTGTGGCTGCATTTCGCTGGAAACTGAAATAAAAAACGTTCGCATTCGTGTTGACGATCTAATGAGAATGACTTACATTGAAAGAGTGGCGTTGATGAGCCGCCACCCCATAGGGGAACGTGCCAGCGTCCCTATATGGTTTCTCCCCCTCATTGCTAGTCACGGTCTTGCCTGCGCCCTCCACGAGGGCGTTTTTTTGTTTCTTCACTTCGCCCCTCATTGCTGCTCTTTCCCGGGCAGGGTCTTGCCTGCGCCCTCCACGAGGGCGTTTTTTGTTTCTTCACTTCGCCCCCTCATTGCTGCTCTTTCCCGGGCAGGGTCTTGCCTGCGCTCTCCACGAGGGCGTTTTTTTTGTTTCTTCACTTCGCCCCTCATTGCTGCTCTTTCCCGGGCAGGGTCTTGCCTGCGCCCTCCACGAGGGCGTTTTTTTGTTTCTTCACTTCGCCCCCTCATTGCTGCCCCGCTTGCCCCCTAATGACGACACGGCCCGCCGAAGCGGGCCGTGGCAAGCGAGTCTAGCCGCACGACTCGGTGCGCCGGTAGATCAGGTCCCACACGCCGTGACCAAGACGCTCGCCGCGCGCCTCGAACTTGGTCAGCGGTCGGAAGTCCGGGCGCGGCACATAGGGGCTCGTCTCGGCCGTGGCGGTATTGGCGTAGCCTGGCGCGGCCTCCATCACCTCGGCCATCCACTCCGCGTAGGCCTGCCAGTCGGTAGCCATGTGCAGCGTGCCGCCGGGCTTGAGCCGCGTACGAATCAGCGCGACGAAGGCAGGCTGGACGATGCGCCGCTTGTGGTGCTTCTTCTTCGGCCAGGGTCGGGGAAGAACAGCTGCAGGGTATCGATGCTGGCCTCCGGCAGGCACTGCTCGAGCACCGCCAGGGCGTCCTCGCGATAGACCCGCAGGTTGGTCAAGCCGCGCTTGTCGGCCTCGTCGAGCAGCTTGCCGACGCCCGGGGCGTGCACCTCGATGCCGATGAAGTCGGTGTCGGGGTGGGTCTCAGCCTGCTCGATCAGCGAGCCCCCCATGCCGAAGCCCACCTCCACCACCCGCGGCGCCCGGCGCCCGAACAGCGCGTCGAGATCCTGGCGGCCTTCGGCCAGGGTCAGACCCAGCCGCGGCCAGACCTCGTCCAGGCCGCGGGTCTGGGCCTGGGTCATGCGCCCGGCGCGCAGCACGTAGCTCTTGATGCCGCGGCGATGCAGCGGGGCATCCGGCCCTTCCGGGCCGGTGGTGGGGGTATCGCGTTGCGGGTCACTCATGGATTGGTTGCGACTCCGGTGGTTCAGCCGTTGATGCGGCCGGCAAAGGGAGAGGAAGGATCGGCGCTCTGACGGCGCGGCATGCGCCCGGCGAGGAACGCCTCGCGCCCGGCCTCGACGGCCTTCTTCATGGCGCTGGCCATCAGCAGCGGCTGGCGCGCATGGGCGATGGCGGAGTTCATCAGCACGCCGTCGCAGCCCAGCTCCATGGCCATGGCGGCGTCGGAGGCGGTGCCGATGCCGGCATCCACCAGCACCGGCACGCCCGCCTGCTCGATGATCAGGCGAATGTTGTGCGGGTTCTGGATGCCGTGGCCGGAGCCGATCAGCGAGCCCAGCGGCATGATCGCGCAGCAGCCCAGACGTTCCAGCTCCTGGGCCACGATGGGATCGTCGCTGGTGTAGACCATCACGTCGAAACCGTCGCGGATCAGCTCCTCGGCCGCCTTGAGCGTCTCGACCACGTTGGGGTAGAGGGTCGAGTCGTCGCCGAGCACCTCGAGCTTGACCAGCTTGTGGCCGTCGAGCAGCTCGCGGGCCAGCTTGCAGGTGCGCACGGCGTCCTTGGCGGTGTAGCAGCCGGCGGTGTTGGGCAGCAGGGTGAAGCGCTCCGGCGGCACCACGTCGAGCAGGTTGGGGCCGGCCTCCTGGCCCAGGTTGGTACGGCGCACGGCGAAAGTGACGACCTCGGCGCCCGAAGCGGCAATGGCCTCGGCCGTCTCGTCGAAGTCCTTGTACTTACCGGTACCCACCAGCAGGCGAGAGGTGAAGGTATGGCCGGCAATCCGCAGCGGCTGGTCCTGGAAGTAATCTGTCATCGCTAGGGCCTTTGTTCTGGGTCGGGAAAGGGTCGGGCTGCGTTGGCACGCGCGGTCAGCCGCCCCCGATGGCGTGCACAATCTCGATGCGGTCACCGTCGGCCAAGCAGGTGGTGGCGTGCTCGCTTCTGGGCACGATCTCCTCGTTGCGCTCGACCGCGATACGCCGCCCGGCCAGACCAAGGGTGTCGATCAACTGCGCCACGGTGAGGCCAGGGCAAGGTCGCGGGCCTCGCCGTTGAGCTGGATCTGCATGGCGTCTTCTCCAGGTTGACGAGTGTCGTGGGCCGATATTGTAGCCCCTTCGCGCCCCCGCGGTACGTTAGGCGGCCAACCCAATCCACAGGAGAAGACCGAATGCACGAGCGCGGATGGTGGAGCCTGGCGGCGCTGTCGGGCGCGCTGGCGGTGGTGGCCGGCGCCTTCGCCGCGCATGCCCTGCAGGGCGCGCTGCCGGCACGGCTGCTGGCCGCCTTCGAGACCGGCGTGCGCTATCAGATGTGGCACACCCTGGCGATGCTCGGCGTGCTGGCCTGGCGCAGCGTGCGGCCCCGGCGAGGCCAGGTCCTGGTGCTGGGGCTGTGGACGGCCGGGATCGTGCTGTTCTCCGGCTCGCTCTACGCCATGGCGCTGAGCGGCGCACGCGGCCTGGGCATGATCACCCCGCTCGGCGGGGTGCTGTTGATCGGCGGCTGGCTGGCGCTTGCCCTCTGCGCCCTGCGCGACCGGGCTGAGTGACGCACCAGACGGGGCTAGTCGGCGTCGGGAATGGCGTAGGTGGCGGTGACATGGGCCACCGGGCGCTCGTCACCGGAGGAGAACAGCTGCACCTCGCCCACCGCCAGGCGGCGGCCCAGCTTGATGATGCGTGCATTGGCAATCAGGTCGCGATCGCCGCGGGCGCGGCGCAAAAAGTGGCAGTTGAGGTCGGTGGTCACGGCCATCGGCTCGGGACCGATCTGCGCCAGGATG
The DNA here is from genome assembly GCF_052439355.1 of Halomonas sp. E19. Lineage (NCBI taxonomy): Bacteria > Pseudomonadati > Pseudomonadota > Gammaproteobacteria > Oceanospirillales > Halomonadaceae > Halomonas > Halomonas sp. E19. The sequence goes on along the minus strand of NZ_JBNFWU010000001.1, from coordinate 3,264,826 downwards.
GCCACGTAGAGGCAGACATCGGCCAGGCCCATCATGGTGGGGCCGGAGACGCTGGAGCCGGGCCGCAGGTGCTCGTCCTCGATGGCCAGGCTCATGGTTGCCCGCATGTGATCGACCGCCTCGATGGTGCCTGCACGCTGGGGAAAGACTTCGTCGAGAAATTCCTCGATGGCGGCAGCGGTCATCACGGTCATCGGCGGGCTCCTTGTGGATGCGGTTGGAGGGTGACTGTCAGGGTGGCATCAACATAACCCAAAGCGCCCCGGGCGGATACCCGGGGCGCTACGACGCCTAGGAGTGACGTGAGGGCCTGTCTCGACGCCTTTTACGACGTCTTACTTGGCCTTGTGCACGGCACGCCAGTGGTGCAACAGCGGCTCGGTGTAGCCGGAGGGCTGCACGCGGCCCTTGAAGATCAGGTCGCTGGCGGCTTTGAACGCGGTGGAGGCGGCGAAGTCGGCGCTCATGGCGGTATAGGTCGGGTCGCCGGCGTTCTGCTCGTCGACCACCTTGGCCATGCGTTCCAGGGTCTTCTGCACGCGCTCGGCGTCGACCACGCCGTGATGCAGCCAGTTAGCGATGTGCTGGCTGGAGATGCGCAGCGTGGCGCGGTCTTCCATCAGGCCCACGTCGTGAATGTCCGGTACCTTGGAGCAGCCCACGCCGTGCTCGACCCAGCGCACCACGTAGCCGAGGATGCCCTGGCAGTTGTTGTCCAGCTCCTGCTGGATCGCTTCGTCGCTCCACTCCACCTTCTCGGCCACCGGCACGGTGAGCAGGCCGTCGAGGAGTTCTTCCAACAGGCCGGGCTCACTCTGGGCTTCCAGCTCGCGCTGGAGGGCGGCGACGTCGACCTGGTGGTAGTGCAGTGCATGCAGCGTGGCGGCAGTGGGCGACGGCACCCAGGCGGTATTGGCGCCGGCCTTGGGGTGGCCGATCTTCTGCTCGAGCATGGCCGCCATCAGGTCCGGCATGGCCCACATGCCCTTGCCGATCTGGGCGCGGCCGCGCAGGCCGCAGGCCAGGCCGACCAGCACGTTGTTGCGCTCGTAGGCGCCGATCCAGGCGGCATTCTTCATGTCGCCCTTGCGGATCATCGGGCCCGCCTCCATGGCGGTATGCATCTCGTCGCCGGTGCGGTCGAGGAAGCCGGTGTTGATGAACACCACGCGCGAGGAGGCCTCGGCGATACACGCCTTGAGGTTGACCGAAGTGCGCCGCTCCTCGTCCATGATGCCCATCTTGAGCGTGTCACGGGCCAGGCCCAGCAGGTCCTCGACGCGACCGAACAGCTCGTTGGCGAAGGCGACTTCCTTCGGCCCGTGCATTTTCGGCTTGACGATGTAGACCGAGCCGCTGCGCGAGTTGCGCGGGTCGTTCTCGCTCTTCTTCAGGTCGTGCAGCGCCAGCAGGCTGGTGACGATGCCGTCGAGGATGCCCTCGGGCAGCTCGTTGCCGTCGGCGTCGAGCACCGCCGGGGTGGTCATCAGGTGGCCGACGTTGCGCACGAACATCAGCGAGCGGCCCGGCAGGGTCAGGCTGCCGCCATCCAGCGTGGTGTAGCTGCGGTCGCCATGCAGACGACGGGTAAAGGTCTTGCCGCCTTTCGCGACTTCCTCGGCCAGGTCGCCTTTCATCAGGCCCAGCCAGTTGCGATAGACGCCGACCTTGTCCTCGGCGTCGACCGCCGCCACGGAGTCCTCGCAGTCCATGATCGCGGTCAGCGCGGCCTCGACCAGCAGGTCCTTGACGCCGGCCGGATCGGTCTTGCCGATCGGGTGGCTGGGATCAAGCTGGATCTCCAGGTGCAGGCCATTGTTGCAGAGCAGGAGGGACTCGGGGCTGGCCACGTCACCGATGAAGCCGACCAGCTGGCCCGGCGCCTTGAGCTCGCTCTCGCTGCCGTCGGCCAGGGTAACCGCGAGGCGACCATCGCGCAGCGCGTACTTGACGGCATCGCGGTGAGAGCCGCTGGCCAGCGGTGCCGCCTGGTCGAGCACGTCACGGGCGTAGGCGATGACTTTCTCGCCGCGCTTGGGGTTGTAGCCGGCGCCCTTTTCGGCGCCGTCCGCCTCGGAGATGGCGTCGGTGCCGTAGAGCGCATCGTAGAGGCTGCCCCAGCGTGCGTTGGCGGCGTTCAGCGCATAGCGGGCGTTGCTGACCGGCACCACCAGCTGCGGGCCGGCCTGAATGGCCACTTCGCGGTCGACGTTGGCGGTGGAAACGGTGACCTGCGCCGGTGCCTCGACCAGATAGCCGATTTCCTTCAGGAAGCCGCGGTAGGCGCTCATATCGCGCACCGGACCGGGGTTCTCGCGGTGCCAGCCGTCCAGCTGTTCCTGCAGGCGGTCGCGCTCGGCGAGCAATTCCCGATTCTTTGGTGTCAGATCATGGAAGATGGCGTCGACGCCAGCCCAGAAGCTCTCGGCATCGAGGCCGGTGCCCGGCAGGGCCTGGTCGTTGAGGAAGCGGTCCAGCTCGGCGGCCACCTGAAGGCGATGGCGGGTCACGCGTTGGGACATGGAAACTCTCCTGATGCGGGAAGACGGATAGCGGCTATCCATCCACCGCCATTCTTCGGGTCGTGGGGATGAAACCACTGCGATATGGAGCAATTTTGTGGAAAACTGTTCCATATGTAAACCCAGCACACGTCTCCCCATACTAGACAAAGGGTTTAGATATTGCCTGTCCCTCAGCCAGGCACCCAGGATCGCTTCGACAAGGAACAGGACACGCATGGCTGCCCGCTATACTGCCTTCATGCTCCGGGTCGCCGGGCGTCGACCACGCCGCTGGAGGATGTCATGACCGACTTCACCGCCCTGCAGGCGCTAGGGCCGATCGCCCCCTTCGGCACGGCCGAGCCCCTGCTCTCCGACTACCTGCAGCACTACGGGCTGGCACCGCTGCTCTCCGAGCATGTCGGGCTCTACGTGGGCTACCTCGACACCCCGCGCTATCAGCTCTGGACCCAGATCTGGAGCCCGGCCCAGGCCATCGGCACCGCCTTCGTGGTGCACGGCTACTATGATCACCTGGGGCTCTACGGCCACCTGCTGCAGCTGCTGCTGGAGCGCGGTTGGCGGGTGGTGCTATGGGACTTGCCCGGCCACGGCCTGTCCAGCGGCCGGCGGGCCTGCATCGACGACTTCGCCGAGTACGGCGAGTGCCTGCATGCGCTGCAGCGCCACCTGCTGGCCCACGACCTGGCGCCGCAGCCCTGGCTCGGCATCGGCCAGAGCACCGGGGCGGCCATCCTGGCCACCGATGCGCTGAGCCGCCCGGATGCCAATCACTGGGCCGGTCTGGCGCTGCTGGCCCCGCTGGTCAGGCCGACCAACTGGCCGCAGTCGAGCCTGCTGCATTTGCTGGTGGAGCCATTCGTCAGCAGCCTGCCCAGGCGTTTTCGACCCAACTCCAACGACGCCGACTTCGCCGCCTTCCTGCGCGAGCACGACCCGCTGCAGCCCGAGCACTTGTCGCTGGGCTGGGTCAGCGCCATGCGCCGCTGGATGCCTCAACTGCTGGCCCTGCCGCCCTGCGACGTGCCCACGCTGATCCTGCAGGGCGAGCAGGACCTGACCGTGGACTGGGAGTGGAACCTCGGCGTACTGGAACGCAAGTTTCCCAAGGCGCATATCCATCGCCACCCGGAGGCCCGCCATCACCTGGTCAACGAGGCCGCGCCGATTCGCGCGGCCCTGTTCACGGCCCTGGACGACTTCATTGCCGAGCTGGAGCTCGGCATGGCTCCCACTACGCCGAGCGAACCCTGCCAATGAGGAAGCCTGCCACCCTGCTGCTGGCGCTGGTGCTGGCCGGCTGCGCCGCCCAGCCGCCCGAACCCGACCCGATTCGCCGCGCCCTGCACAACCTCAGCCAGCGTGCCGCCGAGCATGTAGTGAACGTGGAAGCCCTGCAACCGCCCGACGGCCAGGTGCTGCTGCTGGCCTACCCGCAAGTCGACCAGACGCTCGAGATCGACAGCGGTCGGTTCCTGGAATCCTTGACGCGCAGCCTGCTGAGCGTATCGCCCGGCCCCCAGGTGCTCGACTGGCGCCCCGCCATGGCCGGGCAGAGCGGCGGTCACCAGTGGCGGCTGGAAAGCCGGCTGGACGCCACCGCCCCGCGCCTGGTGCTCTCCGATCGCGACCTGCTGCCCTACCGCCTGACGCTCGCCCTCCATCGGCCCGATGCCGACGAGGCCGTGTGGCAGACCGAGATCGAGGGCGCCTTCGACGCCACCGCACCGTAGCGGCGGCTCAGCCCTGGCGCAGCTGGCGATCCAACTGCCGGTAGCCGATCGCCTCCATTAGCTCGCCGCGCTCCGGATGGGGCTTGGCCGCCAGGTCGGCCACGGTCAGCGCCACCCGCAGCACGCGATGATAGGCGCGCGCCGAGAGGCGCAGGCGTTCTAGCACGCCGGCCAGCCAGGCGCGATCGGCCGACGACAGGGCACAGGCCGTCTCCAGCTCTCGCCCGCCCAGGTGAGCGTTGAGCGCCCCGCGCGCATACCGGCGCTCGCGCGCCGCCAGCACCCGGGTACGCACCTCGGCCGAACTCTCACCGGCCTGCTGCGAGGTGAGCTGCTCCGGCGGCAGCGCCGGTACCTCCACCTGCAGGTCGATGCGGTCGAGCAGCGGCCCGGAAAGGCGCGACTGGTAGCGCTGGATCTGGGCCGCGGTGCACTGGCAGGCCTGGCGCGGATCGCCCAGGTGCCCGCAGGGGCAGGGATTCATGGCCGCGACCAGCTGGAAGCGAGCCGGGAATCGCCGCTCGTGATTGGCCCGCGAGATGAAAATCTGACCTGACTCCATGGGCTCCCTCATGACCTCCAGCACATGACGGCTGAACTCGGGCAACTCGTCGAGGAACAGCACGCCATGGTGGGCCAGGGAGATCTCGCCGGGGCGCGGCCAGGAGCCGCCGCCTACCAGCGCCACGGCGCTGGCGGTATGGTGCGGCGTGCGGAAGGGGCGCTGGCCCCACTGCTCGGCCAGCGGCAGCCCGCACACCGAGCGCACGGCGGCTACCTCCAGCGCCTCGTCGTCGGTCAAGCGAGGCAGGATGCCAGGCAGACGGCTCGCCAGCATGGTCTTGCCGGTGCCGGGCGGCCCGGCGAATAGCAGGTTGTGCGAGCCGGCGGCGGCAATTTCCAGCGCGCGGCGCGCCTGGTGCTGGCCGCGCACCTCGGCCAGATCACCCAGGCAGGCAGCAGGCGCCGGCGGCGCCGCAAGGCGATGCGCGGCAATCGGCGTCTGTCCCAGCAGGTGAGCGACCACCTCCAGCAAATGGCTGGCCGGCAGCACCTGGAGGTCGCCGGCCAGGGCCGCCTCGTCGGCGTTCTCACGCGGCACGATCAGCTTGCGCCCGGCCTTGCGCGCCGCCAGCGCCAGCGGCAGCACGCCCGTGACCGGTCGCAGGCGCCCATCCAGCGCCAGTTCGCCGACGCTTTCGATCCCTTCCAGCGCCTCGGCCGGCACCTGCCCCGAAGCGGTCAGGATGCCCAGGGCAATCGGCAGGTCGAAGCGCCCGCCGACCTTGGGCAGGTCGGCGGGCGCCAGATTGAGCACGATACGGCGGGTGTTGGGGAAGTCGAAGCCGGCATTGGAGAGGGCGCTGCGCACCCGTTCGCGGCTCTCCTTGACGGCGGCTTCGGGCAAGCCGACCAGGGTCATGCCCGGCAGGCCGTTGGCCAGATGGACCTCGACCTGGACTTCAGGGGCATCGAGCCCCAGGGCGGCCCGAGTGGTGACGATGGCCAGCATCATGCGCTCCTCGCAGCGGCATGCATTAGGCCTCGATGATATCACCTCCCGGGGCGGTGCTCTCCACGCTGGCTCAGCGGTTCTGGTCGCCCGTGGCGCCGCCCGGCGCGGGGTCCACCACGCCTGTCGGCTCGCCGCCGCTGAGCGGCGGCGGAGCGGCATCGTGGCCTGCCGCAGGGGAGTGGCCTGGCTCGTGGCAGGCGCGGCATCGTGGCGTGTCGCCAGCGCCGCTTCCAGCGCGGCCACCTGCTGTTCCAGCGCCTCGACCCGAATGCGCGTGCGCTGCAGCACTTCCATCAGAATGTCGAAATCCTCCCGCGACACCAGCTCGAGGCGATCGAAGGCGCCGCGTACGATCTGCTGGACTCCCTTCTGGATCTCCTCCGGTGCCTGCGAGGCTCCCTGAAGCCGCTCGCCGAGCTGCTGTGCCAACCGGCTGATAGGGTCTTGACCCGCCATAGTGCACCTCTCCTTCTCAAGAACGTGTGCCTACAGGATACGCAAGCCCCACCCCAGGCGCATGCACTTCAACTGCCCCGCGCTGGGGCGCCTGCACCCCGAGACAGCACCATGCTGGTGCACGGCTCGTCGAGGCCAGCACCAAGTTGGCCCACCCATGCCAGGCAATACCCTGTCTTGAATAAAGTTTTTTTGATCATGGCATGGCATTCGCACAGCCAGGGTACACCGTACCCAGGCGGCATCCGCGCCGCACGTTCCGCAGGGAGAAACGCGATGAAGCTCATCACTGCCATTATCAAGCCCTTCAAGCTCGACGACGTTCGTGAGGCGTTGGCCGACACCGGCGTACAGGGCATTACCGTCACCGAGGTGAAAGGCTTCGGACGCCAGAAAGGCCACACCGAGCTCTACCGTGGCGCCGAGTATGTGGTCGATTTCCTGCCCAAGGTGAAGGTCGAGGTAGCCGTGGATGACTCGCGTCTGGAGAGCGTGCTGGACGCGATCTGCAGCGCGGCCAACAGCGGCAAGATCGGCGACGGCAAGGTCTTCGTGACCCCGCTGGAAGACGTGATCCGCATTCGTACCGGCGAACGCGGCGCCGAGGCCGTGTAACAGTCCCCAGAAAAGCGCAATGACAAGAGTGGAGACCTGCCATGAATGACCTTGCCGAGTTGAGCTATGCGCTCGATACCTTCTATTTCCTGATGTGCGGCGTGCTGGTGATGTGGATGGCGGCCGGTTTCTCGATGCTCGAGGCCGGCCTGGTGCGTGCCAAGAACACCGCCGAGATCCTGACCAAGAACATCGCCCTGTTCGCCATCGCCTGCACCATGTACCTGCTGGTGGGCTATTACCTCATGTACTCCAGCAGCGAAGGCGGCCTGCTGCCGAGCCTCGGCTTCCTGATCGGAGGAGAGAACAGCGTGGCGGCGGTCACCGCCGGCGGTGAGGATGCGCCCTACTACTCCATGCGCGCCGACTACTTCTTCCAGGTGGTGTTCGTGGCCACCGCCATGTCGATCGTGTCCGGCGCCGTGGCCGAGCGCATGAAGCTGTGGGCCTTCCTCGCCTTCGCCGTCGTGATGACCGGTTTCATCTACCCGGTGTCAGGCTACTGGACCTGGGGTGAAGGCTGGCTGGATGCCATGGGCTTCTCCGACTTTGCCGGCTCCGGCATCGTGCACATGGCCGGCGCTTCAGCTGCCCTCGCCGGGGTGCTGGTGCTGGGTGCGCGCAAGGGCAAGTACGGCAAAGACGGCAGCATCCACGCCATTCCGGGCGCCAACCTGCCGCTGGCCACCCTGGGCACCTTCATCCTGTGGATGGGCTGGTTCGGCTTCAACGGTGGCTCGGAGCTGAAGGTATCCGACGTGGATTCCGCCAACAACGTGGCCCAGGTGCTGGTCAACACCAACGCCGCGGCGGCAGGCGGCGTGATCGCCGCGCTGATCCTGGCCAAGCTGTGGTTCCGCAAGGCCGACCTGACCATGTCCCTGAACGGCGCCCTGGCCGGCCTGGTCGCTATCACCGCCGAACCGCTGGCACCCACGGCGCTGGGCGCCACCCTGATCGGCGCCGTGGGCGGGGCCATCGTGGTGGTCTCCATCGTAGCGCTGGACAAGCTGAGAATCGACGACCCGGTCGGGGCCATCTCGGTGCACGGTGTCGTGGGACTGTGGGGGCTGCTGGCGGTGCCGCTGACCAACGCAGACGCCACCTTCGGTGCTCAGCTCATCGGCGCAGCGGCCATCTTCGCCTGGGTGTTCCTGGCCAGTCTCGCGGTATGGCTGATCCTCAAGGCGACCATGGGCGTACGGGTCAGCGCAGAGGAAGAGTACGAAGGGGTCGACCTCACCGAGTGCGGCATGGAAGCCTATCCCGAGTTCAGCATTTCCAAGGTCTATGGCGGCATCGGCGGTCGTCCGCAGCCCGGCGGCTACGCCACCGCGGCACCGATCGGCCAGCCACGCCCCGAGTAACCGAAGGCAACCTATCAGGCTCCCTGCGGGGAGCCTTTTCTTCCTGCCATGGGCGGTGTATGCTTGAGACCAACCGATACCGAATGACCGGGGTGGCTGCCCCGCACCCGGCTCGACCATAAGGAAGACAAGCCATGAAACTGGTGACCGCCATCATCAAGCCGTTCAAGCTCGACGACGTTCGGGAATCGCTCTCGGAAATCGGCGTACAGGGCATCACCGTGACCGAGGTGAAGGGATTCGGCCGCCAGAAGGGCCATACCGAGCTCTACCGCGGCGCCGAATACGTGGTCGACTTCCTGCCCAAGGTGAAGGTGGAGATCGCCATCGACGACGACATGGCCGAACAGGTGATCGACGCCATTACCCAGGTCGCGAACACCGGAAAGATCGGCGACGGCAAGATCTTCATCACCCCGCTGGAGCAGGTCATCCGCATCCGCACCGGTGAAACCGGCAAGGATGCGGTGTAACCGCTAGTCAGGCAGGAGGAAAAAACCACGACCGAGAGGCCGTGGTTTTTTTAAGTTCGGCAAGCACCGAAACGTGAGCGAGCGTCCCTTATTACTTCTCGACGAAGGCCCGCTCGATGACGTAATCGCCGGGCTCGCCCATGCGCGGCGAGATGTTGAAGCCCAGGTCGTCCAGCAGGGCGCTGGTCTCGTCGAGCATCGCCGGGCTGCCGCAGATCATGGCGCGGTCCTGCTTGGGGTCCATCGGTGCGATGCCGGTGTCCTCGAACAGCTTGCCGCTGCGAATGTGATCGGTGAGACGGCCCATGGTGTGGAACGCCTCGCGGGTCACGGTGGGGTAGTAGACCAGCTTCTCGCGGATCTCGTCGCCCAGGTATTCGTGAGCCGGCAGCTCCTGCTGGATGAAGTCGGCATAGGCCAGCTCGCTGACGCTGCGCACGCCGTGCACCAGGATCACCTTCTCGTAGCGCTCGTACACCTCCGGGTCCTGGATCAGGCTCATGAACGGTGCCAGGCCGGTGCCGGTGGAGAGGAAGTAGAGGTTGCGCCCCGGCAGCAGGTCGTCGGTGACCAGGGTGCCGGTGGGCTTGCGGCTGACCATGATCTGATCGCCCACCTTGAGGTGCTGCAGGCGCGAGGTCAGCGGGCCGTCGGGCACCTTGATGCTGAAGAACTCGAGGTGATCCTCGTAGTTGGGACTGGCAATGGAGTAGGCCCGCATCAGCGGCTTGCCGTTCACTTCGAGGCCGATCATCACGAACTGGCCGTTCTTGAAGCGCAGGCTGCGCTCGCGGGTAGTGCGGAAGCTGAACAGGGTGTCGTTCCAGTGATGAACGCTAAGCACCTCTTCCAACGCAAACTTGCTCATGCCGGCTCCTGTCTATTCCAAATTCGAATAACGCAAAGGGCAAATCGATTTGCTTGCATTATAAGAGCGCAGGGTTTATCTGTTAATTGGATTGTATGGATAACCTTTATCCAGTCTACTGATATAGATCAACGTCGAGTTCTTTATGCACTTCACCCTGCGCCAACTCGAGGTCTTCGTTGCGGTTGCCCAGCATGAAAGCGTCTCGCGCGCCGCCCGGGCGCTGTCGCTCTCGCAGTCTGCCACCAGCACCGCCCTGGCCGAGCTGGAGCGCCAGTTCGATTGCCAGCTGCTCGACCGCGTAGGCAAGCGCCTGCGGCTCAACGCGCTGGGCTTTCAGCTGCTGCCCAAGGCGGTGGCGCTGCTCGACCGCGCCGAGGAGATCGAGGAGCTGCTGCATGGCCAACAGGGCATCGGCTCGCTCGACGTGGGCGCCACCCTGACCATCGGTAACTACCTGGCCACCCTACTGATCAGCGACTTCATGCAGCGCCACCCCGGCAGCCGGGTGCGGCTTTCCGTGCGCAACACGCGCGAGATCGTCGAGCGGGTGCGCCACCATGAGCTGGACCTGGGGCTGATCGAAGGCCACTGCGAGGAGGAGAACGTGATCACCCAGCCGTGGGTGGAGGACGAGCTGGCGGTGTTCTGCTCACCGCGCCACCCGCTGGCCGGACGCGGGCCGGTGGAACTGGAACGCCTGCTGCACGAGGCGTGGATCATGCGCGAACGCGGCTCCGGTACCCGGCTCACCCTGGAGCAGGCCGCCCGCCACCGCCGCGGGCGCTTCAATATCCTGCTGGAGCTGGAGCACACGGAGGGCATCAAGCGGGCGGTGGAGTCGGGGCTGGGCATCGGCTGCGTGTCGAAGCTGGCGCTGCGCGACGCCTTCCGCCGCGGCAGCCTGGTGCCGATTCCCACGCCGGAGCTTGATCTGAGCCGCCAGTTCGCCTTCATCTGGCACCGCCACAAGTACCTGGCCACCGGCATGCGCGAGTTCCTGCGCCTGTGCCGACAGATGACCGAGGGCGTGCGGCGCAGCGACCAGATCGACCTGCCGCCGGTGTCCTGACCCTCTCGTCTCCAGGGCCGGCTCACGTCAGCGATCGCGCAGGCGGAAGCCGCCGACGACCCGGGCCAGGCGGTCGGCCTGCTCGCTGAGCTGCTCGGCGGCGGTGGTCGACTCCTCGACCAGCGCAGCATTCTGCTGGATGGTGCGGTCGAGGTCGGCCACCGCCACGCTGACCTGGCCGATGCCGTCGCTCTGCTCGCCCGCGGCCATGCTGATCTCGCCGAGCATGCTGGCCACTCGGTTCACGCTGACCACCAGCTCCTCCATGCTGGCGCCTGCCCGGCTCACCAGTTCGGCACCAGCCGCGACCCGCTGGGTCGAGGCATCGATCAGGCTGCGTATATCGCGCGAGGCCTCGGCGCTGCGGGTGGCCAGCTGGCGCACCTCGCCGGCGACCACGGCAAAGCCGCGGCCGTGCTCGCCGGCCCGCGCCGCCTCGACGGAGGCGTTGAGCGCCAGCAGGTTGGTCTGGAAGGCGATGCCGTCGATGACCTTGACGATCTCACCGATCTTCTCTGAGGAGCGACTGATTTCATCCATGGTCGCCACCACCTGGCCGACCGTGTCGCCGGAGCGCTGGGCGACCTCGGCGGCCGACTTCGACAGGCCATTGGCCTCCCGCGAGGAGGCCGAGGTGTGCTCCACGGTGGCCGAGATCTGCTCCATGGAGGCGGAGGTCTGCTGCAGGCTGGCGGCCGACTGCTCGGTGCGCCGCGACAGGTCCTCGCCGCCGCTGGCGATCTCGCTGGCCGCTATACGTACCGATTCGCTGCTGGCGCGCACGTCGAGCAGCACGTCGTGGATCTTGTCGACGAAGGCATTGAACTGGATGGCAAGCTCGGCGCTCTCGTCGCGCCCACGTACCGGCAGGCGCTGGGTCAGGTCACCGTCGCCGGAGGCGATGTCACGCATGCGGTCGGCCAACAGCCGCAGCGGGCGCGACACGCGGGTGCCGACCCACCACAGGGCGGCGAGCCCCAACGCCGTCAACAGCAGGCCGACCAGGGTCATGCCTAGGGTATCGGCCCGGCGCTGCTCGTTCATCATTGTCTGCAGCGCCGTGAGCTCTGCCATCACTGCCGCTTCAGGCAGCCGGATTATCAGCGTCCAGGGCTGCTCGCTGGCACCAATGGTGAACGGCTGGTAGCGCTCCAGCATGCCGTCCCGGGTCAGGCTCACGCTGCTGCCCTCGCGGCGTGCCCGCTCGATGGCCTGCAGCACCTCACTGCCGAAGGCCTCGCCCGCCGCGGTACCGAGCCGCTCGGCATCGGCGGTGTGCGCGACCAGGCCGCCGCCACCCGCCACCAGGGCCATCTCGCCCGCGCCGTCGTAGAGGGCGGCGTTGGCCTGCAGCAGCAGTTCCTGGATGAAGCCGACGGCAAGGTCGACCCCAGCCACGCCGCGAAACGCACCCTCGACCAGGATCGGCACGTTGAACGAGGTCACCATCAAGGTCTCGCCGCCGAAGTCGTAGGGCGCGGGGTCGATGACGCAGGGCGCGAGCGTCTCGCGCGGACACAGGTAGTACTCGCCTTGGCGCACGCCGCTGCCGATCAGCGCCGTGCTTTCCATGTCATCGCCCAGCGGCAGCACTTCGACGCTGCCCGCCTCGGTGCGATACCACCAGGGCATGAAGCGCCCCGTACCGTCGTACCCGTCGGCCTCGCCGAGATCGGCATACAGGGCGTCTTGGCCGAAGGCATCGGGCTCCCAGCCGATGTAGGCATCCAGCAGCGAGGGGTGCTGTACTACCATGTCACGCACCAGGTTGGAGAGTTCGCGCCGACTCAGGCTGAGCGCGCTGCGGCCGCTGGCATCCTGCCGGCCCATCAGCGCATTGGTATGGGCCAGCTGGGTCGCCAGGGCCAGCGCATGTTCGAGCTCATTGCGGATACGCCCGGCTTCAGCATCCGCCAGCACCGCCAGGCGCTCGTCGATGGCGCGCTCCGCCAAGTCGTGGGTATGAGTCTCAACGGCCTGCTGGGTCCGCGCCGAAGAGAAAAGGCCGTAGGCAACCAGAGTGACGACCACCGCCAGCAGGCAGGGTCCGGCCAGCAGGATGACGAACTGGCGGATCGAGGTAAGGGACATGAGGCGCTCTCGCTGATGGGGGCATGGCAGCGAAAAGAGTTCCGCTTGCTTGCCTGGTTTATCGGCAAGAGCGCCTGGCGCTTGAGACGGCGTCTCAGCGCATGTCGCTGATCGCCTCCTGGATAGTATCCACCGGCGCCTTTGACAGGTCCTTGTCCAGGGTATGGATGATCAGCTTGCTGGTCGGCCCGTCGATCTTGTCGCGCAGTACGCCCAGGAAGCGGGGCGCCGCGACCAGAATGAGCTTGTCCATGCGGTTGTCGACCCGGGCCTTGTAGATGCGTTCGGCGATCTGCTTGGCGAAAATCTCCGCCTCGCGGTCCAGTGCGACGCTGTCGCCCCGACTCGCACGCCGCGTGTGCGAAGTCGATTCGTCGACCGCCCCCGTCTCGCCGGTGACCAGATCTCCCTCGTGCAGGCGCCCTTCGGCGTGAATCAGGCTCTCCTTCTCCTCCAGCTTGAGCGCATCCCGGGTGAAGATCCGCGCCCGCGCCGCATCGGCCACCACGATATAGGTTGTCATAGCCTCTCCTTAGTGTCGCTTTCTGGGGTCGGTTGAAGCAAAAGCCCGCCATCCGGTTGCAGGCTTTCTGCCTTCAACATGGCAATCAGACCCTTCAGGGTCAACCGACTAGAGCACCTTGCTGCGCAGCAGGCTGGTGAGCGCCTCGCCGATCAGCACCAGCACAACGATGGCGATCAGGATGGTGGCCACGGTAGGCCAGGCGAAGGTGTCAATCGCCCCTTGCAGGATCACCCCGATGCCGCCGGCGCCGACCAGGCCGAGCACCGTCGACTCGCGGATGTTGATGTCCCAGCGCAGGATGACGATGGCGAAGAAGGCCGGCATCACCTGAGGCACGATAGCGTAGGCGATCACCTTGGCCTTGGAGGCACCGGTGGCCTCCATGGCTTCCACCGGGCGGCGGTCGATCTCCTCGATCGCCTCGCCCATCAGCTTGCCGATGAAACCGATGGAGCGGAACATGATGGCAAGTATCCCGGCCAGCACGCCGGGACCGAAGATCGCCACGAACAGCAGCGCCCAAATGATGGTATTGACCGAGCGGCTGGCGACCAGGATGAAGCGCCCCAGCCACAGGCAGGCGCGGTTGGGGGTGGTGTTCTGCGCGGCGATGTAGGAAACCGGCAGGGCGATGAAGATCGTCAGCAGCGTGGCGAGCGTCGCGATGTGCACCGTCTCGATCAGCGCATTGGTGATACGCGCCAGCCCAGTGGGGTCGGGGGCCACATGCGTGCGCCCAGGCTCGAGATCTGGTTGGGCGCATCCCACACCCAGGGCCAGAAGATATCGATGTCGCTGACCGCCCAGTACACCACCATCACGCTGAACAGCAGCACGGCGAAGCGGATCAGGCGCTGCTTGCGGTCGTAGCGCTGCCAGACGCGGCCGGCGATCAGGCTGGCTTGGTCTACCATATCTTCTTCCTCACCCAGCCGCTGATGCCTTCGCTGATCAGGATCACCGCGATGATGATCAACAGGATGGCGAAGGCGAAATCGTAGTCGTAGCGGCCGAAGGCGTTCATCAGCGTGCCGCCGATGCCGCCGGCGCCCACGATGCCCACCACCGCCGAGGCGCGCAGGTTGCTGTCGAGCTGGTACATCGAGAGCCCTACCTGGCGCGGCAGGATCTGCGGAAAGACGGCGTAGAACAGCGTGGCCAGGTAGCCGGCCCCGGCCGCCTTCATCGCCTCGACCTGCCCCCAGTCGATCTCCTCGATCTCCTCCGCCAGCAGCTTGCCGACGAAGCCGATCGAATAGAGCGTCAGGGTGAGGATGCCGGCCAGCGGGCCGAAGCCCACCGCCGCGACGAACAGGATGGCGACAATCACTGGGTGGAAGCTGCGCGAGACGATGATCACCGCCCGCCCGAGCAGATAGATGGGCTTGGGCGCGACGTTCTTGGCCGCCATCACGGCGAAGGGGATCGACAGCGCCACTCCCAGCAGGGTGGCCAGGATGGCGATCTGGAAGCTCTCCTTGAAACCGGTGAAGAGCAGCCCCCAGCGCTCGAAGCTGGGCGGAAAGCCACCGCCGAAGATACGTGCGGCGCGCGGCAGGCCCTCGCTGATGCGCGCCCAGTTGAACGGCAGCGAGCCGAAGGCCCACACCAGATAGGCGATGACCAGGATCCACAGCCCGTAGCGCAGCACCGGGTTGGCAATGAAGGGCGGCTTGCGCCAGGTCCGGGGCACCGGAACGCTGCCGTGAGTGTCAGGTCGAGTCATGGGCTACCCCACGCGCTTCCCGCCCCGGCTCCACGCCGATCTCGTCGTCAGCCGCCTCGATACCGCCATAGATGGCGTCGAGCGCCTGCTTGTCGAATTCCGCCGGCGTCCCGTCGAAGATCATCCGGCCGTGGCGCAGCCCGACAATGCGCTCGGTGTAGGTCTTGGCCTGGGCCACGTTGTGGATATTAATCAACACCGGCAGCGACAGCTCGCTGGCCAGGCTCTGCAGCAGCTTCATGATCTGCTCGGAAGTGCGCGGATCGAGCGACGCCGTGGGCTCGTCGGCGAGCAGGATCTCCGGCTCCTGCATCAGCGCTCGCACCACGCCGACGCGCTGGCGCTCGCCGCCAGAGAGCGCATCGGCACGCTTGTTGGCATAGTGGGCAATGCCCACCCGCTCCATCAGGGAGAAGGCGCGCTCGATGTCGGCCTGCGGATAGCGCCGGGTGATCGCCTGGTACAGGTTGACGTAGCCGAGCCTTCCGGCCAGCACGTTTTCCATCACCGTCAGCCGGTCGATCAGGTTGAAGCCCTGGAAGACCATGCCGATCTTGCGCCGGGCGCGGCGCAACTCGCGCCCTTTCAGGTTGACCAGTTCGATGCCATTGAGCTTGATCGAGCCCGAGGTCGGCTCCACCAGGCGGTTGATACAGCGCAGCATGGTGCTCTTGCCGGCCCCCGAGGCACCGACGATGGAGACCACGCTGCTGCCTTCCACCACCAGGTTCAGCTCCTTCAGCACCGGCTCATCCCGGCCGTAGCGCTTGACCAGCTTCGAAATTTCGAGCATCCCTCCACCTCACTCAGCACGAGACAGGAGCGCCCCGGCGTGGCCGGGGCGCCGGCGGATTCGCCAGGTTATTCCTGCTCCAGGTCCTCGCGGGTGTAGCGCACGTTGTTGGCGGCCTGGATGGTGCGGATGACTTCCCAGTGTTCCTGGTAGTTGATGGGAATGAACTTCTCGACGCCCTCGAACTCCTCGCCCAGCGCCGTGCCCGCAAAGTCGAAGCTGAAGAAGGCCTCCTCGATCTTCTCGACCAGATCCGGATGCAGGTTGTGGGCATAGTTGTAGGAGGTCGTGGGGAAGCGGTCCGACTCATAGATCAAGCGCACCTCCTCCTCGTCGTAGAGGCCGCGGGCAGCCATGCGCTCAACCACCTCGGAGGCCACCGGCGCAGCGTCGTAGTCGCGTGCCACCACGCCCAGCATCGACTGGTCATGGCTGCCGGAGTAGACCACCTCGTAGTCTTCATCGGGCACGATGCCAAGCTCCGGGAACAGCGCCCGCGGCGCCAGGTTGCCCGAATTGGAGGTGGGCGAGGTGTGGGCGACGCGCTTGCCGCGCAGGTCGTCCATCTCTTCAATGTCGGAGTCGACGTGGGTGAAGACCTGCAGGGTGTAACCGAACTGGCCGTCGTCGGAGCCCATCAGCGCAAACGGCACGGCGCCCGCCAGGTTGACGGCGAACGGCGTCGGCCCGGTGGAGAAACCCGCAATGTGCAGCCTGCCGCTGCGCATGGCCTCGACCTGGGCCGAGTTGGACTGCACGGCAAAGAAGCGCACGTTGCGGCCGGTCACCTCTTCAAGGTGGTCGATGAACGGCTGCCAGATATCGGAGTAGATCGCCGGATCCTCGACCGGGGTATAGGCGAAGATCAGGGTGCTGGGGTTGGCCCACTGGGACTCGTCGGCAGGGCGGTCGGCGACCATGTCGCCATCCTCGTCGCAGTAGAGCGTATCCAGGTCCCCCGCGGGCAGTCGGCCTGGGCCAGCGCAGGCAACGCCAGGGCCAGCGGCAGCAGGGTAGCAAAGGCCAGGGTGGAAAGCGGGTTTTTGGAGCACGGGCGGAAAGCGGAGGAGCAGGTGTGCACGGTCATGGCGTCTCTCACTTACGTTGTTGTTTTATAGGGTATTGCTGGGCCCAGGACAGGCGGCCATCTATCGAGAACGCTGTAGAAACGATCGAATACGAACTCCTTGTCGTATCGATGCTCACAAACGAAACTAAAGCTCACTCTAGGTAGTAGGGCGAGAGCATGTCAAACCCCATTCACACCGCCCCGGTGTACCACAATCGCTATCTGCTGATGCGGCACGGCCACAGCGAGGCCAATGCCCGGCACCTCATCATCAGCACGCCGGCCAACGGCTTGGCGGGCTTCGGGCTTTCGCCCTGGGTCACGAGCAGCTCGACGCCCTGCTCGACAACTGGCGCTGGCCCACGCCCACCCGCATCCTCCACTCCGATTTCCTGCGCACCACCGAGACCGCAGCACGCATCGCCGAGGGCTTCCAGCTCGCCTTGCAGCCCGAGCCCAGGTTACGCGAACGCCACTTCGGTGAACTAGAGGGCCAGGCCGACGACAACTATCCACGCGTCTGGGCCCATGACGCCGACAGCGCCGAACACGGCGCCTATGGCGTGGAGAGCGTCGCCAGCGTGGCGGCCCGCATGCAGGGAGTCATCGCTTCGCTGGAAAACGCGCTGCATGGCGAGACCATCCTGCTGGTGAGTCACGGCGACCCCTGCAGATACTGCTGACCGCCCTGGAGGGCCGGCTGCTGACCCAGCATCGTGCCCGTGAACCGCTGTTGCCGGCAAGCATCACCGCGCTGTAACCGCTCAGCACGGCAGGAATCTCGTCAGGCGCCTGGCAGCGATAGGCACTGTGCAGCGAATGAAAATACGTTACTATTCAGCAGGTACTGACGAACACTTTTGCCATGGAGGCAAGCGCATTCCAGCTTCTGCTGTGTTCAGGGAGGATTGACGATGCCACGATTCCTGATGTCCCAGCGTTCACCCGGCGTACGACGGGCCGTTCATCTGGCGTTACAGCTCGGCCTGCTGGCGGCTGCCGCTTCCTGGGGGCTTCCCCGGTCGCCCTGGCTGGGCGGCAGCGGCTGGGCCACCGCCTGGCCAAGCGCCGCCTTGTCGTTGGCCGTTTGGCTGGCGCTGGCCATGTGCCTCTACGCACTTGTCGAGTTCTGCCTTTCTCCCCGAGAACGCCCCGAGCAACGCGCGGGCTTCACACCTGAAGAGATGATCACGCGCTCCTTCGAACGGCGCCCCGCCGTTCACAGTGAAGAGGACGCCTGGACCAGCACAGCGCGCGAAGTGGAAACGGAACCCAGCGTGCTGGGCAAGGCGCGAGTCATGCGCCCGGCAAAGCCGCTGCGCCCTCAAAACAGTTCGGCTTGAACGCGCAGCGCCCTCACCCGTCTCCCGACCATCCCCCGCTGCCCGCCGCTTCGCTAACGCGAGGAGGCGGGCGCTGACGGCATCGCTCAATGACCGAGGATCTGGCTCAGGAAGAGCTGGGTGCGCTCGGACTGTGGGTTGTTGAAGAAGGGTTCCGGCGCGTTCTCCTCGATGATCTGGCCCTGGTCCATGAAGATCACCCGGTCGGCCACGGTCTTGGCGAAGCCCATCTCGTGGGTCACGCAGAGCATGGTCATCCCCTCGCGGGCCAGCTCGATCATGACGTCGAGCACCTCCTTGATCATCTCGGGGTCCAGCGCCGAGGTCGGCTCGTCGAACAGCATCACCTCAGGATGCATGCACAGCGAGCGGGCAATGGCCACCCGCTGCTGCTGGCCGCCGGAGAGCTGCCCCGGATACTTGCGCGCCTGTTCGGCGATGCGCACCCGCTCCAGGTACTTCATGGCCTGGGCCTCGGCCTCGCGGCGCGGCTTCTTCTGCACCCACATCGGCGCCAGGCAGCAGTTTTCCAACACCGTCAGGTGCGGGAAAAGGTTGAAGTGCTGGAACACCATGCCCACGCTGCGGCGGATCTGCTCGATGCGCTTGACGTCCTGGGTCAGCGGTATGCCGCCGACCACGATCTGCCCCTGTTGATGCTCCTCGAGATGGTTGATGCAGCGGATCAGCGTCGACTTGCCGGAGCCCGACGGGCCGCAGATCACGATCCGCTCGCCGCGCCGCACTTCCAGGTCGATGTCGCGCAGCACGTGGAACTCACCGTACCACTTGTTGACGCCGCGCATCTCGACCATCAGGGTCTCGGTGCCGGCCTTGGCTTGGGTTGCCTGGTCATTCATTGTCGTCTTTCCTCGATTCGGTTGGCGCCGCTGGCTACCGCTTGTGGCCGGTATTCAGTTTCTTCTCCAGATACTGGCTATAGCGCGACATGCTGAAGCAAAAGATCCAGAACATGAACGCGGCGAAGACATAGCCTTCCAGGGCGAACCCGAGCCAGCGCGAATCCGACAGCGCAGCCTGCACGATGCCCAGCAGGTCGAACAGCCCGATGATCATCACCAGGGTGGTGTCCTTGAACAGCGAGATGAAGGTGTTGACGATGCCGGGGATCATCATCTTCAGGGCCTGGGGCATCACGATCAGCCCCATACGCATCCAGTAGCTCATGCCGAGTGCCGCGGCGGCCTCCTCCTGGCCCTTCGGGATCGCCTGCAGGCCACCGCGTATGACCTCGGCCATGTAGGCGCTCTGGAACAGCGTGATGCCGATCAGCGCCCGCACCAGGCGGTCGACGCTCACCCCGGTCGGCAGGAACAGCGGCAGCATTACCGAGGCCATGAACAGGATCGTGATCAGCGGTACGCCGCGCCAGAACTCGATGAACACCACGCAGAAGCTCTTGACGATGGGCATCTGCGAGCGCCTCCCCAGGGCCAGCAGGATACCCAGCGGCAGTGCCGCCACCATGCCCACCACCGCCAGGATCAGGGTCAGCATCAGCCCGCCCCAGCGGTGAGTTTCCACCACCCGCAGGCCGAAATAGCCGCCGTAGAGCATGACGTAGGCGAACACCGGGAACACCAGCAGCGTGGCGATGGCCACCCAGCGCTTGAAGGGCAGCCGGGGGATGGCCAGCCAGGCGATCAGCACCGCGAAGGACGCGAATACGGTGTCGACGCGCCACAGCTCGGTGCGCGGGTAGAGTCCGTAGATGAACTGGGTCAGGCGGGCGTTGACGAACACCCAGCAGGCCCCTCCCGCGAGCAGTCGTCGCGGCTGGTGCCCACCCAGTCGGCGTTGATGAAGGCCCACTGGATCGTCGGGGTCAGCAGCACATACAGCAGGTAGAGCCCCAGCAGGGTGAAGATCGTGTTGATCGGCCCGCTGAACAGGTTGGCCCGCAGCCAGGCCAGCGGCCCCACCGTGTTCTTCGGTGCCGGGCGCGCCTCGATCATCTTGGGTTGGATTGTCATGGCGCTTCTCCTAGCGTTCCACCAGCGCCACGCGGGCGTTGAACCAGTTCATGAACATCGACACCAGCAGGCTGATGGTCAGGTAGACCGCCATGGTCATGGCGATCACCTCGATCGCCTGCCCGGTCTGGTTGAGCGTGGTGCCGGCGAACACCGAGACCAGGTCGGGATAGCCGATGGCCGTGGCCAGCGAGGAGTTCTTGATCAGGTTGAGGTACTGGCTGGTCAGCGGCGGGATGATCACGCGCAGCGCCTGGGGAATCACCACCAGCCGCAGTACCAGACCTTGGGGCAGGCTCAGCGCCTGGGCCGCCTCGGTCTGCCCGTGGGGAATGGCCTGGATACCTGAGCGCACGATCTCGGCGATGAACGACGCCGTGTAAATCGACAGCGCCAGCCATAGCGCCAGGAACTCGGGGATGACGGTGATCCCGCCGCGGAAGTTGAAGCCACGCAGCTCCGGCACGTCCCAGGTGATCGGCACCCCGGTGGCCAGCAGCACCAGCAGCGGCAGGCCCAGGATCAGGCCCAGCGAGATCCAGCCGGCCGGCAGCCGCTTGCCGGTGGCTTCATGGCGCCGCTTGTTCCAGATCGTCAGCACGATGCTGGCGACCACGGCCACCCCCAAGGCCAGCGGGATCATGCCGAAACCCGACTCGAATAGCGGCTCGGGCAGGTAGAGCCCGCGCACGTTGAGGAAGATCACCTCGCCCAGCGAGTAGCTGTCGCGTGCCGATGGCAGGGTGCGCAGCACGGCGAAGTACCAGAAGAAGATCTGCAGCAGCAGCGGTATGTTGCGGAAGATCTCGATGTAGCCGCTGGCCAGCCGGGCGATCAGCCAGTTGGGCGAGAGCCGGGCGATGCCCACGGTGAAGCCGATAACGGTGGCGGCCACCACGCCGAGAGCGGAGACAAGCAGCGTGTTGAGCAGGCCCACCACGAAGGTACGCCCGTAGGTGCTCTGCGACGAGTAGTCGATCAGGCTCTGGACGATGCCGAAGCCAGCAGTATTGTTCAAGAAGCCGAAGCCGGTGGTGATGCCTCGGGCGGCCAGGTTGGCCTGGGTGTTGCCGATGATGTACACCAGGAAGGCGGCCACCGCGAGGATCAGCAACACCTGGAAAATCAGCGCACGTTTGGCACGATCACGCCAGAACGGCGGCTTGGGGCCGATGGAGTGGGCCTTGGGTCGAACGGACATGGACAAGCTCTCCGCCTGGATCCGTCAAGCAGGTGATCAGGCACCCGGCCCGGGGTTGCCGGGCCGGGGCACTAACGGTTCAGGGCGCCGACGTGGCGCCCTGGCGGTAGGCTCAGCGGATCGGCGGAGCGTACTGAATGCCGCCTTCGGTCCACAGGGCGTTGATGCCGCGTTCGATTTCAAGCGGCGACCCCATGCCGACGTTGCGCTCGAAGCTCTCGCCGTAGTTACCGACCTGGCTGATGATGTTGTAGGCCCAGTCGGCGGAGAGGCCCATACCTTCGCCGTAGTTGCCGTCACGTCCCAGCAGGCGGGCGATGTCCGGGTCATCAGACTCGAGCATCTCGTCGACGTTGTCCTGGGTGATGCCCATCTCCTCGGCGTTGAGCATGGCGAACAGCGACCACTTGACGATGTTGAACCACTGGTCGTCGCCCTGGCGTACCACCGGGCCCAGCGGCTCCTTGGAGATGACTTCCGGCAGGATCACGGACTGATCCGGATCGGAGAGCTGAATGCGCAGCGCCGCCAGCTGGGAGGTATCGGAGGTCAGCACGTCGCAGCGACCGGCCTCGTAGCCGCCCACGGTCTGCTCGGAGGTGTCGAAGACGATGGGGTCGAACGTCATGCCGTTGGCGCGGAAGTAGTCGGCCACGTTGAGTTCGGTGGTGGTGCCGGACTGTACGCAGATCGCCGCACCGTCGAGATCCTTGGCGCTGGAGACGCCGAGATCGCGGTTGATCATGAAGCCGATGCCGTCGTAGAAGGTCACGCCGGTGAAGTTCAGGCCCAGGGTGGTGTCACGCGTGGTGGTCCAGGTGGTATTGCGCGACAGCACGTCGACCTCGCCGGACTGCAGCGCGGTGAAGCGCTCTACCGCGTTCAACGAGATGTAGCGTACGGCCTCGGCATCGCCGAATACCGCTGCGGCCACGGCACGGCAGACGTCGACGTCCAGCTCCTGCCATTCGCCCTGATCATCGGGCGCGGAGAAGCCCGGCAGGCCGTCGCTGACACCGCACTGCACCGCGCCGCGATTGCGGGTTTCGTCGAGCGTAGAGGCCTGGGCGGTCGTGGCGGCGCCCAGCAACAGCGCACCGGTAGCAGCCAGCAGGACAACATTGTTCTTCTTCAGCATCAGGTTTTCCCTCGTTGACGAGTGTTTATTGTGACTTGTGGGGTCATGCAGGAGTCCGTGCCGCTTTTCCTGCGTACGTCCAGACACTAGCAAAGTTCGTTCCACTAGGGCGAGGTGGCAGTGCCACACACTTTTTCAACGTAATTCGATAAGAAATCTTGCCGAAACGCGAAGAATTGAGCAAAACGCTCAGCGGGCGTGCCAAGCCCCATGCCCCGCCGGAGTGCAGTGCGCGCTACCCTTCCCCGGCATGGTGCAGGCTGCCCGACGACCCACACGCCGACGCCCCGGCAGGAAGCCTGCCGGGGCGTCGGTACCAGGCCGGGCAACGCCGGCCAGGTATCAGCTGCGGATAAGGTAGTCGAACGCGCCCAGCGCCGCCTTCGAGCCTTCGCCCATGGCGATGATGATCTGCTTGTAGGGCACGGTGGTGACGTCGCCGGCGGCGAAGATACCGGGCACCGAAGTCATGCCGCGCGCGTCGGTGACAATCTCGCCACGCTCCGACAGCTCGATGGAAGAGTCGGTCAGCCACTCGGTGTTGGGCACCAGGCCGATCTGCACGAAGATGCCTTCCAGCTCGAGCCGCTTGATCTCGCCGCTGGCCCGCTCTTCGTAGCTCAAACCGTTGACCCGGGTGCCGTCGCCGTTCACCTCGGTGGTGCGGGCGCCGAGGATGATCTCGACGTTGGACAGGCTGCGCAGCTTCTTCTGCAGCACGGCGTCGGCGCGCATCTCGTCCATGAACTCGATCAGCGTCACGTGGCCGACGATGCCGGCCAGGTCGATGGCCGCCTCGACGCCGGAGTTGCCGCCGCCGATCACCGCCACGCGCTTGCCCTTGAACAGCGGGCCGTCGCAGTGGGGGCAGTAGGCCACGCCCTTGTTGCGGTACTCGGCTTCGCCGGGCACGTTCATCTCGCGCCAGCGGGCGCCGGTAGAGAGAATCAGCGTCTTGCTCTTGAGGCGCGCGCCGGATTCGAACTCCACCTCGTGCTCGCCGCCCTGGTCGGCGGCCGGAATCAGCTTCACGGCGCGCTGCAGGTTCATGATGTCGGCTTCATATTCCGTGACGTGCTGCTCGAGCGCCGCGGCCAGCTTGGGGCCTTCGGTGTAGGGCACCGAGATAAAGTTCTCGATTGCCATGGTATCGAGCACCTGGCCGCCGAAGCGCTCGGCCGCCACGCCGGTGCGGATGCCCTTGCGCGCGGCGTAGATGGCCGCCGCAGCACCGGCCGGGCCGCCGCCCACCACCAGCACGTCGAACGGGTCCTTCTCGTTGAGCTTGGCCGCCTCGCGCTGGGCAGCGCCGGTGTCGACCTTGGCCAGGATCTGCTCCAGGCTCATGCGCCCCTGGTCGAAGGGCTCGCCGTTGAGGTAGATGCTCGGCACCGACATGATCTGGCGCGCTTCCACCTCATCCTGGAACAGCGCGCCGTCGATGGCGACGTGGCGCACGCCCGGGTTGAAGATGGCCATCAGGTTGAGCGCCTGCACCACGTCGGGGCAGTTCTGGCACGACAGCGAGTAGTAGGTCTCGAAATGGAACTCCCCGTCGAGCGCCTTGATTTGCGACAGGGTATCGTCGCTGACCTTGGGCGGGTGGCCGCCGACCTGCAGCAGCGCCAGCACCAGCGAGGTGAACTCGTGGCCCATGGGGATGCCGGCGAAGACCACGCCGGTCTCCTCACCGGGGCGATTGAGCGCGAACGAGGGCTTGCGCGCATCCTCGCCATCCAGGCGCAGGGTGATCCGCTCGCTGAGGCTGGCGATGTCCTTCAGCAGGCCGTGAAGTTCCTTGGATTTCGCGCCGTCATCGAGGGATGCGACGATCTCGAACGGCTGCGTGACCTTCTGCAGGTAAGCTTTGAGCTGATTTTTCAGATTGTCGTCCAACATGACGGCGGGTTCCTTTCATGTCTGGCAAGAACGATGGCAAGCGACCGCCTCGGCGCGGAGTCCGCACAGGCAGCGCTTGCACATTTCGAAGAGGGCCCGGGCAGGAGCTGCCCGGGCGGGGACTCGCACGAGGTCAGGGGTAGCCTCGCGGGTCGCAGGATCGCTTAGATCTTGCCGACCAGGTCCAGGGAAGGCGCGAGGGTCTGTTCGCCTTCCTTCCACTTGGCAGGGCAGACTTCGTTCGGGTTGTTGCGGACGTACTGGGCGGCCTTCAGCTTGCGCAGGGTCTCGGTGACGTCGCGGGCGATGGCGTTGTCATGGATCTCCAGGGTCTTGATCACGCCGTCCGGGTCGATCACGAAGGTGCCGCGCAGGGCCAGACCGGCTTCCTCGATGTGCACACCGAAGGCACGGGTCAGCTGGTGGGTCGGGTCGCCGACCAGCGGGAACTTGGCCTTACCCACTGCCGGTGAGGTCTCGTGCCACACCTTGTGCGAGAAGTGGGTGTCGGTGGTGACGATATAGACTTCGGCACCGGCCTTCTTGAACTCTTCGTAATGGTCAGCGGCGTCCTCGACTTCGGTCGGACAGTTGAAGGTGAACGCGGCCGGCATGAAGATCACCACGGACCACTGGCCCTTCATGTCTTCGTTGGAAACTTCGACGAACTCGCCGTTATGGAACGCAGTGGCCTTGAACGGCTGGACTTCGGTGTTGATCAGGGACATTCAGTAATGCTCCATGTCGAATGAGTGTTGATCCAGATAACGACGCCTATCCTATCCACCTTCGTCGATAGGCGAAAATTGAAAGCAGCCATGGTTTTGATAACCCTTGCCTATGGCTGCCACCTTCTCATTGGAAGGACACCGCCTCGCCCTGGCGGTCCAACGCCAGGAAGTTGGTGATGTTGCCCATCTGCAGCGATTCGACCATGCGCTGCAGCTGACGCTCCGTCTCGTTCTCGTCGGGCGTCTGGCCGCCATGCCCCGAGAGAGCCGCCACGAAGACGATATCCCACTCGATGTCGGTGCGCCGCGACTCCTCCACCAGCGCCGCCATGTCGCTAAGCTCCTCGGGCACCTTGTCGACGCACAGCACCGGCGTCAGCACGCCGCCCTCGCCCTGCTCGAAACGCTGCCGCTGCGCCTCGGTGGGATTTTCCGGCAGCTCGGCGCGGGTGAAAACGAACAGCAGCCGCTGCGGCTCGGGCTGGCGCCGCGCCTCGTCAAGCAGATCGGCAAAACGGGAAATGGCCAAGACGTCCTCCAGAAATCGCTGCCCCTGCCTCGCAGGGCGAATGTTGCGCTGCCGGCCACGCCGGCGCTCCGGGTACGATAGCGCATCGCCGCCGCAGCGCCCACCCGCTCAGCGGGTGAAATCGACCCGCAGCGTCGGCTCCTCCGGCGGCCGGGTGCTGCTCTCCAGCCCCGCCTCGGCGGTCAGCACCACCTGGCTGGCGCCCAGGTGGTGACGCAGGCCGCCGGCCAGCTGCGCAAGGGCGTCATGCTCGTCACCGCTCAGCGCCACCAGCGTGCCATCGCGCAGGGCCAAGGCCCGCGCCCGACCCGCCGCTGCAAGCGCCTCGGCGGCATCGCCCAGCCCTTGCGCCGTGAGCCACTCGCCGACCGCGCGAGTCTCGCCGATCACCACCAACGGCGACGACGCTTCAACGTGGGCGTCGCCGTGGCTCGCCAGCGGGCGGGCGAAGGCCTGTTCGGCCAGCGGCGCCAGCGAGGGCTCCAGCGCCAGCAGACGGCTCGCAGGGTCGAGCGCTGCCCGGCGCAGGATGGCCGGCGCAGGCGACAGCGCGCGCAGCACATCGAAGTCGGGGTCCACGTCCAGTGCCAGGGGCTCATCGTCCAGCACCAGCTCGAAGGTGGCCGCCTCGCCCTCGAAGGCCAGCCTCTCGCGGTGCTCGCCGCCCGCGGTGGTGACCACCAGCGGCACCAGCAGCGGCCAGGGCGCCGCACCGCCGGACTGACGCAGCGTGCCGGACAGCCGCCAGCCAGCATCGGTTGCCCGCCGCTCAGCCTGGACGGCCAGTACCGGTCGCCCGGGGCGCTGGGTCCAGGCCGCGACGATCTCCTCGAGCGGCGTCTCGGCAGCCTCGCCGAGCGCCGCGGCAAGGTCCTCCCAGCCGGCCGGATGGTGCATGTAGGCCTCGGCGAAGCGGCGCAGCCCGGCATCGAAGGCGTCGTCGCCAATGCGCTGACGCAGCATGTGCAGCAGCATGGCACCGTGCTGGTAGCCGAGCAGCCGCAGCGCCGGGTCGCGCTGGGCGCGAAAGTCGATCGGACGCCGGTCGAAGCCGTCGGGCAGCGCGGCGAGGTCGTTCAGCCAGCGCTGTCGGGTGTCGCGCGCTTCGCCGCGGGCCTCGTCGAGGGCGTAGTCGGCCAGGTAGGTGGTCAGCGCCTCGGACCAGTTGCCGCCGGCCCCGCTCTGGCCAGCGTCACGCTGGCGACCCGAGTAGTCGACCAGCACCCCGGCGCCCCACCAGGCGTGCATCAGTTCGTGGGCCAGCGAGGTGCGCGGGATGAACGGCAGCGGTATGACCTGCTCGCCGAGCAGGGTGAAGCCGGGAAACGCCAGCCCCACCGGGGCCGGCGAGGCGGCGATGGTGAAGCTGTCGAAGGGATAGGGACCGACCCGCCGGGCGAAGCGCGGCAGGTAGTCGGCGGCGTGGTCGAGGTAGGTCTCGGCGTGGCGCTCATCGAGCGCGTCGGGAAACAGCGTGCGCAGCTGCACCCCGTCCACCTCACGCCGGCGCTCCTGCCAGGGTCCCGTCGCCACTTCGATCCATTCGGTGCGCGGATGCACGTGGCGCACCGTATAGCCTGTCGCTTCGGCCTGGGGCTCGCCGACCAGCGAGCCGGTTCCCACCGCCCGCTGACCCGGCGGAACCAGGATCTGCAGTCCCAGCGAGAAGGGGCCCAGCTCGTCGAAGCGCGGATACCAGCCGCCGTGGGCCGGCAGCAAGCTACCCTGCGGGGAGACCATGCCGCTCTCCCGGTCAAGGCGCCCCTGCCAGTGCAGGGTCAGCGACTCACCCGCGGCCGCCCGGATCAGGCGATGGCGCCCATCGCCGGCGGCGCGCACCGGCAGCGCCTGGTTCCCGGAGCGCGCGCCCAGCAGCTCGAGGCCGGGCAGCAGCGAGAAGTGGCGCGAGCTCGGCGGTGGGGTAATGGTCATGCGACCTTCGAGCCGACCTTTGGCGGGGTCGAGGTAGAGCGCCAGCTCGACCTTGGGCAGCGATGGATCGGCCTGCGCCGCCAGCCCCGGCAGCGCCAGCAGGACGAGCAGCCCGGCCAGGCGGAGGCAGCGCCACGCGCGCCCGGCCATCTCAAGGGCTCTCGCTGCGTGCCGGGAAGCGCGCGAGGATTTCCCGCTCGCCGCCGTCACGCCTGACCAGCAGCGGCAGCAGGGTGCCGGCCGGCTGGCGCCGCACCAGGGCGGTGAGGTCGGCGGGTCTGGCCAGCGCCTCGCCGGCCGCCAGCAGGACCACGTCGCCCGCCATCAGGCCAGCGCGCTCGGCCACCGAGCCCGCCAGTACGCCGTGGATCTCGACCCCTGGTCGTGAGGGATGACATACACCCCCAGCTGCATCGGCGGCAGCGCCTGGTCCGGGCTCTCTTCGACCAGGGCGAACACGGCCCGCGCCAGGCCCGCCGGAGGCGGCGCGCAGCCCTCGCCGTTCACCGTCCAGGGCAGCAGGGTAGCGGACTCGCTCACGCCCAGGTCCGCCAGCTGGTGCGGCACACCATGCTCGAACTGCAGATGGCCCTGCCCGATCAGCCCCACCACCAGCCCGGCCTCGCCCAACGCCTCGGCCAGCCCGGCGGCCATGGCACGGTCCCACACCAGCTGGGCAGCGACGAAGCGCTCGAGGCTCTCCTCCTCGTCCCCGCGCGAGGGGTGCTGGGCGTGCACCACGGCCAGGCGCTCGCGGTAGGCGGGCAGCGCCTCCGCCGGTGCAGTGATGCCGAAGCGCTCGCCTTCCGGTACGCCCTCCCAACCCTCGACGGCCAGCCGGCCGCGCAGCTCGGGGGTGACATTGATGGCCTTAAGCGGCACCCGGTGCAGACGCGCGAAGTGCAGGATCGGCAGGTAGAGCTGCGGGTCGAAGCCCCAGGCGGTGGCCCACTGACTGGCCTGGAGGAAGGCCGCTTCATCGAGCTCACCGGCCACCCAGGCATCCAGCGCCGGCTGCGCCTCACAGGGCAGCATCTCCAGGCCAATCGCCATGTCCGGGTTGCGCGCATGCAGCCCGGCCAGCACGTGGAGCTGCCAGCGGTGGTGATCCATGCGGTCGTGCTGCTCGCCGAGCAGCACCACGTCGCGCCGGGCCAGCTCGGTGAACAGCGCCGCCGAGTCGAGGCGCTCGCCGCCGGGCTGGTACCACTGGCCGGGTGCCGGGCACGTATCGGCCGCTGCCGGCAGGGCCGCGGCAAGGCTGGCCAGTAGCAGCAGCGTGCGGGGCAAGGTGGGCAGGTATCGCATCGGCGTCTCCCTATCAGGCTTGCCTCATCATGGCCCATTCACCGTCCTCAGGCAGCCCCCGGCTGTGCCGACGACGGCGCTTCGTCGAAATGAAACTCCAGCTGGGTCGGCTCCAGGCGCGGGTCGAGCTCGGTAAAGTGCGGCGTTTCAAGCGTAGGCACCGCCACGAAGGGCTCCTGCTCGACCGCCTCGATCGGCTCGCCGGCACGTCGACGCAGGCGCAGCGCCACGAACAGCGCCAGCGCCAGCGAGGCCGCGCCGAGGAACAGCCACAGCCCATCGGGGCCGATCGCCTGCATCACCAGCGACGCCGAGAACGGCCCGATGATCGAGCCGATGCCGTACCAGATCATCAGCTTGGCGTTGGCCGCAACGATCTCGCCCGGCGCCAGCCAGTCGTTGGTATGCGCCAGGCTCAAGGCGTAGAGGGTGTGCAGCATGGCGGTATGGAAACAGGCCACCACCACCAGCAGCCAGAAATCGATGTGCACCAGCATCGACACCAGGGCGCCTGAAATGGTCATCACCACGGCCATGCCGAGGATCACCTTGCGCCGGTCGATATAGTCGGAGAGCCGCCCCAGCCCCCACTGGGCGAACAGCGCCACCATGGTGGTGATGGCCATGAAGCGCGCCGTCTCACCGGTGGTCAGTCCGATCTCCTGGCCATAGAAAGGCGTCATGGCGAAGAAGGACTGCACCATCAGGCCGGCGGTAAAAGCCCCCACCAGCCCTACCGGGGCGCGCTCGAACAGGGTCTTCAGACGGATCTTCTGCGGCTGGATGTCGTGGGTCTGGCGCGGGCCGTGGATGCGCACGATCGACAGCGGCACCAGCGCCAGGGCAAACAGCATGCCAACGATGGAGAACAGCGCCGGGCCGGCCGGATCGGCCAGGTTGAGCATCCACTGCCCGCCGGCCAGCGACAGGGTCGAGATGATCATGTAGATCGCCAGCACCCGGCCGCGATTCTCGTTGGTCGACTCGCCCGAGACCCACGACTCCATCACCATCAGCATACCCGCCGTGGCCACCCCGCCGAGCAGGCGCCAGGCCAGCCAGGCCCAGGGGTTGACCCACAGGCCGTGGAGCATGGCGGTGACGGCAAGGATCCCGGCGCAGGCGGCGAATACGCGGATATGCCCCACGCCGCGAATGCGTTTCTCCAGCAGGTAGCTGCCCAGCACGAAGCCGAGCGAGAAGCTTGACATCAGCAGGCCCGCCATATGCGAGGGGAAGCCCTCGATCGACATGCGCACGCCGAGCAGGGTCATGATCAGGCCGTGGCCGAGCAGGAAGCTGATTTCACAGACGAAAAGGATGGGAAGGGTTGCCGGTAGACTGCGCAAAAAGTCACTCCCTTGACGTGGCCGAACGCAAACGGGCGCAGCACCTCGCCTCTCGAGGCGCCTGGGGCAAGTGTAGAAAGGCCGCCGGGCTCCCTGCCAGTCGACCGGCAAGCCGTGGCGCCTCGCTGTCGGCTTCGCTCGCCAGGGGCTAGCCTGTAGAGACACCCGACACCGCATGCAAGGAGGCCGCCATGGCAGGCAGATTCCCCCGCGTTCTGATCGCCCTTTCGCTGAGCCTGGCCTGGGCGGCCCAGGCCCAAGACCAGGGCCCGAGCGCCACCCCCGCCGTTCCCGACGAGAGCGCTGCCGGCATGGACCCGGCGGAGATCACCGAGGCGCCGGATGTCACCACCGGCCGGGCCGGCACCACCAGCGGCATCACCGGCGCCGACATGGACGAGCAGGACCAGGGCAGCGGCAGCGGCCAGACTCAGGCCGACGAACTGTTCCAGACCCCGGCGGCAGGCGCCCACGCCGGGCCCGCCTACGAGGTCGAAACTCCCGAGCGCGCCGACGAAGGCGACCCCGAGACCCTCCCCGATGCGCCGATCGGCGCCGACGACAGCGGACGGCGCGAGGATGGCGAGCCGCAGGCCAGCACCGACCAGTCGCCCTGAGCAGCCACCGTCCTGCTGCGTTACCGATGGAAACAAAGCGGCGGCAGGCAGGCGGGCAGAAGTCGCTACGCTTAAAGGCAGACCATGACAACACCAATGGGTACCGGAACCTGGCAGGAGGCCTCGCGACCCTCAGGGTGACACGCAGACAATTCTTCAAGCTCGGGGCGGCGGGGATGGCCACATCCAGCCTGGCCATGATGGGCTTCGCCCCGGAGCCCGCCGTTGCCTCGATCCGCCACTTCAAGCTCACCGGCGCCAAGATCACCCGCAGCAACTGCACCTACTGCTCGGTGGGCTGCGGGGTGCTGATCTACAGCCGGGGCGACCAGGCGATCAACAACATCGACGACGTCTATCACGTCGAGGGCGACCCGGACCATCCGGTGAGCCGCGGCTCGCTGTGCCCCAAGGGCGCCGGGCTGCTCGACTACATCCGCAGCGACTCCCGGCTGCGCTACCCGCAGGTGCGCGAGGCCGGCGCCAGCGAGTGGAAGCGGATCAGCTGGGACGAGGCCTTCACCCGCATCGCCCGGCACATGAAGGACGACCGCGACGCCAACTTCGTCACCCAGGACGCCGAGGGCAACACCGTCAACCACTGGACGACGACCGGCATGCTGGCGGCTTCGGCCTCGACCAACGAAACGGCCTACTGCACCCACAAGATCGCCCGCAGCCTCGGCATGGTGGCGTTCGACAACCAGGCGCGCGTCTGACACGGACCGACGGTGGCAGGTCTTGCCCCAACATTCGGTCGCGGTGCCATGACCAACCACTGGGTCGACATTCGCAATGCCGACCTGATCATCGGTATGGGCGGCAACCCCGCCGAGGCGCATCCCGTGGGCTTCCGCTGGGTGATGGAGGCACGCGAGCACAACGACGCCCGGCTGGTGGTGGTCGACCCGCGCTTCACCCGCACGGCGGCGGTGGCAGACTACTTCGCCGAGATCCGCACGGGCACCGATATCGCCTTTCTCGGCGGGCTGATCCACTACCTGATCGAGAGCGGTCGCTTCCAGCGTGACTACGTGCTCGCCTACACCGATGCCAGCCTGATCGTGCGCGAGGAGTTTGGCTTCGAGGACGGCCTGTTCACCGGCTACGACGCCGACAACGGCGAGTACGAGACGGAGACCTGGCAGTACGAATACGACGACGAGGGCACGCGCTGCGTGACGAGACGCTGATGCACCCGCGCTGCGTGTTCCAGCTGATGCGCCAGCACTACAGCCGCTACACCCTCGACGTGGTCTCGTCGGTGTGCGGCACGCCGCGCGAGAAGATCCAGCACGTCTGGAACATGGCCGCCGAGACGGCCGCCCCCGACAAGACCATGACCTTCCTCTACGCGCTGGGCTGGACCCAGCACTCGATCGGCGCGCAGATCATCCGCACCGCGGCCATCGTCCAGCTGCTGCTGGGCAACATGGGCATGCGCGGCGGCGGCGTCAACGCCCTGCGCGGGCACTCCAACATCCAGGGGCTGACCGACCTGGGACTACTCTCCGACCAGCTGCCGGGCTACCTGACCCTGCCCGACGACGACGAGCAGGACTACGAGGCGTACATCCGCGACCGCGCCCGCCCGCCGCTGGTGCCCGGAGAGGTCTCCTACTGGCGTCACTACGAGCGCTTCCACGTCAGCCTGATGAAGGCGTGGTACGGCGACGCCGCCACCGAAGCCAATAACTGGTGCTACGACTGGCTGCCGAAGATGGGCGAGGACCTCTACGACATCCTGCACACCTTCGAGCGCATGCATCACGGCGAAATGACCGGCTACCTGTGCCAGGGCTTCAACCCGCTGGCGGCCTTCCCGCACAAGGCCAAGGTCACCGAGGCATTGTCACGGCTCAGGTACCTGGTGGTGATCGACCCGCTGCGCACCGAGACGGCGGAGTTCTGGATGAACCACGGCGAATACCACGACGTCGATACCGCCGCCATCGACACCGAGGTGTTCCGCCTGCCCACCACCAGCTTCGCCGAGGAGGACGGCACCATCGTCAACAGCTCGCGCTGGCTGCAGTGGTTCTGGCAGGCCGCTCCGCCGCCGGGCGAGGCCAAGCCCGACACGGCGATCCTGGCCGGCATCTTCCTGCGCCTGCAGCGGCTCTACCAGGAGGAGGGCGGCGCCTTCCCCGATCCCATCCTCAACCTGCACTGGCCCTACCGGCGGCCCGAGGAGCCGAGCCCCGCGGAGCTGGCCCGCGAGTACAACGGCTGGGCGCTGGAGGACGTCGTCGACGAAGAGCGCAACCTGGTGATCCGCGCCGGCCAGCAGCTCGAGGACTTCGGCATGCTGCGCGCCGACGGCTCCACCGCCTGCGGCTGCTGGATCTTCGCCGGCTGCTGGACCGAGGCCGGCAACCAGATGGTGCGACGCGACAACTCCGACCCCTACGGCACCGGCCAGACGCTGGGCTGGGCCTGGTCGTGGCCAGCCAACCGCCGCATCCTCTACAACCGCGCCAGCGCGCGGCCCGACGGCACCCCTGGGCGGCCAACAAGGCCGTGGTGTGGTGGGACGGCCAGCGCTGGGTCGGCAACGACGTGCCCGACTTCCCCGAGGAGTCGGCCCCCGGCATGACCCAGGGCCCGTTCATCATGAACCAGACCGGCCGCGGCCAGCTGTTCGCCCGCGACCGCATGAAGGAAGGCCCCTTCCCCGAGCACTACGAGCCGTTCGAGACGCCGATCGCCAGCAACCCGCTGCACCCGGACAGCCCGCTGGCCAAGCACAACCCGGCCGCGCGGATCTTTGCCCAGGACCGCGCCAACCTAGGCACCTTCGAGGAGTTTCCGCATGCCGCCACCAGCTACCGACTGACCGAGCACTTCCACTACTGGACGATGCACAACCGTCTGAATGCCATCGCCCAGCCGGAGAAGTTCGTCGAGATCGGCGAGGCGCTGGCCGAGGAACTCGGCATTGCCAAGGGCGACCGCGTGCGGGTCAGCTCCAAGCGCGGCCACATCGACGCCGTGGCGGTGGTGACCAAACGCATCCGCCCGCTGCAGGTGGCCGGCAAGACCGTGCACCAGGTAGGCATCCCGCTGCACTGGGGCTTTCTCGGCGAGACGCGCAAGGCCCACCTGACCAATACCCTGACGCCGTCGGTCGGCGACGCCAACACCCAGACGCCGGAGTACAAGTCGTTCCTGGTGCGCGTCGACAAGCTGTAGGGAAAGGAGGCCAGACATGAGAGGCGAACAGATCAACCTGCAGAACATCATCGCCCGCTCGGCGACCCCGGTGCCCTCGCCCCAGGAGCGCACCGGTGGGGTCGACCGGGTGACCAAGCTGATCGACGTGTCGCGCTGCATCGGCTGCAAGGCATGCCAGGTCGCCTGCGCCGAGTGGAACGACCTGCGCGACGAGGTGGGCGAGAACGTGGGGATCTACGACAACCCGCTCGACCTCACCCCCAACACCTGGCAGGTGATGCGCTTCAACGAGTACGAGAACGAGCAGGGCAACCTGGAGTGGCTGATCCGCAAGGACAACTGCATGCACTGCGCCGAACCCGGCTGCCTCGAGGCGTGCCCGGCGCCGGGCGCCATCGTGCAGTACGCCAACGGCATCGTCGACTTCAACTCCGAGCACTGTATCGGCTGCGGCTACTGCGTCACCGGCTGCCCGTTCGACGTGCCGCGCATCTCCGAGGTGGACGGCAAGTCCTACAAGTGCACGCTGTGCTCCGATCGGGTGTTCCACGGCCTGGAGCCGGCCTGCGTCAAGTCGTGCCCCACCGGCTCGATCATGTTCGGCACCCGCGACGACATGCTCGACCTGGCCGAGACCCGCACCGACTTCCTCCGCAGCCGCGGCTACGACAATGCCGGGGTCTACAACCCCGAGGGGTCGACGGCACCCACGTGATCTACGTGCTGCAGCACGCCGACAAGCCGCAGATCTACAACGACCTGCCCGAGGACCCGCGCATCAGCCCGATGGTGGACGCCTGGAAGGGGCTGGGCAAGCCGCTGGCCTCGGCGGCGATCGGCCTTGCCGCGCTGACCGGCTTCTTCCACTACGTTACCGCCGGGCCCAAGGAGCACGGCGAGGAGGACGAGCAGGCAGTGCGCGACGACGAGGCCCGCGACAGGGAGCGCGAGGAGCGCGAGGAGCGCGAGGAGCGCGAGGAACAGGAGAAGCGCCCATGAGCCTGGCCAAGTCCGACCCCCACCTGCGCCGCTACAGCCTGGGCGAACGGCTCAACCACTGGCTGGTGGCCATCAGCTTCGTGCTGCTGGTGCTCAGCGGGCTGCCGTTCTTCCACCCCTTCTTCTGGTCGCTGACCGGGCTGTTCGGCGGGCCGACCATGACCCGCATCCTGCACCCCTGGATCGGCCTATTCATGGCGCTGATGTTCGTGATGATGGCCGTGCGCTTCTTCAAGGAGAGCCTGATCCGCCGCCACGACATCCAGTGGCTCAAGCAGATCAACGACGTGCTGGCCAACCGCGACGAGAAGCTGCCGCCGGTGGGCAAGAACAACGCCGGCCAGAAGCTGGTGTACTGGCTGATGCTGGGCTGCATCACCCTGCTGCTGATCACCGGGCTGATGATCTGGCAGCCGCTGGTCGGCGAGGCGATGCCGATCACGCTGCGCCGGCTGGCCTCGCTGGCGCATGCCTACCTCGCCTTTCTTGCCATCCTCACGCTGATCATCCACATCTACTCGGGCATCTGGGTCAAGGGTTCGTTCCAGGCCATGGTACGCGGCCGGGTGAGCAAGGCCTGGGCCCGCCACCACCACAAGCTGTGGTACGAGCACGAGATGGAGAAGGAGCGCAAGCATCGCGCGATCAGTCGGCGCCACGACAGCAGCGGACAGGAGACGCCGTGAACCACGCTTACGGTAACGCCCCCACCGGGATCATGAACCCGGCAGAAGTGCGGCTGCCCACCGGCGACCACTTCGCCCGCCGCGCCCGGCGCCTGGAAACGCTGGCCGAGCGTTATCCGCCGCTGGGCGAGTTCCTTGCCTTCATGGCCCGGCTGTCCGCTGCCCAGCAGGTGGCGCTGGAACGCGGGATGCCGAGCTGGCAGCCCGCCCCGGGCGCCTTCGACCTGGCGCTTGCCCATGGCATGCCGCCGCTCAACGCCCAGGCCCTGCTGGACGACATCGACCTGCCCGGCGAGCTCGAGGCCCTGCTTGCGGCGCTTGAGCTGCATGTCGGCGAGGCCCAGCGCCCGCTGATTGCCGCCCTGCACCGGCTCCGCCGCAGGCGCTGCGCCGGCTGGCCGGCCAGGTCGTGGCCGGCGAGGCCGGCGAGCCCGACATGCGCGGCCTGATGCCGCTGGTCGCCGCCGCCCTGCAGGTGGCCTGGCTGCGCCTGGTGCCCACGCTGCCCCACGCGCCCAAGCGCCCTCAAGGCGAGCTGCGCGCACTGTGCCCCTGCTGCGGTTCGCCGCCGGTGGCCAGCCTGGTCGAGAGCGACCCCCAGAGCAGCGGGGTACGCTATCTGCAGTGCGGCCTGTGCGCGACCCAGTGGTACTTCGAGCGCTCGCTGTGCACCCTGTGCGAACAGAGCGGCAAGCTCGACTACCTGAGCCTGGCGCCGGAAGCCGACGCCGCCGCGGTCGGCGACCCCGGCGTAGCCCAGGCCGAAGCCTGCGGCGACTGCGGCGGCTACCTCAAGCTCTTTTCCCGTGCGCTGGATGCCGACGCCGAGCCGCTGGCCGACGACCTGGCCAGCCTGGCGCTGGACCTGCTGCTCGGCGAGGAAGAGCGCTACCGGCGCAGCGGCTACAATCCGCTGCTGATCGTCGAGGGCTGAGCCGGCGGTTGGACGCTGACCGCCCCGACGTGCTATGCCATAGGGAGCCCAACCACGAGAGAGCGCGGGAAGCAGCGACGCCTCCCCGCAAGTAGAGTGGCTGACCCCGACATGGACATGAGCACGACAATGGACGTTCGACGCCAACTGCCCGCGGTGGATGCCTTGCTGGCGCATCCCGCCGTGGACGCGGCCCGCCTGCACCACGGCCACCGCCTGACCCGGCGCGCCGTGCGCCAGGTACTCGACGAAGCCCGCCGGCGGCTTTCCGCCGGGCTGGCCTCGGAGCTCGCCTCCCAACCCAGCGAACCCTCCGCCAACCCGCACGACACCCTGGCCGCTGCCGCCGTCGAGCGGCTCGCCGAGCTGGCCCGCCCGGCCTGCCGCGCGGTGTTCAACCTCAGCGGCACCGTGATCCACACCAACCTGGGGCGCTCGCCGCTGGCCGAGGCCGCCATCGCCGCCATGGCCGAGGCGGCCCGCCACCCCATGGCGCTGGAGTACGACCTGGAGGATGGCGGGCGCGGCGACCGCGACCGCCTGGTCGAAGGGCTGCTGTGCGAGCTGACCGGCGCCGAGGCCGCCACGGTGGTCAACAATAACGCTGGCGCCGTGCTGCTGGCGCTGGGTGCGCTGGGTGCCGGCCGCGAGGCGCTAATCTCGCGCGGCGAGCTGATCGAGATCGGCGGCGCCTTCCGCATGCCCGACATCATGCAGGCCGCGGGCTGCCACCTGCGCGAAGTGGGCGCCACCAACCGCACCCATGCGCACGACTTCGAGTCCGCCATCGGCGAGCACACCGGGCTGATCGTCAAGGCGCACACCTCCAACTACGCCATCACCGGCTTCACGCAAAGCGTGCCGGAAGCCACGCTGGCCGAGATCGCCCACGCCCACGGCCTGCCCTTCCTGGTCGACCTGGGCAGCGGCGCGCTGGCCGACTTCAGCGCCCTGGGCCTGCCCTACGAGGCGCAGCCGGGTGACGCCATCGCCGCCGGGGCCGACGTGGTCACCTTCAGCGGCGACAAGCTGCTCGGTGGCCCCCAGGCGGGCATCATCGTCGGGCGCCGCACGGCCATCGCCACCATCAAGCGCCATCCGCTCAAGCGCGCGCTGCGCCTGGACAAGCTCACCCTGGCGGCGCTGGAGGCCACCCTGCGGCTCTACCGCGACAGCGACGCCCCCGAGCGCGACATTCCCACCCTGGCGCTGCTGACTCGCGGCGAGGCGGAGATCGCCGCCCTGGGCGAGCGCCTGCTGCCACGCGTACGTGAGCTGCTGGCCGACTTCGACGTCACGCTCGCCCCCTGCGCCAGCCAGCTGGGCAGCGGCTCGCTGCCGGTGGACCGACTGCCCAGCCGGGCCCTGACATGGCGCCCCCGCGCCGACCAGCGACGCCAGCGCGAGCGGCAGCTGCAGCGCCTGGAAGCCGCCCTGCGCCGGCTGCCGCGCCCGGTCATCGGGCGCCTCAACGACGGCACCCTGCTACTCGACCTGCGCTGCCTGGCCGGCGAGGCGGAAATCGCCGCCTTCCTCGGTCAGTTGGAGCAGCTGCCCCGCCTCTATGGCGCGGCCCCGCCGGGAGGCCAAGCGTGATCGTCGGCACCGCCGGCCACGTCGACCACGGCAAGACCGCCCTGATCCGGCAGCTCACCGGTATCGATACCGACCGGCTGAAGGAAGAGAAGGCCCGCGGCCTGACCATCGAGCCCGGCTTCGCCTATCCCGAGGTGGCCGAGGGCGTCGAGCTCGGCTTCGTCGACGTGCCCGGTCACGTGCGCTTCCTGCATCACATGGTGGCAGGCAGCGCCGGGGTCGATACGGTGCTGCTGGTGGTGGCTGCCGACGACGGCGTGATGCCGCAGACCGTCGAACACCTGCAGATCCTCTCGCTGCTGGGACTCGACCGCGGCCTGGTGGCACTGACCAAGGTCGACCGGGTCGACGCCGCGCGCCGCCGCCAGGTACGCGAGGAGATCGCCGCCCTGCTGGCCGACACGCCGCTGGCCGAGGCATCGCTCCACGAGGTGTCGAGCACAAGCGGCGAAGGGGTGGATGCCCTGCGCGAACGGCTATGGGCGATGGCCGCGATGCAACGCGATACCGCCGTGCGCGGCCATTTCCGCTTCGTCGCCGACCGGGTCTTCACCAAGCGCGGCGCCGGCGTGGTGGTGACCGGTACCGCGCTGGCCGGCCGTGTAGGCGTGGGCGACACGCTACGCCTGGCCCTCGGCGGCCATAAGGCCAGGGTGCGCGGCCTGCGCCGCCAGCACCGCGAGAGCGACCGGGCGCACCAGGGCGACCGCGTGGCGCTCAACCTGACCGGCGCCGACATCGACCGCGATCTCATTCGACGCGGCGACTGGCTGGTTGCCGAGGCGCTCGACGCACCGCCACTGCGACGCCTGGACGTGGCGCTACGACTGCTCGACTCGGCCCCCGGCGTGAAGCACTGGACGCCGGTGCAGGTGCACCTGGGCGTGGGCCGCTATAGCGGACGCCTCTCGTTGCTGGAAGGCCAGCACCTCGCCCCCGGCGAGAGCATGCTGGGCCAACTGGTGCTGGAAGAACCGGTACACGCCTGCCTGGGCGACCGCTGCGTGATTCGCGATCCTGCCGCAGGCATCACCCTGGGCGGAGCCATGGTGCTGGAGGGCGACCCGCCGCGCCGCGGCCAGCGCCGTCCCGAACGGCTGGCCTGGCTCGCCGCCCTGGCCCGCTGCGCCGACAGCACGCCGCTCGACCTGGCACCGGCGCTGCGCGAAGGGCTGGGGCTTGGGAAAACGCGTGGGCAAGACGCCGAACCGTACGCGGGCGAGGGAGCGCAAGACGGATCAGGCAAGGCACAGGAGCCGGCGCCGAGCCAGGCCCAGCCGCCTGCCGGCGTCGACCTGCATGCCCTGGCGCACAACGCCAACGTCGCGCTGTCGGGGCTGGTCGACGCCGTGGCCGCGCTGGGCGGCGAAACTCTGACGGCACAGGAGCATGCCCGCGCCTTCTCGGCCGAGGCCATCGCGACGCTCGAGGCCCGGCTGCTCGACGCCGTAGCCACCAACCACGTGCGCGACCCTTCGCTGCTCGGCACCGAACGTGGCCGGCTGACGCGCCAGGCCGTCCCCTGGCTGCCCGAGGCAACGGGCCGGCAGCTGATCGAACGGCTGGTAGCCTGCGGCAAGCTTGAGCCCCAGGGCCCCTTCGTCGCCCGCCCCGGCCACCGCGCCGTGCTCGGTGAGGACGACGAGACGCTGTGGCAGCGACTCGCGCCGCGCATCGCCGCCGCGCCCTTCCAGCCGCCGCGGGTGCGCGACCTGGCGGCGAGCGAAAGCCTCGACGAAGGCCGCATCCGCGAGGCGCTCAACGCCTGCGCCCGCCTCGGCCGGCTCTACCAGGTACGCCGCGACCACTTCTATCTCGCGGCGACGGTCGCCGAGATGGCCGCCATCGTGCAGGCGCTGGAGCGCGAGCATGGCCGCATTCGCGCGGCCGACTTCCGCGACCGCATCGGCACCGGCCGCAAGCTGGCCATACACCTGCTCGAATTCTTTGATAAGGTAGGCTTCACGCGCCGCATCGGCGACGAGCGCGTGGTACGCAATGCCGAGATGTGGCAGTAGGGCAACGGCCCACGGAGGCTGTCACACGACACCGCTCAAGGAAGAGGATCGACCCCCGGTGGGGCGGCCAGACTTCAAATCTGGCAGGGGCTGCCAGCGGTCCCTGGTGGGTTCGACTCCCACGCTCTTCCGCCAGCGCCCCCGCCCGTGTTCGTCAGCCCTTGATCACCACCCGCGTGCCGATGCGCAGCCAGGGGTCCAGCGCGCGAATCTGCTCGTTGTTTACCGCCACGCAGCCTTCGGTCCAGTCGAACAGCTCATGCACCTCCGGGTCGCCCCGGCCCAGGCCATGGATACCGATCAGCCCGCCCAGCGCCGTGGTGTGCGGCGCCCGGCCATGGCGTCGCCGGTACTCCTCGATGTACCAGTACTCCTGCAGGGTGATCTTGCCGCTGCGCAGCGCCTCCTCGGCGACCTGGGCATTGGGATAGTCGAAGCCGAAGAACAGCGCAAAGCGCGAGGACCGGTTGATGCGATCGACGCGAAACTCGCCGATCGGCGTCATCGAGCTGCCCTTGGCGCGCAGCGGCGCCGCCCCGCCGGCACCGTAGGCCAGGTGATCGATACGCTTAATGACATGCTCGCCGCGGAACACCCGCACCAGGCGATTGCGCAGGTCGATGCTGAGCCAGACCTCGTCTGGCGTCAGCCCTTCGGGCATGGCGATGGCGTCCAGCGCCTGCCACAGGGTCGGGGTGTCGCCCAGCATGCCCTCGAGGTGGTGCGAGGAATAAGGAATGTTGGCCTGTACCGTCGGCCCGAAGGTAAAGAGGCCCGCCATCAGGACGGCGGCCCGGAAGAGTGCCCTGTTCATTCAGCCCTGCCCGCGCGTTTGTCGTGTCGACCTGACCAGGTCGATCATTGTTTGCCTGCCTGGCGGGCGTCCGAGTGGCCCGCACTCCCGCCAAGGCTGAGCGAATATAGCATAGGGAAGCGAGGCCGAAAGAGAGGCCGGCGCATCTTGCGCCAAGGAAACGCCGGCCTGTATTCCGCCGACGTCTAGGCCGGCAGCGCACGGGGCAGGAGCTGGCTGCGGCTCATGCTGACATCAAACTCCGCTGGCTTGGACGACCGGGGCGATCTCGGCGACCGGCTGATGATAGATGACGTGGCGCCCCGAACGGGCGAAACCGACCAGCAGCAGGCCGGCCTGACGCGCCTGGTCGATGGCCAGCGAGGTGGGGGCTGAAACCGCCACCAGGCCGCCGATGCCCGCATTAGCGCATTTCTGCACCATTTCGTAGCTGGCCCGGCTGGAAACCAGGGCGAAACCGCTCTCGGCATCCAGGCGCCGTTTCTGCATGGCACCGATCAGCTTGTCCAGAGCGTTGTGGCGGCCTACGTCCTCGCGCGCCAGCTGCACCTGGCCGGTCAGATTGCACCAGGCGGCCCCATGGGTGGCGCCGGTTTCGCGCTGCAAAGGCTGATGCCAGCGCAAGGCCTCCAGGGCGTACTGGATGGCGGCATCGGAGACCAGCGGCGCTGACACCGGTGCGATGGGCCGGATCGCCTGCTCCAGCGACTCAGTGCCGCACAGCCCGCAGCCGGTGCGCCCGGCCAGGCTGCGACGACGCTGCTTGAGCGCCATGAAGCGCTGGGTGGCGATCTCCAGATGAACGGCAATGCCGCAATCCTCCTGGCGCACCTCGATGCCGTAGAGTTCATCTGGGGTGTGCAGGATCTGTTCGGTGAGGCTGAAGCCGAGCGCGAAGTCGTCGAGGTCGGCCGGGGAGGCCATCATCACGGCGTGGGAGATGCCGTTGTAGACCAGCGCCACCGGCGTCTCCACGGCGATGCTGTCTTCCAGTCGCTCGGCGCTGCCGCCCCGGCATACCTCCACGGGGGCTCGGCAGCGGCTGTGGTCGTCACTCATTGGCACGCTCCGCTGTGGGCGGCTTGGCCGCATCGTCCTTGTTCCCACCGCGCAGCAGCTCGAGCTGAAGCCGATCGAAGGTCTGGAACTGGCGCTGCCAGGCAGACGGCTGGCTGACCTTCTCGACCTGCACGGCGGGCACCTTGTATTCCGGGCAGTTGGTCGCCCAGTCGGAGCTAGCGGTGGTGATCACGTTGGCCCCGCTGCCCGGGTGATGGAAGGTAGTGTAGACCACCCCCGGCGGCATACGGTCGCTGATCCGTGTTGGCGTACCGGCACTGCAGGCGGCGAGCTGCCGACGCAGGCTGCCAGTGGCGAGCCTGGCGTTGAGCACAACGCAAAACGGCCACCGCGATGATTCGCTAAGTGACCGTTTTTACTATGGATTCTGGCGCGCCCGGCAGGATTTGAACCTGCGACCCCTGCCTTCGGAGGGCAGTACTCTATCCAGCTGAGCTACGGGCGCGTTGCGTGCTGCGAAGCGGCGGACATCGTAACCGCCAGCGCCGAAACTGTCCAGCCCGGCCGGCGGGGCCTCAGCTCGCCTGTACCATCTCGCCGACCTTCTCGAGGATATGCCGGCCGATGGGTAGCGCCGAGGTGGCGGCGGGCGACGGGGCGTTGCAGACGTTGACGGTGCGCCGGGTATTGACGAACAGGAAGTCGTCGATCAGCCGGCCGTCGCGGGAGACCGCCTGGGCGCGCACGCCGGCGGGCCAGGGCTCGAGATCGTCCAGCGTCACGCTGGGGCAGTACTTGCGTACCTCTTCCAGGTAGCCGCGCCGCCACAGCGAGTTCTTCATTTCATGCAGCCCGGGCCTGAGATTGCGCCCCAGCACCTTGAGGATGCCGGGGTCGCGCAGCATGCGCGCCATGTCGGCCAGCGAGACGTCGCCCTTGCGATAGCCCTCGCGCTTGAAGGCCAGCACCGCGTTGGGCCCCACGGTGACCGAGCCGTCGATCATGCGGGTCAGGTGTACGCCGAGAAACGGCATGCTGGGGTCGGGAATGGGATAGATCAGATGCTTGACGATATCGCTGTGACGGTCGGGCAGGCGGTAGTACTCGCCGCGGAACGGGCAGATGGAGAACCCGGGGTCGCGGCCCAGCAGGCGCACCACGCGGTCGGCCATCAGGCCGGAGCAGGTCACCAGATAGCGGCTGTTGAACTCGCCCTGGGAGGTGCCGACGATCACCTCACCGGTGCGCTCGGCGAGGCCGGTGACAGGGTGGTCGTAACGGATCTGCCCCCGTGCCGCTGGAACTCGTCGGCCATGGCCTCGGCCACCCGGGCATAGCTGACGATGCCGCTCGACGGCACGAAGATGGCACCCTGGCCGGTGATGTGCGGTTCGCGCTCCTTCAGTTCACCGGCGGAGAGCCACTCGCGCTCCAGCCCGTTGGCGGCGGTGCGCTCCCACAGCGCCTGCATGCGCTGCATTTCCTGGGCATTGGTGGCCACCAGCAGCTTGCCGCAAACGTCGTAGGGGATGGCGTGGCGATCGCAGAACGCCTTGGTGGCACGGTTGCCTTCCAGACAGAAGCGCGCCTTGAGGCTGCCCGGCGCATAGTAGACCCCGGCATGGATCACGCCGCTGTTGTGGCCGGTCTGGTGCCGAGCCGGGCCGCTCTCCTTTTCCAGCAGCAGCATTTTCTTGTCGGGATAGCGTTCGATGAGCTGCATGGCGGTGGACAGGCCGAGGATGCCGCCACCCAAGATGATGAAGTCGTACACGCGGGCCTCGCGTAGCCAGGGAAAGGGCGAACAAACGCTTCACGATACCCGCCGGTTGCCGTGCTGGCCAGCCGTCTCGCCGCGCCTCCCCGCCTCATGCGAAAGGCGTGGGCAACGGCGTTTTCCAGCGGTTTGCTATCTCGGTATACTATCGCCCATTGTG
The DNA here is from genome assembly GCF_052439355.1 of Halomonas sp. E19. Lineage (NCBI taxonomy): Bacteria > Pseudomonadati > Pseudomonadota > Gammaproteobacteria > Oceanospirillales > Halomonadaceae > Halomonas > Halomonas sp. E19. The sequence continues at coordinate 3,220,777 of NZ_JBNFWU010000001.1, read as the reverse complement.
CGTACCATGGTGCCGGGGTGGCATGGGCCGACGTCGCCACGGACAGATTACGATTACAGACCGTCGAGAGGTGGTGAGAGTGAAATCCAACAAGCTGATCATGGGGTGTCTGGCTACCCTGGGCCTGACCGCAGGTGCCGCGTACGTTCACGCCGAGGTGGATCGCGATGCCATGGCCGAACGTCTGAAGCCCGTGGGGCAGCTCTGCCTGGAAGGGCAGGAGTGCGGCACCGCCGCCGCTGCGGCCAATGGCGCCAGCGCAGAGCCCGCTTCCGCCGGCATCGACGGCGGCGCCATCTATCAGCGCGTGTGCATGGCCTGCCATGAAACCGGCGCCGCCGGCGCACCGCGGCGTGGCAACGAAGGCGAGTGGGCCGACCGTATCGACCAGGGGTGGGATACGCTGCTGGATCACTCCATCAACGGCTTCAACGCCATGCCGGCCCGCGGCGGCAACCCGAGCCTCTCCGACGAGGAAGTCGCCGCTTCCACCGCCTACCTGCTCGAACCGGTGATGGACGTTCCCGACATCGGCGGCGAAGCCGCTGCTGACGAGGCGCCTGCAGAAGATGCCGCCGCCGAAGAAACCGCGACTGAAGAAGAAGCCGTGACCGAGGCCGGTCCGGTAGAGGAAGAAGCCGAAGCCGCGGCCGTGGCCACCGAGGAAGGCCCGGCGGAAGACGAAGCCGTCGAGGAAGCCGCCGCCGATGACGCGGCCGCCAGCGATGACGAGCCGGCATGGGCCGGTATCGACGGCGAAGCCATCTACAACCAGGCGTGCATGGCGTGCCACATGACCGGTGCCGCCGGTGCACCGATTCGCGGCAATGCCGATCATTGGGCCGAGCGCATGGGCCAGGGCATGGACACCCTCTATGACCACGCCATCAACGGCATCGGCGCCATGCCGCCCAAGGGTGGCAACATGAGTCTTTCCGACGACGACGTGCGCGCCGCCACCGACTTCCTGGTCGAACCGGTGCGCTGATCCAGCCGAGAGCGGTAACGCAAGCCGGGCGCCAGTGGCGCCCCGTTTGCATTGGTGGCAGGAGCCTTCAGCTTGTGAAGAGCCTTCAGCTCAGTGGAGGGCCTTCAGCCCAATAACGAACGCAGCCCGGCAATGGCGTCCTGGCCCCGCGCCTGCTTCCTCTCCGGGTCTTCCCTGTCGGCCCGCCCGATCCACTCCAGGTCATCCGCCGGCAGCTCGTCGAGGAAGCGGCTGGGCGCGCAGTCCATCAGCTCGCCGAAGGCCTTGCGCTGGCGCGCCAGGGTCAGGGTCAGGGTCTGGCGCGCCCGGGTGATGCCCACGTAGGCCAGGCGGCGCTCCTCCTCCACCGTGCCGGCCTCGATGGCGTTGCGGTGGGGCAATAGCTCCTCCTCCAGGCCCATCAGGTAGACATGGGGAAACTCGAGCCCCTTGGAAGCGTGCATGGTCAGCAGTTGCACCCGGTCGGTGTCGTCCTCCTCGGCCTGCTGCTCGAGGATATCGCGCAGCACCAGCCGCGAGATGGCCGCTTCCACATCGTCGGTCTCGGCGCTCTCCTCTGCCTCGATCTGCTCTCCACTCTCTTCAGGGTCGCGCTTCATCGACTTCTCGAGCTGGTCGATAAGAATCCAGACGTTGGCCATGCGCCGCTCGGCGATGGTCGGCGCGCTGGCGTTCTGGTAGAGCCACGCCTCGTAGTCCATCTCGTGCAGCATCCCGCGAATGGCGGCTATCGCATCCCCGCCGTCCATGCGCCGGCGCACGCCGTCGATGAAGTGGGTGAAGCGGCCAAGGCGCTCCACCGCCCGCGCCGGCAGCTGCTGCTCCAGGCCCAGCTCGTGGCAGGCGTCGAACAGCGAGACGCCGCGCTCGGTGGCGTAGTTGGCCAGCTTCTCCAGGGTGCCGGGGCCGATCTCGCGGCGCGGCACGTTGACGATGCGCAGGAAGGCGTTGTCGTCGGCCGGGTTGATCAGCAGGCGCAGGTAGGCCATGGCGTCCTTGATCTCGTTGCGCGAGAAGAACGAGGTGCCGCCGGAGAGCTTGTAGGGAATCTGGTAGTGCTGGAGCTTCAGCTCCAGCAGGCGGGCCTGGAAGTTGCCGCGGTAGAGCACGGCGAAGTCGCGCCACTCGGCGCGCTCCTTGATGCGTCGGGTGAGGATCTCGCTGGCCACCCGCTCGGCCTCGGCCTCCTCGTGGCGGTTGACCACCACGCGGATCGGCGCGCCCTGGCCCATCTCCGACCACAGGGTCTTCTCGTAGACGTGGGGATTGTTGGCGATCAGCGTGTTGGCGGCGCGCAGGATGGTGCCGGTGGAGCGGTAGTTCTGCTCCAGCTTGATCACGTTGAGCCGCGGGAAGTCCTCGCCCAGGGTCACCAGGTTCTCGGGCCGCGCGCCGCGCCAGGCGTAGATCGACTGGTCGTCGTCGCCCACCACGGTGAAGGTCTTGCGCTCCTCCATCAGCAGCTTGACCAGCAGGTACTGCGAGACGTTGGTGTCCTGGTACTCGTCCACCAGCATGTAGTGGATCTTGCGCCGCCAGCGCGCCAGCACCTCGGGGTTGTCCTTGAGCAGCACGACCGGCAGCAGGATCAGGTCGTCGAAGTCCACCGCGTTGTAGGCCTTGAGGTGGCGCACGTAGGCCTCGTAGACCCGTGCGGCGTAGTGCTCGTCGTCGCTGGCGGCATGGGACAGCGCCTGGCCCGGCAGCACCAGGTCGTTCTTCCACGCCGAGATCTGGTGCTGCACGGCGTTGATCTGCTCAGCGTCGACCTGGGCGTCCTTGTTCATCAGGTCGCGCAGCAGCGCCTTGGCGTCTTCGGGGTCGAACAGCGAGAAGCCCGGCTTGTAGCCCAGCGCCTTGAGCTCGCCGCGGATGATGTTGAGGCCCAGGGTGTGGAAGGTCGACACGGTCAGCCCGTGGCCCTCCTTGCCCTTGAGCATCTGCCCCACCCGCTCCTTCATCTCGCGGGCCGCCTTGTTGGTAAAGGTCACCGCGGCGATACGCCGGGCGCTCATGCCGCACTCCTGCACCAGATAGGCGATCTTGGTGGTGATCACGCTGGTCTTGCCCGAACCGGCGCCGGCCAGCACCAGGCAGGGGCCGTCGATGTAGCGCACCGCTTCCTGCTGGCGCGGGTTGAGCTTGGCCAGGCGCTGCCGAATGCTCATGGGCGTGCCTCGGTTGGCCTGTCGCACTCCGCCGCCCCGGCGAAACCCAGCTGACGCCAGGCCTCGAACACCAGGATGGCGCAGGCGTTTGAAAGGTTGAGGCTGCGGCTGTCGGGCAGCATGGGAATGCGCAGGCGCTGCTCCGGCGGCAGGGCGTCGAGCATGGCCTGGGGCAGGCCGCGGGTCTCGGGGCCGAACAGCAGCACGTCGCCGGAGCGGTAGCGCGGCTCGTGGTAGCCGGTGCGGCCGCGGGTCGAGACGGCAAACACGCGCTCGGGCCTCACCGCTTCGACGAAATCCGGCCAGTTGCGGTGCACGCGCACGGCAGCCCACTCATGGTAGTCGAGCCCGGCGCGGCGCAGCCGCTTGTCGTCGAGCACGAAGCCCAGCGGCTCGATCAGATGCAGGCGAAAGCCGCTGTTTGCACACAGCCGGATCAGATTGCCGGTGTTGGGCGGGATCTCGGGTTCGAAAAGCACGACGTCTAGCATGGCAGGCCTGCCGGAACGCGCGCGGGCCCCGCAGGGCCCGCTGGCTCGATGAAGAAGCAATCAGAAGCTCAGGCGAACGCCGACCTGGGCGCCACGGTCCAGGGTGCGGTTGCCGTGGCGATTGTCGAAATCGGCCGCCGCCTGGCGCAGGCCGACGTAGCCGTCGACGTTGGGCGTGAAGGCGTAGCGCGCACGCACGCCCACCTCGTAGCCGTCGTCCAGATCGCCGCTGGTCACCACGCTGGGAGTATAGAAGCCGTAGCCGCCCAGCGAGACGGCCGGCGCCTGGGGCAGGTAGACGTAGCCATAGCCGCCCAGGCCGAGACCGCCACCGTTCCCGTAGTCGGTGTCGAACTGGGTCCAGCGGGCACCGATGCCGACGTCGCGCTGCAGGTTGCGCTGCACGCCCAGCAGCTGGGCATGATAGAGGGTGGCATCCTCACGGTAGTCGCTGTGCAGGATACCGCCGCCCAGCGCCACGCCGTGGGTGATGGTGCCGGCGGCTTCGAACTGCACCGCGTCCGGCCCCAGGTTGAGGTCCAGGCTGCCGGCCTGGGCGCTGGCTGCCGCCAGCACGGCGGTACCCAGCAGCGTGGCCTTGGCAAAGTGGCTGATGAGGGTGTTCATCGACTCGCTCCTTCTGCATGCGCAATCGCGCGTCCAAGTCTCAATCGGGGCGCACGCCATAGCGTTCCCGGTAGGCGCGTATGGCGTCGGCGTGCCGGGCGAAGGCGTCGCCGTCCTGCGCTTCGAGATACGCGAGCACCATGTCCAGCGTGACGATGCTGACCACCGGGATACCGTAGCGCGTCTGCACTTCCTGAATGGCGCTGTGGCGCTTCGTTTCTCCATCGGCCTGGCCGCACTCCTGGCGGTCCAGCGCGATCACCACCCCGGCCGCCTCGGCGCCGGCGGCCTCGATCAGCGTCATCACCTCACGGATGGCGGTGCCCGCGGTGATCACGTCATCGATGATCAGGATGCGTCCGGCCAGCTCGGCGCCAACGATGTTGCCGCCTTCGCCGTGCGCCTTCGCCTCCTTGCGGTTGAAGGCGAAGGGCAGGTCGCGGCCGTGGTGGTCGGCCATTGCCACCGCGGTGGTGGCGGCCAGCGGGATACCCTTGTAGGCGGGGCCGAACAGCACGTCGAAGGTCAGACCGCTGGCTTCGATGGCGTTGGCATAGAAGCGGCCCAGCTGCGCCAGGGCGCTGCCGGTACGAAACAGGCCGGCATTGAAGAAATAGGGGCTGACGCGGCCGGACTTGAGGGTAAACTCGCCGAACTTCAGCACGCCCTGCTCGATGGCGAACGCGATGAAGTCTCGCTGGTAGGCTTGCATCTTGGCCGACATGGCGCCTCTCTCATTTCTCACGGACCCGCCACGGACCCGCTATCGGCGTGTCCTATCATGGTTATCCATGCGGGCCATTTACCCAAACGTCGAAACGTCGGGTATCATACACGCGCGACGACAAAGGGACCATGTATGAAAATTGCCACCATCAACGTCAACGGTATTCGCGAAGCCGTCGGCCGAGGCTTTCTCGACTGGCTGGCCGAGCAGGATGCCGACGTCATCTGCGTTCAGAACCTCAAGGCCAAGAGCTTCGAACTCGATGACAGCATTCTCTACCCGGAAGGCTACGAAGGCTACTTTCTGGATGCCGAGGAAGACGGCTTCTCCGGCGTGGGGCTCTACTGCCGCAAGATCCCCAAGGCGATCATGTACGGTCTCGGCTTCCCCCAGTGCGACAACGAGGCGCGCTTCCTGCAGGCCGACTACGATCGCTTCAGCATCGCCAGCTTCCTGATGCCCGACGGCAGCGACTACGCCGCCAAGCAGGCCTTCATGGCCCAGTATCAGGAATACCTGAGCAAGATGGCACGCAAGCGCCGCGAGTACATCATCTGCGGCACCTGGCACATCGCCCACAAGACCCTCGACCTGGCCAACTGGGCGGACAACCAGGCCACCCCGGGCTTCAAGCCCGAGGAGCGCGCCTGGATGGACCAGGTGTTCGGCCCCACCGGCTTCATCGACACCTTCCGCGAGATCAATCGCGACGCCGGTGAATATACCTGGTGGCCCAAGCTCGACCAGGACGAACCGCGTTCGCGCCAGGAGGGCTGGCGCATCGACTACCAGATCGTCGGCCCCAACCTGCGCCGCCACGTGACCGATGCCTGGATCGACCGCGAGGCCACCTTCAGCGAATTCGCCCCGCTGTTCGTCGAGTACGACCTGACGCTCTGAGCGTGTTCCTTTCGTCGCGGCCGGCGCGTCCGGACCGCATCGCGCCGGCCCAGGGCCGGCGCGATGCGTTTGGGCGAATCAGCCGGGAATGCCGAGCGCCTCACGCTGATGGGCGAACAGCCCGGCGCCGGCCTGCTCGGCCAGGTCGACCATGGCATTGAGCTGCTCACGCGAGAACACGCCCGCCTCGGCGGTGCCCTGCACCTCGATCAGCCCGCCCGACTCGGCCATGACCACGTTCATGTCGGTCTCCGCACCGCTGTCCTCGGGATAGTCGAGGTCGACCACCGCCACGCCCTTGTACATCCCCACCGACACCGAGCTGACCAGCTGCAGGAAAGGGTCACCCTTGATCAGCTTCTTGCGCTGCAGGTGGCGAATGGCGTCCACCAGCGCCACACAGCCGCCGGTGATCGAAGCGGTACGGGTGCCGCCGTCGGCCTGGATCACGTCGCAGTCCACGGTGATGGTGAATTCGCCCAGCTTCTTGAGGTCAACCGAGGCGCGCAGCGAGCGGCCGATCAGGCGCTGGATCTCCAGCGTGCGACCGCCCTGCTTGCCCCGGGCCGCCTCACGCCCGCCGCGGGTGTGGGTGGCGCGCGGCAGCATGCCGTACTCCGCCGTCACCCAGCCCTGGCCCTTGCCACGCAGCCAGCGCGGCACGCCGGCCTCGACGCTGGCGTTGCACAGTACCTTGGTGTCGCCGAACTCCACTAGCACCGAACCTTCGGCATGGCGGGTAAACTCGCGGGTCAGCCGGATCTCGCGGGGCTGGTCGGGGCGCCGCCCGCTGGGTCGTACGGAGGGGAAGGTCATAGCACCTCTCAGGACAAGCGCATCTCAGGATACGCGTGGCTAGTGTGGCGCCCCTTCGCCAAGGCGAAGGGGCACCGCAATGGCCCGCCATTCTACACGGCATCCCAGCGGAATCGGTTACACTCCAGGCCAGTTACGTCAATGGGCACGGCCCTTCGGGCCAGTACGGGAGTCGCCATGGTTCAGAGCAACGGAGTTCACAGCATGACCGCCTTCGCACGCCAGACCCGCGAAGGCGACTGGGGCAGCCTGCAGCTGGAGCTGCGCTCGGTGAACCAGCGCTACCTGGAACCCTTCTTTCGCCTGCCGGAAGCGCTGCGCGACCTCGAGCCCGGCTTCCGCGAGGCGCTGCGCAACCGCCTGGCCCGCGGCAAGATCGAGTGCCACCTGCGCTTCGAGCCTTCCGCCACCAGCGAGACCCTGGCGGTCAACCACACGCGCCTGGTCGCCCTGGCCTCCGCGCTGGGCGAGATCCGCGAGGCGCTGCCCCAGGTGGCGATGCCCGACGCCCTGTCGCTGCTCGAGCACCCCGGCGTGCTCGAGGCCCAGGGCGTCGACCTGGACCTGGTGAAGGCCGAGGCCGCCGCACTGTTCGCGGCCGCCCTCGACGAACTGATCGAGGCCCGCGCCCGCGAAGGCGAAAAGCTGGCGGTACTGATCCGTGACCGGCTGGCCGGCGTACGCGGCCAGGTGGCCGAGGTGCGCCGCCTGCTGCCGGAGATCCTCACCCGCCAGCGCGCCCAGCTGCTGGAGCGGCTGGAAGCGGTCAAGGCCGAGCTGGACCCCCAGCGGCTGGAAGCCGAGCTGGTCATGATGGCGCAGAAGGCCGACGTGGACGAAGAGCTCGACCGGCTCGAGACCCACGTGGAGGAAGTGGCGCGCCAGCTCGGCCAGAAGGGCCCCAAGGGGCGGCGCCTCGACTTCCTGATGCAGGAGCTCAACCGCGAGGCCAACACCCTCTCCTCCAAGTCCGTGGTGGCCAGCACCACCCGCTGTGCGGTGGAGCTCAAGGTATTGATCGAACAGATGCGCGAGCAAATTCAGAATATCGAGTAGCGCTGCAGCCGGGCGGGAATTCGTGCGATACTGCGCGTTTTCTCGGCCCAGGCCGCTTCGTACAGCTGTCAACAGGGATGCCGACCATGCCCCAAGGTACCCTCTTCATCGTTTCCGCCCCCTCCGGCGCCGGCAAGACCACGCTGGTACGCGAGCTGATCGAAAGCCTCGACGGCATTCAGGTCTCGGTGTCGCACACCACTCGGACACAGCGCCGCGGCGAGGTCGACGGCGTCAACTACCACTTCGTGGCGGTCGCCGAGTTCGAGGCGATGATCGAGCATGGCGACTTCTTCGAATACGCCCAGGTATTCGACAACTACTACGGCACCTCGCGCTCGGCGGTGGAAACGCTGCTGGCCGCCGGCCAGGACGTGATCCTGGAGATCGACTGGCAGGGCGCACGTCAGGCCCGCGAGCAGCTGCCCGAGGCGGTGTCGATCTTCATCCTGCCGCCATCGCGCGACGAGCTGGAGCGCCGCCTGGCCGGCCGCGGCACCGACGAGCATGCCACCATCGCCCGGCGCATGCGCGATGCGGTCAGCGAGATGTCGCACTATGACGAATACGACTACCTGGTGATCAACGACGACTTCACCACCGCCCTGCGCGAGCTGCAGGCGCTGGTGATCAGCCGCCGCCTGAGCCTGACGCGAGTGCAGGAGAGCCACGGCCCGCTACTGGCTGCGCTGTTGTCCTGACCCGCCACCGGCGCTTGTCACGGCCGCGGGGGTCGAGTAATCTAGTCAGTCTTGTTCATTTTCTAGGCGCTGCGACCCCGGTCGGAGCTCCTTCGCTTTCGGGAAGTACCCAACTATGGCGCGTGTCACCGTCGAAGATTGTCTGGAAAACGTCGAAAACCGTTTCAAGCTGGTGATGATCTCCACCCAGCGCGCTCGCCAGCTGGCCCGGGGCTCGCGCGACGCCCTGCTGCCGTGGGAGAACGACAAGCCCACCGTGATGGCCCTGCGCGAGATCGCCGCCGGCCTGGTCGACCACACCGTGCTGGACGAGCCGATCGAGGCGCCGGTACGCATTCGCCGCGAAGGCGAGCCGGGCCTCGCCCTCGAGGAGTAAGGCAGTCCACCAAGGCGCGCTAATGTTCACCATCGACGACCTGGCCGACCGTCTCGGCGGCTACCTCCCCCGACGAGATCCAGCAGGTCAAGCGCGCCTTCTATTACGCCGAACAGGCCCACGACGGCCAGCGCCGGCGCTCGGGCGAGCCCTACGTCACCCACCCGCTGGCCGTGGCCAACATCCTCGCCAATATGCACATGGACCATCAAAGTCTGATGTCGGCCATGCTGCATGACGTAATCGAGGACACCGGCGTCTCCAAGGAAGCGCTGGCCGAGCAGTTCGGCAAGCCGGTGGCGGAGCTGGTCGACGGCGTCTCGAAGCTGACCCAGATCACCTTCGAGGACAAGGCCGTCGCCCAGGCCGAGAACTTCCAGAAGATGGTGCTGGCGATGTCGCGGGACATCCGCGTCATCATCGTCAAACTCGCCGACCGCCTGCACAACATGCGCACCCTGGGTGCCCTGCGCCCAGAGAAGAAGCGCCGCATCGCCCGCGAGACGCTGGAGATCTACGCCCGCATTGCCAGCCGCCTGGGCATCAATACCATCCGCGTGGAGCTCGAGGACCTGTCGTTCCAGGCCCTGCATCCCATGCGCGCCGAGCGCATCAAGCGCGCCGTCTCCAGCGCCCGCGGCCATCGCCGCTCGGCGATTCGCCAGATCCAGACCACGCTGCAGAAGAGCCTCGACGACGAGAAGCTGGCCGGCACCGTGGTCGGTCGCCAGAAGCACCTGCTGTCGATCTACAAGAAGATGCGCGACCAGCGCAAGCCGTTCGCCGAGATCATGGACGTGTTCGGCTTTCGCATCATCACCGAGGATGTCGACAGCTGCTACCGCATCCTCGGCGTGGTGCACAACCTCTACAAGCCGGTACCGGGGCGCTTCAAGGATTACATTGCCATCCCCAAGGCCAACGGCTACCAGAGCCTGCACACCACCCTGTTCGGCAGCGGCGGCATGCCCATCGAGGTGCAGATTCGCACCCGCGAGATGGAGGCCATGGCCAACAACGGCATCGCCGCCCACTGGCTCTACAAGGCCGGCCAGACCGACCACCCTATCGCCGAGGGCAGCCACGCCCGGGCTCGACAGTGGGTCAAGGGCCTGCTCGAGATGCAGCGTCACGCCGGCGACTCGCTGGAGTTTATCGAACACGTCAAGAACGACCTGTTCCCCGACGATATCTACGTGTTCACCCCGCGCGGCGACATCATGGAGCTGCCCCAGGGCGCCACAGTAATCGACTTCGCCTACACCGTGCACACCGATATCGGCAACAGCTGCATCGCCTGTCGCATCGACCGCCACCTGGCGCCGCTCTCCACCCGCCTGGAGAGCGGCCAGACGCTGGAGATCATCACCGCCCCCGGGGCGCGCCCCAACCTGGCCTGGCTCAACTTCGTGGTCACCGCCAAGGCGCGCTCGGCGATCCGCCATGCGCTCAAGCACCAGCAGCACACCGAGGCGGTGCAGCTCGGCCGGCGCCTGCTCAACAAGGCGCTGGCAGACTTCGAGACCAGCCTGGAGGAGCTGCCCGAGCACGTACTTCCGGAGCTGGTGGCGGAGCTGTCGCTCAAGGGCGATGAGGTCCTGCTGGAATCGATCGGCCTCGGCACGCGCGTGGCTCACGTGGTGGCGCGGCGGCTGGTCGACCTGCTGCATGGCGACACCGCCGAGGCCGGCGAGCGCACGCTGGCGTCCCAGGGGCCGATCCAGATCAGCGGCGCCGAGGGCATGGTGATCAAGTTCGCCCGCTGCTGCCATCCGCTGCCGGGCGACCCGGTGGTCGGCCACCTATCGGTGGGCAAGGGCATCGTGGTGCACCGCACCGAGTGCCGCAACCTCGACGAACTGAGAAGCGACCCCGACAAGCTGTTCGCCCTGGAGTGGTCCGATGAGATCACCGAGGACTTCCCTGTAGCCCTGCGCATCGAGATCGAGAGCCGCCGCGGCCTGGTGGCCGAGCTCGCCAGCCTGGTCACCGATGCCGACGCCAACATCGAGCGCATCGGCATCGAGGAGCGCGACGCCCGGCTCTCCATCGTGCATCTCACCCTGGCGGTGCGCGACCGCGTGCATCTGGCGCGCATCATCAAGCGCATTCGCAACCTCTCCCACGTAGGAAAGATCTCCCGCGTCGGAAACTGAGCCTTCTCTCGGCCCGTTCGCCGCTTTTCGCGGCGAACGGGCCTTTCATTCCTTGCCAGCCGGCACGCAACTGACACCAAGGAGCACTCATGAGCAACAAGGCCGTCATCAACACCGACAAGGCACCCGCCGCCATCGGCCCCTACTCTCAGGCCATCAAGGCCGGCAACACCGTCTATCTTTCCGGCCAGATTCCCCTCGACCCGGCCACCATGGAGCTCGTCTCCGAGGACTTCGAGGCCCAGGCGCGCCAGGTCTTCACCAACCTGAAAGCCGTATGTGAAGAAGCCGCCGGCTCGCTGGGCGAGATCGTCAAGGTCAACCTCTACCTCGTCGACCTCGACAACTTCGCCATCGTCAACAAGGTCATGCAGGAATTCTTCAGCGCGCCCTTCCCGGCCCGCGCCGCGGTGGGCGTCAAGGCGCTGCCCAAGGGCGCCCAGGTGGAAGCGGAAGCAGTAATGGTAATCGGCGACTAGAAAAGGCGAATTCGCGACTGCGCTCGAGATCCTGACCGCCGGCGGTGCCGATGCGCCGGACCGTCGCTCTCCTCATGTAGCAATACTCCGGGAGCTGCGCTCCGGCGGCGATCAGCCTCTCTTTGCTCGTGACGCGTCTTCCTCCTTTTCAGCTGTATTAGCTATGAGGCTCTTCCTGGCCCTGATGCCGCCGCCCAGGCTACGCGAGCGGCTCGGCGAACTGGCAGATGCCGCCCATGCCCAGTGCGGCGGGCGGCGCATGCCCGACGAGACGCTGCATGTGACGCTGGCTTTCCTCGGCGAGGTGACTGAAAAGCAAGCCACCGAGCTGGTCGACGGGGTGCAGGGCCTGGCCGTCGAGCCCGACGAGTGGCACCTCGACCGCTGGGGCCACTTCCGCCAGCCCGGCATCGTCTGGGTTGGCGGGCCGAGCCCGGCCCTGGCCGCGCTGCACGCCAGGCTGTGGAGCACCCTTGAAGCACAGGGCCTGGGGTCGCGCCCGGCGCGCTTCATCCCGCACGTGACGCTGCTGCGCCGCGCCGACTCCTTAGATCTTGCCCCCTGCCCCGCACGGAGCTGAGCTGGGCCTATAATCAGGTAACGCTGATCCATTCGATCCGCGATGCCCGGGGTGCGCGCTATCGAATCCTGGCCGCTTCACCGGGCGAGCACGAGGCATGACGCCACACCGGCCGACGGCGCCGGCCGCAAAGGCAGTATCGTAAGGAGAGCCCAGTGATTCGACACAAGATTGCCGCCGGCCTGCTGGCCTGTCTGGCCATGGCCGCCAGCCAGGCGAGCCTGGCGAACCTCTACGTGGCGGGCGGCATCACCAGCGAGTCCACCGCCACGGCACGCATCGAGCTCGACCGCATGTTGCACTGGGAGCGCCTGCCTTCCCGGCTCGGCGTGCGCCTGGGCGGCGGCCTGCTGCTGCTCGAGGGGCAGAAGGAGCGTCACAACGTCGCCCTGCTGGTCACACCGGCACTGCGCTGGCGCTTCGGCAAGACTCGCCGTCTATTCGTGGAAGGCGGGATAGGTGCGGCGCTGTTTCTGCATACGCGCCATGAGGCGACCGAACTCGGCAGCGCCTTCCAGTTTCAGGACCGGCTGGCGCTGGGTACGGCGTTGGGGCCGGGTGAGCTCGCGCTGAGCGTCACCCACTATTCCAACGGCGGCATCAAGTCGCCCAACAACGGCTTCGAGACCTTATCTCTCGGCTATCGTTGGGCGCTGTGAGGCTGTCGCTGATCGCACGGCAGGCGCCGTGCGATTAAACCGGTTCGGCCAGGAAGCCGCCCTCCTGCATCACCTGGGCATAGCCCTCGCGATAGCTGGGGAAGCGGAACGCGTAGCCCGTCTCGCACAGGCGGGTGTTGTCACAGCGCTTGCTGGAGCGCTTGCGCAGCGGCGCCTGGATCACCTCCGTCGGCTCGACCTTGAGCTGCTTCGCCATCCACGCCATGACGTCGTAGAGCGGCTCCGGCGCGCAGTCGCTGGCCAGATAGAGTTCATCGACCGGCTTACCGGCCTCGCACAACGCGATCAGGTGTGCCAGCACGCCGGCACAGTCGTCGCGATGGATGCGGTTGGAGTACATCGGCGGCGTCTTGGGCGCGATCCGGCCCTCGAGCACCTGGCGAATCAGCCGGTCGCGCCCCGGGCCGTAGATGCCCGAGAAGCGCACCGCGGTGCCGGTCAGCGGGCTCTTGAACAGCGCGCTTTCGCCCTCGCGCAGCACCTTGCCGGAAAAGCCCTTGGCGTCGGCCGGGCTGGTCTCGTTGACCTGCTCGCCGTCCTTCTGGCCGTACACGCTGGTGGACGACACGAACAGGATGCGCCGGGGCGCCTTGGCGCGCGCCTCGTAGGTACGCAGCACCGCCTTCAGGCCGTCGGCGTAGGCGGCGCGATAGGAGGCTTCGTCGAAGCGGTCGGCACTGAGGATGTAGACCACGTAGTCCGCATCCGGCAGCGCGGCAAGCGCCTCTTCGTCGCTCAGGTCCAGCGGCAGCGGCTTGATGCCCGTACCCTTCAGCGCCGCCACGTTGCGGCGGGCACCGATCACCTGATGGCCGGCGGCCAGCAGCTCGCGACCCAGCACCATGCCGATGTCACCGCAGCCCAGAATCAGTGTGGTTTTCTTCACCTTTCTCTCGCCCCCTGATAAAAAGTCCCTATTGAAAGTCATCTATCGTCCGAGAGGATGCCCAAGGGGCACCAGACATGACTCTAACAGAACTTCGCTACATCGTAACCTTGGCGCAGGAACGTCACTTCGGCCGTGCCGCCGAACGCTGCTTCGTCTCTCAGCCGACCCTGTCGGTGGCCGTCAAGAAACTCGAGGAAGAGCTCGGCGTGGCCCTGTTCGAGCGCTCCAAGTCGACCGTGCAGATCACCCCTCTTGGCGAGAAGATCGTGGAGCAGGCCCAGCGCGTGCTTGAACAGAGCAGCATGATCAAGGAACTGGCCAATGCCGGCAAGGATCAGCTGGCCAGCCCCTGCGTATCGGCGCCATCTACACCATCGGCCCCTACCTCTTTCCGCACCTGATCCCGGCACTCACGCGCAGCGCACCGCAGATGCCGCTCTACATCGAAGAAGGCTTCACCGCCAACCTGCGGCGCAAGCTGAGGACCGGCGAGCTCGACGCCATCCTCATTGCGCTGCCCTTCACCGAGACCGACGTGGTCACCAAGGCCCTCTACGAGGAGGAGTTCGAGGTGCTGATGCCAGCCGACCATACCTGGGCCCAGCGTGACTGCATCGAGAAGGAGGATCTGCTTAAGGAGCGCCTGCTGCTGCTCGGTGAAGGCCACTGCTTCCGCGACCAGATCCTCGAGGCCTGCCCGGCCATCAGCCATCAGCTCAACAGCCCGAACAATACCCTGACCGCCGAGGGCGGCTCGCTGGAGACGATCCGCCACATGGTGGCCTCGCGCCTCGGCATCACCATCCTGCCCCATTCCGCCATCGGCACCGGCCACTACGAAAGCGGCATGCTCGTCAGCCGCCCCTTCGCGTCCCCGGCACCATCACGCACCGTAGCCATCGCCTGGCGCGCCAGCTTCCCGCGGCCCAAGGCGATCGATGCGGTGACCAACGCCATCGCCGAGTGCCACGTGGAGCTGCCCGAACCGGCATGAGCGCCAACGCCAACGCGCTGGAGGCGCCGGTCAGCGAGCTCAAGGGCGTGGGCGAGGCGGTCGCGCTGAAGCTGACCCGGCTCGGCATCGCGCAGGTAGCCGACCTGCTCTTCCACCTGCCGCTGCGCTATCAGGACCGCACCCGCATCACGCCGATCGGCACCCTGCGCGCCGGCCACGAAGCGGTGGTGGAGGGTGAGGTCTCGGCCAGCGACGTGGTGAAGGGCCGACGCCGCAGCCTGCTGGTGCGCCTGCGCGACGGCTCGGGCATCCTCAGCCTGCGCTTCTTCCACTTCTCCCCGGCCCAGCAGCAGCAGTTCCGCCCCGGCGCCCGGGTGCGCTGCTTCGGCGAAGCCCGCGCCGGGGCCACGGGGCTCGAGATCTATCATCCCGAGTATCGGCTGCTGAGCGCCGACGCCCCGCCGGTGGAGGACCACCTGACGCCGATCTACCCCACCACCGAAGGGCTGCACCAGGCGCGCCTGCGGCCGTTGATCGAACAGGCCCTGGCGCGGCTCGAGGCCAGCCCCGATGCGCTGCCCGACTGGATTCCCCGGCGCTGCGCCAGCGCTTCGAGCTGCCCGAGCTGCACCAGGCCCTGCACGTGCTGCACCAGCCGCCGCCCGACGCCGACCCGACGCTGCTGGCCAGCGGCCGGCACCCGGCCAGCCGCCGCCTGGCGCTGGAGGAGCTGCTGGCGCACCATCTCAGCCTGCGCCAAGTACGCCTGAAGATTCAGCAGGATGGTGCACCGGCGCTGCCCTCCGGACGCAGCCTGCAGGCGCGCTTCCTGACCCAGCTGCCGTTCTCGCTGACCGCCGCCCAGCGCCGCGTGCTCGACGAGATCGGGGCGGACCTGGCCCGCGAGGTGCCCATGCTGCGGCTGGTGCAGGGCGACGTTGGCTCGGGCAAGACGGTGGTGGCGGCGATGGCCGCGCTATCGGCCCTCGCCGGCGACTGCCAGGCGGCGATGATGGCCCCCACCGAGATCCTCGCCGAACAGCACTACCAGACGTTCAAGGCCTGGTTCGCGCCGCTGGGCATCGAGGTGGCGTGGCTGGCCGGCAAGCTCAAGGGCAAGGCGCGGCTCGATGCCAAGGCCGCCAT
Organism: Halomonas sp. E19; assembly: GCF_052439355.1. NCBI lineage: Bacteria > Pseudomonadati > Pseudomonadota > Gammaproteobacteria > Oceanospirillales > Halomonadaceae > Halomonas > Halomonas sp. E19. The sequence goes on along the minus strand of NZ_JBNFWU010000001.1, from coordinate 3,205,042 downwards.
CCTCGACGGCCGCGCGCGCATGGTGGTAGGCACCCATGCGCTGTTCCAGGGCGACGTGCATTTCCAGCGCCTGGGCCTGGCGATCATCGACGAGCAGCACCGCTTCGGCGTGCACCAGCGCCTGGCGCTGCGCGAGAAAGGCGAAGCGGGCGGGCTCACGCCGCACCAGCTGGTGATGACCGCCACGCCGATCCCGCGCACCCTGGCCATGAGCGCCTACGCCGACCTCGACGTCTCGGTCATCGACGAGCTGCCGCCCGGACGCACGCCGGTGAAAACGGTGGTGGTGCCCGACGAGCGTCGCCCCGAGGTGGTGGCGCGCATCCGCCACGCCTGCGCCGAGGGGCGCCAGGCCTACTGGGTGTGTACCCTGATCGAGGAGTCGGACGCGCTGCAGTGCCAGGCCGCCGAGGCGACCCGCGACGAGCTCACCGAGGCGCTGCCGGAGCTGGCCATCGGCCTGGTCCACGGGCGCATGAAGCCGACCGAGAAGGCGGCGGTGATGGACGCCTTCAAGCACGGCGAGCTCGACCTGCTGGTGGCCACCACGGTGATCGAGGTCGGCGTCGACGTGCCCAACGCCAGCCTGATGATCATCGAGAACCCTGAGCGGCTGGGGCTCTCCCAGCTGCACCAGCTGCGCGGCCGGGTCGGGCGCGGCGCCACCGAGAGCTTCTGCGTGCTGCTTTACCACGGGCCGCTGTCGGCCCACTCGCGGGAGCGCCTGGCGGTGATGCGCGACTCCACCGACGGCTTTCGCATCGCCGAGAAGGACCTCGAGCTGCGCGGGCCGGGCGAGGTGCTCGGCACCCGCCAGACGGGCCTGGCGCAGATGAAGATCGCCGACCTGGAGCGCGACGCCGACCTGCTGGAACGCATCCCACCGCTAGCCGAAGCGCTGCTGGCCAGCCACCCGCAGGCCAGCGCACCGCTGATCCGCCGCTGGCTGGGTGAGGAGGCGGGGCGCTACGGTCAGGTGTAGCCCGCCCGGCTAGCCGGTGGCCGCCAGCGCAGCGGGCCCGTCGCCGCGCTGGCGCCGCACGCTGAGGCGCTGCGCGGCCTCGGTCAGCGGCGCCAGCTGGCGCACGATCAGCAGCAGCGGCATGTGCAGCGGGTGGTAGCCGTCGTCCGCCGCATCGCTGGCAAAGGCCTGGGTCGCCTGTTCCAGCGCCGCCATCAGCGCCTCGCGCTGCTCGGCCAGCCCGTCGCTCATCTCGCGCCGGGCCAGACCTGCCGCCAGCTGCTGCAGGTACGCCACGATGCCACGTGCCACCGGCAGCAGCCGGGTATCGTCGGCCTCCTCGCCCAGCCGCTGGCGGTGCGCCCCCAGCGCCGAGAGATAGCCCAGCAGGGTGTGCGACAGCACCAGGAAGCGGAAGCCATCATCGGCCACGTGACGACGGTAGGGCTCGGGTTCCTGCAGCACGTTGGCCAGCAGACTCGACAGCGCGGCATCGGCGTTATGCGCGTTGCGCCGCGCCAGGCGGTAGGCGAGGTCGTCCTGCTTGCCGCTCTCATACTGGCGCAGAATCTCGTCGAGGTAATGGCAGCTGGCTTCCAGCGTGGCGGCCGCCTGGCGATGCAGCCGCCGCCCCTGCCAGTCGGGCAGGATGAAGAACACCGCCACCCCCGCGATCAGCGCGCCGATCAGGGTATCGAACAGCCGCGGCCAGATCAGATCGAAGCCATGCCCGACCTGGTTGAAGCTGCTCAGCGCCATCAGGGTGATGGCGGCGGTGGCCAGCACGTAGTGCTTCTCGCGGCTGGCAAAGAAGGTCACCCCGGCCATCACGGCGATCAGCGTCTGGGTCAGCATGCCGGGGAACAGGCTGATCAGCGCCCAGCCTGCCACCAGGCCGAGCACGGTACCGAGGATGCGCTGGGTCAGAAAGCGGCGCGTGGCGGCGAAGTTGGGGCGGCAGACGAACAGCGTGGTCAGCAGAATCCAGAAGCCCTGGCTCGGCTGGATCAGCTGCAGCAGCGCGTAGCCCGCCAGCAGCGCCAGCGGCAGGCGTACCGCGTGGCGGAAGGTGGGCGAGCCCACCGTCAGGTTGAGGCGGATGCGCTCCCAGGCCTCCTTGAGGGTCACCGGCGAACGATTGAACAGGCTGGGATCGCCCAACCCGTCGTCGACGTCGGGATTGTGGGCCTGGGCCAGCTGCTGTTCCAAGGTGGCGAGATTGTCGGCCAGGCCGCCCAGCGGCGGCATCAGCTCGCGCCAGGCCGGGTTGCGCATGGCCTTGAGGTGAGCGATGGAGGCACGCAGATCGGCCAGCGCCTGTTCGCTCTGGGCATGCTCGAAAGGTCGATTGAGCAGCAGTGCCTTGCCCAGCCGCCGGCAGGCCTGGCCCTGCTGGTCGAGCAGGCGCTGGCAGCGGAACAGCACATCGTGGTGGAAGAAAGCCTCGGTCAGCTGCGCATAGGGGTAGTGCGACGAGCTGGCCCGCTCGTGGATATCCTGGGCGATGAAGTACACGCGCAGGTAGCGATTGAGCTGGCGATTGCCGCGCTGGCCCTCGAGGCGGCGGAAGATCATCTCCTTGGCCTGGTTCATGGCCTCCACCACGCGGCCGTTCTGTCGCGCCAGCGCCAGCCGGCGCGCCTCCAGGTTGAGCCCGCGCAGCGGTTCGAACAGCGCCGACTTGAGGATCAGGTAGCGGCCCAGTTCGCGATAGAGCAGGGCCATGCTCTGCTTGACCGGCTGGCGCGAGAATAGCGCGCACCACACCACCGAGATCACCCCGTACCAGGCGGCGCCCGACAGCAGCAGCAGGGTCTGGGCCCAGCTGTCGTGCGCGCCGCCGCCCTGCTGCTCGATGTTGATCATGGTATAGATCGCCAGGATCAGCGTGCCGGAGGCGATGGTGGCGTAGCGCTGCCCTACCGCCCCCAGCATCACCAGCACGAACGTCGACAGCCCCAGCATCAGCGCGAACAGCCAGGGCCAGGGGAACAGCCAGCGCACCGCAAACGACGCCACGGCAAAACAGACCAGGGTGACCGCCAGCGCCTGCAGGCGGCCCTGCCAGCTGTCGTCGGTCTCCGACAGGGCGCTGGCGATGATGCCGAGGAATAGCGGCAGCACCAGGGCGAAGTCGGCCAGCGACCAGCTCAGCAACAGCGCACCGCTGAAGGCGAGGAAGACCCGCAGGCTGTAGGCGAACTTGTCCAGCGTCCACAGGCGCCGCAGCGAAAGCGAGAGTGAAGGAGGCATAGGAGGTCAGGGTCGTCGGCGCTCGGCCTCTTGTCGCAGGCGGTCGCGCTCTTCGGCGAGGTCGGCGCGCTGCTGAGAGTCCGCCAGACCCGGGAGGTTGTCGTCGAGGCCCACCAGCACCGCATCGAAGGCGGCAGCCAGCAGCTGCAGCCCGGCGCGGGTGTCGCTTTGCAGCGCCGCCGCGGTATGCGCCAGCGCCTCGCTGCCCAGCGCCAGGCCGTCGCAGCAGCCGCGGGCGATCTGCAGCGGCACGCGGCAGGCCGCCAGCAGCGCCTGCTGGCGCGCCTCGTCTCGCTGCCGCGCCTGCCCAGGCGTGCGGTGGGGCAGCCGCTGCGCCGCCAGGTAGGCCTCGAAGCCGGCGATATCGTCGTCGGCCAGGTGCGCAAGCCGCTGGCGCAGCGCATTGCCACGTGCGATCAGGGCGCTGCGCCCGGGTGCCTCTGCCGTTTCCTCGCCGAGCCGCAGCCCCTTGAGCACCAGCGCCAGCCCGATCCCGGCACTCACCGCTGCCGCCGCGCCGCAGCCCGGCATGGAGCGCGCCTCGATGGCGTGGCAGAAGTCCTCGAGCGAGGCTTGCCACACGCTGTCATGGGACGACATGGTCGATTCCGGCTGGGATGCCATGGCAGGAATCCGCCCGGAAGGCGGGCAGGGCGCGGTGAGCAGACGCACGGCACGCCATCAGAGGTGCTTGAGCAGCTTTTGCAGCTTGTTGAGATCACCCGAGTCACCGACCAGGCGCACCTTGCCGGCCATCATACCGTCAAGGAAGGCCCGCTGGGTCGGCTTGCGCAGCACCGCCAAGGCGGTGGCTTCATCCTCGAAGCGCAGCTCCAGGTCGAGGTCGACCGGCAGCCCCGCGCCGCTGCGGATGCCGTGCGGCGACATGCGGTAGTGGCGGGCGACCGACAGGTCTTCGGTGGCGATGCCCCAGTCGAGGCGTCGCAGCTCGGCCAGCTGCTGGCGAAATTGCGGCTTGCGGCGCGAGGCGCGCTTGAGCAGCAGGCCCAGCAGCCAGAGCATTAGTCGCAGCTTCATGATGGGATCGACTCACAGGCAGGCGGGCGACGGCCTGCCGGGGCAGGCCGCAGGGTGACGGCACGCGGGCGGGCATCAGCCCTTGCCGACGGCATCCTTGAGCCCCTTGCCCGGCTTGAAGGCCACGGTCTTGCTGGCGGGAATGGCCAGCGGCTGGCCGGTCTGCGGGTTCTTGCCGGTGCGAGCGGCACGCTCGCGCACGGTGAAGGTACCGAAGCCGATCAGCGAGACGTCCTGGCCCTGGGCCACGCTGCCGGTGATCTCGTCGAGAATGACGTTCAGCACCTGGCTGGCCTTGTCCTTTGAAAGTTCCGCCCGTTCTGCGATGGCCGCTGCAAGTTCTGGCTTGCGCATAAAAGCCCTCCTGGTATTGGCTGGTTGCCGGCATGGATGCCGTGGTGTTGTTATCAGCGCGTCGAATGGATCGCAAACCGCCCACCGCTTTGCCGGAGAGCTCGTTCCCTTGCGTGTGGTGATCCGCGTGTGAAGATCGCCCCTGCTCCTGGAAAGCGTCAAGCGAGGTGTTCGTCAGTTTGCCCGCGGGAAAGCCCCGCGGCGCCGACGAGACTAGCCTAGCAACGGCGGCACGGCTCGCGCCAGCTCAACTTTCCGCCGCACGCTGGCGCCTGTCAACGCAAAACCGATCAAACGCTCGTCCTGGGTTTCGGCGAAGGCGGCCAGGTCGGCTCCTCCCCTTCGATGCGCCAGCGCGCCGGTGCCTCGGCGGGCGGATAGGCCACCACCGGCAGCAGCGGGGTTTTCACTACCACCGGCCAGGCGGCGTAGTGCACGGCGGTGGGCGTACCGGCCAGGGTACGGGCCAGCGCCTTGGCGCTAGCCTGCAGCGGTGGCACGTACATGGCGTTGACCCCTGCCACGCAGGCCGCATCGCCAAGGGCAAAGATGCCGGGCGACGAGGTGGCCAGGTAGTGGTCGACCACAATGCCGGCCGGCAAGGTCGCCAGCCCCGCCGCTGCCGCCAGCTCGGTGCGCGGCCGTAGCCCGGTGGCCACCAGCACCAGGTCCGCCTCAAGCCCAGTGCCGTCGTCGAGCCGCAGGACGACATCGGCGCCAACGCTCTCCAATGCCTCAAGGCCACGTCCCAGGCGCAGGGCCATGCCCGCCGCAGCGAAGGCGCTCCCCAGGGCACGCCCCAGCGGCTCGGGCAGCAGCCGCGGCAGCGGCGTGCGCTCTGGCGCCACCAGGCTCACCGCATGCCCACCGACGAGCAGGTCATTGGCGAATTCGCAGCCCACCAGGCCGGCGCCGATGATGGCGACCCGGGCCGGCCGCCCCAGCGCCTCCAGGGCGGCATGGAAGCGCCGATAGTCATCGAGGTCGTTGATGGTGTGCACGCGAGCAGCGACGGCAGCGGGCACGGCGAACGGCACCGCGGGCGCGGCTCCGGTGGCCAGCACCAGCGTGCCATAGGGCAGCCGCTCGGCGCCAAGCTGCAGGATGCGGGCCTGGGGGTCGATGGCCTCGACGCGGGTGTGGGTGCGCACCACCGCCCCCAGCTGGTCGGCCAGCGCCAGGGCCGAGCGCACGGCCAGCCGCGACGGCGGCAGGCGCTTGGCGAAGCCGGTGGAGAGCAGCGGCTTGGCGTACTCGTCGCCGCTGTCGGCGGTGATCAGGGTCAGCGCACGCTCGGGGTCGAGGGCGCGCAGCTGGCGCGCCAGGCCGATGGCGGCCATGCCGGAGCCGATGAGGATCAGAGGTGCGGTCATGGGACTCCCTGCCGGTTGCCGGGACCGCGACATGCGGCCCTGCACGAGGAATCGTGGCAAGGCCGCATGTTACACTATGCGCCCCCAGTCGACCCGGAGAGAGCCGGTGGCCGGACCCCCACGGCGCAGCAAGGCCATGCACACCGTTACCCCATCTGGCGGCCGCTGGCGGCGAGCCGGCCTGCCATGAGCCCGGGCTGGTGGCAGTGGGTAGCCTCGCGCGATTCGCTCACCGCCCGCCTGATCGCGGCCGGCGCCGAGCGTCGCTTTCGCGTGCGCCTGCTCGACCAGCGCCTCGACCGGCCGCGGCCCGACGAAGCCCAGGCCCTCGGCCTGCCCTGCGACCGCCTGGCATGGCGCCGCGAGGTCGCCCTGTGCCTCGACGAGCGCCCCTGGGTGGTGGCGCGCTCGGTGGCCTCCCTGGCGCTGCTGCGCGGCCAGCGCCTCGACCGGCTGGGCGAGCGCTCGCTGGGCAGCTGGCTGTTCCGCCAGCCGGACCTCGAGCGCAGCCCCATCGAGATCACCCGCGCCAGCGCCCCTTCCATGCGCTGGACGGCCCCTGGGGCCGGCGTTCGGTGTTCCGCCACGGCCGCTTTGCAGTGCTGGTGCAGGAGTTCTTCCTCGACGCGATGGCGGAGGAACTCGGCCTTCCCGCACGCTAGGATAAACGTCATTGCATAAGGAGGACTCGATGGATCGCTCGTTGCTCCACCCCAGCGGCCTGGCCCGCTTGCCCGACTTCCTGCAGCTGATGCGGCTGGATCGCCCCATCGGTACCTGGCTGCTGATGTGGCCGACACTATGGGCGCTGTGGGTGGCCGCCGAAGGCCTGCCCGAGCGCCACCTGCTGCTGATCTTCGTCGCCGGGGTCTACCTGATGCGTGCGGCCGGCTGCGTGGTGAACGACTACGCCGACCGCCACTTCGACGGCCACGTCAAGCGCACGCGAAACCGCCCCTGGCCACCGGGCGCATCAGCGAGCGCGAGGCCAAGCTGCTGTTCGCCGCCCTGGTCGCCGCCGCCTTCGTGCTGGTGCTGTTCACCAACCTGTTCACCGTGCTGCTGTCGCTGGTGGGCGTGGCCCTGGCCTTCATCTATCCCTTCATGAAGCGCTACACCCACCTGCCGCAGTTGTTCCTGGGTGCCGCCTTCTCATGGGCGATTCCCATGGCCTTCGGCGCCGTGCTCGGCCAGGTGCCCTTCGAAGCGTGGCTGCTGTTCGCCGCCAACGTGGCCTGGACGGTGGCCTACGATACCCAATACGCCATGGTCGACCGCGACGACGACCTGAAGATCGGCATCAAGTCCACTGCGGTGCTGTTCGGCCGCGCCGACCGGGCCATGATCGGCCTGCTGCAGCTGGTGACGCTGGGCCTGCTGGGCTGGGCCGGGGTGCGCCTGGGGCTTGGCCTGTTCTACTGGCTGGGCCTGGCAGGCATGGCGGCTACCTTCGTGCACCAGCAGTTCCTGATCAGGACGCGCGAGCGCGAGCGCTGCTTCCAGGCCTTTCTCAACAACCACTGGTCGGGGCTCTTGCTGTTCGCCGGGATCGCGCTGAGCCTGTGGCCCGAACTGGGCTGAGCGCTGGCGGCCATGTCATCCTACTGTCATGATAACGTGGTGATATCGTCATCGAACGTCACGCAACATGAGGCAACGGGATGACTGCCAAGACCGTTTTGATCGTCGATGACGAGGCGCCGATCCGAGAGATGATCGCCGTCGCGCTGGAGATGGCAGACTACCGCGTGCTGGAAGCGGCCAACGCCCAGAGCGCCCACGCCATGATCATCGACCATCAGCCTGACCTGCTGCTGCTCGACTGGATGATGCCCGGCACCAGCGGCATCGAGCTGGCGCGCCGGCTCAAGCGCGAGGAAGCCACCCGCGAGCTGCCGATCATCCTGCTGACCGCCAAGAGCGAAGAGGACAACAAGATCCTCGGCCTGGAAGCCGGCGCCGACGACTACATCACCAAGCCGTTCTCGCCCCGCGAGCTGGTGGCCCGGCTCAAGGCGGTGCTGCGGCGCACCACGCCGCGCGGCGTCGAGGAGCCGGTGGAGGTCGACGGCCTGCAGCTCGACCCCGTCAGCCATCGCGTCAGCGCCCATGGCCAGGCGCTGGAGATGGGCCCCACCGAGTACCGTCTGCTGCAGTTCTTCATGACCCACCAGGAGCGCGCCTACACCCGCAGCCAGCTGCTCGACCAGGTGTGGGGCGGTAACGTCTACGTCGAGGAGCGCACCGTGGACGTACACATCCGCCGCCTGCGCAAGGCCCTGGGCGACGCCCACCAGCACCTGATCCAGACTGTGCGGGGCACCGGCTACCGCTTCTCCAACAAGGGCTGACGTGCGCCCCTGGAGCCGGGAGGTCTGGCGCATCGGCCTGCTGGGAGCCGCCGGCAGCCTGGTCGGCTGGCTGTTCTCGGCGCCGGGGTTGGGGCTCGCGGTGGGCCTGGCCGCCTGCCTGGCCTACCACCTGCGCCAGCTGCACGCCCTGCGCAACTGGCTGATCCGCCGCCCCCACGACGAACCGCCCGCCGCCGCCGGCCTGTGGGGCGACCTGTTCGATCGCCTCTACCGCTACCAGAAGGGTCAGCGCCACACCCAGGGCCGCCTGCAGGCGACCCTCAAGCGCATCCAGGAATCCTCCGAGGCGATGCGCGACAGCGTGGTGATGCTCGACCCCCACGGCGACCTTGAGTGGTGGAACAGCGCCGCCGAGGCGATGCTGGGGCTGGAGCCCGCCCACGACCGCGGCCAGCACATCACCAACCTGATCCGCGACCCGCGCTTCGTGGCCTACTTCAACGCCCGGGCCTACCGGGAGCCGCTGACGCTGACCTCGCCGGTGGACGAGCGTCGGGTGCTGCAGTTCCAGATCACCCTGTACGGCGACGACGAGCGCCTGGTGATGGCGCGCGACATCACCCGCCTGCACCGCCTCGAGGAGATGCGCCGCGACTTCGTCGCCAACGTCTCCCACGAGCTGCGGACGCCGCTGACCGTACTGGCCGGCTACCTGGAAACCTACGCCGACACCGCCGAGCTGCTGCCGCCGCGCCTGGCCAAGGGGCTTGGCCGCATGCAGGAGCAGACCGCGCGCATGCAGAACCTGGTCAACGACCTGCTGCTGCTGTCGCGGCTGGAGATCGACCAGGGCGGCGAGGATCACCTGGCGCTGGCGATGCCCGAGCTGCTGGCGCGCATCCAGCGCGACGGCGAAGCGCTGTCGGCCGGGCGCCAGCGGATCACGCTCTCGATCAGCGAGCCGCGGGGCCTGCTCGGCAGCGAGCAGGAGATCCACAGCGCGCTGTCCAACCTGCTGTTCAACGCGGTGCGCTATACCGGCGAAGGCTGCCGCATCGAGCTGCGCTGGCGCCCGCACCCCCAGGGGCCTGCCTCGAGGTCGAGGACAACGGCGAAGGCATCGACCCGATCCACCTGCCGCGACTCACCGAGCGCTTCTACCGGGTCGACAAGGGCCGCAGCAACGCCACCGGCGGCACCGGCCTGGGGCTGGCCATCGTCAAGCACGTGCTGCTGCGCCACGACGCCAGCCTCGAGATCGAGTCGCACCCCGGCCAGGGCGCCCTGTTCCGCTGCGTGTTTCCCGCCGCACGGCTGGTCGCCGTTACCGCCGGCTCTGCTGCGTCGACCACGCCCAGCCCCGCCGCCACGCCCTCCCGGCCCGACTGAGCGCCGCCGCTCAGCGCCTCGCTCGGCAGGCCGCGGTAGTGGCTTTCCCACATTAGCACCGCGCCGGCCACCGCGCCCGGCAGCAGGAAGAGGTTGGCCAGCGGCAGCCAGGTAATCAGGGTAACCCAGCCGCCGAAGGTAAGGGTCTGCCAGGAGCGCGCCGCCAGCCGCCGGCGCATGTCGGCAAAGCTCACCTTGTTGTTGTCCATCGGGTAGTCGAGGTAGGTGATGGCCATGATCCAGGCCGAGAACAGCGCCCACAGCAAGGGGGCGAGGACATTGAGGCCCGGTACCCAGCTGAGCGCGAACAGCGCCAGCATGCGCGGCAGGATGTAGCCCAGCTTGACCAGCTCGCGGCCCAGCGCGTCCACCGCGGTACGCGCCAGGCCACGGTCGTCCAGCGGCGGGCGGCCGGTGGCCTCGACCTCCACCTTGGCGGCCAGAAAGCCGTAGAAGGGCGCGGCGATCAGGTGGGTCACCAGCGAGAAGGTGAAGAACACGATCAGCACCAGGCTGACCACGAACAGCGGCCAGAGCAGCCATTCGAGCCAGACCAGCCAAGCCGGCACCAGCGCCAGCCAGGCCGCCAGCCAGTCGCCGAAGCGGGTGACCACGTAGTAGAGCATGGCCGCGTAGACGCTCAGGTTGATGGCAATCGGCGCGTAGACGTAGCGGCGCAGGCCGCGGCGGTAGACCAGCTTCACGCCGCGCAGCAGGGCGGTCTGTGCTTGCATCGGCTCTCCCTTGGGCGGCTTACTTGCGGGCCAGGGCGCCGGCGTCGAGCTGGCCCGGGTCCATATGGCGAATGTCGAGCCCCTTCACCAGGTAGATGACATATTCGGCCAGGTTGTCGGCGTGGTCGCCGACCCGCTCCAGCGCGCGCAGTACCCACATCACGCTGAGCACCGGGCCGATGGCGCGGCTGTCCTCCATCATGAAAGTCATCAGCGAGCGCATGGCGCTGCTGTACTCATCGTCGACCGACTCGTCCTCGCGCACCACCTGCAGCGCCAGCTCGGTATCGAAGCGGGCGAAGGCGGTCAGCGCATCGCGCAGCATGCGCCGCACGTGCTCGCTGATGTGGCGCACCTCGACCAGGCCGCGTACGCTGCCGCCGCCTTCGGTCAGGCTCAGGGCGTTGCGTGCAATCTTGCTGGCCTCGTCGCCGATCCGCTCCAGGTCGGCGGTGGCGCGGATCACCGCCAGCACCAGGCGCAGGTCGGAGGCCGCCGGCTGGCGGCGGGCCAGCACCCGGGTGCACTCGTCGTCGATCTTGAGCTGCATGGCGTTGACCTCGCGGTCGCGGTCGCGGACCTTCTCCGCCAGGCGGCTGTCGCCTTCGAGCAGCGCCTGCACCGCCTCCTGCACCTGCTGCTCGACCAGGCCCCCCATGGTCATCAATTGGGTCTTGAGCGCCTCCAGCTCCTGGTTGAACTGGCGCGAGATATGCTGGCTATGGGTGTCGCTGGTGATATCCATGGGTTCCTCCTCGGGCCGCCGTAGCGGCCGCGTCGAGGCCATGCGGCCGGTGATGTAGTTCTCGGTGCTCTTCAGGCTCGGGTTGGTGAACAGCGTGTCGGTGGGGGCGTACTCCACCAGCTCGCCGTGCTGCAGGAAGGCGGTGTAGTCCGACACCCGCGCCGCCTGCTGCATGTTGTGCGTGACCAGCACCAGGGTGAGCTGCGACTTCAGCCGCCGGATCAGCTCCTCGACCTTCAGCGTCGAGATCGGGTCCAGCGCCGAGGCGGGCTCGTCGAGCAGCAGCACCTCGGGGCGTACCGCCAGCGAACGGGCGATCACCAGACGCTGCTGCTGGCCGCCCGAGAGCGACCAGGCCGAGGCGCGCAGGCGATCCTTCACCTCGTCCCACAGCGCGGCGGCGTTGAGCGCCCACTCGACGGTATCGTCCATCTGCCGCTTGCGCATGCCGCCCAGCAGGCGCAGCCCGAAGGCCACGTTCTCGTAGATCGACATGGGGAAGGGGTTGGGCACCTGGAACACCATGCCGACCCGCCGCCTCAGCTCGTCCACCGCCACCTCCGGCGCGTGGATGTCCTGGCCCTCGAGCAGGATCCGCCCGGCGTGGCTGACCTCGTCGTTGAGGTCATGCAGGCGGTTGAGCGCACGCAGCAGGGTCGACTTGCCGCACCCCGACGGGCCGATGAAGGCCGTGACGCGGTGGCGGGGAACGCGCAGGGTGAGCCCCTTGAGCGCCGGCTTGCCGCCGTAGGCCAGCGTCAGCCCTTCGATCTGCAGGCAGCTGGCCTCGGCCGGGAAGTCGATGATCGACCCCGTGGCGAAAGGCAGCGGCCCAGGCGGTTTGGTCATGCACGACTCCTCGAGTCAGCGGCGCGGCTGCACACCGTGACGCACCCTGAAATGATGCCGCAACAATATGGCAGTCAGGTTAAGCACCAGGATCACCAGCACCAGCAGCAGCGCCGTGGCATAGACCACCGGCATGGCGGCCTGCACGTCGTCGCCGTGGAAGGCCGTGTCGTAGATGTGGTAGCCCAGGTGCATGAACTTGCGCTCAAGATGGAGGAAAGGAAAGTCGCCGTCCACCGGCACCTGAGGCGCCAGCTTGGCCACGCCGACCAGCATCAGCGGAGCCACTTCCCCGGCGGCCCGCGCCACGGCCAGGATCACCCCGGTCAGCATGGCCGGCACCGTCATCGGCAGCACCACCCGGGTCAGGGTCTCCAGCCGCGTGGCGCCCAGCGCCAGGGCACCCTCGCGCTGGTGCGACGGGATGCGCGCCAGCCCCTCCTCGGTGGCCACCACCACCACCGGCAGGGTCAGCAGCGCCAGGGTCAGCGAGGCCCACAGCAGCCCGCCGGTGCCGAAGGTGGGCGACGGCAGGGTGTCGCTGAAGAACCACTCGTCCAGCGTGCCGCCGATGCCGTAGACGAACACCCCCAGCCCGAACACGCCGTAGACGATCGACGGCACCCCCGCCAGGTTGCGCACCGCGATGCGCACCAGGTGGGTCAGGCGGCCCTGGTGGGCGACCTCGTTGAGATAGATGGCCGCCAGCACGCCGAAGGGCGTCACCAGCAGCGACATCAGCATCACCATCAGCACCGTGCCGAAGATTGCCGGCCACACCCCGCCGGCGGTGTTGGCCGCCCGCGGCCCCTCGGAGAGAAAGCGCCACACCCCTCGCGCCCAGGCCGCCAGCTTGGCCGCCCCGCTCATGGCGTTGGGCCGGGTGGCCGCCAGCACCTCGTCCAGCGGCTGGTGCAGGCGGCGCCCGTCGACGCTCTCCAGCACCGCCACGTCGCCGCGCATCGCCTCCTGCAGCCGCTGAAGGCGCGCATCGAGCTCGGCCAGCGCCTGCTGCGCCTGGCGATCGCCGGGGTTTCGCTCCAGGTGGGCAACGAGCGGCCGCAGCGCCTCCCGGCGCAGGCGCTCGCGTTCATCTCGCAGCGCCTGCAGCGCGGCCAGGCGCCGTTCGAGCGCGGGCCAGGCCGCCTCCTGCCCATAGCGCTCACCGCCGGCCAGCTCGATCGCCAGCAGCCGGCCGATGAAGTCGCCGTAGCGCTGGCGCTCTAGCACGACCAGCGCCTCGGGGCGCTCGGTGCGGGCGATCTCGTGCAGCGCCACCCAGCGCCACACATGGCCGTCCAGGTCGCGGTTGGCGGTGAAGTAGAGCCGCTCGCGACCTTCGCCGAGGGGCAGCGGCAGTTCGCGGATCTCGCGCCCAGCCAGGCGCTCGCCGTCATGCAGCGCCACCAGCTCCACCGGGGCCGGCCAGAACAGCGCCAGCCCGCGCACGGCGATCAGCGTGAGCAGACCGCCCAGCAGCAGCAGCGACAGGGCCACGCTGGCGGCACAGAGCCAGGCCCAGGGCCCCTCCGAACGCGGCAGGCGACCCTTCACGGTGCGCTGCCCAGCCAGCGATAGCGGCGCCTCAGCCGCGTCCGCACGATTTCGGCCAGGGTGTTGACCAGGAAGGTGAACAGGAAAAGCAGCAGCGCCGCCAGGATCAGCAGCAGGTAGGGCTGGCTGCCAGGAATCGCCTCGGGCAGCTCCACGGCGATGCCGGCCGCCATGGTACGCATGCCTTCCAGCGGGCTCAGGCTCATCAGCGCGGTATTGCCGCTGGCCATCAGCACGATCATGGTCTCACCCACGGCGCGCCCGGTGCCGATCATCACGGCGGCGAACACGCCGGGTGCCGCGGCCGGCAGCACCACCCGGCACAGGGTCTGCCAGCGGGTCGCGCCCAGCGCCTGGGCGCCCTCGCCCAGGCTCGCCGGCACCCCGGACAGCGCCTCCTCGCTCAGCGCATAGACGCTGGGCATGACGGCAAAGCCCATGGCCAGGCCGACGATCATGGCATTGCGAGTGGCGTAGTCCAGGCCGAAGCGGCTGTCGAGCCAGGCGCGCAGATCGCCGCCGAAGAGGCTCGCCTCCAGCCACGGGGAGAGCGCCAGAGTGGCGAAGGCCACCGCTGCCAGCCACGGCAGCAGCCACAGCCCGGCCCAGGCCAGCGGTGCGCGCTGGCGCAGCCGCGCTGTCAGCCGGCGCCACACCCCGGCCACCAGCAGCACGGTCAACGGCAGGGTCAGCAGCAGCGCCAGCGCCCCGGCCAGGTGGCGTTCGATCCAGGGCGCAAGCACCAGCCCCGCGACGAAACCGATCACCACCCCGGGCAGCGCCTCCATCAGCTCCAGGGTCGGCTTCAGGTGGCTGCGCAGGCGCTGCGACATGTACAGCGACGAATGCACGGCTGCCCCCAGCGCCAGGGGAATGGCGAAGACCAGCGCCCAGAAGGCGGCCTTGAGCGTGCCCCAAGCCAGCGGCGACAGCGACAGGCGGATCGACGCCGGGTCCAGCCTGCCGGCGAAGAGCGCCGGCAGCACCTCCACGGCCAGGAAGGCCCCGATGGCCATCACTGCCGCGATCACCGCAATGCCGCCGGTGGCAATCAGCACGCCGGCCAGCCGATCGCGCAACTGGCGTCGACGGAAGCGGGAGGAAGCGGGAAAGGCGGGAGGTTCGGTCATGAACAGAAGAGTAAGACGCCTTGATGACAGTTGAATGACAGCCGGTGCTAGGGGTCGTCCAGCCCCAGCCGGCGCCGCTGCTGCATGACCACGGTCTCGGGCAGCGCCACGAACCCCAGCTCCGTCACCGTGGCCTGGCCGCGGGGCGACAGGACCAGCTCGAAGAAGGCGCGCTCCGGCCCCGCCAGGCCCTGACCCGGCGGCAGGTTGGCATAGACGAAGAGCGAGCGCCCCAGCGGGTAGTCGCCACGCTGCACCGAAGCGGCATCGGGCCGGTGCACGCGCCCCTGCGCATCGGTCAGCGTCAGCACCTTGACCCCGGGGTCAGGTGATTAAGCCCGGCATAGCCCAGGGCGTCCAGGCTCTCGGTGACGGCGGCGACCACGGCGGCCGAGCCGGAGTGCTCGTTGAGGCGGCGCCGATACTCGCCGCCGCACAGAGCGCGCTCGCGAAACAGGCCGTAGCTGCCCGAGGCGCGGTTGCGCCCATGCAGCTGGATCCTGCCGGCGGGCGCCGTCACCCCCAGCGCGGACCAGCGCTCGATCGGCGCCTCTCCGCCGCAGCGGCGCGTGTGCGAGAAGATCGCATCGAGCTGTGCCAGGCTCAGGCTGTCCAACGGATGGTGGCGATGCACGATGACCGCCAGCGCATCCCGAGCCACCTCGATCTCCACCGGCGGGTAGCCGTGGGTGGCGATAAAGGCCTCGCGCTCACGGTCGCTCATGGCCCGCGACATCGGTCCCAGCCGCGTGGTGCCTGCGGTCAGCGCGGGCGGCGCACTGGCCGAGCCGCTGGCCAGCAGCTGCAAACGAATGCCTGGATGGGCGTCGCCGAGCTGCTCGCCCCAGCGCAGCATCAGCCCGGCCAGGGTGTCGGAGCCGACGATGCCCAGGGTACCGACTGGCGCCTCGGCCCGTGCCGCCAACGCAGCCAGCAGCAGCAGGCAGGCGGCGAACCAGCACGACAGGCGGCGGCCCGGGCGGTAAGGCGAAGCGCTGACTCAGCAACATGGTTCACTCCTGAGGGCGAGCGAGGACAACGATGGGCAAGGCGATCCAGGCCTGGCGCTCGGCTGCGGCGACGCGGTCATCGCAACGGCGACGCTGCATCGGCATGGGACGGCAGATCGCCGCAGTACTGGGATCGCTCGCATTAGGCGTTTATGATGGCGCACGCATCGTCCGCGCTGCACTGCAATACTCTCAACCGACAACAACAAGCCGAGCTTACGACAATCCATGACCGATCTCGACGACGTTCCCTCTCCCCAGGGCCAACTGACGCTCAAGCTGCTGGCCTCGCGCCAGGACACCAACGTCTACGGCGACATTCCCGGCGGCTGGCTGGTGCGCCACATGGACCAGGCCGCCGAGCTGGCCGCAGGCCGCGAAGCGCTGGGCCGTACCGCCACCGTGGCCATCGAAACCATGGATTTCCTGTGCCCGGTGCGGGTCGGCTCGATGGTCAACATCTTCACCGCCGTGCGCGAAATCGGCCACAGCTCGGTCAAGATCGACGTGGAAGTGTGGATCCGCCAGCCCCACGAGCGCGAGAACAGCGAACTGCACAAGGTCACCGAAGCGCGCTTCGTGATGGTGGCGCTTGACGACAAGGGCCGGATTCGCGCGGTGCGCCAGCCGGGCCTGTGAAACGCCGGGGCGTGCGCTATTTCAGCGAATGCCCGCCGCCTGCACAAAAGCCAAGGGCGCCACGCGGGCGCCCTTGACGTTCACGGCGAAGCGATCGCTGAGGTTCAGCCACCCACCGCTTCGCGTGCCTTCAGGTAACTGAACTCGCCGATGTCGCTGAACGGGCGTACCACCTTCTGGAACGCCACGTAGGATTCGTAGACCTTCTTCGAGTCCGGGTCGTTATCGATCTGGTTCTGGATCACCTGCTGCGAGGCGTCGTACAGCGCCTGCATGACGTCCTCGGGGAAGGTGCGCAGCTGCACGCCGTGCTCGGTCACCAGGGTGTCGAGCGCCTGGGCGTTGCGGAAGGCGAACTCGCTGATCATGGCCAGGTTGGACGCCTTGGCCGCTTCGCGCACCACGTCCTTCAGGTCGTCGGGCAGGGCGTTCCAGGCATCCAGGTTGACGGTGCCTTCCAGCACCGCGGACGGCTCGTTCCACACCGAGGTGTAGTAGTAGTCGGCCACCTGATGCAGGCCAAAGGCCATGTCGTTGTACGGGCCGACCCAGTCGGCGGCGTCGAGCACGCCGGTCTGCAAGGAGGTGAAGATCTCGCCGCCCGGCATGTTGACGGTGGTCACGCCGATGGCGTTCATCGCTTCGCCGGCCAGGCCCGGCAGGCGCAGGCGGATGCCGCGCATGTCCTCCAGGGAGTTGATCTCCCTCTTGAACCAGCCGGCCATCTGGGTGCCGGTGTTGCCGACCGCGAACGGCTTCAGGTTGTGCTTGGCGTAGATCTCGTCCCACAGCTCCTGGCCGCCGCCGTGGTACAGCCAGGCGTTGGTTTCGGTGGTGTTCATGCCGAACGGCACGGCGGTGAAAAACTGCGAGGCAGCGACCTTGCCGCGCCAGTAGTAGGCGGCGGAGTGACCCATCTCGGCGGTGCCGGCGGCCACGGCGTCGAACACCTCCATGGCGGGCACCAGCTCACCCGCGCCATGCACGCGGATGCGCATGCGGCCGTTGGAGAGCTGTTCGATGCGCCGGGCGAAATCGTTGGCACCCGTGCCCAGGGCCGGGAAATTGGTCGGCCAGGAGGTGACCATGTCCCAGGTGATGGTGTCCTGCGCCTTGGCGGTGGAAACGAAGGGCGCGGCGGCGACGCCGGCGGCACCGAGGCCGACGGTCTTGAGGAAGTTACGGCGTTGCATGCAGGCATGACTCCGGCTGGTTGTTCTGAGTCGCGTCTTGTGTTGCGCGATGTGTCCGCCGCAGAGTATGCGACAAGGGGGAATTCACCGGCAAGCCAAGCGTTTGTCTGACTTACCGCTACCCCTCTCGCCTACAGCGGCGTGAGCTTGGCAAACCCAAGCACCAGCCACTTGTCGCCGACCCCTTCGAAGCTGACCTGCACCCGGGCGCGCTCGCCCTGCCCTTCGGCGTTGAGGATCACCCCTTCGCCGAAGATCGGGTGGCTCACCCGCTGGCCGAGGCTGAGGCTGGGCAGGTCGCCGCCGCCGTCGACCGAGGTCTGACGCGACAGCCCCACCGCCGGGCGCATGGCCGTGACCGGGCGCGAGACCTGCCCACGCAGGCGCACCTCTTCCAGGCACTCGGCGGGCAGCTCGCGCAGGAACCGCGACGGCCGCTGGAAGGTCTCCTTGCCGTGCAGACGGCGGATCTCGGCGTGGGTGAGGTAGAGCTTGCGCATGGCGCGGGTCAGGCCGACGTAGCACAGTCGGCGCTCCTCCTCGAGCCGGCCGGGCTCCTCCAGCGACATCTTGTGCGGGAACAGCCCCTCTTCCACCCCGGCGATGAACACCAGCGGAAACTCCAGCCCCTTGGCCGAATGCAGGGTCATCAGCTGCACGCTGTCCTCGAACTCGTCGGCCTCGTGGTCGCCGGCGTTGAGCGCCGCCTCGGCCAGGAATGCCTCCAGCGCCACGGCCCCTCGCCGACCTCGGGCGGCTCGAAGGACTCGCCCTGGGTGAAGGCGCGGGCGGCGTTGATCAGCTCCTCCAGGTTCTCGACCCGGGCCTGCCCCTTCTCGCCCTTCTCGCTGCGGTGGTGCTCGACCAACCCCGACATGGTGTTCACGTGATCGATGATCTCGTGCAGCGCCAGGCCCGCGGTGTCGTTGTCGAGCCGTTCGACCAGGTCGGCGAAGGCCTGCAGCGACGCCCCGGCGCGCCCCTTCAGCGCGCCCTCGGCCAGGCCATCGTGCAGCGCTTGCCACAGCGAGGCGCCGGTGACTCGCGCCCGCTCGCGCAGCAGCTCCACGGTGCGGGTGCCGATACCGCGGGCCGGCACGTTGATGATGCGCTCGAGCGAGGCGTCGTCGTCGCGGTTGAGCAGCAGGCGCAGGTAGGCCAGGGCGTTCTTGATCTCCAGCCGTTCGTAGAAGCGCTGTCCACCGTAGATGCGGTAGGGCATCCCTTGGCGGATCAGGGTCTCCTCGAGCACCCGCGACTGGGCGTTGGAGCGGTAAAGGATGGCCACGTCGCGGCGCCGGTAGCCCTCGTCGACCTTCTCCTTGATGGTGTCGACGATGAAGCGCGCCTCGTCCAGGTCGTTGAAGCCGGCATACACCGAGATCGGCTCGCCGCGCGCGCCGGCCGTCCACAGCTGCTTGCCCATGCGCTCGGTGTTGTGGCTGATCAGCGCATTGGCGGCGTCGAGGATGGCGCTGGTGGAGCGGTAGTTCTGCTCCAGCCGCACGGTCCTGGTGGCAGGGAACTCCTGCTCGAAGCGGCGAATGTTCTCGATCCGCGCCCCGCGCCAGCCGTAGATCGACTGGTCGTCGTCGCCGACCACCGTCATCGGCGTCCTCACGCCGGTGAGCAGCTTGAGCCAGGCGTACTGCAGGGTGTTGGTGTCCTGGAATTCGTCGACCAGCACGTGGCCGAAGCGCTCCTGGTAGTGGGCCAGCAGCGCCGGGGTATCGCGCAGCAGCTCCAGGCTTCTCAGCAGCAGCTCGCCGAAGTCGATCAGGCCGCCGCGCTCGCAGGTGAGCTGGTAGCGCTCGTAGAGCTCGACCATCTGCGCCAGGTAGGCGTCGCCGTGGACGTCGACCTGGTGCGGGCGCAGCCCCTCCTCCTTGCAGCCGGAGATGAAGTACTGCACCTGGCGCGGCGGGTAGCGCTCGTCGTCGATCCGGTGGTCCTTGAGCAGCCGCTTGATCAGCCGCAGCTGGTCGTCGGAGTCGATGATCTGGAAATGCTGCGGCAGCCGCGCGTCCTGCCAGTGGGTGCGCAGCAGGCGATGGGCGATGGAGTGGAAGGTACCGACCCAGACGTTGCGCAGCGACAGCCCCAGCAGCGCCTCGAGCCGCGTGCGCATCTCGCGGGCGGCCTTGTTGGTGAAGGTCACGGCGAGCACGGCATAGGGCGACAGCCCTTCGGCCTGCATCAGCCAGGCGATGCGATGCACCAGCACCCGAGTCTTGCCGGAGCCGGCTCCGGCCAGCACCAGCATGTTGCCCTGGGGGCGCTCACCGCCTCGCGCTGGGCCGGGTTCAACTGATCGAGAATCGCCGTGACGTCGTCCATGGAAGGGGTCTGCCGCTGGAAAAAATGAGCGCCCAGCTTAGCATATCCGCCCGTCCAATCCTCGACCCGAGCGGCGCCGGGGACAGGTCGAAGCGGAGGTCATCCTTCAGGGATGAAGGATGTAGCGCCCAGGAAGGGTTCACAGCGCCTCCGCCTAGACCTGTCGCCGGAACAGCCGCGGGCTAGGCCGCTAGGGCTTTCCCTCCTGCTCCGGAAACCGCAGCGGCGTCAGGCTCTTCTTGACCGCCTTGAGCTGCTCGGCGAGCTTCGGCCCGCGGGTCTTGGCCACCCCCACGGCGAGCACGTCGACCAGCACCAGGTGGGCGATGCGCGAGCTCATCGGGGTATAGATCTCGGTGTCCTCATGCACGTCGATGTAGAGCGGCAGGGTCACCTCCTCGGCCAGCGGCGAGCCGGTGGGACACAGCCCGATCACCGTGGCGCCGGCCTCGCGAGCCAGGCGCACGCTGGCGACCAGCGCGCGGGTGCGGCCGGTCTGGGAGATCGCCACCACCACGTCGCCCTCCTTGAGCGTCACCGCCGACATGTTCTGCATGTGCGGATCGGCATAAGCGGCGGTGGAGATCTGCAGGCGGAAGAACTTGTGCTGGGCATCGAAGGCCACCGCACCGGAGGCGCCGAAGCCATAGAACTCCACCCGGTTGGCCATGGCCAGTGCCTGGATCGCCCGGCTCAGAGCATCGTTGTCGAGCCGGTCGCGCACCGACAGCAGGGTACCCACGGTGGAGTCGAAGATGCTTTGCGAGAACTCGGCGACGGAGTCGTCGTCGTTCATCGAGAACTGGGCGAACTGGCTGCCCGACGCCAGCATCTGCGCCAGCTTGAGCTTGAAGTCCTGAAAGCCGTTGCAGCCCAGCGCCCGGCAGAAGCGCACCACGGTCGGCTCGCTCACCTTGGCCTCGGTGGCCAGGTCGACGATGCGCATGTGGATCACTTCCTCGGGGTTACGCAGCACGAAGCGCGCCACTTTCTGCTCGGAGCGACGAAAATGCTCCATGCGGCGTCTCATTTCATCGAACAGGGCGCGGCTCACGCTGAACTCCTTGGTTTCACGAACGCAGCAGCCAGTATGCCCCATCCGACGCCGGCTGTGGGAGTTTCGCACCCAGCGTGGACAGCCCGTCCGTCACATTTCCGTCAGTGAGTTATAGTAAAAGTCGAGTGTCGCGCCGTTAGCCGGCACGCAACATGAACCCATGGAACAAGGTGTCAGGCAAAAGAAGAAAAAGGGAGATTCGATCATGCGAAAGGTCGAACGGGTTACTTCCGTCAAGAACGAACTTCTCGATATCTACATGAGCCTCAACGTCGCCGAGCACGAGAAACGCTCACGCTGTGCCGCCCAGCGCAACCTGCGCGCCCGGCGCGGCATCGAACTGCACAACGAATTCAAGCGCCTGGAGCGCGACATCGCCGACCTGGTCGACGACGAAACCCATTGAAACGGCCGCCCCGAAGGGCGGCCGGTCGGCTTCCGGGCCCGCCTGGCGCGGCCCGGGGTAACGCGTTGACTCAGCCGAGCAGCGAGTTGACGAATACTACGATGACGCCCAGCGGTGCCACGTAACGCGCCACCAGGTGCCACAGCCGCTCCATGCCGCCCGCCAGCCGAAGCTCAGCGGCCACGCTGCCGCGCTCCAGGCACCAGGCCACGAACACGATCGCGCCGAGGCCAGTCAGCGGCAGCAGGATCTTGCTGGTGAAGGTGTCGAGCAAGTCGAACACGTTCAGGCCAAACATCACCGGCCCCGGCCAGACGTTGAACGACATCAGCGCCGCGATGCCCAGCACCCACACCGCCACGGCGCTCACCAGGGTGGCCATCACCCGCGTCAGCGGCGTGCGCTCCTCGACGAACTCCACCACCGGCTCGAGCAGCGAGATCGCCGAGGTCAGAGCGGCAAAGGTCAGCAGCAGGAAGAACATCAGCCCCAGCAGCATGCCGCCGGTAATGTTGCCGAAGGCCAGCGGCAGGGTGACAAAGATCAGCCCCGGCCCTTCGCCGGCGCTCAGGCCGTTGGCGAACACGATAGGGAAGATGGCCAGGCCGGCCAGCAGGGCGATCACGGTATCCAGGATGATCACCGTGCGTGCCGTACCCAGCAGGTTGACGTCCTCGCCCAGGTAGGAGCCGTAGGCCATCATGATGCCCATGCCCAGCGACAGGGTGAAGAACGCCTGCCCCATGGCCGCCAGCACCACGCCGCCGGTCAAAGCGCTCCAGTCTGGGCGAAACATGAAGGCCAGCGCTTCGCCGAAGTGGCCGGTGGTCATGCCATAGCCCACCAGCACCAGCAGCAGCACCACCAGTGCCGGCATCAGGGTACGCGCCGCGCCTTCCAGCCCCTTGGTCACGCCACGCGCCACGATCCACACCACCAGCGCCATGAACGCGGTGTGCCACAGCAGCAGCGCCCCCGGGCTGCCCAGCAGGCCGGTGAAGACGGCGGCGACGCCGTCAGCGTCTTGACCGGTAAAGGTACCGGTGACCGAGTTCAAGGTGTAGGAGAGCGACCAGCCGCCGATCACGCTATAGAAGGAGAGGATCAGGAACGCCGCCAACACCCCGCTGACGCCGACCAGCGCCCAGGCCTTGGGCTGGCCGTTGCGGCTGGCCAGCTCCGCCATCGCGTTGATCGGGTTCTTCTGCCCGCGCCGGCCGATCAGCCATTCCGCCACCAGGATCGGCAGGCCTACTACCGCCACGCACGCCAGGTAGACCAGCACGAAAGCGGCGCCTCCGCTGTCGCCCACCATGTAGGAAAAGCGCCAAATATTGCCCAGCCCCACCGCCGAACCCGCCGCCGCGAGAACGAAGCCCATTTTCGACGACCACTGCGCATGGACGTGTTTTGACATGTATCACCTATTGTTCTGTAGATGGTTGTTAAGGTGTTTCAGGTACGGAAATACAGTAAAAAACGATGCATTTACGCCTGATTGTCGGCAAATCTATCCGATCAAACGCTAGAAGGCCAGCGGCTGGCTTGGCCGATGGTGCACTGCGGCCAGGCGGCCCGAGGGCGCCTGGCGCGCTCAGGAAAACGCGTGGGAGCGAGCCAGAGCGAGGCGTGACGGTGAACAAGGCAGGGCGAGCCCCCAAATAACAGCCGTCGGAAGAAGAGCCTGCCAAACGTGGCGACAGGCAAGCGCCACGGAGGAGGCCGGCACGGTGCGGGTATGCACAATGAAGAAAGAGGTTTTCCCCTATTTTATCCACAGCCTCAAGCACCGAAACCAGGCCGCTGGATACGCCAGGCGACGGCGTTCGTCAAGCCTTTCGATGCGCGAGAGCGGTGGCCTGTGAGCCGTGGAAATCCCGTGTAACGGGAGTTGTGGCTTTTCTTGCCGCGCGTGAAGCCGGACAGGGCCGACTCTGGCCGCAGTGGCAAACGACAGGAGAACGCCTCGCTATTCCCTGTGACCACCATAAGTTATCAACAGGCGGTGGAACGCGACTTTCACGCACCCCTTGTGGAAAAGATGATGCCGAATCGCTCGCTTCCAGCACATCGCCGGAGCACAGGGGGAAGGGCCAGGCTGTCATCGCGGTGTCACAAAAACGGTGGGCAAGCCCCGGGCCCAAATGGCAGGATGGCAGCGTTACGCCAGTCACAAGGAAGCGCATACGCGCAGCACGCTCATGGAACAGACGCTGAATCTCGCCCTCTTTACTCGCCTTAACGCGCCGGTGGACGTCGACCCGCGCTGGCTGCTGATCGCCGAACAGCTGGCGGAGCGCCTGATCTGGGCGGTGCCGCTGCTGCTGGTGATCGGCTGGCTGCGTGGCAGTGACCGGCTCAAGCGCCCGCTGCTTGAGGCCTTCATCGCCACCATGCTGGCCCTGGCGGCAAGCTGGGTGATCGGTTATCTCTGGCCCACGCCGCGCCCCTTCATGGTGCCGATAGGCCAGCATTTCCTCGACCATTCGCCCACTCCGGCCTTCCCCAGCAATCACGCCACCATCATGCTGACCATGGCATTCAGCCTGCTGCTGCACTCGGGCACTCGCCGCATCGGCCGCTACCTGCTGCTGCTCGCCCTGCCGGTGGCCTGGGCCAGGGTGTTCCTCGGCGTGCACTTCCCGCAGGACATGCTCGGTGCCCTGGTGCTGGCGGCCGCCATGGCGCTGCTGGTCGGCGCCAGCCGCCACTGGCTGGTGCTGCCCTTCTACCATCACGTGGCCAGGCGGCTCTATCACATCCTGTTCGCCCCGCTGATCAGCCGCGGCTGGGTGGAACGCTAGGCATACGCCCAGCTTCCACCGCAGCGGCGGCTTCTCGCTGCCATGTCTACGGCAAGGAGCCTGGCTACTCTACCGTGACCGACTTGGCCAGGTTGCGCGGCTGGTCGACGTCGGTGCCCTTAAGCACGGCGACGTGGTAGCTCAGCAGCTGCAGCGGGATGGTGTAGAGAATCGGTGCCAGGGCTTCGTGCACGTGAGGCAGGCACAGCACGCGCACGCCTTCCTCCTCCTTGATGCCGACCTGCTCGTCGGCAAACACGAACAGCTCGCCGCCGCGGGCGCGCACTTCCTGCAGATTGGACTTCAGCTTGTCGAGCAGTTCGTCGTTGGGCGCCACGGAAATGACCGGCATCTCGCTGTCGACCAGCGCCAGCGGGCCGTGCTTGAGCTCGCCGGCGGGATAGGCCTCGGCGTGGATGTAGGAGATCTCCTTGAGCTTCAGCGCGCCTTCCAGGGCGATGGGGAAGTGAGCGCCGCGGCCGAGGAACAGCGCGTGGTGCTTCTCGGCGAAGGCCATGGAGAGCGCCTCGATCGCGTCGTCCAGCGCCAGCACCTGGTTGACCAGTCGCGGCAGGCGGCGCAGGTTATCGACCAGCTCGGCCTGGGTGCCTGCGGCCAGCCCCTTCACGCGGCCCAGCGCCAGGGTCAGCAGCATCAGCGCGGTCAGCTGGGTGGTGAAAGCCTTGGTGGAAGCCACGCCGATCTCGGGGCCGGCCTGGGTCATCAGGGTCAGGTCGGATTCGCGCACCAGCGAGCTGCCCGGCACGTTGCAGATCGCCAGGCTGCCGAGGTAGCCCTGCTCGCGGGCAAAACGCAGCGCCGCCAGGGTGTCGGCGGTCTCACCCGACTGGGAGAGGGTCACGAACAGCGTGCCTTTCGGCACTACCACGGTGCGGTAGCGATATTCGGAGGCCACCTCCACCTGCACCGGCACGCCGGCGTAGCGCTCCAGCCAGTAGCGCGCCACCATACCGGCATGGTAGCTGGTGCCGCAGGCGACGATGTGAATCTGCTTGACCTGCTGGAACAGCACCTCGGCGTCGGGGCCGAAGCATTCGGGCGGCACCGAGCCCTCACCCAGCCGCCCTTCCAGCGCCGCCGTGATCACCGTGGGCTGCTCGAAGATCTCCTTCTGCATGAAGTGACGGTAGTCGCCCTTGCTGGCTGCGCCGTCACCGTGCTCGAAGGTGTGCACCTCGCGCTCGGCCGTGCCCCCGCGGCATCGAAGATCTCGATACGCCCGGCGCCCGAAAGGCGCACCACGTCGCCCTCCTGCAGGTAGATGAAGCGGTCGGTGACCTGTAGCAGCGCCAGCGGGTCGGAGCCGAGGAAGGCTTCGTCGATACCGGCACCCACCACCAGCGGGCTGCCCTTGCGCGCGCCGACGATCACGCCGGGCTCGTCGGCGTGGATCACGCCCAGCGCATAGGCGCCATGCAGCCGGGCCAGCGCCGCCTGCACCGCGCCGAGCAGGTCACCGTGGCGGCGGTACTCGCGGTCGACCAGGTGAGCCACCACTTCGGTGTCGGTTTCCGAGGTGAAGGCATAGCCGGCCTCGGCCAGCTCGCCGCGCAGCGCCTCGTGGTTCTCGATGATGCCGTTGTGCACCACCGCCACGCGCTCGTTCGAGACGTGGGGATGCGCGTTGATCTCACTGGGCTTGCCGTGCGTGGCCCAGCGGGTATGGGCGATGCCGCAGCGGCCGACGAGGGACTGGGTCGCCAGCCGCTCCTCCAGCGCCGCCACCTTGCCCACCGCGCGGCTGCGCTGAAGCCCATCGGGCGAGAGAATGGCCATGCCGGCCGAGTCGTAGCCGCGATACTCCAGACGCTTGAGTCCTTCGAGCAGTATGCCTTGAACGTTACGCTGGGCGACGGCCCCCACGATTCCACACATGAACGCTACCTCCTTGGCTGATCATTGATCCTGTTGCTTGGTCGGGCGCTGCCAGTCCGGCTTGCTGATCTGGCGGCCCCGGGACACCGCCAGGGCGTGATCGGCAACGTCCTTGCTGATCGTCGAGCCCGCGCCGATGGTGGCGCCCTTGCCGATGCTCACCGGCGCCACCAGCGCCGTGTTGGAGCCGATGAAGGCCGCATCGCCGATCTCGGTCACATGCTTGCGGGCGCCATCGTAGTTGCAGGTGATGGTGCCGGCGCCCACGTTGACGTCCTGGCCCAGGCGGGCGTCGCCCACGTAGCTCAGGTGGTTGATCTTGCTGCCTTCGCCCACCTCGGCATTCTTGGTCTCGACGAAGTTGCCGACCTTGGCACCCACCGCCAGGCGGGTGCCGGGACGCAGCCGGGCGAAGGGGCCGATGCGGTTGTGGCCGGCGGCCACGACGCCTTCGAGCACGCTGTGCGGCTCGATGACGGTGCCGGCGCCGATGTGGCTGTCGCGGATCACGCAGTGCGGGCCGATGCGCACGCCTTCGCCCAGCTCCACCTCGCCTTCGAACACGCAGCCCACGTCGATCTCGACGTCGTGGCCGCAGCGCAGCCGGCCGCGCACGTCGAGGCGCGCCGGATCCATCAGGGCAACCCCTGGGTCATCAGCGCGTCGGCGATACGCGCCTGGTGGGCGCGCTCGAGCCTGGCCATCTGCACGCGGTTGTTGACGCCTTCCACTTCCAGCGCATCGGCCGGTTGGGCAGTGGCAATGGCGACTCCTTCGGCGGCGGCCATGGCGATCACATCGGTCAGGTAGTACTCGCCCTGGGCGTTGTCGGCGGAGAGCCGCGGCAGCCAGCGCTTCAGCTGGGCGGCGGTCATCGCCATGATGCCGGTATTGCATTCGCGTATCGCCAGCTCATGCTCGGCGGCATCCTTCTGCTCGACGATGGCCACCACCTCGCCAGCCTCGTTGCGCAGAATGCGCCCGTAGCCGCTGGGGTCGTCGAGGGTCACGGTCAACAGGCCCATGCGGCTCTCGTCGACCTGGGCCATCAGCGCAGCCAGGGTCTCGTGGCGAATCAGCGGCACGTCGCCGTAGAGCACCAGCACCCGGCCATCGCCAAGGCCCTCCAACGCCTGGGCCACGGCATGGCCGGTGCCCTTCTGTTCGGCCTGCACGGCGAAGCTCACCGGGTAGTCCGCCAACGCCTCGCGCACCCGCTCGGCGCCGTGGCCGATCACCACATGCAGGCGCTGGGCCTCCAGCCGGCGTGCCGTATCGAGCACATGCCGTACCATCGGCTTGCCGGCCAGGCGATGCAGCACCTTGGGCAGGTCCGAGCGCATCCGCGTGCCTTGGCCCGCGGCCAGTACCACCACATCGAGGGTCATCGTTGGCTCCTTGTTCCTTCTGGTTTCCATGGTGTGGCCCGCCGGGCGGGCCGTGCGTCCCTGTCGCCGGGCGGCGCCACCGCCGCTCAGCGCACCAGGATGCCGAGCTCTTCCATCAGCTCGGCGCCGAGATAGTCAGCGAAGGCGGGGCTCGCCACGCTGGCCCAGCCTTCGTCCTCACGTACCAACATCAGCACCTTGAGATCCTCCTCGCGGGCCAGCGCCAGGCCCTCCTCGTCGCCCAGTACCAGCATGGCGGTGGCCCAGGCGTCGGCCCAGGCGTTGGAAGGATGCGCCACCGTCACCGAGGCCACGCGATGGTCGATGGGGCGCCCGCTGCGCGGATCGATAGTGTGCGAGAAGCGCTGGCCGTCCTCCTCGAAATAGTTGCGATAGTCGCCGGAGGTGGCGATCGAAATGGCGTGCAGCGGCAGGATGAACTGGGCCTCCTGGCGGTCGGTCAGCGGCGCCTCGATGCCGACTCGCCACGGCTGCTGCTCGGTGTCGCGGTAGCCGCGGGTGACCAGGTCGCCGCCCAGATTGACCAGGTAGTGCTCCAGGCCCTGGGCGTCCAGGTAGGCGGCGACCCGGTCGGTGCCGTGGCCCTTGGCCACGCCGCCCAGGTCGATGAAGACGTCGCGCAGGCGCCGCGCCTGCATGGCCTGCTCGTCGATCTCGATGCTGCCCGGGCCGACCTCGCTCAGGCGCTGCTGCAGCGTGCCGGGGTCGGGCACCTCGCGCGGGCGGGCTTCGGAGCCGAAGCTCCACAGGTTGACCAAGCCGCCGATGGTGATATCGAAGGCACCGTGGCTGGCCTCGGCGACCGACTGGCTGATCGCCAGCACCTCGATCAGTTCGTTGGAGAGCGGCTGCCATTCGCCCAGCGGGGCCTGATTGAAGGCCATCAGCTCGGAGTCGTCGCGGTAGATCGACATGGCCGCATCCACTTGTTCCAGCACGTCCACCAGACCCTCGTCGAGCCGCTGCGCCTGCCCTGGGTCAGGCTGTCGGCGATCGACACCTGATAATAGGAGCCGAAGATGGCGCCTTCGAGGCGAACCGGCGAATCCAGCGGCCGGTCGCTCTCGGAGCAGCCGGCCAGCAGCCCTCCCAGACACAGCATGGAGACCGCCACGGGGCGCAGGACAGAGTTCATGGTTTCAGGACTCCTCGATAGAGTGAGACGCGGCTACCAGAAGATCCACAGCAGCCACAGCCCAAGCACGATGCGGTAGATAACGAAGGGCTGCATGCCGATCCGCTTGATGAAGGCCAGGAAGTAATGGATGCAGAGGTAGGCGCTCAGCCCGGAAAGCACCACGCCTGCCGCCATGGCCTGCCAGTCGATCTCCCGCGGCATCTGCACCAGCCCGACAATCTCCAGCCCCGAGGCCAGCGCCGTGACCGGGATCGACAGCAGAAACGAGAAGCGCGCCGCGCCCTCGCGGCTCATGCCCAACAGCAGGGCCGCTGTCATGGTGATGCCGGAACGCGAAGTACCGGGGATCAGCGCCAGCGCCTGAGCGGCGCCGATCCATAGCGCATCGCGCAGGGTAAGCTGGTATTCGCTGCGCCCCGGGCGCTTGTGCCAGTCAGCATACCCCAGCAGCAGGCCGAAGCCGATCAGCGAGAAGCCGATCAGGATCGGCGAGCGCATGCTGTCGCTGATGACATCGTGCAGCAAGAAGCCGGCCACGCAGACCGGGATCGTCGCCAGCAGTACCCACCAGGCCAACCGGGCGTCCGGGTCGTCGGTCCCATGGCCTGACATGCCCCCCGGAGCGAGGCTGCGAAACTCGCGCCCATGCGCCGCAGGTCGTGGCGAAAATAGGCCACCACGGCAATCAGGCTGCCTAGGTGCACCGCCACGTCGAAGGTCAACCCCTGATCGCTCCAGTCGGTCAGCACCGGAACCAGAATGAGGTGAGCCGAACTCGAGATCGGTAAAAATTCGGTCAATCCCTGAACCACCGACAGTACGATGACCTGCAGCCAATCCATTTGGCACTCTCCTTTTCGGCAAGGGCAAACGCCGCTTGACACAAACTCACGACAGGACGCACAGAGGATACACGCCCCTTGGCTCTTGTCCGCCGTGTCCTGTTACAAAACTCGCCGCAGACCCCGCCAACGTTGCGTCTTGCCGATTCCGGGCCTAGAATGCGCGCGCCGCCGAATCGCGGCGACATCCATCACCGAGGACGTTATGGAACCTCCGAGTCGACAGACAACGACGGACTTTCCACTGACCGGCGACGCATGCTGCGCGCTCGGGACGCCATCGGCCTGATCCCCCAGGCTTGATCGCGGTTCCTGCGCGTACGCGATGCGCGCCAGGAGCCTGACCATGAGCTATGCCATCCTCGCTGCCTCCCTGCGCAGCGCCATGCAGCGTGACGACCAGGACACCATCGAGCGCCTGATCGCCGACATGCAGCCGGCCGACCTGGCCGAATTCGTCCAGCACGAGCAGAGCGACACCGTGCTGTCGCTATTGCAGCACCTGCCGCTCGACCAGCGCGCGGTGGCCTTCGGCTACCTCAGCGAAGCGCTGCAGGAAGAGCTCGCCTTCCGCCTCAGCGATACCAAGCTGGCGGAACTGCTGCGCCACATGAGCGCCGACGAGCGCACCGACCTGTTCAAGCAGCTCGACGAGGCGCGCCAGCAGGCGCTGCTCCACGTGCTGCCGCGCGCCGAGCAGGAGAGCCTGCGCAAGCTGGCCAGCTACGCAGAGGGCACCGCCGGGGCGATCATGACCTCGGACTACGTGGCGATCCCGGCCTACTACGACGTGACCCGCGCCCTGGACAAGGTGCGCACCACCGGCGCCAACGCCGAGACGGTCTACCAGCTCTACTGCATCGACACTGAAGGCCGGCTGCTCGGCACCGTCTCGCTGCGCGAGCTGATCCTGGCCGAGCCCGACACCCAGGTCGCCGAGCTGATGACCGAGGAGGTGGTATTTGTGACCGCCGCCGAGACCCAAGAGGAGGTGGCGCGGCTGGTGGCGCGCTACGACCTGCTGGCGCTGCCGGTGGTGAACGGCGGCGAACGGCTGGTAGGGATCGTCACCTACGACGACGCCATGGACGTGGCCGAAGAGGAGGCCACCGAGGACATGCACAAGGGGATGTCGATCGGCAAGCTTGAGGGCGGGCTGCGCAACGCCGGCCTGTTCGAACTCTACCGCAAGCGGATCGTGTGGCTGGTGCTGCTGGTGTTCGCCAATATCTTCTCCGGCGCCGGCATCGCCTACTTCGAGGAGACCATCGAGGCCTACATCGCACTGGTGTTCTTCCTGCCCCTGCTGGTGGACAGCGGCGGCAACGCCGGCTCCCAGGCCGCCACGCTGATGGTGCGCGGCATGGCCACCGGCGACGTGCGCACCCGTGACTGGACGCGGCTGCTGGGACGCGAGGTGCTGGTGGCCGCCGGGCTGGGGCTGACCATGGCGCTGGCGGTATCGGTGGTGGGGGTGTTCCGCGCCGGCACTGAGATCGCCATGGTGGTGGCAATGAGCATGGTGCTGATCGTGATCATCGGCAGCCTGATCGGCATGATCCTGCCGTTCCTGCTCAATCGCCTGGGCTGGGACCCGGCCACCGCCTCGGCGCCGCTGGTGACCTCCATCGCCGATGCCTCAGGGGTGCTGATCTACTTCGCCATCGCCACCGCGGTGCTGGGCCTGCCGGGCTAGCGCTTCAACTGGCAGGGCGGGAGTGCGAGAATCAATGAAAGAGAATTATTCGCCTCCCGCCTGCGCTGCGGGACCTGGAGCCACCCAAATGATCGCCACCCCGACCTGGCCGTGCACAACCGCGAAGCCAAGCGCGCCACCTACATTGCCGCCTGGCTGGACGGCCTGCTCGGCTGTGCCAAGGTGGTAGTGGGTGTGCTGGTAGGTTCGGCGGCCTTGGTGGCCGATGGCATTCACTCGTTCTCCGACTTGGTCACCGACGGCTTCGTGCTGGCGGCCACCCACTATGGCCGCCAGGGCCCCGATCACGACCACCACTACGGCCACGGCCGCATCGAGACCCTGGCCACGCTGCTGCTGGGCAGCGTGCTGATCTTCGTGGCCGGCGGCATCGCCTGGTCGAGCCTGCAGCGGCTGCTCGGCGGCACCGAGATCGCTGCCCCGGGGCTCTGGGCCATGCTGCTGGCACTGGCCGCCCTGCTGGCCAAGGAGTGGCTGTTCCACTACACCATGCGCATTGCCAGGCGGGTGAAGTCGAAGCTGCTCGAGGCCAACGCCTGGCATTCGCGCTCCGACGTGCTCTCCACCGCGGTGGTGCTGGTGGCACTCATCGGCGCCCAGTTCGGCTTCGGCTGGCTCGACGCCGTGGCGGCGGTGATCGTCGGCCTGCTGGTGGGCAAGGTGGGCTGGGACCTGCTGTGGGAGTCGGCCCGCGAGCTGGTCGATACCGCCCTGCCGGCCGATGCCCAGCAGCAGATGCACCAGGTGGCGCTTGAGGTACCCGGCGTGGAAGGCGTACACGACCTGCGTACCCGCCAGTCGGCCGGGCATGCCATCGTCGACCTGCATGTGGTGGTGGGCCCGCGCATTAGCGTGTCGGAGGCCCATGAGATCGGCAACGAGGTCAGCCGCCGACTGCGCCTCGCCTATCCTGCGCTCAGCGACGTGACTTTTCATATCGATCCCGAGGATGACGCCGGCGAGGGCGATCCCAGCCGCTTCCCGGGCCTGCCGCTGAGGCCGGAGGTGACCTCTGCCCTCGATGCGCGCTGGAACCATCATCCCGCCTGGCGCAACCTGACCCACCTCGAGCTGCACTACTTGGACGGCAAGGTATCCGTGGCACTGGTCATTGCCGGCGCGACCGACACCTCTCCCCAGCGCCTGGCCAGCCAGCTGAAGGCCCAGGCCGAAGACATCGGCTGGCTGGGCCAGGTCGAAGTACTCTATGAGACGCGTGGCGCCAGCCCGCACTGAAGCGGTGGGCGCCGCGGCCAGCCTATAGCCCGGTCAATACCGCCGTGGCGATCGTGAAGTAGATCAGTACCCCGCAGGCATCGATCAAGGTGGTCACCAGCGGCGCCGAGGCCGTGGCCGGGTCCCAGCCCACACGGTTGAGCAGAAACGGCAGGCACATGCCGAGCAGGCTGCCGAATAGCACGATGGTCACCATGCTGGTGGCCACCACCATGGCCACGGCCTCACCGCCGCGCATCACGCCGATCGGTGCCACCGCGAGCGCCATGGTCAGCCCTAGAGAGCCGGCCACCAGCAGCTCACGGCCCAGCAACTTGCTCCAGTCCTTGACGCCCACGTCGCCGGTAGCCATGCCGCGCACCATCAGCGTGGCGGCCTGAGCGCCGGCATTGCCGCCACTCCCGATCAGCAGCGGCAGGAAGAATACCAGTGCCACCTGCGCGGCAATGGTGTCCTCGAAGTAGGCGATGCCAGCGCCCGAGAAGAGGTTGGCGAACACCAGCAGTACCAGCCAGGTGACGCGCTTGCGGTAGAGGCTCCAAAGCGGTACCCGACTGACGCCATCCTCCAACTGGCCGATGGACATCCCCTTGTGAAAGTCCTCGGTGGCCTCGGATTCCACGACGTCCATGGCGTCATCGTGGGTGACGATGCCCACCAGGCGCTCGTCATGATCCACCACCGGCATCGCCAGCAGGTCGTAGCGCGCCACCAGCCGGGCCACTTCTTCCTGCTCTTCATCAACGGCAATGCGGATCACGTCCTTGATCATCAGGTCGTCGACCTGGGCGCCCGGGCGCGCCACCATCAGCTGGCGCAGCGACAGGGTGCCGGCCAGCTTGCCGTCCGGGTCGATGATGTAGAGCTGATAGACGGTCTCGGCGTCGGGCGCGGTCTGGCGCACGCGCATCATCGCCTTGGATACCGTCATGCCGCTGGGAATGGCGACGTAGTCCGAGGTCATGATCGCCCCAGCGGTGCCCTCCTCGTAGCTGGCCAGCCGCTTGAGGTCCTCGCGCTCCTGGCGTGCCATGCGTCGCAGCAGCGCCTCCTGGCGATCTTCATCGAGCAGGTTGAACAGGTCGGCCCTCTCGTCGGAGCCCATCTCCTCGAGTACCGAGAGCAGCAGCTCGTCGGCCATGGACTGGGCTACCAAAAGCTGGATTTCACCCGGTAGATAGCCGATGACGTTGGCCCGGCGCTCGAGCGACAGGTAATCGAGCAGCTTCAGCACGGTGGGAAGGTCATCTTCCTCTTCGACCAGCTCCTCAAGAATCTCAGAGAGATCCGCGGCCCGCAGCTCGGGCAGCAACTCATCGAGGCGTTGGCGCTCCTCCTGCTCAAGGGCAGCCAGCAGCGTTTCCTTCTGCTCCTGCAGCTGTTCGCTCAGTGACATGATCACCTCCTTTCCCACATCGTCAGTTTCCGATACCGGCTGACGCCGTGGCATGCATGCGGCCCCAGACCTTCCTGATTGCAAATAGCATGATAACAGAGACAAAAACGCCCCCGAACAGCGTTCGGGGGCGTTTTGTGGCAATCGGCTGGAATCAGCCCTTGCCGGCCTTCTTGCGCAGCTGCTGAATGGTACGCAGCTGGGCCACGGCTTCCGCGAGTTCGGCGGCGGCGCGGGTGTAATCCAGCTCCGCCGACTTGTCGTTGAACGCCTTCAGGGCATGCTGGCGGGCTTCCTCGGCGGCGGCCTCGTCGAGGTCGCCGGCGCGGGAGGCCGCATCGGCCAGTACGGTCACCACGTCGGGCTGCACTTCCAGGAAGCCGCCCGAAACGTAGAAATTCTCTTCCGTACCGCCTTCCCGAATCACCCGGATCGGCCCTGGCTGAAGCTCGGTCAGCAGCGGGGCGTGCCCGGGCAGGATACCCAGGTCGCCCATGATGCCGGAAGCGATGAGCTGCTCGATCTCACCCGAGAAGATCGCCTCTTCGGCGCTGACGATGTTGCACTTGAAGCTGTTCGCCATAGCGAAGTCCCCCTGGTGGACGGCCTTACTTCATCTGGTTGGCTTTTTCGACGGCCTCGTCGATGCTGCCCACCATGTAGAAGGCCTGCTCCGGCAGGTTGTCGTATTCGCCGTTGAGGATGCCCTGGAAACCACGGATGGTGTCCTTCAGCGACACGTACTTGCCCGGGGAGCCGGTGAAGACCTCGGCCACGAAGAACGGCTGCGACAGGAAGCGCTGGATCTTACGCGCGCGGGCCACGGTCTGCTTGTCCTCGTCGGACAGTTCGTCCATGCCCAGGATCGCGATGATGTCCTTGAGCTCCTTGTAGCGCTGCAGCACGTTCTGCACACCGCGAGCGGTGTTGTAGTGCTCTTCGCCGACGACCAGCGGGTCGAGCTGGCGCGAGGTGGAGTCCAGCGGATCGATGGCCGGGTAGATACCCAGTTCGGCGATCGAACGCGCCAGTACCACGGTGGCGTCCAGGTGGGCGAAGGTAGTGGCCGGCGACGGGTCGGTCAGGTCGTCCGCGGGCACGTAGACGGCCTGCACGGAGGTGATCGAGCCCACCTTGGTGGAGGTGATGCGCTCCTGCAGAACGCCCATCTCCTCGGCCAGGGTCGGCTGGTAGCCTACCGCCGAGGGCATACGGCCCAGCAGGGCGGATACCTCGGTACCGGCCAGGGTGTAACGGTAGATGTTGTCGACGAACAGCAGCACGTCGCGGCCTTCATCGCGGAACTTCTCGGCGATGGTCAGGCCGGTCAGGGCCACGCGCAGACGGTTGCCCGGCGGTTCGTTCATCTGACCGTATACCAGCGATACCTTGTCGATAACGTTCGACTCGGTCATCTCGTGGTAGAAGTCGTTACCTTCACGGGTCCGCTCACCCACGCCGGCGAACACGGAGTAACCGCTGTGCTCGATGGCGATGTTGCGGATCAGCTCCATCATGTTGACCGTCTTGCCTACGCCGGCGCCGCCGAACAGGCCGACCTTGCCGCCCTTGGCGAACGGGCAGACCAGGTCGATGACCTTGATGCCGGTCTCGAGCAGCTCGTTGGAAGCCGCCTGCTCGGCATAGGTGGGCGCCGGACGGTGAATGGGCATGCGCTCCTGCTCACCGATATCGCCGGCCTCGTCGATCGGCCGACCCAGCACGTCCATGATGCGACCCAGGGTCTCCTTGCCCACCGGCACGGAGATCGGTGCCCCGGTGTTGGTGGTCTCCATGCCGCGCTTCAGGCCCTCGGTGGAGCCCATGGCGATGGTACGCACCACGCCGTCGCCCAGCTGCTGCTGGACTTCGAGCACGGTCTCGGAGTTGGCGACGTTGAGCGCGTCGTAGACCTTGGGAACCGAGTCCCGCGGGAACTCGACGTCAATCACCGCGCCGATGATTTGTACGATACGTCCGCTCATCTTGCGATCCTCTCAAATACCTGCAAATGAAACCTGTACCGGGAGAGCACGGCGGCTCTCCCCGGGCGCTATACGGCGGCGGCACCGCCGACGATCTCGGAAATTTCCTGGGTGATGGCGGCCTGGCGGGCCTTGTTGTACACCATCTCCAGATCGTCGATCAGTCCGCCGGCGTTGTCGGTGGCGTTCTTCATGGCGATCATCCGGGCCGCCTGTTCGCAGGCCCTGTTCTCGACCACCGCCTGATAGACCTGCGATTCGATGAAGCGAACCAGCAGGCTATCCAACAGCGCCTTGGCATCCGGCTCATACAGGTAGTCCCAGCTACCGGGACGCTTGTTGTCCTCGTCATCCGCATCGGCCCCCATGTCGGGGGAGAGCGGCAACAGCTGACGAACCACCGGCCTTTGCGTCATGGTGTTAATGAATTCGTTGTACACCACGAACAGGCGGTCGACCCGCCCCTCGTCGTAGGCGTCCAACATCACCTTGACGCTGCCGATCAGATCCTCGACCTCGGGCGATTCGCCCAGGCCGCTCTTGGCCGCCACCAGGTTGCCACCGTAGTTGCGGAAAAAGCCGCCTGCCTTGCTGCCCAGGGCGCAGAAGTCGAGCTCCGCCCCTCGTTGCGCCACGCCATGGCGTCCTTGATGACGGCCTTGAACAGGTTGACGTTCAAGCCGCCACACAGGCCGCGATCGGTGGAGACCACGATGTAGCCGACCCGCTTCACCTCGTCACGCTCGATCATGTAATCGTGGCGGTATTCGGGGTTGGCGTCGGCGATATGGCCCACCACGTTGCGGATCTGCCGGGCGTAAGGCTGGCTGGCCTTCATCAGATCTTGCGCTTTACGCATCTTCGACGCAGCGACCATTTCCATGGCGCTGGTGATCTTCTGCGTATTCTTGATGCTCCCGATCTGGGTGCGTATCTCTTTTGCAGCTGCCATAGCGATCTACTCCGTTCGTAGCCCTCAGAAAGCTTCTGGGCCCGCCCATGGCGGGCGGGCCTGCGGCATTACCAGCTCTGAGTGGCCTTGAACTGCTCGAGACCCTGCTTCAGCCCTTGCTGGATCTCGTCGCTGTAGTCGCCGGTCTGGTTGATCTTGTCAAGCAGCGCACCGTGCTCGGACTTCATGTACTCGTGAAGAGCACGCTCGAAGTCCAGCACCTTGCTCACCTCGACGTCATCCAGGAAGCCTTCGTTGGCGGCATACAGCGACACGCCCATCTCGGCCACGGACAGCGGCGAATACTGCTTCTGCTTCATCAGCTCGGTGACGCGCTGACCGTGCTCCAGCTGCTTGCGGGTGGCTTCGTCCAGGTCGGAGGCGAACTGGGAGAAGGCCGCCAGCTCGCGATACTGGGCGAGTGCCAGACGCACGCCGCCGCCGAGCTTCTTGATGATCTTGGTCTGGGCTGCACCACCGACGCGGGAGACCGACAGACCGGCGTTGATGGCCGGACGGATACCTGCGTTGAACTGGTCGGTTTCCAGGAAGATCTGGCCGTCGGTGATCGAGATCACGTTGGTGGGAACGAACGCGGACACGTCGCCGCCCTGGGTCTCGATGATCGGCAGCGCGGTCAGCGAGCCGGTCTTGCCCTTGACCTCACCGTTGGTGAACTTCTCCACGTAGTCGGCGTTGACGCGAGCGGCACGCTCGAGCAGGCGCGAGTGGAGATAGAAGACGTCACCCGGGTAGGCTTCACGGCCCGGCGGACGACGCAGCAGCAGGGACACCTGACGGTAGGCCCAGGCCTGCTTGGTCAGATCGTCATAGACGATCAGCGCGTCCTGACCGCGGTCGCGGAAGTACTCGCCCATGGTGCAGCCGGCGTAGGGCGCCAGGAACTGCATCGGGGCCGGGTCGGCGGCGCCGGAAGCGACGACGATGGTGTGATCCATCGCGCCGTGCTCCTCGAGCTTGCGCACCACGTTGGCAATGGTCGACTGCTTCTGACCGATGGCCACATAGATACAGGTGACGCCCTTGCCCTTCTGGTTGATGATGGCGTCGACGGCGATGGCCGACTTACCGATCTGGCGGTCGCCGATGATCAGCTCGCGCTGGCCGCGGCCGATCGGCACCATGGCGTCGATCGCCTTGAGGCCGGTCTGGATCGGCTGGTCGACCGACTGACGGGTGATGACGCCCGGGGCGACCTTTTCCACCGCGTCGGTCAATTTGGCGCCCACGTCGCCCTTGCCGTCGATGGGGTTGCCCAGCGGGTCGACCACGCGACCGACCAGCTCGGGGCCCACCGGCACCTCGAGGATGCGGCCGGTACAGCTGGCGGTCATGCCCTCTTCCAGCTGCAGGTAGTCGCCCAGCACCACGGCGCCCACGGAGTCGCGCTCAAGGTTGAGCACCATGCCGTAGATACCGCCAGGGAATTCAATCATCTCACCGAACATCGCATCCTCAAGGCCGTGAATCTTCACGATGCCGTCGGAGACGCTGACGATGGTGCCCTGATTGCGGGCTTCGGATGCGACATCCAGCTTTTCGATACGCTGCTTGATGATGTCGCTGATCTCGGAAGGATTCAGTTGCTGCATGCCATGTCCCTCAGACTCAGGCGGTAAGGGCTTCGGAGAGGCGGTTCAGCCGACCGCGCACCGACCCGTCGATGACGGTGTCGCCGGCGCGCAGGATGACGCCCCCGATAAGCTTCGGATCCACCTGAGTGGTAATGGAGATTTCGCGATTCAGCCGCTTCTTGAGCGCGCCTGCGAGCTTGTTCTGCTGCTTGTCGTCGAGCGCGAAAGCCGACACCACGGTGACGTCGACACGCTTGTCATGGTCGGCGCGCAGCCGTTCGTACTGCTCGGCGATGGCACCCAGGGCAGTCAGCCGCCCCTTGTCGGCGAGGGTGTCCAGGAAGCGACGCGCCGCGTCGTCGACCTTGGCCTCGGCCAGTTCGATGACCAGTTCGACCTTGCGGGCGCTGGTCAGCTTGGGGCTGGCGAACAGTTTCTGAGCATCACGCTGCGCAACCACCTGGCCAAGCTTGAGCAGCATATCGGACCAGGCTTCCAGCGCCTTGTGGTCACGCGCGTACTCGAATGCCGCCTTGGCGTAGGGGCGTGCGACGGTAGACGTTTCCGCCATGGGTCACCTCCTTCACAGTTCGGCAGCAAGCTTGTCGAGCAGCTTGCGGTGTGCCTTCTCGTCGATGGAGGCTTCCAGAACACGCTCGGCACCGACGATGGCAAGGGTTGCCACCTGGGCGCGAAGCTCTTCCTTGGCGCGATTGATTTCCTGGTCGATCTCGGCACGGGCGCCAGCGACCAGGCGCTCGCCTTCGGCACGGGCCTGCTCGCGGGCTTCCTCGATCATCTGAGTGGAGCGCTTGTGCGCCTGCTCGAGAATCTGTGAGGCCTGCTCCTTGCTCTCGCGCAGCGTCTGAGCCGCCTGCTCCTGAGCAAGCTCGAGGTCGCGGGAAGCCCGGCTGGCCGCGTCGAGGCCATCGGCGATCTTCTTCTGGCGCTCGTGGAGCGCAGTGCTGATCGGCGGCCACACGTACTTGATGCAGAACCAGACAAAGATCGCAAACGCGATCGTCTGCCCGATAAGCGTCATGTTGATATTCACGGGTATGTACCTCTGACGGGTTCGTGGCGACCGGATAGAAGCGAACCGAGCGCCTCAGCGCTCGGTGCTGTCATTAACCGGCAACGACGAAGATCAGGTACATCGCGATACCGACGCCGATCATCGGCACGGCGTCAAGCAGACCGGCCATGATGAAGGTACGAGTCTGCAGCTGGTCGCCCAGCTCAGGCTGGCGAGCGGTGGACTCGAGCAGCTTGCCGCCCAGCATGGCGAAGCCGATGCCGGTAGCCAGGGCGCTAACGCTGATGATGATGGCGGCGGCAAGGTAGACGATTTCCATGATGTTGCTCCTACTAGTTTGATGGTGAGGTCGGGTTTCGAGTTACTGCGTTTGCAAAGGTTGCTTGGTTCAGTGGTGTTCGTGCGCGGCACTCAGGTACACGAGCGTCAGCGTCGTGAAGATGAAGGCCTGCAGCGTCACCACCAGGATGTGGAAAATGGCCCACGGCACGTCGAGCACCCAGATCGCCCAGA
Source organism: Halomonas sp. E19 (assembly GCF_052439355.1). NCBI lineage: Bacteria > Pseudomonadati > Pseudomonadota > Gammaproteobacteria > Oceanospirillales > Halomonadaceae > Halomonas > Halomonas sp. E19. The sequence goes on along the minus strand of NZ_JBNFWU010000001.1, from coordinate 3,165,189 downwards.
ACGGCAGCAGCGCGATCAGGATGAAGATCACCTCGCCGGCAAACATGTTGCCGAACAGTCGCAGCGCCAGGCTGATCGGCTTGACGATCAGGCCGACGATTTCGAGGATCAGGTTGAACGGAATCAGCAGCCAGTGGTTGAACGGCGTGAGCGACAGCTCCTTGGCGAAGCCGCTGGCCCCCTTGGCCTTGATGCTGTAGTAGACGATCAGGATGAACACGCCCAGCGCCATGCCGAGGGTGGCGTTGACGTCGGTGGTCGGCACGATCTTCATGTACTCGAAGCCGAGGCGGGCGAACAGCTCGGGGAAGTAGTCGACCGGAATGATCTTGAGCGTGTTCATCAGCAGGATCCACATGAACAGCGTCAGCGCGATCGGCGCGATATGGGGATTCTTGCCGTGGAAGGTGGCGCGGGTCAGGTTCTCGATGAACTCGATGACCATCTCGACCGCATTCTGCAGCCCGCCGGGAACCCCGGTGGTGGCCACTTGCCCCGCCTTGCGGAATAACCAGAGGAACAGCGCCCCCATAGCGATCGACCAGCCCATGGTGTCGAGGTGAATCGCCCAGAAGCCCATTTCGGCAGCCTCGGTGGAGCTGCTGGCGATCTTCCAGCCGAGTTCGGGATGGTTGCCGAAGGTCAGGTTCTGAAGGTGGTGCTGTATGTAATAGATCGCGGATATTTCATTATCTGCTGCTGCCATACGCTGCTACCTCAGGTTCGTTGGGTCGGCCTGTCACGCACGAGCCATGGGGTCAGCCAGTGCATGAGTTGCGCCGCCACATATGCGACAAAGAAAAAGCCGGGTTTGAAGGGGGCACTGTCACGAACACGATCGCGAACAGTGCCACCGTCAAACCGAACTTCCCCATGGCTGCCTGATAGAGGTTCATCACGCTGACCCGTGGCCGCCGCCCATCCCGCACCCGCTGGCCGCGCCACACGAAGTAGAGCGAGGGCAGCAGCGCCACCAGTCCACCCGTCACCGCGGACAGCCCCCTTCCGGGCCGTGCCGCAGGCCAGCCAGCAATGCGATGATCAGGATTGCCAGACCCTGAGCCAGGAACAGGCGGGTGTAGTCCAAGCGCCGGCGCCTCATGGCAATGTTTCTGTGCATCCTGTCGACATTCCTGCCCTGCCGTGGCAGGGCTGGGAGCCGGCGTAGCCGAGCGTGACACTCAGGCAAACAACGGCGGATTATAGGGAAGCGCCTCACCCCTTCAACCGGACAAGGAGCTTTTGCGCATGAATGCTGTGGCTTTGCGACCAAAGATGAACGCAATTGTCGACACAGCGGGCACTACCTAGCGAATGTGCTCCAGAATGCCGTCCAGCTCGTCAAGACTGGAGTAGCGAATCGTCAGCCGCCCCTTGCCGCCGCGGCCATGCTGGATCTTGACCGGCGCACCCAGCAGCTCGCCGAGGCGAGACTCCAGGCGCGACACATCGGGGCTGACGGCAGGGCTTTCGCCCTTCTTCGGTTCGCCCTGGGTCAGGCGTTTCACCAAGGCCTCGGTGTCGCGCACGGTGAGATCCTTGTTGACCACCTCATGGGCGGCGCGCCGCTGCTTGGCGGGCGACAGTACCAGCAGCGCCCTGGCGTGGCCCATGTCGAGATCGCCGCGCTCGAGCAGCGTCTGCACCTCGGGGTCGAGCGCCAGCAGGCGCAGCAGGTTGGCCACCTGGGCGCGGGACTTGCCGACCGCATCGGCGACCTGCTGCTGGGTCAGCGCAAACTCCTCCAGCAGGCGCTTGAGCGCCAGCGCCTCCTCCACCGGGTTGAGGTTCTCGCGCTGGATGTTCTCGATCAGGGCCAGGGCCAGGGCGACCTCGTCGCTGACCTCGCGGATCACCGCCGGGATGGTGTCGAGCTCGGCCAGCTGAGCGGCGCGCCAGCGCCGCTCGCCGGCGATGATCTCGTAGCGCGATTCGCCGATGGGGCGTACCACGATCGGCTGCATCACGCCCTGGGCGCGGATGGAGTCGGCGAGTTCCTCCAGGGCTTCCGGCTGGATATCGCGCCGCGGCTGGTACTTGCCGCGGCACAGCTGGACCAGCGGCAGGCGCTCGAGGCGCTCCGGAGCGGGAGCTGCCGCGGGCGCCTGGGCCGCGCCGGGCGAGGCCTCCTGCTCGGGCAGCTCGAGGCTCTCGCGGCGGCGCGAACCGGCACCGATCAAGGCGTCCAGGCCGCGGCCCAAGGCGCGTTTTCGCGTCATCTACTTTCCCTCATCATGACGAGCGGACACGACAGGTGGAGGCCTGGCACTACAGCGACAGGCGACGAATCAGTTCCTTGGCCAGCACCCGGTGGGCCTGGCTGCCGCGCGAGAAGCGCGCGTACTTGGTCACCGGCAAGCCATGGCTGGGGGCCTCGGCCACCCGCACGTTGCGCGGGATGGTGGTCTTGAGCAGGGCGTCGCCGAAGTAGTCGCGCAGCTGCTTGGAGACATCCCGGGTGAGGCTGTTGCGGGCATCGAACATGGTGCGCAGGATGCCGTCGATGGCCAGCGCCGGGTTCACGCTGTCCTTGATCTGCTCCACGGTGTCAAGCAGCGCCGAGAGCCCTTCCAGGGCGTAGAACTCGCACTGCAGCGGGATCAGCACGCCATGGGCGGCGGTCAGCGCATTGACGGTGAGCATGTTGAGCGACGGCGGGCAGTCGATCAGCACCACGTCGTATTCGCCGGCCACGCTGGCCAGGGCCTCGGCAAGGCGGCGCTCGCGCCCTTCGGCAAGCTCGAGCAGCTCCACCTCGGCGGCGGTCAGGTCGCCGTTGCCGGGCAGCAGCGAGTAGCCGGCGGCAGGGCAGTCGAGCATCACCTCGGCGGCGCTCTTCTCGCCCAGCAACAGGTCGAGCACGCTGCCCTCCAGGCTGTGCTTGTCGACGCCGCTGCCCATGGTCGCGTGCCCCTGGGGGTCCAGGTCGACCAGCAGCACGCGGCGATCCAGGGCGGCGAGACTGGCAGCCAGGTTGACGGTGGTGGTGGTCTTGCCCACGCCACCCTTCTGGTTGGTCAAGGCGATTATCCGGGTCACGGCGATATCCTTGCGTCGATGCCGCTCAATCACGGCCTGGGTTGGAATCGGATCGCTCGACAATCACAAGCTGACGCTCACCCGAACTGAACGGCACCCGGTAGGCATGGCGTTCTCGAATCACCGTCCCGGCGGGGAGTTCGGCCAGCTCCTCCTCGACCGCCGGCCCCTTCATCGCCAGCCAGCGGCCTTGAGCGGCCAGCAACGGCTCGGTGAGGCGCAGGAAGTCGCCCAGGCTGGCGAAGGCGCGCGAGATCACCTGCAGGTAGCCGCCGGAGCGCGGCGTAAACGCTTCGACCCGGGCCTGCACGGGGGTGACATTGCCAAGCCCCAGCTCCATGACCGCCTGGCGCTGGAAGCGCACCTTCTTGCCGTTGCTGTCGAGCAGGGTGACCGCGAGCTCCGGCTCAAGGATTGCCAGCACCAGGCCCGGCAGGCCGGGGCCGGCGCCGACGTCGAGCAGCGGCGCATCGCTGACGAAGGGCAGCACCGCGGCGCTATCGAGCAGATGCCTGGCCACCATCTCATCGGGTGAACGTACCGCGGTGAGGTTATAGGCGCGATTCCACTTGTGCAACAGTTCGACCAGCCGCAGCAGGCGTTCGCGCTGCTGCGCATCGACGCGAATCGTCAGCTGTTCAAGGCCGTCGTCAAGCCGTGTTTCCACCAAGGGCGAGATCGCGTGGCTCATGCTTGGCTCACCCGGTTGTCCTCGAGCAGGCGGCGCTTCTTCAGGTGGATCAGCAGGATCGATACCGCGGCGGGCGTCACCCCGGAAATCCGCGAGGCCTGGGCCAGCGTCTCGGGACGCGCCTCGGCGAGCTTCTGGCGGATCTCGTGGGACAAGCCCTCGACCCTGGCGTAGTCGAGATCGGTGGGCAGCGGCGTGGCCTCGTGGCGCTTGAGCTTGTCGATCTCGTCCTGCTGACGGTCGATGTAGCCCTGGTACTTGGCCTGGATCTGCACCTGTTCAGCCACCGCTTCATCATCCACGGGCTCGCCGGCGAGGTGGGCCACGTCGGCATAGCCGAGCTCGGGGCGCTTGAGCAGATCGAGCAGGCTGTACTCGCGGGCCAGCGACTTGCCGGTCCTGGTCTCGATGGCCTCGGCAGCGGCCGTGCCGGGCTGTACCCAGCTGGCCTTGAGCCGGGCGCTCTCGCGCTCGATCGCCTCACGCTTGGCGCTGAACGCGGCCCAGCGAACGTCGTCGACCAGCCCCAGCTCGCGGCCGGCCTCGGTGAGGCGCAGGTCGGCGTTGTCCTCGCGCAGCAGCAGCCGGTACTCGGCGCGCGAGGTGAACATGCGGTAGGGCTCCTTGGTGCCTAGCGTGATCAGGTCATCGACCAGCACGCCGAGGTAGGCCTCGTCGCGGCGCGGATGCCAGCTGGCCAGCCCCTTGGCGCGGCGCGCGGCATTGAGGCCTGCCAGCAGCCCCTGGGCGCCGGCCTCTTCGTAGCCGGTGGTGCCGTTGATCTGTCCGGCGAAGAACAGGTTGTGGATGAATTTGGTTTCCAGCGAGTGTTTGAGATCGCGTGGATCGAAGAAATCGTACTCGATGGCGTAGCCGGGCCGGGTGATATGGGCGTTCTCGAGGCCCTTGATCGAGCGCACCACCTGTAGCTGCACGTCGAAGGGCAGCGAGGTGGAGATGCCGTTGGGGTAGAGCTCGTGGGTATCGAGGCCTTCGGGCTCGATGAACACCTGGTGGCTCGCCTTGTCGGCGAAGCGGTGCACCTTGTCCTCGATCGACGGACAGTAGCGCGGGCCAACGCCCTCGATCACGCCGGAGTACATCGGCGAGCGGTCGAGATTGGCGAAGATGATCTCGTGGGTGCGCTCGTTGGTGTGCGCAATGTGGCAGCTCACCTGGCGCGGGTGCATGTCGCGGCTGCCCAGGTAGGACATCACCGGGGTGGGCGAGTCGCCCGGCTGCTCCTCGAGCACCGAGAAGTCGACGCTTTTGGCATCCAGCCGCGGCGGGGTGCCGGTCTTGAGCCGGTCGACCCGGAACGGCAGCGCGCGCAGGCGTTCGGCCAGGGCGTTCGAGGGCGGATCGCCGGCGCGCCCACCGCGGCTCTGTTCGAGGCCGATATGAATCACGCCGCCAAGGAAGGTGCCGGTGCACAGCACCACGCTCTCGCTCAGGAAGCGGATGCCGGTTTCGGTGACTACGCCGCGTACGCTGTCGCCTTCGACGATCAGGTCCCCCGCCGCCTGCTGGAATAGTGTCAGGTTGGCCTGGTTTTCCAGCATGCCGCGAATCGCTGCCTTGTAGCGCACGCGGTCGGCCTGGGCGCGAGTGGCGCGCACGGCAGGGCCCTTGCGGCCGTTGAGCACACGGAACTGGATGCCACCGAGATCGGTGGCCAGGCCCATGGCACCGCCCAGTGCATCGATCTCCTTGACCAGATGACTCTTGCCGATCCCGCCAATGGCGGGATTGCAGGACATCTGGCCCAAGGTCTCGATGTTGTGGGTCAGCAGCAGGGTCTGACAGCCCATGCGGGCGGAGGCCAGGGCGGCTTCGGTTCCCGCATGGCCGCCGCCGATGACGATTACGTCAAAGCGGTCGGGATACTCCAAGGTGCACCTCGTTGCGCTGCGCGCGGATATTGCCGGGGATCGAAAATAGCCTGGCAGTATAAACCCCCTGTGGGTAAGCGTCAGGGGTTTTCCACACCCCGTTTTTCGTCCTTCGGTAAACAAATAAAATAAGAAGAGTTAAAAGAGAAGTTCTGTTGTGGTTGTAACTACTAGTGTGGATAGATTCAGTGGATAAGGAGTAATTAACTTTTAAACTCAATAAGTTGCCTTGTTGACTTTTGCGCTGGAAAAGGGCGGACTGCCTCTGGGTCTCCGGTGTCCAGCCTGTGGATGAAAGCACGAGTTGCCCACAGCCCCGGCGATCCCCCGTTTTTCCACCGCCCCCTACCGCGCTTGTTACCGCGACTGTGAACACCGGCGTCAGATCGGTTGAAACGGCGGGGTCATGCGTCCTGTCGGCAGGTTGGACTTGCCAGGGCCGAAAAGTTATCCACAGACGAAAAAACCCCGCCGGAGCGGGGTTTTTCGTTATTCGCGTTAAACAGTGTCGCGTTGGCCAGGCCTATCGGCGTAGGTGGTAGGCCGAGCTGGGATGCGTTGCCGCTGGTCAGGGTGATGCGGCAGTGCCCTCACACCATGAAGGAGGCGCCGCAGCCGCAGGTGGTGGTGGCGTTGGGGTTCTGGACCAGGAAACGCGCCCCGGCGAGCCCCTCCTCGTAGTTTACCGTGGAGCCGACGAGGTACTGGTAGGAGAGCTCGTCGACCACCAGGGCGACGTCGCCGAAGGCGATCACGGTGTCGTCGTCGCCCACGGCGTCGGCGAAATCGAAGCCGTACTGGAAGCCGGAGCAGCCGCCTCCCGTGACATACACCCGCAGCTTGAGCTCGGGATTGCCTTGTTCCGCGATGAGCGCCTGGAGCCGCTGGCGTGCGGCTGCAGTGAGCATCATGGGCGTAGGCGTGAACGTTTCTGCGCCGCTCATGGGCATCCTCCCCTGAGCCGAAAATGAATGGTCTGACGGTGAATTATCCACAAACCCGAGCAAAAGGGTCAACTATTGCTCGGGATGCGTCGCCTTCAGGGCATCATGGCCGGCGCCTGGAGCCCGGCGCTCTCGTCGAAGCCGAACATCAGGTTGAGGTTCTGAATGGCCTGCCCCGAGGCACCCTTGACCAGGTTGTCGATGACGGAGAGCACCACCACGGTGTCGCCGTTCCCCGGGCGATGCACCGCCAGGCGGCACAGGTTGGCGCCCTTCACGCTGCGGGTTTCCGGGTGGCTGCCGGCGGGCATCACGTCGACGAAGGGTTCGTTGGCAAAGCGCCGTTCGAACAGCGCCTGCAGGTCGCCGGGCTCGCCGGTCAGGCGGCCATAGAGGGTGGCATGAATGCCGCGAATCATCGGCGTGAGGTGAGGAATGAAGGTCAACCCGACCGGGCCCTGGGCGGCATCGCCGAGACCCTGACGAATCTCCGGCAGGTGGCGGTGGCCGCCGGCGGCGTAGGCCTTCATCGATTCGCTGGCCTCGGCCAGCAGCGAGGGCACCTTGGCGCCGCGGCCGGCGCCGGTGACGCCGGACTTGCAGTCGGCAATGAGATGCCCGGCGTCGATCAGGCCGGCTTCGAGCAGCGGCAGCAGCCCCAGCTGCACCGCGGTGGGGTAGCAGCCGGGCACGGCGATCAGACGCGCCTGACGAATGCGCTCGCGGTGCATCTCGGGCAGGCCGTACACGGCTTCTTCGAGCAGCTCCGGGGCGCCGTGAGGCTGGCCGTACCACTCGGCCCACACCTCGGCGTCGCGCAGGCGGAAGTCGGCGGAGAGGTCGATCACCCGGGTACCCCGCTCGAGCAGCTCGCCGGCCAGGGCATGGGCGACGCCGTGGGGGTGGCGAAGAATACCGCATCGCAGGCGCCCAGGCGTTCGGCATCGGGTTCGCTGAAGGTCAGGCTGTCGTAATGGCCACGCAGGTTGGGATACATGTCGCAGACGCGCACCCCGGCCTCGGATCGGGAAGTGATGGCGTCGATCTCGACATGCGGATGCTGGGCCAGCAGCCTGAGCAGCTCGACCCCGGTGTAGCCGGTACCACCAACGATTCCAACCTTGATCACGATGGGCTCCTTCATGGGTTGCCTGAAGCACGGCGGCCGGAACTGGGCCACCCTGCTCGGATATGATACACAAGAGTGCCGGGCACCACCCAGCCAACCGCCACCGCCGTACAGGACGCCACGTGCCACAGCCACCCCGCCTTGACTTCAGCCTGGAAGGCTTTCGTCGTCAGCTGGCCAATGTCGATGCGCTGCCCCAGCTCTGCGTGCTGGGCGTGGTGTCGGGCATCCTGACCGGGGCGCTGATGGTCGGGTTTCGCCTGCTGCTCGATCTCGCCGCCCTGGGCTACATGCCGAATGGGAACCATGAGGCCTTCGAGGGGCTGCCTCCCTGGGTACGCGCTGCGCTGCCCCTGCTGGCGGTGCTGGTCATCGGCGTGGGCCTGTGGCGCCAGCCGGCGGCGGCGCGCAAGCTGGGCGTGGGCCATGTGATCGAGCGCCTGACCTACCACCAGGGGCGCTTTCCGCTGCGCAACTGGCTCAATCAATGGTGGGTCGGGGCGGTGTCGGTGCTCGGTGGGCTCTCCGCCGGCCGCGAGGGACCCGCGATCCACCTGGGGGCCGCTGCGGCCAGCGGCATGGGACAGCGTCTCCGGCTACCCCACAATAGCCTGCGCGTGCTGGTGGCGTGCGGCACGGCGGCAGGTATCTCGGCCTCGTTCAACACGCCCATTGCCGGGGTCATCTTTGCCATGGAAGTGGTGATGATGGAGTACACCATTGCGGGCTTCATGCCGGTGATCCTGGCGTCCACCATGGGCGCGCTGGTGGCCATGCTGGTCTACGGCTCCGAGCCGGCCTTCCAGGTGCCGAGCGTGAGCCTCGGTTCGCTGTGGAACCTGCCCTGGATCGTGGTGACGGCACTGTTCATCGGCCTGCTGGCGGGGCTTTTCATCCATGTGGCGCGAAGCGAGCGCATCGCCGGCCTGCCCGTGTGGCTGCGTCTGGCGCTGGTGGCGCTGGCCACCGGCATGGTGGCCTGGTGGTACCCGCAGGTGCAGGGGATCGGCTATGACAGCCTGGCAGCGTCGCTGACCGATTCGCTGAGCATGGACGTGCTGCTGGTGCTGGTGGTTGCCAAGCTGCTGCTGACCGCGCTTACCGTGGCCAGCGGCATTCCCATCGGCATCATCGGGCCCATGCTGGTGGTGGGGGCGGCGGCCGGCGCCCTGGCCGGGCTCGTGGCGGCCTGGGTGTCGCCGCAGCTGGCCGGCGAGACCGGCTTCTACGCCATGCTGGGTATGGCGGCCATGATGGGCGCGGTGCTGCAGGCGCCGCTCGCGGCACTAATGGCGCTGCTGGAGCTCACCCACAACCCCAACATCATCCTGCCCGGCATGCTGGCCGTGGTGGTCTCCGGCCTGACGGCAAGGCAGCTGTGCCGCTGCGAGGGCTTTTTCATCAGCGTCACCCGGCATGGACTGCACCCCTGCAGCAGCCACTGATGCAGGCGCTGTCACGCGTCTCTGTGCCGGCCGTGATGGAGCGCAGCCTGGTCACCACGCCGCGCATGGTGACGCGCGAGCGTGCGCTGCGCTTGCTCAATGCCAAGCCGACCTGGATCCTGATCCTGCGCTCGACGGATGACAAGCCTACGCTGGCGCTGAAGGCAGCCGACCTGGCACGGGCGCTGATGGACGAGAGCGAGCTGGCGGAGGCGCAACAGCAGGAGGGCTTGATCGATCTGCTCGAAATACCGGGTCAGCGTCTGGAGATGGCGCCGATCCACCTCCAGGCAACGCTCTCCGAGGCCTTCGAGCAAATCGAGGAGCGTGCGGTCGATGCCCTCTACGTGGAGCAGGGGCGCCACCCGAAGACGAAGCGAATTTCGGGTATCATCACCCGCGGTGCCATCGAACGGTACTATTCATTGAAGTGAGGTCGTTGAAGTGAGGTCGTTGAAGTGAGGTCGTTGAAGTGAGGTCGTTGAAGTGAGGTCGTTGAAGTGAGGTCGTTGAAGTGAGGTCGTTGAAGTGAGGTCGTTGAAGTGAGGTGATCGCCGCCCTTTCTCCAGACGGCGGTGTACCTTTGTCTGCTGCCTGTTTCCTTTTTCGCTGCTTGGGAGAGCACATGTACCTGTGGCTCAAGGCTCTGCATATCGTGGCCGTGGTGACCTGGTTCGCCGCGCTGTTCTACCTGCCGCGCCTGTTCGTCTACCACGCCATGGCGCGTGACAAGGGCGAGCAGCAGGCGATCGACCACTTTCTGGTCATGGAGCGCAAGCTCTATCGGGGCATCATGACGCCCTCCATGGTGGCGGTGCTCGGCCTCGGCTTCGGCCTGCTCTACCTGATGCCGCATTGGCTCGGCATGGGCTGGATGCATGTCAAGCTTCTGCTGGTGGTGGTGCTGGTGGCCTACCACCATGTCTGCCTGATCTACCTGAAGCAGTTCGCCCAGGGGCGCTGCACCAAGAGTCATGTGTTCTTCCGCTGGTTCAACGAGCTGCCGGTCATTGCCCTGCTGGCGATCGTGGTGCTGGCGGTGCTGAAGCCCTTCTGACATGGCGCTGGACGCTGGCGCTTCGAACCACCCGCCGGTGGTGCTGGTACTGGCCGGCCATGACCCGACAGGCGGGGCGGGGCTGGTTGCCGACAGTGAGGCGATTGCCGCCTGCGGTGGCTGGGCGTTGACGGTGCCGACCGCGCTGACGGTGCAGAACTGCCGCGACGTGCAGCGCGTGCAGGCGGTCACTCCCGAGCTGATACGCGAGATGGCCGCCGCGCTGAATGACTTTCCCGTCACCGCCATCAAGGTGGGGCTGCTCACGCACCCCGAGACGCTGGAGGCGGTGGCCGAGATCATCGGCGCCTTCCCCGGCGTGCCGGTGGTCGTCGACCCGGTGCTCAAGGCCGGGGGAAGAGAGTTATCCACAGCCGCGCTGCTCGAGGCGTTTCGCCGCCGCCTGCTGCCGCTTGTGGATATTCTCACGCCCAATCGCCAGGAATTGATGCGCCTTGCCGGCGTTGCAGGAGGCGACGATTCGGCTCGGGCGGCGGTCCTGCTCGAGCAGGGGTGCGGTGGGGTGCTGGTGACCGGCACCGACACGCCCGGCAGCGAGGTGCCCGCCGAGAGCGTCGAGCATGCGCTTTATGGGCAGGGCGAGGTGCGTCGCTGGCGCTGGCCGCGGCTGCCGGGCAGCTACCACGGCTCGGGCTGTACGCTGGCCGCGGCGCTGGCCGCCCGCCTGGCGGCGGGAGAGTCCTTGTCCGAGGCCTGCGCACAGGCCCAGGCCTTCACCTGGCAGGCACTGGAGGCAGGCTGGCAGCCCGGCCGCGACCAGGCGTTGCCCCGGCGTGGCCTTGCGCCCCGGGCGGCTTGATCGAAGGCAAGACATCGCCGACTACCGCCTTGCGGCGCTGGCCATGCGAGGTGCAAGCTCAGAGAATGTCGCCAGCGTCGATGGAAACGCCAAGCTGTGGGCAAGTTCACCGCTTCTCCACCGACAGTGACAAGGTTATCCAAGAAGTTATCCAAGAAAATATCCACAGCCTGAAGCCGTCAGGCCGCTCCGTTTTGGAGTGCGATTTTCGACCCAGCCACGAGGTTTCCATGACCACATCCGCAACGCTCTTCGAACAGGCCTGCCGGCATATTCCCGGAGGCGTCAACTCCCCGGTTCGCGCCTTCAAGGGGCTGCATCGACCGCCGGTGTTCATTGAGCGTGCCCAGGGTGCCTATCTGTTCGATGTCGAAGGCAAGCGCTACGTCGACTACGTCGGCTCGTGGGGGCCGATGATCACCGGCCATGCTGACCCGGACGTACTGGATGCCGTGCGTCGCCGGCTGGACAACGGGCTCTCCTTCGGCACGCCGACGGCCATCGAGACCACCATGGCCGACCTAATCTGCGAGATGATCCCCTCCATCGAGATGGTCCGCATGGTCAATTCCGGCACCGAGGCCACCATGTCGGCGATTCGCCTGGCACGCGGCTTCACCGGACGTGACAAGATCGTCAAGTTCGAAGGTAACTACCACGGCCACTCCGACTCGCTGCTGGTCAAGGCCGGTTCGGGTGCGCTGACCCACGGCGAGCCGAGCTCCCCGGGCGTGCCGGCATCGCTTGCCGCCCATACCCTGACGCTGCCCTACAACGATCTCGATGCCGTCGAAGCCTGCTTCGAGGAGATGGGCGGCGAGATCGCCTGCATCATCGTCGAGCCGGTGGCCGGCAACATGAACTGTATCCCGCCGCAGCCCGGTTTCCTGGAAACCCTGCGTCAGGTTTGCACAGAGCATGGCAGTGTGCTGATCTTTGATGAGGTGATGACGGGCTTCCGGGTCGCCATGGGCGGTGCCCAGGCGCACTTCGGCATCGAGCCCGACCTGACCTGTCTGGGCAAGATCGTCGGTGGCGGCATGCCGGTAGGCGCCTTTGGCGGCAAGCGCGAGATCATGGCGCATATCTCGCCGCTGGGGCCGGTGTACCAGGCGGGCACCCTGTCGGGTAACCCGCTGGCCATGGCGGCCGGTATCGCCCTGCTGACCAAGCTGCGCGAACCCGGCTTCCATAACGCCCTGGCCCAGCGGGTGGACACCCTCTGTCATGGGCTGCAGGAGCGCGCCGATGCGGCCGGGATCGACATGATCACCCAGCGGGTCGGCGGCATGTTCGGGCTGTTCTTCACCGGGCAGACGCGGGTCGACAACTTCGCCCAGGCAACGGCCTGTGATGCCGAGGCGTTTCGTCGCTTCTTCGCCGCCATGCTTGAGGAAGGCGTCTACCTGGCGCCATCGGCCTACGAGGCGGGGTTCATGTCCAGCGCCCATACGCCGGAGGACATCCAGCTGACCCTGGATGCCGCCGAGAAGGCCTTCGCGGCCATGTAGACGAAGTCACGCACAGGCAAGGAGCGACCATGAGTGAACGACCAGCGAAACCCGACTGCGACTCTACCGATACGCTCAGCCTGGATGAGCTGATCGATTCGCTGGTGGCATCGCACCTTGCGCTGGTCGATGACCTGCCCTATGCCGGCGCCTCGGGCTCGCTGACGGCGACGCGTGCCCTGGTCGCTGACGAATTCGCTACCCTGGAACGCCGGCTGAGCGGCGAAGAGGATGCCACACGGCTCGCGCGGTTGAAGGTATGGCTGGAGCAGGAACTGGCGAGACTGGCGCCCTACTTTGCCGAGCGCAGCGAACCGCGGTTCAGCTGGGTCGCCGGCCGCCCGCTCATGTCGCTGTGTGATCAGCAGCGTCTGGTGATGGTCAATGCGCTGGATCTCGACCCGTCGGATCCAATGGCGACCCGCCGCCTGGACCGAGGCTTCGACATCGTCTCGCTGCTGGTGGGGCTCTACGTGCGCGGCGAGACCCGCCTGGCGCACTATGCACTGGATCGCTACCTGTGCCTGACCGGCGATTACGCACTGACGCGGCTGATTTCGGTGTTCGCCGTCTGTCGCTCGCTGAGTGGCGCGCGCCGGGCGTTGCAGCGGTGGGATACGGGTGCCGAAACCCAGGCCTTTCACTTGGCTGAGATGCTGACCGAGAGCCGCCAGTACCTTGATCTGGCCGAGCGGGTTTCCGAGTTCCGCTTCCCTCCCTTGATTATCGGCGTCGGCGTGTCGGGCAGCGGCAAGAGCCGTTTCATGGCCGAGGTGGTCGAGCGGCTGGGAGCGGTACGCCTCAGTTCGGACGCCGAGCGGCGGCGCCTGTATGGAATCGATCCACAGGAGGTCGTGCCCAATCCTCCTGTGGATATCTTTTCCGAGCAAGCCACCGAGCGCACCTACCATCGCCTGGCGGCGCTCTCGGGCGTGCTGCTAAATGCCGGCATTGCCACCTGTGTCGATGCGACCTGTCTGACGCGGGCCCAGCGGCGGCTGCTGCGCCAGCAAGGTGAAGCGCGTGGGTTGCCGGTGCTGATCGTCAGCTTCGAAGCGGACGATGCCACCCTCGAGGCGCGTATCATCAAGCGTGCACGCCAACAGGAGGTGGATGAAACCACCAGCCTGGAGGTGTTGCGCCTTCAGCAGCGGCTGTTCGAACCCTTCGACGACGAAGAGCGCCAGCACCTGGTGCATATCGACACCACGGCCGCGAATGCCACCGATACCCTGGCGGCGCTAATACAGCAGCGTGTGTTTACGGTGTGACGCCTGTGCTGAACGGCCCCTCCGGGCCGTTCAGGCCATGCGTTTCTCGTCGTGCCGGTTTTCGCGCTTGAAGCTCACCGGCACGCTGAACAGGTTACGTCGGGCCCAGTTCATGGCCTGCAACCGGTTGTGCACCTTGATCTTGCGGAAGATGTTGTAGAGGTGTGACTTGACCGTATGCTCGCTGACGAACAGCTTTTCGGCGATTTCTGAATTCGTCGAGCCGGTGCCGAGCAAACCGATGATCTCCATCTCGCGCTGCGTCAGCCCGCAGGCCGGGCGGTAGGAGTTCATCTGCTGGCGGCGCAGCAGCTCGATCATGCGCGACATGAGTGAGCGCGACATCCACAGGTTGTCCTTCTGCAGCGCCTGGATCCCCTTGCAAATCAGGTCGATGCTGTCGTCGCGGTAGAAGATACCCTGCAGGTTGAGCGCCGAGAGAAGCTCGACGGCATGGTCTTCGCCACGCACATTGAAGGCCGCGAGGCTGAGCGCTTCCTTCTCTTCCGCCAGGGCCTGCCACTTCTGCATGTTGCTTTCACTAACGTGGTCCAGATCGAGAATGATCAGCGTGGCGTTGTCGTGATCGATGAGGCTGGATTCCTCTTCGGACACCGCAACGATCTTGTGTTCGATCTTTTCCTGTAAGTGTTCGATAAAGAATTTCGACTGCGGGTTGATATCGGTAACGAGCAGAATCTGTCCTTCCATGATACCCATACTAGACCTCCTTCCCCATATTCGCTCTTGTTTATGTAATGATACGTAAGCAGACTCATTGAGTCTCGATTAAATTAAATGACTTTTCTAATAGGTTTTTTCATGATAGGGCCAAGCCACCTCATGAGTTTATTAAAGCTGCACAGTTTTCTATAAAATCCATTTTTATCAGATGGTTAAATTATTTCCATGATCCCTGTAAACCGCGGTTCCAATGTGATCATACAAGGGTGAGCGTTTTTATCAACCCTTATAAGCAATGTATCATTTGGTTTGCACTTGCTTTCTTCCAGCTTTCTCATTCTTCTGAATTCGTCGCATCAGACGGTTATGAACGCCCTGGTATTGGCCGTTTCGATTTTTTGTTTCTGATTAGTTACATTCACATTTGAAACGTTACAAAGCGCCAGCAGTATGAGAGCGTCACACTTCGAACAGCGCACGGCAGGCAAGATCGCGTTCCCATGGGCCTTCACCGCCTGGGTCGGACGCTGCTTGCATGTCCGCGGCCGTCGCCGGCTCAAGGCGACGCGCCCGGCTCTGGCTCACCCCTGCGGTCCAAGGCGTGCTTCTCCATCAGCCGGTAGAGGGTCACACGCGAGACCCCGAGTTCGTCGGCCGCTTTCTTTATCTTGTACTGGCTGCGGTTGAGGGCATTCAGCAGTACCTCTCTTTCCGCCACGTTGCGTGCCTCTTCCAGCGTGATGATGTGGCGGTTCGAGCTGCGTCTTTCCAGGCCAAGATCGGCCGGCTTTATCAGTCGCTGCTCGCACATGACCATGGCGCGGCGCACCCGGTTGACCAGTTCGCGCAGGTTACCCGGCCAGGCATACCGCTTCATGAGCACCAGCGCCTCCTGGCTGAAGCCCCTGACGCAGGGCGATTTCTCCTGTGCATAGTCGCGGAAGATGGCGTGGGCCAGTGGCTCGATATCCTCCTGCCGTTCCCTCAAGGGCGGTACTTCCACTTCGAGTACCCGTAAGCGGTGGTAGAGGTCGGGGCGAAAGTGGCCCGCTTCCATGGCCACTTCCAGGTCGGCATGGGTCGAGGCGATCACTCGCACATCGAAGGGGACGAGTCGCCCTGTTTCAGGATCCGGCAGGGCGCCGCGCTCGATCAGGTGCAGCAGGTCGTGCTGTGCTTGCGCCGAGAGCTCGCTGACTTCATCGAGAAAGAGCGTGCCCCCTGCAGCCTGGGCCAGGGGCTTGGCCGGCTGGTCGTGGCTGGCGGTAGGCCCCGAAGCGGCAGTATTGCTTTCGCCGCGCAACCAGCCGACAGGCAAGGTGGCGCAGCTTACCGCGATGAAGCGGCGCCGTTGCCCGTGGTGAACATGCATGGATGGCCCGCGCCACGCGCGCCTTGCCGGTGCCAATCTCGCCGCTCAGGTAGACGGGCGCAGCGATGGCGGCCACGCGTGGAAGGCTGTCGAGCATCTTGCCCATGGCGGGAGAGGCGCACAGCAGCCCCAGCGTCTCGGCCTGGTGTGCGCGTGCCTGGGGCAGTGCCGTGGTGTGTAGGCGCCGCATGGCGACGGCATGCGTCATGAGGCAGTCGATCTGTTCGAGCTGGAAAGGGGCTTGCTGAAAGGCGATGAACAGGTTCGCCATGACCGCCTGCAGGCCGGCATCGGCGGGGAGGTCGCCGTCGACCAGGGCCATCCACGGCAGGTCGGAGCGCAATACCAGCTGCTCCAGCGCCTTTTGTTCGGGAAGGTCGGCCGGGTTCAGGCAGTACAGGCCGGCAGCGTATTCCTCAAAGGAGAGAGGAAGGGTCTGGGGCGAGTCGCTTACCGCATCCACCGCCCACCCCCTGGCTTTCATGTCATCAATGAAGCCTGGCGGGTGACTGCCGAGAGAGCCCACCACCAGTAGTTTGGCCTTGTCTTCCATCTCGATGCATTCCTTTTTCGCTTCACGATGGGTGCCTGGTTGGCGTCATTCCCGGCTGTCTTAAGGCCAACCCTACGGCTGAGCGGCAGCGGAGGTGCCTGACGTACGCTACGTTTCCAGTGGCTCCGGCTGCAAAAACACTGTTTCGGAAAATCCTTGTTAAGATAGGTTACATTAGCGTTCGCAACAACCCTCGCTCCTGAGCGATGCGCATGACGGGAGCCTAAGCCCAAACGGGCTGCGGTTGCCCCTATTGGCGGCAGTTCAGCTGGCCTGCGTGCTCGTGTACCATGCATGTCGTCATGCCTCAGCCTTAAGGAACTGCCGTGCCCTCCAAGACGAACTGGTGCTTGCCAGCGGTAACCCGGGAAAGCTTCGCGAGTTTGCCCAACTGCTGGGCGGGCTTGGGCTCAAGGTGCGTCCGCAGTCGGACTTCGGGGTGCACGACGTCGAAGAAACAGGGCTCACCTTCGTCGAAAATGCGCTGCTCAAGGCGCGCGAGGCGAGTCGCGTCAGCGGCCTGCCGGCGCTGGCTGACGATTCGGGGCTGGAAGTCGATGCGCTGGACGGCCAGCCGGGCATCTACTCGGCTCGCTATGCCGGCGAGCCCAAGAGCGATGCGCGCAACAACCAGAAACTGCTCGATGCCCTGGCCGCGGTGCCGACAGCGCAGCGCACGGGGCGCTACTGGTGCGTGCTGGTGCTGTTGCGCCATGCCGAGGACCCGGTGCCGCTCATCGTTCAGCAGCGCTGGGACGGCCAACTGCTCGAGGCGCCGCGTGGTGAAGGCGGCTTCGGCTATGATGCGCTGTTCTGGCTGCCGGAGCAGGGCAGGAGCGTTGCCGAGCTGAGCGCCGAAGACAAGAACCGCTTGAGCCACCGTGGTCGCGCCTTGCGCGAGCTGATGGCAGCACTGCGCGCATCGCCGGGCTACCTGTGACAGCAAGCTTGCCGCCGCTATCGCTCTATGTGCACGTGCCCTGGTGCGTGCGCAAATGCCCCTACTGCGACTTCAATTCACACGCGGTCGGTCGTAGCGATGCGCTGCCCGAGGCGGAGTATCTCGAGGCGCTGATCCAGGACCTTGAGGCCGACCTGCCGCTGTGCGAGGGCCGCCCGCTGGCAAGCGTGTTCATCGGTGGCGGTACCCCCAGCCTGATGTCGGCCGAGTTCTATTTCGAGCTGCTGGCGGCGGTCGCCCGGCGCTTGCCCTTGGCAGCCGATATCGAGATCACCCTGGAAGCCAACCCCGGCACGCTTGAGCGCGGCCGTTTCCAAGGCTACCGCCGCGCGGGCATCAATCGTCTTTCCCTCGGCGTGCAGAGCTTCCACGATGGCCAGCTTGCCGCGCTTGGGCGTATCCATTCAGGCGAGGACGCCGTGACGGCCATGCGTGAAGCGCGCCAGGCCGGCTTCGACAACATCAACCTCGACCTGATGCACGGCCTGCCCGAGCAGACCCCGGCCATGGCGCTGGCCGACCTCGAGCGCGCCCTGTCGCTCGAGCCGGAACATCTCTCCTGGTACCAGCTTACGCTGGAGCCCAACACCGCCTTCTTCACCAGCCCGCCCGTCCTGCCCGAGGAAGAGTTGCTGTGGGACATCCAGGACCAGGGCCACGCCTACCTGGAGGCCGCCGGTCTGCGGCGCTACGAGATCTCCGCCTACGCCAGGGCCGGCCGGCGCTCGCGTCACAACCTCAATTACTGGCAGTTCGGCGACTACCTGGGTATCGGTGCCGGCGCCCATGGCAAGCTCAGCCGGCGGAATACGGCGGGCGATTGGCAGATCGAGCGGCGCTGGAAGAGCCGGCAGCCCCAGGCCTATCTGCGCCGGCGCAACGACTCCCAAGGGTTCATCGCCGGCAGCCGGGCGATCGAAGCGGCAGAGCTGCCGCTGGAGTTCTGCATGAACGCGCTGCGGCTGGTCGACGGCGTGCCGGCCTCGGCCTGGTCGTCGCATACCGGCCAGGCCTGGATGGCGCTTGAGAGCCGCCTCGGCGAGGCGCGTAAAAAGGACTTCTCATGGAAGATGACGAACGACTTCAGCCGACCCCCCAAGGTCTATTATTCTTGAACGAACTGCTGGCTCTCGTTGACCATCAGCCCGATACCCCTTGACCTCGTTACCCTGAGTTTTCGGAGAGACTTCATGTCCAAGACCCATCGCCTCCTCGTGCCGGTTGCCGCTGCACTGCTGCTGGTGGGCTGTGCCACCACCGACCCCTATTCCGGCCAGACCCAGCGTTCCAGCACCATGACGGGTGCCGGCGTGGGTGCCGCGGTCGGTGCGGCCGCCGGTGCGCTGTCCGGCAGTGGCAGCACCAGCCGTCGCGATCGTGCGCTGATCGGAGCCGCCGTGGGTGCGGCCGCCGGTGCCGGTATCGGCGCCTACATGGATCGCCAGGAAGAGCAGCTGCGCGAGAGCATGCGCGGTACCGGGGTCGACGTCGACCGCCGCGGCGACGATATCGTGCTCAACATGCCCAGCGGCGTGACCTTCGGCTTCGACTCCAGCGAGCTGACCATGAACGCCCGCAACGCGCTCAACGACGTGGCGGCGGTGCTCACCCAGTACACCGATACCCGGGTGAACATTGCCGGGCACACCGACAGCACCGGCAGCGCCGACTACAACCAGCGCCTTTCCGAGCGTCGCGCGCAGGCGGTGGGCAACTACCTGGCCCAGTCGGGCGTGGCCCGGCAGCGCCTCTACATGACCGGTTACGGCATGAGCCAGCCGGTGGCCAGCAACGCCACGGAAGAGGGCCGCGCCCAGAACCGTCGCGTCGAGATCACGCTGTCGCCGATCGAGTCGCAGTTCCAGTAATCGCCTGCCCGTTTCGTCGAAAGGCCCGCTGACGCTGTCAGCGGGCGCTTCGGCGTACAGGCCATGCCAAGCTTGCCGGAGGCCCTCCGGCGGCGAGAGGTTGCCATTCATGCTCTCCTACCAGCATGCCTACCACGCCGGCAACTTTGCCGATGTGCACAAGCATCTCACCCTGCTGGCGGTGCTGCGCCACCTGCAGCGCAAGGCGTCGCCCATCACCTTCGTCGATACCCATGCGGGACGCGGCCTCTACCCGCTGCAGGCCAGCGAGACCCAGCGCTTGGGCGAGTATCGCCAGGGCGTGCTGCCGCTGTGGAACGAACGGGCGGTGCTGCGCGATGAAACGCTGCTTGGCGCCTGGCTGCAGGCGTTGGAAAGCGCGCAGGGCAAAACGAAGACGCTGGCCTGCTATCCGGGGTCGCCCTGGTGGTTGGGCCAGGCGCTGCGCGAGCAGGACCGGCTGTGGCTTTACGAACTGCATCCTGGCGAGCATGATCACCTGGCCCGCCAGGCGGGCGTGGCTGCCCATGCCCGGCGCATCCATGGCGATGGGTTGAAGGGGCTGCTGGCGAACCTGCCGGTGGCGACCCCGCGGCTATGCGTGCTGATCGACCCGAGCTACGAGCGCAAGACGGAATACGACGAGGTGGCCGAGACGGTGATCCAGGCGATGCGCAAGGTGCGCCATGGTGTTGTCTTGGTGTGGTATCCGCTGCTGCCGGCCGCGCGTCACCTGGCGCTGCTGGAGGCGCTGCGCGACGGCGGGCTGCGCAAGATCTGGCGCAGCGAGCTGAGCCTGCACCCGGCTGGCGAGGAGCGCGGCATGTACGGCAGTGGCATGCTGGTGATCAATCCGCCCTGGGGCTGGCCGAACAGCTCACCGACGCCATGCAGCGCATCGCACCGCTGCTCGGCGAAGCCAGCCGCCACGCTGCCGGCTGGTGGGTGGAGGAGTAGGGCGACCGCCTTACTTGCCGATGCAGAAGCTGCCGAAGATCTCGCCCAGCAGGTCGTCGGCGCTGAACTCCCCGGTGATCTCGGCCAGCGCCTGCTGGGCGTCGCGCAGGTCCTCGGCCAGCAGTTCGCCGGCCCCGTAGCCCGATAGCTGCTCCTCGCCGTTGGTGAGCGCTCGCTGCGCCCGATCCAGGGCGTCGAGATGGCGCCGGCGCGCCGAGAATCGGCCTTCCGTCGCGCCAAGCCCCATGATCGTCTTGAGGTGCCCCTTAAGGCTCTCGATGCCCGCGCCGGTCTTGGCCGACAGTCGTACCACCGGCGTGGCGCCACCCGCCGGGTCGAATCCGGCAGGCTCCTGGCTGGCGTCGATCTTGTTGCGCACCAGGGTCAGGCGTGACGGGTCGGGCAGCCGCTCGACGAATTCGGGCCAGATCGCCATCGGGTCGGTGGCCTCGGTGGTGGCGGCGTCCACCAGCAGCAGCACGCGATCGGCCTGCTCGATCTCGGCCCAGGCGCGGGCCACGCCGATCTGCTCCACGGCGTCCGGGGTGTCGCGCAGCCCGGCGGTGTCGATGATATGCAGCGGCATGCCATCCAGGTGAATGTGCTCGCGCAGCACGTCCCGCGTGGTACCGGCGATATCGGTGACGATGGCGGTTTCCTGCTGGGTCAGGGCGTTGAGCAGGCTCGATTTGCCTGCGTTGGGCCGCCCGGCGATCACCACGTTCATCCCTTCGCGCATCAGCGCGCCCTGGCCGGCTTCGTCGCGCACCCGGGCCAGTTCGTCCTTCACACCCTGTAGTTGCTCGGCGACCTTGCCGTCGGCGAGGAAATCGATCTCCTCTTCGGGAAAGTCGATCGCTGCTTCCACATAGATCCGCAGTTCGATCAGTCGTTGAACCAGGGCATCGACCTGGCGGGAGAACTCACCCTGCAGCGAGCGCAAGGCATTCTCGGCGGCCTGGCGCGAACTGGCGTCGATCAGATCGGCGATGGCTTCGGCCTGGGCCAGGTCGAGCTTGTCGTTGAGGAAGGCGCGTTCCGAGAACTCGCCCGGGCGGGCCAGGCGAGCGCCTAGCTGAACGCAGCGTTCCAGCAACAGGTCCATGATCACCGGGCCGCCGTGGCCCTGCAGCTCCAGCACGTCTTCGCCGGTGAACGACTGGGGGCCGGCGAAGAACAGCGCGATGCCCTCGTCGATCAGCGTGTCGGCGCCATGGAAAGGGCCGTAGTGGGCGTATCGAGGTGCAGGGCAGCGCCCTACCATGGCCTCGGCGATGCTCGCGCACAGCGGGCCGGAGACGCGCACGATGCCGACGCCGCCGCGACCGGGCGGGGTGGCCAGTGCCGCGATGGTGTCCTCGGAATAGAGACGCTGGGACATGGGAGCTCACCGTGAGAGAAGGGGCCGACGCAGGCATTCTCCGTTTCGCGGCCCTGAAACGCCAGACCCTGCCTGGGCAGGGTCTGGCGCTGTGCCGCGAGACGCTTACTTCTTCGTCTTCAGGGCCTTGCCGACGCTGGGGTCGTTCTCGATCTTGCGGGTGATCACGTACTGCTGCGCGATCGAGATGATGTTGTTGACCACCCAGTAGATGACCAGGCCGGCCGGGAACCACAGGAAGAAGAAGGTGAAGATGATTGGCAGCATCTTCATGATCTTCGCCTGCATGGGGTCGGGAGGCGTCGGGTTGAGCAGCTGCTGCACGTACATCGACACGCCCATCAGGATCGGCAGGATGAAGAACGGATCCTTCATCGAGAGATCCTGGATCCAGAACATGAACGGTGCGTGACGCAGCTCCACCGACTCCAGCAGCATCCAGTACAGGGCGATGAAGACCGGCATCTGCACCAGGATCGGCAGGCAGCCGCCCAGAGGATTGATCTTCTCCTTCTGGTAGAACTTCATCATCTCCTGGGACATCTTTTGGCGGTCGTCGCCGTACTGTTCCTTGAGGCGCTGCATCTCCGGCCCCAGCTTGCGCATACGGGCCATCGACTTATAGGCCTTGGCGGAGAGCGGCCACATGGCCAGCTTGACCAGGATGGTCAGGAAGACGATGGACCAGCCCCAGTTACCGATCAGGCTGTGAATCTGGTCGAGCAGCCAGAACAGCGGGTTGGCGATGAACCATAGCCAGCCGAAGTCGACCGTGAGGCGTAGGTGGGGCGCCACTTCCTCGAGATAACTCTGGACCTTGGGACCCATGTAGAGCGTGGCGCCCAGGCGCGCTTCACCGTCTGCGGCCACCGTGGTCACCGGGCCGGCGAAGGCGGCCACGTTGCGGTTGCGCGAGTCGGTGGTGGCATATTGCAGGTTCTGCTGGTTCTGGGGCGGGGCCCAGGCCGAGACGAAGTAGTGCTGGATGATGGCGACCCAGCCCCCTGAACGTCACGGTTGTTGAAGCGACCACGCTGGATGTCGTCGAAACCGACCTTTTGGTAGCGTTCGTCCGGCGAGGAGTAGGCGGCCCCCAGGTAGGAGCTCATGCCCATGGCCACGCCGCTGGAGGGATCGGGGCTGTTGTCGCGGGCCAGCTGGCCGATGAAGCGGGCGGTCACCGGCTCGTCGGTGTTGTTGGCCAGGTAGTAGCTTACGTCGACCGCATAGCTACCGCGGTGGAAGGTGAAGCGCTTGATGACGTCGACGCCATCGATTTCGGCGGTCAGATCGACCTCAAGTCGGCTGTCCCCGTCGGTCAAGCGGTAGCTGGTATTGGCGGGCGTGAAGGCGATGCGGCCCGAATGGCCGTCGAGCTGCAGCCCGGAGCGTGCCACGTAGCTGCGCGTCTCGTTGTCCGACAGCAGGACGTAGGGGCGGTCGGAGTCGAGCGTCATGCGGTGCTGTGGCAGCGCCGCGTAGATGATGTCGCCACCCTGCGGGTCGATGCGCACGTCCAGCACGTCGGTGACGACGGCGACCAGGTCGCGCGTGGCCGTGGCGCGGGCCGGGTCGGCGGCGATCTCTTCGCCAAGGTCGCCTTCGGCGCGCGGCGCAGCGGGCACTGTGAGGCCCTCGTCGCCGGGAACGACAGTCTCTTCGCCGGGGGCCGGCGTAGTGAAGGCGGGAGCTTCCGGCTCAGGGGCGACCTGGCCGTAGTCCTGGTTCCACTGGACAACGAGCAGGTACGCCAGCACGGCCAGAGGAATCAGTAAAAGGAGTCGTTTTACGTCCATGAGGGTTCTGCCCAATGGGTGGTGAACATGCCGTGGAACGCTAGGCGGTGCCAGTGCGATATACACGAAAGCCTGCCCTGGGCAGGCTTTTCATGGCGGTGACGGGCTCCGCATCCGGTCAGGGTGCCTTCGATTTTCGTACGTCCCGCTCGAGGCGACGCCACATGCCGCTCAGCTGACGATGCAGCGTGGCGCTGTCCAGTCCGACCGCATCGCGTCGTGCCAACACGACGATATCGACGGCGGGGAGCTGGTGCTGCTGCAGGCGAATGGACTCGCGCGTTAGCCGTTTCAGGCGATTGCGGTCCACGGCCCGGCGGACGTTCTTTTTACTGAAGACCAGGCCAAGGCGCGGGTGGTCCAGTCCATTGGGGCACGCCAGGGCCATCAGGCCCTTGCCATGAACCTTGAATGCAGCATGGTCGAAGACGAATCGATATTCCTTCGCAGCAAGAAGACGCAGCTGCTTGGAAAAGCCATGTCCGGACACGTGCCGTCTGCGATCAGGCGCTCAGACGCTTGCGGCCCTTGGCACGGCGGCGAGCCAGGACGGCGCGACCGTTCTTGGTGGCCATGCGAGCACGGAAGCCGTGCACACGCTTGCGCTTGAGAACGCTGGGTTGAAAGGTGCGTTTCATAACTCTTGATTCCCACGTGGTTTATTTGGACGGAACGTCTTCCAGAGAAGTCCTGAGCTCCTGTCGGAACCCAGGAGATTCGGCTCAAGACCGGAAATTGTAGTGATTTCATGGGGCCGACGCAATTCTTGTTGAACGCTGTTTTCTCGCTGCCTGAACGCGTTCGAGCAATAATTACAAGAGATTTTCTTGAACCTGTTGTGACTATTACTGGGGATGCTTTTTGTTGATAAGTGGGTTTTTGCCTTTATCTATAGGAAGTTGTGCAAAAAGAAACGCTGTGCACAAACGCCGGATGTCAGGTGGGCAAGGGGTTGGCAGGCTGTGGACAAGGGTTCAGGTTACCCACAGCGGGTGCGAAAAATATAGTTATCCCCAGCGAGCCGGAGTCCTCGAGGAAGGTTTTCCACAGCTCCTCTGGATTCCCGTGTGCGTGTGGATAACCTGGCCGACGAGGGATACAATGGCCGGCCATGCAATAACCGATGGTGAGGTCGAGTGTCGCTTGCTCTCTGGCAACAGTGCCTGGACTATCTGCAGGACGAGCTGAATGCACAGCAGTTCAACACCTGGATTCGACCGCTGCAGGCGGAAGAGGGCGAGGCCAACGAACTGCATCTGCTGGCCCCCAACCGCTTCGTACGGGACTGGGTAGGGGACAAGTATGTCAAGAGAATCAACGAGCTGCTGCGCGAATTGGCGCCGGCTAAACCTCCCCGCGTGATCCTTTCCGTTGGCAGCCGCCGCGCCGTGGCGCCCAAGCCTCAGCCGCGCGAGCTCGGTGCGCCGGTCTCCGCCAGCCCCCGCTCGCCGCTGGCGCCCGCGGTTCAGGTGCCGCCCCGCGGGGATATCGGCGACGAGCGCGAGATCGATCAGCTGCGTGAGGAAGCCGGTGGTCGCCGGGGCGGCGGTGAGCGGGAAGTGCAGGTCGAAGGCAGCCTGAAGCACAGCAGTGGCCTCAATCCCGCCTTCACCTTCGAAACCTTCGTCGAGGGCAAGTCGAATCAGCTGGCCCGTGCGGCTTCCCGTCAGGTCTCCGAGAACCCGGGCGGCGCCTACAACCCGCTGTTTCTGTACGGCGGCGTTGGGTTGGGCAAGACCCACCTGATGCACGCAGTCGGCAATGCGCTGGCCGGGCGGCGCGAGAACGCCCGTGTGGTCTACCTGCACTCCGAGCGCTTCGTGGCCGACATGGTCAAGGCGCTGCAGCTCAATGCGATCAACGACTTCAAGCGCTTCTATCGCAGCGTCGATGCGCTGCTGATCGACGACATCCAGTTCTTCGCCGGCAAGGAGCGCTCCCAGGAGGAGTTCTTCCATACCTTCAATGCTCTGCTCGAGGGTGGGCAGCAAATGATTCTGACCTCCGACCGCTATCCGAAGGAGATCAGCGGCGTGGAGGAGCGGCTCAAGTCACGCTTTGGCTGGGGGCTGACGGTGGCCATCGAGCCGCCAGAGCTCGAGACCCGCGTGGCCATCCTGATGAAGAAGGCTGACCAGGCGAAGGTGGATCTGCCCCATGATGCGGCCTTCTTCATCGCGCAGAAGATTCGTTCCAACGTGCGTGAGCTGGAGGGAGCGCTGAAGAAGGTCATCGCTGACTCGCACTTCATGGGCAAGCCGATCACCCAGGACTTCATTCGCGAATCGCTCAAGGATTTGCTGGCGCTGCAAGACAAGCAGGTGGGAGTCGACAACATTCAGCGCACCGTGGCCGAGTACTACAAGATCAAGCTGTCGGACCTGCTTTCGAAGCGTCGCTCACGCTCGGTGGCGCGACCGCGACAGGTGGCCATGGCGCTGGCCAAGGAGCTGACCAACCACAGCCTGCCCGAGATTGGTGACGCCTTCGGCGGCCGCGACCATACTACAGTGCTGCATGCCTGTCGTAAGGTGCAGGCCTTGCAGGAAGAGAGCGCGGACATCCGCGAGGACTACAAGAACCTGCTCCGGCTGCTGACCAGCTGAGCGGAGGGGTTCGCCGCCCATGACGCCAACGCCCGACCCCTTTCTACAGGACTAGACGTGGAGCCGAGATGAGATTTTCCATAACCCGCGAGGCCCTGCTCAAGCCGCTGACCCTGGTAGCCGGCGTGGTGGAGCGTCGCCAGACCCTACCAGTGCTGTCCAACGTGCTGATCCAGGTGGATCACGAGCAGGTGGCGCTGACCGGTACGGACCTCGAGGTGGAGCTGGTCGGCAGGACGGCCGCCTCGCAGGTAGACGTTCCCGGGGCCGTGACGGTGCCGGCACGCAAGCTGATGGATATCTGCAAGTCGTTGCCCGATCAGGCGGAGCTGCAGTTCAGCCTGGAGGACGGGCGTGCCGTGCTGCGCAGCGGCCGCTCCCGTTTCACCCTGTCGACGCTGCCGGTAGCCGAGTTTCCCAATATCGAGGACAGCCCCGGCGATGTGGAACTCAGCCTGCCGCGCGGGACCCTCAAGCACCTGATCGATGCGACCTCCTTCGCCATGGCGCAGCAGGACGTACGCTACTACCTCAACGGCATGCTGCTCGAGCTCCGGACCAACCTGGTGCGCACCGTGGCCACCGATGGCCATCGGCTGGCGGTCTGTTCCCGCCCGGCCGAGATCCAGGTGGAGCCGGCACGCAAGCTGATCGTGCCGCGCAAGGGCGTGCTTGAGCTGGTGCGCCTGCTTGACGACAGTGACGAGCCGGTCACTCTGACCCTGAGCGCCAGCCATGTGCGAGCGCATACCGGCGATTTCACCTTCACCTCGAAGCTGGTCGATGGCAAGTTCCCCGACTACGAGCGCGTGATACCGCGAGGCGGCGACAAGGTATTCATCGCCGAGCGCGCTGAACTGCGCCAGGTGCTCTCGCGTACCTCCATTCTCTCCAACGAGAAGTACCGCGGTGTTAGGCTGCACCTGAAGGAGGGCAACCTTCAGGTGATGGCCAACAATCCGGAGCAGGAAGAAGCCGAGGAGAACGTAACGGTCGAATATGGTGGTGATGCGTTGGAGATAGGTTTCAACGTTGGCTATCTCATCGATGTGCTTAACGTGCTGGATGAAGATCGCGTGCAGATGACGCTCGCCGATTCCAACAGCAGTGCGCTGTTGGAAGAGCCGGGCGGGGGTGATGCGCTGTATGTGGTCATGCCCATGCGCCTCTAGCCTCTTGGGCGGCGCTGACGGGGCGACCCTGGCTCCACGGCGCTTTCCCATGGCCCGATGAATGTTGATTAAGCAATTAAAAATCAATGGTTTGAGAAATCTCGGGGCGGTGGCTGTCGAGCCATCGCCTGGTGTCAATCTCATTGTCGGCGCCAACGGCAGCGGCAAGACGAGTCTTCTCGAAGCCATCCATCTGCTCGGCATGGGGCGCTCCTTTCGCACTCGCCAGCTCAAGCACGCGATCGCTCACCATGCCTCTTACCTGACGCTCTTTGCCCGGCTCGGCGTCGACCCCTGCCACGATCGGCCTGCGACGCACTCGGGATGCCGCCGAACTCGAAATCCGCATGAACGGCGAGCGTATCGACCGCCTGGCCCGCCTGATCGAGGTCTTGCCGCTTCAGGTCGTCAACCCCGATGCCTTTCGCTTGTTGGAGGGTCCGCCAGCGGGGCGGCGTGAGTTTCTGGACTGGGGTGTGTTTCACGTGAAACACGACTTCTACGAAGCCTGGCGGCGCACGCGGCTGGCCCTCAAACATCGGAACGCCCTGCTCAGGCATGATAGAATGGACGCCAAATCGCTGGCTGCCTGGGAGCGCGAACTGGCGCACTGGGGCGAGGTGGTGGATCGCATGCGGCAGGCGTGGGTGGCCGATTTTGCCCCCGTGTTCGAGGAAACCTTGAATCAGCTCGTGGTGCTGCCTTCGCTCAGCTTGCGCTACTCGCGGGGCTGGGACAGTCGGCGCACGCTGGGCGAAGTGCTCGAACAGTCGCGCCTCACCGACAAGCAGATGGGATTCACCCAGGTTGGGCCGCAGCGCTGCGATCTGCGGCTGCGCGTTGGCGGCGTGCCGGCGGTAGAAGTGCTCTCACGGGGCCAGCAGAAGCTGGTGGTTAGTGCCCTGAAGCTGGCCCAGGGTAAGCTGCTGGAGCAGAAGACGGGTCGCTCCTGCCTCTATCTGGTGGACGACCTTCCGGCCGAACTGGATCCCGCTCACCGCCTCGCCTTCTGCCGCCTGCTGGAAGCGATGCAGTGCCAGGCATTTATTACCAGTGTCGAACACGAAGCCCTGTCCGGCGCATGGCTACCCAGTACCTCCGTCGCCATGTTTCACGTGAAACAGGACAGCCAAGGCCTGGGGCAGCTAGTGCCGCAGGCACCGTTAGACTTCATCACGGAGTAGTCAATGAGCGAACAGGCTTACGACTCATCGAGCATCAAGGTTCTCAAGGGACTGGATGCCGTACGCAAGCGTCCTGGCATGTACATCGGCGACACCGACGACGGCACGGGGCTTCACCACATGGTGTTCGAGTTGGTGGACAACTCCATCGATGAGGCGCTGGCCGGTTACTGCAGCGAGATCCGGGTGGTCATTCATCCGGACGAGTCCATCACCGTCAGTGACAATGGCCGCGGCATCCCCACCGATATACATGAAGAGGAGGGGTGTCGGCCGCCGAAGTCATCATGACGGTGCTGCACGCCGGGGGCAAATTCGACGATAACTCCTACAAGGTCTCGGGTGGGCTGCACGGCGTCGGCGTTTCGGTCGTCAACGCGCTATCCGAAGAGCTCAGGCTGACCATTTGGCGGGCAGGCCAAGTCTACGAGCAGATCTATCGGCACGGTGTGCCCGATGCGCCGCTCGGCGTGGTCGGCAAGTCGGAGAAGACAGGTACCCGGGTGCATTTCCGGCCTTCGCCCGAGACCTTTGCCAATATCGAATTCCACTATGACATCCTGGCCAAACGCCTGCGTGAACTCTCGTTCCTCAATTCTGGCGTGGCGATTCGGTTGGTTGATGAACGCAGCGGCAAGGAAGAGCTGTTCCACTACGAAGGCGGCCTCAAGGCCTTCGTCAACCACCTCAATAGCAACAAGACCGTGCTCAACCCGGTCTTTCACTTCGAGGCCGAGCGTGAAGACGGCGTCGTGGTCGAGGTGGCGATGCAGTGGAGCGACTCCTTTGCCGAGAATATTTTCTGTTATACCAACAACATACCGCAGCGCGACGAGGGCACGCACCTGGCCGGCTTCCGTGCCGCGCTGACGCGTACCCTTAACGGGTACATCGAGTCAGAAGGGCTGCTCAAGAAGTCCAAGGTGGCCACCTCGGGTGACGACGCTCGTGAAGGGCTCACGGCGATCATCTCGGTGAAGGTGCCTGATCCGAAGTTTTCTTCCCAGACCAAGGACAAGCTGGTCTCCTCCGAGGTGAAGACAGCCGTCGAGCAGGAGATGGGCCGCCTGTTCTCGGACTACCTGATCGAAAATCCCAACGATGCCAAATCCATCGTCAACAAGATGCTGGATGCGGCGCGGGCGCGCGAAGCAGCGCGCAAGGCGCGTGACATGACACGACGCAAGGGGGCGCTGGATATCGCCGGGCTGCCGGGCAAGCTGGCCGACTGCCAGGAGAAGGACCCCAGCCTCTCCGAGTTGTTCCTCGTCGAGGGTGACTCGGCAGGTGGCAGCGCCAAGCAGGGGCGCGACCGTCGTACGCAGGCGATCCTTCCGCTCAAGGGCAAGATTCTCAACGTCGAAAAAGCACGCTTCGACAAGATGCTTTCGTCCGCCGAGGTGGGCACCCTGATCACTGCGCTGGGGTGTGGCATCGGGCGCGAGGAGTTCAACCCCGACAAGCTGCGTTATCACTCGATCATCATCATGACCGACGCCGACGTCGACGGTTCGCACATCCGTACGCTGCTGCTGACCTTCTTCTTCCGCCAGATGTCGCAGCTGATTGAGCGCGGACATGTCTTCATTGCCCAACCGCCGCTGTACAAGATCAAGCGTGGCAAGCAGGAAACCTACCTCAAGGACGAGCAGGCGCTGGTCGATTACCTGACGACCACGGCGATGGATGGCGCCAGGCTCTACGTCAATCCGGACGCGCCGCCGGTGACCGGCACTCAGCTCGAGGCGCTGGTCGGGCAGTATCGCGACGTGATGAAGCGCATCGACCGTCTGTCGCGAGTCTATCCCATCGAGGTGTTGCGCAAGGTGGTGCATGCAGCGCGCCTGGAAGGAGAGGCGAGCCTGAAGGATCGTCTCACCATGCAGAACTGGCTTGCTTACCTGCAGCAGGAAATGGACTCCCTTGTCGCCTATGAGGGCGGTCCACGCTATACCTTCCGCCTGGAAGAGGACCGCGAGCGCGAGCTGTTCCTGCCGGCGGTGACGCTGACGGCGCATGGCGTGAGCACCGACTACGTTTGGGGCATCGACTTCTTCACCAGCGCTGACTACCGCGCCATGGCCGCGCTGGGCCAGACGCTTGAAGGCCTACTTGAAGAGGGGGCCTACGTGGCCCGCGGCGAACGCAAGAAACCGGTGGCAACGTTCTACCAGGCGCTTGAATGGCTGATGGGTGAGGCTCAGCGCGGCCTGTCCGTGCAGCGCTACAAGGGTCTGGGCGAGATGAATCCCGATCAGCTATGGGAGACCACCATGGACCCGGAAACTCGCCGCCTGCTGCGGGTGACCATCGAAGACGCCGTGGCCGCCGACATGATGTTCAACACCCTGATGGGCGACGAGGTGGAGCCGCGCCGAGCGTTCATCGAGAGCAATGCGCTGGTGGCCAACCTGGACGTTTGATCGGTTTGTTTCACGTGAAACATCGCTGCCTGGCAAGACACGGCCGACCCCGAAAGGGGTCGGCTTTCTAATGGCGGGTGCCAAGCCTGGGTTGGTCCGTTCGGATGGTGCTAGGCGCTCAAGCCTGTGTCTGGTGCAGCAGCCAGTCGACGAAGGCGGCCAGGTCGTCGAAAACCAAGGCATGCTCCAGGCCGATGCCCTTGGCTTCCGTGCGGCTGCCCTTGCCGGTGCGTACCAGCACCGAACGGCAGCCCATGCGCTCGCCCGCCTGCAGGTCCCGCAGGCTGTCGCCGACCATCCAACTGCCTGACAGCGTGTCGAGCCGCAGTGCTTCCCTGACCTGTTCCAGCAGGCCCGGCAGCGGCTTGCGACAGTCGCATCCGTCGTCGGGGCCGTGCGGGCAGTAGGCGATGTGCGCGATGCACCCCCGCCTCGCTGACGAGCCGATGAAGCTCACCGTGCATTTCGGCCAGCGTGGCTTCGTCGTAGTAGCCCCGGGAGATGCCTGATTGATTCGTTGCCACGGCGACGGTCCAGCCGGCTTGTGACAGCCTGGCGATGGCTTGGATGGCGGTGGGGTAGGGCACCCACTCCCCGAGGGTCTTGATGTAGGCGTCGGAATCGTGATTGATCACGCCGTCGCGATCGAGAATGACGAGACGAGAGGCAGCGGGCATCGGCACACCAACTAGTGAAGTATGCATGAAGTGTTTCACGTGAAACATGAGGTGCCAAGGCCGGTGACGTGGTTTCACGTGAAACATGGGAAAAGGAAAAGCCGGCCGAGTTGCCTCGGCCGGCTTTAGCTCAGGAGCAAGGCCTACTGTTGAAGCAGCGCGATATCGGCCACTTCCAGGAACAGGGCCTGAAGCCCGGCCAGCAGCGCCAGGCGGTTGCGACGGGTGGCTGCGTCCTCGGCCATGACCATGACGTCATCGAAGAAGGTGTCCACCGGCGAGCGCAGCCCGGCCAATACGTCCAGCGCCTCGCGATAGCGCCCTTCAGCGAATAGCGGCATCACCTGGCCACGGCTGGCTTCGATGGCATCGAACAGGGCCTGCTCGGCCGGTTCATGCAGGTGGGCGGTGTCGACCTGACTTGCCACCTCGTCGGCCTGCTTGGTCAGGATGTTGGAGACCCGCTTGTTGGCAGCCGCCAAGGCCGCGGCTTCCTCGCGCTGGGTGAAGGCATGTACGGCACGAAGACGGCGGGCAAAGTCGAGCGGGCGGGTCACGGGGCGCGCCCGTACCGCCAGGTAGACCTCGGCCGGAATGCCTTCGTCGGCCGCCCAGGCACGGAAGCGGTCGAGCATGTAGGCCAGCACTTCCTGCACCAGGTCCTCGGCGTAGGGCAGCTCCTGGTGCTGCGCCGCTGCCAGTTCGAGCAGCTCGCGCAGGTCGAGGTCCAGCTCGCCCTTGATCATGATGTTGAGCACGCCGATGGCGGCACGACGCAGGGCGAAGGGGTCCTTGGTGCCGGTGGGCCGCTGACCGAGGCCGAAGATGCCGGTCAGGGTGTCGAGGCGGTCGGCCAGCGCCAGCGCTTGGCCGGTGTGCGAGGCGGGGATCTGGTCGCTGGCGAAGCGGGGCAGGTACTGCTCCTCCAGCGCTTGGGCCACCTCGCTGGGCTCGCCGTCATGGGTGGCATAGTAGCGGCCCATGATGCCCTGCAGCTCGGGGAACTCGAGCACCATCTCGGTGACCAGGTCACACTTGGCCAGCTCGGCGGCACGCCGTGCCTGGGCCACGTCGCCGCCGATGCGGCCGGCGATGAAGGCGGCCACGGCGGCGCTGCGGTGGGCCTTGTCGGCCAGGGTGCCAAGCTGCTGCTGGAACACCACGTTGGCCAGGCCGGGGATGCGTGCCGCCAGCGGCTGCTTGCGGTCGGTGTCGTAGAAGAAGGCGGCGTCGGCCAGGCGGGGGCGAATGACCTTCTCGTTGCCTTCGATGACCTGCTGCGGATCCTGGCTGTCGATATTGGCGATGGTGATGAACTGAGGCTTCAGCCGGCCCTGTTCGTCGATCAGGTGAAAATACTTCTGGTTGGCCTTCATCGACGAGATCAGGCACTCCGCAGGTACCTCGAGGAAGCGCTCGTCGAAGGTGCCCGACAGCGCCACCGGCCATTCCACCAAGCCGCTCACCTCGCTGAGCAGCGCCTCGTCGATCACCGCCTGGGCCTCCTGGACCTCGGCCTCGGCCAGCACCTGCTCGCGGATGCGCTCACGGCGGCGCTGGCGATCAGCCAATACCCAGGCTTGCTCCAGTGCGGCCAGGTAATCGTCGGCATGGGCCAGATCGAAGGGCTGCGGGGCGTGGAAGCGGTGGCCGCGTGTGGCACGGCCCGCCTCGAGCCCCAGCACCTTAGCCGGGACCACCTCGTTGCCATAGAGCATCACCAGCCAATGCACGGGGCGGGAGAATTCGATGCGTGAGGCGCCCCAGCGCATGTTCTTCGGTACCGGCAGGGCGGCGATGGCCTTGTCGACGATGGCTGGCAGCAGGCGGGTGGTGGCCTCTCCCTGCTGCTGCTCGCGGTAGCCGAGCCAAGTGCCCTTGTCGGTCTCCAGGTGGATCAGGTCGCTCACCTCCACGCCGCACGAGCGGGCGAAGCCCTCGGCGGCCTTGGTTGGCTGGCCGTCCTTGTAGGCGGCGGCAAGCGCCGGGCCGCGGCGTTCGATTTCACGGTCGGGCTGCTTGTCGGCCAGTTCGGCTACCTGAACCGCCAGGCGGCGCGGCGTGGCATAGGCGCGCACGGCACCAAAGGCGATCTCGGCCTCGGTCAGGCCGCGGCGAATGCCCTCGGCCATGGCATCGGCCAGGGCGTCGATGGCACCCGGCGGCAGCTCCTCGACGCCTAGCTCGATCAAGAGGGTATTGGCAGCCATCAGGTGTCTCCCTGTTCGGTGGCGGTCTCTTTGGCCAGCAGTTCCTGGCGCAGGGTCTCGGGGGCCAGCGGGAAGCCCGCGGCCTTGCGCGAGGCGTAATAGGCATGGGCCACGTCGCGGGCCAGGGTGCGTACGCGCAAGATGAAGCGCTGCCGTTCGGTCACCGAGATGGCGTGCCGGGCATCCAGCAGGTTGAAGGTATGTGAGGCCTTGAGCACCTGCTCATAGGCCGGCAGCGGCAGGCCCGCCTCGAGGAGCTTGTTGCACTCACGCTCCTGATGGTCGAAGGCGTTGAACAGCTCCGGCACAGCGGCATGTTCAAAATTGTAGGCCGACTGCTCGCGCTCGTTCTGCAGGTAGACGTCGCCGTAGGTGACCTTCGAGCCGTCCGGTGCGATGGCCCAGACCAGGTCATAGACGCTGTCGACGTTCTGCAGGTACATGGCGATGCGCTCGAGGCCATAGGTGAGCTCACCGGTGACGGGGTAGCACTCCAGGCCGCCGGCCTGCTGGAAATAGGTGAACTGGGTCACCTCCATGCCGTTGAGCCAGATTTCCCAGCCCAGGCCCCAGGCACCCAGGGTGGGAGATTCCCAGTTGTCTTCGACGAAGCGAATGTCATGCACCAGCGGGTCGATGCCGAGGCGTTCGAGCGAGCCCAGGTAGAGCGCCTGCAGGTCGGCGGGGGAGGGCTTCATCACCACCTGGAACTGATAGTAGTGCTGCAGGCGGTTGGGGTTCTCACCGTAGCGGCCGTCGGTGGGGCGACGTGACGGCTGCACGTAGGCGGCGTTCCAGCTCTCAGGCCCGATGGCACGCAGGAAGGTAGCGGGGTGGAAGGTACCGGCACCGACCTCCATGTCGAGGGGCTGAAGCACCACGCAGCCTTGCTCGGCCCAGTATTGCTGCAGGGCGAGAATCAGGCCCTGGAAGGTGGACACGTCTGTCGTCGACCCGGAGGAGGTCGACGTGGGTGTCGAGAGCGTCTGCGACGGGTTTGACGAGAGAGTCATTGCGATGCACCGTTGGCCATGAATTCACAGGGCGTCAAGTATACAATCACAGGCACATCGGTTATAGGCGCAGCGCTGCGCCCCCAGTGAGGTTCACAATGATCGTAGTGACAGGCGGTGCCGGCTTCGTCGGCGCGAATCTGGTCAAGGCCCTCAACGAACGTGGGCGGCACGACGTGCTGGTCGTCGACGACCTGCGCGACGGCACCAAGTTCGTCAACCTGGCGGATTGCACCCTGGGCGATTATCTCGACAAGGACGACTTCCTCGCTCGCGTCGAGGCGGTGCTGCGCGGCGAACCTTCGCGTCTGCCGCCGATCGAGGCGATCTTCCATGAGGGCGCCTGTTCGGATACCACTGAGTGGAACGGGCGCTTCATGCTCGACAACAACTTCGAGTACTCGAAGGTGCTGCTACATTTCTGCCAGCAGCAGGGCATTCCGTTGCTCTACGCCTCGTCGGCGGCCACCTACGGCGGCAGCGAGGTGTTCCGCGAGGAGCCCGAGTACGAGAAACCGCTCAATGTCTACGGCTACTCCAAGCTGCTGTTCGACCAGTACGTGCGCCAGCGCTGGGATCAGCTGACCAGCCAAGTGGTGGGGTTCCGCTACTTCAACGTCTACGGCCCGCGCGAGCAGCATAAGGGCAAGATGGCCAGCGTGGCCTATCACAACCATACCCAGGTCTCGGCGGGGCAGGACCTCAAGCTGTTCGGTGCCTGGGACGGCTACGAGGCAGGGATGCAGAGCCGCGACTTCGTCTATGTCGGCGACGTGGTCGACGTCAACCTGTGGTTCCTCGACCATCCCGACAGGTCGGGCATCTTTAACCTCGGTACCGGTCGCGCCGAGCCGTTCAAGGCCATCGGCGAGGCGGTGATCGACTTCCACGGCCGCGGGCGCATCGAATACATCGACTTCCCCGACGAGCTCAAGGGGCGCTACCAGAGCTATACCCGGGCCGATATCTCGCGCCTGCGCGAGGCGGGCTACGACCGTGAGTTCCGCACCGTAGCCGAAGGGGTGCGTGCCTACCTCGCGTGGCTGAACGGGACGCGGGGATGAGTCAGGCCTCTGCGCCGGCGCCCCGTTTTCTTGTCGTTGGCCCCTCCTGGGTTGGCGACATGGTCATGGCCCAGAGCCTGTTCATCACCTTGAAGCAACGCTGGCCGGGGTGCCGTATCGGCGTGGTCGCGCCGGGCTGGTCGCAGCCGATTCTTGAGCGCATGAACGAGGTCGACGAGGTGGCAACGCTGGACGTCGGCCACGGTGAATTCGGCTGGGGCAGTCGCCGTACCCTGGCGCGGTCGCTGCGTGGCCGCTTCGATACCGCCATCGTGCTGCCGCGCTCGTGGAAATCGGCGCTGGTGCCGCTGCTGGCACGCATCCCTCGGCGAATCGGCTTCACCGGCGAGCAGCGCTATGGGCTGCTCAATGATCGCCGCGAGCTCGACAAGACGGTGCTCGACCAGACCGTCAAGCGCTTCGTGGCGCTGGGGCTCGACGCTGGCGAGGCGCAGCGCGGCGATGTCGCCATTCCCCGGCCGCACCTGCGGGTCGATGCCGACAACCTCGCTGCGCTGCGCGTGCGGCTGGGGCTGTCCTCGCGCCCCGCCATCGGCATGATGCCGGGCGCCGAATACGGCCCGGCCAAGCAGTGGCCGCTGCCGCACTTTCGTGAGCTGGCCGGGCGCCTCGCCGCGGAGGGCTTCGAGGTACGTGTGCTGGGTGGGCCCAAGGACGTCGAGGCTGGTGCCGCCATCGCCGAGGGGCAGGCGCAGGTGCACAACCTGTGCGGGCAGACGCGCCTGGCCGATGCGGTCGATCTACTCGCTGATTGCCGGCAGGTGGTAACCAACGACTCTGGACTGATGCACGTGGCGGCGGCGGTGGGCACCCGCGTTCACGCGCTTTACGGCTCGTCATCACCAGCCTATACGCCGCCGCTGACCGACAGGGCCGAGATTCACTACCTGGGCCTTGGCTGCTCGCCCTGTTTCGAACGCACCTGCCCGCTGGGGCACACTAACTGCCTGGTGCAGCTCTCGCCCCAGCGCGTGCTGGCCGCGCTGCTCGGCGCCGGTGAGGCGGTGATCGCACGCGGCTGACGGTTGTTCACTGGACGTTGGCGGGGCGCTCTCCGGTGGCGTCGGTGGGCGTTTCCACCACCTGAGCGTGCTCCTCGGTGACGGGCTGAGGCTGCGGGGCGAGGCCTTCCCAGAGGCGCTCTTGCAGGGCGGTCTCCTCGCGCATACGCACGTTGATCTCGGTCTTGCTATAGGCCTCCAGCAGCGTCGGCTCGCCGGAGAGCAGCGAGACCCCAAGCCCGGCCCGGTGCCAGTCGATGGTGAAGCCCATGGCCTCGAGCACGGTGGGAAAGACATCCACCATTGAGGCTTCGCGGCTCTCGCGTCCCACGGGAATCCCCGGCCCCAGCAGCATGAAGGTGTTGTCGCGCTCGCCCTGGATCAGCTGCTCCCAGGCCGAGACGCGCATGGTCAGGTGATCGCTGGCCACCACCACGACGGTGTTGTCGAGCAGCCCCTCGGCCTCGGCCCGTGCCAGGAAATCACGCGCCAGCCAGGCCGAGCACTCCACGGAGTAGAGGATATCGATGCCATCGAACTCCCCTGGCGATCGACGCAGGCCTGGGCCGGGTAACCGCGGGGCGCGTGGCCCGCGATGGTCAGGTTGACCAGCCCCAAGGGCCTTCCTCGGCGTTGAGGCGGCGCAGCTCCTCGAGGCTGAAGTCGTAAAGCGAATCATCGTAGAGGCCCCAATTGTTGACGTAGCTGGGATCCTCCAGCCGCGGCAGGAGCTCCTCGCGGCCGAGCACGGTGTCGAAGCCGTGCCCCTCGTAGAACAGCCCCTTGCCGGCAAAGGCGGTGCTGGCGCCGCCCAGGTAGCTGAGCCGGTAGCCCTGTGCCGAGAGCAGGTCGCCCAGGCAGTCGACGCCGGGCACCACCTTGTCCAGCGGCGTGAACTGGCGGTCGTGCAGCAGCCCGGCCGGCATCAGCGGCGTGCCGCACTGGCTGGCAATCATGCCGGCCATGGTCCAGCCGGTGTTGTCGATCTGCCGGACCCCTTCGAAGACCAGGCCCTGCTCGCCGATGGCGTCCAGGTCGGCATAGGCGTCGCCAAAGCGATCGCGGTCGGCGTAGGTGCGCTCGATGCTTTCCAGGTACATCAGCAGCAGGTTCGGTGGTGTCTCCGGTGCGTCGAGAATGATCGGCGTGACGTACTGGCGGCTGAGCCAGGCGCCGTCATCGGTGACGATAGCCGCCCCGCGCTGGGTGACACCGTAGAGCAGCGGGTTGCTGACCAGCAGCAGCAGGGCGAGGAACGGCTCGATCCTGCGCCAGCGCACGTCATGGCGGATCAGCCAGGTGATGCCGGACAGCAGCCCGAGCATGGCGCAGGTGTAGAGCACGGCGGCGCCGATGCGGCTGATGCCGCCGTGATCGGTCATGCCGGCCTGCAGGTGGAAAAACACCGCCCCGAGATCGACGATGCCGAAACTCTCGGCCAGGTAGACGTAGAGCCCCCACAGCGCGACGGGCAGCACCGAGAAGGGCCAGCGACGGCGGGTCACGGCGAGCCGGTCGGTGGCACTTGCGCCCCACTTCAGCCAGGCGCCCAGCGCCACCCAGGCGGCGGCTACCGGCAGCAGGCCCCACTGGGGCAGCCGGGTCAGCACGGCAAGGGCATAGCCCAGGCATAGCCCGATAACGGTCAGCGCCCACCAGCGCGGGTGTTTCAAGGTATCAAAGGGTAACGAGATCGACATGGTCCTGGCACTGGCATGAGTTCAGCCATCAGCTTAACAAGCTGGGCAGGTTTTGCCTCACCGCCATGCCTGGCGGGTGGCCGCGGGGCGGTTTGCCGCCATCGGGGCGGCGACAGTACACCGAGGCGCCCTGCTGGAAGGAAGGACGTCCCATGAGCGTGGCCGCGGTTCTGATCGTCAAGAACGAAGAAGCCAACCTGCGTGCCTGCCTGGAGACGCTGCGCTGGGCAGACGAGATCGTGGTGCTGGATGCCGGCAGCGAGGACGCCAGCTGCGAGATCGCCCGTGAATACACCGACAAGGTGGCGGTGAACGCCGATTGGCAGGGCTTCGGCGTGCAGCGCCAGCGTGCCGAAGCCCTGGTCGAGAGCGACTGGATCCTGATGGTCGATGCCGACGAGCGGGTCACCCCTGAACTGCGCGACAGCATTCGGGCGGCGATGGCAGGCGAGCCGGCCATCCATACCCTGGCGCGCCTCTCGTGGTGTTTCGGCGACTTCATTCGCCACTCCGGCTGGTACCCTGATCGGGTCGCCAGGCTCTACCCCGGGGCAAGGCGGGCTACGATGCCGCCCTGGTCCACGAGAAGCTGCAGAACCCCGCGGGGCTGCCGGTCAAGCTGCTGCAGGGCGACCTGCTGCACTACACCTATCGCGACCTGCGCCATTACCTCGAGAAATCGGCCCATTATGCCCAGGCCTGGGCCGAGCAGCGCGCTGCGCGCGGCAAGCGTGGCAGCCTGTCGGCCGGGGTCGTGCACGGGCTTGGCTGCTTCCTGCGCATGTACCTGCTGCGCGCCGGCTTCCTCGATGGCCGCCAGGGGCTGCTGCTGGCCCTGCTATCGGCCCACTCCACCTTCGCCAAGTATGCCGACCTGTGGATCAGGACGCGGACGTCTCCGCCGCCCGACGACCCAGCAGCGTGACGATCGCCGCCGCCGCGGCGTCGAGATCGATCGCCCCCATGTCGCTGTCGGCGGCGCCGTCGGGCGGGCTGAAGGCAAGGCGGCGCGAGGCCTCGTTGCAGGTCTGCCAGCGCAGCGCCGTGGCCGAGCGGCGGGCCGGGTAGAACCCTGCTGTGGGGCGGTTCAGGCAGGCGGCGACATGCAGCGGTCCGGTGGAGCCGGCGATGAACAGGTCGGCGCAGGCCAGGGTCAGGGCGAAGTCGGCCAGGCCTGGGCGTGGCGGCAGCACCTGCGCCTGCAGGCCTTCGGCGCACAGCATGGCGCACAACTGCTGCGCGGCCGGGGCCTCGCCGGGGCCGGCGGTCAGCAGCCAGTGGGGGCGTGGCGCGTCGGGTGCCAGGCCCTGCTCCACGGCGACGGCCAGCGCGGCATAGCGGTCGGGCGCAAGATTGACCGCCGAGCCGCCGCTGCCGGCGTGCAGGAACAGCCAGGGACGCGACGCCGCAATGCCCAGCTCGGCGGCAAGCGCCTCGCGCCTGGCCGCCCGGGTACCGGGCGGCAGCGGCCAGAAGGGCGGCGCCGGGCGCGGGGCTGGCGTTCCCCCAGGACGGCGACCAGGGCCTCGGCCAGCTCGATGTTGTAAAGGTATTCCGGCTGCGCGGAGCGTGACCTGCGCTGCACGATGCGATGGTTGTAGAACAGCTGCGCCCACTTGGTGGCGGGCGCCAGTCGATGGCGGATGCCGGCACGCCAGCCCAGCCAGCCGATGCGCGGCGTGGAGAAGAGCGTCAGCATGGCCGTGAAGCGTGCGCTGCGCAGCTCGGCGAGCAGCTCGCGCTGGGCGCGCCTGCCGGCGTCGGGGCCGGGGTCGAGGATGACCTCGTCGATCCACGGGCAGCAGCGGGCCAGCGGCGCCGTATAGCTCGGCACCAGCACGCTGAGCCGTGCTTCGGGCAGGGCGGCCTTGAGGCAGGCCAGGGCCGGCCAGGCGAGCATGAAGTCGCCGAGCTTGTCGTTGCG
Organism: Halomonas sp. E19; assembly: GCF_052439355.1. NCBI lineage: Bacteria > Pseudomonadati > Pseudomonadota > Gammaproteobacteria > Oceanospirillales > Halomonadaceae > Halomonas > Halomonas sp. E19. Next base: position 3,124,823 of record NZ_JBNFWU010000001.1, on the reverse strand, counting down.
TACCACCAGGATGCGCAGCGGCGAATCCACGGCGTGGCCAGCGGCCACGGGGGAAGATGATGTCATCTGGGCTCCCGAGCCCCGGTTGACCGACGAAGGAGACAGCCTTGGCGAACAAGGTCATGCACCTCTGCCTCTCGGACGGCTGGGGCGGACTCGAAATGTATCCAGCGCGGATTATACCCGAGCTACGGCGCCAGGGGTGGGAGCCCCACGGCCTGGCGCTGGCCGGTTCCCGGGTGGCGGAGAGCCTGGCGTCGGCCGGTATCGAACCGCTGACGCTGCCTTCGCGGGCGCGCGCGCTCTTGCAGGCGGGCCAGGTGCTGGCTTACCTCAAGCGCCATGGCATCGGCGTGCTGCACTGCCACAAATCCAGCGACCTGCGCCTGGGGGCGCTGCTGGCGACCCTGCGGCCGAGCCTCAAGCTGTTCTTTACCGACCACATGGGCGTGACCCGGCCAAAGAAGGACCTCTACCATCGCTGGGCCTACGGCCGCGTCACGCGGCTCTTCTCGATCAGCGACGCCACGCGGGCACGCAACCTGGCGGCCTTTCCCTGCCGCCCGAGCGCATCCGGCGCCTCTACCTGGGCATCGACCTCGCCCCCTATGCCCCACGGCTCGATGACGCGGCGCGGGGCGTGCTGCGCCGTGCGCTCGGCGCGGCGTCCGGCGAGGTTGCGATCGGCCTGCCCGGGCGGCTGACCGACGGCAAGGGCCACGAGGTGTGGCTGGAAGGGCTGGCCAGGTTGGGCGAGCTGGCCCCGGCACTCGCCTGGCATGGCGTGCTGATCGGCGGCCTGACGGCCCGAGAGGGCAGCGACGAAGCCTACGTGGCGCGGCTGCGCCAGCGGGTAACGGCGCTGGGGCTGGAAGATCGCGTCACCTTCGCCGGGTTTCGCTCCGACCTGCCGCGCCTGTTCGAGGCCCTGGACATCGTCTGCGTGCCCTCGCGCAACGAAGCCTTCGGGCTCACCGTGGTCGAGGCCATGGCCGCCGGCAAGGCGGTTGTGGGCGCCGACAGCGGGGCGATACCCGAGCTGCTCGATGCCGGCTGCGGGCGGCTTGCCGCGCCGCAGTCACCGCAGGACTGGGCCCAGGCCATGGCGGAACTCGGCCAGGACGCGGCCCTGCGCGAGCGCCTCGGCCAGGCCGCCAGGCAGCGCGCCGAGGCGAGCTTCGGCATCGCCGGCCATGTGCAGGCCCTGGTCGAGGAATATGCCGGGCGGCACGATGCGGGACGCGAGGATGGGACAACGAACGCTGGGGCGGACACATGAAGGCTTGGACGGATAAATGCGCCTACCTGAATCGGCGCGGGCGACAGTGGCTGGAAAGCGCGTCGTCGAGCGAGGTCGAGCGCATCCTGGTGATACGCCAGTGCGCCTTTGGCGACTACATGGCCACGCGGCCCTTCCTCGTCGAGCTGCGCCGCCTGTTCCCCCAGGCACACATCACCCTGGCCACGGTCAGCACCTACCGCTACGCCGTGCCGGAAGACCTCATCGACGAACTCTTCGTCCAGGATACCCAGGGCAGCCTTGGCGAGCAGTGGCGCTCGCTGCGCGCCCTGCCGGGCTACGACGTGCTCTTCGACCTGGCCGATACGGCTCGCTCGCGCCTGCTGACCTTCATGGCCACGGCCTCGATCAAGTTCGGCTTTCCCTATCGCTCCTTGTCGAATCGCCTGCTCTACGATGTTGGCCTGCGGCGCTCGAACTACCACTACGAGGCCGAGATACTGCTCGACTTCCTCAAGGTGATGGGGCACAAGCCCCGCTATCCGCTGGATTTCGCCCTGCCTGTCCACCTTGGGGCCGAGGCCGAGCCGACCATCGCCTATTTCCCCTTCGCCTCGGCCATGGACAAGTCGCTCTCCCTGGACGCCTGGCGTGGGCTGATCGCAGCGGCGGCGCATGAGCTTCCCGGCTACCGGCACGTCCTGCTGGAAGGCCACAAGCCGGAAGAGAACGGGGCGTTCCTGGCCGAGGTGGTGGCGCAGCACGCCAATGTCGCCATCCAGCCGCGCATGGCGCTGGACCGCCTGGCCGAGTGGATGACCCACGTTTCGGTGCTGGTGTGTGGCGATACCGGCGTGCGCAACCTGGCGCTCGCCACCCATACGCCGACTTTGGGCATCTTCTTTCGCACGCTGCCCTACCGCTATTGGCCGCGCTACGAGAACTGCCACGAGGCCGTCTTCCATCGCGACGGCTCGATGCCGGGCAAGGCCGAGATCCTCCACGGCCTCGAAGATTTGCTGCTGCGGTGCTATTCCGAGCGCGGCCCGGCGCGCCGGTCGGAAGGCGGCGAATCATAGCCACGCCGGATCGCCGCCATGTGTTCGGCCGCGCCGAACTTGGCCAGCGAGCGCTCGAGGCGCGCCAGGTTGGCCTCGCGCCAGGTGCCGGGGAACGCAGCCGGCAGCGATCGAGGTCGATCAGCCAGACCTGGCCCTCTGCGTCGACGAGAATATTGCGCGCATTGAGGTCGACATGGTCGAGCCCGGCAGCATGGAAGCGCCGGAGGGTGGCGCCGACCCGTTCGAGCAGCGCCGGTTCGGCGTCGGCCAGGCGTTCCGCCAGCGCCCGGGCGGCGCGAATGCGCACCGTGATCAGGGCCGCCGTGTAACCCAGGCCACCGCGAGTGACACCGGCGGCGACAGGCCGCGGTACCGGGAGCCCGAGCTCGTGGAGATGCGCGGTAAGCCGGAATTCACGGAAGGCGCGGGTGCGCTCGAGGCCGGTCCACAGGTAGCCGGCCTCGTTCAGCCTCGCCACCAGGCCGCCGCGGCGGTAGGGGCGCAGCACCCATTGCTCGCGCCCAGCATCGAGAAACAGGCTGCTGCCGCGCCCGGGAGCTTCGCCGACCACACGCCCGGCCTGGTGCCAGTGGGCGGGGTCGAACAGCGACGGGTCGATTTGTGGCGCCGGCTCGGCGTCACATACACTGTCCGCATCATATAGAATGTACGTCTTACCCGTCTGACATGTTGCCAAGTGCATGAAGCATCCTCTGCCCGCCCAACCGCGCCATATCGCCGTGCTGCGACTCTCTGCCCTCGGCGACGTCTGCAACCTGGTGCCCACTGTGCGCGCCTTGCAGCGCCAGTGGCCCGAGGCACGCATCACCTGGATCATCGGCAAGGCGGAACACAGTCTACTGGCCGGTCTCTCGGGGTCGAGTTCGTGGTCTACGACAAGGCCTCGGGGGTTGCCGGGATGCGCCGGCTGTGGCGCGAGCTGGCCGACGTTCGCTTCGACGTGCTGCTGCACATGCAGCAGGCGCTGCGTGCCAGCGTGCTCTCGCTGGGGCTCAAGGCCAAGGTGCGGGTGGGCTACGACAAGGCACGGGCCAAGGATGCCCAGCACTGGTTCACCCAGCATCAGCTGGCGCCGCACCCGCGCGCCCACGTGCTGGAGTCGTTCCTCGATTTCGCCCGCCTGCTGGGCGTGGAGGACCTCTCGCTGGAGTGGAACCTGCCGATACCCGAGGCGGCCCGCGAGGAAGCCGTCGCGCTGACCGGCGACTCGGCCTACCTGCTGATGAGCCCTGCGCCAACCCCCGGCTGCGCAATTTTCGCAACTGGTCGGCCGAAGGCTACGCCGCGGTGATCGAACACGCCTGGACCCAGTACGGGTTGAAGACGGTGTTGACCGGCGGCGGCAGCACCCAGGAGCGCGAGATGGGCGAGCGCATCGCTGCGCTCACGAGCCCGGGCACGGTGATCGATGCGATCGGCGCCACCTCGCTCAAGGGGCTGCTGGCGCTGATCGCCGGTGCCCGGGCGGTAATCGCCCCCGACTCGGGCCCCGTGCATATGGCCAACGCCATGGGCACGCCGGTCGTCGGGCTCTACGCCACCACCAACCCCGATCGCGCCGCACCCTATCTGTGGCGCGAGTACGTGGTCAATCGTTACCCCGATGCGGTGCGCCATTACCTGCACCATGAGCCCGATGCCATCCCCTGGGGCCAACGCGTTCGCCACGCCGACGCCATGTCCTTGATTCGCATCGACGATGTCGTACAACGGCTCGACGCGCTGATGGCGCGCCCTGCCCCCGCAAGGAAGAGGAAGAATCCGATGAAGCTTGACCTGACCGCCCTGGAGCAGGCCTGTGTCCTGGTGGTGGGCGACGTCATGCTCGACCGCTACTGGCACGGCGCCACCTCGCGTATCTCGCCGGAGGCGCCGGTGCCGGTGGTGCGGGTGGAGGAGTGCGAGGACCGCCCCGGCGGAGCGGCCAACGTGGCGCTCAACATCGCCTCACTGGGTGCGCATGCGGGCCTGAGCGGCATGGTGGGCGACGATGACAACGCCCGCCGGCTGGCCAGCCGCCTGGAGGCGGCCGGCGTCGATACCTATTTCGAGAGCAGCCCGGGCATTCCTACCATCACCAAGCTGCGCGTGATGAGCCGCAACCAGCAGCTGATCCGGCTCGACTTCGAGGACGGCCTCGACGAGCTCGATACGAGGGGGCTGCTGGCACGGGTCGCACAGGGGCTGCCGAGCTGCCATCTGGTGATCCTGTCCGACTACGGCAAGGGCACCCTCAATCGGGTTGAGGAGCTGATCGCGCTGGTGCGCGGCGCCGGCAAGCGCGTGCTGATCGACCCCAAGGGCAACGACTTCGCCAAGTACCGCGGCGCCAGCGTGATCACCCCCAACCTGGCCGAATTCGAGGCCGTGGTGGGCCGCTGCCGCGACGACGACGAGCTGGCCGCCAAGGGCGCGGCGCTGTGCGCCGAGCTCGAGCTCGAGGCGCTGCTGATCACCCGCAGCGAGAAGGGCATGACGCTGATCCGCACCGGCCACGAGCCGCTGCACCTGCCGACCCGGGCGCGGGAGGTGTTCGATGTCACCGGGGCCGGCGACACCGTGATCGGCGTGCTGGGGCTGGCATTGGCCGCCGGCCACGGCTTCCCCGAGGCCATGACCCTGGCCAACCTGGCGGCCGGGCTGGTGGTGGCCAAGCCGGGTACCGCCACGCTTTCCATCGCCGAGCTCTACACCGCCGTGCATGGCGACAAGCTGGCCGAGTTCGGTGTCATCGAGGAAGCGCCGCTGGTCGAGGCGGTGCGCGCCGCCCAGCTGCGCGGCGAACGGGTGGTGATGACCAACGGCTGCTTCGACATCCTGCACGCCGGCCACGTGGCCTACCTGGAGCATGCTCGCCGGCTCGGCGATCGGCTGATCGTGGCGGTCAACGACGATGCCTCCATCGCCCGGCTGAAGGGCCCCAAGCGGCCGATCAACCCGCTGGCGCGGCGCATGCAGGTGCTGGCCGGGCTCGGCGCGGTGGACTGGGTGGTGCCGTTCAGCGAGGATACCCCGCAGCGCCTGATCGAGGCGGTGCTGCCCGATGTGCTGGTCAAGGGCGGCGACTATCGCGTCGAGGAGATCGCCGGGGGCGAGGCGGTGCGCGCCGCCGGCGGCGAGGTGAAGGTGCTGGGCTTCGAGGACGGTGTCTCCACCACCGCCATGATCGCCACCATCCTCGACCGCGAGAGCTGATGGCCGGGCGCCGCCGCGCTGGCCCCGCTGGCTCTATTCGGCGGCGCTCTATGCACTCGCCCCTTGGTGTGGTGGCGGGTGTGGCGTGAGCATGCGCTTACTAACCGCCGCCGCGAGCGGCTCGGCCTGATTCCCCGCCGGCCGATGACCGGCCCCGGCTGTGGCTGCACTGCGCCTCGGTGGGCGAGGTGCTGGCCGCCCGTTCGCTGATCGAAGCGCTGCTCGAGCGCTATCCGCGGCACCGGCTGGTGGTAACCACCATGACCGCCACCGGTGCGGCGCGGGCGCATGCGCTGATCGAGGCGCAGCGCCAGGTCGGCGACCCCCAGCGGCTGCAGCATTTCTTCCTGCCCCTCGACTTTCCCGGCGCCGCCCGGCGCTTCGTCGCCCGCCTGCGCCCGGAACTTGCGATCTTCTTCGAGACCGAGCTGTGGCCCAACCTGCTGGCGGCCTGCCGCCGCCGGGGTGCCTACGGCGGTGGTCAACGGGCGGCTTTCGCCCCGGGCGTTCCATGGCTACCGGCGCCTGCGCCCGCTGATGTCGCAGGTGCTGGGCCGGCTCGACTGGCTGGCGGCCAAGTCGCGTGAGGACGCCAAGCGCTTCCTGGCGCTGGGCATGGCCGCCGACCGCACCGAGGTGGTCGGTTCGCTCAAGTACGACCTTCGCGTCGATGCCGAGAGCGTGGCGGCGAGCCAGCGGCTATGCACCCGGCTGGGCGCGCGCCCAGTGTGGGTGGCGGGCTCCACCCACCCCGGCGAGGACGAGCAGCTGCTGCAGGCCCATGCGCGCCTGCGCCAGCACTACCCCACTGCGCTGCTGATATTGGTGCCGCGCCACCCGCAGCGCTTCGACGCGGTGGCCGCCCTGTGCCAGCAGCGCGACATGGGATTGGCGCGGCGCTCGCGCCAGGAGTGGCCCGATGCGCGCACCGCGGTCTACCTGGGCGACACCATGGGCGAACTGATGGTGCTCTACGGCGCCGCCGACCTGGCCTTCGTTGGCGGCAGCCTGGTGCCGGTGGGGGCACAACCTGCTGGAGCCGGCCGCCATGGGCGTGCCGGTACTGAGCGGGCCGGAGCTGGCCAATTTCGCCGACGTGGCCGAGACGCTGCGCCAGGGCGGCGCCTTGATCGAGGTGGCGGACAGCGAGGCACTGGCCGACACCCTGATCACTCTGTTCATCGACGAGGCCGAACGGCATCGCCTGGCTGACGCCGGGCTGGCCGTGGTGGCGGCCAACCGCGGTGCCCTAGAGCGCACCCTGAGCGGCCTGTCGCGGCTGCTACCGGGTAAGTAAGCGCCCGCTAACGTCTCAGGCCGGGGTCAGCCGTTCCACGCCCTGCTCGGTGCCTCAGCAGCAGGATGTCGGCGCCGCGGGCGGCGAACAGGCCGTTGGTCACCACGCCGACGATGGCGTTGATCCGAGCCTCCATCGCCACCGGATCGGCGATCATGAAGTCGTAACAGTCGAGGATCTGGTTGCCGTTGTCGGTCACCACGCCTTCACGGTAGACCGGGTCCGCACCCAGCTTGACCAGCTCGCGCGCCACGTAGGAGCGCGCCATGGGGATTACCTCCACCGGCAGCGGGAAGGCGCCGAGCCGCTCGACCCGCTTGGAACCGTCGGCGATGCAGATGAAACGCTCGGCGCAGGCGGCCACGATCTTCTCGCGGGTGAGTGCTGCGCCGCCGCCCTTGATCATATGCAAGTGAGCGTTCACTTCGTCGGCGCCGTCGATATAGTAAGGCACCGTACCCACATGGTTGAGCTCGAAAACCTCGATGCCATGGCCCCGCAGACGCTCGGCGCTGGCCTCGGAGCTGGCCACGGCGCCTTTGAAGTCGTCGCGCAGCCGGGCCAGCTGGTCGATGAACCGATTGGCGGTGGAGCCGGTGCCGATGCCGAGCACGGTGCCACGCTCGAGCCATGGTTCGATTTCTGCAATGGCGGCGGCGGCCACGGCGTCCTTCAGTTCATCCTGGGTCATTGTCATGCTCGCTGTCAGTGGGGGCGAAGGCGCCCATTATAGGTCAGCCCGGCCGCGTTGCCGACGCGGCGGCTGGACGGCGGCGGCGCCGAAATGCTACCAATAGGGGTTTGCCGCAGTTCAGCAGAGGCTGCCCCTCCCGCGCCACCCCCTTGGAAGACCAGGATGCTCGAAGCCACCGTCAAGAAGATCCTTCAGGCCCGCGTCTACGAAGCCGCCTGCGAAACGCCCATCTCACCAGCCCCCTTCCTGTCACGGCGCTTCAACAATCAGATCCTGATCAAGCGCGAGGATCTGCAGCCGGTCTACTCGTTCAAGATTCGCGGCGCCTACAACAAGATGGCTCAGCTCAGCGAAGCGCAGAAGGCCAAGGGCGTAATTGCCGCTTCGGCCGGCAACCACGCCCAGGGGCTGGCCATGGCGGCCAAGCAGATGGGCGTCAAGGCGGTGATCGTCATGCCGCGCATCACGCCGGAAATCAAGGTCCAGGCGGTGCGCGCCCGGGGTGCCAAGGTGGTGCTCAAGGGCGACGCCTTCGATGCGGCGGCCGAGCACGCCCAGGAACTGATCGCCGAGCACGGCTACACCTACATTCCTCCGTTCGACGACATCGACGTCATCGCCGGCCAGGGCACCGTGGCGATGGAGATCCTGCACCAGCACAGCGGCCCGCTCGATGCCATCTTCGTGCCGGTGGGCGGCGGCGGGCTGATCGCCGGGGTAGCGGCTTACGTCAAGTACCTGCGCCCGGACATCAAGGTCATCGGCGTGGAAGCCGAGGACAGCGCCTGCCTCAAGGCGGCGCTGGCCGCCGGCAAGCGCGTCACCCTCGACCAGGTCGGTGTGTTCGCCGAAGGCGTGGCGGTGGCCCAGATCGGCAAGGTGCCGTTCAAGATCCTGCGCGGGCTGGTCGATGAGGTGATCACCGTCAACGCCGACGAGATGTGCGCGGCGGTCAAGGACATCTTCGACGACACCCGGGCAGTGTCGGAGACGTCCGGCGCGCTGTCGCTGGCCGGGCTAAAGAAATACATCCAGCAGACCGGGGTCGAAGGGCAGACGCTGCTGTGCATCAATTCGGGGGCCAACACCAACTTCGACCGCCTGCAGCACATCGCCGAGCGCACCGAGCTCGGCGAGCAGCGCGAGGCGATTCTGGCGGTGACCATCCCCGAGCGCCCCGGCAGCTTCAAGAAGTTCTGCCGCACCATCGGCAAGCGCATGGTGACCGAGTTCAACTACCGCTACGCCGACCCGGAGGCCGCGCACATTTTCGTCGGCGTGCAGGTCAAGCCGGACGGCGAGGACCGCCAGCTGATGATTGAAAAACTGCGCGAGGCGGGCTACCCGGTGGTCGACCTCACCGACAACGAGCTGGCCAAGCTGCATATCCGCCACCTCGGCGGCGGGCGCCCCAAGGAGCACTTCGACGAAGAGGTCTACCGCTTCGAGTTTCCCGAGCGCCCCGGTGCGCTGATGAATTTCCTCACCCACCTGCCCCAGGACTGGAATATCTCGCTGTTTCACTACCGTAACCATGGCGCCGCCTTCGGTCGCGTGCTGGTTGGCATGCAGGTGCCCAACGGGGACCGTAGCCACGTCGAGGAGTACTTCGACGAGATCGGCTACCGTTACTGGAAGGAGTCGGACAACGACGCCTACCGGCTGTTCATGGCCTGATCCGAGAGACTGAAACGTCTAGTTACATTGGCTTACGTCAAAAGGAAGAAATGGCTTAGGTTTCATCTTGTAATCCTCCGCTGTAACGGTTGTCAGCCTACTGGCGGAGGCCCTATAGTCTGCGCTGTCGTGGTGCCTCCGCGGCTATTTACTTACTGCGGACGTCTGGGAGCAGGTATGAAACGAAAGCCCGATCTGATCATGGCACTGGTGCTGGCCTTCGTCGTCGGCGTGGTGGTAACCGGCTACGCCCAAGCGGTAACGGGAAGCTGACCGGCAAGCAGTGCCATGGCCAGATAGACAAAACCGGCCGATGCCTTCGCATCGGCCGGTTTTTTTATGCCGGTGCCTCTCTCGCTGTGCCCCGTCGGTTAGCTGGGCCGCAGCACCCGAGCATCGCTGGCGATGATGTCCAGCGGCACGTCCCAAGGGGCGTCCGGCAGGCGCGGCACGCGCTGGCACTCGTGGGCCAGCCCGATCAGCGTCGGACGAGGGCCGGGGCGCCGGGTGAAGGCCAGGCTGCGATCATAGAAGCCGCCGCCCATGCCCATGCGCTGGCCGCGTTCGTCGAATCCCACCAGCGGCAGCAGGATCAGGTCGAGTGCCCAGGCCGGCAGGCGCCGGGCGCGGTGGGCGCCATGCCGGGTCTGCGGTTCGGGTATGCCGAAGCGGTTGCGCCGCATGGGCGTGCCGGCATGGTAGTGCACGAACCAGAGCGTATTCACCGACAGCGGCTTGAGCACCGGCAGGTAGATGCGAGCCTGGCGGCGGTTCAGCCAGTCGATCAGCGGGCGGGGGTCGATCTCGCCATCGTTGGGCAGGTAGAGGGCCACTCGGCGGGCGCGCTGCACCTCGGGGAGCTGGCGCAGTTGGCGACACAGCCGGCGCGCGGCGTCGCGCTGCTGGCGCGCGCTCAGCGCACGGCGGCGGCGGCGCAGCGTCTGGCGCAGCGCTTGGCGCTCAGCGGGTGAAACGGGCATCGGTGTGGAGAAGGAGGCGGGCTCAGGAGCCGTGCTGTCGAGCGGAAGGCTATCGGAATCGTGCGGGTCGTTCATAGCGGTAGAGTTCCCCAGAGTGCCGCTGTCATTCTGGCCCTTGAACCCTTGGTTCAAGGTGGGTGGCCGCAGCCGAACCGTCAGGCTTTCCGACGCACGGACATGCACACGGGTCCGGCTAGCGAATGGCCGCCCTGGGTATTGCTCATAGGCTCGAGGGACTTTAAACGACTGGCCAACACCCCAGGGAACACTTTCATCCTATCAAAGCTGGTCGGTGCGTCCAATCTCATTCGGCAGGAAGATGGGCGGGACCGGCGGCGGAGCTCAAGGCGCGCTCCAACTTTTCGCTCAGCCGACTGAGGTCCTGCTCCTGGCTGCGGCGCTCTTCGAGCACCTCGAGCAGCTCATGGGCGATGTTCAGCGCGGCCATGAGGGCCACGCGCTCGGTACCGAGCAGGCTGTTCTGGGAGTGGATGCCTTGCATGGCGCGGTCGAGATAGCGAGCGGCGCGATCGAGCTTGCGCTCCTGGCCCGGGCTGCAGGCGAACAGGTACTGGCGCCCCAGCAGGGTCACCTCGGCGGTGGGCCGGGCGGTGTTGTCGCTCATGAAGGGCTCCGGTGTCGGCGTGGCGGCCCGATGCGTTAACATCCTTGGATCCGCAAGACGGTTCATCTGGCCATTCACTATACGAGAGGCTTTTGCAGGCGGTCAACGCGCTCAGGCCCGGCCGGGTGCCTCCCCACCGACATAGGAAGCCCCATGTCAGCGAACACCGAACGCCCCGATTTTTCCACCCTCGCCGACCTCTTCCTGCTTCACGGCAGCATGCAGTCGCCGGCCTTCCTCGACGGCCGGCTGTGCGCCGAGCTGGCCCTGCACGACCTGCCCGCCGACGCCTGGCTGGAAACGGTCTGCCTTGGGCTTGGGGTCGAACAGCCGCGCAGCCGGGAGAGCGCCGAGACGCTGCTAACCTGGCGCCGAGGGACGCTCGATGCCCTGGCCGACAGCACGCTTAACTACGAGCCGCTGCTGCCCGACGACCTCTTCTCGCTGGCCGAGCGGGCCCGCGGTCTGCAGGAGTGGACGCTGGGGTTCCTCGAGGTGCTCGAAGATGCCGGCGACACGCCGCGCCAGGGCTGGTCGCCCGCGCTGCGCGAGGCTATCGACGACCTGGCCGGCCTCGCCGCCATGGAGACCGATCTCGAGGAGAGCCCCGAAAACGAGGACGACCTGTTTGCCCTGACCGAGCACGTGCGCATGGCCGCCATGCTGCTCTACACCGAACAGCACCCGGGCCAGCCCCAGGTGGAGCCCGGCGAACCGACTCGTCACTGATCCCGCCACGCCCAAACACGCCAGGAGGCGCCATGCTGCCCGACCCTCTGCCCCGCCCCGCCCCGATCCCACCCGACGAGTACCGTGCCCGCCGCGCCGCGCTGATGGCGCGGCTGCCGGCCGACAGCGCGGTGTTACTGCTGGGTGCCAACCTTGTCACTCGCTCGCGTGACAGCGACTACCCCTTTCGCCAGCACAGCGACCTGCACTATCTGAGCGGCTTTCCCGAGCCCGATGCGCTGCTGCTGCTGCTGCCGGGGCGCAGCGAAGGTGAAAGCGTGCTGTTCTGCCAGGACCGCGACCCGGCCCTGGAGGCCTGGACCGGCATCCGCCTGGGGGCGGAAGGTGCCGTGCGGGAACATGGCGTGGACCAGGCCTTCGAGAACGCCGAGCGGGACGCGCGGCTCGAGGCGCTGCTCGACGGCCGCACCACGCTCTATCTGCTGCTCGACGACGAAGCCGCCCTGGCCCTGGCCGAGGAGGTGCGTGCCCGGCTGGCGGCGCGGCAGCGCCGCGGGCCTGGCCGCCGCGCAGCTTCGCCGACCTGGCCCCGCTGCTGCACGAGCAGCGGCTGATCAAGAGCGAGCGGGAGCTCGCCCTGATGCGGCATGCCGCCGAGATTTCGGCCCGCGCCCATGTGCGCGCCATGCGCACCGCCCGCCCCGGCCTTGCGGAATATCACCTGCAGGCGGAACTGGAGCATGAGTTTCGCTGGCACGGCGGCAGCGGCCCGGCCTATGCCTCCATCGTGGGTGGCGGCGCCAATGCCTGTGTGCTGCACTACATCGAGAATGACAAGCCGTTACGTGACGGTGAGCTGGTGCTGGTTGATGCCGGTGCCGAATTCGACCTCTACGCTGGCGACATCACCCGCACCTTCCCCGTCAACGGGCGCTTCAGCGACGCCCAGCGCAGCCTCTACGCGCTTGTGCTGGAAGCCCAGGAGCACGCCGTCGATGCCGTGCGCCCCGGCGTCACCCTGAGCGAAATCCACGACGGTGTGGTGCACGACCTGACCGCAGGCCTGATTCGCCTGGGGCTTCTCGAAGGCGACGTGCAGGCACGCATCGAGGACGAAAGCTACAAGCGCTTCTACCTGCACTCCACCTCGCACTGGTTGGGGCTCGACGTCCATGACGTCGGCGACTACCGCCGCGAGGGCAACCCCAGGCCGCTGGAGCCTGGCATGGTGCTGACCATCGAGCCCGGGCTCTACCTGCCCGACGCCGAGGATATCCCCGAGGCATTTCGCGGCATCGGTATCCGAATCGAGGATGACGTGGCGGTCACGGCGCAGGGTGGCGAGGTGCTGACGGCTGGCGTGCCCAAGCGGATCGAGGATATCGAGGCACTAATGGCGGATTAATGATCACTTCAGGGCAAGTGAGGCAAGATATGTTATGTATTTTACGTAAAATTATCCGTAATACGGGTGGGCGCCCATGACCGCCACGCAGCGAAGCGTCGATATTGCGATTGTCGGTGGTGGCCTGGTGGGTGCGAGCCTGGCCTGTGCGCTGGCACCTGCCTTGGAGCGGCACGGGCTGAGCGTGGCGGTGGTCGAGGCCGCCCCCATGCTCGACGCGGCCAAGGCGCCCTGGCAGCCCAGCTTCGATGCTCGCTCCAGCGCCATCGCCCAGGGGTCCGCCCAGCGCTTCCGCGACATGGGGCTGTGGTCGGCGCTGGAACCCCAGGCCGCGCCCATTCGGTTGATCCATGTCAGCGAGAAAGGCCGGCTTGGCGTGACGCGGCTGACGGCGGAAGAGCTCGACCAGCCGGCGCTGGGCTACGTGATTCCCAACGCCTGGATGGGGCGGGTGCTCCACCAGCGACTGCAGACGCTGCCGGTGGCCTGGCACTGCCCGGCCAGCGTGCAGCGCATCGAGCCGGTGGCGGCCGGGTATCGACTCGCCCTCTCCGACGGCTGTACGCTGCAGGCGGGGTTGACCGTGCTGGCCGACGGGGGCGCTCCTCGCTCAAGGAGCAGCTGGGCATCGTCAGCGACGAAACCCCTACGACCAGGTCGCCGTGATCGCCAACGTAGAGGTGAGCCGGCCCCACGAGGGCATCGCCTACGAGCGCTTCACACGCGAAGGGCCCATCGCCCTGCTGCCGCTCAAGGGCCAGCAGATGGCGCTGATCTGGACCCACGCCCAGGGGCGCGAGCGCGCCAGGCTGGCGCTTGGCGATGGCGACTTCCTCAGCGCCCTGCAGCACGCTTTCGGCGAGCGCGCCGGGCGTTTTCGCCGGGTCAGCGAGCGCCACGCCTACCCGCTGACCCTGGTCACGGCGAAGGAAACCATTCGCCCGGGGCTGGCGGTGCTGGGCAATGCCGCCCACTCGCTGCACCCGGTGGCTGGCCAGGGCTTCAACCTGGCGCTGCGCGGGGTCACCGACCTGGTGGCCGCGCTGGAGCAGGCCCTCGGCCATGGCGAGCCGCTGGGCGGCATGCTGACGCTGCGCGATTTCGAGGCGCGCCGTATCGTCGACCGCCACCAGGTGATTCGCTTCAGCGACGGCCTGGTGCGCCTGTTCGGCATCGACAACGCGCTGCTTTCCCACGCCCGGGCAGCGGGCCTGGTCGGGCTCAACCTGTTCGGTCCGCTGCGGCGGGCCTGGCGCGGCGTGCCATGGGGCTGGAACGCTGATCGGGAGCGGTCGCCACGCCGTGAACGCCGTAAATGGAAGAGGTAATGCAAGGCATGACACAGCTACGTTTCGAGGTGATCGTGGTCGGCGGCGGCATGGTGGGCGCGGCGCTGGCCTGCCTGCTGGGTCAGGCCGGCGTGCAGGTGGCGCTGGTCGATGCGCGCCCGGCGCCGCTGGATGCCGACCAGGTAGGCCAGGGGCTGCCGGCACCGCGGGTCAGTGCGCTGACGCCGGTGTCCCAGCGCTTGCTTGAAGGGCTCGGCGTGTGGCCCTGGATGCAGGCGCGGCGCGTGACTCCCTACCGCGGCATGCAGGTGTGGGATGCCGAGGGCAGCGGTGAGGTGGCCTTCTCCGCAGAGCAGGCCGGCGTGGCGGTGCTTGGGCACATCGTCGAGAACGACGTACTGCTGGCGGCGCTGGAGCGGCGCCTGGCCGAGCTGCCGAGCGTACAGCTGCTGTTCGGCGCCCGAGTGAACGGGCTTGGCGCCGCCCGGCGGGGCGCGAGGTGATGCTGGAGGATGGACGGCGGCTGACGGGCGAGCTGGTGGTGGCGGCCGACGGTGCGCTGTCGCCGCTGCGTGAGATGGCGGAAATCGAGGTCACGGCGCGCGACACCGGCCATACGGCGCTAGTCACCACGGTACGCACGGCGCGACCACATGGGGGCGTGGCACGCCAGGTCTTCCTGCCGCGCGGGCCGCTGGCGTTCCTGCCGCTGACCGTTGCCGGCGATGACCACTACTGCTCGATCGTGTGGTCGACTGCACCCGAGGAGGCCGCCCGCCTACAGAAGCTGACGCCCCAGGCGCTGGGCATGGCGCTGGCGCAGGCCTTCGAGGCGCGGCTGGGCGACGTCGAGGTAAAGGATCGCACCCTCTGCGTGCCGCTGACCCAGCGCCATGCGGCGCGCTACGTGCTGCCGGGCTTCGCCCTGGTGGGCGATGCGGCGCACAGCATCCACCCGCTGGCGGGCCAGGGGTGAATCTCGGGCTGATGGACGTGGCGGTGCTGGCCGAGGAGCTGCTGAATGCGCGGCGGCGCGGTATTGCGCTCGGCGAGGTACGCATGCTGGAGCGCTACATGCGTCGCCGTCGCGGTGACAACGCCGCCATGCTGGCGCTGATGGACGGCTTCAGGCTGCTGTTCGGCACCCGTCATCCGGCCGTGACTCTGGTGCGCAATCTCGGCCTGTCCGGCGTCGATCGGCTGGTGCCGATCAAGCGGCTGCTGATGCGCCAGGCCATCGGCGAGCGAGGCCGGCTGCCGGCCTCGTGTCGCTGAGCGGAAACTGCTGTGTAAAGACGTGCCGGGAAAGGCGTGCTGTGAACGCGCGGGCGGCAGGCAGGTCGCGGAACGGGGCGCTCAGCGCGTGCGCTGGCCGACCACGTTGAGCGCCTTGAGCAGGTTGAGCGCCTCGCTGAGCTGGTAGTCCTCGCGCAGGCGCTCGGCCATCTCGCGGCGCAGGCGCGGCTCGTCGCGCGAGCGCAGGTGGCCTTCCAGGTCGGCCTCGCGCAGCTGGCGCCCGGTTTCCGTCACCTCGACCCGACCATGCACCACGGCCACATCCGGCTCGATGCCGAGCGCCTGGATCGAGCGCCCGTTGGGGGTGAAGTAGAGCGCGGTGGTCAGCTTGAGCCCCTCGCCGTTGCCCAGCGGCATCACCTGCTGCACCGAGCCCTTGCCGAAGCTTTCCGTACCCATGATCACCGCACGCCGCTGGTCCTGCAGCGCGCCGGCGACGATTTCCGCCGCCGAAGCGCTGCCGCCGTTGATCAGCACCACCAGCGGGACGTCGGGGGCGGCGGTCTCGCGGCTGGCCGAGAAGCGCATCTGGGTGTCGGGCAGCCGCCCTTCGGTGTAGACCACCAGCCCGCCTTCGAGGAAGGCGTCGGCCACGGCCACGGCGGCCTGCAGCACGCCGCCCGGGTTGTTGCGCAGGTCGAGCACCAGGCCGCGCAGCGGGCCTTCGCGCTCCAGGCGGCGAATGGCATTGGTGACCTGGTCGCCGGTGCGGTTCTGGAACTGGCTGATGCGCAGGTAGCCGTAGCCGGTTTCCAACAGCTCGCTGCGTACGCTTTCGGTGCGAATCACCTCGCGCACCAGGTTGAGGGTGCGCGGGGCATCCTCGCCGCGGCGCTGGATCGTCATGCGGATCGTGCTGCCCGGCTCGCCGCGCATCAGGGTCACCGCCTCCTGCAACGAGAGCCGCTCGGTGGAGGTGTCGTCGATGCTCAGGATGGTGTCGCGCGCCTGCAGCCCGGCACGCGAGGCCGGGGTGTCGTCGATGGGGGTGATGATCGTCAGCTGGCCGTTCTCCAGCCCCACCTCGATGCCGATGCCGCCGAAGGCGCCGTCGGTGGTCTCGCGCAGGCTGCGGAATTCGTCGCGGTCGAGGTAGGCCGAGTGGGGATCGAGCTCGCTGAGCATGCCGCGCATGGCGTTGCGCAGCAGGGTGCGATCGTCCACGTCGTTCACATAGGCGCGCTTGATGCGCTCGAACACCTCGGCGAAGGTCTGGATGTCCTCCAGCGGCAGCTCATCGGCTACCGGCGTGGCCAGGGCCGGCGGTGCGGCAAGCGGCAGGCTAAGCATGGCGGCCGGCACAAGCGCCGCCAGCAGGCGTCGGGGGCGAGAAAAGGGCTGGCGGGGCGAGAAGACATGCGAACTCCCGATGACGAGGCGAGGCTGACCAGCATAGCCCCTGGCTGCAGGCTTGTGAATGTCTGGTATCAGCGGCGCGCGATCCAGCCCTGGGGATCGATGGGATCGCCGTTGCGCCGGACCTCGAAGTAAAGGGCGGGGTCGTGTGGCCGCCGCTGTTGCCGACCGTGCCGATCACCTGGCCGCGGGTGACCGCCTGGCCGACCTGCGTGCTGAACTGCTGCAGGTGGGCGTGCAGCGTCATCACGTTGTCGCCGTGGTCGAGAATCAGCAGGTTGCCGAAGCCGCGCATCCAGTCGGCGAAGACCACTCGCCCGGCGTGCACTGCCGTCACCGGCGTGCCGGCGCCGGCCTGGATCAGGATGCCGTTGCGATGCACACCGTCGCCGCGCCGGAACGTGGAGGCCACGCTGCCCTGTACCGGCCACGGCAGGTCGCCGCGGGTCTGTTCGATGGCGGTGGACGGCGGCGGACGCTGCATCCGGGCAAGCTCTTCCTGAACCCGCTTTAGCAGGCGTTCGGCTTCGTCACGGTCGCGGTTCAGGCCGGCCAGGCGCGCCTGCTCGTCGCTGTAGCGTCGGCCAAGCTCGGCCAGGATGCGCTCGCGCTCGGCCAGCCGCGCGGCCAGCTCGCTGCTGCGCTGTGCCAGGTCGTCGGCCAGCTGGTCGAGCCGTTCGCCGCGCTGGTGCAGCTGGCGGCGGTTGTCGGCCAGCTCGGCATCTAGCCCGGCAAGCTCGTCGAGGCGTTCATTGCGGGCCCGGGCCAGGTAGTTGAGGTAGGTCTGCAGTCGGTCGAGCCGTGCCGGATCGTCCTGGTTGAGCAGCAGCTTGAGCTGGGGCGAGAGCCCCAGCCGGTAGAGGGCGTCCAACTGGACGTTGAGTGCCTCGACCTGGTCGGCGCGCTCGGCCTCGAGGGCCGTGCGCACCGCCTCCAGCTGCGCTACCTCGGCATTGAGCTGCTGGCGCTCCTGCTGGATCGCATCGAGTCGCTGGTGCGTCTCGCCCAGCGCCGTCTCCACCTGGCGCAGCTCGCGGGTGGCCTCGTCCTGGGCCTCGCGGGTGGTGCCCAGCCGCCGGGTGGCGGCCTGGATTTCGCTGCCGATGGCGTCCAGCCGGGCGCGGGCCTCGCGTTCGCTGGGCTGCGCCGCCAGCGGAGCCGCTACCGCCACGAGCAGCCCCAGCAGCACGACCCGCAGGGAACCGCGTCGAGACGGGAGAAGCGTCCGAGGGCGCGTCATGGCGAGCAGGGCGTGTGCGGGATCATGCGTTCTCGATCAGCACCCGTCCGGTCATCTCCTCCGGAATCGGCTGCTGCATCATGGTCAGCAGCGTCGGGGCGATGTCGCACAGGCGGCCATCGTCGAGCAGCCGTACCTCGCCAGGGCCAACGTAGATCAGCGGCACTTCGAAGGTGGTGTGGGCGGTCTGGGTCACGCCGGTGGCGGGGTCGACCATCTGCTCGGCATTGCCGTGATCGGCGGTGATCAGGCAGGCGCCGCCGGCGCGCTCGATCGCCTCCACCACGCGCCCGACGCAGGTGTCGACAGCCTCGATGGCCTGTACCGCGGCGTCGAACACGCCGGTGTGGCCGACCATGTCGCCGTTGGCGTAGTTGCAGATGACCAGGTCGTAGTGGCCTGAGTCGATCGCCTCCACCAGCCGGTCGGTCACCTCGTGAGCGCTCATCTCCGGCTTTTCGTCGTAGGTCTTCACGTCCTGCGGCGAGGGCACCAGGATGCGCGTCTCGCCCTGATATTCGGCCTCGCGCCCGCCGGAGAAGAAAAAGGTGACGTGGGCGTACTTCTCGGTCTCGGCGATGCGCAGCTGGGTCAGGCCGCGGCTTTCCATCACTTCGCCCAGGGTGTTGTGCAGGTCGGCCGGCGGAAAGGCCGCCGGGGCGGGAATGTCGGCGGCGTATTGGGTCAGGGTGACCAGGCTGCCGCCGGCCAGCGCCGGACGGACGCGACGCTCAAAGCCATCGAAGCCGTCGTCGACGAAGGCGCGACTCAGCTCGCGGGCGCGGTCGGCGCGGAAGTTCATGAACAGTGCGGCGTCGCCGTCGGCGATGGCCACCGGCCCCGCCTCGGCCTGAATCGCGGTGGCGGCGACGAACTCGTCGTTCTCGCCGCGTTCATAGGCGGCACGCAGCCCCTCTTCGGCGCTGGTGGCGTCGAAGTCGCCGACCCCTTCGGTGAGCAGGCGGTAGGCCTTCTCGACGCGATCCCAGCGGTTGTCGCGGTCCATGGCGAAATAGCGGCCGATGATCGAGGCGACGAAGCCGTTATCGGCGCCGACCAGCTCGGAGAGCCGGGCGTTGGTGCGCTCGATGGAGGGCAGGGCGCTGCGCGGCGGCATGTCGCGGCCGTCGAGGAAGCCGTGCACGTAGATGCGCTGGGCGCCGCGACGGGCGGCCAGTTCGGCCATGGCCAGGATGTGGTCCTCGTGGCTGTGCACGCCGCCGGGTGACAGCAGCCCGAGCAGGTGCACCGCCTTGCCGGCCGCCACGGCGGCATCGATGGCGTCGGTCAGCACGGGGTTGATGTCGAGATCGCCGTCCTCGATCGCCTTGGAGATGCGCGTGAGCTCCTGGTACACGACCCGGCCTGCCCCCAGGTTCATGTGCCCCACCTCGGAGTTGCCCATCTGCCCTTCAGGCAGGCCGACGTACTTGCCGTCGGTGTGCAGCAGGGCGTGGGGGTGCGTCTGCCACAGGCGATCCATGTTCGGCGTGCGCGCCGCGGCCACGGCATTGTGGGTGGGCTCGGGGTTGTGGCCGTAGCCGTCGAGAATAATCAGGGCGACGGGACGGGGGATGTTCGGGGTCGTCATGGGGGCCTCGTGTGCATTGTTGACGCGCTCACGCTCCGTCCGGGAGCCTTTCGCGGCGGCTGTCCTGGCGGAGCGGCGGCGGGGACAGGCTCCTGGGCGAGGGGGTCGCGACTTGTTTCGGCATGCGGCATCATAACGCACGGCACGGTCGAGCGTCATGGTCAAGCGTTATGCGCGGGAGCATGCCGCCCGACGGCCTGGCTTGGTGTATACTCACCGCCTTCTGGACTGACCCATCACGTATTCCGTCAAGAGTGTTCCGGCCCCATGATCGATCAGCTGTTCGAATTCGTGCAGAATCATCCGCTACTGGTAGGCGCCTTCCTGCTGGTACTCACCGCCTGGATCGCTTATGAGGTCCGTAACAGTGCCGCCAGCGGCGTCACGTCCAGCCAGGCGACCCAGCTGATCAACCGTGAGGATGCGGTGGTGGTGGACACCCGCGAGGCCGGCGACTTCAAGGCCGGGCACATCGCCGGGGCACGCAACATTCCCCAGAGCCGCGTCGACGACCGCATCAGCGAACTCGAGAAGATAAAGGACAAGCCGATCATCGTGGTCTGCAAGAGCGGCCAGTCGTCCGGCATCACCGTGGCCAAGCTGGCCAAGGCTGGCTTTACCCGCGTGTTCAAGCTGCGGGGCGGCATGATGCAGTGGCAGGCCGACGGGCTGCCGGTGGTCAAGAAGTAGCCTCATCCAAGACATCAAAGGGACCGATTCCATGGCCGAAGAGAACAGTCAGAACGCCGCTGCTGGCAACCAGGCCGCGGCAAGCCAGCAGAAGCAACTCCAGTTTGCCGTCCAGCGCATTTATGTGAAGGACATCTCCTTCGAGGCACCGAACTCGCCTGCCGTGTTCCAGCAGCCGTTCAAGCCCAAGGTCAGCCTGGACCTGAACACCTCGAGCCGTCAGGTCGGCGAGGAGCTTTACGAAGTGGTGATCAAGGTGACCGCTCAGGTCCGCCACAGCGAGGATGACACCACCTCCTTCCTGGCCGAGATCGAGCAGGCGGGCCTGTTCCGCATCGGCGGCATCGAGGGCGTGCAGCTCGAGCACACCCTGGGCGCCTTCTGCCCCAACGTGCTGTTTCCCTACGCCCGCGAGTGCGTCGACAACCTGGTCAATCGCGGCGGCTTCCCGCCCCTGATGCTGGCGCCGGTCAACTTCGAGGCGATCTACGCCCAGAAGAAGAAGCGCGAGGCCGAGCAGGCCCAGCAGCAGGGCGAGCAGACCGCACAGTAAGCGGGCCCGCGCCTTGGCCTCTACTCCGCGTATCCACGTCGCCGCCGACTATGCCGTCGGCGGCGACGTCGTTGTGCCCGAAGGCCCTGCTCATCACCTGGTGCGCGTGCTGCGCCTCGCTGAAGGGCCCCGCTGCGGCTGTTCGACGGCGCCGGCCGCGAGGCCTGGGCGGTGCTGGTCGAGGCCGGGCGCAAGCGCGTGATGGCCCGCGTGGAGGCCGTCGAGGCGGGTCTTGGCGAGTCGCCGCTGGCGGTGCATCTGGGTCAGGCGATCTCCAAGGGCGACCGCATGGACTACGCCATTCAGAAGGCCGTCGAGCTGGGGGTAGCCGCCATCACGCCGCTCTATACCGAGCACGGCGATGTGCGCCTCAAGGGCGAGCGCGAGGCGAAGAAGCACGCCCACTGGCAGGCGGTGGCCGTCAGCGCCTGCGAACAGTGCGGGCGAGCGGTGGTGCCCGTGGTACACGAGCCGCAGCCCATGACCGAGTGGCTGGCGCGGCGCGACGAGGCGCTGCGGCTGGTGCTGCACCCCGGCACGCCGGGCGTGCTCGAGCGCTGCGACGCGCCCGCCAGCGCGGCGCTGCTGATCGGCCCGGAGGGCGGGCTGGCCGAGGCCGAGGTCGAGGTAGCCATGGCCGCCGGCTTTCAGCCGCTCACTCTCGGCCCGCGCATCCTGCGTACCGAGACCGCCCCGGTGGTGGCACTTTCCCTGCTGCAGCATCGCTTCGGCGACCTTTGACCCTTCGCTTGCCCATGTACCGGCAAGCGCCATATTGACCGCAAACCGACGCGGAGTTTGCCATGGCCTCTTCCCCCACGACCGCCGCCAGGGTCGCCCGTCTTCCTCTCGGCCTGGCGTGCCCGGCCCGCGCGAACGCAGCTCGCGGGTGCCCAAGGCCCAGCTTGGCGAGGTGGCCTACCTGGAAGTGGTGACGGTCAACGAGACCGGCGCCTTCCTCGACTGGGGCCACCCGCGCGACCTGCTGCTGCCGTTCGGCGAGCAGCGCTTCCGCCCCACCCCAGGCAAGCGGGTGCTGGTGCGCATCTACGAGGACCAGCAGGGCAGGCCGGTGGCGTCACAGAAGCTCGACCGCTTCGTCCAGGACGAAGCCACGGGGCTGGCGCCGGGTGACGAGGTCGAGGTGATCGTCGCCGATGCCACCGACCTCGGCTACAAGGCGGTGGTCAACCACCGCTTCTGGGGCTGCTCTACCGCGACGACGTGACCCGGCCGCTGCGCCGCGGCCAGCGCACGCGAGGCTTCGTGAAGCGGGTGCGCGACGATGGCCGGCTCGACCTCTCGCTGCTGCCGCCGGGGCCGGCGCGCCTCGATGTGGTCGGCGAGCAGATTCTGCAGGCGCTGCGAGCCAGCGGCGGCTACCTGCCGCTCTCCGACAACAGCGACGCCGCCGCGATCAAGGCGCGGCTGGGCGTCAGCAAGAACGCCTTCAAGCAGGCCATCGGGCGGCTCTACAAGCGCCGCCTGATCGTGATCGAGGCGAACGGCGTGCGCCTGGTGCCCGGCGCGACTTCCGACCGCACCTGATCCTGCCGCCGGGCTGGGCCAGCGGCTCAGCTCAGCGCCTTGAACTCCTCCTCGTGCAGCCAGGCGGCGTGCTTGGGCGCGCGCTTGGTCTTCGACCACTCCTCGATCATCGCCGGCGCCACTTCCTTGAGCTGCTTCATCTGCTGCGGTGTGCCCTTCACGTAGGTCAGCTCCAGGCGGTGGCCGTTGGGGTCGAAGAAGTAGATCGAGCGGATGATGCCGTGCTCGGTGGGGCCGACCACCGCCACCCCCTTGCTCTCCAACTGCGCCTTGGCCGACAGCAGCGCCGCCTCGTCGGCGACCTGGAAGGCGATGTGCTGCACCCATTCCGGCGTATTGGGGTCGCGCCCCATCTCCGGCGAGTTGGGCAGCTCGAAGAAGGCCAGGATGTTGCCGTTGCCGGCATCGAGGAACAGGTGCATGTAGGGGTCGGGGGCCTTGGTCGAGGGCACGCGGTCCTCGGCGATGGCGACCAGGAAGTCCATGTTGAGCTTGTCCTGGTACCACTCGACGGTTTCCTTGGCGTCGCGGCAGCGGTAGGCGACGTGGTGGATCTGCTGGATCTGGATCATGGCGGGTCTCTTGTGATGCGGCGGGGGCGGCAGGGCCGTTCTTGTGAAATGAATAGTTTCATTTGAAACTAAAATAGAGGCGCCGAGCCGCCCCTGTCAAGCCGCCTTGGTGTTGCTCTGCGCCCTGGGTCATACTGCGCTCATTTCCCGTACCCCCAGGAAATGGTGCCGAATGAGCCAACAGACGAGCGAACGCCCCGTGCGCGTGGGCGTAGTGATGGATTCCATCGCCCATCTCACCTATAAGAAGGACACCACCCTGGCCATGCTGTGGGCGGCCCAGGCGCGCGGCTGGTCGCTGCACTACATGGAGCAGGAGGATCTCTACCTGCGCGACGGCCGGGCCCATGCCCGCATGCGCGACCTCACCGCCTTCCGCAACCCCGACGACTGGTACGCGCTGGGCGCGCCGGAGTCGCGCCCGCTGGCCGAGCTCGACGTGATCCTGATGCGCAAGGACCCGCCGGTCGACGCCCACTTCCTGAACGCGGTGCACCTGCTGGGCTTCGCGGAGCGCGAGGGGGTGCTGGTGGTCAATCCCACCCGGGCGCTGCTGGAGTGCAACGAGAAGCTGTTCGCCCAGCAGTTTCCGCAGTGCTGCACGCCGACGGTGGTATCGTGCAACGAAGCGGTGCTGCGCGCCTTCCACGCCGAGCACCAGGACGTGATCTTCAAGCCGCTCGATGGCATGGGCGGCAGCGGCATCTTTCATGTGCGGCCCGAGGGCGCAACCTGGGCGCGATCATCGAGATGCTCACCGAACGTGGCCGGCGCCAGATCATGGCCCAGCGCTACATCCCCGAGATCAAGGACGGTGACACCCGCATCCTGCTGGTGGACGGTGAGCCGGTGCCTTTCGGCCTGGCCCGAGTGCCGATGGCTGGCGAGACCCGCGGCAACCTGGCCGCCGGGGGCACCGGCATCAGCCGCGAGCTGACCGAACGCGACCACTGGCTGATCGCCCAGGTGCAGCCGATGATCCGCGAGAAGGGGCTGATGTTCGTCGGCCTCGATGTCATCGGCGACTACATCACCGAGATCAACGTGACCAGCCCCACCTGCGTGCGCGAGATCGACGACCAGCGCGGCACCGACATCGCCGGCCTGCTGATGGATGCCATCGCGCGGCGTCTGGCGTCGCGCGGCTGAGCCACACGCCGTACGAGGAGGCAGCGCACCCGCCATGGTGGTCCCGATCAGCGACCCGATCCACTACGCCCCGGTCACGCGGCCCTACCGCCGCTGGCTGGCGCTGTCGGCGGCGCTGTTGCTGCACCTGCTGCTGATCGGCGTGGTGGCGAGCTGGCAGTTCGCCCTGCCGCCGGCCGAGCGCACCAGCCTGGACGTGGTGCTGGTGACCCGCCCGGCCGAGGCGCCGGTGCAGGCCGATGCCATCGCCGAGGCGGACCAGCAGGCCGCTGGCGAGCAGAGCGAGGCGGCACCCGCCGAGCGCCGTGCGGCACCGCTGGAAGGGCAGCCGGCCAGCGAGGCTGCCGACAGTACGGTGATGCCGCCCGCGGCCGAGCCGCTGGCCGAGGCGCCCGAGCCCCCGTCGAGGTGTCCGAACCCCCAGATGATCGGCCCGAACCCGCCGCCAGCGCCCCCGAGCCCGCCGCACCTGTGCCCGTGCCTGCGCCCGCAAGCGAGCCGGCTCCGCCCGCCGCGCCGTCGCTGTCGGGCCGCGACCTGCTGGCCGAGGCCACCCGCAGCGTACGCCAGCAGGGCTTCGACGCAGGCCTGGCGGGGCCGGCCGACGACCAGCCCCGCCCTGCCGCCCAGCTTGCCGCCGAGGCGCGCTACATCGACGACTGGACGCGACGGGTCGAGGACTACGGCAACCGGGTGCATCCCGCTCCGCCGCACCTGCACGGCCAGCTGCGCATCCGCGTGGTGATCGGGCGCGATGGTCAGCTCCGCCAGGCGGAAGTGGTACAATCCTCGGGACATCCCGAACTCGACCAGGCGGCGCTCGCCACCGTGCACGGCGCCGGGCCCTATCGGCCCTTCGACAGCGGTATGGGGGAGCTGGACAGCCTCTCCATCACTCGCATCTGGCGGTTCGGCCAAGGCAATCATTTCGGCGTTCGGTAGGGCTTGCTACCCGCCATCGGGAGTCCCATGCAATCCGTGCATACTCTAGGCTTGAGAGACCACTTTCTGCTGGCCATGCCGCACCTGGAAGATTCCAACTTCGCCGGCAGCCTGAGCTATCTCTGCGACCACGATGAAAACGGCACCATGGGGGTGATCGTCAATCGCCCGCTGGAGATCACCCTGGACGCGCTGTTCGAGCAGCTCGAGCTCGACGGCGAGGAGAGCCCGCACCGCAACGCGCCGGTCTACTTCGGCGGCCCGACCCACAAGGATCGCGGCTTCATCCTGCACCGCGGCTCCAGCGTCCCGTGGGATTCAAGCCTCCAGGTCAGCGACGAGGTCGCCCTGACCACCTCCATGGACATCCTGGTGGCACCGGCCGCCGGGCGCGGTCCCGAGGAGTTCTTGGTGTGCCTGGGCTGTGCCGGCTGGGAAGCGGGCCAGCTCGAGCAGGAGTTGAAGGACAACGCCTGGCTCACGGTTGAGGCGCAGGCCGACATCCTGTTCAAGGTGGCCCCGGAGCAGCGCCTGGGCGCCGCCGCCGGCATCCTCGGCGTCGACCTCAACCTGATGACGCGCGAGGCCGGCCATTCGTGAGCCCTGGCCAGCGCCTGATCCTGGCCTTCGATTTCGGCACCCGCCGCATCGGCGTGGCGGTGGGCAACGAGCTGCTTGCCAGCGCCCGCCAGCTCGAGCCGCTGCCGGCGCGTGACGGCATTCCCGACTGGAATGTCGTCACGCGGCTGGTCGAGGAGTGGCAGCCTGACCTGTTCGTGGTGGGGCTGCCGCTTAACAGGGACGGCAGCGAGTCGGAGATGAGCACGCGGGCACGCAAGTTCGGCAAGCGGCTCTATGGCCGCTACGGCAAGCCCTGCGAGATGGTCGACGAACGCGGCTCCACCCGTGAGGCCAAGGCCATTGCCCGCGAGTCGGGCAGCCTGCGCAACCCGCGCAAGAGCTATCGCGACGACGGGGTCGACGGCATTGCGGCCGTGTTGATCCTGGAGGGCTGGTTCGCCCGCCAGGCGGGCTGCCGCCGCCCTGACCGCAGCCCGGCTCAGGTGGTCAGCACGCGCTCCTCGGCGTACTGGGCGGCGATGTCGTTCACCGAAATGCAGGTGTACTTGATGATGAAGAACGCCAGCGTGGCCGGGCAGGTGAAGCTCTCCTCGAACTGCTCCACCCGGTCGCCCCGGCCGCGCGTGACGCTGGCGCGGTAGGTCTGGCCCGCTCGGGTCAGCTTGACCTTGGCCAGGCTGTCATGGGCCTGCTTTTCCAGCACCAGCTCACGTCGGCGGGCGAGGATCTCGTCGAGCATCTTGCCGCCTTCGCGCTCCTCCGCGGTGGCCCACACCTCCTGATCGCGCTTGCCATACTGGAACAGCAGGATGGCCGGCAGCACGGAGAAGATCGCCCCGGTCAGCAGCCAGGTGATCTCCGCCCCCGACAGCGACAGCGAGAACACCGCGACCAGCTGCAGCACGCAGCCCACCACCAGCAGGCCTGCCAATGGGCGCCACATGCGCGGATTCATCATCGGGCGGCCCAAGGTGCGGCCCCACAGGCCGCAGGCGACCAGTGCCCCTACGATGAGTAGCGCCGCGCCCCAGACCGGGCCGCCTCCCGCCAGCAGGGCTATCAGACCTATCAGGACCAGCAGGCTGTAGAAGCCCGCCAGCAGCATGTACGCTCGATGCAGGGTCATGGAGGCACATCTCCTATTGTTGTCGCATTGGCTGAGAGACAACGCGCTTGTTATGGGTGATGTCAGCGCTCGGCGTTGCCGAGCCGCACGACAGGGCAGCCGCGAGGCTGCCCTGTGGCTCCTTCAGCATAGCGAGGCATCGCACCGCGTGCATGACGAATGCGCCCCACGCCGCACCGGGTTGCCGCCCCGCTACAGCGCGGCGTCGTCCACGCCGACCCGCTCAGGCACGAACCAGCGCACCGGACGCAGGTCCTTCTCGATCAGCTCGTCGACCTGCAGCAGGGTGGCGAAGATCGCCATGCGCACCGGAATGCCGTTGTCGGTCTGGCGGAAGATCGCCAGGCGTGGGTCGCCGTTGAGGTCGACGTCGAGGTCGTTGGCGTCCGCGCGGCTGTCGCGGGGCAGCGGATGCATCACGATGGTGTCGCGGCCGCAGCGCTTGTCCATGAAGGCGCGGTCGACGGTGAAGTCCCGCGACAGGCTGAAGCCCTCGCTCATCTCGGCGGTGAAGCGCTCCTTCTGGATGCGCGTGGTGTAGACCACGTCGACGTCGCGATAGTCGTCGGCCAGGCTGGCGCGCTGCTCGACACGGTGGCCGCGCGAGGCGACCAGGTCGATGAGGTAATCGGGCATCTCCAGTCCCGGCGGCGCCACCAGCGTGATGCGCATGGGATCGTAGAGCGACAGCAGCTTGATCAGCGAATGCACAGTGCGGCCGTACTTGAGGTCGCCGGTGAGCAGCACGTGGGCGCCGGCCAGCTTCCTGCCCAGCCGGGCGAACTCCTTGTCAATGGTGTAGAAGTCGAGCAGGGCCTGGCTGGGGTGCTCGCCGGGGCCGTCGCCGCCGTTGATCACCGGCACGTGGGTGGCGGCGGCGAACTCCGCCACCGAGCCCTGGTCGGGGTGGCGCATGACGATGGCGTCGCAGTAGCCGCTCATCACCCGGCTGGTGTCGTAGAGCGATTCGCCCTTGGCCATGGAGGAGAAGGTGAAGCCGGTGGTGTCGCACACGCCGCCGCCCAGGCGGCAGAAAGCGGCGTGGAAGCTGACCCGGGTACGGGTGCTGGCCTCGAAGAACAGGTTGCCGAGCACGGCACCCTCCAGCACCCGGGTGACCTGGCGGCGTTGGGCGATGGGTTCCATGCGGGCGGCGACGTGCATCAGGTGGTTGACGCTATCGCGGGTCAGGGAATCGACGGAGAGCAGGTGGCGACTCATCGAAGGCCTCGAAGGTGGCAGCGAAGGGAGGGTGGCCCGTAGTGTAACGCCACCGGGGCCGGGCTTCACGGACCGCAACGGCCGATCGTTCAGCGACCCACCAAGTCCGCCAACCGGCGTGCGTGAGCCTTCACTTCGCGTATGGCCCGCTCGGTGTCGAGATCGTCCATCGCCACCACCCCCACGCAGGCCTCCACTCCGGGACGGAGCTGCGGCGTGGTTACCGGACTGGCCACCCCCACCGCACCGCGCTGAAGCTGGCCGCGGGTCAGGCTGTAGCCGTCGACACGGGCCTGGCGAACCGCTTCGCTGTCGTTCGGCTGCGGCGGGCGCCCGGCCAGGATGGCGATACCCGCGGCGCCAAGCGTCAGCGGATGGCGGCTGCCGACCCGGTAGCCCACCCGCAGCAGCCCCTCGTCGGGCTCCGCCACCAGGATCACCACGCACTCCTCCCCTGGGCCACCGAGACGAAGGCGGTGGCCCGGGTGGCCTTGGCCAGCGCCTGCAGCAGCGGCTGGGCCACCGCACGCAGCTGCGGCTCGAAGCGCGCGGCGAGCAGCGAAATACCCGCCCCTAGGCGCAGCGAACCCTCGGTGGAGCGTGCCACCAGCCCGTGCTGTTCTAGGGTAGTGACGAGGCGGTAGGCGATGGCGCGATGCACGTCGAGCCGCTCGGCCAGCTCGGCGACGCTGATGCCCTCGGCGTGTTCGGCGACGATCTCGAGTGCGCGCAGGCCGCGATCCAGGGTTTGCAACGTAGTGGCCATCGCAGGGCATCCCTCGGGCTGATGGTGGCAGAGCATGGTAGCGCAGCCGGCGGGGATTGACGTCCCTGGGCAAACTGCCTATGTTCCCTCATGTGTTCGTTAAACGATAATAATAGTGCGATAAAAGTAAAACAAGGCTGGCGGCCAGGATCGCTACCCTAGGGCGATATTGCCTGGCGAGTGCCAGCGGGAGATCCCATGACCTCTACAGCTCATCCTCGCCGCAAGCGGCTGTCCTTTCGATGGTGCAGGGGCGCGGCCCATGGCGCCTAACGGCTGCCCTCTCTCGACCGAAGCGGCGGCCTTCGATCCCTTCGACTCGCCCTACCAGCTCGACCCCGCCGAGGCGCTGCGCTGGTCCCGCGAGCAGGAGCCGGTGTTCTACAGCCCCAAGCTCGGCTATTGGGTCGTGAGCCGCTATGCCGATATCAAGGCGATCTTCCGCGATAACCTCACCTTTTCGCCCTCGATCGCCCTGGAGAAGATCACTCCGGCAAGCCGAGAGGCCCAGGCGGTGCTCGAGCGCTATGACTACGGCATGAACCGCACGCTGGTGAACGAGGACGAGCCGGCCCATATGGCCCGTCGACGCGAGCTGCTCGAGGCCTTCTCTCCCGAAGCGCTGGAAGCCCATGCGCCGATGGTGCGCCGCCTGGTGCGCGAGAAGCTCGACGCCATCGTCGAGCGCGGCCGCGCTGACCTGGTGGCCGAGATGTTCTGGGAGGTGCCGCTCACCGTGGCGCTGCACTTCCTCGGCGTGCCCGAGGAGGACATGGAGCAGCTGCGCCGCTTCTCGGTGGCCCACACGCTCAACACCTGGGGCCGCCCCTCGCCGGAGCAGCAGGTCGAGGTGGCCGAGGGGGTCGGCAAGTTCTGGCAGTACTCCGGGCAGGTACTCAAGAAGATGCAGGAGCAGCCGCATGGCCACGGCTGGATGTACGACATGATCGAGAAGAACCGGCAGAAGCCGGATGTCGTCACCGACAACTACCTGCACTCGATGATGATGGCGATCATCGTCGCTGCCCACGAGACCACCGCCCTGGCCACCGCCAATGCTTTCCGCCAGCTGCTTTCACGGCCTTCCGTATGGGCCGAGCTGTGCGACAACCTCGAGCTGATTCCCGCCGCAGCCGAGGAGTGCCTGCGCCACTCCGGCTCGGTGGTGGCCTGGCGGCGCATCGCCACCCGCGAGGTGGAAGTGGGCGGCGTGACCATTCCCGCAGGCGGCAAGATCCTGATGGTCACCGCCTCGGCCAACCACGACCCGGCCCACTTCGAGAACCCCGACGCGCTCGACATCTACCGCGACAATGCCGTCGACCACCTCACCTTCGGCTACGGCAGCCACCAGTGCATGGGCAAGAACCTGGGGCGCATGGAGATGCGCATCTTCCTCGAGGAGTTCACCCGGCGCCTGCCGCACCTCGAGCTCGAGGAGCAGGCGTTCACCTTCCTGCCCAACACCTCGTTTCGCGGCCCCGAGGCGCTGTGGGTGCGCTGGGACCCGGCGCAGAACCCCGAGCGCCGCGACCCGGCGGTACGCAGCTCCCAGCGCGACTTTCCCGTCGGCGCCCCGGAGGCACGCACCATCGTGCGCCGCGTCCGCGTGACCCGCGCCGAGCCCGAGGCTGAGGGCGTGCTCGGCGTGACCCTGGCCGACCGCGCCGGGCGCGACCTGCCCGCCTGGACGCCGGGCTCGCACCTCGACGTGGTGCTGCCCGGCGGCGAGGCGCGCAAGTACTCGCTGTGCGGCCCGGCGGCGTCGGGCGACTGGCAGATCGCCGTGCTGCGCGAGGAAGCCGGCCGCGGCGGCTCACGCTGGATGCATGAGGCGGTGCGCGACGGAGTCGAGCTGCGCGTGCGCGGGCCCAAGAACCACTTCCGCCTCGCCGAGACTGCCGCGCACTATGTGCTGATCGCGGGGGATCGGTATCACCCCGATCATCGCCATGGCCGATCGCCTCAAGCGGCTGGGCAAGTCCTATGAGCTGCACTACGCCGGCCGTTCTCGTGCCAGCATGGCCTTCGTCGAGCGGCTCGAGCGCGACCACGGCGAGGCGCTGCGGCTCTATCCCAAGGATGAGGGCGCACGGCTCGACCTCGCCTCGCTGCTTGCCGAGCCTGATGCAGGCACGCTGCTCTACGCCTGCGGCCCCGAGCGCCTGCTCGCCGCGCTGGAGGCCGGCACCGCCCACTGGCCGCAAGGCAGCCTGCACGTGGAGCATTTCACCGCCGAAGGCGCGCTGCTGGATCCGGACAAGGAGCATGCCTTCGAGGTCGAGCTCGCCGACTCCGAGCTGGTGGTCGAGGTGGCGGCGGACCGCACCCTGCTGCAGGCGCTGCGCGCCGCCGGTGTCGACGTGCCCAGCGACTGCGAAGAGGGGCTGTGTGGCGCCTGCCAGGTCGAAGTGATCGAGGGCGAGATCGACCATCGCGACAAGGTGCTCACCGCCGCCGAGCGCGCCGGCCAGGATCGGCTGATGAGCTGCTGTTCACGTGCCAAGGGCAAGAAACTGGTGCTGGCCCTCTAATCCCCAGCACAACCACAACACGCAAGACCTACGCCAACCCTGACAACCGGAACTCACGAGGAACAACAATGAAAATGCATAAACTCGCGACACTGACCACGCTTACCGCGCTCTCCCTGGGAGTCTTCCAGGCCAGCATGGCCACCGAACTCACGGTGAGCACCTGGGCCGGTCCCAACCACGGCGTCAACACCATCGTCTGGCCGACCTGGGCCAGCTGGGTGGAGGAGGCCACCGAAGGGCGGGTCACGGTCAATGTGGTCCATGACATGGGCCCGCCCAACGCCCAGATGGAGCTGATCGCCGACGGCGTGGCCGATGTCACCTGGCTGTTTCACGGCCTGATGCCGGGGCGCTTCGAGCTGACCAAGCTGCCCGAGCTGCCCACCTTCGAGGAATTCTCCTCGGAAGCTGCGTCGGTGGCCTACTGGCGCACCCACAACGAGTACTTCGCCGATGCCGGTGAGCATCGCGGCGTCGAGGTGATTGCGGTGGGCGTGCATGGCCCCGGCTCGCTGTTCCTCAGCCAGTCCATCGACAGTCTCGACGAGCTGCGCGGCAAGCGGGTGCGCATCGGCGGCGGGGTGATGTCCGACATCTCCAGCGCCCTGGCGCTGACCGGCGTGGCGCTGCCGCCGGCCAGCACCTACGAGGCGGCGACCCAGGGCGTGATCGACGGCGCCATGCTGACCCTGGAGGGCCTCAGGAGCTTCCGCCTCGCCGAGGTGCTGCCCTACACGGTGCAGATGCCGGGCGGTTTCTATCGGGGTAGCTTCTCGCTGGTGATGAATCCCGACACCTGGGCCTCGCTCTCCGAAGAGGATCGCGAGGCGATCGAAAGCGTCTCCGGCGAGAAGCTCTCGCGCCTGTTCGGCTACATGATGGACGTGGTGGACGTGCGCGGCATCGAGTTTGCCGAGCAGCGCGGCAACACCTTCATCGAGTTGCCTGCCGAGGAGATCGAACGCTTCCAGCAGCTGGCCGCCGAGCTGCCGGAAGCCTGGATGGAAGCGGCCGGCGCCAAGGGCGTCGACGGTGAGGCCGCCCACGCCTTCTTCTTCGAGCAGCTCGACGCTGCCGAGGGTGAAGAAGGGCTTTCCGCCGACGAGGTGATCGACCCCGAAGCCTAGGTCGCCAGCCTGTTCGCCCTGAGCACGGCCCTGGCCGTGCTCACAGCGTCATGAGGGTGATTTAAGTTTCATTTGAAACTATTTTGACCCGGATCAAAGCCGCCAAGCGGTACAGCGTCGATACTGTCGAAAATGCACCGGACAGGAGAGGCGACATGAATCAGGCAACCGGCAAGTCATGGTGGGACCGTCTCTGTGAAGGCGCCTACCGCGCCACCACGCCGCGGCTGGTCCGCGAGATGGAGGCGGAGTCGCCCAAGGCCTATGGCGAGATGCTCAAGGATCTCAAGACCCCGATGGAGCCGGCGTTTGAGCGCGAAGTGGCGCGGCACCTCGACCGCGGCGGCTACCGCGCCTTCGTCCCGGCCGATACCCTGATGCCGGCCATGCTGCAGCGCTTCGGCATCGAGCGGGCCAGCGTCGAGGCCCACGTCAGCTACCCCAGCCTGCGCGGCAACTGCAACGCCTGCCCGGTGGCCGGCTACTGCTGGGGCGCCATGCGCCGCGAGGCGGGCGTCGACGAGTGCCGCGCCTTCTGCCCCAACGCCGCGGCCTTCGAGCGGCTGGCCGAGTCCGCCTGACGGTTCGGCCGAAGGCCTACAGCAGCGAGAGCAGCACACCGGCCAGGGCGCAGGCGCCCAGCACCTTGAGCATGCCCACGCCGTAGCGAAAGATCGCCAGCATGGCGGCCAGCGACAGCAGCAGGGCGGCCACGTCGAGGCTGGCCAGGTCAGGAATCAGCAGGCGCAGCCCTGCACCGCGCCATTCGTCGACCTCGGCGAACATGACGTGCAGGCCGAACCACACCGCCAGGTTCAGCACCACCCCCACCACCGCGGCGGTGATCGCGGTCATGGCGCCGCTCAGCGCGGCGTTGTCGCGCAGGCGCTCCACGTAGGGTGCGCCGAGAAAGATCCACAGGAAGCAGGGCACGAAGGTGACCCAGGTGACGAGCACCGCCGCCAGGGTGGCGGCCAGCCAGGGGTCGAGGGGGCGGCGTCGCGAAAGGCCCCCATGAAGCCGACGAACTGCACCACCTGGATCAGCGGGCCGGGCGTGGTTTCGGCCATGCCCAGGCCGTCGAGCATCTCGCCCGGCGCCAGCCAGCCATAGCTCTGCACCGCCGCCTGGGCCACGTAGCTGAGCACCGCATAGGCGCCGCCGAAGGTCACCACCGCCATCTGGCTGAAGAAGGTGGCGATCTGGCGGAACACGTTGTCCGGCCCCAGCGTGAGCAGCAGCAGGGCCACCGGCGTGAGCCACAGCGTCAGGCAGATCGCCGAGATCTTCAGCGACCAGGCGCGGTTGGGCCGCGCGTGATCGGGCAATTCGGCGCCCAGCAAGGAGTCGCGGTCGGCCAGGCCGCTCGCCCCTCCGCACCGTGACCGCCGCCGACGCGAAACAGCGGCGAGCCGGCCTTGCCGCCGACAAAGCCGATCAGCGCCGCGCCCAGGATGATCAGCGGAAAGGCGATGTCGAAAAAGAAGATCGCGATGAAGGCCGCGGCGGCAATGCCCAGCATGACGTTGTTGCGCAGGGCGCGCTTGCCGATGCGCACCACCGCGTTGATGACGATGGCCAGCACCGCGGCCTTCAGGCCGAAGAACAGCCCTTCCACCATGCCCACGTTGCCCAGCGCGGCATACAGGTAGCTGAGCGCCAGGATGGCCAGGAAGCCGGGCAGTACGAACAGCGTGCCGGCCAGCAGCCCGCCCTTGGTGCGATGCATCAGCCAGCCGATGTAGATCGCCAGCTGCTGTGCCTCCGGCCCCGGCAGCAGCATGCAGTAGTTGAGCGCATGCAGGAAACGGTTCTCGCCAATCCAGCGCTTCTCCTCCACCAGGATGCGATGCATCACCGCGATCTGCCCGGCCGGGCCGCCGAAGCTGAGCAGGGCGATGCGCAGCCAGACGTGAACGGCCTCGCGGAAGGGAACGTCGTGGGGCAGGGGGTGGCATGGTGTCTCCCATCAGGTACGTGAAGCCAAGCCACCCATCTTACCCGTTCGAGATGACAGCGTGTTGGCGAGCCGGGTTACCGCCGCCGCTCTCGACGCTCGACCCCGGCCTACCCCAGCCGCCGATAGAGCGTCGAACGGCTGATTCCGAGAGAGCGGGCGGCGGCGGTCATGTTGCCGCCGTGGGCGTCGAGCGTGCGCTGCATATGAAGCTGCTCCAGCTCGCGTAGCGCCTGGGAGGCATCGGCAGGCGCCGGCGCGGCAGGCTCCCCGCCGCTGGCAGCGGCGTTTTCGCCTGCGTTCAGCTTGCGCTGCCAACGCGGCGAGAGGCCCTCCAGGGTGAGGCACGTCAGCTCCGGCTCCGCGCCCACCAGGGCCACCTCCAGGCAGTGCTCCAGTTCCCGCCAGTTGCCAGGCCAGTCGTAGGCCGCCAGCCGCTCGCAGAGCGCGTCATCCAGGGCCAGCTCCCGCCGATGCTGTCGGCACAGGGCTGCCCAGCGGCGGCGAATCGTCTCCGCCAGCTGCTGCTGCTCGCTCAACGCCGGCAGCTCCACCACGACGCCGGCCAGGCGGTAGAAGAGGTCCTCGCGGAACTCGCCGGTCGTGACCCGGGCTTCCAGGTCGCGGTGGCTGGCGGCGATCACGCGACAGTCGATGGGCACTTCGCGATGCTCACCGAGGGTGTCACCACCCGTTCCTGCAGCACGCGCAGCAGCCGGGCCTGCAGCGACAGCGGCATGTCGCCGATCTCGTCGAGCAGCAGGGTGCCGCCGTTGGCCTGCACCAGGCGCCCGCCATAGCCGCCCTTGCGGGCGCCGGTAAAGGCGCCGTCGCCATAGCCGAACAGCTCCGCTTCGATGAGGCTCTCGGGCAGCGCGGCACAGTTGAGTGCCACGAACGGCCGTCGCTCCCCCAGGCTGGCGTGCAGCGCACGGGCCAGCTGCTCCTTGCCGGTGCCGGTTTCGCCTTGCAGCAGCACCGGCAGCCCCGAGGCAAGCGCCCTTGCGGCGCGGCGTGCCTCGCGGGCCAGGGGCGAGGGCCAACCGGCCACCATGTCGTCCAGGTGACGATCGGGAGGAAGCTTGGCCGGCGGCGGGATGGCAACAGGCGCCGTTTCGGCGGGTTGCCAGAGTTCCGGGGGATTGAGGCGCCCAAACAGGCGGCCATCGGCCAGTTCCAGGCCCAGCAGCGCCGACTGTCGTTCGCACTGACGCTGTAACGTCGGCCAGGGGTTGCCGAAGAGGGCCTCGACGGGCTGCCCGACCAGGTTGGCCGCGTCCTGTCCCAGCCAGCGGACGGCTTGCGCATCCATGGCCAGGATGAAGCCGGTGTCGCTGATCGCCACCAGGCCGCAGCTCACTCCATCCAGCTCCGCCAGCGAAGCATGCACTTGCAGTACCCAGCGCTGCTGGTAGTGGCGCATGAACAGGCGCTGTTCCAGTGCGCCGGTGAGCTGCTGCACCCGGCGCAGGAAGATTTCGGGCCGCGGGTGATCGGCTTCGAAGGTGAGATCGATCAGCCCCAGGCAGTCGCCGTCGAGATCGAACAGCGGTGCCGCGACACAGGACACCGGATTCTCGGGAAACAGCATATGCTCGCAGGACTTGACGAGTACCGGGGCACGTTCGATGAGCGCGAGCGCTGGCGCATTGGTCCCGAACCGACGCTCGTCCAGGTTGATGCCCGCGCCGATGCGAAACCGGTCGGCGAGGATGAAGTTCCGGCCATAGCTCTTCAGCACCGTGGCGTCCGGCGTCGCGAGCAGCAGCTGGCAGCCGCGCAGGTCCTCGGCGACTTGCTTGATGAGGGGTCGGCCAGCTCGATCAGGCGGCGATGGGTTTCACGCCGGAGACGCAGCTCGCTGCTGTCGAGCTTCGGCAGCTCCAGCAGCCGCGCGCCGGGGCGAAGACCGTGTTCCAGGCAGCGCTGCCAGGAGCGACCGATGCTGGCATCGAGCAGATCCATCGAGACCCGGCCGCGGCTGAGGTGCTCGCGGGCCTGGCGGATCACGTCGGGAGTTCTCAGGGCGGCTCTGGTGATCATGGGCCTCTCCCAGCGAGGTGGGAATGACCGTCCCAAGTTGCGACAGGCGTCGTGTCCAGCGACGCGACAGTGCGGATGCCTAAACTGGGGAGGTGGTCAACTCGCTGATTATATTGTGGTTATTTTGTGTGCTTCAGCTGGCACGGGGCTTGCTACAAGCGTCATAGGGTCGTAGGACGCCAGACACGACTCTCTCACAATCATAAAACAGCTTCATAGGAGCACAACCATGACGCAGCTCTCCAGCGCCATTCAGTCCTGGCTGGACAAGAGCCATGCCCACTTCATCGGGGGAAGTGGCTGCCTGCCGCCAGCGGACACACCCTGGACGTCTACAACCCCGCCACCGCGGAAGTGATCAGCCGCGTCCCGGCGGGTGATGCGGCGGATATCGACGCCGCCGTCGGCGCCGCCCGGGAGGCGTTCCGCCACTGGCGTAAATCGCGCCCGGCCCGGCGCGAGAAGCTGCTGCTGGACCTGGCCGATGCCCTGGAAGCGCGCGCCGACGACTTCGCCCTGCTCGAGACGCTGGACAACGGCAAGCCGGTGACCTTCTCCCGCCACATGGACGTCAACCTGGCCATCGACTTCATTCGCTACACCGCCGGCTGGGCCACCAAGATCGAGGGGCGCAGCATGACGCCCTCGATGCCCTTCGTGCCCGACGACAAGCAGATCGTCGCCTATACCCGGCGCGAGCCCATCGGCGTGGTGGGGGCGATCATTCCCTGGAACTTCCCGCTGCTGATGGCGGCCTGGAAGGTGGCCCCGGCGCTGGCCGCCGGCTGCAGCATCGTGCTCAAGCCCGCCGAGGACACCCCGCTCACCGCCCTGCTGCTGGCGGAACTGGTCGAGCAGGTGGGCTTCCCCGCCGGCACCCTGAACGTGGTCACCGGCCTGGGTCACGAGGCGGGCGCGGCCCTGGCCGCGCATCCCGGCATCAACAAGGTGGCGTTCACCGGCTCCACCCCGGTAGGCAAGCAGATCGGCCATGCCGCCATGGAGAACCTGACCCGCACTACTCTGGAGCTGGGCGGCAAGTCGCCGGTGATGGTGCTGGCCGATGCCGATGTGGAAGCCGCCGCGGCCGGTGCCGCGCAGGCGATCTTCTTCAACCAGGGGCAGGTGTGTACCGCCGGCTCGCGGATCTACGTGCACGAGTCGATCCACGACGCCTTCGTCGCCAAGCTTGCCGAACAGGCCCGGGGCTTGACCCTGGCACCGGGCCTGGAGCCCTCCACCACGCTCGGGCCGCTAGTTTCCGCCAAGCAGCAGAGCCGCGTGCTCGCCTACATCGACCAGGCCCGCAGCGATGGCGGCACCATCGTGACCGGCGGCGGCACGGGGCGCGACACCGGCTACTTCGTCGAGCCCACGGTGATCACCGGCCTGGCCCAGGGCAGCCGCTGCGTGCAGGAGGAGATCTTCGGCCCGGTGGTGGTGGTGCAAACCTTCCGCGAACTGGATGAGCTGGTGACCCTGGCCAACGACTCGCCCTACGGCCTGGCGGCCAGCATCTGGTCCAACGATCTCGCGGCGGTCAACCGCCTGGTGCCGGAGATCGACGCCGGCAGTGTCTGGGTCAACGGCCACAACCTGCTGGATGCCTGCATGCCCTTCGGCGGCTTCAAGCAGTCGGGCATCGGCCGCGAGCTCAGCGACTCGCTGATCGAGCACTACACCGAACAAAAATCTGTCGTCATGATCGTGTGAGGCAACCGGGCTCCTGTCCCGGGGCCCTTCATTCAAGGGGAACATCAGGATGAACAATAACAAGACGTCGCCGCGCCTGTGCGGGGCACTGGGTGGCCTGCTGCTGGCCGCCGCCCTGCCTGCCCAGGGCTATGAAATGGCCGACCTGGGCCATGCCACGGTGGATATCGACCTGCAGGCCTTGATGGGGGCCTTCCACAGCGACCGGGGCTATGCCACCGGGGCCGCCGAAGCGCGTCGCTACCGCTGGCAGGAGGGGGTGCTGACCCTGGGCGCCGAACTCAACCCCAAGCAGGGCGGCCTTTATGGCCGGGTCAGCAGCGTGGGCACCGCCACCTGGGGCGACGGTGACGCCGCCGGCTTTACATCGGGCAGCGAACGCAAGCTGGAGCTGGAGGACGCCTTCCTCGGCTACCGCAGCGAGTCGCTCGGCGACTCGGGCTCGCCCTGGCGCCTGGACGTCTCCGCCGGACGCCAGCCGATCACCCTGGGCGACGGCTTCCTGGTGGCCGGCGATGGCACCAGCCTCGGCGACGCCCTAGCCCGAATATTGCACCAGGCATGAAAAAAGCGGCTGAAAATCGGTTATAATTCAAGAGCCTAACCAAGAATTAGCCGACACAGCCGCCATGACAAAATGTACCACGCCCACCGCCACCTTTCCACGCTGCAAAGGCCGTCAGATCACCGCCAGCTTCGATGGCGGCGAGGTCACCTCTGACGGTGGCATCCTGCTGCTGCGGCAGCTCGACCGCGAGATGGGCCTGACCCGCGCTATCGCTCGCCGGCTGAGTGATGACCGCGATCCTCAACGCTGCCTGCATCGCACCGAAACCCTGGTTCGGCAGCGCGTGTTTGGCCTGGCGCTGGGCTACGAGGATCTCAACGACCACCAGGCGCTGCGTCACGACATCGCCCTGCAGACCGCCGTCGATACCGACGGCGTGCTGGCCAGCCAGTCCACGCTGTGTCGCTTCGAGCAGCAAGCCGATCGGGACTGGGCGGTCACCATCCACGAGGAAATGATCGAGCAGTTCATCCGCTCGTTCCGGCGGCCACCCAAGAAGCCGCTCTACCTCGACTTCGATGCCACCGACGACCGGGTGCACGGCCAGCAGCTCGGGCGGCACTTCAACGGCTACTACAACCACTACATCTTTCTGCCGCTGTTCGTGTTCTGTGGCGATCAGCTGCTGGTCAGCTACCTTCGCCCGGCCTACCGAGATGCCGCCCACCACGCCGGCGCCATTCTTGCCCTGCTGGTTCGGCGGCTGCGCCAGGCGTGGCCTGAGGTAAAGGTCGTATTCCGCGGCGACAGCGGCTTCTGCCGCCCGCTGATCCTCAGTTGGTGCGAGCGCCACGGTGTCGACTACATCGTCGGCCTCGCCGGCAACCCGCGGCTGGCCAAGCTAGCCCTGGATATCGACTACGAGTCAGCTATCCGCTTCGAGAAGACCCGTGAGAAGCAGCGAGTCTTCGGCTTCATCGAGTACGCCGCCAAGAGCTGGAAGAAGCGCCGACGAAAGGTGGTCGTCAAATCCGAGACCAGTTGGCGTGGCTTCAACACCCGCTACGTGGTGACCAACCTGCGCGGCTGCAGCGCAGAGTGGCTCTACGACCACCGCTACTGCGCCCGAGGCGAGATGGAGAACCGCATCAAGGAGCAGCAGCTCCTGTTCTCAGACCGCACCAGCTGCCACCAATGGTGGTCCAATCAGTACCGACTGCTGCTCTCGGGGCTGGCCTACCTGCTCCTGGAGCGGCTGCGTCGGATTTACCTTAAGCGCACCGCCTTCGCCCAAGCCCAGGTCAACACCATCCGCCTGAAGCTGCTGAAGATCGGCGCCGTCATCACTCGCAACACACGGACCATTCGGCTGATGTTGAACAGCCAGTATCCGGAGCAGGACCTCTTCCTGATGTTGGCCAGCAAGCTGGTGCCGGGATAGCGTCGCGGCGTGCTGTCCCCGGCACAGAAAAGACATGGGGGTGGGGGAGGTGCGCCCTGAGCACAGGAACTTGATCAAAAAGCAGCCAAACTCCACCCCAGATCCCTTTTATCCCCACCGAGCCTGGCATCTGGGGACTTCTGACTGACCCGGTGCAACATCCGGGCTAGGCGATGAGCTGGATCGCGGCGGCGCCTACTACCTGGCCGGGCGCCAGGCCTTCGACCGCACCGCCGTGGTGGCCTTGGGCCATGCGGGCTGGCAGGGGCAGGTCGCCTGGTTCGAGTCGGACAACCCGGCCCAGGCCAGCACCGAGATGGCGGCGCTGACCCTGGCCCACGACCACGGCAGCGGCCTGGTGGAGGCGACCTATTTGCGCGGTCTGGACGTCGACGAGGCCGAGGCCGACGACTTCCTGGCCCAGCGCGACGGCATGGATGTCTATGGGTTGCGCTTCGAGCAGCGCCTGCTGGACGAGGCGTTGAGCCTGCGCGGCGAGATCGCTCACCAGCGCAAGGACAGCCGCGAGAACGCCTGGGCGGTGGAGCCCGCCTAGACCTTCGACGCGCTGCCCGGCCAGCCCACGCTGTCGCTGCGCTACAGCCGCTTCTCCGAAGCTTGGGATCCGCTCTTCTTCGGCTTTACGCGCGGCTACGGCACCTGGTTCCAGGGCGAGGTGGCGGGCAACTACGCCGGTCCGTTCAACAGCAATGCCGAGGTATGGCGGCTGGGCCTCGAGGGCTCGCTTGGCGAGGGCCTGAACCTAGGGCTGCTGGCCTACGACTTCTCCAGCCGCGACCGGGTCGATCAACCCGACATGGGCGGGCGCGAGGTCAATCTGTACCTCGAGTGGCTGCCGACCGACTGGCTCTATGTCTCGCCGCTGCTGGGCTGGTATGCGCCCGACAAGAGCGCGGAGCAGGGTGGCACGCAGCTCGGCGACGACGATACTGCTTTCTATGCCCAGCTGCTGGTGGGGTCTTCTTCTGATGAACGATGACGCGGCCAGCGAGGTGCTGATCGCCGGAGGCGGCCCCGCCGGGGCCGCCCTGGCGATGCTGCTGCATCGCGCCGGGCGCCGGGTCACCCTGGTGAGCCGGTGTCGCGACTACCGGGCCATCGAGGGGATTGCCCGGCGCAGCCTGCAGGCCTTGCAGGGCCTGGGCTTGGCCCGCGCTGCCGCCTGCGCGGTGGGGCCCTTGCCGCGCCGGGTGACCTGGGGAGGCGAGGCGCGGGCGCCCAACGCCGAGTGGCTGCTGCCCCGGCCCGACTTCGACGCGGCCCTGCTCGACGACCTGCGCGCCGCGGGCATCCGCGTGGTCGAGGCGCGGATCCGCCGCCTCGTGAGTCGCGGCAAGGAGGTGCAGTGCCTGCTGGCGGACGGCCGCAGGTTAGCCGCCGCCTGGGGGTGGAAGCACGCGGCCGGGCGGCGGCGCGGCGCCATTTCCGTGACGCCGCACCCTGGTCGACCCCCGCCTGGATCCTGCGCGGTGCTTCCGCGCCAGCGTCCCCGGGGAGTGCCGCGCTGTCGCTGCCGGGTGGCGGCTGGGCCTGGTGGTCGCGCCTGCATGGCCAGCAGTACCTGCAGCTGGCGCTGCCGGACGCAACGCTGCGCCTGGCGCGCCGCGACCCCGATGCCTGGCTGGCCGCGCAGCCGGCGCTGGCCGCTCTGTGGGGCGACACCGCCGTTGACCACCACTACTGCCGCCCCAGCCTGCTAGGGCGCACCGGGGTCAGGGCGGGGCGAATCTGGCGCCTGGGCGATGCGGCCATGGCCATCGACCCGCTCTCCGGCCAGGGCATCTTCAACGCGCTCTCCTCGGCCCATGGCCTGCTGCCGGTGCTCGACGGCCTGCTGGCGGGTGAGTCGCTGGCGCCGCTGCAGCGCTTCTACCAGCGCCGCCAGGACACCCTGTTCTGGCGCTTCGCCCGCGCCGGGCGCGACTTTACCGCCAGGCCATGGCGGCCGGCCCCGATGCCTACTGGGCGGCGCGCTGCCGCTGGCCCGACCTGCAGCCCCTGCACCTGGCGGAGCCCTGGGCGCAGGTGCGGGTGTCACCGGGGCTGGCCATCGTCGGCACGCGGCTGGCCGAACGGGAGCTGGTGCTGACCCCCGACCAGCCGCTGGGCATCCAGGCGGTGGCGAACGTGGCGCTGGCGCCGCTGGTGCAGGCCATGCAGGGCGGCGATCTTGGCGAGGCAAAGGCGCTGCTGGCAGGCGCCGGCGCTTCCGCCGGGGCGCTGCGCCAGTGGTGGCACGCTCACCCGGACTGGCCGGCGCTGCCCGGTCCCGTTACCGGCGCTTCTCATGCCTCTGACTCTCCCACCGCCGCCGCCTTTGCCGTTTCGCCGGCCGCTTCCGCCAGCCAGTAGCCTAGGGCATGCGCCGCGGCGAAGCTGGCCCCGCCCAGGGCGGGGGCGTGCCGCAGGCTGGCGGCCCCGGCATCCAGGCTTGCCAGGCGGCGCCTTCCGGCCGCGTCTCTTCAGCGGCCCAGACGCAGGCGTACCAGCGTCCGTCAGGCCCCTGCCTTGGCGGGCCCGGTTCCAGCCCCGCGGCGCCGCTGACCGCTTCCACCCCGGGCCAGGCCGCCGGATACACCGGCGCACCGAAGCGTGGGCTGGCGGCGACGATGCGCGTGCCGGCGGCCTGCAGGCGCTCTACCGCCGCCCGCAGCCGCGGGTCCGGCCGGGGCAGGCCCAGGCTGCACAGCAGCCAGGCCGGCGGCGCCGCTGCCTGCCACTCCAGCGCCGTTGCCAGGCGCTCGGCGTCGCAGGTCAGGCGCGCCTCGAACAGCTTGTAGAAGGCGACCTCCAGGCGCGGGAGCGGCACATGGTGGCCCAGGGTGGCGAGGATGGCCCGGCCATGGCCGAGGCGATCCTCCAGGCCGGCCGGGGCATGGCAGCGAGCGAGCCAGCTCGGCGGTGCCGCGCACGGGCCGAGCCCGCTGTCGATCAGGCCCACGGACAGCGGGCGCGGCATCAAGGGCATGGCGTGGCCTCCAGGGCGGTCAGCCTGCCGTCCTCGAGCCGGTAGCAGGCATCGAGATGGCCGAAATGGCTCGCCTGGTGGCTGATGATCAGGCGGGTGGCGTCGCCGAGCAGCGCGTCGAGCAGGCGGTCGAAGGCGCGGGCGGCCTCGGGGTCGAGGGCCGCGGTGGGCTCGTCGAGCAGCACCAGGCGGGGCTTCTTGAGCAGTGCCCGGGCCAGGGCCAGGCGCGCACGCTGGCCGCCGGACACCTTGCCGCCCAGGTCGCCGAGCTCGGTCGCCAGCCCCTGCGGCAGGGCGGCCAGCCAGCCGCCGAGGCCCACCCGCGCCAGCGCCGTGACCAGCTCGGCATCGCTGGCCTCGGGGGCCAGGGCGCGCAGCGCCTCGGCCAGGCTGCCGCGCAGCAGGCTGGGGTGCTGCTCCACCCAGGCCACCTGTTTCAACCAGTGGCGTCGCGAGAGCGCGGCCAGCGGCACGCCATCCACGCGGATCTCGCCCGCCTGCGGTGCTTCCAGCCCCAGCAGCAGGCGGACCAGGCTGCTCTTGCCGGCGCCCGAGGGGCCGTCGATCAGCACCTTGCTGCCCGGCGGAAGGCTGAGGTCGACGCCGTCCAGCAGCCAGTGCGTCTGGTCGGGATGGCGAAAGCGCACCCCGGCGAGGGCAAGCTCGCCGGGGCCCCGGGGCGCTCGCCCCGGTAGGGGTCGCTCAAGGCGGGCTCGGCGAAGAGTTCGGCAAGGCGCGTGGCGCTGACCCGCGCCCGCTGCCAGCCGCCGTAGAGCCCCAGCAGGCCGCCGATGGGGGCCATCACCATGCCGAGGTAGGCCAGCAGGGCGACCAGCTCGCCGAGCTGCAGCCGGCCCTGGATCACCAGGTAGCCGCCCAGCAGCAGCAGGCCGGCCCGGGCCAGCGACAGGATCAGCTGGGGCCCCATGTCGCTGAAAAAGCCCACCCGGCGCACCGCCAGCAGGCGACGCAGCTGCGCATGGCCGAGCCCCTGGAGCTGATTGAGCCGCGCGGCCTCCAGCGCCTGGCCCTGCAACCAGGGGCCGAACGCCAGGGTGTCCTGCCAGAAGCCGGAGATCTCGCCGCTCTGCTCGCGCAGGGCCTGCTGGCGCTGGGTCAGCGCCGGGCGCCAGGCGCGCAGCCACAGCCACTGGAGGGGCACCAGCAGCGCCACCAGCAGCATCAGCGCGGGGCTGAACAGGCCGATCATGGCCAGGGCGCCGACCAGGCCGAGCAGGTTGGAGAGCCCGCTGAGCAGGCCGTCCAGGGCGAAGCCCTGAAGGATCGACAGGTCGCCGTCGAGGCGGCTCATCAGGTCGCCTCGCCCGCGGGCCTGCCAGCGGGCGGGGGCCAGGCGCAGCAGGTGGCGCAGCAGCGAGCGGCGCAGCGACAGCAGCAGGCGCGCGGAGAGCGCCACATGCTGCAGCCGCGTCAGCCCCTGCAGGCCCAGCGCGGCG
Organism: Halomonas sp. E19; assembly: GCF_052439355.1. NCBI lineage: Bacteria > Pseudomonadati > Pseudomonadota > Gammaproteobacteria > Oceanospirillales > Halomonadaceae > Halomonas > Halomonas sp. E19. The sequence goes on along the minus strand of NZ_JBNFWU010000001.1, from coordinate 3,080,245 downwards.
AGCCCCACCGCCACCAGGCCGCCGACGTAGGCCAGCAGCGTGGCGACGTCGCCCTGCATCAGGCCGTGGTCGATCAGCCGCTGGGTCAGCAGCGGCGGCAGCAGCGCCAGCAGGGTGCCCACCAGGCTGAGCGAGAGCAGCCGCGCCAGCGCCAGCCGCCGCGCCCTGAGGGGGCGGTAGAGCCAGCCCCAGGGCAGCGGCGCCGGCTGCGGGGCGGGATCGGGCGTACCCATCGACACTCTCCTTTGCCCAGCGGAGCGGCTCACCACAAGAAGGGCCGGGGCTCCCCAAGGAGCCCCGACCAAGAGGACCACACAAGTGCAAGCTAGAAGCGTGCCACCTTCAGCGTCGCGGTGCTCATGTCGCCGGGCAGGCGAATGCGGCCCAGGTCGTTGAACTCGTCATCGTAGATGGCGATGTCGCTGGAGGCGCCGCCCAGGTAGAGCCGCGAGCCGTCATAGGAGGTGTTGATGCTGTAGTAGGTGTGGTCGAGGTCGATCACCTGCACGATCTCCCGGGTCCTGGCATCGAGCTTGCTGAGCTGGGTGTAGACGCCGTAGAAGACGTCACGCTCGCGCGGGTCCGTCACCATGGAGAAGATGATGAACTCGAACGGCGCGACCTCCTTGTTCTCGGTCTCGCCGGTGGCGAGATCGACCCGGCTGATGCCCCAGTGCCAGGCCTCGTTCTCCTCGCCGGGATGCTCCGCCACGGTGTAGGGGCGCACGAATTCGCGGGTCACCTCGCCCATGCTCCACATGGCCAGCGAGTCGGGCGGGCTGAAGCCGGGGCGGTCCCAGTGGCGGTTGGCGATGGCGATTTCGATCTCGCCCGTGTCCGGGTCCATGCGGTAGATGTCGGCCCCCGCCAGGTAGAGGTAGCCATCCTCGGCGGCCGCCATGGTGGTGACCTGACGCGGCGCGGGGAAGGTGGCGATGGGCTGGGCCTCGAGCCCCGCCGCGGCGTCGAAGACCGCCAGCTGCGGTTCCAGCACCTCGTAGCGGTCGCGGTGCAGGCGCACCCGGTCCTGCACCGTGTAGAGACGGCTGCCGTCGGGGCTCACGGCCAGCGAGGCGATCGACTTGGCGCGGATGTCGCCGTTGGACTGGCGGGCGCGAAAGACCTCCTCGCAGCTGGTGAGGTCGATGCCCACCACGTCTTCCCAGCGGTTGTGCAGTACGTAGGCGATGCGTTCGTCGGGCCCGAGCTGCAGGGTGCCGGAGCCGAAGGCGCCCTCCACGTCGCAGGTGCGGACCACCTCCTGGGCCTCGGGGTCGATCACGTAGAGCTGGTTGGGCCGGGCCATGGTCACCAGGTATTCGCGGGGCTCGTCGGCGCCAGGCTCGTCGGACGGTGCCGCCAGCAGCGGCTGGGCGGTGCAGGCCAGCAGGCCGGCCAGGGTCAGGTTGAGTCGTTTCATGGTGCGCGTCATCACTTGTCGCCTCCCGGGTAGACGCTGTCGAGCTTGCGCCAGTCATCCTCGGCGCGGTCGGCCCCATCGCCCCAGTGGGGGTAGGTGTTCATGGTGTCGGGCACCTGCGCGGGCCACCAGCAGGGTCGGCACAGCCGTAGAGGTCCGCCTCCATGGGCTGGCACAGCGAGGCCACGCCGCCGAAGGGGTCCACCTCCCAGCCCGGGTCGAAGCTCGAGGTGCAGCCGGCGATGGTCTGCATGGCCTGGACCTCTTCCAGCGCCTCGGGCGTGGCCGCGCGCTCCATCTCGCGGGCCTTGCGATTGAGGGAACGAGCCCCAGCTCGGTGAAGTTTTTGTTGTTGTGTGTCATGCGCTCTGCCTCCCGGCCAGGGGCCGTCGAGAAAGTCGGGGTTGTGTCGCAGGATGCGGGCGTAGGCCTGGATGCCGAAGTCGACCCACTCGCGCATCAGGTCGCAGTAGTGGTAGGTGGGCGTCATGGGGTCGCCGAAGCGGGCATAGCTCTCGTGGTAGCAGCCGCCGGAGCAGAGGTTGCGGATGCGGCAGTTGCTGCAGCCGCGCTCGCTGCGATCGCTCCTGGCCTCGATGAACTGCTTGAGGCCGGCGTGGTCGAGCCCTTCGCGGACGCTGCCGAAGGTCGGCAGCTCGGAGCCGGTGAAGCGGTGGCAGAGGTGCACGTCGCCGCCGTGGTCCACCGCCACCAGGCCGAGCCCGGCGCCGCAGGGCACCGCCTTGCTGCGCCCCTCCCAGATGTCGGTGAGCAGCTGGTTGAAGTTGCCGAAGCCGATGTCGCGGCCCTCGATGGCGGCCGCGACCGCACGCTCGCCGAGCTCGACCATGCCATCGAAGACCTGCTTGAGCTCCTCGCCGGTGAGGTTGTAGGCCGCCATGTCGCCGGAGGTGACCGGGGCGAAGCCCGCCTCGGCGAAGCCCAGCTCGTTGACCAGGTGATGGTGGATGCCGATCACATCGGTGATGCCGCGGGTCAGGGTGACCCGGGCCCCCACCGGCCGCGAGCGGTAGCTGGCCAGCAGCGGCGCGATGCGCCGCGTGACCAGGTCGTAGGTGCCCTGGCCGTTGACGGCGATGCGGTTCTTGTCGTGGACCGCCTTGGGGCCGTCCATGCTGACCGTCAGGCCGAAGCGGTGGGCGTCGAAGAAGGCGATCTTCTCCTCGTTGAGCAGGGTGGCGTTGGTGGTCAGGGTGAAGTCCACCGCCTTGCCGAGCCCGTGGATGCGCTGCTCGGCCCAGGCCACCACCGCACGGATCAGCGGCATGTTGCTGAGCGGCTCGCCGCCGAAGAAGACGACGTTGTAGCGCTCCCGCTGAGGGCCTCGCGCAGCATCATCTCGATGGCCGCCTGGGCGGTGGCCAGCTCCATCTTCTTGCCGTCGCGGGGGTTGTCCAGGTCTTCCTTGTAGCAGTAGCTGCAGCTCAGGTTGCAGCCGGTGTTGACGTTGAGCACCACGGTGGAGAGCGGGAACTGCTCCACCTGAACGCTCGGGTTATAGGCCTGCACGGCACCGTCGGTGATCAGCTTCAGCGCCTTGAGCTGCTCCAGGCGTGCCTGGAGGTCCGCCGGCGCTACCTCGTCGCCCAGCGTGCCCAGGGCAAGGGGGTCCAGGCCCTCCTCGCGGCCGGCCAGCGCCAGCAGTGCCTCGCTGATGCGGTCCGGGGCGAACAGGCTGGTGGTGGGCACATGGAACCACAGCGGCTGGCCTTCCACCTCCACCCGGTGCAGATTCTGGGGGATCGCTTGCAAGATTCCCATGAGGATCTCCTGGTCGTGGGGTTAGCGAAGCGGCGGATTGTTCCAGCGCTGTACGGTGACGATCAGCTGGGCCTCGTCCTGCATCTCCTCCTGGCCCACCACGCTGGCGGAAACGCGCAGGTTGCCCACGCTGTTGGCGTTGAACTGGCGCAAGGGGTTGGGCCCGGCCCCGGCCGGCGAGAAGATCCCGCTGGCGGCGTCCAGTACGCCGGCAAACTTGGCGTCCTCGTCGCGCTCGGCGATCTCGTCCCAGGGGTGACGCTCCAGCGCACCGGCACCTGGCCCAGGGGATTTCCTCGTCGCCTTCCAGGTAGCCGATGGCCGAGAAGACGCCGCTGACTGGCGGGGTCTTGTCGTTGCCGATGCGCGCTACGCCGAGGGCCGGGCTCACCTCGAGCCGGTCGACGCTCCGGTAGCCGGCCAGCAGCCGGTCGTGGCGTTGGTTGCCGACGCTTACAGCCAGCCAGCCGGGCACGAGGTCGGCGTGCGCCTCGACATCCAGCACCAGGCGATGCTCGCTGCGTTCCACCACGTTGCGCACGCTGACGGCCTCGCTCAGGTCGATCTCCCCCTCGCCGAGCCCCTGGCCCAGCAGTACCAGGCGGCGGCGCTCGCCGGCCTTGAGCGACGCCGGCAGGCTGGCGACGAGGCCGGGCTCGGCGCCGTCGCGCGGGGCCATCTCCACCTGCATGCCGAACGCCTCGTCATGGTCGTCGAAGATTCGCCCGCTGGGCCGCTCGCCGGAGAGGTCCAGCATCTGCTTGAAGCCGCGCCCGTTGAGCGCGAGGCTGGCGCGCCATTCGTAGCCGGTATAGACGACGGCCCGGCCCTCGCCGGCCAGCGGGCGGCCGTTGGCGAAGGCACCCTCGAGGCGCAGGGCATAGGCGTCCTCGCCGTCGGCGCCGGCGATGGTCACGTCGGCGAAGAAGTCGCCTTCACCCGGCCAGTGACCCCACAGCTGCCATTCGCCTGCGGGGAGAGGGCCTCGGCCTGCTGCCAGGCCTCCCAGGCCTCGCTCTCCAGGCCTTGGGTCTCGGCCAGCCAGGGGGCGATCTCGGTCAGGGCGATCTCGAACCAGTCGCGGTCGCGCGCCATGGCCTGGTACTCGATGGTCTGGAACTGGCCCACGTGGAAGTGCACCAGGTGCTCCCACTCGGCCAGGGGCGGCGCTGAAGCTCGCTTCGGCCCACGGTGTGGCAGCGCCCGCACATCGCCTGCATCTCGGGATGCTCGGAGGACTCGATGCGGTTGAGGCGGCGCTCGATCAGCATACGCTGGGGGGCGCTCTCCTCGGGGGCGAGTCCTGGGTGTCGGCCAGGTGCTTGACGATGGTGTGGCGGGTGTCGGCGGGCAGCTCCAGGCCATGCATCAGCTGCATACGGGCCACCGTCATGTCCCAGCCTTCGGGCGTCTTGCGCTGCTGGCTGATGCGGCCCCAGCCTTGGCCGCCCTCTTGTGCCTGGTGACAGGCGGTGCAGTGCTGCTCGATCGCCTCTGTGCCGGGGGAGGCCAGGGCCAGCGCCGGCAGCAGGGCCAGGCCATACAGGCCGGTGGTCAGTAGGGGCTTCATCGGGGTGCCTTCTCCTCGGTTATTTTTATAGGGAGTTGTGCTTGAACTTCAGCAAGCAACGAGCCATTACATTAATTATTCAATAAAAACATAGTGATAGGGTTTTACGTTGCCGCATCCAGGGTAAGCGGGAGGGAGGCGGACGTTCCGACTGTCTCAGTTTGGCACGCGGGTGTCCCGCTCTGGAGCAGTCGGCACGCCGGGCCGCTGGCATGCCCTCAGCGCCGCCGGCACAGCGCCACCAGCCGCGCCTTGGAGGGCACGCCGAGCTTGGCGTAGGCGCGCTTGCGGTAGGTCTCGGCGGTGGAGAGGGCGATATCGAGTTCGGCGGCGGCGCTCTTGAGGGTGTGGCCGCGCAGCAGGTAGAGGCACAGCTGGCGCTCGCGCTCGGAAAGGGGCGCCAGCACGGCGGCTTCCTCCACGCTGGGGCGCTGCGACAGCGGCCTGGCCTGGGCGTAGTGGCGACGCATCAGGCTGGCCAGCAGCGGCGCCAGGGCGTCCAGTCGGGTCAGGTCGTACGGCCTGAAGAGGCCGGCCTCGCGGCCGCGATAGAGGTTGAGATAATAGACGCTCTGCGCGCCGGGCAGGGTCAGCGACACCTTGTCGACCAGGTCGGGAAACGCGAACAGGTGGCTGCGATAGGCTTCCGGCATGGCCTCGGCCTGCATCGGCGTGATTTCGGTGTCGCTCTGCTCGCCCTCCTCGGCCATCAGCTGGCGCAGGCGCTGGTAGTTGGGGTCCTGGCGGAACAGGCCGCCGGTGTAGAGCTCCGCCAGGCGACCGGCCATGCGCGGCGCGCGCTGGTTATCCGCCAGCAGGCAGTCGACCTCGTCGCTCTCGTCGAAGGCGAACACCATGCACTGCTCGATGCCCACCGCCTGGCGCAGCAGGGCCAGCAGCGCCTCGTCGAAGCCCGTCTCGCCCAGCCGCGCCACGCACTCGGCCATGGCCGGCATCAGCCCCGGCCAGTCGGTGGTTTGCTCGTTGCTGGTTTCCATTCGTCGCTGCCTCTCGCCGCGTGCTGTCCCGGCTTTTGCGGGACACCGGTCGGGTCGCTCCCGGGGTAGTCTGTCGCTAATACAACGCCAACAGGAGCCGCCCATGCGACCCGCCGGACGCGCCGAGACCGACTCGCTCTATTTCGATTATCCCCACTTTCCCTTCGTTCGTCCCCCGAGCTCGATGGCCGGGCGGTGCGTCATCGGGTGGCCATCGTCGGTGCCGGTCCGGTGGGCGTCACCGCCGCGCTGGAGCTGGCGCGCCACGGTATCGCGTCGGTAGTGCTCGACGACAAGGCCACCGTCAACGACGGCTCGCGGGCGATCTGCCTCTCCCGCCACAGCCTGGAGATCCTGCAGCAGCTCGGCGTCGAGGCCCCCTTCGTGGCCAAGGGCCTGGGCTGGACCCGGGGCCGCACCTACTTTCGCGACCGCGAAATCTTCCGCTTCGAGATGCCCCACTCCGAGCAGGAGCGCTTCCTGCCGATGATCAACCTGCAGCAGCAGTACATCGAGAAGTTCCTGATCGACAAGGCCGCCGAGAGCGAGCTCGTCGAGCTGCGCTGGCAGAGCGCGGTGACCGGCGTAAGCCAGGATGCGAGCGGCGTGAGCCTGAAGGTGACCACCCCCGAGGGCGACTATCGCCTCGCCTGCGACTACCTGCTGGCCGCCGACGGCGCCCGCAGTGTGGTGCGCAAGGCGTTCGGCCTGGCGCTGCACGGCGAGGCCTACGAGGGCCGCTACGTGATCGCCGACATTCGCCTGCGCTCCGACTTTCCCACCGAGCGGCGCGCCTTCTTCCACTCCCACGCCCTGCCCGATACCACCATCCTGGTGCACAGGCAGCCCGACGACATCTGGCGCATCGACTACCAGCTCGGCCCCGAGGAAGATCCGGACCAAGCGGTGGAAGAGGCCAGCATCCGCGATCGGGTGAGCCTGATCGTGCGCGAGGTGCTGGGCGAGGGCGACGCCTGGGAGCTTGAGTGGTGGAGCCTCTACAAGGCCTACACCCTGGCGCTGGACGACTACCGTCATGGCCGCGTGCTGTTCATCGGCGACAGCGCCCACCTGGTGCCGATCTTCGGCGTGCGTGGCCTCAACAACGGCCTGGCCGACGCCGCCAACGCCGGCTGGAAGCTGGCCTGGGTGCTCCAGGGGCGGGCGCCCGAAGGGCTGCTCGACAGCTACAGCCCGGAGCGCCGCGGCGCCACCCTGGACGTCTTCGCCAATGCCGGCAAGAGCACCCGCTTCATGACGCCGCCGAGCCGCGGCTACCGGCTGATGCGCGACGCCGCCCTGACGCTGGCGCTCGCCAACGACTACGCCAGCGGCTTCGCCGACCCGCGCCAGGTCACGCCCTACACCTACGCCGAGAGCCCGCTGACGCTGGGCGACGACCCGGCCTTCGAGGCCGGCCCAGTGCCAGGCGCGCCGTTGATCAATCGCCGCCTGGCAGAAGGCGACTACCTGCTCGACCATCTGGGCCACGGCTTCACCCTGCTCTATTTCAGCGAGGCGGGAGAGCTGCCGGCGGCGCTTGAGGATCGGCTGGCGACGCTGCGGGCGCGCGGCGTCGCGCTCGACGTGCTGCACCTGGCGCGCTCGGCCGGCGCCCGGGAAGCGCGGGTCGACGCCGAGGGCGAGCACCTTGCCGCCTATGGGGCCATCCCCGGCAGCGCCTACCTGGTGCGCCCCGACCGCCACGTGGCGGCGCGCTGGCAGCGCCTCGACCCCGCCGCGCTGGAAGCCGCCCTGATCACAGCCTTGGGAGGAAGATGAGATGACCGCTACCACACTGCCCTTCGCCGACCTGGAGCGGGTCTACGAAACGCTGGCCGAGACCCTGGACGCGCTGCCCGAAGCGCAGGAGCGGCTGTTCCTGGCCCAGCTCGCGCTGGCGCTGGCGCATCGCGTCGGCGACGTGAAGCACGTCATGGCGGCGATCGAGGAGGCGCGGCAGGGCACGGCCGGCGGCTGAGCCCGGGGCGGGGCAAGAAGCGGGGAGAAGTGGGAACCGGAGCGTTAGTGCGTTGCCATAGGGAGAGGTCCGGGACGGCTTCAAGGAGGAGCCCGCCATGATCGAGACACTGCCCGCCCCCGAGTACGTGGCGGCGTTCCGCATCGCCGGCACGCTGCGCCGTGAAGACTACGACATCCTGATCCCGGCCATCGAGGCGAAGCTCGAGCACAACGAGCACATCGGCGTGGTGGCCGACATGAGCGACTTCGACCACATGACGGCCGGTGCGCTATGGCGCGACCTGGCCTATGCCGTGAGCAAGCTCGGCGATTACCACCGCTTCAAGCGTGCCGCGGTGGTTGCCGACAAGCGCTGGATCGAAACCACCACCCAGCTTGCCGGCAAGCTGGTGCCCCAGGTCGAGATGCGCGTGTTCCACCACGGCGAACTCGAAGAAGCCATGCGCTGGGCGGCCGGCTTCAGGCGCGCCCTGTAGCGCGGCGGGCTAGGAGGTCGCAGTGGCAGCGGTGCGCTCGCCGTGCCACTGGCGCAGCAGCCAGCCAAACACCAGCCCCAGTGCCAGCAGCCACAGCCCGGCGCCGGCCAGCAGCCACTGACTGTCGGCCAGGCGCAGCACCAGCCCGCCGAGGCTGACGCCCACCGACTGGCCGAGGAACAGGCAGCCGGCGAACACCGCCATGGCGGTGCCGCGCATGGCGGGCGCCATCTGGGTGGCGTTGATCTGCAGCGTGCTGTGCATCATGTAGAAGCCCAGCCCGGCCGAGAAGGCGCTGGCGGTGGCCAGGGCCGGCAGCGGCGCCAACGCCAGCCCGGTGAAGCCGAGCCCCATCAGCACGCCGCCGCCCGCCGCCAGGCCCGGCTCGCCCAGGCGGGCGATCAGCGGCCTGGCCAGGGCGGCGAAGATCAGCCCGCCCACGCCGAACAGCGCCACCATTAGCCCGGCCTGGGTCAGCGAGACGCTGAGCCGGGCATAGAGATGGCTGGCGACGAAAGCCAGCGCACCGAAGGCGGCAATGCCCTCGAGGAATACCAGCGCCAGGATGCGCCGGGCGCGGGAAATCAGCAGCACTTCGCGGATGCGCGAGAAAAGGCGATGCGGCCCTGCTCGGCCTTGGGCGGCGAGAGCCCAGGCTGGCGGTGCAGGGCACCGAGCAGCAGCCCGCCGGCAGTGAGGAACAGCAGCGTGAGCAGTGCAAACGCCGCCTGCCAGCCCAGCGTATCGGCCAGGAAGCCGCCCGCCACCTGCCCCGAGATCAGCCCCATCACCGCCCCAGAAAGCATGTGCGCCAGGGTCACCTGGCGCTGCTCGTAGGGCACGTTGTCGCCCACCCAGGCCATGGAAAGCGGGATGATGGCGGCGGCGGTGGCGCCGTTCAGGGTGCGGAACAGCAGCAGCATCGACAGCGACTCGGAGAGCGCCGAGCCCAGCGCACCCACGGCGCAGGCCAGGGTGGCCAGGCCGATCACCCGCAGAGTGCCGTGGCGGTCGCCCAGCGGGCCGTAGGCGAGCTGCATGAGGCCGTAGGCGATGGCGAACAGGGTGATGTTCTGCGCCACGTCGGCCACCGGCCGGGAGAAGGCCTGAGACAGCGCCGGCAGCATGGCGTCGGTGACCCGCATCGAGGCCATGCTGGCAAAGCCCGCCAGGGCCAGCAGCAGGATCACCCGCCGAGAGGGGAGAGGCATGGCTCAAGGTTTCGCCTCCTGTGCCTGCTGTGCGGCCATGGCCCGCTCGGCGGGGCGTACCAGCCCCAGGAAGCTCACCACCGCCAGCAGCCCGCCGAGGGCCACCACGATCGCCATGGTGCGCGAGGTGCCGTCATGCAGCTGGGCCACTCCGCCGCCGACCATGGCGGCGATGGTCATCTGCAGGAAACCGAACAGCGACGAGGCGGCGCCGGCGCAGTGGGGATTGGGGGCCAGCGCGCCGGACATGGTCTGCGGCATCAGGATGCCGACACCGACCATGAACAGCACATGGGGGCCGACCACGGCCCAGGCGCTATAGACCCCGGCCAGGGCCAGCAGCGCCATCAGGCTGCCGCCCAGCGCGCAGACCAGCGTGGCCCGACCGACCAGCCGCTCGCGCCCCAACCGATGGCTGAAGCGGCCGCTGAGCAGGGTGCCGATGAAGAAGCCCGCCACGATCAGGGTGAAGAACAGACCGTACTGGAACGGCGAGACGCCGAGGAACTCGATCAGCACGAATGACGAGCCCGAGAGGTAGGCGAACAGCCCCGAGAAGGCCGCCGCGTTGGTCAGGGTATAGCCCATGAAGGTACGCTGGCCGAGCAGCATGCGGAAGTTGGCCAGGATAGCCTTGGGGTGGATCGACTGGCGCCGCTCCGGCGGCAGCGGCTCCGGCAGCGCCAGGATCAGCAATGGCAGCATGGCCGCGGCGTAGAGGGCCAGCAGCACGAACACCGACTCCCAGCCCCACACCAGCAGCAGCCCGGCGCCGACGATGGGGGCCACTGCCGGTGCCAGCGACATGGTGCTGGCCATGTAGGAGAGGATGCGCCCGGCCTCGACGGGGCCATAGATGTCGCGCACCGCGGCGCGCCCCAGCACCGGCCCGGTGGCGCCGCCCAGCGCCTGCAGGAAGCGCCCGGCCAGCAGCCATTCGATGCTGGGGGCGAAGGCGCACAGCAGGCTCGCCACCAGGAACAGGCTGAAGCCGAAGATCATCACCGGCTTGCGCCCGAAGCGGTCGGAGAAGGGGCCGCAGAACAGCTGGGCGGCGGCGAAGCCGGCCATGTACAGGCTCAGGGTCAGCTGCACCTGGTCGGGGCCGGTATCCAGCGCTGCGGCCATGGCCGGCATGGCCGGCAGATACATGTCGGTGGCCAGCGGGCCCAGCGCGGTCAGGGCCGCCAGGGTGATCACCGTGGCGGGGGACTTCAGCCTCAGCACATTGTTGTCTCCAGCAGTAGGGCGGCCTGCCGCGTGAGGCAGAGATGCGCAACTAATTAGCTTGCTTATTGTAATCGCCTGGCGCCGGGATTGCCCACCGTCAAGAACAAAAAGTGCGGCTGGGGAAGCCGCACGGAAAGGACATACTATGCTCGGCGCAGGGCGTAGCGGAAGCGCCGCTGAAGGGGGCTCTCGCTCGTGGTTTTCCTCTGTCGCCGGCCTGTCAGTTCGTTTCATTCTCCTCTTCCTGCCCCTCGCCGGTGGTGACGTTCATCTCGGTTTCGTTATCATCGTCGGACTCATCGGCGTCCTGCTCCCCGCGTAGCCTGGCCGCCGGACCTGGCGTGCCGGGCTGGCCCTGGCCCGTGGCTCCGGACTGGCTGCGCCCTTGGCGGCGCTCGTCGTCATCGTTACGGTTACGCTCCGCCTCCTGCAGGCCGTCCACAAAGCCCTGGCGGTAGCCTCTGATGGCGCCTTCCTGCAGGCCTTCCTCGCGGCCCTCCATATACCCCTGGACGAAGATGCTTTGGCGAGTGGGCCCGCCCTGATGATCGCGCTCGCCCATGCCGCGCTGCTGGTCGCCCCATGAGTCTTGCCGGCCGCGATCATCGCCGAAGCGGCTGCCCTGTTGCGGGCGGTCGCGACCGTCCCATTGGCCGCCCTGGCCGCGATCCTGTCCTTGTTCCTGGCCGCGCCAGTCACCCTGGCGGCCTCGATCGTCGTGCATCTGGCCCCGCTGCCAATCGCGCTGCCCCTGCTGGCGGTCTCGATCCTCCCAGGCCTGGCCGCCTTGGCCTCTTTGCCTGTCGAAGTCATCCCGTCTTTGCGGATTGTCCCGGTCCCACTGCTGGCCACTGCGGTCGTTCCACTGCTGGGCGCTTTGACCGCCTTGCCGTCTTTCATCTTCAAAGCCGGCGCGGTTATCGTAGGATTGCGCCCAAGCCATGTTGGTCGCGAGAGCGGCGGAAACCGCTGTTGAAATAAGAATCCGTTTAAACATGCTTCCTCCGATGAAACTCGAGTCGTCCGTCATTCGACGCGCAGCACAGTCAAGCGATTAAGACATGCCGTGCTGCGCTTTCCTTGGCGTTAAGGATGAGCCCGTTAGCGATTTCGCCCGCGCCAGTCGTCCTCTTGATCGCCCCAGCGATTGTCCTGGCGGCCCTGGTTGAACTGGCCGCGGTCGCGGTCATCCCAGCGGTCGTCCTGGCGGCCCTGGTTGAACTGGCCGCGGTCGCGGTCATCCCAGCGGTCGTCCTGGCGGCCCTGGTTGAACTGGCCGCGGTCGCGGTCATCCCAGCGGTCGTCCTGGCGGCCCTGGTGGAACTGGCCGCGGTCGCGGTCATCCCAGCGGTCGTCCTGGCGGCCCTGGTGGAACTGGCCGCGGTCGCGGTCATCCCAGCGGTCGTCCTGACGGCCCTGGTGGAACTGGCCGCGGTCCTGGCCCTGCCAGCGGTCGTCCTGGCGGCCCTGGTTGAACTGGCCGCGGTCCTGGCCCTGCCAGCGGTCGTCCTGGCGGCCCTGGTGGAACTGGCCGCGGTCCTGGCCCTGCCAGCGGTCGTCCTGGCGGCCCTGGTTGAACTGGCCGCGGTCGCGGTCATCCCAGCGGTCGTCCTGGCGGCCCTAGTGGAACTGGCCACGGTCCTGGTCGCGCCAACGTTGATCCTGGCCCTGTTGTTGCTGGAACCGCTGATCGTCCTGCCACTGCTGCCCTTGCTGGGCCAGCACAGAGCCAGTTGAAGCGGTAGCGAGGGCGGCCGATATTGCCGATGTTATTAGCAGCTTTTTAAACATCACTAACTCCTTTAGATGTTGTTTAATTAAGAGTATTGACGTTTTTTCATGCCGCTTGTCGAGAGATAAAGCTGGACATGTCACTGTCAAGCTAGCTGCGATCTTTGTAATAAAGAGGGTGTTATAAGTTCTATTTTGTGTTTGCTTGTTTTAAGAATAAAAACATTAAAATGCTAATTGGGCGTGAGTTAAATCAAGGTGCGTCCGGCCTCAAATAAAGGTTAAGTAAAGTTTGCTTAATAAATCCAAGATGGTACGCCGGTACACAAATAGAGCGTTTTTTTATTTGAAGTGATAAACGAGCGACATGATGCGCTGCTTCGCCTGGCCCCTAGTCGAAGCGGTCCCAATAAGGAGGATCGCCGAAGTAGCCGTCAAGGAAGTCGACGAAGCTGCGTACCTTGCTCGCCAGCAGCTGACGGTGGGCGTACACCGCATAGAGCGACATCGGCTCGGGCTCATGCTCCGCCAGGACGATCTGCAGTTGCCCGGCCTTGATCGCAGTGCTCGAAATGAAGGTGGGCTGCAGGGCGAGGCCGGCGCCGGCGATGGCGGCTTCGACCAGCACATCGCCATTGTTGCTGGCGAAATCGCTGCTCATGAAATCGTTTTCGACCACGGCGTCAAGCTGCGTTTCGTGGCCCGGCAGCCAGCGCAACAGCGACGCGCCGGCCTCCTGCTCCAGGTAGCTGTAGCGCAAGTAACGGTGCGCCTTGAGATCTTCCAGGCTTTGCGGCGTACCGTGCCGCTTCAGGTACTCGGGAGAAGCACACAGCACCAGACGGATCGGCGCGACTCGCCTGGCGATCAACGAGGAGCTCTTCAAGTGACCGATGCGCAGGGCGATATCGAAGCCCTCTTCGACGATATCCACCTTGCGGTCATTCAGCTGCAGGTCGATGCCTACCGCGGGATGGGCGCGCTGAAAGTCGCTCAGCAGCGGGGCCAGATGGCGAATGGCGAAGGAGACCGGGGCACTGATCCGCAGCCGCCCCCGGGCCTGGGTCTGCAGGTCAACCAACTGGTGATCCATGTCGTCCAGGTCGCTGAGCAGCTGCTGGGCGCGCGGGTAGTAGCGCGCGCCGGCTTCGGTCAGGTGGCTCTTGCGGGTGGTGCGATTGAGCAGGCGCACTCCCAGGCGATGCTCAAGCTGGGAGACGTATTTGCTGATCAGTTGGGGGAGAGTTCCAGCCGCTCGGCGGCGCGGGTGAAGCTGCCTTCGCTGACCACCGTGACGAAGGCGCGCATGGCATCGATTCGGTCCATCGGCTCTTCCAGGAAAAACGCTTCCGCTAATTATCAACATTTCGTTGCTAATAAGCCAATGTTTGCTCTCTTAGTCTCTATGATTGCTGATAGTAGAGTGGCCTCATCGCTCAGGGACAAGCCCTGGGACACAACGGCACAACCGCCGCAATCGATACGAGGTGACGCTCATGAATACGCCTTTCGCACAAGCCCTGTTCCATTCCCGCAGCGGCGTGGCCGCCCTGATCCTGCGGGTCCCGGTGGGGCTGATCCTGGCCGCCCATGGCGCGCAGAAGCTGTTCGGCTGGTTCGGTGGCTACGGCCTGGAAGGCACCGGCCAGTGGATGGCGAGCATCGGCCTGGCGCCGGGCTACCTGATGGCACTGCTGGCCGGGGGGCCGAGTTCTTCGGCGGGCTGGCGCTGGTGCTGGGGCTGCTGACCCGCCCGGCGGCGCTGGTGTCGGCCTTTACCATGCTGGTAGCAATCTTCGCCGTGCATATCGGCAATGGTCTGTTCATGTCCAACAACGGCTACGAATACGCCCTGACCCTGTTCGTCGTCACCCTGGGCCTGGCGATTCAGGGCGGCGGACGCTTCGCACTGGATAACCTGCTGGCGCAGCGTTTCGCAGATGCCCAGGCCGGACGGCGCTTAGTCACCGGGCGGTGAGAGGCTGATCGCAACGCGACTGTCCCGGCCCATCCACCCCTTCCTCCCCTGAGAGGAAGGGGCGCGTCACAGGAGAAAGAGCATGCTGGTCAACGGTGTCTGGCAGGAGAATTGGCAACCGGTACAGGCGAAGGATGAACAGGGGCGCTTCATCCGCCAGGCCTCGTCGTTTCGCCACTGGATCACTCCGGATGGGGCGCCTGGTCCCATCGGGGCGGGGGATTCAAGGCCGAGAAGGGGCGCTATCGGCTCTATGTCGCCTACATTTGCCCCTGGGCGTCACGCGCACTGATGGCCCGGACGCTGAAAGGACTGCAGGAGGTCATTGAGGTCACGGTGGTGAATCCTCGGCTGACCGACCAGGGCTGGCAGTTTGGCGGCTACCCCGGAGCGGACGAGGACACGCTCAACGGCGTGCGCTACCTGCATGAGCTGTACACCCGTGCCGATCCGCAGGTTTCCGGGCGTGCCACCGTGCCGGTGCTGTGGGACAAGCAGACCGGGACCATCGTCAACAACGAGTCCGCCGATATCGTGCGGATGCTGAACAGCGCCTTCAGCGCCATCGTGGATCAGGGGCCGAATCTCTACCCGGACGATCTGGCCGCCGAGATCGAGGCCCTGAACGCCTCTCTGTACGCGAACCTGAACAATGGCGTGTATCAGGCCGGCTTCGCTTCCAGCCAGCAGGCCTATGAGGAGGCCTATGGCAAGGTCTTCGCCGCGCTGGATGAACTGGAATCCCGGCTCGCCGACGGGCGTCTCTATCTGTTCGGCGAGCGTCTGACGGAAACCGATCTGCGCCTGTTCGTGACCCTGGTGCGCTTCGATGCCGCCTATCACGGGTTGTTCAAGTGCAATCGCAACACGCTGCGCGACATGCCGAGCCTGCATGCCTATATGCATCGGGTGCTGGCCCTCGACGGAATCGCCGCCACCGTGAACCTCGACCATATCAAGGCGGGCTATTATTCGATCAAGGCACTGAATCCCGGTGGAATCGTGCCGGCGGGGCCCGGCAAGCTCTGATCAGAGTTGATACGCAGCGACCATGAATGATCAGAAGGAGTGTCATCTTGAGCACTACGACCGAGGTACTGTTTATTTCCCATGGTGGCGGCCCGATGCCGCTGCTGGGAGACCCGGGTCACCGTGAATTGGTGGAGAAACTCACCGAAATTGCCGGCCAGCTGCGCAGGCCCTCGGCCATTCTGGTCATCAGCGCCCACTGGGAAGCAGCAGCGCCGACCATCACCTCGGGGGCCAACCCGGCGCTCATCTACGACTACTACGGCTTTCCGCCCGAGTCCTACGAGATCGAGTATCCCTGCCCCGGTGAACCGGCGCTGGCACGGCGGGTCCACCAGGCGCTGGAGCAGGCCGGCATACCGGCACGGCTGGACGACCGGCGTGGCTTCGATCATGGGCTGTTCGTGCCGCTCAAGCTGATGTACCCGGAGGCGGACATTCCCTGCGTGCAGCTGTCGCTGGTCGACAGCCTGGATGCCGCGACGCACCTGGCCATTGGCAAGGCGCTGCGGGCGCTGGATACCGACAACCTGCTGGTGATCGGGTCGGGGTTCTCCTTCCACAACATGCAGGCGTTCTTTGCGCCCAGCACTCCGGAGATCGAGGCCCGCAATGAGGCTTTCGAAGCCTGGCTCGAAGAGACCTGCGCCGATACTGGCATCACGGAAGCGCAGCGCGCGGAGCGCCTGGTGCACTGGGAGCGCGCTCCTCATGCCCGGTTCTGCCACCCCCGGGAGGAGCATCTGCTGCCCCTGCACGTGTGCTACGGCCTGGCGGGCCAGCCCAGCGAGACCCACGTCTCGGCCACGGTTCTCGGCAAACGGTCGGGGATGTTCTACTGGCGGGTAAGCCGCTGAGCGTCAGCGGTGACCACGCCTGAAAAAGCACGGGCACGCTGCCTTGAGCGCAGCGTGCCCGCGTTCGTCAGCGGCGGCGTTACCCCGCGTCCGGCTGCTCGCCCGGAGCGGCCTTGGCGAAGGCTTCCATCGCGCGGCAGCGTTCGGCGATGCGGCGGATCGTCGGATACGCCGAGAGGTCACACTCGAAGCGCTCGGCATTGAACACCTGCGGCACCAGGCAGACATCCGCCAGGCTCGGGCTGTCGCCGTGGCAGAACGCGCCGGTGGCGGCCTCGCCCGCAAGCCTCGCTTCCAGCGCGGTGAAACCCTCGGCGATCCAGTGGCGGTACCAGGCCAGCTTGGCCGCTTCGTCCAGCTTCAGCTCGTGCACCAGGTACTTGAGCACCTTGAGGTTGTTGAGCGGGTGGATCTCGCAGGCCACCAGCTGGGCCAGCGAGCGCACCCGGGCGCGGCCTGAGGGGTCCCCCGGCAGCAGCGCCGGCTCGCGGTGGCGCTCTTCCAGGTACTCGCAGATCGCCAGCGACTGGGTCAGCCGGGTGCCGTCGTCGGTCTCGAGCACCGGCACCAGCCCCTGGGGGTTGCGGGCCAGGTTCTCCTCAGCCCGCTGCTCGCCCTTGACCAGATTGACCGCTACCTGCTCGTACGCCAGCCCCTTGAGATTGAGCGCGATACGCACCCGATACGCCGCCGAGGAGCGGAAATAGCCATATAGCGTGGTCATGCGTGGCTCCTTGTGTCGCGTCACTTCGGCTGGTACTTGACCACCTGCTGGTCGATGGCGCCGAAGATGCTGTTGCCGGCACGGTCGAACATCTCGATACGCACCCGGTCGCCGAAGCGCAGGAAGGGCGTCTTGGCCGCGCCGTGCAGGATCTGCTCCACCATGCGCACCTCGGCCAGGCAGCTGTAGCCCACGCCGCCGTCGACGATCGGCTTGCCGGGGCCGCCGTCGGGGTCGGGGTTGGAGACGGTGCCGGAGCCGATGATGGCGCCGGCGCCCAGGTAGCGGGTGCGGGCGGCATGGGCGACCAGCTCGGGAAAACCGAAGATCATGTCGGGGCCGGCCTCCGGCTCGCCGAACTTCTCGCCGTTGAGATGCACGGTCAGCGGCAGATGGACCTTGCCTTCCTGCCAGGCGTCGCCCAGCTCGTCGGGGGTGACGCAGATCGGCGAGAAGCTCGAGGCCGGCTTGGCCTGGAAGAAGCCGAAGCCCTTGGCCAGCTCGCCGGGGATCAGGCCGCGCAGGCTGACGTCGTTGACCAGCATGATCAGCTTGATGTGGCCGGCGGCCTGCTCCGGGGTGACGCCCATGGGCACGTCGTCGGTGATCACCGCGATCTCGCCCTCGAAGTCGATGCCGTGCTCCTCGCTGACCGCCTCGATCTCCTCGGTGGGGGCGAGAAACTTGTCGCCGCCGCCCTGGTACATCAGTGGGTCGTTCCAGAAGGTCTCGGGCATTTCGGCGTTACGTGCCTGGCGCACCAGCTTGACGTGGTTGAGATAGGCGGAGCCGTCGGCCCAGTGATAGCTGCGCGGCAGCGGCGAGTGCAGCTGGCCCTGATCCAGGCTGAAGGCGCCCTCGGCGCTGCCGTCGTTGAGCTCGGCGTAGCGTGCTTCCAGCTTCGGGCTCACCGCGTCCCAGTTCTCGATGGCCTGCTGCAGGGTGGCGGCGATGTCGGTGGCGGAAACCGCGCGGGTGAGGTCGCGGGAGACCACCAGCAGTTCGCCGTCGCGGCCGTTTTTCAAAGTGGCGAGTTTCATCTTGGCTCAATCCTTTCGTCAGGGGCGGAGCTCGTCGGCTCCGTCCGGTTCAGCGTTTCGTCTCTCGGCCTTCAAGGCTGCTCTGGGATCGAAGTGCGAGCGCAGCGTCGACCATACGTCGACGTAGTCGCGCTGGCGGATGTCCGCGTTCAGTGCCGCTTCGGTCGGGTGGTAGACGTAGCGGCTCTCGAACATGAAGGCCAGGGTCGCATCCAGGCGCTGCGGTGTCAGCTCGGCGTTGGAGGCCTTCTCGAAAGTCTCGGCATCGGGGCCGTGGGGCGACATGCAGTTGTGCAGGCTGGCGCCGCCGGGCAGGAAGCCCTCGGCCTTGGCATCGTACTCGCCGTGGATCAGGCCCATGAACTCGCTCATCAGGTTGCGATGGAAGTAGGGCGGGCGGAAGGTGTTCTCGGCCACCATCCAGCGCGGCGGGAAGATCACGAAGTCGATGTTGGCCATGCCCGGGGTGTCGGAGGGTGAGGTCAGCACGGTGAAGATCGAGGGGTCGGGGTGATCGAAGCTCACCGTGTTGATGGTGTTGAACTTGGCCAGGTCGTACTTGTAGGGCGCGTAGTTGCCGTGCCAGGCCACCACGTCGAGCGGCGAATGGCCGAGCTTGGTCACCCAGAAGCGGCCGGAGAACTTGGCCACCAGCTCGAAGTCGCCCTCGATGTCCTCGAAGGCGGCCACCGGGCTCTCGAAGTCGCGCGGGTTGGCCAGGCCGTTGGCGCCGATGGGGCCGAGGCCGGGCAACTCCAGGGGGCTGCCGTAGTTCTCGCAGACGTAGCCGCGGGCGGCGTCAGAGCCCTCGGCCAGGCGCACCTGGAACTTCATGCCGCGGGGAATCACCGCGATCTCTCCGCCCTTGACCTCGAGCTCGCCGAGTTCGGTGCGCAGGCGCAGGGTGCCCTGCTGCGGCACGATCAACAGCTCGCCGTCGGCGTCGTAGAAGAAGCGCTCGGTCATGTCGCGGTTGAAGGCATAGACGTGCACGCCGCAGCCGGCCTGGGTGCCGGCATCGCCGTTGACGGCAATCGTCAGCAGGCCGTCGATGAAGTCGGTGGGCGCGGCGGGAGTCGGCAGCGGGTCCCAGCGCATCTGGTTGGGGTCGGCGGCGGGCCTGGCCAGCGGCGAGGTGGCTACCCGGCCGTTCTCCAGCGGCGTATAGGCGCTCTGCACCACCGAGGGGCGGATGCGGTAGAGCCAACTGCGCAGGTTGGCGTGGCGCGGCGCGGTGAAGGCCGAGCCGGTGAGCTGCTCGGCGTAGAGGCCGTAGGCGCACTTCTGCGGCGAGTTCTGCCCGGCCGGCAGCGCGCCGGGCAGCGCCTCGCTGGCGAAGTGGTTGCGAAAACCGCTCTGGTACTCGAGCGCTTGGGTGGTCATGTCGGGGGTCCTCTGTTTCAACGTCCTGTCGAATCTTTTGCTGACTCAAGCCGTTCGCTTGGCTGTGTCGTGGCCTGGCCGGCGATGGCCAGCGCCTCCTCGAGCACCTGCTGGTCGCCAATATGGTTGGCCAGCAGCAGGATCAGCCGGGCATTGATGCGCTCGCTCTCGGCCTCGCTGCGCTCGCGATGCAGCTCGGTCAGCGCGGCATAGAAGGCGTCCGGGTCGGTGAAGTTGGGGTTGAGCTCAAGCCGTGGCATGGGTGCCTCCTGAACGGTGGAAGGAGCGAGATAGGCGCCCAGGGCGCGGTCCATCGCCTCGCCGACCGCGGCCGCCGTGACGGCGTGCCAGCGGGCGGTGACGTGCTGGTCGGGGCGGATCAGGTAGGCGATGCCGGCGCCGAGGCCGTAGCGCTCGCCGATCAGGTTCTCCACGTCCTCGACCTGGCGGCTGCGCGGCAGCTCGGTCAGGGCGTGGGGCGCGGGGCCGACGACCAGCAGGTCGAGGTCGGCCCGCTCCTCGAGCAGCGGGGCGAGTTCGGCCCTGAGGGCTTCGGCCCGGGCGCTGTCGACACGACCGTCGAGCAGCAGCACGAAGCGCTCGCCGAGCTGGTTGAGCAGCCAGGCGCGACGGCCGGCCAGGCCGATCGGCGCATCCTTGGCCGGACTGCCGGGGCGCAGCTCGAGAGGCAGGCCCTCGGCCTCATGGCCGTTGAGCGGCGAGCCGTCGTAGCGGCACGGCAGGGAGAGGCGACCGCTGTTGACCAGACGGCGGGCAAAGGGGTACTGCTCGGCCAGCTCCAGCACGCTGTCGCGAAACAGGCGGCTGACACGACTCTTGGGGGTGATGAAGTCGGTGGCCCGCGTCGAGTTCAAGATGTTCTCGGCGGCACCGTGCTGGCGCTCGTCGTCGTAGGTGGCGAGCAGCGCCGCGGGGCCTGGCCCTTGAGCACCCGGGCCAGCTTCCAGGCCAGGTTCTCGGTGCTCTGCAGCGCGCCGTTGGCGCCGCGGGCGCCGAAGGGCGAGACCTGGTGGGCGGCGTCGCCCATGAAGAACACCCGCCGGTGGATGTAGCTGTCCATCTTGCGGCAGCGGAAGGTGTAGACGCTGGCCCACTCCAGCTCGAACTCCACGTCCGCGCCGAGCATCGCCTGCACGCGGGGGCGGATGTTCTCCTCCTTCTTCTCCTCTTCCGGGTCGGCGTCCCAGCCGAGCTGGAAGTCGATGCGCCAGACGTTGTCCGGCTGACGGTGCAGCAGCACCGACTGGTTGGGGTGGAAGGGCGGGTCGAACCAGAACCAGCGTTCGGTGGGGAAGACGGCCTTCATGATCACGTCGGCGATCAGGAAGCGGTCCTGGAACACCTGGCCACGGCTCTCCAGGCCCAGCAGGTCGCGAATCCTGCTGTTGGCGCCGTCGGCCACCAGCAGGTAGTCGCAGGCGAGGCGGTAGTCGCCGTCCTCGGTGCTGACCAGCACCTCGCTGCGCTCGGCCTGGCTGTCCACTGCGGTGACCTTGTGCAGCCAGCGCAGGTCGATCAGCTCGTTGAGCTCATTGGCACGATCGACCAGATACTCCTCGAAGTAGTACTGCTGCAGGTTGATGAAGGCGGGCATGCGGTGGCCCGCTTCCGGCAGCAGGTCGAAGTCGTAGACCTCACGCGCTTGGAAGAACACCCGGCCGCGCTGCCAGGTCACGCCCTTGTCGACCATCGGCTGGGCGCAGCCCAGGCGGTCGAGGATCTCCAGGGTGCGCTTGGCGAAGCAGATCGCCCGCGAGCCGACGCTGACGGTGTTGTTGTCGTCGAGCACCACGCTTTCGATGCCCTGCTGGGCCAGGTCGATGGCCATGGCCAGGCCGGTGGGGCCGGCACCGACGATCACCACCGGGCAGTGGCGAATGCCGTCGCGGTCGAGCTCCGGGGCGCGCCGGTACGGGTAGACGGGATTATTGTAGGTAGTGGGCATGCTTCCTCCGACCGCGGCGTATTCCGGCAACAGGCCTGAGCGAGGGCGCTGCAACCCCTCCTGGGCGCTAGCGATTCCTTTCGGGAATCGAACCCTCTTCCGGCCTGCCCCGGCGCCGTGCGTCTTTAACGTTGGAAAGGCAGAGCGTTACTGGTTCTCGACGACTTCCTGCAGCGAATGCCACATGGCGGTATCGCGCTCGGCGGTCCAGATGCGCGGATCGGGATATTCGCCGCCCGCTTCGTCGTAGCAGCGGGTGATGTCGAACGGCACGCAGTGGTCGAAGATCACCCAATGGCCGTACTTGGGCTTGAGCAGGGCGTAGGTCTCGGCGTAGCACTCGGAGAGCGACTTGCCGGCGGCCTTGCCCGCCTTGACACTTTCGTACATGTCGTTGAGGAAGTCGCGGGTGCCCTGGATCGCTTCCTGGCACTGCTCGGGGGTGGTGAGCGCCTCGCCGCGGCCCGGCACCAGCTTCTGCGGCTGCATGGCCTGCAGACGGTCGAGGGTGGCGGGCCAGTATTCGTGGTAGGCGTCACCGGTGTAGGGGGTGGCGCCGTACTCGACCAGGTCGCCCGAGAACATCACCTTCTCTTCGGGCAGCCAGACGATGGTGTCGCCCTTGGTGTGGCCGCGGCCGAGGTGGATGATGCGTACCTCGCGCTTGCCCATGTATACCGTCAGCTCCTGCTGGAACACGATGTTGGGCCAGGTCAGACCGGGCACCGAGTCCACCCCTTGAACAGGCGCGGGAAGCGGCCGACCTCAGACTCGTAGTCCTGCTGGCCGCGCTCGACGATCAGGTCGTAGGTGTGCTGGCTGGCGTAGATGTTCTCGGCGTGATAGGCCGAGGCGCCGAGCACGCGCACGGCGTGGTAGTGGGTCAGCACCACGTGCTTGATCGGCAGGTCGGTGACCTCGCGAATCCGACGGATCACGTCCTGGGCCATGATCGGCGTGGCCTGGGTGTCGATCACCATCACGCTGTCGTCGCCGATCACGATGCCGGTGTTGGGGTCGCCCTCGGCGGTATAGGCATAGAGGCCCTCGGCCAGCTGGGTGAAGCTGACCTGCTTCTCTTCGGTGTCGGCGTGCGAGGCGAACTTCTTGCTCATGGTTCCTCCAGGGGTGGTCGGGCATCGCGCGGGGCGAGGCGCTGGCCGTATCCGGCCATGGTGTCTTGGAATGCCAGCAGCATAGTTACTTTTGAAACTATATGTCCAGCAAATCACGGACCAGATGTCAAAGCAAGCGTAAGGCGAATGGTGTGTTTTTGCCTGAGATCAAAGGTTTCGACGTTTTTTGCGACCTAAGTCTAAGAGCTTTGGCTGCCAAATTAGTTGCACGGGAGATTATCTGTCGGCAAGGTGAAGGCGCGGAAAAGCGCAAGCGGCTGCTGCGCTTGGCGCTCGCCGACAGCGAGCGTTCGGCCGCCAGACAACAACGCTGCAAATAACAAAGTGACGACGCAACGTGGCGCAAGCTCGCCTCCCGTGACGACCAGGAGCACGCAATGAAAACGACAAATCGCCTCATGATTGGCGCCCTAGCGGCGCTCGGCCTCAGCCTCGGTACGCCTGCGCTGGCCCAGACCACCCTGACCGTGAGCACCTGGGGCGGCCCCAACCACGGCGTCAACACCATCGTCTGGCCGACCTGGAAGGCGTGGATCGAGGAGGCCACCGAAGGGCGCGTCACGGTCGAGGTGGTGCACGACATAGGGCCGCCAGCGGCGCAGATGGAGATCGTCGCCGACGGCATCGCCGATGCCAGCTGGATCTTCCATGCGCATATGGCTGGCCGCTTCCTGGCTACCCAGCTGCCGGAGTTTCCCACCTTCGAGGAGTTCTCCTCCGAGGATGCCGCCGCGGCCTACTGGCACACCCACCAGGAATACCTGGCGCAGGCGGGCGAGCACCGCGGCGTCGATGTCGTGGCCATGGGCGTGCACGGCCCGGGGCAGATTTTCACCCGCGACCAGGTCGCTTCCATCGACGAGCTTGCCGGCAAGCGCCTGCGGGTCGGCGGCGGCGTGATGAGCGGCCTGGCCGACGCCATGCGCGTGACCGGCGTGGCGATCCTGCCCACCGGTGTCTATGAAGCGGCCTCCCAGGGCGTGGTCGACGGCGCCATGCTGACCCTGGAGAGCCTGCGCAGCTTCCGCGTGGCCGAGGTGGCCCTGCACACCCTGACCGTCGACGGCGGCTTCTACCGTGGCAGCTTTGCCATCGTGGTCAACCCGATGTTCTGGGATCAGGTTTCCGCCGAGGATCGTGAAGCCATCCTGGAAGTCTCCGGTGAGCACCTGTCGCGGCTGTTCGGCTACATGATGGACGTCTCCGACGAGAGCGGCGTCGAGTTCGGCCAGGAGCGCGGCGCCACCTTCACCCAGGTGCCCGAGGCGGATATCGAGACCCTGCGTGGGGTGACCGACACGCTGATCGCCGACTGGTCGACGGCAGTGGGGAATCGCGGCGTCGACGCCGAGGCGGCCCTGGCGCACTTCCGCGAGCAGCTGGCTGCAGCGGCCGAAGGCGACAGAATCGCCGATCGCGTCGTGCGCCAGTAACCCCACCTGCCTGGAGGCTTGACCATGCCGACCTCGTCCACGCGCTGGCTGCGGGTCGGCCGTGTCATGCAGCTCACCCTGGAGGGGTGGCAGGCGCCACCCTCTTCGCCATGATGCTGCTGACCACGGCGGACGTGACCGGGCGCTACTTCTTCAACTCGCCGATTCTCGGCACCGTCGAGCTGACCCAGCTGATGCTGGCGGCACTGGTGTTCCTGTCGCTGCCGGTGGTGTGCTGGCGCGAGGAGCACGTCAGCGTCGACCTGCTCGACAGCGTGTTCCCTTCGCGGCTGATCTGGATCCGCCAGGTGCTGGTCAACCTGATCGTCAGCGGAGCGCTCTGGATCATGGCGCGGCGCGTCTGGGCGCTGGGCGAACGGGCCATGGAGTGGGGCGATGTGACCGAGTTTCTGCGCATCCCCAACGGCTATCTCATCTATCTCATTGCGATCATGCTGGCGCTGTCAGCCGCGCTGACCCTGCTGCGTGCGGTGGGCTACCTGCTGGAAGGGGTGGGCGTGCTGGCGCGCGGTGGTCCGCTCAGCCCGGCTGCAGGACAGGGAGGCAACCATGACTGAAGCGCTTTACGGTTTCGCCGCCCTGCTGCTGCTGGCGTTCCTGCGGGTACCGCTGGCGTTTGCCATGGGCATCGTCGGCTTCGCCGGCTTCTATTTCCTGACCGGCAACTGGAACGCCGCCGAGGCCATGGCCGCACGGCGCGTGGTGGACACCGCCATGGACTACGGCCTGTCGGTGATCCCGCTGTTCATCCTGATGGGCAACCTGGTCTCCCATGCCGGGCTGTCGGATGCGCTGTTCCGCGCCTCCAACGGCTTCCTCGGTCACCGCAAGGGCGGCCAGGCCATGGCCACCATCGTCGCCTGCGGCGGCTTCAGCGCCATCTGCGGCTCGAGCCTGGCCACCTGCGCCACCATGGGACGGGTGGCGATGCCGCAGATGCGCAAGTACGGCTATAAGGATTCGCTGGCTTCGGCCTCCATCGCCGCCGGCGGCACCCTGGGCATCCTGATTCCGCCCAGCGTGATGCTGGTGATCTACGGCATCCTCACCGAGACCAGCATTCGCGAGCTGTTCGCCGCCGGCTTCATCCCCGGCATGCTGGGCATTGTGCTCTACCTGCTGGCGGTGAAGTGGGTGCTGTGGCGCGACCCCGCGGCCGGGCCTGCCGGCGAGCGGGTGGCCTGGCCCGAGCGCCTGGCGGCGTTGAAGAGCGTGGGCAGCACCCTGGCGCTGTTCGTGCTGGTGATCGGCGGCATCTATCTCGGCGTATTTACCCCCACCGAGGCGGCGGGCATCGGCGCCATGGGCGCCTTTGTGATCGCCCTGCTGCGCCGTGCGCTCACCCCGCAGGTGCTGATGAACGTGCTGATGGACACCGTGCGCACCACCGCCATGCTGTTCGCCGTGGTGCTGACGGCGCTGATCTTCGCCAACTTCATCAACCGGGCGGGGCTGCCGGGCGACCTGCTGGCGCTGGTCAACGGGCTCAACGTGGCGCCCTTCGTGGTGATCCTTACGATCATCGCCATCTACGTGGTGCTGGGCTGCGTGTTCGAGAGCATGTCGATGATGCTGCTCACCGTGCCGGTGTTCTTCCCGGTGGTGGCGGGGCTGGGCTTCGACCTGGTGTGGTTCGGCATCCTGGTGGTGATCGTGATTGAGATCAGCCTGATCACCCCGCCGGTGGGCATGAACGTGTTCGTGCTGCGGGCGGTGCTGCCGGATGTGTCCACGGGCACGATCTTCCGCGGCGTAACGCCGTTCTGGGTGGCGGGCACGGCCCGTGCGTTGCTGGTGCTGGTGTTCCCCGGTATCGTGCTGTTCCTTCCGCAACTGCTCTACTGATGACTGCAAGCGCAGGGTGAGGTCAATCGAGATGGACAAGGACGCAAGCCTGGCGGAACCGTCTACCAAGCCGGAGCTGGATCTCAACCAGTTCCTGCCCTATCGGCTCAACAGCCTGGCCGACCGCATCAGCCAGGCGCTGGCCGAGCTCTACGAGTCGCGCTACCAGCTCAACATCGCCCAGTGGCGGGTGCTGGCCTGGCTCAGCCACTGCGACGAGCTGACGGCCAAGAAGATCTGCACCTACACCAACATGGACAAGGCCCGCGTGTCGCGGGCGATCCAGGCGCTGGAGGAGCGCGGCCTGATCGGCCGCACCCCTTCGCCGGAGGACCAGCGCCAGCAGGACCTTCACCTCACCGCCGCCGGCCAGACCTTGCTGGCCACGCTGATCCCCGAGGCCCAGGCCTGGGAGGCCGAGCTGGTGGCCACCCTCACCGCCGGCGAATACCGCGACCTGCTCAATGTGATGCGCAAGCTCGAGCGCCAGCTCGAGCGGATTGGCTGATACCCGCCTGCCCCAGCTAGCTTCCTACCGGCACTTCATGTTGCCGGTTTTTTTTATTCGATCATTAAACGGGTAACGAAAAATTCGGATGGCGCCAATGGGCTAAAGAAATTGGGCTGCTGATGGGTGAGGCCGTTTTTTAACATATAACTATTTATTTTCATTGAGATTAATTCCGTTTTAACCGATTTTTCCTTATTGTGACGGGTCGCGTCGATGTTGGTGAAGCGTGAGAAAAATGGCATTGCATGGAAAAACATGTTTCCAATAAGATGTCATTGAAGGCGTTTGATGTATCGCTTTGGAGTGTTTCCAGCCATCCGCAAGCGCCAGAGCCTGTGACCACGGAGGAACACAACAATGTACAAGAAGACCGGCCTTATCCTCGGCACCCTGACCGCCGCCGTCATGAGCACTGCTGCTCTGGGCCCAGACCACGATCACGGTCAGCACCTGGGCAGGCCCCAACCATGGCATCAATACGATGGTGTGGCCTACCTGGAAGGCCTGGATCGAAGAGGCCACCGAAGGGCGCGTGACCGTCGATATCGTTCATGACATGGGGCCGCCGGCCTCCCAGATGGAAATGATCGCCGATGGTATCGCCGACGCCACTTGGGTGTTCCATGGCTACAACACGGGCCGTTTCGTGCTGACCAAGCTGCCGGAGTTCCCCACCTTCGAGGAGTTCTCTTCCGAGCACGCTTCGGCGGCCTACTGGCGGACCCACCAGGAATACCTGGCGCAGGCCGGCGAGCATCGCGGCGTGGATGTGGTGGCAGCGGGCGTGCATGGCCCGGGCTGGATCTTCAGCCGTGAGCAATTCGAAACCCTTGACGATATGAAGGGCAAGCGCATCCGCGTCGGTGGAGGCGTCATGGGGGATCTCTCCAACGCGCTGGAGCTGACCGGCGTTGCGCTTCCGCCCACCGGCGTCTACGAGGCGGGTTCCCAGGGGTCATCGACGGCGCCATGCTGGTGCCCGAGGGCTGCGCAGCTTCCGCGTGGCCGAGATCTTCCCGTACACCCTCAAGGTCGACGGCGGCTTCTACCGCGGCAGCTTCACCATCGTCATGAATCCGATGTTCTGGGATCAGGTCTCCGCCGAGGATCGTGAGGCCATCCTGGAGGTCTCCGGGGAGCGGCTGTCGCGCCTGTTCGGCTACATGATGGATACCATGGACGTTCGCGGCGTCGCTTTTGCCGAGCAGCAGGGTCACACCTTCACCGAGCTCGGCGAAGCGGACCTCGAGACGCTGCGCGGCATGAGCGACGACATGATCGAGGCCTGGGCCGAGACGGCCACCAGCAGCCGCGGCGTCGATGCCATGGCGGCGATCCAGTACTTCCGCGAACAGCTCGCGGCTGCCGCCGAGGAAGAGGGCGTGAGCGACCGGGTGCCCGATGAATTCAAGTAAGGCGGCGCTGGCGATACGAGGGGCGAGCTTGCAGGGCGTGACGGCGCGCTTCGGTCGTGTCATGCAGCTGACGCTGGAGGGGTGGCGGGCGCCACCCTCTTCGCCATGATGCTGCTGACCACGGCGGACGTGACCGGGCGCTACTTCTTCAACTCGCCGATTCTCGGCACCGTCGAGCTGACCCAGCTGATGCTGGCGGCGCTGGTGTTCCTGTCGCTGCCGGTGGTGTGCTGGCGCCAGGAGCACGTCAGCGTCGACCTGCTAGACGCCATCTTTCCCGCACGGCTGGTGTGGGTGCGTGAGGTGATCGTCAACCTGCTGGTCACGATGGCGCTGTGGGTCATGGCCCGGCGCGTCTGGGCGCTGGCCGAGCGTGCCTTCGAGTGGGGCGACGTCACCGAGTTCCTGCGTATCCCGCGCGGCTACCTGATCGGCCTGGTCGCCGCCATGCTGGCACTTGCTGCGCTGTTGACCCTGGCCCGGGCGTTGCTCTACCTGCTGGAAGGCGTCGGTAGGGTCAAGCGCGGTGGCCCGCTGAGCAAGGGGAGTGACGATGACTGAAGCGCTTTACGGTTTCGCCGCCCTGCTGCTGCTGGCGTTCCTGCGGGTACCGCTGGCGTTTGCCATGGGCATCGTCGGCTTCGCCGGCTTCTATTTCCTGACCGGCAACTGGAACGCCGCTGAGGCCATGGCCGCACGGCGCGTGGTGGACACCGCCATGGACTACGGCCTGTCGGTGATCCCGCTGTTCATCCTGATGGGCAACCTGGTCTCCCATGCCGGGCTGTCGGATGCGCTGTTCCGCGCCTCCAACGGCTTCCTCGGTCACCGCAAGGGCGGCCAGGCCATGGCCACCATCGTCGCCTGCGGCGGCTTCAGCGCCATCTGCGGCTCGAGTCTGGCCACCTGCGCCACCATGGGACGGGTGGCGATGCCGCAGATGCGCAAGTACGGCTACAAGGATTCGCTGGCCTCGGCCTCCATCGCCGCCGGCGGCACCCTGGGCATCCTGATTCCGCCCAGCGTGATGCTGGTGATCTACGGCATCCTCACCGAGACCAGCATTCGCGAGCTGTTCGCCGCCGGCTTCATCCCCGGCATGCTGGGCATTGTGCTCTACCTGCTGGCGGTGAAGTGGGTGCTGTGGCGCGACCCCGCGGCCGGGCCTGCCGGCGAGCGGGTGGCCTGGCCCGAGCGCCTGGCGGCGCTGAAGAGCGTGGGCAGCACCCTGGCGCTGTTCGTGCTGGTGATCGGCGGCATCTATCTCGGCGTATTCACCCCCACCGAGGCGGCGGGCATCGGCGCCATGGGCGCCTTCGTGATCGCCCTGCTGCGCCGTGCGCTCACCCCGCAGGTGCTGATGAACGTGCTGATGGACACCGTGCGCACCACCGCCATGCTGTTCGCCGTGGTGCTGACGGCGCTGATCTTCGCCAACTTCATCAACCGGGCAGGGCTGCCGGGCGACCTGCTGGCGCTGGTCAACGGGCTCAACGTGGCGCCCTTCGTGGTGATCCTTACGATCATCGCCATCTACGTGGTGCTGGGCTGCGTGTTCGAGAGCATGTCGATGATGCTGCTCACCGTGCCGGTGTTCTTCCCGGTGGTGGCGGGGCTGGGCTTCGACCTGGTGTGGTTCGGCATCCTGGTGGTGATCGTGATCGAGATCAGCCTGATCACCCCGCCGGTGGGCATGAACGTGTTCGTGCTGCGGGCGGTGCTGCCGGATGTGTCCACGGGCACGATCTTCCGCGGCGTGACGCCGTTCTGGGTGGCGGGCACGGCCCGTGCGTTGCTGGTGCTGGTGTTCCCCGGTATCGTGCTGTTCCTGCCTCAGCTGCTCTATTAGGTTGCATAAAGCGACACAAAATAAATTAATGTAAAATTAATTTTGTATCTTTTATCAGCCCCAATTTGACTCCGGTCAAATTGGGGTTTTTCCATTGCGCTATCCTGAAAATACGTCACTAGTGATACCGAATGGGGAGAAGCGAGATGGAAAGGTTGTCCGACTATATTCAGGGTGAGCGCGTGGTGCGCGAACTTCGCCACCACGCCCCAGAGGCACTCGAGGAACTGGCCCGTGACCTGGCGCAGCCGCTGAATCCGCCGCTGGAGCGGGCCGTGGCGCGCTGCCTGGATGACAGCCGGGTGCCCGATTTCCGCTCTGCGGAGGTGCTGATGCCGCCTATGATGGCGACCTTTGCGGTGGGCCCGGCCGCCTTCGGCGAGCAGGCGCTGGCCGAGCTGGAGGCGAGCTGCAACCGCTGCGAGGCGGTTGGCCGCTGCTGGCAGGCGATGCGCAGCCACGCCGATGCCGAAGTGTGCCGCGACTTCTGCCCCAACGCCGAGACCTTCATCGAGCAGCGCGGCGAGTAGGGCATCGTGCCTAGAAGGGCAATCAGGGGGCGGCGGAGCGCGCCCCTGATCCTTCTCTATCTCGTGCGGCGGTTACTGCCGCTTCGCCACCAGGGTCAGGATGTCGTAGCTGGCGACCAGCTCGTCATGCTGGTTGGTGACTTCCACGTCCCACATCACCACGCCCTGGGGATGGCCGTCCGGTGAGGTCCGGCCTTGGTCGATCTTGCGCTTGCAGGTCAGCCGGGCGCGGATGGTATCGCCCGGGGCGACCGGGGTGATGAAGCGCAGCGTGTCCAGGCCGTAGTTGGCCAGCACCGGGCCTTCGCCTGGATAGACGAACAGGCCGGCGGCGGCCGACAGCACGAAGTAGCCGTGGGCGATGCGCTGGCCGAACTGGGTCTTGCGCGCGGCGATGTCGTCGAAGTGCATGTAGAAGTGATCGCCGGAGAGGCAGCCGAAGTTGACGATATCGGCTTCGGTGACGGTGCGGCGGTGGGTCAGCAGGGATTCGCCCACCTGCAGGTCGTCGAAATGGCGGCGGAAGGGGTGGACGTCATTCTCGATCACCTTGGCGCCGCGGACGTATTCCCGGGTCACCGCGGCCACCATGGTCGGCGACCCCTGGATGGCGGTGCGCTGCAGGTAGTGGTGGACCGCGCGGATGCCCCCAGCTCCTCGCCGCCGCCGGCGCGCCCCGGACCGCCGTGCTTGAGCATGGGCAGCGGCGAGCCGTGGCCGGTCGACTCCTTGGCGGCCTGCGCATCGAGGATCTGCAGGCGGCCGTGTTGGGCGGCCAGCACCGGGATCATTTGCGCGGCGATGGCGGGGTCCCTGGTGGTCAGAGTGGTCACCAGGCTGCCCTTGCCCTTGGCGGCCAGGGTCAGGGCCTCGTCGATGCCGTGGTAGGGCATCAGCGTGGTGACGGGGCCGAAGGCTTCGATGTCATGCGCGCCGCCGTCTTGCAGCGGCTGGTAGTTGATCAACAGATGCGGGGCGATGAAGGCGCCGTTTTCCACGCCCTTGCCCACCGGCGTGAAGCTCTCGCCCTTGCCGAACACGCATTCGCTGGTTTCCAGCAGCTGGCCGATGGCCTCGCGCACGTCACGCAGCTGGTCGGCGGACGCCAGCGCACCCATGCGCACGCCTTCCTCCTTGGGGTCGCCGACGACGATCGTCGCCAGCCGCTCCTTGATCCTGTCGGCCAAGGCGTCCAGGTGCTCGGCCGGCACCAGCACCCGGCGGATGGCGGTACACTTCTGGCCCGCCTTGGCGGTCATCTCCTTGACCACCTCCTTGGCGAAGATGCCGAACTCCTCGTCCTGCGGCGTCACGTCCGGCGCCAGGATGGCGCTGTTGAGGGAGTCCGCCTCGGCGTTGAACGGAATGCTGCGCGCCAGGAGGTTGGGGTGGGCCTTCAGCTTCAGCGCGGTGCTGGCGGAACCCGTGAAGGTGACGAAATCCTGCTCTTCCAGGCGATCGAGCAGGTCGCCGGTGCTGCCGATGATCAGCTGCAGCGCGCCCTCGGGCAGCAGGCCGGATTCATGGATCATCCGAACCGCGGCTTCGGCGACATAGCTGGTGGCGGTGGCCGGCTTCACGATGCACGGCATGCCGGCCAGAAACGCCGGGGCGAACTTTTCCAGCATGCCCCAGATCGGGAAGTTGAAGGCGTTGATATGGACGCACACGCCGCGGCGGGGCACCAGAATATGGGTGCCGCTGAAGTGGTTGTGCTGGCCCAATTGGATCACCGGCCCTTCATGGGCCACGTTGCCGGAAGGCAGCTGCTTGCGGCCGGTGGAGGCGTAGGTGAATAGGGTGCCGAAGCCGCCTTCGATATCGATCCAGGAGTCGGACCGGGTGCAGCCGGTGTGATGGGAGATGTCGTACAGCGCTTCCTTGCGCTCCTGGATGTAGATCGCCAGCGCCTTGAGGATGGCGGCGCGCTGCTGGAAATCGAGCGCCAGCAGGTTCTTGATGCCCTGGCCGCGGCCGTAGCTGACCACTTCGGCGAAATCGACGCTCTCTTCATGGGTATGGGCGACGATTTCGCCATTGATGGCGCTGGGCAGCGCCGTTGCTGCCGTATGACCGAACCATTGACCCGCTACGTAGCTCTTGAGCACTGACATGTCACGTTCTCCCGAAACTTCACGGCGAAAGGGTGTGGATAAATAAAGCCGGTCCACCGGACCGGCTTCATGGATGCTTGCGCTTGATGGTCATCAGAGCTCGTCGTAGTCGAGCACGACTTTTTCGCTGACGGGGTAGCACTGGCAGGTCAGCACGTAGCCGGCCTCCACCTCGTAGTCTTCCAGGGCGTAGTTGGCATCCATCTCCACTTCGCCCTCGATCACCTTGGCCTTGCAGGTGGAGCAGACGCCGGCCTTGCAGGAGTAGGGCAGGTCGGCCCCCATGGCGTTGCCGGCATCGAGGATGCTCCTGGTATTGCGGGTCAGGTCGAAGGTCAGGGCGCGGCCATCGGCGCGCACCGTAACTTCGCTGACCGCCTGCGGGTCGACTCGGTGGTCGGTGCGGTCCTGGCGCGCCGTCGGGGCGCCGCCGAGCAGGGCAAACAGCTCGTAGTGAACCTTCGACTTGTCCAGGCCATGGCGCTGCAGGGAGTCCCTGACCGTTTCGGTCATGATCTGGGGGCCGCAGATGAAGGCGGCGGTCAGGTTCTTGGCATCCACCCAGCGATCGAACAGGGCGTCGCATTTGCCGCTGTCGATGCGGCCGTTGTACAGGTCGATATCCTGCTCTTCACGGCTGAACACGAAGACCAGATTGAAGCGGCTCATGTAGCGATTTTTCAGATCCTCGAGCTGTTCGCGGAACATCGTCGAGGCGGTGGCCCGGTTGCCGTAGAACAGGGTGACCTGGCTCCTGGGTTCGGTTGCCAGCGTCGTCTTGATGATCGACAGGATCGGGGTGATGCCGCTGCCGGCCGCCACCATCAGGTAGTCGCCCTCGCGCTGCGGGTCGAGCTCGATGGAGAAGTGCCCCTGGGGCGGCATCACGTCAAGCGTCTGGCCGGGCTTGAGCTGTTCGTTGGCAAAGGTGGAGAAGCGGCCTCCCGGCACCTTCTTGATGGCGATGCGCAGCTCCCTGTCCGCAACGCCGGTGCAGATGGAGTAGGAGCGGCGGACTTCCTCGCCGTCGATGGCGGTGCGCAGCACCAGGTGCTGGCCCTGCTGGTAGCGAAAGCGCTCCTGCAGGGCTTCCGGCAGATCGAAGCACAGGGACACGGCATCCCGGGTTTCCGCCCGGACTTCACGAATGGAAAGAGGGTAGAAGTTGTTCATGATGGTCCGCTCTAGATGCATTTGAAGTAATCAAAGGGCTCGCGGCAATCGAGGCACCGATACAGGGCCTTGCAGGCGGTGGAGCCAAATTCGCTGACCCGTTCGGTATGGGAGCTGCCACATTGAGGGCAGGCGATGGCCTCGTCCTTGCCCGTGAGGCTCAGCTTGCTGGCGCTGCCCTGGGGCGGGGCGATGCCGAATTCGCGCAGCCTGGTGCGACCCGTGTCGGTGATCCAGTCGGTGGTCCAGGCGGGTGAGAGCACCCGGCGGATGCGGCCGTGGCGAACGCCGGCCAGCCGCAGGGCTTCCTCGATGGACTGCTCGATCATCTCCGTCGCCGGACAGCCGGAGTAGGTGGGGGTGACATCCACCACCCAGCCGTGGCCTTCCCGGGCGATGCGTCGCACGATGCCCAGCTCGACGACGCTGACCGCGGGAACCTCCGGATCCTTGACCTCATCCAGCAGCGCCCAGAGCTCTGCCTCCGTGATCGGCTGGGTGCGATCCGGTGGGGAATGCGGTCGCTGGCGATCACCGGCTGGTCGTCCAGCAGCGATCGCGGCTCGGGTTTACCAGGTCTTGGCATCCGGATAGGCCCTCGGCAGGAACTGCATCTCGGCAAGGATGAAGCCCAGGTGTTCCGTGTGTTTTCCCACCTTGGCCCCCGCTGCATCCAGGCGCCTTCCGGCGGCGGGGTCAGGGTCGCTTCGGTCAGCACGGCGTGCACCAGGCCCTTCCAGTCGGCTGCCAGCTGGTCAGGGTTGGGGCCGATGCCCGCGTCGAACATCTGCCGGTCGACGGCATCGGCCTCGATCATCTCGCCGGTGAACCGCCACAGGTCGTCGACGGCCGCCTGCATGCGCGCATGGCTCTCCTGGGTGCCGTCACCCAGCCGCTTGACCCACTCGGAGGAGCGGCGCAGGTGGTACTGCACCTCCTTGATGGCCTTGGCGGCGATGCCGGCGATACGCGCGTCTGGCGCCTTGGCCAGCGCCTGAAGCGTGAGGTAGTGCCAGGCGTCGAAGAAGAACTGGCGGGCCAGGGTGACGGCGTAATCCTTGTTCGGCTGCTCCACCAGCAGTGCGTTGCGGAAGTGGTGCGCATCGCGCTTGAAGGCCAGGTCGTCAGCCGTGCGGCCGTCGCCGATCAGTTCGGCGGCGTACTCGTACCAGTGGCGGGCCTGGCCCACGAGGTCGAGGGCCACGTTCATCAGCGCCATCTCCTCTTCCAGCGCCGGCGCCTTGCCGCACAGTTCGCAGAGTCGCTGGCCCAGGATCATGTCGGAGTCTGCCAGGCGCAGCAGGGACTCCTGCAGCGCCTCGGTCGGTGTCACGGTTTCGCTCATGTCCTCGCCCCTCACATGTGGCCGACTTCGTCGGGCAGCTTGTAGAAGGAAGCGTGGCGGTAGACCTTGTCGTCGGAGGGGTCGAACAGCACCTCCTTCTCGTCCGGCGAGGAGGCGGTGATGGCGACCGACGGCACGACCCAGATGGACACGCCTTCGCTGCGGCGCGTGTAGAGGTCGCGGGCATTCTCCATGGCCATTTCCGCATCGGTGGCGTGAACGCTGCCGACATGCTTGTGGTTGAGGCCATGCTTGCTACGAACGAAGACTTCATAAAGCGGCCAGTCAGCCATGCTCATCTCCTCTCAGGCTACGTGCTGTTTTTGTTGCTGTTTCTCGGCGTAGGCCTTGGCAGCCTCGCGCACCCAGCGGCCGCCGTCGATGGCGTTCCTGCGGGTTTCGATGCGCTCCTTGTTGCAGGGGCCGTTGCCCTTGAGCACCTCGAAGAACTCCTGCCAGTCGATCTCTCCGAAATCGTAATGGCCGCGTTCCTCGTTCCACTTCAGGTCCGGGTCCGGGGCGGTGCAGCCCAGGAATTCGAGCTGGGGCACGGTCTGGTCGATGAACATCTGGCGCAGCTCGTCGTTGCTCTTGCGCTTGATCTTCCAGGCCATGGACTGCTGGGAGTTGGGCGACTGGTCGTCGGAGGGGCCGAACATCATCAGCGCCGGCCACCAGAAGCGGTTGATCGAGTCCTGCACCATCTGCTTCTGCGCCTCGGTGCCCTCGCGCATCATGTCCAGCAGGATCTGGTAGCCCTGGCGCTGGTGGAAGCTCTCTTCCTTGCAGATCCGGATCATGGCGCGCGAATAGGGGCCGTAGGAGGTGCGCTGCAGGACGACCTGGTTGACGATCGCCGCGCCGTCCACCAGCCAGCCGATGGTGCCCATGTCGGCCCAGCTCAGGGTCGGATAGTTGAAGATCGAGGAGTACTTCGCCTTGCCGGCGTGAAGCTTGTCGATCTCCTCGTCGCGGTCGGCGCCCAGGGTCTCCATGGCGCTGTAGAGGTAGAGGCCGTGGCCCGCCTCGTCCTGGATCTTGGCCATCAGCTGCAGCTTGCGCTTGAGGGTGGGGGCGCGAGTGACCCAGTTGCCTTCCGGCAGCATGCCGACCACTTCGGAATGGGCATGTTGGGAAATCTGGCGAACCAGGGTCTTGCGATACCCCTCGGGCATCCAGTTCTTGGCTTCGATCTTGATGTCGGCATCGACCTTGAGCTGGAACTCCCGCTCCTTGTCAGACATCTCCTCCAAGGTCTTCAGGCGCTTGACGCCGGTTTCGACGAGCTGTGCGTACATGGGGCCTCCGCGGCGTCGGTCAGTCTATGGGGATTCCTCCCCTGGATATTTGAAGAGTATAGTGACACATAAAAATTTATCAACGATCATTTTCTTGTGTCGTATATCGGTGGCTGGTTAAGGCCATACGACAGAGACGGATAGGATCGAGAGGTTGTCGGGTAAGATATTGAAAATAAAAAATAGGGGAGCGAATTGCCTACCACTTCATCCCGCCAAAAATGCAAAAGACTCCCGGAGGAGTCTTTTTGAATGAGATTCATGCGCTAGGTTTGATGCGCCTTTATTCTGTCTTTCTTGAGTTGCGTGTCATCGCAGGTCCTTAACGCGCCTGGCCTTGCCCACCGAGCGCATGACCTCCTCGACGCCACACACCTCCACGCTTGTGCTGATCCCTACATAGGTCTTGATGGCATGTTGCAGTCGACCGGCCAGCTCCTCGCAGGCCACCGGATCGCGGGCGACGTCGTTGCTGCACGCTTCGACGCGTACGCAGACCATGTCCAGATTGCCCTGGCGTGAGACCTCGATCTCGTAATGAGGGGAGAGCCGGTCGATCTTGAGCAGCTGCTCCTCGATCTGGGTCGGGAAGACGTTGACGCCGCGGATGATCAGCATGTCATCGCTGCGGCCGGTGATCTTGTCGATGCGGCGCATGGGGCGTGCGGTGCCCGGCAGCAGGCGGGTGAGGTCGCGGGTGCGGTAGCGGATCACCGGCAGCGCCTCCGTGGTCAGGGTGGTGAACACCAGCTCGCCGTACTCGCCGTCCGGCAGCACCTCGCCGGTCACCGGGTCGATGATCTCGGGATAGAAGTGGTCTTCCCAGATGGTCGGGCCATCCTTGGTCTCCAGGCACTCCATGCCGACGCCCGGCCCCATCACCTCGGAGAGGCCGTAGATGTCGAGCGCGTCGATGCCCAGGCGCCGCTCCAGGGCGGTGCGCATGTCGTTGGTCCAGGGCTCGGCGCCGAAGATGCCGGCGCGCAGCGGCAGCCGGTGCGGGTCGATGCCCTGGCGCTCCATCTCGTCGGCAATGTTGAGCATGTAGGAGGGGTCACCATGATGATGTCCGGCTCGAAGTCGCGGATCAGCTGGACCTGCTTTTCGGTCTGGCCGCCCGACATCGGGATCACGGTGCAGCCCAGGCGTTCGGCGCCGTAGTGGGCGCCGAGGCCGCCGGTGAACAGGCCGTAGCCGTAGGCGACATGCACCTTGTCCTTGCGCGTGCCGCCGGCGGCACGGATCGAGCAGGCCACCACGTCGGCCCAGGTGTCGATGTCGCGCTGGGTATAGCCCACCACGGTGGGCTGTCCGGTGGTGCCGCTGGAAGCGTGTACCCGCACGATCTCGCTCATTGGCGTGGCGAACATGCCGAACGGGTAGTTGTCGCGCAGGTCGGCCTTGGTGGTGAAGGGCAGCTTGCCAAGGTCGGCAAGGCTCTGGATGTCCTCGGGATGCACGCCGGCCCGGTCGAAGGCGTGCCGATAGAAGGGCACGTTGTCATAGGCGTGCTTGAGGCTCCACTTGAGCCGCTTGAGCTGGGTGGCGCGCAGTTCATCGAGGCTGGCGAGTTCCATCTGATCGAGAGCCGAGTTGTTGAGGCGTTCGACGGTCTGTGTCATCGGGCTGCTCCGGTCGGAGGTGTTGTTATCGTCGCTTCACGGTATCAGAGACGTTCGATGATCAGGGCAATGCCCTGTCCTACGCCGATGCACATGGTGCACAGCGCGTAGCGTCCCTGGTGGCGCTCCAGCTCATGCAGGGCGGTGGTCACCAGGCGGGCGCCGCTCATGCCCAGCGGGTGGCCCAGGGCAATGGCGCCGCCGTTGGGATTGACGTGTTCGGCGTCGTCGGCGAGGCCGAGATCGCGCGTCACGGCCAGCGCCTGGGCGGCGAAGGCCTCGTTGAGCTCGATCACGTCCATCTGGGCGAGAGTCAGGCCGGTCTGCTCGAGCACCTTGCGGCTGGCGGGAGCCGGGCCGAAGCCCATGATGCGCGGCTCGACGCCGGCGGTGGCCATGCCGATCACCCGGGCGCGCGGCCTGAGGCCGTAGCGTTCGGCCTGTTCGGGTGAAGCCAGCAGCAGGGCGCAGGCGCCGTCGTTGACCCCGGAGGCGTTGCCGGCGGTGACGCTGCCGCCTTCGCGGAACGGCGTGGGCAGCCTGGCCAGCTGCTCCAGGGTAGTGGTACGAGGGTGCTCGTCGGTTGCGACGATCAGCGGCGCCTGCTTGTGGCGCGGCACCTCGACGGGCACGATCTCCTCGGCCAGGCGGCCCGCCTCCATGGCGGCGGCGGTGCGCTGCTGGCTGCGCAGCGCGAAGGCGTCCTGATCCTCGCGGGAGATATTGAACTGCTCGGCGACGTTCTCGGCGGTCTCCGGCATGGAGTCGATGCCGAACCGGGCCTTGAGCTGGCGGTTGAC
Organism: Halomonas sp. E19; assembly: GCF_052439355.1. NCBI lineage: Bacteria > Pseudomonadati > Pseudomonadota > Gammaproteobacteria > Oceanospirillales > Halomonadaceae > Halomonas > Halomonas sp. E19. The sequence continues at coordinate 3,041,775 of NZ_JBNFWU010000001.1, read as the reverse complement.
GAAGCGCCAGCCGATGGTGGTATCGAAGAGCTCGGCACTGCGCGAGAAGGCCTGCTCGGCCTTGCCCATCACGAAGGGCGCGCGCGACATGGATTCGACGCCGCCGGCGATCATCAGCCCCGCCTCGCCGGCCTTGATGGCACGCGCGGCGTTGCCGACGGCGTCCATGCCGGAGCCGCACAGGCGGTTGATCGTGGTGCCGGGCACCTCCACCGGCAGGCCGGCGAGCAAGGCCGACATGCGCGCCACGTTGCGGTTGTCCTCGCCGGCCTGGTTGGCGCAGCCGTAGAAGATGTCGTCCACCTGGCGCCAATCCACCGAGGGATGGCGCTCCATCAGCGCGCGCAGGGGCACGGCGCCCAGGTCGTCGGGGCGCACCGAGGCGAGGGCGCCGCCGTAGCGGCCGATGGGCGTGCGGATGGCGTCGATGATGTAGGCGTCTTTCATGCTTGCCCCTCTGCGGCGGTCGCTTCCAGGCGGCGAACGCTGCCGCGGATTTTGTAGGAACGGCCGCGGAACAGGGCGACCTCGTGACCGTGCTGGTTGCGCACGGTGATGTCATAGATGCCGGTGCGGCCGCGGCGGCTGCGCTCCTCGGCGGTAGCGGTGAGCACGTCGCCGAGCTGGCCTGGACCGAGATAATCGATGCTGCAGCCCGCGGCCACGGTGGCCTCGTCGTAGCTGTTGCAGGCGAAGGCGAAGGCGGAGTCGGCCAGGGCGAAGATGAAACCGCCGTGACAGTTGCCGTGGCCCTGCACCATGTCCTCGCGCACGCTCATGCTGAGCACGGCACGCCCCGGTGCCACGCTCTCGATGCGCATGCCCAGCCCCTGGCTGGCGTTGTCGCGGGAATACATGGCGTCGGCGCAGGCCTCGGCCAGCTGCTGGGGGCTCAACTCGAACTCAGACATGAAAGGACTCCTCGGCCAGGGCCTTGCGGCGCAGCAGGAAGGAGGGACGATAGCGCTCCTCGCCGTAGCTCTGCTGCAGGTGGGTCAGGGTGCGGTGGACGAAGGCCAGGCCGAGTGCGTCGGCCCAGGCCAGCGGCCCGCGGGGATAGTTGACGCCGGCCTGCATGGCCAGGTCGCCGTCGCGGGCGCTGCACACGCCCTGGAGCACGGCGTCAGCGGCCTCGTTGGCGAGCATGGCCACGGTGCGCAGCACCGCCAGCCCGGGGTGTCGGTGAGCCAGGCGACCGCCAGGCCCAGGCGCTGGAAGAGTGCCGCAGCCAGCTCGCGAGCCTCGGCGCCGGCGCCGGGGCTTGCCGCCAGGGCGATGGCGCTGGCCTCGCCGTAGTCGAGGCAGAGATCGAACAGCACCAGCGCCTCGAGGCCCTCGTCGCGGGCACGTTCGGCGGCGCAGCGGCCGTCGCTCAGCGCCAGGGTGAGATCGCCCAGGCGCAGGCGCGCCTGGCCCGAGAGGCTCTCGCGGTGCACCACCGCCAGGCCGGCGGCCTCGGCTCGGGCTACCAAGGGCGCGATGACGCCGAGCTGGCCTTCGGCCACCAGGGTCGGCAGCGCCGCCTCGGCCCTGGGGGCGAAGTCGGGGGCGACGGAGGTGGCACCGTCTCGATAGTCATAGAAGCCCTGGCCGCTCTTGCGGCCCAGGTGCCCGGCCTCCACCAGCGCGAGCTGCACCAGCGAGGGTTCGAAGCGGGTGTCGCCGTAGTAGGCGTCGAACACCGAGCGGGTCACCGCATAGTTGACGTCGTGGCCGATCAGGTCCATCAGCTCGAAGGGGCCCATGCGGAAGCCGCCGGCCTGGCGCAGCAGGGCATCCAGGGTGGCGGGGGCGGCGGCGCCTTCCTGCAGCAGGCGCAGCCCCTCGGCATAGAAAGGTCTCGCCACCCGGTTGACGATAAAGCCCGGCGTGGAGCTGGCATGGACCGGCACCTTGCCCCAGGCGGCGGCGGTAGCATAGAGGGTTTCGGCCACCTCGGCAGCCGTGGCCAGGCCCGAGATTACCTCGACCAGCGTCATCACCGGCGCGGGATTGAAGAAGTGCAGGCCGGCAACGCGCTCGGGGCGCTCGAGGCCGGCGGCGATGGAGGTGATCGACAGCGACGAGGTGTTGCTGGCCAGCAGGGTGTCGGGGCCGCACAGGGCCTCCAGCTCGGCGAACAGCTGGCGCTTGACCGCCAGGTTCTCGACGATGGCCTCCACCACCAGGCGGCTGTCGGCCAGCTCGGCCAGGGTGGCGGCCGGGCTCATGCGGGCGACGATGGCGTCGACCTCGGCTTGGGCCATCTTGCCCTTGGCCACACGCTTCTCGAGCTGGCGGCGCACGCCGTCGATGCCGGCCTCTGCCGCGCCGGCGCGGTTGTCGTACAGGCGTACCGGATGGCCGGCCTGGGCCGCCACCTGGGCGATGCCAGCGCCCATGGCGCCGGCGCCGATCACGGCGATGCTGTCGCGGGGTGCGAGGGCTGACATCTCATTACCCCTTGAAGCTGGTGTGTAAAAAGCGCTTTTCCATCCAGACACCCCACGTGTAAGCCGTCGTCAGGACGAGCATGGTCACTCCCCTTGAAGTTGGGCTGGCGCTTTTCCATGAAGGCGGTCACGCCTTCGCGATAGTCCTCGGTGCGGCCGGCCAGGCGCTGCAGGTCGCGCTCCAGGTCGAGCTGGGCATCGAAGCTGTTGTCGGCGCTGGCATGCAGGGCCCGCTTGATCAGCGCCAGGCCGCGGGTCGGCTGGGTGGCCAGGTGACGCGCCAGGGTCAGCGCTTCATCCTGCAGAGCCTCATCTTCCACCACCTTCCAGATCATGCCCCACTGCTCGGCCTGTTCGGCGCTGAGCCTGTCGCCCAGCATCGCCAGTCCCTTGGCGCGGGCCATGCCCACCAGTCGCGGCAGGGTCCAGGTGCCGCCGGAATCGGGCAGCAGGCCGATCCGGCAGAACGCCTGAATGAAGCTGGCCGAGCGGGCCGCCAGCACGATGTCGCAGGCCAGGGCGATGTTGGCGCCAGCGCCGGCGGCGACGCCGTTCACCGCGCAGACGGTGGGGAAGGGCAGGTCGCGCAGGGCGCGCAGCATCGGGTTGTAGCGCTTCTCCAGCGACTCGCCCAGGTCGGGCGCCTCGGCGCCGGGGGCCACGTTGCGGTCGGAGAGGTCCTGGCCGGCGCAGAAGCCGCGTCCGCTGCCGGTCAGCAACAGGGCGCGCACGCTGCCATCCTGGCGCACGGCCTTGAGCGCCTGACGCATCTCGGCGTGCAGTTCGGCATTGAAGCTGTTGAGGCTGTCGGGCCGGTTCAGCGTGAGGCGGGCGACGCCGTCTTCCACGGTATACAGCAGGGGCGCTTCACTCATCTTGTTATTCCTATGTCATTGCCCGTTGAAGGTGGCGGGGCGTTTTTCCTGGAAGGCGCGGATGCCCTCTTCGCGATCCTGGGTGCAATCAGCAGCGTGAAGGCGCGCCTCGCGGCGGCCCCTCGATGAACCGCGGGATCGACGTGGCGCCCTCAGCGTGACACGAGAGTGGCGCGGTGCGGGTCCGCTGCCTGCCTCGGGTGAGCATGGGAGGAGTATAGGTTTTTTTGATACGCATCAAATTGCATTAACGGCATTTAGTGTATCGCTATTGGTCTGCGACAGGGGTTTTTATCTTGTCTGCCAAGGGCTTGGCGAAAACCTGGCGCGGCCTGGCGCGACCGGACTAGACGATGGTCGAAGAAAAGGCGCGGCAGGCGATGAATCATTGATAAAAGGTTGATAAAGAAGCGTTATGTGGCGAAGGCGCAGCGCAGCATGAGAGCCAAATTAGCGTAGGTGGTTTGATATAGCGTTACGCTATACATATTATCTTCTTGTATATCGTATCGGTTAATGGCGCTCGCGACAGGTGCCACGCATGTCCCAGCAAGCCCGACGGATGCCGGAGCGACAGCGTGACACCCTGGAGCCGGCGATCCGCCCCTTGCTGTGCGGCCAGGCTTTGCTGGCCCGTCGCTGCGTGGTGGTGCAGCGCCACCGTCATGGCCCCTGGATTAAGGAGAGACGCCTGTATGCCCTGTTATCGACTCGAGGGAGTGACCCCGGTGGTACATCCCACCGCCTATGTGCATCCCACCGCGGTGCTGATCGGCGATGTCATCGTTGGCCCGGGCTGCTATGTGGGGCCCGGCGCGGTAATGCGCGGCGACTTCGGACAGCTGGTGCTGGAAGAGGGCGCCAACCTTCAGGACACCTGCGTGATGCACGGCTTTCCCGGCTGTGTGACCCGGGTGGAGAAGGATGGCCATGTGGGCCACGGCGCCGTGCTGCACGGCTGCGTGGTGGGCCGGGACGCCATGGTGGGCATGAATGCCGTGGTGATGGACAACGCCGTGATCGGCGCACGTTCCATCGTCGCGGCGGCAGCCTTCGTCAAAAGTGGTTTCGCGTGTCCGCCCCAGTCGCTGGTGATGGGGGCGCCGGCTGTGGTCAAGCGCGAGCTGAGCGACCAGGAGGTGGCCTGGAAGCAGCAGGGTACCCGCGAGTACCAGCGCCTGACCGAACGCTGCCGCGACGGCCTGGAGCCCTGCGAGCCGCTGGCCGAGCTGGACGCCGACCGCCCGCGGCTGAACGCCGGCGATACCCAGCCCAAGCAGCAGACCCTCGACAAGGCGTGACGCTCAACGCGGGAGATGCGGGCCGCCGCCCGCGGCCCGGTGGAGAACCGCACGAATCGCGTGACGCTTATAACGCCCTCGGCTCGTTGCCGGGGGCGTCTTCGCCTGGTACACCGAGCCTTACTCCAGGCCACCGAAGCGCTGGTAGAAGCTGGGGCCCGGTGCCGGCAGGGCCTTCGGCCGTCTCCAGGTGCTGGTCGAGCCAGCGCTCCGCGCGCCGGTAGATGGTGCGATAGATGTTGCGGCATAGCTGATAGGCGTTGCGCCCTTCCCAGGCGGTCGGCAGCAGCTCGTCGGGCAGCTGGGGGTCGCGCAGCTGGACCTTGCGGTATTCGTGAATCAGCAGCGTGCGGGCAATGAAGCAGGCTTCGTCGCCCAGGTGGTTGTCTTCATCCAGCGCCTTCCATAGGGGACGGAACTGGGCCAGGAAGCTCTGGTAGTTCTCGGCCAGGCTCTCCAGGTTCCAGCTCTCTTCACCTGCCGGCGCAGCGGCTTGCTGGCGAGAGGCTCCAGGGCTTCGGTCTGCATGATAATGGTGTCATCGGCCGCCTCCATCTCCTGCAGGGCTGCCATCGCTTCGCTGCGGTTAAGGATGGGGTGGGCCAGCAGCCCCTGGGCGAAATAGCCGAAGCCCAGCCATTCGAGCTCCTCGCGCACCTTCTGGCGGCGAGCGGCATCCAGCTGCGAGAGCAGTACCAGCGTCCACTGCCCGTTCCAGGAGGGTTGGGCGCCGTGGTAGACCCGCTTGAAGGCTTGTTCGAAGCGCCGCCGCCCGGGGCCGCTGAGGCTGTAGTAGCTGCGTCGCCCCACCTTCTCGCCATGCAGCCAGCTCTCCTGGGTCAGCCGGTAGACGGAGGTGCGTACCAGGCGCTCGTTGATGCCGATCGGCTCCACCAGCTTCGACAGGCTGCCAAGCCAGACCGTCCCGCCGCGGGGCACGATCGCATCGCCATAGATCGTGATGATTAATGAGCCGGCGCGGATGGGGTGATGCTGCTGGAAGTGGTCGACAAGCGAGACAACGCAATCGTGAGCGGAGGACATGGCAGAGCCGGTTTCTCAGATTCTGATACGGTGATGGGTAAAAACAGCAAATAGCGTACCACAACCTAGGAGAATGGAGCCTCCTGCCGAGGGAAGAAGCGTGCTTCCTGCTACGGCTGAGCGTTGCCTTGGGCGGCGTTGCGTATCGCTAATCGCGGCCCAGGCAGCGCTCGGCCTGCTCGACCGGCAGCACCAGCCGCAGGTGGAACTGCCCGCCCATGTTGCAGCGGATGCGCCCCTGGCCGGCGAAGTCGACGAAGCAGTCCTGCTGGGAGTGGCCGCCCGCGCTGGTATGGGTCCAGAACCAGCCGGCCGGGGTGTCGGGAAAGGCGGTGGCGTCGATGGCGATGTCGGCGTCGGGTTGGGGCGTCGCGAGGCTGCGCAGCTCATGAAAATAAGGCAGCCGCCACGGGCAGTCGCGGCTGGCCTGGTCCTTGGCGTGCTGCTGGGCTGCCTGCCAGTCGACGCGCTCGGCCTCGCCCAGGCAGCGCTCCTGTTCAAGGTGCTGGCCAAGGCTGCAGCGCATCCACACCAGGCCGCGCTGAGCATCGGTTACCGTGGCCTGCGGCGACGGCGCAAAGGCACGGGCCGGCGGCTCGGCCAGGCTGCCTCCGCTGGCGAGCAGCAGCGCCGCGGCCAGGCCGCGCTGCCAGGGCGTCATGCCGGGGTGCGGCGCGTCTCGGCCGCGGGCATATGGCCGCCGAGGCGGGCGGTGATCTCGACGGCGGTTTCGCGCACCAGTTCGCCCAGCTCCAGCAGCCGCGCCTCGGGAATCCGCGCCACCGGGCCGGAGACCGAGATCGCCGCCAGCGGTGTGCCGTGTTCGTCGTGCAGGCAGGCGGCGACGCAGTGCAGGCCAATGGCGTGCTCCTCGCGGTCGCAGGCGAAGCCCTGGCGGCGCACTTCAGCCAGGTTGAGGCGCAGCGATTCGGCGCTGTGCAGGGTGTTGCGGGTGACGCGTGCCAGGCCACGCTCGGCCACCACGCGATCGAATTCGTCGTCGGGCAGCCAGGCCATCAGCGCCTTGCCCACGCCCGAGGCGTGCAGCGGAGCCCGCGAGCCGAGCCGGGTGATCATGCGCATCATCTGCGACGACTCGCTCTGGGCGAGGAATACGGCGGTGCCGCCGTCGCGGATGCCCAGGTTGGCGGTCTCGCCGGTCTGGGCGGTCAGGCGACGCAGGAAGGGGCGGCTGGTGGCGACGAAGTCGCGCGCCTCGAGGAAGCTGTTGCCGATGCGGAAGGTCTTGACGTCGACCTTCCATACGCCAAGCTCGGCATCCTGGGTGATGAAGCCCTGACCCTGCAGCGCCTGCAGCAGCCGGTGGGTGGTCGAAGGGGCGAGGTCGACCATCTCGGCCAGCTCCGACAGGGCCAGGCCGCCCGGGGTGGCCGCCAGACGCTCGAGCAGCGTGAGCCCGCGTACCAGCGATTGACTGTGTCCGCTGGCGCTCTTGCCGGGACCGGGCGGGCGCCCCGCCGTTCTGCGCTTGACTTCACTCACCTGGGTAATCCCTCTGCGTTGACCTGGCAGGCCCTCCGCGGAAGGCCAGCCACAGGATACCCGCTCGACGGCGACTTGTCTCGATTGCGGAAATGCCTTCCATCCCTTCCGAAGCGCCCGCTTCCCGGGGTACTTCGCTTGCCGCGGCGCCCGGCCGTCAGCGGTGGCGCCACTGGGGCGCACGCTTCTCGATGAAGGCGTCGATGCCCTCGGCCACGTCCTCGGCCATCATGTTGCAGGCCATGGTTTCGCCGGCCAGGGCGTAGGCCTCGCGCAGCGGCATCTGCAGCTGGCGCTGGAACAGCGCCTTGCCGGTGCGCAGCGCCACGGCGCTCTTGGCGCACAGGCTGGCGGTCAGCGCCTCCAGCGTCGCGTCCAGCGCCTCGTCGTCGGCCACCCGATTGACCAGGCCCCACGCCAGCGCCTGCTCGGCATCGATGAACTCGCCGGTGAACAGCATCTCCATGGCCTGCTTGCGGCCGATGCTGCGCGACAGCGCCACCGCGGGGTCGAGCAGAACAGGCCTACGTTGATCCCCGAGACGGCGAAGCGCGCCGAGCGCGCCGCCACCGCCAGGTCGCAGCTGGCCACCAGCTGGCAGCCGGCGGCGGTGGCCAGGCCGTGGACCCGGGCGATCACCGGCACCGGCAGGTTGACGATGCGCTGCATCACCTCGCCGCACTGAGCGAATAGCGCCTGGTAGTAGGCCTTGTCGGGGGTGGCGCGCATCTCCTTGAGGTCGTGCCCGGCGCAGAAGGCGCGTCCCTCGGCGGCGATGACCACGCAGCGCACCGAGTCGTCGTTGGCCAGCAGCGACAGCTCGCTGCCCAGCGCCTTGAGCACCTCTTCCGACAGCGCATTGAACTGGCGCGGGCGGTTCAGCGTCAGGGTGGCCACGCCGTGCCGGTCGCGACGAATCACCGGGCGTTCATCGACGGTTGTCGTCATTGTCGTATCCTGTAGTAACCGAGCCCGCCCCCAGCCTAGCCTGTTGCGCCCGCTTTTCGTCACGCCTGCGACCAAAGGCGATGCGCAGCCTGGCGCCGATCCTGCCCAGAGAGCGACGCATGTACGAGAGATTCCCTGAACCAAGCGACCACGAGGCCCTGCACAAGGGAATGCCGCAGACTGGCCGCCAGCTGCTGGCCGATGTCAGTCTGCCGGCGGCGGTGATCCACGAGCCCGCCCTGGCCCACAACCTGGCCTGGATGCAGGCGTTTTGCGAGGCCCAGGGGCGCGCCTGGCGCCACACGGCAAGACCACCCTGTGCCCCGAGCTGTTCCGCCGCCAGCTCGACGCCGGGGCCTGGGGCATCACCTTGGCTACGGCGCCCCAGTGCCGCGCCGCCTTCCAGCATGGCGTGCGCCGGCTGCTGATGGCCAACCAGCTGGTCGGCCAGGCCAACATGGCCATCGCCGCCGAACTGATCGAGGCCGGCGCCGACTTCTACTGCGTGGTCGACAGCGTCGAGAACGTCGACCAGCTGGCCCGCTATTTCTCCGCTCGCGGCCTGCGCCTTCAGGTGCTGATCGAGCTCGGCATGCCGGGCGGTCGCTGCGGCTGCCGCGACACCGACGAGGTGATGGCCCTTGCCGAGCGCATCGACAGCGAGCAGGCGCTGGTGCTGGCGGGGCTGGAAGGCTACGAGGGCGTGGTGCACGGCGACGACCCCGAGCGCTCGGTGCGCGCCTACGCCTGGCAGCTGGTCGAGGTCGCCCAGGGGCTGGAGCGCGACGCGCTGTTCGAACATCCCGCGCCGCTGCTCACTGCATCCGGCTCGGCCTGGTACGACCTGATCGCCGGGGTGTTCCGTGAGGCGCGCCTGGGCCAGCAGTTCGTACCGGTGCTGCGCCCCGGCTGCTACGTGGTGCACGACCACGGCATCTACCGCCAGGCGCAGCGGGAAGTACTCGCCCGTCAGCCGGCGTTGCAGCGCGGCCTCAAGCCGGCGCTCGAGGTGTTCGCCCAGGTGCTCTCGCTGCCCGAGCCGGGGCTTGCCATCGTCGGCATGGGCAAGCGCGACATCGCCCACGACCAGCTGCCGGAGCCGCTGCGGCGCTACCGTGAAGGCGACGAGCGCGCCCGCCCGCTGTCGGTAGAAGGCTGGCGTGTGACCAAGCTGATGGACCAGCACGCCTTCGTGCGCCTGCCCGCGGGCGATGAGGCCATGGGCGGCGGCCGGGTGCGGGTGGGCGACATCGTCGCCTTCGGCGCCTCCCACCCCTGCCTCACCTTCGATAAGTGGCGGCGGCTCTGCCTGGTCGATGCGCGGCTCGAGGTCATGGAGGTGATGCACACCTGCTTCTAGGCCGGGTGTGCGGGTGCGCCTCGCCGGCGTTATTAACCTGAGTTACGTGAGCCAGTGAAACGAATCTGATAGTGTCCGTGAGGGCGGTTACCCGGTGTACAGCGGAGGATGGATGAACGACGAGTTGAGTGAGTTCGAACGCAGCGTCAGGCGTGAGATCGACGCCTTCATGAAGCCTGGCAAGGCCGCGACGCCGCTGCCGACGGCGCTTGCCGGTACCGGCAAGCGCGAGGCGCCGGTCAAGGCGCGCGGTCCCGGCGAGACCTCCGCCGACGCCTACCGCACGGGCCATCTGGTCCGGCTTGCGGTGAGGACCCGCAAGCTCGAGACCGACACCGTCTTCGAGCACCGCTCGACCAGCATATCCAAGCTCGAGGCGCAGCTCGAGGCCGAGAAGGCGGCCAAGAAGGCCGGCTATCCGATCATCGGGCATGTGATCGACATCAAGAGCCTCTGAGTCCGGGGGCCGAAAATAGGAACGCCGCGCTTAAGGAGCGCGGCGTTCGTCGGCGTCAGAAGACGCTTACTCCTCGAAATTGGTCTCGGAGTAGAGCACTCGTACGCGCAGGGTGTGCTCGACCTTGCGCAGCGCCTCGAGCGCCTGGGCGCCGTAGGCCTTGTCCACGTCGATGACCACGTAGCCGACCTTGTCGTTGGTCTGCAGGTACTGGCCGGAGATGTTGATGTTGCTCTCCGAGAGCACCCGGTTGATCTCCGACAGCACGCCCGGCACGTTGTCGTGGATGTGCAGCACGCGATGCTTGTCGGGGTGCGCCGGCAGCGCCACCTCGGGGAAGTTCACCGCCGTCACGGTGGTGCCGTTGTCGGAGTAGGTGATCAGCTTCTCGGACACCTCGATGCCGATGTTCTCCTGGGCCTCCAGGGTGGAACCGCCGACGTGGGGCGTGAGGATGACGTTGGGGATGCCGCGCAGCGGGCTGACGAACTCCTCGTCGTTGCCCTTGGGCTCCACCGGGAAAACGTCGATGGCGGCGCCGTAGAGGCGGCCGGCCTGGAGCGCCTCGGCCAGCGCCTCGATCACTACCACGCTACCGCGCGAGGCGTTGATCAGGATGCCGCTGGACTTCATCAGCGCCAGCTGCTCCTTGCCGATCATCCACTTGGTGGAAGGCAGCTCCGGCACGTGCAGGCTGACCACGTCGGCACGCGCCAGCAGTTCCTCGAGGCTGGCCACTTGGCTGGCATTGCCCATGCCGAGCTTGGTTACCACGTCGTAGAAGATGACGTTGAAGCCGAGCGACTCGGCCAGCACCGAGAGCTGCGCGCCGATATTGCCGTAGCCGACGATGCCCAGCGTCTTGCCGCGCGCCTCATGGGAGTTCTTGGCGCTCTTCATCCAGCCGCCCTGGTGGGCGCGGGCGTTCTTCTCGGGGATGCCGCGCAGCAGCATGATCGCCTCGGCCAGCACCAGTTCCGCCACCGAGCGGGTGTTGGAGTAGGGGGCGTTGAACACCGGGATGCCGCGGCTGAGCGCCGCCTTGAGGTCGACCTGGTTGGTGCCGATACAGAAGCAGCCTACGGCGTTGAGTTTCTCGGCGGCGGCGAACACCCGCTCGGTGAGCTGGGTGCGGGAGCGAATGCCGATGAAGTGCGCGTCGCGGATCGTCTCGATCAGCGACGCCTCGTCGAGCGAGGTGGGCAGGTGCTCGATGTTGGTGTAACCGGCATTCAGAAAATTGTCCACCGCGCTCTGGTGGACGCCCTCGAGCAGCAGGATCTTGATCTTGCTCTTGTCCAGGGACGTTTTGGCCATGGTCGAATCAACCCCTTGTGGTACGCCGCAGGCTGTCATTGGGAAACGGGCCTCGCTCGGCGCCGATTCCTTCCCCTATCCCGGCGGGAACAGGGCGCATAGGGTACCACAGCCGCCGCCCACGAAGATGAAATTGCTGCGCCGCGAAGATGAGCGCGATGCACGTTGCTCACCGCCGGGGCAGACGCCCCGCCAGGCAGAGCGTGTATACTGTGCCTCCCATTCATTCACGAGCGCGACGAGCTGAGGTCGGATGGTAAAGCGTGACAAGCAAGCGTTGGCGGCATCCCCAGCCGGGGAGGAGACTGAGGGCGATTTTGCCGCCACCGTCGAGCGGCTGGAGCGGCTGGTGGAGCAGCTGGAGTCCGGCGAGCTGACGCTGGAAGGCTCGCTCGATGCCTTCGAGCAGGGCGTGCGGCTGACGCGCCAGGCCCAGCGTCGCCTGGACGAAGCCGAGCTACGCGTGCGTACGCTGGTCGAGCGCACCGACGGCCAGGGCGATTTCGCGCCTTTCGCACCACCCACAGCGGAGGGTGACAGTGAGCAGTGACGCCTATGCGGCCGGACTGGCCGCCGATCGTGCGCGCGTCGACGCCTTCCTGGCGCGGCTGTTCGATGCCTCGCAGGCGCCCGTGCCCCGGCTCGAGGCGGCCATGCGCCATGCCCTGCTGGTCGGCGGCAAGCGGTTGCGCCCGGTGCTGGTCTACCTCGCCGGGCGTGCCCTGGGTGCTCGCGCCGAAGCGCTCGATGCCCCGGCGGCGGCCATCGAGCTGATCCACGCCTACTCGCTGGTGCACGACGACCTGCCGGCCATGGACGACGACGACCTGCGCCGCGGCCAGCCCACCGTGCACCGCGCCTATGACGAAGCCACCGCGATCCTCGCCGGTGATGCGCTGCAGACGCTCGCCTTCGAGGTGCTGGCACGTGCCTCGCACCCGCGCCTGCCGGCCCTGATGCTGACCCTGGCCCAGGCGGCCGGGCGCGAGGGCATGGTGGGGGCCAGGCGCTGGACCTGGCCGCCGTCGGCGGCCATCCGGACGTCGAGGCCCTGGCCAACATGCACGCCCACAAGACCGGCGCGCTGATTCGCGCGGCCGTGCGCTTGGGGGCGTTGACGGCCGTGGAGGAGCACGACCCCGCGTCGCGGCGCTGGACACCTATGCCCGGGCGCTGGGCCTGGCCTTCCAGATCCATGACGACGTGCTCGACGTGATCGGCGACACCCATACCCTTGGCAAGGCCTCCGGCGCCGACGCCGCCCGCGACAAGCCTACCTACCCCGCGCTGCTGGGACTGGATGGTGCGATGGCGCGGGCCCACGAGCTGACCGACGAAGCGCTGGCGGCGCTGGCGCCGCTGGGAGAGGCGGGGTCGCCGCTGGCCGCGCTGGCCCGCTACATGATCGAGCGTGACCACTAGCCACATGGCACACAGCCTGGACGACCGAATCGCACATGAAGCTTTATGACGAAATCCCCGGCCAACGCCCGGTGACGCCGCTGCTCGATACGCTCGATACCCCGGCAGCGCTGCGCGCCATGACCACCGCCCAGCTGCGGCAGGTGGCCGATGAACTGCGCGCCTACCTGCTCTACAGCGTGGGGCGCAGCGGCGGTCATTTCGGCGCCGGCCTGGGCGTGGTGGAACTCACCGTGGCGCTGCACCATGCGCTGGAAACCCCGCATGACCGGCTGGTGTGGGACGTGGGCCACCAGGCCTACCCGCACAAGATCCTCACCGGGCGGCGCGAGACCATGCCCACCATTCGCCAGTATGGCGGCCTGGCCGCCTTCCCGCGCCGCGCCGAATCGGCCTACGACACCTTCGGCGTGGGGCACTCCAGCACCTCGATCTCCGCCGCGCTGGGCATGGCCCTGGCCGCCGCCGCCCGCGGCGAGAAACGCCGTGTGTGCGCGGTGATCGGCGACGGCGCGCTGACCGCCGGCATGGCCTTCGAAGCGCTGGCCCATGCCGGTCACCTGGATGCCAACCTGCTGGTGGTGCTCAACGACAACGAGATGTCGATCTCCGAGAACGTCGGCGGCATTGCCAGCTACCTGGCCAGCATCCTTGCCAGCAAGCCGTACCTCGCCTTCCGCGAGGAGGGCAAGCGGGTGCTGTCGCACCTGCCGGGGGCGCTGGAGCTGGCGCGGCGTACCGAAGAGCACATGAAGGGCATGGTCAGCCCGGCCACGCTGTTCGAGGAGATGGGCTTCAACTACATCGGCCCCCTTGACGGTCACGATCTGCCGGGCCTGATCCAGACCCTGCGCAACATCCGCGACCTGGACGGCCCGCAGTTCCTGCACGTGAAGACCCGCAAGGGGCGCGGCTTTCTGCCCGCCGAGGCCGATCCCATCGGCTACCATGCCATCACCAAGCTGGAAAAGAATGGCGATGCGCCCAGCCGCGCACCGGCGGTGGCGGCAAGCAAGAAACCCAAGTACTGCAATGTCTTCGGCGAGTGGCTGTGCGACATGGCGGCGGTGGACCAGCGCCTGCTCGGCATCACCCCGGCGATGCGCGAGGGCTCCGACCTGATCCGTTTCTCCAAGGCGTATCCCGAGCGCTACTACGACGTCGCCATCGCCGAGCAGCACGCGGTGACGCTGGCCGCCGGCATGGCCTGCGAAGGCATGAAGCCGGTGGTGGCGATCTACTCCACCTTCCTGCAGCGCGGCTACGACCAGCTGATCCACGACGTGGCGGTGCAGGACCTCGATGTCACCTTCGCCATCGACCGCGCCGGCCTGGTGGGCGAGGACGGCCCCACTCACCACGGCAGCATGGACCTCTCCTTCCTGCGCTGCGTTCCCGGCATGGTGATCCTGGCGCCGGCCGACGAGGCCGAATGCCGCGCCATGCTCAGCGCCGCCTATCTCCACCCCGGCCCCGCCGCGGTGCGCTATCCGCGCGGCAGTGGCCCCGGCGTGGCGATACCCGCGCACCTCGAGCCGCTGGCAATCGGCCAGGCCGAGCGGCGCCGCAAGAGCGGCGCCGAGCCCGGCAAGCGGGTGGCGCTGCTCGCGTTCGGCAGCCTCAACGGCCCGGCTGGCGCCGTTGCCGAAGCGCTCGACGCCACCCATCTCAACATGCGCTCGGTGAAACCGCTGGATCGCGAGGCGATCCTGGCCGCGGCGGCTGAGCACGACCTGCTGGTCACCCTGGAGGAGAACGTGGTGGCTGGAGGCGCCGGCAGCGGCGTAGGTGAGCTGCTGGCCAGCGAGGGCGTGCAGGCGGCACTGCTTCACCTGGGCCTGCCCGACACCTTCGTCGAGCACGGCAAGCCGGCCGAACTGCTGACCGAGTGTGGTCTCGATGCTGCCGGTATCGAAGCGGCGATTCGCGCCAGGCTGGCGTCGGCATAGTGCCCCATCGTTGGGCAAGGCTGTCTGCCAGCAAGGGTGAGGGTGCCCACCGGAAATCACCGCTGAGCAAAGAAAAGCCCCGGCATGTGCCGGGGCAGGTGCGATGAGACGCGATATTCTGGCGAACCTAGAGCCGAACTCACACTAGCCCTACCCACAGTGAACGCAACACACAAGCATCTCTCGCAAGAGAATAGCTCACCCGGGCGGCGGCAAAGCAGCGAATTGCCGTCATTCGGGAGGATAATCCGCGCCTTTGCGTCCTCACCGTAACCGTCGTCCTCGGCGCAAGGCCTCTTGGCTGCCTGGGCCTATGCAGTGAAGTCCAAGCCTGGACAAACGCCGTGACGCAAAAAGCCCGGCCGCTGGGGCCGGGCTTTTCATCGACGCTTCCGTATCTCACCAACCTTGAGCATCCTGCTCAAGCTTCCTTGGGTTGCAGCGTTCCTTCGCTCGGTCTTCCTTGCTGGGCTCTCCGTTGCCCGATGAATGTATGGTGCCACGTCGGGCCGGCGCGTGAATTAACCTAGGTTAGAAAGTCGTGTAAGAGATCTACCACACAAGAGGTATGCCATTGCCCGCCCGGCGTGAGTGCAGGGCGACCGGGGCCGCCCTGGCGGGGTCTGGCTCAGGGCTTGCGTTCAATGTCCACGTCGCCGGCCTGGGTGAAATCGCCCAGGGCCATCATGTGGCCAAGCTTGCCGGCCTTGGTCGAGAGGTAATGCTCGTTGTGCGGATTGAGGCCGGTGGTGAGCGGCACCCGCTCGGCCACGGTGACGCCGGCGCGGGTCAGGGCGTCGACCTTGCGCGGGTTGTTGGTCATCAGGCGCAGGCTGCGTACTCCCAGGTGGTCGAGCATCGGCACGCACAGATCGTAGCGGCGCAGGTCGGCGCCGAAGCCGAGCTGCTCGTTGGCTTCCACCGTGTCGGCGCCCTGATCCTGCAGGTGATAGGCGCGGATCTTGTTGAGCAGGCCGATGCCGCGCCCTTCCTGGCGCAGGTAGAGCAGCACGCCGCGCCCTTCGTCGGCGATGCGCTTGAGCGCTTCCTGCAGCTGATAGCCGCAGTCGCAGCGCATGGAGAACAGTGCATCGCCGGTCAGGCACTCCGAATGCACCCGGCCGAGCACCGGCTCAGCGCTGGCTACGTCGCCGAGCGTGAGGGCGATGTGATCCTTCCCGGTGGCTTCGTCCTCGAAGCCATGCATGGTGAAGGTGGCCCAGGGGTGGGCAGACGAGAGGCGGCGATAAATCGAATGGTCACGGGGTACCTCGGTAAAGACCACGGCGATGCCGAAGGGAATCCGACATTCTAGCAGGATCCCCGGCCTGGCTCACGGTCGAAGGGTGGCGTGACCTTGGCCTCGGTCAAGCCTCGCGGAAAATGATGCGCTACAATGTGGCGACATTTCCTGGGGATGACCGCCTGCATGGATCTCAAGAACGATCGTTTTCTGCGTGCCCTGATGCGTCAACCGGTGGATCGCACCCCGGTGTGGATGATGCGCCAGGCTGGCCGCTATCTGCCGGAGTATCGCGCCACGCGCGCCGAGGCCGGCGACTTCATGGACCTATGCCGCAACCACGACCTCGCCTGCGAGGTCACGCTGCAGCCGCTCGAGCGCTATCCGCTCGATGCCGCCATCCTGTTCTCCGATATCCTCACCATCCCCGATGCCATGGGGCTGGGGCTCTACTTCGAGACCGGCGAGGGGCCCAAGTTCAAGAAGCCGGTGCGTACCGCTGCCGACGTGGCGGCGCTCTCGGTGCCTGACGCCGAGCGCGACCTGGACTACGTGATGCGGGCGGTGTCGACCATTCGCCGCGAGCTCAACGGTCGGGTGCCGCTGATCGGTTTCTCCGGCAGCCCCTGGACGCTGGCTACCTACATGGTCGAGGGCAGTTCGAGCAAGGACTTCCGCCATGTGAAGACCATGCTCTACGACACGCCCAGCGTGATGCACGACCTGCTCGACACCCTGGCCAGCGCGGTCACCGACTACCTGAACGCCCAGATCCGTGCCGGCGCCCAGGCGGTGCAGATCTTCGACACCTGGGGCGGCACGCTCTCCACCCCGGCCTACCTGGAGTTCTCGCTGCGCTACATGGAGCAGATCGTTGCCGGCCTGATCCGCGAGCACGACGGCAGGCGCGTGCCGGTGATCCTGTTCACCAAGAACGGTGGCCAGTGGCTCGAGGACATCGCTCTGGCCGGGCCGGATGCGCTGGGCATCGACTGGACCACCGAGCTCTCCGACGCGCGCGCGCGGGTGGGCCACAAGGTGGCGCTGCAGGGCAACCTCGACCCCAACGTGCTGTTTGCCCGTCCGGCGGCCATTCGTGCCGAAGTGGGCCGGATCCTCGACAGCTACGGCAATGGCCCGGGCCATGTGTTCAACCTGGGCCACGGCATCAGCCAGTTCACCGATCCCGACAACGTCACCGCCTTCATGGAGGCGCTTCACGAGCTGAGCCCGCGCTATCACCGTGCCATCCAGCACCACAATGCCTGACATTGGCTGGCTCCAGCGCTGGCACGACCGGCACCGCCTGTGGGCGGTGCTGGCCGTTCTGGCTGCCGTATTCATTGCGGTGGGAAGTCTGACCCCGGGCAGCGAGATGCCCAACAACCTGCCCTGGGACAAGTTCAACCACTTCGTCGGCTATGCCGGCCTGGCGGGCCTGGTCGGCCTGGCTGGGTTGCCTTTGCGGCGCACCTTCATCGCCGTGGTGCTGTTCAGCATCTTCATCGAATACCTGCAGATCCCGGTGCCGGACCGCCACGGCGGCGACTGGGCCGATATCCTGGCCAATAGCCTGGGGGCGGCAACCGCCGTGCTGGTGCTGTACCTAGTGCGCCGCTTCCTGCTGCCGCGAACGCGACGAGGCTGATGCCCCGCGCCGAGACGACGAGGCCCCGCCATGACTGGCGGGGCCTCGCTGCGTGTGGGCGTGTCACTTCAGCTCGGCGCGCTCGATGACCACGGGCTCGCGGGGCACGTCCTGGAACGGGCCGCGGTTGCCGGTAGGCACTCGCTTGATGGCGTCGACGACATCCATGCCGTCCACCACGCGGCCGAACACTGCGTAGCCCCAGGCCTGGCCCGAATGGGTGCCCTGATGGTCGAGGAACGCGTTGTCGGACACGTTGATGAAGAACTGGGCGGTGGCCGAGTGGGGATCGCCGGTGCGCGCCATGGCCAGGGTGCCACGCTCGTTCTTCAGCCGGTTGTCGGCCTCGTTGGTGATCGGCGCGCGGGTCGGCTTCTGGCGGAAGTCCTCGTCGAAGCCGCCGCCCTGAATCATGAAGTTGTCGATCACGCGGTGGAAGATCGTGCCGTCGTAGTGGCCTTCCTGCACGTAGGTCAGGAAGTTGTTGACGCTCTCGGGGCCTGCTCCTGGAACAGCTCGATGGCGATGACGCCGTGGCTGGTGTGCAGCAGCACGTCGGCCTGGTCGGTGTCGGCCGTGGCGGTGAGCGGCAGGCTGCCGGCGACGAGCAGCGTCAGTAGGGTTCGCTTCAGCACGGAGAGCTCCTGTTGTGCACGGGACGAGGCTTCTAGCTTACGTCCAGACGCTGCCGCTGTCAGTCGTAAACGCCCTTCACCGGGGCGTGGCGGGGCTTGGCGCTTTTTTGTTTGACATGGGTCACAACCCCCGGTGAAAAGAAGTACTGAGTATGGCTTTTATAGCGCATTCGCCGGACCATGCAGACATGTCGGCTGAGGCAGCTTCTCCCTACCCTCCAACGTAGCCAAGCACCTCGGTCATGAACGACTCGCGACCGGCGCCTGGTACTTGATCCGCGCCGGGGAAGGCAGGAGGTGGCAGCCCATGGTGGCGGAACTCGGTAACTTTGCGCTGATCCTGGCGCTATGCCTGGCGCTGGCACAGAGCGTCTTGCCCCTGGTGGGGGCGCAGCAGGGCAACCTTCGCCTGATGCGCACGGCACGTTTCCTGGCCACCGGGCAGTGCGTCTTTCTGGCGCTCTCGCTGGCGGCCCTGACCTGGGCCTTCGTGGTCAGCGACTTCACCGTTCGCTACGTGGCCAGTCACTCCAGCCTCGGTCAGCCGATGATCTACAAGGTCACCGCGGTGTGGGGCGGGCACGAGGGCTCGCTGCTGCTGTGGGTCTTCACCCTGGGAGCGTGGGGCGCCGCTGTGGCCTATTTCAGCCAGTCGCTGCCGCGCGAGATGCTGGCCCGGGTGCTGGCCGTGCTGGGCATGGTCGGCGTGGGATTCATTGCCTTCACCGTGTTCACCTCCAACCCCTTCGAGCGCATCGTGCCGGGCCCCGTGGATGGCCGCGGCATGAACCCGCTGCTGCAGGACCCGGGCATGATCCTGCATCCGCCGCTGCTCTACATGGGCTACGTGGGCACCGCGGTGGTCTTCGCCTTCGCCATGGCGGCATTGCTCGGCGGGCGGCTCGACGCCGCCTGGGCGCGCTGGTCGCGCCCTGGACCACGGTGGCCTGGGTGTTCCTCACGCTGGGCATCGCGGTGGGCTCCTGGTGGGCCTACTACGAGCTGGGCTGGGGTGGCTGGTGGTTCTGGGACCCGGTCGAAAACGCCTCCTTCCTTCCCTGGCTCACTGCCACCGCGCTGATGCACTCCCTGGCGGTGAGCGAGAAGCGCGGCGGCTTCAAGGTATGGACCCTGATGCTGGCGATCATCACCTTCGCCCTGACCGTGCTTGGCGCCTTCATCGTGCGCTCGGGGGTCATCACCTCGGTGCACGCCTTCGCCACCGACCCGGAGCGCGGCGTATTCATCCTCGGCATGCTCACCCTCACCCTGCTCGGCTCGCTGACCGTCTACGCCTGGCGCGCGCCACGGGCTGGGCTCGGCGGCGCCTTTGCCTGGTATTCGCGCGAGTCGCTGCTGCTGGCCAATAACGTGCTGCTGGCGGTGGCCTGCACCGCGGTGTTCATCGGCACCCTCTATCCGCTGGCGCTGGATGCCTTCGGCCTGGGCAAGATCTCGGTGGGCCCGCCCTACTTCGACGCGGTGTTCGCCCCGCTGATGCTGCCGCTGCTGCTGCTGATCGGCCTCGGGCCGTCGGTGATGTGGAAGCAGGCCAACCCCGCGCAGACCTTCCGCCAGCTGCGCTGGGTGCTGGCGGTTAGCGTCGTGGCCGGCGGGCTGTGGCCGCTGACCCTGGGCGCCTGGCGACCCATGACCGCGCTGTCGCTGATGCTGGCGGCCTGGATCATCCTCACCGCGCTGCTGGACATGCACAAGCGCATGGGCTCGGCGCGCCAACCTCTGGCCGCGCGGCTGCGTAAGGTCATGCGGCCGAGCTTCCTCGGCATGCACCTGGCCCATGTGGGGCTGGCGCTGATCGTGGTGGCCATCGCCATGGTCAACACCTACGAGGTCGAGCGCGACGTGCGCATGGAGCCGGGCCAGACCGCCTCCGCGGCCGGCTTCGACTTCACCCTGCTGCGCATGGAAACCGTCCAGGGCCCCAACTGGGAGGCCGACCAGGCGGTGGTCGAGGTCACCCGCGACGGCCGGCCGGTGGCCCTGCCGACGCCGCAGCGCCGCTATTACGAGACCCATGCTCATATGCCCATGAACCAGGCCTCGCTGCACCGCGCCGCGACCCGCGACGTCTATGTCTCGCTGGGCGAACGGCTGGTGGGCGATGCCTGGAGCTTCCGCCTCTACTACAAGCCCTACATGTTCTGGATGTGGACGGGTGCCATCCTGCTGGCCCTGGGCGGGCTGCTGGCGGCCGCCGACAAGCGCTATCGCCTGGCCGACCGGCGCGCCACCCGCACCCAGCCTGAGCCCGGCCGCATGGCCGGCCCCGCGCCGGAGGCCGTGTGATGAAACTGCGCCTGCTGCTTCCCTCGCCGCCACGGTGGCGCTGCTCGGGCTGCTGTTCATTGGGCTTGGCATGAACTCCCGCGACCTGCCGTCGCCGCTGGTGGGCAAACCGGCGCCGGCCTTCGCTCTCGAAGCGCTGGAAGACGCCGAGCGCCTGATCACCGAACAGGACTTCATCGGCGAGGTATCGCTGGTCAACGTCTGGGCCACCTGGTGCAGCACCTGCCGCTCCGAGAAGCCGCTGCTGATGGAGCTGGCTGCCGGCGGCATTCCCATTCACGCCTTCAACTACCGCGACGAGCGCGACGCGGCGCTGCGCTATCTCGGCGTCAGCGGCAACCCCTACCGCACCATTGCCTATGACCCGCGCGGCGATGCTGGCATCGACTGGGGCGTCTATGCCACCCCGGAAACCTACGTGCTGGATGCCGACGGGGTGATTCGCTACAAGCGCATCGGTCCGCTCAGCCGTCAGCTATTGCTCGATGAAGTGCTGCCGCTGGTGGAAAAGCTGCGTGCCGAGCAGCGGCAGCGCGAGGAGAAGAGGATGGCCCAGTCATGACACCTATCCCAGTGAGACGCGCTGGCCTGCTGTTCGCGCTACTGCTGATGCTGCTGCCGGCGGGGCTGGCCATGGCGGTGGCCATCGGCCAGCCGCTCGAATTCGCCAGCGACGCCCAGAAGCGCCAGTACGACACCCTGGTGAGAGAGCTGCGCTGCACGGTGTGCCAGAGCGAGACCATCCACGAGTCCAACGCCGAGCTGGCCGCCGACATGCGCCGCCGCGTCTACGACATGACCCTCGCCGGCCACAGCGCCGACGCCATCGTCGACTTCATGGTCCAGCGCTATGGCGACTACGTGCGCTACCGGCCGCCGCTGCAGGCCAATACCTACCTGCTGTGGGCCAGCCCCTTCCTGCTGCTGCTGGTAGGCGGCCTGGCCTGGTGGCGCATCGTCATCGGCCGGCGCGGCATGGCCCAGCGCCCCGAATTCACCGCCCAGGAGCGCGCCATGCTGGAGCGGCTCCGCCAAGACGGCTGACCTGGAGGTCGTGATGAACGGACTGTTTCTCCTCGCCGCGCTGCTGCTGTGCCTGGCCGCGCTTGGCTTCGTGCTCTACCCGCTGCTGCGCGAGCCGCAGCGCGACGAGGGTGAATCGCGCCGCGAGGTCAACCTGCGGGTGCACCGTGACCGCGTGCGCGAGCTGTCTCAGGATCTGGCCACGGGCACCTTGACCCAGGCCCAGTACGAGATCGCCCTGGCCGACCTCGAACGCGAGCTGCTCGACAGCGGCGCCATCGCCCCCGATCAGCCGCGCCTCGAGAGCACCGGCGCCAGGCGTGTCGCCGGCGCCGCCGCCTTCGTCAGCCTGGCCGTGCTGCCGTTCATGGCGCTGGGGATCTACCTCTCGGTGGGGCATGCCAAGGAGGTCTTCGCCACCCAGCTGCCGCCGGGCGACATGGCGGCGGCCGCCCAGCCGCCGGCAGCCACCGAGGCCCAGCTCCAGCGGGAGTTCGAGCGCCTCTCGCAGCAGCTGCAGGGCGCCTGGCGCAGCAGCCCGACGATCTCGACAGCTGGGTGCTGCTGGGTCGCACGCTGGTCTTCCTCGATGACCTGGAAGCTGCCGAGCGGGCTTACCAGGAGGCCATGCTGCATGGCGGTGACCGCGACCCCGACCTGCTGACCCGCTACGCCGATGTCATGGCCGAGCGCCTCGGCACCCTGGTCGGCGAGCCCCAGATGCTGATCGAGCAGGCGCTGGCCATCGATCCCGAGCATGTCCAGGGGCTGTGGCTGGCCGGGTCACTGGCCTATGCCCAGGCCGACTTCGCCGGCGCCCGAGCGCACTGGGAGCGCCTGCTGCTCCAGCTGCCGCAAGATTCTCCCGAAGCCGATGTGATCCGCAACAACCTGCTGCAGGTGGGCGTGGATCGTGACGGATGACCCTATATATGACCTGAAGGTGAGGAGGCGGATATGAAATCGCCGTTGAGTCGTGAAGCCCTGCAGGCCGTTCGACAGGTCCCCCTGTTTGCCGGGCTGGAAGACGACACCCTGGCGCTACTGACCAGCGGGGCGCTGGAGCGCAGCTATCGACGCGGCACCCTGCTGTTCTCCGAGGGCGAGCCGGCGGATCGCTTCTACGTGGTGCTGGGCGGTTGGATCAAGCTGTTCCGCGAGAGCCCCGACGGCAACGAATGCATGGTGGGGCTGTTCACCCGCGGCGAATCCTTCGCCGAGGCCGCCATGTTCGACCGGCTGGGGTTTCCGGTGAACGCGGCGGTGGCAGAAGACGCCCGGCTGCTGATCTTCACCGCCGACCACTTCCTCACCACGCTGGAACAGAATCACGGCCTGGCGCTCAACCTGCTGGCCAACCTCTCCGGCATGCTGCGCTACCTGGTCTGCCAGCTCGATCAGCTGATCAATCAGCCCACCTATCAGCGTCTGGCCGCTTTTATCGTCTCGCTGTGCCCCTGCGACGCCGACCAGGCCCTGGTCTGCCTGCCCTGCGACAAGCTGCTGATCGCCGGACGCCTGGGCATGAAGCCGGAGAGCTTTTCGCGGGCCATGGCACGCCTCAAGGAGGTGGGTGTCAGCTGCGAGCGCAACTGCGTTCAGGTCGACGACGTTTCGGCGCTGCGGCGCTTCGCCAATGCCGGCGGCGACCCCGGGCCGCTGCCTACCCCGCTCAACGGCATGGCCAGCCCCGCCGGGGTCGGGATGTTCAGCCCCTGCCGGTAAGGCCGTCGCTGCCTCTCCGCGCCTCCATATCCGCCCGGCCCCAGGCCGGGCCGAGCGCTTCTAAATGCTATCTACGCTCCGCCAACTTTTCTCGAACCCTCTTGTGACATAAGTCAACTCCAGAATACTTCTATTGACAGTGGTCAAGTGAGAGCCGCGGCAAAGGTGCTCTACTAGCCCCAGGTGGGGGTGGCTGGCCATGGTCCCTTGGCAGCGCAGAAAAAGATCATGCAGAGGCACCCGCCAGCCATTACCCGAAGGGGAAACCAAGCGAGGCACGTTATGTATAAGAGAGCATTGACCAAGGGGATCTTCGCCCTCAGCTTCCCGCTGGCCGCCATGATGGGTACCGCCCACGCCGCGGCACCCGAAATGTCCGCGGAGGAGCTGGAGCGCGCCGGACAGATCTACTTCTCCCGCTGTGCGGGCTGCCACGGTACCCTGCGCAAGGGCGCCACCGGCCCCAACCTGCTGCCCCAGACCACCCAGGAGCTGGGCCAGCGTCGCCTGGAGAGCATCATCTCGCTGGGTACCGAAGGCGGCATGAACAACTTCGACGGTATCCTCGATCCCGAGGAGATCGAGCTGATCGCCCGTTACATCCAGCAGACCCCGCAAGAGCCGCCCGAGATGTCGCTGTCCGACATCCGCGAGACCTGGCGCATCGTGGTGCCGCAGGAAGAGTGGCCGACCGAGCCCCAGCACGATCGCAACTGGGAAAACTTCATGGTCACCATCCTGCGTGACCGTGGCGCCATGGGCATCATCGACGGCGACACCAAGGAGCTCGTCACCGAGGCCGAGACCGGCTATGCCGTGCACGTGGCCAAGGAGAGCTCCGACGGCCGCTTCTGGTACGTCCAGGGCCGTGACGGCCGTCTGTCCAAGATCGACCTGTGGATGGATCCGCCGCAGGTCACCGCCGAAGTGTTCATCGGCATCGACGCCCGCGACGTGGCGGTGTCCCACTACGGCGAGTGGAAGGACAAGTACGTCATCGGTGGCGCCTACTGGCCGCCGCACTTCGTGATCGCCGATGCCGAGACCATGGAGCCGCTGAAAGTCGTCTCCACCCGCGGCTACGACACCGAAGGCAACTACGTCCACGAGGCTCGCGTGGCGGCGCTGTACAACACGCCCAACGCGCCGAGCTTCCTGGTCAACGTCAAGGAGACCGGTCAGGTCTGGCAGGTCGACTACAGCGACATCGACAACCTGCGCATCGAGCAGATGGAGACCGCCGAGTTCCTGCACGACGGCTTCTTCGATCCGACCGGCCGCTACTTCCAGATTGCTGCCAACTTCAGCAACCTGATGGTGTTCGTCGATACCGAAACCCGCAAGCGCGTCGGCATGCTCAACACCGGGCAGATCCCGCACCCGGGCCCGGGCGCCAACTGGATCGACCCCGAGTGTGGCCCCGTCGCCGGTACCACTCACCTGGGCGAAGGCCGCATGACATTCTGGGGCAACGACCCCGAAGGTCATCCGGACCAGGCGTGGGAGATCTGCGGCAGCGTCGAGACCGACGGTCCTGGCCTGTTCGTGCGCAGCCATCCGGATTCCCCGCACGTCTGGATCGACCAGGCCATGCACCCGGAGGCCGACGTCAACCAGTGGGTCATGGTCATGAACAAGGAGACCCGCGAGCTGACTCCGATTCATGTTGCCGACCGTCCCGTCGAGCATGATGCAGTGGCCGTGCACATGGAATACGACCAGACCGGTACCGAGGTGTGGGTTTCCATCTGGGCTCGTGGCCGCGGCCACCAGGACGATGGCGCCATCGTGGTCTACGACGACAAGACCCTCGAAGTGAAGGCCGTCATCGAGAACCTGAACACGCCGACCGGCAAGTTCAACGTGTTCAACCGCAAGAAGCACATCGGCTGATTTTCGGTCGCACCGCCGAGGCCCTGTTCGCAGGGCCTCGGCCCTTCTCCAGCCGCTCCACGCCTGGTCAGACGGGGCCTGGAGCGGCTGGGCAAGGGCCACAGCACAACCATAGCCAAGGCGACATCTCGGATTAGCACAAGGCTCGTGTCATGACATTTTGGGGAGATTGACATCATGGGGGAGCGTCTACGTAACTGGCGCAAGTTAACGATCATGGGGGCCTCGCTAGGTGCCGCCGTGGTCTTTTTCGTTGCCGGCATTCTGTTCTGGGGCGGTTTCAACACCGTGATGGAGGCCACCAACAGCTTCAAGTTCTGCAGCACGGCCTGTCACGAGATGAGCTGGGTGCACGAGGAGTACCTGGACCGGCCCCACTACAAGAATTCCACCGGCGTTGGCGCGACCTGCTCCGACTGCCACGTGCCCGATGCCTGGGGGCCGAAGATGATCCGCAAGATCGAGGCCAGCCGCGAGGTATGGCACTGGATGCTGGGGACCATCAACACCGAGGAGAAGTTCGAGGGCAAGCGTCTCCAACTGGCCGAGAACGTGTGGCGTTCGATGCTGCGTACCGATTCGCGTGAGTGCCGCAACTGCCACGACTGGTCGGCCATGGACCTCGAGCAGCAGGCGCCGCGCGCATCGCGCGAACATGCCCGCGCCTTCGAGCAGGGCCGCACCTGTATCGAGTGTCACCAGGGCATCGCCCACAAGCTGCCCGAGGATTGGGACGAGTCGCCGGTATGGGCCTCGCGCTTCGCGGAAGACGAGACCGAGGAAGTGGCCGGACGCAGCGAGCCCGAGATGCCCCTCGAAGCAGAGGAGCTGGGCGAGGCCGTTACCGCCGAGGGCGATATCGCCTCGTCGCTCGACTGGTCCGACGTGCCGGTCCTCGACATCACCCTGTTCCTGCCCGGCCAGGCCTCCATCGAGTGGATCCAGGACGGCAGCGCCCACGGCGGCGGCCGCGCCTTCAGCGCCGGCGATCGCTGTGTCTGGTGTCACCAGGGCGAGGAAGCGCAGATCGGCGCGCTGGCCACCAGCGCCGAAAAGATCGAGACCTATGACCTGGGCAACAAGCGTGGCCATGTGCCAATGACCGTGCAGGCCTCGTTCGACGACGACTACCTGTTCATGCGCTTCCAGTGGGAGGCCGGCGAGCACGCACCGCTGCCCTTCATCGAAGGCGGGGTGATGGACCCCAACAACCCCATGAAGCTCACCGTCAGCTTCGCCGACGAGCGCGTCGACATGGCCGACCGTGGCGGCTGCTGGGCCAGCTGTCACCACGACTCCGCCTACATGCCGGATGCGCCCGACGCGGAAGCGCTGGCTGCCAGTGAACTGGCCGCGCGACTCGACTTCATGAGCAGCAACGGGGTGACCAAGTACCTGAGCGAAAGCCGCAGCGAGATCGAGATTCGCGGACGCCGCGGCGCCGCCCGCGGCGGCTGGGACAAGCTGAAGGACGAGGCGGAGATCGCCGAGCTGCTGGGCGCCGGCGTCTACCTGGACGTGGCTCGCTTCAACAGTGGCGATGGCTCCACCGAGTCCGGCTATATTCTCGACGAGCGTCACTTCGCCGACAGCCAGGCGATCGTGTTCAGCGCCGAGGAAGTCGACGGGGTGTGGACCGCCTACCTGACCCGTGCACTGCGCACCGGCCAGGAAGGTGACAAGCCGCTCTCCACCGACAGCAAGTACAGCTTCAACGTGGCGCTGCACGACGACCACGCCGACTCTCGCTTCCATCATGTCTCCTGGCAGTTCGGCCTCGCCTTCGATGCGACCCTGCCCGGCGACTTCGATGAGGATCGAGTGGAAATCAATGCCACGCGCGTCACTCGGTGACGCGCCAGGCACCAGAGGAGTAAGAAGAGATGCAAACGCATAGACGGCTTCTGACTACCCTTGGTACCAGCCTGCTGGCCACCCTGCTGCTGAGCGGGGTGGCCCAGGCCGGCAGCGAGAACGACCAGGACAAGGTGGCGACAGAGGGCAAGGTGGTCGAGATCGAGATGGTCAACAACCGCTTCCAGCCCGACGAGCTGGAGGTGCCCGTCGGCACCACGGTGCGCTGGGTCAACGCCGAGCGTCGCTCCAACCACGACATCTATTTCCCCGACGAGGAGATCGCTTCCGGGCGACTCTTCCCCGAGGAGAGCTGGGAGCGTACCTTCGATGAGGAGGGCACTTTCGACTACTACTGTCAGCCCCATCAGAACCGCGGGATGGTGGGCGTGATCCGTGTCGTGGGTGCTGAGGAAGACAACTGAAAGCCTGGGCCCGAGTGGCCCAAGAGGAGTACGCATGGCGATGACCTTTCAACCCGCAGCGCTGTTTGGCGGGCTGCTGACGGCGCTGGCGCTGGCTGTGGCCGGTCCCGCGGCGGCGGCGGAAACCATGACCGGCTATCGCAGCGCCGATTTCGGCATGACCTCCGAGGCGGTCATGGCCCGCCTCGAGGAGGACGGTGTGGTCAACGTCTCGGTGGTGGAAACCGATGAAGGCGACCTTATCATCGACGGCGAGCTGCAGGCCGCCGACGAACCGGAGACCGACCTGCGCTACGTGTTCCCGTCAGGGCGGGATCGCCTGGCGCTGGTCGTGGCCTTCTACCCCGAGGTCGAGGATTTCGACCGAGTGAAGGCGCAGCTCGAGGCCCGCTACGGCCAGCCGTGGGAGACGGAGATGGCCGACTGGTGGTTCGAGCAGCTCAAGGAGGACATGCCGCAGCCCCCGCTCAGCCTCACCATGTGGGGCGGTGAAGGCAGTGAACTGCAGCAGCGCGGTCGTTTCGTGCGGCTGTGGGCGTTCGAGGACTACCTCTCGGTGGAGTATCTCGATACTCAGCTGCTGCGCTGAGCATCGCAATGACGTTGTCCGGCCGCCCTTTCACGAGGGCGGCCTTTCTTGTGAGGAGACACTATGAAGATCAAGGCAGTCACGGTGCTGCTGGCGGCCTCGCTGCTGAGCCTGGCCGCGCATGGCGAGCCGTCGCACTCGGCCCACGGCCACGGCCATGGACACGATCAGGCGCATGGTCATGCCGCCATGGCGAACGAGGGCACAGGCCCGCACCCGGTGCGCGGTATCTTCCTCGGCTACGAGCCGGACCACGAGCGTGTCACCATCGCCCACGAGGCGATTCCCGAGGTGATGATGGCCATGCGCATGCACCTGCGCCTGCCCGAGGGTGAGCCCGCTCCCACCTTCGCGCCGGGCGACAAGGTTGCCTTCCAGATGTTCAGCCGCATCGAGGCCGGGCGCGTGTGGTACGCCCGCGAGCTGGCGCCGCTCGACGCCGACGTCGAGCTCGACCTCCCGCCCCAGCTGCGCGAGGCCATTGGCCACTGAGCCAACCCCTGCTGACGGTCCCGCCGCCCGATGCGGCGGGCCGAGCGCACCCGTCATTAGCCAACGTCACCCACCCTCGCCTGGGCCCGCCGAAAGACGCCGGCTACCGCCTGGCGGCGGTGTTTCCTGACAGGTGTCAGCGAGTGACAGGTCAACGCATGACAGGTCAACGCATGGCAGGACTAGTGAATGGCATGCTTCTTCATGCGATAGAGCAGGGTATCGCGGGTTAGGCCGAGCAGCCGCGCCGCTCGGCTGCGGTTGCCCTCGGTCTGGGCCAGCGCCTGGCGAATCAGCTGTCCCTCCAGCGTCTCTAGGCACACCCCTTCTGCGGGCAGCTGCCAGGCGGCCCGCGCACGCAGCTGCGCAGGCGAGGCCTGGCCGAGCCAGCCGGCGGGCAGGTCGCCCGGCGCCAGCCGCTGCCCGTGCAGCAGCACCACGCAGCGCTCGACAAGGTTGCGCAGTTCGCGGACATTGCCCGGCCAGGCGTATTCGCCGAGCTGGCGCAGCAGCGGCGCGGTGAAATCGGGAGCCGGCACGCCGTGGCGGGCGGCGAGCTCGTGGCGGAAGCGCTCGACCAGCGCGGCCACGTCCTCGCGGCGCTCGCGCAGCGGCGGCAGCTCCAGCGGAATCACGTGCAGGCGGTAGAACAGATCGGCGCGAAAGGCGCCGGCCTCGACCTGGGCGTGCAGGTCGCGGTGGGTGGCCGCCAGCACGCGCACGTCGACCTGCTCCACCCGGTCGGCGCCCAGCGCCTGGCACTCGCCGTTCTCCAGAAAGCGCAGCAGCTTGGCCTGTGCCGCCAGCGGCAGCTCGGCGACCTCGTCGAGGAACAGGGTGCCGCCGTCGGCCTGCTGGATGCGGCCGCGCTTGTCGGCATGGGCGCCGGTGAAGGCGCCGCGGCGGTGCCCGAACAGTTCGGACTCCACCAGGTCGAGCGGGATGGCAGCGCAGTTGAGCGTGACCCAAGGGCGCGCCGCCCGGCGGCTGTGGCGGTGCACCAGGCGAGCCAGCAGCTCCTTGCCGGTACCGCTCTCGCCCAGTATCAGCACGGTGGCGTCGGTCGCGGCCACCAGCCGTGCCGCGCGCAGCGTCGCCTGGAAGGCTGCGGCCTCGCCGACCATGGCGTCGGCGTCGGCGGTCGCGTCGGCTTGCCTCATGCCACACCTCCCTGAGTGATCCAAACCGGCACCGGGGCCAGGGCAACGATCATCAGCCCGGCCGCCCGCCGCACGTAGGGGCGGCGCAGCGCGGCGGCTACGCGGCTGGCCATCACCCCGACGGTGAACAGCATGGGCAGGGTGCCGAGGCCGAAGAACAGCATGAACAGCCCGCCGCGCCAGGCCGACTCGGTGGTCAGCGAGTAGAGCAGCGCGGAGTAGACCAGCCCGCAGGGCAGCCAGCCCCAGATCAGGCCGAACAGCCAGGCCTGGGGCAGGCGCTGCACCGGCAGCAGCCGCCGCCCGTGCGGCTCCAGCCGCCGCCACAGCGGGCGGCCGAGCGACTCGATGCGTGAGAAGCGTGGGAACCAGCCGGCGATATGCAGCCCCACCGCGACCAGGAACAGCGCCCCCAGCGTGCTCATCACCAGCCGGTTGGGCGTGCCCACCCAGCCCCCAGCCAGCCGGTGCCGGCTGCCACCAGCGCGCCGGCCACGGCGTAGCTGGTGATGCGACCGCTGTTGTAGGCCAGGTTGTAGGCCATCAGGCGTGGCGCGCGCTGGCGGATCTTCGCGCTCAGGCCGAAGGTCAGCGCACCGGCGATCCCGCCGCACATACCCAGGCAGTGGGTGCTGCTCAAGAGCCCAAGCAGGAAGGCAACGGTCCATTCCGCCGGCATCGGCCCGATCTCTCCCTCGCAAGCGTATCGGCACGGGGCCGGCCGGCCCCGTGCGCTGAGTGTGGAAGTGTAACGTGAACCGCCGCGCACGGAGCCGCCCGGGGGCGGCATAGCGACGCAGCCATGAGCTGGATCAAGGGCTTGGCTCAGGATTCCCGGGCCTTGCCCGGCTGGCACGCAAGCTGCAAGCAAAGGTAACCGTTGCGTTCCTTCGAGGCCCTGCCGGGCCTCTTCTTTTGGTCGCGCCTTCGCTGCGCCTGCCAAGCCGCGTTCCGCCGCGCCCGGGCCGCGCCTGGCACTGTGGCAAATGCCGCACCGGCTGTGTGGGATCCCCCAGGCGGCGGTGGTCGGCTAGGGTCGGCGACGGTCTGCTGCGGCGGGTGAAGGGCGGGCAGCCCGCCCCCGCCGTGGCTTGCCGGACGCAAGGCGGCCCCAGGCGCGCTGCTGGCCTCGTTCTTGCTTTGTCGGTGCGGGGAACCTCCCCGGATCATGACAACTGGGAACCAAGCACAATGACTCATCGCGTTTCGTTTTGCCGCACCGGCCTGGCCGTTGCCGCCTCGCTGGCCGCCGCGCCGGTGGCGCTGGCGGAAACCTCGGCGCCGCTCGCCTCGCCGGCCCTGTCGACCATGGTAATCACCGCGCCGGCCATGAGCGACCCCTATACCGTCACTACCGATTCCCGCACGCCGCGGCTGCCGCTGCCGGCCCAGGACGGCGGCGCCTTCCTCAAGTCGATTCCCGGTTTTACCGTAAGCCGCAAGGGCGGCACCAGCGGCGACCCCGAGCTGCGCGGCCTGGGCGGCTCGCGGCTGGGCATCCAGGCGGATGGCAGCCAGGTGCTGGGCGGCTGCGGCGGGCGCATGGACCCGCCCACGGCCTATATCTTCCCCCAGGCCTACGACCGTGTGGAGATCGTCAAGGGCCCGCAGAGCGTGCGCTACGGTGCGGCTCCGGCCGGGGTGGTGCGCTTCGAGCGCGACAAGCCGAGCCTCACCGAGCCCGGCGTGGCGGGGTTCGCCAGCACCACGCTGGGCAGCCACGACCGCTTCGACCTGGTCACCGACCTGACCGCCGGCAGCCAGGCGGGCTATGTACGCCTGATCGGCACCCTCTCCGACCAGGACGACTACCGCGACGGCGACGGCAGCACGGTGCGCTCCGAGTACCACCGCTGGAGCGGCACCGCCATCGCCGGCTGGACTCCTGATGCGGACACCCGCATCGAGTTGGCCTACGACCGCAGCGACGCCGAGGCGGCCTACGACGACGGGCGTCCGCTCGACGGTACCCGGTTCGACCGCACCGGCTACACCCTAAGCGCCAGCCGCCGCCACCTCACCCCGTGGCTGAGCGAGGTGGAGGCGCAGCTCTTCTATAGCTATATCGATCACGTGATGGACAACTTCACTCTCAAGGCGCCGCCGACCAATCCCCAAGGGCAGCCGCTGCTGCGGCTGGGCAACCCGGACCGCCGAACCTTGGGCGGGCGCCTGGCCGCCGAGCTTGAGCTGGCGCCGACCACCCAGGTGGCGGTGGGCATGGACTACGCCGAGAACCGCCACAGCAACCGCGGCGGCGTCGACTACCGCGAGCGGGAGCGCAGCCGCAACGCCGAATTCACCGATCTGGGAGTCTTCACCGAGGTGGAACAGGAGCTGACCGAGCGCAGCTGGGTTACCCTTGGCCTGCGCGTAGACCGGGCCGAGGTCGAGTCGCTGACGGGAACCGACGCCGCCCCTGGGTTCTACGCCGATGCCGGCCTTGGAGAGCGGTCGCGCGCCACCCTGTGGAGCGGCTTCGCCCGCTACGAGCATGCGCTGGAAGCGCAGCCGCTCAGCCTGTTCGCCGGGGTCGGGCGCGCTGAGCGGGCGGGCGATCACTGGGAGCGGCGCTGGGTCTTCGACATCGACCCCGAGACCCTGACCCAGCTCGACAGCGGGGCCAGCTGGAACGGCGAGCGGCTGAGCGCCAACCTCTCGCTGTTCTACGGCTGGTACGACGATTACATCCTGATCGACGAAAGGCCGGGGCAGGGCAGGGTGCGCAACGTGGACGCCACCACCTATGGTATGGAAGCCGACATGCGCCTGCGCCTGAACGATAGCTGGCACCTCACTTCCAGCCTGGCCTGGGTGCGCAGCGACAACGACACCGACGCCCGGCCGCTGGCGCAGACGCCGCCGCTGGAGGCGACCCTGGGGCTCGACTATGCGCAGAACGCCTATTTCAGCGGGGTGCTGCTGCGCGGTGTGATGCGTCAGGACCGCATCGCCGAGGGGCAGGGCACCATCTACAGCCTGGATATCGGGGAAACGCCCGGGTTCGCCACCGCCTCGGCCTACGCGGGGCGCCAGCTGTTCGGCACCACCACCCTGACCCTGGGCGTCGACAACCTGTTCGATCGCACCTATGCCGAGCATATCCAGCGCGGCACCACGGAGATGCTGGCCACCGAGCGCGTCAACGAGCCAGGCCGCATGGTCTGGGCCAACCTCACCACCCGCTTCTGAGCCGCCTCGCCGGGGCAGGCGTGGCCCGCCCCGGCGAAGGTGAGGCTATCAGGACGGGCCGCTAAAGCCCTCGATCAGCCCAAGGAAGGGCAGCAGGGTCAGCGCCAGGACGGCGAGCACCGCCAGCGCCACCAGCAGCAGTTGGATCGGGTGGTGGCGCAGCCGCCGCCACAGCGTGGGTGCCTCGCCGCGCTCGACCCGGCCGGCGTGCTCGCGCTGGATGCGTTCGCGCCGCTCGGCCTGGTAGCGGTCGAGCACCGCGCGGGCCGCCTCCTGCTGCGAGGCGTCGCGCAGCCAGATGGCATCCACCCCCAGGCGCCAGAAGCCGGCGTGGGTCTCGTAGGTGTCGAAGCCGTGCTCGTCGAGCAGCCGGCGCACCTCCCAGGCCTCCTCCTCCGAGACCTGGGTCAGCCGGAACAGCAGCACCGCCATCAGCGCGCCGCCTCGCACAGCCGCTCGGCGCGGGCGATGGCCGCACCGGCGCCCGCCAGGTCGAAGCTCATGAACCAGTAGTCCTCATCGCCGCGATCGAAGCGCAGTCGCAGGGTCTCGCCGTTGCGCATCTCGTCAATCAGCAGGGGCTGGGTGTCGAGGTAGAAGTTGACGTAGAAGCCGTTGTCGCCGCGCTGGGTGATGAACTCGGCCGCGCCGCTGTGGATGGTGGCGTAGTCGACGCGCAGGTCCCCCGGCACCAGGTTGGCCACGCGGCTCTCGGGCTGGTGCTCGGCCAGCTCGACGCGCACCTCAAGCCACGGCAGGTCGCACACGCCCGCGGTGTAGTTGAGGCTGAGGATGGAGTCGCTGTAGCTGTGCTGCTCAAGGGCGCGGAAGTGGCGTTCGTCGCCGAGCGACAGGACCAGCGAATGCCAGCGCCCATGGGCTTCGACTTCGCTGATGTTGTAGTTGGTGGCCTGCGCGGGGCTGGCCGCCAGCAGGGCTGTCAGCAGCCCTGCGGCGACGCTGCGGCGGACGGCGCCGCACAGCGGGCGGGAAGGCGGAAGGGGGTGGGTCATGGCCGGTTTCCTGGTCGACAGGCTACGGATGGTAGCACCCGTATCGCCCGGCGCCGACCCCGCCGCGACGGTCAGTCGTTTGCCGCGGGGGCGGGGTTCGTCGACGGCCAGCCGCGTGGCGACAGGCCGGCATAGTAAGCGGCAAGATGAGCGATATCCTGATCGCTCAGCCCGCGGGTCATGCTCGCCATCAGGTGGCCACTCTCGCCGGCCTGGAAGGCCTTGAGACGCTCTACGATATGCGCTTCATCGAGCCCGGCGATGGAGGGGTAGCGCGAGGTCACGCTGCGCCCCTGGTGGCCGTGGCAGCTGGTGCACAGCTTGGCCATGGCCTCGCCTTGCTGGGGGTCGCCGCGCAGCGCCGCGGGCGACGCTGCGGTGTTGGACCCGGTTGCCTCGGCGTGGGCCGCATGGCCCGTCAGGCTCAGCAGCAGGACGAAGGTCAGGATGAAGGGCGTGGGCATGGCAGCCTCCTGTGTCGCTGGGTCAGTGGCCGTGCATGCCGCCGCCGTGCATGCCGTTGCCGGTGCCGGGCTGCATGCTGGCGTCGGCGCGGGCCAGGTCGGTCAGCAGGGCCAGGTCGATGTCGCCAAAGGCCAGCACCTCGCCGCCATGGGTGTCGCGGAAGGCGTCCGCATGGTGGCGCTCGCGGAACGAGGCCAGGGTGTGGCCCATGGCGCCGCGCTGGTCGTGGCCCACCACGTACCAGGCCTCGCTGGCCAGGATATAGGCGTCGTCGGCCGGGCGGCTCCAGGGCGTGACGGCGACGTCATGCACCCAGGCGTGGCTCAGGCGATTCTCGTTCTCCGGCTGCAGCAGGAAGGCAAACATGTCGGTGGTGGAGCAGAACTTGCGCACCGCCTCGTCGCGGGTCAGGTAGACCTGGCCCTTGGGGCCGGGCAGGTCCGCGATCAGCATGCCGCATACGTGGCAGCTGTCGCCGTCGGTGATCGGCTGGGCCGGCGCCAGCGGGCGGTCCGCGTCGCCGTCGCCGCAGCCGGCCAGCAGCAGGGCCAGCAACAGGACCAGGGCGAAGGCAAGCGGGCGGGCAGGAGGCGTGCGAATCATCGTGAATCTCCAGTTGGCGAGCCCGATCAGGCCGAATGATGGCGGAAGCGCAGCACGGCCAGCCCCAGCGGGGCGACGATCCAGCCGACCAGCACCAGCATCAGCCAGCCGGCGTGGAAAGAGGCGTTGCTGGCGATGGCGGTCACGCCGGTGTAGGCCTGGGCGGACTCGAAGCCGACCATGTTGATCAGGCGGAAACCGTCGGCGGGGTTGAGCAGCAGCAGCCACGGCAGCCAGTCGCCGCCGCTCTGCACGCTGACCAGTAGCGCCAGCAGGCCGAGGTCGAAGACGATCACGAACAGGAACCATACGCCCAGCGCCAGCCCGGCGGCGCGCGCCTTTTCGCTGACCCACACGCTGATCAGGTAGGCGAAGGCGATGAACACCCAGCCCAGCAGCACGCTGCTGAGGATCAGCAAGCCGAGGCTGGCGACCAGGTCGCCGATTACCACGCCATCGGCGGCGAAGGCGATCACCACCCCGGCGATGCCGAAGCCGAGCGCCGTGGCGGCGCCGAGGATCAGGCCGTGGCCGAGGAACTTGCCCAGCAGCAGCGCGGTGCGGCTGAGCGGGTAGGTGAGCAGCAGCAGCAGGGTGCCTGCCTCCTGTTCGCCGACCACCGCGTCGTAGGCCAGCAGCAGGGCGATCAGCGGAATCAGGAACACCGCCAGGGTCGACAGGCTGACCACCGTGGTGGCCAGCGAGGTGAAGCCCATGCCGCCACTGGCGGCGGCGCCGAACCAGGCGATGCCCACCGCGAGGGCGGCCAGCACCAGCGCGATGGCCAGCACCCAGCGGTTGCGCAGGCCGTCCTGGAACTCCTTGCGGGCGACGATCAGGGTAGCGTTCATGAGCGGTCTCGCGTCTCAGAGGTGGAGGCGGCGGCCACGGGCGCCGAGAAGTGAGCGTAGAGATGCTCCAGGGTCGGTGGCAGCACGTCGATGTCCTCGACGCCGGGAGTGCCGGTCAGCCGGCGCAGGGCGCTCATCTTCGCCGACGGATGCACGCCGAGCTCCAGCGCGCAGCCGTTGAGGTGGCGCGGTGCGATGTGGCTGTCGTCGTCCCAGCCCCGGGTCCAGTCGATGCCCTGCCACTGCCCCTTGGCACGGATGGTCAGCGGCAGCGCCGCCTCGCGGCGCAGCTCGTCGAGGCTGCCGAGCGCCAGGCGGCGGCCGGCGCCGAGGATCAGCGCGCGGTCGATGTAGGGCTCCACCCCGGGCAGCACGTGGGAGGAGAGCAGCACGGTGCAGCCGCGCTCGCGCAGCTCGCGCACGGTCTCGTAGAAGTCGCGGGTGGCGGCGGGATCGAGGCCGGTGGTGGGCTCGTCGAGCAGCAGCAGGCGCGGCTCGCCGAGCAGCGCCTGGGCCAGGCCGAGGCGCTGGCGCATGCCCTTGGAGTAGGTCTTGACCCGGCGCTTGGCGGCGTGGCCCAGGCCGACCCGTTCGAGCAGGGTGTCGACCTGTTGCCGGTCGACCCGCTTCAGGCGGGCGAAGTAGGCGAGCACCTCGCGCCCGCTGAGCTGCTCGTAGAAGCTGACGTTCTCGGGCAGGTACCCCAGGTGGCGGCGCAGGGTCTCGGCATGGGGGCCGTCGGGGGCGCCGCCGAGCACCGAGAGCGTGCCTGCGCTGGGTGAGATCAGGCCCAGGATCAGCTTCATGGTGGTGGTCTTGCCGGCGCCGTTGTGGCCCAGCAGGGCCAACACCTCGCCCTCCTGTACGGTCAGGTCGAGGGCGTCGAGGCGGGTGAGCTCGCCATGGCGCTTGGTCAGCCCATGGCATTCGATGACCGGCTTCATGAGTGGGCCTCTGCAAGGTCGGGGGTGCGCATCAGGGGGCGCTGTCCTGCACGCCCTGGGCACGGAAGATGGGGAACTGGCGCTGCACCCAGCGCAGTGCGACCACCGCGGGGCTGTGCATCAGCAGCTTGGCTTCGGGGAAGCGCCACAGCAGCCGGTCCACGGCGTCGTTGGGCTCGTAGGGAGTGTCGCCGACGCCGTCGCCGTCGAGATCCCAGCCGAGGTAGTCGCTCCAGTAGTTGCCGCGCCCCGCGTGGACCACTCCTGGGTGCGCGTGGCCACGTACATGACCTGCTGGCGGTTGTTGATGAAGGCGTTGCCGTAGAGGCGGTTGTGTTCGGAGCCGGCGGTCAGGTGGATGCCGAGCTCGCTGTCGGCCAGGCGGTTGCCGACGATCTCGTTGCTCTGCGAGTTGTAGATGAACAGCGCCTTGCCGTCGGCGCCCAGCGTCACGCCGTGCTCGCTGCCCGCGGGGCCGTGCCAGGCGGTGATGCCGCTGATGTGGTTGCCGGCGATGGTGCTGTAGTTCACGTAGTTCATCAGGATGCCGTAGTTCATGTCGTTCTCGGAGCGGTTGCCCACCACCTCGAGGTCGCGCGACATCATCAGGGCATAGCCGGCGCGAGTGCCGCTGGTGTGATTGCCCACGATCTTGCCGCCGTGGGTGAACATGTAGTGGATGCCGAAGCGCGAGTCGCGCAGGCGGTTGTTGCGAAATACCAGGTCGCGGCTGGTATCGACGTAGATGGCGTCGCGGGCGTCGCGTACGTCGTTGTCGGCCACCAGGCCGCCGCTGATGTTGTACAGGCGGATGGCGTCGCCGCGGTCCTGCGAGCGCACGGCGGTGTTGCCGGAGAACTGGTTGCCGATCAGCGTCGGTTCGTCGAGATGCCACGCCCAGACGCCGAAGGCGACGTTTTCCATGCGGGTGGCTTCGAGGTGCAGGCGATGTGCGCCGCGTTCGGCATGGACGCCGGCATTCATGTCGGTCAGGTTGAAGCCGGAGTTGCGCAGAGTCAGGCCTTCGATGCGCACGTCCGCAGCGGTTACCCGGATCACGTCGCCATGGCCCTCGGCGTCGAGGATGGCACCGGGTTCGCCGCGCAGGGTCAAGGACTTGTCGATCAGGATGCCGCCGGTGTGCGTGCCTTCGGCGAGGATCAGCTCGCTGCCGGGCGAGGCGGCATCGATATGAGACTGGAGAGGACCGTCGTTGGGGGCGATGCGCAGCTCGGCAAAGGCGAAGGTCGCCGTCAACAGCAGGCTGCAGCCACCCAGGAGAGAAAGAACAGTACGTGTCACCACGGTCACCTCGGGGCATTACGGTGGCCGGCCCCGCAGGGCCGGCCAGGTTACATCAGGCTTCTACCAGCATTCTGCCAGACATTTCCATGTGCAGCGCGTGGCAGAACCAGCTGCAGTAGTACCAGTGGACGCCGGGCTTGTCGGCGACGAAGGTCACGGAAGAGGTCTGCTGCGGGTGGATCTCGAAGTTGATGCCATGGTTGACCAGGGCGAAGCCGTGGCTGACGTCCTCGATGGTATCCATGTTGGTGACCACGATGGTGACTTCGTCGCCCTTCTTCACGCGGAACTCGGTGGTGCCGAAGTTCGGTGCCACGGAGGTCATGTAGACGCGCACCTTGTTGCCGTCGCGGATGACCTTGTTGTCGGTCTCCAGCGTGACGCCATCGGCACGGGCCATGGCCACGGTCTCGGCGAAGTAGGGGTCGTCGCGGGTATAGACCTGCGCCGGGTTGAGCTGGTCGGCGCGGATCATCAGCGCGTCGTGCGGCTCGGCGTAGGTCGGGCCGTCGTGGATCAGCTTCATCTGCTCGCCGGTGATGTCGATCAGCTGATCGTTCTCGGCGTGCATCGGGCCGACCGGCAGGAAGCGGTCCTTGGAGAACTTGCACAGTGCGGTGAGGTACTTGCCGTCGACGTCACGGCTACAGGCCAGCGAGGCCTTGAGGTGGCCGATGTTGTAGTGCACGTCGATGCGGTCGCGGATGTAGTTCACTTCCTCGCCGTTGTAGGCGCGGATGGCATCCTCGATGTTCCACTTCACCACCTGGCTGTCGAGGAACAGCGAGGTGTAGGCGTTGCCGCGGTTGTCGAAGGTGGTGTGCAGCGGCCCCAGGCCCACTTCCGGCTCGGCCACCACGGTGTCGCGCGGGTCGGACAGGCCGCCGTCGAACCACTCGCCGACGCGCGCCCACTCGATCACGGTACAGGTCGGCGACAGCTTGCCGCTGACCACGCAGTACTTGCCTTCCGGCGGCGCGGTGTTGACGCCGTGCGGGCTGCGCGGGGTCGGGATATAGAGCGCGAAGGGGTTGCGGCCTTCGTGGGCCTGCTCGCGGGCGTCGACCACCGGCACGGCGGAGTCGCCGATGGTGGTGTGGCGGCCTTCGGCAACGGCCTTGTCGATGGCCGGCACGTCGAAGATCACCGTCCAGTCGCGCTCGGGGCCCATCATTTCAGGCAGGGTCATGCCGCGGCTGGAGTTGTAGCAGGAGGCGGCGACGAAGCGGCCGGTGTAGTCGGTATCGCAGTTGTCGAGGTTGCCGTCGACGATCGCCTGCCACTTGATCTCCATGGTGGCGGCGTCGAGCTTGGTGATCATGGTCCAGTACTGGCTCGGGTCGTCCAGGTGCTGGCCGTTGTTGGGCAGCGGGATGATCATCTCGCCCACGGCGAAGACGTCACGCGTCTCCGGCACGCGCTGCAGGGTCAGGCCGTGGATGGCCTGCACGTTGGGAATGGTGACGATCTTGTCGGCGCGCATGATGTCCAGGCGGATACGTGCGACGCGGGTGTTCAGCTTGTCGTTGATGAAGCACCAGCGGCCGTCGTAGCGGGCGTCGGTGTAGCTCACCTTGGGGTGGTGGGTGTCGCCGTTGAGCGGCGCATTCGGCCCCAGCACGCGCTTGGACTCGTTGGTGATGCCCCAGCCGGTGGCGCTGTCGACGTTGAATACCGGAATGCGCAGCAGTTCGCGCATGGAGGGCACGCCGAGGATGCGCACCTCACCGGAGTGACCGCCGCTCCAGAAGCCGTAGTATTCGTCGAGCTCGCCCGGGGCGACCTCGTGACCGTTGCCGGCAGCGGCCTCGGCGGGGCGGCTGCGGACCAGGGCGCCGGCGCCGAAACCGCCCGCCAGGCTGGCCTCGGCCACGCCGGTCACCGCGCTGTTGCGCAGGAAATTCCGGCGGCTGAGGTCCTTGATGTGGTCGTTCTTGTTGCTCATGGTTTCACTCCTCCTGAAGAGTGGGAATGCGCTGCAGTTTGGCCTGGCTGCCCTGCGCAGCGTCGGCCGGGAAGGTACCCACGGCACCGCCCGAAGAGGAGGCGCGGGCGGCCTTCTCGTAGCGCTTGCGGCGCTTGACCATCGGCGGGCAGCGGCGGTCGTCGTGATAGGTCACCTGGCAATCCAGGCAGTAGTGGCACTCGTTGGCGTTGATGCGGCCGTCCGGATGGATGGCGGCGACCTCGCACTCGTTGGCGCAGATCTGGCAGGGCGTACCGCAGTTGCCGCGGTGGCGCTTGAGCCAGTCGAACAGGCGCAGGCGGGCGGGAATGGCGAGCCCCGCGCCCAGCGGGCAGATGTAGCGGCAGTAGGCCTTGTGGGTGAACGCCGAGATGGCGAGCAGGCCGAGTGCGTAGAGCAGGAAGCCCCACTCGCGCTGGAAGCGCATGGTCACCGCGGTCTTGAACGGCTCGACCTCGGCGTAGCGCTCGGCCTGCCCCAGCGAGTGCAGCGACACGGCGAACAGCGCCAGCAGGATGATGTATTTCAGCGCCCACAGCCGTTCGTGCACGGCGAACGGCAGCTCGAACTGCGGCACGCGCAGCTTGCGCGCGGCCTTGTTGATCAGCTCCTGCATGGCGCCGAAGGGGCACAGCCAGCCGCAGAACACGCCGCGGCCCCATAGC
The DNA here is from genome assembly GCF_052439355.1 of Halomonas sp. E19. Classification (NCBI taxonomy): domain Bacteria; kingdom Pseudomonadati; phylum Pseudomonadota; class Gammaproteobacteria; order Oceanospirillales; family Halomonadaceae; genus Halomonas; species Halomonas sp. E19. The sequence continues at coordinate 3,001,169 of NZ_JBNFWU010000001.1, read as the reverse complement.
AGCAAGGTCACCGCGACGAACGACCAGAGGATGAACATCATCGGGTCGATCAGGAACGAGGCCCAGCTGAAGCCGCCCATCAGCGAATGCACGAAGGTGAGGATGTTGACCACCGAGAGCTGGGCCAGGGCGTACCAGCCGATGAATACCACGGTGTAGACCAGAAAGCCGGTGCGCAGCGGGGCGAAGACACGCGGATAGCGCACCAGTACGTCCTGGAACAGCATGACCGCGGTGAGTACGGCGAGCCCTGCGCCCAGCACCACGATCTGGAAGGTCTTGTCGCGCCACACCTGGACCCACAGCGCCTCCTCCACCGGGGCTCCGCGCGCTCGATGAAGCGCTCGGGAATGCTGTAGTGGGCGTTGAAGCGCACGAACTCGGTTTCCAGCGGCCCGGCGGCGCGGCGCACCAACAGACCCAGCTCCCAGGGCTCGCCCGGGTCGAATTCGGCCTCGTTGCGTATGATGAAGATATCGCGCTCGGTGAGCCGCGGGGCGCCGTCGATGGCCAGGCGTACGATGCGGCGGTGGTCGCGGTCCTGGAAGGCGATGTTGGTGGTGCCCTGGGCCGCCTCGACGCGGTCGAAGATGCCGCCGCGCACATAGCCGGAGCCCTTGAACGAGTAGTCGCCGCTGGCCATCACGCCGATGGCGTGCTCGCCCTCTTCCAGGCGCTCCATCAGCTGCTCGTAGACGATGTCGCCCAGCAGGTTGCGCCCGGCGGTGGGGGCGTTGAGGTAGGTGACGTAGAGGTCGATGAAGGTGCTGTCGGCCGCTGCGCCGCTGGCGTAGCCCTCGGCCAGGGTGCCGACGAAGGCGGCGTCGATCTCGCCGTGGGTCAGGTGCAGGCGGCGAATGGTGCCGTCGCCCACCAGGGTTTCCCAGTCGGCCGGCTCGAACACGTCGTGGCGTACCTCGGCCGGTGGGGTGGCCAGCGGGTCGGGAATCAGCCCGCGCTCGGCGGCGACGCGCCGCGCCGAGCGCATGATCGTCTCGGTGAGCACGATCACGGTGACGGTAGCGCCGGAGATGGCGTCGAGGTTCTCGCCGACGCGCAGCTTCTCGTTGACATGGTGCGGCACGTGGGCGTCGGCGTAGTCGGTCAGCCGCTGCTCTGGGATGCCCACCAGCATGATCGGCTCCTCGTGGCCGAGGATGGTGGCCTGGGTGAGCTGCGCCTGCAGGTCGATGCCCACCAGCATGCTGATCGGCTTGCCAGAGTAGGCCGGGATCGGTGCGACGTCGTCCGTCTCGAAGACGTAGCCCAGCAGGGTGTCGCCGGCGTAGACCGCCTGGGCGGGATAGTCGCCTTCGGCCTGGGCCAGGCGGGTGGCGTCGGGGAAGCCGGGGCGCACCTGCTCCAGTTCGATGGCTGCCACGGCGGGCGCGAGACACAGAAGCAGCGCTGTCAGCCAGAAGTATGCCAAGGGGATGAATGCGTTGCGCCGGATGGACATGGGCGGTCCTTATTTTTACCTGGCGTGCGTCGAGTTCGAGGCGGGAACGTCACAACAGGTATCTGAAATGAATCTTTTGGCCTTTAAAGACGCCCGGCACATCTGGCCAGGCGGCTAAACGCATGATGCCGGAAGCCCTTGGCAGTCGAATTGACATGGGTCATGACCTCTGTGGCTTTTCGCCGCAGGACACCATGTCGCAGGCCACGAAGCCCGTCGTGGCGCGGCCTGAGGCAGGTTGTCGCAGTGCCGGTCGAGACCCGGAATTTCTTGATCGAGGTCAGACTCCGCATTTTTTCGGCTCTAAGCTTGGGCCGAACAGGAATGTAACAAGCTTGTTTTCCCTTGAAGAAAAGTGACCCGTGGCGCCTTCGCGCCGCTGCTGGCCCGTGCCTGTTTTTTACCGGCGGCCGGCGGGGTCGCGCCGATTCCTGCCGCGCTGTGCGAAGTGGCCCAGTGCGAAGACACATGATGCGGAGACTTATCCATGCGGTTCCTACGAACCTGGCTGCTGCTTCTTGCAATGGGACTTGGGCTGCTGCCGGTGGCGGCACAGGCCGACGACTGGCTGGCGACGCTCTTTCCCGAGGCCGACGCCCTGGGCGAGACCCATGTCGCGCCGCCGGTGACGGCGCTGCTGCGTGATGGCGAGCTCGTCGGCTACGCCTTCGAGACCAACGACATCGCGCCGATCCCGGCCTACTCGGGGCATCCGGTCAACATGCGCGTCGGGATGGATCTGCAGGGCCGGATCACCGGGGTCGAGGTGCTCGATCACTCGGAGCCGATCATGCTGGTGGGCATCCCCGAGACGGTGCTGGATGACTTCGTCGAGCAGTACGTCGGCAAGTCGGTGCGCCAGAAGGTGCGGGTCGGGCTGTCGAGCCAGCGGCGCGAAGGCTATGAGCTGGTCGATGCGGTGTCCGGCGCCACCGTCACCGTGGTGGTGATGGGGGAAGGCATCATGCGCTCGGCGCGGCAGGTGGCGCGTGAGCTTGGCATCCTCGAAGGCGGCGGTGGTAGCGGGCTCGCCCGGGTGCGCCAAGATCATTATGAGGAGACCGGCTGGGAAGCGCTGCGCGAGGATGGGGCGATCGGCCACCTGCGCCTGAGTCGCGGCCAGGTCGATGCCGCCTTCGTCGGCACCGCCGCCGAGGGCATCGACGCCGCCCCGGCCGGGCGCGAGGACGAGACCTTCATCGACCTCTACGTCGCCTATCTCAATGTGCCTACCATCGGCCGCAACCTGCTCGGCGAGGCGCAGTACGCCCAGCTGATGGAGACGCTGGCGGAGGGCGAGCACGCGCTGGCGATCATGGCCGACGGGCGCTACTCGTTCAAAGGCTCGGGCTTCGTGCGCGGCGGCATCTTCGACCGCATCCTGATCCACCACGGCGGGCGCTCCGACCAGTTCCGCGACACTGACTACCTCAGGCTGTGGAACCTGCAGATCGACGGCGCCCCGCGGCTGCCTGAGCGCGACATTTTCATCCTGCGCGAGGAGGCCGGCTTCAACCCCGGCCTCGCTTGGGAGCTGGAGCTGCTGGTGCGGCGACAGGTGGGCGCGCTGGACACCGAGTTTGCCGGGTTCTCGGTGGAAGTGCAGGTACCCGAACGGTTCCTCGCGCTGCCCGAACCGAGCCTCGGCATGCTCGAGGACGAGGCCGCCTCGCGCCCACTGTGGGTCTCGGTGTGGGAAGACCGGGTCATGCATATCGTGGTGCTGGGCCTGGGCCTGGCCGTGCTGACCCTCATCCTGCTGTTCCAGGACTGGCTGGTGCGGCGCCCGCGGCTCACCCACGTGCTGCGTACCGGCTTCCTGCTCTACACCGTGGTGTTCATCGGCTGGTACGCGCTGGCCCAGCTCTCGGTGGTCAATATCCTGACCTTCACCAACGCCCTGTTCACCGACTTCCGCTGGTCCACCTTCCTGATGGACCCGATGATGTTCCTCCTCTGGTCGTTCGTCGCGGTGACCCTGCTGCTGTGGGGCCGCGGCGTCTACTGCGGCTGGCTGTGCCCCTTCGGTGCCATGCAGGAGCTGATCAACACCGCGGCGCGCAAGCTGCGCGTACCCCAGTTCGAGCTGCCCTTCGCCGTGCACGAGCGGCTGTGGGCACTGAAGTACCTCATCCTGCTGGGCCTGTTCGCGCTGTCCCTGCAGTCGGTGGGGCAGGCCGAGGTCTTCGCCGAGGTCGAGCCGTTCAAGACCGCCGTGCTGCTCAAGTTCCAGCGCGAGTGGGGCTTCGTGCTCTATGCCGTGCTGCTGCTGGCCATCAGCGCCTTCAATCAGAAGTTCTACTGCCGCTACGTCTGCCCGCTGGGCGCCGGACTCGCCATTCCCGCCCGCCTGCGCCTGTTCGACTGGCTCAAGCGTCACCGCGGCAGCTGCGGTACGCCCTGCCAGATCTGCGCCAACGAATGTCACGTGGCCGCCATCCATCCGGACGGCCGCATCAATGTCAACGAATGCCACTACTGCCTGGACTGCCAGCTGACCTACCACGACGACCAGCGCTGTCCGCCGATGGTCAAGCGGCGCAAGCGCTTCGAGAAGGCGACGCAGCTGAGCCGCAAGGGGAGGACACCCGGCGTATTCCCGCCATGGAGGTTGGCAGCGAGGCATGAGCGGGCCGCGCCTTCCGGCGCCGGCCCACGAGCAAGGGCGAGGCCGTGCCCCGCGGCATGACCTCGCCGGAGCAGCAGGAGCGCCAAGGCAGCTGCGGCGCTGAGCCCTATCAGAAAAAACGAACGAAACGAACGGAACGGAGGAAGTGTCATGAGCGGGAATCAGAGGGATGATCAGGACCTGGCCAATACCCCGTTGCTGGCGCCGGTGGACGAGGGCGGCGCCGCTTCCTCGCCGGCAGCGCCATGCTGGGTGCGGCGGGCATGGCCGGGGCCGCCGGGGTGGCCGGCGTCGGTGCCTTGACGCGTAGCCCGGCGGCGCAGGCGGCGGCCGGCGATGCGGCCAACATTCACGTCAATCCGGGCGAGCTGGACAGCTACTACGGCTTCTGGAGCAGCGGCCAGAGCGGCGAGGTGCGCGTGCTGGGCGTGCCCTCGATGCGCGAACTGGCGCGCATCCCGGTGTTCAACCGCTGTTCGGCCACCGGCTGGGGGCAGACCAACGAGAGCCTGGCGGTGCTGGGCGACAGCGCCCGCTTCCAGAACGGCGACCTGCACCACGTGCACATGAGCTGCACCGACGGCAAGTACGACGGCCGCTACCTGTATGCCAACGACAAGCTGAACACCCGCGTCGCGCGTATCCGCCTGGATATCATGCGCTGCGACAAGATCGTCACCGTGCCCAACGCGCACTCCATCCACGGCCTGCGCGTGCAGAAGGCGCCCAAGACCGGCTACGTCTTCGCCAACGGCGAGATGATCGTGCCGATGCCCAACGACGGCCGCCACCTGGACGATCCCGACCAGTACTGGTCGGTGTTCACCGGCATCGACGGCGAGAGCATGGAGATCAAGTGGCAGGTGTGGGTCGACGGCAACCTCGACAACTGCAACGCCGACTACTCGGGCCGCTTTGCCGCGGCGACCTGCTACAACGCCGAGCGCGGCGTGACCCTGCAGGACAAGATGCGCTTCGAGCGCGACTGGGTGGTGGTGTTCGACATCCATGCCATCGAGCGCGCGGTGGCCAACGGTGACTTCCTCAACATCGAGGGCTGCGAAGTCCCGGTGGTTGACGGTCGCGGTGACAACAACCCGTTCACCCGCTATATCCCGGTACCCAAGAACCCCCACGGTATCAACGCGACGCCGGACGGCAAGTACCTGATCGCCAACGGCAAGCTGTCGCCGACCTGCACCGTGATCGACACCCACAGGCTGCCCGACCTGTTCGACAACAAGATCGAGCTGCGCGACACCGTGGTCGCCGAGCCGGAGCTGGGCCTGGGGCCGCTGCACACCACCTATGACGGGCGCGGCAACGCCTATACCACGCTGTTCATCGACAGCCAGGTGGTGAAGTGGAACATCGAGGACGCCATTCGCCACTACGCCGGCGAAGAGGTGAGCTACATCCGCCAGAAGCTCGACGTGCACTACCAGCCGGGCCACCTCAACGCCACCCTGGCTGAAACCGCCGAGGCGGACGGGCAGTGGCTGGTGGTGCTGAGCAAGTTCTCCAAGGACCGCTTCCTGCCGGTGGGCCCGCTGCACCCCGAGAACGATCAGCTGATCGACATCTCTGGTGACGAGATGAAGCTGGTGCACGACGGCCCGGCCTTCGCCGAGCCCCACGACTGCATCATGTGCCGCCCCGACCAGGTACGGCCCACGGCGATCTTCAACCGCGACGACCCGTTCTGGGCCCAGGCGCGACAGTGGGCCGAGGAAGACGGCGTCAACCTCGAGACCGACAGCAAGGTGGTGCGCAACGGCAACAAGGTGCGCGTCTACCTGACGGCGGTGGCCCCGCAGTACGGCCTGAACGAGTTCCGCGTCAAGCAGGGCGACGAGGTGACCGTGATCGTGACCAACCTCGACCGGATCGAGGATCTGTCCCACGGCTTCGCCATCATCAACTACGGCGTGTCGATGGAGGTCAACCCGCAGCAGACCTCGTCGGTGACCTTCACCGCCGATCGAGCAGGCGTCTACTGGTTCTTCTGTACCTGGTTCTGCCATGCGCTGCACATGGAGATGGCCGGGCGCATGCTGGTCGAACCCGCCTGATGCCATTGGAGCCGGTGCGCTGCGCCGGCTCCCTTCGCTCTGAGGACATGCGTATGCGTTTGACAGTGACGCTCCTGGCGGCGCTGCTGAGCCTGCCGGGGCTGGCCTGGGCCGCCGAATGGCGCGTGGTGCCTGGCGAGCAGCCGCTGCAGGCGGTGCTCGATGCCGCTGCCGACGGGGATCTGGTACGAGTCAGCGGCGAGCACGCCGGCAATTTCGTGGTCAGGCGCTCCATCGTGCTGGTGGGCGAGCCGGACGCCGTACTCGACGGCCAAGGCCATGGCCGGGTGCTGACCCTGGCGGCCCCGCGCATCGAGGTGCGCGACCTGCACCTGCGCAACGACGGTGCCGACATGACCGCCATGGATGCGGCGCTCTTCGTCGACCGCAAGGCGACCGGCAGCGTGATCGAGAACAACCGCATCGAGGCCCGCGGCTTCGGCATCTGGATGGACAGCGTGGCCGACCTGCGGGTGGCCGGCAACCGCATCAGCGGCGACACCTCGCTGCGTTCCCAGGACCGTGGCAACGGCCTGCATCTCTATGACGTCACGGGCTCCGAGATCATCGGCAACGAAGTGTGGGAGACCCGCGACGGCATCTACATCGACATCAGCAACCACAATCGGCTGATCGACAACTACCTGCATGGCCAGCGCTATGGCATCCACTACATGTTCTCCCAGCACAACGAAGTGCGCGGCAACCTGACCCGCGACAACCGGTTGGGCTATGCGCTGATGCAGTCGCGCTATCTCACGGTGGTGGGCAACCGCTCCGTGGAGGACCAGAACTATGGCTTTTTGCTCAATTTCATCGTCGATTCGGAGCTGGCCGAGAACGTCGCCCTGGACACCCAGCGCGGCGAGCAGCCGGGCGTGCCCGACGGCCACGCCATCTCCGGGGCCGAAGGCAAGGCGCTGTTCATCTACAACTCGCTGTTCAACGACATCCGCGACAACCTCTTCGCCCGCACCGAGATCGGCATCCACATGACCGCTGGCTCCGAGGACAACCGCTTCCACGGCAACGCCTTCGTCGGCAACCAGACCCAGGTGAAGTACGTGGCCATACGCCAGCAGGAGTGGTCCCACGCGGGGCGCGGCAACTACTGGAGCGACTACCTGGGCTGGGATCTCGGCAATGACGGCATCGGCGACACCCCCTACGAGCCCAACGATTCGATGGACCGGCTGATCTGGACCTACCCGATGGCCAAGATCCTGCTCAACAGCCCCGCCGTGCTGGTGCTGCGCTGGGTGCAGCGGGAGTTCCCGATCCTGCGTCCCCCGGGGTGCGCGACAGTCACCCCTTGATGTCCCTACCGGAATGGATGGCGGAGATAGTGCAATGACTCAGCCCGTGATCGAGATGCGCTCGGTCGGCAAGTGCTACGGCCCGCTGACCGCCCTGGACGATATCAGTCTGACCCTGCAGGAGGGCGAGGTGCTGGGCCTGATGGGGCACAACGGCGCCGGCAAGTCGACCACCATGAAGCTGATCCTGGGGCTGATACGCCCGACCCGGGGTCGCTTGCGGTATTCGGCCACGACCCCGGCGGGGTGGTGGCCAACGAGCTGCGCCGCCGCCTGGGCTACCTGCCCGAGAACGTGCAGTTCTACGAGCAGCTCAGCGGCCGCGAGGTGCTCGACTATTTCGCCCGGCTCAAGCGGGTGGCGAGTGGGCAGGTCGGCGAGCTGCTCGAGCGGGTGGGGCTGGCCCATGCCATGGATCGCCGGGTCAAGACCTACTCCAAGGGCATGCGCCAGCGCCTCGGCCTGGCCCAGGCGCTGCTCGGTGAGCCGCGCCTGCTGCTGCTCGACGAGCCCACCACCGGCCTCGATCCCATGGCCACCAAGGACTTCTACGGCATGGTCGACGAGCTGAGCCGGCGCGGCGTCAGCGTCATCCTGTGTTCGCACGTGCTGCCCGGCGTGGAGCGTCACATCGACCGGGCGGTGATCTTCGGGCGGGGCCGGATGCTGGCCGCCGGCAGCATCGACGAGCTGCGCGAGTCGGCCGCGCTGCCGCTGGTCATGCGGCTGCGCTCGCGGGGGATACCGCGGTGCTGGTCGAACGCCTGAGCGGGCTGGGCAGCGACGCCACCCCGCTGGCGGATGGGCGCCTCGAGATATCGCTGCCGGCCCGCGCCAAGGCGGGCGTGCTGCATCTGCTGGCCGCCCAGGGCGCGCTCGACGAACTGGAGCTGGAGCCGCCGACCCTGGAGTCGCTTTACGTTCACTTTGATGGCGCCATGCGCCTGCAGGAGACGCCGCATGAACAACGTCCTGATCGTGGCCGGCAAGGAGTTCCGCGACGGCCTGCGCAACCGTTGGGTGCTGGCCATCACCCTGGTGTTCGGCGTGTTGGCGGTGGGCCTGGCCTACTTCGGCGCGGCGGCCTCGGGCCAGGTCGGCTTCACCCGCGTCTCCACCACCATTGTCAGCCTGTCGAGCCTGGCGGTGTTCCTGATTCCGCTGATCGCGCTGATGCTGGCCTACGACAGCATCGTCGGCGAGGACGAAGCCGGCACGCTGCTGCTGCTGCTGACCTATCCGATGAGCCGGGTCGAGCTGCTGGCGGGCAAGTTCGTCGGCCACGCGGCGACCCTGGGGGCCGCCACCCTGGTGGGCTTCGGCCTGGCCGGGCTGGTCATCACCCTGCTGGGGCACAGCGAGAACCTTGGCGAGACGCTCGCCGCCCTGGGTCTGTTCATCGTTTCGGCGATGCTGCTGGGCTGGGCGTTCATTGGCCTGGCCTATCTGGTCAGCGTCAGCGTGACCGAGAAGTCGCGGGCGGCAGGGGTGGCGCTGATCGTGTGGTTCCTGTTCGTGATTGTCTACGACCTGGGGCTGCTGGCGCTGCTGGTGGGCACCGGGGGCAGGTGAGCGAGAGCCTGTTTCACTACCTGCTGTTGCTCAACCCCACCGATATCTTCCGCATCGTCAACCTGACCTTCTTCGAAGCGGCCCGCACCCAGTCGGGGTTGGCCTCCATCGGTGCCGATGCCGCCTTCCCCCGGCCCTGCTGCTGGCAGCGCTGCTGGCCTGGGTGGCGGCGCCGTTGGGGCTGGCGCTGTGGCGCTTCCGCCATCGTGAGGTCTGAACCCACCGCTCGGCTCAGAGGAGGCATTCTATGCTGACCCGCAGAAAATTCATCATCGTGATGGGAGGCGTAACCCTCGCCGGCCTGGCCGGCTGCGGGCAAGAGGCGCCGCAGGCGCTCGTCTGCACGCCGCAGCCCATCGAGCCCGGCGACGAGTGCGCCGTGTGCGGCATGTTCATCCGCGAGTACCCCGGGCCCAAGGCGCAGGTGTGCACGCGCAGCGGCCAGGTGCTGAAGTTCTGCTCCACCTCGGACCTGTTCGTCTGGCTGCTGCAGCCGGACTCCGCGCCCCAGCGGCTCAAGGCCTACGTGCACGACATGGGCATCACCGACTGGGATTCGCCGTCCGACGATGCCTTCATGGAGGCCGAGCTGGCCTTCTACGTCACCGACCATCCGGTCATGGGCGCCATGGGGCCGACGCTGGCCACCTTCGGCAGCGAGGCCGAGGCCAGGGCCTTCATGGCCGAGCACCAGGGCCAGTTGCTCGCTTATGACGAGATCGACGTGGCGGTGATCAACGACCTGGCGCGGGCCCATATCCGCCGTACCCTGTAGCGAGGCCCAGCTCTCCACAAAGCGCCCCGGCAGCCAGGCTGCCGGGGCGCTTCGTCTGACAAGGCAATGTTGCTTGCTTAGAGCACCGGTTCGAGCATGTAGTCCACGGCGGCCTTCACTTCCTCGTCGGTCAGGTTCATGTGGCCACCCTTGGGGGCATGGCCTGGAAGCCGTTGATGGAGTGATCGTAGAGGGTCTCCATGTCCTGCTCGAGGCGCGGGGCCCAGGCAGCGGCATCGCCCATGATCGGGGCGCCGGCGGCACCAGTCATGTGGCAGGCCATGCAGGCCCGGTTGTAGATCGCTTCGCCGTCGGGCTCGGCCTGGGCGGTTGCCGTGAAGGCCAGTGCAGCGGCGCCAGCCAGCACAGCCATAGACAGTTTCTTCATGGTTCTCTCCTGTAGTGCGTCACGGTGAAGCCAGTCGCTGTCGTTGTTACGCGCAAGACTGACCTCGATGGTAAGCCAAAATCGAGTTTGGCAGAACGGACCCCGAGCGAACAGTGTGCTAGGTCACCTCGGACGGGATTTGCAGCAAGCGGGCCAGCTGAGACTGCCGCGGGCCCAGCATATCGGCCAGGGTGTAGCGGTCCAGTACCGCCAGGAAGGCCGCCATGGCTTCGTTGAGAATCGGCTTGAGCCGGCACGCGGGGGTGATGATGCATTCGTTGTGGTCGCGGAAGCATTCAACCAGCCCCAGCTCGTGTTCGGTGTCGCGCACCAGGCCACCCATGGTGATGCTCTCGGGCTCGCGATTGAGCAGGATGCCGCCATTCTTGCCGCGGATGGTGGTGATGTAGCCGCGATGGCTGAGGTCTTGCACCACCTTCATCAAATGGTTGCGGGAGACGCCGAAGCTCTCTGCGATCTCGTGGATCGTGGCGCGCTCTTCGCCCTTGACGGCGAGATAGATCAGAACGCGCAGCGCATAGTCGGTGTAGCGGGTCAGATGCATGCGAGCCTCGGGCAGTGGCGGCCTGGCAGCACCAGGCAAGATTCGTCGAAAAATCAGTCTATTCTAACACCTGTCGTGGGCTGGCTGGGGTGGCGTCGGGGCGGGTCAGGATGAAGGTGGCCACGCAGGTGAACAGGGCGGCCGTCATGCCCAGCACCCACCCGGGGCGCCTCCGGCCCACAGCACCGCCCAGCTCAGCGCCAGCAGCCCCAGCGCCAGGCGTTTGGCCGGGCGCGGTATGGCGCGTTGACGCTGCCAGGCGTGCAGGGTCGGGCCGATGCGCGGGTGTCGCTCCAGCCACCGCGCCAGGCGGGGCGAGCCCTTGGGGCCGCCCAGGCCGCCACCAGCAGGAACGGCGTAGTGGGCAGCAGCGGCACGACCAGCCCGGCGGTGCCCAGGCCGATGCAGGTGTAGGCCAGCGAGCACCAGGCCAGGCGGGCGAGCGATAGCGGTGACAGTCGTGGCATCCCGGCATACCCCGCGGATTGGCAGTCAGCATACTAAGTAGTATTTTATATGCATGTTTAATCTCGATGCAAAGGCTTCGCGCCGCCCCGGCCCTGCGGCCGCGGACTCGCCCTCTCGGCGGCTGCCGGCCTGGCGCTGGCTGTTCCCCCTGGCAACGCTGCACGCGGCGGTGATGGTTCCGCTGTCGCTGCTGGCGCTCTATCACGGTGGGCGGCTGGTCGGCCACCTGGGCTCGCCGGCGGCGCATGCGCGGGAAATGCTGTTCGGCTTCGCCCTGGCGGTGATCGCCGGCTATCTGCTCGGGCCGCAGCCGCAGCGCCGGCTCGTCTGGCTCGTGGGGCTGTGGCTGGTGGGCCGGCTGGGAGTGTTCGAGCTGCCGGGCAGCGCCCTGGCCAGCCTGGCGGATGCCGCGTTCGCCCTGGGGGTGGCGGCGCTGCTGGTGCCTCGCTTCATTGCCGCCAAGAAATGGCGCAATCGGGTGCTGGCGCCGCTGCTGGGGCTGATCTGCCTGCTGGCGGTGGTCACTCTGACCTGGCGCTATCTCGACGGCATGCCGACCACCACCCCGCTGATGCACCAGAGCGTGCTGTGGCTGGTGCTGCTGATGGTGTTCATGGGCGGGCGCATCGTGGCGCCCGCCGTGAACGGTCACTTCCTGCACCGCTACCGCCGGGCCGGTGCCGGCGTGCAGCCACGTCTCGAAGCTGCGCTTATCGTGCTGCTCGGGCTGGCGCCCTTCGTGATGCTATGGCCTGCCTTTCGGCCCTGGCGGCTCTGATGGTGGCGGCGGCCGGTGTGCTGGTGCTGCTGCGCATAACTCGCTGGGAGCCGCTGCGCTGCGCCGGGCGCCCCGACCTGCAGGTGCTGATGCTGGGCTACGCCTGGCTGGGCATCGGACTGCTGCTGCTGGCCCGCTACTGGTGGCTGCCGGCACATGCCAGCGCCACGCTGCATATCTTCACTATCGCGGCCCTTGGCACGCTTTCCAGCACGATCATGGTGCGCCACGTCATCCTGCGCGCCAAGCAGCGGCCGGAAAGCGAGCCGCTGCTGCTGCCGCTGGCCGGGCTGTTCGCCACGGCCGCGCTGCTGCGGCTGTGGGCGCTCGACATGGGCGACTACTGGCAGGTGGTGCTGTGGAGCTCGGCGCTGTGCTGGTCGCTGGCCTGGTGCCTGGTGTGCTGGCGGCTGTGTGTCTGGATACGCCGCCTGCCGCGGCGCGAGCCGGGCAAACTTGACCCCGGGCAATAGAGCCGCGCGCTGTCGAGACGGCGGCTGGCGGCAATGTCATACTGGGCAGCATGCGGCGATGGCGTGCGCCATGCCCCCTATCAAGAGGCTGTTCCCGATCATGCAAGACGATCTGCTGTTCAACCGCCCCCTGGTGGAAAAATACGACCGCCCGGGGCCGCGCTACACCTCCTATCCGACCGCACCGCAGTTCCATGCCGCGTTCGCCGAGGATGATTACCGCGCCGCCGCCGAGCGCAGCAATCGTGTGGCCGCGCCCAAGCCGCTGTCGGTCTACGTGCACATCCCGTTCTGCAAGAGCCTCTGCTACTACTGCGCCTGCAACAAGATCATCACCCACAACACCGAGCGGGCGGCGGAGTATCTGGACTGGCTGAAGCAGGAGATCGGCGCGCAGGGCGCGCTGTTCGACGAGACGCGGCGCATGACCCAGCTGCACCTGGGCGGCGGCACGCCCACCTACCTGAGCAACGCCCAGCTCGGCGAGCTGATGGCCGCGCTCGACGAGGCCTTCCACTTCGCCCCGGCCGAGCGGCGCGAATTCTCTCTCGAGGTCGATCCGCGCACGGTCACCCCCGAGCAGATCCACGAGCTGCACGCACTCGGCTTCAACCGCCTGAGCTTCGGCGTGCAGGATTTCGACGCGGACGTGCAGAAGGCGGTCAACCGCGTGCAGAGCGAGGAGCAGGTGGTCGAGCTGGTGGCCGCCGCCCGCGAGGCCGGCTTCCAGTCGGTCAGCGTCGACCTGATCTACGGCCTGCCGCTGCAGACGGTGGCGAGCTTCGATGCCACCCTCGATAAGATCATCGCCCTGCGCCCCGACCGCATCGCCAGCTACAGTTACGCCCACCTGCCCGAGCTGTTCAAGGCCCAGCGCCTGATCCGCCCCGAGGACATGCCGCCGCCGGAGCGCAAGCTGGAGCTGCTGGAGCTGACCATTCGCCGCCTCACCGCGGCCGGCTACGTCTACATCGGCATGGACCACTTCGCCCTGCCCGACGACGAGCTCTCCCTGGCCAAGGAGAACGGCACCCTGCAGCGCAACTTCCAGGGTTACTCCACCCACGCCGACTGCGACATGATCGGCTTGGGCATCACCTCCATCGGCAAGGTCGGCGACAGCTACAGCCAGAACGTCAAGGAGACTGCCCAGTACCAGGCACGGCTCGAGGCGGGGCGGCTGCCGGTGATGCGCGGCTACCGGCTCAACGACGACGACCGCCTGCGCCGCGACGTGATCAACGCCCTGATGTGCCACGGGCGGATTGACTTCGCCGCCATCGAGGCGCGCCATGACATCGCCTTTCGCGACTACTTTGCCGATGCGCTGGCACAGCTCGGGGAGATGCAGGCCGACGGCTTGCTGGCCATTGGCGACGAGGCCATTGAAGTGCTGCCCGCCGGGCGCCTGATGATGCGCAACATGGCGATGGCCTTCGATGCCTATCTGAAGCCCAACGAGGGACGCTTCTCGCGCACGGTGTAACGGTTTCTCGGAAGGTAAAACGGCGCCCGCGGGGCGCCGTTTTAGCATCGGAAGCGCGTTACATGGCGCGTTCGAACAGCAGGTTGTTCTCCAGATGGATGTGCTCCATCAGGTCTTCGCGGAACTCGCGCAGCCCGGTGTACAGGGCACGCCAGGTGGTGCAGGCGCCCTTGGGCGGGGTGATGTCGTTGGTCAGCGCCATCACATGTTCCAGGTTTTCGCCATGGTCGTCGTGCTCGTGGCGCATCACCGCGATCGGCCCCTGGGCCTGGGCGCCCATGCCGGCCCGCAGCATGGGGAACAGGATCTGCTCCTCCTTCTGCATGTGGCTCTCCATCTCCTGGTAGATCCCGGTGAGCAGGTCGGCCAGCCCGTTGGGGCAGCTCTCGCGATCGCCGTGGACCAGCTCGACCCGGCGCGCCATGCGGATCAGTTCGGGCAGCTGCTGTCGGTGCACGTCGTGGTAGCGCGTCAGGATATAGTCGATCAGCTCGTCGTTGCTGGCTTCACGCCAGTCGCGCTCGGAGACGCTGCCGGCCGGCAGCGCCTCGAGCTCGGAGACCAGCTTGTCGGCCAGCAGGCCGGCGCGCTCGGCGGCCTCGCGCAGGCTGATGCGACCCCCGCAGCAGAAATCGATGTTGTAGGCGTGGAACACGCGGGTGGCGCCAGGCAGGGAAAGGGCGATGCGGCCGACGGTTTGCTCGAGAAGGGTCATGAGAACTCCTGGGTAGCGGTCTAAGTCATCCTTCTTGTAGCAAGGCCCATGCCAAGAATTTTTTGCAAATAAATCAATGAGTCGTATTTTTATGGTTTTTTCACCCAGTGCAGCTAGGGTCGAATAAACCTTGCAAGGTAATTTTCACCATGTTGGATGACTCTCTGATCGCCGATCTCACGGCGGACCTGCCCAGTGCGGTACGTCTGCAGCGCCTGGTGCGCACCCTGCGTGAGGGCTTTTCCTGCGGTGCGGTGTGCCTGCTGCGGCTGCAGGAGGACGTGCTGGCGCCGGTGGCCGTCGAAGGGCTGGTGCGCGAGGCGCTGGGACGGCGCTTCGAGGTGGCCCGTCATCCGCGCCTGGCCGCGATCCTCACCAGCCGTCGCTCGACCCTGTTCCCCCCGATTCGGCGCTGCCCGACCCCTACGACGGCTTGATCGAGCAGCATCCGGGGGAGCCGCTGCACGTGCACGACTGCATGGGCATCAGCCTGCATGTGGAGGGCGAACCCTGGGGCGTGCTGACCCTGGATGCGCTGGTGGCGGGCACCTTCGACGAGGCGGCGCGACGGGCACTGGAGCGCTATGCGCTGCTGGTGGAAGCGGCGGTGCGGGTGACCCGGCTGGAGCAGGATATCCGTGCGCTGCGCATGGCTCGCCATGACAGCGTTGCCCAGGTGGTGCGCGGCGAGAGCGGCGAGATCCTCGGCCATAGCGCCGTGCTGCAGCGCCTGCTGCGCGAGCTCGACGTGGTGGCCGAGGCCGATCTGCCGGTGCTGTTGTTGGGCGAGACCGGGGTGGGCAAGGAGCTGTTTGCGCGGCGCCTGCACCAGCGCTCGCCGCGTCGCGACCAGCCGCTGGTGCAGGTCAACTGCGCGGCGCTGCCGGACACCCTGGCCGAGAGCGAACTGTTCGGCCACGTGAAGGGCGCCTTCTCCGGCGCCACGGCGGATCGGGCCGGGCGCTTCGAGGCCGCCGACGGTGGCACCCTGTTCCTCGACGAGGTGGGCGAGCTGCCGTTGGCGATCCAGGCCAAGCTCTTGCGTGCGCTGCAGAACGGCGAGGTACAGCGGCTGGGCGAGGACACTCCGCGGCGGGTCGACGTACGCATCGTGGCGGCCACCAACCGCCACCTGGCCGACGGCGTGCGCGACGGCCATTTCCGCGCCGACCTCTACCACCGGCTGTCGGTCTACCCGGTGGCGATCCCGCCGCTGCGCGAGCGCGACAGCGATGTGCTGGTGCTGGCCGGGCACTTCCTCGAGATCAACCGCGCGCGGCTTGGCGTGCGCAGCCTGCGCCTTGCGCCTGCCGCCGAAGCGGCGCTGCTGGCCTATTCCTGGCCCGGCAACGTGCGTGAACTCGAGCACGTCATCAGCCGTGCGGCGATCAAGGCCCTGGGCCATGGTTCGCAGCGCGACGACATCGTGACCCTGCAGCCGGCGTGGCTCGATCTGCCCCAGCTGATGTATCCCCGAGTCCAGGCGGAAGCAGGTCGCCTTGACCCGCATACCACCGCCCAGGCCAGCCTGCGCCAGCAGGTCGATACGGCCCAGCGCCAGGCCATCCGCGAGGCCCTGGCGGCTTGCGATGGCCACTGGGCGAACGCCGCCCGACGACTTGCCGTCGACCCCAGTAACCTGCACAAACTGGCACGTCGCTTGGGGATCAAATAGTTATCGAATTGCAACCCCTTGGACGTAAAAAAATCCAGATATGGTCGCTTGATCGTCCTGGTTGAACTATATATGGTACGCAGACCCCGGCAGGGGCGTTAGCAGGAGCTTGACGCATATCAGTGCAGACAGGCCGCGTCGAGCTTAGGATGATCGGTCCGCCGGCCGCACAGGCCGCCATCGATTCCATCGGTTCGACCCCTCGGAGAGTTGCGATGTTTCCGTTGTCCCTGTCTCGCTTGCCGCGCCCGCCTGCCCCGACTCGCCTGATCCGCGCCATCGACCCCCGCGTGCCGCTCACGCTGAAGCGCCAGGTGATCGAGCCGCTGCTCAACCGCACCTTTGCCGAGCCCCTGCTCGAAGGGGAGTTCGACGCCCTCGAAGACCGCCGCATCAGCCTCCATGTCGAAGACCTGGGGGTCGTGCTGACGCTGACGCTGGTGGACCAGCGCTTTGCGCTGACCCGCGAGGCGGGCGAAGCGACTATTCGTGGCGGCTGGCGCGAGTTCCTATGCCTGGCGACCCGGCGCGAGGACCCCGACGCCCTGTTCTTCCAGCGCCGGTTGGTGATCGAGGGCGATACCGAGCTCGGCCTGACGGTCAAGAACCTGTTGGACAGCCGCGAAGAGGGGCTGGCTCAGGGATGGCTGGGTGAATGGCTGGTGCGCTTCGAGCGCATGGCGCGTCAGGATCGCTGACTACTGAAACTTTTTGACCCTTCTGGAGATCCCTGAAATGAGTACTTCCACCAAGGCCGTCAAGACGTCCCTAGAGGTGCCGATGCAAACGCCTTCCCGCGATATCTGGGATGCCAAGTATCGCCTTAAGGACCGTCACGGGCGGCCCGTCGACAAGGACGTGGCGGCGACCTGGGAGCGCGTGGCGCGGGCCCTGGCGACGGTGGAAGGCGACAAGGCCGCCGAGTGGCTGCCCAAGTTCCGCTGGGCGCTGGAGAACGGCGCTATTCCGGCCGGGCGGATCATGTCCAACGCCGGCGCCGAGGACTACAAGCCCGCCGTCAGCCTGATCAACTGCACCGTCTCGCGCACCATCCGCGACTCCATGCACGATATCCTCTCCTCGGTGGTGGATGCCGGCATGACCCTCAAGGCGGGCTGCGGCATCGGCTACGAATTCTCCACCCTGCGCCACAAGGGCGCCTTCGTGTTCGGCGCCGGTGCCGGCACCAACGGCCCGCTGGCGTTCATGGATATCTACGACAAGATGTGCTTCACGGTGGCCTCGGCGGGCGGTCGCCGCGGCGCCCAGATGGGCACCTTCGACGTCGGCCACCCCGACGTGCGCGCCTTCATCGAGGCCAAGCGCGAAGCCGGTCGGCTGCGCCAGTTCAATCTCTCGCTGCTGATCACCGACGAGTTCATGGAGGCGGTGAAGAACGACGCCGACTGGCCGCTGGCCTTCCCGCTGCACGCCGGCGAGAAGGATGACGTCAAGCCCGAGGACCTGATCTACCGCGACTGGCCGGTGGTCGAGGAGGGCTACACGGTGGACGCCGAAGGCCGCGTGGCCTGCCGCATCGTCGAGGTGATCAAGGCCCGCGAGCTGTGGGACACCATCATGCGCTCCACCTACGACTTCGCCGAGCCGGGCTTCATCCTGATCGACCAGGTCAACCGCATGAACAACAACTGGTTCTGCGAGGAGATCCGCGCCACCAACCCCTGCGGCGAGCAGCCGCTGCCGCCGGAAGGCGCCTGCCTGCTGGGCTCGGTCAACCTGACCCGCTTCGTCATCGACCCCTTCGGCAAGAAGCCACGCTTCGACTGGGAGCGCTACCGCCAGGTGGTGGCGATCTTCACCCGCATGCTCGATAACGTGGTCGAGATCAGCGGCCTGCCGCTGCCCGGCCAGCGCCGCGAGATCGAGGCCAAGCGCCGTCACGGCATGGGCTTCCTCGGCCTCGGCTCGACCCTGACCATGCTCAAGATCCCCTACGGCTCGGCCGAATCGCTGGCCTTCACCGAAGAGGTGAGCCGCAACCTGGCCATCGAGGGCTGGAAGCAGGCGCTGGAACTCTCCCGCGAGAAGGGCATGGCGCCGATACTCGCCGAGGACTTCGAGATCACGCCGAAGATGATGCGCGAGCGTCCGGAGCTGGCGCAGGACGGCTACGAGATCGGCGACAAGGTGCCGGGGCGCATCCTGCACGCGCGCTACAGCCGCTACATGCAGAAGGTCGCCGAGGTGGAGCCGGAGCTGGTTGCAGCGCTGGCCGAGCACGGTGCGCGCTTCACCCACCACAGCTCCATCGCGCCGACCGGCACCATTTCGCTGTCGCTGGGCAACAACGCCTCCAACGGCATCGAGCCGTCGTTCTCGCACCGCTACTTCCGCAACGTCATCCAGTCGGGCAAGAAGACCAAGGAGCAGGTGGAGGTGGTCTCCTTCGAACTGGCGGCCTACCGCCACTTCATCGCCAGCGACGCAGTGGAGAGCGACCTGCCCGACTATTTCATTACCGCCGACGCGGTGACCCCGCCGCAGCACGTGGCGGTGCAGGCGGCGGCCCAGGCGTGGGTCGACTCGGCGATCTCCAAGACGGTCAACGTGCCCACCGAGTTCCCCTTCGAGCAGTTCAAGGATCTCTACCTGGACGCCTACCAGAGCAAGCTCAAGGGCTGCACCACCTTCCGCTTCAACCCGGAAGCGTTCCAGGGTGTGCTGGTGCGCGAGGACGACCTCAAGAACACCACCTACGTGTTCGAGCTGGAGAACGGCGAGACCATCGAGCTTTCCGGCGACGAGAAGGTGGTTTACGACGGCGAGGAGCACAACGCAGCGAACCTGTACGACGCGCTGAAGGAAGGCACCTATGGCAAGTGGTAGAGAGGGTTCGCTCGTGACGGTCGTGAGCGGCCGTTACCCAAGCGTCAACGCACAACTTTCCGCAGGAGCCCCGTGATGGCCGTCGAAATTAAGTCCAAGATCGTTTCCTACAGCGTCAAGAAGGCGGTGCAAGAGGCGCCGCTGGCCGACGAGAATCCGCTCACGGTACGCATTCCCTCGCGCCCGGAAGGAACGCTGGAGGCCGTCTCCGAGAAGATCTCCTACGTCGGCGCCGAAGGCCGCAAGAAGGTCTATCTGCTGGTCTCCTTCATGCCGGTGGAAGGCGTGCTCGACGGCAAGCGGGTAGTGATCGAGCGCCCGGTGGAGTTCTTCTTCCCCTCCGGCCAGCTCTCCAGCGAGCACCAGTGGATCACTGCCACCATGCGCAGCCTGTCGCTGGCCGCCCGCGGCGGGTACGTCACCCAGGCGGTGGCCGACCTGCGCAAGGTGGCCTGGGACAAGGGCCTGGTACGCTGCGGCATGAACCGCTGGGGCAAGCCGATGTTCCACGACTCCGAAGTGGCCGCCATCGCCTGGTCGATCCAGCAGATCCTCTACCGTCGCGGCTTCCTCGACCAGGACGGCAACCAGGTGCCGGTGGAGGAGCTGGTGCGCCGCTACGCCCACCGCCTCACCCACGGCCACCCCTGGCAGCCGCCTAGCCCCGAGGAAGAATCCCGTACGGCACCGCCTGTCCAGGGTGTAGAAAAGGGTGACGGCCCTACCGTGGTGGGCCACTGCCCGGAGTGTCGCGGCGAGCTGATCATGATGGATGGCTGCCCGACCTGCTACGCCGGCTGCGGCTGGTCGAAGTGCGGCTGAGTCGCTGACGTCGACGGGCGCCTGCTAGGGAGAGGCCGCTATGCGAAGCATAGCGGCCTCTTGGTTTTCAGGCGGGCTGCCGGGCAATCGAAAGGCTGTTGGTCAGTGCGCGTGGCCACTGCTGTTACCGGCAATGACGTTATGCACGTCCTCCAGGTAGTGCACGTAATGGACATAGTGTTCGACGAACTCCCGGCCCCGCTCGGGATCGTCGCCCGCTTGTTGTTTGGCGGCCAGCGTGGCCTCGAAGGCGGCGCTGGCATTCCGTTCGAATTTTTCCACGATGCGCGCCAGGAACGCATCGATTTCGCCTTCTTCCAGGGCCTTGTCAGCCAGCTGAACCGCCGGGTCGATCTCTCCGGCCGGCTTGATGCCGGTAAAGGCGCCCCTTCATAGGCGCGGTGGATTTCGACCAGCGTGGCAAAGAACTGCTGATCGGCCAGTTCCTGAGCGTTATCACCGAGCGCACGCACGTCTAGGGTCTTGGCGAACATGGCCTCGAGTTCTGCCTCATCCTCGGCGGGAACCCACTTGAGCACCGGGGTGATATCCCCAGAGTTCAATGCAGTTCGTGCTTCGTTGATGACGGGCCCGTCGAGGGCATCGCAATGGGCCATGGCAGTACCGGAAAACGACAGAGCCAGCGCCGTGGTGGTAATGGCAAGCTCCTTGCGCAAGGGAAGGCGGCGGATAATCATGAGGCAAGCTCCTGTGGTCATGTGGGCAGCCGGTCTTGTACGTTGGCTGTGGTGACATGCTACAGGCTTGCCGGGGCCTGCCTCGTTCGTTCTTCGGCACTCGAACGTTTCAAAAAATGATTTTTTAACAATGAGTTAATGGTTCGTTTGAGCGAAAGCCCAGAGTCTAACCTCACGAAGCCTTCGAAGGCTCGACAGCCTCAGCCACTGCCTGCGGCGGCCGGGCACGAAACTCGCTCGGCGTCATGCCCGTCGTACGCTTGAAGGCCGTATTGAACACGGATTTCGAATTGAAGCCTGAGTCGTACATCACCTGCAGGATGGTCTGATCGGTATCGGCAAGGAGCCGCCTGCGCGCTTCAGCGATACGGTAGGCGCTGATGAACTCGAAGAAATTCTTGCCGCGTCCCTGATTGATTGCCCGTGAAAGCTCCCGCGCCGGTATGCCTAGCTGGCGGGCGAGCTGGCTGACGGTCAGGTTGGCGTCGAGGTGGGGCTTGGCCTGCTGCATATGGCACTCCAACCGTGCCAGCAGCTCGGCATCGGCCGGAGCCTCCATAGACGCTTCCTCGCGACTGGCAAGCAGGCGGGATTCCTCCGCGCTGAGCCCGGAAAACACGATGGGCTGACGGAGCGCATGGATCAACAGGTAATTGATGAACAAAAAGCCCGTCACACTCCCGGCTGCCGACACCCATTGAACGCTGGCATCGCTTTTCCATACATGGGCCGTCAGGCAGTAGACGAGGCTCACGCTCCATACCACGGCATAGCCCAGCAGCAGGGCGCGTAGCCAATTCAGCTGCTTGTAGTCGATATTGGAGAAGATTTGCCGCACATTCACGCCGAACGTCTTGATCGCACCGATGGTCGCGACCAGATAGCCGAGAAAGACCAGGTGAATGGCGGCAGCCATGAGTGGCGAGGTCAGCACGCCGGGGTGATCCCTTTCCAGCAGGATCTGGCGCTTCAGCTCGTCGGGTTGCAAATAATACTCAACGACAAAGATGGCCCCAACGACCCAGAAAAGCAGCGTATGGGCCAGATGCTGTCTGCGCAGCTTGAACTCCTGGAACATCAGCGATTGGGCGTAGAGATAGAGCAGGCCAGCCTGCAGCAGGCCAACCAGGGTGCCCAGGTAGGCTAGCTTGAGGAAGCGCTGGGCTAACCCGGTGCTATAGAGAAAGACCTCGGCGAGTCCTGCCGCGAAGGCCAGCACCGTGGCGAGCAGCAGGCGGTTGCTGATCAGACGGAAGTTGGCCGGTATCAGCAGGAAGACTGCCAGCGCGAGCGATTGCAGGATGCTGGTCAGCAGCAGGATATCCGCCAGGTTCAGATACATCGTGACACTCCGGTTCTGTCACTCGCGCAGTTCGATGCGCGCGAAGTGCGGTGCCAGGCGCTTGACCAGCCCGGCGAGCATCGCCCGTGGCGGGGCGTTCTCCACCGGCTGGCAGTAGGCCGGGTCGAGGCACTGGCGGGTACGCGCAACCTGCACCGCATAGTGACGTACGCCGCAGTCGGCCAGGGTCAGTGCCAGCCGCTCTACCTCGGCCAGGTTGAAGTCGCGCCAGTGCACGGTGGTACGGCATTCGAAGGGCACGCCGCTGTCGAGCAGCGCCATCAGGCTCTGGCTGTTGCGTTGCCAGATGCCGGGTCGCCCGCAGATACGGTCGAAGTCGCTGCCGCGCCCCTTCACGTCGAGCCCCACCCAATCGAGCCGTGGCAGCAGTCGGGTCAGCCGCGCCGGGTAGGGGCCGGCGGTGTGCAAGCCGACCTTGAAGCCCATCGCCTTCACCTCGCGCACCGCCGCCGGCAGGGCGTTGTGCAGCGTCGGCTCGCCGCCGCTGAATACCACCGCCTCGAGTAGCCCGCGGCGGCTCTCCAGGAACTCCCGCACCGCCTGCCACTCGCTCTCGTCGCCCCGGCGCGGCGCCATCATGTGGCCGTTGTGGCAGTAGCCGCAGCGCAGCGGACAGCCCTGCAGAAACACCACGCAGGCCAGGTGGTCGGGATAGTCCAGCGTGGTCAGCTGGGTCAGCCCGGCCACCGGCAGGCGAATGCCGTCGAGCGGCGCGAGGGCGGGCGGGTCGAGGTCGGTGGCGATCATCATGCGCTCCAGTGCCGGGCGCAGGGCCCGGCAGCTCAGGTCGGTCGAAAGCTTGTCAGGAGGTCAGGGCGGCGGCGCGCTCGCTGAAGTGGCGGCGCTCGCGGTGTTCGGCGCGCTTGCCGACGTTGAACTGGCTGACCGGGCGATGGTAGCCCATCACGCGGGTCCAGACCTCGCAGCGCTGGCGGTGTTCGGTGGGCAGGGTGTCGCGGTTCGTCATCGCATGATTCCTTCAGGGTGGGTGAGTGGAGCACTTCAGGCCGGCATGGCTGCGGCGCGTCTTGCCAGCAGTGCCTCGTCGCACTTGGGGCAGAACTCGTGTTCGCCGGCCAGGTAGCCGTGCACCGGGCAGATCGAGAAGGTCGGCGTCACGGTGATGTAGGGCAGGCGGAAGCGCGACAGCGCGGTGTGCACCAGCTTGCGGCAGGCGGTGGCGCTGGAGAGCCGCTCGCGCATGTAGAGGTGCAGCACGGTGCCGCCGGTGTAGCGGGTCTGCAGCGGGTCCTGGTGGATCAGCGCCTCGAAGGGGTCGTCGGTATGCCCCACCGGCAGCTGGCTCGAGTTGGTGTAATAGGGCGCCTCCGGCGTGCCCGCCTGCAGAATGCCCGGGTAGCGTTCGGCGTCGGCGCGGGCGAAGCGATAGGTGGTGCCCTCCGCCGGGGTCGCTTCCAGGTTGTAGAGGTGGCCGGTCTCGGCCTGGAACTCTTGCATCCTGGCGCGCACGTGGTCGAGCACCTCCAGGGCGAGCTGGCGTCCTTCGGGGACGGTGATGTCGTAGCGGTCGTCGCAGAAGTTGCGCACCATCTCGTTGAGTCCGTTCACGCCCAGGGTGGAGAAGTGGTTGCGCAGGGTGCCGAGATACCTCTGGGTGAAGGGGTAGAGCCCTTCGTCCATCCACTGCTGGATGCGCTCGCGCTTGAGCTCCAGGCTGTCGCGGCCCAGCGCCAGCAGGCGGTCAAGTTCGTGAAACAGACCCGCCCGATCGCCGGCGAAGCGGTAGCCGAGCCGTGCGCAGTTGAGCGTCACCACGCCCAGCGAGCCGGTCTGCTCGGCGCTGCCGAACAGGCCGTTGCCGCGCTTGAGCAGCTCGGAGAGGTCGAGCTGCAGGCGGCAGCACATGGAGCGCACCATGTGCGGCTCCAGGTCGGAGTTGAGGAAGTTCTGGAAGTAGGGCAGGCCGTACTTGGCGGTCAGTGCGAACAGCCGCTCGGCGTTGTCGCTTTCCCAGTCGAAATCGGGGGTGATGTTGTAGGTGGGGATGGGGAAGGTGAACACCCGGCCCTGGCGGTCGCCGGCCTCCATCACCTCCAGGTAGGCGCGGTTGAGCAGGTCCATCTCCGCCTGCAGCTCGCCGTAGGTGAAGGGCTGCTCCTCGCCGCCGACGATCGGCACCTGGTCGCGCAGGTCCACCGGGCACACCCAGTCGAAGGTGAGGTTGGTGAAGGGCGTCTGGCTGCCCCAGCGCGACGGCACGTTGAGGTTGTAGATGAACTCCTGGATCGCCTGCTTCACCGCGGCAAAGTCGAGGCCGTCCTTGCGCACGTAGGGGGCGAGATAGGTATCGAAGGAGCTGAAGGCCTGGGCGCCGGCCCACTCGTTCTGCAGCGTGCCGAGGAAGTTGACCATCTGCCCCAGCGCGCTGGAGAGGTGGCGCGGCGGGCCGCTCTCGGCGCGCCCGGGCACGCCGTTGAAGCCCTCGATCAGCAGCTGGCGCAGCGACCAGCCGGCGCAGTAGCCGCACAGCATGTCGAGATCGTGGATGTGCAGGTCGCCCTCGCGGTGGGCGGCGCCGACCTCGGCCGGGTAGACCTCGTCGAGCCAGTAGTTGGCGATTAGCTTGCCCGAGACGTTGAGGATCAGCCCGCCCAGGAGTAGCCCTGGTTGGCGTTGGCGTGCACGCGCCAGTCGGCGCGTTCGAGGTACTCGTTGACGGTCGAGGCGACGTCGATGCGGCGCGGGCCGGCCTGGCTTGTGGGGGCGTTCACCGTAATCTCCCTATATGTGCTGCCGTTTTATTTTCCAAACACAACATATGGTGGTGAAGGCTAGAGGGTGTCAGGTCCAGAGGGAATGACCTGGATCAGGAAAAGGCCAGATGGCGCTCGACCAACGACAAACCCCGCCGGGTGGCGGGGTTTGCAAGGCGGCTTGCAACGGAGTTGGGCGAGGGGGTAAAAATAGCGTCAGCCGGCGGGCAGGCGTGTATTGTCCATGCCCGGGCGGCCGTGCCAGTAGCCGTCGCACACCTCGGCCTCGACCAGGGCCAGCGGGTCGGCGGCGGGCAGCTCGCCGCGGCGGGCGGCGTCGAAGGCGGCGACCACCTCGGCCATGCCCTCGGCACGGGGGCTCAGGCGCGCCACGCCTACGCCCATGGCGACCATGTCGCTGACCTCGTGGCGCAGGTCCTGGCAGGCGCCGGAAAGCGTCTGGATGCCGTTGAGGGTGAACACCTCCTTTGACTCCTGGGAGCGCAGCGCCAGCCCTTCCGGGTACTTCTGGCACACGAACATGCAGCGGTCCTTGGGCTTCTGGTGGCGCCGGGCGGTAAAGCAGCGCGACGACCAGGCCAGCGGCAGGTGGCCGTAGGCGAACACCTCGCAGGGCTGGTCCAGCCCCTCGGTGGCGCAATCGGCGAGCAGCCGGGTGAGGTCGCTGCGCGACATCTCCACCGGCGCCTGCCAGCGCTGCATGCCGGCCCGGGCCATCACGCCGATGGCGGCGGGGTTGTAGAGGTTCAGCGCCGCCCCGGCGACAAACGGCAGGCCGGCGGCGGCGAGGCGCTGCAGGGCGCTCTGGTCGTTGGCCTCGACGATGAACTCGCCGTTGTCGCACAGCTTGCGCAGGTCGCGCAGGTCGGCCTCGGACTCGATCAGGGTCTGGCTCGCCAGCACCACCTGCTTGCCGCTCTGGCTAAGCTCGCGGCCGATGCCGAGCCAGTCGTCGAGCTTCATGTCGCGGCGCCGCGAGCAGACGGACTCGCCCAGGGTGACGATCTCTACCGGCCAGTCGGCGGCCTCGCGGTAGAAGTCGGCGTAGCGCTCGCGGGTCCAGTAGAACAGCACCGGGCCCAGGGCGAGCTGCAGGGAATCGGATGACATGAAACCTCCTATTTCCAGCGGCGTTCGTAGGCGCCCAGAGTGGTGGTGGCGCCCTCGGAGACCTCGCCGAGGCCGGCCATCCAGGCGGGGTCGGGGTGGAAGCGCTCCGGCGTGCGCGCCAGGCGGTCCAGCGCCTGGCGCCAGATGCCGGCGACCTTCGACACGTAGGCCGGGCTGCGCTGGCGGCCCTCGATCTTCACCGCGCTGATGCCCAGCTCGCGCAGCTCCGGCAGCAGCTCCAGGGTGTTGAGGCTGGTGGGCTCCTCGATGGCGTGGTAGGTCTCGCCGCCCACTTCGAAGCGCCCCTTGCACAGGGTGGGGTAGCCGGCCCGCTCGCCCTCGCCGTAGCGGTCGATCAGCACGCCGTTGAGGCGCGACTCCAGGCCTTGCGGGGTTTCCTCCCAGCGCACGTGGGCCGCCGGCGAGCAGACGCCGCGGGTGTTGGGCGATTCGCCGGTGAGATAGGACGACAGGTAGCAGCGGCCCTCGGCCATGATGCACAGGCTGCCGAAGGCGAACACCTCGAGCTCCACCGGGCTCTGCTTGGCGAGGTCGCGCACCTGGGTGATGGAGAGCACCCGCGGCAGCACGGCGCGCTTGATGCCGAACTGGTCGTGGTAGAAGCGCAGCGCCTCGTGGCTGGTGGCGGAGCCCTGCACCGAGAGGTGGCGGGGAGCTCCGGATAGCGCCGGGCGGCATAGTCGAGCAGGCCCATGTCGGCCATGATCAGGGCATCGACGCCGAGCTCGGCGGCCTGGTCCACGGCGCGGGTCCACTGGTGCCAGCCGTCGGGCTGCGGGTAGGTATTGATGGCGCAAAACACCCGCTTGCCGCGAGCATGGGCGTAGTCGATCCCTTCGCGGGCGCGCTTGTCGGTGAAGTTCAGCCCGGAAAACTGACGGGCGTTGGTGGCATTCTGGAAGCCGAAATAGACGGCATCGGCGCCTTCATCCACCGCCCGCTTCAGGGCCGGCAGGTTGCCGGCCGGGCAGACGAGCTCCATGTCGCTCTCCTCGCAGTCTGGATAAACCCGACCATGCTAGTCGACTACCCGTGCAGGGCTTTTGATGCGGGTCATGGCGAGGCGGAATTGTCGTCCCTGCCCACAGTGATACTCGACCTCCTTGTACCTGGAGCCGCATATGGCCGGGTGGAGATCGTCGATATCGATGGTGTCGATATCGACTGCTTCGGCGTATCGGCGGCAGTGAAGGAAAGCTCCTTGTTAGTGTCCTTCGGTGATGGGAACGCGGTCATCGACGGAGCGCCGGCCTTCGATGGGCAGCGTGGCCTGTCGTGTCTCGGGACGATACTTGCGCATGATATAGCGCAGCCGCTTCATCACATCCAGGTTGGCCGACTCCATGCGTGAGAGTGCGTCTATGGCCTCGTCCATCTGACCGGCTCGGAAGTGGGTTACGGCCTCGATGGCGCAGCGGTGGACCTGGCGGTGGGGCATTTCCAAGGCCTGGAAGTCCTGGTCGCTGTAGAACTGCTGGCTGCCAGTGCCCTCGTAGTACCAGCGCCCCAGGGCACACTGGGTTTCATCGGGAAGGTCGGTGACCCCTTTGGCCGATAGCCCCATGAAAATGCGATAGACCTCAAGCTTGATCTCCAGCTCCTCAAGGTTGGCCAACTCGACTTCGCTTAGCATGGCCGAGAAGGCCAGCGCCTGACTGCTCTCGTCGGTCAACCCCAGCAGCTGTTCCGTGCGCTCCATCACCCGGCTGGCCTCGGCGCTCAAACGCTCGGCCTTGCGTGCGTTGTCCTCCATCACGCTATCGACATGGTTGGCCTGACTCAGAATGCTACCGTTGAGCCCACTAATCTCTTCGGTGGCGCCACTGGTCCGCGAGGCAAGTTGGCGAACTTCGGTGGCCACCACGGCGAAGCCTCGCCCGGCATCGCCGGCGCGGGCCGCTTCGATGCTGGCATTGAAGGCCAGCAGCGTCGTCTGCATCGATATCTCGTCGATGACCTTGACGAAGCCGTCGATGTGGCTTGCATTGCCGCGCAGCGAGGTGACCTGCTCGGCGGCGTTGGCAATGCGCTGGTTGAGGGCGCGCAGCTCCCCCACCATGGCGTTTAGGGCTTCCTGGCTGCGCTGGGACTCGCTGGTGGTTAAGTCCGTGGCTTGACGATTACCTATCAGCAGCCCCGAGAGGTCCGAGAAGGATTCGCGCAGCGCCACCAGCGAATGGCCGAATCCGGTGAGATTGGTGAAAAGCTGCTGGTGCAGTCGCTGGTCTGCTTCCAGCGTGTCGATGCGGGCCTGAAGGCGGCTTCGTTCCGCATGCAGTGCGGTCTCGGTATCGGTTTGCTGTTGCTTGCGGCGGCGTATCAGGGGCATACCGGCGACCTGCTTTAGTAAGTTCATGGAATCGCTCTTGTGCTATGAGTGTCATTCTCATAAAGCAAGAGACGTGCCAGTAGAAAAATATTTTTTATAACAGAAACTTAAATCATTTTTGGTAAAAATCACCCTGTCTATAATGGTAAAAAATACCTCTAATGAGTAAAAATTACCTTTTAGTCCCCTGCGATTTCACCTTGATCGCGGGAGACGGTCTCTTTATGAGGTGGTAGCCAAGGTCGTTGCCTTGACTCTCAGGGTGTGTAGGAGAGGGGCAGGGCTTCGAGCTGGCAGTGACGCTTTCCCAAAGCCGTGGTGGCAAGACGGTGGCAGCCGCCAACGACCACTGGCGAGATCGATTTGCTCCAGTCAAACAGGGGCCACGCAGATGTGATTGGTGCGGGATGCCAGGGTCTTGACGGCGCCAGACGCTCAGGACATGTACCGGCTGCGTGCCAAGCGGGCCCCCCTCCTCAGGAAACCGAGCTCTTTGGACGCCTGGCCGAACAGCAGGATGCCGAAGTACGCCTGCAGGCGCGTGACTTGCGCGGCTCGACATTTACTGAGGCTATCCCCTCAGCCAGTACCTGGATGAAGCGCTATCGGCCCCGTGATGACGGTTGTCATTTCGGGGCCGAGTAGCGTTTTAGCTTTGGTGAGTGTTAGGCAACATCAAGCGGGCGCGACGGACCGAAGTGCTCGTAGTGGCGGCGGCTCTCGTCGATGCCGAGCTCCGCCAGCGCCTTGTCGATCGCGCTCATGAAGCCCTGCGGGCCGACGAAGTAGCAGCGCGGCTTGTCTTCCGGCAGGTAGCGCCGCAGCAGCTCGCGGTCGATGCGCCCGGTATGGTCGGCCGCATCGCCCTGCTCATGGATGGCGACGGCCTCGAGCCGCGAGGGGTGGGCCTTGCGCAGCGCCTCGACCTCCTCGCGGAAGGCATGGTGCCGGGCATCCAGCGCCGCGTGCAGGTAGACCACCTTCCGCCCCTGGGCCAAGGCCTGGCGCGCCAGCGGCAGCATCGGCGTCTGCCCCACGCCGCCACTGACCAGCAGCAGCGGTTCGCTGCCTTCCTTTAGGGTCAGTTCGCCGGCCGGCGGCAGCAGGTCGAGGGTGTCGCCGACCGCCAGCGCGTCGTGCAGGTGGCGGCTGGCGCGGCCTTCGGCCTCGCGCTTCACGGAAATGCGGTAACCGCGTCCGTTAGGGATATCCGACAGGCTGTAGTGCCGATAGACCGGCTCGCCGTCGATCATGAAGCGTACGCCGATGTACTGGCCGGGCGCATGCTCCGCCACCGCGCCGCCATCCTCCGGCTCGAGCACGAAGGACCGGATCACTGCGCTCTCCTGGCGCGTGGCGGCGATGCGGAAGCGGCGCAGGCCGTACCAGCCGCCGGGCTGCTGGGCGAAGGCATCGTAGCGCTGGCGCTCGAGGTCGATCAGCAGGTCGGCCAGTTCCTGGTAGAGCGCGCCCCAGGCGTCGGCGATTTCCGGCGTCAGGGCATCGCCCAGCACCTCGCCGATGGCGGCCATCAGGCATTCGCCAACGATGGGGTACTGGTCGGGCTGGATGCCCAGCGAGACGTGCTTCTCGACCACGATGCCAAGCACGTCCCGTGCCCTGGCGGGGTCCTGGCGCAGCTGCACGTAGGCCAACACGGCGCCGGCCAGGGCGCGCTGCTGGGCACCGCTGTGCTGATGGGCGGCGTTGAACAACGAGGCCACGCTGGGGTAGCGCTCGAACATCAGCGGATAGAAGCGCTGGGTGATGGCGTCGAGGTGCTCGGCCACCACCGGGGCGGTGGCTTCGATGAGTTGTTCTTGCTGTGCATTGAGCATGGCGGTCTCCACTGTCGGGGGGGGGTGAGTTTATAATGAGTATGTAAAATGCATGTTATAGAGCTTGCAGCCAAAAGACCAGCGCAGACGCCCGCGGAGCGCGGGCGGCAAGGGCAGCAGGTGTTCCGAAAGGGAGTGGGCAGAAAGCGACAGGGCGGGAGATCGAAAAACGGCAGCCGGCCATCAAGGCCGGCTGCGGGTGGGTCTCAGAGCCCGATGCGATGCGCGCGATGGGTGAAGAAAATGCCGCTCGGCGATTCGGCGGGCAGCCGTGCCAGCTCTTCGAAGGTGCGGGTGTCGTAGACCACCACCTGGTTGCTGTCGCGGGCCGAGATCCAGATGTGCTCGCCGCGCGGGGTGAACTCCTTGTGCAGGATCGACTCGCCGGGCTCCAGGGTCGCGATCACCTCCAGGGTCTGGGTATCGATGACCTGCACCTTGTCGTTGAGCGGGTGGGCGAAGGTGACCCATACCTGGCGCTCGTCGGGGCGGCTCATGACGAAGATCGGCTGGCCGTGCACTTCGATGCGATGGGTCAGCGACCAGTCCTTGGTGTCGGCCACCAGCACTTCGTTGCGGCCCACGGCGGGGAAGAAGGCCTGGTCGCCGGCCATGGCCCAGCCCTCCAGGTGCGGCATCTTGTAGACCGGCAGGCGCTGCTCGCCCTGGCCATAGTCGGGCAGGATGCGTTTGACGCCGTGCTCCGGGTACCACAAGTCGAGCAGCGCCATGCCGTCCTCGCCGAACAGGCCGGCGATATAGTAGCGGCCGTTGGGCGTGATCAGGGCGTCGTAGGGCATGCTGCCTACGTCGCGGTACTTGGTCAGCTCCGGCTCCTGCGTGGACATGTCGAGGGTCCAGATTTCGCCGGCCTCGAACAGGCTGAAGACGAAGAGATTGCCCGGCACGTCGACCACGCCCACCACCTTGGCCTGGGCCGAGCTGCCGTCGGGGCGCTCGTAGGTGGCCGGTACGTCGATCACCAGCTCCATGGTCTCGGTGTCGAACACCTTCACGCCGCCCGGCTCATAGTTGCCCACCGCCACGAAACGGCCGTCCTGGGAGATGGCGCCGCCGATGCTGTTGCCGCCCTGGATGATGCGCCCATCGATCTCGCCGCTGAGCAGGTCGAGCCGGGTCAGCCCACCGTCGCGTCCGAACACGAAGGCGTAGCGGGCGTCGCGGGTGAACTTCACCGAGGCGTGGGAGAGATCGCCGAAGCCCTCGACATGGCGCAGCACCTCGCGCTGGGAAGTGTTGACCAGCGCCACGCTGCCGGTGGCGCGTTCGATGACGACGCCGAGATCGCCGGTGCCACGCAGCTCCCCGTTCAAGGCGGGGACCTCGGCCAGCGCCTGGCCGGTGGTAAGCAGGGCCAGAACGCCGGCGGCGAAGAGGGACTTCAGCGGGGTCGGGACGGGCATGGGCATCTCCAGAATCAATCGTGTTGCAGCGTTTCCAGGCGGTTGTCGGTGCGCAGGTGCTCGGCGATCCAGCGGGCCTCCGCATCGCTGAGCAGCGCCGACCAGCCCGGCATGGCGCTGCCGGGTATGCCGTGCTGGATGATGTGTGTGAGGGCCTCGGGGCTGAAGCCTTCCATGCGGTCACGCGGCAGCGCCGGACCGAGTCCGCCGCGCAGGGTCATGCCATGGCAGGAACCGCAGTCCTGGTAGAGCAGGGTTTCCAGCTCGGCCTGGCGCTGCAGGTCCGGCGCATCCTGGCGGGGTCCGCCAAGACGGCCGCGGACGACAGCAGGCCGAGAAACAGGAGGGGCAGAACCGGCAGTTGCATGGGGTGCCTCGCGATGTGACAAACGTGAGCCAATCTCGGGGCCCAGAGCGGGCCGTTGACGCAGTGTTGCGCCGCCAAACCGGCAATGCTTTGACGAACGTCAATGGCGTGGCGAGTAACAGGGTGGGTCGGGACAAAAAGGGCCATTCGCAATACCTCTTTTGACTTGCGTCAACGGCACGGCGGATGGCCGCTTTATGACTTGATGGTGGATGTAAGATACCGCTTAAGATCATGTTTCCCATCGACCCGCCTGGTACCCCTTCATGGCTGCACTCGACGAGCTCGACCGACGCCTCATCGATGCCTTTCAGCGCGACCTGCCGATCTGCGAGCGGCCCTACGCCGCCATGGCCGAACGGCTGGGCGCCAGCGAGGCGCAGGTATGCGAACGGCTGCAGGCCCTGCAGCAGACCCAGGTGCTCAGCCGCGTGGGGCCGGTGTTCGATCATGCCCGCGCCGGGGCCAGCCTGCTGGCGGCGGTCGCCGTGCCCGAGGCCGAGCGTGACGCGGTGGCGACGGTGATCAACCGCTCGCCGGGGGTCAATCACAACTACGCTCGTGAGCACGATTTCAATCTCTGGTTCGTGATGACGGCGGCCGACGAGGCGCAGCTCGACGCACGCCTCGATGCGCTGGAGGTGGAGCTGGGCACGCCGCTGCTGCGCCTGCCGATGGTCGAGGGCTACCACATCGACCTGGGCTTTCCGATTCCCTGGGATGAGCTGGAGGCAGAATGACGACCCTTGCTCCCCTGCCCGTGAGCCGTACCGCACCCGGCGACGCTCAGCGGCTGCGCGCCCTGCTCGAACGCGGCCTGCCGTTGACCGAGCGCCCCTGGCAGGTGCTGGCCGAGCAGTGCGGCATGACGGAAGGCGAGGTCATGGCCTGGGTACGGCGCTGGCAGCAGGAAGGCCTGATCAAGCGCATGGGGCTGGTGGTCAGGCATCGCGCCCTCGGTATCCATGCCAACGCCATGGTGGTGTGGGACCTGCCCGACACCAGCGTGGCCGAGGTGGGCCGGCGCCTGGCCGCCGAGCCGGCCGTCACGCTGTGCTACCAGCGCCCGCGGCGGCTGCCGGCATGGCCCTACAACCTATTCTGCATGATTCACGGCACCCGGCGCGACCGGGTGCTGGCCGCGCTCGACGCCATCGTCGCACGGCACGGTCTGCAGCAAACGCCCCACCGCGTGCTGTTCAGCCTCAAGGCCTACAAGCAGTGCGGCGGGCGCTACACCCGCGAGGATTCCCC
This sequence comes from Halomonas sp. E19, assembly GCF_052439355.1. Lineage (NCBI taxonomy): Bacteria > Pseudomonadati > Pseudomonadota > Gammaproteobacteria > Oceanospirillales > Halomonadaceae > Halomonas > Halomonas sp. E19. The sequence continues at coordinate 2,967,990 of NZ_JBNFWU010000001.1, read as the reverse complement.
ATGAGCGCCGAACGCGCCCAGCGGCCTGAGCCGGCCGAGCTTGATGCCGCCGACCGGCGCATCATCAATCGCCTCCAGGACGGCCTGCCGCTGGTGGCCGCGCCCTATGCCGCGGTGGCGGCAGAACTCGCGCTCTCCGAAGGGGAGCTGCTCTATCGCCTCGAACGACTGCTGGAAGACGGCGTGCTGAGCCGCTTCGGCCCCATGTACCACGCCGAGCGGCTGGGCGGTGGGCTGACCCTGGCGGCACTGGAGGTACCGGAAGCCGACTTCGAGCGCGTCACCGCGCTGGTCAACGCCTTTTCCGAAGTGGCGCACAACTACCGCCGCGAGCACCGGCTCAACATGTGGTTCGTGCTGGCTACCGAGACGCCCGAGCGCATCGGCGAAGTGATTGCTGAGATCGAGGCTGCCACCGGCCTTGCGGTGTTCAACATGCCCAAGCAGGAGGAATTCCATGTCCGTCTCCACCTGCCCGTCTGAGCCGCTGGCCGCCGCCGCCGAGGGCGGCCTGGATGCCATCGATCGCGCCATCGTGCTGGCCACCCAGGCCGGCCTGCCGCTGGTACCGGACCCTGGGCGGCGGTAGGCAAGCCGCTCGGCCTCGACGGCGAGGAAGTGCGCCTGCGCATGCAGCGCATGCAGGAAAGCGGCATGGTGCGCCGCGTGGCCGCGGTGCCCAACCACTACCGACTGGGCTACCTGGCCAACGGCATGACCGTGTGGGACGTGGACGATGCTCATATCGAGCGGCTCGGACGCGCCGTGGCCTCGATCCCGGGCGTGAGCCACTGCTACCGGCGTCCGCGCCACCTGCCGGCGTGGTCCTACAACCTGTTCGTGATGCTGCATGGGCGCAGCCACGACGAGGTCGAGCGCCAGGCCGAGGCACTGCGTGCCCTGCTCGGTGATGCCTGCCGCGACCATCGCATCCTGTACAGCTCACGCATTCTCAAGAAGACCGGCCTGCGGCTTGCACGCCGGCCCGGTCCGCCGCGCTGAGGCTCGCGCCGCGCCAGAGGAGGTTTCCATGTTCCGTGTCACCCGTTACGTCAAGTCGCTGCTCGAGCCCACTCCGGTGCCGCCGGCCCACAAGCCTCCCGGCCCGGTGGTGATCTGGAACCTGATCCGGCGCTGCAACCTGACCTGCAAGCACTGCTACACGGTGTCGGCCGACATCGACTTCAAGGGGAGCTCTCCACCGCGGAAGTCTTCACCGTGCTCGATGACCTCAAGCGCTTCCGCGTGCCGGCGCTGATCCTCTCCGGCGGCGAGCCGCTGATGCGCCCGGATATCTTCGAGATCTCCCAGCGCGCCCGCGAGCTCGGCATCTACACCGGCCTGTCCACCAACGGCACCCTGATCAACGAGAGCAACATCGAGCGCATCGCCGCCTGCGGCTACGACTACGTCGGCATCAGCATCGATGGGCTGGAAGCAACGCATGATGATTTCCGCCAGCGCCAGGGTGCGTTCCGCGAATCGATGCATGCGGTCAAGCTGTGCAAGCAGCACGGTATCAAGGTGGGCCTGCGCTTCACCCTGACCCAGCAGAACTACGAGCAGCTCGACGACCTGCTGGCGCTGATCGAGGAGCACGATGTCGACAAATTCTACCTGTCGCACCTCAACTACGGCGGGCGCGGCCACCGCCACCGCAAGCAGGACGCCTGGTACCAGATGACCCGCGACGCCATGACCCGGCTGTTCGACCACTGCCGAGCGGAGCTGGAGCGTGGCATCGAGCGCGAATACGTCACCGGTAACAACGACGCCGACGGCCCCTTCCTGCTGATGTGGGCCCGCGAGCACTTTCCCGACCAGGCCGAGGCGTTGGAGCGGCGGCTGATCAACTGGGGCGGCAACGCCTCGGGCGAGCATATCGCCAACATTGACAACCTGGGCACCGTGCATCCAGACACCTTCTGGTGGGACCACGACCTGGGCAACGTGCGCAACACGCCCTTCTCCGAGATCTGGCGCAACACCCAGGACCCGCTGATGGCAGGGTTTCGCCAGCGCCCGCGGCCGCTCAAGGGCCGCTGCGCAGAGTGCCGTTACCTTGCCATCTGCAACGGCAACACGCGGGTGCGGGCCTGGAAGGTGACCGGCGACCCCTGGGAGGAGGATCCCGGCTGCTACCTCAGCAATGAGGAGATCGGCGTCGAAGAGCATCGCCAGCGTCGCGTGGCGGCGCCCTACGATGCCATCCAGAGCGTCGAGCTGTAGACCGTACTTACCGTTACATAGCTAGTAGAGCGTTGACGCTTCGGGGAGAGGCCGACCATGACTACGCATCGCCAATTGCGAAATTTGACCTTCGACCTCGCCGAGGCGCCGCTGGCGCCTGGTGAAGTCGCCATCGTCGGCGCCGGCCCCGGCGACCCTGGCCTGCTGACCCTGCGCGCCCTGTCGCTGCTGCAGCAGGCCGACTGCCTGGTGTTCGACCGCCTGGTGTCCCAGGAGGTGCTGTTGCTGGCCCGCCCCGAGGCGAAGCGCTACTACGTGGGCAAGGCCTCGAGCCACCACGCGCTGCCTCAAGAGGAGACCAACGCCCTGCTGGTTGAGCTGGCCCGCGACGGCGAGCGGGTGGTGCGTCTGAAGGGCGGCGACCCCTACATCTTCGGTCGCGGCGGCGAGGAGGTCGAATACCTGATCGAGCACGGCGTGGGCTTTCGCGTGGTGCCCGGCATCACTTCGGCCTCGGGCTGCTCCACCTACTCCGGCTTCCCGCTGACCCACCGTGATCATGCCCAGAGCGTGACCTTCGTCACCGGCCATGCCAAGGCCGACGGCGAACTCGACCTCAACTGGGCCGCGCTGGCGGTACCGCATCACACCGCGGTGTTCTACATGGGCCTGGCCAACGCCGAGCTGATCAGCACCGAGCTGCAGCGCCACGGCCTGCCTTCCGACCACCCGGTGGCTCTGGTGGAGCGCGGCACCACGCCCGCGCAGCGCCACGTGCTGACCAGCCTGGGCGAGCTGACCCGGGCCATCGAGCGTGAACAGCTGCAGCCGCCGACGCTGATCGTAGTGGGCGAGGTGGTGCGCCTGGCCGAGACCCTGTCACCCGCCATGGCGCGGGCGGCGAGCGCCAGCGACGAGGCGCTGGCGATGGGGAGGGTGGCGCTGTGAAGCCTGTCACGCTGCTTGCCGGGGCCCTGCTGGGCCTCGCGCTTCCCGCCGCGCCGGTGCTGGCCGACGAGCCCGACGCCAACGTGCTCTACAACCACCACTGTGCGATCTGCCATGGCGTCAGCCGCCTGGGGGGCATCGGCCCGGCGCTGCTGCCCGACAACCTGTCGCGGCTGAAGCGCAACGAGGCCGTCGAGGTGATCCGCGACGGTCGCCCCGCCACCCAGATGCCGGGCTACAGCGCGCTGCTCGGCGAGGCCGAGATTGCCGCACTCGCCGAATGGATCTTCGAGCCGCCCGAGGTCGAGCCGAGCTGGACCGACGCGGACATCCTGGCCAGCCACGTGGTCAACCACGCCTACGGCAGCCTGCCCGACGTGCCGGTGTTCGAGGTCGAGGACCTCAAGAACCTGTTCATCGTGGTAGAAATCGGCGACCACCACGTCAGCCTGCTCGACGGTGACAAGTTCGAACGCATCGCCCGCTTTCCCAGCCGCTATGCGCTGCACGGCGGACCCAAGTACACGCCGGATGGTCGCTACGTGTTCTTCGGTTCCCGCGACGGCTGGGTGACCAAGTACGACATCTACAACCTCGAGGTCACCGCAGAGGTGCGCGCCGGCATCAACATGCGCAACATCGCCGTATCCGCCGACGGCAACTACGTGCTGGCCGGCAACTACCTGCCGCATACCCTGGTGCTGCTGGATGCGCGCAACCTCGAGCTGATTGCGTCCATCCCGGTAGAAGGGCTCAACGGCGAAACCTCGCGGGTCAGCGCGGTCTATACCGCGCCGCCGCGCAACAGCTTCGTCGCTGCCCTGCGCGACATCCCTGAGGTGTGGGAGATCCGCTGGCCCGAGGAGCGTGCCGCCGGTGACGAGGCGCTGGTCGGCGACTTCGCCCTGCACCGCATGGAGGCGCCGGACTACCTCGACGACTTCTTCTTCGACATGGAATATCGCTACTTGGTGGGTGCGGCCCGCGGCGGCAAGGGCGGGCAGGTGTTCGACATGGACGAGGAGATCAAGGTCGCCGACCTGCCGCTGGAGGGCATGCCGCATCTGGGCGCCGGCATTACCTGGGAGCTCGACGGCCGCCGCGTCATGGCGATCCCGCATATCGACAAGGGCCAGGTCTCGGTGTTCGACATGACCGACTGGTCGCTGGTCACCCGCATCGAGACCGACGGCCCTGGCTTCTTCATGCGCAGCCACGAGAACTCGCCCTACGCCTGGGTCGACGTCTTCTTCGGTCCCAACCACGATCGCATTCACGTGATCGACAAGCAGAGCCTGGAGATCGTCGAAACGCTGATTCCCGAGCCGGGCAAGACTGCCGCCCACGTGGAGTTCGACCGCCGCGGCGAGACCCTGCTGCTGAGCATCTGGGATGACGACGGCTACCTGCTGTGGCTCGACGCCAACACCCTGGAGGAACTCGGCCGCATGCCAATGAAGCGCCCTTCGGGTAAGTACAACGTCTGGAACAAGACTCAGTATGAAGAGGGCACCAGCCACTGAGGTGCGCCGGGCGGGATGCTGCGGCATTCCCCGCCCGCTTTGATGTACGTCAATGCCAAGATCGCCCCCGCGCAGCACAATAGCCCGCTGCGCGGGGCGATGCCGTTCCGGCCCCTCCAGCCGGCCGCCGACGGAGGCAAGCCTGGCGGTACTCTCACACCACGGACAGCATAGGGTCATGAACCAGTCAGCGGTCGAAAGGATTCTCGTCGTCACTCCCTCAGCCCCTGTGCAGCCGCTGGTTACCCAGCTGGCGCAGCGGGATGCCTGCCCGCTGCAACTGGTCGCGCCCGGGCCCCGGTCGAGGCGGCCATCACACGCCGTGCGCTGGTGCTGCTCGATGCCGACCACATCGACCTGGCCAGCCTGCAGGCGTGGCACCAGCGGGTCACGGAGGAGCCGACGCTAACGCTGGCGGCCTTCCACCTGGGCAGCGAGGACCACGCCATCGAGCTGCTGGCCACGCTGCCGCTGCAGGGTGTCTTCTATCGTCACGACGCACCGGCGCTGGTCGACAAGGGCATCGAGGTGCTGCTCGGCGGCGAGCTGTGGATGTCGCGCACCCTGATGACGCGACTCATTGCACTCTACCGGCGGCAACACCTGGGCGGACAGCGGGCGATCAACGGGCTGTCGCGCCGCGAGCTCGAGATCATCGGTCAGCTCGGCGTGGGGGCGTCTAACCCCGAGATTGCTAGGCAGCTGGTCATCAGCGAGCACACCGTCAAGACGCACCTCTACAACATTTATCGCAAGCTCAAGGTACGCACGCGGGACCAGGCCAGGGCGTGGGCGCACTACCATCTGCCCGCTGGGATACCTCGCCAGTCCACGACGTCGGACGAGGCCTGACGCCGTGTTGCCTTTTTCGCCCTTGCCCCGGCTCGCATGCCCCTGGCTGTCGTTTCCCGGGGTTAACTGCTCGACTTGTTGATGCCTGTCATGGCGGCGCACGAGCGTGGCGCGGACAATGGCTAAATCCTAGCGTTCAAGTCGGGTAACCCGCATGAAATCCACGACCTCCCCTTTCGCCCAAGGCCTGACGCAGCTGCCCGTGATGCGTCTGGCGTTTCGGCCATTCTTCCTGCTCGCCGCGCTGTTCAGCGTGCTGGCCATGGTGGTGTGGTTCGCCTTCTGGCACGGCGACATCCTGCTGCGCCCCCACGGCGGGCTGATGTGGTGGCACCAGCACGAGATGATCTTTGGTTTCGGCGCCGCGGTGGTGGTGGGCTTCCTACTGACCGCGGTGCAGAACTGGACGGGGCAGCGCAGCCTGCATGGCGCCTCGCTGTTCGGGCTGGTGCTGCTGTGGCTGGCCGCACGCGTACTGCTGGCGTATCCGGTGGGTCTGCCGGCGTGGCTGCTGATCAGCCTCGACGTGGCGTTCCTGCCGCTGGCGGCGCTGGCCATGGGCCGGCTGGTGGTCGCTGCCCGGCTGTGGCGCAACCTGATGTTCGTGCCGGTGCTGCTGCTGCTGGCCGGCGCCAACCTGGCCATGCACCTGGGCGTGATCCAGGGCAAGCTGGCCCTGATCCGTGAAGGCAGCTACCTGGGCGTGCTGCTGATCGCCATGTTGATGGTGCTGCTGGGCGGGCGGGTGATTCCTTTCTTCACCTCGCGTCGGCTGGGGCGTCCGCAGCTGGCCGCCTGGCCGCGCCTCGAGCGGCTCGTGCTGGCGTCGATGGTGGCGGTGGTCCTGCTACAGCTGCTGGTGCTGCTGGGGCTGGTGGTGCCCAAGGCCGTGCTGGCCGTCGTCATGCTGGTGGCAGCGGCAAGCAACACCGTACGGCTGCTGCGCTGGGAAGGGCACCTGACCTGGCGCGAGCCGCTGCTGTGGGGCCTGCACCTGAGCTACGCTTTCGTGGCGCTGGGCCTGGCGATGTGGGCCATGGCGCTGCTGGGCGCCTTCCGCGTCGAGCTGGCCGTGCATGCCCTGGCCATTGGCGGCATCGCCGCGATGATGCTGGCCATGATGGCGCGCGTGGCACTCGGTCATACCGGTCGCGAGATCCGCACTCTGCCGGGCATCGGCGTGGGCCTGGGGCTGATGTTCACCGGGGCGCTGCTGCGTTCGCCGGTGCTGGCGCTGTTCCCCCAGATCACGCACTGGACTTACAACCTGAGTATCCTGTTCTGGTGTATTGCCTACCTGATCTTCCTGTTCCACTACACCCTGCCGCTGCTGACCGCCAGGGTGGATGGCAAGGACGGCTGACCGGAGCCCGCTGATGCTAGAGCACTACTTCCTGATTAAGCACCTGCACATGACCACGGCGCTGCTGAGCCTCGCCTTCTTTATGGTGCGCGCCTGGTGGTCGGTGCGTGAGGCACCGATCCTGCAGCGGCGGTGGGTGAAGGTGGTGCCCCACGTCAACGACACCCTGCTGCTGCTGCTGGGTGTCACGCTGATGGTGATGCTGTCGATGTGGCCGCACCATCACCCCTGGCTGGCCGCCAAGCTGCTGGCGCTGCTGGCTTACATCCTGCTTGGCACGCTGGCGATCAAGCGTGGGCGCAGCCCCGCGGCGCGGGGGTGGCCGGCCTCGCGGCGGTGGTGGCGTTCGGCTACATGCTGGGAACGGCGGTGACCAAGGATCCGCTGTTCCTGTTGCCCGGCTAGCGTGGTTTTGCTCACCGTGCCGCGCTTCTATACTGTCAGCCTGAAGCCGCGACATTCACGAGCAAGAGGAAACACGATGGCCAATCACAATCTGCCTTCCGGCGCCGGCAAGGTAGCCGATGCGCATCCTGAGGTGTGGCAAGCCTTCGCCGCGCTGGGCAAGGCCTGCGCCGAAGCCGGCCCGCTGGACGCCCGTACGCGGCGCCTGGTCAAGCTGGCACTGGCGGTGGGCGGCGGCTCCGAGGAGCCGTGCATTCGCATATGCGCCGTGCCGTCGAAGAGGGCATCGAGCCAGAAGCGCTCAAGCAGGTGGCCCTGCTGGCGATTCCTACCCTGGGCCTGCCGGCCGGGGTGGCGGCGCTGACCTGGATCGAGGACATCACCGACGCCTGAGTCGAGCGGGCCCGCCAGGGCCCGTCATGCCCCCGGCGATGCCCCCGCCGCGCTTCTTTTCCTCCCCTTTGACGAAGGTCAATGTCCGTTCCCGGGTCTGGCGGTAATCTAAAGAAGTATCACAAATGCTTGTTATAAGGGGTGGGGCTGGTCGACTTCGGTCGCAGGTCCCGAAAGTGCCACACAGCAAGGGGGACAGGCCCATGACCGAAGGCCTCACCAAGGCGGCGGCCCGAAATATTTTCTACGGCGGCTCGCTATTCTTTTTCCTCGTGTTTGCCGCATTGACGGCACACAGTCACTTCTACATCGTCAACACCTCGACGCAGCCCCTGACGGATACCGTCCGCCTGGGCAAGCATGTCTGGGAAGAGCACAACTGCATCAACTGCCACACCATTCTCGGTGAAGGTTCCTACTTTGCGCCTGAAATCGGCAATGTCTGGACCCGCTTCGGGGTCGCACCAACCCGGAAGGGCCCGCATGGCCCTGGAAGCGTGGATGAATGCCCAGCCCACCGGGGCGCCTGGCCGCCGCCAGATGCCGGCTCACGACATCAACGACGAAGAGATGCAGGCGCTGATCGATTTCCTGGAGTGGACCGATTCCATCAACACCCAGGGCTGGCCGCCGCATCCGGCCGGCTGATCCTCTTCCAGGTACCAAGGAGTCGAACCGATGAAATACGAAACGCAGAAGGTGGCCTTGCCTTTCTTCATGCTGGCCATGGCCCTATTCGCTCTACAGATCGTCTTTGGACTGGCCGCGGCGGCAGCCTACGTGTGGCCGCACTTCATGTCCGAGGCGATGCCGTTCAACATCACCCGTACCAGTCATACCAACCTGTTGATCGTGTGGCTGCTGATCGGCTTCATGGGTAGTACCTACTACCTGATGCCGGAAGAAGCCGAAAACGAGATCTACAGCCCCAAGCTGGCCTACTTCCAGCTGTTGCTGTTCGCCATCGCCGGCGCCGGCGCGCTGATCAGCTACCAGTTCGGCATCCACGAGGGGCGTCACTACCTCGAGCAGCCGCTGTGGTCGAAGCTGTTGATCACCATCTCGTTCCTGATGTTCTTGTTCAACACCAGCATGACCATGCTCAAGGGCCGCAAGACCGCCATCAACATGGTGCTGATGCTGGGCCTGTGGCTGGCCGCGGTGTTCTGGCTGTTCGCCTTCTACAACCCCGACAACCTGGCGCTGGACAAGCTGTGGTGGTGGTGGATCGTGCACATCTGGGTCGAAGGCGTGTGGGAGCTGATCATGGCCTCGCTGCTCGGCTACCTGCTGATCAAGATGACCGGCGTCGACCGTGAGATCATCGAAAAGTGGCTCTACGTCATCGTCGGTCTGGCGCTGTTCTCCGGCCTGCTGGGTACCGGCCACCACTACTACTGGATCGGCACCCCGGCTACTGGCAGCCGATCGGCAGCATCTTCTCCACCCTGGAGGTGATCCCGTTCTTCGCCATGGTGGTGTTCGCCTTCTACATGTTCTGGAAGGGCAGCCGTAACCATCCGAACAAGGCCGCCATGCTGTGGACCCTGGGCTGTGCCGCGGTCGCCTTCTTCGGCGCCGGCGTGTGGGGCTTCATGCACACCCTGTCGTGGATCAACTACTACACCCACGGCACCCAGATCACCGCGGCCCACGGCCACCTGGCCTTCTACGGTGCCTATGTGATGCTGGTGATGGGCATCATCACCTATGCTATGCCGCAGATCCGTCGCGTGCAGCCGTACAACCAGGTGCTCAACATGTGGGCGTTCTGGATCATGACCTCGGCCATGTGGTTCATGACCTTCACCCTGACCTTCGCAGGCGTCGTCCAGACCCACCTGCAGCGGGTGCTCGGCATGAACTTCATGCAGGTGCAGGCGCAGCTCGACCTGTTCTACGTGATGCGCTTCGGCACCGGCATCTTCGTCGCCATCGCCGCCGCCATGTTCATCTACTCGGTGTTCGCACCGGCACGTGAGCAGGCGTCTGCCAGCGTCAAGCAGCCGTCCATCGTCGCCGCCGAGTGAGCCTGAGACGGGGCGCCATGCGCCCCGTTCGGGAAGGCTGACCCGCACCGCAATGTCGGCCTTCCCACCACCTTCCCTTGGAGTGTCCCATGTCTCATACCGCTACCGTCACCAATGCCGCTTCCGCCTTCGCGCGGGACCTGCCTTACTATGAACCGGTTGGCAACGAGTGCGCGCTGTTCGAACAGGCGTACCAGCAGCGCCTGCCGCTGCTGCTCAAGGGACCGACCGGGTGCGGCAAGACTCGCTTCGTCACCCACATGGCGGCCAAGCTGGGCCGTCCGCTGTTCACCGTGTCGTGCCATGACGACCTCACCGCCGCCGACCTCACCGGACGCTACCTGCTGCAGGGCGGCGAGACCCGCTGGGTGGACGGCCCGCTGACCCGCGCCGTGCGCGAGGGCGGCATCTGCTACCTCGACGAGGTGGTGGAAGCGCGCAAGGACGTCACCGTGGTGATGCACCCGCTGACCGATGACCGCCGCCTGCTGCCGCTGGAACGTACCGGCGAGCTGCTCGAGGCACCGAAGGATTTCATGCTGGTGGTCTCCTACAACCCCGGCTACCAGCACATTCTCAAGTCGCTCAAGCCGAGCACCCGCCAGCGCTTCGTGGCGATGTCGTTCGACTTCCCGCCGCCCAAGGTGGAGTGCGAGATCGTCGCCCGCGAGAGCGGCCTTGCCCACGAGCGCTGCGCCGCGCTGGTCAACTTGGCCGGGCGCCTGCGCGAACTCAAGGGACAGGACCTGGAAGAGGGTGTCTCCACCCGTCTGCTGGTCTACTGCGCCACCCTGATCAATGCCGGTATGCCGATCCTCGAAGCCGCTCGCGCCACCCTGGTCGAGCCGCTGTCGGACGATCTGGACGTGCAGGAAGGCCTGCTCGAATCGATTCGCGCCACCTTCGGCTGAGCATCTGACGTTTATTGGCCGCGCTCGACAGCGCGTCTTCGGGAGGAAAGGCCATGCAGTTTCTCGAGCTCGAAGAGTTCGTCGGTCGCCACTGGCACCGCTGGGCCTCCAGCGCGGCCAGCTACAAGCGCTATCCGGATGCGGCCGTCTCCATGGAGCAGATGCGTCACGTGCTCGGCGTGTTCTTTCGCGCCAGCGGCGGTGAGGCAGGCGTGGAAGTGGCATCCATCGTCGCACGCAGCTCGAACCACCGCCTGTCGCTGCGCCAGAAGCTCGGCTTCGACGACGAAGCCATCGACCAGGCACGGCGCGACGAGGAGAACCTGCTGCTGCCGCCGCGCATCGATCTGTTTCCCGATCCGGAGTTGAACCGCGACCTCTACTTCTGGCTGGTGGCCTACCTGGCGGTGGCGCGCAAGCCCGAGCCCCAGCGCGACCCCTTGCGCGACGACCTGGCCCGCCTGCGTGAAGCCGTGCGTGCCCGCGATGCCGCCTTGGCACGCTTTCCCGGCCTGGCTGAGCGCTACCGTCGGCTGTGTCTGGGGCTGCTGGTGGTGCGCCCTGCACGCAAGCGCCTGCCGCCCATGGAGCTGGCGCTGGAGCAGACCCTGCGCGTGCTGCTCGGCGAGGAGCTCGAGCTGGAAGGCTGGGCGGCGTCGATGCATCGCGCCATCGTGGAGCCTGAGCTGCCGCTCGATGTGATCGCCGCGCCGCGCGGCTATCGCCCGCCGCTGCCGGTGCCGCTATGGGGCCAGGTAGTGGCGCTAGGTACCGGGGCGGGCCGCGACGAAAGCCAGGAGGACCCGCAGGAGGGCGAGACCAACAGCGCCCAGACCGTCGGCGATGGCAAGCGCAAGGCCGAACGCAAGCGCCAGGACCAGACCGAGCGCGACGACCCGCTGGTGGCCAACCGCTTCGAGAAGATGCTCTCCTGGACCGAGATGGTGAACCTCAATCGGCTGGTCGAGGACAACGAGGACGAGGAAGCCAAGCGCGCCGCCGAGCAGATGGAGGAGATCATCCTCAGCCCGCACAAGCAGCGTGCGGCGACACGCATCAAGGTCGACCTCGACCTGCCGCCCGACGAGGCGCTGGGCGAGCGCCTGCGCGGCAAGCACACCTATCCCGAGTGGAACTACCGCAAGCAGATCTACCTGCCCGACCACTGCCAGGTGCACACCGAGCTGGCCAGCGAGGAAGGCGAGTCATGGCAGCCCGACGCGGCCACCCACCGGCGCATTCGCCGGGTGCGTCGCGAGTTCGAGGCACTGCGCCCGCGTCGCGAGACCCTGCGCGGTCAGTACGACGGCAGCGAGCTCGACATGGACGCGGTGATCCGCTCGCGCTGCGACCTGGCCGCCACCGGCGAGTCCAGCGACCGCCTCTACCAGGCCACCCGCCAGCAGGCGCGCGACCTGGCCGTCTCGATCCTGATCGACGTCTCGCTCTCCACCGATGCCTGGCTCGAGGATCGTCGCGTGCTCGACGTGGCCAAGGAGGCGCTGCTGGTGCTGGGCCATGGCCTGGCCGGCTGCGGCGACGATTACAGCATTCACTGCTTCACCTCGCATCGGCGGCACAAGGTTTGGGTCAACACGCTCAAGACCTTCGACGAGACCATGAACGATCGGGTGGCGCGGCGTATCTCGGCGCTCAAGCCCGGCCATTACACCCGCATGGGTCCAGCGATCCGCCACGTCACCAAGGAGCTCTCCGAGCGGCCCAACCGGCATCGGCTGCTGCTGCTGCTCACCGACGGCAAGCCCAACGATACCGACTACTACGAGGGCCGCTATGGCATCGAGGACACCCGCCGGGCGGTGCTCGAGGCGCGTCAGCATGAGGTGCGGGTATTCGGCGTGACCATCGACAGCGAGGCGCACCAGTACGTGTCGCACCTGTTCGGCCGCGGCAGCTACGCCATCGTCAACCGGCCCGAGCACCTGTCGCTCGCGCTGCCCGGTATCTACCGCCAGATCATTGGCAGCTGAGGAGGCCACATGACGTCACGCCGCCCCGCCATCGCCCTGTGTCTCGGCCTGCTGGCCGCCCTCCTGGTCATCACCCCGCTGGCCTGGGTGATCAACACCCAGGACTGGGGCATCCTGATGATGTTCGTCGCCCCGTTCGCCGTCTACGGCCTGATCCGCCTGGCCCGGCGGCTGGCCGAGTGGGCCGGCGTGGGGCCGCCGCCAACCTACTAGCGGTGGCGCCGTCGTTCAGTCGGCCAGCTCGGCCAGAAACGGCACCACCGCATCGAGCACGGCCTCGGGCCGTTCGCGATGCGGCACGTGCCCGCAGCCGGGCAGCAGTCGCATGAGCGCGGGGCCCGCCGTTAGGGTGGCGTAGCGCTCCGGCTGCCGGGGCGAGCCGAACTCGTCCTCATCGCCGTGCAGGGCCAGCAGCGGGCAGCGCACGCGTGCCAGGCTCGCATTCAGGTTCCAGTCGCGAAAGCCTTCGTCGAGCCAGGTATCTACCCAGGCGCTGAGGACCCATGCCGCCTTGTCACCATGGTATCTCTGCAGCCGTTCGAGCTGTCCCGCCTCGGAGAAGGCCTGCTTCGCCGCGCCTACCCCCTCCAACGTACGCGCCTCGACGAAGGCCTGGGCCGACTCGGTGACCACCGCCAGGCACCGCTCCGGGTGGGCCGCCGCACAGCCGGCGGCCATGGCCCCGCCCACGCTGTGGCCGAAGACGATGACGCGCGCCAGCGCCAGCTGCTCGCATAGCGCGGCAAAGGCGCCCTGCGCTTCGGCTTCGATGAAGTGGTGGTCGAGCCGGCCGGGGTAGGGGTCGGACTGTCCGAATCCTTGTCGATCGTAGGCGATGACCTCGCGCCGGGTGGCCTGCGCCAGCTGCTTGGGGAAGTCGCGCCACAGCGCGACGCAGCCCAGCGAGTCATGCAGCAGTACGATGGGGGCTCGGGAATCGGCAGCCTCGGCGGGCCGCCAGCGCTTGGCGAACAGTCGCCCTTGCGCGAACGGCACCCAGGCCTGCGATGTACGGACTGACGGCATGTGATTCTGTTCCCAGACGGGCCGCTGCGCACGATGCCTGGACTAGGCGTGCAATGCTTGCCGGCGCGGCGCTCAGGATCGGTGGCGACGGGCGCCACCGCGTGAAGGGGCAACGCTAGCAGCCTATCGATGAGTCGGCCAATTCTCCTTTGGGCGAGCCAGCCCGACTGCCACCGGCTTCGTTCAGCTCAGCCTGGCGATGAGATAGCCGGCGGCGACCAGCAGCAGCGTGGCGAGAATCAGGCCGATGAAGGTGCCGCGCCAGGCCGATGAAGCCTCGTCGAGCCCCAGGTAGACCATCAGCACCCGGTGCGCCTTGAACAGGGTGGTGGCCAGCAGCAGCCCCGCCGACCACAGCGGCAGCGCTGCCTGGCGGGCATCGCCGCCGAGCTGGGCGGAGAGCATGGCGAGCAGCGTCAGCCCCATCAGCACCGCCCAGGTGATCAGCAGGCGGCGCGTGGCAGCATCTTGCAGAGCGTGGGTCAGGGCGCGCATGGGCTCACCTCAGCAGGTAGATGATCGGGTAGAGCAGGATCCAGATCAGATCGACCATGTGCCAGAAGGCCGCGGCGGTCTCGACGTTGGCATGAGAGATGCGCCAGGCCACCAGGGCGATCAGGCCCAGGCCGAACAGCACGTGGGCGAAGTGAAACCCGGTCAGCAGGTAGTAGAAGGTGAAGAAGGTGTTGGTCTCGGGCATGAGTCCCTGGCCGAGCTTGTCGGCGTACTCCACCAACTTGACCACGCAGAACACCACGCCCAGGGCGAACGCCGCCGCCAGCCACTGGCGACAGCGGCGTACCTGACCGGCCTTGATGGCCTGAACGGCCAAGGCGGCAAACAGCCCGCTGGTCAGCAGCACCATGGTATTGATGCCGCCGGCCACCGGGTCGAGCAGCTGCTGTGAAGCGTCGAAGAGCTCGCGTTCGCCTGCGCGCAGCCAGGCGAACAGGCCGAAGAAGGCGGCGAACACCACGATCTCGCTGAGGATCAGCACCCACATCAGCGGGTTGCCAGGCAGGGCCGACAGCGGCCCCCAGCCGGGGTTGGGCAGCGTTGCCGATGGCCGATCCGTCATTCAGGCCTCCGCGGCGACAGGGGTTCTGTCGAACTCGGCGCGAACGTCCGGCGTGGTCAGCTTCCAGATGGCCCAGGCGAACAGTACCACCGAGACCGTGGCGAATAGGATCAACACGGCCAGCGCGCCGATCAGGCCGGCCACCGGATCCTCGAGGCCGGCCATGGAGTCGGCGGCCTCGGCCATGAAGCCGAAGGTCAAAGGCGTCAGGGCGGCACCACCCAGCACACCGACGAAGCCGGCCGCCATCAGCGTGACGAAGGCGCGCCTGGCCCAGCGGCGTCGCTGCAGCAGGGCCACGGAGAGAGCCAAAGTAATGGCGGCGCCCAGCAGCAGCAGGCTGGCCAGGGTGCGGCTGCTTTCGATCAGCCAGGCCACGCCGCCGGTGAGCCCGCCGCTGCCGGTTTCCACCCCAAGCGAGGCGACCAGCGCCTCGCCGGGCAGCAGGGGCAGGGTCACTAGTGACATGATCAGCCCGGAGAAACCGATGAAGACCCAGGCGAGGCCGGTAACGGCAGCCGAGCGAGCCGGTGCAGCCGGAGTGAGTGAAATCGCGGTGGTCATGGGGGCTCCTTTCTGACGTTTTCCAGCGACAAGCAAGCGTCCAGCGACGATCAATCGTCCAGCGAGACCTTGGCGCCGCCGAACAGCAGGCTATGTGGGTCATCGATGGCGCGGTCGTTCAGCAGGCGGTTGATGCCGACGCCGCTGCGGCCGATGGTCCAGATTAGGCAGGCGGTGAAGAAGCCATAGCCCAGCACCCAGGAGGCCCAGGAAGGCGCGCCGATCAGCCCGAGCAGATACCAGGCGGCCAGCACGGCGGCGCCGGCCAGCGCCCCCAGCCAGAAGGTGCGGATCTGAAACAGCAGGTGGCTGGCGGCCAGCGGCGCCGCGCTGCTGCGGCGCAGATGCGCCAGCAGCACGCCAATCGGGGCAGTGATCACGGCCATGATGCTGCCTAGGTAAAGCACGTAGACAACCGCGGCCAGGACCTTGCCGCGGCGGTCCAGCGCTTCCAGCGGCGGGCAGTCGGGCTCTTGCTGCGAGTATGCGGTGGAGGACATCGTCACCTCCCAGTGAGGGGCATGGTTAAACAGGTATCTGAGATACCACTATAGTCTTCGGGGGCGCTATCGTCCTTGCCATGGATCAAACTCTCTTGCCTTGCCAAGGGCGCTCGTCTCAGGGGCAGGCGGGATGCGCGGTACCAAGCGAAGGGCCTTGCAGAAACCCAAAAGGCAGCAGTCGCCTAGGCGACTGCTGCCTGTGTGCCGCGATCAACCCTGCTGCGGTTTGACCTGGGCCTTGGCCAGCTCTTGCTCTTCGATCATGCGGTCCACCGAGGAGACGTAGTACTCCTCGTCGAACGCGCCTTCCGGCTCCTTCAGCCAGATCAGGCAGATCAGCCAGCTGACGAAGGCGCCGCCGGCAATGATGTAGAAGAACTGAGTGGGAGTGACGAAGGTGAAGATGGTCAGGTAGACCACCGCGCCGACGTTGCCGTAGGCGCCGGCCATGCCCGAGATTTGGCCGGTGATGCGGCGCTTGATCGAGGGAATGATGCCGAAGGTGGCGCCCTCCGCCCCCTGCACGAAGAAGGAGGTGAAGATGGTGATGGCGATGGCGATGATCAGCGGCCAGTTGGAGTTGAGCAGCCCCATCAGCACGAAGCCGATGCCGATGCCGAACATGTAGCTGAGCATCACGAAGCGGCGGTTGCCCATGCGGTCGGAGACCAGGCCGCCCATGGGGCGCGCCACCAGGTTAACGAAGGCGAACGAGGCGGCGATCATGCCGGCGGCGGCGGCGGTCAGCCCCCAGGTCTCCTCGAAGAACATCGGCAGCATGGACACCACCGCCAGCTCGGCGCCGAAGTTGGCGAAGTAGGTGCTGTTGAGCGCGGCCACGCTGCTGAAGGAGTACTTGTCGTCCTCCGGCACGCCTTTCTTGAGGATCGGAACGTTGACCCGCAGGATCTGCACGATCTGGTAGATCACCACGGCGGCAATGATCGCATAGCAGATCAGTGCGCCGGTGGAGGAGAGGTAGCCCATGCCCTCGATACGCCATACCAGGATGGCCAGACAGCCCACCAGCGGAATGGTCCACAGGATCAGCATGATCATGTCACGCCAGGAGCTTACTTCCATGGCCAGCGCCTTGCGCGACTTGCGGTGGGCGCGGGCGTCGAGGCCATCGGTGATGGCGAACCAGTAGTACACGCCGTAGGCGGCCATTACGATGGCGCTGATGCCGATGGCGTAGCGCCAGCCGTCGTCGCCGCCGAACATGGTCAGGGCGATGGTGGGCAGGGTCATGGCGGCCACGGCCGAGCCGAAGTTGCCCCAGCCGGCGTAGAAGCCCTCGGCGAAACCGATATCCTTGGGCTTGAACCACAGCGCGGTCATGTGGATGCCGACCACGAAGCTGGCGCCGATGGAGCTGAGTATTAGGCGCGAGATCAGCAGCTGCGACATGGTGTTGCCGAAGGCGAACACCAGTGCCGGTATGGCCATGGAGACCATCAGCACCGAGAACACCCGGCGCGGGCCGAAGCGGTCGAGCGCCATGCCGACGATGATGCGCGCCGGGATGGTCAGCGCCACGTTGACGATGGCAAACAGGCGGATGTCGTCGCGGGTCAGCCAGTCGACGCTCTTGAGCATGCTCGATGCCAAGGGCGCCATGTTGAACCAGACGTAGAAGGTGATGAAGAATGCGATCCAGGTCAGGTGCAGCGCCCTGATTTCCGGACTGCGGAACTGGAAGATGGCGGACACTTTCATGGTTGTATCATCCTGAAGTGAAAGCGAAATTGGCCACGTATGACGGGATCGCCGTCAGGGGCTCGGCAGGATCAGCAGCGGACACTCGACGCGCCGGGCCAGGAATGAGCTGACCTTGCCGAAGGTCATGTAGTCGAGCTCGTCGACGAAGTAGCTCAGCGACTGGGCGATGATGCCGCCGTCGGGCTTGCTGCTGTGGCGCGCGATGACCAGCATGTCCGGCGCGTGCTTCTGGGTGGCCTGCAGCAGCATCTTGCGGGCGTCGCCCTCGGCCAGGATCCAGTCCACGTCGAAGCCTTCCTGATGAGCGAAATCGGCACCCTCCTTGAGGGCCGCCTTCATCTCTTCGTAGCCCTGCTGAAACAGCGCCTCGTTGGCGTCGGTGGCGTCGCCGGGATTCTCGGCAACACCGACCAGGATCAGCATGGGGGCGTTGCAGCGAAACAGGCTGACGGTCTGTGCCAGGGCCAGCTTGGCGTTGCGTGAGCCGTCATAGGCGATCATGACTTTCATGACATCCCTCCGCAGGAGGCAAGGTAGGGGTGTGCTCCGGAGCGGCTCCGGAGCACGGTCGACGGCATCAGGGATTTTTGACGTAGGCGTTGGCGCGCAGGTAGAACCACCAGTTGATTACCAGACACACCGCGTAGAAGATCGCGAAGCCGTACATGGCGAGCTCGGGAGTGCCGGCACGGATCTGGCCACCCATCACCACCGGGGCGATGAAGGCGCCGTAGGCGGCCACGGCGGAGGTCCAGCCCAGCACCGGGCCCTTCTGCTGGGCGTCGAAGATCACGCCGATGCTGCGGAAGGTGGAGCCGTTACCGATGCCGCTGGCGGCGAACAGAATCACGAACAGCAGCATGAACAGGGCGAAGTAGCTGTTGGGATCGGTGGAGTTGTAGGCCAGCATCATCACATAGCCGGTCACCGCCGAGGCCACCACCATGATTACCGAGATCACCTGGGTGACGATGGAGCCGCCCACCTTGTCGGAGATCCAGCCGCCGAAGGGGCGGATCAGCGCGCCGACGAAAGGCCCGATCCAGGCCCAGGTCAGGGCGCTGGGGCCGTTGGGATTGACCACGCGAGTCACGCTGCCGTCGGCGGCCACTTCCATCATGTTGCCGAAGATGACGTTGATCGACAGCGGCAGGGCGGCGGAGAAGCCGATGAACGAGCCGAAGGTCAGGATGTACAGCACGGTCATCGACCAGGTGTGCTTGTTCGAGAAGATCGCGAACTGCTTCTGGATGTTGGGCTTGATGTCACCGGGAATCAGGCGCATCAGCACCAGGGTCAGCAGGATGGTGATCGGCAGGGCGACCCACATGCCCAGCCACTGCAGGGTGACGATACCGACGATGGTGGCCACGATGCCCACGCCGTAGAGGCCGAGGATCTTGCCGAAGGCCTGCATCGGCGTGCCCGGGTTGGGCGTGATGGGGCGCAGGTTGTTCATGCCGAACCAGCCGAGGAAGGCCAACGGCACCAGGAACAGCAGCCAGATGAAGCCGGCGTTCTGAATCCAGGTCTCGGTACCGGCTTCGATACGGCCGATCAGCGTGCCGCTGGAGCTCTGCAGTACCATGGGGCCGCCGGCCAGTGCGCCGAAGATGCCGATGGTCATCACCAGCGGAATCAGGATTTGCATGGAGGTGACGCCGAAGTTACCCAGGCCGGCGTTCATGCCCAACGCATAGCCCTGCTGCTTCTTGGGGAAGAAGGTCGAGATGTTGCTCATCGAGGCGGCGAAGTTGCCGCCGCCGATGCCGGAGAGCAGCGCCAGGGCCTGGAACACCCAGAACGGCGTGTCGGGGTTCATCAGCGCGACCCCGGTGCCGAAGGCAGGGATCATCAGCAGCGAGGTGGTCAGGAACACGGTGTTGCGCCCGCCGGCAATGCGGATCATGAACGAGGCGGGAATGCGCAGGGTGGCACCGGCCAGGCCGGCGATCGCGGTCAGCATGAACAGCTGGTCGACGGCGAAGGGGAAGCCCAGGTTCTGCATCTGGGTGGTGATCATGCCCCACATCATCCATACCGCGAAGCCCATCAGCAGGCTGGGGATGGAGATCCACAGGTTGCGCGAGGCGATCTTCTTGCCCTCGCTCTCCCAGAACTGTTCGTTTTCAATGTCCCAGTGTTCGATATCGGCGTTTCTGCCTTTCTTGCCGGTATCGAAGTTACCGAGATCGGCACTCGATTTAGCCATGACGTTTCCCCTCGTGGTTCCGCTGATCCCGAGTTGCGGCGGCCGGCCTGACCGGGATCAATTCAGGTTGGTTGAGGCAAAGATACGCCGCGTAAAGAAGCGGCGAAACCGCCCTAAATGGCAGAAAAAACAGCGGAATACCTCTTGAGGGGTAGCGGGGGTAGGCGCGTAACTTATTGTTATCTGTCGTCTCGTTCGGGGCGTAAGAAAAGAAAAAGGCGCCCTGCCGGCGCCTGAAAGTCTTTGGAGGTATCCACACAGAGCCGGCCTTGCCAGGCCGGCCCTTTCCCGGCTAGCGGTCGATGCCTTCCTGCACGGCCCACACCGCGGCTTCCACCCGTGAACGCAGGTTGAGCTTCTTCAACAGGTGCTTGACGTGCACCTTCACCGTGCCTTCGGTGATATCGAGCTTGCGGGCGATCAGCTTGTTGGAGAGCCCGGCAGCCAGCTCGCGCAGGATCTCGCGTTCGCGCTGGGTGAGGCTGTGGATGTCCGGCGAGGCCGGCGCCGTGCGCTGGTTGCGCAGCGCCTCGGCGAGTAGGGCAGTGAGGCTCTCGCTCACCACCATGCGGCCCAGTGCCGCCTGGCGCAGCTGGCGCACCATCTCTTCGGGCTCCATGTCCTTGAGCAGGTAGCCGTCGGCGCCGCCGCGCAGGGCGGCCACCAGATCCTCCTCGTGATCCGATACGGTAAACATCACAATGCGCCCGGCGAAGCCCGACTCGCGCAGGGCTTTCAGGGTCTGGATGCCGTCCATGCCCGGCATGTTGAGGTCGAGCAGGATCATGTCCGGGTCGAGCTCGGCGGCCAGGTGGACGCCCTGCTGCGGCTCGCCGGTGTCGCCGATCAGCTCGAGGTCGTCCTCCAGCTCCAGCAGCTGGGACACGCCGCGGCGCAGCAGCGGGTGGTCGTCGATGATCAGGATACTGGCGGGGGTCTCGTTGGCTGACTGGCCCATGGTTTCTCAGTTTCCTTGCTCGTGTAGGGGAGTGGCCACGGCATGCTGCCGTGCGATCAGGCGTGCGGTCTGGGGGTGAAGATCACTTCCACGCAGGTGCCCCCTGCGCACGGTTGGTCAGGCGCAGCTCGCCGCCCAGGGTGTGGGCACGGTCGCGCATGATGATCAACCCATAGTGCATGGGCGGTGAGTCGTCGTGTGCCAGGCCGATGCCGTCGTCTTCGATGCGCAGCACGATGCGGGCGTTGAGGAAGGCGACCGTTACGGCGGCCCAGTGCGCCTCGGCGTGCTTATGGATGTTGCTCAGCGACTCGCGGGCGATCTGCAGCACGTGAATCTCTTCGTTGGGGTTGAGCAGGTGGGGCGGCACATCGTAGCGCAGCTCCACCGGGGCGCCCATGCGCTCGGAGAACTCGGCCGTGGTCTGCTGCAGCGCCGACTGCAGTCCGGGCCCTCGAGCTTGAGACGGAAGGTGGTGAGCAGCTCGCGCAGCTGGCGGTAGGCGCTGTTGAGTCCGGTGCGCAGTTCGTCGAACACTGCCGCCTGCATCTCCTTGGGGGCATCCTTGGCCTGCATGCGTTCGAGCCTGGCTACCTGCATCTTTAGGTAGGAGAGCGACTGCGCCAGCGAGTCGTGCAGTTCGCGGGCGATGATGGTGCGCTCGTTCATCAGCGAGACCTGCTGCTCCTCCTCGATACGCCGCTGCAGGTACACGGCGGTGGCCAGCTGGTCGGCCAGGGCATTGAGCAGCCGGCGCACGCTGTCGGAGAGCGGTTGCTCCTTGGGGTACCACACTTCCAGGGTGCCGAGGAGCACTTCGCCGACGCTGACCGGCAGCAGCAGGCATTCGCCGCCCTCGGTCTCGCGTAGGTGAATGGGACGGTTGTCGATCAGGCAGGCGTGGCAGTCGTGGTCGCGGCAGTAGTCGGGGCGCCGCGCCGCATGGGTGGCGAGAATCGGAATCTGGCGATCGCCATGGGGGTCGTTGAGCGACAGCCGGATGGGGCCGATCTCGAGCAGTTTTTCGACCTGGCGCAGCATCGGCGCGGCGCTGGCGCACAGGTCGTTGCCGCCGCCGTAGAGCGAGCGGCTTTCGTCGTGCAGCACCTGCATCACCTGGCTGTTGCGCTCCAGTTCCTGGGTCTTGCGCTTCACCCGCGCCTCGAGCTCGGCATAGCTGGCGCCCAGCTCCTCGGCCATGGTGTCGAAGGTGCGGCCGAGCATGGCCAGCTCGTCGCTGCCGTCGAGCCGGGTGCGGTGGGTGAAGTTGCGCCTGGCGGCCTCGCGCGCCAGCACCATCAGATGGCGCAGCGGTGCCACCAGGTTGTGGCGGATGTCGTACAGGGCGATGGCCACGATCACGGCGGTCAGGCCGAGGAATAGGATTTGCAGCGCGCTGAGCAGGCGGATCTTGGCCTCGGTGTTCTGCTCGAGCTGATTGACCATCCTGTCGATGTCGTTGACCAGGCCATCCAGGGCGCGATTGAGCTGGTCGACCCGCACGTACTGGCTGGTCAGGGTCTGGGCCACCTCGGGGGCGAGCTCGTTGTGCCAGCGCATCAGTACCAAGCGGTACTGCTTGCGCAGCTCATGCGCTTCGGAAATGGGAATGGCGGCGATCAGCTCGGGTTTCTCCAGGCGTTCCTCGAAGCGCTGCATGAGCACGCGAATCTCGGCCTGCTGTTCCCACGAGGGGTGCGCTCGTAGCGCTGCAGGGCGGCCACGATCTGGTAGGTGTTCATGCGCAGCGAGCCGGCCACGTTGAGCGCTGCGGCGTCGCCGCGGCTGCCGCCGGCCACCGCCATGGTCACCACGATGCTGATCAGGGCCATGGCGCTGATCGCCAGCAGTGAAGCGACGATGCGAGCCACCAGGGAGCGTTGCAGCAGTTTCATCGCAGCGTGTCGTCTCCGGTCGAGGGGAAGGGCCACTATACCTCAGAGGGTAGCCGCTGTACGCCGTCGGATAGGCGCTTTGCGTTACCCCAAAGGGGTACCTCCCATGCCCTTTTGACGCTATAGGCGAGGGGGAACGAGAATCTCTTCGACCCTCTCAAGAGACCACCGTTCATGACGTCTGTCGGAAAGGGCGCCACGGCGGACCTGCAGGGTGACTATCGTGCGCTGGTGGTGGTGCTATTGTCGCCGCTGGCCTTCGCCCTGGTCTTCGCCAGCTGGACCATCTTCGCCGTGCTCGGTATCGAGCTGAAACGGCTGCTGCACTTCGGCGAGGTGCAGTTCGCCCTACTGCTGGCCGTGCCTATGCTGACCGGCGGCCTGGCGGCGCTGCCCATGGCGGCGCTGGCGCGGCGCGTGGGCGGGCGGCGGGTGATGATCGGCTGCCTGCTGCTGATCTGCCCCTTCCTGTGGGGCATTGCCTATTCCCAGAGCTACTGGAACTTCTTGCTGGCCGGCACGGGCCTGGGCCTGGGGGCGGGTTCGTTGGCCGCCGGGCTGATCTACGTCGCCTCGCTGTGCCCGCGCCGCCATGCGGGGCTCGCCCTGGGCCTCTACGGCGCCGGCATGCTGGGGGCCGGACTCACCTACTTCATGCTGCCGCTGATCAGCCAGGCCTACGGCTGGCCCATGGCGCCCAAGCTCTACCTGCTGCCGGTGCTGCTGGTAGCGCTGCTGCTGTGGGTATTTGCCGAGGATGCGCCGCGCGCCGCGCGCCTTGCGCCGCAGGATGAGCTTGACGAGGACGAGGCAGCTGAAGGCGCTGTTCGGGCGGTGGCACGGCGGCTGCCGCCAGCCGCGGTGTGGCGGCTGGCGCTCTACTACAGTTTCTTCTTCGGCGCCTTCGTGGCGCTGGCGCTGTGGCTGCCGGGCTATCTGGCGGCCCAGTACCAGCTTCCGCTCAAGGTGGCGGCGCTGTGGGCGCTGGCCTTCACCCTGCCCGGCGGGATCGGGCAGATTGTCGGCGGCTGGCTGGCCGATCGGCGCGATTTCCGCGACCTGCGCTGGTGGGTCAGCGCCTGCGTGATGGTGTGTCTATTCCTGCTCTCCTACCCCGACTTCACCATGCAGATCCATGGCGTGCACGGCGATATTGCGCTGCGCTTCTCCATGCCGCTGGTCGGCTTCGCCCTGCTGCTGGCGATCATGGGGCTGGCCATGGGGATCGGCAAGGGTAGCCTGATGTGCCTGCTGCACCGCGAGTACGGCGACGACATGGTGCGCTCGGGCGGCCTGGCGCTGGCCCTGGGCGGACTGTTCGCCGCGCTGCTGCCGATGATGTTCGTGCTCGGCAACGAGTGGATCGGCGTGCGCACCGCCGGCTTCATGTTCCTCTACGCGGCGCTGGCCGTGTGCATGCTGGTGATGCTGTGGGATCCCGGTTCGCATGCGCCCGCCCGCCTGCCGCCTCCTGCCCGGGGGAGCTAACCCCTTCGGCGGCCCACCTATCACCTTGGGGGTAGACAGGGTGTATATGGAGGTAACCTGGCAGTAATCCTCGCTTCGATCCCCCAGAATCCTCTCCAAGAACCTGCCCTGGCGGTCGTGTAAGACACACAGCGCGGCACGGCAGGCGGGGTGGCCCGGGTGGCCACGCATCACTTCAAGGAGCCTGGAGATCGACCATGAGTCACTTCTTAGATCGGCTGAATTTTTTCCGCAAAGCCCGCGAGCCCTTCGCCAACGGTCACGGCGAGACGCGTGAAGAGTCGCGTGGCTGGGAAGACGGCTACCGGCAGCGCTGGCAGCACGACAAGGTCGTGCGTTCCACCCATGGCGTGAACTGCACCGGCTCCTGCAGCTGGAAGATCTACGTCAAGAACGGCCTGGTGACCTGGGAAACCCAGCAGACCGACTACCCGCGCACCCGCCCGGACCTGCCCAACCACGAGCCGCGTGGCTGCCCGCGTGGCGCCAGCTACTCCTGGTACATGTACAGCGCCAACCGCCTCAAGTACCCGCTGATCCGCAAGCCGCTGCTCAAGCTGTGGCGCGAAGCCAAGCAGCAGCACGGCGATCCGGTCGACGCCTGGGCCTCCATCGTCTCCGATCCGGCCAAGACCAAGCAGTACAAGCGTGCCCGCGGCATGGGCGGCTTCGTGCGCGCCAACTGGGATGAGCTCAACGAGCTGATCGCCGCCTCCAACGTCTACACCGCCAAGCAGTTCGGCCCCGACCGCATCATCGGCTTCTCGCCGATCCCTGCCATGTCGATGGTCAGCTACGCCGCGGGCAGCCGCTACCTGTCGC
The DNA here is from genome assembly GCF_052439355.1 of Halomonas sp. E19. NCBI lineage: Bacteria > Pseudomonadati > Pseudomonadota > Gammaproteobacteria > Oceanospirillales > Halomonadaceae > Halomonas > Halomonas sp. E19. The sequence continues at coordinate 2,943,116 of NZ_JBNFWU010000001.1, read as the reverse complement.
TGATCGGCGGCGTCTGCATGAGTTTCTACGACTGGTACTGCGACCTGCCGCCGGCCAGCCCGCAGACCTGGGGCGAGCAGACCGACGTGCCGGAATCGGCCGACTGGTACAACTCCGGCTACATCATCGCCTGGGGGTCCAACGTGCCCCAGACCCGGACCCCGGACGCCCACTTCTTTACCGAAGTGCGCTACAAGGGCACCAAGACCGTCTCCATCACCCCGGACTACGCCGAAGTCTCCAAGCTCACCGACGAGTGGCTGTCGGTCAAGCAGGGCACCGACGCCGCGCTCGGCATGGCCATGGGCCACGTCATCCTCAAGGAGTTCCACCTCGAGAAGCCCAGCGCCTACTTCACCGAGTACGTGCGCAACTACTCCGACATGCCCTTCCTGGTCGAACTGGAAGCGCGTGAGGACGGCAGCTTCGTGCCCGGCAAGCAGCTGCGTGCGGCCGACTTCGCCGACAACATGGGCCAGGACAACAACCCCGAGTGGAAGACCGTGGCGTGGGACGAGACCCGCGACCAGCTGGTCGTGCCGCGCGGTTCCATCGGTTTCCGCTGGGGCGAAGAGGGCAAGTGGAACCTCGAGCCGCGCGATGCCGACGGCGAAGAGATCAAGCCGCTGCTGACCCTGGCCGAGAGCCATGACGACGTGGCCAAGGTCGCCTTCCCCTACTTCGGTGGCATCGCCCACGAGCATTTCGACCACGTGGCCGGCAACGAGCTGCTGTTCCACAGCCTGCCCGCCAAGCGCCTGAAGAAGGCCGACGGCACCGAGATCCTGGCCGTCACCGTGTTCGACCTGATGTGCGCCAACTACGGCATCGACCGCGGCTTCGGTGAGGACGACGGCGCCACCTCCTACGACCAGGTGCGCCCCTACACCCCGGCCTGGCAGGAGAAGATCACCGGCGTGCCCGCCGAGCAGGTCGCCCGCATCGCCCGTGAGTTCGCCGACAACGCCGACAAGACCCGTGGTCGCAGCATGGTCATCGTGGGTGCCGCGATGAACCACTGGTACCACATGGACATGAACTACCGCGGCCTGATCAACATGCTGGTCATGTGCGGCTGTATCGGCCAGAGCGGCGGCGGCTGGGCCCACTACGTGGGTCAGGAGAAGCTGCGCCCGCAGACCGGCTGGACCCCGCTGGCCTTCGGCCTCGACTGGCAGCGTCCGCCGCGTCACATGAACTCCACCTCCTTCTTCTACAACCACTCCTCGCAGTGGCGCTACGAGAAGCTCGAGGTCAAGGAGATCCTGTCGCCGCTGGCCGATGCCAGTCAGTACACCGGCAGCCTGATCGACTTCAACGTGCGCTCCGAGCGCATGGGCTGGCTGCCCTCCGCGCCGCAGCTCGGCACCAACCCGCTGCGCCTGGCCAAGGCCGCCGAGGCTGCCGGCATGTCCACCAAGGACTACGCCGTCGCCCAGCTCAAGAGCGGTGAGCTGGCGTTTGCCGCCGAGGATCCGGATAACGAGCAGAACTTCCCGCGCAACCTGTTCGTGTGGCGCTCCAACCTGCTGGGCAGCTCGGGCAAGGGCCACGAGTACATGCTCAAGTACCTGCTGGGCACCCGTCACGGTATCCAGGGCAAGGACCTGGGCGAAATCGGTGGCCAGAAGCCGGAAGAGGTCAAGTGGCACGACGAGGCGCCGGAAGGCAAGCTCGACCTGGTGGTCACGCTCGACTTCCGCATGTCCTCCACCTGTCTCTACTCCGACGTGGTGCTGCCGACGGCCACCTGGTACGAGAAGAACGACCTCAACACCTCGGACATGCACCCGTTCATCCACCCGCTGACCGCGGCCACCGACCCGGCGTGGGAGTCGCGCAGCGACTGGGATATCTACAAGGGCATCGCCAAGGCGTTCTCTGAGGTGTGCGTGGGTCACCTGGGCGAGGAGACCGACCTGGTCACCCTGCCGCACCAGCACGACTCCCCGGCCGAGCTGGCCCAGCCTGAGGTCAAGGACTGGAAGAAGGGCGAGTGCGAGCCGATCCCCGGCAAGACCATGCCGGCGCTGATCGAGGTCAAGCGCAACTACCCCGAGACCTACGAGCGCTTCACTTCCATCGGGCCGCTGCTCGAGACCATCGGCAACGGCGGCAAGGGCATCGCCTGGAACACCGAGTCCGAGGTCGAGCTGCTCGGCAAGCTGAACTATCGCAAGACCGAAGGGCCGCACAAGGGCCGGCCGAAGATCGAGACCGCGATCGACGCCGCGGAGATGATCCTGACCCTGGCGCCGGAAACCAACGGCCACGTGGCGGTCAAGGCGTGGGGTGCGCTGTCCAAGATCACCGGACGCGACCACACCCACCTGGCGGTGAACAAGGAAGAGGAGAAGATCCGCTTCCGCGACATCGTCGCCCAGCCGCGCAAGATCATCTCGAGCCCGACCTGGTCCGGCCTGGAAGACGAGCACGTCTCCTACAACGCCGGCTACACCAACGTGCACGAGCTGATTCCGTGGCGCACCGTGAGCGGCCGTCAGCAGTTCTACCAGGATCACCCCTGGATGCGCGCCTTCGGCGAGAGCCTGCTGACCTATCGTCCGCCGATCAACACCAAGACGATCACCGGCTTTGCGATGCCGGAGGACAACGGCAACCCGACCAAGGCGCTGAACTGGATCACGCCGCACCAGAAGTGGGGCATCCACTCCACTTACAGCGACAACCTGCTGATGCTGACCCTGAACCGCGGCGGCCCGGTGGTGTGGATGTCGGAGAATGACGCCCAGGAGATCGGCATCGAGGACAACGACTGGATCGAGCTGTTCAACGCCAACGGCGCCATCACCGCTCGTGCCATCGTCAGTCAGCGGGTCAAGGACGGCATGGTGATGATGTACCACGCCCAGGAGCGCCAGGTGAACGTGCCGGGCTCCGAGGTCACCAAGACCCGTGGCGGCATGCATAACTCCGTGACCCGGGTGTGCCCGAAGCCGACCCACATGATCGGCGGCTACGCGCAGCTTTCCTACAGCTTCAACTACTACGGCACCGTTGGCTCCAACCGCGATGAATTCGTCCTCATCCGCAAGATGAAGAACGTCGACTGGCTGGATGGCGAAGGCAACGACAGCGTTCAGGAGACCGTGAAATGAAGATTCGTTCCCAGGTAGGCATGGTCCTCAACCTCGACAAGTGCATCGGCTGTCACACCTGCTCGGTCACCTGCAAGAACGTCTGGACCAGCCGTGAAGGCCTTGAGTACGCCTGGTTCAACAACGTCGAGACCAAGCCCGGTATCGGCTATCCCAAGGAGTGGGAGAACCAGGACAAGTGGAAGGGCGGCTGGATGCGCCGCAAGGATGGCAAGATCGAGCCGCGCATTGGCGGCAAGTGGCGGGTGCTGGCGAACATCTTCGCCAACCCCGACCTGCCCGAGATCGACGAGTACTACGAGCCGTTCGACTTCGACTATCAGCACCTGCACACCGCCAAGCAGGGCGACCACCAGCCGGTGGCGCGTCCCCGCTCGCTGATCTCCGGCCAGCGCATGAAGAAGATCGAATGGGGTCCCAACTGGGAGGAGATCCTCGGCACCGAGTTCGCCAAGCGCCGCCGCGACAAGAACTTCGAGCAGGTGCAGGCCGACATCTACGGCCAGTTCGAGAACACCTTCATGATGTACCTGCCGCGCCTGTGCGAGCACTGCCTCAACCCGGCGTGCGTGGCCTCGTGCCCCAGCGGCGCGATCTACAAGCGCGAGGAGGACGGCATCGTCCTGATCGACCAGGACAAGTGCCGCGGCTGGCGGATGTGCATCTCCGGCTGCCCGTACAAGAAGATCTACTACAACTGGAAGACCGGCAAGTCCGAGAAGTGCATCTTCTGCTACCCGCGCATCGAGTCGGGCATGCCGACCGTGTGCTCCGAGACCTGCGTGGGCCGCATCCGCTACCTCGGCGTGCTGCTCTACGACGCCGACCGCATCGAGGAAGTGGCCAGCTCGCCGGACGTGCGCGACCTCTACCACCGCCAGTGCGAGATCTTCCTCGACCCCAACGATCCCGAAGTGATCGAACAGGCCAGGAAGGACGGCATTCCCGACAACGTGATCAAGGCCGCTCAGGAGAGCCCGGTCTACAAGATGGCCATGGACTGGGGGCTGGCACTGCCGCTGCACCCCGAGTACCGCACCCTGCCCATGGTCTGGTACGTGCCGCCGCTGTCGCCGATCCAGTCCGCCGCCGAGGCCGGCAAGATCGAGTACGACGGTGTGCTGCCCAAGATCGAGTCGCTGCGCATCCCGGTACGCTACCTGGCCAACATGCTCACCGCCGGTGAGGAAGAGCCCGTGGTGCTGGCGCTCAAGCGGCTGATGGCGATGCGCGTCTACATGCGCAACAAGCACGTCGAAGGCAAGATCGATACCAGCGTGCTCGACGCCGTGAACCTTAGCGAAGCCCAGGTGGAAGAGATGTATCGCTACCTGGCCATCGCTAACTACGAGGATCGCTTCGTGATCCCGACCAGCCACCGCGAGATGGCCACCGAAGCGTTCCCCGAGCGCGGCGGCTGCGGCTTCAGCTTCGGCGACGGCTGCCACGGCGAGAGCAAGCCGAGCCTGTTCAACGGCCGCAAGCAGACCAGCGCGCTGGTCAAGCCGGTAGACGTCTTCGATCCGAAGACCGGTGCCAAGGAGACTCACCATGGCTGATGCAGCCCTCAAGATGCCCCAGCCCGAGTTCGGCATGCTCAGCCTGCGCGTGCTGGCTCGCCTGCTGGACTACCCCACCGAGGCCCTCCAGGGGCCGTCGGTGAGCTCGTCGAAGTCCTCGACCAGGAGCGCCGCCTGCCGGCGGCGCTGCGCGGCGACCTGATGAGCTGGTGCCAGCGCATCGCCGACGGCGACCTGCTCGAGCTGCAGTCCGAGTACGTGGCGCTGTTCGACAAGGGCCGCGCCCACTCGCTGCTGCTGTTCGAGCACGTGCACGGCGAATCGCGCGACCGCGGCCAGGCCATGGTCGACCTGATCGACGAATACAAGGCCGCCGGCTTCGAGCTCGACGCCCGCGAGCTGCCCGACTACCTGCCGCTGTTCCTGGAGTACCTCTCCACCCGCAGCGACGACGAGATCGGCCGCTGGCTGGGCGAGATCCGCCACATCCTGGCGCTGCTCACCGCGCGCCTGGAGGATCGCGGAGTCGACTACGCGCTGGTGCCACGCGCACTGCTGGCGCTGGTCGGCGCCGAGGACGACGTGGAAGCCAGCCGTGAAGCGGTGAAGGGTGAGGCACGCGACGACACACCCGAGGCGCTGGACGCGGTATGGGAAGAGGAGGCGGTACGCTTCTCCGCCAAATCCGACGAGGACTGCGCGCTGCAGTCCGCCGAAGGCCGCCGCCTGGCAGAACGCAAAAAAGTGACGCACAGCGAGGCAGTCCGGGTACTGGATCCCGCCGCTGCCCCCGTGAGGCTTGAAGGAGACCGGTCATGACTTTTCTCGATAACCTGCTGTTCGGGCTTTACCCCTACCTGGCCGGCGCCGTGTTCCTGATCGGCAGCCTGATGCGCTACGATCATGGCCAGTACACCTGGAAGACCGGCTCAAGCCAGATGCTGACCAGCAAGAACATGCGCCTGGCCAGCAACCTGTTCCACGTCGGTATCATCGTGATCTTCTTCGGTCACCTGGCCGGCCTGCTCACGCCGCACTGGCTCTACAGCCCCTTCATCAGCGCCGGCACCAAGCAGGTCATGGCGGTGGTGGTCGGCGGCATCGCCGGCGTGATGTGTCTGGTGGGCGGCGCCATGCTGTTCCATCGTCGTCTGACCAACCCGCGGGTTCGCGCCTCGTCCAGCCCCATGGACACCGTGATCATCGGTCTGCTGGTGGCCCAGGTCGCACTCGGCCTGCTCACCATCCTGCCGACCCTGGGCCACCTGGACGGCAGCAAGATGCTGCAGTTCTCCGGCTGGGCGCAGTCCATCGTCTACTTCCAGGGCGGTGCCGCCGCTCACCTGGAAGGCGTGAGCTGGATCTTCAAGCTGCACATTCTGGTAGGCCTGACCATCATCCTGGTCTTCCCCTTCACCCGTCTGGTTCACGTGTGGAGCGTGCCGATGGGCTACGTAGGGCGGCGCTACCAGATCGTTCGCCGCCGGGCCGGCGGGATCTGATCGGTAAGGCTGGCTGCGCCCGCTCCGCTTGATGAGCAATGGCACACCGCGGGTGCCGGGGGACAGGTGAACGAGGCGTTGACCTGGCCCCGGGATCCCCCGGCCTGCCCTGGCAAGTTTTATTGAGGTGAATGACATGCAAATGATCGAGATCGCACAGCTGCCGGGCCGCTACGCACCGCCGCCCGTCAAGGTCGGGGGCAAGCCGATCGACGAGGAGAGCATCGCCCGCGAGATGCAGTACCACCCCGCGGCGACCGCAGACGAGGCGCAGCTCTCGGCTGCCCGCGCCTTGGTGGTTCGCGAGCTGCTGCGCCAGCGCGCCGTCGAGCTCGATCTGCTCTCGGCCGACGCAACTGGCGAAAGCGACCACGATGCCGCCATCGCGATGCTGCTCGAGCGTGAACTGGAGGTGCCGGAGCCCGAGGAAGAGGCCTGCCGCCGCTTCTTCGACGCCGACCCCGAGCGCTTCAGCGAGCCGACCCGCATCGCCGTTCGCCATATTTTGTTGGCCGCTGCCCCGGACGACGCCGAACGGCGCGATGCCCTGTATCGCCAGGGTCAGACGCTGATCGAAGAATTGACCGCCATCCCTGAACGTTTCACCGAATTCGCCATGCGCCACTCCGACTGCCCCTCCAAGAGCGAGGGCGGGGAGCTGGGCTGGCTGGCCCCGGGACAGACCGTGGCCGAACTCGATCGCGCCCTGCAGCACCTGCCGGAAGGGCTCCACGACCGCCCGCTGGCCTCGCGCTACGGCTGGCATGTGGTGATCGTCGACCAGCGCGACGAAGGCCGTCGCCTGCCCTTCGAGCAAGTGGCCGAGCGCGTCCGCCACACCCTGCGCGAACAGGCCACCCGCCGCGCCCTGCGCCACTACCTGTTGGCCCTGGAAGCTGAAATCGGCGTCGAGGGGATCGAGCTGGACGACGATGCCGCCGGCAGTCTGATGCAATAGCCCTCTGACGCAACAGGAGAACGCCCATGTCCCATGTCCATGCCGATACTCCCTTCGTGCCGCTCGGTATCGCCGTGCTGACCGTATCCGATACGCGCGGCTTCGACCGCGACGGCAGCGGCGACCTGCTCAGCGAGCGTCTTACCGAGGCAGGGCATGTCCTGGTCGACCGGCGCATCGTGCCCGACGATATCTATCGCATCCGTGCGGTGGTCTCGAAGTGGATCGTGCGCGACGACATCCAGGTGGTGCTGGTCAACGGCGGCACCGGCTTCACCAAGCGGGACACCACCCCCGAGGCGCTGTCGCCGCTGTTCGACCGGGCCGTGGACGGCTACGGCGAGCTGTTCCGCCAGCTTTCCTACGAGACCATCGGCACCTCCACGATTCAGTCGCGTGCCGTGGCGGGGTGGCCAACGCCACCCTGGTGTTCTCCATGCCCGGCTCGCCCAAGGCGTGCGCCACCGCCTGGGACGGCATCCTCGCCGCTCAGCTCAATGCCCGCACCCGGCCGTGCAATTTCGTCGCCATGGTCATGCCCGAACAGCAGGCCTGCGCCAGCCGCAACGGTGCGCCTGACCACGGTCAAGGAGTACGCGCATGAGCTGTGCCAGCCTTGCCAAGGGTCTGCTCGATCTGGACGTAGCGCGGGCAAGGATGATCGCCGCTGCCGAGCCGGTGCGCGGCGAGGAGCGCATCGCCATCGAGCAGGCGGTCGGCCGCGTGCTGGCATGTGATATCGTGGCGCACCTGGACATGCCCGGTATCGACAACAGCGCGATGGACGGCTACGCCCTGCGTGTGGCGGAGCTGGGCGAGGCGGGCCTGCCGGTAGTGCAGCGCATACCTGCAGGGACCGGCGTCAAGGTGTTGCCGGAAGGCGGTTGCGCGCGCATCTTCACTGGCGCGCCGGTACCCGAAGGGGCCGACTGCGTGATTCCCCAGGAGCGGGTGCGGTTCGACGAAGCGGGCCGCGTCCACGTGATCGGCGAGGCCAAGCTAGGCGCCAACATCCGCCGGCGCGGCGAGGAGTACCGCGCCGGGCAGGCGCTGCTGCCGGCCGGCGCGACCCTGAACGCCGCGGCGCTGGCCATGCTGGCCAGCCAGGGGATTGCCGAGGTCGAGGTGCTGCCGCGACTCACCGTGGCGCTGCTCTCCACCGGCGATGAATTGATCGAACCGGGTGCACCCTATGCGCCCGGCAATGTCTACAACAGTAACCGGGTCATGCTGCAGGCGCTGCTCGAACAGCAGGGCTGCCGCGTGATCGATATGGGGATCGTGGCCGACACCCCCGAGGCGCTCCACGCGGCCTTTGTGTGCGCCCGCGATAGCGCCGACCTGGTGGTCTGCACCGGCGGCGTGTCGGTGGGTGAGGAAGACCACGTGCGCCCTGTGCTCGACGGGCTCGGCGGGCTGGTCTTCCACGGCGTGGCGATCAAGCCCGGCAAGCCCTTTGCCTTTGGCTACCTGGACGACGGGTCGCCGGAAGGGGTGCCCTTGATCGGCCTGCCGGGCAATCCCGTGGCCTCGCTGGTAGGGTGGCACCTGCTGGCCCGACCTTTCGTGCAGGGCTGCCAGGGGCGTACCGTCGGGCCACTACAACAATACAAAGTCCGCGCCGGCTTCTCGCGGCGGGGCAGCCCTGGGCGGCGTGAACTGCTGCGCGTCGTGCTCGACTGGCAGAATGGCCACCCGGTCGCCTTCCTGGCCGGCGGTCAGGGCTCCCATATGCTGCGCTCAGCCAGTGAGGCACACGGCTATCTGATGATGGCTGCCGATACCGACGTGGAGGAAGGACATGAATACCCCTATCTGCCCGCCGGACAGTTCGTCGATTGACCTGCTGTTCAAGCCCAAGCAGCTGCGCGAATTAATTCATGGTGTGTCCTGGCTCGGTGAGCCTGACGATGGCGAGATCACCTCGCTGCTGGAAGCGTCGTCGCTGATGACGCTGAAGAGCCGCGAATGGCTGTTTCGCCAGGATACGCCGGCTCACTGGCTCTATATCGTCATCAACGGAGCGGTGCGCCTGGCGCGCAGCACCTGCGACGGTCGCCTGGCTACCATCCGCTGCGTCGAGCGCGGCGGCACCCTGGGCGAGCTGAGCATGGTGTCGAGCGCCGGGGTCTACCTCTATTCCGCCGAGGCGCTGCGTCGCACCCACGTGCTGGCGCTGCCCGCCTCGCGCTGTCGCGAGATCATGGACCGTCAGCCGGCCTGTCGCGCCGAGTTCATGAGCCGCCTGGCGCTGGAGCTGACCGAGCGCCTCGAAGACCTGGCGCTGCTGACCCAGGCCGACGCCATGTCGCGGCTGGTCAGCTACATCCTGCGCCAGTTCCCGGCCAACCGTACCCGGATGCCGCGCGTGGTGCGTCTGTCGATCCCCAAGCGCTGGCTGGCCGCGCAGTTGGCGATGACGCCGGAAACCCTGTCGCGGCTGCTGGCCAAGCTGCGCGACAGTGGCGCCATCAGCATCGATCGTCAGCGCCTGCTGGTGCTTGACGAGCAGAAGCTGCGCGATGCCATGCTGGCGAACGACTAGGCCTCGCCCAGCGGCATGGGTGCACAGATTCTGCTGTCCAAGGAGGCTGCATGCCCCGAACCGCCAACAAGCCCCGTACCCTGGTCTACTCCTGCTCCGGCTGCTCCGACGTGGCGCAGCTGGCCAACGCCGTGGCCGTGAAGCTCGACCATGCCGGCATCGCCGAGATGTCGTGCATTTCCGGGGTTGGGGGCGGCGTGCCGGGGCTGGTACGCACCGCCCGCTCCGGGCGGCCCATCGTCGCCATCGACGGCTGCCAGATGCACTGCGTCACCCACTGCCTGGCCAATGCCGGCGTGACCGCCACCGAGCACGTCAAGCTCTACGAGCAGGGCTTTCGCAAGCGGCGCGGCAAGACCTATGACGCCGATACCGTCGACGAGGTGGTGACGCAGGTGGGCAAGCTGATCGCCCGGCTGCCCATGGATGGCGCGGTCGCCGCGCCAACAGCCGAGACAACAGCCGAGGAGTCCCCATGTCGCTGATCGATGGCTTCGGCCGCGCCGTTCGCTACGTTCGCCTGTCGGTCACCGACCGCTGCGACTTCCGCTGCGTCTACTGCATGGCCGAGGAGATGACCTTCCTGCCCCGCGCCCGGCTGTTGACCCTGGAGGAGATCGCCACCCTGTCGCGGGCCTTCGTCGAACTCGGCGTGGAGAAGATCCGCCTGACCGGCGGCGAGCCGCTGGTGCGCCGCGGGATCGAAGAGCTGGTGGCCGAGCTCGGCGCGCTGCCCGGACTGCGCGACTTCGGCATGACCACCAACGGCGCCGGGCTGGTCAAGCACGCCCGCGCCCTGTACCGGGGCGGGCTCAAGCGGCTCAACGTCAGCCTCGACTCGCTCGATCCCGAGCGCTTTCGCGCCCTGACCCGCACCGGCGATCTCGCCAGGGTGATCGACGGCATCCGCGCCGCCCGGGAAGCCGGCTTTACGCGCATCAAGCTCAACGCGGTGATCCTCAAAGGCCGCAACGACGACGAAGTGCTCGACCTGGTGGAATTCGCTCGCGCCGAAGGCGTCGACATCAGCTTCATCGAAGAGATGCCGCTGGGCCAGAACATGAGCCACGACCGCGGCGAGACCTTCTGCTCGAGCGACGACGTGCGTGCCGCCATCGAGACACGCCATGCGCTGCTGCCCACCACCGAGTCCACCCTGGGCCCGTCGCGCTACTACCGCATGGCCGACAGCGACTCGCGTATCGGCTTCATCTCGCCCCACAGCCACAACTTCTGCGCCGCCTGCAACCGCGTACGCGTGACCGCCGAGGGCCGCCTGCTGCTGTGCCTGGGCAACGAGCACTCCGTCGACCTGCGTGCGGTGATGCGCCGTCATCCGGGGATCTCGAACGGCTCAAGGCCGCCATTGTCGCCGCCATGCAGAAGAAGCCCGAGCGCCATCACTTCACCACCGACGGCGACGTGCAGGTGGTGCGCTTCATGAACATGACGGGGGCTAGGCGCCGACCCTCGCACGCTCGTTCTTGTAAGATGCGCCCGGTGCGGGCTAGCTTGGTGGGCAAAACGACTGCCCACCAGGAGACCCGCATGGCTGCCCCCTTCGACGAGCACGACCCGTACCTGTGGCTGGAAGAGGTCGAGGGCGAACGCGCCCTGGCCTGGGTCGAGCAGCGCAATGCCGAGAGCCAGGCCAGGCTCGCCGATGCGCCGGGCTTCACCGCGCTACGCGACGACCTGCAGGCGATCCTCGAGGCCGACGACCGCATCCCCTTCGTGGTCAAGCGCGGCGAGCACTTCTACAACTTCTGGCAGGATCGCGACCACCCCCGTGGGCTGTGGCGGCGCACCAGCCTGGCGGAGTACCGCAAGGCGCGGCCCGAGTGGGAGGTGCTGATCGACCTCGACGCGCTCAACGCCGAGGAGGGCGAGAACTGGGTATGGCACGGCGCCCACTGCCTGCGCCCCGAATCGCCCGACGCGCCCTGGCGCCACTGCCTGGTGTCGCTCTCCCGCGGCGGTGCCGACGCCGACGTCACCCGCGAGTTCGACCTGGTCGAGAAGCGCTGGGTCGAAGCGGGCTTCTACCGCCCCGAGGCCAAGGGCGGCCTGGGCTGGATCGACCGTGACACGGTCTATGTCCAGACCGACTTCGGCGAAGGCTCGATGACCCGCTCCGGCTACCCGCGCATCGTCAAGCAGTGGCGGCGCGGCACGCCGATGGCCGACGCCGAGACGGTGTTCGAGGCCGAGCCCGACGACATGGCCGTAGGCGCCGCGCACGACTCCACCCCCGGCTTCCAGCGCGACTTCGTCAGCCGTGCCCGGGCCTTCTACGACAACGAGCTCTATCTGCGCCAGGCCGACGGCAGCCTCACCCGTATCGAGGTGCCCAATTCGGCCCACAAGCAGGTGCACCGCGAGTGGCTGATGATCGAGCTGCGCGAGCCCTGGGAGGTGGCGGGCACCACCCACCCCGCCGGCGCGCTGCTGCTCGCCGACTTCGACGCCTTCATGGGCGGCGAACGCGAACTGCGCGTACTGTTCACCCCCACCGAACGCACCTCGCTCTCCGACGTCACCTGGACCCGCCGCCACCTGATCCTCAACGTGCTCGACGACGTCAAGCACCGGCTCTACGTGCTCACCCCGAGCGAAGGCCAGTGGCAGCCCGAGCCGCTGGCGGGCGTGCCGACGCTGGGCAGCATTAGCGTGAGCGCGGTGGACGACGAGGAGAGCGACGAGGTGTTCGTCATCGTCAGCGACCACCTCACGCCGACCACGCTGCTGCACGGCCGGGTCGGCGAGGCGCTCGAGACGCTCAAGCAGGCCCCGGCGCTGTTCGACGCCGAGGGGCTCGAGGTGACCCAGCACTTCGCCACCAGCCGCGACGGCACGCCGATTCCCTACTTCCAGGTGGCGAAGCGCGACCTCGAACCCAGCGGCGCGCATCCGACCCTGCTCTACGGCTACGGCGGCTTCGAGGTGCCGCTGCTGCCCGGCTACAGCCCCGGGGTGGGGCGCGCCTGGCTCAGCCAGGGCGGCGTCTACGTGGTGGCCAACATCCGCGGCGGCGGCGAGTACGGCCCGCGCTGGCACCAGGCGGCGCTGCGCGAGAAGCGCCACAAGGCGTTCGAGGACTTCGCCGCGGTGGCAGAGGATCTCATCGAACGCGGCGTCACTTCAGCGCGGCGGCTGGGCGTCCAGGGCGGTTCCAACGGCGGCCTGCTGGTGGGCAACATGCTCACCCGCTACCCGCGGCTGTTCGGCGCCGTGGTGTGCCAGGTGCCGCTGCTCGACATGCGCCGCTATCACTTGCTGCTGGCCGGCGCCTCGTGGATGGCCGAGTACGGCGACCCCGAGAGCGACGACTGGCAGTTCCTGCACGATGTCTCGCCCTACCACAACCTCGATCCCGCGGCCCACTACCCGCCCATGCTGCTGATGACCAGCACCCGCGACGACCGCGTCCACCCCGGCCACGCGCGCAAGATGATGGCGCGCATGAGCGAGCAGGGGCATCGGGTGCTCTATTACGAAAACATTGAAGGCGGCCACGGCGGCGCGGCTGACAACCGCCAGCGCGCCCATATGCAGGCGCTGGCCTTTACCTTTCTCTGCCAGACGCTGGCAGAAGGCTCGCCTGAGCCGTCGTGACTGTTGCGCTGCTTTTGCGTTCTTCCCTCTGGGTTGCTTGCGCGGTGGTTATCTCCTGCAGCACCTCGTCGGCCTTGCCGATCTCCCTGGGGACTTCTTCCGACTGCAGCGCCCAGCTGCGCCGAACGCACCGTACATAACTGTGCCGGAATGGGAGGGCAAGCTGTCATGCCCCTCAGCGCCGCGGTATACCGACACGCCGCCCGGCGGCTTCCGGCCAGCTGCCGGCCTCGGTACAGGGCAGGCCATCGAGCGCGGCAGCGACATCGGGTGGGAAGGGCGCGGGGCGGTGACTCTGCGTATCGATGCCCATCAGCATCTGTTCGCTGGTGGCTAGCGTTTCACCGGCTTCGTCGTGCATGGCGAAGAAGAGATGCAAGCGTTTGGCATCGCGGTCGAGCAGGGTCACCGTCACCTCGAGTGGCTGGCCCTCGTGGGCTTCACGGCGGTAGCAGAGATGGGTCTCGAGGGTGAAGAGCGTGTAGCCAAGGCGCTCGCGGCCCGCCGCGTCCAGACCGACCCGCACCATCAGGGTGTCCACCGCCAGGGAGAAGACTCGGGCGTACTCGGCGTCATTCATATGGCCGTTGTAGTCGACCCAGGCCGGGGCGACGCAGGTAGTCAGTATCACCATCAGTTACCTTCCTCCAGGCCATCCGCTTTCGGCCAGTATTCTGAACCAGGCCGAGCAGTACAACCCAGCACGTCGCCCCGACGACAGCCGAATTCGGTTTCTGGTCTTGCGCCCGGCATGACGGGGCAGCGAGGTTGCAATGGCCACCCACCTGGGTAGTAAGAAATGCAACTGAGATAGCCACCGCTATGCAAGGCGATTATTTACAATAGGCGAGCCCAGGTGGTGTACAACAGTCAGAGAGCGGACCCTGCGCTGGAGCCCTATGGTGGGAGTGATCGACGTACAAGGAGTGACACGGGTCGGTCGAATACAGGTGGTGCCGGAAGATAAGCTATTAGCTGCCTATCGGGAGTACGAGATCGATGATGAGACGTTGCACCGAGTCTGCGAGTGGCCCATCCCCCAGTGCGGCAGTCAGGCTTGCTGATGACGGTGTGTACCTGTCGCGCCCTACCGAGGTGAGGCCCCTCTCCGTGGGTTTCGTGCTGCTGCACCGCTTCACGCTGCTGCCCTTCGCGGCCTTCGTCGACTGCCTGCGCCTGGCCGCCGACGAGGGGATCGCAGCCGCCAGCTGCGCTGCCACTGGACCTTCATGACCAGCCAGGGGCAGGAGGCTCACTCCAGCTGTGGCGCTACCATCTCGCCCTGCGAGACCTTCGGAACCCCACCGGGTTCGACTATATCGTGGTGATCGGCGGCGTGCAGGACGAGCGGGATCGGCCTGACACCGTCGCGCTGGCCTACCTGCGCCAGGCGGCGAGCGCCGGGGTGCCGCTGGTGGGGTTGTGCACGGGTGTCTTTGCCTTGATCCAGGCGGGGGTGATGAAAGAGCGTCGCTGCTGCGTCGGCTGGTACCATCACCGCGACTTGGTGCAGCGCTTTCCCACCATCCAGCCGGTAGCCGACCGGCTGTTCGTCGATGACGGCGACCGGCTCACCTGTGCGGGCGGGGCGGCGGCGGCCGACCTGGCCGCCTATCTGGTCGAGCGTCATCTAGGCAAGGCCTGGGCGATGAAGAGCCTGAACATCATGCTGCTCGATGAGGGCCGCAAAGGTACCCACCCCCAGCCCCAGCCGGTGGTGTTCGGCAAGATCGAGGATCGCCTGGTGCGCCGCGCCATCGCCGTGCTCGAGCAGCATCTGGGCGAGGCGATTTCGATGGAGGCGCTGGCCGAGCGGGTGGGTACCTCGCGCCGCAACCTGGAGCGTCGCTTTCGCGAGACGCTGGGCGTGGGCCCTCAGAAGTTCGCCCGCGACCTTCGCCTTCGCTATGGCGTGTGGCTGCTCCACTATACCGGCAAGAGCATCACCGAGATCGGCGAGCGCTGCGGCTTCGCCGACACCGCCCACTTCTCACGCCATTTCCGCACCGCCTTCAGCATGACGCCTTCGGAAATGCGCAAGCGCGCCGGTGAGCCCGGCAGCGACCGGGTCGACCCCTTCTTCCTGCATGTCGAGAGCCGCCCGGGGCTGTAAGGCTTATGCGGTGGGCTTGGCGGCGGTAGGCGCCGTTTCAAGGCGATCCGCCAGCCGCTGAGCGGCGCGCCGGGCCAAGGGCTCGAGCTGGGTGTTCTCCTCTGCCAGGCTGGCGATCAGGCGCCGCTTCATGGGCCGGGCCCAGAACTTCTCCAGGTGGTTACAGATGCTCGCCACGGCCTCCTCCTCGTCCCGGCCGCCACTCAAATTGGCGGCGATCTGGTTGGCCATGCGTACCAGGTGCGTGTCGTGGTGCAGTGACATTCTCGATTCCTCAGCCATGAGCCCGGATCGCCGCGGGGGCGGCGGGGCGGTGATAGATCAGGTGGCGGCCCGGTCGGGCGAAGCCCACCAGCAGCAGGTCGGCCGCCCGGGCCTGCTCCACCGCCAGCGCCGTGGCGGCCGAGACCGCCACCAGGGCACCGATGCCGACGCTGGCGCTCTTGTGCACCATCTCGTAGCTGGCGCGGCTGGAGATCAGGGCGAAACCTTCTGCAGTGGGCCCGCCGCGGCGGGCCAGGGCGCCGATCAGCTTGTCCAGGGCGTTGTGGCGCCCCACGTCTTCGCGCACCAGTTGGATCTGCCCGCTTGCGTCGCACCAGGCGGCGCCATGGGTCGCGCCGGTAAGGGCTTGCAGCGGCTGGTGCTCGGCCAGCTGCGCCAGCGCGCGCTGGATGGCGGCGTCGCCGAGGGCCGGTGCCGTGACCCGCGGGATCGGGCGAATCGCCTGCGCCAGGGCCTCGGTGCCGCACAGGCCGCAGCCGGTGCGCCCGGCCAGGCTGCGGCGCCGGGCCTTGAGGGCCGCCAGCCGCTGGCTGCTGATGGTCAGCTGCACCGCCAGGCCATGCGTCTCCTCGCCGACCTCCAGGTCATAGCATTCGCGGGGGTGGTCGATGATCCCCTCGGAGAGGCTGAAGCCCAGGGCGAACTCCTCCAGATCGGCGGGCGTGGTCATCATTACCGCATGAGAGACGCCGTTGTAGACCAGGGCCACCGGGACCTCCAGGGCCAGGGTATCCTCCTGGGCGTCGCCGTACCCGCCGCTGGTGCCGCGGCGAACCTCCACCGAATAGCGGGCCAGGGCGGCTTGCGGCCGGGACGCCCCGCCGGGTGTTGTCATCGGACGGCACACCGTGCTCATGGCGCTGCCCCACGCGGTGCCGCTTCGGCCAGGTGGCCGCGCTGGGCCCGATCAAAGTCGGCGAAGCGGCGCTGCCAGGCGGAGGGCTGGCTGACTTTCTCCACCTGCACCGCTGTTACCTTGTACTCCGGGCAGTTGGTGGCCCAGTCGGAGTTATCGGTGGTGATGACGTTGGCACCGCTGCCCGGGTGGTGGAAGGTGGTATAGACCACGCCTGGCTGCATGCGCTCGCTGAGTCGGGCGCGCAGCACCGTCTGGCCTGAGCGGCTGGCGATGCCTAGCCAATCGCCGTCGCGGATGCCGCGCAGCTCGGCGTCGGCGGGGTGTAGCTCCAGCACGTCCTCGGCGTGCCACATCTGGTTGTCGGTGCGTCGGGTCTGGGCACCGACGTTGTACTGGGAGAGGATCCGCCCGGTGGTCAGCAGCAGGGGGTAGCGGCGGTTGGTGCGCTCCTCGGTGGCCACGTATTCGGTGATGGCGAAGCGCCCGCGGCCGATGGGGAAGGTCTCTGCGTGCAAGGTCGGGCTGCCGGTGGGGTGGGCGTCGTTGCACGGCCACTGCAGGCTGCCATGGGTTTCGAGTCGCGCATAGCTGACCCCGGCGAAGCTCGGCGTGAGGCGGGCGATCTCATCCATGATCTCTGATGGGTGGCCATAGTTCATGGGATAACCCAGCGCGCGAGCCAGCTCCTGGGTCACCTCCCAGTCGGCCTTGCCGGCCAGCGGTGGCATCACCCGGCGCACCCGGTTGATGCGCCGCTCGGCGTTGGTGAAGGTGCCGTCCTTCTCCAGGAAGCTCGACCCCGGCAGCAGCACGTGGGCGTACTTGGCGGTCTCGTTGAGGAAGATGTCCTGAACGATCAAGCACTCCAGGGCGGAGAGCGCAGCCTCCACGTGCTGGGTGTTGGGGTCTGACTGGGCGATGTCCTCGCCCTGCACGTAGAGCGCCTTGAAGCTGCCCTCGATAGCGGCATCGAACATGTTGGGAATGCGTAGCCCCGGCTCGTCGTCCAGGGTCACGCCCCAGGCGGCCTCGAAGCGCCCGCGGGCCACGGGGTCGGCCACGTGCTGGTAGCCGGGCAGCTCGTGGGGGAAGGAGCCCATGTCGCAGGAGCCCTGGACATTGTTCTGGCCGCGCAGCGGGTTCACTCCTACGCCCTCGCGGCCGAGGTTGCCGGTGGCCATGGCCAGGTTGGCGATCCCCATCACCATGGTGGAGCCCTGGCTGTGTTCGGTGACCCCCAGGCCGTAGTAGATGGCGCCGTTGCCGGCGCTGGCGTAGGTGCGCGCGGCGCGGCGCACCGCGGCGGCGGGCACCCCGGTGATCGACTCCGTCGCCTCGGGGAGTGGCGCTCCTCACCGATGAAATCGCGCCAGGCCCGGTAGGCGGCGGTGTCGCAGCGGGCGGCGATAAAGTCGTGGTCCTCCAGGCCCTCGGCCACCACCACATGGGCCAAGGCATTGATTAGCGCCACATTGGTGCCCGGGCGTAGCGGCAGGTGCTGGGCATCCGCCAGGTGGGGAGTCTTGAGCAGATCGATGCGCCGCGGGTCGGCGACGATCAGCCTCGGCACCCTGGCGCAGCCGCTTGCGCATCAGCGAACCGAACACCGGGTGGGCGTCGGTGGGGTTGGCGCCGATCACCAGGATGGCGTCGGCCTGCATCACCGAGTCGAACGTCTGAGTGCCGGCGGACTCACCCAGGGTGGTCTTGAGGCCGTAGCCGGTGGGTGAGTGGCAGACCCGCGCGCAGGTGTCGGTATTGTTGTTGCCGAAGGCGGCGCGCACCAGTTTCTGCACCAGATAGGTCTCCTCGTTGGTGCAGCGCGATGAAGTGATGCCACCGACACTCTCGCGGCCGTACTTTGCCTGGATTGTCTTGAGCCGTTCGGCGGCAAAGGCAATCGCCTCTTCCCAGCCTACCTCACGCCAGGGCTGATCGATCGACTCGCGAACAAGCGGCGTAGTGATGCGGTCGGGATGAGTGGCGTAGCCGAAGGCGAAGCGCCCCTTGACGCAGGAGTGGCCGTGGTTGGCGTCACCACCCTTGTACGGCACCATGCGTACCAGCTGGTCGCCCTTCATCTGGGCCTCGAAGGAGCAGCCAACGCCGCAGTAGGCGCAGGTGGTCACCACGCTGTGCTCCGGCTGGCCGGCATCGATGACGCTCTTCTCCATCAGCGTGGCGGTGGGGCAGGCCTGGACGCAGGCGCCGCAGGAGACGCACTCAGAGTCCATGAAGGCCTCGCCCTGGCCCGCGGTGACCTTGGAGTCGAAGCCGCGGCCGTCGAGGGTCAGCGCGAAGGTGCCCTGGACCTCTTCGCAGGCGCGCACGCAGCGCGAGCAGACGATGCATTTACTGGGGTCGAAGGTGAAGTAGGGGTTGGACTCGTCCTTTTCCGCCTGCAGATGGTTCTCACCCTCGAAGCCGTAGCGCACCTCGCGCAGCCCCACCCCGCCGGCCATGTCCTGCAGCTCGCAGTCGCCGTTGGCCGGGCAGGTCAGGCAGTCCAGCGGGTGGTCGGAGATGTAGAGCTCCATGATGTTGCGGCGCAGCCGCGCCAGTCGCGCGTTCTGGGTGGTGACCCGCATGCCATCGGCCACCGGGGTGGTGCAAGCCGCGGGGGTGCCACGCCGCCCTTCCACCTGCACGGCACACAGCCGGCACGAGCCGAAGGCCTCCAGGCTGTCGGTGGCGCAGAGCTTGGGAATATTGATATCGGCCAGGGCCGCGGCGCGCAGCACCGAGGTGCCCGCAGGGACGCTAATCGTCACGCCGTCGATCTCAAGGCTCACCGGAGCGGCATCGGCGGCATGGGAAGCGCCTGCGGCTAGGGTCGGATCAGGCGTGCCGAGGTCTTTGGAAAAAGCCTGGGCCTGCTGTCGGGGGGCGAAATGCTCGATCATGGTCAGCCTCCTTCCGCCGGGCGCCGGAAGTCGTCGGGGAAATAGGTCAGGGCGCTGCGCACCGGGAAGGGGTCATGCCGCCCATGGCGCACAATGAGCCGTCCTCCATGGTGTCGCAGAGGTCATGAAGTAGGGCGAGGTTGGCCTCGCGGTCGTGATTTCCGCGAATACGGTCGAGCACCTCGACGCCGCGGGTCGAGCCGATGCGACAGGGGGTGCATTTGCCGCAGGATTCCACCTTGCAGAATTCCATCGAGAAGCGTGCTTGTTCGGCCATGTCGACGCTGTCATCGAACATCACCACGCCGCCGTGGCCGAGCACCGCACCGACCTCGGCAAAGGCCTCGTAGTCGAGCGGCAGGTCCCACTGGCTGGCGGGCAGGTAGGCGCCCAGCGGGCCGCCTACCTGTACGGCGCGCAGCGGACGCCCGCTGGCGGTGCCGCCGCCGAATTCCTCCATCAGCTGGCGCAGGGTGGTGCCGAAGGCCAGCTCCACCAGTCCGCCGCGCTGGACGTTGCCGGCCAGTTGCAGCGCCAGGGTGCCCCGTGAGCGGCCCATGCCAACCTCGGCATAGGCCTCGGCTCCTTCGGCCAGGATGAAGGGCACCGCCGCCAGCGACAGCACGTTGTTGACCACCGTGGGGCGACCGAAGAGGCCTTCGATGGCCGGCAGCGGTGGCTTGAAGCGTACCAGGCCGCGCTTGCCCTCCAGGCTCTCGAGCAGCGAGGTCTCCTCGCCGCAGATATAGGCGCCGGCGCCCAGGCGCACCTCCAGGTGGAAGGCGCGGCCGCTGCCGCGGATGTCGTCGCCCAGGTAGCCGGTGGCCTCGGCGCGGGCGATGGCCGTGTCGAGAATCGCCTTGGCCAAGGGGTACTCGGAGCGCAGGTAGATATAGCCTTGGGTGGCTTCAACGGCGAGACCGGCAATGATCATGCCTTCGATCAGCATGAAAGGATCGCACTCCATGACCAGGCGATCGGCGAAGGTGCCTGAGTCGCCCTCGTCGGCATTGCAGACGATGTACTTCTGGTCCGCCGCGGTGTCGAGCACGGTTTGCCACTTGATGCCGGTGGGGAAGGCGGCGCCGCCGCGGCCTCGCAGTCCCGAAGCCTTGACCTCCTCGACCAGCGCCTGGGGAGTCTGCTGCAAGGCGATTTCGAGGCCGCGGAACCCATCGTGGGCCAGGTAATCAGCGATGGAGAGCGGATCGGTGATCCCGGCGCGGGCGAAGGTGAAGCGCTGCTGGTGGGCGAACCAGGGCAGTGCCTCGGTGGCGCCCAGGGCCAGCGGATGACCGCTTTTGTCTGCCAGGCCCGCCTCGAGCCTGGCAGGATCGAGCAGACCGGCGTCGAGCAAGCCGGGAACGTCCTCGGCAACAACCGGCCCGAAGGCCAGGCGGCCGTTGGACGTTTCCACCTCCAGCAGGGGCTCCAGCCAGGCGGCACCACGCGAGCCGTTGCGTACCAGGGTGAAGGCCAGGCCCGGGCGCGTGCCTCCCGCTCCAGGCGGGCGGCCACTTCATCGGCGCCCAAGGAGAGGGCAGTGGTATCTCGGGGCACGAAGACACGTAGGCTCATGCGATCACCTCCAGGGGGCGAGTCTGAAGCTCGTCGACCAAGGTGTCGAAGCGCTCGGGGGTGACTCGCCCCAGCACCCGATTGCCCACCCGCACGGCGGGGCCGCAGGCGCAGTTGCCCAGGCAGTAGACCGGCTCCAGGGTGATCTCGCGGTCGGCGGTGGTCTGGTGGTAGTCGATCCCCAGGGTGTCCCGCGCATACTTCTCCAGCGCTCGGGAGCCCCGCGCCTGGCAGGCTTCCGCACGGCAGATCTGCACCACGTGGCGCCCCGGCGGCGTGGTGCGGAAGTGGTGGTAGAAGCTGATCACACCGTGCACCTCGGCTCGGGTGAGCTGCAGCGATTCGGCAATCAGCGGAACCGCCTCCCGCGGGACGTAGCCGCAGCGGTCCTGAACCGCATGCAGGATGGGGAGTAGGGCGCCGGGCTTGTGCTTCAGGGCATCGATCTCATCCTGAATCTGCTGGGGCGTCCATGAAGGGAGTGAGCTGTTGAGCATGGCCTGGCCTCGAAGCGAACGTAAGGAGCGCAGCTTGCATGTGCGTCAGTACGTTCGAAGCTGCTGGTTACGGTCTAGTTATGTACTACAGTGCATATATTGAATGCCGTGCCCGTAGTAGCTTGCGCGGTGCATGTGTGTGAAGGTAGCAGCACTTCATTTCTTACAAAATATGAAAAACACAGCATATGAAGCGTATTAAGATCGAGCCAGCCTGGTCCTTTACCGACGAGGCCGGCAACCGCCTGGACCCGCAGCTGTTCGGGCTGCTGCAGGGCATCCATCGCAGCGGCAAGCTGACCGAAGCCGCGGCCGAAGCCGGTATCTCCTACCGCCATGCCTGGAACCTGCTCAACAAGTGGGCGGACTTCTTCGGCGTTACGCTGGTGGAAATGCAAAGGGGCGCGGCGCACGGCTCACCCCACTGGGCGACAAGTTACTGTGGGCACGCCAGCGGGTGGCCGCCCGGCTCGGTCCGCAGCTGGAGAGCCTGGGCTCGGAGCTCAATCTCGAGCTGCAGCAGCTGTTCGAGGGCGTCGAACCGGTGCTGCGCATGCACGCCAGCCACGGCTATGCGGTGGCGCTGCTGCCCCGCTTCGCCAGCGACTTCCAGCTCGACTTGCAGTACTGCAGCCCGGCAGAGGCCCTGGCCGCGCTGAATCGCGGCGCCTGCGACGTGGCCGGCTACCATATGCCGACCTCGGCGACCCGGGGCCCGCTGATGCAGGGCTACCGCCGTCAGCTCCGGCCTAAAAGTCATTGCCTCATTCGCTTCATCACCCGCTGCCAGGGGCTGATGCTCGCTCCCGGAAATCCCAGGGGCATCGTTGGCCTGGCCGACCTGGGGCGCGGCGACGTGCGCTTCATCAATCGCCAGCAGGCCTCGGGCACCCGGGCGCTGCTCGATATCCTGTTGCGCGAGGCGGGTCTCTCGGCGCAGCGCATTCGCGGCTTCGAGCTGGAGGAGTACACCCACTCCGCCGTGGCCGCCTACATCGCCGCCGGGATGGCCGACGTCGGCTTCGGCGTCGAGGCCGCCGCGCGCCAGTTCGGCCTGGACTTCCTGCCGCTCGCCACCGAGCACTATCTGCTGCTGTGCCAGCGCAGCGGCCTGGCCGACCCCAGCGTCGTACGTCTGCTCGAGATGATCCGCAGCGCGCCGTTCCAGCAGGCCGTGCGTGAGCTGCCCGGCTATTCGTTGGACCGTTGCGGCGAGGTGTGTGGCGTCGACGAGCTGTTCGACGAGTCACGCCACGGCTGAGCCTCGCCGGTGCCGTCGTCAGTAGTCGACCACCACGTCGCCCAGGGGCTTGCTGCAGCAGGAGAGGATATAGCCCTCCGCCACGTCCTCCTCGGTGATGCCGCCGTTGTGCTCCATATCGACTTCGCCGGACTTGAGCCCTACCCGGCAGGTGCCGCAGATACCCATGCCGCAGGCCTTGGGGATGTGCAAGCCGAGCTTGGCGGCGGCCGCATGCACCGTCTCGCCCGGCTGAATACGCACGCTCTTGCCAGAGCCGGCAAACTCGACGCTGAGCATGTCGGCGTAATCGATCTCCTCGGCCTCTGACTCGGCCTGCTCGGCCAGTTCCAGCACCTCCTGTCGCACGTCAAGCGGCGTGGCGCCGAAGGATTCCTCATGGTAGCGACTCATGTCGAAGCCGTTTTCGCGCAGGATGCGCTTGATCGCGTTCATGTACGGCGTGGGGCCACAGCAGAAGATCTCGCGATCGAGGAAGTCGGGCACCGTCAGCTCGAGCATCGGCTGGGTCAGGTAGCCGCGATAGCCGGCCCAGGCCTCACCGATGTCGTCCTTCTTCTCGCAGACGATATGCAGCTTGAACTCGGGGATTCGCGAGAACATGTGCACCAGCTCGCGATGGTAGATGATGTCGCGGGGTGCGCGGGCGCTATGGATGAACTCGACGTCCACGTTGGCGTTGGTGTCGAAGAACCAGCGTGTCATCGACATCAGCGGCGTGATACCCACGCCGCCGGAGAGGAACAGCACCTTGTCGGCGGGAAAGTCGATCGAATTGAAGTTGCCCACCGGGCCATGCACCGCCAGTTCGTCGCCGACCTTCAGATTGTCGTGCAGCCAGTTCGACACCTTGCCGCCCGGCACCCGCTTGACGGTGATCGAGAAGCTGTAGGGAATCGACGGTGAGCTGGAGATCGTATAGGAGCGCATGATCGGCTCGCCGTCGATCTCAAGTTCCAGGGTCACGAACTGCCCCGGCTTGAAGAAGAACAGCACCGGCTGCTCGGCCATGAAGCAGAAGGTGCGAACGTCCCAGGTCTCCTGGATCACCTTGACGCAGCGCACCAGGTGGCGGCCGTTGGTCCAGGTCTGGGTCGTGACGGGATTGAGAAAGTTCATGGTCATGTCGAGTCGCCTGGCATTGATCAGCGTGGAAGGCTCCGACTGCGGAACACCGCCTGCCGTTGATCGAATTCTGCGTCAGCAGGCAAGCCCACGACTTGCCTGACGGCGACATGAGCGTACTTCTGGCTTCCACTCATCGCGCTTTTTCTCCTGTGTTCGTCGCGTCTGACTTCCTCCTTGTCGTCGGCAGGCAACTGGCCGAACGGAGGCTGATCCACACTCGCCGTGTTTCCATCCATCGCGTGGCTAACACGACGTAAACCTCTGACGACAGTAACAATCCGCCACATGCCGCCAACGCGGCCAGCAAGAGGAAGTGTTTTCATGGATCCGATCTCCCAGAAGCCGCTGGACGACCCCTGGACCCGGCGCGCGAAGCCGTTGCCGCGATGCTCGCCCAGCGCGCGCGTAATTTCTCGTTGCCCCAGCCGTTCTACAACGACGCCCGGCTGTTCGCGCTGGACATGCAGGAGATCTTCGGCAAGGAGTGGCTGTTCGCCGGCATGACCTGCGAGATTCCCGCCAAGGGCAACTACATGACCCTGCAGGTCGGCGACAACCCGGTGATCCTGGTACGCGGCGAGGGCGGTACGATCCATGCGTTCCACAATGTCTGCCGTCACCGCGGCTCGCGGCTATGCGTCAGCGACAAGGGCAAGGTGGCCAAGCTGGTCTGCCCCTACCATCAGTGGACGTATGAGCTCGACGGCCGCCTGCTGTTCGCCGGCAGCGACATGGGCGAGAACTTCGACTTGGGCAGTTATGGCCTGAAGCCAGTGCACGTGCGCACCGGCGGCGGTTTCATCTTCATCAGCCTGGCCGAGCAGCCGCCCGTCATCGACGACTTCCTGATCACCCTGGAGCACTATCTCGAGCCTTACGAGATGGGCAACCTCAAGGTCGCGGTGGAGTCGAACATCGTTGAGCAGGCCAACTGGAAGCTGGTGATCGAGAATAACCGCGAGTGCTACCACTGCAACGGCTCCCACCCCGAGCTGCTCAACTCGCTGCAGGAGTTCGACGACACCGACGACCCCCGCGCCACGCCCGCCTACAGAGCGCTGGTGGCGAAGAAGCAGTCCGACTGGGACGAGCAGCAGATTCCCTGGCAGCTCAAGCGCTTCGGCAAGCGCAACCGGCTGACCCGCACGCCGCTGCTGGATGGCGTGGTCTCGATGACCATGGACGGCAAGCCGGCCTGCAGCAAGCTGATGGGCCGCCTGACCAGCCCCGACATGGGCTCGCTGCGCATCCTGCATCTGCCCAACTCCTGGAATCACTTCATGGGCGACCACGCCATCGTGTTCCGCGTGCTGCCGCTGGGTCCCCAGGAGACCCTGGTGACCACCAAGTGGCTGGTGCACAAGGATGCCGTGGAGGGCGTCGACTACCAGCCCGAGGAGATGCGCCGGGTATGGGACGCCACCAACGCCCAGGACAAGCGCCTGGCCGAGGAGAACCAGCGCGGCATCAACTCTCAGGCCTACCAGCCGGGTCCCTACTCCGAGACCTACGAGTTCGGCGTGATCGACTTCATCGACTGGTACAGCGAGCGCATGCAGGAGAACCTGGGTCACAGTGCGCCCCACCTTGAGGTGGTGCGCGGCTAGGCCTCTCGCTCACCCGGCGTAAGCGCATCGCCCCCGGCCATGGCCGGGGGCGATGCGTTTCACTCGGATGCGATCGGGCGGTGCGGCTAGCCGACGGCCGGCCGCAGGTGGCGTTCCAGCGCCTCGCGCACCTCCGGCAGCATGACCCCGGCCTGGGCCTCCAGTTCGGCGACCAGCGCCGCCAGGCCGGGCACCCCCGCCTCGGCCTGTTGCTGGGCGGCAAGCCGGGCGCAGGTATCGGGGTCGGCATCGGCAGGCAGCTCGATGCCCAGCGCCAGCAGGCGTTCACGGAAATCCTGAGTGTCGATCAGGTCGGCGATCATCATCTTGCGTACCTCCTGCTGTCGTTGGTCGTCATCACGTCGCTACCTTAGCCGCTCAGCCATCAGGCGGCCACGCTGCCGCACGGGCAAACCACGACATGGCTGGCGGCACCGCCTTTCGGCGCTCGCCGTCAGCCGGTTCAGGCACTCCTCAGGCGGCCACGCTGCCATGGGGGTCGATAACGAATTTCTTGGCCGCACCGCCATCGAAATCGGCATAGCCTTGCGGCGCCTGATCCAGCGAGATCACCTGCACGTTGACCGCATCGGCAATCTTGATCTTGTTGAACAGGATCGCCTGCATCAGCGGGCGGTGGTACTTCATCACCGGGCACTGGCCGGTGTGGAAACGAGTGGGACTTGGCCCAGCCGAGACCGAAGCGCATGCTCAGCGCGCCCTGCTTGGCGGCATCGTCCACGGCGCCCGGGTCTTCGGTCACGTAGAGGCCGGGGATGCCGATCTGGCCGCCGGCGCGGGTCATCTGCATCGCCGAGTTGAGCACGGTGGCAGGCGCCTCCTGGCCGTGGTTGCAGCCGCAGGCATGGGCCTCGAAGCCGACGCAGTCGACGAAGCAGTCGACCTCGCGCTCGCCGAGGATCGCCTCGAGCTTGTCGGCCATGTCGCCATCCTGGGTCAGGTCGATGGTTTCACAGCCGAAGCTGCGCGCCTGGGCCAGGCGCTCCTCGATCATGTCGCCGACGATCACGCAGGCCGCGCCCAGCAGCTGGGCCGACGCCGCCGCCGCCAGCCCCACCGGGCCGGCCCCGGCGATATAGACGGTGCTGCCCGGTCCCACGCCGGCCGTCACGCAGCCGTGGAAGCCGGTGGGGAAGATGTCGGAGAGCAGGGTCAGGTCGCGGATCTTCTCCATGGCCTGGTCGCTGTCGGGGAACTTCAGCAGGTTGAAGTCGGCGTAGGGCACCATGACGTATTCGGTCTGGCCGCCGACCCAGCCGCCCATGTCGACGTAGCCGTAGGCGGCACCGGGGCGCGCCGGGTTGACGTTGAGACAGATCCCGGTACGGCCTTCCTTGCAGTTGCGACAGCGTCCGCAGGCGATGTTGAAGGGCACCGACACCAGGTCGCCCGGCTTGATGAATTCGACGTCGCGTCCGCACTCCACCACCAGCCCGGTGATCTCGTGGCCCAGCACCAGCCCGGCGGGTGCGGTGGTACGACCGCGCACCATGTGCTGGTCGCTGCCGCAGATGTTGGTGGTGACGACCTTCAGGATCACGCCGTGGTCGCACTTGCGATTGCCCAGGGCGAGTTCCGGATAGGGGATGGCTTCGACGTCGACCTTACCCGGACCCTGGTAGACGACGCCTCGGTTGGCTTGGCTCATGGCTGGCTCCACTCATTGTTGTCATGGGACGGCACATACCGCCGCTTCAGCCTATGCCCTCCATCAGGTGGCACTTGCCCCACAGAGACCTCCGCATGCCTGCCCGAGACATGACGCGACCGCGGTGAGCCAGCGGACAGCTGGAGGTCGCTCTCACGACATTCCCTCGCCAACCTGGCCCAACAATGGTTCGCCCGGGAGCGCCTGGCGCTTGCGGTGCCAATAACAACACGCGAGGAGTCCCCATGAAGCATGACGACGCACCCATCCTCGAACCCGGGCAGGACAATGCCCAGGTTCTGGGGATGGACTTTCATCATCCCGTCTTTCCCCTCTCGGCCCTAGCCATCCTGGCCTTCATTCTCTACGCCCTGATCTATCCCGATGCCGCCAACGGCCATCTCACTGCGGCCCGCGGTTTCTCCATCGAGCACTTCGACTGGCTGTTCATGATCGCCGGCAACCTCTTCGTGCTGCTGTGCCTGGCGCTGATCGTGATGCCGGTGGGGCGCATTCGCCTGGGCGGCAGCCGAGGCCCGGCCGGAGTACTCGACCACCTCCTGGTTCGCCATGCTGTTCGCCGCGGGCATGGGCATCGGCCTGATGTTCTGGAGCGTGGCCGAGCCGGTGGCCTACTACACCGACTGGTACGGCACCCCGCTCAACGCCGAGGCGCACACCCCGGCCGGCGCCAGCGCGGCGATCGGCGCCACCATGTTTCACTGGGGACTGCACCCCTGGGCGATCTACGGCGTGGTGGGGCTGTCGCTGGCCTTCTTCGCCTACAATCGCGGCCTGCCGCTGACCCTGCGCTCGGCCTTCACGCCGATTCTCGGCGAGCGGGTGCGCGGCTGGTACGGCCACATCATCGACATCGTCGCGGTGCTGGCCACCATCTTCGGCCTGGCCACCTCGCTGGGCTTTGGCGCCTCCCAGGCGGCGGGTGGGCTCAACTACCTGTGGGGCGTACCCAACACCATCGGCACCCAGCTCGCCATCATCGTCGTGGTCACCGCCGTGGCACTGTTCTCGGTGTGGCGTGGTATCGACGGCGGCATGAAGCTGTTCTCAAAGATCAACATGATGCTTGCCCTGGGCCTGCTCACCTTCGTGGTGCTCACCGGCGGCGTGCTGCTGTTCGTCAACAACCTTTGGCACACCACCCTGTCCTACGCCAGCCATATCGTACCGCTCGCCAACTGGGTTGGTCGTGATGACACCGTCTGGTACCACGGCTGGACCGTGTTCTACTGGGCCTGGTGGATCTCCTGGTCGCCCTTCGTCGGCATGTTCATCGCACGGGTCTCCCGTGGGCGCACGGTGCGCGAGTTCCTGATTGCCGTGCTGCTGGTGCCAACCCTGGTCACCCTGGTGTGGATGAGCGCCTTCGGTGGCACTGCCCTTGACCAGTCAGTTGCCGGCGTTGGCGCACTAGCCGATGGCATCAGCGATGTATCATTGGCCATGTTCCAGATGCTCGAGCACCTGCCGCTGACCCTCCTGACCTCGAGCCTGGCGATCGTGCTGGTGCTGATCTTCTTCGTCACCTCGTCGGACTCCGGCTCGCTGGTGATCGACAACATCACCGCGGGTGGCAAGACCGACGCTCCCCGCGGCCAGCGCGTATTCTGGGCCTGCCTCGAAGGGGTGATCGCGGGCATTCTTCTCTACGGCGGCGGTAGTACGGCGTTGGGGGCGATCCAGGCGGGCGCCGTAGCCACCGGATTGCCCTTCACCCTGGTGCTGCTGGCCATGGCCTACTGCCTGGTAAAAGGGCTCAAGGAGGAGCAGCGTGGTCTGGCGGTCGTCAGGCCGGCCTGATACACCATCGACCTCACGCAAGAAACAACCACGCGACCCCGGCCTTGGCCGGGGTCTTCTTGTTGGGGAAGACGATAAGCCAGGCGAGGACCCTATCTCGATGCGACCTTCAGAAAGGCATGGGCGACATCCTCGAATTCAGCGCGAACAGGGCGCGCGCTAGCCCGGTGGTTAAAAATAATTATTTGTTCTTTATTGCCGGGTTAATTCACATTATGTTGCCAATTAAAATTGGTTTTATGGTTGTTTCGTCCTTTTTTTTGCTATAGGCATGGCATTTGACCGCTACCGGCGCCGGGGGATAAACAGAGCAAACCAACCACAACAATAGAGTTAGCCAGACATGACATTCGAGCGCCGCAAGGGAGCCACGCTCCCCGTCGTCATCGCCCTGTCAGCCGCCCTGCTGCTGGGGGCCTCCTTCTCTGCTAGCGCCACTACCCTGCGCATGGCCACTGACTCCGGCACCAAGGGCTCGCCCGCCGGTGATGCCCTTGAGCGCTGGGCACAGATGATCGAGGAGAAGTCCGACGGCGAAATCAAGGTCAACGTTTTTTTCCAGAACGAGTTGGGTGGGCAGCAGGAGGTTTTCGACCTGCTGGTTTCCGGTGACGTTCATATGATGCTCAACTGGCCGATGACATCTTATGATCGCCGCATCGGGGTGATCTATACCCCCTACATGACCCTCTCCTGGGACGAGGCCTTTGAAGCCTACAGCCCCGGTGGCTGGGTCAATGAACTCCTCGGCAACATTTACGCCGATATCGGCCTGAAGTTCTTCGGGCCCTGGCCGGAAGGCTTCAACGGAGTCGCCTCGCGGGGCAAGTACGCCCTCACCATGGAGGATGCCGGCGACCTGATGGTGCGCACCATGACCGTCTTCCCGGCCCCGCAGACCATGCAGGCGCTGGGCTATCGCACTGCTGCCATCGACTGGGGCGAGGTCTATACCGCCTTGCAGACTGGGGTGGTAGACGGCGAGGCTGGCAATGTCATCTATTGGCCTTATGAGTACTTCCGCGACATCCTCGACTATTACGTCCACACCAAGCACTTCTTCATGACCGGCATCCTGACCATGAACCTGGATGTCTACGAGTCGCTTCCCGAGGCGCATCGGCAGGTAGTGGCTGAGGCGGCCGAGGAGATCATGAACCAGCAGTTCGTGGCCGCCCAGGAGCAGGACGAGTACTACATCGCCAAGGCCCAGGCCGACGGCATGCAGTACTTCGAACTCTCAGACGAGCAGTTGCACGAGTTTGCCAAGCGGGCCCGGGAAGAGGTCTGGCCGCTCATGGCGCGCGAGCTCGGCGAGGAGATCGTCGAGGTGATTCGCGCCAACGCCTCGCCGCTGTAACCGTTCCGCGTCGCCGCTGTCCCGACAGGCCCTGATGGGGGTGGCCTGTCGGGACGCGACGTTCTGTCCCGGGTGACCGGGCAAGGCATCACGGGGATACCAAGGGGGAGCAATGAACGGGTTTTGGTCGAAGCTGGATCGGCTGATCGGCGGGGTGCTCGACCTCGTTGCCTTCACCGCCAGCCTGCTGGTGGTCGGGCTGATGATTTTCCTGATCCTGGCGCGCTATGTGTTCGGCTGGTCACTGGTCGGCACCCTCGAGCTGGTCATGCTCGCGGGCATGTGGCTCTACATGAGTGGAGCCCTGATCGCCAGTCGGCGCAACGAACATCTAGTGGTAGATTTCCTTGAGCTGCAGATCCGTGATTCGAGGATCCGTGCGCTGCACAGGACGCTGGTCGCCTGCATCGTGGCGGTGATCTGCGCCTGTTTTGTCTACTGGGCCTACCGAATGCTGGCCTGGGGCATGGTGCGTCCGCAGCGCACCCTGAGCTGGGCATTCCGCTGTGGATCTCACAGGCCTCGATCATGGTCGCGAGCATCGGCTGTTTCTGTTATTCCCTGCGCGACATTATCGGCGGACTGCGGCAGCTCGCCTCGGCCGGGGCCACAGCGCCCATGGCCAGAGAAGGAGAGCGCTGATGGCCGGCCTGTACGCAATCCTGCTGCTGGTGGTTCTGATGGGGCTAGGGGTGCCGATTGCCTGGTCCTTCGCCGGGGTGCTGGCGTATCTGGCGCTGGTCTATGATGCCAACTTAAACTCCTTGATGATGCAGGGCTTTCGCTCGGTGGATTCGGTGATTCTGATTGCCCTGCCGCTCTTCGTACTGACCGGCTACCTGATGCAGAGTGGCGGGATAGCCGCTCGCCTGGTGGTCTTCATCGAGACCCTGGTAGGGCGACGGCGCGGCGGCATGGGGGCCTCCATGGTGCTTGCCTCAGGGATCTTCGGTGCGATCGCCGGCACCGCCACGGCGGCGGTAGCCTCCATCGGGACCATCATGATCGGCCCCTGGAGCAGCGCGGTTACCCGCGCGGTTACTCCTCGGCGCTGCTGGGCATCTCCTCGCTGCTGGGCATCCTGATCCCGCCTTCGATCACCATGATCCTGTTCGCTGTTGTGACGCGCCAGTCGGTGGCCGCGCTCTTCGCTGCCACAGTGGGCCCGGCTCTGCTGCTGATTATTGGCCTGATTCTGGTCAATCGCTTCGCCTGCGGGCGCCTCTTCCAAGAGGTGTCGGGGCAGGGGGCAGACGTCGGGGGAAGACCGCTGACTCGCACCCGGGCGAGCCTCAACGCCTTCCCGGCGCTCTGCCTTCCGGTGATTATCCTTGGGGGTATCTACGGCGGGGTCTTCACTCCCACCGAGGCGGCAGCAGTGGCGGCGTTTGCGGCCATTGTGATTGGCTTTTTAATCTACCGCGACCAGACCCTCAAGGGGTTCTACCGAAGCGTGATCGCCGCCTCGGAGACCACCGGCTCGATCATTCTGATACTGCTCTTTTCCTTCATGATCGGGCGGATACTGGCCGCCGAGCGGGTACCCCAGGAACTCACCGAGCTGATCACAATGCTGATCAGCGACCCGCTTCTGATCCTGATCGCAGTCAACGTCTTCCTGATCCTGGCCGGGGCCATGCTCGACGATGTCTCGGTGACGGTGGTCATCGCCCCGCTATTTTTGCCACTGATGGTGGAGACCGGCGTGCATCCAGTGCACTACGCCTCCATCGTCGCCTGCTCGGTGGTGATTGGCGCCAATAGCCCGCCGGTGGCCCCGATTCTCTATATGGCCTGCCGTATCGGCCAGGTTTCCATCCACAAGACCTTTTCGCCGGCGCTGATGTTGATTGCCTTGGTGGGCATTCCGGTAATGCTGATCACCACCTTTGTGCCGGAACTCTCGCTGTTCCTGCCGCGCCAGCTGGGCTTTATCCGCTAAGCGGAGCGGCTCTTCTCTACAAGTGGCACGCCTCTGCGGGGTAGTCCCGCGGAGGCGTCGTCGCCTTCTCAGGTTGCTCGCTTCCAGATATCGAAGTCAGTTTGCTCGTCGAGACGGGCAGAGGGCGCCAGTTCAATTCGACTCACCAGACATGAAACCCCGGCCAGGGCCGGGGTTGCTGGGGGTGAGCAGGGAGTAGCAGAATGGCAAACAACTATTTCAGCATGCCCTCCTCGTTGAGGAGCTTGAAGATCGCCTCGGCGCCCTGCTCCGGGGACACGTCGCTCAGCACCTGGCCACTGCCGCCTTCGGCCTTGGCCGCGGCGGCCTTGAAACGATCCCGCGCCGAGGTCGCCTTGATGATCTTGAGCCGTTTGGGGCGCTTGCGGGCCGGCGTCACGTTCCACTCCACCTGCGCCTCGTCCCACTCGACCGCTGCCGACTCGGCCTCGATCTCACCGCGCTGGGCCGGGCCGAAGGCGCTCTGGCGGGCCGCGGCGGCGGCAGCGTCGACGGTGACGATGGCCGGCAGCCGCACCTGCAGCCGGCGGCGCTGGCCGCGAGGCAGAGCCTGGAGCAGGGTGGCCACGCCATTCTCGACCTTTTCCACGGCGGCCAGGCCACCGACCAGCGGCCAGCCAAGACGCTCGGCCAGCAGGTAGGGCAGCATGCCGGAGCCTTCGCCCTGCTCGGCGCGCTCGCCGGCGATCACCAGCTGCGGCCGTGCTGCATTCAGCTTATCCGCCAGGGCGGGGATCACATCGGCGCCCTGCGGCTGCTCGACCAGGGTCAAGGCGGGGAAGCCCATGCCCAGATAGCCGCGCAGGGCACTTTCGCTCTGTTCGTCGAACGCGCCGGCGTGCAGCAGGGAGATGCGCGCCCCAGCGAGGGACAGGGCCAGCTCCACGCCGCGGGCGTCCTGGTCGGCGCGCCGGGCACGACCGGTCACGGGGTGGCGGCCCACGGAAACCAGCACCGCTACGTCGAGTCCCGCCTCTTTCTGCGCTTCAGGCCGCATCGCGCTTCTCCTCACGTTGCCGCTGCACCATCTCAACCAGTGCCGCGAGTATGCTCGCCGAGTCGCCGATCACCGCCAGGTCGGCGCGCTTGATCATGTCGCACCCCGGATCGAGGTTGATGGCCACCACCTTGTCGCAGCTCTGGATACCCTGCAGGTGCTGAATGGCGCCGCTGATGCCCACCGCCACGTAGACCCGAGCGGTGACCCAGGTTCCGGTGGCGCCCACCTGGCGGTGGCGCGGCATGTAGCCATCGTCCACCGCCACCCGCGAGGCACCTTCGGTCGCTCCCAACACCTCGGCGGCCTGGTGAAAGCCCTCCCAGTCCTTGACGCCGTTGCCGGCGGAAAGAATGAACTCAGCCTCGGCCAGCGCCACGCCGGCCGGGTCGACGGCCACCGGGCCCAGGTCCTCGATGCGCCCCAGCAGGGCGGCAGCGGCTGCGACAAGGCCAGCGGACGGGCCGCATGGCGGGTCTCGGAAACGGGCTCGGCGCATTCGGCCAGCGCCAGCACCACACGCGGCAGGGCACGCTGGATATCGCTGCTGCCGGCAGCACCGCGCCCGGTACAGCGCCAGCCCAGCGCGCAGGCAGCGTCCCGTTCGACCTGCCAGACGCCGGCGGCAGGCCGCTCGCCCAGGCGCGCCGCCAGGCGCCGCCCCAGGTCGGCGCCGCCCAGCTTGGAGTCGGGCAGCAGCCAGTGACGCGGGGCGAACTCGCCGTCGACGGCGGTGAGTGCTGCCAGGCGGGCCTCCGGCGCGTAGCCGTCGACATCATCGCCTTCCAGTACGATCAGCCGATCAATGCCGGCTTCATCAAAACCTGCATGGTCCGCAGAGCCGAAGAGCACCGCCACCACGGCCCCCGGCCGTTCGCCATCGGCGTCGGCCAGCTGCCGGGCCAGGCCCAGCAGGTCGCGGTCGTGGCTGGAGAGGCGCCCGCCGGGCAGGTCCGGTACCACCGCGACCAGGAAGTCCGGGGCCTCGATGATGACCTGCCGCCGATCATCGGCGGCCTTGCTGCCGGTACCGGCGCCACGTCCCACCACGGCAGCCTGCTGGACACCGCTGCGGTCGATGCGCTTGATGCCGTTGGGCCCGATGAAGCCGACCGCATGGGGATTCTTGCGGATCACGCCGTTGGGGCCCATCCACTCCGTCGCTGCGGACGATCCCTCGCCAAGCGCCGCCAGCACGCTCAGGTGCTCGGGATGCAGGCGGTTGCGGGCGATCCACTCGCGGCGCGGATCGCGACGCACGATCTCGTTCATGGTGAGACCTCCTTCATCACGGGGCGGGCTTCGGCGACGGTCGGGGCTTTGCGCTTCGCGTCTCGCCGCGGCTCGCTCTGCGTCACCAGGGCATCGGCCACCAGCTCGGCGATGTCGCGCACCTCGGCGGTGGCATCGACCACCCCTCGAGCATGGCGGTGCACTGTGGGCAGCCTACCGCCACCAGCTCGGCGCCAGTCTCCTTGACGTCGTTCATGCGCATGTCGGGAATCCGCTGCTTGCCGGGGATATCGGTGATCGGCGCACCGCCGCCACCGCCGCAGCAGCGTGAGCGGAACCCGGAGCGCTCCATCTCCTTGACCTCGATGCCGAGGGCCCTGAGCACGTTGCGCGGCGCCTCGAACTCGCCGTTGTAGCGGCCCAGGTAGCAGGGTCGTGATAGGTGACCGTACCGCTCTTCCACGGCGCGACGTGCAGCCGACCCGCCTCGAACAGCTCGGCGATGTAGGTACTGTGGTGGCGCACTTCATACACACCGCCCAGCTCGCCGTACTCGTTGCCGAGCACGTGGAAACTGTGCGGGTCGCAGGTGACGATGCACTGGAAGCGGTACTGCGACAGCGTCGCGATGTTGCGCCTGGCCAGCGACTGGAAGGTCGCCTCGTCGCCCAGGCGGCGCGCCACGTCGCCGCTGTCACGCTCCTCGTTACCGAGCACGGCAAAATCGACGCCGGCCGCACGCAGTACCTTCACCAGCGCCCTGAGCGTGCGCTGATTGCGCATGTCGAAGACCCCGTCGCCCAGCCACAGCAGCACATCGACCTGCCCCAGGTCGCGCATCAGCGGCAGGTTGAGGTCCGCCGCCCAGTGCATGCGCGAGCCGGGATCGAAGCCGCCGGGATTGTCGGTGGCGATCAGGTTGTCGAGCACCTCGGCGCCCTTGCCCGGGGTATTGCCATGCTCCAGGGTCAGGAAGCGACGCATGTCGACGATGGCATCGACGTGCTCGATCATCATCGGACACTCCTCGACGCAGGCGCGGCAGGTGGTGCACGACCACAGCGTCTCGGCATCGACCAGGGCGGTGCCTTCGCGGGCCACGATAGGGCCATGGGGAGTGCCGGCATGCTCGCCCACCGGCTTGCCCGGATAGGGACTACCGGCATAGTGGGCATCGCTGCCGCCGGCCATGCCGACGACCATGTCCTGAATCAGCTTCTTGGGATTGAGCGGCTGACCGGCGGCGAAGGCCGGGCAGGCCGCCTCGCAGCGCCCGCACTGCACGCAGGCATCGAAGCCGAGCAGCTGGTTCCAGGTGAAGTCGCTGGGCGTCTCGACACCCAGGGCGCCTTGGGGTCGTCCAGGTTCAGCGCCTTGAGGCCGGTGGAGCGGTTACCTTCACCGAAACGCTCAGGGCGGCGATGGAAGGCCAGGTGCAGGGCGCCGGCGAAGGCGTGCTTCATCGGCCCGCCCCAGGTCATGCCGAAGAACATTTCGCCCAGGCCCCACACCAGCACTGCGGCCAGCGCCAGGGCGAGGATCACGCTGCCCGTTCCGGCAGGCAGGATGCCCAGCGTCGGCAGGGTGAGCAGGAACACGCTCGCCGAGAACGCCATCAGGCTCTTCGGCAGGCGCATCCAGGGTCCCTTGGAGAGCCGAGCCGGCGGATTGCGCCGCCGTTTGGCGACGAACAGGCTGCCGACGAACATGGCGCCGCTGGCCAGCAGCAGCAACCCACCGAGGACAGGGTTGGTCAGTCCCAGACCATGTACCAGGATCATCAGTACGGCCGCCGCGACGAAACCGCCGGCGGTAGCCACGTGGGTGTTGGACATGACCTTGTCACGTGCCACCACATGGTGCAGATCGACCAGGTAGCGCCGCGGCATGGCGGCGAGCCCGCGCAGCAGATCGACCCGGGCGGGTCGACCCTGGCGCCATAGGCGAATGCGCCGTACGGCGCCGATCGCGGCCAGCGCCAGGGCGGAGAAGATCAGTATCGGCAGGAGGGTGTCGAGCATGGTGCTCACCTCGTCTCACAAGCCGTTGGCTTTGGCGTTAGCATTGGTGCCGGGGCTTTGCCGGCGGCAGGCTCATGCGAGGGCGCTGTGAACCCTTCCTGGGCGCTACATTTGCCATCCATGGCAAATGACCCTCGCGACGGCCTGCCCCCGGCGCCCCTCAACGTGGGTGGCTTTCGCCAACTCAGAGGTCTTTGCACAGCCGCAGGGCGTCATAAATTGCCGCATGCGTGTTGCGCGGCGCGGTGCAGTCGCCCAGGCGGAACAGCAGGTACCCCTCGCCCTGCTCGCTCAAGCAGGGTTGCGCCTTGGCGGCGTAGAGCGCCTCGAGATCCACCTGGCCGCGGTTGCGCGAGCGCTCCTTCAGCGCGTAGTAGAGCGCCTCGTCGGGGCGTACGCCGTTCTCCACCACCACCTGGTCGACCACCCGCTCCTCCATGGCGCCGGTGTACTCGTTCTCGAGCACCGCCACCAGGGCGTCGCCCTCGCGGTAGACCTTGTGCAGCATCAGGTCGGAGGTCATGATCACCTCCTTCTCGTAGAGGCTGCGGTAGTAGGTGGGGAAGGTGGTGCCGCCCACCGCCGCGCCGGGCTTGATGTCGTCGGTGACGATCTCGACCTTGGCTCCCTTGTCGGCCAGATAATCCGCCGCCGAGACGCCGGAGAACTCGCAGATGGCGTCGTAGATCAGCACGTTCTTGCCCGGCACCACCTTGCCGGAGAGCACGTCCCAGGTGCTGACCACCAGGCTCTCCTCGGGATTCTCCGAGTAGCCCCACTCCGGGTACTGGCTGAGGAAGGGCTGGCCGCCGGTGGCCAGCACCACGACGTCCGGGCGCAGGTCCTCGAGGGTGGCCTCGTCGGCGCGGGTGCCGAGGCGCAGGTCCACCTTGAGGCGTGCCAGCTCCAGCTGATACCAGCGGGTGATACCGGCGATCTGGTCGCGCTGCGGCGCCTGAGCGGCGATGGTGATCTGACCGCCGAGCTGCTCCGCGGCTTCGAACAGGGTCACGTCATGGCCGCGCTCGGCGGCGACACGCGCCGCCTCCATGCCGCCGGGGCCGCCGCCCACCACCACCACCTTGCGCTTCGGCCCCTCGGACTTCTCGATGATGTGCGGCAGGCCCATGTACTCCCGCGAGGTCGCGGCGTTCTGAATGCACAGCACGTCGAGGCCCTGGTACTGGCGGTCGATGCAGTAGTTGGCGCCCACGCACTGCTTGATCTGGTCGATCTGGCCCATCTTGATCTTGGCGATCAGGTGCGGATCGGCGATGTGCGCCCGGGTCATGCCCACCAGGTCGACGTAACCCCTTCGAGGATCCGCTGGGCCTGGTTGGGATCCTTGATGTTCTGGGCGTGGATCACCGGCACCTTGACCACTTCCTTGATGCCCGCCGCCAGGTGCAGGAAGGGCTCCGGCGGGAAGGACATGTTGGGAATAACATTGGCCAGGGTGTTGTGGGTGTCGCAGCCGGAGCCGATCACACCGAAGAAGTCGATCTGGCCGGTAGCGTCGTAGTAGGCGGCGATCTGCTTCATGTCCTCGTGGGACAGGCCGTCCGGATGGAACTCGTCGCCGCAGATGCGCATGCCGACGACGAAGTCGTCGCCCACCTCGGCGCGCACCGCCTTGAGCACCTCCATGCCGAAGCGCATGCGGTTCTCGAAGCTGCCGCCCCACTGGTCGGTACGCTTGTTGACCCGCGGGCTCCAGAACTGGTCGATCAGGTGCTGGTGCACCGCGGAGAGTTCGACGCCGTCGAGACCGCCCTCCTTGGCTCGCCGCGCGGCCTGGGCGAAGTCGCCGATGATGCGCCAGATCTCCTCCTCCTCGATGGTCTTGCAGGTGGAGCGATGCACCGGTTCGCGGATTCCCGAGGGCGACACCAGGGCCGGCCAGTCGAAGCCGTCCCAGCGCGAGCGCCGCCCCATGTGGGTGATCTGGATCATGATCTTGCCGCCGTGCTGGTGCACGGCATCGGCGAGGTTCTGGAAGTGCGGGATGATGCGGTCGGTGGCGAGGTTCACCGAGCTCCACCAGCCCTGGGGGCTGTCGATG
This sequence comes from Halomonas sp. E19, assembly GCF_052439355.1. NCBI lineage: Bacteria > Pseudomonadati > Pseudomonadota > Gammaproteobacteria > Oceanospirillales > Halomonadaceae > Halomonas > Halomonas sp. E19. The sequence continues at coordinate 2,904,500 of NZ_JBNFWU010000001.1, read as the reverse complement.
GAGACGACGGAGGAGCCGCCGCAGATGCACAGGCCGCAGCCGCCCTTGGCCTTCTCCTCGTAGTACTTGACGTAGCGCTCGGTGGTCATGCCGCCGTCGGTGGCATGCACCTCGGCGTGGGCGGTGCTGACCACGCGGTTGCGGATGGTCAGCTTGCCGATCTGGATCGGCTCGAAGATCGCGTCGAATGCCATGGAAACCTCCTCAGCCCTGGGCGTCGGCCAACGGCTGAACGGTGAAGATGCCTACCTCGCAGCCGGGCTCGGCGGCGCTCTGGGTCTGTTCGGCGACGGTGCGAAGGGCACTGCCGCGGGCGGCGAGGATCTGGTCCATGGCGCCGGCAAACCAGCCGGTGAACATGTACTCCTCCTTGTGCCCCGTCTTGCCGAGCTGATAGACGAAGGCGCTGTGCTCCAGGCGCACGCGGGCGGTACCGGCGTCGAGGTCGATGGCCTCGGTGACGAACTTGCCCCAGCCGCGCTGCGAGAGGCGCTGCATGTAATGCTCGAACACGTCGACGCCTTCCAGGCCGTGCAACTCGGCCTCCTTCTCGCACCAGTGCCAGGCGCTCTTGTAGCCGGCGCGGTAGAGAATCTCGGCATACTTATCCACACCCAGCGCTTCGGCAACGGCCGTGTGGTTGTTGATGAAGAAGTGCCGCGGCACGTAAAGCATCGGCAGGGCGTCGGTGGTCCACACGCCGGTTTCGCTATCCACCTCGATGGGAAGCTCAGGGGCCATCTTGGTCACGGTCTTGATCCTCGAATAATTGTTTTGCAAGGTGAGCGGCGCCGGGGATAGGTCGTAGAGGGGTCTTTTGCCATGGATGGCAAAAGTAGCGTCCAGGGATGGATTCACAGCGCCCCCTCATAGACCTATCGCCGGTTGAGCCGGGTCTTCGGGCCGGCGCTCCTCGACGAGGAGTCGCCTCAGCCGCTATCGTCAGGCGCCCCAAACGTCTTTCAATATGCGCACCCAGTTTTCGCCCATGATCTTGCGTGTCTGGGTCTCGCTGAAGCCGCGGCGCAGCAGCGCCTCGGTCAGGTTGGGGAACTCACCGATGGTGCGGATGCCCTCGGGATTGATGATCTTGCCGAAGCTGGTCAGGCGGCGAGCGTAGCCCTTGTCGTGGGTCAGCCACTCGAAGAAGTCCTTGCCGTGGCCTTGGGTGAAGTCGGTGCCGATGCCGATGGCATCCTCGCCGACGATGTTCATCACGTACTCGATGGCCTCGACGTAGTCGTCGACGGTGGCGTCGACCCCGGCGCGCAGGAAGGGGTGAACATGGTCACGCCGACGAAGCCGCCGTGCTCGGCGATGAAGCGCAGCTCCTCGTCGGACTTGTTGCGCGGGTGCTCCTTGAGCCCGGACGGCAGGCAGTGGGAGTAGCAGACCGGCTTCTTCGATTCGAGAATCACCTCTTCGGAGGTCTTCGAACCGACGTGGGAGAGGTCGCACATGATGCCGACGCGGTTCATCTCGGCGACGATCTCGCGACCGAAGCCGGAGAGCCCGCCGTCGCGCTCGTAGCAGCCGGTGCCGACCAGGTTCTGGGTGTTGTAGCACATCTGCACGATGCCGACGCCGAGCTGCTTGAAGACCTCGACGTAGCCGATCTGGTCCTCGAAGGCGTGGGCGTTCTGGAAACCGTAGATGATGCCGGTCTTGCCCTCTTCCTTGGCCCGGGTGATGTCGGCGGTGGTGCGCACCGGGCGCACCAGGTCGCTGCACTCGGCCATCAGCTGGTTCGACTTGACGATGTTGTCGACGGTGGCCTGAAAGCCCTCCCACACCGAGACGGTGCAGTTGGCGGCAGTGAGCCCGCCGCGACGCATGTCCTCGAACAGTTCGCGGTTCCACTTGGCGATGATCAGGCCGTCGATGACGATGGCGTCGTTATGCAGGTCGGACGGTGACATGGTCGTTGCTCCGGCAATACTGTTGATTTGACGGCAGCATAGCGCCGCCCTCGACAAGGGCGACGCTTGGAAACGACAGGGGAAATCTCAAAAGCGTCATGGTTGTCGCGATCTCGACAAACTCCATACGCCACTTCTGTTTGCACTGGCGACGGGACGCCGTACATGGCGCGCGTGCCCTCCTAGGTGCCAAGGGAAACGCCCCTAGGTTCCAGAAGAAGGGTACGCGCTCATGCAACACGAGGAGGAAGAGCCTGAGCGGGAAACTAAGGACTAGATTGGCACACTGGCGTAGGTGGGTTCGCCGCGCGCCTGAGCCAGTGCCAGCACTGCGCTCGAAATCGGTTCCTGGGAAAGCACCCTGGCCGTCATCGGCAACGACACTGTCGCCTCGGAGCGCTGTTTCGGACGTGAAATCCCCAGTCGCTCATCCCTAGGGGGCATATTGAAATACTCGCGATAACACTTGGAAAAATGTGGCGTGGAGACAAAGCCGCATGCCGAGGCTACCTCGATGATCGACATTGGCGTCTGCTTGAGAAGCTGGCGGGCTCGGGTTAGACGCAGCTTGAGATAGTAGCGCGAAGGCGAGCAGTGCAGGTGCTTCTGGAACAGCCGCTCCAGCTGGCGGCGTGAGACATCGACATACTGTGCCAGCTCGTCGAGGCCAATGGGCTCCTCGAGGTTGGCTTCCATCAGGGCTACGATCTCCAGCAGCTTGGTCTGGGTGGTGCCCAGCACGTGCTTGAGCGGCACCCGCTGCTGGTCCTGTTCGCCGCGCACCCGGTCGTAGATGAACATCTCCGAAATGCCGGCAGAGAGCTCGCGGCCGTGGTCGCGCCCGATCAGGTTGAGCATCATGTCAAGTGGAGCGGTGCCGCCGGAAGCGGTTGCTCGGTCACGGTCGATCGAGAACAGCTGGGTAGTCAGAACCACTTTTGGAAACGCTTCCTGCATGGCCGCCAGGCATTCCCAGTGGATGCTGGTCTCGTAGCCGTCGAGCAGCCCGGCTCGGGCGAGCGCCCAACTGCCGGTGCATACCGAGCCGAGCCGCCGCGATTGGCGCGCCTGGGCCTGCAGCCATTGTATGTGTTCGCGTTCAACGCTCCTGCTAGGCCCGACTCCACCGCAAACGATCACCATATCCAGAGCCAGTGGGATACCGGTGGCGGCATCCGGGGTTACTTGCAAGCCATCGCTAGCACGTACGGGCTTCCCATCAAGACTCAGGGTGTACCAGCGGTAGAGCTCACGGCCGGCCAGTTGGTTGGCCATGCGCAGTGGCTCGATGGCCGAGGCCAGTGAAATCAGGGTGAAGGCATCCAGCAGTAGAAACCCCAAGGTTTGAGGCGTTGTATTGGGGTGGGCGCTGTGGGGAGAGTGGGTCATGGGTGACTCCAGCATGGTTGGTCTGGGGATGCAATGTTGTCGTTATGTATGAGGTCGGCGCATAGGCGCTGCTCCATGTCGTTATTGGACATGTCTTCGCTAGGATAATTACCCCTTGGCGTCAGTGCAGCTCAAAATTGGTAATTGCGACACTGGTAGGCAGTTATTCAAGACGGTCCTGTCGCAATTTGACATCCAGAGGTCGTCTTGGGTGCCGTTAGCGCGACAGTCGTGACTCTCCTTATCGCACCGCTTCGTTGAGCGGATAGCCCAGGGCGAAGTTGGCGCAGCTGAAAATGTCCTAATGAAGCCGTAGGCGATGGCCGACATGCGGCTTTTGGCCATTGCCACATTTCGCCTTAGAGCAACACGACGCGGTGTAAGCATGCGCAAGCGTTTCGGCGTCACTGCAGTGGACGTTCAGGAAGTCTGTCGCATCCATTCAATTCATTCCTGTCATCGTTCCCTTTAATTCTCCTATCAGCCGATGCGCTGAAAAGCCGTTATCTGCGCACCAGATGTGACTACGACTCGGGCGGGCCGCTGATAGGTTCGAGTACTCAACCAGCCGCTTGCGTAAAACAACAGGAGTTCTCCATGAATCACGCCTCACTTTCCGTTTTCGATACCCAGGTAGCCGCCGCTATTCACAGCGAAGTTTTGCGCCAGGAGGCGCACGTCGAGCTGATCGCTTCGGAGAACTACGCCAGCCGGGCCGTGATGGAGGCCCAGGGCACCCAGCTGACCAACAAGTACGCTGAGGGCTACCCGGGCAAGCGCTACTACGGCGGCTGCGAGCACGTCGACGTGGTCGAGCAGCTGGCGATCGACCGCGCCTGCGACCTGTTCGGCGCCGACTACGCCAACGTCCAGCCCCACTCCGGCGCCCAGGCCAACGCTGCGGCCTTCATGGCCCTGGTCAAGCCGGGCGACACGGTGCTCGGCATGAGCCTGGCCCACGGCGGTCACCTGACCCACGGTGCGGCGCCCAACTTCTCCGGCAAGCACTACCACGCGGTGCAGTACGGCCTGAACCCCGAGACCGGCGAGATCGACTACGAGGAGGTCGAGCGGCTGGCGCGCAGCCACAAGCCCAAGCTGATCATTGCCGGCTTCTCTGCCTATTCCCGGGTGGTCGACTGGCGGCGTTTTCGCAACATCGCCGATGAGGTCGGTGCCTGGCTGATGGTGGACATGGCGCATGTGGCGGGCCTGGTTGCCGCCGGCCTCTACCCGAGCCCGGTGCCCCATGCCCACGTGGTCACCACCACCACCCACAAGACCCTGCGCGGCCCGCGCGGCGGCCTGATCCTCTCCGCCCATGGCGATGCGGAACTGTACAAGAAGCTCAACGGCGCGGTGTTCCCCGGCCAGCAGGGCGGTCCGCTGATGCACGTGATCGCGGCCAAGGCGGTGGCCTTCAAGGAGGCCATGAGCCAGGCCTTCGTGCAGTACCAGCAGCGCGTGATCGACAACGCCCAGGCCATGGCCAAGGTCTTCGTCGAGCGCGGCTACGACGTGGTCTCCGGCGGTACCGACGACCACCTCTTCCTGGTGTCGCTGATCCGCCAGGGCGTGACCGGCAAGGACGCCGATGCGGCGCTGGGCCGGGCCCACATCACCGTCAACAAGAATGCCGTGCCCAACGACCCGCAGAGCCCGTTCGTGACGTCCGGCCTGCGCATCGGCACCCCGGCGGTCACCTCGCGCGGCTTCGACGTGGCCGACTGCGAGGCCCTGGCCGGCTGGATCTGCGACATCCTCGACGTGCTGGCCGAGCAGGGCAACACCGCTGCCGTGGAGGCCGAGGTGCGCGTCAAGGTCGCCGAGCTGTGCGAGCGCCACCCGGTCTACGGCGCCGCTCCGGCCGCGGTAGAAGAAACCGCCACCGCCTGAATGTATGAAATCGGCCCCCTTTACGGGGCCGGTCGAGGAGAGACGAGATGCAACGCTATTCAGGATTCGGGCTGGCCAAGCACGCCCTCAGCCACCACGAGAACTGGGAACGCCAGTGGCGCAACCCCACCCCCAAGAAGCAGTACGACGTGATCATCGTCGGCGGCGGCGGCCACGGCCTGGCCACCGCCTACTACCTGGCCAAGGAACACGGCATCAAGAACGTGGCGGTGGTCGAGAAGGGCTGGCTGGGCGGCGGCAACACCGCGCGCAACACCACCATCGTGCGCTCCAACTACCTGTGGGACGAAGCCGCGGCGCTCTACGAGCACGCCATGAAGCTGTGGGAGGGGCTCTCCCAGGACCTCAACTACAACGTGATGTTCTCCCAGCGTGGGGTCATGAACCTGGGCCACACCCTGCAGGACATGCGCGATATCCAGCGCCGGGTCAACGCCAACCGCCTCAACGGCATCGACGGTGAAGTGCTCACTCCCGAGCAGATCCAGGAGATCGTGCCGATCATGGACTGCTCGAAGAACGCCCGCTATCCGATCCTCGGTGCCTCCTGGCAGCCGCGCGCCGGCGTGGCGCGTCACGATGCCGTGGCCTGGGGCTTCGCCCGTGCCGCCGACGCGCTGGGCGTCGACCTGCTGCAGAACACCGAGGTCACCGGCTTCAAGATTCGTGATGGCCGCGTCTACGGCGTGCACACCAACCGCGGCGACATCGAAGCCAAGACCGTCGGCTGCGTAGCGGCGGGCAACTCGGGCGTGCTGGCGAAAATGGCCGGTTTCCGCCTGCCGCTGGAATCGCATCCGCTGCAGGCGCTGGTTTCCGAGCCGCTCAAGCCGGTGCTCGACACCGTGGTGATGTCCAACCACGTGCACGGCTACATCAGCCAGACCGACAAGGGTGACCTGGTCATCGGCGCGGGCATCGACGGCTACAACGGTTACGGCCAGCGCGGCAGCTACCCCACCATCGAGCACACCCTGCAGGCCATCGTCGAGATGTTCCCTATCTTCTCGCGGGTGCGCATGAACCGCCAGTGGGGCGGCATCGTCGACACCTGCCCAGACGCCTGCCCGATTCTCTCGGCCACGCCGGTGAAGGGCCTGTTCTTCAACTGTGGCTGGGGTACCGGTGGCTTCAAGGCCACGCCGGGCTCGGGTCATGTGTTCGCCTGGACCCTGGCCAAGAACCAGGCTCACCCGCTTGCGGCCCCGTTCTCCATCGACCGTTTCCATACCGGTGCTCTCGTCGACGAGCACGGTGCGGCCGGCGTGGCCCATTGACAACAACGTGAGGACAGGCGCTCCGAGATGAGCGCCGGGGGCAAGGCGTAGCGAGGGTCTTTTGCCATGGATGGCAAAAGTAGCGCCCAGGGATGGGTTCACAGCGCCCTCGCGCAGGCTTGTCGCCGGAGAAGCTCATCGGATGCCGGATCGTGAAAGTCTCTCCAAGGGAGAACCACCATGTTTCTTATCTACTGCCCCTACTGCGAGGAGCATCGCGAGGAAGAGGAGTTCCGTCCCAAGGGCCAGGCGCACATCGCTCGCCCCAAGGACCCCGAGGCCTGCAGCGACGAGGCGTGGGGCGACTACCTGTTCTTCCGTGACAACCCGCGCGGCATCCATCACGAGCTGTGGGTGCACGGCGTCGGCTGTCGCAAGTTCTTCAACGTCACGCGCAATACCGTGACCTACGAGATTCTCGAAACCTACAAGATGGGCGAACGGCCCCGCATCACCGCCGAGAGCCTGGCGAGGGGCGACATCCAGGGCAACGTGCAGGTCGCCGGCGGCGGACAACAGACCGTGGGCGCCACCAACGCCGCAGTGGCATCGGTCAAGGGGGAGCAGGCATGAGCAAGTCCGTGACACAGCCGAATCGTCTCAAAGAGGGCGGGCGTATCGATCGCTCGCGCAAGCTCGGCTTCACCTTCAACGGCCAGCACTATCAGGGCCATGCCGGCGACACCCTGGCCTCGGCGCTGCTGGCCAACGGCGTGGATATCGTCAACCGCAGCTTCAAGTACTCGCGCCCGCGCGGCATCGTCGCCGCCGGCGCCGAGGAGCCCAACGCGCTGGTCCAGCTGGGCAGCAACGAAGCCGCCCAGGTGCCCAACGTGCGTGCCACCCAGCAGGCGCTGTTCGACGGCCTCGTGGCGCGCAGCACCAACGGCTGGCCGAACGTGCAGCGCGACGTCATGAGTCTGGTGGGCAAGCTGGGCGGGCGCTTCATGCCGCCGGGCTTCTACTACAAGACCTTCATGGCGCCGGCCTCCATGTGGATGACCTACGAGAAGTACATCCGCAAGGGCGCAGGCCTTGGCCGTAGCCCCATGGAAGCCGATCCGGACAGCTACGATCACCTCAATCAGCACTGCGACCTGCTGGTGATCGGCGCCGGTCCCGCCGGCCTGGCGGCGGCGCTGACCGCGGCCCGCAGCGGCGCGCGGGTGATCCTGGCCGACGAGCAGGAAGAGATGGGCGGTTCGCTGCTCGACAGCCGTGAACTGCTCGACCAGCAGCCGGCCGCCAAGTGGGCGGAGCGCGTGCTGGAGGAGCTCGCCGGGCTGGACAACGTCATGCTGCTGCCCCGCACCACCGCCAACGGCTACCACGACCACCATTTCGTCACGCTGCACGAGCGACGCACGGAGCACCTGGGTGAGACGGCACCGCTGGTCGACGGCCATCGTGGCGTGCGTTCGCGCATGCACCGCGTGCGTGCCGGTCAGGTGCTGCTGGCCACCGGCGCCCACGAGCGTCCGCTGGTCTACGCCAACAACGACGTGCCGGGCAACCTGCTGGCCGGCGCGGTGTCCACCTACATCCGCCGCTACGGCGTGGTGCCGGGCAACAAGCTGGTGCTCTCCACCAGCAACGATCACGCCTATCGCGCCGCGCTCGACTGGGTCGAAGCGGGGCGTGAGGTGGTGGCCATCGTCGACGCCCGTGCCAATCCGCAGGGCGACTGGATCGACGCCGCCAAGGCCAAGGGCATTCGGATCATCACCGGCAGCGCGGTGATCGAGGCCAAGGGCGAGAAGCGCGTCAGCGCGGCCCGCGTGGCCAAGATCGACCTCGACGCCTTCAAGGTCACCGGCCAGGCCGAGACCCTGGCCTGCGACACCATCGCCAGCTCCGGCGGCTACAGCCCGGTGATCCATCTGGCATCGCACACCGGTGCGCGGCCGACCTGGAACGAAGAGATCCTCGGCTTCGTGCCCAGCCTGGTGAAAGGCGTACATGCTGCCGGCAGCGCCCGTGGCGTCCACGACCTGGCCGCAGGCATGGCCGATGGCGTGGCCATGGCCGCCCAGGCGCTGGAAGCACTGGGGCAATCGGCCAAGGCGGTCGAGCTGCCGCAGGTCGACGCCCGCCGCGAAGGGCCGGCCTGTGCGCTCTACCAAGTGCCGCACGAGAAGCCGACCCTGCGTGCGCCCAAGCAGTTCGTCGACCTGCAGAACGACGTCACAGCCGGGGGCATCGAACTGGCGACGCGCGAAGGCTTCGAGTCCATCGAGCACGTCAAGCGCTACACCGCCATGGGCTTCGGTACCGACCAGGGCAAGCTCGGTAACATCAACGGCATGGCCATCGCCGCGCGCTGCCTGGGCAAGACGATTCCCGAGGTAGGCACCACTGTGTTCCGCCCCAACTACACCCCGGTCACCTTCGGCGCCATCGCCGGTCGCCACTGCCGCGACCTGTTCGACCCCGAGCGCTATACCGCACTGCACCAGTGGCATGTGGAGCATGGCGCCGAGTTCGAGGACGTCGGCCAGTGGAAGCGCCCCTGGTACTTTCCACAAGTACGCCCCGGGTCGGCCAACGGCGAGCGCGAGAGCATGGCGGAGGCGGTAGCCCGCGAGTGCCGCGCGGTGCGCGAGAAGGTCGGCATCCTCGACGCCTCGACCCTGGGCAAGATCGACATCCAGGGCCCCGACGCGCGCGAGTTCCTGGGTCGCGTCTACACCAACAAGTGGGAGAAGCTGGCCGTCGGCAAGTGCCGCTACGGGCTGATGTGCAAGGACGACGGCATGGTCACCGACGATGGCGTGACCAGCTGCCTGGCCGACAACCACTTCCTGATGACCACCACCACCGGCGGCGCCGCCGCGGTGCTGGAGTGGCTGGAACTGTGGCTCCAGACCGAATGGCCCGAGCTCAACGTGACCTTCACCTCGGTGACCGATCACTGGGCGACCATGACGATCACCGGACCCGAGGCGCGCAACCTGCTGGCCGAGATCACCGACATCGATCTCGACCGCGACACGTTCAAGTTCATGGACTGGCGTGAAGGCAAGGTCGCCGGGGTGCCGGCGCGAGTGTTCCGCATCTCCTTCACCGGCGAGCTGACCTACGAGATCAACGTTCAGGCCAACTACGCCATGCACGTGTGGAAGACGCTGTTCAGCCACGGCGAGAAGTACGGCCTGACCCCTACGGCACCGAGACCATGCACGTGCTGCGCGCGGAGAAGGGCTTCATCATCGTCGGCCAGGACACCGACGGCTCGGTGACGCCGGAAGACCTGGGCATGCAGTGGGCGGTCGGCTACGACAAGCCGTACTCGTGGATCGGCAAGCGTGCGCCGACGCGCAGCGACACCCGCCGCACGGACCGCAAGCAGTTGGTCGGCCTCAAGCCCAAGGACCCGAAGGTGGTGCTGGAGGAGGGCGCGCAGATCGTCTTCGACCCGAAGCACGCCATTCCCATGCCGATGGCGGGCCACGTGACCTCGAGCTACTACAGCCCGACCCTGGACTCAGGCTTCGCCCTGGCCGTGGTCAAGGGCGGTCAGCAGAAGATGGGTGAGACCGTCTACCTGCCCATGGCCGACGGCCAGGTCCATGAGGCCGAAATCGTCAGCCCGATCTTCGTCGACCCCAAGGGAGAGCGCCAGAATGTCTAACCCTGTCGTTGCCAAGGCCCGTACCTTCGATACCCGCACCGAAGCCAACATCCCGGTGGAATCGCCGCTGGCCTACTCCTACCAGCGTTCGGGGGCTCCGGCCCCAGCGCCAAGAGCCGCGTGGTGCTGCGCGAGCGGGCCATGCTCGGTCATCTGATCCTGCGCGGCGGCGCCATCGTGCTCGACGAAGCGGTGCGCGCGGTGCTGGGCTTCGGCCTGCCGGCTCGGCCCAACACCCTCAGCCATAGCGAGGATGGCGCGCGTTCGATCCAGTGGCTCTCGCCCGACGAGTGGCTGCTGATCGTACCCGGTGGCGAAGAGTTCGAGCTGGAGGGCGAGCTGCGCAACGCCCTGGGCGATGCCCACTATGCCATCGTCAACGTCAGCGGCGGTCAGACGCTCATTGAGCTGTCGGGCGAGAAGGCGCGTGAGCTGCTGATGAAGTCGACGCCCAGCGACGTGCACCCCGAGGCCTTCCCGGTGGGCAAGGGCGTGACCGCGGTATTCGCCAAGTCCAACCTGATCCTGCGCCGCCCCACTGAAACCCGCTGGGAACTGGTGCTGCGCCGCAGCTTCGCCGACTACTGCTATCGCTGGCTGCTGGATGCCGGAAATGAATACGCCATCGGCGTCGAACGCTGAGAGAGGAAAGATGATGACCAACAAGATCAAATTGCTGCGTGACGCCCAGCCGGACGTGCTGCTGGACGCCAGTTCCTGGGAAAAGCTTTCCGGTGACCCCCACACCGTCAACCTCAATGCCTATGCGTCCGAAGACGGCACTAAAACGATGGGTACCTGGATCTGCACGCCGGGCAGGTGGGCGGTCAACTATACCAAGTGGGAGTACTGCGATTTCCGCGAAGGTTACTGCGTGCTCACCCCGGAGGGTGGCGAGCCGATTCACCTCAAGGCCGGCGACATCTTCATCGTCGAGCCTGGCTTCAAGGGCACTTGGGAAGTCGTTGAGACCGTGCGCAAGTATTTCGTGTTTGCCTGAGCCAGCGTCGCGCCGAGCCAGACGCTCGGCGCGACCCACAGAGGAGAGAGGATGATGGGGCCCAAGGAAAGCAACTGGATTCTGGTGGCTCAATGTCCGAGCCGACTCGGCACCGTGGATGTGGTGACCCGCTTCCTCAAGGAGAGCCGATGCTACATCACCGAGCAGCACTCCTTCGATGACCGACTGAGCGGCGGCTTCTTCATCCGCACCGAGTTCCGTCCCGAGGCGGAAGGGTTCGATCAGGCGGCCTTCGAGACCGGCTTCGCCGAGCGCGCCGCCGAGTTCGCGATGCACTTCGAACTGACCGCCCCGGGGACGCGGATGCCGGTGGTGATCATGGTGTCAAAGGCCGATCACTGCCTCAACGACCTGCTCTATCGCTACCGCATCGGCCAGCTGCCGATCGACATACGTGCCATCGTTTCCAACCACCCGGACCTGGCGCCCCTGGCGGAGTGGCATGGCATTCCTTATCACCACTTCCCGATCACGGCCGACACCAAGCCCGAGCAGGAGGCGAAAGTGTGGGCGGTGGTCGAGGAGACCGGCGCCGAGCTGGTGATCCTCGCTCGCTACATGCAGGTGCTGTCGAGCGACCTGTGCGAGAAGCTCAGCGGTCGCGCCATCAATATTCACCACTCGCTGCTGCCGGGCTTCAAGGGTGCCAAGCCCTATCATCAGGCCTACGACAAGGGCGTAAAGCTGGTCGGTGCCACCGCTCACTACATCAACGACGACCTCGACGAGGGGCCGATCATCACCCAGGGGTCGAGTCGGTCAGTCATGCCGACTATCCGGAGGACCTGGTGGCCAAGGGGCGTGACATCGAGTGCCTGACCCTGGCCCGGGCGGTGGCCCTGCACGTGGAGCGTCGGGTCTTCCTCCACGCCAGCCGTACGATCATCTTCGAAAGATAGCCTTGAGCCTGTAACCGGCGGCAATCTCTCCTTGCCGCCACTCCCTGACAGCGATCATGCCACTGTCCACCGGGTCGATGAGGCTACCAGCCTCGCTGACCGCTCCTCCAGACAATCAAGTTTCGCCGATGCCATTCGTTCCGTGGCTAGGCATCCAGGCACCCGGCCGACAACCGTCAGCGCGCCCATATGCAGGCGCTGGCATTTACCTTCCTTGAGCAGCCGTTGGGGACAGGGGCGGCGCACCGACGCGCCGCACGGCTAGTGATGCCGCTCGGGCCAGCTCCCGAGCGGTTTTGCCAGGAAATGGTGAGCAGGCCGAAAATGCAACTGCCCACAGTCGAAGCAGCGCTGAAAAAGCGTCCCGAGGTAATTCTGGCTTTCTCGGCTAAGGTATGGGAGAACCTCCAGCAGGGCTATGCCCATCGAACGCTTGATTGAGGAAATAACAAGATGCTACCCAAGAAGACCCTACTGGCCACCGCCGTGATCGGCGCCATGCTGGCCACCGCCGCGAATGCCGAGACCCTGCGCTGGACCCGCTCCGCGGACAGCCTGACCATGGACCCGCACTCGCAGAACGAGGGACCGACCCACTCGGTCAACCATCAGATCTTCGACACCCTCGTCTACCAGGACATGGACGTCGAGTATCAGCCCGGCCTGGCCACCGAGTGGCACGTGAAGGAAGACGAGCCCACCGTCTGGGTGTTCAAGATCCGCGAGGGCGTGACCTTCCACGAAGGCCAGTCGCTGACCGCCGAGGACGTGGTCTTCTCGATCAATCGCGCCCGCCACGAGCACTCCGACATGCGCGGCCTGCTCACCTCGATCTCCGAGGTGCGCGCCGTGGATGACTACACCGTCGAGGTCGAGACCACCGAGCCCAACCCGCTGCTGCCCAACAACTTCACCAACCTGTTCATCATGAGCCGCGAGTGGGCCGAGGAGCACGGCGTCGAGGAGCCGCAGAACTACGCGGCGGGCGAGGAGACCTTCGCGGTGCGCAACGCCAACGGCACCGGCCCGTTCCGCGTCGAGAGCCGCGAGCCCGACGTGCGCACCGTGTTCGTGCGCAACGACGATTACTGGGGTATCGACCACTATCCGATGGAGATCACCCGCCTGGTGTTCACGCCCATCGAGTCGGCCTCCACCCGCGTGGCGGCGCTGCTCTCCGGCGAGGTCGACTTCCTGCAGGAGACCCCGGTGCAGGACATCGAGCGCCTGGCCAACGCCGATGGCATCAAGAACGAGCAGGGCGCCGAGAACCGCACCATCTTCCTCGGCATGGACATGGGCTCGGCCGAGCTGCGCGCGGGCAACGCCGAGGGCAACCCCTTCGCCGACCGCCGCGTGCGCGAGGCGATCAACCTGGCGGTGGACGCCACCACCATCCAGCGTGCGGTCATGCGCGGCAACTCCCAGCCGGCCGGCATGATCGCGCCGCCGTTCGTCAACGGCTACACCGAGGAGATGGACGAGGTTCTCGAGGCGGATACCGCCCGCGCTCAGGAACTGATGGAAGAGGCCGGTTACGGCGATGGCTTCCGCGTCACCCTGCACTGCCCCAACGACCGCTACGTCAACGACGAGCAGATCTGCCAGGCGGTGGTCAGCATGCTGGCGCGCATCGGCATCACCGTGGACCTGGTGGCCCAGACCCGCTCGCTGCACTTCGCCGAGCTGGCCCGCGGCGAGTACGACTTCTACCTGCTGGGCTGGGGCGTGCCCACCATGGATTCCGAGTACGTCTTCAACTACCTCTACCACACCAAGGAGGACGACCGGGGGACCTGGAACTTCACCGGCTACTCCGACGAGCGGGTGGACGAGCTGACCGTGGCCATGGGCCAGGAGGTCGACGAGGAGGCGCGCAACGAGATGATCAGTGAGGCGTGGCAGATCGTGCACGACGAGATCATCTACGTCCCGATCCACCACCAGATGCTGACCTGGTCGATGCGCGACGACATCGACTTCAAGGTGCAGAGCGAGAATACACCGCACTTCAAGTATCTGCGTTTCAACAACTAAGCGTTTCGAGACTCTACCCCCGGTTGCCACAAGCGACCGGGGGTATCGTCGTTATTTGGTGATCCCATGCTAGCGTTTCTGATCCAGCGCGTACTGCAGGCCATCTTCGTGATGTTCGTGGTCGCGCTCATCTCGTTCTCGCTGTTTCACTACGTCGGCGACCCGGTGCTCAACATGCTCGGGCAGGAGGCCACCGAGGCCGACCGCGCCGCGCTGCGGGCCCAGCTCGGCCTCGACCAGCCGGTGGTGGTGCAGTTCTGGAATTTCGTCGTCAATGCCGCCCAGTTCGAATTCGGCATCTCCTATCGTTCGGCCCGCCCGGTCACCGACCTGATCATGGAGCGGCTGCCCGCCACCCTGGAGCTGGCCATCATCTCGGCTATCTTCGCCGTGGTCATGGGCATCCTGCTGGGCATCTATACCGCCCTGCGCCGGCGCAGCTGGCTGGCCCACTTCATCATGACCGCCTCGCTGATCGGCGTGTCGCTGCCTACCTTCCTGATCGGCGTGCTGCTGATCTACATCTTCGCCGTGGAGCTCGGCATGCTGCCGGCCTTCGGGCGGGGCGAGACGGTGCGCCTCGGCGACTGGTGGACCACCGGGCTGCTCACCACCAGCGGGCTGCGCTCGCTGATCCTGCCGGCCATCACCCTGGGGCTGTTCCAACTGACCCTGATCATGCGCCTGGTGCGGGCCGAGATGCTCGAGGTGCTGAGCACCGACTACATCAAGTTCGCCCGCGCGCGGGGCTGTCGAAGCGGGTGGTGCACCTGCGCCATGCGCTGAAGAACACCATGATCCCGGTCATCACCATCATCGGTCTGCAGCTCGGCACCATCATCGCCTTCGCCATCATCACCGAGACGGTGTTCCAGTGGCCCGGCGTGGGCGCGCTGTTCATCACCGCCGTGCGCTTCGTCGACGTGCCGGTGATGGCCGCCTACCTGATGATGATTGCGCTGGTGTTCGTGGTGATCAATCTGGTGGTGGACCTGCTCTACTACGCCGTCGACCCGCGGCTGCGCGCCCAGGAGGTGGCAAATGAGCCAGCAGATCGAGACCCGGGGAACACGGCGCCCGTGGTGCCCCCAAGCCGAGCAAGTGGCGCACCTTCCTCGACAGCGACATCGTCTACTCGTGGAAGCGCCAGCCGGTGGTGATCATTGCCACCCTGGTGACGCTGGTCATGTTCGCCGCGGCGCTGTTCGCGCCGTGGATCGCGCCGCAGAATCCGTTCGATCCGCGCCAGCTGGAGCTGATCGACGCCTTCACGCCGCCGCTGACCACCTCGGACTTCACCGGCAACTTCTACCTGCTGGGCAGCGACAGCCAGGGCCGCGACGTCTTCTCGGCGATTCTCTACGGCTCGCGCATCTCGCTGCTGGTGGGCTTTGCCGCGGTGATCTTCGCCTTGGTGATGGGCACCGCCCTGGGCCTGCTGGCGGGCTTTCGCGGCGGCTGGCGCGACGCGCTGATCATGCGCATCGCCGACGTGCAGCTCACCTTCCCGTCGATTTTGATGGCGCTTTTGATCTTCGGTGTGATCCGCGGCTTTCTGCCGCGCTCGATGCACGCCGAGGTGGCCATCATCGTGCTGATCATCGCCATCGGCCTCTCCGACTGGGTGCAGTACGCCCGGGCGGTACGCGGCGCCACCATGGTGGAGAAGAGCAAGGAGTACGTGCAGGCGGCGCGCGTGATCGGCCTGCCGGCGCGTAAGATCCTGTTCCAGCACATCCTGCCCAACGTGATGCGGCCGGTGCTGGTGATCGGCACCATCGGCCTGGCGCTGGCGATCATCGCCGAGGCCACGCTGTCGTTTCTGGGGGTGGGCATGCCCGCCACCCAGCCGAGCCTGGGCACCCTTATCCGGGTGGGCCAGGATTACATGTTCTCGGGAGAGTGGTGGATCCTGCTCTTCCCCGGGGTGGCGCTGCTGATGCTGGCGCTCTCCGTCAATCTGCTGGGAGACTGGTTGCGTGATGTCCTCAACCCCAAGCTCCGCTAACGACGCCGCTGTAGAGGCAGGCCACGCGCCTGGCGCCGCGGGGCAGCAGCCGGTCCTTTCCGTGCGCCACCTGCGGGTGGAATTCCCCACCCGCCACGGCACCCTGGTGGCGCTCGACGACGTCTCCTTCGACATCGCTCCCGGCGAAGTGCTGGGCGTGGTGGGCGAGTCCGGCGCCGGCAAGTCGATGACCGGCAACGCCGTGATCCGGCTGCTCGAGCCGCCCGGCCATATCGCCGCCGGCGAGGTGCTGCTTTCGGGCCAGCGCATCGACGATCTGCCCGAGGAGCGCTTCGTGCCGCTGCGCGGACGCCATATCGGCATGATCTTCCAGGACCCGCTGACCAGCCTCAACCCGCTGTTCTCGGTGGGCGACCAGCTGATCGAGACGATCCGCGCCCACCTGCCGATGAACGAGCGCCAGGCCCGCGAGGAAGCGCTGCGGCTGCTGCGCGAGGTGGGCATTCCCGCCCCCGAGAATCGCATCGACAGCTACCCGCACCAGTTCTCCGGCGGCATGCGCCAGCGCGTGGTGATCGCCCTGGCCCTCGCCGCCCGGCCCGAGTTCATCATCGCCGACGAGCCCACCACGGCGCTCGACGTCTCGGTGCAGGCGCAGATCCTGGCCCTGCTCAAGCGGCTGTGCGCCGATCACGGTACGGCGGTGATGCTGGTCACCCACGACATGGGGGTGATCGCCGAGACCGCCGACCGGGTGGCGGTGATGTACGCCGGGCGGCTGATCGAGATCGGCCCGGTGGAAGAAGTGATCCGCAACCCGCAGCATCCCTACACCAAGGGCCTGATGGCCTCGATCCCCGGGATCGCCAAGCGCCTCGAGCGGCTCTACCAGATCGAGGGCGCCATGCCGCGGCTGGCGGCGATTCCCCCGGGCTGCGCCTTCAACCCGCGCTGCCCCCACGCCCAGCAGCGCTGCCGCGACGAGCGGCCGGACCTGATGCCGGCCGGGGGCAGCCGGGCGGCCTGCTGGCTGCACGACCCGGTCGATCCGCTGCCGCCCCGGCAGGACGCAGAGGAGAGGAGGTGAGCCATGTGCGCTGATACGGCAGTGAAGACGCCCCCGGCGGCGCAGGGCGAGATCCTGCTCGAAGCCCACGACCTGGCGCGCTATTTCGACGTCTCCAAGCCCTGGCTCAACCGGGTCATCGAGCGCAGCGAAAAGCTCACGCTCAAGGCGGTGGACGGCGTGGGCTTCTCCATCCGCCGCGGCGAGACCCTCTCGCTGGTGGGCGAGTCGGGCTGCGGCAAGTCCACCGTGGCGCGGCTGGTGGTGGGGCTCTATGGCCTCACTCGCGGCAAGCTGGTGTTCGACGGCGAGGACATCAGCAACCTGGCGAGCCGCACCGGGCGGCAGGCCGCCAGCGTGCGCAAGCGCTTCCAGATGATCTTCCAGGACCCCTACGCCAGCCTCAACCCGCTGTGGCGGGTGGGCACCATCATCGGCGAGCCGCTGCGCTTCTTCCGCCCGGAGATGAGCAGCGCCGACCGGCGGCGGCGGGTGGGCGAACTGCTCGAGCAGGTGGGCCTGTCGGCCATGGACGCCAATCGCTATCCGCATGAGTTCTCCGGCGGCCAGCGCCAGCGCATCTCGATTGCCCGGGCGCTGGCCAACGAGCCGGAGTTCATGATCTGCGACGAGCCGACCTCGGCGCTGGACGTCTCGGTACAGGCGCAGATCCTCAACCTGATGCGCGACCTGCAGGACGAGTACGGGCTGACGTACCTGTTCATCAGCCACGACATGGCGGTGGTCAAGCACATGTCGGACCGCATCGCGGTGATGTACCTGGGGCGTATCGCCGAGATCGCCCCGGCCGACCAGCTCTTCGAGACCCCCACCACCCCTACTCGAAGATGCTGCTGGCCGCGGTGCCGTCGCTGGAGGGCGTGGGCAAGGAGCGCACGGTGATCCAGGGCGAGGTGCCCAACCCGGTGCATCCGCCCACGGGCTGCGCCTTCCATCCGCGCTGCCCCCACGCCAACGAGCGCTGCAAGGCCGAGGTGCCGCGGCTGATCGCCCGCAGCGACGGCAGCGAGGTGGCGTGTCACGGCGTCGAGGAGGGCAGGCTGCCGTGAAGCGTCCGGCCTGATGCTGGAGCTGCTCTCGCCGCTGTCGGCCGGGGTCAACCTGGTGCTGGTGCTGCTCTCGGTAGTGACCTCGGCGCTGTCGGCAGCGGCCGGCATAGGCGGGGGCACGCTGTTGATCATCGCCATGGCCCAGGTGATGCCGGCCACGGCGCTGATCCCGGTGCACGGTATGGTGCAGCTCGGCTCCAACGGCGGCCGGGCGGCGATGACCTGGCGGCACGTGCGTCGTGACATCGTTGCCGCCTTCCTGCCCGGCGTCATCCTTGGCGCCGTGGTGGCGGCGTGGCTGCTGATTCGCCTGCCCCACGGCGTGCTGGAGCTGTGCATCGCCGCCTTCGTGCTCTACTCCTGCTGGGGGCCGGGGCTGCCCCAGCGGGCGGTGGGGCGCACCGGCACCGTGATTGCCGGCGCGCTCACTACGCTGCTCTCCAGTTTCGTCGGGGCCAGCGGCCCTATGGTCGCCTCGTTCATCAAGCTCGGCATGAGCGAGCGGCTGCCGCGGGTGGCCACCTTCGCCACCTGCATGACCTTTCAACACGCCACCAAGGCGTTCATCTTCGGCTTTGCCGGCTTCGTCTTCCGCGACTGGCTGGGGCTGATGCTGGCCATGGTGGCGGCGGGCTTCGCCGGCACCTGGCTGGGCCTGCGCCTGCTGAACCGGGTGACCGACCATCGCTTCGACTTTCTCTTCAAGTGGACCCTGACCCTGCTGGCGCTGCGCCTGATCTGGCTGGGCGTGGAGCGGCTGTTTAGCGAAGGTGGGTAAAGGGGCCACGAAAAGCCCCGGCAGAACCGGGGCGAAGGTAACGATGCAAAACGGCAGGCAGGTGCCGGTCAGAAATCGTAGGTCGCCGAGAGCCAGAAGCTGCGGCCATCCAGCGCCACGCCGTCGGTGGAGCGGCCGGTCTGGGTGTAACGGTAGGCCTGGTAAGTGTCGCCCTGCCACTCGTAGCTGTCGGCCTTGCCGAAGTCCTTGTCGAACAGGTTGTAGATCGAGCCGGTCAGGCGTACCTGATCGCTGAAGCGATAGGTGGTGCGCAGGTGGAACAGCTCGTAGCCATCCAGCGTGTTGCC
The DNA here is from genome assembly GCF_052439355.1 of Halomonas sp. E19. Classification (NCBI taxonomy): domain Bacteria; kingdom Pseudomonadati; phylum Pseudomonadota; class Gammaproteobacteria; order Oceanospirillales; family Halomonadaceae; genus Halomonas; species Halomonas sp. E19. The sequence continues at coordinate 2,885,219 of NZ_JBNFWU010000001.1, read as the reverse complement.
CACCTGCTGATACATCGCCAGGTTCTGGCCGGTCGTCGGAACGCCGTCGGTGAAACGCTCGCGCGATGAGTAGTACTCGCCTTCCAGGGTGGTATTGAGTCTGTCGGTCACGTCCCAGCCCAGGCTGGCGGTGAGCTTGTGCTTGGGCGTGTTGGTCAGCAGCATGCCTTCCTGTTCGCCGGAGGTGATCTCGGTGTCGGTGAAGGTATAGCCGCCGCGTACCTCCCAGGCGGGCGCGAAACGGTAGCGCGCTTCCAGCTCGACGCCACGGGTTTCGGCTGCGTCGATGTTGACCAGCCGCGCGAACCCGGTCTGGCTGGAGAAGTTGCCCACCGTGAGGCAGCCGGGCACGTTGCCGGCCGGATGCAGGCAGTTGGGGATCTCCGCGCCTTCGGCAATGCGATCGGAGAAGCGGTTGTAGAAGGCCGTGCCGCTGACCGTCACGCCCGCCAGGTTGTCGTAGATGGCGCCTAGCTCATAGTTGGTGCTCTTTTCCGGCTCCAGGTCCGGCGAGCCGATGGTGACCGTCTGGCCCTGGTTGCCGAAGCCGGTGATGCCGTCGTGCAGCTGGTTGAGCGTGGGGGTCTTGTAGCCACGGCTGACGCCGCCCTTCAGCGTCCAGTGGTCGGTGGTGTTCCAGACCAGGTAGCCACGTGGGCTGAAGTGGCCGCCGAAGGCATCGTGGTGCTCGTAGCGTCCGCCCAGGGTGAGCGCCAGGTCGTCGCGCAGCCACCATTCGTCCTCGGCGAACAGCGCCCAGCTCTGCTGCTCGAAGGCCTGGTTACCCGCGGCGCCATCCTCCAGGCGCGCATCGATGTATTGCCCGCCCACCGTCACCATGTGGCTATCGGTCGGCAGGGTGAACTTGGTATCGAAGATGATATCGCGGTTCTCGAGCAGGCGCGGTTCGCCGCCCTGGGCGAAGTAGCCGTATTCCGGCGCACTGCCGGCCGGCAGCGTGCGGCCAAGCGTCTCGGTCGTATTGTGCGTGAGACTGCTCTCCAGCGTGCCGAGGTCGAAGCGCCCGGTATGGCCGACGGCAAGCTGGTCGCGGTTGAAGCGCAGCTCGTCCTCGTAGCCCCAGAACTGGCCTGGCTGGGGGCGCAGGTCGCACGGTTGGTGCCGTCCAGCGTACCCAGGCGGCAGTCGTCGTTGGCGTAGGTCTGGCGCGCCCGTTCGGCGTCCAGCCACACCGAGTTGGCCTCATCGGCACGCAGGGTCAGGCGCCCGCCCAGCAAATAGAGGCGCGCCTCGGTGGGCCTTGGGTCGCGTGCCGCGCTATCCGCAATCATCCGTTCGGAGGCGTCGCGATCGAACAGGCGGCCACGCAGCTGCAGGCCGAGCACGTCGTCCACCAGCGGGCCGGAGGTATAGAGGTTGATGCCCTGGGCGTTGCCGGCATCCCGGTCCTGCTGGAAGGTGGTGTCCAGGGTGACGCTGCCCGTCCAGGTGGCGCTGACGGGGCGGGTGATGATGTTGATCACGCCGCCCATGGCATCGGAGCCGTACAGGGTCGACATGGGGCCGCGGATGACCTCGATGCGCTCGATGGCCGACAGCGGCGGCATGAAGCTGGTAGACGTTTCGCCGAAACCGTTGGGCGTGACGTCGCCCGAGGCGTTCTGGCGCCGGCCGTCGATCAGGATCAGGGTGTAGTGGCTCGGCATGCCGCGGATGCTGACGTTCAGGCCGCCGGTCTTGCCCACGCCGGAACGAACATCGACACCGGGCACCTCGGCGATCGCTTCGGCAATGTTCGAGTAGCGCTTGCGCTCCAGCTCCTCGCGGGTGACGACGGAGATGCTGGCCGGTGCGTCCTGCAGCGCCTGCTCGAAGCCGGCGGCGGTCACCACGATATTGTCGAGGCGGGCACTCTCCTGGGCCTGGGCGGTGAGGGCGAGCGAGGCGCTGGCGATGGCCAGCGTCAGGGCGGTGCGGCGTGAGTGGAGCATGGAATCACCTGCTGAATGTGTAGCTATGAATGATATTGATTATCAAGCGCAGGTGATTCTAATGCGAAAAGTTCCCATTGATGAGGGACGGGGCGGGCAACGTTGCGTTGCGTCATGCGCAACGGGTAGTCGGCTTGCCCTGTGCGGCGGAAACGCCGGGCGCGCTGGCGGGCTGCCATTCGTCCGGTATTGCCTGGCGCAGGAAGGCCAGCAGGGCGCTCAAGCGCCGCGGGCGAGGGCCGTAGGGGTAAAGCAGCACTACCGGCAGGGGCGGGGCGCTCCACTCCGCCAGGCAGCGTTCGAGCGTGCCGGGGTGGGCCCGCTCGCGTGCCTTGGCCATCCAGTCGGGCATGATGCCAAGCCCGTGGCCGCACGCGATGGCGTCGCCATGCAGCGCCTGCTGGTCGACGCGAAAGCGCGACTCGGGAGGCTGGAAGCCAAACTCACCCTTCTCCGGGTGATGCAGTGTCAACCCCTGCTCGGTCTCGCCGAGCAGGTCGATCCAGGCGTGCTGGGTCAGTTCGCGGGGGTGCTGTGGATGGCCGTGCCGGGTGAGGTAGTCCGGGTGGCCGTACAGGCTTCGGCTCAGCCAGCCCACCACCTCCTGGCGCAGTTCACTGCCATTGACCTCGCCCAGCCAGAGCGTCACCGCCTGGCTCGTCGCCGCCAGGGGTGGGGCCGTGCAGGTCTGCAGCGTCAAGCGCACGTCGGGGTGGTGCGCCATGAACTGCGCCAGGCGAGGAGCCAGCCAGCTGCGCGCCAGGGCGCCGTGCGTGGCTACCTGCAGCTCGCCGCTGATGTCCTGGCTCAGCTCCTCGAGCGCCTGCTGGCCTTGCTCGGCAAGCGTCAGCATCTTCGCGCAAAAGCCGTGGAACACCTGGCCGGCTTCGGTCGGCAGCAATCGGTTGGACTGGCGACGCAGCAGCGGCTGGCCAACGTGGCGCTCGAGCTGGGTGATACGCCGGCTCAGGGTTGATTTGGCCAGCCCCAGGGCAGCGGCACTGCGCGTCAGGCTGCCGGAGCGCATGACATGGTCGAAGGCGAGGATGTCATCGAGATCGTACATGGCAGTCCCTTGGCATGATGACGTTGCGCGAAAGGGAAGTGTACGGGTCTTTCTGATTAATGAAAACGATTCGCGTTGTGTTTCGTTGTCCGTAACGTTGCGCCGCCCGCAACGCGACGTTGCGTGGCAGAGGGTTATGATGCGTGTGATAATTGTTATCATTATATTTCATGCGCGGAGACAAGACATGCACACGGCATTCGGCAAGCGAACGGTACGCCTGCCCGGGCTGGCGGCGGCCATGCTTGGCCTGCTGCTGCCGCTGGCAGCCTGGGCCGAACACGGCGTGGATACCGCCTTTGGCGAAGTCACGCTTCCCGAGGCTCCAGCACGCGTCGTCACGCTCTACGAAGGCGCACTGGACACGGCCCTGGCGGCCGGCGTCGTGCCGCTGGGTGCGGTCACCACCCGGGGCGGCGACGGCGTGGCGCGCTACCTCGAGGCGCACCTGGACGAGCAGCGCCCGGCCATCGTCGGCGTAGTGCGCGAGATCAACCTGGAAGCCGTGCTGGCGCTGCAGCCGGACCTGATCCTCGCTCCGCCGCAGCTGCCCGAGGCCCAGTACCGGCTGCTCTCGCGCATCGCGCCAACGGTGGTGCCGCCGACGGAAGGGCTGCAGCCCGAAGCATGGCGCGACGAGGCGCGCCTGTTCGCCCAGGCCATGGGGCGCGAGGCGGAAATCGAGGCGATGCTCGAGCAGGTGGATGCCAGGGCCGCGGTGCTGGCCGGGCGCATCGCCGCCGACGAGGCGCCCAGCGCCGTGCTGGTGCGCTGGATGCCGCAGGGCCCCATGGTGATGTCCGCGCAGCTGTTTACCGCCGGGCTGCTGCGTGCCGCCGGCGTGGCGATCCACGATGCCGGCCTGGTCCGTGCAGGGTCTCGCACAGCGACCCCTGAGCCTCGAGAACCTGGCGCGCCTCGAAGCCGACTGGCTGTTCCTGGCCACGCTCAACGAAGAGGGCGCGACGCCCTCGAGGCGGCCAAGGCCTCGCCGGCCTTCGCGCGCCTCGACGTGGTGGCCCGTGACCAGGTGGCGGCGGTCGACGGCCAGCTGTGGAGCAGCGCCACCGGCCCGCTGGCGGCGCTGGCCATCCTCGACGAGCTCGACGCCGCGCTGTCGCCCTGATGCTTGCCGCTGGCTGCATGGACCATGCCCTGGCTCGCCGGCGCCATGCGATGCAGGCGGGGCTGCTGGCACTGCTGGCGCTGGCCTGCCTGGCCAGCCTGCTGCTGGGCGCCGGCGATGTTGGCCCGGCCCGCGCCTGGGCCGTGCTGATGGGCCGTGGCGATGCGGAGGCCCGGTTCGTGCTTGGCTCGCTGCGCCTGCCGCGCACGCTGGTCGGCCTGGTGGTGGGGCTGTCGCTGGGTGTGGCGGGAGCGCTGCTGCAGGCGGTGACGCGCAACCCGCTGGCCGAGCCCGGGCTGCTCGGGGTCAGCGCCGGTGCTTCCTTCGCCGTGGCCGTGGCGCTGGTGCTGGGCGCCACCGCCACCACGATGCGGGTCGGAGTGGCGCAGCTCGGCGCCATGGCGGGCTGCCTCTGCGTGCTCGGCGTGGCCCGGGTGAGCGGGGCCGCCAACGATCCGGTAAGGCTGGTGCTGGCCGGCGCCGCCCTGACTGGGCTGCTGCTGTCGCTCACCTCGCTGCTGCTGCTGTTCGACCAGCGCGCCGCCGACGAGATCCGCTTCTGGATCGTCGGCAGCCTGGCCGGCCGCCAGCTCGATCATCTGGCCGCGCTGCTGCCCAGCCTGCTGCTGGCCGGGGTTATCGTGCTCGCCGTGGCGCGCCCCTGGCGGCGCTGGCGCTGGGCGAGCGGGTCGCCAGCGGGTTGGGCCATCGCCCGGGGCTGATCCGGCTGCTGGTGATCGTCGCCGTGGCGCTGCTGGTTGGGGCCGCCACCGCCACGGCGGGCCCCATCGCCTTCATCGGCCTGGTGGTGCCGTTCGCTGCCCGCGCCCTGGCCGGGCCCGACATCCGCCGCACGCTGTGGCTGTGCCTGCCGCTGGGGCCGCTGATGGTGATTACCGCCGACATCCTGGCGCGCCTGCTGGTTGCGCCGTCGGAGCTCCCGCTGGGCGTGCTCACGGCGCTGTGCGGTGCGCCGGTGCTGGTCGCCGTGGTACGCGCTCGGCGTATGCCGACCCTGTAGCGGACGGGCCTCAACCGGGCAGGACGAAATGGAATCACGGCAGGGGAGAGTCATGCGCTGCAAGGCAACCATGGAACGCGAGCCATTCGGCGGCGCCGCGCGCCGCCGCCCGGCCGGTGTCGCGGCCCCGGCCGGGCACTGGCACCTGGCCTGGCGGCTGGGCGGCACGGCCTGCAGCGTGCTGCTCGACCGGCGCGCCGTCGGCGCGGCGCTGCTGCTGTGCGGCGCGCTGCTGGCGGCGTCGCTGGCCTACCTGGCCATGGGCAGCAGCGCCTTGCCGCTGCGGGCGGTGCTGCCGGCGCTGGTGGGGCAAGGCGACCTGATGGCGGTGTTCCTGGTGCAGGAGCTGCGCCTGCCGCGCCTGGCCGCCGCCTGCCTGACCGGGGCCGCCTTCGGCGTGGCGGGCTGCCTGATGCAGACCCTGGCCCGCAACCGCCTGGCCACCCCCGGCATCATCGGCATCGACAACGGCGCCACCGCCTTCGCCGTGGCCTCGGTAATCGGCCTGGGCGTTTCGCTGGCGCCACCGGCCATGGCCCTGGTAGGGGCAACCACGGCGGCCGCCCTCACCTTCGGCCTGGCCGCGGGCGGCGGCACCCGCGGCTACCGCTTCATCATCGCCGGGATCGGCGTCGGCGCGGTATTCGGCGCCATTACCCAGCTGCTGCTGGCCAAGGTGCACATCGACACCGCCAACGCCGCCTACCCCTGGACGGTGGGCTCCCTCAACGCGCGCCCGGCGGGGGCCGTCACGCTGCTGGCCGTGGGGCTGCCGCTGGGCCTGGGCGCGGCCCTGGGGCTGGGGCGTGCGCTGAGCCTGATGCGCTTCTCGGACAGCGTGGCGTCGGGCCTTGGCCTGCGGGTAGGCCAGCGGCGCTGGCAGGTGCTGGCCGTCTCGGTGCTGCTCACCGGGCTGGCGGTGGCCGTGGCCGGGCCGGTGGGGCTGGTCGGGCTGATCGGGCCCGAGATCGCCCGTTCGCTCTCCTCGCCGCGCGGGGTGCCGATCGTCGCCTCGGCGCTGGCCGGGGCGCTGGTGATGGTGCTGGCCGACCTGGCCGGCAGGGTGCTGCTCTCGCCCATCGAGATCCCGGTGGGCATCGTCACCGCCGTGGTCGGCGGCCCCTGGCTGCTGTGGATACTGCTGCGACCGGCTTCGAGGACCCTGGCATGACCCGACATGAACTCGCCACCCGCGACCTGGTGCTGCGCCATGGTCGTACCACCATCATCGATGGCCTGGCCCTGACCCTGCCGGCCGGGAAGGTCACGGCCATCGTCGGACCCAACGGCTGCGGCAAGTCGACCCTGCTGGCCGGGCTGTCGCGGCTGCACGCCCCGAGCCAGGGCGCGGTGCTGCTCGACGGCAGCGACATCCAGCAGCTGCCCGCACGCGAGCTGGCCCGGCGCCTGGCGCTGCTGCCCCAGGAGGCCATTGCCCCGGAAGGGCTGAGCGTGGCCGAGCTGGTGCGCTTCGGACGCCAGCCGCACCAGGGCTGGCTGCGCCAGTGGTCGGCGGAGGACCAGCGAGTGGTGCATGAAGCGCTGGTCGCGGCCGACGTGGAAACGCTGGCCGACCGCCCGCTCGACACCCTGTCGGGCGGGCAGCGCCAGCGCGCCTGGATCGCCATGGCCATCGCCCAGCAGACGCCGCTGCTGCTGCTCGACGAACCCACTTCGGCGCTCGACCTGGGCCACCAGATCGAGGTCTTCGAGCTAGTGCGCAGGCTGGCCGCCGATGGACGCACCGTGGTGCTGGTGCTGCACGACCTGGTCAGCGCCTGCCGCTACGCCGATCACCTGCTGGCGCTGCGCAGCGGCCGGCTGGTGGCGGCAGGGCCGCCGCGACAGGTGGTCACCGCCGAGCTGGTGCGCCAGCTCTACGATATCGACTGCACGCTGATCCACGACCCCGCCACCGGCACGCCGCTGCTGGCCAACGTGAGGCGAGCCGCGCACTGCCGCCAGGCGGGGTAGCGGCAGGTCGTAGATCCCCCTGGAATATCAACGAAGCGTGATGAACAACTTGCGATATATCGACTAAAATTCTCGCTGTTCCGGCTGTGAAGCGCCTCGTTTACCCGCCATACTGGAACGAGGCCCGCTCGAGAATCGGGCCGCAGGGAATCATTCAGGGAACCCTAGAGGTGGTCGTCATGCGCTCCTCCTACCGATCCTCCTTCGGTGTGGCTTTCTTCGTTTTGTTTTGTTTGCAGTTGTTGTTACTGGGTAGCGCACAGGCCAATCCCCGCTATGCGGCCATCGTGATCGATGTCGAAAGTGGCGATGTGCTTCACGCGGCCAATGCCGATGCGACGCGCTATCCCGCCTCGCTGACCAAGATGATGACGCTCTACATGCTGTTCGAGGCGCTCGAGAGCGGCAGCGTGCGGCTCGACCAGCCGCTGCTGGTGTCGCCCCATGCGGCCTCGATGCCGGCCTCCAAGCTGTGGCTATCGGCCGGCAGCTCGATCAAGGTCGAGGATGCGATCAAGGCGCTGGTCGTGCGCTCCGCCAACGATGTGGCCGTGGTCGTGGCCGAGGCGCTGGGTGGCACCGAGGCTGGCTTCGCACGCCAGATGACCCAGCGCGCCCGCGAGATCGGCATGCCCAGCACCGTGTTCCGCAACGCCTCGGGGCTGCCCGACAACGCGCAGGTCACCACGGCGCGCGACATGGCCACGCTATCGATCCGGGTCATGCAGGACTTCCCGCAGTACTATCACTACTTCTCCACCCAGAGCTTCACCCACCGCGGCACCACCCATACCAGCCACAACCGGCTGGTGCGCAACTATGCCGGTGCCGACGGCCTCAAGACCGGCTTCATCCGCGCCTCCGGCTTCAACGTCGCGACGTCGGCGATCCGTGACAATCGCCGCATTGTCTCGGTGGTGATGGGCGGCTTTACGGCGGCCTCGCGCGATACCCACATGGCCGACCTGCTCGATCGCGGCTTCGCCAGGCTCTCCATGCTGCAGCGGGGCGACTGGATCGCCGAGGCCGACGTGCTGGGCGACCGCATGGCGCTGCCGGAAACCCCGCCGGCCTCGGCGGCGCAGCTGGCTGCCGCTCCGGCTTCCATCGACACCCCCGAGGTCGACGCCGCGGGCCGCAGCCTCAGCTTCCAGTCGGAAATGGGCGTCGAGATGGGCTCTGCCGATGACCCGATCCGCGCCCTGATCGCCCGCGCCGACGCCGTGCAGCCGGGCGGGGGCAACTGGGCGGTGCAGGTCGGGGCGTTCAACAACCCCGACCAGGCCCGGCACCTGGCCACCCGTGCGGCCGACCAGCTCGCCAGCCTGCTGCAGCAGGTGCGCGTCTCGGTGGCCGAGGCGGAAGGCGAGCAGCGCATCTTCCGCGCCCGGCTGGTCGATCTGCAGGAGCACGATGCCCACTCCGCCTGCCGCAGCCTGCGCGCCTCGGGTATGGACTGCATGGTGGTGGCGCACTACTGACGCCTGCCACCCCGCTCCCTGCACCTCCGTTCCCACATTTCCGTCCCCACATCGCCCCGCTCATGCGGGGCGATGTCGTTGGGTAACCCGTTCAGACAAGGACCGGGGCCGGGTAGAGTGCCTGCCCGGCCGCGCTCACCTGCTCGTCACCGAGGACGATGCGCCGGTCGCAGATACGCTCGATCAACGCCGGGTCGTGGCTCACCAGCATTACGCCGCAGCGGCGTTCGCGGGCCAGCTCCACCAGCAGCGCCAGGGTTCGGCGTTGGGTGATGGGGTCGAGGCGCGAGGTCGGCTCGTCGGCGAACAGAAAGCACGGCGCCAGCAGCAGCACCCGCAGGATGGCGAAGCGCTGCAGCTCGCCGCCGGAGATCTCGCCGGGGCGGCGCTCCAGCAGGTGCTCGTCGAGCCCAAGGCGCGCCATCAGCGGGGCGATGGCGCTGCGATCCAGGCGGTGGCGGCGCACCAGGTCGTCGAGCAGGCGTGAGAGTTGCCAGTGGGGGAGAAGGCCGCCGGTGGGTCCTGATAGAGCTTCTGGAAACCGAGTGGATGCCCTGGCGCGCGCAGGATCCTGCCGCCGTCGGCGCGTGTCACGCCGAGCAGCATGTCGCCCAGCGTACTCTTGCCGCAGCCGGAAGGACCGACCACGCCGACGATCTCACCGGGGCGCACCGTGAGGGAGAGTTCACGGAACAGCTCGCGCCCGCCGCGGGTCTTGGCCAGATCGGTGGCGGTCACCACCGGCGCCTGGGTCGTTTCGCCGAGCGGTGCCGGGCGTGGCCAGCGGCTGGGCTCGGCGTTCAGCAACTCCTGGCCGTACTCGCTTTGGGGGTGAGTGAGCACTTGCTGGGCCGGTCCGCGCTCGACCACCTGTCCCTGGCGCAGAATCACCACTTCGCCGCCCAGGCGGCGGGCCACGTCGATGTCGTGGGTGATGGTGAGCAGCACGCCGCCGCCCGCGGGCGTACGCGCCAGCAGCTCGACCACGGCATCGCGGCGCGGCGCATCGAGCCCCTTGGTCGGCTCGTCGGCGATCACGATGGGCGCACCGCCGGCACTGGCGGCGGCGAAGGCGACGCGCTGCGCCATGCCGCCGGAGAGTTCGCCGGGCAGCTTGCCGCCGGCCTCGGCCAGACCCAGCTCGGCCAGATCGGCCCAGGCCGCTTGTTGGGCATGGCGTCGATCACGCCCGGCCACGTGGCGGTGGCTTTCGGCCACCTGCGATACGGCACGCATGGTCGGGTCCAGCGCGTGCCAAGGCTCCTGGGGCAGCAGCGCCAGGCGTCGGCCCCACAGGGCGCGGCGCGATTTGTCATCGGCGGCATCGAAGGTCTCGCCGTCGATGACGAGTCGCCCCCGCGCGCTCAGGCCGCGGGGCAGCGTGCCCATGATGGCCTGAGCGAGCAGACTCTTGCCCGAGCCGGTCTCGCCGAGCAGGGTCAGCCGGCTACCGGCTTCGAGTGCACAGGAGAAGGGCGCGATGGTGACGCCCTCGCCCTGAATCGTGACGTCTTCCGCCTGAAGTAAGTACGCACTCATCGTGGATCCCTTCCCGCCAGCAGGTTGAGGCTCAGCACCAGCACGAACAGCACCAGGATCGGCTGGGCCATGGCCCAGGGCGCCTCGTGGTAGTAGGGCAGCAGCTCGATCATCATCAGCCCCAGCTCGGCGGTGGGCGGGCGCAGCCCGACGCTGACGAAACCCAGCGCGGCCATGGCGAGGATGGCACTGGCGGCGCCGAAGGCGGCCAGGGTCAGCACCTGCGGCGCCAGCTCGGGCCACAGGTGGCGGCGGAACAGGTAGAACGGGCCGAAGCCGAGCAGGCGGCTTGCCTCGAGCTGGGGCGAGGCGACCAGCACTCGGGTGCGGGCCCGCACCACGCGGAAGTACTCGATCCACAGCACCAGCGAGATACCGACATAGAGCGCCCAGAAGTTGCCCGGGGCGATGGCTACCAGCAGCAGCACCAGCAGCAGGCCGGGCAGGGCCAGGAAGGCGTCGGCCATGCTGCCCAGCACGCGGTCGAGCCAGCCACCGCGCCAGCCGGCGATCACGCCGAGAATCACCCCGGCACGGCGGCGCTGGTTACGCTGAGCAGCGCCATGCCCAGCGACAGGCGCACGGCGCTGGCCAGCCGCGCCAGCAGGCTGCGCCCCAGGTGGTCGGTGCCGAGCGGCTCGGCCAGCGTCGGCAGCTGCAGAATGCGGGTGAGCTGCTGACGGGCGGGGTCGGCCTCGAACAGCCAGGGCACCAGCCAGGCGAAGGCGAGCAGCAGCGCCAGCAGCGTGGCACCGAGGCGCTGGCGGCCGTTCAGCGTCGGCAGGGCAAGGCGGCGGGAAGGCGTCAGGGTAGAGCCGTTCATGCGCTGCGCCTCCTGGGGTCGAGCCAGTGGCAGAGCAGATCCACCACGGTATTGAGGGCGACGAACATCAGCCCCATCACCAACGCGGTGCCCTGGATCATCGGCACGTCGCGAGCAACGATGGCGTGCACCAGGGCATGGCCGATGCCAGGCCAGGCGAACAGGGTCTCGACCACCACCACGCCCTCGATCAGGTAGACGAACTGCACGCCGAGGTAGGCCACCACCGGCACCGCGGCGTTGCGCAGGCCGTGGCGCAGGAAGCTCAGGCGCTCGCCCAGCCCCTTGGTGCGCGAGAAGGCGTAGTAGGCCGACTGCGATACGTCGGCCATGGCGTTGCGTGCCACCCGGCTGGAAATCGCGGCCAGCGCCAACGCCAGGGTCAGTGCCGGCAGCACGCCGTGTGCGCTGCGGCCATGGCCGGCGGCAGGCAGCCAGCCGAGGGTGACCGAGAAGATCAGGATCAGGATCAGGCCCACGGCGAAGGGCGGCAGGGCGCGCAGCACGCTGGCCGCTACTTCGCTTACGCGATCGAGCATGCCGTTGGGCTTGAGCCCGGCGAGCAGGCCCAGCGGTGGACCCAGCAGCAGCGAGAGCAGAACGGCCAGGGCGGCCAGGCCGAGCGAGTGGCCGAGCTGATGCCACAGCTCGGCCACCACCGGCTCGCCGCTGACCAGCGAGCGGCCCAGGTCGAGTTGAATCAGATCCCACAGCCAGCCGACGTAGGCGCCGAGCGCCGGCTGGTCCAGTGCCAGCTCGGCACGCACCGCCTCGGCGGCACTGGTGTTGACCATGTCGTGCCCGTAACGTCCGGCGGCGATGCGGTAGGCCATGTCGCCGGGCAGCGAACGGGTCAGTACGAAGGTCAGGGTGCCGACCATCCATGCCACCAGCCCGGCCTGGAACAGGCGCTGCAGCAGCAGGCCACCAAGGCCTGTCGTCCGGTGAGAGGTCCAGCGAGAAGCCCAGCGCGACGTCGCGCGCGCAGCCTGGTTTTCGCTCATTCTCCCCACCTCAGTTCGTCGATGCGATAGCTGCGCTCCAACGGATCGATGGAGAAGCCCTCCAGCTCGGCGTTCACCGCGGCCGTTTGCTGATACCAGGCCACGGGCACGACCGGCATCGCCTCGTTAAGCCGGCGTGCCACCTGCCCGGCCAGCTCGGCGCGAGCATCCATGTCGGCCTCCTGGCGCAGGGTGTCGAGCCAGGCCGCCACGTCCGCGTCGCGCCAGCCCATGGCGCCCCAGTCGCCGCCCATCGTTTCCGGGTCGGTGCCGAAGTCGTCGAGCAGGGTGCCGAGCGGGTCGGGCACCAGGCCGTAGTTGCGCGCCATCAGGCCCAGCTCCAGGCTGCCGTCGCGGTGCCCGGAAGGGATCTCGCTGGCGTTGCCCACGGCCACCTCCAGTGCCACGCCGATGTCGCGCCACTGATCCTGCAGCGCCGTCGCCACCAGCGGCAGCTCGGGGCGGTCGGAGAAGGTGCGCAGGGTCAGTTGGAAGGGCTCGCCGTCGCGCTCGAGCATGCCGCGGCCATTGGCCTGCCAGCCCAGCTGGGTGAGCAGCTCGCGAGCCCGTTCCACGTCCTGCGCTACGTCCGCAGCGAGGCCCCCATTGGTGTTTAAACCCAAGTGCCAGGGACCGAGACTGGCCGGGAACAGCTCGGCGGCGGCGGCTTCGGGATGGCGCAGTAGGCCAGCGGCTATGCCGACCCGGTCGACGGCCAGGCCCAGTGCCTGGCGGGCGCGCTCGTCCTCGAGGAAGGGGTGTTCGGCATTGAGCTTGAACACGATGGTGCGCGGCAGCGGCTCGGCATGCAGCGCCAGACGATCATGGCGTGCCAGCCGTGCGCGGCTGGCCGGGTCGAGGGTGAACACCACGTCGGCGTCGCCGCTCTCGGCCATCAGCGCGCGGGTTTCGCCGCGCCCCACCGCCAGATAGCTGGCGCTGCCGATGGCGGGGGCTCGCCCCAATAGCCATCGAAGCGCTCCACCGTCAGGCGCTGAGGCGGTGCGACCGATGCGACGCGATAGGGACCGGTGCCGATCATCTGGGTGGCCCGCCCCTCGTCGTCGAAGGCGCCCGCTGCGAGGATCAGCGTGGTGGAGTGGGCCAGCAGGGCCGGCAGCGGCGCGAAGGGGCTGTCGAGATGCACCACGACATGGCTGCCTTCGGCTTCGATGGCGGCGATGGGCGCCGAGTCGAGGATGCCCGGCTTGGCCAGGGCATGTCGCAGGCTGGTGGCTACCGCCTCGGCCGTCAGCGGGCTGGCGTCGTGGAAGGTCACACCCTCGCGCAGGGAGAAGCGCCAGGCCAGGCCGTCGTCGGAGGCCTGCCAGCCGCTGGCCAGCCCCGGCGCGGGTTGGCCGTCCGCATCGGTATCGACCAGGGTCTCGGCGACGCGCATGCGCGAGAACACATAGCCGGCGGTCGAGGGGTCGAGGCCGGTGATTTCCCAGGGCGCGACGACGGCCAGGGGCGGTCGGCAGATGCCGCGAAGGGCAGCAGGGCCAGGCCGAGCAGGAGTGAGCGAAAGCGCAGGGTCATGTCAGTCTTCCTTGAAAGGAAACGCCAGGGGCAGGTGTAGGACGATTCGGCCGGGTGCGTCAGCCCGGGTCCAGCGCGAGGAGCAGGCGGCGTTCGCCCGCAGCCGGCTGGGGGCTGCGGTGGACCAGGCCGCGCTCCTCGTTACCGACCCAGCCACAGCCCTTGAGCAGGGCCAGATCGCCCACGGCGAGCTGTCGAATGGCATCGGGATCGGCGACGATCTCGGGCTTGTCGGGATGGGGAGCGCCCAGCCCGGCGCGGTTGACGGCGTGCTCAGGCAGCCATTCGCTGGCTGGGCCGGCATAGGTGGTCACCAGGCGTACCGCCAGGTTGTCGACGTGGAATCGGGGGCACATGGCACCTTCCAGGGTGCGCAGGCGAATGCCGATGGTCGCGGTGTCGAACAGGAAGGCCATCGCTTCGGCGATGGTGGCGACGTCGTCGAGCAGGGCTGCGCCGGCGTCGAGAGCCGGCAGGCGCCGGGCGAGATCGGACTGCATGGCCTGGCCGGGGGCGCCACGCCAGTACCATTCCAGGCTGCGTGGCCCTGCCAGCTGCGCACGCACGGCCAGCGCCAGGGCCGGGTCCAGGCGGCGCTCCATCACGGCCAGGGTGATCTCATCCTCGAAGATGCGGGGAAGCACCTCGATATCCTGTCCGAACGCCCAATGTTGCGATATGTCGCGGCTTGGATGGGTCAGCACGGCACCTCCTTGATGAAACTCTATAACATATCATTCGACTTGGAAAAACGTCCTCTCAAGGCCGATGCGCAGGGTCGCAGTGGGGCCTCCAGGTCGCAATCGTTTTGTTATAACATAGCATTCTGGCCTTGGCGATGACGTGCTGGCGCCCCGGGCATTCTGTTCTCGACCTTTCCTGTGTTCGATGCGCCATTCTGGGGCATGGCACTTGCCGCCATGCACCGCACCCGTTAGGTTGGTAATCACCAAGCCCGCCGCCCATCCTGGTCGGCGGGGTGGTCTTTTTGGCCGCACGGGAGGGGTCATGTCGCCGTCACTGAAGGGCATTCTGTTCATGTGTGCCGGGGTGCTCTGCCTGGCCATCGGTGATGCCATCGCCAAGTGGTTGGGCGAGGTGCATTCGCCGCTGCAGATCATCTTCTTCCGCACCCTGGTCTCGCTGCCGCTGATCGCGCTGCTGGCCCACTACGGCGGCGGCCTGCGCACGCTGCGCACCCGTCGCCCCGGCGTGCACCTGATGCGCGGGCTGATCTACACCGGCACCATGTTCTGCTTCGTGCTCGGCCTGACCCTGCTGCCGCTGGCCGAGGCCACGGCCATCGCCTTCGTGGCGCCGCTGTTCGTCACCCTGCTGTCGGTGCCGCTGCTGGGGAGCGGATCGATCCGCCGGTGCTGGCGGCATCGCTGCTCGGCTTCGTGGGGGTGCTGATCGTGGTGCGCCCGGGGGCGACGCCTTCCAGTTCGGCTCGCTGGTGCTGATCGGGGCGGCGGTGTTCTACGCCTTGATGATGATCACCGCCAGGCGCTACGGCGCCACCGAGCACCTGTGGGCGATGGTTTTCTACATGACCCTGGTGCCGCTGGTGCTGGCGGCCGTGGCGCTGCCCTTTGTCTGGCAGACCCCGCACCCCTGGCACTGGCCCGGCTTCCTGGCGTCGGGGCCTTCGGCGTGGGCGCCACGGCCTGCATCACCCTGGCCTTTCGCTTCGCCCCGGCGGCCATTGCCGCACCCTTCGACTATTCCGCCATGCTGTGGGCGGTGCTGCTGGGCTGGTGGTTCTGGGGCGAGATTCCCGATGCCTGGGTGTTTATCGGCAGCGTCCTGATCATCGGCAGCGGTCTGGCGATCGCCTACCACGACCGCCGGACGACGCTGAAGCGCCGCCCGACGTCCTGATCAGGCCTGGGTGCGATTCAGCCGCCGGCGCCGCCAGTGGCGCACCACCAGGCCATGCTTGGGCGCGGCGAGCAGGGCGGCGAGGAACATGCCCGACGCCACCAGTACGATGGCGCCGCCCGAGGCG
The DNA here is from genome assembly GCF_052439355.1 of Halomonas sp. E19. Taxonomy (NCBI): domain Bacteria; kingdom Pseudomonadati; phylum Pseudomonadota; class Gammaproteobacteria; order Oceanospirillales; family Halomonadaceae; genus Halomonas; species Halomonas sp. E19. Next base: position 2,869,686 of record NZ_JBNFWU010000001.1, on the reverse strand, counting down.
ACGTCGAGCGACACCGAGAGCATCAGGCCCGCCACGGCGGAGAACACCCCGACCCCGGCCGAGATCGCCAGCATGACGGGGAAGCGGTCGGTGAGCAGGTGGGCCGTGGCGCCCGGCGTGATCAGCATCGCCACCACCAGGATGATGCCCACGGTCTCGAGGCTGGCGACGATGGTCAGCGTCAGCAGCAGGATCAGCCCGTAGTGGATGACGCCGGTGTTGAAGCCCAGCGCCTGGGCCTGCTGCGGGTCGAAGGTGTAGAGCAGCAGCGGGCGGTAGGCGAACCAGATCGCCAGCAGCGCCACCAGGCTGGCCACCAGGGTCAGCAGCAGCGCGGAGGTCTGCACCCCCAGCACGTTGCCGAACAGGATGTGCATCAGGTGGGTGCTGGTGGCGATCTTGCTGATGATCACGATCCCTAGCGCGAACGCGGCGGTGAACATCAGGCCCATGGCGGCGTCGGCCTTGATCCGCGTGTGGCGCTCCAGCGCGCCGATGCCCAGCGACGTCAGCGCCCCGGTGATGAAGGCGCCGATGAAGAACGGCCAGCCCAGCAGGTAGGCGATGGCCACCCCGGGCAGCACCGCATGGGAGATGGCGTCGCCCAGCAACGACCAGCGCTTGAGCACGACATAGCAAGAGAGCAGCCCGCAGATCGCCCCCACCAGCACCGAGGTGAGCAGCGCGCGCTGCATGAAGCGGTAGTCGAAGGGAGCGGCGAGGCTCTCGGGCAGCAGCTGGATACCCAGCATCAGCAGTCCCGTCAGGGCGTCGATCACGCCCAGGCCGAAGGTCTCAAGCGGCGACACTCACGCCTCCTTGCTGAAAGCCGGGGAGCTTCCCACCGCCAGGCGGGCCAGCATGGCATCGCTGAGCATCGCCTCCGGTGGGCCCATGCCGACCAGGCGGCGGTTGATCAGCAGCACGTTGTCGGCATGGCAACGGGCGCTGGGCAAGTCGTGGGTGACCATGATGATGGTGCGCCCGGCGTTGCGCTCGCGCTCGAGCGTGGCCAGGATCAGCGCCTCGCTGGGTGGGTCGACGCCGGCTAGGGGCTCGTCGAGCAGCAGAATCCGCGCCTGCTGGGCCAGTGCGCGTGCCAGCAGCACGCGTTTCTTCTGGCCGCCGGAGAGTTCGCCGATGGGCCGCGCGGCCAGGTCGGCCATGTCGACCGCGTCGAGCGCGGCCTCTGCCGCCTGGTAGTGGCGGGCGCTGGCCCAGCGCTGCGGCAGCATGCGCTGCCATAGCGGGTCATGCCGCATCAGGCCGTAGCGGCCGGTCAGCACGGTGTCGCGAACCGAAATGGGGAAATCCCACTCCATGCGCTCCTGCTGGGCCATATACGCGATGTTGCCGGCGCGGCGCTGCGAAGGTGCACTTTGGCCCAGCACCTCGAGCTCGCCGCGCAGCGGTGCAAGGCTGCCGATCACCAGGTTGAGCAGACTCGATTTGCCCGCGCCGTTGGGGCCGATGATGGCGGTCCACTGGCGCTGGGGCAGCGTCAGGGTCAGGTTCTCCAGCACGGGCTGCTGGTGGTAGGCCGCATAGAGCTGCCGAGCTTGCAGGGCCGGCGTGGCGTCATCCATTGTCGCCTCCCAGGTGGTCGATCAACAGTTGCACGTTATGGCGCAGCAGGTCGGCGTAGCTGGCGGCGGCACCGCCCGGCTCGCTGAGGGAGTCGACGTAGAGCGGGCCGGCAATGGCCACCTCGGTCTCGGTGGCCACGCTGCGCACGTGGCGGTCGGAAATGGTGCTTTCCCAGAAGATGGCGGCCGGCTGGCGGGCCCTGATCGTGTCGACGATGCGCATGATCTGCCGCGGCGAACCCTCCTCCTCGGCGTTGGTGCCCCAGATGCCGTCGTGCTCGAAGCCGAAGGCGTCGGCGAAGTAGACGAAGGCCGCTTCGCTGGTGATCAGCAGGCGCTGCGATTCGGGGAGTACCGCGAGGGCTTCGGTCAGCTCTTCATGCAGGGCCAGCAGCGTTTCGCTGAGCGCTTCGGCGCGTGCCTGGTAGCCCTCGGCGGCGTCGGGCCTTGCCTCGGCAAGCGTGTCGGCGATCACGCCTACGTATGCCGCCGCGGCGCGTGGGTCCATCCACATGTGCGGGTCGACCTCGCCGGCGTATTCGCCGGTGGCGATCGGCTGGGTGACGAAGCCGCTCTGCTCGGCGAGCGCCACCACCGGCACGTCCTCACCCACGGTGGCGTTGACCTGGCCGATCCACTGCTCCAGGCCGTAGCCGTTGTAGAACACCACCTCGGCCTCTTCGAGGGCGAAGAAGTTGCTGGGGATCAGCTCCCATTCGTGCACTTCCGCCCCCACCGGAGTCAGCACCTCCACCTGGGCATCGTCGCCGGCGACTTCCCGCACCAGGTCGCCGAGCACCGAAAAGGTCACCGCTACCTTGAGCGGAGGGGCTTCGGCCTGGCTCAGGGTGGACCAGGTCACGGCAAGGACACCCAGCAGCAATCCTTTTGGCACCGGCATCGATGACTCCTTGGCAAACGGTATGACGCGCCGAACGTTCTCAGCGAGTTAGCTTCATGGCTAATAGTTTAGCCAAGGTTAAGTTGTTGCGTAGTAGGAAATGTCTATCGGGAGGGCGGTTGCTGCGCTATGACGAGATTGGCTATATTGGCTCGATGACCGATACCCCAGACAACGCAGGCACTTATCGCCTCTGCAAGGCGGATGCCCTGCCGCCCAGCGACCAGCATGCACAGCAGTACGCTGCCGTGCGCAATGCCCATGAAACCGAATTGCTCGAGGATTACGTGGAGCTGATCGCCGACCTGCTGCAGCACCAGGGGAGGCGCGCTCGACCGACATCGCCGTGCGCATGGGGGTCAGCCAGGCCACGGTGTCGAAGACGGTGGCGCGGCTCAAGAGTCTGGGATTGGTTTCCAGCAAGCCCTACCGTTCGCTGTTTCTGACCGAGAAGGGCGAGGCGATGGCGGCCATGTCGCATCAGCGTCATGCCATCGTTTTGCAGTTCCTGCGCGACCTCGGTGTCAGCGACCGAACCGCACGCATCGACGCCGAGGGCATGGAGCACCATGTCAGCCAGGAGACTCTCGACATCATGCAGCGCTTCTCACGCGAGCGGGAGCGCCACGGTACCTGAGCCGGCAGGCGTCCTGCCGCTACCTATTCCTATTGCACCCGTCACCTCGTGCCTTTACCCCGTCATCTCGACACCGCAAAGGCCCGCGCCGCCGCCTCCGGGTCCGGCTGGCCGCAGATCGCCGACACCACGGCCGGGCCCTGAGCGCCGGCTGCCCTCACCTGGCCGGCATGTTCCGCCTTGAGCCCACCGATAGCCACCGCCGGCAGCGGACTGGCCGCCACCAGCGCGGCTAGGCCCGCGAAGCCCAGTGGAGCGGCGTGATCGCGCTTGGTCGAGGTGGCGAACACCGGGCCGAGGCCGAGGTAGTCGAGCGCAGACGGGTCGAGGTGGGAAAGCTGCTCGTGATTCTGTACGGAAAGGCCAAGGATGGCACTTTCGCCCAGTGCGTCCCGAGCGGCGGCCAGGTTGCCGTCGCCCTGGCCGAGATGCAGGCCGTCGGCGCCGCTCTCCACCGCTACCGCCAGGCGGTCGTTGATGATCAGCGGCACGCCGCTGCCGGCCAGCGCCGCCTTGAGCCGCCGGGCCTGCTCGATCAGCTCGCCGTCGGAGGCGTGCTTGTCACGCAGCTGAACGATGGTGACACCGCCGCGCACCGCGGCTACCACCGTCTCGACGAGACCCTGCCGGGCGCATAGCTGGGGGTCGGTGACCAGATAGAGAGAGAGATCGAGGGGCATGGCATCACCGGGGTAGGTTGGCAGTGCCTCATGTTACCTTGCCGCCGTGACGGCGTCAGGGGCGGGGCCGGCGGCGCCCAGGAAGCGCTCCTGCCAGTAGGCGATATCCAGTGGTACGCTGGTCACCTTGCGGCCGCTGCCGGGGGCGTGAATCATCTGCCCATTGCCGCGATAGATACCCACATGGGTGGCCTTGCGCCGGTCGCCGAAGAACAGCAGGTCGCCGGGCTGGGCGCGGCTGACGGCCGGCAGGGCGCGGAACTGCTCGTCGGCGGTGCGCGGCACCGGGATGCCCGCCGAGCGGTAGGCCATTTCCACCAGCCCCGAGCAGTCGAGCCCCTCCGGCGTGTTGCCGCCGAAACGGTAGGGGGTGCCCAGTGCGCCCTGCGCGGCCGACAGGATCAGCGCCCGCTCGATGGAAAGGCCGTCGCCCCCGGGGCGTGGATCATGGGTGGCCAGTTCGCGCCCGGCGCAGCCGGCCAACAGGGCCAGCATCATGACCATCACAACACCCTTCAGTACACCGCTCACCCCATCCTTTACCGCCAGTCGCGGCATTCGGCTCAGGGGTCGCCAGCAGGTCTCTCGCATCGCCCTCTGCTCCACAGGAGTACAGAAGACTAATGTAGCCTGAAGCGGCGGCGCTTCGCCATCAGTTGAAGGCGATTCGGGTGCCGTGGGTGAGCATCTCGTCGGGGGTCATGGCCCGGCCCGGAACCCCTATCATCTCATCGCCACACTGGTCAGCCCAGGTCAGGATGCCGTGGGTCAGACCGCACTCGCGCAGCAGGTCGCGAAGCTGGCCGGTGCCCCGGAACGTCAGGGTGTGGCCCTCGGCATCGGCCAGTGCGGTCACGCCACTGGCGTGGTGAAGGCGCACCGTATAGATGCCGTCCTGGGACTCGACTTCCACGATGGGCGTCAAGCCATGGGCGACGGCCCTGGCGAGCTGGTGATGGGTGATGCGGCTGCCCAGGGCGGGTTCTGAGGTAAACATGGGGTAGCTCTCCATCTTGTCTTTGTACAAGAAAAGTAGAGTATTCAGTGGCCGTGTCCAGCGATTTCCCCCGGTTTCCATGAATAATTTTACAGATGGGAAGGCTAATGTAGAACTTTTTGGGCATGGCCAGAACGCTTCCCTGCTGGAAAAAACGCAGGGAGCTCGCCATCATCGAAGCCTCACAGGACGACACGAGGAGGCAGGCATGAGCTTTAACGGAGAGCAGCATCCAGGCGTGCAGGCGCCCACCGCGGATTCACAGGGTTTTCGCCTCAACCACACCATGCTGCGGGTGAAGGACCCGGAGCGGGCGCTGGCCTTCTATACCCGCGTGTTCGGCATGCAGGTGCTGCGCCGCCTCGACTTCGAAGAGCTGGGCTTCTCGCTCTACTTCCTGGCCAAGCTGGAGGAGGGCGAGGCGGCACCCGAGAACCCGGGCGAGCGCACGGTGTGGACCTTCCGCCAGCAGGGGCTGCTCGAGCTGACCCACAATTGGGGTACCGAGAGCGAGGAGGACTTCGCCTACCACGATGGCAACGCCCAGCCTCAGGGCTTCGGCCATATCTGCTTCTCGGTGCCGGATCTCGATGCCGCCGAGGCGTGGTTCGATGCCAATGAGGTGGAATTCATCAAGCGCTCGGACCAGGGCAAGATGAAAGATGTGGTGTTCGTCAAGGATGCGGACGGCTACTGGATCGAGGTAGTCCAGGCCGACCGCCTGGCCCAGTTGGGCGACTGACCGCCCCCTGTGGGAGAAGGCCTGGCTCTTTGCCGGTGCTTTGTGAAGCAGCTGGGCGGCCTCGTACTCGTCAATAGCCGGTCATTTCCAGATAGCCGATGCCCAGATGGTCGCCGCTCTCGGCGTCGCGGGCGATCACCTCGCCCTCCCAGTAGGCCACGCTGGTGTCCATCCAGCGCTCGGAGTGGGGCGCCTCGACGATCATATCCAGCCCGGCGCGCGGGATCTCCAGGCGCCAGCGGGTCGGCACCTCGCGCCCTGCCACGCGCTGGGTGGCCAGCGGCGTCATGCCGATCTCGTCCGGGGCCAGCGCGGTGGGCTCGCCCTCGGGGTCGATCCAGGTGCCGGAGCGGTAGTCGCCGCCGTCGGCGCCGCCGCCGCGCAGCTGGAAGGCCATCAGCTTGTGGCCGCTCGTCAGGTGCAGCGAGAACCAGTCCCAGCCCTGCTGCTCGGGGCCCAGCAGTTGGCTGCTCCACTCGCGGTCGAGCCAGCCGCGCCCGCTCACCGCGCGAGTCTCGCCGTCCAGGGTGACCTCGCCTTCCACGCGCCAGAACGGCTGGCTGTAGTACATGGAACCTTGGCCGTCGGCGGATTTCTGGCTGAAGCCCCCACGCCGTGCAGCACCAGCGGCCCTCGGCAACCAGAGTCAGGTCATAGCCGAAGCCGCCGTACTCGTCGTCCTGCCGGGCTGTCAGCTGTAGCTCGGTGAAGGTGTCGCCCGGCGCGTCTGAGGTATCGACGCGAGTGGCCAGCTGCCAGTGGTCGATCCAGGCGCGGAAGGGCTCGGCCACCGCGCCCGCCTGGCCGTCGTCCTGCCCGGAATGGCTGCGGGCGAAGCGCTCCGCCACCCGGTGGGTCTCACCGCGGGAGACCGCCATGTGTGCCATCCACAGCTGGTCGGCGGCCCAGGGAGCGGGTTCGGGGCGTTCGTCCGGAGGAGTGAGCGCCTGGCGGAACAGAGTCCACTGCAGACCCAGCGGCTCGCCGCGTTCGTCCTCGAGGTTGGCGGTGAGGTACCACCACTCGATGCGGTAGTCCGGGTGGGCGGCGTGGTCCTCGGGGAAACTCAGGCGAATGCCCTCGTGGGCCTGGGCGAACTCGCCGGCTTCCTGGCCCAGCCCGGCGAAGCCGGCGGTCTCGCCGGGTGGCGATTCCTCGGCGCAGCCCGCCAGCCAGAGCGCCGCCAGCAGCGCGGCCAAGATGGCGATACGCCTCATGTGGCCTCCTCCGCCAGCAGGGCGCGGGGCGGCGCGCGCCACAGCTTCGTTGCCGGCAGCGCGGCGGCAGCCAGCGCCACGCCTACCGCCGTGGCCAGCGTGAGGGCCATCTCACCGGGGAAGACATGCAACGGCAGGCGCCAGCCGAAGGCCGCCACGTTGATCACCGCCACCAGCCCCAGCGCCAGCAGCGTGCCCAGCGGCAGCGCCAGGGCGCCGACCACGAAGGCCGCGCCGCCGAGCTGCGCCAGCTGCACCGTCACCAGCCGCTGGCGCGGTACCCCCAGCGCCCACAGCGGCGCTAGCTGAAGGCGGCGCTCGCGGGCCTGGGCCAGCAGGCTCGCCAGCAGCGCCAGGGCGGCCACTGCCAGGGTCAGCGCGGAGAGCGCCCGGGTGATGGTGAAGGTGCGCTCGAAGATGCCGGTGGCGATACGCTTCACCTCGCGCTGATCCACCAGCTCGTCGCCGCCGATGGCGAAGTGCTGGCGCAAGCCAGCTCTCAGCGCGGCCCCGTCGCCGCCCGGCGCCAGCACGATGCCGATGGAGCCCGGCGGGGCGGCGAAGCGGCGGGCGAGTTCCGGGGTGGCCAGCAGCACTTCGCCGCGGGTGTTGCCGTAGTCGGGGTAGACGGCGGCGACCGGCAGAACCGCTTCTCCGCCCGGCGCCGTCAGGCCGATGCGGTCGCCCGGGGCGAGTCCCTCGGCGATGGCGAGCTGCTCGTTGACGAAGGCCGCCTCACCCGCGGCGAAGGCCTGCCAGGCGTCGTCGCGGCCGGCCCGGGTCGCCAGCAGCGGCCAGCTCGGCAGCAGCGCCGCGCCGGGGGTGATGCCGTAGACGCCCACCGGCAGGGCCAGTTCGCGCGTGTCAGCGTCGTGCTCCACGGTAACCAAGGTGCCTTCGCTGCGGCGGGTGGGCAACAGCTCGGCGACCTCGCTGTGCTCGGCCAGCCAGGCGTGGATGTCGTCGTGCTGCTCGACGGGCGGGCGCAGGTAGAAGTCCGCCACCAGGCGCTGGTCGAGCCAGTCGAGAAAGGTCAGGCGAAAGCCGCCGACCATGCTGCTCACGCCCAGGTTGGCGGAGAGCGCGATCAGCAGCGCCATCATCGCCAGCGCCAGTCGCGGCAGCTGCAGCTGCAGGTCGGCCAGGGCCCATTGGGCCAGGGGCGGCGCTGCAGCAGTCGACCGAGCCCGGCCAGCAGCAGGGCGATCAGCGGCGGCAGCCATAGGGCGCTGGCCAGCAGCAGCGCGGCGACCAGGCCGAAGCCGGCCAGCAGTCCCTCGCCCGGCGGCTGCCAGGCGAGCCACAGCCATAGGGCCAGACCGCCCAGGGCCACGGCGCCGCCCGCCGCGCTCATCAGCTTGAGCTGACGCTGAAAGCCGCTGCGCCAGGCCTGGGCCTGGCCCAGCCCCAGTACGCTCAAGCGGGCCGCCCGCCACAGCACGCCGCTGCCGGCCAGCAGCAGCCCGCCCAGCGTCACGGTGAGCCCGCCGAGCCAGTAGTGCCAGGGCAGGTTGAGCGTGACCGCCACCTCGGCGCCGTAGAGGCTACCCAGGGTGGCCGCCACGTCGGGCTGCAGCACCCGGGCCAGCCACACGCCGCTGACGATGCCGGCCAGGGCACCGACGACACCCAGCAGCAATAGCTCCAGGGCGAGCAGCCCGACCAGCCCGCGCCCCGACACCCCCAGGGCGCGTAGCGTACGCAAGAGCCCCAGGCGCTGCTCCAGGGCCAAGCCCAGCGCCGCCTGTACGATGAACAGCCCCACGACCAGCGCCAGCAGCGCCATGGCGGTGAGATTGAGATGGAAGCTCTCGGTCAACTGGCCGGGCGAGACCAGGGTGGCCGCCCGGGTCAGTACCAGCCCTTCCGGGGCCTGTTCGAGCGCCTCGGGGGCGGTGACCAGGCGGGTGATGCGCTCGCCGCTGTCGAGCAGCGTCGCGGCGGCGGCGATGTCCATCACCAGGGTATCGGGGGGCAGCATGGGGGCCAGAGTCAGCGGCGGCAGCCGGCCCTCGACCAGACCGGCCAGGCGCGGCTCGGCGCCGGGGCCTCGCGGTGGCTCACGCCCAGGGCCGGCAGGGTATCCGGGGCGACACGGGTCTGCCACGGTGGCGTGAGGAAATCGGTGAGTTCACCGGCGCTGCCCGCCGCGGCGAAGGCGTTGTCGCCGGGCAGGGTGAAGGGCTCGATGCCGATCACCGTCAGTCGGGTGCCGTCGGGGGCTTCGATGCTGCCTTCCAGCAGCGGCGAGACGGGCAGGCCGGCGCGGCGCAGGCGCAGGTAGTCGTCACGGGTCAGCGGCTCGCCGTCGCGGCGCTCCAGGCGGTCGAGCCCGGTGGTGAACAGCGCCTCGGCGCGGGCGTAGCTGTCGCGGGCCGAGGCGTTGATCGCCTGCACGCCGCTCCACAGGGCGCTGGCCACCCACAGCCCCAGCAGCAGCATGGCGAGCTGGCCTGGGTGGCGCTTGTAGTGGGAGAGCAGGGTGGCGAAGGCGGTCAGCATGCAAGTGCCCTTTTCCTTCCAGACACGTGCATGTAACGCGGCCGGCCCCGCAATGGAGTGAAAACTAATATCACAGGCTTTATCATCCGGGTTCATCCATGGCCAGCCCACGCCCCGCCTATTCTATCGAGCGCTTCTACCAGGACCATCATGACGGGTCGCAGGGCTGGCTGCATCCTCGCGCTGGCCTCTAGTCTGATGGTCGATAAAATGGGTTGGGCTGAACCTTGAGACTGCTGCGCTACGTCTACTCCCGACTCTCCGAAGACCTGATGCTGCTGGCGCTGGTGCTGGCGTTCCTGGCCTTGATTGCCATGATGCCGGAGAAGTGGCGCCTGCTGCCCCAACTGGTCGAATGGCCTACCATCGCCATCCTGGCTGGCCTGATGGTGCTGAGTCGCGGGCTTGAAGAGAGCGGCGCACTGGCGCAGGCAGGGCGTTGGCTGCTGGTAAACATGCACAGCGAACGCCGGCTGGCCCTGGCCATGGTGCTCTTCGCCGCGCTGCTGTCCGCCGTGATTACCAACGACGTGGCGCTCTTCATCGTCGTGCCGTTGACCGTCAGCCTCGGCAACATGGCGCGGCTGCCTATCGGTCGCCTGATCATCTTCGAAGCGCTGGCGGTAAACGCCGGCTCGGCGGTCAGCCCCATCGGCAATCCGCAGAATCTCTTCCTGTGGCAGCTGTCGGGCGACAGCTTCATTACCTTTCTCGTGGCCATGCTGCCCATCGCCGGCTGGATGCTCGGGGTCCTGCTGCTGCTGACCGCCGTCGCCTTTCCCGGCCGTCGAGTGGACGTGAACCTGGACATGACGCGCACCCCCGTTCACTCCCGGCTGTTTCGCGTCTCGCTGCTGTGCTACCCGCTGTTCCTGTTGCTGGTGGAGTTCGGGCTGACGCTGTTGGCGCTTGCCGGGGTGCTGGTACTGTTCCTGCTTTGCTGGCGGCGGGTGCTGCTGGGAGTGGACTGGCTGATCCTGGCCATCTTCATCCTGATGTTCATCGACCTGGGCCTGCTCGCCCAGTTGCCCTTCATGACGAAGGTGGCCGATGGCCTGATCGCTCTGCCCGGCGGCGAGGTCACCGGGGCGGCGCTGCTCTCGCAGCTGATCTCCAACGTGCCGGCGGCCATCTTCCTGGCTCCTTCTCCGAGCAGTGGTACTGGCTGGCCTGGGGCGTCAACGTCGGCGGCTTCGGTCTTGCCGTCGGCTCGCTTGCCAATCTGATCGCCCTGCGACTCAGCCGCCAGCGGGGGCTCTGGGTGGCCTTCCATGCCTGGTCGATACCGATGCTGCTGGTCAGCCTGTTGGGAGCTTTCTTGCTGCTAGCCGTGCTCGGTTGAGAAGTCCGTCAGCCCAGCCGCCCGTGGGTGAGACGCAGGCAGCGGTCGAGCGGTGCCGCCACCTGGGCGCTGTGGGTCACCATCAGCAGGGCGCTGCCGGCCTCGCGTACCAGTTCCAGCAGCAGGGCCAGCACCTCGCCGGCGGTAGTCTCGTCGAGGTTGCCGGTGGGCTCGTCGGCCAGCAGCAGGGCGGGGCGGGGCGCCAGCGCCCGGCCGATGGCCAGGCGCTGCTGCTGGCCGCCGGATAGCTGTTCAGGGTAGCGCCGTTCCAGGCCGGCAAGGCCCAGTCGCTGCAACAAGTGCGCCGACCACTCGGTATTGTCGCACCCGGCCAGGCGCGCCTGCAGGCGCAGGTTGTCGAGTACGTTCAGGCTCGGCATCAGATGGAACTGCTGGAACACCAGGCCCAGGGTGTCGCGGCGCAGGCGCGCGCGAGCCGGCTCGTCCAGCGCGGAGATCGAACGTCCGGCAAGCAGCACCTCGCCGCTGTCCGGCAGATCGAGACCCGCTGCCAGGTGCAGCAGGGTTGACTTGCCGCTGCCGGACTCGCCCATCAGTGCCAGACTCTCGCCGCCGCGCAGTTCGAGGTCGACGCCCTCCAGCACCGCAAGCGGCCCCTGGGGCGTGGCGTAGGTCTTGTGAACCTGGCGAAATTCGAGCATGGCGGCTCCCGTCGACGTTGCGGCGATGATGCCAGGGTTGCAGAGTATCCCACCAAGGCAGCGAGTAACTTACCATGAGCGCGCGGCGCGATGTCGCCAGGCTAAGCCGGAGGGAGGCGAGAGTGACCGTCACGGTGTCCATGCATTTCGTCAACGAGCTGTTTCGCGGCGTGCCCGAGAGCGAGGCGGCCCGCGAGGGCTATCTCGCCCGCGCGGGGATATCGCCGTTCCTGCTCGCGGCGCCGCATGGGCGGGTGACGGTGGAGCAGTTCGCCACGCTCTACCGGCTGCTGGTCAACGCCTGCGACGACGAGACGCCGGGCTTCTTCGCCCGACCGCTGCGCGGCGGCACCCTCAAGCTGCTGTGCCTGAGCGTGCTGGAGGCGCCGACGCTGAAGGTGGCGCTGCACCGCTATACGCTGTTCTTTCGCATCGTGCTGGACGACCTGGGCTACGAGTACGGCATCGAAGAGGGGCTGGCGCGGGTGGCGCTGGTGGAGCATCGGCCCCCGGCGGGCAGCCGTATCCTGGTGCACGAGCTGATGCTCAAGCTGTTCCACGGCATCAGTTCCTGGATGATTGCGCGCAAGATCCCGCCGGTGATGATGGAGTGCGCCTATGCCCAGCCGGCCCACAGCGCCGACTATCTCTACCTCTACCCCGGCAAGGTGCTGTTCGACCGCCCGGTGACCGCCATGTACTTCGATGCCGCCCTGCTCGAACAGCCGATCCGCCAGACCAAGAAGCACCTGGGTGCCTTCCTGCGCCGGGCGCCGGCCGACTGGTTCTACGTCTCCTTCGAGGACCGCGTGGTGTCGCATCGGGTGCGGGAGCACCTGGCGCGTCATCTGGCCACCTCGGGCTCGGTGCATGACGTGGCCCGGGCGCTGCACATGTCGGTACGCACCCTGTCGCGGCGGCTGGCCGCCGAGGGCACTCACTTCCAGGCGGTGAAGGACGAGTTCCGGCGCGACTTCGCCATCCAGGCGCTGACCCGCTCCGAGCGGCCGCTGCTGGCGATTGCCGACGAGCTGGGCTTTCGCGACATGGCCTGCTTCAGCCGCGCCTTCAAGGCGTGGACGGGCAACTCGCCCGCCGCCTATCGGCGGGCCAGCGCCTCTCTGCTTCGGCCCGGCTGACGGCCTCGGCGCTCAGGCGGGTTCGACCTTGGCCTGGTCGCGCGCCAGCTCCTCGCGCCTTGTCCAGCGGCGATAGAACAGGGTGGCGATGGTGGAATTGATGACGATGAACAGTGAATACATCACCGGCATCAGCAGGATCAGCTGCTGGGTCTCGTCGGCGAAGGTCATGATCACGATCAGCGCCGCCAGCGGGCCGTTCTGAATGCCGGTTTCCAGCGACACCGTCCTGGCCTTCTGCGGATTGAGCCGCAGCGCGCGCGAGAACAGGTAGCCGAAGGCGAAGCCGATGACGCCGATCAGGATCACCGCGGCATAGACCTCCCAGCCGGTCTCGACCAGCAGCCGCCAGTTCCGCGGTGCCCAGGTGAGCACCAGGAAGAGAATGACGATGGCGCCGAGGATGCCGCCCATCAGTTCGATGACGGCGCCGACGTTGGCGTTCCGGCGCCGCAGCCACATGCCGATGAGGGTGGGAATCAGCAGCACGAAGAGCAGCCGGGCGATCTGGTCCGGCGGGATGCGGAAGGCGTCGTCGATGCCCTGGGTATAGAACTCCATCAGCAGCGGCACCAGTGACGAAGCCGGCCAGGGTGGAGCAGATGGTCATCATGATGCTCAGGCTGAGCAGGCTTTTCGAGAAGTAGGCAAAGATGTTGGAGGTGGTGCCGCCGGGCATGCAGCCCACCAGCACCAGGCCCACCGTCTGCTCCGGGGTCAGGTTCAGCAGGCGCGACAGGCTGAAGGCGATCAGCGGCATCAGCAGGTACTGCGAGGTGAAACCCACCCCACGGCCTGCGGGTGGCGCAGGGCCAGGCGGAAATCCTTGAAGGTCAGCGACGACCCCATGCCGAACATGATGATCACCATCATGATGGACAATAAACTCTCTTCCAAAGGGCTCAGCATGGTTGTGCTCCCGCCTTGTGGTTGGTCAATCGATGAACGACCCGCGAGGGTCAGCTGCCGGTCACCCTGGCGCGCACTTCCTTGCGCAGCACCTTGCCCACCGGCGTCTTGGGCAGCTCTTGCCAGAACACCACCTTCCTTGGCACCTTGTAGCCGGCCAGCTCCTGCTTGCAGTGGGCGATGACCTCCTTCTCGCTGATGCCTTCTTCGCGCAGCACTACGTAGGCATGTACGGCCTCGCCGCTTTGGCTGTCGGCCACGCCGATCACCGCCGACTCCTGCACCTGCGGGATGCGGGCGATGCACTCCTCGACCTCGTTGGGGTACACGTTGAAGCCGCTGACCAGGATCATGTCCTTCTTGCGGTCGACGATGCGGAAGTGGCCGTCTTCGCTCATCACGCCGATATCACCGGTGTAGAACCAACTCTCCTTGATCGCCTCGGCGGTCTCCTCTGGCCGGTTCCAGTAGCCCTTCATCACCTGCGGCCCGCGCACGATGATCTCCCCGGCTCGCCGACGGCCACCGGCTCGCCCTGCTCATCGACCAGGCGCACGTCGGTTTCCGGCGCCGGAATGCCGATGCAGTCGGGGCGCTCCTGGCCAATGGGGTTGAAGCAGACCACCGGCGAGGTTTCGGTCAGGCCATAGCCTTCCACGATGGGGCTGCCCACGGTGGCTCGCCAGCGCTCGGCCACCGACCTGTGCAGCGCGGTGCCGCCGGCCAGCGCCACCTTCATGGAAGGGGGCGGATAGACGGTGAACCACTCCTCGTTGAGCAGGGCGTTGTAGAGGGTGTTGACGCCTGAAATCCAGGAAATAGGGTAGTTGTCGAAGGCGCGCTGGCAGTTCTGGATCGGCCGTGGGCTGGGCACCAGCACGTTGTGCGCGCCCTTGTGGTAGAAGGCCAGCAGGTTCACGGTGAAGGCGAAGATGTGATAGATCGGCAGCGCGGTCAGGATGCACTCCTTGCCCGGCTCGATATGGCCGCCGGCCACCGCGTCGACCTGCTCCAGGTTGCTGATCAGGTTGCCGTGGGTCAGCTCGGCGCCCTTGCTCACCCCGGTGGTGCCTCCGGTGTACTGCAGCAGGGCGGTATCCGCGCGGGTCAGATGCTGCCAATACTCACGAACATCGATGCCGGCGGCTTTCGCTTCGCGCCCCTGGCCAGCGCCTGGTCGATGCCATCGACCTTCAGTCGGCAGCGTGGAATCATCCGGTTCCAGTACTTGAGCACCAGTTGCAGGATCCCCTTACCATCGGGGGAAACCACTGGGCCAGCGAGGTCACCACCACCTGCTTGATCTCCGTTTGACCGATGATCGCCTCCAGCTTGTCGACGTAAAGGTCGGCGATGACCAGCGCCTGCGCCCCGCTGTCGTTGAACTGGTGCGCCATCTCCCGCTGGGTGTAGAGCGGGTTGACGTTGACCAGGATGCAGCCGGCCTTGAGGATGCCGAAGGCCACCACCGGCACCGTCAGGCAGTTGGGCATCTGCACAGCCACCCGGGTACCGGGCGCGAGCTTGAGGCACTCGCGCAGATAGATGGCGAAGGCGTCCGACATTTCCTCGACCTCGGCATAGCTCAGGCGGCCGTTCATGCCGTTGGGCATGCAGGTGGTGAAGGCAGTTTGCTGACGGTAACGCTCGCCCGCGGCCTGGAGCAGGGAGGGCAGGCTGGCGTGGTGAGTAGGCAGGCTGGCGCCGGTTGCATGTGCTGCGGAAAGGGCGGCGGAGTAATGGCGCATCCAGGGTTTGTTATCGTAATTATCGGCAATGGACATGGTGGGCCTCGGGTGAAGGGCCTGGCCGCGCACGGCCGGGGTTCCTCCCGGCGCCTTGGCGCGGACGCTTTCCTCACCATAACCAACTCTAGCGTTGAAACAGCGGCGCCTGGGTTGCGGTGGGCTGCCTCGCGCCCTGGCGCCGCTGCCCGGCTCACACTTCCTGGCGAATGCGCTTCTTGTCGAGCTTGCCCACGCTGGTCTTGGGGATCTCGTCGACGCAGCGTACGAAGGAGGGAATCGCCCAGCGGTTGATGCGGCCCTCGTCGACGAAGCGTTCGAGGAAGGCCTTTATCTCCTCGGCCTGCGGCGGGTGGTTGAGGTCGCTGGACACCACCAGCGCCGCCGGGCGCTCGCCCCACTTGTCGTCGGCCACGCCGATCACCGCCACCTCCGCGACGCCGGGGAACTGGCCGATCAGGTTCTCCAGCTCCAGTGAGGAGATCCATTCCCCCGGTCTTGATCACGTCCTTGATGCGGTCGCGGATCTGCAAAAAGCCGCGCGCGTCGATCACCGCCACGTCGCCGGTGTGCAGCCAGCCGTCGCGCCACAGCTCCTCGCTGCGGGCCTCCTCCTTGTAGTAGCCCTGGGTGAGCCAGGGTGCACGCACGCGTACCTCACCCACGCTTTCGCCGTCGTGGGGCAGCGGGTTGCCGCTTTCGTCGACCACCTCCAGATGTACCAGCGGTACCGCGACACCCGCCTTGCAGCGCCACGGCAGCTGGGTGGCGAAGTCGGCCTCGTTGATGTCCCGCGGCAGGATGTCGGCGGTGAGCAGCGGGCAGGTCTCGGACATGCCGTAGGCGCTGCGGGTGTCGATGCCCAGCGCCCAGGCCTTCTGCGCCAGCGGCTGGGTCAGGGCGCTGCCGCCCACCAGCACCTTCCAGCCGGTGAGGTCGACCTTGCCCGACGCAATCGCCTCGGCGCCGACCACCATGTTGAGCAGGGTCGGCACGCAGTGGGAGAAGTCGACCTTCTCGCCCACCAGCAGCTTGACCAGCATCTCCGGCTCGTAGCGCCCGGGGTAGACCTGGGTGGCGCCCATCAGCGTGGCGGTGTAGGGCACGCCCCACGCATGCACGTGGAACATCGGCGTGATCGGCATGTACACCTTGTCGCGGTTGAGCAGCTCGAAGCCCGGCGTCTGGAAGGTGTTGGCCTCGCCCAGGGTGTGCAGGACCAGCTGGCGGTGGGTGAAGAACACGCCCTTGGGGTTGCCGGTGGTGCCGGTGGTGTAGAACAGCGTGGCCACCGCGTTCTCGTCGAAGGTGGGGAAGTCGTAGCGGCTGGGCTGCCCGGACAGCAGCGCCTCGTATTCGCCGACCAGGGGCAGCGAGCTCTGCACCTCGGCAGGGGCGTCTTGGCACAGCAGGTAGCCGCGGATGCGCGGCAGGCGCGTTGCCAAGGGCTCGAGCAACGGCACGAAGTCCTCGTGCACCAGCACGAAGTCGTCCTCGGCGTGCTCCATGGTGTAGTGGATCTGCTCCGGCGACAGCCGCACGTTCACCGTATGCAGCACCGCGCCGAGCATGGGGATGGCGAAGAACGCCTCCAGGTAGCGGTGGCTGTCCCAGTCGAGCACCGCCACCACGTTGCCGGCCTTGACGCCCTGGGCCGTGAGCGCATGGGCGAGCTGGTGCACCCGCTCGCGGAAGCGGCGGTAGTCGTGGCGGCTCAGGTCGCGGTAGACGATCTGGTTGTCGCCCGCCATGCGCACGCCCGAGTCGAGCAGCTCGCCGATCAGCAGCGGCGGATTGGTGGCGGAGGGCGTGGCGGGCAGGATCTTCGGCGTGACGTGGTTCATGGGCGGTTCCTTGTATTTGTTTTCACTCTGCGGCAGGTCGTGCCTCGATCAGGCGCAGCGTTCGATGAGCAGCGCGATGCCCTGGCCGCCGCCGATGCACAGCGTGATCAGCCCGTAGCGACCGCCGGTACGCTCCAGTTCGGCCAGCGCCTTGATGGTCAGAATGGCGCCGGTGGCGCCGACCGGGTGCCCCAGCCCCACGGCACCGCCGTTGGGGTTGAGCCGCTCGGCGGGGAAGTCGAGTTCCTGCGCCACCGCCATGGCCTGGGCGGCGAAGGCCTCGTTGGATTCGATCACGTCGATATCGGCAATGCTGAGCCCTGCCTCGTCGAGGCAGCGGCGCACGGCGGGAATCGGCCCCAGGCCCATCACGCTCGGCTCGACCCCGCAGTGCTGCCGCAGATCAGCCTGGCACGGGGCGTCAGCCCGCGGCGGGCGGCCTCGTCGGCATGGGCCAGCACCAGGCTGGCGGCGCCGTCGTTGATGCCTGAGGCGTTGCCGGCGGTGACCACCCCTCCTTGGCGAAGGCGGGCTTGAGCCGGGCGAGATCCTCAAGCGTGACGCCGTCGCGCACGTGCTCGTCGCGCGCGAACTGGCGCTCGTTCTTACCCTCGCGCACCGTGACCGGCACGATCTGCCCGTCGAAGCGGCCCTCGGCGATGGCGCGAGCGGCCTTCTGGTGGCTCTCCAGGGCGAAGCGGTCGATGGCCTCGCGCTCGAGCCCGCAGCGCTTGGCGATGTTCTCGGCGGTGACGCCCATGTGGCCGCTGCCGAAGGGGTCGCTGAGGATACCGAGCGTCAGGTCGGTGACGCTGGCGTGGCCCATGCGCAGGCCGTTGCGCGCCTGGGGCGGCAGCAGGTAGGCGCCGCGGCTCATCGACTCGGCGCCGCCGGCCAAAGCCAGGCGGCTGTCGCCGAGCACGATCTGCTGCGCGGCCGAGAGGATCGCCTGCACGCCGGAGCCGCACAGGCGATTGACGTTGAACGCCGCTGCGCCCTCGGGCACGCCGGCCTCCAGGGCAATGTGGCGGGCCAGGTAGGCGTCCTGCGGGCCGGTGGTAATGATATGGCCGTAGACGGCGTGGTCGATCTCGCCGGCCTCGACGCCGGCACGGGCCAGCGCCTCGCGGGCGGTAACGGTGCCCAGTTCATGGGGGCGAGCCCGGCCAGGCTGCCGCCGAAGCTGCCGATGGCGGTGCGCGCGCTGCCGAGAATGACGACGGAATCGAGCCGCATGGTGTTCTCCTCTCTTCCTGAATTAGCTTCTTGAATTGCCGTAAGCAAGCGATCAGGCGGCGTCGCTCTTGCCGAGCAGCGAGCGGGCGATCACTTCCTTCATGATTTCCGAGGTGCCGGCGTAGAGGGTCTGCACGCGGGCATCCAGGTAGAAACGTGAAATCGGGTATTCGCGGGTATAACCATAGCCGCCGAACAGCTGCAGGCAGGCGTCGATGGTGCGGCACTGCATCTCGCTGAGCTGCAGCTTCAAGATGGCGGCGTCGGTGGGGCTCATCTCGCCCTGGCGGTGCTTCGTTACGCACTGCTCGAAATAGGCGCGGCCCATGTCGATCTGGGCGCGCACCTCGGCCAGGGCGAAGCGGGTGTTCTGAAAGTCGCCCACGGCGCGGCCGAAGGCGCGGCGCTCGCGCACGTAGTCGAGGGTCAGCGTCAGCGCGCCCTCCATGGCGCCCAGCGCCTGGGCCGCCACGCCGAGGCGCTCGCGGGGCAGCTCCTGCATCAGGTAGGCGAAGCCGGCCCTTCCTCGCCAAGCAGGGCCTCTTCGGGCAGGCGCAGGTCGTCGAAGAACAGCTCGGCGGTGTCGCTGGCGTGCTGGCCGATCTTTTGATCGGCTGGCCGCGGGAGAAGCCGGCAAGCGTGGTGTCGACCAGGAACAGCGACACGCCGCGGGCACCGGCGGCAGGGTCGGTCTTGGCGCAGACGATCACCAGGTCGGCCACCTGGCCGTTGGTGATGAAGATCTTGCTGCCGTCGAGCCGCCAGCCGTCGTCGGTACGGCTGGCACGGGTCTTCATCGCCGCCAGGTCGCTGCCTGCGCCGGGCTCGGTCATGGCGATGGCGCCGATCGCCTCGCCGCTGGCCATGGCCGGCAGCCAGCGTTCGCGCTGGGCCGGCGTGGCGATATGCAGCAGGTAGGGCATGACGATGTTGGCGTGAATGTTGTAGGCGCTGGCCAGGCCGCCGAAGCCCTGGCGCGAAATCTCCTCCAGCGCCAGCTGAACGATGGCGAAGTCGGCGGCGCTGCCGCCCAGCGCCTCGGGCAGGTCGATGCCCAGCAGGCCGGCCTCGCCGAGCTTGTGCCACAGCGAGCGCGGCATCTCGCCGGCGGCCTCCCACGCCTCGTAGTGGGGCGCCACTTCCTGTTCGAGGAAGCGGCGGATGGTGTCGTGGAACAGCGGCGTCAGGTCGTCTTGCGGTGCGGTCATGGGTCAGCCCAGCTCCTTGCGCAGGTGGCGCTTGAGAATCTTGCCGGCGGTGCTCTTGGGCAGGGCGTCGGCGAACAGGATGCGCTTGGGCACCTTGTAGGGCGCCATGTGGGCCTTGGCGTGGGCGATCAGCGCCTCTTCGCTCACCTCCATGCCCTCCTTGGGCACCACCACGGCGGTGATCGCCTCGATCCACTTCGCGTCGGGCAGGCCGATCACGGCCACCTCGGAGACGGCAGGGTGCTTGAACAGCCCCTCTTCCACCTCGCGGCTGGCCACCACCACGCCGCCGGTGTTGATCACGTCCTTGATGCGATCGACCACGTAGAGATAGCCCGCCTCGTCGAAGTAGCCCACGTCGCCGGAGTGGAACCAGCCGCCGGCGAAGGCTTCCTCGCTCATCTCGGGCTTGTCCCAGTAGCCGGTCAGCAGCTGCGGCGAGCGGTGCACGATCTCGCCGTGCTCGCCCGGCGGCACGTCGTTCATCTCCAGGTCGACCACGCGGGTCTCCACGGTGAGGATGGGGCGGCCCGCGGATGCCGGGCGCTCGGCGTGCTCCTCGGGGCGCAGTACGGTGGCCAGCGGCGCGATCTCGCTCTGGCCGTAACAGTTGTAGAGCCCCACGCCGGGCAGGCGCTGCTGCAGTTCCTCGAGCACCGGCACCGGCATGATCGAGGCGCCGTAGTAGGCCTTCTTCAGCGTGGAAAGGTCGAAGGTGTCGAAGTCGGGGTGGCGCAGCAGGCTGATCCACACCGTGGGCA
Organism: Halomonas sp. E19; assembly: GCF_052439355.1. Taxonomy (NCBI): domain Bacteria; kingdom Pseudomonadati; phylum Pseudomonadota; class Gammaproteobacteria; order Oceanospirillales; family Halomonadaceae; genus Halomonas; species Halomonas sp. E19. The sequence continues at coordinate 2,849,578 of NZ_JBNFWU010000001.1, read as the reverse complement.
GGGCGAAGAACGACGCGATGCCTTCGCCGGCGATCTGCGCCAGGCAGTCGTCGGGCATCGGCGCCATGCGCAGATGCACCGGCGCGCCGAGCAGCAGCGCCGGCATCAGGAACACGTGCATCTGCGCCGAGTGGTAGAGCGGCAGGGCGGCCAGCATCGGCTCATCGCCCTTGATGTCGAGCTCCACCATGCAGGCCATGTACTCGGCGAGCAGCGCCTGGTGGGTCATCATCGCCGCCTTGGGGGCCGCCGTGGTGCCCGAGGTGTAGAGCAGTTGAGCCAGGCTGGCGCTGTCGACCTCCACCTCCGGCTCGCTGTCGTCGCTGGCTTCGTCGAGGGCCGCCTGAAGCACGTCGAAACCGGTCCCGCCTTCGGCGTGCAGGGTGCCGGAGAGTGAGAGGCCGAGCCCTTCGCTGGCCTTGGCCACGTTGTCGGCCAGGCTCAGGTCGCTGAGCAGGCCGCGAGCGCCGGACTGCTCGAGGATGTAGCGCAGCTCGTCGGCGCTCAGCGCGAAGTTGACCGGCACGTGCACCAGGCCGGCGCGGGTGGCGGCCAGCCAGGCGATCACGTAGGCATCGGAGTTCTTGCCGTAGGCGGCCAGGCGGTCGCCCGGGGCCAGGCCCGATGCCAGCAGGCGGTTGGCGACCCGGTTCGCCGCCCGGTTCAGCTCGGCGTAACTCCAGCGCCGGCCCTCGAAGACCAGCGCCAGCTTGTCGCCGTGCTTGCGCGCGCTGCGGCTGAGCGCGGCGCCGATGGTGTTCTGCTGGATTCTGTGCGAGAGGCTCATGGCGTTCCTCTTGTCATTGTATGGGCTGCGAAAGGGCGGCGTGAGCGTTCAGGCGCCGTTGACCAAGTGGCACTGGCTCTCCGACAGCGGGCGGAAGGCCTCTTCGGCGGGAATGGTGCGCACCACGCGGAACAGGTCGTTCGCGTTTTCGGACTCTTCGGGGCTCTTCACCTCGACCAGGTACATGTCATGCACCATACGCCCGTCCTCGCGGATGTAGCCGTTGGTGGCGAAGATATCGTTGATCGGCGTCTCGGCCATCTGCCGGCGCACGGCCTGGGCTTCGTCGGTGCCGATGGCATCAACGGCTTGCAGGTAGTGCAGGGTGCTGGAGTAGAGCCCGGCATGGACCATGGTCGGCATGCTGCCGGTACGCTCGCGGAAGCGCTCGGCCCAGGCGCGGGTCTCGTCGTTGAGGTCGTAATACCAGGCTTTGGTGAACTGCAGCCCCTGGGCCGCCTCCAGGCCGATGCTGCGCACGTCGGTGCTGAACAGCACCATGCCGGCCAGCACCTGGCCCGCCTGGGTGATGCCGAATTCGCCCGCCGTGGTGATGGCGTTGATGGTGTCGGAGCCGGCGTTGTTAAGGGCGATCACGTCGGCGCCCGATGCCTGCGCCTGCAGCAGGAACGACGAGAAGTCGTTGCTGGGGAAGGGATGGCGCGCCTTGCCCACAATGGTGCCGCCGTTCTCGACCACCACGCGCTCGACGTCGCTCTCCAGAGCGTGGCCGAAGGAGTAGTCGGCGCTCAGCAGGTACCAGTTCTTGTGGCCCTCCTGGGTGATCGCCTTGGCGGTGCCGTTGGACATGGCCCAGGTGTCGTAGACCCAGTGGATATGGTTGGGCGAACAGCTCTCGTTGGTCACGCCCGAGGAGACGGCGCCGTTGACCAGCCCCAGGCGGTTCTCCTCTTCCAGCAGCCGCACGGCCGCCAGCGTCACGGAAGAGGCCACCAGGCCGGTGACCATGTCGATATTGCGCTCGTCGATCCAGCCGCGAACGATGCTCGAGCCTACGTCGGGGCTGTTGCGGTCGTCGGCGCTGAATACCACGACATTGGCGCCCGCCGCGCGGCCGCCCATGTCGTCGATGGCCATCTGGATGGCATCCAGTCCCATGGGGCCGATGGGGTCGCGATAGGGGCCCGACATGTCGGCCAGGTAGCCGATGCGGATCTCGTTGTCGGTAATCTCGGCCTGCACGGCCTGGCCGGTAAGCATGATGGAGGCGGCGAGCGCACCTAGGGTAAAGCGGCGTGTCATTGTCATCGTATGGCCTTGGCTTGTTGTTGTGATGTAGCGGCGACCCCTGTTCAGCGGCTGTGGATAAGCCTGTGAACAAGCCGGTGAACCGCTGTGCATACGCTGTGGGCGCCGAAGAACTTCGCTCGGCTGCCCTTGGAGTGCTCGTTCATGGTAGGAGGAAAGCGGCCTGGCAGGTTTACGCATCGCGCCACTCTTTTTGCAATTCGTGCCATCCCGATGCTGAATTTCTCCGCCTAGACTTTCGTCCAATACGCCGACCTACAAGGCGATAGCGTTCGCCTTTGATTTATTGGTGAAAAATCAGCGGTATACGAATCAATTGGGCAGTGGGCTCAACGGCGGTAAGGAAGGGGTGGGCAAATCGTGCCACGTTTCGTGGTGTCGCCTGGTGGTGGCGGCGAAGTTGCGCGCAGCAAAGGGGCGCCAGGGCGCCCTTTCCAGCCGGCATGGTCTCGCCTCAATGGCGATGCCCGTGGCCATGGTCATGGCTATGGTCGTCATGCCCGTGGTCGTCATGCCCATGGTCGTCATGCCCATGGTCGTCATGACCATGGTCGTCATGACCATGGTCGTCATGCCCGTGGTCGTCATGACCCGGCTCGGCCAGCGCATCGTGCAGCACCTGGGCGTTGTGGCGCATCATGCCAAGGTAGGTGCTGGCTTCGCCTTCCGCGGACAGCGCATCGGCGTAGAGCGTGCCGGCAATGGGCAGGCCGGTTTCCTCGGCGAGCTGGTTGATCACCGCCGGGCTGGTCATGTTCTCGTGGAACAGGGCGCGCACGTTCTGCTCGCGAATCACGTCGATCAGGCGTGCCATGTCGGCGGCGCTGGGGTCGGCCTCGGTGGAGAGGCCGACCGGCGAGAGGAAGCGCAGGCCGTAGGCGTTGGCGAAGTAGCCGAAGGAGTCGTGCCCGGTGATCACGCTGGTGGAGGCGGGAATTTCGCCCAGCAGCTCGCGGATCTCGCGGTCGGTGGCTTCCAGCTCATTGATGTAGCGCTCGGCATTCTCGCGATAGGCGGCTTCGTTGTCCGGATCCGCTTCGATCAGTCCTTCCAGGATATTACCGACGTAGACCTTGCCCATGGCCAGGTCCTGCCAGGCATGGGGATCATAGTCGCCATGATCGTGGTCGTGGTCGTCATGGCCGTAGTCGTCGTGGTCGTCATGGCCATGATCGTGGTCGTGGTCGTGGTCGTCGTGGTCGTCATGATCATGGTCGTCATGGTCATGGTCATGGTCATGGCCGTGATCATGGTCATCGTGGCCGTGCGCGTGGCCATGGTCATGGCCGTGGTAGTCCAACCGGTCGATGCCGTCGGTGGTGGTCACCAAGGGGCCGCGATAGTCACTGGAGTCGATCAGCCGCTCCATCCAGCCTTCGAACAGCAGGCCGTTGAACACCACCAGGTCGGCGTCGGCCAGGGCACGTGCGTCGCGGGGGTGGGCGAGAACACATGGGCATCGCTATCGGGGCCGACCAGCGAGGTGACCTCGACATGATCGCCGCCGACGTTCTGCACCATGTCGGCCAGGATGCTGAAGCTGGTGACGACCTGGATGCGTTCGGCAGCAATGGCGGCGGGCAGGGCCAGCATGGCGGAAGTGCCGATGATCAGTGCGGGGGTCAGGTGTCGCATGGGGGCTCCTTGATTGGGTGGTTTTCCGTTTGCTCAATGGGGCTCGGGCGCTCCGAGCGGCACGGCGCGCCGTTGCAGCCTCGCCATCAGGCTGTGGTGGCGGCCGAACAGCGCCGACAGCATGTAGCCCACCCCGCCAACAGGATGATGGCCGGGCCGGAGGGGATACTGAGGTGATACGACAGCAGCAGGCCTCCCAGGCTGGCCAACATGCCCAGCACCACGGCAATGCCGATCAGGCCTTCCAGGCGCTTGCTCCAGAACCGTGCGGTGGTGGCCGGTAGCATCATCAGGCCCACCGCCATCAGCGTGCCCAGGGTCTGAAAACCGGCGGTGAGGTTGAGCACCACCAGGCCGAGAAAGATGCCGTGTACCAGCCCGCCCTGCATGCCCTGGCCGCGCAGGAACAGCGGGTCGAGGCACTCCACCACCAGGGCGCGGAAGATCAGCGCCAGGGTGATCACGATCACGCTGCTGATGGCGGCGATCAGCAGCAGCGCGGTGGTGTTCACCGCCAGGATCGAGCCGAACAGTACATGGGTGAGGTCGACGCTGCTGCCGCCCAGCGAGACCAGCATGACCCCCGCGGCCAGCGAGATCAGGAAGAAGCTGGCCATGGCCGAGTCTTCGCGGTGGCCGGTCATCTGCGACACACTGCCCGCCAGCATCGCTACCAGCAGCCCTGATAGCACGCCGCCCAGGCTCATGGCCGGCAGCGAGAAGCCGGCCAGCAGGAAGCCCAGCGCCACGCCGGGCAGGATGGCGTGGGCCATGGCGTCGCCGATCAGGCTCATGCCACGCAGCATCAGGAACACGCCCATTGGCGGTGCCGCCAGCGACAGGGCCAGGCCGGCCACCGCCGCGCGGCGCATGAAACCGTAGTCGAAGGGCGCGATCAGCCATTCATGCAGCAGATCTAGCATGCGCCCACCCCCGGCAAGCCCAGGGCAAGGCGCGCCGATTCCGCGGCAGTCGGCCGGCTGTGCAGCACCGCCTGAGCCGTGGTCCATTGCGCGTGGCCGTGGCTCAACACCACCACCTCTTCGGCCAGGCGTGCGAGCTGCTCCATGTCGTGCAGCACCACGATGATGGTGGTACCGGCAGCAGCCATTTCACGCAGCACGTTCATCAGCACCTCGACGGTTTCGATATCCACGTTGGCGAACGGCTCATCGAGCAGCAGCAGTTCCGCTTCCTGCATCAGGGTGCGGCCGATCAGCGCACGCTGGCGCTGGCCGCCGGAGAGCTCGCCCAGCGGGCGGTGTGCCAGGTGCGAAATGCCCAGCCGTGCCATCACTTCGCGCCCGCGCCGATAGTGGCGGGCACAGTAGCCCTTCAGCGCGCCGTGGCTCGGCCAGCTGCCGGTCATCACCAGCTCTTCCACGCTCATGGGGAAGGTGAGGTCAAGTGCCAGCTGCTGCGGCAGCCAGGCGCGGCGCTCCTTGGGCACCGAGCAAAGCACCCGACCCGCCACCGGGCGCAGCATGCCCATAATGCCCTGGATCAAGGTGCTCTTGCCGGCGCCGTTGGCGCCCACCAGGGCGGTGATGGCGCCATCGCGGAAACGCCCGCTAACATGTTCGAGCACGGTGCGGTTGGCCTGGGCGAGCTGCAGATCTTCGAGCACCAGGCGGGAAACGATGGGTATCGGCATCAGCCCCACCATCCTGCCGCCCAGGAAACGGCTAGCCAGAGCATGCCCAGCGGTATGGCCGCGAGCAGCAAGCGGCGCTTGGCGGAAAGCGACATCAAGGAAAAGTGGCAGGGCCCCTCGGGCCGATGCCGGTGCGTGCGGTGTGCCATCGGTTGGCCCTCGCAAAACCAATTAAGATATAACATAACAAATTGACCGAATGAATGGGAGTCTCACGGCCTGAAGAACTCCCTGACGGCATTCCTCGGGCGGCACAGTATGCGGATTACAGCGCAAAAGGAAACCGCCTTTGGCAAGTTACCACCCTGCCGCCCCTGCGCCGGGATGGCGCGTGGCCAACTCAATACCGCAGCGCCACCCCAGCTGATTGGGCGCTACCAGCAGCGCGTACTCGCCTTCCAGATGTACATCCCCCAGCGAGAGCCGGGCCGGCTGGAAGCGGTTGATCGCCACCGTGGCTTGGCGCGGCTGGGTCTGCAGCTGCAGCTCGCTGACCAGCATGCCCGTGGCGAAATGGATCGCCCCGTCGCGGCCGCGGCCGTCGCCTACGCCGATCAGCAGGCCCGAGGCGGTGTTCACTGCCAGCGACCCTAGCCGCGCCTGCAGGCTGCGGCGCTGGCGCTCTTCCTCGGCCACCGCCTGCAGCAGCCGGCGGGCGCTTTCGATATTGCCATCACCCGTGCGCAGCTCGCGGTAGGCCGCCGGGTGCGGCTGGCGGTCCATCAGCGTTCCGGCCAGGGCCAGCGCCGACTTCACTGCGCCTACCCGGGCATCGTAGCGGGTGTCACGGTTATCCGACTCACTGGCCTGGTAGACGTTCACGGCCAGCGTCGTGGCATACACCCCTGCCCAGCCGTACTGCCATGCGTTGGCATGGCGCTCGCCACGGGCCAGCGCGTCTTCATAGGCCTGGTACTCCGCAGAGGGGCTGGGCCAGCGCCGGAACGGCCAGGGCAAGGCCCAGCAACAGTGCGGCAAGAATGGCAACCGGACGAATCCTCGACATGGCGATCTCCAAGGCAGGGGGAGGGCAGGGGCACAGCACCAAAGGGCTCGTCAAGGAGAGTAGCACCGACGGTGACCGGCCGATAACGAGCGCGTAAAGTGCATACATCGCCTGCCCTGGAGCTCCCCATGCGTTCGCCCCTCGACGACACCGCGCTGGATACCGTGTTCCGCGAAGCGCGTACCCACTATGGCTTTCACGCGCAGCCCCTCGATGAGGCCATCCTGCGCCGGCTCTATGACTTGCTGAAATGGGGCCCCACTTCCATGAACAGCCAGCCGGCGCGCTACGTCTTCGTGGTGAGCGAGGAGGGTAAGTCGCGCCTGCTGCCGGCGCTTTCCGCAGGCAACCGCGACAAGGCCCACCAGGCAGGAGCCATCGTCATCGTGGCCGTGGATAGCCGCTTCTACGAACACATGCCTGAGGCTGTTTCCCAGTTCGCCCAACGCCCGTGAGCGCTTTGCCGAGAATCCCGACAAGGCCAGTGACACCGCCTGGCGCAACGCCACCCTGCAGGGCGCCTACCTGATCGTGGCTGCGCGCATGCTGGGGCTCGACGTAGGCCCCATGAGCGGCTTCGACAACGCCATGGTGGATGACGAGTTCTTCCCCGACGGCCGTTACAAGAGCAACTTTCTGGTGAACCTGGGCGTGGGCGACCCTAGTAGTGAACGCCCCAGAGGGAAAGGCTGGCGTTTGACGAAGTGGCGGAGGTGGTGTGAGGGCCTTGCTGCCGGCGTAAAACACTCAATCCCAGCGTATCCAGCGGGTCAGCTCCTCACGGTTGGCAATTTCAACTTGCTGTGCCCGCGGATTGACCTCGCTGTGCTGAGGATTCAGCCCCAACTCCCTCAAGGCATACAGCACGAGCGGGCCGCGGCAAGTCAGTACCAATTCTCCGTTTTTCATTCCGTAGTCGTGGCCAATCAGTGAACGCTCGACTTCAGGCAGGCGACGGTCAGGAATCAGTCGAACCTCCACATGCGTATGCCAGTCGGCATCATATTGGCCATCGTGCTTTCCTAGCATGCTGCCGCAGGGCTCCGGCGCAGCACGAAATCGACTCAGAACGAAGTCCCGGTACTGCTGATGTTTTTCACAAAACGCTCGGACATGCCAGCGCCCGGCAGCAAACACAAGGGTATGCGGCACAAGTACACGGTCTTCTCCTCCGGGTTCGAAAACGATGCATAGTTCACCTCAAGTCTCGTTCCTTGGCGTGCAGCTTTGACAATTTCTCTTACTACTTTAGGGGCAACCTCCCGATTGGGCATAGGCAGAGATTCGGTATTCGCTGCTCCCAGACTCAGTCCGGCGAATGGCGACTCCAGTTCCTGGTTTGTTCCCTGAAGATGTAGGTATTCTTCAACCCGGCCCAAAGTGAAAAGCGGGATGAAGTCTTCCGTCGGGATGAACCCTTTTTTGATACGTCGTAGACGAGATTTTTCGGAGCTAGATCTCTGTATTTCCTGAGAATTTTTTGGGATTGCTGCCTGCCGATGCCAAACACTGTCCCCACCTGAGAAGCTGCGACTTTGCCTTCCCAAAGTGCCAGCACTTCGATTAACCGATAGCGGGCTTGCATATCCCAAGGCAGTGAAGCCGTATCCATGCTGCCTCCATAAACTCCGTGTACTCAGGCGGATGCTGGTCTGATCGGGCTGACTAGTACGCTGGTTTGATATACATCAATAGTCACGCGCCATAACAAATGATTACATTAGCGGGAGGAAAATAACAACCATAAGGGATTTTTCATGGCCCAGGCCTTTTCAGAGCTTCCCCTTCACGCCCGAGTGATTTGGGCCAAGAGCGGTGACCCCGTCGGCCATGGGCTGCTAGCACATATGTTGGATGTTGCCGCCGTAGCGGAGGCCCTCCTGGAACATGAGCCACCGACCACCATCGAGTATTACGCCAATTTGTTCGGATTGTCCGAGACATCCTTCATTCGCTTCGTAGCCGCCTTGGCAGGGTTGCACGATTTCGGCAAGGCAATTCCCGGTTTTCAGGCCAAGTGGCTGCAGGGGCAGCAGGAAGATGAGGGGGCCGGCCTGAGTTTTGGCCCGGCTTCGTTGAGAGTGAGTGACCATGCCTGTGCCAGCGCTGCCCTGCTCTGGAACCATCTTTCTGTAGTCGGTGCCGAGCCGGGCTGGGTTCTGGGTGTGCTTCAGGCGATCAGCGCCCACCATGGCTACAATTTCCACCGTCAAGAAATCAACGCTGCCATTCCACCCTTCGAGGGGTCTGAGTGGTCGCAGGCCCGCAAGGCATTGTTCGATAGTTACTGGCAAATGCTGGCGCCGGCAGGGGTGTCCGATGCCGACGAGTTGCCGCTGGCTGCGGTGGAGTGGCTGGCCGGGCTGACCAGCGTGGCCGACTGGATCGGTTCCAATCCCGACTGGTTCCCCTTGGGTGAGCGCGCCGACTCGCTGGCCGAACACTTCGGCCAGGCCAGGCGGCTGGCCACCCAGGCATTGCAGGAGATCGGCTGGAGCGACTATCACGCCCTGTTGCCGGAGGAGTCGTCCACCGACGCACTGATCGGTCGCATCGTCAATCGCCCGGGACTCGCTGCCCGGCCGTTGCAGGCCGAGGGCGATCGGCTGCTGGTGGAGGCGCAGGGGCCGACCTTGCTGCTGGTCGAGGCGCCGATGGGCGAGGGCAAGACCGAGCTGGCATTTCTGGCCCATCTGCGTCTGCAGGCGGCCAACCAGCATCGCGGCCTGTATGTTGCGCTGCCGACCCAGGCGACCGGCAATGCCCTGTTCGACCGGGCGCTGACCTTCCTCAACGCCTTCGGCGACCAGCGCCGGCTGGATATCCAACTGGTGCACGGCGGCGCCATGCTGGACGAGCGGGTGCAGCGCCTGCGCGGCATCCATGACCAGAAAGACGACAGCGTCGGTTCGGCGGCCTGGTTTTCCCAGCGTCGTCGGCCGCTGCTGTCGCCCTACGGCGTAGGCACCGTCGATCAGGCATTGTTCGCCACCCTGAACGTCAAGCACCACTTCGTCCGCCTGTGGGGGCTGGCCAATCGGGTGGTGGTGCTGGACGAGGTGCATGCCTACGACACCTATACCAGTGGCCTGATCGAGTCCCTGCTGCGCTGGCTCAAGGCGCTGGGTTCGTCGGTGGTGCTGATGAGCGCGACCCTTCCGGAGCAGCGCCGCAACGCGCTATTGCAAGCCTGGGGCGTTCCCGTGGGCGAAGTGCCCGAGCTGCCTTATCCGCGCCTGCTGCTGGCGGACAGTCGAGGATTGCGCGGCGCAACCTTCGACTCCCGTGCTCTGCCGCCGATCAGCCTGCGAGCCATAGGCGAAGATATCGCCGATCTGGCCACCTGCGCTCGCCAGCAGCTCGACGCCGGCGGCTACGGTGCGCTGATCGTCAACACGGTGAACCGTGCCCAGGAACTCTATCGCAAACTGGAGTCGCTGCAGGACGAGGGTGTGCAGCTGATCCTCTTCCATGCCCGCTTCCCTGCCGACGAGCGCGGTGAGCGGGAGCGGCAAGTGCTTGAGGTGTTCGGCAATACTGGCACAGAGAGCCTGCGTCCTGGTCGGGCGCTGCTGATCGCCACTCAGGTGGCTGAGCAGTCCCTGGATATCGACTTCGACTTCCTGATCACCGACCTGGCGCCGGTCGATCTGGTCCTGCAACGTGCTGGCCGTTTGCACCGCCATCGTCGGGTCCGCCCCGAGGTTCATGCCGAGGCCCGGCTATTCGTTGCCGGCCTGCATCCGCAGGAGCTGCCCGAGTTGAAGGATACCGCCTGGGAGTTCGTCTACGAGCCCTACATCCTCGGCCGAACCTGGGCGCTACTGTCCCGCGAGCAGACCCTGCAGTTGCCTCATGACATCGATCGCCTGGTGCAGGCGGTGTACGGCGATGCGCCCCTGCCCGAGGATTTGCAGGCCGAAGCCCTGGCTTACATCGAGGGCGAGGCCTACGGCATGCACCGTGCTCGTCTGAACACCGAACGTCAGCAATCGCTGAACATCGCCCTAACTCCCGAAGATGAGCCGCAGTACGCCTACCTGCAGAAGCCGCGTGGCAACGAGGAGGGCGAGGGCCTGGGGCTGACCAACCGCACCCGCCTGGGCGATGACGCGGTTACTTTGGTGCCCGTCTACTGGGTGGCCGGCGGCTGGAGCGTGCAGCCCGGCGGAGAAGCTTTCGACCCGCAGCAGTCGTTGCCGGATGCCCTGGCCAGACAACTCTACGGCCGCCAGCTCAAGCTCAGCCGCAAGGCGGTGGTGGCCCACTTTGCCGCAGTCGAGGCGCCACCGGCCTTTGCCGAGCACCCCTGCTGCGCCATCTCAAGCCGCTGGAGCTGCAAGGCGGCAGCTGCATCGTCGGCAAGCTGTCGCTGCGCCTGGATGAGCGCCAAGGCCTGGTCTACGAATCTGCCGAGCTTGCCACCCTTCCCGAGGACTAGGAATGACACCACGTTTCAATTTGCTCGATGAACCCTGGCTGCCGGTGCAATTTGTTGATGGCCGGGTACGCGATGTCGGCCTGCTCGAGCTGTTCGAGCGCTCCGGGAAATCGGCGCCCTGGCGGAAACCGCACCGCCGAGCCTGATCGCCGAATACCGCCTGCTGCTGGCCATTACCCATCGGGCGCTGAGCTGGGCGCACGGCTCCTGGAAGGACAAGGACCGCGCCCGCTGGTATCGCGAGGGCCTGCCGCAGGATGCGTTGCGGGATTATCTGCAGCACTGGCGCGAGCGTTTTTGGCTGTTCCACGCCGAGCAGCCGTTCATGCAGGTGGCGGCGCTGGCGACGGCAGCCGAAACGGCCGAGTTGAGATTCGACTGTTCTACCGTGACGATCGACCAACTCTATGGCAACGCCATGTTCGATCACGGCGTCTTTGCCAAAAGTCCGCGTCAACCGGCTGTGGTGTTGCGCGATCTACTGGGATTTTTCCAATTCGTACCGGGCGGCTTCTTTCCGGGAAAGAAGTTGAAAAGCTCCGACAAGGCAGGCCCCTTGGTAAACACTGCTGCCGTGCTCCCGCTCGGCAGCTCATTGCGGGAAACCCTGTGTCTGGCTTTGCACCCTAGCACCGCGGTAGCCGCGGACGACCTCCCCAGTTGGGAACGCGCGCCGGCTACCATTGCCCAGCTGCAGGCTGCGCCTACGTTGGCAAGCGGGCCGAACGATCGTTACAGCCGGATGAGCCGCTCCGTGTTGTTGCTGCCTTCTGCTAGCGGAGAGGTCGAGGCGGTGCAGATGGCCGCCGGCCTTGCCCTGGGCGACGATCCCAATGCCCCCGATCCGATGGCTAGCTATCGCGCGGGAAAGGACATGCTCGTGCGCGTGACCTTTACCGAAGGGAGGGCGTTCTGGCGCGACCTGCCGGCTCTAGTACCCGACGCCGAAGGCAAGGCTTGCCAGCCGGCGTCGGTGCTCGGCTGGGCGGCCAACCTGCATCCCTATCTCGGTGCCTTGCAGATCGAGCAACCGCTGCTGATCGCCGGCCTGGCCAGCGATCAAGCCAAGCTTCTGCGCTGGCGCTGCGAGCAGATCGCCTTGCCGGTGGCCTTGTTGGCCGACCCACAGCCGGCGGGTTTCCTGCGCAGCGAGGTGCGCCGTGCCGAAGCGCTATACGAGCAAATTCGTATTCTGGCGACCAGCATGCTGGCCGACACCATGCCCGATCCGCGCAGCAAGGACACCCGCGCCAGGGCGCGGGCCGTATTGGATGCCAGCGCTGCGGCCGCCACCTTCTTCGCCACCGCCGAGCGGTCGCTGCCGGCATTGATGCAGCGCATCGGCGTGGGCGACGGCGATGGCGCCAGTCGTGACTGGTCGGCCAGCCTGCTGCAGGCAGCTGAAGCGTGCTGGGAGATCCTGCACCGCCATCTGGGGCAATCGCCCCTGGCGCTGCGTGCCGAAGCGCGTACCTGGCCACGCTTCCGTGCCCTATTGCGTGAGCTGCAGTTGGCCACTCCGAATCTGCAACCATCCAAGGAGGCTCAAGCATGAGCGATTTCGCGCAGGACTTCGTTGCGCATCTGATCCGTCTGCGCGAAGGCAAGGCAGCGGCATTGGCGGAGCTGCGGCGCAGCCTGAGTTTCGCGCCTGGGGCCTATCCGCCGGCCTACCCCTATGTCGAGCGCTTTGTTGCGCCTGACAGCCATGCCGAAGACTCAACCCGCCTGGCGCTTTACGTGGTCGCCGGGCTGTTCGCCCAACACCCGCAGACGGCATCCGCCAGCCTGGCTTCCAGCTTCGGTGAACTGATGCGCCAACGCGACAGCGCCAGCATCGAAAAGCGCTTCGTCGCCCTGCTCGGTGCTGACGCCGAAAACCTCGCCGATTACCTACGCCAAGTAGTCAGCCTGCTGGCGGCGGACGATATCGGCCTTGACTACGCGGCACTGCTCAAGGATCTGCGCTTCTGGCTAAACCCGCACCTGGCCCCGGACGTACGCGACCGCATCCGTCAGCGCTGGGCGCGGGACTTCTATCGCGCCTTGGCTCTCGACTCCAAGTTGCCAACCGTTACCCAAAATTGAGAGAGATATCATGACTCTGTTCGTCGAGTTTCACCTGATCCAGAACTTCGCCCCGTCCAACCTCAACCGCGACGACACCGGCGCGCCCAAGGATGCCCTGTTTGGTGGCCATCGCCGGGCGCGGGTGAGTAGCCAGTGCTTCAAGCGGTCGATTCGCCTAGCGGCACAGGAACATGAACTGGTGCCCTCGGAGTACCGCGGCGTGCGGACCAAGAAGCTGCTGGCCCTGCTGCAGGAAAAGCTGGCGCTGGCGGGCCGTGATCCGGAAGAGGCCAAGGGTAAGATCGAATTGGCACTGGCCGCTGCCGGCCTCAAGCTGAAGGACGATGGCAAGACCGAATATCTACTATTCCTCGGCGAGGGCGAAATCACCGGTTTCGCCGATCTGATCGAGCAGTACTGGGACGAGCTGGCTGCGGCACCGGTCGGCAGCGAAAAGAAAAACAAGAAGGAGGCCAAGGCCAGCGCGCCCACCGAGGTGGTGAAGAAAGCCAAGGCTCTACTCAATGGTGGCAAGGCAGTGGACGTGGCGCTGTTCGGCCGCATGCTCGCCGATCTGCCGGAGGTGAACCGGGACGCCGCCTGCCAAGTGGCCCATGCCATCAGTACCCACCGGGTTGAACGCGAGTTTGATTATTTCACTGCGGTGGACGACAAGGGCGGCCCCGAAGAAACCGGCGCCGGTATGATCGGCCAGGTCGAGTTCAACTCGGCCACCTTCTACCGCTACGCGGTGGTCGACGCCAACAAGTTGCTGAACAACCTCCAAGGCGACCGTGAACTGATGCTGGCGGCGCTTGAAGCCTTCACCCAGGCCAAGGTGCGCTCCATTCCTACCGGCAAGCAGAACACCTTTGCAGCGCACAACCTGCCGGCGTTTGTCGGCGTTTGCCTGCGCCATGCCGGGCCGCTCAACCTCGCCAATGCCTTCGAAAAACCGGTGGCGCCCGGGCGTGATCAGGCCCTCAGCAGTCTCTCGGTGGCCGAAATGGCGCGGCATGAAGCGCAACTGGCCGGTGTCTATGCCGACTCCCGCGACCGCTGGGCCTATCTGGACCTGAGCGCTGCCTGGCCGGAAGGCAAGGGCGTGGCACTGCCCAATCTGGGTGCTCTAGCCAGTTGGGTGAAAGAACAGGTCGCCGCCGAACTGGAGGTTTGAGCATGGCCACCTTGCTACTGCGCTTGCAGGGGCCGATGCAGTCCTGGGGCACGACCAGCCGTTTCGACGAGCGCGACACCCAGCTCGAACCGTCCAAGTCCGGCGTACTGGGCCTGATCTGTGCAGCCCTAGGGCGCGATCGCAGCGAACCGCTGGACGACCTGGCTTGCCTGCGCATGGGTGTTCGGGTCGACCGCGAAGGCGTACCGATGCGCGATTACCAGACGGCTACCGGTGTGATGAACGCCGAGGGCAAGGTCAAGCTGGATCGTACGGTTATCAGCCCGCGCTACTACCTCTCCGATGCGGTGTTTCTGGTCGGGCTGGAAGGTAGCAATACCGATTTGCTGGAGCGGATTCAGACGGCTCTGCATGCGCCGGTCTGGCCGCTGGCGCTGGGCCGCAAGAGCTTCATACCCAGCATGCCGGTGGTTCTGCCGGAGGGGCTGCAGCCGGTGGGGCTATTGGAGGCTTTGCAATCCTGGCCGGCACTTGTGCCCTTGGTGCCTGGCGCGTTCTTGCGGCTGGCGCTGGAGGATCTGCAGGAAGGCTCGGTGCGACTGGATCAGCCGGTCGGCCCCTTCGCCGAACGGCGTTTCGGGCCGCGTTTCGTGAAACAGGAAGTGATGCATGTACCTGACTCGATTGATGCTTGACCCCCGCAGTACGCAGGCGCGTCGCGATCTAGCCGATGCCTACGATATGCATCGTACTCTGGTGCGGGCTTTTGTGGTGGACGAGCAGGACGCGCCGGCGCGTTTTCTCTGGCGTCTTGAGCCAGGAGCAAACCCCTGGACCAGCCCGGTAGTGCTAGTCCAGTCCCAGGAAACTGGCAATTGGGACGCCTTGCAGGCGCTGCCGGGCTACCTGCAGCGACCGGGTGAGAGCAAGTGCCTGGATCTGGACGAGCTGGTCCAGCCACGGCAGCAATACCGTTTCCGCCTGCTGGCCAATCCCACGGTGACCCGGGCGGGCAAGCGCTATGGCCTACCTGGCGAGGCCGAGCAGCTTGCCTGGTTGCAGCGCCAGGGTGACCGACATGGCTTCGAGGTGAAGTCCGCCTTGGTCACTGCCAGCGACATGCTGGACAGCCAACGCAAGGGGCGCGCGTCGATCATGCTGCAGAGAGCATGTTTCGAGGGATTGTTGCAGGTTTCCAGGGCCGATGACGTGCGCTTGGCGTTGGTCAACGGCATCGGCCCGGCTAAGGCATTTGGTTGCGGGCTGCTCAGCATGGCGCGCTGCTGATGCTGCCGCCTCTCAAGCCGCTGCCGATGAAGGATCGGGTGTCGATGGTCTTCGTTCAGTACGGTCAGATCGACGTGCTGGATGGTGCCTTTGTGGTGATCGACCAGAACGGCGTGCGCATGCACATCCCGGTTGGCTCGGTAGCTTGCATCATGCTTGAACCGGGCACGAGGGTGTCGCATGCAGCCGTGCATCTGGCCTCGACGGTGGGCACCCTGCTGGTCTGGGTGGGTGAAGCTGGCGTACGACTGTATGCCAGCGGCCAGCCCGGAGGTGCTCGGGCGGATCGTCTGCTCTACCAGGCCAAGCTGGCGCTGGATAGTGATTTACGCCTGAAGGTGGTGCGCAAGATGTACGAGCTGCGCTTTCAGGAAAAGGCTCCGGAGCGGCGTAGCGTGGAGCAACTGCGCGGCATCGAAGGCGCCCGGGTGCGGGAAACCTACAAACTGTTGGCCAAGCAGTACGGTGTCGACTGGCGGGCGCGCAATTACGACCGCAAACAGTGGGATGCTGCAGATATTCCCAACCGCTGCTTGTCGTCGGCTACCAGTTGCCTGTATGGCATCACCGAAGCGGCCGTATTGGCGGCGGGTTACGCACCGGCAGTGGGCTTTATTCATACCGGAAAGCCGCTGTCATTCGTCTACGACGTAGCCGACCTGTTCAAGTTCGACACCGTGGTGCCGGTCGCCTTCCGTATCGCCGCCAAGTCACCACACCAGCCAGAGCGCGAGGTACGCCTGGCCTGCCGGGACATCTTCCGTACCAGCAAGCTGCTAAGCAAAATCATCCCGACTATTGAGGAGGTGCTGGCGGCTGGCGGTATCTCGCCACCCGAGGCGCCACCAGAGTCTGTCCCGCCTGCCATTCCCAACGCTAAAAGCATCGGTGAAGCCGGACACAGGTCGCAGTGATGAGTTTCATCGTCGTTGTCACGGAAAACGTCCCGCCACGGCTGCGTGGTCGCATGGCCATCTGGCTGCTGGAGGTGCGCGCCGGCGTCTATATCGGCGATGTATCCAGGCGCACGCGTGAAATGATCTGGCAGCAGCTGGCCGAAGGCTATGAAGACGGTAATGTGGTCATGGCCTGGGCGAGCAACCATGAGTCTGGCTACGAGTTCCAGACTCTAGGGGCAAATAGACGCTTACCCATCGAATTTGATGGCCTGCACTTAGTCGTTTTTCACCCATCGACACCCTCAGATCTTTAATAATAAAATTGGTGGGATTTTGGCAGCCTATTTTCCTTTTATGGAACAATTGGTTGCGTTAAGTGTGTTCCCCGCGCCCGCGGGGATGAACCGCGGGCGGTGATCCGGTCCGCCTGGCAACAATCGTGTTCCCCGCGCCCGCGGGGATGAACCGCTGGTCATCGTCGACGGCGCCCTCGCCATGGAGTGTTCCCGCGCCCGCGGGGATGAACCGTTGAGTCCGTGGCCGGCAGCCGCGGGGTGACAGTGTTCCCGCGCCCGCGGGGATGAACCGTTGATCGCAGTCAGCTCGGGGCCGAAGCGCTCGTGTTCCCCGCGCCCGCGGGGATGAACCGGCCGAACGGCATGTGCTGAGCGCCGAGATCCGGTGTTCCCCGCGCCCGCGGGGATGAACCGTGTGGATCGTCGAGGGCATCTTCGATGCCATCGTGTTCCCCGCGCCCGCGGGGATGAACCGTCGATGGTCTCGACGGTGCGAATGTTGCCGATGTGTTCCCCGCGCCCGCGGGGATGAACCGGCTTACGAAGAGCTCGGCCTCTCCGCCCAGGAGTGTTCCCGCGCCCGCGGGGATGAACCGCCGAGGGGGAGCGCGCATGATCATCACGCAGAAGTGTTCCCGCGCCCGCGGGGATGAACCGATCGGCGACACCGCCGGCGCTGTGGTCGGCTGGTGTTCCCCGCGCCCGCGGGGATGAACCGACCGATCCCCGCGCGACGTCACCAGCCTCGAGGTGTTCCCCGCGCCCGCGGGGATGAACCGCGGCCATGCTGTGCCACGATACCGCCTTCCAGGTGTTCCCCGCGCCCGCGGGGATGAACCGCCGCCTTGAGCAGCTCGATCTGCTCCTCGTCCGTGTTCCCGCGCCCGCGGGGATGAACCGGATCTCGCCGCCGACGACTACCGCGGCGACGCGTGTTCCCGCGCCCGCGGGGATGAACCGGGGTCGCCCTTGAGCTCGACGTCACACACCTCGTGTTCCCCGCGCCCGCGGGGATGAACCGCCCCTACTTCGAGTGGCAGATCACCGGCGAAAGTGTTCCCCGCGCCCGCGGGGATGAACCGCGGCGCACCCAGACGAGCTCACTGGATGGTGAGTGTTCCCCGCGCCCGCGGGGATGAACCGGCTCGGTGAACTCGGCGCCCGGGTCGTACCAGGTGTTCCCCGCGCCCGCGGGGATGAACCGCGCATCAACGGCTACCACGACTCGGCCCCGATGTGTTCCCCGCGCCCGCGGGGATGAACCGGTTTTGCGCATCTACGAAAAGGGCCACCAGTTGTGTTCCCCGCGCCCGCGGGGATGAACCGGTCCACTGTGGCTTCTTCGCCACCGTAGGCAAGTGTTCCCCGCGCCCGCGGGGATGAACCGTCGTTCAAACCGCCGCGCGCTGAGGATCTGTTGTGTTCCCGCGCCCGCGGGGATGAACCGGAAATGAACCAAAAGCGACAGAAGGTCTACACGTGTTCCCCGCGCCCGCGGGGATGAACCGTTATGACCAGCAGTCATATGATAGGGAATTGCGTGTTCCCGCGCCCGCGGGGATGAACCGTAAAAAAGGGGCCAATCGGCCCCCGTTTTAGTGTTCCCCGCGCCCGCGGGGATGAACCGTCCGTTGCGCCGGGATACGTACTCGGCCTCTCGTGTTCCCCGCGCCCGCGGGGATGAACCGTCGGATCGCCGCGCCCGGCACATCATCGAGCAGTGTTCCCGCGCCCGCGGGGATGAACCGTCAGCGAAGCGGGCGGCGGTCACCGGCTCCATGTGTTCCCCGCGCCCGCGGGGATGAACCGCTGGCTTCGTACTGCTCCAGGATGGCGAGGTCGTGTTCCCGCGCCCGCGGGGATGAACCGCGCCCGGGCGCAGCAACAGGCATGGGGCGAACGTGTTCCCCGCGCCCGCGGGGATGAACCGCGTAACGGCTCGTTACCGAGCCTGCGCACTACGTGTTCCCCGCGCCCGCGGGGATGAACCGCGGGTTGTCGTCGTCATGGGCGCAGCATGGCGGTGTTCCCCGCGCCCGCGGGGATGAACCGGCCATCCTCGAGAGTCACCACGACCATGGCGAGTGTTCCCCGCGCCCGCGGGGATGAACCGTCGGCGCAGGACTTGCCATGGGCGCCTTCGGCGTGTTCCTCGCGCCCGCGGGGATGAACCGCTTCTTGGCTGCCGCGATGAGGGCGGCGGCCAGTGTTCCCCGCGCCCGCGGGGATGAACCGGCCAACCCCGAGCTTGCCGGCACCATCGCCAAGTGTTCCCGCGCCCGCGGGGATGAACCGGCGCATGTCGGCTACGATCACGCCTACTATCCGTGTTCCCCGCGCCCGCGGGGATGAACCGTGCTGGGTCGCAACCCCGGTGTTCGCTTGGCGGTGTTCCCCGCGCCCGCGGGGATGAACCGTCGTCGCTGAACTCCTCCCAGCGCGGATCCTCGTGTTCCCCGCGCCCGCGGGGATGAACCGCTCTTGCCAGCGATCGACAAGGCGCGCCGTGAGTGTTCCCCGCGCCCGCGGGGATGAACCGCCGTCCAGCAGCAGAGCCTGCAGGAGCCGGAGGTGTTCCCCGCGCCCGCGGGGATGAACCGCCTGGGGCAGCGGCTGCAGCAGGAGCGGTCACGTGTTCCCGCGCCCGCGGGGATGAACCGAAAACAGAACCCTACATCAGTTTGATCGCGGGGTGTTCCCCGCGCCCGCGGGGATGAACCGCCACCGCGCTTGACCTCAGCACGCGCATCGCCGTGTTCCCGCGCCCGCGGGGATGAACCGCACGAGAAGCGCGCCATGCCCGAGAAATACCTGTGTTCCCCGCGCCCGCGGGGATGAACCGCCCGTCACCGGCGACGACCAGCAGCGCAGCATGTGTTCCCCGCGCCCGCGGGGATGAACCGGCATACCTGGAGCTGGCGGGCGAGGCCTTGGAGTGTTCCCCGCGCCCGCGGGGATGAACCGGTCAGCGGCTCGAACTTCTACTGGCTGGGCGAGTGTTCCCGCGCCCGCGGGGATGAACCGTCGTTGATCACGACCTCGGTGGAGTAGCGATCGTGTTCCCCGCGCCCGCGGGGATGAACCGGTTCTCGACATTCCCGGCGACGCGACGAAAAAGTGTTCCCCGCGCCCGCGGGGATGAACCGGTCGCAGGTGTCCGCGTGCCAGCCGTGCTCCTGTGTTCCCCGCGCCCGCGGGGATGAACCGGCAATGACCCAGTGGCCGTTGACTAGGAAATAGTGTTCCCCGCGCCCGCGGGGATGAACCGTGGATCAAGGGCATGATTTTCGGTTAATCCGCCGTGTTCCCCGCGCCCGCGGGGATGAACCGTCTTCGGCCTGGTTCAGGAAGCGGGCGCGGTCGTGTTCCCGCGCCCGCGGGGATGAACCGCCGCCACCCTTGTGCTGGTAGTCGTCGCCAGCGTGTTCCCCGCGCCCGCGGGGATGAACCGCGCTGTAAATAAGAAAAACCACCCTTCCATGTGTGTTCCCGCGCCCGCGGGGATGAACCGTTAGATAGAACGATCACAGCCTGCCCCCCATTGTGTTCCCCGCGCCCGCGGGGATGAACCGACACAAAACGTTACATTAATGTGAAAATCACCGTGTTCCCCGCGCCCGCGGGGATGAACCGGAGATTTTCCATGTATCAGGTTACCTCTAGGTGTGTTCCCCGCGCCCGCGGGGATGAACCGGCGCCGCCTGGTCGGTGTTGCGGATCTCCATCGTGTTCCCCGCGCCCGCGGGGATGAACCGCCGAGCGGGTTGATAGAGGACATGGGCGAGAAGTGTTCCCCGCGCCCGCGGGGATGAACCGGAATTTAAGCCCGAATCTTTAGATTTGCCCGAGTGTTCCCGCGCCCGCGGGGATGAACCGTCTTTTCTCTAGGCCAGGAGATGGGTACCACTGTGTTCCCCGCGCCCGCGGGGATGAACCGTCTTTTCTCTAGGCCAGGAGATGGGTACCACTGTGTTCCCCGCGCCCGCGGGGATGAACCGCGCTCGGCACGCTGCCGACAGCGCTGCTCGACGTGTTCCCCGCGCCCGCGGGGATGAACCGCGGCTTGCGGGCACTGCCAATACCAGAGCCGAGTGTTCCCCGCGCCCGCGGGGATGAACCGGCGAGCACCGCGGTACCGCCGTCCCAGCCGTAGTGTTCCCCGCGCCCGCGGGGATGAACCGGATGGAATTATCCCCAGGGCGGGAAGAGGGAAGTGTTCCCCGCGCCCGCGGGGATGAACCGCGAGGTCTCGGGGTTGGCCTCGGGGTCGAGCCGTGTTCCCCGCGCCCGCGGGGATGAACCGAACAGCGGCTCGCCGGTGTTACGCTTTACTATGTGTTCCCCGCGCCCGCGGGGATGAACCGGCGTCGGGGCCACGCTTCTCGAGGTCCTCGAGGTGTTCCCCGCGCCCGCGGGGATGAACCGGCAATCGTCGGCACGCCGCGCCCGACGCCGTCGTGTTCCCGCGCCCGCGGGGATGAACCAGTCGAACTCGTCGTCGGCGCCCAGGTCGTCGAAGTGTTCCCCGCGCCCGCGGGGATGAACCGGCTCGCATCAAGGGTCTCCTCCCGGGCGGCTGGTGTTCCCCGCGCCCGCGGGGATGAACCGACCGGTTACACCGCCCTGGGCAGACTCGCAACGTGTTCCCCGCGCCCGCGGGGATGAACCGCGCATCAACAGTCGCCTACCTCCATGATACGGGTGTTCCCGCGCCCGCGGGGATGAACCGCAGGGAGCAGCACAGGCTATGGATGGCCTACTCGTGTTCCCCGCGCCCGCGGGGATGAACCGGAATATTCATCACGCCATGGCGAAAATTCGCTGTGTTCCCGCGCCCGCGGGGATGAACCGTACCTGTAACGGAGCCACCATGCTCGATCACTGTGTTCCCCGCGCCCGCGGGGATGAACCGTTTCATACCAAAACGGTTGAACTGGAGTGCACGTGTTCCCCGCGCCCGCGGGGATGAACCGGCGTCGGAGTCGATCTCCAGACATGGAACAATGTGTTCCCCGCGCCCGCGGGGATGAACCGGTAAGATGACCCCTTTATAGAAGGAGACTAGCGTGTTCCCCGCGCCCGCGGGGATGAACCGACGAGCGCGATTGGCGGGCAGACCGACTTCACGTGTTCCCGCGCCCGCGGGGATGAACCGGTAACGCCGCCCGCTGCTATTGCATCACACTGGTGTTCCCCGCGCCCGCGGGGATGAACCGCCTCCGGCCATCGAATTCCGGTCCGGCGTCTGGTGTTCCCCGCGCCCGCGGGGATGAACCGCGGTTAGTCGAGGAGCCCGGCGTCGGAAAAATGTGTTCCCCGCGCCCGCGGGGATGAGCCGAACATCTCGATCCCCGAAGACGGCTCGCGACTGTGTTCCCCGCGCCCGCGGGGATGAACCGCAAAACCAGCAGCGCCAGCCAGTCCAGCGACCGTGTTCCCGCGCCCGCGGGGATGAACCGGGCTGTCCAGCCAGGATGAGCTCCTCGACAACGTGTTCCCCGCGCCCGCGGGGATGAACCGTTGCCCGCGACCTCGCCGCCACCGGAGTTCACGTGTTCCCCGCGCCCGCGGGGATGAACCGACGCTCAACCCGGCGCGTAGCGCCGAGATCCAGTGTTCCCCGCGCCCGCGGGGGTGAACCGACACGCTCCGACACACCTAACGAGCTGATAGTGTGTTCCCCGCGCCCGCGGGGATGAAACGAGCAGGCTTAGTTTGGCTGGCCACTTGCTTCTCCACCCCACCCCTTGGTCTGGGTCGGAAGTTAGGGCGCTAAACCTTATAGTGCAAGCCGAGAGTATCGCTGCTGCTGGCGGAGATCTGGCATGGTCATGTCGTTCTACCTTTCCCTCGCTACCGGGTGTTGTTGGCCGGGGTGTTCAGTCAGATCCTATGCATTGGTGTGGCGCGTTTCGCCTACACCCTGCTGCTGCCGCTGATGCAGCAGCAAACCTGGCTGAGCGATGCCCAGGGCGGCTGGCTGGCTGCCCTCAACTATGCCGGCTACATGCTCGGCGCGCTGGCCGCGGCCTCGATCCACAGTATCCGGCTGAAGGACACCCTGTACCGCCTCACCCTGGTGCTGGCGCTGCTCTCCACGGCAGGCATGGCGCTGGCCGACAGTTTCTGGCTGTGGGCAGCCATGCGCTTTGTGGCTGGCTTCTCTAGCAGCGGCGGCATGCTGCTTGCCTCCGGGCTAATCCTCCACTGGCTGATCAGCCATCGGCAGCGGGGCGAACTCGGCATCCACTTCGCCGGGGTGGGCCTGGGCATGCTGCTGGCAGCCCTGGCGGTGGAGCTGATGCTGCGCGCTTCGCTCGACTGGCAGGCGCAGTGGTGGGGCTTTGCCGCCCTGGCCGTGCTGCTGCTGGTGCCCGCCTGGGGCTGGCTGCCGCGGCCTGCCGAGCCGGTCGCGGGCAGCGGTGGTGGGGCCCGCCAAGCCGAGCCGCCCAGCCGTACCTTCATGCGGCTGATGCTGGCCGCCTATTTCTGTGCCGGTTACGGCTATGTGATCAGCGCCACCTTTATCGTCGCCATCGTCGAGCGCGAGCCGCTGCTGGCGGGTGCCGGTAACTGGACCTTCGCCCTGGTGGGGCTGGCGGCGGCGCCCGCGGTGATGCTGTGGGACCTGGTCGCGCGCTGGATCGGCTACCTCGGTGCGTTGATCGCCGCGATGGGCCTGCAGGTGGTGGGAATCGTGCTGCCGGCGGTCACCGACAGCCTGGCGGGCGTGCTGGCAAGCGCGGTGCTCTACGGCGGTACCTTCCTGGGCTGCGTGAGCCTGGTGCTGACCATGGCCGGCCGGCTCTATCCGCAGAGCCCGGCGCGCATGATGGGGCGCATGACGCTGGCCTATGGTGCCGCCCAGATCATCGCCCCGGCGCTTACCGGCATGCTTGCCGAAGCCACCGGTCATTACGATACCGGCCTGGGGCTGGCGGGTGGCTTCGTTGCCCTGGGAGCGCTGCTGCTGATCTGGCTGCGCCGGGTGGACCAGACCGCCCAGCGGCTGGATGCCGAGGCGAAGGTGGCGCCAACGGGTTGATGCCCGGACGGGTTGATGGCGGGCGCCACTTTCGCTGTGTCACCCGCCCTTAGTTGCCAAATTCCTCTGTGTCGATCTCGGCCTGCAGCGCTTCGCTGTAGCGTGCGCCTGCCACCTGCTCCGGCGTCAGCAGGGCGTTCAGCCGGGCGAGGGCCGCCGGTTCCAGGCGCAGCGGTGCAGCGGCCAGGTTCTCTTGCATGTGGGCAACGGAGCGGGAACCAGGAATGGGGATCACATCGTCGCCCTGGGCCAGCAGCCAGGCCAGAGCGAGCTGGCCGGTGGTCAGCTCCTGTTCATGGGCGATGGCTTGCAGGGCTTCGAGCTGGCGCAGGTTGTGCGGCAGGTTCTCGGGGCTGAAGCGCGGCATGCCGCGGCGCACGTCGCCCTCCACCAGGCTTGCGGGGTCGGTCACTGCACCGGCCAGGAAGCCGCGGCCCAGCGGGCTGAATGCGACAAGCGCGGTGTCGGCTTCGCGGCAGGCGTTGAGCAGGGCGATCTCGGGGTTACGGGTCCACAGTGAATATTCCGACTGCACGGCGGCAATGGGGTACTCGCTGCGGGCACGGCGCAGGGTGGCGGCAGAGATCTCCGAGAGCCCGATGGCGCGCACCTTGCCTTCCTCGACCAGGCGCCCTAGTGCGCCGACGCTCTCTTCGATGGGCACTTGGCGGTCCAGGCGGTGCAGGTAGTAGAGGTCGAGATGATCGGTGCGCAGGCGTGCCAGGCTGGCTTCGCACTGGCGGCGCAGGGTCTCGGGACGGCCATCGATCACCTTCTTGCCCTGTTCTGGGTCCATGGCCATGCCGCACTTGCTGGCCAGCACGAGTTCGTTGCGCTTGCGGGCCAGGGCCTTGCCGACCACTTGCTCATTGGCGGTGCCACCGTAGAGGGTGGCGGTATCGAAATGGCGATAGCCCATGTCGAAGGCGGCGTCGAGCGCGCGCAGAGCTTCGGCCTCGGGCAGCGGGTTGCCGTAGCCGTGGGAGAGGTTCATGCAGCCCAGGCCAACGGTAGGCGAGGCCACTTCTTTGAGGCGATTGAAGAAGAACGACATGCGGGCTCCGGCACAGGGGGAGTCTTTATCATGCCGAGCCGGTCGCGGGGCTGGCAAGCCGGGCCAAGATTTGGCGCTGATGCCACTTGGTAGGCGAACACGGCGACTCCCCAGGGTGGGCCGGGGAGTCGTCGGTGGGTTACTGCATCAGCGTCTTGATGCGGTCGAGGTACTCGCGGCCGTTCTCGCGCACGCGTTCCTGCTCCTGGCCTTCGGCGCCGGCATTGACTTCCTGCACGTGGTCGCGCATCACGTCGAGCTCTTCGTCGATCTTGGCCAGGGCATTCTCGATGGTTTCGGTGAGCTGCTGGATAATGGCCATGTCTTCATTGGTCAGCTCCTGCTTGCGCAGCAGCACATCCAGCAGGTCATTGCGAAGCTCAAGGGCGTCAACCGCTTGCTTGAGCGTGTCGATGGATTGTCCCTCTGCCTCTTCTAGCTGCTCGATGAGACGATCGTCGTCCCTCGGTTCCTCTTCGGCGTGGGCGATACCGAGCGTTAACAAGGCAGCAAGGCATGTCGCAAGAAGCATTTTCATCGCTAGGCTCTCCTTGGCATTTCATGGGTACTTCTCAAGCTAGTTGAAATTCATACGGTTACAAGCGCTTTCATGGTGACGAATCGCAGCGAGCCCATCACGACGCCGGGTGCGATTGCGGTATCCTGTCGAGATGACGACTCAGAGGGTTTTCCCATGGCAGATTCCACGTCTTTTCAGCGCGCAATGGCCGAACTCGACGCCCTGCATGCCGCCGACCCGCGGCGTGTCGAAGTGGAAGGCGCAAGCCTGCCGCATGAGTTGTGGCACGCGGGCCGCATGAGCGCCTGGCTGGCCAGGGTGGTAGAGGCGCCGAGCGAGCTGGTGCAACTGGCGGTGCGTTCACAGCACCTGCAGCGCTGGGAGGTGCCGCGCCACGACTATCCTGAAGGGCGCGTCGGCTACCTGACCTGGCGGCGCGACCAGGGCCGGCGGGCGGGCGAAACCACGGCGCGGGTCATGCAGGAGGCCGGCTATTCGGCCGAGGAGGCGGCCGAGGTGGCCGGCATGATCCGCAAGCAGGGGCTGGGCCGCGACCCGGGCGCCCAGGCGGTGGAGGACTGCGCTTGCCTAGTGTTCCTCGAACACTACTTTGCCGATTTTTCCCGCCAGGTGGAGCGCGACCACCTGGTGCGCATCGTGCAGAAGACCTGGGGCAAGATGTCGCCCCGTGCGCGGGAGCTGGCGCTGACGCTGCCCATGAGCGATGAAGCGCGGGCCGTGGTAGAAGACGCCCTGGCAGGGTAGCGCCCGGCGGGCCTGTCCGACCCTGCCTCGCCTAGCGCAGGGGGCAGGGACAGGGACAGGGATGGAATAGGGGCAAGAGTAAGGGCAAGAGTAAGGGCAAGAGGAATCAGGGCACCAGGGTCTGAGCGGCTTCCAGGTAGGCGGCGCCGTAGGTCTGCACGCGCTCGAAGTCGCCGGTTTCCGAGCCCTGATGCACTTCCTCCAAGGTGAAGGCCATGGCTTCCACTTCTTCCTGAATTTTCTCCAGCGCGTTTTCCAGGGTGTAGGTCAGTTCGTGGACGGTGCCAAGGTCCTGCAGGCTCAGCTCGTCCTGAGCCAGCAGCTGTGCCAGCTGCTGGTTGTAGCTGGAAAAGTTGGCGACCGCCTGGCTCAGGGTATCGGCAGGCTCACCCTTGAAGTGGGCGGTGTCGGCGTGGGCGGTGGCAAGCAGTAGGCCAGACAGCAGGGTGGGCAGCAGGGCTTTCATTAGGCGGGCTCCTTTCTTGAGAATGATAAGCGTTAGCTGGTATAGCACCTGCCCACGACGGCGACAAGATCGCAAGTTAACGAGAATGAGTTTTCTTTCTATGCATTGACAGGGATCACGGCGGCAGCTAGATTTCGATAGATAATGATAATTGTTATCATTAAAGAATCGAGACGGAGGTCGCCATGCCTTACAGCATCAACACCACCCTCAGGGGCGCCAATCCCAGCCTGCAGATCTGCGATGCCTCGTCCGGTTCGGTGCGGCTGGCGTGGGAGTATCCGCGCCACGACCCGAGCCTGCCCGCCGACGAGGCGGCGCTGCTGCAGCTGCGCCGTGAAGAGGCCATCCATGATCTGTTCCGGCGCCTGTTCTTGCTGACCACCGAGCAGTACCTCAAGGGCGAACTGCAGGAGCCGGCGCTCCCTTCTTCCGCCGCGCGCCGTTCAGGCCAGCTGTAGCGTCTGGGTGTGAGTGGTTTCACAGGGTTTGCCGTGGCGCAGGGCCAGGCGGCGCTCATGCAGCGCCATCACCACGCTGAACAGGGTTTCCATGCGCTCCTCGGCGGGCTGGTCGGGGTTGAAGTGCCGGCAGATCGCCAGCGGGGCGTGGTGGTGATCGCTGAGGATCTCGAACAGGGCCGCCTCTTCGAGCGGTTCCTGCAACGGGGTGTGTTCGGCCAGCAAGGCATCGAGCCGTGCCAGGCGCGGCCGTGAATCGGGACGCGGGAAGTCCTGCACCGGGCAGGCCACCTCGGCGGCATAGAGGTGGTTGGTATGGCTGACCGCGCCCTGCCGCGGTGCGATTCGTCCGGGTTCGCCGGGCTGTACTTCCAGGCCCATGGCTTCGCCGTCGGCGCTTGCCAGCAGGAAATGCGCGGGCGAGCAGACCCGGTCGTGGGTTGCCACCGCCAGCGCGCTGGGTAGGTCGGGGCTTTCCAGAATCTTGCGCAGCGCGACGTGGATCGGCAGGCCCTCGCCACAGGTCCGTGAGCGAATAGCGTTGAGGCATACGCCGATCCCGGCGGCATTAAGGCCGATCTTTGCGACCATGCCGGCCTCGCCCACGCTGACCAGCTCGGGAGCTCCTCTCCCTGGATGTGCAGCACCACCACGTTGTCGAGCTGGTCGGCGCGCCAGTCCCAGTTCTGGGCCAGCCACTGCTGCCCCTGGCCTTGCAGCGCAAAGGCCGAGCAGCCGCCGCTGGCCTGGGTCAGGGCGATCTCGCTGCGGCAGTTCAGCACCAGGATGTCGAGAAACTCGACCCCGGCGCCGCGGGCGATGCCCTCCATCTCGTCGAGAATGGCGGGAAAGCCCTTCTCGATCATGCCCTGGAAGGGTTCGGCCTGGCGCCGCGCCGCCGCCCAGGACAGGCCCACGAAGTCATGGAACAAGCGTGAATAGACCCCCAGGCTGCGGTGAATGAGCGGCCGATGCTGGCGACCGTGGGCTTCGCCGATCTGCTGCCGGCTGCCGGCAAGCCGGGTGACGCTGAGTGGAGAGGGCTGGGTCATGACGGTTCCTCGGTCTGGAGCATATGCAGCAAGCCTCGGCCAGGGAGGCGCATTTCGGCAAGGGGCGTGCACTCGGCAGCGTTGAAAGCCTTGGCCTTCCGAGCGGCGGCTTTTCCATGATGATCAATACGTTGGCGAAGCAACGGCGGATAGATCGTTAGTATGGGGGGCTTGTGTTTTGGCGGCGAGGCTTCCAGATTGAGCAGGTGGCCTTTCATCAGTGACCCGACGTGATTTACCCCAAGTATTCAGCAGAGTGAGAAGAACAACCATGAAGAAAAGCGTTTTGGCGATGGCAGTTGCGGCGTCCAGCGTGGCGTTCGCCGGCGCGGCGCAGGCGGAAGTGAAGGTCGGCTTCATTGGCGGCTTCACCGGTCCGATCGAAAGCCTGACTCCGCCGATTTTTGATGGTGCCCGCCTGGCGGTGCAGCAGATCAATGAGCAGGGCGGTCTCCTTGGCGGGCAGACGCTAGTCATGCCCAGCGCCGATACCACCTGCAGCGATGCCTCAGCGGCGTCCAACGCGGCCGACCGCATGGTCAATACGGAGAACGTCACCGCCATCGTCGGCGCGCTGTGCACCGGCGCTACCGTGGCGGCCGCCAACAGTGCCGCCATTCCCGGTGGCGTGGTGATGGTGTCGCCGGCCTCCACCGCGCCTGCGGTGACCGAGCTTGACGACAATGACCTGGTGTTCCGTACCGTGCCGTCGGATTCCTATCAGGGCGAGATCCTGGCCAAGCTGATGCTCGACAAGGGCTTCGACGAGGTGGCCGTCACCTTCGTCAACAACGACTACGGCCGCGGTCTGTCGGATGCCTTCAGCGCTGCCTTCGAAGAGGGCGGTGGTACGGTAGCCGAGAACCTGGCCCACGAAGACGGCCGCGCCGACTATCGCTCCGAGCTGGGCTCGCTCTCCTCCAGCGGCGCCGAGACCCTGGTGGTGCTCGCCTACGCCGACGGCTCGGGCCAGACCATTCTGCGCCAGGCCTACGAGAGCGGAATGTTCACCCAGTTCGCCGGAGCCGACGGCATGGTTGGCGACCGCCTGGTGGAAGCCGTTGGGGCGGACGCCCTGGCTGGCATGATCGCCACGCGTCCGGGCAGCCCGGAACTGCCCGGCACCGAGATCTTCACCCAGGCCGCGCAGGAGGCCGGCTTCGACCCCAGTGCGGTGTTCGCCGCCCAGGCCTACGATGCCGCCTTCCTGCTGGCGCTGGCCATCGAGCAGAACGGCAGCGCCGCACGCGAGGGGCTCTCCGAGGCGCTGCGCAGCGTATCGTCGGCGCCGGGTGAAGTGATCCTGCCGGGGAGTGGGAGAAGGCCGTGGCGCTGATCGCCGAAGGCACCGAGATCAACTACGAGGGCGCCTCGGGTAGCCACGAGTTCGACGAGAACGGCGACGTGCCGGGCGTAGTGGTGGAGATGGTGGTCGAGGACGGCGCCTTCGTCAGCAAGGGCCTGGTCGACCTCTAAGCACTGACGCAACGAGCACAAGAAGAGAGGCCCCGGCGGGATTCCCGCCGGGGCCTCGGTCTTTCTAGTGGTTGGCGCCGGGTCTAGTCATGATGCTTGACCTTTTCCGGCAACAACCCATTCGGTGCAAAGCGCAGCACCAGGGTAATCAGCAGGCCGATCACGAACACCCGCGCCTGCAGCGCGCGGCTCTCCAGCCCGCTTGGCGGCTCCCAGCCGAACCAGCCTTCGCCGATGAATACCGCTCCCTGCATCACGAATAGCGCCAGCGGCTCGGACATCAGCCAGATGATATACACCGCCACCGCGCCGAAGATGGTGCCCAGGTTGTTGCCGGGGCCGCCCAGGATCACCATCACCAGCACCAGGAAGGTGTGATTCAGCGGCAGGTAGCCGTTGGGGTCGAAGATGCTGTTGAACGAGGCCAGCGCGCCGCCGCCGATGCCCATCAGGATGCAGCCCAGCACGAAGATCTCCAGGCGGCGCTTGTTGATGTCCTTGCCCATCGCCGCGGCGGAAACCTCGTTGTCGCGGATGGCGCGGATCATGCGGCCCCAGGGGGCGTGATAGGCGCGGTGCAGCAGGAAGAAGATCACCGCGATCATGACCGCCGTGACCGAGAGGTAGAGCGCCCGGGCCAGGGTGAAGCCCAGCTCGCTGGGGCCGGGCGTGGGCCACGGCAGCGGCGACACCGTGGCGGTACCGCGGGTGAGCCAGTCGGAGTTCTTGAGGAATGCCTTGATGATCTCGGCGATGCCCAGGGTGGCGATGGCCAGGTAGTCGCTGCGCAGCCCCAGGCAGATATGCCCGATGAAGTAGCCGACGGCGCCGGCCAGCGCGCCGCCGACGATCCAGCCGGTCCAGGCGGGCAGGCCAAAGCCGCCGATGAAGCCGGCGCGGGACTGGATCTCGCTGGTCACGTCGCGCAGCATGCTGATCACCACCAGGTAGAGCACCACGGCCAGCACCACGGCGATCAGGGTGCGCAGTGTTTTCGGCACGCCCAGCCTGTCGAGCCGGGTGGCGCCGAATACCAGCATGGCCGCCGCCGCGCCATACAGCAGCACGCGGCCCAGCTCGCCGGGTAGCTCGGTGCCCCAGAAGGCGTCGTTGACCGGCACGCTGAAGAGCATGGCGGAGAAGCCGCCCAGCGCCACGAAGCCCATCACGCCGGCGTTGAACTGGCCGGCATAGCCCCACTGGATGGTCAGGCCCAGGGCCAGGATGGCGTAGCAGGAGGCTTCCACCAGCATGCGCGTGCTGTAGGCCGTGCCCATCATCAGGTAGATGACGAGGATCACCGCCAGCAGGGCGCCGAACAGGACGATTTCTCGCAGCGGGAAACGGGAGGGGGCCGCAACGGTGTCTTCGCGGCGCTCGATACGTGGCGTGTTCATCAGATCACCTTCCCCTTGAAGATGCCGGTGGGGCGCCATACCAGGATCGCCACCAGGATGAAGAAGGGCACCACGATCTTGTACTCGGTGCCGACGAAGGCGAGGTTGCGCGGGATCTCGAGCCACGCCGGAAGCAGGTGCTGGATGGGCCGCAGCAGCACCGCCCAGTTAAACACCGCTAGGGTCTCGGCGAAGCCCACCACGAAGCCGCCGGCAATGGCGCCGTAGGGGTGGCCCACGCCGCCGACGATGGCCGCGGCAAAGATCGGCAGCAGCAGGAAGAAGCTGAGGTCAGGCTTGAAGGTCACGTCGAGCGACAGCAGCGTGCCGGCGATGGCGGCCAGGCCCCCGGCGATCACCCAGGTCACCGTGACGATGTAGTTGGTGTTGATGCCCGAGGCCCGCGCCAGGTCGGGGTTGTCGGACATGGCGCGCATCGCCTTGCCCAGCCGCGAGCGGTTGAGGAACAGGTGCAGCCCCACCACGCAGGCGACGGTCAGGATGAACAGGATGATCTGCGGTTCGGTAATGATGATCGGCCGGGTGGCCAGCTCGAACGGCACGTCGAGGCGGTAGATCGTCTTGCGCTCACCGGCCAGGTAGAGGTTCTGGGCGCTGGTGCCGGCGAACAGGCGAATCAGCCCCTGCAGCATCAGGGTCACGCCCAGCGAACCGATGACGATGACGATGGGCTTGACGCCGTGGGCGCGCAGCGGCTTGTAGAACACCTTGTCGATGCCCACCGCGAGCAGGGCGGTAAGGACCATGGCCAGAGGCAGCATGACCACCGGCGTGGGCAGCCCCACCGCACCGCCCACGCCGGGGAAGGCCAGCGTCAGCAGCAGCACCATGAAGGCGCCGAAGGTCATCATGTCGGCATGGGCGAAGTGGGCGAAGCGCATGATGCTGAAGATCAGCGTCACGCCGATGGCGCCGATGGCGTAGATCGAGCCGGTCACGCTGCCGGCGATGATCACGTTGTTGATGAAGAAGACCAGTTCGTTCACGACTCACTCTCCAGTACGGCTCCGGGCTCAACCGCCCAGGAAGCTCTTGGCCACGTCCGGGTCGGCGAGCAGGGCGGCGCCGGTGTCGGTGAAGCGGTTCTTGCCGGCGGCCAGCACGAAGCCCTTGTCGGCGATCGCCAGGGCCTGCTTGGCGTTCTGCTCGACCATGAGGATGCCGACGCCGGCGGCGTTGATCTCCTTCACCCGCTCGAAGATCTCGTTCATGTAGAGCGGCGAGAGGCCGGCGGTGGGCTCGTCGAGCAGCAGCAGCTCGGGCTCGGCCATCAGCGCGCGGCCCATGGCGACCATCTGGCGCTGGCCGCCGGAGAGCTCGCCGGCGGGCTGGTGGCGCTTGTCGTAGAGCGGCGGGAAGAACTCGTAGACCTTCTTCAGCATGCGCTTGACGTTGCCCGGCTTGAGGAAGGCGCCCATCTCCAGGTTCTCCTTCACCGAGAGGCTGGGAAAGACGTTCTTCTCCTGGGGCACGAAGCCCATGCCCTTCTGCACCAGCTTGTTGGGCGGCAGGTTGTGGATCGGCTCGCCGCGCAGCAGGATCTCGCCCTGGCTGACGGTGAGCAGGCCGAACACGGCCTTGAGCATGGTGGATTTGCCGGCGCCGTTGGGGCCGACGATCACGCCGATCTCGTCGGCCTCGATGGTCATGTTCACCCCGTTGAGGATGTTCATGCCGCCATAGCCGCCGTGCACATCGCGTGCTTCGAGTAGTGGCATCTTGGGTTCTCTGCGCTGTCGTTGCTGTTCTTCTTGTCGGGCTGCACAGCCTGCCGGGCCAAGCGGCGCCGGCGCTCGGGCCGGAGCCCTTCAGGAGACGTTGGAGCCCTTCAGGTGACGTTGTCCAATCAAGCCACGTTGGAACCAAAGTAGGCTTCGATCACCTGGGGATTGTTCTGGATCTCCTCGATCGTGCCCTCGACCATCACGCTGCCCTGGGCCAGTACGATCACCGGGTTGCACAGCCGCGCGATCATGTCCATGTCGTGCTCGATGACCAGGAAGGTGTAGCCCAGCTCGCGGTTGAGCCGCTCGATGTTCTCGACCAGGTCGCCCAGCAGGGTGCGGTTGACCCCGGCGGCGATCTCGTCGAGCAGCACCACGCGGGCGTCGGTCATCATGGTGCGGCCCAGCTCCAGCAGCTTCTTCTGGCCGCCCGAAAGGTTGCCGGCCAGCTCGTTGCGCACGTGGTGCAGGCCGATGAAGTCGATCACCTCGAGCGCCTTGCGACGCACCTCGGCCTCCTCGCGGCGCACCACGCCGGGCTTGAGCCAGGCGTCGAACAAGCTTTCCCCGGCCTGCTTCGGCGGCACCATCATCAGGTTCTCCAGCGCGGTCATGTGGGAGAACTCGTGGGCGATCTGGAAGGTGCGCAAGAGCCCCTTGTGGAACAGGGCGTTGGCGGGTCGGTTGGTGATGTCCTCGCCGTCGAGCAGGATCTGACCGCTGTCGAGCGGCAGGGCCCCGGCGATGATGTTGAACAGCGTCGACTTGCCCGCGCCGTTGGGGCCGATCAGGCCGGTGATCGAGCCTTTCTCGACCTGGATGGAGCAGTCGTTGATGACCTTTAGACCGCCAAAGGCCTTGTAGACGTGCCGGACGTCGATGATGGCAGCCATAGCGTTGTGCCCAGTTCCTGTGCGGAGTAGTGTCATGTGCCCCGTGGCGCGCCGTCGGCGTGGCCCGGGCATCTCGTCTTGGGCCCGCCGTGGGCGGGCCGTGCTGCGTTGGTGCTGTATCGGTGCTGCGGGTGCCGACGGGCGTCAGCGCTCCTGTTCGTTGCTGATCAAAAAGGTGCGGCCGGCGGCAAAGGCGCCGACGATCACCAGCGCGCCGATGGTCGGGACCAGGTAGCCGTCGATCTGCGGAATGCTGCGCAGGAACACGAAGGCCACCGCCGCCGGTGCCACGAAGCGCACCAGGAAGCGCCACAGGCGGAACCAGGTCTCGCTGGTGCGCATCTCCTTCATCACCTCGGAATGGGTCAGCGCCCAGCCGGCGAACAGTGCGATCAGCAGGCCGCCCAGCGGCATGAAGATGTTGGTCAGCAGCTCGATGAAGTCGAAGGCGCTGCGTCCGAACAGGGCGTGGAAGATCGTGCCTTCGGCCCAGATATTGAAGCTGACGACCGTGAGCAGGCCCAGCGCCCAGCTGGCCACGACCATGGCGAACACCGCCTGGGGGCGGGTGAGGTCGAAGCGCTCGACCAGGAAGGCGGCCACCGGCTCGATCAGCGAGATCGAGGAGCTGATGGCGGCACCCAGCACCAGGATGAAGAACACGCCGCCGATCAGTGCACCGAAGGGCATCTCGGCGAAGGCCAGCGGCAGGGTGACGAACATCAGCCCCGGGCCGGCCCCGGCGTCGAGCCCGGCGCCGAACACCAGCGAGAAGATCGCCAGCCCTGCGACCATGGCCACGGCGGTATCGACGAAGGCGATGGCGAAGGCGGTTCGGCTCAGCGAGACCTCGCTGGACATGTAGGCGCCGTAGGCCATGATCGCGCCCATGCCGAGGCTCAGGGTGAAGAACGACTGCCCCATGGCCTGCAGCCAGCCTTCGAGGCTCAGGTCGGCCAGGTTGAAGGTGAACAGGAAGCTTGCTGCCGCGGCGAAGTCGCCGTTGACGATGCCGTAGCCCAGCACCACCAGCAGGATCACGAACAGCGCCGGCATCATGATGCGCAGGCCGCCCTCGATCCCCTTGTGGATACCCATGCCCACGATCAGCCCCGAGGCGATGATGAACAGGGTGTGATAGAGCGTGAGCAGCCCGGGAGAGGCCAGCAGGGCGTCGAAGCCCTCGCCGATGGTGGCGGCATCGGCACCGGCCAGGCTGCCGGTGAACATTTGCCAGGTGTAGTGGATGGCCCACCCGGCAATCACCGAATAGAAGCTCAGGATCAGAAAGGCTGAGGCGGCGCCCAGCCAGCCGATGGTTTCCCAGGCCCGCGAGGTATTGTGGGTGCGGGTGAGGAAGCGCATGCCCATGATCGGGCTCTGCCGGCTGGCGCGGCCGAGCATGGTCTCGGCGATCAGGATCGGGATGCCCACGGCGAAGATGGTGATGGCATAGACCAGGATGAAGGCACCACCGCCGTTTTCGCCGGTGAGATAAGGAAAGCGCCAGAGGTTGCCGAGCCCCACCGCGGAGCCGACCGCGGCCAGCAGGAAGGTGCCTTTGTGTGTCCAGACGTTATGCGTGCTCATTATGCTTCCGAAGAGTCGTTTTGGGCCTTGTGGGCCGTTCGGATGGCCGTTTCCGCATGGGGGTGAACGGCGGGGTACACTGTGCGATAGAACCCGCTTCCTGGCCAGTGCTAAAGCGTTAAGCCTGCGTTGGAGGCGGCAGGTGACCGGGCCTGGGGATCATGGAAGTCACCGCGCCTCTTCCGGTTCGTCGGGGCGCTCCTTGCCACGCGGCTCGAAGGTACGCCGGTCGTCCGGCAGGCGGACGGTGTCGCCCAGGCACAGCTTGCCGAGCTGGCGCCGCCGTGTGCCGCTGTCCGGCTCGATGATCGCCACCACGTCGCCGATGCTGGTGTCGTTCACGTAGGCCTCGACCCGCACCCGAACCACCTTGCCCTGGTAGCGTGCCGAGAGGATGTCGCCGCGTCCTGGCGGCGAGGCGCTGCCTGGCTGCTGCTCGAAGTGGCGCATCACGCTGTCGCTGCCCGGGTCGTCCCATTCTACATGTCTGTGCATGGTGTCTCCTCGCGGGAATAACGGGGTTTTCTGCAGCGTAGTCGGCTTTGTCGCATGGCTGGAAGCCTGATGTGGGGAAGGGTGCCGCCGCGTGGGCGTGGTGCGGCTGAAGGAAACGGGAGGGGGTATTGCAGCGAACTGCATAAGGCCGGGTGCAGGCAGCCGGGCTGCCTGCACCCGGCTGGCCAGGGCGTTGCGAAGTGGAGGCCGGCTAGGAGGCCTGCCTGGCGCCCAGGTCGGGCGAATAGCGTGCTTCGTCGTGGCAAGCGATCAGGTCGGCGCCCTCCCGCTCGACCCGTTCGGACATCGTCAGCCAGGTGTCGCCGAGCTCGCCTTCGTAGAGGCGAACGACCTCCACCCAGCCCTGGAAGGGCATGCCCTCGGCCTCGGCGGGCTCTGGGGCCGTGCGCAGCAGCCCAAGATCGGTCGGCCAGGTGTTCTTCAGCGCCTGGAGCTCGCCGACCGTGTGGCTCTGCCGCCCGTTCATGCGTGCCTTGACGGCGCCATCCGGTTGGAAATTGAGCTGGATGACGGCCCGCTCCAGGGGTGCCTGCGCCTGCTGCCAGTCGCGGGCCTTGAAGCCCAGGTCGGCGAAGGTGATCGCCTGCTGCCGGGAGGGCGTGGTGAAGCGCACCTCCAACTGCTCGGCGTGGTTCTTGCCGATCCACAGCTGGGTGTTGGAGGTCGGATCGCTGGCCAGGATTGCGGCTTCGCCCTCGCCCTTCCTGCTAGAGGCCCAAACGGCGACGAGTTCGAGGGTGAAGCCTGCACCGACGAGCCGCGGAGGCAGCTGGCCCAGGGTGTTTTGGGTCAGGGAGCCGCGGTAGGAGTACAGGCACGCCGGCGACCACACCTCTTCCTTGCTGTGGGCGCTGTCGGCCGTCACGCCCGGGTTGTCGTAGTAGACGTACAGCTCGAGGTCCCGCTCGGGATCAATGACCGGGATCTTCACGTGATGGCGCGAGTCGAGCCGCTGGCCGTGGTCGTAGGCCGCCAGGCCGGTGTGATAGTCCAGGTAGTTCACGTAATGGCCATAGAGCCAGAACAGCGGCAGCTCAGGGTGCCGATTCAGCGGCACGATGGGCCGCGAGTGCGCCTTGCCCTGCTCGTCACGGGTGATCCGCTCGCGTTCCCAGCGCTTGCCGTTGTCGGGCGTGATGTACTTCCAGATATGGCGCGTGGGTTGGCGGAACATGGCGTGCTCTGCCTGCTCGGGCTGTACCAGCGAAAGATAGGCGACGGAGACATCGGTGGTATCGAGAATGAAGCCGCCTGAATAGCGGCGCTGGCCGGTGCAGCAGGGGTCGGCCTCGGTGGCCATCCGGTGGTTTTCCCACTGGCTGCCATTCCAGTAGGCGTACCAGTAGTCGTGCGTCTGGTAGGAGCGCTCGCCCTTGGCCTCCCCGGCGTAGACATTGAACAGCCCGGCAAGCCGACCCTGGGTATCGACGGCGATGTCGTAGACCCAGGCTTCGCCCGCGGCGGTGGTGCCGTCATACACCTTGGTGGCCTGGGCCGGCGTGAACGGCAGGCAGCCGGCATCGCCGATCAGACCACCGTCGCTGCGGTGGTAGGTGCCGGCGGCATGGTCGTAGTAGGCATGGTAGATGGAGGTATGGCTCCACTCGTCGGGGTGCGCATCCGAGAAGAAAAAGTGGATCTTGTTGCCTTGCTGAGCCGTGACCAGGTAGGGCGAACGCTTCTCCTCGTCAATGAAGCGCACCGGATCGCTCCAGGTCTCGCCGCCGTCGTGGGAGATGACGAAGGTGGGGTTTCGGCTCAGCCCCGACCAGGTCCGCAGCGGGCGATATTGCCGCCAGAGGATGCCGTCCGGCAGGGTGTAGAGGTTCACGTAGGAGTA
The DNA here is from genome assembly GCF_052439355.1 of Halomonas sp. E19. Lineage (NCBI taxonomy): Bacteria > Pseudomonadati > Pseudomonadota > Gammaproteobacteria > Oceanospirillales > Halomonadaceae > Halomonas > Halomonas sp. E19. Next base: position 2,812,276 of record NZ_JBNFWU010000001.1, on the reverse strand, counting down.
GGAGGGCTGGTAGGGGTCGGGGCATTGGGTCCCGGTCAGCTTCGCCCAGGCGCGTCGGGCATAGCGCTTCAGGGGTGGTTCTCACGCCTGGCGATGGCCTGCTCCTGGGTGAAGGGAATCTCTGCCTGCCACGACGAGATGTCTTCCGGCTCGGTGGAGATCCGCGTCCAGCTGTGCTCGGTGCTGTGTTCGCCGTAGATCACCACGATGCGCCCGTCCTTGCGCACGGTGATGGCGGGGTTGTTGTGGTCGTCCCACCAGCGGCCGCCGGCGCTCTGTTCATGGGAGCGGAGCTGGTGATGCATCCACTGCCGGGTTTCGTGATCGAAGGCGCTGATCCACCAGCCCTGGTTGGTGGTGTAGTAGGCCACGTAGGTGCGGTCATGGCGATCGACGTGGCGCACCGCCCTGGGGTCGCTCCACAGGGTCCAGACCGCCTGGTCGCGCAGCAGCCGCTGATGCACGACCCGCTCGTGCGACAGCGGCGTAACGCCATCGCCGGCGGTGAAGAGGATGTCCCTGCCGTCCGCTCGGGCGTGCTGTGCCAGCTCAGCTTCATGTTCCAGATCGACCAGCAGCGTGAAGTCCTTCAGTGCGCCTTCCAGCTTCTCCTGGGCACCGTGATGCGCTTGCGTCGTTGCCAGGCTGGGTCCAGCCAGCCGGTGGTGGCGGTCGATGATAGCTTGTCGATCGGTTCCTTCTGATTCTCCATGAAAACGTCCTTATCGCTGGTGTTGCATCCTGTTGCTGCGTTGACGCTGAAACGCCAAGCGGACTCTTCGTGCACTGTATCTGCGGGTCGAATTTGATTTTATCGAGCTTTCAATGGCGTGAAGGCGTGTTCACGTGGGCGTGATCGAGTGGCTCATGCCTATATCGGGTAAACGAAATTGATGGAAAAGGCATGGCATCGGGCTCTTGGAGTTAAACGCTGAATGCGATGTAAAACCGCCAAGCGTTGCAAGGCCAGTCCTACATTCGCCCTCCCTTTCCTGCCCTTCCAAGGGATCGCCCATGTAGGCTTGTGTGGCAGCTTGCCCGTCATTTTATTAGTCCACTGTACCGTACCGAGGGACTTGTTGTGTTTCTTCTTAGACTTATTCATGAGCTTCTCGGGGCCGTGCATGACATCAATAATGCCGCTTTTTAATCCTGTGAAATATTTGGTGAGTTTTCGTTATTTAACGTATGAATGAGGTTTAAAGATTCATTCAAATTAGCGTTATGGTGGCTGTTATAGATAACCGCCGCCAAGGCATGCGCCTTTTGCGGCGTCCGGCTCTCTCCCGGCGCCGCCGGGAAGGCCGCGGTTTCAAAGCCCCCGGGGGATGGGGGTTGCTGCGTTGATTGCTCGGGCTGGGCGGGAGTCAGTCGAACATGCGTCGGTCGACGCCAGCGGCTTCGAACAGGTAGTCGCGTGAGGCGGTGAGCTCGTCGCGCAGACGGGAAAGGTCGGCCCCCAGCAGCTGGCCGCGCCACTTGCGGATGCGCCCGGCCACCAGCACCGTCTCGACGTTGCTGCGCTCCATCAGGGTGACCACGGCGCCGGGGACGTTGTTCAGCGGCGCCACGTTGATGGCTTCGGCGTCGAGCAGCAGGAGGTCGGCCTCCTTGCCCGGCGTCAGCGAGCCCACCCGCCGCTCCAGCTTCAGCCCCCGGGCGCCGCCCAGGGTCGCATAGCGTATCACCTCGCGCGAGGTCAGCAGCGCCGGGCGCTGCTCTTCGCCCTGCAGGGCCAGCTCGTTGACGAACATGCGCTGCAGCGTCAGCGTCGAGCGCATCTGGGTGAAGAAGTCGGCGGTCATGGTGCACTCCACGTCGCTGGAAAGCGATGGCAGGATGCCCAGTTCCGACGTCTTCATCAGCGGCGGGGTGCCGTGGCGCATGGTCATCTCGATGGGCACCGCCAGCGAGACGTGAGCACCGGCGTCGCGCACCGCCTGCCAGGCCGTGTCGCTCATCCCCGTCATGTGGATCAGGATGTGGTTTTCCTCGATCTTTCCACTTGCCGCCAGCGCGTCGAAGGTCTCGGCCATGCCGAGGCTGCCGACCACGTGATAGGCCAGCGGCAGCTCCAGTTCACGGGCCAGCGCCCAGGCGGTCTCGTGGTCGGGCAGGTAGATCTCGCCGCCCATCACCATGGTCATCAGACCGTCGGCCGAGCGCCCCTCGCCGGTGGCGAAGTAGTGCTCGCGAATGCGCCTGGCGTCCTGGGGATACTGGGTGCGTTCGCCCTGGCCCTCGAAATAGCCGAACACGTTGCGCCGGGCGGAGTCACGCAAGCCCTCGATCGCGGCATCGGAGTGCTCGGGGCTGTGGTGGATCTGGCTGGTGTCCATCACCGTGGTCACGCCCGCGTCGAGCTGGCTGAGCAGGCCGGCCGTAGCGCCCTGCCAGGTCACGCCGATGCATAGTCGTCCTCGCGCACCAGTTCGCCGTTCGCGGAAGAACGCCGGGAGCGTTGGCGCGCCTCCTCCCGGGCGCGCCAGCCAGGACATGCGCCGAGCAGCCGGCCACGCAAAGCGCGCGCGCTCTTTCCATAGAAACAGGGTGCAGGCGGGTGGGCAAAGCGATGAAGCCACGGGCGGGGCAGACAGCGCGCGACAGAGCGGAAAAAGCTCTTCAGAAAGTGCCCACGAGTCTCAGTGTCTGAAGTCCGTGTTTCCAAAGCACTGACAAAGGACCACATGAAGTGGCAAAGCTCCTCTGATGCAGCAGCCTGCCAGAAGCCCAGCCTGCCACACAGTGCTGCATGGAGCGCCCACATGGAAGGAGACGGGAAGCGCCAATGAACTGGGCAGAAGGTCCAGTGCTCAGCGCCCTGCCGGCCATGCAGAGCCCCTGCTCGCCTGCGCAGTGGGAGAAAAGCTCCCAAGTGAGGCGAGTGAAGCCCCTGGCCTGCAGCCGAGCCAGGCCCCGGTGCCAGCGCCCAGGTCTGCAGACGCGGTGCCGTGCTGGCGGGGCCGGCCTTCCCGGCAATGAAGCGGCTGCACAGCAGCCCAGCAAGCAGAGTCCGTTGCAGAAGTGGTTTAGCGTGTGACAATGCGGGGCAGGTGTCCGTGCCAGGCAGTTACCTGAGATCCGTGGGGAAGATTACCAGAGCAGCCGGTGCCCAGTGGGGCCTGCAAGAGTGGCTGGGGGACTGCATTTCTGCCGCCATTAGAAGGGTCTGACGCCATTGTTGGTCTCGGACAGGGTGCACAGGAAGAGGGCTCATGTGCCGAGGGTGCAAAGGAGTGAGTGCCCACTTTTGCGTGTGGGGTTGTTTGTTGGGGCCGGGGGGCAGCAGAGCCCAGCCAGGGGCTCAGGAGATGAAGCTGGAAGCTGAGGACCAGTGCCACAAAGCCGGAGGCAGGCGGCGAAGGTAGCGCCGGCGGCGCCAGTTCGTTGAAACCAGGCGCCGCGCCAGCAGCCCAGGCGGCGGGTGCCGTCGACGCGCCAGGGCCAGCGGCGAGGAGAGCGCCGAAGTCGAAGCGGAAGTCGAACGCGCTCGAAACGATGTCCAGGCGTCGGCGGCGCGGGAACGCGCAGGTCGAAGTAGAGCGGTCTTCGGCGCTCGTCGCGCCACCAGGTCAGCTCGCCCTTGCGGTAGCCAAGCTCCTCCATCACGGCACCCTGGTGCTGCTCCTCGATGTCGATGATCACCTCTTCGTACGGCTCCTGCTTGATGCCGTCGATCTCCTTGAGGATCACCTCGGGGCGGCCCACCGCCAGCTCGAAGCCTTCGCGACGCATGGTCTCGATCAGCACCGACAGGTGCAGCTCGCCGCGGCCGGAGACGATGAACTTCTCCGGGCTTTCGCCCTGCTCGACGCGCAGCGCCACGTTGTGGATCAGCTCCTGGTCGAGGCGATCCTTGATATTGCGGCTGGTGACGTACTTGCCGTCACGCCCGGCGAAGGGCGAGTCGTTGACCTGAAAGGTCATGGAGACGGTCGGCTCGTCCACCGACAGCGGCGGCAGCGCCTCGACGGCGGTCGGGTCGCACAGGGTGTCGGAAATCGACAGTTCGTCGACGCCGGTGATGCAGACGATGTCACCGGCGGTGGCCAGGTCGGTCTGCACGCGCTCCAGGCCCATATGGGTCATCACCTGGCCGACCTTGCCCTTGCGGGTCTTGCCGTCGGTGCCGATCACCACGATCTGCTGGTTGGGCTTGACCGAACCACGCTTGATGCGGCCAAGGCCGATGACACCCACATAGCTGGAGTAGTCCAGCGCCGAGATCTGCATCTGGAACGGGCCGTCGAGTTCGACCGCGGGCGGTTCGACGATGTCGACGATGGCCTGGAACATGGGCGACATGTCCTCGGCCAGGGAGTCCGGGTCCATGCCGGCAATGCCGTTGAGCGCCGAGCAGTAGACGATCGGGAAGTCGAGCTGCTCGTCGGTGGCGCCGAGGTTGTCGAACAGATCGAAGATCTGGTCGATGACCCAGTCGGGGCGCGCGCCGGGGCGGTCGATCTTGTTGACCACCACGATCGGCTTGAGGCCCTGGGCGAAGGCCTTCTGGGTCACGAAGCGGGTCTGCGGCATGGGGCCGTCGACGGCGTCGACCAGCAGCAGCACCGAGTCGACCATCGACATCACCCGCTCCACCTCGCCGCCGAAGTCGGCGTGTCCGGGGGTGTCGACGATGTTGATGTGGTAGTCGCGGCCGTTGCCGTCCTGCCAGCGAATCGCGGTGTTCTTGGCCAGGATGGTAATGCCGCGCTCTTTTTCCTGGTCGTTCGAGTCCATGACCCGCTCCTGCCCCTCGGCCTTGCGGTCGAGCGTGCCCGACTGGCTCAGGAGCTTGTCGACCAGCGTGGTCTTGCCATGGTCGACGTGGGCGATGATGGCAATATTGCGCAAACTCTCGATACGAGACGGGGTTACAGCTGTGTTCATAGGGTGTGACTCATCAACAGGGGCGCACCTATGTACACATCGGAGGACGTACCCTAGGCGCGGGGTAGGGAGTGGAGGCGCATTGTACAGACTAGGAAGGGAGGCGAATAGCACAACCTCATGCTATCGGTAGACGTCGGCTCGTTCACTTCGACTGCGCCGCTTGCCGGATTGGCCCGCCGGGCACGAAAGAAATGAGGCGCGGCAACGGAAAAATTCAGCAACGGAACCTTTCCTTACTTTTATACACTGATAGCCACACAGCTTCGCTTTGCAGGCTGGCAGCGCATCGCCGCTCGCCAGGCCGCAGCGAGCAGGGAACTCAGCATACAACATCTACGTCACGCGACGGGTCCTGGCACTTCGTCACGCCTCGGCACAAGCCGGCCGGTTCGAACGCTGCGGTTCGTATTGGGCTAGTGCCTGTGTCCGACAACACCGGGTCGCGCATCGCACGCGCATGGCAGGTTGCCGTGCCATGGCGTCATGCAGGCGCGCTCGGTGCGCCTCTTCGTTGATCTACTCGGCGGTGACCCCGCAAGTATGGAGCTTCTAGCGGCTATGTTCCTCAGTAGCACTCTTCTGGATGCCCGCATGGTTGGTGCGCAGCTGCCGCGCCATCTCGGTGCGCTCTGGCGGGCCTCGCGCCGCTGGCCGGGAGAGCACGAGATTCTGGTGGTCGACGATACCGGCGACCCCGGGCTGCAGGCCATGGTCGAGCGTTACGGCATCAGGCTGGTGCGCTGCGACCGACGCCGGTTGGGCGAGCGACTCAACCTGGCCGCCCACGAGAGCCAGGGTGAGGTGTTGCTGTTCCCCGGCCGCGTGTCGCGGCGCGCCATGACCAAGCTCGGCGGCATGCTGGGCGAGGCGTGCCGCGGCAGCTGGGATGCGGTGGTCTTGCCGGGCAATCGGCTGGGCGTGCTGGCGCGCTGGTGGTGGCGCCTGCATCGCCCCTCGGACTCGGACGCCATTTGCGTCAAGCGTGACTGGTTCGAGCGGATCGGTGGCTGCGACGAGCAGTACGACCGCCAGGCCCTGGCCGAACTGGTCGAACGCCTGCGCGCCTGCCGTGCCCGGGTGCTGCTGGAAAGAGGCCGGGCCAGCGCCGCCACCTTGCCCTAACGCAACAAGCGCTCCGACGGCCAGCGAGGGCACGCACGCCGCGATCCAATCTGCCTTCTTTCGGTGCATTTTCCTTTCTCGCGCACCTTTATGGTGCAAGCATTCCTCGCCGAGCACCATCGAGCGAGCCGCCATGCTCGCTATGGCACATGGTGGTGCACATCCCGCTTCGAATAACTCCTTGAATTTCAGCGGCAAGAAAATTTTCGAGCGTCGCTGGTGCAAATTGGCACGCTGCCTGCATTGTATTGGCTAGCGCCATGTTCGTGCATGGTGATCGTGGGCAGCCGAACTGCCGCGTGCTACAAACATGCTGGAATGAACCAGCACTGGTCATCAGCCAACGAATCGAGCCAATGCTCAAACGGAGGACACCATGTCAGCCAAGACTCTCGCCCTGATCGAAGAACATGATGTGAAGTGGGTCGACCTGCGCTTCACCGACACCCGGGGCAAGGAACAGCACGTCACCATCCCGGCTCGCGATGTCAACGAGGAGTTCTTCGAGAACGGCCAGATGTTCGATGGCTCCTCCATCCATGGCTGGAAGGGCATCAACGAGTCGGACATGATCCTGCGTCCGGAAGACGGCACCGCTTTCCTCGACCCGTTCACCGAAGATTCCACCTTGGTGCTGCGCTGCGACATCATCGAGCCGGCCACCATGCAGGGCTACGAGCGCGACCCGCGCTCCATTGCCAAGCGCGCCGAGGCTTACCTGCAGTCCACCGGCCTTGGTGACACTGCCTTCTTCGGCCCCGAGCCCGAGTTCTTCATCTTCGACGAGGTGCACTGGAAGTCCGATATCGAGGGCTCCATGTACAAGATCACCTCCGAAGAGGGTGCCTGGTCGACCGATCGCCAGCTCGAAGGCGGCAACCTGGCCCACCGTCCGCGGGTCAAGGGCGGCTACTTCCCGGTGCCCCCGGTCGACAGCTTCCATGACATCCGTGGCGCCATGTGCAACACCCTGGAAGCGATCGGCCAGACCGTCGAAGTGCATCACCACGAGGTGGCCAACGCCGGCCAGAACGAGATCGGCGTCAAGTTCAACACCCTGGTGAAGAAGGCCGACGAAGTTCAGGAAATGAAGTATGTGATCCACAACGTGGCCCACGCCTACGGCAAGACTGCCACCTTCATGCCTAAGCCGCTGGTCGGCGACAACGGCAGCGGCATGCACGTGCACCAGTCGTTCTGGAAGGATGGCCAGAACCAGTTCGCGGGCGACCAGTACGCCGGCCTGTCGGAAATGGCGCTGTACTACATCGGCGGCATCATCAAGCACGCCCGTGCCCTGAACGCCTTCGCCAACGCCTCGACCAACTCCTACAAGCGCTTGGTGCCGGGCTTCGAAGCGCCGGTCATGCTGGCCTACAGTGCCCGCAACCGCTCTGCGTCGATCCGTATTCCGTATACCGCAAGCCCGAAGGGCAAGCGCGTCGAGGTCCGCTTCCCCGACCCGACGGCCAACCCCTACCTGTGCTTTGCCGCCATGCTGATGGCCGGTATCGACGGCATCAAGAACAAGATCCACCCCGGCGACGCCATGGACAAGAACCTCTATGACCTGCCGCCGGAAGAGGGCAAGAAGGTGCCGACCGTGGCGCACAGCCTGGATCAGGCCCTGGATGCCCTGGACAAGGATCGTGCCTTCCTCCTCGAAGGCGGCGTGTTCACCGACGACATGATCGACGCCTACATCGAACTGAAGATGGAAGACGTGGAGCGCATCCGCATGACCACGCACCCGATCGAATTCGATATGTACTACAGCTGCTGATCCCTCAGCGGCAAGCGCTTCACCGCAGGCGGCCGAGCCGCCGATGGTGACACGAAAGGGCCCCTCGCGGGGCCCGCTTTGTCGTACACTCAAGCCTGCGGCGGGGCCGCAGGCTGCTTCATGCCCGCCGCCGAGGCGGGCCTACACCTCTGGGCGCGTCGGGTTGAGCAAGGAGATCACGCCATGACGAAGGCTGTCGCGCTACTCATTCTCTGGTTGATGGCCGCATCGGCCTTCGCCACCACCATCTATCGTACGGTCGATGCCCAGGGCAACGTGATCTTCAGCGATAATCCTGAGCGCGGCGGCGAAGCGGTTCAGCTGGCGCCGCTGACGGTGGTGCCGGCCAGTGCCGGCGAGCGGCGCAGCGTCGTGGCGCCTCGCGTGGAAGGCATCGCACCGCGGGTGCCGGCGGCGCCGGGTCAGCCGTTCATGCCCTACGACACCTTCCGCATTCTCTCCCCGCCAGGGCGCCGCGCTGCCGGCCAGCCACGCCGGCAACCTGCAGGTGGCGCTGCTGATCGAGCCGCCGCTGCGCACGGACCATCAGGTTCGCCTCTTGGTCGACGGCCGGGTCAGCCAGACGGCGCTGCACACCTCGGCCTTCATGCTCTCCAACCTGGCCAGCGGTCGCTATGAGCTTCAAGCGGAGCTGCTCGACGCCCGTGGCGAGATTCGCCATCGCACGCCGCCGGTGTCGCTGGTGGTAGAGCGCGCCGGCCCGCCCTAGCTAGGGTCGCCGTTACCCGGCGCGTTTCCGCCCGAAAGTGGGGTTGCAGGACGTCCGGTGCGGTGGCGCTGTGACGGTGCGGGCGCCTGCCCGCACCGGGTCGAGCCCGCCCCGCCTTGGCTACCCCGTTGCCCTGTTGTACGGCTGGCGCGTTTTTTGGCGCACCAATATAGTGCATTAAAGTCGCCCGCCCAGGCCTTGGCCGCTGCCTGCCCTGCCGCAAGGCAGCGCCGTTGCGCGGTTTTCTCTTTTGGCGCACTTCTTGCTAAGTACTTGTAGCGAGTTGTTGGGTGCGTTGCGCTACGGCAACGCCATCGGCGCCATGCCGGTGCACGCCCCGTAAACAGAAGGCCATGCCATGTACCGACGCTTGATGGAACATCTCACCACCGCCGTGCTGCTGCTCGATGGCAGGCTGCGTCTGCGTTGGATGAATCCGGCAGCGGAAGCGCTGCTTGCGGTCAGCCTGGGGCGGGTGCACGGGCTGCGCCTGGCGGCGCTGCTGTCCGACGACGATGGCATGGGTGAGGTGCTGGCCAAGGCGGCCGGCAATCAGCACCCCTTCACCCAGCGTGAGGTGCGCCTGACCCTGGCCAGCGGCGCCGGAGCGACCATCGACTACACGGTGACGCCGCTCTCCACCGACGAGCTGCTGGTGGAGATGGAGCCCCGCGACAGGCTGCTGCGCATCTCGCGCGAGGAGGCGCTGCTCAACCGGCAGGAGGCGATCAAGGTACTTTCGCGCGGGCTGGCCCATGAGGTGAAGAACCCGTTGGGCGGCATCCGCGGCGCCGCCCAGCTGCTCGAGCGCGACCTCGACGACCCGGCCCTGCAGGAATTCACCCGCATCATCGTCGAGGAGGTCGACCGCCTGCGCGACCTGGTCGACAGCATGCTGGGGCCGAACAAGCTGCTGCGCCACGAGCCGCTCAATATCCACAAGGTGCTGGAGCGGGTGCGCACGCTGCTGCTGGCCGAGACCCCGGCGGTGCGGATCGAGCGCGACTACGATCCCAGCCTGCCGGACTTTCCCGGCGATGAGGCGCAGATGATTCAGGCGGTGCTCAACGTGGCGCGCAACGCCGTGGAGGCGATGACCGAGGCCGGCACCGAATCGCCGTGCCTGCTGATGCGCACGCGGGCGCGCCGGCAGTTCACCCTGGGCGCCGAGCGCCATCGCCTGGTGTGCGAGGTGGCGCTGATCGACAACGGCCCCGGCGTGGCCGAAAGCCTGCAGGAAACACTGTTCTATCCCATGGTATCGGGTCGGGCCGACGGCAGTGGACTGGGACTGTCCATTGCCCAGGGCATCTTGCATCAGCATCAGGGACTGATCGAATGCGAATCCCGCCCCGGGCATACCGAATTCAGACTTTTGATTCCGTTGGAGAGGCGCCATGACTGATGTCGCTCGTGTCGCGGTGGTCGATGACGACCGTGCCATCCGCTGGGTGCTGGAGCGCGCCCTGGCTCAGCCCGACCTCGACGTCGAATGCATTGATCGAGCCGACCTGGCTCTCGCTCGGCTGCTGGACGACCCCCCGATGTGCTGGTGACGGATATCCGCATGCCGGGCATCGATGGGCTCGACCTGATGTCGCGGGTGCGCGAGGTGCACCCGGACCTGCCGGTCATTGTGATGACGGCGCACTCCGACCTCGACAGCGCCGTGGCCTCCTACCAGGGCGGGGCCTTCGAGTACCTGCCCAAGCCGTTCGACGTCGATGAGGCGCTGGCCCTGGTGCGCCGTGCCGTGGCCCACGCACGCGAGCGCAAGCGGCCGGTCAGCGTGCCCGAGGGGCTCGATGCCGAGATCATCGGCGAGGCGCCGGCGATGCAGGAGGTGTTCCGCGCCATCGGCCGGCTGTCGCACTCGCACATCACCGTGCTGATCAACGGCGAGTCGGGCACCGGCAAGGAGCGGGTGGCCCGCGCCTTGCACCAGCACAGCCCGCGCGCCGCCCAGCCATTCATCGCGCTCAACATGGCGGCGATCCCCCGCGACCTGATCGAGTCGGAGCTGTTCGGCCATGAGAAGGGCGCCTTCACCGGTGCCACCGCCCAGCGCCAGGGGCGCTTCGAGCAGGCCAACGGCGGTACCCTGTTTCTCGATGAGATCGGCGACATGCCCGCCGAAACCCAGACCCGGCTGCTGCGGGTGCTGGCCGACGGCGAGTTCTACCGGGTCGGCGGCCATACGCCGGTCAAGGTAGATGTACGTATCATCGCCGCCACCCACCAGAACCTGGAGGCGCTGGTAAAGGACGGTCGTTTTCGTGAAGACCTCTTTCACCGCCTCAATGTGATCCGTGTGCACCTACCCAAGCTGGCCGAGCGCCGCGAGGATATCCCGCGCCTGGCGCGGCATTTCCTGGCCGAGGCGGCCAAGGAGCTGGCCACCGACGTCAAGGTGCTGACCAAGGATGCCGAGACCCACCTGACCCGGCTGCCCTGGCCCGGCAATGTACGCCAGCTGGAAAACACCTGCCGCTGGCTGACCGTGATGGCGTCCGGTCGCGAGGTGCTGGTGGAAGACCTGCCGCCGGAGCTGCTCGGCGACGAGGCGGGGAGGAGCACCTGGGCGACTGGCGTGCCGCCTTTCGGGACTGGGCCGACCGTGCCCTGGCAGCGGGCCACACCCACCTGCTGGAGGAGGCGGTGCCCGACTTCGAGAAGATTCTGATCGAGACCGCGCTGAAGCACACCGGGGGACGCAAGGGCGAGGCCGCCGAGCTGCTGGGCTGGGGCCGCAACACGCTGACGCGCAAGCTCAAGACGCTGCTGCCGATGCTGGCCGAGGAGTAGCTGAGTGGCGGGCGCGCTGGCGCCCGCCCCGTTCGTCGCCGCCGCAGTTGCCGCGCCGACCGCAGCGAACCGCTGCCGGCACGGCCTGCTGCGGCCCGGCAAAGGAACGTAACCCAGTCGCCAAACTCCCTTACCTGCGCCAACGGGAGGCTGAACTATGGTGAGTTCAGATCTTTCCGCTTTCGCTGAGTGTTGACAGGGAGAATGTCCATGAAAGCGCTGTGTTGGCATGGCAAGAACGATATCCGTTACGAAACGGTTCCCGACCCCCAGATCGAGCATCCCCGCGATGCCATCATCAACGTCAGCAGTTGCGCCATCTGCGGCTCCGACCTTCATCTCTTCCACCATTTCATTCCGGCCATGGAGTCCGGCGACGTGGTGGGGCACGAGTTCATGGGCGAGGTCATGGAGGTCGGTGCCGAGACCCGCGACCTCAAGGTAGGCGACCGCGTGGTGGTACCCTTCACCATCACCTGTGGCGAGTGCGACCAGTGCCGGCGCGGCAATTTTTCGCTCTGTGAACGCTCCAACCGCAACAAGGCGCTGGCCGACAAGGTGTTCGGCCACAGCGGGGCGGGCCTGTTTGGCTACTCGCACCTGACCGGCGGCTATGCCGGTGGCCAGGCCGAGTACGTGCGGGTGCCCTTCGCCGACAAGACCCATATCAAGGTGCCCGACAGCCTCACCGACGAACAGGTGCTGTTCCTGGGCGACATCTTTCCCACCGGCTGGCAGGCCGCCGTGCAGTGCGACATCGAGCCCACCGACACCGTGGTGGTATGGGGGCGGGTCCGGTTGGCCAGTTCTGCGTGCGCAGCGCGGTGATGCTCGGCGCCGAACAGGTGGTGGTGATCGACAACGTGCCGGAGCGCCTGGCCATGGCCGAGGCCGGCGGGGCGATTCCCATCAACTTCGATGAAGAAAGTGTGCTGGCCCGCCTGCAGGAGCTGACTCGCGGCAAGGGGCCGGAGAAGTGCATCGATGCGGTAGGCCTGGAGTCCCATGTGCCGCGCTCGATCGACTCGGTTTACGACCGGGTCAAGCAGGTCATGGCGCAGGAGAGTGACCGGGCCCACGTGCTACGCGAGATGATCTACGTCTGCCGCCCCGGCGGCATCCTGTCGATTCCCGGCGTCTATGGCGGCTTGATCGACAAGGTGCCCATGGGGCCGCTGATGAACAAGGGGCTGACGGTGCGCACCGGGCAGACCCACGTCAAGCGCTGGACCGACGACCTGCTGCGCTACATCGACGAGGGGCTGATCGATCCCTCCTTTGTAGTGACCCATACGGCCGGCCTGGACCAGGGGCCCGAGATGTACAACACCTTCCGCGACAAGCAGGAAGGCTGCGTGAAAGTGGTCCTCAAGCCTTGAGGTGCTGCAGCAACCATCCAGGAGGAGAAGCATGCACATGGAGCAAAATGGATCCTTGCACGGCAGTGATCGGCTGGCGCGCGGGCTGGGCTGGCTTAGCCTCGGCCTGGGGGTATGCAAGCTGCTGGCGCCGCAGAGCCTGACTCGCCCTCTCGGCATTCAGGGTGCCGAACCGCTGGTGCGGGCCTGTGGGGCGCGCAGCGTAGCCACGGGGATCGGCGCGCTTACCGTCAACCCCAAGCCTGCCCTGTGGGCCGGGGCCTTGGGCGATGCCATGGATGCCGCCAGCCTGGCCCTGCTGGCCAACCACCAGGAGCATCCGGAGCGGCGCAACGTCACCCGGGCGATGCTGTTGGCCACCACGCTGGCGGCGCTTGGCGTCTACGCGGCCCAGGACCAGACGCGGCGGCACGCCTACCAGGCCGGCCCCACCCCCGACTACAGTGGCCGCACCGGCTTTCCCCGAGGACTCGAGCATTCCCGCGGAATAGCCGGCCAGGCATCGGCAGGCTCGGCGCCGCAGGCGGCGCTGCCATCGCCGGCCCAGTCGCCGGGCGAGCGGCTACCTTCCCAAAGCGGGTCGCCCGAGCGCAGCGGCTTGCATGAGCGCAGCGGCCTGGGTCGCCCGGACTCGAGCTAGCCACTGCTCACCGCTGCATGCCTGCTGACCGCAACCGCGAAGGCCGCCCAAGGGCGGCCTTCGCACGTTTGTTGACTCGGGCCCAGGTTGGCGGGGGCGAGCCCAAGGGCAGGGGCGGACGCTCAGCCGCCGCCGATGCCTTCGATCACATAACCGCTGCCGCCGCATTCGGGGCATTGGCGACCCTCGATCTTGCCGCTGCCTTGGCATTCACGGCAGATGTTCTGCCCGCTGCCGGGGGTGCCGGGCGGGGCCTGGTCGCCGGGTTGCTGGGGGCGTGTTGCGTCGGGTTTGTCCGCCATGATGTCGCTCCTGTCGCATGTTTTTGCCAGTGACACGTCGTGTGGCTTCTCCTCACAACGTAGGCAAGCCGGGGGCGTACCACAAGCGCAGCGGCCGGCGCAGCGGCGTGGCCTTCCTGTGCCCACTAGTGCCAGAATGGAGCTCTTCAGGAGGAAGCCCATGGTGCAGATGCAGTGGCAGCGCTTGCTCGACCCCTCGCGGCTCGACGGAGAGCGCAGCGGCCGTGAAGAGATCGGCCGCAGCCCGTTTCACAAGGATCACGATCGAATCGTCTTTTCCGGCTCGTTCCGGCGCCTGGGGCGCAAGACCCAGGTCCATCCGCTGACCGACAACGACCACATTCACACTCGCCTCACCCACTCGCTGGAGGTGGGCTGCGTGGGGCGCAGCCTGGGCATGATCGTGGGTGAGCTGCTGCGCGAGCGCCTGCCGGCCTGGATGACGCCGGCCGACCTGGGCGTGATCGTACAGGCGGCCTGCCTGGGGCATGACATCGGCAACCCTCCCTTCGGCCATGCCGGCGAGTACGCCATCCGCGACTGGTTCAAGCGCGCCGAGGCCGACGGCAGCGGGTTGCTGGAAGGGCTGACCGAGCTCGAGCGTGCCGACCTGCTGACCTACGAGGGCAATGCCCAGGGCTTTCGCGTGGTCACCCAGATCGAGTACAACCAGTTCCGCGGCGGCATGCGGCTAACCGCGGCCACCCTGGGCACGCTGCTGAAATACCCTGGACGGTGGAGCACGGCGGCAGCGCCGGCAAGTTCGGCTGCTACCAGTCCGAGCGGCGCCTGCTGGCCGAGGTGGCCGACCGCCTCGGGCTGCTGCCGCGGGAAGCGGGGCGCTGGTGCCGCCACCCGCTGGCCTGGCTGGTGGAGGCGGCGGATGACATCTGCTACGCCCTGCTCGACCTCGAAGACGGCCTGGAGATGGGCATTCTGCGCTTCCAAGAGGTGGCCGACGTGCTGCTGCAGATTGCCGGCGACACGCCGCCGGACTACCCGGCCATGGTGCGAGATGGGGTGTCGCAGCGGCGCCGCATCGCCGCCCTGCGCGGCGCCGCCATGGAGCGGGCCGTCAACGACGTCGGCGCGGTGTTCGTCGCCCACGAGACGGCGCTGCTCAACGGCACGCTCAATGCCGACCTGCTGGAACTGTGCCATCCCGACCTGGGCTGGGGAGTCAAGGCGGCCAAGCAGCTGGCCCGCGAGCGCATCTTCCAGAACGAGCGCAAGGCCAAGCTCGAAATCGGCGCCTACACCACCCTGGGCATCCTGCTCGAGGCCTTCATCGGGGCTGCCCACGAGCTTCACTACACCGGCGGCTCGAGCTTCAAGCACCAGCGGGTGCTGGCGCTGATCGGAGAGAACACCCCCAAGCCCTCCTGGTCGCTCTACGACAGCTATCGGCGCATGCTGGATTTCATCGGCGGCATGACCGACCACTACGCCGTGGACCTGGCCCAGGAGATGGGCGGGCGGCTGCGCGGCGATTGAGGCAGGCCGCCGCCGCCCGTGCGGCTGTGGCAAAAGGCGGGCGCCGGCCGCGTTAGACCGACGGCTCGTTCAGCGCGAGGTTCTTCTCCAGCTCGGCGGCGCGCTCGATCAGGGCGGCGATCACCTTGTCGTGCATGGCATCGTCGATGGTGCCGAGTCGGATCTCGCTGAGCTGCTGCGCCAGCGCTTCGCCGCTGACCACCAGCAGCCCTTCCGGCGCACCGGCATAAGTGATCTCCCAGCCCGGCAGCGTCAGCACGCCGCGCACCGGCACCGGGGCGCCGCAGCGGCTTTCCAGCCACTCGGCCAGCCAGTGGGTGGCGCGCAAGGTCTTCTCGAGCGGGCGCTGTTCGCTCCAGCCGGGGAAGCGCAGGCGGTCGGACTCGACCGTGACCAGGTTGATTTCGCGCCCATCGGCGGTGAACGGCCGCGTGCGGGCGCGGGTCTCAACCACGAACACGCCGTGAGGCGTGACGGCGACATGGTCCATGGTGTCGGTGTCGGTGGGCACATCATGGAACACGTAGTAGGGGTGGGCCTCGGGATGGATCATGCGCTCCAGCTCCTGGCCGACCGCCAGCTCGCAGGCGAGCCCCAGCTTGATCCGGCGGATGTGCTGGAAGTCACGGATTAGCAGGAAGCAGTAGATCAATACCAGCACCGTACTGAGGGCGCCGTACAGCGCCCATTCGAGCCAGTTCTGGCGGTTGGCAAACAGCATGCGGCCCATGCCGTAGACCAGCGGGGCGAGGGTGACGATCGGCCCGAGGGCGCCATTGAGAAACAGCGTGGCGAAGGCACGGTCGAGGCGGTCGCGCAGGGCCTGGCCGGGCTCCCGCAGGGGCGGGCATTGAACGGCGAGCGTACCCGGGCATCGTGAAGGTTGCGCAGGGCGATCACGATGACCGCCATCGCCCCCAGGGGAACAGGAAGATCAGGGGAAGCAGGTATTCCAGCCAGGCCATCGGGAAGGTGTCCTTGCCTGTTGAGGGGCATGTAAGCCCTCCATTCTAGACAACCTTGGCGGGTGGAAGCCATGTTCATTCCCACCTGTACGCGGCAGGCGCGCCGGCGCCGAGCGGGTGGGGAGACAGACAGCAAGGGTGAAGAGCGAATGAAGCACACGGAACAGCGGGACACCTCGCGTGACGCCATGGCGCTGGCGGACTTCCTGGCGCGTCATGCGCGCTTGGCGGTGCTGACCGGCGCCGGTGTCAGCACCGAGAGCGGCATTCCCGACTATCGCGACCTCGACGGCGCCTGGAAGTGCTCGCCGCCGATGCAGCACCAGCAGTTCATGACCAGCCATGCGGCCCGACAGCGCTACTGGGCGCGGGCGTTGGTCGGCTTTCGCCTGTTGCACCAGGCGCGGCCAGGACCCGCCCATCGGGCCCTGGCGCGGCTGGAGTCGCTCGGCGGCATGACCGGGCTGATCACCCAGAACGTCGATGGGCTGCATCAGCAGGCGGGGTCTCGGCGGGTGATCGACCTGCACGGGCGAGCGGAGCAGGTGCGCTGCATGGGCTGCGGGGCGCTGCGCATGCGCCATGACCTGCATGCCGAGCTGGCCGACTGCAACCCCCAATGGCGGGACATGAAGGCCGAGGCCAGACCCGACGGCGATGCCGCGCTGGAGCAGGACTTCTTATCGTTCCGCGTGCCCGGCTGCCGGCGCTGCGGCGAGGGTATCTGGAAGCCCGACGTGGTGTTCTTCGGCGACAGCGTGCCGACCGAGCGGGTGGCACGAGCCATGCGCACGGTCGACGAAGCCGAGGCGCTGCTGGTGGTCGGCTCCTCGCTGATGGTGCAGTCGGGGCTGCGGTTCGTACGCCGCGCCGCCCAGCAGGGCAAGCCGATTGCCTGCCTCAACCTGGGGCTAACGCGCGCCGATTCGCTCTACCGGCTCAAGCTCGAGGCCCCGGCGGGCGCGACCCTCACCGCCGCCCTGGCGCTGCTTACGGACGCGGCAAGATCGGCAGGCTGAGGGTGTCGCCCGGCGCAGCGTCGTCGAGCTGCAGCGGTTCGGCGGAGTGGGTCACGCGGCCCTGCTGGCGCAGCTCGGCGCGCAGTTGTACCGAGGCGTCGTCTCGCGGCGGGGCATAGCGCAGCACCACGGGCCAGGGCCCGGCCCGCGTGGCGTCACATGGGTTTCGGCCAGGGTGCCGCCGGCGCCGACCAGGCGCACGTCAAGCTCGGCGTCGTTGGACACCACCAGGCCCGGTGGCGGCTCCACCTGGGCGCGCAGCTCGCTGAGGTCGGGGGTGCCGGCGCAGCCGGCCAGTGCCACGGCCAGCATCAGGGCAATCGGGTTGCGCAGGGGTAAACGAATCGTTGGCATCGGGCCTCCTATCAGCCGCCGGCCAGTTTTACGGTGTAGCCGCGGCTTTCCAGCTCGGCCTTGAGGCGCTCGCGATGATCGCCCTGGATCTCGATGACGCCGTCCTTGAGCGCACCGCCGGTACCGCAGCAGCGCTTGAGCGCCTTGGCCAGCGCCTTTAGTTCGGCCTCCTTCAGCGGCACCCCGGTAATGGTGGTGACGCCCTTTCCCTTGCGCCCGCTGGTTTCGCGACGCAGCCGAACAATGCCGTCCAGCGCTGCGAGCCTGGCCTGTTCGGCCAGTTCGTCGCAACGGCACCGGGCCAGGGGTTCGCGGCAGGCGGGACAGATGTCGCCATGTTCCGTTGAGTAGACCAGGCCGCGCAGCTGGTCCTGCAATGACGCCATTGGGAAGCTCCTTGTGAATGCGGAGAAAGGCGGGCCTGCCTGGCAGCGCCAGCGGCCATCATAACGCTTGGCGCCGGGCGGCGGCAGCCCGGCGGGTGTCAGCGAACCTGGGCCAGGCGCCTGGGCGTGCTGCGGGTCAACGCAAGGTGTTCGATGATGGTGGGGAGCTGGTACATGCTGCTGATGGCGATGGCGCCTTCGGGCGTCTCCTCGGCGTCGGGGAAACGATTCAGGTGGATGACCGTCATGCCCGCCTCCAGCGCGGCGCGTACGCCGACCAGGGCGTCGTCCACGGCCACGCAGTCCCGTGCGGCGAAGCCCATGGCGTGGGCGGCATACAGGTAGAGGCGCGGATCGGGCTTCCAGAACTTGGCCGTGTAACCGCTGAACAGGCGATCGCCGAAGTGCTCGGCCACGCCGATGCTGTTCAGCGAGGTGCGAATCTTGTTTTCGGGGCCGTTGGAGACCACCCCGCAGGGGTAGCCCGCCAGGGCCTGAAGCGCTTCACGGGCGCCGGTGATCGGCGCCAGCTCCGTTTCCAGCCGGCGGTTCAGGTTGCGCCGCATCTCGGTTTCGGTTTCCGCCAGGCGCATGCGGTCGACGTTGCCGTGACGGCTTTCCAGCGCGGCCACGATATGGCGAAAGCGGCTGCCGCGAAACTCGCCGGTGTAGTCGCTGGCCTGGAAGGGCAGGCCGAGCCGCGTCAGGCTGACCGCCATCTCGGCGGCCAGGAGAGGCTCGCTGTCCACCAGCGTGCCGTCACAGTCAAATAGCAGGCAAAGAGATGCCTTCATGCCTCTTGTCCTTCCAGGCGGATGCTGACGCGATCCGCGCTTGGTTTGCCGACGGGCCATGGAATAGGCGTTGCGTCATAGCGAACGCTGTTTTCTAAGTATTGCGCTTTCGTTCCGCTTCTTCAAGGCGAGGTAGGCCCATATCCGTCACGTTGGTCGACGAGCTGGATCATACCCTCGCTGTGCCGGGCTCGTTCAGGCGCATGTGTCAGATTTCGCCACCCGATGCCGCTTGGCGTGACGTTGCCGTGCCACCTGAGAATATTTTTAAGTTATTGTTATAGTTGTTTTTTAAAATTATTGGCACGGATTGGCCCGCCCGATGCAACACACAGGTCGAGCAGCACACGGCATCGGAGAGGCATCTAACGGAAAAGATTCTCCCGGTACCGCTATGATCCGCGAAGCCTTCGGCTTCACCAAGGAAAACTCACGTTCAACTCCTTTGGAGGTGCGAACATGATGTCCAAGGAATTTCTCAAGAAACTCGGCATTGTCGGTATTACTGTTGGCCTGAGCGCAAGCCCGCTGGCCTTTGCCGATTTCCATGATGAAGACAACGGTCAGGACACCGTGCCGCAGGAAACCATGCCGGGCAATGATGGTGCTGATACCGGCTTTGAAGGCGGTGCCGATACAGGCGTTGGCACTGGCGCCGGCCAAGGCGATGCGGGTGTTGGTGCAGGTGCAGGGGCCGGTGAAGGTGCTGCAGGTGCCGGCATGGGCGCAGAAGGTGACACTGGCGTCGGCGGTACTGGAGCCGGCGTGGGCGCCGAAGGTGACACCGGCGTAGGTGGCACCGGAGCCGGTGCAGGCGCTGGTGCGGGTGTAGACGCCGATGACGACTGGGACGACAACGGCGACACCACCTGGGATGAAGACAACGGCGACGACTGGGAAGACACCCAGGACGACGATGATCAGGACTGGTAAGTCCTGACTGAGGCCAAGGATAGGGACTAGCGCCCAGGGAAGGGCGGTCACCGTCAAGGACGAGGGTGATACTCTAGGCAGCAAGGAAGCTTCGCCGTCAGCGACCCGCCCCCGGCAATCTGCCGGGGGCGGGCGCGTTTGGGCAAGTCGATCGGTGTCCTGACACAGGCGAATCAGGCCTGCCCACTCGCTGTGGGCTGTGGGCAGGCCTGGTGTTTCAGTGTTGCGGCGTTACCTGCGGGGCCTGCTGCGGGTCGGCTTCCTCGATGATCTCGCCGTCGGGAGAGAGCAGGTACCAGGGGCCGCCCATGTGGTCGAGCCCCTGGCCCAGGGCATCGCCGGGATACACGTCGCGAGCGAAGAAGTAAAGCGGCCAGCCGTCATAGGTGACCTGCCGGGTGCCGTCGTCGCGCTCGATCATGCCGAGTCGCTCGGCATCGACCTGCTCGCCGGCAGCCGGTGCTTCCTCGGTCGTGTAGGGCGGCCAGGCGATGGCGCAGGTTTCATAGCAAGTGGAATAGTCGCCGCCCTGCTCATCCTGCTCGAACATGTAGAGACTCTTGCCGTCCTGGTTGGTCAGGTAGCGGCCGAAGGGCGCCTGTTCCCCCACCTCCAGGCGTGCCTGCTGGGTCGGGTCGGCCCTGGGGTCGAGCTGCTGCTCCGACTCCTCGGGGCTCATGCCTTCCACCTGGGTAGGGTCGTCGCTGGTGGTAGTGGCAGTTTCCGGGGCGGCCAGTGCCGGTGTGGCCAGGGCCAGCATCAGGACGATGCCGCTGGCCAGGCGCGGCGCTTGCGGATTGGACGTCATGTCGGGCCTCGCTTCCTTGGGGTACAGCTTTCCAGTCTAGGCGGTGGCAGCCGGCGCTGCGCCTGTCTTCGTCGCTGCGCCTATCTCAGCGGCGTGACAGCCGGCGCGAGTTGGCGCTGCTGCGGCGATGGTAGGGCAGCATTGCGTTGCGCCCGGTAACCCACCAGGGCGCCGCCTGGCCGAAGGCCATCGCCAGCATGGCCTTCTGCATGGCGAAGCCGGTCTCGATCCCGGCTTCCATCTTTTCCATGACCATGCGCTGATTCTCGCGGACCATCCTGGCGCTGGTGGGCGGCTGGGTGTGCCACAGCTGGTGGCGCATGGAGATGGTGGAAAGCGACGTCGACCAGAGCTCGAACATCATGGTGCCGAGCTTCCACACATCGAACATGGCGGCAGGCGTGCTGGGCAATATGGGGTAGAAATAGGTGGGTGTCATGGGTCGACCTCCTTGTGGGGCAAGTGCAGCATCAGTGCTGCTACTTTCTCACACTTAGGCCACCTTATGCTGCAGTGCAATGTAAAAAAACGCTGCAGCAAGGCAGGTTGGCGTGAGCAAACGCGGTAAAACCGTTCTTTCAAAGTATAAAAGGCTGGGCGGAAACGAACAGGGGCGGCTCCGTGAGCCGCCCCGCCAGGCCGGTGGGTTTACCTGATCTTGGGGTCGAGCTCGCCGCGGGCGTAGCGCTCGTACATCGCGTCGAGGCTGATCGGCTTGATGCGGCTGGCGTTGCCGGCGGTGCCGAAGGCTTCGTAGCGGGCGATGCAGACGTCGCGCATGGCCGTCACGGTTTCCTTCAGGTACTTGCGCGGGTCGAACTCACTGGGATGTTGGGCCAGGAAGCGGCGCACCGCGCCGGTGGAGGCCAGGCGCAGGTCGGTGTCGATGTTGACCTTGCGCACGCCGTACTTGATGCCCTCGACGATCTCCTCGACCGGCACGCCGTAGGTCTCGGGGATCTCGCCGCCGAACTCGTTGATGATGGCGAGCCACTCCTGGGGCACCGAGGAGGAGCCGTGCATCACCAGGTGGGTGTCGGGGATGCGGGCGTGGATCTCCTTGATGCGCTGGATGGAGAGCGTATCGCCGGTGGGCGGCTTGGTGAACTTGTAGGCGCCGTGGCTGGTGCCGATGGCGATGGCCAGGGCATCGACCTGGGTCGCCTTGACGAATGCGGCGGCCTCTTCGGGGTCGGTCAGCAGCTGGTCGTGGGAGAGTACGCCCTCGGCGCCGATGCCGTCCTCTTCACCGGCCATGCCGGTCTCCAGGCTGCCCAGGCAGCCCAGCTCGCCCTCCACCGAAACGCCGCAGGCATGCGCCATCTCGACGGTGCGGCGGGTGACGTCGACGTTGTAGTCGTAGTCCATCGGGGTCTTGCCGTCCTCGCCCAGCGAGCCGTCCATCATCACCGAGGAAAAGCCGAGCTGGATCGAGCGCTGGCACACTGCCGGCGAGGTGCCGTGGTCCTGATGCATGACGACCGGGATGTGCGGGAATTCCTCCACCGCGGCCAGGATGAGGTGGCGCAGGAAGGGGCGCCGGCATACTTGCGGGCGCCGGCGGAGGCCTGAACGATCACCGGTGAGTCGGTCTTGTCGGCCGCCTCCATGATGGCGCGCATCTGTTCGAGGTTGTTGACGTTGAATGCGGGGATGCCGTAGCCGCGCTCGGCGGCGTGGTCCAGCATCTGGCGCATGCTGATCAGTGCCATGAACTCACCTGTCTCTCTGGGATCTGTGCGATCTGTGGGGCTTGCAGTCGAAAATTGGGGCGGTGCCCGGCGAGGCCGGGCACCGCCGGTTGGATCAGCGTGCGGCGGCGTCTTCCAGCGCCTTCACCGCGGGCAGTATCTTGCCTTCCACATACTCGAGGAAGGCACCGCCGCCGGTGGAAATATAGGACACCTGCTCGGCAATGCCGTATTTGTCGATGGCGGCCAGGGTGTCGCCGCCGCCGGCGATGGAGAAACCGTTGCTTTCGGCGATGGCACGCGACAGCGCTTCTGTGCCCTTGCCGAATTGGTCGATCTCGAACACGCCGACCGGGCCGTTCCACAGGATGGTGCCGGCGTTCTTGAGCAGGCCGGCCAGCCGCCCGGCGCTGTCGGGGCCGATATCGAGAATCATCTCGTTATCCTTCACCTGGTCGACCGGCTTGACCACGGCGTCGGCCGATTCGGAGAATTCGGTGGCGACCACCACGTCGGTGGGCAGCGGAATCTCGACCTTGGCCATCAGTGCCTTGGCCTGTTCGACCAGGTCGGCTTCATACAGCGACTTGCCGACGTTGTGGCCGGCCGCGGCGATGAAGGTGTTGGCGATGCCGCCGCCGACGATCAGCTGGTCGCACTTCTCGGACAGGGCGTTGAGCACCTCGAGCTTGGTCGAGACCTTGGAGCCGCCGACGATGGCGACCATCGGCCGCCCGGGCGTGGCCAGTGCCTTTTCCAGGGCGTCGAGCTCGGCGGCCAGCAGCGGGCCGGCGCAGGCCTGGGGAGCAAAGCGCGCCACGCCGTGGGTGGAGGCCTGGGCGCGGTGGGCGGTGCCGAAGGCGTCCATCACGTAGATGTCGCACAGGTCGGCATATTGCTGGGCGAGGGTCTCGTCGTCCTTCTTCTCGCCGACGTTGAAGCGCACGTTCTCGAGCAGCACCACTTCACCGTCAGCCAGATCCTGGGCGCTGTCGAGGTACTCCTTGACCAGCCGCACCGGGCGGCCGAGCAGCTCGCCAAGGTGTTCGGCCACCGGCGCCAGCGAGAATTCCTCGGCCGGCTCGCCCTCGGTGGGGCGCCCTAGGTGGCTCATCAGCATGACCTTGGCGCCGGCCTCCATGGCCGCCTTGATGGTCGGCAGGCTGGCCCGCAGGCGGGCGTCGCTACTCACCTTGCCGTGCTTGACGGGTACGTTCAGATCCTCGCGGATCAGCACACGCTGTCCACGCAGGTCGAGGTCGGTCATCTTGAGCACGTTCATCAGGGCATCATCCTCATTGATGGTAAAGCGGAACCGGGTTCAGCGGGGTACTGCCGGCCGCAGCGCGGCCAGGCGCTGAGCGACGTCGAGCATGCGGTTGGCGAAGCCCCATTCGTTGTCGAACCAGCACAACAGCTTGATCAGGCGGCCTCCAGCCACCCGAGTCTGGGTGGCGTCAACGATACCCGAGCGGGGTCGTGGTTGAAGTCGACCGAGGCCATGGGCTCCTCGGTGTAGCCGAGCAGCCCGGCCAGCGGGCCTTGGCTTGCCTCCTGCAGCAGGGCGTTGACCTCGGCGGCGGAGGTGTCGCGGCGTACGCAGAGCGACAGGTCCATGGCCGAGACGTTGATGGTCGGCACGCGCATGTGAAGGCATTCGAAGCGCCCGGCCAGGTGCGGCATCAGGCGGTTGATGCCCAGTGCCAGGCTGGTGTCGACGGGCACGATGGAGTGCATCGCCGAGCGCGTCAGGCGCAGGTCGGTCTGGTGGTAGGCGTCGATCACCGGCTGGTCGTTCATGGCCGAGTGCACCGTGGTGGTCACGCCGTGCTCGATGCCCAGCGCCCGGTCGAGCACCGTGAGCACCGGCACCAGGCAGTTGGTGGTGCACGAGGCCGCCGAGACGACGCGGTGCTCGGCAGCGAGCGTGGCATCGTTGATGCCGCAGACGATGGTGGCGTCGACGTCGTTCTCGGCGGGCTGGGAGAACAGCAGGCGCCCGGCGCCGGCGGCCAGGTGCCGCTCGGCGGTGGCGCGATCCTTGAAGCTGCCCGAGCACTCCAGCACCAGGTCGATGCCGAGCTCGCCCCACGGCAGGCGCGACGGGTCGGCCTCGGAGAGCACCTGGATGGCATGGCCGTTGACCCGCAGGTGGCCGTGCTCGGCCGAAACCTGCCCGGGGAAGCGGCCATGCGTGGTGTCGTAGCGGGTCAGGTAGGTGATGGTGGCCAGATCGGAGAGTTCGTTGATCGCCACCACCTCGAGCCTCGGCGCGTCGGGCTGGGCCGCCTGGCGCTCCATCAGTGCGCGCAGCACGCATTGGCCGATACGACCGTAACCGTTGATGGCGATGCGCTGGGCCATGCTCGCTGGGCTCTCCTTCGGTGGCCGGGGGCAGCCCGGGGGCGGCCTGGAATGGAAAGCGGCGATTCTACCGCAAAACCCCCGGGACGTCCCGGCTGGCGCGCTGCCGGGCGCCCACCCGCTTTCGGTAAAGTAACGCTATCGTTTGCAAGCGAGGCGTAGGCTCGGTACGGTTTTCGCTACGCTGGGAATGGCGAATCACGACACCATGGAGAGGACAGACATGACCGATATAGCCCAACTGTTGGGTGACGAAGCCGACAGGCTGCTCAACCACCGCTGCGAGGGCTTTCCCCGTGAGCAGCTTTACCTGCCGGGGCCCGACTTCGTCAGCCGGGTGGTGGCCGACAGCGACCGCAGCCCGGCGGTAATGCGCAGCCTGCAGGCGATGTTCGACCACGGCCGCCTGGGCGGCACCGGCTACCTCAGCCTGCTGCCGGTGGACCAGGGCATCGAGCACTCCGCCGGTGCTTCCTTCGCGCCCAACCCGCGCTACTTCGACCCCGCCAACATCGTCGAACTGGCCATCGAGGGCGGCTGCAACGGCGTGGCCTCCACCCTCGGGGTGCTGTCGTCGGTAGCGCGGCGCTACGCCCACCGCATCCCGATGATGCTCAAGCTCAACCACAATGAGACGCTGAGCTATCCGGCGATGTACGACCAGACCCTGTTCGCCGAGGTGGAGCAGGCCCACGACATGGGCTGCGTGGCGGTGGGGGCCACCATCTACTTCGGCTCGCCCGAGAGCCGCCGCCAGATCATGGAAATCAGCGAAGCCTTCGAGCGTGCCCACCAGCTCGGCATGGCCACGGTGCTGTGGGCCTACCTGCGCAACCCGGGCTTCAAGCACGACGGCAAGGATTACCACGTGGCAGCCGACCTCACCGGCCAGGCCAACCACCTCGCCGCCACGCTCAAGGCCGACATCGTCAAGCAGAAGCTGCCCGAGACCAACGGCGGCTACCGCGACATCGGCTTCGGCCACACCCACGCCAAGGTCTACGATGAGCTCACCTCCGATCACCCCATCGACCTGGCTCGCTACCAGGTGGCGTGCTGCTACATGGGCCGCGCCGGGCTGATCAACTCCGGCGGCGGCGCCAAGGGCCACTCCGACCTGGGCGAGGCGGTGCGCACCGCGGTGATCAACAAGCGCGCCGGTGGCATGGGCCTGATCTCCGGGCGCAAGGCGTTCCAGAAGCCGATGGACGAAGGGGTGGCGCTGCTCCACGCCATCCAGGATGTCTATCTCGACAGGGATGTGACCATCGCCTGAGCGGCAGGGCACAGTAACGCAAAGGGCTGTAACGAAAAGGGCACGACCGTGAGGCCGTGCCCTTCTTCTGCCTGCGTCAGGCTAGCCTGGCGAGATGCGTATCAGCCCAGCAGCTCCTTGGCCTGCTTCACCACGTTCTCGCGGGTGAAACCGAAGTGCTTGAACAGCGCCTCCGCCGGGGCGGACTCGCCGAACGTGGTCATGCCGATCACGCGGCCGTCGAGGCCCACGTACTTGTACCAGTAGTCGGCGTGGCCGGCCTCGATGGCGATGCGCTTGGTCACCGCACGCGGCAGCACCTTCTCGCGGTACTCGGCCTCCTGGCCGTCGAAGCGGTAGGCCGAGGGCATCGAGACCACGCGTACGGCGCGGCCCTGGCCTTCCAGCTCGGCGGCGGCCTCCATGGCCAGCGCCACTTCGGAGCCGGTGGCGATCAGGATCAGCTCGGGGTGCCCTCGCTGTCCTTGAGCACATAGGCGCCGCGCTGGATCTCGGCCAGCTGCTGCTCGCTGCGCTGCTGGTGCGGCAGGTTCTGGCGCGACAGCACCAGCGCGGTAGGGCCGGAGTTGCGCTTGATTGCGGCGTCCCAGGCGGCGGCGGTCTCGACCGCGTCGCAGGGACGCCAGGTGCACAGGTTGGGCGTGCTGCGCAGCTGGGTCAGCTGCTCGATCGGCTGGTGGGTGGGGCCGTCCTCGCCCAGGCCGATGGAGTCGTGGGTAAACACGTAGATGGCGCGCTTGCCCATCAAGGCCGCCATGCGCACGGCGTTGCGCATGTACTCCATGAAGATCAGGAAGGTGGCGCCGTAGGGGATGAAGCCGCCGTGCAGCACGATGCCGTTCATGATCGCGCCCATGCCGAACTCGCGCACGCCGTAGTGCAGGTAGTTGCCGCTTGGGTTCTCGCGGGAGATCGGCTTGGCGCCGCTCCAGAAGGTCAGGTTGGAGGGTGCCAGGTCGGCGCTGCCGCCGAGCAGCTCAGGCAGCTGCGGGCCGAGCTCGTTGAGGCACAGCAGCGACGCCTTGCGCGTGGCGATGGTCTCGCCCTTCTGCTGCATCTTCTCGATGAAGGCCTCGCTGGTGATTTCCGCCGGCAGCTTGCACTGAGTGCGGCGGCTGAACTCGCGGGCAAGCTCAGGATGTTCGTCGCGGTAGCGGGCGAAGCGCGCCTGCCAGTCGTCTTGCTGCGCCTTGCCACGCTCGCGGGCATCCCAGGCCTGGTAGATTGGCTCGGGCACATGGAACGGCGGATGCGGCCAGTTCAGCTGCTGACGCGCGGCGGCCACTTCCTCGTCGCCCAGCGGGGCGCCGTGGGCCTCTTCTTTGCCCTGCTTGTTGGGGGCGCCGAAGCCGATGATGGTCTTGCAGATGATCAGGCTCGGCTTCTCTTCGTGGCTGCGCGCCAGCTCGATCGCCGCCTTGATCTGCTCGGGGTCGTGGCCGTCGACGTTGGGCACCACGTGCCAGCCATAGGCCTCGAAGCGCTTGGCGGTGTCGTCGGTAAACCAGCCCTCGATCTCGCCGTCGATGGAGATGCCGTTGGCGTCGTAGAACACCGTGAGCTTGCCCAGCCCCAGGGTGCCGGCCAGCGAGCACACCTCATGGGAAATACCTTCCATCAGGCAGCCGTCACCGGCGAAGCAGTAGGTCTGGTGGTCGACGAGGGTATGGCCCGGGCGGTTGAACTGTGCCGCGAGAGTCTTCTCGGCGATGGCCATGCCCACCGCGTTGGCCAGGCCCTGGCCCAGCGGGCCGGTGGTGGTTTCCACGCCGGGGGCGTAGCCGAACTCGGGGTGGCCGGCGGTCTTGGAGTGCAGCTGGCGGAAGTTGCGCAGCTGCTCGAGCTCTAGCTCGTAGCCGGACAGGTGCAGCAGGGAGTAGAGCAACATCGAACCGTGGCCGTTCGACAGGATGAAGCGGTCGCGGTCGGGCCATTTCGGATCGCTGGGGTTGTGCTTCAGGTAGTCGTTCCACAGCACTTCAGCGATGTCGGCCATGCCCATGGGCGCGCCGGGATGGCCGGATTTCGCCTTCTGGACGGCATCCATGGAAAGGGCACGAATGGCATTGGCCAGTTCGAAACGGGATGGCATGTTGGGTTAGCTCCTCGCCTGCGGCAGAATGGGGCGATTCGTTGGCGGGGCCGCGGGGCCTGCCGCTACGCTTTCTGGCTGGGCGCCGCAGGGTGACACGGCGCGATCAGTTTGGTCGCTCATTGTCGCCGACTTGCCGCCGGTCATCAAATGACGGGTGCCACCGAAAGTGGCTCCGTGTAAACTCGGGCCCCCATCGAGGCGCGACTGCCGGGCAGGAAGCCGGGCCACGTGCGCAGCCGAGGGGGCTGTCATTCTGGCTTGTACAGCGCCGCTGCGCTTTTGCCGAAACACAGAGGGTCGAGAAGGCCATGAGCGAATACACCCTGTTCACCTCCGAGTCCGTGTCCGAAGGGCACCCGGACAAGATCGCCGACCAGATCTCCGATGCGGTGCTGGATGCCATCATCGCCCGCGACAAGCACGCCCGGGTGGCCTGCGAGACGCTGGTCAAGACCGGCGTGGCGATCGTTGCCGGTGAGATCTCCACCTCGGCCTGGGTCGATCTGGAGGAGCTGGTGCGCCGGGTGATCATCGACATCGGCTACACCTCCTCGGAAGTGGGCTTCGACGGCGAGACCTGCGGCGTGCTCAATCTGATCGGCAAGCAGAGCGTGGACATCGCCCAGGGGTGGACCGCAGCCGGCCGGAGGACCAGGGTGCGGGCGACCAGGGCCTGATGTTCGGCTACGCCACCAACGAGACCGAGTCCTTGATGCCGGCGCCGATCCACTACGCCCACCGCCTGGTAGAGCGCCAGGCCGAGCTGCGTAAGCACAGGCTGCTGCCATGGCTGCGCCCGGACGCCAAGAGCCAGGTCACCTTCCGCTACGACGAGGCGGGCATGCCGTGCGGCGTCGAGGCGGTGGTGCTGTCGACCCAGCACGCCCCGGAGATCGACCAGGAAGAGCTGCGGCGCATGGTCCGGCGCGAGATCATCGAGGTGGTGATCCCCGCCGAGTGGCTCTCCGAGTCGACCCAGTACCACATCAATCCCACCGGCAAGTTCGTCATCGGTGGCCCGGTGGGCGACTGCGGCCTGACCGGGCGCAAGATCATCGTCGATACCTACGGCGGCATGGCGCGCCACGGCGGCGGCGCCTTCTCGGGCAAGGACCCTCCAAGGTCGATCGCAGCGCCGCCTGCGCCGGACGTTACGTGGCCAAGAACATCGTCGCCGCCGGCCTGGCCGACCGCTGCGAGATCCAGGTCTCCTACGCCATCGGCGTGGCCGAGCCGACCTCGGTGTCGATCAACACCTTCGGCACCGGCAAGGTAGACGAGGCGCGCATCATCGAGCTGGTGCGCGAGCACTTCGACCTGCGCCCCTACGCCATCACCCGCATGCTCGATCTGCTGCACCCCATGTATCAGCTCACCGCTGCCTACGGCCACTTCGGCCGCGAGCCTTTCGAGACCAGCTACTGCTGGAAGGACACCAAGGGCCAGGAGCATACCGAGACCTTCACCGCTTTCCCTGGGAGCGTACCGACCGCGCCGCGGCCCTGCGACAGGCCGCCGGGCTGTAAGCTTCGGCGCGACGATTGCGAAGAGCAGTCGCAACGCGCTGTTAAAAAGCGCTGTCGCCAAGCCCCATCACGATGCCCGGCCCAGTGCCGGGCGTCGTCGTTTCGAGACGAGCGGGCCCTTGCGTGAAGCCATCGGCTTGGCACGCAGGGCCGCGCTGGGCCTATAGTAGGTGTCACCGTTTCCGCTCGAGAGAGGTGATGCATGAACCAGCCCGCCGTTTCCGCCCCGACCGCGCAGGACTTCAAGGTCGCCGACATCAGCCTGGCCGACTGGGGGCGGCGTGGAGATCCGCATCGCCGAGACCGAGATGCCGGCGCTGATGAAGATCCGCGCCAAATATCGCGACGAGCAGCCGCTGGCCGGCGCGCGCATCGCCGGCTGCATCCATATGACCATTCAGACGGCGGTGCTGATCGAGACCCTGGTCGACCTGGGGGCGTCGGTGCGCTGGTCGTCGTGCAACATCTTCTCGACCCAGGATCACGCCGCCGCCGCCATCGCCGCCGCCGGCATCCCGGTGTTCGCCTGGAAGGGCGAGACGGAAGAGGAGTTCTGGTGGTGCATCGAGCAGACCGTGGAGGGCCCCGACGGCTGGACCCCCAACATGGTGCTCGACGACGGCGGCGACCTCACCGCGCTGCTGCACGACAAGCGCCCCGAGCTGCTCGACGCCATTCACGGCATCTCCGAGGAGACCACCACCGGCGTGCATCGCCTGCAGGAGATGCTGCGCGACCGCACGCTCAAGGTGCCGGCGATCAACGTCAACGACGCCGTGACCAAGTCGAAGAACGACAACAAGTACGGCTGCCGCCACTCGCTCAACGATGCCATCAAGCGCGGCCTCGACCACCTGCTGGCGGGCAAGCAGGCGCTGGTGGTGGGCTACGGCGACGTGGGCAAGGGCTCGGCGGCCTCGCTGCGCCAGGAGGGCATGATCGTCAAGGTCGCCGAGATCGACCCCATCTGCGCCATGCAGGCGTGCATGGACGGCTATGAAGTGGTGTCGCCCTATGTCGACGGCGTCAACCGCGGCAAGCAGAGCGTCGACCAGGCCTTGCTCTCGCGCATCGACCTGGTGGTGACCTGCACCGGCAACATCGAGGCCTGCGACGCCGCCATGCTCGAGGCGCTCAAACCCGGCGCGGTGGTGTGCAACATCGGCCACTTCGACAACGAGATCGACACCGGCTACATGCGCCGCCACTGGCACTGGGAGGAGGTCAAGCCGCAGGTGCACAAGGTCTATCGCGACAGCAAGCCCGGGCATTTCGACCCCGCCAGCAGCGACTACCTGCTGCTGCTCTCGAGGGGCGCCTGGTCAACCTGGGCAATGCCACCGGGCACCCCTCGCGGGTGATGGACGGCTCCTTCGCCAACCAGGTGCTGGCGCAGATCCACCTTTACCAACAGCGCTTCGCCGACCTGCCGCCGGCCGAGAAGCAGGGCGGCCTGGCGGTGACCGTGCTGCCGCGCCATCTCGACGAGGAGGTGGCCCGCTACATGGTCGAGGGCTTCGGCGGCGTGCTCACGCAGATGACCGAGCAGCAGGCCAAGTACACCGGCGTGCCGGTGGCGGGGCCGTACAAGCCGGACGCCTATCGCTACTGATACGCTGCGCAGAGATGAGAAG
Organism: Halomonas sp. E19; assembly: GCF_052439355.1. Taxonomy (NCBI): domain Bacteria; kingdom Pseudomonadati; phylum Pseudomonadota; class Gammaproteobacteria; order Oceanospirillales; family Halomonadaceae; genus Halomonas; species Halomonas sp. E19. The sequence continues at coordinate 2,781,283 of NZ_JBNFWU010000001.1, read as the reverse complement.
AGCAGAGCAGAGCATTAACAACGCCGCCCGCGGGCGGCGTTGTTGCGCTTGCAGCGGGGCATGCTGGCGCTTCGCTTGAGGGGCTTTCGGGCGTCGGCTAGCTTTCAGCATACCCGCAGGGCCGCAAGCGCGGTGCCTGCGGGGTTCCACGTGCCGAGCCCATAGAGGAGTGAGCGAGATGGATTTTGGTCACTACAAGGCGTGTATCGAAGCCTGCCATGTCTGCGCGGCCTACTGCGACCGCTGCGCGACGTCGTGCCTGCAGGAGGAGGATGTCCAGATGATGGCGGAGTGCATTCGCCTGGACATGCAGTGCGCGCAGATCTGCCGCCTGGCGGCGTCCTTCATGGCCCAGGACAGCGAGTATGCCAACCAGCTGTGCCGCCTGTGCGCCGACATCTGCAAGGCGTGCGCCGACGAATGCGCCAAGCACGAGGCCGACCACTGCCGGCAGTGCGCCGAGGCGTGCCGACGCTGCGCCGAGGCATGTATCGCCATGGCGTCGCACTGAGCCGCGGCTGTGGCGTCAGCCGACGCCGGCCAGCCCCATCAGCAGCTGCAGGTAGAGCGGGATCAGCAGCGGGGCGGCCAGGGTGGTGGCCAACACCGCCAGGGCGCCCTTCTCCGGCTTGATGCCGAGCTCCATGGCCACCACCACCACATTAGCCGCCATCGGTACCACGCCCAGCAGCAGCAGGGCCAGGGCCAGTTCGTCGGGCAGCGGCAGCAGCGCCTGCAGCACCAGCACCGTCCCCAGCATCAGCCATGGCCACAGGCCGAAGCGTACCGCCACGCAGCCGGCCATGAAGCGCAGGTCGATTTCGCGGAAGGTCACCCGGCCCAGCGTCATGCCGATGATCATCATGCCGAGCAGGGTGTAGGTGGCCGGGAATACCGCCAGGCTCTCCATCAGCGCGGTCGGGAGCGTCACGCCGAGCCCGCTGACCACCAGCGCGGCGAGGAAGGCGTAGATCAGCGGCAGCCGCACGATCTTGCGCAGGCTCTCCTCACCGAGAACTGGCCGCGGGCGCTGAGATAGAAACCGACGGTGAACTCGTAGAGGGTGATGCCGAGGATGCAGAAGAGGTACAGCGTGACCCCTTCGGGCGGCAGCAGGATCATGGCGATGGGCAGGCCGAAGTAGCCGGTGTTGCCGGTGCCCGAGGAGAAGGCCAGCAGGGCGCTCTCCTGAGGTGACAGGAAGCGCTTCGCCAGCGGGTTGATGGCGGCGGCGACGAGGCTTGCCAGCAGAAAGAAGGCGACGGTGAGCAGCAGGTAGAAGGGCGTGGGGCCGCCCAGCAGCAGGCCGCGGAAGAAGGTCAGCGGCGCGATCAGGTAGATCAGCAGGGTGGCGATCGGGCGCGGGTCGATGGCCAGGCGCCGTGCGGCCAGCCAGCCCAGGCCGACAAAGGCCAGCAGCGTCCAGAGGGGCCCATCAGGGCGCCAGGGTCGATCGTCATCCTTGCCATTCCCATGCCGAAAGCCGCCATGATGCCTGTCGGCAGGGCGGCTGTCAGCCTGGTGGATCGGCCCTGGCCGGATGGGCCAGGGGGCGCTTAGGCGTGGTTCAGCCGTTCAGAAACCACTTAGCCGTTGCGCCGGCTCGAGCTGGCCTGATCGGCCTTGTCGTCGATGTTCTCCTTGTGTGCGGTCTTGTCCCGGGTCGCCTGGGCGCCGCCTACCGGCGTGGCGTCCCGCCGGGTGTCGATGCCGGGCTTCTTGCCGCTGTGCTTCTGGTCGTCCACGTTGGCATCGGGGCGGTAGACCTCGCCGCTGTCGGAGGACGCCTGGCTGCCCTGTGCGGGCGCATCATCCGGGGTGTCGCGCTCGGTCAGCCGGCGCGCCTTGTCGCGCATCGCTTCACCTTCCTTGGCGTCGATGTCGGTGGTCCGCTGGCCTGCGGGGGTGTGCGGGACTTCTCCATGCTTGTCTCCTTACAACGCAGCGAAACGAAAGGTCCTCGAAAACCCAAGGTCCTCGAAACGGAAGGCCTTCTAAGCGAACGCTCAGCCCTTGCCTTCGTCGCCCATAGTGAAGGAGGGCGGGTCGCTGGCGGGGAAGGTTTCGGCATTGGCCTCGTCCAGCTCGCGCTCCTCCTGCTGAATCTCGGCCTCGTCGGGCGAGAGTTCGGCATAGCCGGGTTCCAGCGTCCAGCGCTGGTCGCGCAAGGCCAGCAGCGACCGGGGTACCCAGAAGCGGCTGCCTGTCTCGGTGATGATGCCGAGCTTGTCGGCATCGCTGGCGTCGGCCACCTTGCCGACCTGCCTGCCGGCATCGTCGTGCACGGGAGTGCCGGTGAGAATATCCTGGGTCATGGGTTCCCTCCTCGTCGCCTAGATCTCATCGCCTTGGGCCACTGCCGGGAGCGGCTTGCGTCTCCAGAAAACGGTACGTGCCTCTTGAGACGGTACGCATCTCTCCAGGTGCTCCAGGCGATGACGTCGCCATCGTGGCGCTTCTTTCAGGGTCGTCAGCTGGGCGAATACGGTCAATGTGGCGCAGATATCTTTTTGTTACGCGGCTGTGTTTCCGGCGCCTGGTGTCGGTGGCAGGCGGTTGCCTGTCTGCATGGGGATGGCGTTGGTTGGCGTCCATGTCGTCGGCGAGCGGCAGCTTGTCGCGGTCGTTGCATGACCCTCGCTCATGTTGTGGCGCGAAACTTTTCATTGGTCAGCCATCGGGCGGGGCGGCAGAATGCCCTTTTCCAAGATCCTCCAAGATCCCAGAACGATCCATTTCAGTGCCGAGCCGGCGCGCCTGCGCAGTCACGAGGTTTCCATGAGCACGTCTCCCCCGCTAGGTATCAGCTTCGAGTTCTTCCCCCGAACACCGAGGCAGGGCGTGAGAAACTGGTGGGAGTGCGCGATGCGCTGACGGCTCGGGCGCCGCGCTTCTTCTCGGTGACCTACGGCGCCGGCGGTTCGACCCAGGAGCGCACCCTTACCACGGTGCGCCAGGTACGTAGCTCGGGTATCGCCACCGCGCCCCATCTCTCCTGCATCGGCAGCGAAAAGGCTCAGCTTCGCAGGCTGCTGGCGCAGTACCGCGAAGAGGGCATCGACAGCCTGGTGGCCCTGCGCGGCGACCTGCCCTCCGGCATGGGCGGCATCGGCGAGCTGCGCTACGCCAACGAGCTGGTCGAGTTCATTCGTGAAGAAACCGGCGATCACTTCGAGATCGCCGTGGCGGCTTACCCCGAGTCGCACCCCCAGGCGGCGAGCTTCGAGCGCGACCTGGAGAACTTCGCCCGCAAGGTCAAGGCGGGGGCGAACCTGGCCATTACCCAGTATTTCTTCTCCGCGGACGCCTACTTCCACTTCGTCGAGCGCGCCCAGGCGCTGGGGGTAGACGCCCCCATCGTGCCCGGCATCATGCCGATCACCAACTACACCAAGCTGGCGCGCTTCTCCGACGCCTGCGGCGCCGAGATCCCGCGCTGGGTGCGCAAGCAGCTCGAAGCCTACGGTGATGACAGCGAGGCCATCGCCGACTTCGGCACCGAGGTGGTGTCGCGGCTGTGCCAGCGCCTGCTCGACGGCGGCGCCCGGGCCTGCACTTCTACACCCTCAACCAGGCCGATCCCTGCCTGCGCATCCTCGACAATCTGCGCTGACCCGGCATGGCGCCTCGGCGTATCTGCGTCTAGCCTGTTCTGGCAAGTCCAAGGAATCAGGAACAGGAGGACGCCAGATGCGCCAGGCCAGACTGACAGGAGTTGCCGCGGCGGTAGCGCTGCTTGCCGCAGGAGTGGGACAGGCCCAGGCCCAGGAGGGCCATGAGGTCGAGATGAACTGGGTCAGCATCGACGGCATCGAGGAGTCGATCGGCACCATCACCCTGGAAGACACCGACCACGGCTTGCTGCTTACCCCCGAGCTGCGCGAGATGCCGCCGGGTGTCTATGGATTCCATGTGCACGAGAACCCCAGCTGCGAGCCAGGCGAGAACGAGCAGGGCGAGATGACCGCTGCCGGCGAGGCGGGCGGGCACTACGACCCCGAGGAAGCGGACAGCCACCAGGGCCCCTACGGTGACGGCCACCTCGGCGACCTGCCGGTGCTGGTGGTCGACGAGGATGGCGAGGCCAACCTGCCGGTGCTGGCGCCGCGTCTGAGCCTCGACGACGTGCAGGGCCGCAGCCTGATGATTCACCAGGGTGGCGACACCTACAGTGACGAGCCGGAGTTGGGTGGCGGCGGCGCCCGCATGGCCTGCGGTGTGATCGAGTCCTGAGTGAGGGTGTGAAACGCCAGACAGACAAGGGCCCCGCCTAGGCGGGGCCTGCGTGCTGTTGCCGTGGAGGCTGGCTGAGCGGTCAGTTCGACACGCTGGGTTTCGCCTTCAGCGCGGCCGCCTGCCAGATGAACACCAGCCCGCCGATGCCGACGCCGAGCAGGTCGGTCATCCAGCCGCCGGCAATCATCGACAGGGCGGCGGCCAGCAGCAACACGCGCTGCACGAGGTTGACGCCGCCGTTGAGGAACCAGCCCTGCACCGCGGCGGCCAGCAGGTAGATACCCACGCCGGCGGTAATTGCTACGCGCAGGATCTGCATCCAGGTGCCGTCCATCAGCAGCGCCGGGCTGTAGAAGAACATGAAGGGCACGATGAATGCGGCCAGGCCGAACTTGAAGGAGGTCATCGCCGTCTTCAGCGGGTCGGTGTTGGAGATGGCCGCCGCCGCATGGCCGGCCAGCGCCACCGGCGGGGTGATGGCCGACAGCACCGCGTAGTAGAACACGAAGAAGTGCGCCACCAGCGGCGGAATGCCGATCTGCTGCAGGCCCGGTGCCACCACCGAGGCGGCCACTGCGTAGGCGGCCGTAGTGGGCATGCCCATGCCGAGCAGGATCGAGATGCACATGGCGAAGAACAGCGCCAGCAGGTGGCTGGTGTCGGCGATGCCCAGCAGCATCGACGCGAAGCGCGCGCCCACCCCGGTCAGGGCGATGACCCCGACGATGATGCCGGCGCAGGCACATACCGCGATCAGCGGAATGGCCATGCGTGCACCCAGCGACAGCGCGTTGAGCAGCGCCTTGGGCCCCATCCAGTAAGGCGTGAACCAGGACACCACCGCGGCGCTGATCATTGCCAGGGTACCGGCACGGATCACCGAGTAGCCCATGAACAGGGTGCCGATCAGGATCAGGATGGGCAGGAACAGGTAGACCTGCTTGACCATCTGGCCGAACACCGGCAGCTGGTCGCGGGGCAGGCCCTGCATGCCTCCACGGCGCGCTTCCAGGTCGACCATCAGGTAGATCGAGAGGAAGTAGAGCGCGGCCGGGATCAGTGCGGCAATGGCGATCTCGGTATAGGGAATGCCGGTGATCTCGGCCATGATGAAGGCGCCTGCGCCCATGATCGGCGGCACGATCTGGCCACCGGTGGAGGCCGCGGCTTCAATGCCGCCGGCGCTGCGCGGATGGTAGCCCACCTTCTTCATCAGCGGGATGGTCAGCGAGCCGGTGGCGACCACGTTGCCCGCCGAGGTGCCGTTGATCATGCCCATCAGGCCGGAGGCGAACACCGCCACCTTGGCCGGGCCGCCACGGGTTCGCCCGGCCGCGGCGAAGGCGAAGTTGACGAAGTAGTCACCCACGCGCGACGCCTGCAGGAAGGCGGCAAAAGTGATGAACAGAATAATGTAGGTCGACGAGACTGCGGTGGTCGGACCCAAGATGCCGTTGTCGGTATACAGATAGGTGAAGAAACGCTGCGGCGAGTAGCCGCGGTGCTCCAGCAGGCCGGGCAGGTAGGGGCCGGCAAAGGCATAGAGCAGGAATACGGCGGTGATGATGATCAGCGCCAGGCCTGCCACGCGCCGGGTCAGCTCCATGATCAGCGCCACGCCCACGGCCGAGACGATCAGCTCGGTCTGGCCGGCGAAGGGGTGCCGGCGGCCATGCGCCAGCGCTGCAGCACGAACAGCAGATAGGCGGCCACGAGGATCGAGGCGACGATCAGGATGGCGTCGGCCCAGTGGATCGAGCGGCTCGAACTGCGCCACACCCAGCTGCTGATCATGGCGATGGTGGCAGCGATAGCCAGTGCCCAGCTCATGTGCACCAGCACCCAGGCGGCGGGCGCCGTGCCCTGCGCTTCACGCAGAAACCACGCGTAGGCCATGGTCGCGGTGGCGTAGAGGATGGCGGCGGTAGCAGGGATCAGCGCCAGCCACTCGACGCGGGCGATGCGCACGCTGGCGGGGCTGCGGTCCAGGGTCATGGCCGCCGTGATGGCGAACCCGACGGCCAGGCCGCCGGCCACGTGAAGGATGCGGAAGGCCCAGGTCTCGATGGGGGTGACGTTGAGCGCATAGAGGTGCATGGCCGTGAACAGCACGCAGGCGGCGAAGACCGTCTGGCCGACCAGGCCGGAAAGTACGCGCTCGTTGTGGGCGATGGGTATGTCAGCGACGCCTTCGGTACCGATCTTCGAGGCGGCGTTTTCAGGTTGGGTTTCGTGGGTCATGCCGGGTTGCCTTGAGGGTTACGGTGGCCTGCAGTGGCGCAAGGCGGTGACGCCGGCCCATGGCCGGCGTCGGTGGCGGGCTGATCAGCCGCGCAGATCTTCCGGGATGTCGTAGCCGTTCTCTTCGAACCAGCGTACGGCGCCCGGATGCCAGGGCAGGAAGGTGTTGAACTCGAAGTTCTCGGCCACCGTCTCGCTGGCGGCACCGTGGATCTGCACCATGCGATCATTGTTCTCCATCACGGTCTTGGTCACTTCATAGACCAGTGACTCCGGCATGTCCTTGTGCGTGATGGCGAAGTTCCAGATCGAGACGGCGGTCAGGTCCTCGTCCAGGCTGCTGTAGACGGAGGCCGGGATGCTGGCCGGCGAGAGTTCAGGGAAGTCGCCCAGGAACTGCGCCATCTCTTCCTCGGTGAAAGAGAAGATGTTGACGTTGGCCTGTGCCTCGAGCTGGTTGAAGGCGGAAATCGGCACGCCGGCGGCGAAGGCGAAGGCGTCGATCAAGCCGTCCTGCAGCTGGCCCGCCTGGTCGGCGGCACCGCCGTTGCGCGAGCGCACGTCGAGGCCGAGCTTCTCGAACAGCTGCGGATAGTACATGTCCGAGGTGCCCCCGCCGGGCCGACGCCGACGGTCTTGCCGTCCAGGTCGGAGACGGAGTTGATGCCGGAGCCGGCCATGGCAATGATCTGCAGCGTGGTCTGGTACATCGGGAACACCGCGCGCAGGTCGGTATGCTCGATGCCCGGCGCCAGCTCGCTGCGACCGGTCCACGCCTCGTAGGCCGGGCCCATGGTCACCATGCCGAAATCATGCTCACCCATCTGCACGAGCGTGGCGTTCTGCACCGGGCCGCCGGTCACTTCGGCGCCGAACGGGACGCCGATGGCGTCGCCCACCATGTTGGCCCAGCCGGAGCCGTAGATGTAGTAGGTGCCGCCCTGGCTGGCGGTGCCCACGGTCAGGCTGCGCGGCCAGTCGCTGCGGTCTTGCGCCTGGGCGCCGCCGGCGACCAGGGCCGCACCGAGAACGGAGGTGGCGAACAGTTTGGAGGCGGTAATACGCATGGAAGTACTCCGGTTGCCTTGTCGTTATGTGGACGCACCGGAGAGGCGCGCCCAAGAGAGATGCTGGCGTTACGCCTTCCTTTGAGCAAGGTTGGCGCCAATTCCGGGGTATCCATTTATTAACAATAAGTTGGAAATATCTTTTTCGACCAAAGTCGGAAGGCTTTGGGGGCGTGCTGGATGGAAGTTCGCATGGTGGGCCCGAAAAGGTGTGCGGGTTTCCGCACGCTTAGGCTGAGGGTGGGCTGTCAGCGAGCGCCGCCATGAGCCGGCTGGCCTGATGCAGGTCGTTCATCAGCGACGAGGCGAGCCAGGGGTCGAGGCGATGTTCGCGAAGCCGCTGCGCCATCTCGTGCTGCCAGTGGCGACGCACCTCGTCCAGCGGGGCCGCGATATCATTCGAGGAGCCCCCTCGGCCAGGCGATTGAGGCCGACCGCCAGGGCCATGCGCAGGTCGTCGTGGGCCTCGCGCAGCGGGCTGAGGCGGGCGGCATGGCGCAGCAGGCTGCGCTGCAGCACTTCACCGAAGCGCACGGCTTCCACCATGCGCAATGTCTGACCCTGCAGTGCCTCCAGCTGCGCCTGCTGTACCTCGGTCAGCGGTACGTCGATGCGGGCCTGGAAAGCCAGGATTTCCCCCAGCAGCGGCTTGATGCGCTCGTGATAGCGCGCGTTGACGGCCGGCCAGGCGGCGGGCTCGATCGCGGCGTCCACCGCCTGTCGCTGTGGCGGGTGGCCGATGACGTCGGCGCTGGGCAGCAGGATGGCCGTGCACAGCAGGTGGTAGGCGCGCCGGTCGAGGCGCCGGCACTCCTGCTCCATGGCGCCGACCGCCGTATCGGCGTGATTGAGCGCTGCGCTGTCGAGGTAGCGCGCCTGGGTGAGCGGTAGCCGGACGGGGTCGGGAAAGCGGCGTTCGAGCCACCGGGCCAGGTGCCCGATCCAGGGCAGCATCAGCACGATGCCGAGCAGGTTGAACAGGGTGTGGAACAGTGCCAGCTTGAGCGGCCAGGCGGTTTCGGCCAGGCCGACCCGCGCGGCGAGGGCATCGACCAGCCAGGCCAGCGGCACCAGCAGCAGCAAGGCCACGGCGGCGGTGGCCAGGTTGAACACCACGTGGGCGCCGGCCAGGCGGCGGGCGGCAGCCCCGGCCGACAGGGCGCCGAGCACGGCGGTGACGGTGGTGCCGATATTGGCGCCGATGGCGATGGCCAACGCCGGCAGGTAGGGCAGCTGCCCCGTGGCCAGAGCGGTCAGGGTGAGCAGCAGCGTGGCGTGGCTCGACTGCATCACCACGGTGGCAACCACGCCGATCAGCACCAGCAGCGGCCAGTGCCAGAGCCGTTCACCGGACAGCCCGTCCAGGCGGATGCCGTCGCGCCAGGCCTCGAAGCCCAGCTTCATGAAGTCGATGCCGAGAAAGAGCAGGCCGATGCCCAGCAGCAGCCCAGCCACGCCGGCCAGCGCGCCGCTCAGGCGATAGCGGCCGAGCAGGCCAAGGGCGAGCAGTGGCATGGCGTACTGGGCCAGGTCGAAGCGCAGTCCGAACGAGGCGATCAGCCAGGCGCCGGTGGTGGTGCCCAGGTTGGCGCCGAACAGCAGCGCAATGGCGCCGGGCAGGGTGACCAACCCGGCGCTGACGAAGGACATCGCCAGCAGGGTGATGAGCGAGCTCGACTGGACCAGGGCGGTGGCCAGGGCGCCGACGCCGATGGCCCGAGCAGGATGGCGGGTGGCGCCGTGGAGCCAGCGGTCCAGGGTGCCGCCGGAGAGACGCTTGATGCTCTCCTCCAGCAGGGCCATGCCCCAAGGAACAGGCCCAGGCCGGCCGCCAGGGTGGCCAGGTCGGGGCGCGACAGCAGCAGGGCCGCTGCGGCGCCCAGGCCAAGCAGTTCCAGGCGGCGTCTGCCGAGGGTTTGCTGCGCCGAGGAAGCGGCCCGTTCCGCCACGTTCAGCGGTCTCGTGGGTCGAGGATCCTCACGGTCTGGATGGTGTTGCGCTGCTGCTCCTCGCGCTCTTGGTTGACGCGGGTGGTCAGCTCCGCGGCGGCCTCCTCCTCGATCGCCGACTGCTCGAAGAAGTCGCAGTTGACGCAGTCGCGATAGCGCACGCCATGCTGCTCCCAGGCGCGGATGCGGTCCATTTCGGCACAGCGGGGGCAGACGGCACCGGCGATGAAGCGTTTCAGAACGGCCATGATGCCTCCAATAGACAAGGGCCGCCGGAGAGCTCCGGCGGCGCTGAAGGGCTACGATACCGCGGCGCGGCGCCGCTGTCAGGCGGCGCGAATGCCGCTGTGGCGCAGCAGCGGTTCGACGCTGGGCTCGCGGCCGCGGAAGGCGCGAAACAGCTCTGCGGCGTCGCGGGCACCGCCCGGCTCGAGGATCTCGCGGCGGAAGCGTCGCCCGGTTTCGGGGTCGAAGATCCCGGCCTCCTCGAAGGCGCTCCAGGCGTCGGCGGAGAGCACCTCGGCCCACTTGTAGCTGTAGTAGCCCGCCGCGTAGCCGCCGGCGAAGATATGGCTGAAGCCGTTCTGGAAGCGGTTGAAGTCGGCTCTCGGTACTACCGAGACGGCGTCGCGCACCTGGTCGAGCAGGGCCTGTACGTCGGCGGCCGTGGGGGCGGCCAGCTCGTGGTGCAGGCGCAGGTCGAACAGCGAAAACTCGAGCTGGCGCACCAGGCCCATCGCCGACTGGAAGTTCTTCGCCGCCTGCAGGCGTTCGAGCAGTTCGTCCGGCAGCGGTTCGCCGGTGTCCACGTGGCCGGCGATCAGGGCGAGCCCGTCGCGCTCCCAGCAGTAGTTCTCCATGAATTGGCTGGGCAGCTCCACGGCGTCCCACGCCACACCGTTGATGCCGGAAACGTCGGCTACCGTCTGCCGGGTCAGCATGTGGTGCAGCCCGTGGCCGAACTCGTGGAACAGTGTGGTCACTTCGTCGTGGGTCAGCAGCGCCGGCCGCGCGCCGACCGGGCGGGTGAAGTTGCAGGTCAGGTAGGCCACCGGCAGCTGCAGCCGGCCATCCTCGTGGTGGCGGCGCACCCGGCATTCGTCCATCCAGGCACCGCCGCGCTTGCCCTCGCGGGCATAGAGATCAAGGTAGAAGCCGGCGATCGGCGCGCCGTGCTCCAGCACGCGGAAGTAGCGCACCTCGGGATGGTAGCGCGGCGCCTCGCTGTCCTCCTCGACGCTGACGCCGTAGAGCCGTTCGACCACCTGGAACAGGCCGTCGACCACCCGGGGCGCGGGGAAGTAGGGGCGCAGCTGCTCCTGGGAGATGGCGTGACGCGCCTCGCGCAGCTTCTCGCTGACGTAGCCGATGTCCCACGGGTTCAGGCTGACCAGGCCCAGGGTGTCGCGGGCATAGCGCTCGAGCTCGGCGTATTCGGCGTGGGCCTGGGGAACGGCGCGGCGCGCGAGGTCTTCCAGAAACGCCAGCACCTGCTCGGGTGACTCGGCCATCTTGGTGGCGAACGAGAGCTCGGCGTAGGTGGTGAACCCCAGCAGCTCGGCCAGCTCGCGGCGCAGGCGCAGCGTCTCCTCGATGATCGGGGCGTTGTCGTACTCGCCGGCGTTGGGGCCCTGGTCCGAGGCGCGGGTAACGAAGGCCGTGTACACCTCGCGGCGCAGCTCGCGGTCGTCGGCGAAGGTCAGCACCGGGGAGAAGCTGGGGAAGTCGAGGGTGATGCGGTAGCCCGTCGCGCCCTTGGCCTCGGCGTTGGCGGCCAGCGTGTCGAGCGCGCTCTGCGGCAGCCCAGCCAGCGCCTCGGCGCTGTCGATGTCCTTGTGCCAGGCCTGGGTGGCATCGAGCAATTGGTTCGAAAAGGTATTGCCGAGCTCCGACAGGCGCGCCTTGATCTCGCCGTAGCGGCGCTTCTGCTCGGCGGGCAGGTCGACGCCGGCCAGGCGGAAGTCGCGCAGGGTGTTGTCGACGCTGCGCCGCTGGGCGTCGTCTAGCTCGGCCCAGGCCGGGCCCTCCTTCAACGCCTGCCAGGCGCGAAACAGCCCTTCGTGCTGGCCAAGCCAGGTGCTGTAGTCGGAGAGCTTGCCGAGGCAGGCCTGATAGGCGTCGCGCAGCGCCGGGGTGTTCATGGTGCCGTTGAGGTGCGAGACCGGCGACCAGGCGCGCGAGAGGCGATCGTTGAGCGCTTCCAGCGGGGCGGCCAGGCTCTGCCAGGTCGGCGCTTCGTGCTCGGCGCGTGCCACCAGCGCATCGATGGCGGTGCGATTGTCGGCGAGCAGCTTCTCGATGGCGGGGACGACGTGCTCCGGCTGAATCTCGGGAAACGGCGGCAGGTCGTGGGGTTCGAGCAGCGGATTATGGGCCATGGGCACCTCAGGTTGCGTCGTCGGGGCGATATCAAACGTTAGATGCGGCCGCCCGGGCCGGGTTTCAATCCTGCCGGGTTTGGTGGTGGCGAGCTGGGCTGCTAGGCTTGCGACCTTCCGGAACGAGAGGGCAAGGCATGAACGCAACACTGGAACGCTGGGGCAGCCGGCGGGCCTTCATTCTGGCGGTGACCGGGGCGGCCGTGGGGCTGGGCAACATCTGGCGCTTTCCTTATATCACCGGGGAAAACGGGGGGCGGCCTTCCTGCTGCTCTACATTGCCTTCGTGCTGCTGCTGGGCCTGCCGGTGATGATGGCCGAGATCCTCATTGGCCGGGCCGGTCGGCGCAGCCCCATGCTGTCGCTGGGCCACCTGGCAACAGCTGCTGGCGCCAGCGCACACTGGCGCTGGCTGGGCCTGTTCGGGGCCTTCACCGTGTTCTGCATCCTCTCCTTCTACTCGGTGGTGTCGGGCTGGTCCATCGAGTTTCTCGTCACCTCGATCAACGGAGGCTTCGTCGGCGCGACGCCGGCCGAGGTGGGGGCGGGCTTCGAGGCCTTTCTCGGCGACCCCGCCCGCATGACCTTCAACCACACCCTGTTCCTGGCCATGACTATGCTGGTGGTGGCCGCGGGCGTGGCCAAGGGGCTGGAGCGGCTCAACAACCTGCTGATGCCGCTGCTCTATGTGCTGCTGCTGCTGCTGGCCGGCTACGCGGCGACCACGGAGGGCTTCGCCCCGCGCTGGCCTGGCTGTTCCGTCCGGACCTCGCGGCGATCACCCCGCTGGTGGTGATGCACGCCATGGGCCACGCCTTCTTCACCCTGGCGGTGGGTGCCTGTGCGCTGATGGCCTATGGCGCCTACATGCCGGAGCAGCAGAGCCTGCCGCGCGCCGCCGGGGCCGTGGCGGTGCTGGATGTCGCCGTGGCGCTGCTGGCCGGTATCGCCATCTTCTCGGTGGTGTTCGCCCAGGGCATGGACCCGGGCGAGGGGCCGGGCCTGATGTTCGTCACCCTGCCGATCGCCTTTGCCGAGCTGCCGTGGGGGGCGCTGTGGCTCAGCGTATTCTTCCTGCTACTGCTGCTGGCCACTTGGACCTCGTCGATCAACCTGGCCGAACCTATGGTGGCCACGCTGCAGGGGCCGGCATGCGGCGCGGGCCGGCCGCCGCCGCGGTGGGCGTGGCGGTCTGGCTGGTGGGGCTGCTGTCGGTGCTCTCGTTCTCGACCCTGGCCGAGTGGCGCCCGCTGTTCGGCATGAATGTCTTCGACCTGGTGACCACCATTCCCACCGAGATCTTCCTGCCGGTGGGCGGGCTGTTGATCGCGATCTTCGCCGCCTGGGTGATGCGCCGGGAGGAGGCGCGGGCCGCCCTCGGCGTGGGCGAGGCCGGCTTTCGCCTGTGGCAGGGCGTGGTACGCTGGGTGTCCATCCCGCTGGCGTTCGTGGTGCTGATCGCCGGCTTGCTGTGATCGGAAGGCGCCGACCACGGGTCGGCATGAGGAGAGGCAATGGCAAATGAAGCGGTGCGTGCCTGGAAGGGGTGTCCCCGAGCCTGGGCAAGCGCGTCTACGTGGACCCGGCAAGCGTGGTGCTGGGCGATGTGGTGCTGGGCGACGACTGCTCGGTGTGGCCCATGGCGGTGATCCGCGGTGACATGCACCGCATCCGCATCGGGGAGCGTACCAGCGTCCAGGATGGCAGCGTGCTGCACATCACCCACGCCAGCGACTTCAACCCGGACGGCTTTCCGCTCACCATCGGCGACGACGTCACCATCGGCCACAAGGCGATCCTGCACGGCTGCACGCTGGGCAGCCGTATTCTGGTCGGCATGGGCGCCATCGTCATGGATGGCGCCGTGGTCGAGGACGAGGTGATCATCGCTGCTGGCGCCGTGGTGACGCCGGGCAAGCGCCTTGAAAGCGGCCATGTCTATGCCGGCAACCCGGCCCGGGCGCTGCGCCCGCTGAAGGAGAGCGAGCGGCGGTTCTTCCCTTACACCGCCGGCAACTACGTCAAGCTCAAGGACGAGTACCTGGCGGCGCAGGGCTGGGTGCACGCCTCGCTGGCGTTTCTTTTGCGTTGATTACGCCAACTCATTGTTTTTTCATGCGGGCGCAAGCGATAATCTGGGTATTTATCCAGCATGGAGGCTTGCCCTGCATGGCCAACTTTCGCACCCACCTTGGCGTGGCCGCGGCCGGCGGGGCCGTACTGGCGCATGGGGGCTGGCAGGCGGGGCTGTGGGATCTCTGGCAGGGCGGCGTGGTGCTGGGCCTGGTGGCCTTCGGCGGCATCCTGCCCGACATCGACGCGGACCGCTCCAAGGCGATACGCCTCATCTTCAACCTATTGGCGGTGCCAGCGGTGGTAGCCGGCGCGCTGCTGCTGCAGGCGAGGCTGCCGCCGGGGCCGCTCCTGCTGGTCTGCGGCGGGCTCTATCTGGCCGTGCGCTACCTGGCGGGCGGGGTGTTCAGCCGTTTCACCGTGCACCGCGGCATCTGGCATTCGCTGCTGGCCGCGGGGCTGTGCGGCCTGGCCACCACGGCGCTGAGCTACCGCTTCTTCGACCAGCCAGCCTGGCTGGCCTGGGCGCATGGGGTGGCGCTGAGCAGCGGTTTCGTGATTCACCTGCTGCTCGATGAACTCTACAGCGTCGACCTCACCGGGGCGCGCATCAAGCGCTCCTTCGGCACCGCCATCAAGCCGTTCGACTTCAAGGCTCCGGGCAACTCGGTGGCCATGCTGATGACCGCGGCGGCGCTGCTGCCATGGCTACCGCCCTGGTCGCCGCTGCTTGGGCTGCTCGCTCAGGGCGCCACCTTGTGGCGGTAGTCCTCGGCCCTGAGCCCGTACTTCTTCAGTTTGTCATAGAGGGTCTTGCGTGGCAGGCCGAGGTGCTCGCACACCTCGGTGATGCGGCCCCGGTGGCTGGCCAGCGACTGGCTGATCACGCTCTTCTCGAACAGCTCGACCTGCTGCGGTAGGGCCAGTTCACTGCCGCCGCTCTCCACCCCTTCGAGCAGGGCGTCGATGCGATAGTCGAACGCCGAGCCCAGCAGCACGTAGCGCTCGGCGAGGTTGCGCAGCTCGCGCACGTTGCCCGGCCAGTCGTGGGCCATCAGCGCCGAGATGCCGCCGCTGTCCAGCGGCGGCGCCTCAAGCCCGCTGCGGTTGGCGGCGACCACGGCGAAGTGCTGGAACAGCAGTGGGATGTCCTCGCGGCGTTCGCGCAGCGGCGGGATCGGCAGGGTCACCACGTTGAGACGGTAGTAAAGGTCCTCGCGGAACTCGCCCTGTTCGGCGGCGAGGCGCAGGTCGACCTTGGTGGCGGCGATGACGCGGATGTCCAGCGGCACGGCCTCGTTGGCGCCCAGCCGCTCGACGCAGCGCTCCTGCAGCACGCGCAGCAGCTTGACCTGCAGCGCCAGCGGCATCGATTCGATCTCGTCGAGGAACACGGTGCCGCCGTTGGCGTATTCGAACTTGCCGATACGCCGCTCTACGGCGCCGGTGAAGGCGCCCTTCTCGTGACCGAACAGCTCCGACTCGATGATGCTTTCCGGCACCGCGCCGCAGTTGATGGCGACGAAGGCATGGCCGCCGCGCGGGCTGCGCTCGTGGATGGCGCGGGCCACCAGGTCCTTGCCGGTGCCGGTCTCGCCGAACAGCAGCACGTCGGTTTCCACCTGGGCAATGCGCTGCACCATGGAAGCAAGCCGCTGGATGGCCGGGGTGCGCCCCACCAGGCGTGGCCCGGGCGCGGCCTGCTGGGCCTCGAGCTCGGCCTTGAGCTGGCGGTTCTCCAGGCTCAGGCGGCGCTTGTCCACGCCGCGGCGGACCATCTCGACCAGCCGCTCGCCGGCGAAGGGTTTCTCGAGGAAGTCCCAGGCGCCCTCGCGCATGGCTTCCACGGCGGTGGAGATATCGCCGTGGCCGGTGATCAGGATGACCGGCAGGTCGGGGTCGCGTAGGCGCACCTCGCGCAGCAGCGCCATGCCGTCCATGCCCGGCATGCGGATGTCGCTGACGATCACGCCGGGAAAGTCGGGCGCCAGCGCGGCGAGCGCGCTGGCCGCGCTGGCGTGGGGTTCGGGCTGGTAGCCGGCGAGTTCGAGCGTCTGGCCTGCGGTGATACGCAGGTGGGCTTCGTCGTCGACGATCAGCACCGGGATGGCCGCCGGGTCATGCATGGGAACGCTGCTCCTCGGTTGGCGCAGGGCAGGGGGCGTCACTGCGTTCGTCACGCGGTAGGGTAAGGGTAAAGCAGGCGCCGCCGCCAGGTGGGTTGGTGGCCTCGATGCGCCCCCCAGGTCGCTGACGATGCGCGACGAGATGGACAGCCCCAGCCCCAGCCCGCTGCCGGGCGACTTGGTGGTGTAGAACGGCTCGAAGATCCGCGACAGCTGGGCCTCGGGAATGCCGGGCCCGGTATCCGTCACGCTGATGCGCACCTGCCCGGGGGCGTCTCGATCGCCAGGATCAGCCGCGGCTCGGGTGTCTCCGCCATGGCCTGCAGGGCGTTGCCGATCAGGTTGACCAGCACCTGCTCGAGGCGCACCAGGTCGGCATGTACCCACACCGCCTCCTCGCGCCAGTGACGCTCCACGCGCACGTCGTCGCTGCGCAGCCGCGCCTGATAGAGCCGCAGGGCGTAATCGAAGCAGGCCTGGACCGACACCGCTGTTAGCGTGCTGCCGCTCTTGCGCGAGAACTGGCGCAGCTGGGCGCTGATCTCGGCCATGCGCTCGGTCAGCTCGACGATCTGCGCCAGGTTGGCGTCGGCGGCCTCGGCGCGCTGGCGCTCGAGGAATAGCCTGGCGTTTTCGGCATAGGCGCGGATGGCGGCCAAGGGCTGGTTGAGCTCATGGTTGATGCCGGCGGCGAGCTGGCCGAGCACGGCGAGCTTGGCCGCCTGGATCAGCTCGTCCTGGGTCTGGCGCAGGCTCTCCTCGGCCCGGCGTCGCTCCTCGATCTCGCCGGAAAGGCGCCGGTTGGTCTCGGTCAGGTCGCGCGTGCGCAGTTGGACGTTGCGCTCCAGTTCGTCGCGGGCGTGGGCCAGGGTCTGGCGCTCGCGTTCGGCGAACAGCTCGCGCTCGCGGCGCAGGCGCAGGCGCTGCCAGCCCACGCCGCCGGCGAGGATGACCACGCCGTAGAGCCCGCCAGCCAGCAGTGCGGCAAACCACTGCGCCTTCAGCACGGCATCCAGCGGCTTGAGGATGTGCATGTTCCAGCCGAAGGCTTCCATGTGACGTGCCAGCCCCAGGTGGCTGCCTTCGCCTAGCGGGCCCTGGGTGAAGCGCACCAGGCGGCTGCCGTCTTCACGGCGCTCGAATACCTCGAGCCCGGACGGCGAGAGCGGCTCGTCGGCGTAGCGGCGAGTGGCCAGCAGCGCCTGGTGCTCTTGCTCCGAGAGCGGGTAGAGGGCAGTCATGCGCAGCGCGGGGTGGCTGGCCATGAAGATGATGTTGTCCTGGTCGGCCACCATCAGCACGGCGTCCTGCTCGGCCCAGCTTGCCTCCACGGCATCGAGCAGCACCTTGATCACCATGACGCCTTCGGGACGAGCGTCTGGGGTCGTGGTGTCGAGCCAAACCGGGGCCGAAAAGTAGTACCCGCGCTCGAGCGACTGGGTGCCAAGCCCGAAGAAGCGCCCGCGCCCGCCGGCGATGGCGTCCTGGTAGTAGCTGCGAAAGGCGTAGTTGTGTCCGATGAAGGTGTTGTCCAGATGCCAGTTGCTGGCGGCAAGCGTGGTGCCGTAGCGGTCGAGCAGGTAGACGTCGGAGACGTTGGCGATGGCGCGGAACTGGTCGAGCAATACGTTGAGCGGCATCGGGTCCTGGTGGCCGCGGTTGGTCAGGAAGCGCTTGACCATCTCGCGCGACGCCAGCAGCTGGGGCAGGTAATCATGGCGGGTCAGATGGCTTTCCAGGCCGGCCGCCGAGAGGCGCAGCTCGTTCTCGGCCTCGCGCACCAGGTTCTGCAGCGCCTGTTCGCGCGCCACTTGGGCGG
Organism: Halomonas sp. E19; assembly: GCF_052439355.1. NCBI lineage: Bacteria > Pseudomonadati > Pseudomonadota > Gammaproteobacteria > Oceanospirillales > Halomonadaceae > Halomonas > Halomonas sp. E19. The sequence goes on along the minus strand of NZ_JBNFWU010000001.1, from coordinate 2,763,394 downwards.
CCTGCCACATGACCATGGCCAGCCCCAGCGGCAGTAGCAGTAACAGCCAGTGGCGGGCGGAAAGGGGCGGCCTGGGCGCCTTGGGATTCGCGGCAGGTTCAAGTTGGGGCGCCTCAGGAGGGCACTTCCGGCAGCGCCTGGGCGCGCCGCAGGGCGCGCTGGGCGCGGGTCTCGGCGCGCTCCATCTCTAGCAGCCCCTCCTCGACGAACACCAGGTGTTCGTGGGCCCGAGCGCGGGCGTCCTCGGCGCGCCCTTCGAGAATGGCGTCGAGCAGGGCGCGGTGCTGCTTCATCAGCGTGGGGCGCGACTGTGGCTTTTCAAACAGGTGGGCGAGGTTGTCGACGATGCTCTTCTCCAGCAGGTGGAAGATGCCACGGATGGTGTGCAGCAGCAGCACGTTGTGCGCGGCCTCGGCAATGGCCAGGTGGAAGGCGGCGTCGGCCTTGGCCTCAAGCTCGGGGTTGCGCCCGGCGAAGCAGGCCTCCAGCTCCTCGAAGCGCTTGATCAGCATGGCACGGTCGGCCGGAGTGGAGCGCAGCGCGGCATAGTAGGCCGAGATACCCTCCATGGCATCGCGGAACTCGAGCAGGTCGAGGTGGAACTCCTGATGCCGCGCCAGCATGTCCAGCAGCGGGTCGCTGTAGCCGCTGTTGAGCTCGCTGGTGACGAAGGTGCCGCCGCCCTGGCGGCTGGTCAGCAGGCCGCGGGTGGCCAGCTTCTGGATGGCTTCGCGCAGTGACGGCCGCGACACCCCGAAGCGTTCCGCCAGTTCGCGCTCCGGCGGCAGGCGCTGGCCCGGCTTGAGGCTGCCTTCGAGGATCATCGCTTCGAGGCGCTCGGTGATGACATCGGCCAGGCGGGGCTGGCGAACGGTCTGGTAGGTCATGCGGTCGTTCCTGGGTGGCCGGCACTGGAGGGGCTAGGAATTGGTCTTACCAATATTGAAGTATCCGGCGGCATATTGCAAAGCCCGGCGCAACGCGCCCAGACCGCGCCGGATCGCTAAAGTTGGACCAAAGTATAAGAATCTTGGTGGTTATTTTTTCAGCATCTGGTTTGACACTGCAAGGGGGATCCCTAAGGTTCTCCCACTCGCCACGGTAAATTGGTAAAACCAATTTTCCGTAACAACAAACATGACGTGACTCCGCCCAACGCTCGCCGCGGGCCGGCAATGAGGGATCCTCATGACGCCAGTCAAGCTGTACCCACCCAAGCCGGAGAAGGTCTACTTCTTCGGGACCTGCCTCGTCGACCTTTTCTATCCGGAAGCCGGCCTGGATGGCATTCGCCTTTTGGAGCGTGAGGGGATCGAGGTGCTCTATCCCCAGGCGCAGACCTGCTGTGGTCAGCCGGCCTATACGTCCGGCTACCATGAGGAAGCGAAGGCCGTGGCAGCGGCACAGCTCGACCTGTTTCCCGAGGCCTGGCCGATCGTGGTGCCCTCCGGCTCCTGTGGCGGCATGATGCGTACCCATTACCCTCAGCTCTTTGCCGGCACCGAGCAGGAGGCCCGGGCCAACGAGGTGGCCGGACGCATCTATGAGCTCACCGAGTTCCTGTTGCATGTCTGCCAGCTGCGGCTCGAGGATCGCGGTCAGCCGGAAAAGGTGGCCATGCATACCTCGTGCAGCGCCCGCCGCGAGATGGGCCTGGCCGAGACCGGCCCGGCGCTGCTCGCCCGGCTCGGCCAGGTGGAGCTGGTGGAGCAGGCGCGGGCCGCGGAGTGCTGCGGCTTCGGCGGCACCTTCGCGGTACGCCATCCGGAAGTGTCGGCTGCCATGGTGGAGGACAAGACACAGGCCATCGAGGCCACCGGTGCCAAGCAGTTCGTCACTTCCGACTGCGGCTGCTTGATGAACATCGGCGGGCGCTTCGAACACCAGCGCAAGGCGGTCAAGGGCGAGCACATCGCTAGCTACCTGTGGCGGAGGACCTCATGAGCGCATCGACTCCCGACGTGCAGACCTTCACCCCCGCGACTTCCATCGCCAGGCCCACGACGCCCTGGGCAACCCGCAGATCCGCGCCAACTTCCGCCGCGCCATGGACGGTCTGATGACCAAGCGCCGCGACGTGTTCAGCGACTGGGATCTTGAAACCCTGCGCGAGCTCGGCGCCAATATCCGCCTGCGCGCGCTGGCCAAGCTGCCCGACCTGCTGGAGAAGCTTGAGGCCAACTGCCAGGCCAACGGCATCCAGGTGCACTGGGCTGAGGACGGCGGCGAGGCGTGCCGCATCATCCGCGAGATCTGCCAGCGCCACGGCGCCGAGGCGGTGATCAAGGGCAAGTCGATGGTCTCCGAGGAGATGCACCTCAATGCCCATCTCGAAGAGGCGGGCATCGAGGCGCTGGAGTCGGATCTCGGCGAATACCTGGTGCAGCTCAACGAGCAGACGCCTTCCCACATCATCATGCCGGCGATCCATCTCAATACCGATGAGATCTCCGAGATCATGCACGATAAAACCGGCATCGAGCGCACCCGCGACGTCGACACCATGACCGCCGCGGCCCGCGCCCAGCTGCGCGAGCGCTTCATGGCGGCCGATGTGGGTATCTCGGGGGTCAACTTCGCCGTGGCCGAGACCGGCACCCTGTGCCTGGTGGAGAACGAGGGCAACGGCCGTATGACCACCGCCGTGCCGCCGGTACATATCGCCGTGACCGGCATCGAAAAGGTGGTCGAGCACCTGCGCGACGTGCCGCCGCTCTATGCGCTGCTCACGCGTTCGGCTACCGGCCAGCACGTCACCACCTACTTCAACATGATCAGCTCGCCGCGCAAGGCGAGCGAGCACGATGGGCCGCAGGAGGTCCATCTGGTGCTGGTCGACAGCGGGCGCTCCAATATCTATCAGGACGACGAACTGCTCGACACCCTGCGCTGCATCCGCTGCGGCGCCTGCATGAACCACTGCCCGGTCTACACTCGGGTGGGGGGCATACCTACGGCACCACCTATCCCGGTCCCATCGGCAGCATCCTGATGCCGCACATGATGGGCCTGGAGGCGACCAAGGACCTGCCCACCGCCTCGAGCCTGTGCGGCGCCTGCGGCGAGGTGTGTCCGGTCAAGATTCCGATACCCGACCTGCTGGTGCGCCTGCGCCGCGAGGCGGTGGGCGAAGGGCGTGGCAACGTGCCCGGCGCCGGCGTCAAGCGCAGCAGGAAAGAGGTGGCGGCGTGGAAGGGCTTCCAGTGGCTGGCCACGCATCCCGGCGCCTGGCGCAGCAGCACGGCCATCGCCGGCAAACTGCAGGCACTGATGCCGTCGAAGCTGGGGCCCTGGACGGAGCACCGCACCGCGCCCAAGCCGGCCAAGGCCTCGCTGCATGAGCTGGTCAAGCGCCATCAGGCCGACAAGGGAGGCAAACGTTCATGAGCGCCCGCGACAACATTCTCAAGCGCCTGCGCGAGCGTGCCGACGGCCCGCTGACGGCGCCCGTCAGTGACTTCGCCGTGGTCACCGGCCGCGGCTGGAGCCATCAGGAGCGGCTGGCCCGCTTCGAGCGCCTGATCGCCTCGGTGCACGGCGAAGTGATTCATACCTCCCGCGATGGCTGGACCGCGACGCTGGCCGAGCTGCTCGCGGCCAAGGGCATTCGGCGCCTGGCGCTGGGTCGGCAGCACCCCGTCGCCGCAGAGGCGCGTGAGGCCCTGGCCGAGGCCGAGGTCGTGCTGATCGATGCCGACCGCGACATCGAGAGCTGGCGGCACGAGCAGTTCCACGACACCGACGCCGGCCTGACCTCGACCCGCGGCGCCATCGCCGAAACCGGCAGCCTGTGGCTGTGGCCGACCCCGACGAACCGCGCCTGCTCAGCCTGGTGCCGCCGATCCATATTGCCGTGCTCGATGCCGATACCATCGAGGATACCTTCTTCGACGTCGTTGAGGCCCATGGCTGGGCCGGTGATATGCCCACTAACGCGCTGTTGATCTCCGGGCCGAGCAAGACCGCCGACATCGAACAGACCCTGGCCTATGGCGTCCACGGACCGCGCGAGCTGGTGGTGCTGCTGCGCCATGCCGAGGGGCGCCCATGACCATCGCCAACATCGCCCCCGCCGTTGACCCCTGGCAGGCGCTCAAGCAGGAACTGCTCGCGATCATGCCCGCCGAGCGGCTGATCGACGACCCCTTGCGCACCCTGGCCTACGGCACCGATGCCAGCTTCTACCGCCTCATTCCCCGGCTGGTGGTGCGTCCCGCCAGCGAGGGCGAGCTGATGGCGGTGCTGGCCGGCTGCCGCAAGCGTCAATTGCCGGTCACCTTCCGCGCTGCCGGCACCTCGCTCTCGGGGCAGGCGGTCACCGACTCGGTGCTGATCCAGCTGCGCGAGGGCTGGCGCGGCCACGAAATCCTCGACAATGGCCGGGCGATCCGCCTGCAGCCCGGCGTCATCGGCGCCCGGGCCAACCAGCTGCTGATCCCGTTCGGGCGCAAGATCGGGCCCGACCCGGCCTCCATCAACAGCTGCATGGTGGGCGGTATCGCCGCCAACAACGCCTCAGGCATGTGTTGCGGTACGGCACAGAACAGCTATCGCACGGTGCGCGACATGCGCATCATCCTGGCTGACGGCACCCGCCTGGATACTGCCGATCCGGCCAGCCGCGAAGCCTTTCGTCGTAGCCATGTCGAACTCGTCGAGGGGCTCGAGCGGCTCTCCGCCGAGACCCGGGCCAACGCGGCGCTGGCGGAGAAGATCCGCCACAAGTACCGGCTCAAGAACACCACCGGCTACGCGCTCAACAGCCTGGTCGACTTCGACGACGGCATCGAGATCCTCAAGCACCTGATGATCGGCTCCGAGGGCACGCTCGGCTTCATCAGCACCATCACCTACGACACCGTCGTCGACGAGCCGCACAAGGCGGCGGCGCTGGTCTTCCTGCCCGATATGGCCACCACCTGTCGCGCCACCATCGCGCTTAAGCCGGCGCCGGTCTCAGCGGTGGAGCTGATGGATCGTGCCGCGCTGCGCTCGGTGGAGAACAAGCCGGGCATGCCCGAGGCGCTCAAGCGCCTGCCCGAAGGGGCGGCGGCGCTGCTGATCGACGTGCGCGGCAACGACGAAGCGGAGCTCCAGGCGCGGCTCGACGCCGTGCAAGCCATCTTCGAGGGCATCCACACCCTGGAGCCGGTGATTTTCACCCGTGACAAGGCGCTCTACGAACTCTACTGGAAGATCCGCAAAGGCCTGTTTCCCGCCGTCGGCGCGGTGCGTGATACCGGTACCACGGTGATCATCGAGGATGTCGCCTTCCCTATCGAGCGTCTCGACGAAGGCGTGCTGGCGCTGACCGAGGCCTTCCACCGCCATGGCTACCCGGAGGCGATCCTGTTCGGCCACGCGCTGGAGGGCAACCTGCACTTCGTCTTCCCGCAGGGCTTCGAGAAGCCTGGCGAGGTGGAGCGCTACCGGGCGCTGATGGATGAGGTCGCGCAGCTGGTCGGCGTCGAGTACGGCGGCTCGCTCAAGGCCGAGCATGGCACCGGGCGCAACATGGCGCCCTATGTGGAACTGGAGTGGGGGCCCGAGGCCTACGCGCTGATGTGGCAGATCAAGGCGCTGTTCGACCCGGAGAATCTGCTCAATCCCGACGTGATTCTCAGCCGCAATCCGACCCTGCACCTGGAGAACCTCAAGCCGCTGCCGGCCGCCGACCCCATCGTCGACAAGTGCATCGAATGCGGCTTCTGCGAACATGTCTGCCCTTCACGCGACCTCACGCTCACGCCGCGGCAGCGCATCGTCGCCGCCCGTGAGATGGCCAGGCTCGAAGCGCTGGGCGCTGGCCCGAGCAGCGAAGAGGCCGCGCGGCTCGAGCGGCTGCGCGACGACTACCGCTATGCCGGTGACGAAACCTGTGCCGTCGATGGCCTCTGTGCTACCCAGTGTCCCGTGGGAATCAACACCGGTGAGCTGATCCGTGAGATGCGCCGCGAGCGGCTGGCGCCGTATGCCGATACGGCGCGCCGTGTGGGGCGGCATTTCTCTGGCACCACGCGGGTGGCGCGGGGCCTGCTCAACCTGGCCGGCGTCGGGCGTGCGGTGCTCGGCGAGAAGGGGCTCTCCGGCGTGAGTGGCGCCCTCACTCGGGCCAGCGGTGGCAAGGTGCCCCAGTGGGTGCCGACGCTACCCAAAGCGGCGCCGGTGCGAGTGTTGAAGCATACGACGACGGCTGGCGGCGAAGCGCGCGACAAGGTCGTCTACTTTCCTTCCTGCGCCACTCGGGTCTTCGGCGCCACCCATGGCGACAGCGAAAATCGCTCGATCATGGAGATCACCCTTTCACTGCTCGACAAGGCGGGCTTCGAGGTGATCCTGCCCGAGATGCCCGGGCATCTCTGCTGCGGCATGGCCTTCCAGTCCAAGGGGCAGTTCGACGAGGCGACGCACAAGGCCCGTGAACTCAACCGTGAACTGCTGGTGGCCAGCCAGAATGGGCGCTACCCGATCCTCAGTGACACCAGTCCCTGCGTGCTGCACATGCAGAGCCGGCTGGATGAACGGCTGAGCCTGCAGGAGCCCGTGGCCTTCGCCCACGACCACCTGCTACCGCGGCTTGCCATCACCCCGCTCGACGAGCGTGTAGCGGTGCACGTGACCTGCTCCAGCACCCATATGGGGCTTGGCGAACGCATGGTGGCCCTGGCGCGGGCCTGTGCCCGTGAGGTGGTGGTGCCGGCAGAGATCACTTGCTGCGGCTTTGCCGGCGATAAGGGGCTGGTCACGCCGGAGCTCAACGCCTCGGCCCTTAAGGGGCTGGCGACCCAGGTGGAAGCGTGCGACGCGGGCTACTCCAACTCGCGTACCTGCGAGATCGGCCTGTCGCTGCATGGCGGTATCCCGTATCGCTCGATCCTCTCGCTGCTCGACCGTGCCAGCCAGCGGCGAGACGAGGCAAGAGACACCGCCTGAATCCTTCCACAGGCACTCGTTGGTGAGCGCTTGTGGATAGCGTTGGCGACGCTCGTCTCTCGCCCTAGTAGCCCCTGCGTATCGCCCCGGCGCCGACCGCCTGAAATTTTTTACACGCAAGGCTTGCGGTGCCCGGGGTGAATGCGTAAAGTACGCATCCGCTGCCGGTGACGGGCAACGTCATCAGCGGTGGGAAGAGTGGTAAGTGGTTGCCTCGTTTTGATTTTTTCGATTCGTTTCGCAAAAATCGCCCTTGACGCCCACGGCGAATTCGGTAGAATGCGCCCCACTCGAAAGCAAGTCCGGCAGCGGTCTTGCGGTCGCCCGCTCCGGCGGGTCTTTGCGGTCAGGGTCACCTCGGTGACGGCCACGAAGAGAGTTGACAAACTCCGGCACTTGAGTAGAATACGCCTTCCTCGCAGGGCGCTGATGAGGCCCCTCGATCACAGGATCGACGGCCGCGACAGCAAGCGAGACGCTCCACTCTCTATAGAGCCCGGAGCCGCTCTTTAACAATCGATCAGGTAATTCATGTGGGCGCTTGTCGATGAGGTGGTGAGAAGTCACACCATTATCAAGGCAAGCGACTCGTCGAGACCTTCGGGTCTTTTGAGAAGCTTTAACCTTGAGCCAAGTTTGGTCCGCTTAACGGACTACTGATCTTAAACTGAAGAGTTTGATCATGGCTCAGATTGAACGCTGGCGGCAGGCCTAACACATGCAAGTCGAGCGGCAGCACGGGAAGCTTGCTTCCTGGTGGCGAGCGGCGGACGGGTGAGTAATGCATAGGAATCTGCCCGGTAGTGGGGGATAACCTGGGGAAACCCAGGCTAATACCGCATACGTCCTACGGGAGAAAGCAGGGGCTCTTCGGACCTTGCGCTATCGGATGAGCCTATGTCGGATTAGCTAGTTGGTGAGGTAAAGGCTCACCAAGGCGACGATCCGTAGCTGGTCTGAGAGGATGATCAGCCACATCGGGACTGAGACACGGCCCGAACTCCTACGGGAGGCAGCAGTGGGGAATATTGGACAATGGGCGCAAGCCTGATCCAGCCATGCCGCGTGTGTGAAGAAGGCCCTCGGGTTGTAAAGCACTTTCAGTGGGGAAGAAAGCCTCGCGGCTAATATCCGCGAGGAAGGACATCACCCACAGAAGAAGCACCGGCTAACTCCGTGCCAGCAGCCGCGGTAATACGGAGGGTGCGAGCGTTAATCGGAATTACTGGGCGTAAAGCGCGCGTAGGTGGCTTGATAAGCCGGTTGTGAAAGCCCCGGGCTCAACCTGGGAACGGCATCCGGAACTGTCAGGCTAGAGTGCAGGAGAGGAAGGTAGAATTCCCGGTGTAGCGGTGAAATGCGTAGAGATCGGGAGGAATACCAGTGGCGAAGGCGGCCTTCTGGACTGACACTGACACTGAGGTGCGAAAGCGTGGGTAGCAAACAGGATTAGATACCCTGGTAGTCCACGCCGTAAACGATGTCGACTAGCCGTTGGGTCCTTCGCGGACTTTGTGGCGCAGTTAACGCGATAAGTCGACCGCCTGGGGAGTACGGCCGCAAGGTTAAAACTCAAATGAATTGACGGGGGCCCGCACAAGCGGTGGAGCATGTGGTTTAATTCGATGCAACGCGAAGAACCTTACCTACCCTTGACATCCTGCGAACCCTTCGGAGACGAAGGGGTGCCTTCGGGAACGCAGAGACAGGTGCTGCATGGCTGTCGTCAGCTCGTGTTGTGAAATGTTGGGTTAAGTCCCGTAACGAGCGCAACCCTTGTCCTTATTTGCCAGCGAGTAAAGTCGGGAACTCTAAGGAGACTGCCGGTGACAAACCGGAGGAAGGTGGGGACGACGTCAAGTCATCATGGCCCTTACGGGTAGGGCTACACACGTGCTACAATGGTCAGTACAAAGGGTTGCGAACTCGCGAGAGCAAGCCAATCCCAGAAAGCTGATCTCAGTCCGGATCGGAGTCTGCAACTCGACTCCGTGAAGTCGGAATCGCTAGTAATCGTGAATCAGAATGTCACGGTGAATACGTTCCCGGGCCTTGTACACACCGCCCGTCACACCATGGGAGTGGACTGCACCAGAAGTGGTTAGCCTAACCTTCGGGAGGGCGATCACCACGGTGTGGTTCATGACTGGGGTGAAGTCGTAACAAGGTAGCCGTAGGGGAACCTGCGGCTGGATCACCTCCTTAAACGACATATCACGCCTCGCGGCAAGTGCTCACAATGAATTACCTGATCGGCCAGAGCAAAGACTGTTTGGGTCGCCGACCCAGTGGTTAGCCGGGTCTGTAGCTCAGTTGGTTAGAGCGCACCCCTGATAAGGGTGAGGTCGGCAGTTCAAATCTGCCCAGACCCACCATTCTCGAGCTTCGGCCGGGTCTGTCGCTCAGTTGGTGAGAGCGCACCCCCGGAAGTTCTGTAAAGAGAAGGGTGAGGTCGCCGGGTTTGTTTCAAATCTGCCCAGACCCACCAAATTTGCGTGATACGGCGTTGCTTTGAACCTCGCATAGCAGGCTATGCGTCGCATCGAAGCGCCTTATCTCACACAAATTGCTTTCGGGGCCATAGCTCAGCTGGGAGAGCGCCTGCCTTGCACGCAGGAGGTCAGCGGTTCGATCCCGCTTGGCTCCACCATTACGCTCCATCGTATCCACAGTCTTACCTGATCGGATCCGCAGTCATAAGCCATCCTCGCAGCACGCGATGAGCGGTTTATGACTGTCGATTGACAGTCTGCTCTTTAACAATGTGAATCATGCTGACAGTTCCTTTCCGACAGGAAAGGAAACGAAGATACGTCTCAAGCGTATCCGGCAATGTCGTACGTGATCGCAGACCAGACCCCTTCGGGTTATATGGTCAAGCGATTAAGCGCATACGGTGGATGCCTTGGCAGCCAGAGGCGATGAAGGACGCGGTAGCCTGCGATAAGGCTCGGTGAGGTGGCAAACAACCTGTGACCCGGGCATTTCCGAATGGGGAAACCCACCCAGCACAAGCTGGGTATCCCACACTGAATCCATAGGTGTTGGGAGGCGAACCGGGGGAACTGAAACATCTAAGTACCCCGAGGAAAAGAAATCAACCGAGATTCCCCTAGTAGCGGCGAGCGAACGGGGACTAGCCCTTAAGCGGCACAACTGATAGGCGAACAGGCTGGGAAGCCTGACCATAGCGGGTGATAGTCCCGTAGCCGAAATCTGAGTGTCGTGAAATCGAGTAGGTCGGGGCACGTGAAACCTTGACTGAATATGGGGGGACCATCCTCCAAGGCTAAATACTCCTGGCTGACCGATAGTGAACCAGTACCGTGAGGGAAAGGCGAAAAGAACCCCGGAGAGGGGAGTGAAATAGATCCTGAAACCGTATGCGTACAAGCAGTGGGAGCATGCTAGTCATGTGACCGCGTACCTTTTGTATAATGGGTCAGCGACTTATTTTCAGTGGCGAGCTTAACCGTATAGGGGAGGCGTAGGGAAACCGAGTCTTAACTGGGCGACCAGTCGCTGGAAATAGACCCGAAACCGGGCGATCTATCCATGAGCAGGTTGAAGGTTGAGTAACATCAACTGGAGGACCGAACCAGGATCTGTTGAAAAAGATTTGGATGACTTGTGGATCGGAGTGAAAGGCTAATCAAGCTCGGAGATAGCTGGTTCTCCTCGAAAGCTATTTAGGTAGCGCCTCACGTATCACCGCCGGGGGTAGAGCACTGTTTCGGCTAGGGGTCATCCCGACTTACCAACCCGAGGCAAACTCCGAATACCGGTGAGTGCAGCGTGGGAGACACACGGCGGGTGCTAACGTCCGTCGTGAAAAGGGAAACAACCCAGACCGTCAGCTAAGGTCCCGAAATCCTGGTTAAGTGGGAAACGATGTGGGAAGGCTCAGACAGCTAGGAGGTTGGCTTAGAAGCAGCCATCCTTTAAAGAAAGCGTAATAGCTCACTAGTCGAGTCGGCCTGCGCGGAAGATGTAACGGGGCTAAACCAGGTACCGAAGCTACGGGTTCATCCTCTGGATGAGCGGTAGAGGAGCGTCGTGTAAGCCGATGAAGGTGGATTGAGAAGTCTGCTGGAGGTATCACGAGTGCGAATGCTGACATGAGTAACGACAAGGGGAGTGAAAAACTCCCCCGCCGGAAGACCAAGGGTTTCTGTTCGACGCTAATCGGAGCAGAGTGAGTCGGCCCCTAAGGCGAGGCCGAAAGGCGTAGTCGATGGGAAACGGGTTAATATTCCCGTACCTCATAGAGTTGCGATGGGGGGACGAAGAAGGCTAGGTGGGCCAGGCGTTGGTTGTCCTGGTGAAAGCCAGTAGGCTGGGATCTTAGGCAAATCCGGGATCCCAAGGCCGAGAGGTGAGACGAAGGCACTACGGTGCCGAAGTCATCGATGCCACGCTTCCAGGAAAAGCCTCTAAGCTTCAGACTCTATGGGACCGTACCCCAAACCGACACAGGTGGTCAGGTAGAGAATACCAAGGCGCTTGAGAGAACTCGGGTGAAGGAACTAGGCAAAATGGTGCCGTAACTTCGGGAGAAGGCACGCCGCACTAGTGTGAAGGCCCTCGCGGCCGGAGCACGAAGCGGTCGAAGATACCAGGTGGCTGCAACTGTTTATTAAAAACACAGCACTCTGCAAACGCGCAAGCGGACGTATAGGGTGTGACGCCTGCCCGGTGCCGGAAGGTTAAGTGATGGTGTTAGCCCTCGGGCGAAGCTCTTGATCGAAGCCCCGGTAAACGGCGGCCGTAACTATAACGGTCCTAAGGTAGCGAAATTCCTTGTCGGGTAAGTTCCGACCTGCACGAATGGCGTAATGATGGCCACGCTGTCTCCACCCGAGACTCAGTGAAATTGAAATCGCAGTGAAGATGCTGTGTACCCGCGGCTAGACGGAAAGACCCCGTGAACCTTTACTATAGCTTCACACTGGACGCTGATGTTGCTTGTGTAGGATAGCTGGGAGGCTAGGAAACCCGGACGCCAGTTCGGGTGGAGCTAACCTTGAAATACCAGCCTGGCATCATTGGCGTTCTAACTCAGGTCCGTGATCCGGATCGAGGACAGTGTGTGGTGGGTAGTTTGACTGGGGCGGTCTCCTCCCAAAGCGTAACGGAGGAGCACGAAGGTACCCTCAGCACGGTCGGAAATCGTGCGTTGAGTGCAAGAGCATAAGGGTGCTTAACTGCGAGACAGACACGTCGAGCAGATACGAAAGTAGGTTCTAGTGATCCGGTGGTTCTGTATGGAAGGGCCATCGCTCAACGGATAAAAGGTACTCCGGGGATAACAGGCTGATACCGCCCAAGAGTTCACATCGACGGCGGTGTTTGGCACCTCGATGTCGGCTCATCACATCCTGGGGCTGAAGTCGGTCCCAAGGGTATGGCTGTTCGCCATTTAAAGTGGTACGCGAGCTGGGTTTAGAACGTCGTGAGACAGTTCGGTCCCTATCTGCCGTGGGCGTTGGAGATTTGAGAAGAGCTGCTCCTAGTACGAGAGGACCGGAGTGGACGCACCTCTGGTGTTCCGGTTGTCACGCCAGTGGCATTGCCGGGTAGCTACGTGCGGACGGGATAACCGCTGAAAGCATCTAAGCGGGAAGCCCCTTCAAGATGAGATCTCCCCGAGGCCTTGAGCCTCCTGAAGGGCCCAGCGAGACCAGCTGGTTGATAGGTCGGGTGTGGAAGCGCTGCAAGGCGTTGAGCTAACCGATACTAATGGCCCGTGAGGCTTGACCATATAACCCCAAGGGGTCTGCGCATCGCGCACATTGACGGATACGACGAGACGATCGCGTCAGCATGATTCCAACCGTTTTCGCCTGACGACCATAGCGAGTGGGAACCACCTGATCCCATGCCGAACTCAGCAGTGAAACCGCTCAGCGCCGATGGTAGTGTGGGGTCTCCCCATGTGAGAGTAGGTCATCGTCAGGCATCTTTTCAGAAACCCCGGCCAACTGGTCGGGGTTTCGTCGTTTGGGGGCCTCCCACGGATCCCGCCTGTCGGGAACAGGCGGAAACTGCGGTAGCAGGCCCCTAGGGCGAGTCTCAGGATGAGACGAGTCGAGTAGCGGAGCGCGCCGCCCTGACCATCATCAGGCCCCTTTTCAGCCACCCAGCCTCCGCGAGGCTGGGTGTCGTCGTTTAGGGCCGCTGATAGAGTCGCTATGCCGCCTGTGTGCCGTGCTTCCGCCTTCGTGGAGGTCCTTGGCCAGCGCTTACGTACCCACCCAATGCATGGTGGGCGCCCGACATGGCCACCCCGCGTGCTGTACACCGTATCAGGGCAACTTACCCGCTTTCGCGGAGATGCGCTGGCGGGAGGCAAGCTGCTTACTTGACCTCTCGTGTAACCAGGAGTCATCGCTCTGCCGGTCAAGAGCATGAACAACACTTACCAAGGATTACCAAAATGACGTGGCAGACAGCCAGTGCCAGGCATAGGGTGTCGGTTCATGTACAAGTGCCATGCGAAGAGGTGTGATTCATGCCATGTTTGGGTCGCTATGGTGCCATCTTGCTGTTGGTATTAGCGGTATCGGCGGCCAGTGGATGTGACAATGCCGGGCCAGGGGAAAAGACCGAGCGAAATATTGATAACGCGATGAAAGAGCTGCGAAAGAACATCAAGGAAGTGAGCGAGGAGATCGAGGATGACGCGGAGGGGAGTGATGCCCGGGCTGATGGTGCTTCGCTGACGTAAAGGGATAGAGGGAAGACGGCAAGCGTAAATGCATGCGGTAAGAAAGCCGGGCGCAAGGCCCGGCTAGGAAGTGAAGGGAAAACTCAAGACGGCGTGTTTTGCTCAATACCCTGCAGGTACCGGGGGCGCCCTCACGCATGTCGCGGATCAGGTGCCAGGTCTCGTTGAATTCGGACTGTTCGCCGTTTTCATCAAGCACACCGTGGAAAATTACCGTCGCTTCGGCCTGATTGCCGATCTCTCGCACGTCGCCGAGCTCGGCGAAAAGGTGCACGACGTCGGTGCGGTTATTGGCTGGGTGCTGCTTACGCTCTTCACGCAGCAGGTTGTAGAGTTCGGGGGTCACGTACTCCTGAATATTGCTGAAGTCGTTGCTGTCCCAGGCCCGCTGCAGGGTCATGAAGTGCTCCTTGGCGCCGGCCAGGAAGCGCTCGCGGTCGAACCAGGCGGGGAGACTGCCGAAGGCGCTGCCACCGACAGCTGCACCAGGTGCCGACTGGAAGGCCTGGGGCTGGTTGATGGGCTCCTGGTGTACGGGTGCCGGTTGTGGTCCACCGGCGGTGGCGGTGCGGCGCCGTGCCAGCAGGCGGAACAGCAAAAAGGCAATCCCGGCGACGAGCAGGATATCCATCAGGCGCAGTTCGTCGAAGGCCCCGCCAAAAGAGTGCGGCCAGCAGGCCACCTGCCAACAGGCCACCCAGCATGCCAGGCATGCGCGAGCCTGTCGCCTGGTTGGGCTGGGCCTGGCGCGCCGGAGCCGCCTGGTTGGGAGCGGCTGCGGGGCGGTCGACGGAGCGGGAATAGTTGCCCACATTGCCGCCGCCGCCCATGCGGCGGGCCTCGGCATGATCGACCGCCAGGGCGAAGCCCAGCACGCCGACCACAAGCATGACGAGAAGTTGACGCATCAATGAACTCTCCAAGGGAAGGGGTTTGAATTTTGAAACCACATTCTAGCGGCTATGCTGTAAGAAGTGACGATAATAAATAGGGGTAGGGTATGCGTTTAGACAGTAAAAAGAGTCTGTTGTTGCTGATTGACCTGCAGGCGGGCCTGTTGCCTGTCATCGAAGGCGGCGACCAGGCGGTCACCGAGGCGGCGTGGCTTGGTGGCGTGGCGGAAGCCCTTGATGTCCCCGTCTGGATTACCGAGCAGTATCCGGCGGGCCTGGGAGGCAGCGAACCAAGGCTATTGGAGGCGCTGCCCCATCACTGCCTGTGGCAGAAGCTGCACTTCAATGCCCATGCCGAGGCCGATTTCGCCGGCGCGCTGGCCGCCAGCGGACGTACCCAGATCGTATTGGGCGGTACGGAAGCCCATATCTGCGTACTGCAGACCGGTCTCGGACTGCTCGAGGCTGGCTACCAGGTGTTCTGGCTGGCCGAAGCGACGGCCAGCCGGCGCGCCGAGGAGGCCGCGCTGGCGCGCCAGCGGATCATGCAGGCCGGCGCGACGGTGGTGAGCGCCGACATGGTGGCCTATGAGTGGCTGGAACGCTGTGACGACGCCCAGTTCAAGCAGGTGCATCGGCGTAACCTCAAGCCACGCTCGGCGCGCCCGCTGCGCTTCTTCTGAACGAGGCTGTCGTGCTCAGCCCTGGTCTTCCTGTCGCGTGAAGACCAGGGTGTCGCCTTCCGACATCGCGGCATTGAAGCGATAGCCCGCAACATCAAACTCCTTGAGCCGTGCCGGATCGTCGAGCCGTTCACGGATCATCCAAGCGGCCATCAGCCCCCGTGCCTTCTTGGCATGGAAGCTGATGACCTTGTATTGCCCGCGCTTCTCATCCTTGAATACCGGCGTGACGATCCGCGCCTGGAGTCGCTTGGCATCGACCGCCTTGAAGTATTCGTTGGAGGCCAGGTTGACCAGCACCAGTGAGCCGCTGTGTTTGATCGCCTCGTCGAGCGCGTCCGTCAAGGTGCCTTTCCAGAACGCGTAGAGATCCTTTCCGGCGGGGTTGGGTAGCCGGGTGCCCATCTCCAGGCGGTAGGGTTGGATCAGGTCCAGCGGGCGTAGCAGGCCATAGAGCCCGGAGAGGATGCGCAGGTGCCGCTGGGCAAAGGCATTGTCGCCGTCGTTGAAGGTGGAGGCCTCGAGGCCGACATAGACGTCACCCTGAAATGCCTGAGCGGCCGGCTTGGCGTTGTCCAGCGTGAACGGCGGACACCACTCGGCGAAACGGGCGGCATTGAGGCCGGCCAGCTTGTCGCTGATGCTCATCAGCTCGCTGAGCTGCGGAGGTGTGTAGCCCTTGAGAATCTCGATCAGGTCTCGGCTCCGCTCAAGGAAGTCAGGCTGGGTGTGGACGGTGGTGGTGGACGGAGTCTCAAAGTCCAGCGTCTTGGCGGGCGAGATCACGCTTAGCATGGGGCGCTCCTGTACCTGAAGAGAGGCGAGTCGGTAGGTCGCGAGTATACCAACCGCAGGAGAGCGGCGGGGCTATCGCAGTGATAGCCCCGTTGGCACCTTGATGCCGGGCCTAGGGCGAAGGGTTCGGCCAGCGCCGGTGCACGTCCTCGATGGCATCGAGCACACTCTGGTCGAGCTTGAGCGACTCGCTGGAGAGGTTGTCCTCGAGCTGTTCCATGGTGGTGGCACCGATGATGTTGCTGGTCAGGAAGGGCCGCGAGGTGACGAAGGCCAGCGCCATCTGGGCAGGGTCCAGGTCATGGTCGCGGGCAATGTCGACATAGGCCTGGGCCGCCTGTTCGGCCAGCGGCGAGGTATAGCGCTTGAAGCGCTCGAATAGCGTCAGGCGCGCCTTTTCCGGGCGGGCCCCGCCCAGGTACTTGCCCGACAGCACGCCGAAGGCCAGCGGCGAATAGGCCAGCAGGCCGACGTTTTCACGATGGGCGATCTCGGCCAGGCCGACCTCGAAGGTGCGGTTGAGCAGGTTGTAGGGATTCTGCACCGACGCGACCCGCGGCAGGTCCAGGCGCTCAGCCAGCTGCAGTGCTTTCATCACGCCCCAGGGCGTCTCGTTGGAGAGGCCAATGGCGCGTACCTTGCCGGCCTCAACCAGCCTCTTGAGCACCTGTAGGGTCTCTTCCAGGTCGATAGCATCTTCCTCGTCATCGAACTCGAAGCCGAGCCGGCCGAAGTAGTTGGTGGTGCGCTGGGGCCAGTGCAGCTGGTAGAGATCGATATAGTCGGTTTGCAGCCGCCGAAGGCTGTCGTCGACCGCCTGGTGGATCTGTTCCCGGCTCAGGCGCGTACCGCCGCGAATATGCTCGAGGCCGGGACCGGTGACCTTGGTGGCAATGATGACGTCGTCGCGGCTGTCGCGTCGCTTGAGCCAGCTGCCAAGATAGGCCTCGGTGCGCCCCTGGGTCTCGGCGCGTGGCGGCACCGGGTACATTTCGGCGGTGTCGATGAAGTTGATGCCGTAGGCCACGGCGCGATCCAGCTGCTCATGCGCCTCCTTCTCGCTGTTCTGTTCGCCGAAGGTCATGGTGCCAAGGCACAGGCGACTGACATCGATCCCCGTGTTGCCCAGCGGTCGCGTTTGCATCGTGGCTCCTGTCTGCTCAGCAATTCCCGATTGCCATGCTAGCCGAGGGTCGTCGACGCAGCAAATGAGGGGGTTGAGTCGCTGCTGGGGCAGGCGTATGCTGGCGACCCTCAAATGCCCGGCGGAGTCCGGGTGGCGGCTTTCGATTCGTCATGCAGGCAGCCACAGGGCAGTGGGTCGCCGCATGCGCAGCACTGATACGAACACAGGATGGTTTGCCATGACGCAGACATCATCACTGTTCACCCGGCTTGAGTACCGTCTTGCAGAACAGTTGTTTCATACGCGCTGGCTGCCTCGCTCGCCGCGCACCCAGCGTTTGACCCTGCACCTCTTTCAGCGCTGTGCCGATGCGGGGCATCCGGCGGCGCTGTCCCTGTACGGGCATATGCTGTTTCACCGGGGAACCACGCCGCAGGACAAGGCCAAGGGTGCCCGCTACGTGCTGGAAGCCGCCCAGGCCGGTGACCTGAAGGCACAGTACCAGGCCGGCTTGATCCATGAGCATGGTTGTGCACAGTATCCGCGCCGCGAAGAGCGTGCCGTCACCTGGTATGCCCGGGCCGGCGAGGCGGGGCATCCGCTGGCGGCGGAACGGCTGGCCAAGGCCTATCGCCACGGAGAGCTGGGCCTTGCCGTCGATGCCATCCATGCCGAGCACTGGCAGGCCATCGCCGACCGTGCCGTCGCGCTCGAGCGCCTCGAACCTGGCACCGAGGGGCTGGACAGCCGCGCCGCCAAGACCCGACACTAGATGACCACCCCATGGCGGCCCTTACCGGGCGGCCAATGCCAAGGACCCTCTGCCGCGTGACGCTGCCGACACTGCTGGACATCGAAGCGTCTGGATTCGGGCGCGGTAGCTACCCCATCGAGGTCGGCCTGGCCCGGGCCGACGGCAGTTGCTGCGCCTTCCTCATCCAGCCGTTGGCGGAGTGGACGCACTGGGACCCCAAGGCCGAACTGCTGCACGGCATTTCACGCGCCCGCCTGGCGCGGGAGGGGCTGCCCGTGGAGCAGGTGGCACGCTGGCTCAACGACGAGCTGGGCCAGGCGGGCATCGCCTACAGCGACAGCTGGGGCTATGACAATACCTGGCTTTCGCTGCTGTTCTACCATGCCGGCATGCTGCCCACGTTCCGTCTCGAGGCGCTGCGCGTGCTGCTCAGCGAGCGCCAGCTCAGCCTGTGGCACGCCACTCGCGAAGCCCTGGTCGAAGAGCTGGGGATACGCCGCCATCGCGCCGCCGAGGACGCACGCCTGCTGCAACTGGTCTACGCCCGCACGCTGGATGCCGGCGGCTGAGGAAGGCGCCGGCGGTATGCCTCGACGACTCCGCCTTGGCTAGGGCTGCCTGGCGGCCAGGCGTGCCTCCAGCGCATCGAGAAGCGCTGCCGGATCGCTGGCGTCGACCAGGCAATCGCGCGTCTGGGGATTGAGGAAGCCTTGTTCCACTACGCTATCGAGAAAGCGCAGCAGCGGCGCATAGAAGCCGGCGGTGTCGAGCACGCCGATGGGCTTGTCGTGCAGCCCCAGGTATTGCCAGGTCCAGGACTCGAACAGCTCCTCCAGGGTGCCGATGCCGCCGGGTAGCGTGATGAAGGCATCGGCATGCGCTGCCATGCTGGCCTTGCGCTCATGCATGTTGTTGACACGAATGAGGGTCGGTAGCCCTTCATGGGCCTGCTCACGCTCGACCAGATGATCGGGCATAACCCCGATGACCTCGCCGCCTTCGGCGAGTACGGCGTTGGCCAGCTCTCCCATCAGCCCGATCCGGGCGCCACCATAGACCAGGCCATGACCGCGCCGGGCCAGCTCGCGCCCCAGGGCGCGGGTTGCGTGCCGATAGGCCTCGTCGCGGCCATCGCGAGAGCCCAGGTAAACACAGAATCTTGCCATGCGGTTCCTCCTCAAGGGGCCACTATCCTAGCCCGAAGCCGGTGGAGCCGAAAGGCGGGGAGGGTGCCGGGCGCGTTGCGCCCGGCGAGCCAGGCTCAGCGCTGGCGAGAGGCGTCGCGACGCATGACGCGCTGCAGCAGTACCAGGCCGGTGCCGGTGATGCCCAGCATGCTGGCAATCAGCACCAGACTTGCGATCACGTGGGTATCGACATACATGGGGGACTCCTTTTTCGTCAGGGGAGAGGTCGGGGTGGGTCAGGGGTGTTTGGCAGCTGCTTGGCAGTGCCGTCGGCAGCGAGCCATCAGGGCAGGCAGTCGGCCACCTGGAATTCGGCATCGAGCCATTGGCCGATCACGTTGTGGCCGCATAGATGGTGAGCGTACTGGGTATGCAGGCAGCGTACCTGGTCCCAGTTGGCAATGCCGCCGATGCCACGCTCACGCAGCACGTCCTCGTAGCCGAGCCGCTCGATGTCCCGGTGCTGTGAGGCGCTCATGCAGCGCCAGCGCGTAGCCACGTAGTCGCGGTGGCTGGCGTGGTAGGCGGCGAGAAAATCGGCGTCTTGCTGCAGCCTGGCCTCGAGCCGCTTGATGACGCCCTGGGCCTCGATGCGCGAGATCTCGATCTTAAGGTGTTCGCTGCACAGCCAATAGAGCGTGGGAAACGGCTTGCCATCGACGATCGGGGCCATGCGCAGCACCAGGGGAGTGCCTTCGCCGTCGACGGCGGCCACGGCTTCGATACCCCGCGGGGCGCGTCCCAGCTGTGCGGTGATGATGGCGAGCTGGCGAGCGTCAGGTGCCTGGTCGGTCTGGATTACCATCGTGGGGGTCCCGTACGAACTTGTTGGAGCGGCCCACGGCGCGAAAGAAGGTCCGGTTGAGTTGCTCGGGCGTCGGCACGTAGCCCCGCCACTGGCGTTCGCAGTACTCGTTGGCCCGTGCCATCAGCACGTCGTAGAGGCGATTGAACGGGGCATCATAATCGTACGGGTCGGCCCCGAACAAGCGGATATGGGGGAAGTCGGCGAAGCGCTCCATGAAGTAGCGCTCCAGGTCGGCTTCCACGGCTCGGTGCTGGGCGACGTTGTCTGGATCGAGCCAGAGGTTGTAGCGGATGGCCATGTCTGTCTCCTGCAAGCGTGAGTGGCCCTTCTGCCTGTAGGGTCATGAGGCTTGGACCGCGGGCGGCGAAGATCGGCTCAGCCTGTATCAGCCGCGCAGCAGCGGTGCCAGGCGCGCAGGGCACAGGCGAATCAGGTCGGCGGGGGCGAGTGCAATCTCCAGGCCGCGCCGCCCACCGCTGACGTGCATCCGCTCGAGGCGCTCGGCGCTGGCGTCGAGAAAGGTCGGCAGCCGTTTCTTCTGGCCCAGCGGGCTGATGCCGCCAAGCACATAGCCGGTGGCACGTTCGGCCTCGGCAGCACCGGCCAGGCGCGCTCGCCGGGTGCCAGCCGCCTTGGCCAGGGCCTTGAGGTCGAGCTGCCCGCTCACCGGCACGATACCCACCGCCAGCCGTGTCTCATCGAGGCACACGACCAGCGTCTTGAACACGGTTCGCGGGTCGAGCCCCAGGGCGCGCGCCGCCTCTTCGCCGTAGGCCGGCTCGCGCGGGTCGTGCTCGTAGCTGAGCAGGGCGAACTCGGTGCCGTCGCGCTCCAGCGCCTTGACCGCAGGAGTCATGCGTCGGTGGGCTCCTCCAGCGGCTGTAGATGAGCCTCGAGCGCCTCGCGCAGCTCGCCTTTGATGGGCACGGCCCGCTTGGTGGCGTGGTCGAAGTGCACCAGGACCGTGTGGCCCAGGTTGGTCAGCTTGCCTTTCTGCCAAGCCTCCTGGGTCACCGTGAAGGAGCTGTTGCCCAGGCGAGACAGGTAGGTACGAATCTCGATGTCGCTGCCGTAGTGCAGCTCGGCGCGGTAGTCGATCTCCATGCGCGCCATGATCAGGCGCCACTTGTGCGGATCGAGGTCAGGCGTGAACAGCCGGAACAGCTCGTTGCGCGCCAGCTCGAACCAGGCCGGCAGGCGAGTATTGTTGACGTGGCCAAGGGCATCGGTGTCGTAGAAGGCAGGTTCGATCGTGCGCACGAACATTGGGCGTCCTCGTCAGGGTGAGTCTTGTTGTCGGAGCAACAGCATTGCCCCGAGCAAACGCTAGGTCAAGTGCCTGCCGCCGCCTTCCTCGCTCCCTGCCAGGCCCGCAGCCGCATCCAGCCCAGCAACCACAGCGTCGCCACGCCGAACCCGGCCAGCGTGCCCCACAGCAGGCCGAGCGTGGCATAGGTGAGCGAGACGCAGAGCGCATAGCAGAGCAGCGCACCAAGCCCGGCGGGGTAATGCTTGATCACCGTGGCGGTGGGCGCCGCGCCGTGGGTGAGATGCAGAATCACCAGCAGCGGGTACATCGAAATCGGAAAGGCCGCCAGCATGCCGGCCCAGGAGGTGGGCAGCACGTGGGCGAGTCCGGTGACGATGAACACGATCGCGGTGGCAAGCGCGGCGCGCAGCGCCAGTGCCGGCCAGCGAGCGCCGCCCGTGCGGGCACCGGTGCGCACGTCCGGCAGGTGGCGATAAAGCCAAGTGAACAGCAGGATCGCCGCCAGCGTTACCAGCGTGCCGCTCAGCCGGGTGAAGTCGAAGCGGGTCAGGGCGAGGCTCGTCAGCCACCAGGCAAGCAGGCCGCCTGCCGTGCCGGCCAGTACGCCGCCCAGGCCGTCGCGTCGGCCGCACAGCAGGTAGCCGCCGCCCAGGGCCATGGTGGCGGTGAACCCGGCCAGGCTGAACACGGCGCTGTCGGCGGCAAAGCCCGGCGAAATCTCCAGGCCGATGAAGAACAGCGCGATGGCGGTGCCCAGCGGATAGCCCGCCAGCAGCCCGGCCACCCGGGTGCTGACACGCTCGGCGACGACCGACAGGCCCAGCACGATGCCGATCGATACTGCCAGTTTGGCCAGCTGCCAGCTCAGGGGAACGTCCAAGAGGGAATTTCCTTGTGAGGGGGTGAAGCGGTTAGACGAGGCGCAACCCCTGGCGGTCGGCCCAGGCGGCACCCACCGCGTGTGCCAGGATCTCCTGCAAGTGGCTCGGCAGGGCGGCGCGCGCCTCGTCGACGCTGGCGAACGTGCGGTTGCGCAGCCAGCAATAGGCCCAGGCGCAGGCCTCGTCGTCGCTTTTCGGCAGCGGCCGTGCCGGCATCTGCGCCAGCAGGAAGGTGGCGGTACGCGCCGCCCACAGCGGAATGGCGTCTCCCGCCTCGGGGTGGCTCCACGCCTCGAGCATGGCGCCGTCGGGGGTGGCCTCGGGTTCGCCCAGGTGCGCGACGCGTGCGGTCTCGGCCAGGATGAGCGCCAGCTGCGTCGGGCCGCCCTGGCCCAGTTGGCGCCACTGGTCGATCAGGGCCGGCATGCCCCGGCGCACCTTGGCATAGAATCCGCTTTGCGGCATGGTTTCGCTCATATCGCTTTCCCCGAGGACGAGAACATGGAGTTCGATTTTGCCACGCTTGTGGAGCGCCGCCACCCTGAGGGCGGCTGGTCCTCCCAGAAATGGCACCGCTACGGTGACGACACGCTGCCGCTGTGGGTGGCCGACATGGACTTTCGCTCGCCGCCGGAGGTTGTCGTGGCGCTGCATAAGCGGGTCGATCATGCGGTCTTCGGCTACGGCACGGTGCCCGCCAGCCTGGCCCGGGTGATGGGCGAATGGAGCCGGCGCGAGTATGGCTGGGCGATCGAGCCCGAGTGGCAGCTGTGGCTGCCCGGCGTGGTGCCGGCCCTGCACCTGGCCAGCCTGGCCCTGACCGAGCCTGGGGAGGGCGTGTTGACCGTCACGCCCATCTACCCGCCGTTCCTGAAGGTGGCCGAACGCACCGGACGCCTGGCCCAGCAGGCCCCGCTGGCCGAGCCCACCGCCCCTGGGGAGCCGTGGCGGCTCGACCTCGAGGCGCTGGAAGCGGCCATCACCCCCGAGACGCGCCTCCTGCTGTGGTGCCAGCCGCACAATCCCACCGGCAGGGCCTGGAGCCAGGAGGAGCTGGCCGGCCTGGCGGCGCTGGTGGAGCGCCACGACCTGCTGGTGGTCTCCGACGAGCTGCACTGCGACCTGCTGCTCGACGAGGATGCGGTGCACCGGCCGCTGGCGGCGGCGTTCCCGGCCCTGGCGGCGCGCATCATCACCCTGTGGGCGCCGTCCAAGACCTTCAACCTTGCCGGCCTCACCGCCGCCTGTGCGGTGATCCCGGATGCCGCGCTGCGTGCGCGCTTCGCCGCGGCGGCGCGCGGGCTGCTGCCCGACGTCAACGTACTGGGACTGGTCGCGGCCGAGGCCGCCTATGCCCATGGCGACCCGTGGCGACAGGCATTGCTCGACGTGCTGCGAGGGCATCGCCAGCGTCTTGTCGAGCATGTGGCCGGCTGGCCGGGAGTGGCCATGAGCGCTCCGCAGGCGACCTACCTGGCCTGGCTCGACCTGCGGCGGGCCGAGGGGCTCGCCCATGCCTCGGGTTCGCCCCAGCAGGCGCTGCTCGAGGCGGCGAAGGTGGCGCTCTCCGATGGTGCCGACTTCGGCCGGCCGGGCTTCGTGCGGCTCAACTTCGGCACCACGGCAGCCCAGCTCGACGAGGCGCTGAGGCGCCTGGATGGCGTGCTGAAGGGCTGAGGCAGGAGGAGGGCGGCCGCGGGCCGCCCGGCAGAGCTCGATGGGAACGTATCAGTAGAGCAACGTGAATAGCTTGCGACGATAGGTGACGGTGAGCGGATGGTCGGCTCCCAGGGCGTCGAAGACGCGCAGCAGCGTCAGGCGCGCGGCGTCGTCGCCATAGGCGCGATCCTTGCGCATCAGGGCCAGCAGGCCCTCCAGCCCGGTTTCGTAGTCGCCATCGGCGACCTGGCGCAGGGCGCGCTTGAACTGGGCCTCGCTGTCGTCGCGGCCGGCCAGGGTGGCCAGGTCCTCGTCGCTGGGCGCCTCCTTGCGAAACTCGATGCTGGCACGTACGCCGCGAGCCGCGGCGGCATCCCGCTCCTCGGGGGCAGGTTGTCGAGCAGCGCCAGCGCCTCAGGGCTGCGTTCTTCGGCGACCAGCGCCCGAGCCAGCTCCACCTGGTAGGGATAGTGCTCGGGATTCTGCTGCACCAATTCCTCATAGAGGGCGCGGGCGGTGGCGGCGTCGCCCTGGGCCAAGGCCTCGGCGGCCTGCTCCTCGGGGCTGGCCGAGGCGCCCTCGGGCGCGGGGAAGTAGCGCCCCAGCCATTCGCGCAGCTCCTTTTCGGGCAGTGCGCCCTGGAAATGGTCGACCAGGCCGCCTTGGCTGATCAGCTTGACGTCCGGCACCGAGCGTACGCCGAGCTGGGCAGCGATTTCCTGGTTGTCCTCGATGTTGAGCTTGGCCAGGATGAAGGCGCCGCGGTATTCACGGGTCAGCTTCTCCAGGATCGGCATCAGCACCTTGCAGGGCTGGCACCAAGGCGCCCAGCAGTCGAGCAGCACGGGCACCTGCATGGAAAACTCCAGCAGCTGCTGGATGTTGTTGCGGTCGACGTCGATGATCAGCTGGTCATCGCCCGGTGCCGCTTGCTGCGAAGAAAGGAGGCGTCCGGGGATGCCGGGGGCGCCGACAGTGGGGCGCCGCTGCGAGGGTCGACGATGGCCATGAGCAAACCTTTTCCAAGAGAGATGTCTTCGCAAGATGCGGGCCCCGGCGCCAGGAATCAAGGGGCGTGCGAGCGCGCTTCGGTCCCGGCGAGCGCAGCATCGTCGGGTGCGCTGTGGTAGTCTCCTGTTCGTCAGAACATGAGGATACCTCGATGGCGACATACCGGCTCAATCCCACCAGCGACCTGATCGATAATCCTTCGCCCCGCTGCGCCTGCATGCTGGTGCTGGATACCTCCGCGTCGATGTTTGGCCAGCCGATCCAGGAGCTCAATGCCGGTGTGCAAGCCTTTATCGCGGCGATCAAGGAGGACGAAATGGCTGCCTGCTCGGTGGAGCTGGGGGTCATCACCGCGGGCGGCAAGGTTACCGAGCAGCTGCCCTTCACCACTGCCATGCATATCTCGCAGTGCCGCCAGTTCGTCGCTTCCGGGCTGACCCGCTGGGCGCGGCCATGGAGCTGGCGCTGGATCGGCTCGAAGAGCGCACTGCCGCCTATCGCAAGGCGGGCGTGGCCTATTATCAGCCCTGGCTCGTGGTGATCAGCGACGGCGTGCCGACCGACGAGTGGCAGGGGTTTCCGCACGGGCGCGAACCCTGGCCCAGCAGCGCAAGCTGGTGGTGATGCCGGTGGGGGTCGAAGAGGCGGATCTCGAGGCGCTCGGCGCCTTTTCCACCCGCCCGGCCAAGCGGCTCGAGGGCCTCAAGTTCCGGGAGTTTTTCCTCTGGCTCTCTGCCAGCATGAGCCGGGTGTCGGCCTCCTCGTCGACCACCGACCAGGTCAAGCTGCCGCCCACCGATAGCTGGGACAGCATCTGACCCCATGGCCCGGCGCGGAAGGGGCGGCAGGATGGCCAATGAAGGACCCGGCTCGCCGCGCGAGCCCAACGAAGAGAGACGACCGTGCAGGGACGGATGGTGACCGATTCGCTGGGCAAGATGCGCCGCCTGGGCAAGCGGCTGGAGCGAGGCGGCGAAGGCGAGATCTATGCCTTGCTCGATCGCCCTGATGTGATCGTCAAGTGGTACTACCCCGACGTGCTCAAGAAGCACGGCAGCGAGCTGCATCGCAAGGTCGAGGCGATGCGCGTATTGCGCGATACCCAGATGACCAAGGACGTGTGCTGGCCGCTGATTCGGGTCTTCGACGAGCGCCGGCGCTGGATCGGCTTTGCCATGTATCGCGCCCAGGGCGTCAAGATGAGCTACCTGGCCCACGCGCTGCTTTACCAGCGCTACTTCCCGGGGCTGGATCGCCGCCAGGTCGTGGGTTATCTGCTGCGCCTCATCGAGATCATTCAGCAGCTGCATCGGGCTGGTGTCTGCATCGGCGACTACAATCTCAACAATATTTTCTGTGTACCGGGCACCCAGCAGGTGACGCTGATCGATTGCGACAGCTACCAGCTGCGCGTGGGCGGCACCTTCTACCCCTGCCCGGTCGGCAGTCCCGACATGACGCCCAAGGAGCATCAGGGCGTGGCTTTCCGCAAGATCGTCCGGACCCCGGGCAGCGAGGCCTTCTCGCTGGCCATCGTGCTGTTCAAGTGCCTGATGCTGGGGCGTCATCCCTACGACATCGTGGGCGGCGACGATCCGGTGCGCAACCTGCGACGCGGCCGCTTCGCCTATGGGCGCGGCCAGCGCGACGTGCCGCAGGGTGTATGGTACGAGCTGTGGAGCGACCTGCCCGAAAGCCTGCGCGAGATGTTCACCACCACCTTCACCGAGGGCGCCGATACGCCCGGTCGCCGGGCGACGCTGGCCCAATGGCATGAGGCGCTGAGCGACTACCAGGATGCCATGGTGCAAGGGCTGGTTGCCGCTCGTCTGGCAACCCCCGGCACGCTCAATCGGGGACAGGTGGCGAATGGACGCTGAATTACCGTGTTGGCCGAATGCCACCGCCGCGGCGTGGACGCGCCTGGCGGTGGCCGTGCCGGGCCTGGCGCATCTCGAGCGGAATCCGCCGCTCCCTGCCAGGATGCCGCCGACGCCGTCGTTCAGCCCCGCCCGGCCTTGGTGGTGGCCGACGGCGCCGGCAGTTCCCCCGCCTCCGATCTGGGTGCCAAAGCGGCGGTAACCGCCACGCGACGCCTGCTGGCGACCCTGGAGAGCCAGCTGGCGCCGCTGCTCGATGCTGTGCCGTCGCCTGCTGACGATGAGCTGCGGCATTTCGCGCTGCTGCTGGTCAAGCATGCCAAGGGAGTGCTGGAGGATCTGGCCGCCGAGCACCACCGCACCGTGCGTGACCTGCGCTGCACGCTGCTGGTAGTGGTCGTAGGTCAGGCCCGCCTGCTGTGGCTCAAGGTCGGCGATGGGGCGCTGGTGGTCGAGGAGGCCGTGGCGGGCGAGGCACCGGAAGGCGGCGAGCCTGAGCTGGCACCCAGGCTTAGTGTGCTGGGCGAGCCTGGCCGGGGTGAGTTTGCCAACCAGACCCGCTTCGTTGACGAGTGGCTCGAGCTGGTTCACGTGCAGTCGGGCGCGCTGGCCGTGGCGCGTCTCACCGGGGTGGCGGCGATGACTGACGGTGCGGCGGAAAAGCTTGTAGCCCACGATGGCCGGCAGGTGTCGGGGCAGCTCAGCCTGTGGCTGGGGCAGCTGCGGCAAGGGGCGTTACGCCAGCGCGACCTGGTCAGGCGGCTCTACGACGAGGCCTTCTGTCGTGGCACCAGCGGTGACGACCGTAGCCTGGCGCTGTTGGCCAGGGAGCTGGAAGAGCCAGGCCGCTGATCGGCTGGCGGCATGGCCTGGTTCGCCGCCTCAGCCGTTCTCCTGATCGGTGAAGCATGATAACGTCGAGCTAAGGGTGATTTGTTTCCACGGGGAGTTCCGCCTACGTGCCGGCTTCACTATGATGCGGCCTGCGCGAAAGGGTCGGACGCAGGGCACGAGCATGAGAAGATTAAACGCAGGCACAACAAAAAACCGAGGCATTTGCCTCGGTTCTTAAAAACTTGGTAGCGGGGGCCGGATTTGAACCGACGACCTTCGGGTTATGAGCCCGACGAGCTACCAGACTGCTCCACCCCGCATCAACGTGGCCTTATTCTACAGTTTAGCGCGGCGATGTCAAGGCGCTGTCGGCATGCGCTGACGCTACGGAAGTCCATTATGATAAAGGATGGGTTGAAGGGTTCCTCGGCAAGCAGCATTCTGTTGCGGCCTGGCCTTAGCTCAGGTCAAGCGGCAAGTACTAAAAAAGTGTCGAATCAGGGAGGTGGACAATGACTCAACAAGCACCCGTAGCATGGGTTACTGGCGGAACCGGTGGCATTGGGTCGGCAATTTGCCGTGCGCTGGCTTCTGCGGGCTACCATGTGGTGGCTGGCTATCACAATCCGGAGAAAGCCAAGACCTGGCTGGAGTCCCAGCAGGCGGAAGGGTTCAACACTATTTCCCTCTCGGGAGTCGACCTCACCAGCTACGAGGCGTGTGAGAAGGGCGTCAAGGAGATCGAGGCGGCGCACGGCCCGATCAGCGTGCTGGTCAACTGCGCCGGCATCACGCGTGACGGCACCATGAAGAAGATGACCCCGGATCAGTGGAACGAGGTCATCGATACCAACCTCAACACGGTGTTCAACACTTGCCGTAGCGTCATCGACGGCATGCTTGAGCAGCGCTACGGGCGAATCATCAATATTTCCTCCATCAACGGTCGCAAGGGCCAGTTTGGCCAGGTCAACTACTCTGCGGCCAAGGCGGGCATGCACGGGCTGACCATGGCGCTGGCCCAGGAGACGGCCACCAAGGGCATCACCGTCAACACCGTGTCGCCGGGCTATATCGCCACCGACATGATCATGAAGATTCCGGAAAACGTGCGCGAAGCGATTCGCGAGACCATCCCGGTCAAGCGCTACGGCACCCCCGAAGAGGTGGCGCGGCTGGTGGTGTTCCTGGCCGACAAGGAGGCAGGCTTCATCACCGGGGCCAACATTGATATCAACGGCGGCCAGTTCATGGGGTGACAGTGCCCTGAACACGAGACGGGAGGCCTGGCCTCCCGTTTTGGTTTATCCCTCATGCATGCTGCCTTGGCTATACCAGGCCTAGGGAGGCGGCAGGTGGGCCAGCCGCGCCATCAGCGTGTCAAGTTCACCAACTTCCCGCTGCCACTGCTCGGCTGACACCGGGCCAATGGCCAGCAGTTTGCACAGTACGCTTCGCACCTCTTCAGCGCGGCTCATTTCCTGCCCCAGCCCTTCGTTGAGCCGCTCGACCTGAATGGCCAGGCGCAGGGGCTCGTCCTGTTGACTGACCGGGCCCATGGCCAGTACGGCCAGGTGCACGCGTAGCCTAGCCAATTGTTCTTCAACTTCATCGGCCGAGGGCGGATGGCGGCGTGCGGCGTTGCGCTGCTCATGGGCGCGGTGAATGTCCGCCGGCAGCGTCCACTGCGGTTCGGGGACGACGTTTTCGCCCTCTCCGGTGGCATACAGCCTGGCGTCGGCCTCCAGGTGGGCATTGAGCAGCGGGCGACAGGCTTGCCAGCGCTGCACCTCCTCTACCACGGCAAGGCGGGCCAGCCGTTCGCGGCGGCTGCGTACGATGCCGCTCCAGCGTCGCCGCATGCCTTCCGTGCGGCGGCCCGAGGGCAGCGGTTCCAGGCTGGCGGCCTGGTCGACGGCCCTTTCGAGTACCTGCGCATCGGCATGACGCACGGGCTGCCAGGCGTCCAACTGGTCGATCAGTGCCTGCATGTCATCCAGCCGCTTCCGTGCGCGCTGGTTGCGGTCGTCGCGCTGCGCTTCGCGCACGGCAAAGATCTGGTCGCATACATTACGGAATTCACGCCATAGTGCCTGCTCCTCGCCCCGCGGAGCGCGGCCATGCTCGCGCCACTGCTGCTGCAGGGCTTTGGCGCGCTCGGCCTGCTGCTCCGGTGCCAGGGCTGACTCCAGCAGGGCGCGAGCCTGGTCGATCAGCGCCTGCTTGGCATCGGCAACCGCCTTGGCCCGCTGGTCGATCAGCGCCTGCAGGGCATAGCGGATGCGGCCGAAGCGTCGGCCGATAGCCTGGGCCTGTTCGCGAGGCACGGGCGAGTGGCGGCGCCACTCCTCACGGGCGTGGTCGCGGATCCGGCGCAGTGCATCGGGGTCGGCGTCCGCGGCGGGGCTGTCGAGCAGGGCTTCGAGCTGCTCGCAAAGCGCAGTTCGGGCCTCGAGGTTGTGCTGCCGCTCGGTGACCTGGCGTTCGCGCCAGGAGGCGAGGCGCTCGTGAACCTGGTCGGAGCCGCTGCGAAAGCGCTCCGACAGCTCGCGGGTTGCCGCGGCATCGCCCAGCGCCTTCCAGTCGCGCACCAGCTGGCGGTGCCAGCGGTCAAGCTCGGCCTCCGTCAGTTCGGCGTTGGCGGCCAGCTCCTCCATGGCTAGCGCCAGCTGCTCGCGCTTGGGACCGGCAACGAAGCCGCGCCAGTCGCGTAGTTCGGCAAGCCTGGCGCCAAGCCGTTTGAGGGTGGCCTGGTGAGGGACAAGCTGTGCCTCGGGCAGGCGCTCGGCACGGTGACGCAGGCTCTGGTAGAGCCGGCTGGCGCTCTTGAACGCGCCGCGCTCAAGCAACTGCTCGAGCCGGGCAATATCGATGACCAGACGCTCCAGTAGCGACGCCAGGTCGGCCGGCTCGCTGGTGGCCGGGGCGCTGGCTTCACCCAAGGCGCGCCGGCAACGGGCGAGAAGCGGCGCGGGGGCAGGTTGTCGGGCCAGCGGCAGGCCTCGATACCGGCTGCCAGGCGTTCATGATCGCGGGCCTCTAGGGCCTGCTCGAGCTCATCGATCTGTGCGCTGAAGCGCTCCCAGGCGGCGAGAATGCGGTCGTAGTCGGCCAGCACCGTGTCGTAGCGCTGGCGCAGCGTCTCGTCGGCCACATGAAGGTCGGAGAGCGCCTGCCAGCGGTTGGCCAGCAGCAGCTTCTGCGCGCGCAGGCTGGCGATGTCCTGGCCGGTCAACTGATCGCCGTTGGGCAGGCTGCCGAGGCTCTCTTCCAGGGCATCGAGCAGGGCGGCGCGCGCCTCGGTGGCGCGGGCATGGCGGCGCGCGTCTTCCGCCTGCGCCTGTTCGCGCGCCTCGTGGTCGGACAGCGTCTTGCGGCAGCGCTGTTCGGCATCGTGGAAACGCCGCTCCTGCTCGGCTTCGGGCAGGTCGCTCAGCGTCTCCCACTCGCGTACCAGGTGGCGGTAGCGACCGCCGTAAAGAGGCTCCCAGGGGCATTGGCGTGGGCCTCGAGCTTGCCCAACAGCGCTTCTCGCCGCTCCCGTGCGGCAATCAGCGAGGCGGCGTCGGCGCGCAAGCGGTTGAGCCGCTCGCGGGCCTGACGCATTACCTGGCGGTCGCGCCTGGCGCGGCCGGCCAGGGCCTGCAGCCCTGCCTCGCTGGCAACCCGGGCGGCGGCGGCGTGGCGCACCGCGGCGATGCCGTTTTCGCAGGCTTGGTGAATCAGGTCCGACTCTTCGTGCAGGCCGGCCAGCGCCGCCAGGCGCAGCTGCTGGTTGTCGCCCTCGAGTGCGATCGTCATCAGCAGGTCGCGGTGCGGGAGGCGCGCCACCCAGTCGATGCGCTGGGCCAAGGCCAGCGCACCCGCCTTGCCGGTGAGCAGGGCGGCCAGGCGGTGCTGGAGTTCCGGGTTGTCCGGCTGCTGCGTCAACAAAGGCAGCAGTGGCGCCGGATCGTCGAAGCGCATCAGTGCGGCCTGGCGTACGCTGGGAGTGTCGTCCAGGCACAGTGCCGCGAGCGCCCGGCGCTGGTCCGGATGGGTCGGGTCGAGCCGGCTGACGGCCTGCAGGCGTACCTGGGCATCGCGGTGTTGCCAGCGTGGGGCAAGGAAGCGTTGAAGGAATCCTGGCATGGGGCATCCTGAAGAAGGTGCAGGCAGGCCTGCATGAGCCGTATTCGCAGCAGTGCGCTGTCGAGTCGGCGTCTTTATTGATGTGACTTATCTAAGCATGCGCCGGTGGGATCGCAAAGCCCACCGAGCGGGGTGTAGCGAAACCGCGACCATTCAAGTCAACGCCCTATGGCCGTATCATCAGTTGCAGGGGTGCTGGGAGTCGCTTAGCTTAATGCCACGACCCGACAACACCCGAGTGGAGTCCGGCAATGAGCCTCAAAGTGGACAAGGCAAGCATGGCATTCACCTTCAAGGGCGGTATGCTGCCGATGACGGTCATGGAGCTGACCAGCGCGGACCCCGAGCGCATCCGTGACCAGCTCGCCGGCAAGCTCAACCAATCCCCCGCCTTTTTCAGCACACCCCCGTGGTTCTCAGCGTCGAGAAGCTGGATGAACCTCACCTGTCACTTGAGCGGATCTGTGCCGTCTGTCGTGCGCACAAGCTGCTGCCGGTGGCCGTACGAGGCGGTGCCGAGCCGGTCAAGCAGTCGGCCTGGGCGCTGGGCCTGGGCTGGTTTCCCCCGCCGACGGAGCGCGCAGCCGTACCCTGGAGGAAGTGCCAACGAGCGACATGCCCGAGGAATCGCCCGCCGCGGCGGCGCCCCAGGCCGAAGCCGGGGCCGGGCGCATCTACCGCGGTACCGTGCGCTCGGGCCAGCAGGTGTCGGCGCCCGAGGGCGACCTGGTGATCATCGGCGCCGTCAACGCCGGTGCCGAGGTGCTGGCGGCCGGTAGCGTCCATGTCTACGGCGCGCTGCGCGGGCGTGCCCTGGCGGGCATCCACGGCGACACCCGGGCGGGTATCTTCTGTCGCGAGCTGCGCGCCGAGCTGCTGTCGGTGGCGGGCAACTACAAGCGCCTCGAGGACATCGACCCGCAGCTGCTGGGCACCTCCGTACAGGTCATACTGAGCGATGCGCAGCTGGGAATCACGGCCTTGGACTAGTCGGCAGGGGTGAATGCCGCACGATTTTTTGCATACAACGTTATCCAGAGGAAGGCACAACTTGGCCAAGATAATCGTAGTGACCTCAGGCAAGGGCGGGGTTGGCAAGACGACCAGTGCAGCGGCCATCGCCACAGGCCTGGCCCTGCGCGGCAACAAGACCGTGGTGATCGACTTCGATGTAGGCCTGCGCAACCTCGACCTGATCATGGGCTGCGAACGCCGCGTGGTCTATGACCTGGTCAACGTGATCCAGGGCGAGGCGGGGCTCAACCAGGCGCTGATCCGCGACAAGCGGGTCGATAACCTGCACATCCTGCCGGCGTCCCAGACCCGCGACAAGGATGCGCTGAGTTCCGAAGGGGTGGAGAAAATCCTCGAGACCCTGAGCAAGGATTTCGACTTCATCATCTGCGATTCCCCTGCTGGCATCGAGCGCGGTGCGCAGCTGGCGATGTACTTCGCCGACGAAGCGATCGTGGTCACCAACCCCGAAGTGTCGTCGGTGCGCGACTCGGATCGCATCCTGGGGCTGCTGGCCTCCAAGACGCGTCGGGCCGAGCGCGGCGAGGATCCGATCAAGGAGCATCTGCTGATCACCCGCTACAACGCCGCTCGTGTCGACGACGGCGACATGCTCAACCTGGCGGATATCCGCGAGATCCTGGCGATCGACCTGATCGGCCTGATCCCGGAGTCCGAGGCGGTGCTGCGCGCCTCGAACCAGGGGGTGCCGGTCACCCACGACGAAAGAAGCGATGCGGGTCAGGCCTACGTCGATACGGTGTCGCGCCTGCTGGGCGAGGACGTACCGCTGCGTTTCCACGAGGTTCAGAAGAAGAGCCTGCTGAGCCGCATGTTCGGAGGAGGTCGCCGGTGAGATTGCTGGAATTCCTGAAGCGAGAGCGCAAGAAGTCCGCGTCGGTCGCCAAGGAGCGGCTCCAGATCATCGTCGCGCATCAGCGTAGCCAGCGAGGCCAGCCGGACTACATGCCGATGCTGGAGAAGGAGCTGCTGGAGGTGATCCGTCGCTACGTGCAGGTGGACGATGATGCGATCAACATCAGCCTGGACAGTGAGGACAACTGCTCGGTGCTCGAGCTCAACGTCACCCTGCCGCGCAGCTGAGCCGTCCGCGGGGCTGTGCTGGGCTGTGCCATCCAGCGACGCAGGCAGGAGACCCCGCGCTCATGGCGAAGCCCGATGCCGCCCCGATGACCTTTCTGTGGCATGACTACGAGACCTTCGGCGCCGATCCCCGGCGCGACAGGCCCTCGCAGTTTGCCGCCATACGCACCGATGCCGATTTCAACGAGGTCGGCGAGCCGGTCGAGCTGTTCTGCAAGCCGGCCGACGACTTTCTGCCGCACCCGCAGGCCTGCCTGATCACCGGCATCACGCCGCAGCAGGCGCGTCGCCGGGGGTTGCCGGAGGCCGAGTTTGCCGGGCGCATCCACGCGCTGATGAGCGAACCGGGCACCTGTGCGCTGGGCTACAACACGCTGCGCTTCGACGACGAGGTCAGCCGCTGCCTGTTCTATCGCAATCTGCTCGATCCCTACTCGCGCGAGTGGCAGAACGGCAACTCCCGCTGGGACCTGATCGACGCGGTACGCACCTTCCATGCCCTGCGTCCGTCCGGCATCGCGTGGCCCTCGCGCGAGGACGGCTCGCCCAGCTTCCGTCTCGAACACCTGACCGCCGCCAACGGCATCGCCCATGAAGGTGCTCACGATGCCGTGGCCGATGTGCGCGCCACCATTGGGTTGGCGCGCTTGCTGCGCGAGCGTAACCCCAAGCTCTTCGATCACCTGCTGGCGCTGCGCAGCAAGCGCGAGGTGGCCCGCCGGCTGGATGTGCTGGGGCGCAAGCCGGTGCTGCACGTGTCGCGGCGCTATCCGGCCAGCCGCGGCTGCAGCGCGCTGGTGATGCCGCTGGCGGAACACCCCACCAACCCCAACGGCGTCATCGTCTACGATCTCTCGGTGGCGCCAGAGGCGCTGCTCGGGCTCGACGTGGCGCAGATTCGCCAGCGCGTCTTCGTCAGCAGCGACGACCTGGCCGAAGGCGAGGTACGTATTCCGCTCAAGGTCATTCATATCAACCGCAGCCCGGTGGTGCTGCCGGCCTCGGCGCTGAAGGATGTGGAAGGGCCGAGACGGGGAGTACGGCGAGATCGTCGCGCGCCTGGGGCTGGATATCGACGCCTGCCGGCGCCACTGGAAGCAGCTGGCGGCCGACCCGGCGGCGGCACGCAAGGCGGCCGAGGTCTTTGCCCAGCCACCGCCCGATACGCCCCGTGACCCGGACCTGATGCTCTACAGCGGAGGGTTCTTCTCGCCGGCCGACCGTCAACAGATGCAGCGCGTGCGCGAAGCGTCGCCGTGGGACCTGGTCGACGCCCGTTTCGCCTTCCAGGATCCGCGCCTGGAGGAGATGCTGTTCCGTTTCCGTGCGCGCAACTACCCCGATACGCTCAGCAGCGAAGAGCAGGCGCGCTGGGAGGGCTACCGCTGGGAGCGCATGAACGACGCCGCGGTGGCCGGCTTCACGCTGAAGGATTTCGCACGGGAGATCGAGCGACTCAACCAGGCCACGCTGAGCGACCGTGATCGCCAGGTGCTGGAGGAGCTGGTCATGCATGTGGAGAGCATCATGCCGGCCCAGGCCTTCGGCTGAGACGAGGCGGCACGCCGCCCGTTCATGACAACGCCCGGTCAGCGTGAGCTGACCGGGCGTTGTCATCGTGGGCCGCTCAGTCGTCGGCTTCGGGCAGCGGCGCCAGGTGCTGGGTCAGGGCGGCCACGTCGCTGGGCGCATCGCCCGGGTCGAAGGTCACGTTGAGTACGGCCCCTTCGCGCAATGTGAGCCATGCCTGGCGCAGGTCGTCGGCGCCGACCCCGAGCAGCCGCTCTGCCAGGCGCTCGCGGCGGTTGAACGCGGTATCGCCGAAGGAGAGCGCGCGCCACAGCCGGTTGGTGAGCCCGGGCAGGCTGGTATCGCGCTGCAGCAGGTTGTCGTGAACTGCCTGGCGATAGGGGGTGAGCTCGGCATCTTCCATCTGCATCAGGCGGGCTTCGAACGTATCCAGAAAGGCGTCGATATGCGCCTGCAGCGTGTCGCTGTCGGTGTCCGGCGACTGTACCAGCAGGCTCAGTCCGGGGGCGTCGAGCATGGGCGAGTAGCCAGCACTGACCACGTAGCCCAACTGCTGTTCGGTGCGCAGGCGCTGGTAGAAGGGCGTATCGATCACCTGGCCGAGTACGGCCAGGCGCGCCTGGCTCTCCAGCGAGCGATCCGCCCCCTGCAGGTAGCGCAGCACCAGCGACTCTTCGCGGCTGGTCACCGGGCGCAGCGGAGGCAGCTCGCCCTCGATGCGCAGCGGCGTCAGGTCGGGGATCTGGTTTGTGGTCAGCGTAGGCTGCAGCTGCTCGACCACCCGTTGCCCCTCGCGCAAGGCGAGTTCGGCCTCGAGGTTGCCGACGGCCATGGCCTGCACGCGCAGCTCGGCCAGGAACGCTTCGCGGAAGTCACGCAGATCGTCGGCGTGTAGCTCGCGGCTGGCCTCCAGCAGACTGGCGGCCGGCCACCGGGGGCGCATCAAGGCTTCGGCCAGGGTGCGGTGCCCCTGGCGAAACAGTGCGGCCTGGGGGCGTTGCGCCACTCGCGCTGCAACCGATAGAGCACCCGCGCGAAGCTCTCGTCGTCGATCTCGCCCTGCTGCAGCTGATCCAGGGTGCGCTGCATCACCTGTGCCTGCCGATCCCGCCAGCCGCCGAACGCGAGCGTGATGCCTCGCGCATGGGGGTAGGCTTCGATGTGGTGCCCGGCGAGGCGGGCGGCATAGAGCTCCTCGTTGAGGCTGTCATCGAGCCAGCCGGCCAGCAGGTGCGCGAGTACGGCCTGGTGCGGTGCTGAGCTGGTCGAGGGGTTCTGCAGGCTGATGCGCCACTCCACCTTGGGGGTGTTGAAGCGGCTATCGGCCATGTGCCAAAGCTCGTAGCCGGGCGCTTCGGCCAGTTGGGCGGGTCGCTCGTCCTGTACGGCAAGCAGCGTCAGGTCGTCGGCAATGAAGGGGTTGGGGGCGGCAGGGACAACCCGGCCAGCGGCTCGGCGGGCTGTGGGCGCTGTGCCGTGACGTCCTGCCAGGGGTATGGAACCACGGCGAGGTCTGGTCGGCCTCGACGTCGGGCGCGCTGTAGAGGCGCAGCAGGTTGTCGGGGCGCAGCGGCTCCAGATAGCGTTCGATCAGCTCGCGGTCGAAGCCGTCCATGCGGTAGGCGGCGTACTGCACGTCCTCCACCGGGAAGCGAGCCAGGTTCATGGCCAGGCGCATGGCGCCCTGCAGCGGCGAGCCCTGCTGCTGGAAGCGAAACTGCTGTTCGGCCAGGCGAGCCTGCTCGTCGTAGCGCCAGGCCTCGAGGCCCTCGGCGCGAATCTGCTCGATGGCTGCGAACAGGGTGGCCTCGATCTCATCGAGGCGCTCGGCGCCGGCGGGGTGAGGCTGACATTGATGCTGAACAGGGCGTGGCGTTCGTCGCCGCGCGCGATGCCGGCAGACAGGCCGTCGGCGTAGCCGGCCTCGCGCAGTACCGCCAGCAGGCTGCCTTCCCCTTCGTGCCCCAGCAGGTTGGCCAGGTAGTCGGCCGGCTTATGGCGGTAGTCCTGGATCGGATCGGGTACCGGAAACAGGAAGCGCACATGGCGGCTGTCCTGCACCGACTGCATTTCCAGGTAGCGCGGCAGGCTGCCGTCGCGCACCAGCGGGGCGTCAATGACGGGCCGCTCCAGGCCGCGGTCGGCGATATCGGCGAAGCGTTCCACGACCAGGGTTTCCAGTGTATCCAACGGCTGCGGGCCGATCACGGCAAGGTGCATGACGTTGGCATCGTAATAGCGCTGGTAGAAGTCGATGACCCGATCGCGCAGGGAGGGCTCCTCTTCGGGCGGGTTGGCCAGCGTGTCGCGGCTGCCCACAGAGAAGCCGGTAGTGGGGTTGTCGGGATTGAGCACCTGGTTGAGCACGTCGTTCTCGCGGCGCCCGTCGTCGCGGATGCGTGCCATGTATTCCGAATGGACGATGTTGCGCTCGCTTTCCAGCTGGTCGGGGTTGAACAGCGGGGTCAGGAAGAACTGGCTGAAGCGATCCAGTGCGCCGGACAGGGCTTCGGGCTCGATGTCGAAGAAGTAGTTGGTGTCCTGGGGTGCGGTGAAGGCGTTGTGGCTGCCGCCGTGGCGGCGAATAAAGCCCTGGTACGCCTCGGCCTCGGGGAATGGCTCGGTGCCGAGGAACAGCATGTGCTCGAGGAAATGTGCCAGGCCGGCCAGGTCGTCCGGATCCTGGGCGCTGCCCACGCCTACGTTCATCGAGGCGGCCGCGCGGTCGGCCTGCGGGTCGCTGACCAGCAGTGCGGCAAGCCCATTATCCAGCTGCAGCACGCGATACTCGCGGGCGTCATGGGGGCTGGTGCGCGGGGAGATAATCGCATCGATGGCCGGGTCGGCTCGGCCCTGGGGGGCGTCGTCGGGCTGGGCGACAGCCGGCAGCGCGGCGACCAGGAGCAGCCCGGCCAGCAGCCGGCTGCCGTAGCGGAACGGGGGAGGGGCGAGCATGGGCATCATGTCTCCTTTTCACTGCTTCGCAGCATGGGGCCGGTGGGGTGGGCGCAGCCGGGGTCCTGGTGCCTGGGATCGTTGACCCTTCTTGATACCGGAAAGGCGCCCAACAGTTCCCTGGCGGCTGGCTGCAGCAGGGCTCGGATGGGCGCCATCGGCGCCTGGGGGTCGAGCCAGCGGCCGGCGTCTTCGGGGCCGATGACAGCCGGCAGGCGATCGCTGAGCGGTGCGAGCAGGGCATTGGTGGGCACGGTGATCAGCGCCAGGGAGTCGGTGTGCTCATGCAGGGTGGTATGGAAACGGCACCATAGGCCGGCCAGCAGCAGAGGGCCGCGGTCGATACGGGTGACCAGGAAGGGCTGCTTGAAGCGGGGCTGCGACTTCCAGACGTAGATACCGCCCACCGGAACCAGGCAGCGGCGGGCCGTGAAGGCCTCGTGGAACATCGGGCGCGACTCCAGCGACTCCGCCCTGGCGCAGTGTGGGGCGTGATCGAGCACGCCGAGCCAGGGCGGCGTGAGCCCCAGAAGGCGCGGGACAGGCGCGGGCTGCCGGCCTCCATGCGGATATGCGAGAGCATTCGCCGAGGCGAGAGGTTGACGCCGGTCAGCAGCGGCAGCTCGACCGTTAGCTGCGGCAGCAGCCTGTCCACCGGCAGCGAAGGGATGTAGAGACGACCGGCCATAGGGTCTCCAAGTTCGGGTTGGCGCCAGGGTAGCCAAGTCAAGGATTGCTGAACAAGTCAAGATTTGCTGAAAAGGGCGCAGTGGAATGGTCGAAAACAGTGTTCGATGTGCGCTATCCTATGCTGCCGGGCCTGATCTGGCTCGTATCCACTTCCCCGTGAGGAATGTCATGGCTCGTCCCCGACAGCATGTGCCCGAAGCGCTCCATGCCCAGGTCATGGCGGCCTGCGATGCCTGGCTGCAGGACAGGCCCGCGCATGCATTGTCGCTGCGTGCCCTGGCACGTGAAGTGGGCTGTGCTCCCAGCACGCTGCTCAAGCTGTATGGCAGCTTCGGCAACCTGCTGCAGCATGCCAACATCGAAACCCTGGCACGGCTGCGAACGGTGGTGGAGCCACTGACCGAGGGCACCCTGCCCGAGCGCCAGCTGCGGGCGCTGGCGCTGGCCTATTGGCAATTTGCCCAGCGCGAGCCGTTCCGCTGGCAGCTGCTGTTCGACTACCCCTGGCGCAGGAGGGCGAGCTCGACCAGCGCCAGACCGACATGATCGAAGCGCTGTTCCTGCGCGTCGAGACCAGCCTCAAGCAGTATCAGCCGGCGCTGGGTGACCTCGAAGCCCGACGGCTGGGGCGTACCCTGTGGGGCAGCGTACACGGCCTGGTTCAGCTCGGCCTCAACGAACGGCTCGGCTACTGGCAGGGCCAGCAGCTGGAAGTCCCCGAACTGCTCGAACAGTTGCTGTCCACCATCCTCGATGGTCTCAGGCAGAGGTCCGATAGCGCGTGAACCTGCTGTTAGCCATCGCGTTGGGGGCCTTGGTCGCTGTCGCTGCCTGGCGCGTATGGCGCGCCCCTCGTCCTTTCATCCGTCGCCTGATCTTCCTGCTGGTGCACGCCATCTACCGGCTGCGGCTGCGCGGCTGCCAGCATATCCCGGCCACTGGGCCGGCGGTGGTGGTCTGCAACCATGTCAGCTTCATGGATGCGCTGGTGATCGGCGGGGCCAGCCCCCGCCCGCTGCGCTTCCTGATGGACCGGCCGATCTACGAGTCGCCCTGGCTCAACTGGCTGTTCCGCCTGGTGGGAGCGATCCCGGTGGAGTCCGACCGGCGCGACCCGGGCAGCGTGCGCCGGGCGCTCGAAGAGGTCAGCCGCGCCCTGCGCAGCGGTGAGGTGGTGATGCTGTTCCCTGAAGGTCGCCTGACGCCGGATGGCGAGGTGCATCCCTTCCGGCGTGGGCTGGAAACGATCCTGGCCCGAGATTCGGTGCCGGTGATTCCCGCCGGTCTGGCCGGGCTTTGGGGGTCTTGGACGTCGCACTGCAACGGCCCTGCGCTGTCGTCGCGGCCGCGCCGCTTCCGAGCCCGGGTGGCGCTCCACTTCGGCAGGCCGATTCCGTCCCGGCTGGCACAGCGCGAGCGGCTGGAGGCGCATGTGCGTGCGCTCAAGGCCGATGCCGATGCCTGGGTCTATCCCATCGAGCGCGTCGAGGCGCGGCGCTGATCAGCGGCGTTGGCGCGGCACCTGCCAGCAGCGAGCCGAGGTGATCAGGTTGTCGCGCACCTCGAGGATTTCCATGCGCGTGATACCGATCTGCAGGCAGGCCGGGCCGTCCGGGAACGATTCGAGATGCTCGAGGATCAGGCCGTTGAGCGTCTTGGGTCCGTCGGTGGGCAACTGCCAGCCCAGCATGCGGTTGATATCGCGGATGTTGGCGGTGCCGTCGATCACATGGCTGCCGTCGTCCTGGCGGTGGATATCCTGCTCCTGCCCGGCCACGTCGGTGGTGAATTCGCCGACGATCTCCTCGAGAATATCCTCCAGCGTCACCAGTCCATCCACGTCACCGTATTCGTCTACCACGATGCCGATGCGCCGCTTCTGCTTCTGGAAATTGAGCAGCTGGGTATGCAGCGGCGTCGATTCCGGAATGAAGTAGGGCTCGCGGGCTTCCTGCACGATCGATGCCTTGGTCACCTCCGGGCGGGATAGGAAGCGGGCCGCGTTGCGCAGGTGCAGCATGCCGATGATGTTGTTGATGTCGCCTTTGAAGACCGGCAGGCGGGTGTGCTGGCTGGTGCGGATCTGGGTCAGGATGTCTTCCAGATCGTCGTCGAGATCGATGCCCACCACCTCGTGGCGCGGCACCATGATGTCGTTGACCGTCACGTTTTCCAGATCGAGGATCGACAGCAGCATGGCCTGGTGGCGGTGCGGGATCAGCGTGCCCGCCTCGTGCACGATGGTGCGCAGCTCGTCGCGGGTGAGGTGGTCGCCGCCGCCCTCGATGCTCTTGACCCCCAAGAGCTTCAGCAGGTTGTTGGAGATCACGTTGACCAGCCAGACCAGCGGGTAGAGCAGCTTGAGCAACGGCTCGAGCGCGCGCGAGGCGGGAAAGGCAATTCGCTCGGGCTTCACCGCGGCGTAGGTCTTGGGCGTGACCTCGGCAAAGATGAGAATGGTGATGGTCAGCAGCGCGGTGGCCACCGCCGGCCCGGTGACTTCGCCGAAGAAGTGGATGGCGATGATGGTGGCGATGGACGCGGCCAGGTTGTTGACGAAGTTGTTGCCGATCAGGATCACGCCGATCAGGCGGTCGGGGCGCAGCAGGAGGCGCGAAACCCGGCGGGCGCGACTGTCGCCGCTGTTGGCCTGATGGTTCAACCGATAGCGGTTGATCGACATCATGCCGGTCTCGGAGCTGGAGAAGAAAGCGGAAAGGCAGATGAGCAGGAAAAGCAGGCCGAACAGCAATCCCAAAGGGAAGTCGTCGCTCAAGGTCGTTGCATCCTCGCTGGCGTGTCAGCCCCGTTTTTAGGGATTCGCTCCGGCAGTGTCAAGGCGACTTGCGCCTCAGGTGCGGTTCAAGATGACCTCGAGCACGAACTTGCTGCCAAAATAGGCCAGCAGCAGCACGGCGCAGCCACCCAGGGTCCAGCGCACGGCGCGCATGCCTCGCCAGCCCAGCACGTGGTGGCTGATCAGCAGGATGGCAAATATCACCCAGGCGGCCATCGACAGGATGGTCTTGTGGGCCAGGTGCTGGGCAAACATGCTCTCGACGAACAGGAAGCCGCTGAGGATGGACAGCGTGAGCAGACCCATGCCGGCCCAGATCATCTCGAATAGCAGGCGTTCCATGGTGGTCAGCGGCGGTAGGACCTGCACCATGCCGCGGATATGGTGATGGCGCAGCGCCTGGTTCTGCAGTCCCAGTAGCACCGCCTGGCAGGCGGCGATGAACAGTACGCCGAAGGCCAGCGCTGAGCTGATGGCATGCAGCGCGATGCCTGGCGTCATGCCGCCGGTGCGCTCCGGGCTCGGCAGGCCCACGGCCAGCAGCAGCGCAAGCCCGGAAAGGGGAACAGGCCGACGGCCACGTTCAACACCGGCTTGGCCAGGCTGACGGCAAGCAGCAGGCTGATCATGATGGCCGTGAGCACCACGGCGCTGGTGGAGAGGCCGGGCATCAGTCCCGGGCTCTGGTCGATCAGCTTCATCGCCACGGGAAGATGGAACAGCAGGCCCAGCACGCCGAGGGTGCGCACCAGGGCGGGGCGCTGCGGAACGCGGCGTGCCAGGGTGAGCCCTCGCCAGGAGGCTGCGCCCAGGTAGAGAATGAAGGCCATAAGGGCCAGAGGAAGCGCCTGCATCAGTTGTCGTCCGTGCGCCGCGGGGGCGTCTATCGCATCTCGAGGTAATGCCATCCCGAGGTAAAGGGAACCTGCCGCTGTCACTATACCCAATCCTCACGGCGTCGCACAGCCGGACCCTGGGGTGGTGCGCATGGAGACTGGCGCTCACAAGGCGTATAATTTCCCGCCAACGCAGTGCAAGTACTATTTTCTAGGCGGCCTGGTGGTGCCCTGGGGTAGAAGGCGTGCGTTTGCGTGGCGAAATGTCGCGCGCGCCCACGGCAGAACCGATTCGCAGCGGCCAAAACCGTCACTTGCTGCCCCGCTTCAGCAGCCGGAGTGCTCAATGTTCCAGAATCTTAGCGAGCGCCTTTCCCAGACGCTCAAGTCCATCAAAGGCCAGGCGCGCCTGACCGAGGACAACATCAAGGACACCCTGCGCGAGGTGCGCCGGGCCCTGCTCGAGGCCGATGTCGCCCTGCCGGTGGTCAAGGCCTTCATCGAGCGCGTGCGCGAGCGCGCCGTGGGGCAGGAAGTCTCGAAGAGCCTGTCGCCCGGGCAGCAGTTCGTCAAGATCGTCCAGCAGGAGCTCGAGGCGATCATGGGCGAGGCCAACGAAGGGCTCTCGCTCAAGGGTTCCCCGGCGGTGGTGCTGATGGCCGGCCTGCAGGGGCGGGCAAGACCACCTCCGTGGCCAAGCTGGCGCGCTACCTGAGGGAGCGCGAGAAAAGAAGGTGCTGGTGGTCTCCGCCGACGTCTATCGCCCGGCGGCCATCGACCAGCTTGAGACTCTGGCGAAGGAGGTTGGCGTCGACTTCTTCCCGTCGCGCTCCGACCAGAAGCCGGTGGCTATCGCCGAGGCGGCAATCAAGCACGCCAAGATCCAGTTCCACGACGTGCTGCTGGTCGACACCGCCGGCCGCCTGGCCATCGACGAGGCCATGATGGCCGAGATCGCCGAGCTGCACCGCGCCTGCCAGCCGCAGGAAACCCTGTTCGTGGTCGACGCCATGACCGGCCAGGACGCCGCCAACACGGCCAAGGCGTTCCACGAGGCGCTGCCGCTGACCGGCGTAATCCTGACCAAGGCCGACGGCGATGCCCGTGGCGGTGCCGCGCTGTCGGTGCGCTACATCACCGGCAAGCCGATCAAGTTCATGGGCGTGGGCGAGAAGGTCGATGCCCTGGAGCCCTTCCACCCGGATCGGGTGGCCTCTCGCATCCTCGGCATGGGCGACGTGCTGTCGCTGATCGAGGAGGCCGAGCGCACCGTCGACAAGAAGAAGGCCGAGCAGCTCGCCAAGAAGGTCAAGAAGGGCGAGGGCTTCGACCTCGAGGACTTCCGCGACCAGCTGCAGCAGCTCAAGAAGATGGGTGGCATGGGCGGCCTGCTCGGCAAGCTGCCGGGTATGGGCCAGATGGCCGAGCTGGCCCAGGGCCCGGCCCG
This sequence comes from Halomonas sp. E19, assembly GCF_052439355.1. NCBI lineage: Bacteria > Pseudomonadati > Pseudomonadota > Gammaproteobacteria > Oceanospirillales > Halomonadaceae > Halomonas > Halomonas sp. E19. The sequence goes on along the minus strand of NZ_JBNFWU010000001.1, from coordinate 2,719,449 downwards.
GAGAAGGAGCTGGGTAAGCTCGAGGCGCTGATCAACTCCATGACGCCCCAGGAGCGGCGCAAGCCCGAAATCATCAATGGCTCGCGCAAGCGGCGCATCGCTGCCGGTGCTGGCCTGCAGGTGCCCGATCTCAATCGCTTGCTCAAGCAGCACAAGCAGATGCAGAAGATGATGAAGAAGGCGGGCAAGAAGGGCGGCATGCAGAAGATGATGCGCGGCATGTCGGGCATGATGGGCGGCGGCGGTCCGGGAGGTCCCGGCGGCATGGGCGGGATGGGCGGCCCCGGCGGTTTCCCTGGCGTTGAGGCGCACAGCAGCCGAGCCGGCGAGGCCCGAGAAAAGGGTTTCAAAGCGGGGCTGATTTCCGTAGAATGCTGCGTCTTCATGGCAGGACCGTGGGTTAGACCCGCCTGCACGCTGGTAAAAGAAGAACTTGTGAAAAGTAAGTGACCGAATGAAGCGAAAGCGGGTCCCTGAGGCCCGCTTTCCTGGCAGTTGCCGGGAATCTGGCCGTTCGCCGGGTCCGGCACATATCGGTATCAACGTAATCTCAACCGAAGGACAGTTAACGTCATGGTTACCATTCGTCTGGCACGTGGTGGCGCCAAGAAGCGTCCCTTCTACCACCTGACCGTGACCGATTCGCGCAATTCCCGCGATGGTCGCTTTATCGAACGCCTCGGCTTCTTCAACCCCATCGCCCGCGGTGGTGAAGAGCGCCTGCGCGTGGATCTGGACCGTATCGCTCACTGGCAGGGCCAGGGCGCGCAGATGTCCGACCGCGTCGCCGAGCTGGTCAAGGAAGCTCGCAAGCAGGCGTAAGCCTGACGCGCTGCGCTGACCTATGGCTGAACTATGAGTGTGCAGGCCGAACGCATCGAAGCGGGCGATCATGTGGTGCTGGGCAAGCTGACCAGTCCATATGGCGTCAAGGGATGGCTCAAGGTCTACTCTCACACCAGCCCGATGGAAGGCATCCTGGAGTACCCGGAATGGGTGCTCAGGCAGGGCGGGGCGCTGAGCTCGCATCGCCTGCGGCAGGGGCGTCGCCATGGCAAGGGCCTGGTGGCCTTGCTGGAGGGCGTCGACTCGCGCGAGGCGGCCGAGCAGATGGCAGGAGCCGAAGTGCTGCTGCCCAAGGAGACGCTGCCGGCGCTGCCCAAGGGTGACTATTACTGGCACCAGTTGGAAGGTCTCACGGTTGCCACGCGTGACGGCGAGATCCTGGGTCGCGTCGCGTATCTGTTCGAGACCGGCGCCAACGACGTGCTGGTCGTCAAGGGCGATCCGGAAGGTGAGCCTGCCTCCATCGACGACCGAGAGCGGCTGCTGCCGTTCCTGCCCGATGAGGTGATCGTCGAGGTCGACCTGACGGCGGGTACCATGACCGTCGACTGGGATCCGGAGTTTTGAACCACGCAGAAACGACGAGCGGTGTCGCCGAGCCGGCACTGTGGATCGGCGTGGTGTCGCTGTTTCCCGAGATGTTCGATGCCGTGACCCGGCACGGCGTCACGGGGCGGGCGGTGAGCCAGGGGCGCATTGCGCTGGAGTTCTGGAACCCCCGCGACTACGCCAGCGACTGCCACCGCACCGTGGATGACCGCCCCTACGGCGGCGGCCCGGGCATGCTGATGAAGGTCGATACGCTGCGTGCGGCCATCCATGCCGCCCGCGAGCGTGCGGCCGAGGCGACTGGCCAGCCCCCGCGCGTGATCTACCTGTCGCCCCAGGGTCGCAGGCTGGACCAAGCGGGTGCCCGGGAGCTGGCGAGCGGCCCCCGCTGGTGGTGGTGGCCGGGCGCTACGAAGGCATCGATGAGCGGGTGGTAGAGAGCGATATCGATGAAGAATGGTCGATCGGCGACTATGTGCTGAGCGGCGGCGAGCTGCCGGCCATGGTGCTGATCGATGCCGCGGCAAGACTGGTACCCGGCGTGCTCGGGCATCACGACTCCGCGGTCGAGGACTCCTTCAACGAAGGGCTGCTGGATTGCCCGCACTATACTCGCCCCGAGGAGATCGAGGGGCGGCGGGTGCCGGATGTGCTGCTCAGCGGACATCATGGCGAGATCCGGCGCTGGCGGCTCAAGCAGTCGCTGGGGCGAACCTGGCTCAGGCGCCCCGACCTGCTCGAAGGCAGGACGTTGGATGCCGAGCAGCAGACGCTGCTCGAGGAGTTCATCGAGGAACACGCCCTGGCGAAGGCCGGAGCGGAGGTGCAGGACGCGAAGCGCTGAGGGGCGCCCTTGATCCCCCGCCGTGGACCTGCGTCACCCATCATCTCCCGCGCTCTCGAGTTAGGCTCGAGCGCCGGGATCACGCGCCGCCGTTGAACTTGCAAGCGAGCGGCGGCGCCGAATACGAGGAGTCAGTCATGAGCAGCAAGAACAAGGTGATCCAGGCGCTTGAAGCCGAACAGATGAGCAAGCAGGTGCCGGATTTCGCTCCGGGCGACACCGTCGTCGTGCAGGTCAAGGTGCGTGAAGGCAGCCGCGAGCGTCTCCAGGCCTTCGAAGGCGTGGTGATCGGCAAGCGCAACCGTGGCCTGAATTCCGCCTTCACCGTGCGCAAGATCTCCCACGGTGTAGGCGTCGAGCGTACCTTCCAGACCTACAGCCCGCTGGTCGATTCCGTCGAGGTCAAGCGCCGCGGTGACGTGCGCCAGGCCAAGCTGTACTACCTGCGTGAGCGCAGCGGCAAGTCTGCCCGTATCAAGGAAAAACTGTCGTAACGAAAGCGTGCGCGGGTCGTGCCCGAGTCCGGCCCGCTCGTGGTTTCGTTGTGCCGCAAGCCCCGCCACCGCTCACGCGGGGCGGGGCTTTGTTGTTTCGGGCCGTGCCTGTATCTGGGTTCGAAGCCAGTGCCTGGGTTCAAGCCTGTGAATAGGTTTCAGGTTGCATAAGGAGAGTGGGGCATGGTTCATGACGCCCGGTTCCTGGCCTTGATCGACGCCTTTCTCGACGCCCTGTGGCTTGAGCGGGGAGCGAGCGAGCACACTCTGGCCGCCTACCGGCGCGACCTCGAGGCCTGGGCCACCCGCCTGGCGGAAGCGGGCGGTGAGCTGCTGGCACCTCACCAAGCGCTGCTGCCGACCTGGCTCGATGAGCGCCGGGCGGCAGGCTACCAGCTGCGCAGCAATGCCCGGCTGCTCTCCAGCCTGCGTGGCTTCTATCGCTGGGCGCTAGCCGAGGGACGCATCGAGCGCGACCCGCTGGCCGAGGTGCGCTTGCCGCGTGTGCGCCCGGGTCTGCCGGGTACGCTCGACGAGGCAGAAGTGGAGCGCCTGTTGGCGGCCCCCGATCTTGCCACCGACCTGGGGGTGCGCGACCGGGCGATGCTCGAGGTGCTCTACGGCTGCGGCCTGCGTGTGTCGGAGCTGGTGACGCTCAGCGTCGATGCGGTGAACCTGCGTCAGGGCGTGGTGCGGGTGCGTGGCAAGGGCGACAAGGATCGGCTGGTCCCGCTGGGGGAAGAGGCCGTACACTGGCTGACACGCTACCTGCGCACCGCGCGGGGGCCCTGATGCAGGACGTCACTCGCCCGGCGCTGTTTCCGGGGCGAGGCGACAATTGCATGACGCGCCAGACCTTCTGGCATCGGATCAAGGCCCATGCGCGCACCGCTGGTATCACGCGACCGCTGTCGCCGCACACCCTGCGGCATGCCTTTGCCACGCACCTGTTGAATCACGGTGCCAATTTGCGTGTCGTACAGATGCTGCTCGGTCACAGCGATCTGTCGACCACCCAGATCTATACCCATATTGCGCAGGCGCGACTCGAAGCCCTGCATGCCGAACACCATCCGCGAGGTTGAGTCCATGATTCCGTTTCCCCGCCATATTGCCGGTTCCCTGTCCGCTCTGGCGCTGCCCTGGGTCGCGCTGCTGCTGCCGCTGACGGCCTCGGCCGATGCCACGACAAGCCTGGCCGAGCGGCTGCAGGTCAACGGCCAGCCCATGCCGGTCGAGAGCGTCAAGGAAACGCCGATGGCAGGCATCTTCCAGGTACGCCTGGAGACGGGCGAGGCCTTCTATAGCGACGCCAACGGTGTCTTCTTCCTGGTTGGCGACCTCTACGAAAATACCGAGCGCGGTCTGGTCAACCTGACCGAGCAGTCGCGTAACGCGGAGCGCGCCGAGCGCCTGGCCGGGGTGCCCGAGTCAGAGCGGGTCATCTTCCGGGGTACGGGTGAAACCCGCGCCGAGGTGGTGGTCTTCACCGACACCACGTGCCCCTACTGCCGCCAGCTGCACGACGAAGTGCCGCGCCTCAACGAGCTGGGGATCGAGGTGCACTACCTGGCGTTTCCGCGCACCGGCATGAACGCTCAGGGGGCAAGGACGCTGGAGCAGATCTGGTGTGCCGACAATCCCACCGAGGCGATGAATGCGGCCAAGCGCCAGGAAGCGCTGACGAACGGCACCGACTGCGACAATCCGGTCGAGGCGCAGTATCATCTCGGCTTGGCGCTGGGGGTGCAGGGGACACCGGCCATCATCCTGCCCGACGGCCGCCTGGTGCCAGGCTACGTGCCCGCCGAGCGCCTGGCCGATATGCTGGGGCTGGCGGAATAAGCAAGTGACTGACAGCGTCGACATCAACGCTGAACGCAGTGCCGGTCGCTGTAAGGCCGGTCGCCGGCTAGGCTGGCGGCAGGCATGGCCAGTATAGCTGGCCAATGTAGATACAGCCGGCATCGACCTAGGCCAGTATTGACATGGCCACTCCATCGACACGGCTGATCGTGACATCGCTGGACACCAACATAGCTGGATACCAATCAGGGGACATGAAATTGAAACCGGTGAGAGTGGGAATCTGTGGACTGGGGACCGTCGGTGGCGGCACCTTCAACGTACTGACGCGCAATGCCGACGAGATTGCGCGGCGGGCCGGGCGCCCGATCGTCATCGAGCAGGTGGCGCATCGCAGCCTCAATCCCGAGTGCGACCTCACCGGCATCAAGACCACCTCGGACATCTTCGAAGTGGCGCGCAACCCTGACGTCGACGTGCTCGTCGAGCTGGTGGGCGGCTACGACGTGGCCCGTGAGCTGGTGCTCACCGCCATCGAGAACGGCAAGCATGTGGTGACCGCGAACAAGGCGCTAATTGCCGTCTACGGCAATGAAATCTTCAAGGCGGCCCATGAAAAGGGCGTGATCGTGGCCTTCGAGGCCGCCGTGGCTGGCGGCATTCCGGTGATCAAGTCGCTGCGCGAGGGCCTCGGCGCCAACCGCATCGAGTGGCTCGCCGGCATCATCAACGGCACCGGCAACTACATTCTCACCCACATGCGCAGCGAGGGCCGTGCCTTCGAGGACGTGCTCAAGGAAGCGCAGGCGCTGGGCTATGCCGAGGCCGATCCCACCTTCGACGTGGAAGGCATCGATGCCGCCCACAAGCTGACCATCCTGGCCTCGATCGCCTACGGGGTGCCGCTGCAGTTCGAGAAGGCCTACACCGAAGGCATCTCCAGGGTCACCTTCGACGACGTTGAGCAGGCCAACAATCTGGGCTACGTGATCAAGCACCTGGGCATCTCCAAGCGCACCGATCACGGCTTCGAGCTGCGCGTGCACCCGACCCTGATCCCCACGGAGCGGCTGCTGGCCAATGTGCACGGGGTCAAGAACGCCATCGCCATCATGGGCGATGCCGTGGGGCCCACGCTTTACTACGGCGCCGGCGCCGGCTCCGAGCCGACCGCTTCGGCAGTGGTGGCCGACCTGCTCGACGTGGCCCGCGATATCGCCACCGACCACCACTACCGCGTGCCTTACCTGGCCTTCAGCGGCATCGGCGAGGATGACGTCGATCTGCCGATCCTGCCTATGGAGGATATCGTCACTGCCTACTATCTGCGCCTGCTGGCGGTGGATCGCCCGGGTGTGCTGGCGCGGGTGGCGACCATTCTCTCCGAGCAGGGCATCTCCATCGAGGCCATCATCCAGAAGGAGGCCACCGAGGGCGAGCTGGTGCCGATCATCCTGATGACTCACCGCACCCGAGAGCGCAACATGAACGAGGCGATTCGTCAGCTCGAGTCGCTGGCCGATATCGCCGGGCCGGTCACGCGGATCCGCGTCGAGTCGCTGGACGAGCAGGAGTAAGGTCATGCGCTATATCAGTACACGTGGCAAGGCACCGGCCCTCTCCTTCGAGGAGGTGGTGCTGACCGGCATGGCCAGCGACGGGGCCTCTACGTGCCGGAGACCATCCCGCAGTTCTCGCACGAGGCGCTTGCCGCCATGGCCGGGCTCTCCTATGCCGAGATCGCCTTCCGGGTGATGCAGCCCTACGTCAACGGCGAGATCGACGACGAAACCTTCCGCGGCATCGTGCGCGACGCCTATGCCACCTTTAGCCACGATGCCGTGGTGCCGCTCAACCAGCTCGATGCCAACCACTTTCTGCTCGAGCTGTTCCACGGCCCGACCCTGGCCTTCAAGGACGTCGCCCTGCAGCTGCTGGGTCGCATCCTCGACCATTTCCTGGCCAAGCGCGGCGAGCGTGCGGTGATCATGGGCGCCACCTCCGGCGACACCGGCTCGGCGGCAATCGAGGGCTGTCGCCATTGCGACAACCTCGACATCTTCATCCTGCACCCGCACAACCGGGTCTCCGAGGTGCAGCGTCGCCAGATGACCTCGGTGCTGGCCGACAATGTCTTCAACATCGCCATTGAGGGCAACTTCGACGACGCCCAGGCGATGGTCAAGGCCAGCTTCGCCGACCAGGGCTTCCTCGGCGGCACCCGCCTGGTAGCGGTGAACTCGATCAACTGGGCGCGCATCATGGCCCAGATCGTCTACTACGTGGCCGCGGGCGTGGCGCTGGGTGCGCCGCACCGCCAGGTCAGCTTCTGCGTGCCCTCGGCCAACTTCGGCAACGTCTTCGCCGGCTACATGGCCTATCGCATGGGCCTGCCGGTCAAGCAGTTCATCATCGCCACCAACGCCAACGACATCCTGCACCGCACCATTGCCGCCAACGACTTCTCCAAGCAGGAGCTCAAGGCGACCCTGGCGCCCTCCATGGATATCGTGGTGTCGTCCAACTTCGAGCGCCTGCTGTTCGAGGCCTACGAGCGCGACGGCGCCGCCGTGGCGGCGCTGCTCGAGCGCTTCCAGTCCGAGCCGACGGCGCTGGCCGAGGCACCACTGGAGCGGCTGCGGGCGCTGTTCGCCAGCCATAGCGTCGACGATGCCACCATCCTCGAGGTGATCCGCGAGGCGCACCACCGCACCAAGGAACTGCTCGACCCGCATACCGCCACCGGCTACCGTGCCGCCGAGCGTGCCCGGGCCGATGCCGCCACGCCGATGATCACCCTGGCCACGGCCCATCCGGCCAAGTTCGCCGAGGCGGTGGTCAAGGCCGGCTTCCCCGGCGTGCCGCTGCCGCCGCACATGGATGACCTGCTCGAGCGCGAGGAGCGCTACACCGTGCTGCCGGCGGAGCTGGCGAAGGTGCAGGCGTTCGTGGCCGAGAACCGGCGCCAGCACTGAAGGCCGAAGCTGAGGCGAGGGGCGCCGGGAAAAGGCTTCGGGAAGTCTCGATGCCGCTGGCGCCAGATGCCCGCTCAGAGCTGATCCGGCGACAGGCCTGCGAGGGGGCGCTGTGAACCCTTCCCTGGGCGCTACTTTTGCCATCCATGGCAAAAGACCCCTCTTCGGCCTGTCCCCGGCGCCCTTCGCTCGGTACGCCGTTTCCATCGCCGTTTACCATCGGATGCGAACCAGAGGAGTCAGGCTTGGACGCCGTGACCGACCCCATCGACCTTCACGCTCGGCTCAAGCCGCGGCTGCTGTTGCGCCCACGCAACGAGGCACTCTACGCCCGGGCGCTCGCCGAAGGCCTGACCGAGCTGCAGGCCCGGGTGCTGGCCGGTCGCCTGGCCGGCTATGAGGGCGAGCTGGCGCCGCTGACCCAGCCCAGCCTGCGCTACCTCGAGCACCCGGAGCGCCTGGCCGACGGCCGCCGTGCCGCCGAGCGCATCGCCACCGCCGTGGCCGAGGGCGAGCACATCGGCATCCTCACCGACTATGACGTCGATGGCATCACCTCCCATGTGGTGATCCGGCGCACCCTGGTGGAGCTGTTCGGCGTGCCGGAGTCGCGCCTGCACAGCCTGATCGGCCATCGCATCCACGACGGTTACGGCATCAGCCTGCCCTTGGTAGAGCGTACGCTTGGCCTTTCGCCGCGGCCGAGCCTGGTGATCACCGCCGACTGCGGCAGCTCCGATGAGCCGCGCATCGCCCGGCTCAAGGCGGCCGGCATCGACGTGGTGGTGAGCGACCACCACGCCCTGCCGTTGGAAGGACCGCCGCCCTCGGCCCATGCCGTGGTAAACCCGACGCGAGACGACTGCCAGTATCCCGACCGTACCATCGCCGGTTGCATGGTGGCCTGGCTGGTGATGTCGCCGACGCGCAGCGTGCTGGTGGAGTGGGGTGTGATTCCCGCGGCGACGCCCAAGCTCTCCGCCTGGCTCTCCTACGTGGCGCTAGGCACCGTGGCCGACTGCGTGTCGCTGGGGGCGAGCCCGGCCAATCGCGCCGTGGTCAGTCACGGCCTGGCACTGATCAACCGCATGGAGGCTGCCTGCTGGCGTGCCATGGCGACCCGCTTGGGCGAAGACAGCGTGCCGTTCTCCGCCGAGACCCTGGCCTTCCAGATGGGACCGCGCATCAACGCCCGCTCGCGTCTCGACGACCCTTACGCGGCGCTGCACTTCATGCTGGCAGGGGATGACGCCACGGCGGTACGCCACCTGCAGACGCTGGACGAGGACAATCAGTCGCGCAAGGCGATCGAATCGGACATGGTCGAGGAGGCCCGCGCCCTGGCGCTGCCGCAGTTCGAGGCCGAGCTGCCGGCGTTGGTCGTCTACCTCGAAAATGGCCACCCCGGCGTGCAGGGCATCGTCGCCTCGCGGCTGGTGCAGGCCTTTGGCCGCCCGGCGCTGGTGCTCACTCCCGCCGTGGCGCCCGGTATGCTCACCGGCTCGGGGCGCTCCATCGAGGCGCTGCACCTGCGTGATGCTCTGCAGCGTGTCCACGAGCTGGCGCCCGCCGCGCTGCCGCGTTTCGGCGGGCATCGCGGGGCAGCCGGGGTGGGCGTGCCATTGGGCCAGCTCGAGGCGTTTCGTGCCGCCTTCCTGCAGGCGGTGGGCGAACAGCTGGGCGGCATTGCGCTGTTTCCGCACCTCTTCACCGACGGTGCGCTGCTGCCTGACCAGCTGCAGCTGCCCACCCTGCAAGAGCTGGAGGCGCTCGGGCCGTACGGGCGCGAATTCGATGCGCCGCTGTTCGAAGGGGAGTTCCTGATCGAGTCGCTGCGTCCGGTGGGGGCCGATGGCACCCACCTGTCGATGACGCTATCGGCGGGAGTGGCCAGCCTCAAGGCGATCTGGTTTCGTGCCCTGGCGGCCGGCGAGCTGCCGGCCTTCGGCGTGGGGGACCGCCTGCGCTGCGCCTACCGGCTGAGCCGCAACCGCTGGCGGGGGCGGGAGTCGCTGCAGCTGATGCTCGAGCATGGCGAGGCCCCTTAGCCCGGATGTTGCACCGGGTCAGTCAGAAGTCCCCAGATGCCAGGCTCGGTGGGGATAAAAGGGATCTGGGGTGGAGTTTGGCTGCTTTTTGATCAAGTTCCTGTGCTCAGGGCGCACCTCCCCCACCCCCATGTCTTTTCTGTGCCGGGGACAGCACGCCGCGACGCTATCCCGGCACCAGCTTGCTGGCCAACATCAGGAAGAGGTCCTGCTCCGGATACTGGCTGTTCAACATCAGCCGAATGGTCCGTGTGTTGCGAGTGATGACGGCGCCGATCTTCAGCAGCTTCAGGCGGATGGTGTTGACCTGGGCTTGGGCGAAGGCGGTGCGCTTAAGGTAAATCCGACGCAGCCGCTCCAGGAGCAGGTAGGCCAGCCCCGAGAGCAGCAGTCGGTACTGATTGGACCACCATTGGTGGCAGCTGGTGCGGTCTCGAGAACAGGAGCTGCTGCTCCTTGATGCGGTTCTCCATCTCGCCTCGGGCGCAGTAGCGGTGGTCGTAGAGCCACTCTGCGCTGCAGCCGCGCAGGTTGGTCACCACGTAGCGGGTGTTGAAGCCACGCCAACTGGTCTCGGATTTGACGACCACCTTTCGTCGGCGCTTCTTCCAGCTCTTGGCGGCGTACTCGATGAAGCCGAAGACTCGCTGCTTCTCACGGGTCTTCTCGAAGCGGATAGCTGACTCGTAGTCGATATCCAGGGCTAGCTTGGCCAGCCGCGGGTTGCCGGCGAGGCCGACGATGTAGTCGACACCGTGGCGCTCGCACCAACTGAGGATCAGCGGGCGGCAGAAGCCGCTGTCGCCGCGGAATACGACCTTTACCTCAGGCCACGCCTGGCGCAGCCGCCGAACCAGCAGGGCAAGAATGGCGCCGGCGTGGTGGGCGGCATCTCGGTAGGCCGGGCGAAGGTAGCTGACCAGCAGCTGATCGCCACAGAACACGAACAGCGGCAGAAAGATGTAGTGGTTGTAGTAGCCGTTGAAGTGCCGCCCGAGCTGCTGGCCGTGCACCCGGTCGTCGGTGGCATCGAAGTCGAGGTAGAGCGGCTTCTTGGGTGGCCGCCGGAACGAGCGGATGAACTGCTCGATCATTTCCTCGTGGATGGTGACCGCCCAGTCCCGATCGGCTTGCTGCTCGAAGCGACACAGCGTGGACTGGCTGGCCAGCACGCCGTCGGTATCGACGGCGGTCTGCAGGGCGATGTCGTGACGCAGCGCCTGGTGGTCGTTGAGATCCTCGTAGCCCAGCGCCAGGCCAAACACGCGCTGCCGAACCAGGGTTTCGGTGCGATGCAGGCAGCGTTGAGGATCGCGGTCATCACTCAGCCGGCGAGCGATAGCGCGGGTCAGGCCCATCTCGCGGTCGAGCTGCCGCAGCAGCAGGATGCCACCGTCAGAGGTGACCTCGCCGCCATCGAAGCTGGCGGTGATCTGACGGCCTTTGCAGCGTGGAAAGGTGGCGGTGGGCGTGGTACATTTTGTCATGGCGGCTGTGTCGGCTAATTCTTGGTTAGGCTCTTGAATTATAACCGATTTTCAGCCGCTTTTTTCATGCCTGGTGCAATATTCGGGTTAGCGTGGCGGCGGGTCGGATCGCAAAAAGGCGAGCTTGATCAAAGCGCTGGTGCAGGCCGGCCGCTACACTGGCGCCGACTCTGTCGTCATCTTTCTTGCCAAGGACCTTCGTCATGGATCCCAACGTGCTGCCCACCGACCCTCATCGCCCCTACGAGGACGTGATGGCCATGCTGGTGGGCACGCTGTTCGTCGCCCTGGGGGTGGCCTTCTACACCCAGGCGCTGCTGCTCACCGGCAGTACCGCCGGCATGGCCTTCCTGCTGCAGTACGCCACCGGGTGGCGCTTCGGCGTGTGGTTCTTCCTGATCAACCTGCCGTTCTACTACCTGGCGGTAAAGCGCATGGGCTGGTCGTTCACCCTGCGGACCTTCGCGGCCATCGCCCTGGTATCGCTGTTCTCCGAGCTGACCGGCAAGTGGGTCAGCTTCGACAGTCTCAACCCGCTCTACGCCTCGCTGATGGGTGGCAGCCTGATCGGCATCGGTATGCTGGTGCTGTTTCGCCACCGCACCAGCCTTGGCGGCATCAACATCCTGGCGCTCTACCTGCAGGGCCGCTACGGCCTGCGTGCTGGCTACGTGCAGCTTGGCATCGATGGGCTGATCATGCTGGCAGCATTGCTGGTACTGCCAGCCGACCGGGTGGGGCTGTCGGTGCTGGGGGCCGTGGCGCTGAACCTGATCATTGCCCTGAACCACAAGCCAGGCCGCTATATGGGCGTGAGCTGAAAAGTGGCTGTGCTCGCCCATATGGCGTTAAAAATCGGCTTAAAGTGCTCATTTACACACACGTAAACTCCGCCTTTGCGCCGATTTTTGCCTTGCGACCCGCATGGATGTGGGAAGTGCGTTGGCCCGTCGGAACGGGCCTAGCCCTGGCCTTCGCTCGCCGACTTTTCGGTGGGCATGGCTCTTGTCAGTAGTTGGGCCAGACACCGGGCGTCGCCAGCTCGATCAGGTGGCCGTCGGGGTCGCGGAAATAGAGACTCTTGCCGCCGCGGGGCCGGTGGGTGCGCCCCTCGATGGCCACGCCGTGGTCGTCGAGCTGGCGCTCCCAGGTGGCCAGCTCGTCGGCGGCGATGGCGAAGGCGAGATGCACCCGCCCCCGGCCGTCATGGGGCGGAATGGTGCCCATCTCCTTGGGCAGCACCACGGTTTCCAGCGTCTCGCCCTGCAGGAAAAGCAGCAGCACGGTGTTGGCACCCGCGTCGTAGGCGGTGAAACGGTGGTCGGCGTTGAAGGGCTCAAGACCCATCACGCCTTCGAAGAAGACCCGCGCTCGATCCATGTCGTCAACGTAGAGTGCGGTCTCCAGTACGCCGTCGAGACTGGGCATGGCGTTCTCTCCCTCTGCCGTATGCCTTCAGCGTAGCAGCTGCTTGGACGCACCTGTCAGCGGCGCCCCCAGAACCACCAGACGATGGCGATGATGAGGGCCAGGCCTGCAAGATTGACGAGCCAGCTCATGACAAGGCCTCCTTCGCTGCGGCCGGGGCGCGTCGCGCCCCGACCGGGTGTCTCCACGGGTCTTGAGCCAGCGCAGCCGGTTGGCATTGCTGACTACGGTGATCGACGAGAGCGACATGGCCGCCCCGGCGATCATCGGCGACAGCAGCGCTCCGGTGAAGGGGTAGAGCACGCCTGCGGCAATGGGGATGCACAGTGTGTTGTAGCCGAAGGCGCCGACCAGGTTCTGCTTGATGTTGCGCAGTGTCATGCGGCTGATCTCGATGGCATCGGCGATGCCGTGCAGGAGCTGCGCATCAGCGTGATGCCGGCGCTCTCGATGGCCACGTCGGTGCCCTGGCCGATGGCGAAGCCGACGTTGGCCCGGGCCAGCGCCGGTGCGTCGTTGATACCGTCGCCCACCATGCCGACGACCTCCCCGGCCTGCTGCAGGCGCTCGATCTCGGCGTGCTTGTCCTCGGGCAGCAGCCCGGCGCGGAAGTCATCGATGCCCACCTCGCGGGCGATGGCGGCCGCGGTGTGGGCGTTGTCGCCGGTGAGCATCACTACCTTGAGGCCATCGGCCTGGAGCCGCTTGACCGCCTCCACGGTGTCGGCCCGCAGCGGGTCGCTGATGCCGAACAGGGCGGCCAGCCGGCCGGCCACGCCGAGGTAGACCACCGTGCGCGCCTGCTTCTCGAGCCTTTCTGCCAGCTCGGCCCCCGTCGTGAGGTCGATGCCGGCCTGCTCCAGCAGCCGCGCATTGCCCAGCAGCAGCGCCTCGCCGTTCGGCCCCGCGGCCTTGACGCCGCCGCCGGTGATGCTGTCGAAGTCACGAATGCTCGCGGCCTCGGCGCCCGCCTGCTCGGCGTATGCCAGCAGCGCCGCGGCCAGGGGTGCTCGAACCCTGCTCCAGCGCCGCGACCAGGCCGAGCAGCGCCGCAGGCTCACCTTCCACAACATGGGCCTCGGTCACGCTGGGCTTGCCCATGGTCAGGGTGCCAGTCTTGTCCACCACCAGCGTGGTGAGTCGGCTGGCGGTCTGCAGGGCTTCGCCGCTGCGCACCAGCACGCCGTGTTCGGCCGCCTTGCCCACGCCGATCATGGTCGAGATCGGCGTGGCCAGGCCCAGGGCGCAGGGACAGGCGATGATCAGCACCGTGGTCGCGGTCACCAGCATGTGGATGACCCGTGGCTCGGCGCCGAAGTTGAACCATGCCAAGGCCGTGAGCACCGCGATGATCATCACCGCCGGCACGAAGATGCTCGATACCTTGTCGGCCAACTCGCCGATGGGGGACGCAAGTTCTGCGCCAGGGCCACCTGCTCGGTGATCTGGCCTAGGCGCGTGTCGGCGCCCACGCGGGTGGCGCGATAGATCAGCCCGCCGCGGCCGTTCACCGTGCCGGCGTTGACCTCGTCGCCCTCTGCCTTGGCCACCGGCAGCGGCTCGCCGGTGAGCATGGATTCGTCGATATGGCTGGCGCCGCTGGTCACGATGCCGTCCACCGGCAGGCGTTCGCCGGGGCGTACGCGGATATGATCGCCCTGGCGCACCTCGTCGATGGGCATTTCGCGCTCGTCGCCGTCGCGAATGACCCTCGCCGTGCGGCTCTGCAGGTCGAGCAGGCGCTTGAGCGCCTCGCTGGTACGACCGCGCGCCTTCAGCTCAAGGGCATTGCCCAGCAGCACCAGGCCGATGATCATCGCCGAGGCTTCGAAGTAGATGCCGTGTGCCACCGCCGGCAGCCAGGGAGCAAAGGCCACCACTGCCATGGAGTAGAGCCAGGCGGTGCCCGTGCCCATGGCGATCAGCGAGTCCATGTTGGCCTGGTGGTGCTTGAGGTTCTTCCAGGCATTGACGAAAAAGTGGCGGCCGGGGCCCATCAGGATGGCTAGGGTCAGCAGCCCGATGACCAGCCAGTAGAGGCGCCCCATCCCCACGGGGTGGGGATGGTAGAGGAACATGCTGGCCATCAGCGGCACGGCCAGGGCCAGCGACCAGGCGCTTCCACGCAGCCGGTTGCGGTAGGTTTCGGCGTCCTTGGTGCTGCGCGCCGCCTCGGCCTGACGCAGGTCGACGATAGGCTCGGCGTCATAGCCGGCGGCCTGTACCGCCTGCACCAGGGTGTCGGCTGGGGCACTGCCGTACACCTGGGCAATGCGCGTACCGAAATTGACGCTGGCTGTGGCCACGCCAGGGGTTCGCTCGAGCGCCTGCTGCACGCTCTTCACGCAGCTGGCGCAGGTCATGCCCGAGATGGCCAGGCGATGCGTTCGCGTATCGTTGTCGGCGGCCGAAGCGGCAGCGAGCGCCGGGGTAGGCTGTGCTACGGCTTCATTCCGGGCCGTTTCGGTAAGTTCCGGCAGGGCCAGTGCGGCCGCCTTGCCGGTGCCCTCGGCCGCAGGATAGCCGGCCTCTGCCAGTACGTGGTCGAGGGTTGCCTCGTCCAGTGCCGTGGAAACGGCCAGGCGCTTCTCGGCGGGGAAGCCGACCACCTCGGCGTCCGCGTCACGAGCCTGGATCGCTTCGCGCATGCGCTTCACGCAGCCTTGGCAGCTCATGCCGGGCACTTGGCGCTGCAGGGTGCGAGGGATCATGAGCGGGTCTCCTTGGCGATGTGGCCACAGGTGGGGTGGGAGGCATCGGGGAAGCTCTCGATCAGGCGACACAGACTATGCCCGTCGGGCGTGCCATCGGGCATTTCGGCCCAGGCCGTCAGCGCCTGCTCCATGCGTGCTGCCAGTGCCTCCAATTCGCGAATTCGAGCGCGGATCTGCGGCAGCCGGCTGGCAAGCAGGTCGCGCACCATGGGGCAGGGGAGTCGCCCTGGTCGGCATGGGCCAGGATGTCGCTGATCTCGGCGACGCTGAAGCCCAGCGTACGGGCACGCTGGATGAAGCGCAGCCGCTCCAGGTCGGCATGATCGTAAAGCTGGTAGCCGTTGTCAGGGTCCCGCATCGGATGGAGCAGGCCTTCACGGGTATAGTGGCGCACCGTCTCGGCGGTGACCTCCGCCTGCCGCGCCAGTTCGCTGACCTTCATGGCGGGTATCCTCAAGGTTCCGTTTGCGATGAGTGTAAAACCTGTGGGTTACCCATAGGTCAAGTCGGCTGTCGGCCCTGCTGTTCGGCGTTGTGTATCCAGCGAAGCGCCTTAAGTTCAGTCCTTTGCGGCTATGTATGACCAAAGTATTAGCCTTTCCCGCCATAAAACGAACGTTTGCCCTTGATCCGAACGGTCGTTTTGCCCAAAACTGGCTTTGCTGACCTGTGCCCCTTGCTAGGGGCCGATAACATTCAATGCCAGCCGGGGCTGGATAGAGGACGCCGAGACATGCACAACAAGTTCAATAAGCTCACCTGGGCAGTGGCCGTTGCTGCCGCCGCGTTTGCCAGCCAGGCCAATGCGGGCGGCTACCAGATCAACGAGCAGAGCGTCAGCGGCCAGGGCTACGGCCACGCCGGGCGGAGCTCCAACGTCAACGACGCCACCATCGTCTTCGGCAACCCGGCCGGGATGTCGTTCCTGGATCGCGCGCAGCTCACCGCTGGTGGGACCTTCTTGAATGTAAACAGCCGGATCCGCAACACACAGGCCAGTCAGTCGAGCCCTGTATTCGCTGCGGCGACAGGTGGCTTGACTGACACGATGCCGGTAAGCGGAACTAACGACGGTGACATGGTGCCTGGCACGCTGATTCCTTTTGCCTTTTATGCTCATCCAGTCAATGAGCAGCTGGCCTTTGGCTTCGGTGTCTATGCACCTTTCGGTTCCAAAACGGACTATGAGGAAAATTTTCAGGGACGAAATCAGGGCAACTATACAGAAGTGAGGGTAGTTAGCGCTCAGCCCACTGTTTCCTATCGCTTTACTGATCAATGGTCCGTCGGTGTTGGCATTACTTACAACCGAGTCGATGGTGAGTTGCACAGGCAGGTGCCAGCCGCGACCCCATTGGGGCTGACTGAAGTCGACTCTCGCGTGGAAGGTGATGACGAGGGGTGGGGATATAACCTCGGCGTAATCTATCAGCCGGTACCTGAAACCACCTTCGGCCTGACTTACCGCTCGAAGGTGGATTATACCTTGGAAGGCGATTTCCAAGCATCATCCCCCGTACTGGATCAACTCGGCATTGGTACGGTCACTGATAATGCCTCGTTGGATCTGACTACGCCTGAGACAGTCAACTTCTCTGTAACACAGCAAATGTCCGACAATCTCAAGCTGATGTTCGGGGCGTCGTGGGCCCGCTGGAGCCGGTTCGAGCGGATTCTCGTCAATGGTGAAGAGCGTGATGTCATTACTAATGAACAACAGTCCTACTCCAATGCCTGGGCGTTCTCGACCGGTGGTGAATATCAGTTGAACCCGCAGTGGGTTCTACGGGCCGGAGTTACCTTGGACAACACGCCGACCAACGACCTGACTCGCAGTGTTCGGATTCCTTCGGACGATCGTCGCATCTTTTCCATTGGTGCCGGATGGACACCTGTCGACAATCTGACCCTCGACCTTGCCTATTCCTATCTGACGGAGCGGTCCACCCACGTCGAGCAGACCAAGACCGATAGTTTTCGTATTGGCAACCAAGTGACGCCTCCGGTTACATCACGCTACACCGCCGACTACAAGAACGAAGCCCATGGCTTCGGCGCCCAGCTGACCTATCGCTTCTAGGCAATTCGTCAGCATAGCGACCTGGAACCCGGCCCCGGCCGGGTTCCTTGCGTCGGGCGGTTGACGGATGCGGCCCGGCATTAGGTTCGCTACAATACCACCCCTTTGCGTGGCGCTTGGGCTCATGGCCCCCATGGCGCCGCGCTGGCACTTTCCCAAGCGAATCAGGCGAGCGAGCCCATGCTGGAAACCAACCCCATTCACAACCTCATCAAGGACCTGTCCGAGCGGACAGACGTCCTGAGGGGGTATCTTTGACTATGCCGAACGCAAGGATCGGCTAGAGGAAGTCTCCCGCGAGCTGGAAGACCCGAACGTCTGGAACGACCCCGACTACGCCCAGAAGCTCGGCAAGGAGCGCGCGTCGCTCGAGCTGGTGGTCGAGACCATCGACGAGCTCGACCAGGGGCTGGCGGACAGCCGCGATCTGCTCGAGCTGGCCGAGATGGAGGAGGACGAGGACACCGTCGCCGAAGTGCGCAAGGAGCTCGACGGCCTCCAGGCGAGCCTCGAGAAGCTCGAGTTCCGGCGCATGTTCTCGGGCGAGATGGACGCCAACAACGCCTATCTCGACATCCAGGCCGGCTCCGGCGGCACCGAGGCCCAGGACTGGGCCAACATCCTGCTGCGCATGTACCTGCGCTGGTGCGAGCACCACGGCTTCAAGACCGAGATCGTCGAGGTGTCGGCCGGCGAGGTGGCGGGCATCAAGTCGGCCACGGTGCACGTGCAGGGTGACCATGCCTTCGGTTGGCTGCGTACCGAGACCGGCGTGCATCGCCTGGTGCGCAAGAGCCCGTTCGACTCCGGTGGCCGTCGCCATACCTCGTTCGCGTCGGTGTTCCTGTCGCCCGAGGTCGACGACAACTTCGAGGTCGAGATCAACCCGGCAGACCTGCGCACGGACACCTACCGCTCCAGCGGTGCCGGCGGCCAGCACGTCAATACCACCGATTCGGCGGTGCGTATCACCCACGTGCCTACCGGCATCGTGGTGGCCTGCCAGAGCCAGCGCAGCCAGCACGCCAACCGCGACTTCGCCATGAAGCAGCTCAAGGCGAAGCTGTGGGAGCACGAGATGCAAAAGCGCAACGCCGCCAAGCAGGAGGCGGAGGATGCCAAGGCCGATATCGGCTGGGGCAGCCAGATCCGCTCCTACGTGCTCGACGACCAGCGCATCAAGGACCTGCGTACCGGCGTTCAGACCAGCAACTGCGACAAGGTGCTGGACGGCGACCTTGATGCCTTCATCGAAGCCAGCTTGAAGCAAGGCTTGTAGCCACGAGCCTCGGGCCTTGGCCGCGAGCGGTTTCCCCGCTTGCGGCCGAGGTGCGTGGTTCGCCGTACGTAGCGAATTCCCAACAGGTAACGACATGGCCAACCAGAGCTCTTCCCCGGACAGCCCCCAGATCGACGAGAACCGCCTGATCGCCGAGCGGCGGGCCAAGCTGGCGGCGCGCCGCGAGCGCGCCGTCGCCACAGGCGGCAGCGCCTTCCCCAATGACTTTCGCCGCGACAGCCTGGCGGCCGAGCTGATCGACGAGCTGGGCGAGAAGGACAAGGAAGAGCTCGAGGCGCTCGCCCGCCCGGCGGCGGTGGCCGGGCGCATCATGCGCAAGCGCGGGCCCTTTCTGGTGATCCAGGACCCCAGCGGCATGATCCAGCTCTATGTCGACAAGCAGGGGCTGGCGGAGGAGACGCTCGAGGAGATCAAGGGCTGGGACATCGGCGACATCGTCGCGGCCCGCGGCCCGGTGCACAAGTCGGGCAAGGGCGACCTCTACGTGATGATGCAGGAGGCCCGGCTGCTGACCAAGAGCCTGCGCCCGCTGCCGGACAAGTTCCACGGCCTGACCGACCTGGAGGCGCGCTACCGCCAGCGCTACGTCGACCTGATCATGAACCCAGACTCGCGCCAGGTGTTCGCCACCCGCGCCGGGGTGATCAGCGCCATGCGCCGCTTCTTCGAGGAGCGCGGCTTCATGGAGGTGGAAACCCCCATGCTGCAGCCGATTCCCGGCGGTGCCACCGCGCGGCCCTTCATCACCCACCACAATGCGCTGGACATCGACATGTACCTGCGCATCGCACCGGAGCTCTACCTCAAGCGCCTGGTGGTGGGCGGCTTCGAGAAGGTCTTCGAGATCAATCGGAACTTCCGTAACGAAGGCCTCTCGACGCGCCACAACCCCGAGTTCACCATGGTCGAGTTCTACCAGGCCCATGCCAACCACCATGACCTGATGGACCTCACCGAGGAGATGCTGCGCACCATCGCGCTCAAGGTGCTGGGCACCACTACCGTGGTCAACACCGTGCGCAACGCCGAGGGCGAGGTGCTCGAGAGCTACGAGTACGACTTCGGCCGCCCTCTCAAGCGCATCAGCGTGTTCGACGCGATCCTCGAGTACAACCCGGACATCCACGCCGAGGCGCTGGCCGACGAGGCCGCCGCACGGCAGATCGCCGAGCGGTTGGACATTGACGTCAAGGATGGCTGGGGCCTGGGCAAGATCCAGATCGAAATCTTCGAGAAGACCGTCGAGCATCGCCTCAAGGATCCGACCTTCATCACCGACTACCCCACCGAGGTGAGTCCGCTGGCGCGGCGCAACGACAGCAACCCGTTCGTCACCGAGCGCTTCGAGTTCTTCGTCGGCGGGCGTGAGATCGCCAACGGCTTCTCGGAGCTCAACGACGCCGAGGACCAGGCCGAGCGCTTCCGCGCCCAGGCGGCGGAGAAGGAGGCCGGCGATCTCGAAGCGATGTACTACGACGCCGACTACGTGCGCGCGCTGGAGTACGGCATGCCGCCCACCGCCGGTGAGGGCATCGGCATCGACCGCCTGGTGATGCTGTTCACCGACAGCGCCTCGATTCGGGATGTGTTGCTGTTCCCGGCCATGCGCCCTGAGGTGGAGTGAAGGGGCTGCGCAGTGCTGTTGGGCGGAAGTATTGGTAAGCGGCGGCACTAGCGCCCATAATGATCACCGTTTCGACGTCGAGGAGACCGCGATGAAACTGCTCAACCGCTCCGCCCTGAGCGTCAGGCCGACCCGGCACTTCGTGGACTGGATCAACGCACTCGAACCCACGATGGGGGATGACGACCTCACCCTGGCCGACGTCGAACGTGAAAGCACGGTCTATCTGATTCCCGAGATGGATACCCCGGAAGCCCTGGAAGCCTTCGTGCGCGAACGTTACCTCGAGATCCTCGAGACCGAGCTGCGCGCCTGGGAAGAGGACGAGCGGCAGTGGCCCGAAAGCGTCGACTGGGCGCTGTTCCAGCGCTTCTTGCAGGTCGAGCATAGCTATCTCGCCATCGACCTGGACGACGAAACGGCGCTGGAGATCTCGGAAGTCGACGACTCCCTGCTGCTGGAGACGGATCAGGACTGACCTCCCTCCGCTGACACGCTACGAGAACCGGCTGCGGCCGGTTTTCTCGTTACGGACCAAGACACGACATGAGCCGACTCTTTTCGACGCGCCCCGGCGATGACGGCCTGCCGGGACCCGAGCGACGCCTGGCGGTGCTGGCGCTGATCCTCGGAACCCTGATGGCGGTGGTCGATGTCACCATGATCAACATCGCCCTGCCTTCCATCGCCCGCGACCTGGATGTCTCCGCCGCGCGAGCGGTGTGGGTCACCAACCTCTACCAGATCGTCTGTGCCGCCTTCCTGCTGGTGTGCGCTTCCTTCAGCGAGATGGTCAGCCGACGGCGGCTCTACGTGGCCGGGCTGGCGCTGTTCGTGCTTGCCTCGCTGGGGGCGGCGCTGGCGCGCAGCCTGGAGTGGCTGCTGGTGTTTCGTGCCCTGCAGGGCTCGGGGCGGCGGCCACCTTGTCCATCGGCCCGTCGCTCTACCGCTCGATCTTCCCCACCCGGCTGCTGGGCAGTGCGCTGGGGCTCTCCGCCCTGGTGGTGGCAGGTGGCTATGCGGCCGGCCCGGCCCTGGGTGGGCTGGTGCTGTCGGTGCTCAGCTGGCCGTGGCTGTTTGCGCTGCATTTGCCGCTTGGGCTGGTCTCGCTGTGGCTGGCCTGGCGGGCACTGCCGCGGGAGACGGGCCGGCGCGGTGGTTTCGACGGGCGCGGGGCGCTGGGTTCGGTAATCATGCTGGGCAGCTTCTTCCTTGCCATGGACACCTTGGGGCACGCGGCGCCGCTATGGCAGTCGCTGGCCTCGGCTGGCGCTCAGCGTGGTCTCGGGGGCGCTGTTTCTGCGCCGCCAGCGCCGCGCCAGCCATCCGCTGCTGCCGCCCCGGCTGTTCCAGGTGGCACGTTTCCGCTTGGCGGTTTCGGCCTCGGGCCTGGCCTTTGTTGGCCAGGGGCTGGCCTTTGTTGCCCTGACCTTCCTCTTCCAGCAGGAGATGGGGCTCTCGTCGCTGCACACCGCCTGGCTGTTCACGCCCTGGCCGGTGGCCATTATGCTGGTCGGGCCCATGGCCGGGCGCCTGGCCGACCGCGTCAACCCCAGCGTCATGGCCAGCCTCGGGCTGGTGCTGCTGATGCTGGGCCTCGCCTCGCTAGCCCTGCTGCCGCCTGGCGCCGGGCTGCTCGACAGCCTGTGGCGCATGGCTCTGTGCGGCATCGGCTTCGGCCTGTTCCAGCCGCCCAACAACCGCGAGATGATGACCAGCGCGCCCCGCGAACTGAGCACCAGCGCCTCGGGTGTGCTCAGCACCACGCGTACGGTGGGCCAGTCGCTGGGCGTGGCGCTGGTGGGCGCCTTTCTGGCCGCCAGCGCACCGGTGCAGATGACGCTGTGGATCGGCTGCTTCGCCTGCCTGCTGGCGCTGTTGGCCAGCCTGGCACGCATGCCGCTGGCGGGAGCGGCCCAGGGTCACGGTCAGCCATCGGCGGCTGCGCCGCCGGAGCAAGGCGCCGAGCAACAGGGTACAATGGCAGCTCACCCCTTTCGAGGAGCCCCCATGAGCATCCAGGCCGACATTGAACAGAAGCTTCAGGCCCTCGAGCCCACCCATGTCACGGTGGAGAACGAGAGTCATCGTCACGCGGTGCCGCCCAATTCGGAGACTCACTTCAAGGTCACTGTGGTCTCGGCGCATTTCCACGGGCTGATGCCGGTCAAGCGCCACCAGCGCCTTTATGCTCTGTTGGCCGACGAACTGGCGGGACCGGTGCATGCCCTGGCGCTGCACCTCTACACTCCGCAGGAGTGGGAAGCACGCGCGGAAGGCCGCCCCGACTCCCCGGACTGTCGCGGCGCCAAGGCGTGACCCCGGAGCCTCAGCGCCTGCAGTACCTGGAGGCGATGGGGGTCACGGCCTGGGTGGCGCGCTACCAGCTGCCCAATGCCCGTCCCTCCGAGACCTGCGAATGGGAGTTGCCCGAGCCGGGGGACACGTCACCCCCCGCAGAGCGGCTGCATGCGCTGATCGACGAGGTGGCGCCTGCAGTGCGCCCGTCCACCTCCGCTGCGTCGGTTGCTCCGCCACCCGCGGCGGGCCGGGTCCGCCAGCTGCTGGGTATGACGGTGGCCGAAGGCAAGGAAAGCACCGAGCAGGACGTGGCACCGGCGGCGGATACCTCGCCAATGGCCTCGCAGGAGCCGCTGCGCTTCAGCCTGCAGGTGGCCTGCCTGGAAGGGCGCTGGCTGGTGCTGCTGCCGGGGCTGGCCGCGGTCAGCGAGGAAAACGTTAGGCTACTGTGCAACCTGCTGGCGGCAGCTGGCATCACGACGCATGACGGGCCCGACTTCCACTGGCTGCGCTGGCCGCCGGTAGAGGGGCTGGCGGTCAATGACCCGCTGGAAGAGGCCGCCGATGGCCTGCGCGCCTTCATTGCAGGCGCGGCTCGCCAGGCGTGGTCGCCTGAGCGGGTGCTGGTGTTCGGTCGGCATGAGCTGATCGACCCCTGCTGGGCCTTTCGGCGGGGCGCTGCGAGCTGCTGGAGCTGCCTGGCTGGCAGGGGCCGTCGCTGGACGTGCTGGCGGCGAGCGCCGAGGCCAAGCGCGCCCTGTGGCCGACCCTGCTGGAATGGCGTCGCACCTGGCGCGGGGAGGCGGGGTGACGTCCGCGGCGGGCGCGCTTCGCCTGGCCCCGCTGGGCCTGGATGACCTGGATCGCCTGGCAGAACTGGAGCAGTGCCAGCCGCGGCCCTGGACGCGCGCCCAACTGGCGGCCGCTCTGGCCGATCCGGCCTGCTGGGTGGCGGGAGGGGCGGTGGAAAAGGAGGGCGAGCAGGCGCTGGTCGCCTACGCCGTCGTTGCTCGCCTGCCCTTCGAAGCCGAGCTGCAGATGCTGCTGGTCCATCCGGCCTGGCGTCGGCGCGGCCTGGCGGTCGTGCTGCTGGAAGCGCTGATCGAAGAGGCCGGACGCTGGGGAAGCGAGCGGCTGCTGCTGGAGGTCCGGGCCGGCAACCGTGCGGCTCTGGCCCTGTACCGCCAGGCGGGGTTCATCGAAGAGGGGCGGCGCAAGGGCTATTACCCGGCGCTGCCCGCCGCGGCGGGCGAGGCCGGCACGACCCGAGAGGATGCCGTGCTGATGTCGCGCCGGCTGTGAACGCTGCGCCGGCTCAGTTGACCGGGCTGGCTTCCACTTCGTCGAACTTGTCCAGCAGGGCGGAGAGACGACGCTCCCACTCCTCGCGCTCTTGCTTGAGGCGCGCATTTTCCTCACGCAGCTCTTCCGCCTCCATCTTCAGCAACTCAAGTGCTTCGACGGCGCTGGCAACTTTCTGTTCGAGCCGATTGAAGAGTTCGGTGCTCATCCTGTTCTCCTGAAATGCGACCTGCCGGGCGGGCCCTGCCCACCGCTGATACCCGTTGCGCAGCGTAACGCCGGGGGCTGCGCCTGGGCAAGCGTCGGCGCAGCCCAGGGCCGCTTTTTAACCGGTGGTGCGGCGGTAGAGCCGGCCGGTGCTGTCCCCGGCACGTACTTCACCGATGCAGCTGCCAGGAGGTGGGAACTGCCACGGTCAGCTCGGACTCCGTTTCCAGGTAAACGTAGGCCTCGTCGGTCAACCAGCCCTGCTCCAACGCCAGGCAGCAGGGTTCGGCCAGGCCCTGGCGAAAGGGAGGGTCGAGGAAAGCCAGGGTGAATGGGCTGTCCGCTGGCGGGGCAGTGAGAAAGGCGAGGGCGTCGGCGACTTGCACGCGCCCACGCAGGGTGGCGCCCAGCGCTTCCAGGTTGGCGCCGAGTGCCTCGGCGATACGGGGGTCGCGCTCGACGAACGTCGCCGAGGCGGCGCCGCGCGACAGCGCTTCCAGCCCCAAGGCTCCGGTGCCGGCGAACAGGTCGAGCACGCAGGCGCCGGGCGTATCCAGCGCCAGCCAGTTGAACAGGGTCTCGCGGACCCGGTCCGGAGTGGGGCGCAGCCCCGGGCTGTCGAGTACCGGCAGCAGGCGTCGACGAAACTCCCCGCCGATGATGCGCAGGCGTCCGCCGCCCTGGGAGCGTGAAGGCGCGGGCAAGTGTCGTGAAGCGCGAGAGGAGGAGGTGCGGCGGCGTGTCATGGGCGGAATTGTACCTGTCGCCTTGTCCACAGTCATGATGCGCGGTGTTAGGATGTAGCCATCATTCACCCGCGAGGCTGAATCCCCCCATGTTCGGTTTTTTCAAGCGCAACAAGAAGCAGCAGGAAGAGCAGCAGGGCGAGCTGAAGGATCAGCTGCCGACGCAGCCCGAAGAGCCGCCCGCAGAAGAGGAGGCGAGCGAGGGCCGACCCGCTGAGCAAAGCTCGGCCGGGGTAATGACCGCTGAGCAGGCCGACCGCGAACCGGCTCCCGCTGAACCGGATGTGGTCGATACCCCGCGTCCCGAGGAGCGGGCCATGGCTGGCCCCGCGGCGGACGAGGTGCATGCGCGCTCCGAGTCCTTCGACGAAGTCGACCGGGAGGAGGAAAACGCGGTACTGCGCGAGGAGGCGCTGGCCCCCGAAGCCACCGAGCCTGAGCCAGCCCCCGAACCTGAACCCGCTCGCACGCCGCTGCAGGAGAAGCCGGTTGCCGAGAAGAAGGGCTGGTTCGCCCGCATTCGTGCGGGCTTGGGCAAGACCCGCGCCAACCTGACCGAGGGGGT
This sequence comes from Halomonas sp. E19, assembly GCF_052439355.1. Classification (NCBI taxonomy): domain Bacteria; kingdom Pseudomonadati; phylum Pseudomonadota; class Gammaproteobacteria; order Oceanospirillales; family Halomonadaceae; genus Halomonas; species Halomonas sp. E19. Next base: position 2,694,133 of record NZ_JBNFWU010000001.1, on the reverse strand, counting down.
CGCCGGGCTCTTCCTCGGCAAGAAGCAGATCGACGACGAGCTGATCGAGGATCTCGAGACCCAACTGCTGATGGCCGACGTGGGCATCGAGGCCACCACCGAGATCATCGATCGGCTTGCCGATCGCGTCTCGCGCAAGGAGCTCAAGGACCCCCAGGCGCTCTACCGCGCCCTGCAGGACGAACTCACCACCATGCTCGACGCCGTTGCCATGCCGCTGGCGCTGCCGGCCAAGGGCGAGGGACCTTTCGTCATCCTCGTGGTCGGCGTCAATGGGGTGGGCAAGACCACCACCATCGGCAAGCTGACCCAGCGCTTCCAGCGCGAGGGACGCAGCGTGATGCTGGCGGCGGGCGATACCTTCCGTGCCGCTGCGGTGGAGCAGCTCAAGGTGTGGGGCGAGCGCAACAAGGTGCCGGTCATCGCCCAGCACACCGGGGCCGACAGCGCCTCGGTGATCTACGACGCCGTGGCGGCGGCCAAGGCACGCAAGATCGACGTGCTGATCGCCGATACCGCCGGCCGCCTGCACAACAAGGGGCACCTGATGGAGGAGCTCAAGAAGGTGCACCGAGTGATGGGCAAACTCGACGGCAGCGCGCCGCACGAGGTGATGCTGGTGCTCGACGCCGGCACCGGGCAGAACGCGCTGGCCCAGGCCAGCACCTTCAACGAGGCGGTGCCGGTCACCGGCATCACCCTGACCAAGCTCGACGGCACCGCCAAGGGCGGCATCATCTTCGCCCTGGCCAAGCAGCTCGGTACGCCGATCCGCTACATCGGGGTGGGCGAGGGGCTGGACGATCTGCGTCCCTTCGCGGCGCGCGACTTCGTCGACGCCCTATTTGATCAGGAAGAAGAGCGCGACGCCGCCTCGTCATGATCGTCTTCGACCACGTGGGGAAGCGCTACGGCGGGCGCTTCGAGGCGCTGGCCAACCTCGACTTTCGCGTCGGCCGCGGTGAGATGGTCTTCCTGACCGGCCATTCGGGCGCCGGCAAGAGCTCCCTGCTGCGCCTGATCATGCTGCTCGAGCGGCCGACCCGGGGGCGGGTGCTGGTCGCCGGCCACGACATCGGCCGCCTGCATGCCAGCCAGGTGCCGTTCTACCGCCGTCAGATCGGCGTGGTATTCCAGGATCACCAGCTGCTGTTCGACCGCTCGATCTTCCACAACGTGGCGCTGCCGCTGGAGATCCGCGGCGTCGACCCGCGTGAGGCGGCGCGTCGGGCGCGTGCGGCGCTGGACAAGGTAGGCCTGCTGCATCGGGAGAAGGCGCTGCCCATCGAGCTCTCCGGCGGCGAACAGCAGCGGGTCGGTATCGCTCGGGCGGTAGTCAACAAGCCCTCCCTGCTGCTGGCCGATGAGCCCACCGGCAACCTCGACCCGCAGCTCTCCGCCGACATCATGGCGCTGTTCGAGGACTTCAACCGCATTGGCACCACAGTGATGATCGCCAGCCATGACCTGGCGCTGATCGCCCGGCTTCGCCATCGCGTACTGCGCCTGCGGGCGGGGCGCCTGGTGGCCGACGAGGAGGCTGCATGAGCCGCCAGCCGTCAGCCCCGCCGCGGGGCGCGCGGGCGCAGCACACCCCTCGTCGAACCGTTTCCGCGGCTGGCTGCGCCACCACCGCGCCATGTGCGTCGATAGCGCTCGCCGCCTCTTGCGTCGCCCGATCGGCAGCCTGCTCACCATGCTGGCCATCGCCATTGCCCTGGTGCTGCCCGCGGCGCTGTGGCTAACGCTGGACGGGGCCCGGCTGCTCGACGCCGAGCTGACCGAGAGCGCTACCCTGACGCTTTACCTGGTGCACGACGCCGGCGAAGCTCAGGCCGGGCGCATCGAGGAGGCCGTGGCGGCTCACGAGGGCGTGGCGCGGACCCGGCTGATCAGCGCTGCCGAGGGCATGGCGGAGTTCCAGCAGGCGCTGGGCCTGGCCGACGCCCTGGGGCGCCTCGAGGATAACCCGCTACCGGCCAGCATTGTGGTGGTGCCGGAGGATCCGGGCCCGCGGCGGTGCGCGCGCTGGCGGGCGAGCTGGAGCGGCTGGCCGGCGTCGACGAGGTGCGCCTGGACCTGGCCTGGATCGAACGGCTGCGCCATCTTGCCGAGCTGGGTCGGCGCCTGGCACTGGCGCTGGCGGTGCTGTTCGGCCTGGGGGTGCTGCTGGTGGTAGGCAACACCATTCGCCTGGCGGTGGAGAGCCGGCGCCAGGAGATCGAGGTGGTGATGCTGATCGGCGCCACTCATGCCTTCGTGCGCCGCCCGTTCCTCTACAGCGGGGCCTGGTACGGCCTCGGCGGCGGCCTGCTCGCCTGGGGCTGCTCAGCCTTGGCAATCTCTGGCTGGCGCTACCTGTCAGCGACCTTGCCGCCAGCTACGGCGCCACCTATGAACTACCCCAGCTGGGCCCTGGGGCTCGGCAACGCTGCTTGCGTGCAGTACACTATTGGGCTGGCTGGGGGCCTGGATCGCCGTGAGTCGCCATCTTGCCGAGGTGCGGCCACGCTGGCCGACAACGGCACCGGTGCGCTGGTGCCGGGCCGAAGTATCAGCCAAGCTAGTCAGGAAAGACGGAACATTTTCATGCTTTGCCGCTCTAACCGGGCGAAGCAATGGCGCATAACTGGGTTTCAAGGGAGACAACCTGCATGAGCACCAGTCTTCTGCCGGTGGGCCAACTTTCACCGGGTCACGACCTCAACGGCTATCTCCAGGCGGTGAACAGCATCCCGATGCTGAGCGCCGAGGAGGAGCGCGAGCTCGCCTTCCGCTTGCACGATGAGGGTGACCTGGAAGCTGCGCGCCGCCTGGTGCTGTCACACCTGCGCTTCGTGGTGCACATCGCCCGCAGCTACTCCGGCTATGGGCTGCCCCAGGCCGATCTCATCCAGGAAGGCAACGTAGGCCTGATGAAGGCGGTCAAGCGCTTCGACCCCAATCAGGGCGTGCGCCTGGTCTCCTTTGCCGTGCACTGGATCAAGGCCGAGATCCACGAGTTCGTGCTGCGCAACTGGCGCATCGTCAAGATTGCCACCACCAAGGCTCAGCGCAAGCTGTTCTTCAACCTGCGTAGCGCCAAGAAGCGGCTGGCCTGGCTGAACAACGACGAGGTCGACGCCATCGCCCGCGATCTTGACGTCAAGCCCGAAGTAGTGCGCGAGATGGAAGGGCGCCTGGCGGCCCACGACGCCGGCTTCGATGCCGCGCCGAGTGACGACGAGGATTCCGCCTACCAGGCGCCGATCCACTACCTGGACGATGCCGGCGCCGACCCGGCGACCCAGCTCGAGGACAGCGACTGGGAGGACGACGCCAGCCGTCGGCTGCAGCTGGCGCTGGAGGCCCTCGACGAGCGTTCGCGCGATATTCTGCGCCAGCGCTGGCTGGCCGATGAGAAGGCCACCTTGCACGAGCTGGCCGACGTGTATGGCGTCTCCGCCGAGCGTATTCGCCAGCTCGAGAAGAATGCCATGAAGAAGATTCGCCAGCAGCTCGGCGATACCCTGGCTGCCTGAGCGCCGCGCTGGCGCTCACCTGGCGTACACATGGAAGCCCTGGCCTCTGCCAGGGCTTCTTGCGTTCAAGCGATTCTGGCGGTGGGTTCGCGCAGCAGCTGGCCAGCCAGCAGGCCCCACTGATCGTCCCAGTGCTCGGTGGGGCGGCGCTGGAAGTCGCTGCGCACGTACTGCGAAATGCGCCCCTCGGCCACGGCCATCAGCAGGTTGGCGGCCGCCGGTACCGGCAGGGTGGGGCGCCGCCCTCGCGCAGTTCCGCTTCGCGCAGCACCTGCTTGAGCTGGGTCTCGAGGCGCTCGAAGAGCTGATGGATGCGCAGCCGCAGGCGAGCGGTCTCGCCGGTCAGCACGTCGCCGCCGAGCAGGCGGGAGAGGCCTGGGTTCTTCTCGGCGAAGGCCAGCAGCAGGGTGAGGATCTGCGCACAGCGCGGCACGGCGTGGGGAGTGTCGTCGAGGATGCGCGTGATGCGCTCGAACAGGGTCTCCTCGATGAAGGCGATGAGGTCTTCATACATGCGGGCCTTGCTCGGGAAGTGGCGGTAGAGCGCCGCTTCGGAAACCCCTACCTGGCGCGCCAGGGCGGCAATGGTGATGCGCTTGCCGCTGTCCTCCTCCAGCATCAGGGCGAGCGCCTGCAGGATCTGCTCGCGCCGGTGAGTCGTTGGTGTTGCCTGCGTCATGTCGAGTGATCTTTTCGTTATCGTGATGTCGTCAAGACGGCCCGCCCGGCGGCTGCCGCGGCGGACCTGGCGTCAGGGCGTGTTTCCTTCCTGGTCGGCGTCGGTGATCAGGGTGCCGACGCCGGCATTGGTGAAGATCTCCAGCAGGGTGGCGTGGGCCACGCGGCCGTCGATGATATGTGCGCTCTTGACGCCACCCTTGACGGCCTCCAGGGCGCAGCGGATCTTCGGCAGCATGCCGCCATGGATGGTGCCGTCGGCAATCAGGCCGTCGACCTGAGCAGTGGTGAGCCCGGTGAGCACCTCGCCCTCGGCGTTCATCAGGCCGGCCACGTTGGTCAGCAGCATCAGTTTCTCCGCCCCCAGCGCCTCGGCGACCTTGCCGGCCACCAGGTCGGCGTTGATGTTGTAGCTGTTGCCCTTGGCATCGACGCCGATCGGGGCGATCACCGGGATGAAGTCGCGCTCGGCGAGCATCTCGATCAGCTCGGTGGAGACATGCTCCACCTCGCCGACGTGGCCGATGTCGATGATCTCGGGGGCGGTCATCTCCGGCGTCTGGTGCTCGACCTTGAGCTGGCGCGCGCGAATCTGGGCGCCGTCCTTGCCGGTCAGGCCGATCGCCTTGCCACCGCACTGGTTGATCAGGTTGACGATCTCCTTGTTGACCAGCCCACCCAGCACCATCTCCACCACGTCCATGGTCTGCGAGTCGGTGACCCGCATGCCGTTGACGAAGCGCGACTCGATCTTGAGCTTGGCCAGCAGGTCCCCGATCTGCGGGCCGCCGCCATGCACCACCACCGGATTGATGCCCACTTCCTTCATCAGCACCATATTGCGGGCGAAGGAGTCGATCAGGGTGTCTTCGGTCATGGCATTGCCGCCGTACTTGACGACGACGGTCTTGCCAGAAAAGCGCTGGATGTAGGGAAGCGCCTCGGAGAGCACTTCCACCACCAGCCGCGGATCACGAGTCGTATCGGTCATGGTCCTTCCTTAAAGGAGCAGAACGGTAGGGCGCTGCCGTCAGCTCGGCAGCGTCAACGCCGGGTCGACCTGCTGTAGGGCCTCGGCGAAACGGTTGCGAATACGGTCCAGGGCGGCATCGCTCTTGCCTTCGAAGCGCAGCACCAGCACCGGGGTGGTGTTGGAGGCGCGGCACAGCCCCCAGCCGTCGGGATAGTCGACGCGGATGCCGTCGAGGGTGGTCTTGATGCCTTCGTCTCCGAAGTCGCCCTCGCGGGCCAGCTTCGCCACCAGGTCGAACTTGTTCTCGTCGGTCACCTGGACGTTGATCTCCGGCGTGCCGATGTCCTGCGGGTAGCGGGCGAAGAAGGCGTCGGCATCGACCTCCTGCTTCGACAGGATCTCGAGCAGCCGGGCGGCCCCGTACAGGCCGTCGTCGAAGCCGTACCAGCGCTCCTTGAAGAAGATGTGGCCGCTCATCTCGCCGGCGAGCTGGGCGCCGGTCTCCTTCATGCGCGCCTTGATCAGCGAGTGGCCGGTGCGCCACATCTCCGGCGTGCCGCCCGCTTCCTCGACCACGCGGGCCAGGTTGCCGGTGCACTTGACGTCGAAGATCACCCGGGCGCCGGGGTTGCGAGAGAGCATGTCCTCGGCGAAGGCCATCATCAGGTGGTCGGGGTAGATCAGCTGGCCGCTTGGCGTCACCACGCCCAGGCGGTCGCCGTCACCGTCGAAGGCCAGGCCGATGTCGGCACCGGTCTCCTTTACCGCGCGCATCACGTCCTGCAGGTTCTCCACCTTGCCGGGGTCGGGGTGATGGTTGGGGAAATTGCCGTCGATCTCGGCGAACAGCGGGATCATCTCGGCGCCGAGCCGTTCGATCAGCTTGGGGCCCAGCTCGCCGGCCACGCCGTTGCCGCAGTCGACCACCGCCTTGAGCGGGCGCTTCAGCTTGACGTCGCCAAGGATGCGCTCGAGATAGGCGTCGCGCACGTCCTCCTGGCGCACCTGGCCCTGGCCTTCGCTCAGGTCGCCGGTCTCGATGCGGCGGTACAGCGCGGTGATCGCCTCGCCGGACAGCGTCTCGCCGGCCAGCACGATCTTGAAGCCGTTGTAGTCGGGCGGGTTGTGGCTGCCGGTGACCATCACGCCGGAGGCGGTGCCGTCGAGCAGATGGGTGGCGAAATAGAGTACCGGGGTGGGCACCATGCCGATGTCGATTACGTCGCGTCCGGCGGCGGTCAGGCCGCGCATCAGCGCTTCGCTCAGCCGCGGCCCGGAGAGGCGCCCGTCGCGGGCCACCACTACGGTGGTTTCGCCGCGAGCGGCGGCCTCGGAGCCGATGGCGCGGCCGATCAGCTCGACCGCTTCCTCGGTCAAGGTGTCGTCGACGATGCCGCGGATGTCGTAGGCGCGGAAGATGGAGGCCGGGACGCTGCTGTTCGTGACTTGGCTCATGGCGGTTCCTTGTCAGACAGAATTGGTAGGTCGGTTGGGGTCAGGTTGCGGACACGGCCGCCCGGCTGCGGGTCCTTGAGGCGGGCGGCATGATGTGCGGGGCCTTACTGGCGGCCCGAGCTGCCGAAGCCGCCTTCGCCGCGCAGGCTGGCCGTGAAGCTGTCGACGACGTCGAGCTCGGCCTGCACCACGGGCACCAGCACATATTGCGCCAGGCGCTCGAAAGGCTCCAGTGTGAAGGGGGAGTCGCTGCGGTTCCAGGCGGAGATCATCAGCTCGCCTTGGTAGTCGGAGTCGATCAGTCCCACCAGGTTGCCCAGCACGATGCCGTGCTTATGGCCCAGGCCCGAGCGCGGCAGGATCAGGCCGGCCAGTCCCGGGTCGCCGATATGCACGGCGAGCCCGGTGCGGATCAGCTCGCACTGGCCGGGAGCCAGCGTCAGCGGCGCGTCGAGCAGGGCACGCAGGTCCATGCCGGCGGAGCCCTGGGTAGCATAGCCGGGCAGGTAGTCGCGCATGCGCTCGTCGAGCAGCTTGACCTCGAGGCGAGGACGGGCGGTTGGCAGGGCGTGTCGGGACTCGGGCATGGGGATTCCGTTGTGTTCAGGTCGAAGTCAGTGGGTGTGGCGGCTCGGCAGGCGGCTCAGGGCGCGCTCGATCACGGCGTCGGCCAGCCGGCGCTTGGGCTGGGGCGGCAGGCTTTCGCCACCCTCGCCATCGCCGTCGCGCCAGAGCAGCAGGGCTGCGTTGTCGTCCGACCCGAAGCCGAGCCCTGCGCTGGAGACGTCGTTGGCGACGATCATGTCGAGCCGCTTGCGCGCGAGCTTGTCGCGGGCGTAGGCCTCCAGGTCACGGGTCTCGGCAGCGAAGCCCACCACGAAGGGGCGTCCAGTGGCGGCATCCGCGCCGGCTGGCCACCTCGGCGATGATGTCGGGGTTCTTGACCAGCCTGAGCGTCAGCCCTTCGTCGTCGTCACGCTTCTTGAGCTTGTGCTCGGCCGGCGCCTCGGCGCGGTAGTCGGCCACCGCCGCACAGCCGATGAAGAGGTCGCAGTCGTCCAGCAGGCGCAGGCTCGCCTCGTGCATTTGCCGCGCCGTTTCCACGTCCAGCCGCTCGACGCCCGCCGGGGTGGCGAGCGCGACCGGGCCACATATCAGCGTGACGCGGGCGCCGCGTTGCACCGCAGCGTCCGCCAGGGCGAAGCCCATCTTGCCGGAACTGTGGTTGGAGAGGTAACGCACCGGATCCAGCGGCTCGCGGGTGGGGCCTGCGGTGATCACCACGTGCAGGCCCTGGGCGGTGGCCTCCTGCGCCAAAGCGGCGGGCGACGGCAGCAGCTCGGCCACGATGGCCTCGGGCTCGAGCATGCGGCCCGGGCCCACGTCGCCGCAGGCCTGGTCGCCGCTGTCGGGCCCCAGCAGCCGCCAGCCGTCCTGCGCCAGGCGGGTGGCGTTGCGCTGGGTGGCGGGGTGGCGCCACATGGCCTGGTTCATGGCCGGCGCCAGCACCTTCTCGGCCTCGCTGGCCAGGCACAGGGTGGTGAGCAGGTCATCGGCCATGCCTTGGGCCATGCGCGCCATCAGGTCGGCCGTGGCGGGGGCGATGACGATGGTATCGGCCCAGCGGGCCAGTTCGATATGGCCCATGCCGGCTTCGGCTTCCGGGTCGAGCAGCGAGGTGCGCACCGGCTCGCCGGTAAGCGCCTGCAGCGTCAGCGGGGTGATGAAAGCCTGGGCGCCTTCGGTCATGACCACGCGAACCTCGCACCCCGCCTGCTTGAGCAGACGAGCGAGCTGGGCGCTCTTGTAGGCGGCAATGCCGGCGCTGATGCCGAGCAGAATGCGCCGTCCGGCGCTTCGGTTGCTTGTAAGCGTGGCCATGCTGAAATCCTGAACTCTAACCGACCGCCTACCTTACCATCGCCCCGCCGCGTGCGCAGCCGAAGGCTTCTACGGCAAAGGGTTTGACTGGATTGTAACAATGCGTGACGCTTGGCTCGCAAGGGGGCGTGGCAAGGAGTCAAGCATGTCGATTCGTGACTGGCCCGAGGGCGAGCGCCCGCGGGAAAAGCTGCTGGCGCTGGGGCCCGAGGCGCTTTCGGATGCCGAGCTGCTGGCGATCTTCCTGCGGGTGGGCGTGGCCGGGCGCTCGGCGGTGGACCTGGCCCGCGACCTGCTGAACGCCTTCGGCGGCCTGCGCCCGCTGCTCGAGGCCGACCAGGCGCGCTTCTGCGCTGAACGCGGGCTGGGCACGGCCAAGTTCGTCCAGCTCCAGGCGACTCTGGAGCTCTCCAAGCGCCACCTTGCCGCGCAATTGGCACGCGGCAATGCGCTGACCTCGCCCGCCCTGGTGCGCGCCTACCTGGCGACCCAGCTGCGCCATCTGGGCCATGAGGAGTTCGCCGCGCTGTTCCTCGACACCCAGCATCGGGTGATCCGCTTCGAGTCGCTGTTTCGCGGCACGCTGGACAGTGCCTCGGTCTATCCGCGCGAGGTGGCGCGCCGTGCCCTGGAGCTGGGCGCCGGAGCGATCATCTTTGCCCACAACCACCCCTCCGGCGTGGCCGAGCCCTCCGATGCCGACCGGCGCATCACCGAGCGGCTGCGCGAGGCGCTCGCGCTGTTCGAGATCCGCGTGCTGGATCACTTCGTCGTCGGTGACGGGGAGGTCGTTTCCTTCGCCGAAAGAGGGTGGATCTAGGTAGGAATCGGCTGAGCTCGGCCATGCATGGCCAACCCCGGTCCTGCAAGCGAAGCAGGGCAAATGTAGTGTCCAAGGATGAATTCGCAGCGCCTCCTCGCCGGGCATTGCCGCCGGCAAAGCCGGTATAGATGAGGAAAGCTTGCGGGAGAGGGGGTAAGGGAGTGTAGAATACGCGGCTACTATTGCCTGCCGGGGCGCGCTCTGCTATAAAGTGCAGCCTTTGAATTCCCTTGGGTCAAATGACAACGGGGTCGTTCCCGGTTTGCCCGACAGGTTTTGAACACTCAGGTTTGACCACCTGGCCAAGCGGTTGGAGGCTCCCATGTCCAAAGTATGTCAGGTTACCGGCAAGCGTCCGGTGACTGGTAACAACGTATCACACTCCCAGCGCAAGACCCGTCGTCGCTTCTTGCCGAACCTGCACACCCATCGTTTCTGGGTGGAGTCGGAGAATCGCTTCGTCAAGCTGCGCATCTCTTCCAAGGGCATGCGCATCATCGACAAGAAGGGCATCGACGAGGTGCTCAGCGACATCCGCAAGCGCGGCGAAGCCGTCTAAGCGACCATTCAGGGAGTAAGCAGCCATGCGTGACAAGATCAAGCTGGTGTCCAGTGCCGGTACCGGTCACTTCTACACCACCGACAAGAACAAGCGGAACACCCCGGACAAGCTCGAGTTCAAGAAATTCGATCCGGTCGTCCGCAAGCACGTGATGTACAAGGAAGCTAAGATCAAGTAAGCCTTGGTCGTCTTCCGCAGGTGTTCAAGCCTGTTCTTCTGAACCCGGCCATGTCAGCCGGGTTCAGGCGTTTCTGGGCGGCGCACCCTGCCATGCAGTGGTACCGTGCCGCCGCTCGCCGCTGAGGCACGCCTGCCCGCCCCACCCGCTGTCGTCACGAGTAAGCCATGCCTGAACTGCCCGAGGTCGAAACCACCCGACGCGGCATCGCGCCTCATGTGGAGGGCCGAGAGATCGTCGAGGTGATTGTGCGTCAGCCGCGCCTGCGCGTGCCGGTGCCCGGCGATTTCAGCGAGCGGCTGGTCGGTGCGCGCATCGGTATGCTGTCGCGCCGTGCCAAGTACCTGCTGCTGCCGATCGAGGGCGAGGGCGAGGAGAGGGGCCGGCAGCCTGATCTGGCACCTGGGCATGTCTGGCAGCCTGCGCATTGCCCGGCTGGGCGACCTGCCGAAGACGCATGATCACATCGACCTGGTGTTCGCCGACGGCGCCATCCTGCGTTACCACGATCCGCGCCGCTTCGGCTTCGTCGACTGGCTGGCAGGCGGCGCCGATTGTGACCCACGGCTGGCGAACCTGGGCCCGGAACCGCTGTCCGAGGCCTTTGACGGCGAGCGGCTGTATCGTCTTGCACAGGGGCGGCGCATCGCGGTGAAGCCGTTCCTGATGGACAACGCCGTGGTGGTGGGCGTGGGTAATATCTACGCCAGCGAGGCGCTGTTCCTGGCCGGCATCGACCCGCGGCGGGCGGCCGGCCGCATCTCCCGCGAGCGTTATGAGAGGCTTGCCGTCGCGGTGCGCGAGGTGCTGGCCGCGGCCATTTCACAGGGCGGGACGACGTTGCGCGACTTTGTCAGCGGTACCGGCGAGCCGGGCTACTTCAAGCAGCGGCTCAACGTCTACGGACGCCATGGGCAAGGCTGTCGGCGCTGCAACGCCGAACTTCGGCTGGTGACGCTGGGCCAGCGGGCCAGCGTGTTCTGCCCCACCTGCCAACGATGATATCCACACGAGACGAACCATGATCCAGACCCTGCGCCTCAAGAAGAATGCCGACCGCCGCCTCAAGGCCGGCCACCTATGGCTTTACTCCAATGAGGTGGATATCGAGGTCACGCCGCTCAAGGGCCTGGAGCCTGGCGCCCAGGTGGTGGTCGAGGCCGCGAACGGCAAGGCGATGGGGGTGGCCTACGTCAATCCCAACTCGCTGATCTGCGCCCGAGTGGTGTCGCGCGATCCCGAGATGCGCCTCGACCGTTCGCTGCTGGTGCACCGCTTCAACCAGGCGCTGGCGCTGCGCCAGCGCCTCTACGCCAAGCCGTACTATCGCCTGGTGCACGGCGAGGGTGATCTGCTGCCGGGGCTGGTGGTGGATCGCTTCGACGACGTGCTGGTGGTCCAGCTCAACACCCTGGGCATGGAGCGCCTGGCCGAGGAGATCGTCGCGGCCCTCGATAAGGTGATCGAGCCGCGCGTCATCGTGTTCAAGAACGACTCCTCCGGGCGTCGCCAGGAGCAGCTCGAGCGCCAGGTCACCCTGGCCAAGGGCGAGCTCGACGGCCCGGTGCTGGTGGAGGAGAACGGCGTGCGTTTCCACGTGCCGGTGCTCGACGGCCAGAAGACCGGCTGGTTCTACGATCACCGCGCCAACCGCGCCTGGCTCAACGGCCTGGTGGCCGGCAAGCGGGTGCTGGACATGTTCAGCTACGTCGGCGGCTGGGGCGTGCAGGCGGCGGCCCATGGCGCCCGCGAGGTGCTGTGCGTCGATTCGAGCGCCCAGGCGCTCGAGCGCGTGGCGGAGAACGCGGCGCTCAACGGCCTGCACGAGCAGGTGGCGGTGGGCGAAGCCGACGCCTTCGAGGCGTTGGCCGCGCTCAAGGCCGATGGTGAGCAGTTCGACGTGGTGATTCTCGACCCGCCGGCCTTCATCAAGAAGCGCAAGGACATCCCCAACGGCGAACGCGCCTACGCCAGGCTCAACCGCGAGGCGATGCGCCTGCTGGGCCGTGACGGCCTGCTGCTCTCGGCCTCCTGTTCCATGCACCTGGCCCACGACCGGCTGGTGGACGTGGTGCGCGGCGCGGTGCGTCACCAGGACCGCCACGGCCAGATCGTCTATCAGGGCCACCAGGCGGCGGACCATCCGGTGCACCCGGCGATTCCCGAGACCGCCTACCTGAAGGCGCTGGGCGTTCGTGTCTTCCGCGACTGACATGCCATTCAGGGTGCGATCATGAGCCACGTGCGCGTCTTCGCCCACGCCAATGCGCTGCTGGTCAGCCACGTGCGCAACGTGCTGGCCGCGGCGGGCATCTCCGTGTCGCTGCGCAACATGGTGCTGGGCGGCGGAGCGGGAGCTGCCGCTGGGCGAATGCGAGCCCGAGGTGTGGGTGGCGGCGCACGACCGCGAGCGCGCCGAGGCCTTGATTCACGCCAGCATGACCGGCACGACGGGCGCGCCGGACTGGCACTGTCCCGGCTGTGGCGAAGCGCTGGAGGGTACCTTCGACGCCTGCTGGCGCTGCGGCGCCACGCGGGCCTGAGCTTGCCGGACGCCCGCGCAAGGAGCGTACATGCCAATGAAATGGGACCTTCCCGCTCCCTTTGTCATCGAGTTCGCGGTAGGCGCCGCGGCGATCGACGAGTACGGCCACGCCAACAATGCCGAGTACCTGCGCTGGGTCGAGCAGGTGAGCTGGGCGCACTCCGAGCGCCTGGGGCTGAGCCTGGCGCGCTACCGTGAGCTCGACCGAGCCATGGCCGTGCATCGCCACGAGCTCGACTACCTGGCTCCCGCCTTCGAGGGCGAGCGTCTTGCCCTCGCCACCTGGATCGTCGGCTGCGACGGCCGCCTGACCCTGACCCGCCGCTTCCAGCTTGTCCGCCCGGCCGATGGCCGCACCCTGCTGCGCGCACGCACTCGCTTTGCCTGCATCGAGCTTTCCAGCGGCCGGCCGCGGCGCCTGCCGGAAGAGTACGTCACGGTGTATGGCGGTGCGCTCATCGCGGAGTGAGGAGGGCGGGTGTGGTCTCGGCCAGGTCGCCTTGACCGCCCCTCGCGTTACCATGGCGGGCATTTCCGCTAGCAGAGTCCGCCTTCCATGAGTGCAGCTTCCATGAAGACCCGCGTTCTCACCGGTATCACCACCACCGGTACCCCGCACCTCGGCAACTATGTCGGTGCCATCAAGCCCGCCATCGCCGCGAGCCAGGACCCGAGCGTGCAGTCCTACTACTTCCTTGCCGACCTGCATGCGCTGATCAAGTGCCAGGACCCGCAGCGGGTGCAGGCGTCGCGCCTGGAGATCGCCGCCACCTGGCTGGCGCTCGGGCTCGATACCGACAACGCCATCTTCTACCGCCAGTCGGACATTCCCGAGATCCCCGAGCTGACCTGGATGCTCTCCTGCGTGTGCGCCAAGGGCCTGATGAACCGTGCCCACGCCTACAAGGCGGCGGTGGCCGAGAACGAGGCGGCCGACAACCAGGACCCCGACAAGGGCATCACCATGGGGCTGTTCGGCTATCCGGTGCTGATGGCCGCCGACATCCTGATGTTCAACGCCCACAAGGTGCCGGTGGGGCGCGACCAGATCCAGCACATCGAGATGGCCCGCGACATCGGTGGGCGTTTCAACCACCTGTTCAAGGGCGAGTACTTCACCCTGCCCGAAGCGGTGGTCGACGACGAGGTGGCGGTGCTGGGCGGGCTCGACGGGCGCAAGATGTCCAAGAGCTACAACAACACCATCCCGCTGTTCGTCTCCGAGAAGAAGCTGCTCAAGCTGGTGCGCAAGATCAAGACCAACTCGCTGGAGCCCGGCGAGCCCAAGGACCCGGAAGGCTGCACCCTGTTCCAGATCTACTCCGCCTTCGCCAGCCGCGAGGAGCGCGAGGCGATGCGCGGCGAATACGCCAATGGCATCGGCTGGGGCGAGGTCAAGAATCGCCTGTTCGAACTGCTCGATGCCCAGCTGCGCGAGCCTCGCGAGCGCTACGAGGCGCTGATGCAGGACCCGGCGCACATTGAGAGCGTGCTGCTCAAGGGGGCCGAACGGGCCCGCGCCGAGGCCGTGCCGTTCATGGACCGGCTGCGCGTGGCGGTGGGCCTGGGACGTTTCGTCTAGCCTTCAAGCCTGACCTTCAAAGCTGACCTTGGAAGGAACTGTACGGGGCGCCTGCGGGCGCCCCGTTGCGTTGTGTCCACGCTGGCGGAGTGCGGCCTAACTTGCCAAGCTTCAGGAGCAAAACGAAAGGAGGAATTTCATGGCCACTGCTCTGGAAGCAAGACGGCCACGGCAGATCTCGCTGGCACTCGGTGCCCTGCTGCTGGCAAGGTGCGCTGCTGGTGGGGCTTGCCTTCGGCACTCGCCTGGGGCTGCTGATGCTGGTCGGGGGCTCCTGGGGGTGTCGCTCTACCACGCCGCCTTCGGCTTCACGGCGGCCTGGCGAGTGTTCATCAGCGAGCGCCGCGGGCGCGGGCTGCGCGCCCAGATGGTGATGCTGGCCATCGCCGTGCTGCTGTTCTTTCCTGCCCTGGGGGCGGGCAGCCTGTGGGGCCAGGAGGTGAACGGCTTCGTCTCGCCCATCGGGGTCTCGGTGGTGGTCGGCGCCTTCCTGTTCGGCATCGGCATGCAGCTCGGCGGCGGCTGCGCCTCGGGCACGCTGTTCACCGCCGGCGGCGGCAATGCGCGCATGGTGATTACGCTGCTGTTCTTCATCATCGGTTCGCTGATCGGTACCGCCCACTTCGCCTGGTGGATGAGTCTGCCGGCCTTCGAGCCGGTCTCGCTGGTGAATGCCTTCGACCCTTGGGCGGCATCGCCGTGAGCCTGGCGCTGTTCGGCGGCATCGCCGCCCTGACGGTGCTGCTGGAGAAGCGCCGCCATGGTGGGCTGGAGGAGGTGCCGCGCTGGAACCTGCGCGACCGCCGCTGGCTGACCGGCCCCTGGCCGCTGCTGCTAGGGGCGGTGGCGCTGGCGCTGCTCAACTTCGCCACCCTGGCGCTGGCCGGGCGCCCCTGGGGCATCACCTCCGCCTTCGCCCTGTGGGGAGCCAAGGCCTACGAACTGGTGGGCGGCGACGTGACCCAGTGGAGCTATTGGCAGAGCCCGGCCAATGCCGCCGCGCTGCGCGCCAGCGTCTGGAGCGACATCACCACGGTGATGAACGTGGGCATCATCCTCGGCGCCATGGTAGCGGCCACGCTGGCCGGGCGTTTTGCCCCGACCCTACGCATACCGCTGGGCTCGATCATGGCCGCCATTATCGGCGGGCTGATGCTTGGCTACGGCGCCCGGCTCGCCTTCGGCTGCAACATCGGCGCCTACTTCAGCGGCATCGCCTCGGGCAGCCTGCACGGTTGGGTATGGCTGGTGGCAGGGTTCGCCGGCAACCTGCTCGGGGTGCGCCTGCGCCCACTGTTCTTCGGCCGCGCGCCCGGCGACAGAACCCGCGCCAAGGTGAGCTGAATGGGCCGCGGCGCCGCCGCCGCAGAGGCGTGGTAGAGTTACGCCAAGGCGCCGCAGAGCGCTTGGGAAAACTCGGCCTGCCGAGCGTTCCTTACGGCCCGGTTCCAGTCACCGTATCGAGATCAGAGATGTCCACCGAAACCAAACGACCGCTCTATATTCCCTACGCAGGCCCCTCGTTGCTCGAGATGCCACTGCTCAACAAAGGCAGCGCCTTTTCCCGCGAGGAGCGGCTCGAATTCAACCTGATCGGCCTGCTGCCGCAGAACGTCGAATCCATCGAGGAGCAGGCCGAGCGGGCCTACCGCCAGTATCAGCAGTGCTACAGTGACCTGGACCGGCACATCCACCTGCGGGCGATCCAGGACGACAACGAAACGCTCTACTATCACCTGGTGATGGAGCATCTCGAGGAGATGCTGCCGATCATCTACACCCCCACGGTGGGCCAGGCGTGCGAGGAGTTCTCCAACATCTATCGTAGCCACCGCGGCCTGTTCGTCAGCTACCCGGACCGCGAGCGCATCGACGATATCCTGCGCAGCGCCACCAAGGGTAATGTCAGGGTGATCGTGGTGACCGACGGCGAACGCATCCTCGGCCTTGGCGACCAGGGTATCGGCGGCATGGGCATCCCGATCGGCAAGCTGGCACTCTACACCGCCTGTGGTGGCATCAGCCCGGCCTATACCTTGCCGATCATGCTCGACGTGGGTACCAACAACCAGGCGCTGCTCGACGACCCCATGTACATGGGTTGGCGGCATCCGCGGATCTCTCAGGAGGAGTACGACGCCTTCCTCGAGGACTTCATCGCCGCGGTGAAGCGCCGCTGGCCCAACGTGCTGCTGCAGTTCGAGGACTTCGCGCAGGCCAATGCGGTGCCGTTGCTGGAGCGCTATCGCGATCAGCTGTGCTGCTTCAACGACGACGTGCAGGGCACTGCGGCAGTGGCCGTGGGCACCCTGATGGCCGCCTGCCAGGCCCGCGACGAGACCATCGCCGACCAGCGCGTGGTTTTCGTCGGCGCCGGCTCCGCGGGCTGCGGCATCGCCGAGCAGGTGGTCGTCGCGATGCAGGCGGAGGGCCTCTCCGAGAAGGAGGCGCGCCGCCGGGTGTTCATGGTCGACCGCGAAGGCCTGGTCACCAGCGACCAGGCGTGGCTGCGCGACTTCCAGCGCCGCCTGGCGCACGACCCGGCGCTGGTGAAGGAGTGGCAGAATCAGTCGCTGCTCGAGGTGGCGCGGCATATCAAGCCGACCGTGCTGATCGGCGTGTCGGGTCAGCCGGGGCTGTTCTCCGAGGAGGTGATCCGCGCCATGCATGCCGGCTGCGAACGGCCGGTGATCATGCCGCTCTCCAACCCCACCTCCCGCGCCGAGGCTGCTCCCGCCGACGTGATCGAGTGGACTGATGGCCAGGCGCTGGTGGCCACCGGCAGCCCGTTTCCGCCGGTGGTCTACGACGGCACGACCTATCCGATTGCCCAGTGCAACAACGCCTATATCTTCCCCGGCATCGGGCTTGGCGTGGTGGCCAGTGGGGCCAAGCGTGTCACCGATGCCATGCTGATGTCCGCTTCGCGGGCGCTGGCTCGCGAAGCGCCGCTGGTGAAGGAGGGCGAGGGCGCGCTGCTGCCGCCGCTGTCGCAGATCCGCGAACTCTCGAAGGCCATCGCCTTCGACGTCGCGGCCCAGGCCCAGCAGGAGGGTGTGGCGCTGCGCACCGACGGCATCAAGCTGCGCGAGGCCATTGAGCGCAGCAGCTGGACGCCGGCGTATCGCAGCTACCGCCGCCGCTCGTTCTGACCAAGTGAGCCCTGCATGGCGCAAGGCCCTGCCTCGGCGGGGCCTTTGCCTGAAAGGCCGGGTCGCGGCGCGACTACGCCGCGCCGATCATGCGCCGCAGCACATAGTGGAGGATGCCGCCGTGGCGGTAGTACTCCAGTTCGTTGGCGGTGTCGATGCGGCACAGGGCTTCGATCTTTTTCTCGCCCTTGTCGCTCTTCACCGTGACCGTCACCTGGCCGCCCGGGGTGAGGTCGGCCAGCCCCTCGATGGAGACCGTCTCGTCGCCGGTCAGGCCGAGCGTCTTGCGGCTCTCGCCCTCGGGGAACTGCAGCGGCACCACGCCCATGCCGATCAGGTTGGAGCGGTGGATGCGCTCATAGGATTCGGCCAGCACGGCGCGCACGCCGAGCAGCCGCGTGCCCTTGGCCGCCCAGTCCCGCGATGAACCGGTGCCGTACTCCTTGCCGGCCACGACCACTAGCGGCGTGCCCTGTTCCTGGTATTTCATCGCCGCGTCGTAGATCGCCATCTGCTCGCCGGAGGGCACATGGCGGGTCTCGCCACCAACCACGCCGTCGAGCATCTCGTTGCGGATACGCACGTTGGCGAAAGTGCCGCGCATCATCACCTCATGGTCGCCGCGCCGCGAGCCGTAGGAGTTGAAGTCCACCGGCTGGATGCCGTGCTCCTGCAGGTAGCGCCCGGCCGGGCTGGCGGGCTTGATGGCGCCGGCCGGCGAGATGTGGTCGGTGGTCACCGAGTCGCCCAGCAGGGCCAGGATGTGGGCGTTCTTGACATCCTCGATTGGCGCCGGGTCGCGGCCCATGCCTTCGAAGAAGGGCGGGTGCTGGATGTAGGTGGAGGCGGAGGACCACTCGTAGACCTGGCTCTGCGGCACCTGCAGCGATTTCCAGATCTCGTCGCCCTCGAACACTTCCGCATACTCCTTGCGGAACATGTCGGTCTTGACCTTTTCCACGGCGTCGGCAATCTCAGCCTGGGTGGGCCAGATGTCCTTCAGGTAGACGGGGTTGCCGTCCGCGTCCTCGCCCAGTGGGTCTTGGGTGAGGTCGAGGCGCACGTTGCCGGCCAGGGCGTAGGCCACCACCAGCGGCGGCGAGGCGAGCCAGTTGGTCTTCACCAGCGGATGGATGCGCCCCTCGAAATTGCGATTGCCCGAGAGCACCGCGGCCACGGTAAGGTCGCCGTCCTCGATCGCCTTCTCGATCTGCTGCGGCAGGGGCCGGAGTTACCAATGCAGGTGGTGCAGCCGTAGCCGACCAGGTGGAAGCCCAGGGCGTCGAGATCCTCCTGTACCCCCGCAGCCTGGAAGTATTCCGTCACCACCTTGGAGCCCGGCGCCAGCGAGGTCTTGACCCAGGGCTTGGTCGCCAGGCCCTTGGCGCGCGCCTTGCGCGCCAGCAGGCCGGCGGCGAGCATGACGCTGGGGTTGGAGGTGTTGGTGCAGGAGGTGATGGCGGCGATCACCACGGCGCCGGGGTTGAGCATGAACTGCTCGCCGTCCAGGTCGACGTTCTGGCTGTCGCGATGCTCGTAGCTCTCGTGCACGCCCACCGCCGTCTGGCCCCTTCGGCATTGAGCCGCCCCTTCTCCACGCCACTCGGCGACTTGGCCTGCTCTTCGCCCTCCATCAGCTTCTCGAAGGTGGTCTTCATGGCCTTGAGCGCGACGCGATCCTGGGGGCGCTTGGGGCCGGCCAGGCTGGCCTCGACGTCACCGAGGTCAAGATGCAGGGCATCGCTGAAGATCGGCTCGTCGCCGGCTTCGCGCCACAGCCCCTGGGCCTTGCAATAGGCCTCCACCAGTTCGATCTGTGCTGCGTCGCGCCCGGTGAGGCGCAGGTAGGCCAGCGTTTCGTCATCGACCGGGAAGAAGCCGCAGGTGGCGCCGTACTCCGGCGCCATGTTGCCGATGGTGGCACGGTCGGCCAGCGGCAGGTCGGCCAGGCCGTCGCCGTAGAACTCGACGAACTTGCCCACCACGCCGTGGCTGCGCAGCATCTGGGTTACCGTCAGCACCAGGTCGGTGGCGGTGATGCCTTCCTTGAGTCTGCCGGTGAGCTTGAAGCCCACCACCTCGGGAATCAGCATTGAGACGGGCTGGCCGAGCATGGCGGCCTCGGCCTCGATGCCGCCCACCCCCAGCCGAGCACGCCGAGCCCGTTGATCATGGTGGTGTGGGAGTCGGTGCCCACCAGGGTGTCTGGGTAGGCGAAGGTCTTGCCGTCCTCCTCCTTAGTCCACACCGTGCGGCCGAGGTACTCCAGGTTGACCTGATGGCAGATCCCGGTGCCGGGCGGCACCACGCTGAAATTGTCGAAGGCCTGCTGGCCCCAGCGCAGGAATTCGTAGCGCTCCTGGTTGCGCTCCATCTCGATGGCGACATTGTCCTTGAAGGCAGTGGGGTTGCCGAACTTGTCCACCATCACCGAGTGGTCGATCACCAGGTCCACCGGCGACAGCGGGTTGATGCGCGACGGGTCCTCGCCGAGTTTCTCCACCGCGGCACGCATGGAGGCAAGGTCCACCACGCCGGGCACCCCGGTGAAGTCCTGCATCAGCACTCGGGCCGGACGATAGCCGATCTCGCGGCTGGCACGCCCCTCCTGCTGCCAGTCGACCAGCGCCTGCAGGTCGTCGTGCGCCACGCTCGGGTCATGCGCGAAGCGTAGCTGGTTCTCCAGCAGGATCTTCAGCGTCTTGGGCAACCGATCGATGTTGCCTAGTCGTTCGGCGGCCTTCGGCAGGCTGTAGTAGTGGTAGGTGATGCCGCCGGCAACCAGGGTCTGCAAGGTATCCGGCATCTCGTCACGGCTCATGAAGGCCTCCTGTCACGGTGTGAACGTTCCCTATCCTCAACGTCATAGGTTGCACATGGTCATGATAGGACCCTCTTTCAAGCAGTGCCCGAGGTTTCTCGGTGCAACACCGGCCGGCCCACGGTGCCAGGCAAGGCGTGCGCAGGGGCTGAGAGGGGGTGGTGAAGCCACGCAGAAGGGGCGCAGCCCTGGGCGCACTGGGCTGGTACAATACCGCCCACTGTTGGCTCCGGCCGGCGGCATGGGCGCCGCCGGCCGGGCGCGGCGTGGCTCGCCGCCTTCCCGTTTTCGAGTTGCGAGGACTCCTGCATGAGCGATGTGCGTCATCACCGCCTGATCATTCTCGGCTCCGGTCCGGCCGGCTATACCGCCGCCGTCTACGCGGCGCGGGCCAACCTCAAGCCGGTGCTGATTACCGGTATCCAGGCCGGCGGCCAGCTGACCACCACCACCGAGGTGGACAACTGGCCCGGCGACGACGCCGGCGTCCAGGGGCCCGAGCTGATGGAGCGCATGAAGCGCCACGCCGAGCGCTTCGACACCGAGGTCCTGTTCGACCACATCCACGAGGTGGATCTGCAGCACCGCCCCTTCACCCTCAAGGGTGACAGCGGCAGCTACACCTGCGATGCGCTGATCGTCGCCACCGGCGCCAGCGCCCGCTACCTGGGGCTGCCCTCGGAGCAGCAGTTCATGGGGCAAGGGGTATCGGCCTGCGCGACCTGCGACGGCTTCTTCTACCGCAACCAGGAGGTGGTGGTGGTGGGCGGCGGCAACACCGCCGTGGAGGAGGCGCTCTACCTTTCCAACATCGCCGCCAAGGTGACCCTGGTGCATCGCCGCGACACGCTGCGCGCCGAGAAGATCCTGCAGGACCGGCTGCGCGAGAAGGCCGAGAGCGGCAACGTGGTATTGGAATGGAACTACGTGGTGGAGGAGGTGCTGGGCGACGCCAGCGGGGTCACCGGGGTGCGCATTCGCTCCACCCTCGATGACACCGTGAAAGAAATCCAGGCCCCCGGCGTGTTCATTGCCATCGGCCACAGCCCGAACACCGGCATCTTCGAGGGCCAGCTCGAGATGCATGACGGCTACATCAAGGTGAAGTCCGGCCTTGAGGGCAATGCCACCGCCACCAGCATTCCCGGCGTGTTCGCCGCCGGCGACGTGATGGATCACGTCTACCGCCAGGCGGTGACCTCCGCCGGCACCGGCTGCATGGCGGCGCTGGATGCGGAGCGCTACCTGGACGATCTCGTCTGAGCAGCGACGCTAGGTAAAGGCGCGAGCCATCCTCGCCAGTCCTTGATACAGAACCGCTCAATAGTGCGGCGGCACCTCATCCTGCGGTGACGGTGCCGCCATCTCCGCTTCCTGCAGCACCTGCTGCGCGGTAACGCAGCTTCTCCTGCATCAGCGCATTGATGCGCTCCAACTGGGCCAGGCGTCGCTCCTGCCCGGCCACTGCCTCATCCAGCGTATCAAGCCAGTGTTCCTGGTAGGCGATACGGCTCTCCAGGGCGTCCAGCCGGGTGGCAAGCGAAGCCTCCGGGCTCATGCTAGAATCTTCGCGCTGCGTGTCGCTGTTCATCGTGACACCTTCATTGGTCGACGGTCCCCTGTGTCGCGTCGTCATTGGATATCCTGTTTCGCCAATTTCCACATAACAAGTGAGCAATACGGATCCATGAATCGCAAGGTTATCATTCGCTGTACGCTGATCAGTCTGCTGTTGGCGCTGCCGGCACCGCTGCTGATCGCCCTGTTCCTGTCGCTGACGGGGGACGGGCTGGCGCATTCGCTGTTTGCCCTGCTCGAGGTCGAGGCTGTCGCCCTAGTCTATGTTGCCGTAGCAGCCGCAGTAATGCTGCTGCTGCTGATCGCCACCCTGGCCACTCATGCGCTTAGCCCCCGCCTGGCCGTGCTGGCCGAGGTAGAGGACGACGATCGCGAGATCGGCGAGGTCAAGTGGTTCAATGTCAACAAGGGCTATGGTTTCATCAAGCGCGAAAGCGGCGAGGACGTCTTCGTGCACTTCCGCGCCATTCGCGGTCGCGGTCACCGCACCCTGGCCGAAGGGCAGAAGGTGCGCTACCACGTGATCGAAAATGATCGGGGGCTGCAGGCCGACGACGTCACGGTAATCACTTAGGATAGCGGCTGCGCTCGACCAGGCGGTGTGGGAATGGCAGCGCGAGGGCTCATTGACTAACGTAAGCTCCGCTCTCTCACTGCGATCCCGCCTAGCCTGGCCATCGCTCGCAGCTTCTCGCATTGCGTTTCGCTCTATCCCTGCTCATCGCCCCGCATGTTTCAAACATGCGGGGCGATGTCGTTTCGGGTCACTGGCCGGAGTCGGGCCAGTCGATGGCGCCTTCATGGCCGTCGGGAAGCACCTGCCAGAAGCGGTCGGGGTCGTCGCCGGGCTGCCAGCCGCCGAGCGAGCAGCGTACCTCGCAGCCGAGCCGGGCGGCGGCGTCGCGGGCGCAGTCGGCATCGCGCGGCCACGGCGTGTGGGCGCTGTCGAACCACAGGCTGGCGAAGCCGTCGGCGGCTTTCTCGACCAGCAGCACCGGCACCTCGTGTCCATCGCGGTGGCCGCGGGTCTGCCAGCGGTTGCGCCCGGCACCGCGCAGCGGGCGGCATCCAGCGTCTCGCCGAGCCAGGCGTCGATGGCCGGGAGCAGGGCCTGGCGCAGGTAGATCTCGATGTCCGGGTAGCGCAATGGGGTGTCGGGCTGGTCTGGCATGGCGTCCTCTCTCGGCGCGTTCAGGGCTTGGCGGTACCGTTGACGAACAGCTTGGCCAGGATCGCTTCGTAGATCCGGCTGAGGTCGTCGAGGTCGGCGGCGCGCACGCGTTCGTTGGTCTGGTGAATGGTGGCGTTGCACGGCCCCAGCTCCACTACCTGGGTGCCCAGTGTGGCGATGAAACGCCCGTCAGACGTGCCGCCGCTGGTGGAGAGCCGCGGGCGGCGGCCAAGCACCGTTTCCACGCCGTGCAGGGCGGCTTCCACCAGTTCGCCTTCGGCGGTCAGGAACGGCTCGCCGTTGAGCGTCCAATCAAGCTGGTACTCGAGGCCATGGGTGTCGAGGATCGTCTGGGTTCGGCTGCGCAGCTGCTCGTGGGTCACTTCGGTGGAGAAGCGGAAGTTGAACACCACTTCCACGTCGCCGGGAATCACGTTGGTGGCGCCGGTGCCGGCGCGGATGTTGGAGATCTGGAAGCTGGTGGCCGGGAAGAAGGCGTTGCCGCTGTCCCAGTGCTCCTGTATCAGGGCGTCGAGCGCCGGCATCGCCTGGTGAATGGGATTGCGTGCCAGGTGCGGGTAGGCCACGTGACCCTGAATGCCTTTGATGTGCAGTACGCCGCCCAGCGAGCCGCGGCGGCCGTTCTTGATCACGTCGCCCAGCGCCTCGGTGGAGGAGGGCTCGCCGACGATGCAGTAGTCGAGCCGTTCGTGGCGCTCGCGCAGGTGCTCGACCACGGCGCGGGTGCCGTCCACCGCCGGTCCCTCCTCGTCGGAGGTGACCAGAAAGGCGATGCGCCCATGGTGGTCGGGGTGGGCGGTGACGAAGCGCTCCACGGCGGTGACCATCGCCGCCAGGCTGCCCTTCATGTCGGCCGCGCCGCGCCCGCGCAGCATGCCGTCGGCGTCGATGCTGGGCTCGAAGGGCGGGGTGCTCCAGTGCACATGGGGGCCGCTCGGCACCACGTCGGTGTGGCCGGCGAAGGCCAGCACCGGGCCGTGATGGCCGTGGGTCGCCCAGAAATTCTCTACATCGCCGAAGGGCAGCCGTTCGATATGAAAGCCGAGGCGTTCGAGGCGCTCGATCATCAGCGCCTGGCAGCCCAGGTCGTCGGGGGTGACCGAGGGCAGGCGCATCAGCGCCATGGCCAGGTCCAGGGTGGGGGACAGCTCAGAAGTCGTCGAGGACATGCAGGTTCCGGAGATGGGGCGGGCGGCACCGGACGGTGCCGCCTTCGCGCCTCAGTTGTGGGCGTGCAGCGCTTCGTTCAGCGCGATGGCGCTCTTGTTGGTCAGGCACTCGATGCGCCCGTTCTGGGAATTGCGGCGCAGCAGCAGGTCGCTGTGGCCGGCCAGCTCGCGGGCCGCCACGGTCTTGACCACCTGGCCCTGGTCATCGAGCAGGGTGACCTTGGCCCCGGCGGTGATATAGAGCCCCGCCTCGACGGTGCAGCGGTCGCCCAGCGGGATGCCGATGCCGGCGTTGGCCCCGATCAGGCAGCCTTCGCCCACTTTGATGACCAGGTTGCCGCCGCCGGAGAGGGTACCCATGGTGGAGCAGCCGCCGCCCAGGTCGGAGCCCTTGCCCACCACCACGCCAGCGGAGATGCGCCCTTCGATCATGCCGGGGCCTTCGGTGCCGGCA
Organism: Halomonas sp. E19; assembly: GCF_052439355.1. NCBI lineage: Bacteria > Pseudomonadati > Pseudomonadota > Gammaproteobacteria > Oceanospirillales > Halomonadaceae > Halomonas > Halomonas sp. E19. Next base: position 2,669,569 of record NZ_JBNFWU010000001.1, on the reverse strand, counting down.
TTGAAGTTGACGAAGCCCTCGTGCATCACGGTGGTGCCTTCGCCAAGGTAGGCGCCCAGGCGTACCCGGGCGGTGTCGCCGATGCGCACGCCGCTCGGCACCACGTAATCGGTCATCTTGGGAAACTTGTCCACGCAGTCCACCGACAGGGTGCGGCCCTCCAGGCGCGCCTTGAGGCGGCGTGCCGGCAGCTCGTCGATGTCGATCGGCCCTTCGCTGGTCCAGGCCACGTTGTGCAGCAGGCCGAACATGCCGGTCAGGTCGACCCCGTGCGGCTTGACCAGGCGGTGCGACAGCAGGTGCAGCTTGAGGTACACCTCGGGCACGCTCTGCGGTGCCGCGTCGTGCTCGAGGAAGGTGGCGACCAGCGGCCGCTGGCTGGCGGCCAGTGCCTCGACCAGCTCCGCCTGGGCGGCCTGCCCCGCGGCCTTGAGTGCCTCGGCCAGCGTGGCGCAGTGCTCTGGCAGGAAGCTGACGGCGCTGTTGCCGGCCGGCACCTCGAGCACCTGGCCGATGGCTTCCACCAGGCTGGCTTCCGGCTTGAGCAGCGGCGCCGGGTAGTAGATCTCCAGCCAATCGCCCTGGGTGTTCTGGGTGCCGATTCCGAAGGCAAAGCTCAGCATGGGGTGTCCTCGCGTCTTGATGGGAGTAAGGGGGTCAACCTTGAGGTCGTCGTAGTCGCCGTCGCGATAGCCGACACGCAGCGTATCGCCGATGTCGAGCAGCGGCCGCTTGAGCAGCGTGGGGTTGGCCATGATCAGCTCGCGCGCCTTGTTGGCGTCGATCTCCTGCTTGTCCTCCTCGGGGAGGTTGCGCCAGGTGGTGCTGCGCCGGTTGAGCACCTCCAGCACCGGCACGCGCTCGAGGAGATGCTCGAGCAGGGCGGCGGAGAGGCCGTCCTCGCGTAGGTCATGCACCTGATAGGGGATTCCTTCTCATCCAGCGCCTTGCGGGCCTTGCGACAGGTATCGCAGCTCTTGATCACGTACAGGGTCGCCATCATGCCCTCCTTTCGATGAAACGGCGAATGCGTCGGGCCGCCTCTACGGTGGGTTCGAGCTCGGCCACCAGCGCCAGGCGGATGCGCCCGGCACCGGGATTGGTGCCATCGGTGCCCTGGCGACCCATATAGCTGCCGGGCAGCACGCTGACGTGGTCGGCGGCAAACAGCTCGCGGGTGAAGGCCTCGTCATCGCCGCCGGGCACTGCCGGCCATAGGTAGAAGCTGGCCTCGGGCACGGGAAATTCAAGCACCGGGGCGAGGATCTCGGTGACCGCGGCGAACTTCTCGCGGTAGGCGTCGCGATTGGCGCGCACGTGGGCCTCGTCGTTCCAGGCGGTGATCGAGGCGTGCTGCAGCGGCAGCGACATGGCGCAGCCGTGATAGGTGCGATAGCGCTTGAACGGCGCGATCAGCTCGGCGTCGCCGGCGACGAAGCCCGAGCGCAGCCCCGGCAGGTTGGAGCGCTTGGAAAGCGAGTGGAACACCAGGCAGCGGCGGAAGTCGTGGCGGCCAAGGGTGGCACAGGCCTCCAGCAGCCCCGGCGGCGGCGCGGCTTCGTCCAGGTAGAGCTCGGAGTAGCACTCATCGGAGGCGATGATGAAGTCGAACTCGTCGGCCAGGGCGATCAGCTTCTTGAACTCGGCGAGCGGGGTCACCGCACCGGTGGGGTTGCCCGGCGAGCAGAGGAAGAGGATCTGCACCTCGCGCCACACCTCGGCCGGCACGGCATCGAAGTCGGGGCGGAAGCCGTGCTCGGCCCGGCAGTCGAGGTAGAGCGGCTGGCCCCCGGCGAGCAGGGTAGCGCCTTCGTAGATCTGATAGAAGGGGTTGGGCACCGCCACCCGGGCCGGGCGGGTGCGGTCCAGCGTCGCCTGGACGAAGGCGAAGAGCGCCTCGCGGGTGCCGTTGACCGGCAGCACCTGGCGCTCGGGGTCGAGCCCGTCAAGCTTGAAGCGTCGTGTGGCCCAGGCGGCGATGGCCCCGCGCAGCTCGGCGATACCGGCGGTGGCCGGATAGCGGGCGAAGTCGAGCTGATGCGCCTGCAGGGTCTGCAGGGCGGCGGCGAAGGGTGCGTGCTGCGGTTCGCCGATGGTCAGCGGAATGTGGGCAAGCCCTGCGGGAGGCGTCACGCCGGCCTTCAGCGCGGCAAGCTTCTCGAAGGGGTAGGGCTTCAAGGCGTCGAGATCGGGGTTCATCGGTGTCCAGGCGCCGTGGAGCGGCGTCGTTATCGTGGCTGCGGGCAGAGCGCCGATTATAGGGAAGGCCCCCACTCGCCTCAAATCCCGTGCGCTTGGCGCCAGCCAGTCGCGGCAGGCCTCAGCCCGCCACGTTGAGTACCTCGATCAGTCGCTCGCGCAGGCGCTGCTGGCGCTCGGGATCGGTCAGCGGTGCGCCGGCCTTGTCGGTGATGAAGAAGACGTCCTCCACGCGCTCGCCCAGGGTGGCGATCTTGGCCGCCGAGAGCGAGATGTCTTGTTCCATGAAGATGCGCCCCACCCGGGCCAGCAGGCCGGGGCGGTCGGGCGCGGTCAGCTCCAGCAGGGTGCGCTCGTTGGCCGGGTCCTGCTCGATCAGCACTTCAGTGGGCACCTTGAAGTGGCGCAGCTGGCGCGGCGTATGGCGGGTCACGATTTGCGGATAGTCGTCGGGGTCATCGAGCTCTTCGACCAGGTGGGCGCGGATTTCCTCGATGCGCAGCGGATCGCGGATGGCGCGTCCCTGGTCGTCGAGCACGATGAAAGTGTTGAGCGTCCAGTCGTTGCTCGAGGTGGCGATGCGGGCGTCGTGGATCGACAGCCCGAGCTGTTCCATGGCCGCGGCGGTGGCGGCGAACAGGTCGTCCACCGAGCGGGTGTGGATGAACACCTTGGTGCCGCCCTCGGACATGTCGTCGGTCGGTGCGCTGATCAACACCAGCGGCAGCGGGGATTCGCGATGGGCAAGAATGCCCAGGGTCTGCCACACGATCTCGCTCGGCGCGTACTGCAGGAAATACTCCTCGCCGAGCAGCTCCCACAGGCGCTCGACCCGTTCCAGCTCGGCGCCCACCGCCGACAGTAGCGAGCGCGCCTCGCAGCGCGTTTCGTGCACCCAGTCGTCGCGGTCGAGCGGGTTGTCCAGGCCGCGGCGCAGGGCGCGCTTGGTCTCGGCGTGGAGCTGGCGCAGCAGCGAGGCGCGCCAGCCGTTCCACAGCGTCGGGTTGGTGGCGTTGATGTCGGCCACCGTCAGCACGTAGAGGTAGTCCAGGCGGGTCTCGTCACCGACATGGGCGGCGAATTCGCGGATCACGTCGGGGTCGGTGATGTCGCGCTTCTGAGCCACCATCGACATCAGCAGGTGGTTCTCCACCAGCCAGCTCACCAGTCGGGTGTCGCGGCTGGTCAGGCCGTGGCGTTCGGCGAAGCGCTCCACGTCGCGGGCGCCGAGAATCGAGTGGTCGCCGCCGCGCCCCTTGCCGATATCGTGATAGAGCCCGGCGATCCACAGCAGCTCGAGTTTGGGCAGCTGATGCACCAGTGCCGCCGCCACCGGGAATTCCTCGCGTGCCTCGGGCTTGCGGAACTGATGAATGAACTTGAGCAGGCGCAGGGTGTGGGCATCCACGGTGTAGATGTGGAACAGGTCGTGCTGCATCAGCCCCACCGCCTGGCCGAACTCCGGCAGGTACTTGCCCAGCACGCCGTAGCGATTCATGCGCCGCAGCTGGCGCGCCACGTTGCCGCTGGAGCACAGCAGCGACATGAACAGGTGCTGATGCCGGGGGTCGTCGCGGTAGAAGTCGTCGATCTGGTGGCGATGGTCGCGGATCAGGCGGATGGTGTCGGCGCGCACGCCCTCGATTTCGGGGTGCTCCGCCATCAGCAGGAACAGTTCGAGCAGCGCCGAGGGGTGGTCGCGGAACACCGAGCGCTGGCGCGCCTGGATGTAGCTGCCCTCGATCTCGAAGCGCTCGTTGAGGGGTGCGTCTCCAGACGCTCGCCGCCACGCAGGATGGCCTCGTCGAAGTGCTGCAGCAGCATGTCGTTGAGCCCGGCCAGCGCCGTGACATGGCGATAGTAGCGCTTCATGAACTGCTCGACGGCGAGGCGTTCGGGAGTGTCGCGAAAGCCGAACAGCTCGGCGATGGTGCGCTGGTGATCGAACAGCAGGCGATCCTCGGCGCGGTCGGTGAGCATGTGCAGCGCATAGCGCACCTGCCATAGGAAGGCCTGGCCCTGGCTCAGGATGCGCAGCTCGGCGTCGTTCATGAAGCCTTCGGCGACCAGGTCCTCATAGCGCTGGCTGCCGAAATGACGCTTGGCTACCCAGCCGATCATCTGGATGTCGCGCAAGCCGCCCGGTGAGCTCTTGATATTGGGCTCGAGGTGATACTCGGTGTTGTTGAAGCGGTGATGGCGGCTGATCTGCTCCTGCCACTTGGCCTCGAAGAAGCGCGCCGCCGGCCACATGGCTTCGGGCGCGATACGCTCCTTCATGGCCTTGCGCAGCGATTCGGGGCCGGCCAGGGTGCGCGACTCCATCAGGTTGGTAATGATGGTGATGTCGCCTGCGGCCTCGCGCTCGCAGTCGGCGAGCGAGCGCACGCTGTGGCCGATCTCCAGGCCGATGTCCCAGAGGAAGGTGATGAAGGCGGTCAGGGCGTCGCGGTAGGGGTGTCGTCGTCGTGGGCCAGCAGCAGCATGAGGTCGACGTCGGAGTGCGGGTGCAGCTCGCCGCGGCCGTAGCCGCCCACGGCGAGCAGCGCCACGCCGTCGTCGGGCCACGCCTGCAGCGACCAGGCCACGCCGAGCAGCTGGTCGAGGCACCAGGCGCGGCCATGCACCAGATCGCGAATGTCGGCCCCGGCGCGGAAGCGTTCGTCGAGCCGCTGCTGGATTTCCCGCAGTGCGGCCTTGAACGGTGCGATAGGCGAGCGGGTGCCGGCCAGCTCGCGGGTAAACTGCTCGGCATCGAACAGCGTGGGGTCGGGCGCGAAGCGATAGTGGTGCAGCAGCATGGCGGTCTCGACTCGGTGGTCGAGGAAGGAGAGATCTTCCTCGTGGCGTGCCGTGAGCACCTCGACGCCGGTCTCGGTGACCAGCAGCGTATGCTCCCACTGCGCGGAAAGGCTCTTGTCGCGAGTCACCGCGGTCCAGCCGTCGCGCAGTACCTTGGTCTGGTGGCTGCCGACGTTGATCATCGGTTCGATGGTCAGGCACATGCCGGCGCGCAGCACGGCGTCCGCTTCGGGGGCGTAGCCGTCGTAGTGCAGCACCTGCGGGTCTTCATGGAAGGTGGCGCCGATGCCGTGGCCGCAGAAGTCGCGTACCACCGAATAGCCGTTGGTCTCGGCGTGCTCCTGGATGGCGCGTGCCAGTTCGGACAGGCGCGCACCCGGGCGCACCAAAGCGATGCTACGGTAGAGGCATTCCTGGGTCACCCGGCACAGCCGCTCGCCCTGGATGTTCTCGCCGACGATGAACATGACGCTGGAGTCGCCGTGGTAGCCGGCAGCGGTCTTCACGGTGACATCGATGTTCATGATGTCGCCTTTCTTGAGCTTCTTGTCAGCGGCGGGAATGCCGTGACACACCACATGGTTGATTGAGGTGCAGATTGACTTGGGAAAGCCGTGATAATCGAGCGGCGCCGGGGTGGAGCCCAGCTCGTTGACGATAAAATCGTGGCACAGGCGGTCGAGCTCCCCGGTGGAGACGCCGGCCTGCACATGGGGCGCGATCATTTCTAGCACGCTGGCGGCCTGGCGGCCCGCCTCACGCATCTTCTCGATCTCGTCAGGGGTCTTGATGGGTATGTTCATGGACTCTCGCTGGCTGCGGGTGGCGGCGCCGGCAATTAAGGCGGTAAGAGCGGCGGGCGACTTCATCTCGCTAGCGAACTATGGTATAAAGCCGCGCGCTTTACTGCAATCGTCGCCCTGCGGCCCGCCGAGCTATCCTGGCAGCCGGCGGCGGAGCGCGCATCTTCCCCAGGCGGTGTTGGCCATGCGGCTCGCCGTCGGTGAAGGCGCCGACTCAGCCGGCAGTCGCTGTGAGGCAGCGTCGTAAAGTGCAGACACAGCCTTGAAAACACACACGCACCGGCACATGGTCCCGGGTGCTGTCGCGGTTCATCCCGTCAGTCGGATCCATGGGGTGCGTGGAGGCCTAACCCGATTTTTCAGGAGTCATCCATGGCACACGTCAATATGCGCGACCTGCTCAAGGCGGGCGCACACTTCGGTCACCAGACCCGTTACTGGAACCCGAAGATGGGCAAGTACATCTTCGGTGCACGTAACAAGATTCACATCATCAACCTCGAGCACACCCTGCCGGCCCTCAACGAGGTGATCGACGTGGTCGAGAAGATGGCGGCGTCGAACAACAAGATCATGTTCGTCGGCACCAAGCGCAGCGCCAGCAAGATCATCAAGGAAGAGGCAACCCGCGTCGGTATGCCCTTCGTCAATCATCGCTGGCTCGGCGGTATGCTGACCAACTACAAGACCATTCGTCAGTCGATCAAGCGTCTGCGCGACCTCGAGACCATGCGCGAGGACGGCACTTTCGACAAGCTGACCAAGAAAGAAGTCCTGATGGCGACCCGCGAGCAGGAGAAGCTCGAGCGTTCCATCGGCGGTATCAAGGAAATGGGCGGCCTGCCCGACGCGCTGTTCGTGATCGACGTGGACCACGAGCGCATCGCCATCAACGAGGCGAACAAGCTCGGCATCCCGGTCATCGGCGTGGTGGACACCAACTCCGATCCGGATGGCGTCGACTACGTGATCCCGGGCAACGATGACTCCATTCGTGCCATCCAGATCTACGTCCAGGCGATCGCCAATGCCTGCGCACGTGCGAAGGAAGGCCGCCCCGACGAATTCGTCGAGGTCACCGAGAGTGAAGGCGGCGACGCCACCGCCGCCGCCGAGTAACGGCGAGCTGCCCGGGCCGCATGTCGGTCCGGGTGGTGCGGCCGGCGAGCCGGCCGCTCCTCTTCCCCGCCTTGGCGGGGCAGAATTTTCCGGACTCGCGGTCCGGCGCCCTTATCTCCCCGGTCGAACCAGTCCCGGGTTCAACTATCAAGAGGTGAATTCCATGGCAGCGATCAGTGCCTCCCAGGTCAAGGAACTGCGCGAGCGTACCGGCCTCGGCATGATGGAGTGCAAGAAGGCACTCACCGAAGCAGAGGGTGACATCGAAGTTGCGATCGACAACCTGCGCAAAAGCTCCGGTCTGAAGGCCGCCAAGAAGGCCGGCCGCACCGCCGCCGAAGGCGCCGTGGTGACTCGTGTCGCCGAAGACGGCAGCTATGGCGTAGTGGTCGAGATCAACTCCGAGACCGACTTTGTCGCCCGTGACGCCAACTTCAAGGCCTTCGCCGACAAGGTGGTCGACGCCTTCTTCGCCGCCAAGAGCGAAGACGTCGCCGCCGTGACCGCCGGCGAGATCGAGACCGCACGCGAGCAGCTGGTACAGAAGATCGGCGAGAACATCGGCGTGCGTCGCTGTGTGCTGGTCGAGGCCGGCGCCGGCGAGCTGGTGGGAGAGTACGTCCACGGCGGCCGTATCGGCGTGCTGACCGTGCTCAAGGGCGGCAACAGCGAAGTGGCCAAGGACGTCGCCATGCACGTGGCCGCGATCAACCCGGCCGTGGCGCGTCCCGAGGACATGCCGCAGGAGCAGCTCGACAAGGAGAAGGCGATCATCCTGGCCCAGCCGGACATGGCCGGCAAGCCCGAGCAGATCGCCGAGAAGATGGTCGAAGGCCGCCTGAAGAAGTACCTGGCCGAGAACAGCCTGACCGAACAGCCTTTCGTCAAGGACCCCAACCAGACCGTCACTGACTTCGTCAAGGCGGCTGGCGGTGAGGTGGTTCGCTTCATTCGCTTCGAAGTGGGCGAAGGCATCGAGAAGGAAGAGGTCGACTTCGCCAAGGAAGTCATGGAACAGGCTGGCCGTCGCTGAGGTCAGAGGTTCCAGTCCCTGTACGGCGTGCGCGCAAGCGCACGCCGTTGCGTATCCGGCCGGTGCATCCGGCCATTCGCTCGCTCTGCTGATGCCCAAGGAGAAGGCCATGCCCACGACCGATCAGATCGACAGCACCAAGACCCGTACCGAGAAGTCGAAATACAAGCGTATCCTGCTCAAGCTCTCCGGCGAGGCGCTGATGGGCGAGCATGACTTCGGCATCGACCCCAAGGTGCTGGACCGCATGGCGCTGGAGATCGGCCAACTGGTGGGCATTGGTGTGCAGGTGGGGATCGTGATCGGTGGTGGCAACCTGTTTCGCGGGGCCGCGCTGAATGAAGCGGGCATGGACCGGGTCACCGGCGACCACATGGGCATGTTGGCCACGGTGATGAACGCCCTGGCCATGCGCGACGCCCTGGAGCGCTCCAATATCCGCTCGCGCGTCATGTCGGCCATTCCCATGAGCGGGGTAGTGGAACACTACGACCGCCGCACCGCCATTCGCTACCTCACCTCCGGAGACGTGGTATTGTTCTCCGCCGGCACCGGCAACCCCTTCTTCACCACCGACTCCGCCGCCTGCCTGCGCGGCATCGAGATCGACGCCAACGTGGTGGTAAAGGCCACCAAGGTGGACGGGGTCTACGACAAGGATCCGGTGAAGCACAGCGATGCGGTCAAGTACGATCAGTTGAGCTACGATGACGCCCTTGACCAGAAGCTCGGTATCATGGATTTGACCGCTATCTGCCTGGTGCGGGACCATGACATGCCGGTACGCGTCTTCAACATGAACAAGCCGGGCGCCCTGCTGAACCTGGTAGTGGGCGGCAAGGAAGGCACGCTGATAGACAGAGGTTGACACCGTGATCAATGAGATCCAGAAAGATGCCGAAAGCCGCATGAAGAAGAGCCTCGACGCCCTTCATGCCAATTTCAACAAGATCCGTACCGGGCGTGCCCACGCCAGCATTCTCGATTCGGTCACCGTGGACTACTACGGCAGCCAGGTACCGCTCAATCAGGTGGCTTCGGTCAACGTCGAGGACGCCCGCACCCTCTCGGTGGTGCCCTGGGAGCAGAACATGGTGCCCAAGATCGAGAAGGCGATCATGAGCTCCGACCTGGGCCTCAACCCCTCCAGCGCCGGCAATGTCATCCGCGTGCCGATGCCGATGCTGACCGAAGAGACCCGCAAGGGCTACATCAAGCAGGCCCGCGCCGAGGCCGAGAACGGCCGGGTGGCAGTGCGCAACGTGCGTCGCGATGCCAACAACGATCTCAAGAACCTGCTCAAGGAGAAGGAGATCTCCGAGGACGAGCAGCGCCGTGCCGAGGATGTCATTCAGAAGCTGACCGATAAGTATATCGCCGAGATTGACAAGCAGCTCGAAGTGAAGGAACACGACCTGATGCAGGTCTGAGCCGCGCCGGGCACGGCCTGTGTGCCGCTGCCCGGTCCTCCCATCCCCATTGCGAGACATCATGACGTCAGCGCAAACCCCAGAGTCGCAGCCGGCCGCGTTCGGTTCGAACGTGCCGCGACATGTGGCCATCATCATGGACGGCAACAACCGCTGGGCGCGCGCCCACGGATTATCCGGAGTGCGCGGGCACCGCGCCGGCGTGGAAGCCGTACGCGCCGTGATCCGGCGCGCCGCCGAGCGCGGCGTACAAACCCTGACCCTGTTCGCCTTCTCCAGCGAGAACTGGCGCCGCCCCGAAGCGGAAGTCAGCGCGCTGATGGAGCTCTTCCTCCTCGCGCTCAAGCGGGAAGTGAAGAAGCTCCATGACAACGATATCCGCCTCACGGTGATCGGTGATCGCACTGCCTTCTCCGCCTCGATCCAGAAGTACATCGCCCGCGCCGAGGCGCTGACCCGCGACAACCGGCGCATGCACCTGGTGATCGCGGCCAACTACGGCGGCCAGTGGGACATCACCGAGGCGGCGCGGCGACTGGCTCTCAAGAGCCGGAACGGCGAGCTGGACCCGGCGGCCATCGACGAGGCGCGCCTGCAGCAGGAGCTGTGCCTGGGCGACGATGCCCCGGTGGATCTGTGCATCCGTACCAGCGGCGAGCAGCGCATCTCCAACTTCCTGCTGTGGCAGATGGCCTATGCCGAGCTCTACTTCACGCCACAGCTGTGGCCCGACTTCGACGGCGAGTCCTTCGATCTCGCCCTCGACGACTTCCGCCGACGGCAGCGCCGCTTCGGCATGACCGACGAACAGATCGAGGCTGAGGGTGCTTAGACAGCGAGTCATTACGGCGGTGTGGCTGGCGCCGCTGATGCTGGCCGGCCTGTTCGGCCTTTCCGGCAGCGCCTTCGCCGCCTTTACCGGGGGCATCGTGCTGCTGGCCACCTGGGAATGGACCAATCTGGCCGGGGTCGGAGAGACGACTCGGCGGCTGGCCCTGGTGGCGGGCATGGCGCTGCTGATGCTCGTGCTGTGGGGAGCGGGCGCCGCGCTGTCGGTCGGGCTCCTGTGGCTGGCGCTGGCGGGCTGGCTGGTCAACCTCTACTGGATCGTTCAGTACCCTGCGCGCAGTGAACAGTGGCAGTCCATGGCCATGCGCCTGGCCATGGGGCTGTGGGTGCTGCTGCCGACCTGGGTCGGCTTCAACGTGCTGCGCGATACCGGCGGCATCTGGCTGCTCTACGTGCTGCTGCTGGTATGGGGAGCCGACATCGGCGCCTATTTCAGCGGCCGCGCCTGGGGCCGGCGCAAGCTGGCGCCGGCGGTCAGCCCGGGCAAGTCGTGGGAAGGCGTGGCCGGTGGGATGTCGGTGACGCTGGTGCTGGCGCTGGTATTCGCCACCTGGCAGGAGCTGGGTGCGGCGGCCGGCCTGGGGCTGATCGTGGTCACGGCGATCGTGACGCTGGTCTCGGTGATGGGCGACCTGTTCGAGAGCATGCTCAAGCGCTTCCGCGGCATCAAGGACTCCAGCAACCTGCTGCCGGGCCATGGCGGCGTGCTCGACCGCATCGACAGCCTGACGGCGGCGGTGCCGCTGTTCGCGCTGCTCTCGCTGGGAGTGCTGTAAGCATGCGGCAGCAGTGCGTCACGGTACTGGGGGCGACCGGCTCTATCGGCAAAAGTACGCTCGACGTAGTGGCGCGGCACCCCGAGCGCTACCGGGTGCATGCGCTGACCGCGCATCGCTCTCGCGAGGCGCTGTTGGCGCAGTGCCTGCGCCATCGCCCCCGCATGGCGGTGCTGGGCACGGAGCACGATGCCGCCTGGCTGCGCGCCCGGCTGACCGAGGCGGGGCTGGCCGTGGAGGTGCGCGCCGGCGACGAGGCACTCGTCGAGGCAGCCGGTGCGGTCGAGGTCGACGTGGTGATGGCAGCCATCGTCGGCGCCGCGGGGCTGTTGCCGACGCTGGCCGCGGTGCGCGGCGGCAAGCGCGTGCTGCTGGCCAACAAGGAAGCGCTGGTGATGTCCGGGGCGCTATTCATGGAAGCCGTCGAGCGCCATGGCGCCACGCTGCTGCCGATCGATTCCGAACATAATGCTATCTACCAGTGTCTACCCTCCGAGCATCGCGGCGGCCTGGCGCGCCATGGCGTGACGCAGCTGCTGCTGACCGCTTCCGGCGGGCCGTTCCGCGGCTGGAGCGCGGCACGGCTGGCTAGCGTCACCCCGGAACAGGCCTGCGCGCATCCCAACTGGTCGATGGGTCGCAAGATCTCCGTGGACAGTGCCACCCTGATGAACAAGGGGCTGGAGCTGATCGAGGCGTGCTGGCTGTTCGATGCGCGGCCGGAGCAGATCCAGGTGGTGGTGCATCCGCAAAGTGTGATCCACTCGATGGCTGCCTATAGCGACGGCTCGGTGCTGGCGCAGTTGGGCAACCCCGACATGCGCACGCCGATCGCCTACGGCCTGGCGTGGCCGGAGCGCATCGATGCCGGGGTCGAGGCGCTGGACCTGTTCCAGATCGCCCGGCTCGACTTCGAGGCGCCCGACGAGCGCGCCTTCCCTGCCTGCGCCTGGCGCGTGACGCCATGGCAGCGGGCGGCACGGCGCCCGCGGTGCTCAATGCCGCCAACGAGGTGGCGGTGGACGCCTTCCTGTCCGGCCGGCTGCCCTTCGTCGGCATCGGCGAGCTGGTCGAGGCGACCCTGAATGCCCTGCCGGTGGAGGCGGGGCGCGATCTCGACACCATTCTTGCGATGGATGCGCACGCACGCACGCTGGCCAGGCAGTGGCTGCAACAGCGCTGAGCCTGCCGCACTCGCTTACACGTCATCATCAAGGAGGCTGACTTGGGCCTGATCCAGAACATACTGGCCGTCATCGTGGTGCTGGGTCTGCTGATCACCTTCCACGAGTTCGGTCACTACTGGGTGGCGCGTCGCTGCGGCGTGCGGGTGCTGCGCTTTTCGGTGGGGTTCGGCAAGCCGATCTGGTCGCGGGTCGACCGCCACGGAACCGAGTTCGCCGTGGCGGCGATTCCGCTCGGCGGCTACGTCAAGATGCTCGATGAGCGCGAAGCCCGGTGCCCGAGGCGCAGTTGCACGAAGCCTTCAACCGCAAGACGGTGTGGCAGCGTATCGCCATCGTTGCCGCCGGCCCGCTGGCCAACTTCCTGCTCGCCATCGTCGCCTACTGGGCGCTATTCGTTGCCGGCATGACCACCGTGGCTCCGGTGGTGGGAGGGGTGGTGCCGGACTCCCCGGCGGCGCGCAGCGGTCTTTCCAGCGGCCAGGAGATCGTGGCGGTACAGGGCGACGCCGTGCGCTCGTGGGAGGAGATCAACCTGCGGCTGGTGGCGCTGATCGGACTCAGCGGCGATCTCGTCGTGGAGGCCCGCGACGGAACCTCGGAGCGGACTCGCGAGCATCGCCTGCCGGTGCAGAGCTACCTGGTCCGCCAGGATCCACCGCAGCCGCTGGCGACGCTGGGCATCACCCCTGGCAGCCGCCGTTCCCGGCTGTGCTGGGGCAGGTGATCGAGGGTGAAGCCGCGGCCCGGGCGGGACTTGCCAGCGGCGATGAGGTGCTGAGCGTCAACGGCCGTGCGGTGGATGACTGGATGGCGTTCGTCAACACCGTGCGCGAAAGTCCGGGAGAGGCGCTGGCACTCGAGGTGGCGCGTGGCGATACGCGCTTCGAGACGACCCTGGTGCCGGGCGAGCGCGAGCTCGAGGGCGGCGCCTCGATCGGCTATGTCGGGGCCGGCGTGGCCCCGGTGGAGTGGCCGGAGGAATTCCGCCGCGAGATTCGCTACGGTCCGGTGGCCGCGATCGGCCAGGCGGTGTCGCGTACCGGCGAGATGACGGTGCTGACCCTCGATGCCATCCGCAAGATGCTGGTGGGGCTGATCTCGCCCACCAACCTGTCCGGCCCCATCACCATCGCCCAGATGGCCGGGGACACGGCACGCTCCGGCCTGGAGACCTTCGTCAGTTTCCTGGCTTACCTCTCCATCAGCCTGGCGGTGCTCAACCTGCTGCCGATACCGGTGCTGGATGGCGGCCATCTGCTTTATTATTTCGTCGAGGCGGTTCGCGGGCGGCCGGTATCCGAGCAGGTCCAGGCGATCGGGCTGCGCATCGGCCTGGCCATGGTCGCCACGCTGATGCTGATGGCCTTGTATTTCGATTTAATGCGTCTCTGGTAGCGAGCGACTCATCCCCCACTGGGGGCGCACAGGGCGGAGCGTCGCTCCAGCCTTGTCAGTCACCCGCACATATGTATAAGGTGCCTGTTCTGGATAGGCAGGCGGATCAACGCGAGCGAAGCGACTGCATGAAGATCAAGACCCTCGGATTGGCGGCACTGCTGCTGGCCAGTTCCACTACGGTGCTGGCCGAACCTTTCGAAGTTACCGATATTCGCGTGGAGGGATTGCAGCGGGTTTCCGCGGCTTCCGTCTTCAACGCCTTTCCCATCAGCGCTCGCGATCGCGTGGATGACCGGGAGCTGGCCGAAGCGGTCCGCAGCCTGTTCGCCACCGGGCTGTTCGACGATATCGAGCTTGCCCGCGACGGCGACGTCTTGGTGATCCAGGTCGTCGAGCGGCCGACCATCTCGCGGCTCAACATCAGCGGCAATCGCCGGCTCTCCGAAAGCGACCTGCGCGATGGCCTGCGCCAGGCGGGCCTGGTCGAAGGCCAGGTGCTGCAGATCTCGACCCTGGAGGAGATCCAGCGCGAGCTCGAGGGCGTCTATCAGGCGCAGGGCCGCTACAGCGCCCGCATCGAGACCAATGTGCGCGAGATCGACCAGGGACGGGTCCAGGTCGACATCGAGATCAACGAAGGGGCGGTGGCCAAGATCCGCCAGATCAATATCGTCGGCAACCGCCACTTCGATGACGACCAGCTGCGCGATGTGTTCGAGCTCAACGACCGTCCCGGTCGTTTCTTCGGCTGGTTCTCCCGCGACGAATATTCCCGCGAGGCGCTGGCTGGCGACCTGGAGCGGCTGCGCTCGTTCTATCTCGACCGTGGCTACGTCAACTTCGCCATCACCTCCACCCAGGTCTCGATCAGCCCCGACAAGTCGCAGATCTTCGTCACCGTCAACGTCGACGAGGGCAGCCAGTTCCGCCTTGGCGACATCCGCTTCGCCGGCGATCTGCAGATCAGCGAGCGCGAGGCGCGCGAGCTGCTGCAGGTCGAGCGTGGCCAGATCTTCTCGCGCACCGACGTCACTGCCTCCACCGAGGCGTTGCGCTCGCGGCTTGGGGCCGAGGGGTTCGCCTTCGCGCGCGTCGACGGCGTACCGGAGCCCGGTGCCGACGGTACCGTGAACCTGACCTTCCGCGTCGAGCCGGGTCAGCGTGCCTACGTGCGGCGCATCAACTTCATCGGCAACACCAGCACCCAGGATGAGGTGCTGCGCCGCGAGATGATCCAGATGGAGGGGGCGCCGGCCTCCACCGAGTCGATCAGCCAGTCGCGCCGGCGCCTCGAGCGCCTGGGCTTCTTCCGCCAGGTGGAGGTGGAAACCCAGCCGGTGGCCGGCGAGCCCGACAAGCTCGACGTCACCTATACCGTCGAGGAGCAGCCCTCCGGCTCGATCTCGGCAAGCGTCGGCTTCTCCCAGAGCGCCGGGGTGATCTACGGCCTGGCGCTGGCCCAGAACAACTTCCTGGGCACCGGCAACCGGGTCAACATCGGTGCGCAGCGCAGCGATACCTTCACCAGCCTCAACTTCGGCTTCACCGACCCGTACTGGACGCTGGACGGCATCTCGCGCGGCTACAACCTGTTCTACCGCGAGACCGACTACGAAGACTCCGACATCTCGACCTACTCCACCGACGCCTACGGTGCGGGGATCAATTTCGGCTACCCGGTCAGCGAGCTGTCGCGGCTCAACTTCGGCGCCAGCGTCGAGGACCTGACGGTCAAGACCTACCGCGACACGGCCTCCGAGATCGTGCGCTACGTCGAGGACCAGGGCGACAACGCCCAGAGCCTCAAGCTGACCGCCAGCTGGACGCGCAACAACCTGAACCGCGGCATCATGCCGACCGACGGCAACTACCAGCGCCTGGCGCTGGAAACCGCCGCCCCGGGCAGCGACGCCGACTACGTCAAGCTGCGCGCCCGCACCCAGCAGCTGTTCCCGCTCAACGAGGAGCAGTCGTGGGTGCTGAAGTTCGGCACCACCCTGGGCTATGCCGACAGCATCGGCAGCGATCCCTATCCGTTCTACGAGAACTTCTTTGCCGGCGGCCTCGGCTCGGTGCGTGGCTTCACCGCCAACACCCTGGGCGAGCGCACCACGCCGCGCGAGGCGGGCGCGACCGTACCCTGGGCGGCAACGTGCTGGTCGAAGGCAGCGCCGAGCTGCTCTTCCCGCTGCCCTTCGTCGAGGACCACCGCTCGCTGCAGACCGGCTTCTTCCTCGATGCCGGCAACACCTTCCTGACCAGCTGCTACGACGTGATGCCGGAAGACCAGCCGTCGCGCTGCACGTCGGGCGTCGACCTGGGCGAGCTGCGCTACAGCGTGGGCATCGGGCTCTCCTGGCTGACCCCGGTGGGGCCGCTGACCTTCAGCATTGCCGAGCCGCTCAACGACAAGAGCGGTGACGATACCCAGTTCTTCCAATTCTCCCTGGGCCAGACCTTCTGATCCGATTCGCTCGAGGAATCATGCAATGCGCAAGTTTTCCGCCATTCTCTGCCTGGGTCTGTTCGGCGCCCTGGCCCTTCCTGCCCAGGCGGCGGATGTCGCCGTGCTGGACTGGCGCCAGGCGCTGCTGACTTCCGATGCCGCCCAGCGCTCGATGGAGCAGATGGAGAGCCGGCTGAGCGGTCAGCAGCAGGAGGCGCAGTCGCTGGGCCAGGAGCTCCAGCAGCTGCAGCAGCGGCTGCAGCAGGGCGGCAGCCTTCCCGACGCCGAGCGCCAGTCGCTGCTGCAGGAATTCCAGCAGAAGGGCAGCCGCTTCGAGCAGCTTCGCCAGCAGATCTTCGAGGAGCAGATGCGCTCGGAGCAGGCCTTCCTGCGGGAAGCCGAGCCCAAGCTCGAGCGTGCCGTCGAGCAGGTGATCCAGCGTCACGGCGTCCAGGTGCTGGTGGAGCCGCAAGGCGTGCTGCACTCCGAGATCGACCTGCCGAACCTGACGCGGGAAGTGACCGAGATCCTCAATTCGCTCAACTGATCCGTCGCGACGGTTAACCGCGCGCGCTGCCGACTTCGGATACCCATGACACAGCCATCACGCCCCCAGCTCACCCTTCAGGACATTGCCGACCGGCTCGGTGCCCGGCTCGTCGGCGACGGTTCACGCCGCCTCTCCGGGCTGGCTACCTTGAAGCGGGCAGGCCCCGACCAGATCGCCTTCGTGGCCAACCGCTCCTACCTCAAGGACCTGGCCGCCACCCGCGCGGGCGCCGTGCTGCTGCATCCGGAGCATGCGGCCTCGTGTCCGGTGGACAGGCTCGAGCTGGACAACCCCTACCTCGGCTATGCCCAGGTGTCGCGCCTGTTCGACCCGATCCTGGCCCAGCCGAGCGGCGGCATTCATGCCTCGGCGGTGGTCGCCGAGGACGTGGCCATCGGTGAGCGCGTCGAGATCGGGCCCAATGCGGTGATCGAGGCCGGCGTCGAGCTGGGCGACGAGGTGGTGATCGGCGCCGGCTGCTTCATCGGGGCCGGCACCCGTATCGGCGCGCAGTCGCTGCTGCATGCCAACGTCACCGTCAGCCATGGCGTGTCCATCGGCCGGCGCGCCATCCTACACAGCGGCTGCGTGATCGGCGGCGATGGCTTCGGCTTTGCCCATGACGGTCGCGGCTGGCACAAGATCGCCCAGCTCGGCGGCGTGGTGCTGGGCGACGACGTCGAGGTGGGCAGTTGTTCGAGCATCGACCGCGGCGCACTGGACGACACCGTGATCGGCAACGACGTCAAGATCGACAGCCAGGTGCAGATTGCGCACAACGTCCACATCGGCGACCACACCGCGCTGGCCGGCTGCGTCGGTATCGCCGGTTCCACCCGGATCGGGCGCAACTGCCTGCTGGGCGGGGGCGTGGGGATCTCCGGCCACCTGACGATCTGCGACGGCGTGCAGGTCACCGGCATGAGTCTGGTGACCAATTCGATACACGAGGCGGGCATCTATTCATCCGGCACCGGGGCCATGCACAACGCCCAGTGGCGCAAGAACGCGGTGCGCTTCAAGCAGCTCGACGACATCGCCCGTCGACTGACGCGGCTGGAGAAGCGCGGCGAGCAGGGTTGAGCCGGCGACGCGCGACGCTATAATCCATCGCCTGCCCGGCCGACGTGCGGGCGTATCGGGAAGCCTGAGGCAGCCACCTGCTGCCTTGCCTGGCTTCCCTACTTCATTTCAGAGGTCGCTACGATGGTAATGGACATCAACGAGATTCGAGATTATCTACCGCACCGCTACCCGTTCCTGCTGATCGATCGGGTGACGGCGCTGAGCCTCGGCGAATCCATCGTTGCCTACAAGAACGTCAGCATCAACGAGCCGTTCTTCAACGGCCACTTCCCCCACCACCCGATCATGCCCGGCGTGCTGGTGCTTGAAGCCCTGGCCCAGGCCTGCGGTATCCTGGGGTTCAAGACCGTCAACAAGCTGCCCGCCGACGGCTACGTCTATTATCTGGTAGGCAGCGACAACGTGCGCTTCAAGCGGCCGGTCATGCCGGGCGACCGCCTGGTGCTGGAAGCCAAGGTCGAGCGTGAAAAGCGCGGCATCTGGAAGTTCGCCTGCCGTGCTACCGTAGACGGTGAACTGGTCTGCGAGGCCGATATCATCTGTGCTGAGAGGAAGGTTGCTTGATTCATTCCACAGCCATCGTCGATCCCAGCGCCCGCTTGGCCGAAGATGTCGAGGTCGGGCCCTTTTCCGTGATTGGACCCGACGTCGAGATCGGGCCCGGCAGCCGCATCGGGCCGCATGTGGTCATCAAGGGGCCCACCGTGCTCGGTGCACGCACCCGGATCTTCCAGTTCGCCTCGGTGGGCGAGGACTGCCAGGACAAGAAATACGCCGGTGAGCCGACGCGGCTGATCATGGGCGACGACAACGTCATTCGCGAGGGCGTGACCCTGCACCGCGGCACCGCGCAGGATCGCGGCGAGACCGTCATCGGCTCGCGCAACCTGTTCATGGCCTACTGCCACGTGGGCCACGACTGCCTGATCGGCAGCGACTGCGTCTTCGCCAACCAGGTCACCCTGGCCGGCCATGTCACTATCGGCAACTTCGTCATCCTCGGCGGCCTCTCCGCCATTCATCAGTTCTGCCACGTCGGGGCCCACGCCATGGCCGGCGGCGGCTCGATCATTACCAAGGACACCCCGGCCTACGTGCTGATCAACGGCAACCCTGCCGCGGCCCATGGGTTGAACCTGGTCGGACTGAAGCGGCGCGGCTTTTCCGCCGAGGCGATCAAGGCGCTGGGCGATGCCTACCGGCTGGTTTATCGCCAGGGCCTGACCGTGGCCCAGGCGCTCGAGGAGATCCGCAGCCGCTATGCGCTGCCTGAAACCGAAGCCTTTGCCGCTTCCATCGAGATTTCGTCGCGCGGCATCGTTCGCTGAGCTGGCGTCGAAACGGGTCTGATATGAGCCAGCTTGCGCGTGTCTACATTGTCGCCGGAGAGATGTCCGGCGACCTGCTCGGCGCCAGCCTGATGCGTGCGCTCAAGGCGCGTCATCCCGGCGTCGAGTTCCGCGGCATCGGCGGCCCGGGCATGCTTGCCGAAGGCATCGACAGCCGCTTTCCTCTCGAGACGCTCTCGGTGATGGGCCTGGTCGAGGTGCTCAAGCACCTGCCCGAGCTGATCCGGGTGCGACGCACGCTGCGTGCCGACGCCCTGGCCTGGCGGCCGGACGTGATGATCGGTATCGATGCCCCCGACTTCAACCTCGGCCTGGAGCGCCAGCTGCGCGAGGCGGGGCTCGCTACCGTGCACTATGTCAGCCCCACCGTCTGGGCCTGGCGCCAGGGGCGGGTCAAGGGCATCGCCAGGTCGGTCGATGCGATGCTCACCTTCCTGCCCTTCGAAGCTGCCTTCTACGCGCAGCACCACCTCCCGGTGGCCTTCGTCGGGCATCCGCTGGCCGACGAGCTGCCGCTGGTCAACGATCGCGGTGCGGCACGAGAGGAAATCGGCCTGCCGCTCGATGCCCAGGTGCTGGCCGTTCTGCCGGGCTCCCGAGCCAACGAGATCCGCTTTCTCGGTGAAACCTTCCTCGACGCCGCCGAGCGGCTGTGCCGCGAACGCCCCGACTTGCGCGTCGTGATACCGGCGGCCACCCCGCTGCGCCGCCAGGAGCTTGAACGCCTGCTGGACGCCAGGCCGCTGCTGGCCGAGCGGCTGACGCTGCTCGATGGCCAGGCGCGCCAGGCGATGGTTGCCAGCGACGCCGTGCTGCTCGCCTCGGGCACCGCCGCCCTGGAGGCGATGCTGTGCCACCGTGCCATGCTGGTGGCCTACCGCATGGCGCCGCTCACCCACTGGTTGGCCAGCCGCCTGGTCAAGACGCCCTGGATCTCGCTGCCTAACCTGATCGCCCAGGCGTCGATGGTGCCGGAGCTGATCCAAGATGCCGCCACGCCCGAGGCCATCGTCGAACGCCTCGGGCCGATGCTCGATGACGGCGAGGCACGTGGCGCTCTGGAGGCACGCTTCGCCGCGCTGCACGCCGGGCTGCAGCGCAACGCCAGCGCCAGGGCGGTGGAAGCCATCGAAGCCGTGGTGGCGGGCCGCCCACTGCCCGAGTCGCTGGCCAGCGAGGCAATGGTGTCCGATTCAGGAAGCGTCGGCAGGAGCGAGACATGAACGTGGCGGCCTTTCCCCGCTGGTGATCGACTACCAGGGCCACCTGCTGGCCGGCGTCGATGAAGTGGGCCGCGGCCCGCTGGTCGGCGCGGTGGTCGCCGCGGCGGTGATCCTCGATCCGCTGCGTCCCATTGCCGGCCTGACCGACTCCAAGAAGCTCGCGCCGCAGCGTCGCGTGGAACTGGACGCGGAGATCCGCGACAAGGCGCTGGCCTTCGCCGTGGCCGAGGCGAGCCATGCCGAAGTCGATGCGCTGAACATCTACCATGCTACCCACCTGGCCATGCGCCGGGCGATCGATGCGCTGACGCTGCAGCCCGAATATCTGCTGGTCGACGGCAATCGGCTCCCGGGCCATCCGCTGCCCGGCCAGGCGGTGGTGAAGGGTGACGCCAGGCATCCGGCCATCGCCGCCGCTTCGATACTCGCCAAGGTGGCGCGTGACGCCCAGATGGTGGCGCTCGACGGCCTCTATCCCGAATATGGTTTCTCCCGCCACAAGGGCTATGCCACGCCCGAGCACCTGGCGGCGCTGGAACGCCTCGGGCCCTTGCCCGAGCATCGTCGCTCCTTCGCCCCGATCAAGGGGCAGTTAGAGCTGCTCTGACCATTTACCGCCAAGCCCCGAGCCTCTTATGACCCCGCCTTTCGTCCACCTGCGCGTTCATACCGAATATTCCCTGGTCGACGGCCTGGTGCGGCTCAAGCCGCTGGTCAAGGCCACTGCCGAGCAGGGCATGCCGGCACTGGCCGTGACCGACGAGGCCAACCTGTTCGGCCTGGTCAAGTTCTACCGCGGCGCCCAGGAGCGGGCCTCAAGCCGATCATCGGCGCCGACCTGTGGCTCGCCAACCCGCATGACGAGACGCACCCCTACCGGCTGACCCTGCTGGCGATGAACGACACCGGCTATCGCAACCTCACCGAGCTGATCTCGCGGGGCTGGATGGAAGGGCAGCGCCAGGGGCGGGCGCTGCTGGAGAAGGCCTGGGTGCTGGCGCAGAGCGAGGGCCTGATCGCGCTCTCAGGTGGCCGCGAAGGGGAGATCGGCCGCCACCTGCTGGCCGACCATCGCGACGAGGCGCATGTGCTGCTCGAGGAGTGGCAGGCGGCCTTCCCGGAGCGCTTCTACCTGGAGCTGACCCGCACCGGGCGGCCGCTGGAGGAGGAGTGCGTGCACCTCTCGGTGGCGCTGGCCGTGGCCACGGGCACGCCGGTGGTGGCGACCAACGACGTGCGCTTCCTCGAGCGTGACGACTTCTGGGCCCACGAGACCCGGGTCGCCATCGGTGAGGGCAAGGCGCTGGACGACCCGCGCCGCGAGCGCAAGTACACCGAAGAGCAGTACCTCAAGAGCCCGGCGGAGATGGCCGAGCTGTTCGCCGACATCCCCGAGGCGCTCGAGAACAGCGTGATGATCGCCGCGCGCTGCAGCGTCGACGTGCGTCTGGGCGAGATATTCCTGCCGGAGTTCGAGATTCCCGAGGGCATGACCCAGGACGAATTCTTCCGCAAGGTCTCCCACGACGGCCTCGACGAGCGCCTTGACTTCCTCTACCCGGTCGAGACGTACCCGCGCGACGGCGCCGAGTACGTCGAGATCGACAAGCGCTATCGCGAGCGGCTGGACTTCGAGCTCGACATCATCATTCAGATGGGCTTCCCCGGCTACTTCCTGATCGTGATGGACTTCATCAAGTGGGCCAAGGACAACGACGTGCCGGTGGGACCGGGGCGGGGCTCGGGTGCCGGCTCGCTGGTGGCCTACGCGCAGAAGATCACCGACCTCGATCCGCTGGAGTACGACCTGCTGTTCGAGCGCTTCCTCAACCCCGAGCGGGTCTCGATGCCCGACTTCGACGTCGACTTCTGCATGGAGAAGCGCGACCGGGTGATCGAGTACGTGGCCGACCGCTACGGGCGCAACGCGGTGTCGCAGATCGTCACCTTCGGCACCATGGCCGCCAAGGCGGTGGTGCGCGACGTGGCCCGCGCCCAGGGCAAGCCCTATTCGCTGGGTGACAAGCTCTCCAAGCTGATCCCCTTCGAGGTGGGCATGACCCTGGCCAAGGCCATCGAGGCGGAGCCGGCGCTCAAGGAGTTCGTCGAGAACGACGAGGAGGCCGCCGAGATCTGGGAGATGGCGCTCAAGCTCGAGGGCATCACCCGCGGCACCGGCAAGCACGCCGGCGGCGTGGTGATCGCGCCGACCAAGCTCACCGACTTCTCGCCGCTGCTGTGCGACGAGGAGGGCAACGGCCTGGTGGTGCAGTTCGACAAGAACGACATCGAGGAGGCCGGGCTGGTCAAGTTCGACTTCCTCGGCCTGCGCACCCTGACCATCATCGACTGGGCGCTGGAGATGGTCGACAAGGTGCGCGCCGTGAAGGGCGAGGGGCCGCTCAATATCGACCGCATTCCGCTCGACGATGCGCCGACCTTCGAGATGCTCAAGCGCGCCGAGACCACGGCGGTGTTCCAGCTCGAATCGCGCGGCATGAAGGAGCTCATCAAGCGCCTGCTGCCTGACTCGCTGGAGGACATGATCGCCCTCGTCGCCCTGTTCCGCCCGGGGCCGCTGCAGTCGGGCATGGTCGACGACTTCATCAACCGCAAGCACGGCCGCGCCGAGCTCGCCTACCCGCATCCGGACTACCAGCACGAGTGGCTCAAGCCGGTGCTCGAGCCCACCTACGGCATCATCCTCTACCAGGAGCAGGTGATGCAGATAGCCCAGGTGTTGGCGGGCTACAGCCTGGGCCAGGCCGACATGCTGCGCCGCGCCATGGGCAAGAAGAAACCCGAGGAGATGGCCAAGCAGCGCAGCGGCTTCATGGAGGGCTGTGCGGCCAACGGCATCGACAAGGAGCTGGCCGGCAACATCTTCGACCTGGTGGAGAAGTTCGCCGGCTACGGCTTCAACAAGTCGCACTCGGCGGCTTACGGCCTGGTCTCCTACCAGACCGCCTGGCTCAAGACCCACTACCCCGGCCCGTTCATGGCCGCGGTGATGTCCACCGAAATGGACAACCTCGACAAGGTGGTGCCGCTGATCGAGGAGTCGCGGCGCCTCGGCCTTACCGTGACCCCGCCGGACGTCAACATCGGCGGCTACAAGTTCACCGTCGATACCGAGGGTCGCGTCGTCTACGGCCTGGGCGCCATCCGCGGCGTGGGCGAGGGGCCCATCGGCGCCATCGTCGAGGCCCGCGAGGCCGAGGGCCCGTTCAGCGACCTGTTCGACTTCTGCCGCCGGGTCGACCCCAAGCGCATGAACAAGCGCACCCTGGAGGCGTTGATCCGCTCCGGCGCCCTGGACAACTTGGGACCCAACCGGGCGGTGCTCAGCGCCGCCCTGGACGACGCCCTGCGCGCCGCAGCCCAGACCCAGACCAACCAGAACCTGGGCATGATGGACATGTTCGGCGAAGCCTTCGCCGACGACGAGACCCAGAGCGACCCCTACGAAGGCTATCGCCAGGTGCGCGAGTGGACCGACAAGGAGCGCCTGGCGGGCGAGAAGGAGACCCTGGGTCTCTATCTCACCGGGCACCCCATCGACGAATACGAGAAGGAGCTGGCCCGCTTCGTCTCGACTCGTATCAGCGACCTCAAGCCGTCGCGGGAGCCGCAGCGGGTCGCTGGCCTGGTCGTGGCGGTGCGCACCATGAAGTCCAAGCGCGGCGACACCATGGCCTTCATCACCCTGGACGACCGCACCGGACGCATCGAGGCCTCGCTGTTCGGCGAGCTGTACGATTCCCTGCGCGGCCAGATCGAGGCCGACCAGGTGCTGATCGTCGAGGGCGAGGTCTCCAGCGACGACTTCTCCGGCGGCCTGCGCCTGCGCGGCAAGGAGGTCACGCCGATGGTGGCCGCCCGCACGCGCTACGGCGAGGCGGTAGAGCTGTCGCTGGACGGCACCCGGGTCAACGGCCGGCTGGTGGAGAGCCTGCGCGAGAGCCTCATGCCGCATCGCAACGGCGACGGCCTGCCGGTGCGCCTGCGCTACCGCAACGAAGCCGCCGCCGGCTGGCTGGAGCTGGACGCCCAGTGGCGCGTGGCCCCCAGCGACGAGCTGCTGATCGCGCTGCGCGAGGTAGAGGGGCAGGACGGCGTGCGCCTCAAATACCGCTAGGCCTAAGAAAAGTGCCTGCGCTCGGTCATACGGCGTTAAAAAACGGCTTAAAATGCTCATTTACTAAAGTAAACTCGTGTGCGAGCCCAGTCCGTTTTGCGCCGTTTTTTGCCTTGTCTGACCATCGCTCGCCGACTTTTCGACAGGACCTGGACTCACCACCTTGGCTGCGAGCGGCGCCGGGGACAGGTCGCAGCGGAGGTCTTTTGCCATGGATGGCAAAAGTAGCGCCCAGGGATGGGTTCACAGCGCCTCCGCAGAGACCTGTCGCCGGAAAAGCCGCTTTTCCGCGCCTTGCGCCGTGCGTTGAGGGTGCGATAATGCCCGACACTCGATTTTATGGCTTCCGGGACGAACAGCGTTCATCATGCCCCGGCGACAGCAATGACAAGGCGGCCCAGCCACTATGAATCCCAATTACCTCGATTTCGAACAGCCCATCGCCGAACTCCAGGCCAAGATCGAAGAGCTGCGCCTGGTCGGCAACGACAGCCAGCTCAACCTCAGCGACGAGATCAGCCGCCTGGAGGAGAAGAGCCGCAAGCTCACCGAGTCGATCTTCAAGGACCTGAGCCCCTGGCAGGTGTCGCAGATTTCCCGCCACCCCCAGCGCCCCTATACGCTGGACTACCTCGAATACATCTTCACCGACTTCGACGAGCTGCACGGCGACCGCCGCTTCGCCGACGACCCGGCCATCGTCGGCGGCATCGCCCGTCTCGAGGGGCGTCCGGTGATGGTCATCGGCCATCAGAAAGGGCGTGAGGTGAAGGAGAAGGTGCGTCGCAACTTCGGCATGCCGCGTCCCGAGGGCTATCGCAAGGCGTGCCGCCTGATGGAGATGGCCGAGCGCTTCAAGATGCCGGTGCTGACCTTCATCGACACCCCCGGCGCCTACCCCGGTATCGACGCCGAAGAGCGCGGCCAGAGCGAAGCCATCGCCTACAACCTGGCGGTAATGTCGCGGCTCAAGACGCCGATACTCTCCACCGTGGTGGGCGAGGGCGGCTCCGGCGGCGCGCTGGCGATCGGCGTGTGCGACGAGCTGGCCATGCTGCAGTACTCCACCTATTCGGTCATCTCGCCGGAAGGCTGTGCCTCGATCCTGTGGAAGAGCGCCGAGAAGGCCGCCGATGCCGCCCAGGCCATGGGCATCACCGCCGAGCGGCTGCAGGAGCTGGGCTTCGTCGACACCCTGATCGAGGAGCCGCTGGGCGGCGCCCATCGGCAGCCGCAGGCCACCGCCGAGCGGGTCAGGGAGGCGCTGCTGGCGAGCCTGGATCGACTCGAAGCGATGGAGACCGATGCGCTGCTCGAACGCCGGTATGAGCGGTTGATGAGCTATGGCGCTTCAGCATAAGCGAGCATCGCTGCAAGCCCTGATCGACGACGCCCTGGCGGAGACCCCGCCGGGGCGTGTCGTCTGGGTGGCGCTCTCCGGCGGGCTGGATTCGAGCCTGCTGCTCACGCTGGCGGCCCAGGCCTGTCGGCGCCATCCCCGCCCGCTTCACGCACTGCACGTTCACCATGGCCTTCAGCATGCCGCCGACGGCTTCGAGCGGCACTGCCGTCGGCTGGCCTCTCGCCTCGGGGTGCCGCTCTTTGTCGAGCATGTGGCGGTCGAGCGTGACGCCGGGCTGGGGCTCGAGGGGCGGCGCGGGAAGCGCGCTACGCGGCGTTCGCCCGCCGTGTGGCCCCGGGCGAGACGCTGTGGCTGGCTCAGCACCGCGATGACCAGGCCGAAACCTTCCTGCTCGCCGCCCTGCGCGGCAGCGGCGTGCGCGGCCTGGCGGGCATGCCAACGGTGCGCGAGTGGCAGGGCAGGTGCTTCGCGCGCCCGCTGCTGGCGCATTCGCGTGCGGAGCTGGAAGCCGAAGCGGCGCGGCTCGGCCTGAATTGGATCGACGATCCCACCAATCGCGACGAGGCGCTCGACCGCAACTTCCTGCGCCTCCGCCTGCTGCCGCTATTGCAGGCGCGCTGGCCCCACGCCGCCCAGGCGCTGGCGAGCAGTGCGGCGCATGCGACCGAAGCCGATAGCTTGATCGACGACCTGGCTGCGCAGGACCTGGCTGCGCTGGGCGGCGACGCCGCTCGCCTGCCACTGGCGGGGTTGGCGGGCCTTTCGCCGGCGCGACAGCGCGTGCTGGTGCGCCATGCCTGCCGGCGCCTTGGCCTGCCCACGCCGCCGCAGGGTCGCCTGGCCACGCTGCTGGCCCAGCTCGAGGCGCGCCCCGATGCTCAGGCCCATGTGGCCTGGGCCGAGGCCGAGGCGCGGATCTGGCGCGGCGGCCTCCATTTGCTGCGCCGTCAGCCTCCGCCCCGGGGCGCTTGGCCCCTGGCTTGGGACGGCCGGTCGCCGCTTGCCACCCCATGGGGCAAGGCCGAGGCCACGCTTGTGCCCGACGAGGGAGGCGAGGCCTGCCTTGAGCTTAGGCAGCGCGAAGGGGGCGAGCGGCTGCGCCTGGCGGGGCGGGGCTCGCGGGAGCTCAAGCGATTGCTGCAAGAAGCCGCCCTGCCGCCCTGGGCACGCGAGCGAGTGGTGGTGGTTTGGCACGCGGCAGAGCCGGTGGCGGCGCTGGCGCTGCCGGAAGGCCGTTGGCTGGCGGTGGCAGCGGGCTGGTCGGCCCACCCGGTCAGCTCAGGCTGAGGTTGAAGCCGGCGGCGCTCTGGTAGGCGATCTCCTGCTCGAGGTCGGTGCGCAGCAGGGTCTGGTCGCGCTCGTCATCCGCCAGGTGGAGCGTCAGGGCTTCGCCCTGAACTTCGAGCTGGGGAGTAGCCACGGGCTGTTCGCCTCGCGGGTGATTGAGCAGCACCGCCAGGCGCAGCAGGCGCGCCAGGCGGGCGTGGGAGCGCTGCTGCGACTCGGGCAGCGCGCGCCACTCGCGCAGCGGGAACTTGCGGCGATGCGCGCGCACCAGAAAGGCCAGCAGCCGCTGCTCGGGGCGCGAGAAGCCGGCCAGGTCGGAATGTTCCAGCAGGTAGGCGCCGTGGCGATGGAACTGGCTGTGGGAGATGGCCAGGCCGATCTCGTGCAGGCGGGCCGCCCAGTCGAGGAAGCGCGCCTGGTCGTCGTCGAGCGCCCATGCCGTGCGCACCTGGTCCAGCAGCTGGCCGGCCGAGTTCGCCACGTGCTCGGCCTGGCGCCCGTCCACGCCGTGGCGCTGCTGCAGCGAGGCGAGCGTCTTGTGGCGGATATCCTCGGAACTGTTGCGGCCCACCATGTCATACAGCACGCCTTCGCGCAGGGCGCCGTCGGCGTAGCGCAAGCGCTCCAGCGCGAAGGCGTCGAAGATGGCGCTGAGGATGGCAACGCCGGCGGGAAACACCCGGGCGCGGTCCGGCTTGAGCCCCTCCAGCGCCACCCGGTCGAGGTGTCCGCAGGCGATCAGCGTGCTGCGTACCTGCTGAAGGCCCTCGCGGGTCACCACGCCGTCGGGGCGCCTCCGGCGGCGGCGATGACCGCGGCGGCCGCCTTGATCGTGCCGCTCGAGCCCACCGGGTCATCCCAGCCCAGCTCGCAGTAGGGGTGGCGGATGTTGGCCAGCTCCGACATGGCGGCGAGTTCGGCGAGGCGCATGTGCCGCTCGTTGATCTCGCCCCTTCGAAGAAGCGGCGGGTAAAGGTCACGCAGCCCAGCTGCAAACTTTCCAGGGCCAGCGGTTCGAAGCGTTCGCCGATGATGAACTCGGTGGAGCCGCCGCCGATGTCGATGATCAGCCGCCGGCCGCTCTCGGCCAAGGAGTGGGCGGCGCCCAGATAGATCAGGCGAGCCTCCTCGCGTCCGCCGATGATCTCGATGCGATGCCCGAGCAGCGCTTCGGCACGGTCGATGAAGGCCTGGCTATTGCGTGCGCCGCGCAGCGCGTTGGTGCCGACCACGCGCAGCTGCCCTGGGGGATGTCGGCCACGAAAGGCGCGAAGCGGGCCAGGCAGCCGAGCGCCCGCTGCATGGCGGCCTCTTCCAGCCGGCCGTCGCCGTCGAGTCCTGCGGCCAGCTGCACCTTCTCACCGCGGCGGGCTACCACTTGCAGTCGCTCGTCTTGGTAATGCGCCACCAGTAGGTGAAAGCTGTTGGAGCCCAGGTCGATCGCAGCCAGGCGCTGCGGGCAGGGTACCTGGGACGAAAGGGGGCGTCGGTGGTGGGTTGGGGCCGTTCCATGGGTAAGATCATCACGCAGCGTCCTGATGGCGAATAGCTAAAGGTTGCGGCGATGGCGAGAACCTGTCAATCGCGAGGGGTTGATCGGTAGACTTGCGTTCGGCGGCGGCCTTGACTAACATCGGGTCGTTCGCCTGTTCCGAATGCTTTCCGACCGCGTCGCGGTCAACATCAAGTCGTCAGTCAGCCCCTTATTGTCGTTAGTTGTCTTGTGCCGGAAGCCATGTTGGCACTTGAAACGCACCAGGCGATTACACTCCAGGCGACATAAAGTGCTGCTTCCTCGAACACGATACCGTTTCGACGGCCCCTTCAGAGCGGTCGTGAGCGGCGGTCAATCGCCCTGCGAGTGGAAGCGTCTCCGGGCTCTGAACGCACCCAAGCGGCGTACCGTTCTTTTCCAGCTTCTTCCCACGGCGCCGTGCCGCCACGCTGACATGAGCAACTTCCGAACACACCGATGAATCTTACCGAACTCAAGCAAAAATCCGTGCCAGAGCTCCTGGAGCTTGCCCGCGAGATGGGCATCGATAACCTGGCGCGCTCACGCAAGCAGGACATTATCTTCGCCATCCTCAAGAAGCACGCCAAGAGCGGCGAGGATATCTATGGCGATGGCGTTCTGGAGATTCTCCAGGATGGTTTCGGCTTCCTGCGCAGCGCCGACAGCTCCTACCTGGCCGGCCCCGACGACATCTATGTCTCGCCGTCGCAGATCCGCCGCTTCAACCTGCGCAAGGGCGATTCGATCTCCGGCAAGATTCGTCCGCCGAAGGAAGGCGAGCGTTATTTCGCGCTGCTCAAGGTCAGTCAGATCAACTTTGACAAGCCCGAAAACGCCAAGCACAAGATCCTGTTCGAGAACCTCACGCCGCTGTTCCCCCAGGAGCGGCTGCGCATGGAGATCGGCAACGGCTCCACCGAGGATCTCACCGCTCGCATCATCGATCTCACCGCGCCCATCGGCAAGGGCCAGCGCGGGCTGATCGTCTCGCCGCCCAAGGCGGGCAAGACGCTGATGCTGCAGAATATCGCCACCTCGATCACGCGCAACAACCCCGAGTGCCACCTGATCGTGCTGCTGATCGACGAGCGTCCGGAAGAAGTGACCGAGATGTCGCGCACCGTTCGCGGCGAAGTGGTCGCCTCGACCTTCGACGAGCCGCCGGCGCGCCACGTGCAGGTTGCCGAGATGGTGATCGAGAAGGCCAAGCGCCTGGTCGAGCACAAGAAGGATGTGGTCATCCTGCTCGACTCCATCACCCGCCTGGCGCGCGCCTACAACACCGTGGTGCCCAGCTCCGGCAAGGTGCTCACCGGCGGTGTCGACGCCCACGCCCTGGAGAAGCCCAAGCGCTTCTTCGGTGCCGCGCGTAACATCGAAGAGGGCGGCAGCCTGACCATCATCGCCACCGCGCTGGTCGATACCGGCTCGAAGATGGACGAGGTGATCTTCGAGGAGTTCAAGGGCACCGGCAACATGGAAGCCCACCTGGACCGCAAGCTCGCCGAGCGGCGCGTCTATCCGGCGCTCAACATCCGCCGCTCCGGCACCCGCCGCGAGGACCTGATTGCCTCCGAGGACGAGATGCAGCGCATGTGGATCCTGCGTAAGCTGCTCAATCCGATGGACGACACGGCAGCTACCGAGTTCCTGATCGACCGCCTGAAGGATACCAAGACGAACCTGGAATTCTTCGAGGCGATGAAGCGCCGCTAGGCGGGTTCGGCGGTGCGCAAGGGGCAGCATGCTATGCTGCCCCTTTCGTCGTTCCGGAAACGGGAATTGGAATGAAGTACAAGGACCTGCGTGACTTCATCGCGGCCCTGGAAGCCCAGGGCGAGCTGATACGAGTTTCAGCCGAGGTGGACCCCTACCTCGAGATCACCGAGATC
The DNA here is from genome assembly GCF_052439355.1 of Halomonas sp. E19. Taxonomy (NCBI): domain Bacteria; kingdom Pseudomonadati; phylum Pseudomonadota; class Gammaproteobacteria; order Oceanospirillales; family Halomonadaceae; genus Halomonas; species Halomonas sp. E19. The sequence continues at coordinate 2,639,123 of NZ_JBNFWU010000001.1, read as the reverse complement.
TGCGACCGCACCCTGCGTGCCGGCGGCCCGGCGCTGCTGTTCGAGAACGTCAAGGGCCACGATATGCCGCTGCTCGGCAACCTGTTCGGCACGCCGAGGCGGGTCGCCCTGGGCATGGGCCAGGACTCGGTCGAGGCGCTGCGCGAGGTGGGGCAACTGCTCGCCTTCCTCAAGGAACCCGACCCGCCCAAGGGCTTTCGCGATGCCTGGGACAAGCTGCCGATCTTCAAGCAAGTGATGAGCATGGGGCCCAAGGTGGTGCGCAGCGCCCCGGTGCAGCAGGTGATCCTCGAAGGCGACGACGTCGACCTCGACCGCCTGCCGATCCAGCACTGCTGGCCCGGCGATGCCGCGCCGCTGGTCACCTGGCCGCTGGTGGTGACCCGCGGGCCGCACAAGAAGCGCCAGAACCTGGGCATCTATCGCCAGCAGAAGCTGGGCAAGAACCGCCTGATCATGCGCTGGCTGTCGCACCGTGGCGGTGCGCTGGACTTCCTCGAGTTCCAGCAGACCCATCCCGGCGAGCCCTTCCCGGTGGCGGTGGCGCTGGGCGCCGATCCGGCGACGATTCTCGGCGCGGTGACCCCGGTACCGGATTCGCTCTCCGAGTACGCCTTCGCCGGGCTGTTGCGCGGTTCGCGCACCGAGCTGGTCAAGTGCGGCCATGCCGATCTGGAAGTGCCTGCGTCTGCAGAAATCATTCTGGAAGGCTTCATCTATCCCGATGACATGGCGCCGGAAGGCCCTACGGCGACCACACCGGCTACTACAACGAGGTCGATGAGTTCCCGGTGTTCACCGTGACGCGCATGACCCTGCGCCGCGATGCCATCTACCACTCGACCTACACCGGGCGGCCGCCCGATGAGCCGGCGATCCTCGGTGTCGCCCTCAACGAAGTGTTCGTGCCGATCCTGCGCAAGCAGTTTCCCGAGATCGTCGACTTCTACCTGCCGCCGGAGGGCTGCTCCTACCGCATGGCGGTGGTGACCATGAAGAAGCAGTACCCGGGCCACGCCAAGCGCGTGATGATGGGCGTGTGGAGCTTCCTGCGCCAGTTCATGTACACCAAGTTCGTGGTGGTGCTCGACGACGACGTCGACGCCCGTGACTGGAAGGATGTGATCTGGGCCATCACCACCCGCATGGACCCGGCCCGCGATACCGTGATGGTCGAGAACACGCCGATCGACTACCTCGACTTCGCCTCGCCGGTGGCGGGGCTGGGGTCCAAGATGGGGCTCGATGCCACCAGCAAGTGGCCCGGCGAGACCGATCGCGAATGGGGCACGCCCATCGTCATGGACGAGGCCGTCAAGGCCCGCGTCAGTGAGCGCTGGAACGAGCTGGGCATCGAGCTGCCCCTTACCCTGACAACAAGAGGCACGCATGACCCCGAGGACCCTGAGCTGCCAGGTGACGGCAGTGGAGGACCTGACTCCCGACGTGTTTCGCGTACGCCTGGAAGGGCGCGCCGAGGCCATGGCCCATGAGCCGGGCCAGTATCTGGAGCTCAAGCTCGACGACGAGACCTGGGTGCCGTTTTCCATTGCCAGCGCGCATCGCGGCGACGGCAGCCTGGAGCTGCATATCCAGCACTGGCCGGAGCGTGAGAACTCCGCCCGGCTGCGCGAGCTGATCGTGGAGGCGCGCCATCTCGGTGTGCGTCTGCCGGGCGGTGACTGTGTGCTCGATCATGACAGCCAGCGGCCGCTGCTGCTGATCGCGGCCGGCACCGGCTTCGCCCAGATGAAGGCGATCGCCGAGGCCTCGCTGCAGGCCTCGCCCGAGCGGACAATCGAGCTGTGGTGGGCGGCGCGCCAGCGGCGCGACCTCTATCTCGAGAGCCTGCCACGGGAGTGGGCCGAGCAGCATGCCAACGTGCACTTCCATCTGGTCACCGAAGCCGCGCCGGAAGCGGCGGTGAGCGGCGAGCGTGTCCACGGCCACCTGGGGCGGATCGACCAGGCGCTCGCCACTGGCCTCGAGGATGTCAGCGGGCATGACGTCTACCTCTCCGGCTCGCCGGGCATGGTCTACGCCTGCGTCGACGTGCTGGCCTCGCTGGGTCTCGAGCCGTCGCGGGTCTTCTCCGACGTCTTCGCCTATGCGCCGCGCCAGCCGCTGGTGCCCACCGTCGGCGTGCTGCGCCGGGGGAGCGCGGGGTGAGCGCCTCGCCGATCCTGATCACCGGCGGCGCCCAGCGCCTGGGGCGGCACTGCGCCGAACGGCTGGTTGACGACGGGCATCCGGTCATTATCAGCTACCGGCGCGAGCGGCCGGCGCTCGAGGTGTTGCGCCGCCGCGGCATCGTCACCCTGATGGCGGATTTCGCCAGCGAGGCGGGCATTCTCGACTTCATCGCCCGGCTCAAGGCCGAGACCGGATCGCTGCGAGCGATCGTGCACAACGCCAGCGACTGGGCGCCGGACGGCCGCGACGAGCAGGCCGGGGCCACCTTCGAGCGGCTGTTCCGCGTGCACATGCTGGCGCCCTACCTGATCAACCTGCACTGTCGCGAGCTGCTCGAGGCCTGCGGCGAGCCGCAGCGCGACATCGTGCATATGACTGACTACGTGGCGCAGAAGGGCTCGGAAAAGCATGCTGCCTACGCCGCCACCAAGGCGGGGCTCGAGAATCTGACGCTCTCCTTCGCGGCCCTGTACGCTCCGCAGATCCAGGTCAACGCCATCGCCCCGGCGTTGATCATGCTCAATGAAGGCGACGACGAGGCCTATGCCGAGAAGGCCAGGGCCAAGTCGGCCATGGGTATGGTGCCGGGGCCGGGCGTGATCTACCAGAGCCTGCGCTACCTGCTCGACAACCGCTACGTGACCGGCATCACGCTGCCGGTCGATGGCGGGCGCCACCTTCGCTAGACTGTCAGTCACGCAGTCGCTTTGAAGGCACGATAGGCTGCGCAAAGACCAGCCCATGGCCAGCCAATGGAGAGGAGGCGAATATGGCACCCTTGAAGGAATATCACGATGAGAGCGGCCCGCTGTGGCTGCTGGCGATGCTGGCGGTACTGCCCCTGAACCTGCTGCCCCTGCTGATTGGCATCGTTCGTGCCGTGGCCGCCTGAGGTCGAGCTTGCCAAGCTTGTCGCGATGCGGCACGATGAAAAAAATGGAAAACAGGAACTCAACCATGACGCTGCTCCCCGGCCTGACACCTGATGCTCTTCGCTGCGCTTCCTGCGTGGCGCAGCAGCGTGGTGCGGGTTTTGGTGGCCAGTATTGGTACTGGTTTAGCGCCGGTGTGCCGGCGGCCGGGTCCTGAGTCGGACGCAGCTGCTAGGGCACACCCAACCGGGTTGCCTTCCTCCTAAAACCCCTGGTCGGCAACCCGACCGGGGGTTTTACGTTTGGTAGTTCCTTTTTAGAGCTTCGACTGACTAGAGCTTCAACTGACGAACATATCAACCGAGGAGACGCACCATGATCGCACGCCGCGCCACTTTCGCCGCCCGCTCTCGCCACGACTATTATGGCTGGGGTTATGGCTGGCGATTTAGCGCCACGCGGTCGGTTCAGTGCGCCACCTCCGACCGTGAGATGACTGGTGGCAACGCCACGACACGATGTTTACCGATCTCACGGAGCCGTTGACCATGAACGCCCACGCCTCACTTGCCGAACGTCTCATCCTCGAACCGCACGCGCCACAGCCCGGTGGCGACGCGGCGAATCACACCGAACTGCACCTGCCCTCACCGGGCGAACTGCGCCGCCACCTGCCCTTGGCCTCGCCGTTGGCCGAGCGCATTGACGCCCAGCGCCGTGCCGTGCAGGCCATCGTGCAAGGCCAGGACGACCGCCTGCTGATCGTCGTCGGGCCCTGTTCGATTCACGATCCGGTGGCGGCGCTGGAGTACGCCCAGCGCCTGGCGGCGCTCTCTGAGCGCGTGGACGACCGGCTGCTGCTGGTCATGCGGGTCTACGTGGAAAAGCCGAGGACCACCGTCGGCTGGAAGGGATTGGCGTACGACCCCGACCTGGACGGCAGCGGTGATATGGCGCGTGGGCTCCAGCTGTCGCGCCAACTGATGCGCGAAGTGGCCTCGCTGGGCCTGCCGGTGGCCACTGAGCTGCTGCAGCCGCTGCTGGCGCCCTACCTCGACGACCTGCTGGCCTGGGTGGCCATCGGGGCACGCACCACCGAATCCCAGCTGCATCGAGAGCTGGCCAGCGGGCTGCAGGCCGCGGTGGGCTTCAAGAATGGCACCGGCGGCGACGTCGACGTGGCGCTGCAGGCCATCCAGGCGGCGGCCCACCCGCACCAGCACTTTGCCCTGGCGGCCGATGGACGTCCGGTGATGCGTGAAACCGCCGGCAACCCGCATACCCATGTGGTGCTGCGCGGAGGCCACGCTGGTCCCAACTACGACTCGGTGTCGGTGCGTGCGGCCTGCCAAGGCCTTGAGCGCGCTGCCCTGGCGCCCCGCCTCATGGTGGATTGCAGCCATGCCAACGCGTGCAAGGACCACCGCCGCCAGGGCGCGGTGCTGCGAGACGTGCTGGCGCAACGGCTGGCCGGCGAGAAAGCGCTGATGGGCCTGATGCTGGAAAGCCACCTGGAAGAAGGCCGTCAGGCCCTCGACCTTGGGGCGCTGCGCTATGGGGTATCGGTCACCGATGCCTGCCTAGGTTGGCAGGATACCGAAGCGCTGCTGCTCGAAACGGCAGAACGGCTGCGCTGAGCCTGGCCGGGGCGACTGTACCTGGACAGCCGATGCCGGGATAATCCCGGCATCTTGCTGCCACAGGAAGCCCTCATGTCCTTCACCTTCGAGCATCACGACCCGGAAACCTATCGCCGCAAGGCACGACTCATCAGCCTGGCCATGGCCGGCCAGCTCCTTGTCTTCGGCCTGGTATTTTCCCAGCTGCTGGTGGCGACCTTCGGCTCCAGCCTATGGCTCAACGCCCTCGGGGTCCTGCTTGGCCTGGTGGTGACCAGCCTGACCTTCGCCGTGCTGCGCGAGCGTCCCTGGATGACCGAGATGCGCTACGTGTGGCAGCTCAAGCACCATCTTTCCCGGGTCAGCGGTTACCTGTCGACCCTGCGGCGCGAAATGGAGCAGGGTAACGGCGTGGCCCTGCACCTGATGACCTTCTATCACCAGGGCATGGCCCAATTGGCCGAACTCAACGGACGCACGCTCGACGACGACGCCGAGCTGCTCGGCGAGCGTGCCAGGATTCGCCAGCTGCGTGAGGAGCGCGGGCTGCCCGAGCGGGTGGAAGGCTTCGATCCCAATGACCTTTCCGCCTTCCGCAAGAGCTGAAGGGAGCCCGGCGTGCGGCCGGGCCTGCCGTCAACGTGCCAGCAGCGTCGCCGCCCGCTTGGCAAAGTAGGTCAGGATGCCGTCGGCGCCGGCGCGCTTGAAGCACACCAGCGACTCCAGCATCACCTCGTCGGCGTCGAGCCAGCCGTTGTCGAAGGCGGCCATGTGCATGGCGTACTCGCCGCTCACCTGGTAGGCATAGGTCGGCACCTTGAGCTCATCCTTGATGCGACGTACCACGTCGAGGTAGGGCATCCCCGGCTTCACCATCACCATGTCGGCGCCTTCGGCCAGGTCCAGGGCCACCTCGTGCAGGGCCTCGTCGCTGTTGGCCGGGTCCATCTGGTAGGTGCGCTTGTCCGCCTTGCCCAGGTTGGCGGCCGAGCCCACCGCGTCGCGGAAGGGGCCGTAGTAGCGCGAGGCGTACTTGGCGCTGTAGGCCATGATGCGCACGTTGTGCAGGTGTTCCTGCTCGAGCACCTGGCGGATCTCGCCGATGCGACCGTCCATCATGTCGGAGGGCGCGACGACGTCGGCGCCGGCCTCGGCGTGGGACAGCGCCTGCTTGAGCAGCGTCTCCACCGTGCGGTCGTTGAGCACGTAGCCGCTGTCGTCGATGATGCCGTCCTGGCCGTGGATGGTATAGGGGTCGAGCGCCACGTCGGTCATGATGCCGAGCTCAGGCACCGCCTCCTTCAGGGCCCGCACGCTGCGCTGCACCAGGCCGTTGGCGTTGTAGGACTCCTCGGCCAGCTCGCTCTTGAGTCCCTGATCCACCACCGGGAACAGGGCCAGGGCGGGAATGCCGAGCCGGTGCGCCTCGTGGGCCTCCTCGATCAGCAGGTCCAGCGACAGGCGCTCGACGCCAGGCATCGAGGGAATGGCCTCGCGACGCTGCTCGCCGTCGAGCACGAACACCGGCCAGATCAGGTCGGCGGCGGTCAGGGTCGATTCGCGCATCAGGCGGCGTGAGAAGTCGTCGCGGCGCATGCGGCGCATCCGCGTGGCAGGGAACTGGCGCGTGGTCATGAAGCTCAAGATGCTCTACTCCTGCGGTGGGCCACGTTCGCCTGGGCATCCAGTGGCGGCAGTGTGCCCGGAAACGATGACAGTCCAGGGTCGCTCAAGGCGTATCCGCAAAGTATATCAGCGACGATGCGGGCAGAAAGCTGATCCTTGTCGCCCTGTGCGCGACTCTCTAAAGTGTGGGCTTCGGATTCAGCTAGCACCCTCTCGCGGGGAGCCGTATTACAAGGAGAAAGGCATGAGCAAACAGGTGGCAGTCATCCTGTCGGGCTGCGGTGTGCAGGATGGCTCGGAAATCTACGAGACCACCCTGACCCTGCTGCGGTTGGACCAACTGGGCATCGGCTATCGCTGCTTTGCGCCGGATGTCATGCAGCGCCATGTGATCGATCATCAGAGCGGCGAGGTGTCCGAGGGTGAGCCGCGCAATGTGCTGGTGGAGTCGGCGCGCCTGGCACGCGGCGAGATCTCGCCGCTGCAGGAGCTTGACGCTGAGCAGTACGATGCGGTGATCCTGCCGGGTGGCTTCGGCGCGGCCAAGAACCTGTCGAATTTTGCCGAGACGGGCAGCGACATGGAGCTGCTGGAGGGCCTGGTCGATGCGGTGGCGCCGTTCCACGCGGCGCGCAAGCCGATCGGCCTGATGTGCATCAGTCCGGCCCTGGTGCCGAAACTGCTGGGGCCGGGCATCGCCGTGACCATCGGCCACGATCCGGCGTGGCCGGCGCCATCAGTAACATGGGCGGGCTGCATCGCAGCTGCGGCGTGGAGGACATCGTCGTGGACTTCGAGAATCGGGTGGTGACCACGCCCGCCTACATGCTGGCCACACGCATCAGCGAGGCCGCTACCGGGATCTTCAAGCTGGTGGATCGCATCGACGAGCTGATGGATCGCTGAACCGGCGAGACGGTGCCAGGAGACCCCGCCGAAAACGGTCACGGCCCGCCCTTAGGGGCGGGCCGTAGCGTCTAGGGCGCTGATTGCAAAAGCGGCTTCGTCAGGGTCGACGGGTCGCCGTCACGACTCCTTGCGCTTGCTCACCTCTCCGGCCTCGGCTTCCGCCGCCTGGCGGCGGCGGTGGCGTACCAGCCTGCCGAACAGGATGCCCACTTCGTAGAGCAGGTACATGGGAATTGCCAGCAGGCTCTGCGAGATCACATCGGGCGGTGTGAGCAGCATGCCGACCACGAAGCAGCCGAGCAGGATATAGGGCCGCTTGCGCGACAGGCTCTCCACCGTGGTGGCGCCCGAGGCGATCAGCAGGAAAGTGGCAATGGGGATCTCGAAGGCCACGCCGAAGGCGAAGAATAGCTTGAGAACAAAGTTCAGGTACTGATTGATATCGGTCATCACCGCCACGTTCTCCGGCCCGGTCTGGGTGAAGAACTGGAACAGCAGCGGGAACACCACGTAATAGGCGAAAGCGGCGCCGGCGTAGAACAGCCCGATGCTGGACGCCAGCAGCGGCAGCGCCAGGGCCTTCTCGTTGTCGTAGAGGCCGGGGGCGACGAAGGCCCACGCCTGGTGCAGCACGTAGGGGATGGCGACGAATACCGCCACCACCAGGGTCAGCTTGAAGGGAGCCAGAAACGGCGAGGCCACTTCGGTGGCGATCATCTGCGAACCCTCGGGCAGCAGCGCCATCAGCGGCTGGGCCACGAAGGTGTAGATCTCGTTGGCGAAGGGGTACAGACCGAGAAAGATCACGAAGATCGCTACCACCGCGCGTAGCAGTCGCGAGCGAAGTTCGATGAGGTGCTCGATCAGGGGAGCCTGGCCAAGTTCCTGCTTGTCGTCGGAGTCGCTCATCGGGAAGCGGCGTCCTTGTCGTTGGGAGCGTTACCGGTGGGAGCGTTGCCGTCAGAAGCGCTGCCATCGGTGCTCTGCCCGGCCGGGGGCGGGGCGGGGTCTACGGGCTTGCGCACCCCGGCCAGGGCGTCGTCCAGGCGCGCCGATGCCGAGCGGGGCGGCGCATCCGCCGCTCCTCCCTTGTCGCCGGGGGACGAGTCGTGGTCGCCTCGGCGCGGGGTCGACGTGGTGTACGGCTTGGCGATACTTTCCACGTCTCGCTTGGCCCGTTCCAGGCTCTCGTCGAGCTTGGCCTGCTGCTCCTTGAGCTTCTGGCGAAGCTCTTCCGTCTCGAGCTGCGCATTGATCTCGCGCTGCATGCTCGATACGGTGCGCTTGATCTTGCCGACCCACAGGCCCAGGGTCCGGGCGGCCTTGGGCAGGCGCTCCGGGCCGAGAACCAGCAGGCCGACGATCCCGAGGATGAGGAGTTCCAGGAAACCAATATCGAACATGGCGGCTTATTTGCGCTCTTCCCGGTCCTGAATCGTTTCCCTGGCCTTCTCTTCCGCCCGCACGTCGTAGGTGTTGGGCTGCTCCTCGTGGGTCACCTTGGCCTGGGGCTTGTCCTTGTCGTCCTCGTTGACGGCCTGCTTGAAGCCCTTCACCGCTCCTCCCAGGTCGGAGCCGACGTTGCGCAGCTTCTTGGTGCCGAAGACCAGAATGATGATGCCGAGTACGATCAGCAGTTGCCAGATACTGATGCCACCTAACATGGGGGTTCCTCATTGAATCGCGTTTCCGGCTGATCCGGAAGACATGGTCAGTTTGACCTCGCGGCCTTCTCATCGTGCCCCGAGATGCCGAAGCGACGGGCCAGCTCGTCGAGCACATCCTGCTGGTCGAGCCCAAGATGCGATAGCATCACCAGGCTATGAAACCACAGGTCGGCGGTTTCGGCGACCAGCGCCTGGCGCTGGGCGGCGTCGCCGTGCTCGGCGTCCTTGGCCGCCAGCAGGGTCTCCGTGGCCTCTTCGCCAACCTTCTCGAGTATCTTATTCAGCCCCTTGTGGTGCAGGGCCGCCACGTAGGAGTCCTCGGGGGCGGCGCTGCGGCGCTGCTGCAGAACCTCGAAGAGTTCGCCGAGAATATCACGCATAAATGAACTCCTGATTGCGGTGGATCAAGATCACTGCCAGGCCAGCAGCAGCAGTGCCACGATGGCGGCGGCGAGGATCGGCAAGGGCTGCTGGGCGGCCCAGGCGGTGAGCGGCTGCCAGGCCAGGGCGAGGCCGCCCAGCAGCAGCCCGAGGCGCACACGTCGGCCGCGGCGGCGGTCCTGCGTCAGCTGCTGGTGGATGCCTCGCAGCGCCAGCGACTGGCGCTGGCGCTGGCGATGCTCGTGCTCGAGCCGGGTCAGCGCCTGATGCGCCACCGAGGGCAGCTCCGGCAGCTGGCGCGAGAGTTCCGGCGCCTGGCGCTTGAGCGACTCCCACAGGCCCGTGGCGCCGGCGCGCTCCTGCATCCAGCGCTCGAGGTAGGGCTTGGCGGTGGTCCACAGGTCGAGGTCGGGATGGAGCTGGCGTCCCAGACCCTCGATGTTGAGCAGGGTCTTCTGCAGTAGCACCAGCTGCGGCTGCACCTCCATGTTGAAGCGCCGGGCGGTCTGGAACAGTCCCAGCAGCACCTGGCCGAAGGAGATGTCTTTGAGCGGCTTCTCCAGGATCGGCTCGCATACCGTGCGGATGGCGGCGGCAAACTCGTTGGCGCGGGTGTTCTCGCCGACCCAACCCGACTCGATGTGCAGCGCGGCCACCTGATAGTAGTCCTGGTGGAAGAAAGCCAGCAGATTGCGCGCCAGGTAGTCCTGATCCTCGCGGGTCAGGCTGCCGACGATGCCGCAGTCGATGGCGATGTACTGCGGGTCGCCGGGGTTCTCGCGGGACACGAAGATGTTGCCCGGGTGCATGTCGGCGTGGAAGAAATTGTCGCGGAACACCTGGGTGAAGAAGATCTCCACGCCGCGCTCGGCGAGCCGCTTGAGGTCGGTGCCCTGGGCCTTGAGCGCCGCGATGTCGGCCACCGGAATGCCGTGGATTCGCTCCTGCACCAAGACCCGCTTGCGGGTGTGCGACCAGTGGATGGTCGGAACGTAGAGCAGCGGGGAAGCGCCGAAGTTGCGCTTGAGCTGGGAGGTGTTGGCGGCCTCCTTGCGCAGGTCGAGTTCGTCGAACAGGGTCGCCTCGTAGTCGCGCACCACCTCCACCGGACGCAGGCGGCGCGCCTCGGGAATCAGCGACAGCAGGCCGGCCACGCGGTACATCAGCGCCATGTCCTGGCGCATGACCCGGTCGATGGCCGGGCGGATAATCTTGACCACCACGTCCTCGCCGCTGTGCAGGCGGGCGGCATGCACCTGGGCGATGGAGGCCGAGGCCAGCGGCTCGGCGTCGAAGTGGGCGAACGCGATGTCCAGCGGCATGCGTAGCTCGGCCTCCACCAGCGCCTGGGCCTCGGCACCGGGGAAGGGCGGTACCTGGTCCTGCAGGCGCCGGAGCTCGTCGGCGATCTCTTCGGGCAGCAGATCGCGGCGGGTGGAGAGCAGCTGGCCGAATTTGACGAACACCGGGCCGAGCGACTCCAGCGCCAGCCGCAGCCGCTCGCCGTCGCTGCGCCGGCCTATTGGCACCACGCGCAGCGGCGAGAGCAGGAATACCAGCCGCAGCCACAGGGGCATGCGCTGCAGCGGCAGCAGAGTATCGAGCCGGTAGCGCGTGACCACCCAGATGATCCGCAGCAGGCGCAGCCCCATCATGTAGCGGCCTCGTTTTCCAGCCGGCGCCGCAGGCGGTTCAGGCGGGCTTCCAGGCGGTCGGCGGCCACTTCCAGCTCGGTGAGATGGTCACGCAGGTTGTCGAACTGCTGGCGGCCGGGCAGCAGCCGGGCCTCCTCGAACACGTACTCGGCGATGTCGGCGCGCATCTCTTCGTGGGCGCGCAGGCCCCAGCGGGCCAGGCGCCGCAGCCCCTCGGCCAGGCTGTGGGCGGGTACGTCGCCCACCCAGCGCGCCAGCTCCGCTTCCCAGTCGAGGTCGAGGTCGAGGAACAGGTCGCGAGCCTCTTCCAGCAGGTGGACGCGACCGCGCATGGCCAGCTTGCCCTGGAACATCAGCCGCTCCATGGGTTCGCCGCCGAGCAGTTCGCCGAGCGTCTCGGCGTCCAGTTCGATGACCGCATCGGCCTCGCTCTCGTGCCCCTCTTCCTGACGCATCAGGTCGACACCCTGGGCGTGAAATCCCATCAGCAGCGTCAGCGACGGGCGCTCCAGGCGCAGCAGCAGGCGTTGCCCGGTCAGCCGCGAGAGACGAGAGGGTGACGCGGGGTCGCGGGCGAGCACGGCGTTGACGGTACGCTCGATGCCGGCCAGCAGCAGGGTCGGGGTCAACGTCATTGCGCCCTCAGAGCTTGATGCCGCGGTGCAGGGCGACGATGCCCCCGGTGAGATTGGTGTACTCGACCCGCTCGAGGCCGGCGGTTTCCATCATTGCCTTGAGCGTCTCCTGGTCCGGGTGCATGCGAATCGACTCGGCCAGGTAGCGGTAGCTGTCGGAATCGCCCGCCACCACCTGGCCCATGAAGGGTAGCAGGCGGAAGGAGTACTCGTCGTAGGCGCGGGTCAGCAGCGGATTGGAGGGCTTGGAGAATTCGAGCACCAGCAGGCGGCCGCCGGGCTTGAGCACCCGGGCCATGGAGCGCAGCGCGGCGTCCTTGTCGGTGACGTTGCGCAGGCCGAAGGCGATGGTGATGCAGTCGAAGCTGTTGTCGGGGAAGGGCAGGCACTCGGCGTTGGCCTGCACGTATTCGACGTTGCCGCCGACGCCGTTGTCGAGCAGCTTGTCGCGGCCCACGCGCAGCATGGATTCGTTGATGTCCGCCAGCACCACTCGGCCGCGGGGGCCGACCATGCGCGAGAACTTGAGTGTCAGGTCACCCGTTCCGCCGGCGATGTCGAGCACGCTGTGGCCGGGTCGCACGCCTGAGCGTTCGATGGTGAGGCGCTTCCACAGGCGGTGGATCCCCAGCGACATGAGGTCGTTCATGACGTCGTAGCGCGCCGCCACGGAGTGGAAGACGTCGGCCACGCGCGAGGCCTTCTCCTCGATCGGCACTTCCTGGTAGCCGAAGTGAGTGGTGCGCTGGTCCCCGGGGGTGGAGTGAGGGCTCATGCGAAAAAGGCTCCCGAATCGCTGCGGAAAGGTGAGGGCTCGGCCTCATGATGGGCGACATTGTAGCCTTCCCTCGGCTGCCTTGTCTTTGACCTGCTGGGTTACTGGAGCCACTAGAGCTGCTTGATCTCGATGCCCAGCGGTTCGCGGCTGGCCCCGGCCTTCTCCAGGCGGGCCAGATAGTCGGCCCAGTAGGCTTCGTGACGGGTGGCCAGCTCGAAAAGGTACTCCCAGCTGTAGATGCCGCTGTCGTGGCCGTCGTCGAAGGCGAGCTTGACCGCGTAGCGGCCCACCGGCTCGATGTCCTTGAGGCCGACGTCCTTCTTGCCCACCTGCAGCACCGCCTGACTGGGATGGTGGCCGCGCACCTCGGCGGAGGGCGAGTAGACCCGCAGGTACTCCACCGGCAGGCGGTGGCTCTCGCCGTCGGCGTAGGTGAGTTCGAGCTCGCGGTCCTTCTTGTGGTAATGGATCTTGCTGGGGGTGGGGGCAGTCATTCAGGACTCCGCTTGCGTTGGTGAAGCGCAGCTGTCCGGCGACAGGCGCTTCGCGGAGGCGCTGTGAACCCATCCCTGGGCGCTACATTCGCCATCCCTGGCGAATGACCTCCGCTACGACCTGTCCCCGGCGCTGCGCTCATGTAGGCCTCGCTGCTGCGACACTGGCGAACCGAGCAGTACTACGACGCTCGTATCAAAGGATATACCGCGACAGATCCTCGTCCATGGCCAGTTCGCCGAGCTGGGAGTCGACATAGGCGGCATCGATCGACAGCGGGCTGCCGAAATCGCCGCCCTTGAACGAGGCTTCCTCGAGCAGCCGTTCCATCACCGTATGCAGGCGCCGTGCGCCGATGTTCTCGGTGCCCTCGTTGACCTTCCAGGCGATCTCGGCGATGCGCTCGATGCCGTCCTCGGTGAACTCGATCTCAAGCCCCTCGGTGGCCAGCAGCGCCTTGTACTGCTTGGTCAGGGCGGCAGAGGGCTCGGTGAGGATGCGCTTGAAGTCGTCGGGGGTGAGCGCCTCGAGCTCGACCCGGATCGGCAGGCGGCCCTGCAGCTCGGGGATCAGGTCGGAGGGGCGCGACAGGTGGAAGGCGCCGGAGGCGATGAACAGGATATGGTCGGTCTTGACCATGCCGTACTTGGTCGAGACGGTGGAGCCCTCGATCAGCGGCAGCAGGTCGCGCTGCACGCCCTCGCGGGACACCTCGCCGCCGCTGGACTGGCCGCTGCCCTTGGCCACCTTGTCGATCTCGTCGAGAAAGACGATGCCGTTCTGCTCCACGGCGTCGATGGCGCGGTGCTTGATCTCCTCCTCGTTGACCAGCTTGGCGGCTTCCTCGTCGCGCAGCAGGGCGAAGGCATCCTTGACCTTGACCCGGCGGGTCTCGGTCTTGTGACGGCCCATGTTGGAGAACAGGCTCTGCAGCTGGCTGGTCATCTCCTCCATGCCCGGCGGGGTCATGATGTCGATGCCCGGGCCCTGGGGAGTGATCTCGATGTCGATCTCCTTGTCGTCGAGATCGCCCTCGCGCAGCTTCTTGCGGAAGATCTGGCGCGTCGAGCTGTCGCTGCGGGCGCTCTCTTCCTGGCCGCGGGGCGGCGGCAGCAGGGCGTCGAGGATGCGATCCTCGGCGGCGTCCTCGGCGCGGTGGCGCACCTCGTCCTTGGCCTGCTCGCGCACCAGCTTGATGGCGGCTTCGGTGAGGTCGCGGACGATCGACTCCACGTCGCGGCCAACATAGCCCACCTCGGTGAACTTGGTCGCCTCGACCTTGATGAACAGGGCGCGGGCGAGCTTGGCCAGGCGCCGGGCGATTTCGGTCTTGCCCACCCCGGTGGGGCCGATCATGAGGATGTTCTTGGGCGTGACCTCGGGGCGCAGCTCATCGTCGAGCTGCATGCGACGCCAGCGGTTGCGCAGGGCGATGGCCACAGCGCGCTTGGCGTCCTGCTGGCCGACGATGTACTGATCCAGGGCGTGGACGATCTCGCGGGGTGTCATCTGGGACATGGTGGCGGCCTTCACAGCGTTTCGAGGGTGACGTGGTGGTTGGTGAACACGCAGATGTCGCCGGCGATCGCCAGTGACTTCTCGGTGATCTCCTGGGCCGAGAGGTCGGTGTTCTCCAGCAGCGCTCGGGCCGCGGCCAGGGCGTAGTTGCCGCCCGAGCCGATGGCGATGATGCCGCGCTCCGGCTCCACCACGTCGCCGTTGCCGGTGATGATCAGCGAGGCGTTCTTGTCGGCCACGGCCAGCAGCGCCTCGAGGCGGCGCAGGGCGCGGTCGGTGCGCCAGTCCTTGGCCAGCTCCACGGCGGCCTTGACCAGATTGCCCTGGTACTTTTCCAACTGCGCCTCGAAGCGCTCGAACAGGGTGAAGGCGTCGGCGGTGCCGCCGGCGAAGCCGGCCAGCACCTGGCCGCGATAGAGCCGCCGCACTTTGCTGGCGTTGCCCTTCATCACGGTATTGCCCAGCGATACCTGGCCGTCGCCGGCCAGGGCCACCTGGTCACCGCGGCGTACGGAAACGATCGTGGTCATGGAGATGACTCCGAAACGGGGAGCCTGGGGCTCCCGGTGACTTTCGGCCTCTGGCGTTGCCGGAGGCCGTAAACGAGCATTCAGGGGAAGTGCGGGCGAGCACCGGGGAATTCAAGCTCGGCCTTCAAGTGCGAAGCCAGGCTCAGTTGGTGGCGCGATGACGCAGCGGGGTGATGCCTTGCGTCACCATCAGGTCCTCGGCGCGATTCAGCTCGCGAGTGTCGTCGTAGGGGCCAACCATCACGCGGTGCCAGGTTTGGCCGTCGGCCGACTGCACCTGGCTCACCTGGGCCACCAGGCTCAGGTTGCGCAGGCGCTGACGCAGCTGCTCGGCGTCCTGGGGCTGGCGGAAGGAGGCTGCCTGCAGCATGTAGCGCGTGCCTGCCGGGGCGGCGGCCTCGCTTGCTGGGGTGGCGTTCACCTCATCGCGCAGGTTGGCGGCGATCACCTGGGCGATGGGATCGTCGGCCGGGGCCGCCTGGGTGACGGCGTTGGCATCCAGCGGCGGCGGCACGTTGACGGTGGGTGGTGAGGCGGTGGAGGCGATGTCCTGCGGCGCTACCACCTCTTCGGGCAGCAGAGTGTAGAACTCGAAGGTCGGCATGCGCGGCTCGCTGCGTTCGGGCGCCGGTGCCGGCGATTCGACCGGCGTGCGCGGCATGAAGCGAGCGAGGGGCGAATCATGGCCTTCCTGCCAAGGCGCGGTGCCGTGCTGGTGCTGTGCCAGCAGGAAGCCGGCGATCACGCCTGCGACCCCCATACCCAGCCTGGCAGCTGGAACCCCGGCGCTGGCTGGAGGCACTCCTGCGGCTGGAGGTGGCGCCGCGCTTCCTTGGCGTGCGTCGGGTGGCCATGGCTTACATCTCCTCCGGGGCGCTGACGCCCATCAGGTCGAGGCCGTTGCGCAGCACCTGGCGCGTGGCCAGTCCCAGGGCCAGGCGGGCGTTGCGCAGCTCGTCGTCATCGACCATGACCTTGACCGCGTTGTAGCAGGAGTGGAACTCGGCGGCGAGGTCGAGCAGGTACTGGGCGACCTGCTGCGGCTCACGGCAGCGGGCGGCGTGGTCGATCACCTCGGGGAAGCGCGCCAGGCGATTCATGACGGCCTTTTCCTGGTCCTCTTCCAGCCGGCCCAGGCTGACCATGGCCAGGTCGTGGTCGAAGCCGAGCCCCTGGGCCTCGGCCTTGCGCAGCATGCTGCACACCCGGGCATGGGCGTACTGCACGTAGTAGACCGGGTTGTCGTTGGACTGCGAGCGGGCCAGGTCGATGTCGAAGGTGAGCTGCGAGTCGGCGCGGCGCGCGGCGAGGAAGAAACGGGTGGCGTCGCGACCCACCTCGTCGATCAGGTCACGCACGGTGACGTAGCTGCCGGCACGTTTGGAGAGTTTCACCTCCACCCCGGAGCGGGTCACCATCACCATCTGGTGCAGCACGTAGTCGGGCCAGCCCTGGGGGATGCCGGCCTCCAGCGCCTGCAGGCCGGCGCGCACCCGGGTCACGGTGGAGTGGTGATCGGCGCCCTGTTCGTTGATCACCGTGGAGAAGCCGCGCTGCCACTTGTTCAGGTGGTAGGCCACGTCGGGCAGGAAGTAGGTGTAGCTGCCGTCGGACTTGCGCATCACCCGGTCCTTGTCGTCGCCGAAGGCGGTGGTGCGCAGCCACAGGGCGCCGTCCTGCTCGTAGGTGTGGCCATTGCCGATCAGGCGTTCGACCGCCTCTTCGACCTTGCCCTCGCGGTAGAGCGAGGACTCGAGGAAGTAGACGTCGAAGGCGACGCCGAAGGCCTTGAGGTCGAGATCCTGCTCGCGGCGCAGCCAGGCCACGGCGAAGTCGCGGATGGCGTCGAGGTCGTTCGGGTCGGCCTTGGCGATGACGTGGCGGTCGTCGGCATGCACCGTCTCGCCGGCCAGGTAGTCGTTGGCCACCTCGGTAATGTAGTCGCCGCGGTAGCCGTCGGCGGGCCAGCCGGCGTCGTCGGGCGTCAGCCCCTTGGCGCGAGCCTGCACCGAGAGCGCCAGGTTGGCGATCTGGGCGCCGGCGTCGTTGTAGTAGAACTCGCGGGTGACGTCGTAGCCGGTGGCTTCGAGTAGCCGGCTGATGCAGTCGCCGATGGCTGCGCCGCGGCCGTGGCCCACGTGCAACGGCCCGGTGGGGTTGGCCGAGACGAACTCGACCTGCACCTTCTGGCCGCGCCCGGCCAGGCTGCGGCCGAAGGTGTCGCCGGCATCGAGCACATGGCGCACGATTTGCGCGGCGGCGTCGGTGGCGGCGAAGAAGTTGACGAAGCCGGGACCGGCGATGGCGACCTTCTCCACAGCGTCGCTTTGCGGCAGCGCGGCGATCAGCGCCTCGGCCAGTTCGCGCGGCGGCTTGCCGGCCGGCTTGGCCAGCATCAGTGCCAGGTTGCTGGCGTAGTCGCCGTGGGCCTTGTCCTTGGTGGGATCGACCTTGATCACGGGAGCGAGGTCGGCAGGCAGGGTGCCCTGCTGCTTGAGGGTCTCAAGGGCGCGCTCGAGCAGGGAGATGATCGTCTCTTTCATGAAGCTATGTACGTCCTGTGATACCGGGCCCGCAGCGGATGGGAACGCCGTGCGACGCGCGGACGGTCGCAGGCGGGAACTCGCCCGGTTGGGCATGATGGGCCATTATCGGCAATTGTGGCGCGGCTTTAAAGGCCGGACTCAGCTCAGCGTCTGTGGGTCGACGTCCAGCGACCAGCGCACCCGACGCGCTTCCGCGCTCTCCTCCAGCCAGGCAGTGAGCTGGGCGCAGGCTTCATGCAGTGGGCTGCGCCGCGCTGCGGTCAGCATCAGCTGAAGGTGGTAGCGCCCTTGGCGCCGCTCCATGGGGGCCGGCACCGGGCCGAGGCAGTCCACGGGCAGGCCGCGTTCGGCCAGCCAGGGGCGCAGGCGGGCGGCGATCTCCCTGAGCAGGACGGCTGCGGTCTCCTCCTGGGGGCTTTCCACCCGTAGCAGGGCGAGAAAACGGAAGGGTGGCAGGCCGGCGGCCTGGCGCTCGGCCAGCAGCTGCTCGGCCAGCGCGTCGTAGCCTTGGCTGGCGAGCAGGCGCAGGTGCGGGTCGTCGGGATGCTGGGTCTGGACCAGCACGCGCCCCGGGTGGGCGGCGCGGCCGGCGCGGCCGGCGACCTGCACCAGCAGCTGGGCGCTGTGCTCCAGGGCGCGAAAGTCGCTGGCATAGAGCCCGGCGTCGGCGTTGACCACCACCACCAGGGTGACATTGGGCAGGTGATGACCCTTGGCCAGCATCTGGGTGCCGACCAGCAGGCAGGGCTCGCCGCGTCGTACCTGGCTGAGAGTGGTTTCGAGCGCGTCGCGGCGACGCGTGCTGTCGCGGTCGATGCGGTGCACCGGTACCTTGGGAAACAGCGCGGCCAGGGTCTCCTCGGTGCGCTCGGTGCCGCTGCCCAGCGGACGCAGGTCGGCGCTGCCGCAAGCGGGGCAAGCGGCGGGCACGGCTTGGCGTCGGTCGCAGTGGTGGCAGGCTAGCATCGGCGGCTGGCGATGCAGGGTCATGCGCGCATCGCAGCGGTCGCAGTCGGCCAGCCAGCCGCAGGCGTGGCAGGAGAGGGTCGGGGCGAAGCCACGGCGATTGATGAACACCAGCACCTGGTGCCCGGCGGCGAGAGTCTCACGAATCGCCTCGATGGCTGGTGGAATGAGTCCGCCCTGGCGCGGGCGGCTGCGCATGTCGAGCAGCTCCAGGCGCGCCGGCGCGTGGCGCGTGGCGCGCTGCGTCAATCGCAGCAGGCGATAGTCACCGCGGCGCGCCCGGTGCAAACTTTCCAGCGACGGCGTGGCGCTGCCCAGCAGCAGGGGAATGTCATGCTGCCGGGCGCGCACCACGGCCAGATCGCGGGCATGGTAGCGCAGCCCGTCCTGCTGCTTGAAGGAGGTGTCGTGCTCCTCGTCGATGATCAGCGCGCCAGGCCGCAGCAGCGGTGTGAAGATCGCCGAACGGGTGCCGATAACAATGGCGGCGCATCCGCTGGCCGCCGCCTCCCAGGCATCGAGCCGCTCGTTGTCGGTCAGTGCCGAATGCAGGGCCACCACCGGCACCAGGAAGCGGCGCCGAAAGCGCGCCAGGGTCTGAGGGGTCAGGCCGATTTCGGGCACCAGCAGCAGGGCCTGGCGACCACGGCTGACCACGGCTTCGATCAGCTGCAGGTAGACCTCGGTCTTGCCGCTGCCGGTGACGCCATGCAGCAGGCAGGGGTGAAACGCCTCGAGCCGGGCATGCACGGTGGCCAGGGCGGCGGCCTGCTCGGCATTCAGCGGCAGCGCGGGTTCGGCCAGCACGCGACCGGCTGGGGGCGGGCGCGGAGCGGCCAGCGGTGTCTCGTGTCGCTCTACCAGCCCCTTGACGACCAAGGCCTTGAGCTGCTCGCGGCCGAACCCCTGGGCCAGCACGGCCTGAGTGGCGAGGCCGTGGGGGTGCTGGCGCAGTATGGCCAGCAGCGCCGCCTGGCGCGGCGCGCGCTTCAGTACTTCGGGCATATCGGCTGGCTGGGGCGCGGGCGAGCCGGCTGCGGCGCTGGCGCGCCACTGTTCACGTACGCGACCGGCAAGGGCGCGCCCTGGCGCAGCAGCACCGGCATTGCCTGGTGGAAAGTGTCGCCCAGGAGTGCTGGTAATAGCGCGCGGCGAAGTGGCACAGCCACTGCCAGTCCTCGGGCAGCGGGGCTTCATCGAGACAGGCGTCGATCGGCCTGAGCCGGGCCAGGGGCAGCTCGCTCTGCTGCGCGCAGGCCACCACGACCCCCACCGCCAGGCGCCGGCCGAAGGGAACGCGCACGCGCAGCCCGGTCGCCAGCCTTCCGCTGGTGGATCGGGGCATGGCAGATAGTCGAAAAGGCGCCGCAGCGGCGTGGGCAGCGCGACCCGTAAAATGCAGGGGCGGCGTGGCGTGGGGAGCGGGCAATTGGCCTCCGGCGTCGGCTCTGGTATACTATGCGGCCGTCGTGCCGCAGTAGGGTCGGCGGCTGAACCGGTTACATGTCAACGTTCGTGAAGCAGACAACCCGTATGCGGTGCCTGGCACAGGATCAGGTGGCGGCATACAGCGCTAATTGAGGCTCAAGATGAAACAAGGTATTCACCCGGATTACAAGAAGGTCGCCGTGACCTGTTCCTGCGGCGCGTCCTTCGAGATCGGCTCCACCGTCGGTCACGACCTGTCACTGGATGTTTGCTCCCAGTGCCACCCGTTCTACACCGGCAAGCAGAAGCAGGCGTCCACCGGTGGCCGCGTCGAGCGCTTCAACAAGCGTTTCGGTGCCGCCATGAAGCGTGGCTGAAACTCGTCGCGCCTTGCCGAGACGAAAGCGGTAGCCAAGGACACCCGCCGACAGGCGGGTGTCTTTTTGCGCCGACTTTTTTGCGTCGACTTTTTTGCGCGCTGCCGTGTCGTGCGGCGCTTGCTGCGCCCTGGATGGCGCTGCGTCGATGCGTCGCGCTTGACTCTCAGGAGAACGATAAGCAAAGCGTTATGCATGGGCCTATAAGTATAAGTAGCAGCAAATAGTGGGTAATGTTCGCGAACGAGCGTTCAAAAGGCTCGATGTTGTCAATCTTGAGATATGGAAGCTTTTTCTATATTGTGGGGCTTCTTCTTTTCTTCTCAGTATGGATACCGGATCACAGCATGACAGACGCCAAGAAGCAGGCCGCGCTGGACTATCACGCCAAGCCCATCCCCGGGAAGCTTTCCGTGGAGCTGACCAAGCCGACGGCAACCGCTCGTGATCTCGCCCTGGCCTACAGTCCGGGCGTCGCCGAACCGGTGCGTGAGATCGCTCGTGACCCGGAGAATGCCTACCGCTACACCGGCAAGGGCAACCTGGTGGCGGTCATTTCCGACGGCACGGCCATCCTGGGGCTCGGCAACCTGGGCCCGCTGGCCAGCAAGCCGGTCATGGAAGGCAAGGGCGTACTGTTCAAGTGCTTCGCCGGAATCAACTCGGTGGACGTCGAGGTCAATGCGGAGAGTCCGCAGGCCTTCATCGACACCGTGGCGCGCATTGCCGACACCTGGGGCGGCATCAACCTCGAGGACATCAAGGCGCCGGAGTGCTTCGAGATCGAGCAGGCGCTGATCGAGCAGTGCAGCATCCCCGTGTTCCACGATGACCAGCACGGCACCGCCATCGTCACCGCCGCCGGCATGCTCAACGCGCTGGAGATCGCCGGCAAGCGCCTGGAAGAGGCGCGGATCGTCTGCCTGGGTGCCGGCGCGGCGGCCATTGCCTGCATGAAGCTGCTGGTCTCCTGCGGCGCGCGTGCCGAGAATTTGGTGATGCTCGATCGCCGTGGCGTCATCCACACCGGCCGCGAGGGGCTCAACCCCTACAAGGCGATGTTCGCCGTGGAGACCGACAAGCGGACGCTGGACGACGCCATCGACGGTGCCGACGTCTTCATCGGGCTCTCCGGGCCCAACCTGATGACGGCAGAGCACATGCGCAAGATGGCGCCGAACCCCATCGTGTTCGCCTGCACCAACCCTGACCCGGAGATTCATCCCGACGTGGCGCGCGAGGCGCGTCCGGACGTGATCATGGCCACCGGCCGCTCCGATTTTCCCAATCAGGTGAACAACGTGCTGGGCTTCCCGTTCATCTTCCGCGGCGCCCTGGACGTGCGTGCCACGCGCATCAACGAAGAGATGAAGGTGGCGGCGGTCCATGCGCTGAAGGACCTGGCGCGCGAGCCGGTGCCGCAGGAGGTGCTGGACGCCTATGAGCGTGAGCACATGGAATTCGGTCCTGAGTACATCATCCCCACCCCGGTCGATATACGTCTGCTGGAGCGAATTCCGGCGGCGGTGGCGCAGGCGGCGGTGGACTCAGGCGTGGCGCGCCGGCCCTACCCGGCGCACTACCCGCTGAAGACCGTGGACGACGTCTACGGCCAATGAGGCCCCGACGACGCATCCAGCTACGCAACAGCCGGCCCAAGGGCCGGCTGTTGCGTTGGCAGAACGCATTGCCCTGCCCACTATGGAAGTGACCTCGCAACTCTAGCATCGACCCAGCAGGTAAGAATTGTCCTACCAGGTATAAAGGAGGGTAACGTTCGACGTGTGGTCGGTGCGCTCCTC
This sequence comes from Halomonas sp. E19, assembly GCF_052439355.1. Taxonomy (NCBI): domain Bacteria; kingdom Pseudomonadati; phylum Pseudomonadota; class Gammaproteobacteria; order Oceanospirillales; family Halomonadaceae; genus Halomonas; species Halomonas sp. E19. The sequence goes on along the minus strand of NZ_JBNFWU010000001.1, from coordinate 2,617,126 downwards.
TGCCGACTGGGGCGGGTCGGAGTTGTGTCGCACCTCGTGGGAGAGCCGCAGCGAAAGGCGGGAGTTCAGCCGTGCGGTCAGCGACGAGAGCGAGCGGGTGGTGGTGTTCTCCTGCGTGCCTTCCACCGACAGCTCCTGGCGCAGGCTGGCAAAGCGCGACAGCGTCCAGTGATAGTCGAGCGCGCCATAGATTACCCCGAGATTCTCGTCCTCCTCATTTTCGACCCGATCCTGGCGAAACCCCGGTCCCGCTTCGAGCGACAGGCGATGTCGCTCGCGTTGGATGACATGGCGGCCATAGCCGCCGATGGCGGCGAGCTGGTAGTCGTAGCCGCTGAAGCGATCCTTCTCCCAGCGGGCGAAGCCGAACAAATAGTGGGGGCCGTAGAAGTCGAAGCGCTCGCGACCGGAGAGCAGGTACTGCTCGGCGCTGGTGTCGCCGTCGCGAGTGACGTTGCGCACCTCGCCGCGCAGGGTGTGCGTCCAGTCGCCGGTCAGCCAAGTAAGGCGGCTCTTGCCGATCAGCGTCTGGCTGTCGGTGTTGCCGGTGAGGTGGGTGTATCCCAGCTCGGCCTCGCCGCTGAAGGTCGGTGAGTCGTCGTCGGGCGGGGGTGGTGCGTAGAACACGCTGGCGCCCAGTGCTGTGCCTGGCAGCAGGGTCAGGCCAAGCAAGGTGCAGAGGAAGCGGAGCAGAGGTGACATGCGAAACATCCTGTTTTGCCTGGTTCGCTGAGCTGCAAGGCGAAGGCGTCGTCGCAAGACGAAGCCGGGGGCATCCTGCCCCTCAGGTTTGACCGGAGAATCGAGCCGAAGATCCCTCGCATGTCCCGTTCTGCGGTGCAGCCTGGCTGACATGCTTTTCGCGCGGCACGCCGCCCCGGCCTGGCGAAGGCCGGGGCGGGCCTGCCTCAGAAGATCGCTTCGTAGCTGCCGGTGCCCTGGGCGCCGCTGCGCTGCTCGATCTCCTGTTCGACGCGCCGGGGTTCCAGCTCCGGCAGGTAGTCGGGATGGAAGATTTCCGTGATGCCGCCGGACTGGCCGTCGGCCAGGCGCCGCCCCGTCTGCTCGTCGACCCGTGCGCGCACCAGCCCCAGGGCGCTTGCGGCATGGCTTCCGGCCGGCCGTTCAGGGCATTGCCCATGAAGTCGATCCAGATTGGCAGTGCGGCGACGCCGCCATATTCGGCGATGGACTCGTTGTTGTCCTTGCCGATCCAGACGGTCACTACCAGGTCGCTGTTGTAGCCGGCGAACCAGCCGTCGCGCTGGTTGTTGGTTGTGCCCGTCTTGCCCACCACGTCCCTGCGGTTCAGTGATAGCGCCGAGCGGCCGGTGCCGCTCTCGATCACGTCACGCAGCATATCGCGCAGGATGTAGACGGCGATCGGATCGGCCACCCGCGGTGCGACGGGGAACAGGCGTCCGTCGATCTCGACTTCGCTTTGGCCGTCGCTGCAGTCGCGGCAGGCCACGGCGGGGCGGGCCTCCTCGATGACCTGCTCGTCGCTGCCGCGCGTGACCCGTTCGATGAACCAGGGCGCCACCTGATAGCCGCCGTTGGCCAGCACCGCATAGGCGTTGGTCATTTCCAGCGGAGTGAGGTCGGCGCTGCCCAGGGCCAGCGACAGGCCGCGCGGCAGGCGGCTTGAGGCGAAGCCGAAGCCTTCTAGATAGCGGATGGTGTTGTCGAGCCCCAGGGTCTGCAGCACGCGAATGGTGACCAGATTGCGCGAGCGCGCCAGCGCCGCGCGAAGCCGCATCGGGCCGAGGAAGTCGCCGCTGGAATTGACGGGGCGCCACAGGCTGCTGCCGTCGTGCATCACCACCGGCGCGTCGTTGACCACGCTGGATGCGGTCATCAGGCCGGTGTCGAGGGCCGCCAGGAACACGAACGGCTTGAAGATCGAGCCGGACTGCCGCTGCGCCTGGACGGCACGGTTGAACTTGCTGGCATTGAAGCTGAAGCCGCCCTGCAGCGCCAGGATGGCGCCGGTGTCCGGCTCGAGCACCACGATGGAGCCTTCCGCGTCGGGGCGCTGGGAAAGCCGCCAGGAGCCGTTTTCACGCTGCAGGATGCGCACCAGGTCGCCGCGCCCGGCAATCTCCGCCGCCGAGCTTGGCTCGGGCCGCGGGCGCGCGGATTGCGATAGGCGCGCGCCCAGGAGAGGCCATCCCAGCCCAGGGTGACGACTTCGCCGCCACGGGTCAGCACGCGCATCTCACGGCCTTCGCTGGCGACTACGATGGCCGGCTGCAGCGGCCCAAAGCCCGGCGTGCGCTCGAGCACGCGCAGCCAGTTGCTGACGTCGCCTTCGATGCCGGCGATCTCGGTCTGGCTGCGCTGGGCGGCTTGACGGGCGGTTTCCATGATTTCGGGCGATTCGGACAGCTCCTCCTCCAGCCCGCGGCGCTCGGTACGCGCCTGGGCCTCGGCCAGGCTCGAGGGGATGCCGCTCTCTTCCGGGCCGCGCCAGCCGTGACGCGTATCGTAGTCGATCAGGCCGCGCGCCAGCGCTTGCCGCGCATAGGGCTGCAGCTGGCTGTCCACCGTGGTATGGATGCGATAGCCGCCGGTGTAAGCCGTTTCGCCGAAGCGCTCCACGGCGTACTGACGCGCCATCTCCGCCACGTAATCGGCGTCGACCTCGATCTGGGCCACGTGACGGCGGGCTGTGACCGGCTCCTGTACGGCAGCTTCGTAGGTCGCCTGATCGATGTTGCCGAGATGGCGCATGCGATAGAGGATCCAGTTGCGGCGGATCAACGAGCGCTCGGGATTGGCCAGCGGGTTGAACGACGACGGCGCCTTGGGCAGGCCGGCGATCATCGCCTTCTCTGCAAGGGTCAGTTCGTCGAGGGGCTTGTTGTAGTAGACCTCCGCGGCGGCGGCAATGCCGTAGGCGCGGTTGCCCAGAAAGATCTTGTTGACGTAGAGCTCGAGGATCTCCTCCTTGGTCAGGATGCGCTCCATCTGCAGCGCCAGCAGGATCTCGCGGATCTTGCGGGTGAAAGTCCGGTCGAGCGTCAGCAGGTAGTTGCGTGCCACCTGCATGGTGATGGTGGAGCCGCCCGACTGGATGTCGCCGCCGCTAGAAATCAACTCTACCGCCGCACGCGCTAGCCCGCGAGGGTCCACGCCGCGATGCTCGAAGAAAGCCGCATCCTCCGCGGCTAGCAGTGCCTGGATGAAGTCGGTGGGAATCTCATCGAAGTCGACCGCCATGCGACGCTCTTCGCCGTACTCGCCGATCAGCTTGCCGTCGCGGGTAAAGATCCGCAGCGGCGTGTGCAGTTCGAAATCCTGGAGCTGGCGTACGTCGGGCAGGCCGGGCGAGAAGTACAGTGCGGCCCCGGCAATGCCGAGCAGGCCTGCCGTCAGTACCGACAACAGCAACCAAAAGGCCGAAAGAAACAGGGTCTTGATCCACTTCATGAAAAGGCGGTATCCGTGGTGGAAGCAGAAAAGGGGCGGGGCGAAGGGCCTTCATGGGCAAGAAGCCATTATATGAAGCCGAGCCCCAGGTCACCAGCACAGAGCCGAGCAGCTTCCCATTTCTTGCGCATTCCTGTTCGCTCGTGTGAGCCGGCCATGCTGGCGATATTATTTACCTAAGCCATATTGCGGGATACGGCTTAAGGCGCGACGATAACAAATAGAAACGCAGCGGATACGCAGGGACAACAACACAATGCGACTCAGACCCTCCCGCAAGGGGTTGATAGGTGTCGATATCACCTCGGCCACCGTCAAGCTCATCGAGCTTCGGCAGGCCGGCTCGCGGCACCAGGTCGACAGTTACGCCGTACGGCCGCTGCGCGAAGGTGCTGTGGTCGAGCGCAGAATCCGCGACATGGGCGAGGTGGTCGACGCTTTGCGGCGGGCGGTGGAAAGCGCCAAGCCGACCTCCAGGCTTGCCGTGGCAGCGGTGCCGGCGAGCGCCGCCATCACCAAGACCCTTACGTTGCCCGCCTCGCTCAACGACGAGGAGATCGAGGCCCGCATTCAGCTTGAATCAGACAAGCACATCCCTTTTCCGTTCAGCGAGGTGGCCTTCGATTTCCAGCGCCTGGGTCTCAACGCGCGCTATGGCGACCAGCAGGACGTGCTGCTCGTGGCCTGCCGCCAGCAGGATGTGAGTCAATTGACCGACGCCTTGCACCAAGCCGGCCTGACTCCTGCGGCGGTCGATGTCGAGACCTTTGCCATGGAGCGCGCCTTCACCGAGCTGCGGCGCCAATTGCCCCACGCCAGCGGCACGCAAGACGGTGTTGCCCTGGTGGATATCGGCGCCACTATGAACGCCTTCCATGTGCTGCATGGCGGACGCATCGTCTATAGCCGCGACACCGTTTTCGGCGGGCGCCAGCTGACCGAGGAGGTACGCGTGCGCTATGGCCTCACGCTGGAGGAGGCGGGGCTGGCCAAGAAGCGCGGCGGGTTGCCGGAGGACTACCACACCAGCGTGCTGGGGCCTTTCGTCGACTCCCTGGTGCAGCAGGTGGGGCGCTCGCTGCAGCTTTACTATACCGCCGGGCGCAAGCAGGAGGTGCGCCGCATGCTGCTGGGCGGCGGTTGCAGCGTACTGCCTGGCCTGAAGGAGCGGCTGGCGCAGGAGACCGGCATGGAAGTGGTGATCGCCAATCCCTTCCAGAACATGCGTATCAGCTCGCGAATCGATGTCCAGACGCTGGCCAGCGATGCCCCCGCCATGCTGACCGCCTGTGGCCTGGCCATGAGGGCGCCGTCATGACGATCGAAATCAACCTGCTGGCCTGGCGGGAGCGCAGGCGTGAGCGCCGCAGCCGACGTTTCTACCTGGCCGTCATTGCCTTTGCCCTGCTGGGCGCGGCCGGTGGCCTTGGTCTGACCTACCACGTCGACGATCGGCTCGATGCCCAGAAGAAGCGCAACGCCTTCATTCGCGAGCAGACCCAGCGGCTGGAGGGTGATATCCGCCTGATCGGTGAGACCGAATCCATCCAGCAGCGCATGTCGCGCCAGATCGAGGTCTTTAGCGACCTGCAGCAGGGGCGTTCGCTCACCGTGCTGGTATTGCGCGACCTGGCCGTCAGTCTGGTCGACGGCGTGCACTATACCCAGCTGAGCCGCCAGGGCGACCAGCTGCACCTCTCGGGGCAGGCGGAAAGCAACCATCACGTGTCCGAGCAGTTGCGTAGCCTCGCCGCGGCGCCTGCCTTCGCCGAGCCGGTGCTTTCTGAGGTCGAGTCGGACGGCGGGCCGCGGCGTCGCTTCAGCCTCGGGATCAATCAACTGGTTCGGGCGAGTGAGCCGAGCGTGGCGGCTGGCGAGGAGGTGCCATGAACCTGCAAGCGGAAATCCGGCGTCTTCGTGAAGTGGACTGGCGATCGCTGGATCTCAAGGAGTCGGGCACCTGGCCGGTCCTGCTCCAGATGTTCTGCTGCGTGCTGGTGTTCGTGCTGTTGCTCGTTGCGACGCGCTGGTACCTGGTGGGCCCGAAGGTTGAAGAGCTGCAACGGGCCGAGGCCGAGGAGGCGCAGCTGCTGAGCGATTTTCGCAACCGGGCGGCCCAGGCGGCGCGCCTGCCCGACATGCTCGAGCAGATGGCGCATATCGAAACGCGCATGAGCGAAGTGATGGCGATGCTGCCCTCGGGAGCCGAGATCCCCGCCCTGCTCGACAGTATCAGCGAGCTTGCGCTGGACCAGCACCTGAGCATCGACTTCATTCGGCTGCGCAGCACCGTTGCACAGGATTTTTACATCGAGCGGCCTTTCGATATTCAGGTGGAGGGGATTACCACCATATCGCCGGCTTCCTCGCCGGAATCGCGGCGTTGCCAAGAATCGTTACGCTGCATGATTTCACCCTTGTGCCCGCAGAAGACGGCGGCCGCCTCAGGCTCTCCATGCTGGCACGCACCTATAGCTACCGCGCGGCGAACGAGGAGGCCACTCCATGAGGCGTCTGGCCATCGTTATCGCCGCTGCGGCCCTCGGGCTGGCGGGCTGCGCCGATCCAGAGCTGGAGGCGCTCGACCGGCAGCTGGAAGAGATACGGCGCAATCCCGGCGGCATGGCCCGTATCGAGCTTCCCGAGGTACCGCGCTATGACGCCGTGCCGTACCGGGAGGGCAATCGCCGTAGCCCCTTCCGACAGGCGCTGCCCGAGCCGGAGGCCCTGGTGGCGCTGAACGGCGAGCTGGCACCCGATCACAACCGGCCGCGCGAACCGCTCGAAGCCTATGCCCTGGAAGACCTGGCGCTGGTCGGCCTGCTCAGCATTCGGGGGCAAACCTACGCCCTGGTCCGGTCGCCGGGAGGGGAGGTGCATCGATTGAGGACGGGCAGCTATCTGGGCAACAACCACGGTCGCATCGAGGAGGTATCGCAGCGCTCGATACGCCTCGTGGAGCTGGTGGCCACGGGGGCGGCGGCTGGGTGGAGCGGCGTGTCCAATTGGCGCTGACCAACGAATAAGCGGGGCGATCGCAGCGGCGTACCCGGGCAAGGGGTGCACGCTATGCGTACCAGGCAGGGAAGGAAAACTATGACACACCTTTTACGCATCATGACGGGAATCTGCCTGCTGCTGGCCTCCGTGCAGGCACTGGCCAATACGGCACTGACGGCGCTCGACTTCCGCCAAGGTCAGGGCGGCGAACTGCAGGTGGACCTGACGTTCAGCCAGGGGGTGCTCGAGGTGCGCGGCTATCGCCTCGATGAACCGGCGCGCCTGTCGATCGACCTGATCGATGCCACGAACCAGCTGGAGCAGCGACGTATCGACCTCGGTATCGGAGGCGTCGAGCAGGTCACGGCGCTCGAGGCCGGCTCCCGCACCCGCCTGGTCTTCCACCTCGACGGCCCGCTGCCCTATGACACCGTGCAGCAGGGCAATCAGCTGCGCATTACCATTGGCGGCTCCCTTGGGCGTTGCCGCAGCGGCGAGCATCGAGCCCTCTGCCCCGCGTGTGGCGCTGCCGACAAGCCCGACGCTGCCGACGGTGACCGATATCGACTTTCGCCGTGGCGAAGGCGGCGCCGGGCGGGTCATCCTCACCTTCGACCGGGCCGGGGTCGACGCGCGGGTGCGCGAAGCGGGGCGCGGCCGCATCGTGGCGGAGCTAGTCGGGGTGGAGCTTCCTGAGGCACATAACCAGGTGCTCGATGTCACGGATTTCGGCACGCCGCTGCGGCGCATCACGCCGCGGGCCGGGCGCGACGGCGTGACCTTCGAGATCGAAGGCAGCGGTGAATTCGCCATGGTCTCGACCCAAAGCGGTCGCCAGCTGACCATCGAGGCGCAGCCGATCACCCCGCAGCAGCGCGAAGAGCGCGTGCGTCAGCAGTTTCCCTATAGCGGCGAGCGGATCACGCTGAACTTCCAGGATATCGAAGTGCGCTCGGTGCTGGCGATCATCGCCGACTTCACCGGCCTGAACCTGGTGGCCAGCGACAGCGTGACGGGGCGCGTCACCCTCAACCTGCAGGACGTGCCCTGGGACCAGGCGCTCGACCTGGTGCTCAAAAGCCATGGGCTGGCCAGCCGGCAGGAGGGCAACGTCATTGTCGTGGCGCCGGCCAGTGAGCTGGCCAGCATCGAGCGCCAGGCGCTCGAGGCCAGGACCCAGATCGAGACGCTGGCACCCCTGGTCACCGAATATGTGGAGGTGAGGTACGCGCGGGCCGAAGAGCTGGCGGCACTGCTGCGCGGCGCCGACGGCTTCGGCCTGCTCACCGAGCGCGGCCGGGTGGCCGTCGATCCGCGCACCAACATGCTGCTGATACAGGATACCGCCGAGCAGATCCAGGAGATCCTGCGTACCCTGGACCGGCTCGACGTGGCGGTGCGCCAGGTGCAGATCGAGGCGCGCATCGTGGTGGCACGAGACGGGGTGGCGCAGCAGCTTGGCGTCAACTGGGGGCGTCATCGCGGGGCAGCAGCCGGCTCAACCTGGGGGGCCTCAAGCGGCTCGCCCGTTGCTGTGTATGGAGATGACTTCACTGGGCAGCGCGATTCCCGCGGGCAGTTAATCGCCGGTAGTCTGACTGGCAATCAATATCAGCGGGGTGGTCTGGCCGTCGACCTGGGCAGCGCCAACCCCATGACCAGCTTCGGCTTCGGCTACCTGTCGGGCGATATCCTGCTTGACCTGGAGCTGCGTGCGCTGGAGAGCGAGAGCAAGAGCCAGACCATCTCGCAGCCCAGGGTGATCACCGCCAACCAGCGTACGGCGGTGATCAAGCAGGGCCAGGAGCGGGCCTACACCGCCCAGTCGGGCGATACGCTGAACACCGAGTTCAAGGAGGCGGTGCTGTCGCTGGAGGTGACGCCGCAGATTACTCCGGACAACCGCATCATCATGGACCTGATGATCACCAACGATAGCTTCCAGAATGTTCCGCGGGGTGAAGAGCCGCCCATCGACACCAACAGCATCGAGACCCAGGTGCTGGCCGACAACGGCGAGACGGTGGTGCTGGGCGGTATCCTCACCACCGAGCAGATCAGCCGCCTGGCCAAGACCCCTTCTTCGGCGACCTGCCTGTGCTGGGCAGGCTTTTCCGGTACAATGAGAGCAGCAATGAAAAGGTGGAGCTGCTCATCTTCATCACTCCACGGATAATCGAAGACGGCCTGGCGATTCGCTGATGCAGGACTTGCCCAACCTTATCCTTGTCGGCCCCATGGGGGCCGGCAAGAGCACCATCGGCCGCCTTCTGGCGGCCGAGTTGTCACGCGATTTCTACGACACCGACCATGAGATCCAGGCGCGCTGCGGTGCCGACATCCCCTGGATCTTCGACGTCGAAGGCGAGGCCGGCTTTCGTCAGCGCGAAGAGCAGATGATCGAGGAGCTGACCGAGCTCGACGGGGTGGTGATTGCCACCGGCGGCGGCGCGGTGCTGCGCGAGGAGAACCGTCGCCGCCTGCGCGAGCGGGGCACCGTCATCTACCTGTTTACCACCGTCGAGCAGCAGCTCAAGCGCGTCGCCAAGGACCGCAACCGCCCGCTGCTGCAGCGCCCCGACCGCGAGCAGGTGCTGCGCGAGATGTTCGCCCTGCGCGATCCGCTCTATCGCGCCACGGCGGATGTCGTGGTGCGTACCGACCGGCGCAGCCCGCGCGCCGTCGTCAACGATATCGTGCGTCGCGTGCAGCGGCTGACCGATCCCCTACAAGCGAAGGTCTGACCCATGTCACAGAGCGAAACTTCCTCGGCCCGGCGCAACCTGCAGGTGGCGCTGGGCGAGCGCAGCTATCCCATCCACATTGGCGCCGGCCTGCTCGGCGATGCCGGCTGCCTGGCGCCCTACCTGGCCGGCCGCCAGGTGATGATCGTGACCAACGAGACGGTGGCGCCGCTGTACCTGGAAACCCTGCGTCGCGGCTTGTCGTCCGATCTTGAGGTGCGCGAGCTGGTGCTGCCCGACGGCGAGGCGACCAAGACCCTGTCCAGCGTCGAGCGTATCTGGAATGCCTTGCTGGAAGCCGGCTTCAACCGCCGCTGCACGCTGATTGCCCTGGGGGGCGGCGTGATCGGCGACATGGTCGGCTTCGCCGCCGCCTGCTACCAGCGCGGCGTGGCCTTCATCCAGGTGCCCACCACCCTGCTCTCGCAGGTGGATTCGTCGGTGGGTGGCAAGACCGGCGTCAACCATCCGCTGGGCAAGAACATGATCGGCGCCTTCTGGCAGCCGCGGGCGGTGCTGATCGATACCGATACGCTGAAGACGCTGCCGCCCAAAGAGCTGTCGGCGGGGCTGGCCGAGGTGATCAAGTACGGCCTGATCCGCGATGCCGAGTTCCTGGCCTGGCTGGAAGCCGAAATGTCCGCGCTGAGGGGCTTGATCCCGCGGCGCTGGCCTGGGCCATCGAGCGCAGCTGCGCCCTCAAGGCTGAGATCGTCGCCGAAGACGAGACCGAGCAGGGGTGCGTGCGCTGCTCAACCTGGGCCATACCTTCGGCCATGCCATCGAGGCGCACCAGGGTTACGGCAGCTGGCTGCACGGCGAGGCGGTGGGGACCGGCATGATGATGGCAGCTGAGCTCTCGCACCGCCTTGGCTGGCTGGTCCAGGCGGAGGTCGAGCGTGCAGCGGCCATTATTGCCGCTGCGGGCCTGCCTCTGGCGGCTCCGGCCGCCATGAGTGTCGAGGACTTCCTGGCCCGGATGCGGCTGGACAAAAAGAACGTTGACCAGCGCCTGCGCCTGATCCTGCTCCAGGCGCTGGGTCAGGCGGTGGTGTACGACGAGACGCCACCTACGCTGCTCGACGAGCTGCTGGAGAGCTTCCCTAGGGCGTAAGTTCGCTAGCCCTGACGGGGCGCACCTGTCCCAGCAAAGAGAGGCCGTGCGGAGAGATCCGCGCGGCCTTTCTTGTGGAGTGTGCAAAGCGCTGCTGGGCTGGCTGTCTTGTGGTCGCCGCCCTTGGAGCGGTTCCGGCATGAATCCGTATGCCTCATGCGTTATCGGCATGGGTAAAAACGGCAATTTTAGACTAAAGTCTAATGCCTTGGTTTTGCCGTTTGAAAAACGTTTATGCGATCCGCAAGTGCTTGAACTATTGGTTGTTTTTGTTTGGCGTGGGTTGGCAAGTTGCGGATTTGACGAGAGTTTTAGGTGGGTGTGGCGATGCGGGCAATTGCACGTCGAGGGCGGAAGTGTCTATGCTGGGCGTCCTTTTCTCGCAACGGCAGCAGGCTGCTTATGCGGCCATAACAAAAAGAAAACCGATTAAAATATATAACTGCTGTCGCTTGGTCAATAGACATTCTTTGAGGCACGCCCATGAACCAAGGCCTACACCACCCCGGCGAGTTTCGTGACAACTGCGGCTTCGGCCTGATCGCCCATATGGAAGGGCAGGCCAGCCACGACCTGCTGCGCACCGCCATCGAATCCCTCACCTGCATGACGCATCGCGGCGGTATCGCCGCCGATGGCAAGACCGGCGATGGCTGTGGCCTGTTGCTGAAGATGCCCGAGGCCTTCATGCGCGAAGTGGCCGCCGAGGCGCTGGACGTCGAACTTGGCGATCGATTCGCCGTGGGTGCGGTATTCCTGCCCGACGACGACGCCAAGGAAGCGCGCGCGCGCGGCATTCTAGAGGGCGAGCTGCGTGCCTGCGGCCTGGTGATCCGGGGCTGGCGAGACGTGCCGGTGGACCCCGCCTACTGTGGCCCCATCGCACGAGCCTGCCTGCCGCGCATCCGCCACCTGTTCGTCGAGCCGGGCAAGCTGGGCGACCCTGAGCGCTTCGATGTCGACCTGTTCATGGCGCGCCGCCGCGCAGAACAGATGCTGCGTGACGAGCCGGATTTCTACGTCTGTTCGCTCTCCACCCAGGTCATCTCCTACAAGGGTCTGATGATGCCGGTGGATCTGCCGACCTTCTTCAAGGATCTCGGCGACGAGCGGCTGCAGACCGCGATCTGCGTCTTCCATCAGCGCTTCTCCACCAACACCGCGCCGCGCTGGCCGCTGGCCCAGCCGTTCCGCCTGCTCGCCCACAACGGCGAGATCAACACCATCGAGGCCAACCGCAGCTGGGCCAACTCACGCAAGGCGAACTTCGTCAACGAGCGGCTGCCCGACATCGCCGAGCTCGACGAGATCGTCAACACCGTGGGCTCCGACTCCTCCAGCATGGACAACATGCTCGAAGTGCTGCTGATGGGCGGCATGGAGCTGCATCGCGCGGTGCGCATGATGGTGCCGCCGGCGTGGCAGAACGTTGAAACCATGAGCGGGGAGCTGCGCGCCTTCTACGAATACAACTCCATGCACATGGAGCCGTGGGATGGGCCCGCCGGGGTGGTCATGACAGATGGTCGCCAGGCGATCTGCATGCTCGACCGCAACGGCCTGCGTCCGGCGCGCTGGGTGATCACCAAGAACGGCTACATCACCCTGGCGTCGGAGATCGGTACCTATGGCTACAAGCCCGAGGACGTGGTAGCCAAGGGGCGCGTCGGGCCCGGCCAGATCCTTGCCGTGGATACCCAGACCGGCGAGGTGCTACATACCGCGGACATCGATGAGCGGCTCAAGTCCGCCTATCCCTACAAGCGCTGGCTGAAGGAGGAGGCGCACTACCTGGAGTCGGCGCTGACCGAGCTGGCCAGCTTCCAGAACATGGACGCCGACGAGGTCAAGGCGTGGCAGAAGATGTTCCAGGTCACCTTCGAGGAGCGCGACCAGGTGCTGCGCCCGCTGGCCGAAAGCGGCCAGGAGGCGGTCGGTTCCATGGGTGACGACACGCCCATGGCGGTGCTCTCGCGCCGCAGCCGCCTGCTCACCGACTTCTTCCGCCAGAAGTTCGCCCAGGTCACCAACCCGCCCATCGACCCGCTGCGCGAAGCGATCGTGATGTCGCTGGAAACCTGCATCGGCGCCGAGCTCAACGTGTTCAAGGCCACGCCCGAGCACGCCCACCGGATCATCCTGACCACGCCGGTGCTGTCGCCGCGCAAGTTCACCGCGCTGCTCGAGCAGGACGATCCCGCGTTCTGCCATGAGCGCCTGAGCCTGGGCTACGACCCGGAGCAGATGGGGCTCAAGGCAGCTATCGTCGAACTGTGCCGCCAGGCCGAGGCGGCGGTGCGCGACGGCAAGGTAATCATGGTGCTTTCCGATGCCGAACTGCCCCAGGGCCAGCTGCCGATTCATGCGGCGCTGGCGGTAGGGGCGGTGCACCACCATCTCAGCAAGCTGGCCCTGCGCCCGCGTGCCAACATCGTGGTGGAGACCGGCTACGCCCGCGACGCCCACCAGATGGCGGTGCTGTTCGGCGTGGGAGCCACCGCGGTGTTCCCGTGGCTGGCCTATCAGGTGATGGCCGACATGCACCGCACCGGCGAGTTGACCGGCAACCCGGCCGATGCCCGCGAGAACTATCGCAAGGGCATGCAGAAGGGGCTCTACAAGATCCTCTCCAAGATGGGTATCTCGACCCTGGCTTCCTATCGCGGTTCGCAGCTGTTCGAAGCGGTGGGGCTGTCGTCGGAAGTGGTCGAGCTGTGCTTCACCGGCATGGCCTCGCGCATCGAGGGCACCGGCTTCAGCGAACTGCAGCTGCAGCAGGAGTGGCTGGCCCGTGACGCCTGGACGCCGCGCAAGGGCATCAACCAGGGCGGCCTGCTCAAGTACGTGCACGATCACGAGTACCACGCCTACAACCCCGATGTGGTGAAGGCGCTGCAGGAGGCCGTGCAGGAGGGCGACTATCGGAAGTGGAAGAAGTTTGCCGGACTGGTCAATGAGCGCCCAGTGGCCACCATCCGCGACCTGCTGAAGCTCAAGGTCTCCGAGACACCGCTGCCGCTCGAGGAAGTAGAGTCCATCGACGAGCTGATCCCGCGCTTCGACAGTGCCGGGATGTCCCTTGGCGCGCTGTCGCCCGAGGCCCACGAGGCGCTGGCCCAGGCCATGAACGAGGCCGGCGGGCGCTCCAATTCCGGCGAGGGCGGCGAGGACCCGGCGCGCTACGGCACCATCCGCAGCTCCAAGATCAAGCAGATCGCCTCTGGGCGCTTCGGCGTCACCCCGGCCTACCTGGTCAACGCCGAGGTGCTGCAGATCAAGGTGGCCCAGGGCGCCAAGCCCGGCGAGGGCGGCCAGCTGCCCGGCGGCAAGGTCAACGCACTGATCGCCCGGCTGCGCTACTCGGTGCCCGGCGTGACGCTGATCTCGCCGCCGCCGCATCACGACATCTACTCCATCGAGGACCTGGCGCAGCTGATCTTCGACCTCAAGCAGGTCAATCCGGAGGCGCAGGTGTCGGTGAAGCTGGTCTCCGAGCCCGGCATCGGCACCATCGCCACCGGCGTGGCCAAGGCCTACGCCGACCTGATCACCGTGTCGGGCTACGACGGCGGTACCGCAGCGAGCCCGCTGACCTCGATCAAGCATGCCGGCTCGCCGTGGGAGCTGGGGCTGCCCGAGGTGCACCAGGCGCTGCGCATCAACGGTCTGCGCGACAAGATCCGCCTGCAGACCGACGGCGGCCTGAAGACCGGCCTCGACGTGGTCAAGGCAGCCATACTGGGCGCCGAGAGCTTCGGCTTCGGCACCGCGCCGATGGTGGCGCTGGGCTGCAAGTACCTGCGCATTTGTCACCTCAACAACTGCGCCACCGGGGTGGCCACCCAGCACCAGTATCTGCGCGACGAGCATTTCCGCGGCACCGTGGACATGGTCAAGAACTACTTCCGCTTCATCGCCGAAGAGGTGCGCGAGCTGCTGGCGCTGATGGGCGTGCGCAAGCTGACCGACCTGATTGGTCGCACCGACCTGCTCGAGGTGCTGGAGGGCGAGACCGCCTCCCAGCGCAGGCTCGACCTGACGCCGCTGCTGGCCAATGACTTCGTGCCGGCCGATGCACCGCAATTCTGCCAGGTCAGCCGCAACGTGCCGCATGACCCGGGTACCAAGAACCAGGAGGTGCTGGCCACCATCGAGAAGGCGATTGCCGACAAGAGCGGCGGTGAATTCCACTTTACCCTCACCAACTGCGACCGCTCGGTGCCGGCGCTCTCTTCCGGCGCGGTAGCCAAGCACTATGGCGAAGCCGGCCTCGAGGATGCGCCGATCACGCTGCGTTTCACCGGGGTGGCCGGGCAGAGCTTCGGCGTGTGGAACGCCCGCGGCCTCAACCTCTATCTGGAAGGTGATGCCAACGACTACGTCGGCAAGGGCATGAACGGCGGCAAGGTGGTACTGGTACCGCCGCGTGGCAGCCGCTTCGAGAGCCATAAGACGGCGATCATCGGCAACACCTGCCTGTACGGCGCCACCGGCGGCAAGCTGTTCGCCGCCGGTACCGCGGGCGAGCGCTTCGCCGTACGCAACTCCGGCGCCCACGCGGTGATCGAAGGGGCCGGCGACCACTGCTGCGAATATATGACCGGCGGCCTGATCTGCGTGCTCGGCGAGACCGGCGTCAACTTCGGCGCCGGCATGACCGGCGGCTTCGCCTACGTGCTCGACGAGGATCGCTCCTTCGTCGATCGCTACAACCATGAGCTGGTGGAGATCCACCGAGTCAACACCGAGGCCATGGAGGCCTATCGGCGTCACCTGAGGGAGATCATCGAAGAGTTCGTGGCCGAGACGGGCTCTGCCCGCGGGCGCGAGATTCTCGACGACTTCAGCGACTTCGTCCGCCATTTCTGGCTGGTTAAGCCCAAGGCAGCGAGCCTGAACAGCCTGCTTGACGAATCGCGCAGACGCCCCGAGTGAGCCGGATTCCAGGAGATACACCGATGGCCAACCGTTTGACCAGAAATGACTTCCAGTTCATCGACGTGGGTCGCCAGGACCCGCAGAAGAAGGACGCCCGGACTCGCTCGCGCGAGTTCGCCGAGATCTACGAGCCGTTCAAGCCCCAGGAGGCGGCCAGCCAGTCGCACCGCTGCCTGCACTGCGGCAATCCGTACTGCGAGTGGAAGTGCCCGGTGCACAATTACATTCCCAACTGGCTGCAGCTGGTGGCCGAGGGCAACATCCTTGAGGCGGCGGAGCTGTCGCACAAGACCAACTCGCTGCCCGAGGTGTGCGGCCGGGTGTGCCCGCAGGACCGCCTGTGCGAGGGCGCCTGTACCCTCAACGACGGCTTCGGCGCGGTAACCATCGGCTCGGTGGAGAAGTACATCACCGACACGGCCTTCGCCATGGGCTGGCGCCCCGACATGTCCCAGGTGACCTGGACCGACAAGAAGGTCGCCATCGTCGGTGCCGGCCCCGCGGGGCTGGGCTGCGCCGACATCCTGGTGCGCAACGGCGTACGCCCGGTGATCTACGATCGCTATCCCGAGATCGGCGGCCTGCTGACCTTCGGCATCCCCGAATTCAAGCTCGACAAATCGGTCATGGAGCGGCGCCGTGCGGTCTTCGAAGAGATGGGCATCGAGTTTCGCCTGGGCGTCGAGATCGGCAAGGATATTCCCTTCGAAAAGCTGCTCGAGCAGTACGACGCGGTGTTCCTCGGCATGGGCACCTACAAGTACATGACCGGCGGCTTCCCCGGCGAGGACCTGCCCGGCGTGCACAAGGCGCTTGACTACCTGATCGCCAACGTCAACCACTGCCTCGGTTTCGAGAAGAATCCGGCCGACTTCGTCTCGCTGGAAGGTCAAGGGGTAGTGGTGCTGGGCGGTGGCGACACCGCCATGGACTGCAACCGCACGGCGATTCGTCAGGGCGCGGCCACGGTGACCTGTGCCTATCGTCGCGACGAGGAGAACATGCCCGGCTCCAAGCGCGAGGTGGCCAATGCCCGCGAGGAGGGCGTCGAGTTCTTGTTCAACCGCCAGCCGGTGGCGGTGGTGGGCGAAGACAAGGTCGAGGGCGTGAAGGTGGTGCGTACCCGTCTGGGCGAGCCCGACGAGAATGGGCGGCGTCGCCCCGAGGTGGTGCCCGGCTCCGAGGAGATCCTGCCCGCCGACGCGGTGGTCATCGCCTTCGGCTTCCAGCCGAGCCCGGCGCCCTGGTTCGATCAGTTCGGCATTGAGCTCGACGAGCGTGACCGTGTGGTGGCGCCCGAGAAGGGCACCTACCCCTTCCAGACCACCAACGAGAAAATCTTCGCCGGCGGCGACATGGTGCGCGGCTCCGACCTGGTGGTCACCGCCGTGTTCGAGGGCCGTCAGGCCGCCGAGGGTATCCTCGACTACCTGAAGGTTTGAGGCTCTGCTGATGTGGGGCGGGCCTATGGCGGCCCGCCATCGCGGCTACCCCGTCGGCAGGCGGGGGCGCCGTTAATACATCCCTGTACGCTACCGATTCCTTCCCTGGAATCGGACCCCCGCTGAGACCTGCCCGCGGCGCCGCTCATCTTCACAGGCTGGCGCTTGTTTGAGGGCTGCGGTCGGCCAAAATTGAGCCATTGGTCGCAATCTGCTACGCTGTCGTCCCATCCTGGCGCGGCTTTCTGTCGTGCCTCATGATCACGTTTCGACAGGTTCTCCATGACACGATATATCTTCGTGACCGGCGGCGTTGTGTCCTCACTTGGCAAGGGCATCGCGTCGGCCTCGCTGGCGGCGATTCTCGAGGCGCGCGGCCTCAAGGTCACCATGCTCAAGCTCGATCCCTACATCAACGTGGATCCGGGCACCATGAGCCCCTTCCAGCACGGCGAGGTGTTCGTCACCGAAGATGGCGCCGAGACCGACCTCGACCTGGGCCACTACGAGCGCTTCATCCGCACCAAGATGACCCAGGGCAACAACTTCACCACCGGCCGCGTCTACGAGCACGTGCTGCGCCGCGAGCGCCGCGGCGACTACCTGGGTGGCACCGTGCAGGTGATCCCGCACATCACCGACGAGATCAAGCGCCGCGTGTATGCCGGCGGCGAGGGCTTCGACGTGGCGCTGGTGGAGATCGGCGGCACCGTGGGCGACATCGAGTCGCTGCCGTTCCTCGAGTCGATCCGCCAGATCAGAAGCGAGCTGGGCGCCAGCCGGGCGATCTTCATGCACCTGACTCTGGTGCCCTACATCAAGACCGCCGGCGAGACCAAGACCAAGCCGACCCAGCACAGCGTCAAGGAGCTGCGCTCCATCGGTATCCAGCCCGACATCCTGATCTGCAGAAGTGAAGTCGAGCTGGAGGAGACCGAGCGGCGCAAGATTGCGCTGTTCACCAACGTCGAAGAGCGCGCCGTGGTGCCGCTGCAGGATGCCGACACCATCTACCGCATCCCGCTGATGCTCCACGAGCACGGCCTTGACGAGATCGTCTGCGACAAGCTGCGCCTCGAGGCCGACGAGGCCGACCTCACCGAGTGGGTGCACGTGCTCGATGCCAAGCTCAACCCGCTCAAGTCGATCAACATCGCCATGGTCGGCAAGTACATGGAGCTGCTCGACGCCTACAAGTCGCTCAACGAGGCGCTGATCCACGCCGGCATCCAGACCCGGGTCAAGGTCAACGTGGACTACATCGACTCCGAGATCATCGAGCGCCAGGGCACCGAGCGCCTGGCTGGCAAGGACGCGATCCTGGTGCCCGGCGGGTTCGGCGAGCGCGGCGTGGAAGGCAAGATCGAGACCGCCCGTTTCGCCCGCGAGAACGGCATCCCCTACCTCGGCATCTGCCTCGGCATGCAGGTGGCGGTGATCGAATTCGCCCGTCACGTGGCCGGTTGGGAAGACGCCAACTCCACCGAGTTCACCCACGACACCCAGCACCCGGTGGTCGGCCTGATCACCGAATGGATCAACGCCGAGGGCAAGATCGAGCTGCGCGATGCGGCCTCCGACCTGGGCGGCACCATGCGCCTGGGCGGCCAGGTCTGTCGTCTCGCCCCCGGCAGTAAGGCGCGTGAGGCCTACGGCAACGACGAGATCGTCGAGCGTCACCGCCATCGCTTCGAGGTCAACAACCAGTTCGTCGAGCAGCTCGAGCAGGCCGGCCTGGTAGTGTCGGGCAAGAGTGTGGACAACTCGCTGGTGGAGATGATCGAGCTGCCCGACCACCCCTGGTTCGTGGCCTGTCAGTTCCATCCCGAGTTCACTTCCACGCCGCGCGACGGCCATCCGCTGTTCACCGGCTTCGTCAACGCGGCGCTGGAGCACAAGGCGGCGCGCACCCGCGCGCTCTCCTCGCACCAGGAATGAGGCCCGTGTCTGCCATGATCCCGTCCACGCCCGAACGCCATCTTTCCTTTGCCGGCCTCACCGCCGGCAATTCTTTGCCGCTGATGCTGCTCGGCGGCATGAACGTGCTGGAGTCCCGTGAGCTGGCCCTCGAGGTGGCCGAGACCTATGTCGAGGTGACCGGTCGGCTCGGCATGCCCTATGTGTTCAAGGCCAGCTTCGACAAGGCCAACCGTAGCTCCATCCACTCCTTCCGCGGTCCCGGCCTGGAGAAGGGGCTGGAGATACTGGCTGAGATCAAGCAGCGCTTCGGCGTGCCGGTCATCACCGACGTGCACGAACCATGGCAGGCCGAGCCGGTGGCCGAGGTGGCCGACATCATCCAGCTGCCCGCCTTCCTGGCCCGCCAGACCGACCTGGTGGTGGCCATGGCCAAAACCGGTGCGGTGATCAACATCAAGAAGCCGCAGTTCCTGGCGCCCCACGAGATGCGTCATATCATTCGCAAATGCGAAGAGGCGGGTAACGATCGCGTGTTGCTTTGCGAGCGTGGCTCAAGCTTCGGGTATAATAATTTGGTGGTCGATATGCTCGGTTTTGGTGACATGAAGCAGACAGGCTGCCCTGTCTTTTTCGATGTCACGCACGCCCTGCAGCGCCCGGGCGGGCGTGCCGACAGTGCCGGCGGACGCCGCCAGCAGGTCGCTGAGCTGGCACGTGCCGGGGTGGCGGTGGGGCTGGCGGGGCTCTTCCTCGAGGCCCATCCGGACCCGGACAGCGCTCTGTGCGACGGTCCCTGCGCCCTGCCGCTGGATCAGCTCGAGCCGTTCTTGGCCCAGTTGAAGGCTCTGGACGAACTGGTCAAGGGTTTCCCGGCGCTGACGATCACCTGAACGGCCCCACCGACGATTCAAACAACGCTGACTCAATAAAAGGACGACTGAGATGACCAAGATTGTCGAAATCCGCGCCCTCGAAGTGCTCGATTCCCGCGGCAACCCCACCGTGCAGGCCGAAGTGCGCCTGGAAAGCGGTGCCGTGGGCGTGGCCTGTGCGCCGAGCGGTGCCTCCACTGGCTCCCGTGAGGCCCTGGAGCTGCGTGACGGCGATAAGTCCCGCTACCTGGGCAAGGGTGTACTGAAGGCGGTAGAGGCGGTCAATGGTGCCATCCGCGAGCGTCTGGTCGGCATGGATGCCCGCGATCAGCGCGGCCTCGACAATGCGATGCTTGAGCTCGACGGTACCGACAACAAGGCCAAGCTGGGCGCCAATGCCATCCTCGCCGTGTCACTGGCGGCGGCCAAGGCGGCGGCCAACGCCAAAGGCATGCCGCTGTACGCCCACATCGCCGAACTCTACGGCCAGCCGGGCCAGTACCGCATGCCGGTGCCGATGATGAACATCCTCAACGGCGGCGAGCATGCCGACAACAACGTCGACATTCAGGAGTTCATGGTGCAGCCGGTGGGTGCCGCGAACTTCCGCGAGGCCCTGCGGGTCGGCGCCGAGATCTTCCACGCGCTGAAGAAGGTGCTGTCGGCCAGGGGCCTCTCCACCGCCGTGGGCGACGAGGGCGGCTTCGCGCCCAACCTGGAGTCCAACGCCGAGGCGCTCGCCGTGATCAAGCAGGCCGTCGCCGATGCCGGCTACGAGCTTGGCCGTGACGTGACCCTGGCGCTGGACTGCGCCTCCTCCGAGTTCTACCAGGACGGCCAGTACAACCTCTCCGGTGAGGGCAAGAGCTTCGATGCCAATGGCTTCGTCGACTACCTGGCCGAGCTGTGCGACCAGTACCCCATCGTCTCCATCGAAGACGGCATGGACGAGTCCGACTGGGGCGGCTGGAAGGCGCTGACCGACAAGCTCGGTGACAAGGTGCAGCTGGTCGGCGACGACCTGTTCGTCACCAATACCAAGATCCTCAAGCGCGGTATCGACGAGAAGATCGGCAACTCCATCCTGATCAAGTTCAATCAGATTGGCTCGCTCTCCGAGACGCTGGACGCCATCAAGATGGCCCAGGACGCCGGCTTCACCGCGGTGATCTCCCACCGCAGCGGCGAGACCGAGGACACCACCATCGCCGACCTGGCCGTAGGTACCTCGGCCGGTCAGATCAAGACCGGTTCGCTGTGCCGCTCCGACCGCGTGGCCAAGTACAACCGCCTGCTGGTGATCGAGCAAGAGCTCGGCGAACGTGTGGGCTACCCTGGCCGTGCTGCGATCAAGGGTCAGTAACGCTTCGCCCGGCAGGCGTAAAAGTCTCTTAAGTGAGTTTTGGCTACAAGTTTTGTAGGAAATCGCTGACACATTGGCGACGCAATTCGCTGGTGAGGCTGTCAGAAATGCCGATGCCTTGGGTATCGGCATTTTTTTATCCTATTGATAAATATTGGGTATTTTTCCTGTTCTTGATAAGCATCAGGTGAATATGTGTGCGTTTGGCTATTTTGCACGCTACGGCGCAAATGCCACAATGAACACAGGAAAAGGCAGAGCGGGATGCTCGCCGGCAGGATGCAAACGGGATGCTCTAAGGCGTGCCTGGTGTGGCTGGAAGTCGCTCTCTGGGCAGGGAAGTCGCCACAGGAAATCGAACGGAGGGAACCGTTCAAGGAATTGCTGGGAGCCGGGCGGCCTGAGGGCCGCCGCTTTCATGCCTGTGTATTCGCATTCCGTTCGTCAGCCGTCAACTTAGCGCCTGACCTGTCGCGCCGGTTTTCAGCCCCCGTGTTTCAGCCTATGCCTTAGCCGGGGCCAGAAGCGGGAAAGATAGGGGCAGGGAGAAGTAGCAGGCAGGGCGCCGAAGGCGAACGGCCTGGGGCGCCTTGTTTGTGCAGGCAGGTGCTTCGTGCAGGTGGGAGCTTCAGCGCTCGAGATACTGCAGCTTGCCGGCCTTGCCGTCCCACTCCTGGGCGTCAGGCAGAGGGTCCTTTTTCTCCGCGATGTTGGGCCACACTTCGGACAGCTCCGCATTGATCGCGATGAAGGCCTCCTGGCCTTCCGGGAGCTCATCCTCCGAAAAGATCGCTTCGGCAGGGCATTCCGGTTCGCACAGGGCGCAGTCGATGCACTCGTCCGGGTGAATCACCAGGAAATTGGGGCCTTCGTAGAAGCAGTCCACCGGGCAGACCTCGACGCAATCGGTGTACTTGCACTTGATGCAGTTTTCGGTGACGACAAAGGTCATTGCCTGTCTCCTCCTTGCGGCCGGGTACGTGGCATGCGATGCCCGGTCGGGTGTTGATGTATCTCTGATAGTCAATTTGGTTATAAAAAACTGTTTTTTTATAAAACCAATAGGCTAAACGCATCATTCTAGACATGGCGTTAGGCTTGAGCAAGCGGCTTTCACGATTAGAGTTGTTCCCGCCAGCGGTAGATCAGCGCCAGCGCTTGGCGGGGCGTCAGGTCATCCGGATCGAGCCCGGCCAACGCGTCCAGCAGCGGATGAGGCGTGCTGGCGAAGAGATCGCTCTGCATCGGCTTGGCAGCGCTTGTCGCCTGCGCACCGCCACGGTGACCCTGGTCGACCTCCTGCTGTTCGAGCTGCGTCAATTTATCGCGCGCCCGCGCTATCACCGATGAGGGAACCCCGGCCAGTTGGGCTACCTGAAGACCGTAGCTCTGGCTGGCGGGGCCTTCCTCCACCCGATGCATAAAGACGATGCCGTCACGGTGCTCGGCGGCAGTCAGGTGCACGTTGGCCACCGCCTCGGCCTGATCCGCCAGGGCAGTCATCTCGAAGTAGTGGGTGGCGAACAGGGTGAAGGCGCGGGTGCGCGTCAGGTGCTCGGCGCTGGCCCAGGCCAGCGACAGCCCGTCGAAGGTGCTGGTGCCGCGGCCGATCTCGTCCATCAGCACCAGGCTGTGGTCGGTGGCGTTATGCAGGATGTTCGCCGTTTCGGTCATCTCCACCATGAAGGTGGAACGGCCTCCGGCCAGGTCGTCCGACGAGCCGATGCGAGTAAAGATACGGTCCACCGGCCCGATGCACGCCTCGTCGGCGGGAACGAAGCTGCCGGTATGGGCAAGCAGCACGATCAGCGCCGCCTGGCGCATGAAGGTCGACTTGCCGCCCATGTTGGGCCCGGTGATGACCAGCATGCGACGCCGTTCGTCGAGCCGCAGGTCGTTGGGCACGAAGGGGGCGTCGCTGACATGCTCCACTACCGGGTGGCGCCCGCCACGGATCTCGATGCCTGCCAGCTCCTGCAGCCTTGGGCGCGAGAAACCGAGCGCCTGGGCGCGCTCGGCGAAGGCGGCCAGCACGTCCAGCGCGGCTAGGGCGCGGCCGGTGCCTTGCAGCGCTGTCAGCTCGCCGTTAAGCGCATCGAGCAGGCTGTCGTAGAGCAGCTTCTCGCGGGCCAGGGCGCGTGATTTAGCCGACAGCGCCTTGTCCTCGAACGCCTTGAGTTCGGGAATGATGAAGCGCTCGGCGTTCTTCAGCGTCTGGCGGCGTACATAATCGACCGGGGCCTCGCGAGCCTGGGCGCGAGGAATCTCGATATAGTAGCCGTGCACACGGTTGTAGCCCACCTTGAGCCCGGCCAGGCCGGTGCGCTCGCGCTCGCGGGTCTCGAGCTGTACCAGGTAGTCGCCGGCGTGTTCGGCGAGCCCGCGGTAGTCGTCCAGCTCGGCATCGAAGCCGTCGCGGATCACGCCGCCCTCGCGGATCACCACCGGCGGGTTGTCGTTGAGTCCGCGGCTGAGCATGTCGGCAAGCTCGGGGTAGGGGCGAATATGGTGTGCCAGCTCGTCGATGGCAGTGCCTTCGCTGTAGTCCTGCAGCTCGCGCTGGAGCTCCGGCAGGGCGAGCAGGGCGTCGCGCAGGCGGGCCAGGTCTCGCGGCCGGGCGCTGTAGAGCGCCACGCGGGCGAGGATGCGCTCGACGTCGCCGATCGCCTTGAGCAGCTCGCGCAGGGCAACGAAGCCCTCCTGCTCGAGCAGAAGGGCGACCGCCGCCTGGCGCCCCTCGACCTGGGTGCGGTCGCGCAGCGGCCGGTTGAGCCAGCGCTTGAGCAGCCGCGACCCCATGGCGGTGGCGGTGGTGTCGAGCACACTGGCCAGGGTGTTGTCGCTGCCGCCGCCGAGATTGATGTCGATCTCGAGATTGCGGCGGCTGGCGGCGTCGATCACCACGGCGTCATCGCGGTTTTCCACGCCCAGCGCGGTGACGTGGGGCAGGCGCGAGCGCTGAGTGTCGCGGGCATACTCCACCAGCACCCCGGCGGCGGTGAGAGCGGCCTCGAGATGGGCGCAGCCGAAGCCGCGCAGGTCCTGCACCTCGAACTGGTCGCACAGCAGCCGGGTGGCGGCGTCGAGATTAAACAGCCAGTCGCTCTGTCGCCGCACGCCCGGGCGGTTTTCCAATGCAGGCGGCAGCGACAGGCTTTCGGGCACCAGCAGTTCGGCGGGATCGAGGCGCTGCAGTTCGGCCAGCATGTCGCCCTCGCTCTCCACCTCGAGCACGCTGAAGCGCCCGCTTGAGAGCTCCAGCCAGGCGATGCCCCAGCAGTCGCCGGAAGGGTGCACGGCCACCAGCAGGTTGTCGCGGCGGGCGTCGAGCAGCGCCTCGTCGTGGAGCGTGCCGGGAGTGACGATGCGCACCACCTTGCGCTCCACCGGCCCCTTGCTCGCCGCCGGGTCGCCTATCTGCTCGCAGATCGCCACCGATTCGCCGGCTTTGACCAGGCGCGCCAGGTAGCCTTCGGCGCTGTGGTAGGGCACGCCGGCCATGGGAATCGGCTTGCCGGCCGACTGACCGCGGCTTGTCAGGGTGATGTCGAGCAGGGCAGCGGCGCGCCTGGCGTCGTCGAAAAAGAGCTCATAGAAATCGCCCATCCGATAGAACAGCAGCACGTCGGGGTGCTCGCGCTTGATCTTGAGGTACTGGGCCATCATCGGCGTGGGCTGAGCGCTGGCCTGGGACATGGAATTCCTGTGCTGATCCGTCGACGTGGAGCCGGCCGGGAGCGTCTGAACGCCACGGCCTGCACATGAAGGGCAAAGGCGCTATTGTACCAAAACTTCTCGCGTAAGCGCGCCGGCCACATCTTCTGCAGGAGCCTCCGATGCCTCACAGTGCCGCCAGCCTGGCCAATCTCGATCTCATCACCCTCGCCGAGCGCCTCGGCAGGCGTTGCCGCGAGCGTAGCCTCACGATCACGGCGGCCGAGTCCTGTACCGGCGGGGGCGTGGCCAGCGCCATCACCGCGGTGGCCGGCAGTTCCGCCTACTTCGAGACGGGCTATGTCACCTATTCGAACGGGGCCAAGACGCGCCTGCTCGGCGTTGCTGACGACCTGCTCGAGCGCCATGGCGCCGTCAGCCGTGAAGTGGTGGAGGCCATGGTGGCAGGCGCCTGCCGCGACAGTGGTGCCAGCCTCGGCGTGGCGGTCAGCGGCGTGGCCGGGCCCGACGGCGGTTCGCCGGACAAGCCGGTGGGTACCGTGTGGCTGGCCTGGGGCAATGCGGCGCAGCAGCAGGCCGAGCGCTTCCAGTTCCCGGGGATCGCCGTGCGGTGCGCGAGCGAGCGGTGCGTGCGGCCCTTGTCGGCTTGATCCGCTACCTGGAAGCGCATCAGCAATAGCGTCATGGGCTAGTCGAGCGAGACTTTTTCGCCATACTACTGGCCAATCATACAGTGTTAGGGCCTGCGTCTCGGCGGCCCACCCCATCTTCGTTTGCTCGGCAAACGTGAAGCGTTCTGCGAGGAGAGCCTCATGGCACAGGATGAAAACCGCTCCAAGGCATTGAATGCCGCCCTTTCCCAGATCGAGCGCCAGTTCGGCAAGGGAACCGTGATGCGCCTGGGCGATGCGCCGCGGGTGGTCATGCCCTCGGTCTCCACCGGCTCGCTGGGGCTCGATATCGCGCTCGGCATCGGCGGCCTGCCCTATGGCCGTGTCGTCGAGATCTTCGGTCCGGAATCTTCGGGCAAGACCACGCTGACCCTGTCGGTCATTGCCGAGGCGCAGAAGCAGGGCAAGACCTGCGCTTTCATCGACGCCGAGCACGCCCTCGACCCGAGCTACGCCGAGAAGCTCGGCGTCAATCTCGACGACCTGCTGGTCTCGCAGCCCGACACCGGCGAGCAGGCGCTGGAGATCTGCGACATGCTGGTGCGCTCTGGCGGCGTCGACGTGATCATCATCGACTCGGTGGCGGCGCTCACCCCGCGCGCCGAGATCGAGGGCGAGATGGGCGACTCCCACGTCGGCCTGCAGGCACGCCTGATGTCCCAGGCGCTGCGCAAGATCACCGGCCACATCAAGAACGCCAACTGCCTGGTGGTCTTCATCAACCAGATCCGCATGAAGATCGGCGTGATGTTCGGCAGCCCCGAGACCACTACCGGCGGCAACGCGCTCAAGTTTTACGCCAGCGTACGCCTCGACATTCGCCGTACCGGCTCGGTCAAGCAGGGCGACGAGGTGACCGGTAACGAGACGCGGGTCAAGGTGGTCAAGAACAAGGTGGCGCCGCCGTTCCGCCAGGCCGAGTTCCAGATTCTCTACGGCAAGGGCATCTACCACGCCGGCGAGGTGATCGACCTTGGCGTACAGTGCAACCTGGTCGACAAGGCCGGGGCCTGGTACAGCTACAAGGGCAACAAGATCGGCCAGGGCAAGGCCAATGCCGCCCAGTTCCTCGAGGACAACCCAGCGGTGATGGAGGAGATCGAGAGCCAGATCCGCGCCCAGCTGCTGGTGACCGCGGCGCCGAAGGAGGAGCCGAGCGAGCCGGCCGCCGCCGACGTCGAGCGTGAGGACGACCTGCTGTAGCCATGCGCGAACCTTCGGCAAACGCACCGGCATCGTCCCCCGCGACGATGCCATTCGCCTATTGGCTCGCCGCGACTATGCGCGCGGCGAGCTGTGCGAACGCCTGGTGGCCAAGGGGCATCCGATGGAGGCCGTCGCAGCGTGCCTGGACGAGCTGGCCGAACAGGGGCTGCAGTCCGATGCGCGCTTTGCGGCACTCTTTCTGCGCTCGCGCGTAGCGCGCGGCCAGGGTCCGTTGAAGATCCGCGTCGAGCTTGAGCGGCGCGGTGTTGATCGTGATCTGATTGCCGCGACGCTGACCGAGGCCGAGCGGGAAGGCGAGGTCGACTGGTTTGCCCTGGCGGCCGAGACGCTGGCCAGGCGCTTCTCCCACCCTGATGTCTCCCCGCGCGAGCGCGCCCGGCGCGAGCGCTTCCTCGTGTCTCGCGGCTTCAGCTTCGATCACCTGCGGCATGCCCTGGCGCATGCCTGGGATGCCGACACCGGCTGACCCGGCCAGAGCAATGAACTTCACCATCGCGCGTGTCGTGCTCCTGGCTCCCGCTTTCCTGCCCTCCTTGCGCAGTGAACTCGGCGGCGCCCTTTAGTCGCTTGACAACTGCGCTATAATGCATCCCTTTGCGAACGCCCTGGGTGGCATTCTCGATGCCCCAGGCGCGTGTTTTCGGCCCTGCTCAACGGAGTCGAGCGCGCCTGACCATCGGGTCACCACGCTCATCGCCACGGATATCCCATGAAAAGCGCAGACATCAGACAAGCCTTTCTGACCTACTTCGAGGAGCATGGCCACACCGTCGTTCCTTCGAGCTCACTGGTGCCGGGCAACGACCCGACGCTGCTGTTTACCAATGCCGGGATGGTGCCATTCAAGGACGTCTTCCTCGGCCGTGATCCGCGCCCCTACGTGCGCGCAGCCTCGTCGCAGCGCTGCGTACGCGCCGGCGGCAAGCACAACGACCTGGACAACGTCGGCTACACCGCGCGTCACCACACCTTCTTCGAGATGCTGGGCAACTTCAGCTTCGGTGACTATTTCAAGCGCGATGCGATCCGCTTTGCCTGGGTGTTCCTCACCGAGGTGCTGCAGCTGCCCAAGGAGAAACTATGGGTGACGGTGCACGTCAGCGATGACGAGGCGGAGGCGATCTGGAAGGAGGAGATGGGCATCGACCCGGCGCGCTTCTCCAAGCTCGACGAAGACAACTTCTGGCAGATGGGCGATACCGGCCCTGCGGGCCCAGCTCTGAGATCTTTTACGATCACGGCCCCGAAGTGTGGGGCGGCCCGCCTGGAAGCCCCGAGGAGGACGGCGATCGCTACATCGAGATCTGGAACCTCGTCTTCATGCAGTTCGACCGCGATGCGGCCGGCAACCTCAACCCGCTGCCTAAGCCCTCGATCGATACCGGCATGGGGCTGGAGCGGATTGCAGCGGTCATGCAGGGCGTGCACTCGAACTACGAAATCGACCTGTTCCAGAGCCTGCTGGCAGCGGCCGCGCAGCGTACCGGCCACCAGGACACGGCGAACCCGTCGCTGCGAGTGATCGCCGACCATATCCGCTCCTGCGCCTTTCTCATTGCCGACGGGGTGATGCCCTCCAACGAGGGGCGTGGCTACGTGCTGCGTCGGATCATCCGTCGCGCCATCCGCCACGGCCACAAGCTTGGTGCCAAGGAGCCGTTCTTCCACAAGCTGGTGGGCGCCCTCGATGCCGAGATGGGGGCTGCCTATCCGGAGCTGCGCGAAGCCCGCCACCAGATCGAGCGCATCCTGCTGAAGGAGGAGGAGCAGTTCGCGCGCACCCTCGAGCACGGCATGAGCCTGCTCGAAGCTGCGCTGGCCGAGCTCGAGGGCGAGGTGCTGCCCGGCGAGACGGTGTTCAAGCTGTACGACACTTACGGCTTCCCCTACGACCTGACCGCCGACGTCTGCCGTGAACGCGGCGTGACGCTGGATGCGGCAAGCTTCGAGCGCGAACTCGAGGCGCAGCGCGAGCGGGCGCGGGCCGCCAGCCAGTTCGGCGCCGACTACCACGCCGCGCTGGAGCTTGACGGCGAGACCGCCTTTACCGGCTACGAGGTCCTCGAGGGACAGGCCAGCGTGACCGCCATCGTTGATCGCGAGGGCAATGCGCTGGTGGCGCTCGAGCCCGAGCAGCGCGGCATCGTGGTGCTCGACCGTACGCCGTTCTATGGTGAATCGGGCGGCCAGGTGGGCGACACCGGCTACCTGCTGTTGGACAGCGGACGCTTCCTGGTCACCGACACCCAGAAGCAGGGCGGCCATCACCTGCATCACGGCGTGCTGCTCGAAGGTCGCCTGAGCGTGGGCGCCGAGGTAACGCCTCAGGTCGATGCCAGGCTGCGCGGCGCCACCATTCGCAACCACTCCGCTACTCACCTGATGCACAAGGCGCTGCGCCTGGTGCTGGGCGACCACGTGCAGCAGAAGGGCTCGCTGGTGACGCCGGAGCGGCTGCGCTTCGACTTCAGCCACTTCGAGGCCATGACCGCCGAACAGCTGGCCGAAGTGGAGCGTCTGGTCAATGAGCAGATCCTTGCCAACGCGCCGACCCGCATCGAGCAGATGACGCTCGATCAGGCCAAGGCCAGGGCGCGGCGGCGCTGTTCGAGGCCAAGTACGCCGACAGCGTACGGGTGCTGACCATCGGAGCCGATGATTTCTCCATCGAGCTGTGCGGCGGCACCCACGTGGCTCGCAGCGGCGACATCGGCTGCTTCCACATCGTCAGCGAGCAGGGCATCGCAGCGGGCGTACGCCGCATCGAGGCGATCACCGGAGAAGGGGCGCTGGCCTACTTCCGCGAGCAGGAAACGCGCCTGGCGCGCATCGGCGAGCGCCTCAAGGCCAAGCCGGAGCAGGTCGAGGAGCGCGTCGAGTCGCTGGTGGAGCGTAACCGCAGCCTGGAGAAGGAGCTCGAGCGGCTCAAGGCCAAGCTGGCCAGCGCCGCGGGCAGCGACATGCTGGCGCAGGCCCAGGAGATCGCCGGGGTCAGGCTGCTGGCCACCCAGCTCGAAGGCGTCTCTGCCAAGGAGCTGCGCGGCGTGCTCGACCAGCTGAAGCACAAGCTCGGCTCGGGTGTGGTAGTGCTGGGCGTGGCGGATCGTGAGGCCGGCAAGGTCAGCCTGATCGCTGGCGTCACCGACGACCTCACCGGGCGCGTCAAGGCCGGCGAGCTGGTCAATCACGTGGCCACCCAGGTGGGCGGCAAGGGCGGCGGTCGCGCCGACATGGCCCAGGCCGGGGGCAGCGACGTGGCGGCCCTGCCGGCGGCCCTGGAGAGCGTATCCGCCTGGGTCGAACAGCGCCTGCAGTAGCGGGAAGCTCGGGTCGGCCGCTCCGGCCCGAGTTGGGAGAACTGTTTCAAGAACCGATTAGCGACTTTCACTCATCCGGGCGCAGCGCGCTCGACAAGCGAGGAAAACCGTAGATGGCACTTTACGTACAGAAATTCGGTGGTACCTCGGTGGGCTCCGTGGAGCGCATCAAGGCCGTGGCCGAGAAGGTCAAGGGCTTTCGTGACGACGGCCATCAGGTGGTGGTCGTGGTCTCCGCCATGAGCGGCGAGACCAACCGTCTGATCGGCATGGCCAACGAGATCAGCGACGAGCCCACGCCGCGCGAGATGGACATGCTGGTCTCCACCGGCGAGCAGGTCACCATCTCCCTGCTGGCTCTAGCGCTGCACAAGCTGGGCGTGCCGGCGACTTCCTATACCGGTTCCCAGGTGGGCATTCTCACTGACAGCGCCCACACCAAGGCCCGCATCCAGCGCATCGAGACCGATGAGATGCGCGAAGACCTCGATGAGGGCAAGGTGGTCGTAGTTGCCGGTTTCCAGGGTGTCGACGAGGAGGGCAACATCACGACCCTCGGTCGCGGTGGCTCCGACACCACCGGCGTGGCGCTGGCGGCAGCGCTTGGCGCCGACGAGTGCCAGATCTACACCGATGTGGACGGGGTCTACACCACCGACCCACGCGTCTGCTCCAAGGCGCAGCGCCTCGATACCATCACCGTCGAGGAGATGCTTGAGCTGGCGAGTCTCGGCTCCAAGGTGCTGCAGATTCGCTCGGTAGAGTTCGCCGGCAAGTACAATGTCCCGCTGCGCGTGCTGTCCAGCTTCGAGGATGGCCCCGGCACCCTGATCGTTGCTGAATCCGACCAAGATGAGGACTCCATGGAAGAACCGCTGATCTCCGGTATCGCCTTCACCGCCAACGAGGCCAAGCTGACCCTGCTCAACACGCCGGACGTACCGGGTGTGGCATCGCGTATTCTCGGCCCCATCGCAGATGCGAATATCGAAGTCGACATGATCGTGCAGAACGTGGCGCCGACGGGTGACTACACCGACTTTACCTTCACCGTGGCCAAGGGTGACTACAAGAAGACGCTCAAGATTCTTGAAGAGCAGGTTATCCCGGACCTTGGCGGCGGTGAGATCAACGGCGATGACAATATTGCCAAGGTTTCGCTGGTAGGCGTCGGCATGCGCTCCCATGCCGGCGTGGCGTCAAAGATGTTCCGCGTCCTGGCCGACGAGAATATCAATATCCGCATGGTTTCCACCTCGGAAATCAAGATCTCGGTGGTCATCGACGAGAAGCAGATGGAACTTGCTGTACGTGCCCTGCATACCGCTTTCGGTTTGGATAAAAGCGATATCGAAAGTGAATAGGGAAAAAGACAACTTACAAGATAAGACGACTGACACGGCTTGCATCTCCTACCCTACAGGGGAGCTGTAACAAGCACGAGCGTGCTCACCTGTAGTGCAAGCGTATCTTAAGTGATACGGTTAGGTGGTGCGCCGTGGCACTTTGTTACATAATGGATGCAAAATTGTAGTACTGATGGAGTCAGTACGCATTCCGTTGCCAGTCGTCTGAGAAGGAGATCAGTCATGCTCATCCTGACCCGCCGAGTCGGAGAAACCTTGATGATCGGTGATGACATCACCGTCACCGTCCTTGGCGTCAAGGGCAACCAGGTCCGTATCGGCGTCAACGCGCCCAAGGATGTCGCCGTACATCGCGAGGAAATCTATCAGCGTATCCAGCGCGAGAAGTCCGATGGAGAAGGAGGGAGTGGTTCCGGAGCCTGACGCCACGGTTGGGGCCATCTGTCCAGCGCAAAATAAATAGCTGAATGCACTGGACAATGGAGGGCTGAGGCGATAGGATGTGCGCCGTGTCGATGAGGGAGAGGTGGCCGAGTGGCTGAAGGCGCTCCCCTGCTAAGGGAGTATGGGGTTTATAGCCCCATCGAGGGTTCGAATCCCTCCCTCTCCGCCATGCGGCACGCGACACCAAGCAAGCAAGATGCGCCCGTAGCTCAGCTGGATAGAGTACCTGACTACGAATCAGGTGGTCGGAGGTTCGAATCCTCCCGGGCGCGCCAAGCTGAAGTCGAAGCAAAATGTCGATATGAAGCTAGCTGCTTGGGAACGCCAAATAGGCAAGTTAGAAAAAACGGCTCAGCCGTACCTTAAGCGCCCGTAGCTCAGCTGGATAGAGTACCTGACTACGAATCAGGTGGTCGGAGGTTCGAATCCTCCCGGGCGCGCCAGTTTCAGACCCGTCCTCGTCAGAGGGCGGGTTTTCTGTCTGTAGGCTGCTGTTGTCGCATGGCGCTGCCATGCGCGCTTCGCTTTGGCTGGCTGCAGTGGCACGCCTGGCGTGTGTCGACTGCGCGATCGTTTGGGCGCCCATCGTTGCGATGGGCGCCTTCTTTTGCCTTGCTTTCCTTTCCTATCCTTCTCTGGCTCTGTGCTCAGCGGCGTAACCCGTGGCCCACCGGCCTGGACTCTGGGCGGCGTCGTGGGTGCCTGGAGGGGCGTCAGGCGGGTTCAGGCGGGTTCAGACACGTTCGCGGCTGGCGCTGCCTGTCGGTCGCAGTGAAGCCCTTCGAGCAGCTGGTCGAGGTCGTTGATGCGCTTCACGCTGTGAAAGCGCTGCCTGGCATCGTCGCTGCCCTGCTGCATGTGATGAAGCCACTGCTTGACCAGGGAGGTGACGATTCTGTCGGGTAGCGTGCGGCGCTGCACGCTGGCGAACTCCGTCAGGATGTCGGCGCGTGCCTGCCAGGGGTCTCGGGGAGTCGGTTGCCGGTGCTTTGCCAGTGGCGAATGCGAGGCGCAAGCCCTGGGTCGGCCAGGGCGCCGCGCCCCAGCATCACATCCTGGCAGCCTGACAGGGTCCTGGCTTTCCAGTAGTCCTCCAGCGTCCAGATCTCGCCGTTGGCAACGATCGGGATGCGCAGCCGGCAGCGAATACGGCCGATCCACTCCCAGTGGGCCGGAGGGCGGTAGCCTTCGTCGCGGGTGCGGGCATGCACGGTCAGCTGTGCTGCGCCGCCATCCTCGGCCGCCATGGCGCAGGCCAGCGCTAGACGGCGGTCGGCGAAGCCCAGGCGAATCTTGGCTGTCACCGGCACGCTGCCCTCTACCGCACGGTACACGG
Source organism: Halomonas sp. E19 (assembly GCF_052439355.1). Taxonomy (NCBI): domain Bacteria; kingdom Pseudomonadati; phylum Pseudomonadota; class Gammaproteobacteria; order Oceanospirillales; family Halomonadaceae; genus Halomonas; species Halomonas sp. E19. The sequence goes on along the minus strand of NZ_JBNFWU010000001.1, from coordinate 2,584,264 downwards.
CGGCCACGGCCGCCTGTACGCGACTGGGGTTGCGCAGCAGGGAGGCGCCACCGTCGTGACGGTTCACCAGCTTGGCTGGGCAGCCGAAGTTGAGGTCGATGGCGCTGGCGCCCAGTTCGACCGCCTGGCGTGCATTGGCCGCCAGCGCGATCGGGTCGCTGCCCAATAGCTGCAGCGCTACCGGAACACCGGAAGGCGTGGATGGCGGGCAGTCGAGCAGTTCGGGGCAGTGCTTGTGAAAGACGCGGGGCGGCAGGCGAGCGTCGACCACCCGCACGAACTCAGTGACGGCCCAGTCGAACCCGGGTTGGCGCGTCAATAGATCGCGGGTGAGGGCATCGATGACGCCTTCCATGGGAGCAAGGCCGATCCGACCTTTTTGTAGTAAAACAACAACGCTGGCTTCCACCATATCGCACTTGCAATAATTCCAGAGTGTGGCAGTTTATAGGACAATTTGAAACGCTTCTCACCCTTTTAGCTTCAGGATGCTGACAAAAAAGAGAAGCTTTGAGGAGAAACGCTATGCAGGACACGCAGCTTCTGCAGGACGGCCTGGCCCTGATGGGGGTCGGCATGGGCTTCGTTTTTGTTTTTCTTACCGCGCTGGTGCTGGCCACGACCCTGATGTCGTTGGTAGTACGCCGCCTGGCGCCGACGCCGGTGCCCGCACCGTCGGCGCCCCGGCCCGCGGCCGACAAGGGGATGAGGCCGAGCTGCTTGCCGTCATCAGCGCCGCCGTGCACCGCTATCGCCGCCGGCGCTGAGCGGTCAGCGCCAGCCGTCGGCGCCATCTTACACCCAAAACTATTAGCCATGGGATCATCCTCATGAGTGAGACCAAACGTCCGCTGGGCATCACCGACGTCGTGCTCCGCGACGCCCATCAGTCCCTGTTCGCCACCCGCCTGCGCCTCGATGACATGCTGCCGATCGCCGAGAAACTCGACAAGGTGGGTTTCTGGTCGCTGGAGTCCTGGGGCGGGGCCACCTTCGACGCCTGTATCCGCTACCTCGGCGAGGATCCGTGGGAGCGGATACGGGCGTTGAAGGAGGCGATGCCCAACACCCCCAGCAGATGCTGCTGCGCGGCCAGAACCTGCTCGGCTACCGCCACTACGCCGATGACGTGGTCGACCGCTTCGTCGAGCGGGCCAAGACCAACGGCGTCGACGTGTTCCGCGTGTTCGATGCCATGAACGACCCGCGCAACCTCGAGCGTGCCATCCGCGCGGTGCGTCAGGTGGGCGGGCACGCCCAGGGCACCATCTCCTATACCGTGAGCCCGGTGCACACCCTGGACAGCTGGGTCGAATTGGCCGAGACCATCGCCGCCATGGGCGCCGATTCGCTGGCGATCAAGGACATGGCAGGCCTGCTGGCCCCTACGATGCCTACGAGCTGGTCACGCGGCTGAAGAAATCGCTGTCGATTCCCATCCACATGCAGTGCCACGCTACCACCGGGATGTCCACCGCCACCATCCTCAAGGCGGTCGAGGCCGGGATCGACAACGTCGACACGGCCATCTCCTCGATGTCGATGACCTACGGCCACAGCCCCACCGAGTCGGTGGTGGCGATCCTCAAGGGCACCGAGCGCGACACCCACCTCGACCTCGAACTGCTCGAGGACATCGCCGGCTACTTCCGCGAGGTGCGCAAGAAGTACGCCGCCTTCGAAGGTTCGCTCAAGGGCATCGACTCGCGCATCTTGGTCGCCCAGGTGCCGGGCGGCATGCTCACCAACATGGAGAGCCAGCTCAAGGAGCAGGGCGCCGGCGACAGGCTCGACGACGTGCTGGCCGAGATTCCCGCGTGCGCGAGGACCTGGGCTTCATCCCGCTGGTCACCCCCACCTCGCAGATCGTCGGCACCCAGGCGGTGATGAACGTGATGCTGGGCGAGCGCTACAAGTCGATCTCCAAGGAGGTGCAGGCGCTGCTCAAGGGCGAGTATGGCGCCGCGCCGGCTCCTTCGACAAGGCGCTGCAGAATCGCGTGCTGGAGGGCGGCGAGCCGATCACCTGTCGCCCCGCCGACCTGCTCGAGCCCGAGATGGAGCGCCTGGCTGTCGAACTCAAGGAGAAGGCCAAGACCGACGGTATCCGCCTCGCTGAGGGTGAGCGCGAGATCGACGACGTGCTCACCTACGCGCTGTTCCCGCAGATCGGGCTCAAGTTCCTCAAGCATCGCGACAACCCTGATGCCTTCGAGCCCGTGCCCCAGGCGCCGGGCAAGGAAGAGGCCGATGCCACCCTGCCGGCGAAGGCGGGCGCCAAGCTGCCCGCGACTCCGGCTGCCGTGCCCGCCGGCCCCGAGACCTATACCGTCAAGGTCAACGGCAAGCAGTACGTGGTCGAAGTCGCCGAAGGCGGCGAGATCGGCGCCGTGAGCGAATCCACCGCCACGCCCGCCGCTCAGCCTGCCGCCGGCGCTGCGGCACCGACCGGCGAGACCATTGCTGCACCGCTGGCCGGCAACATCTTCAAGGTCAACGTGCGCCCGGGGGATACGGTCGAGGCGGGCGATGTGGTGATCATCCTCGAAGCCATGAAGATGGAAACCGAGGTGCGCGCCGCCAGCGCCGGTACGGTCTCGGCGGTCAAGGTCAGCGAAGGGGACAGCGTCTCCGTCGGTGACCCCCTGATCGTGCTGTAAGGACCACTTCCATGGAAAAGTTATTGACGCTATGGGAGGGGTCGGGTCTCTACAACCTGACCCTGGGCCAGGCGGTGATGATCGCCGTAGGGCTGGTGCTGCTCTATCTCGCCATTCACAAGAAGTTCGAACCGCTGCTGCTGGTGCCGATCGGCTTCGGCGGGATACTGGCCAACATCCCCGAGGCGGGCCTGGCGATCTCGGCGCTGGACCAGGCCATCGAGGTGGCGCGCCCAGCGGTGCTGCAGCAGATCGCCGCGGCGCTGGGGGCCACCCTCGATCCGCTGGCCGGTGACGAGGCCTGGCGCAACACCCTCAAGGCACTGCTCGACAACGGCGTCGCGCCGGATCAGCTGCGTGCCGCCCGCGACATCGCCATCAACGTCGGCTATGGCGACGGCCTGCTGTATGTCTTCTACAGCCTGGCCGTGACGTCGGGCATCGCCCCGCTGCTGATCTTCATGGGTGTGGGTGCCATGACCGACTTCGGCCCGCTGCTGGCCAACCCGCGCACGCTGTTTCTCGGCGCGGCGGCCCAGTTCGGCATCTTCGCCACCCTGTTCGGGGCGGTGGCCATGTCGACGCTGGGCTGGATGGACTTCTCCATCGAGCAGGCGGCGGCCATCGGCATCATCGGCGGCGCCGACGGCCCCACCTCGATCTACGTCTCGAGCGTGCTGGCTCCCGAGCTGCTGGGTGCCATCGCCGTGGCAGCCTACGCTTACATGGCGCTGGTGCCGATGATCCAGCCGCCGATCATGCGGCTGCTGACCACCCGCAAGGAGCGCGCCATCACCACGACGCAGCTGCGGCCGGTCTCAAAGCTGGAGAAGATCGCCTTTCCCGTGCTGCTGCTGTTGCTGGTGGCGCTGTTCCTGCCCGATGCCGCCCCGCTGCTGGGCATGTTCTGCTTCGGCAACCTGATGCGCGAGTGCGGCGTGGTCGAGCGACTGACCGATACCGCGCAGAATGCCCTGATCAACATCGTCACCATCGTGCTGGGGCTGGCCGTGGGCTCGCGGCTGATGGCCGAAAGCTTCCTGGCCCTGGAGACGCTGGGCATCATGGCGCTGGGCATGGTGGCGTTCGCCATCGGCACGGCGGCGGGGGTACTGATGGCCAAGCTGATGAACCTGGTGAGCCGCATGCCGATCAACCCGCTGATCGGCGCGGCCGGGGTCTCGGCGGTACCGATGGCCGCCCGGGTGGCGAACAAGGTGGGGCTGGAGTCGAACCCGCACAACTTCCTGCTGATGCACGCCATGGGGCCCAACGTGGCGGGCGTGATCGGTTCGGCGGTGGCGGCGGGGGTGATGATCAAGTACCTGGGCTGATAGCCAGGAATGCCAAGAGCCCGCCGGCGCGTGCCGGCGGGCTCTTGCGTATCTGTCCCTGGCCTGGGTGGCCTGCGAGCGGTTCAGGAGGCGGTGGTGCTGCCGGCGGGCTTGGTGCCAGCGGCGGCGGTGGGGCTCTCCTGGGCCAGCTCGAGATCCTCTTCCACCCACAGCTGGCAGGCCAGCCGGTAGCCCTGCTCAAGGCGCGTACCGAGCATCTTCTTCTCTTTCCAGTTGGGCTCGGGCAGGGCCTCGCCGCCCTTGAGCACCTTGCACATGCACTTGGCGCACTTGCCCATGCCGCAGCCATAGCTCAGGTGGGGGTAGGGAAACTGGCGGATGCCCGCACGCACCACCAGGTTGGTGTTGGGCTGGACTTCGCCTTCGAAGACCTCGCCGTTCTTGTGAATCTTGATCAGGGGCATAGTCATCACCTAGTCGTTTCGTCAGGTTGCGCATCGCGGTGCGCTTGGTCAGTCTTGTCTTTTGGCATATGGTATACCATGTGCCGCCTGCGGGTGTTCGTCAACCCTCCTTTGCGCTATTTTCCGGGTCTCCTCTTACCTTGAGCGAAGCCGCCCTAAACGAACACACCCGGCGCCATGGCGCCGGGTGAAGGGGTTACTGCCTGTAGGACCTGCTCTTCGCTATATCAGCAGGAACACGGCGAGCAGCGAGGCCACGATGATGCCGGTGATGACCGGGACGAAGTTGCGTCGCACCAGGGCGGCGGGACTGACCCCGGCGATACCGGCATCGGCTGCCACGCCGAAGGCCCAGGCCGCCAGCGTGCCGCCACCGGCGAAGATCGCCGCTACCTGACCCAAGGCTGCCAGCACGTGGATGTCGACATCGGCAGCGGTTCCCAGCGCGCCCGACAGCGAGCCTACCAGCGGCAGGCCGGAGAAGCCCGAACCGTCCATGCCGGAAAGCAGGCCGATGAAGGCCATGCCGAAGACCAGCAGGAAGACGTTGCCGTCGATGAAGTGGCCGATGTTATGGCCGATATCGAACAGGTAGCCTGACGCACCGGCGCCGATCACCTCGGCGGAGTGGCCGGGGTGGCCGAGGAAGAAGAAGCCGGCGATCGGAATGATCGGGGCAAAGATCTTGATGGCGAAGAAGAAGCCCTCGCGGGTGTAGGTGCTGATGCCATCCAGGGCGTGGTGCCCGTGGGAGGCGAACGAGGAGAGTACCAGCAGCAGTGTGGCGGTACCGCCCAGCAGCGCCGTGGCTCCGCCGCCGCGAATGGCCTGGTCGGGCATGAACACGGCACGATAGATCATCAGGCCGGCAATACCAAGCAGGATGATAGGAACCGCGATAGCGAAAATCCGAGCGTAGGGACCGGCTTCGGGCTCCTCCTCATCCTTGACGGTACTGGCCTGCACGGCGGCGGCGCCGGCCGAGCGCGGGGTGAAGACCTCGTCGGTCTGGGGTGCCTCGAGCACGCCGGAGCGCATGTCACGACGCAGGGCGAGACAGGCCATGGTGATGGCCACGCCGCCCACCACCAGCGAGAACAGCAGGGTGTAGGGCACCAGCACGGCGGTGTCGATGCCCGCGGCGCCAGCGGTGAGGCGGCTGGCGCCCTGGATGACCGGGTCGGCGGAGAGCGCCATGCCGTGGCCGAACAGGTTCACCGCCATGGCGGCGCCGATGGCCGGCAGGCCGACCTGCATGGCGACAGGAATGAGGACCGTGCCGACCAAGGCCACGGCCGGGGTCGGCCAGAAGAAGGCGGCGGCGATGTACATGGTGATGCCGACCACGAAGAAGGCGGTCCAGGGGCCGACCATCAGCTTCTTCATCGGTGCCACCATCAGCCTGTCGGCGCCCTGGCTTTGCAGCGACTTGAGCATGGCCACCATCAGGGCGATGACCAGCATGATATCGAAGAGCTCGGTGCCGGCATTGAGCAGGGCCCGGAAGACCACCTGCACCGCAAAGATCGTTTGGTTGAGCACGCCCTCGTGGGGGGCGTCGGCCAGCAGGCCAAGCATGAAGATACCGGCGATGGAGGGGACGATGACTCCCTTGCGAAAGCCGATGGAGACGAAGATCGCCAGGATCACCAGCAGGAAGATCCAGTGCGAGGCGGTTAGTTGAACCTGTTCAAGCTGTTCCATATTGCACCTTGTCGTGTCGTCAGGCTGGGGCGATGGGGCCGAGTCACTCGGGACGCCATCGTCTGCTTGTAGTTGTCGGTTGCTGAATTGCCACGGTCGGTCTCGTGCATTGCCTTGCATGTCACGAAAGCGGTGCTGACGTCTTCCGCGCATGGGTTGTCGTTATCGCAATCGTCGTCGTTGCATGCTCCTCTCCTCCAGTGCAGGGGTGGCTATCCATGAGGTAACCGGTAGCGCAGCGCTAGCCCAGCATCAGGCCGCCATAGGCCAGTGCGCCGACTACCACGAGAGCGGGGTGTGTCTTGAAGCGGAGCAGCGCAACGGCGGCCGCTGCACCGATCAAAAGGGTGTGAACGAGCCCGGCCCCGGCCAGACCCTCGGAAAAGAAGCTCAGGACCATGCCGGCCATCATGATGGCGATCACCGGGCGAACCCACTGACTCATGCGCTTGACCCGCGGCGAGTCGCGATAGCGGTAGAGCAGGCCCAGGGCACCCAGCATCAGCAGCAGGGTGGGCACCACGGTGGCCAGCACGGCGACCACTGCGCCGCCAACGCCGGCCACTTCATAGCCGACATAGCCCGCCATCTTCGTGGCGATGGGGCTTGGCAGGGCGTTGCCCAGTCCCAGGACCTCGGCGAACTCCTGGGGGTTCATCCAGTCGTAGCGACCTACCACCTCCGCCTCGATCAGCGGAATGATGGCGGGGCCACCGCCGTAGCCGACGATGTTGGGAATGAAGAAGGCCAGGAAGAGCTGTACGTAGATCATTGGGCCGCCTCCTTGGTCACCTTGCCTTTCGTCAGCGGCAGCATGGCGGCGACCAGCAGGGCACCGATGACCAGCCCGGGATGGAGACCGGCCCAATAGATCAGTATCCCGGCCACGCCGGCCATGATCAGGCTCACTCCCCAACCCAGTGCCAGGCGCGACTTGTCGAGAAAGTCCCAGGCCAGCTGGCCCATCATCACCATGACCACCGGCACCATGCCCTGGCTCATGCCTTGGATCCAGGCCACGTCGCGGTAGCGGCTGAACAGGCCGAGCAGCAGGATCATAACCACGATCATCGGCAGGATCACCGCCAGCACCGCATTGACACAGCCCAGGGCGCCACCTACGCGGTAGCCGATATAGCCCGGCATCTTGGTGGCGATGGGGCCCGGCAGGGTGTTGGCGATGGCCAGGACATCGGCGAACTCCTCATCCTTCATCCAGCCGTGGTGCTTGACCACTTCCTGGTGTACCAAAGGAATCATCGAAGGGCCCCCACCGAACCCCAGGAGGCCGATGCGGAGAAAGGAAAAAACAGCTTGCCCTGTTGCGATGCCGTCATGTCAGCGAGCGCCTTTATTGGTTCCAGTTGATTATTTATAGAAAAACAACGCGGTAGTGATTCGGCTGTTGTACTTTTTCTAGGAATAATCGATTATTTGACTCAGACTATGACGCATCTGAGGAGCACGTCAAGATCGGTATACCAAATTCCAAAAGAAAATATGTGGAGCCACGCCATGACCGATATCATCAAGCAGGGCAACGCCACCGCGGCGAGCCGGATCTACGAGCTGTTGCGCCAGGACCTGCTCGACGGCCGCTACCGTGCCGGTGAGCGCCTCTCCATCACGCTGTTGCGGGAAACCTATCAGGTGGGGCTGAGCCCGTTGCGCGAGGCGCTCAATCGCCTGGCGGCCTATGGCCTGCTGCGCCAGGAGAACCAGCGCGGTTTTCGCGTGCTCGAACTCAGTCTGGAGGAGCTTGCCGACATCACGGCGATGCGCCTGCGCCTTGAAGGCACGGCGCTCGAGCTGGCCATAGCGCATGGTGATGCAGAGTGGGAGTCCCAGCTGCTGGCGGCCAATCATCGCCTGTCGCTGGCAGACAAGCGCACCTCCGTGGTGGAGTGGGAGCAGCTGCATTCGCGGTTTCACAATGCTCTGGTGGCACCCTGCGGCTCGGCCTGGCTGCTGCGCTTCATCAGCCAGCTGCACGACCAGTTCGACCGCTATCGCCGGGTGGCCCCGAGGGCCCTCGAGCTTCGCCACCGGCTCGATGCCCAGCACCAGGAGCTGGTCGACCTGGCCCTGGCACGCGATGCACGCCGTGCCCGGGAGCTGATCGAGGACCACATCTCCCTCTCCAGTGAAGTGGCCATGCTCAGCTGCCGAGAGGCTTGATTCGCCGGCCGGAGCGAGATTGTCGCGCGAGGGCTTTACAGGCGCAGCGGGATTCGACTAGTGTTGGTATATGGTATACCAGGCGCCAAGGCGCTTGCCCCTGACAACACCGCCTGCCGCAGCGAATACCTGACGAGCAGGCGCTCGAAGGAGAGCGGGATGGAAAGCTACCTGCTGACAGAGATGACCTGGCCGGAGGTCGAAGAGGCCCTCAAGACCGTGAAGCTGGCCATCGTGCCGGTCGGCGCCCACGAGCAGCACGGCCCGCACATGAACGAGAGCTGCGATGCCGTGCTGGCCACCGAGATGGCCAAGCGGCTTGCCGAAGTGCTCCACCCCCAGGTGCTGGTAACCCCGACGGTCAGCATGGGCGTCTCGCCCCACCACCTGAACTTCCCCGGCACCATCAGCCTGCGCCCCGAGACGCTGCTGGCGGTGCTGCGTGACATGGTGGTATCGCTCCAGCGTCATGGCATCGACAAGGTGCTCTTCCTCAACAGCCACGGCGGCAACCAGGGCACGCTGGGCCTGGCCTGCGCCACCTTCGCCCAGGAGCTGGGCGTGGACTGCTTCTACGCCAAGACCACGGCGTCGGCCAAGAAGGCCATGAAGGAGCACATCTCCTCCACCCTGTTCGGCCATAGCTGCGAGCGCGAGGTGTCCGAGGCGTACTACCTCGCCCCTCACCTGGTGCGTCCCGAAAGGCTCGTGAAGGGCGATATCGTGCACGGTGGGCGCTGGGAAGGCATGCGGCCCGGCAACCCCATCCAGGGCTTCTATCGCTATGAGGAGATGACCCGCAACGGCTGCATCGGCGATGCCACCCAGGCCAGCTATGCCATCGGCAAGGCCATCGTCGAAGAGGCGCTGGAGGAGCTTTCCGCCGCTCTGCGGCCGATGCTGGAGGAGCGTTCCGATGCAAGCCGTGCTGCAAGGGGCGAGCGGGAGCTTGCCACCTGAGCCTGCTCTTGCCGAGCAGCCATCACGACCGCGATGACCCGACCACAACAAGAGAGCAATGACATGTACATCATCCTGACAAGCAAGCTGGGCGAATACGATGCCAGGCCGGGGCAGGGCATCGCCCCGGTCGAGACCTACGAGTACTTCTTCTACGGCAAGAAAAAGGCCGACTTCACCATTGCCGAGGTCAATGGCGACGAGGGCCGGGTGAACATCGTCGAGACCGCCGAGGACGGCAAGACCAACAGCGTACCGCTGAAGTTCTTCGAGCGCTTCGACAGCGTGGAGGCGGCGCGTGCCGAACTCGAGCAGCTGGTCACCTTCGGCTCAATCGACGCTCGCTTGAAGAAAGCCGAGCTGCATTGAGCTTCTGACCAGCAGCCTTCACGGCCCCGTCACCGTCGGTGCGGGGCCGAGCGCATGGCGGTCCTCCGTGTACCAGATACCATCGCTTTGCCGTGATGTGTTACAATCATCTTTCCCTTTCTTATCCCAGCCCCGAGACGCCCGATGGTAGCCCGAATGGAAGAGTCCTGGACCCAGGAAGACCTCTCGCCGATCCGCGACAAGGTTTACGCCTATCTCAAGGACGCCATCCTGCGTGGCGAATACAAGGCGGGTGATCGCCTGGTCGAGAGAGTGCTGGCCGACAAGCTCAACATCAGTCGGACGCCCATCCGGGAGGCGCTGTTCCGCCTCGAGACCCAGCGCTTCGTACGCACGGTGCCGCGCAAGGGCGTGGTGGTTAACGAGATCACCCAGGCCGAGATTCTCGAGGTGTTCATGATTCTGGCCTCGCTGGAGTCGCTGGCGGCCCGCCTGGCGGCGCAGAAGATCAATGACGAGATCGCGGCCGATATCGACCAGCTCATCGCCGAGATCGATGCCGCGCTCGACATCGGCGGCGGCGACGAGGTGGAGCTCAACGTCCAGTACAACGAGCTGATTGGCCGGGCCGCGGGCAACCCCAAGCTCCACGAGATGCTGGTCGACCTCAAGGACTACGTGCGGGCCTTCTCCAACCTCAGCAGCGCCCTCCCGGGGCGTACCAAGGAAGCGTTGCGCGAGCATCGGGACATATTGAGCGCGATTCGCAACGGGGAAGAGGATCTGGCCGAGAGCTTTACCCGCATCCACCTCGAGAAGTCGCGCAAGGCCTACATGAGCCGCTCCCACGTCTGACGCTAGCCGACCACAGCACAACGCAACCCGGGCGCCTTGGCGCCCGGGTTGCTGTTTTTACCTGCTGCCTGGCGGTGTCCTGGCGTCAGGCGCCCTCGACGATGCGGATGTCCCTGATCGCGCCGTCGCCCAGCGCTTCTAGCGCCGCCCCGTACGCCTCGCCATCGTGGGTCGCCCGTGCACTCTCGAGATCGGGAAACTCGATGATAATGGTGCGATCCTTGAGGCCCTGCTCATAGGCAAAGGCGGCGACGTCCCTGGCCAGGAAGTGGCCGCCGCCTGTGGTGATGGCAGGCAGGGCAAGCTCTATATAGCGGGCATACCTGGTCCTGTCCGAGATTTCCCGGTAGCAGGAGACCCAATAGGCTTTCTTCATTTTCGAGCTCCTTGAACGCGTCAGCGATGCTAGCCGATCACCAGCGGCGAGGAGAGGTTCTTCAGCGTCCGGGCGACGCTCATGGCGACGATATAGCCAGTCTTGGGGTTGCTGGGAGAGGGCGTGTTCTGCACTTCGATGCGCACCTCGCCGAATAGGCCCTTGGCGCTGACCTCGTGCACGTTCTTGTCGATGGTGGGATCGACCAGCACCCTCACCTCGGTGGCCTCGAAGCCGATACCGGCCAGGCTAAGTGCCGCCGAGACATTGACGCTCTCCGGGAACACCCGTGACGATTCGCGGGCATTGCCCTCGAAGATCACCGTCGGCTGCGTCACCGTGTCGAGGTTTACTACTTCCTCGGCAAAGGTGCCGCGCCAGGCCTTGACCGGCTTGCGTGTGGTCAGCGTGACGCGCTCCAGCGGCCCCTGGGCGGCGGCGGCGATGCGGTCGAGCCCGGCGATGGCCGCCGAGGGCACCAGTACCCGCTTGCCGTGTTGGCTGGCGCTGGCCATGACCCGGTCGAACAGGGCCTGGTCGCAAAGGCGCCCACCGAGACCACCATGAAGTCGCAGCCGTGGGATAGCGCTGCCTCGGCGTAGCGGAACACCGCCGCGTGACCGGCGGTCTCGACCACCACGTCGGGGCGGCGCTCGAAGAAGGCCGCTTCGCTGTCGGTGATCAGACAGTCGCCCAGGGCGACGTCGGCGTATTTGGCCGCATCGCGCACCAGAACGGCGGCCAGACGCGTGTCACCCGCCTGACCGCCGAGGATGGCTTCGGCGACATCCTTGCCCGCCGTGCCATAGCCGATGAGTCCTACGTTCAGCATCGTCATGACTCCCTACGCTTCTGCCTTGGGCTTGACTTGGCCTGCGCCGGCATTGCCACCCTTGGTCGACTCTTCCCAGGAGACCTTGACGTCGCCCTTGAGGAAGGTCTGACAGGCCAGACGGTAGCCCTGCTCGATTTCTTCCTTGGTGAGCAGCTTTTCTTCCTTCTTTTTCACGGCGTCGGTGTTCTCCAGGCCTTCCTCGACCAAACACTTGCAGGTGCCACACAGGCCGCCGCCGCACTTGAATGGAATGCCCCCTTCTCGCGCAGGGACATGCGCAGCAAGTTGGAGTCTTCGGGAACACTGATGACCTTGCCACCGTTGGTGATGAAAGTGATATCCGGCATGTCGATTACCTCGCTGGTTCCGGTTGCGTCAGGCAGCGCTGCCTTCGAGCTCATGGGTGAAGTTGAAGCTGTCGGCGTAGATCCGCTCGATGTCGAGCCCGCGCTTGGCAAAACTTGTCTTGGCCGCGGCGATCATCGGCGGGGGCCGCACAGGTAGGCATCGAAGGCGCTCAGGTCGTTGAAGTCCTCGCATACCGCCTCATGCACGAAGCCGCGGCGACCGTCCCAGTCAGGGGCGGGCTCGGAGAGGACCGGCACGTAGCGGAAGCCGGGCAGCGTCCGGGCCCACTCGCTAAGCTGGTCGTGGAGGTAGAGGTCCTCGGCGCGGCGCACCCCCAGTAAAGGGCGATGCCCGGGCGGTCGTCGTGGTCGAGCAGCGACTCGATAATACTCTTGAGCGGTGCCAGGCCGGTGCCGCCGCCCACCATCAGCAGGTCGCGAGGACTCTCGGCGTCATGCCGGAAGTTGCCCAGCGGCAGCTCCACGTCGAGGGTGTCGCCAGGCTGGTAGTGAGTCTCCAGCCGGCCGGTGAAGTGCCCGCCCGGCACCCGGCGGACGTGAAAGTCGAACAGCTCGCCGCGGTGAGGCGAGGCCATGGAGAAGCTGCGCGGGGTGCCGTCGTCGAGCATCACGTTGAGGTACTGCCCCGGGTGGAAGACCACCTCGCTCGCCGTGGGGATGCGCAGCACCAGGTGGGTCACGTCGTGGCTCAGCTTGTCGAGCGTCTCGATGGTGGCGACATGGAAATCGGCCGGAATGTGACCCGCAGGCAGCAGCTTGGCGCTGATGGTCAGGTCGCTCTGGGCACATGCCTGGCAGGCCAGCGCATAGCCCTCCTCGGCCTCCTCTTCGGTCAGGCCGAAGGGGAACTCTTCATATTCGACCGTGCCTTCCACCAGTTTGACGCGGCAGGCGCCGCAGCCACCGAAGCGGCAGTCGTGAGCGAGCGGAAAGCCTGCTCGCTCGGCGGCTTCGAGCAGCGGCTCGCCAGCCTGGGCTTCGAAGCTTTCTGACGTGTCGGAGAGGGTAATACGGTAGCTCATGGCAGCCTCCTGGAGCGCACCCGTTTCAAGGCAGGGTCTTGTCGTTGTTGCCGAGTCGGTGCTTGGCCGGTCGTCTGGGGGGTCGGCAAGGGCGGGGCGCCTTGCCGACGGTCATGCTTGGCTCGGCCGGGCTTACTTCTTGATGTCGGCCTCGACCACCACTTCGTGGCCGGACTCGCGCAGGTGGTCCTGCAGTGCTTGGAGCGCAGCCAGGCCGGCCTGGGTGTCCTGCTCGCCGTTGCCGCCGCTCAGGCCCACGCCACCGATCACCTCGCCGTCGACGACGATGGGGAAGCCGCCGACGAACACGGCGAACTTGCCCTCGAAGCTCCACTGGATGCCGAAGGCCTCGTTGCCGGGCAGGGCGGGGCCGTTGGGGGCGGTGTTGAACAGGTGGGTCGAGCGCTTGTGGCCGGCGGCGGTGAAGGCCTTGTTCCAGGCGATCTGCGGGCCGGTGACGCGGGCACCGTTCATGCGCTCGAGTGCCAGGGGTAGCCGCCGTCATCCACTACGCAGATGGTTTCCAGCACGCCGATCTCCTCGGAGCGCTTCTTGGCGGCTTCCACCATCAGCTTGGCTTCTTCCAGTTCCAGTCGAAATACCTGTTTCATGTCTTTCACCTTGTCGTCAGGTTGTCGTTGTAGGTGTCGCGCTTAGCGGCCGAGGTAGACGGTCTTGGTCTGGGTGAAGAAGTCGAGCCCGGCGCGTCCCGACTCACGGAACGTGGAGGTGCTCGACTGTTTCAGGCCGCCGAAGGGGCGTTGACCAGATTGCCGGTGGTGGTGCGGTTGACCTTCACCGTGCCGGCCTGGATATCGAGCGGGAAGCGCTGGATATAGCCGATGTCGTTGGTCACCAGGGCAGCGGAGAGGCCATAAGGCGTGTCGTTGGCCTTGGCGATGGCATCCTCGTAGCCGTCGATCTCGATCACCGCGACCACCGGGCCGAAGATCTCCTCGCGGGCGATGCGCATCTGCTGGGTCACGTCGCTGAAGATGGCCGGTGCCATGTAGAAGCCCTTGGCGAACTCGCCTTCGGTGAGGTGCTCGCCGCCGTGAACGTGCGTGGCCTCCTGCTTGCCCGCCTCGACGTAGCCGAGCACGGTGTCGAGCTGCTGGCGGGTGGCCAGCGGGCCGATCTGGGTGCCCTCGGTCATGCCGTTGCCGATCTTCAGCGTCTTGACCTTCTCCACCAGTCGCGTGAGGTACTCCTCCTTGCGACTGCGGGAGATCAGCACCCGGCTGGTGCCGGTGCAGGCCTGGCCGGTCAGCGAGAAGCCGCCCTTGACGGTGAGGTCGACCGCGATGTCGATATCGGCATCGTCGAGCACGATCAGCGGGTTCTTGCCGCCGAGCTCCATCTGGGTGCGGGTGGCCATGCGGCGCGGCGCGGTGGATGCGCTCGCCCGCGGCGGTGGAACCGGTGAAGGAGATGGCCTTGACCGTCGGGTTGGCGGTGAGCTCCTCGCCGATCGCCGAGGCGGCGCCGGTGATGAAGTTGAACACGCCTGCCGGCACGCCGGCGTGGTGCAGGGCCTCGGCCAGCCGATAGCCGATCAGCGGCGCGTCGGAGGAGGGCTTGAATACCACGGTATTGCCGGTGATCAGGGCCGGGGCGATCTTGCGTGCCGGGATCGAGATGGGGAAGTTCCACGGCGAGATGATGGTGGCCACGCCGAGCGGCTCGCGCTGGGTGTAGACCATCATCTTGGCATCATCCTGGGGGAAGGTTTCGCCGGTGATGGTCTGGCCTTCCACCGCGTAGAAGCGCAGGGTCTGGGCCGAGCGCGCGATCTCGTCGCGGCTGTTGGCCAGCAGCTTGCCCTCTTCGCGGGTCAGCTCCTCGGCAAACTGCTCGACGTTCTGCATCAGATAGTCGGCGGCCTGGTTGAGGATCTTGGCGCGCTGCGAGATGGGTGTCTCGCGCCAGGCGGCGAAGGCACGATCCGCGGCCTCGATGGCCCGACGGGCATCGTCGACAGAAGACGCCTGGAAGTGGCCGAGCAGGTCATCCTGGTCGGCGGGGCTGCGGTTCTCGAAGGTCTTCCCCGAGGCGCTGGCGACCCACTGGCCGTCGATGTAGTTGAGAAACTGGGTTGCGTTATCCAAGACGCTTACCTCTTTGTCGTCGCTGGCTGTCGTCACGGGCTGTCTGCGCACTCCCGCCTGCGTGGCGGACATCTGCCGGCAGCGGGCCGGCAGATGACGTCACGCGAGTCTGGGCAGGGGCTCGATCAGGCCGCCATGTCGAGCTCGGTCAGGGGCAGCTCGTCGACGACATAGTCGTAGTACAGCGCGGTGGTGTAGAGCAGGCGCATCTGGGCGCCGATCTCGCAAATCTTCAGGCAGCGCTGCTGCAGCTCGACGGTGTCGGCGTGCTCCAGCACGATCTGATAGCCGCGCTCGCCGTGGATCTCGTCGGAGACGATGTGCAGATCGAAGAACTCGACCTCTTCGTCGGTGAAGCCATACTTCTCGCGCAGGGTCGGGGTCTGGCGGCGGTAGATCGAGGGCACCTGGGACTCCAGGCCGACCACCAGCGCTGCCACGGCGACCACCGGATGCTCGCGCATGGCCACGGCATAGCACCAGCTCTGCAGACCGCGAGTGGTAGGCGACATGTTGTCCGGATCTTCGACGCGCTCGCGGGTGGTGCCGCAGGCCTCGGCGAAGCGGATCAGCAGGTCGGTATGACGATCGCCGCCCAGCTCTTCCTCATACATGTTCTGCAGCAGGAAGTCCTTGGCCTCTTTGAAGTTCTCCGGGGTGTTTGCATAGATGTAGGCCAGGTAGTCGGCGAACGGACCCACATAGTGGTAGTGGTTCTCGGCCCACTTGGCTAGGTGCTCGCGCGACAGCTTGCCGCTGGCCCAGGCCACGCTGAACGGTGCCTTGTTGGCGCTCTTGCCTTTGATGGCCTCTTCGAGGGCGGTGCGGAATTCGTCGCGATTCATCAACTGTGCCATGGGGAGGACTCCTGTTTTGTCGCTCTTGCGCCGCCTGGCCATCAGGCCGCGCTCTTGTTGTTAATTCTCATGGTGCCGGCCATTCGCCGGGTTTCACTGGATGGCTCTTGGTATACCAAAGGCCATGCGTGCAGCGTAATTTCACGGCGCTTTACCTGTCAAGGCTTTTTCTGACCTGGGTCAATTTTCCGTTATTGACCTTTCCGCATGGCTCGTAACGCGTGGGGGTTTATCGACTATATGGCTGAATTTATTTGGGGTTTATGGAGGAGGGAGCGTTCGGGTGGGGTTGGTCAAAGGCCGGATATGGCTTTCGCACACGGTATACCATGTCTGATGGTATACCAAAGTTGAAAGCAGTTCGCCCTGGGTTGGCTCACCGGCACGCGCGGGCGAGGCGGAAGACGTTGGTGGGCTTCAGCGAAGGACGCAGGTGGGTCGCAAAGACTGGGGCGGAAAGGCCGGGGCGAACGCGTTGCCGGGCAGCGGGCCTGCCTTGCAGGCCCGCGCCGTTACCAGGGCAGGATAGCGCTGTCGGTACGCGGCTCGGTGCCGCCGCAGTAGCTGCCGTGGCGGGGGTCGCGCAGGATGATCTGGCCGCGGCCGAAGGCCAGCGAGTCGGTGGCCTTGACGATGGTGTGGCCGCGACGTGCCAGGGCCTGGGCGAGATGATCGGGAAAGTGGGGTTCCACCTGAATCGTGGTGCCGTGAGTCCACATCCAGCGCGGCAGGTCCAGCGCGGCCTGCGGGTTCAGGCCCTCGTCGAGCATGGCGGTGACCACCTGCACGTGCCCCTGGGGTTGCATGAAGGCGCCCATCACGCCGAAGGGCCCACGGCCTGGCCTTGGCGGGTGATGAAGCCGGGAATGATGGTGTGGTAGGGGCGCTTGCCGGGGGCGAGCACGTTGACGTGGTCGGCGTCGAGCGAGAAGGCGCGGCCGCGGTTGTGTAGGCTGATGCCGGTGCCCGGCACGACAATGCCGGAACCGAAGCCTTCGTAGTTGCTCTGGATCAGCGACACCATGTTGCCCTCGGCATCCGCCGTGGCGAGGTAGACGGTGCCACCCTTGAGCGGATTGCCGTAGCTCGGCTGCAGGGCGTCATGGCCGATGAGGCGGGCCCGGCGGCGCAGGTAGTCGGCGTCCAGCAGCGCGTCCACGCCGACGTGCATGGCGCTGCGCTCGCTGAGGTAGTGCAGGCCGTCGGCGTAGGCCAGTTTGGTCGCCTCGATGCGCTGGTGCAGCAGTTCCACCGGGTCGCGCAGCGGCTCGCCCAGCGCCTCTAGCATACCGAAGGCCTGCAGGGCGACCAGGCCGCTGCCGTTGGGCGGAAGCTCCCAGATTTCGTGGCCGCGATAGCCGATGCTGATGGGGTCGACCCATTCGGGCTGAAAGGTGGCCAGGTCGGCCTGGCGCAGGAAGCCGCCGTGACGCTGCATGAATCGGTCGATCCGTTCGGCCAGCTCGCCGCGATAGAAGGCTGCTGCGCGGCTGTCGGCGATGCGTCGCAGGGTGTCGGCCATTTCCCCTGAGCGCCAGATCTCGCCCGGCTGCGGTGCGCGCCCGTTCGGCGCGAAATGTGCGAACCAGGGGGCGAATGGCTCGCCCTGGCACGGGAGATAGCGCTGCCATGCCCGCTGCCAGGCCAGTGCCACCGTGGGCGAGACGGCGTAGCCGCCCTCGGCGTGGGCGATGGCCGGCGCCAGCAGGTCGGCGAAGGGCAGGCTGCCGAAGCGCTGCGAGAGCGCCGCCCAGGCGGAGGAGCGCCGGGCACCGTGACCGGCGTCAGCCCCACGGCCGGCATCTCGCTGTGGCCCAAGGCCATGACCGCCTCGCGGGAGATGGCCTGCGGCGCCGGGCCGCTGGCGTTGAGGCCATGCAGTTGCCCGTGCATCCACACCAAGGCGAAGGCGTCGCCGCCGATGCCGTTGGCGGTTGGCTCCACCACCGTGAGGGCGGCAGCTGCCGCGATGGCGGCATCCACGGCGTTACCGCCACGCTTGAGCATCTCCATGCCGGCCTGGGTGGCCAGGGGCTGTGAGGTGGCCACCATGCCGCGGTGGCCGTAGGTAGCCGTGCGGCGCGAGGGGCTGGGGTAGTACAGGGGATCGAAGGTCATGGGAGTCTCTTCAACGGGAGTCGAGGCGGGCGAGGCGCCCGCGCAGCCGGGTGGCGAGGGGTTGCAGGTCGACCTCGACGTCACTCGGCCAGGCGGCTGTCAGTACCACGCCATCGCTGAGATAGGCGGCTCCGTCAACTGGAGCGTCGTAAGCAGCCAGCCAGGCGCGGGCCTCGGCTTCGCCGGCGAAGTCGACCTTTAGCCGCACGGGCAGACGCTCCACCACTTCACGGCAGGCCAGCCCCTCGAGCGCCTGGCTTACCGCCTGGGCATAGGCGCGGGCCAGGCCGCCGGTGCCGAGCTTGGTGCCCCCGAAGTAGCGGGTCACCACGCAGCCTACCTGGCCGATGCCGGCCCTTTCCAGTACCTGGTACATGGGGCGCCCGGCAGTGCCGCCGGGTTCACCGTCGTCGGAAAAGCCGATGGCGTTCTGCTCGCCCGGCGGGCCGGCGATGAAGGCGCTGCAGTGGTGGCTGGCATTGGGGTGGGTTTGCCTTGCTGCCGCCAGCAGGGCTTCGAAGGCGGCCACGCTCGGAGCGTGACAGAGCCAGGCGATGAAGCGGCTGCGCTCCACCTCGGTCACGCTCTCCTGCCACTTGCCCTCGGGCAGGTCGGGGGCCGGGTAGCGCATCAGTGTGTCAGCTCGCGCCGCCCGTCGCGCTGGCGTACCACACCCATCACCATGCCGAGCACCTGGATGTCGCTGTTCTTGAGGAAGATCGGGGCCATGCTCTCGTTGGCCGGCTGCAGGCGAACGCCGCTCTTCTCTATATAAAGCTTCTTCAGCGTGACCTCCTGCTGGTTGATCAGCACCACTGCCGTCTCGCCGTTCTCGGCGCTCTCCTGGCGTTCGATGATGATCACGTCGCCGTCGTGAATATTGCAATCCACCATCGAATTGCCGCGCACGCGCAGCGCGTAGGTATTGCGCCGAACCATGCAGGCGGGGGCCTGGATGGTATCGCCGGTGGGGCAGGCCTCGATGGGCAGGCCCGCGGAGACGTCGCCCAGCAGCGGCACGTCGACCAGCTGGGTGGCATCGATACTTGCCCAGGCGGTGGCTATCGGCAGGCTGGGGCGCCGTTGTAGGTACTGCACGGAAAGCGGCGGCATGGCGGTTTCCCTCTCGTCGCGATGAAGACTGTCAAAATATACAGTCTTCTTGTATCTTATCAGTCGTACGCCGACTGACAAGTTCCCGGCCTCAACGCAAGCGTTGACCTGCGACAAGGAGGGCTTCGTGCGGCGTCGGGTTTGCTAGCGGCCAAAAACCATTTAGTGTAGCATTTCCCTAGAATTTACCATTCCTGGAGAGTGCCATTGAGCCTGCGGCTGCAAGCGCAAAGCCTGGCCTGTGAACGTGACGATCGTTGGCTGTTCCGGGGGCTGGATCTCGATATACGTGGCGGTGAAATCGTGCGTGTGGAAGGTCCGAACGGCAGTGGCAAGACCACCCTGCTCAAGATCTTGTCCGGCCAGCTGTCGGACTACGAAGGCGAGCTCTTCTGGGGCGAGCGCCCCATGCGCCAGGCGCGTGAATCCTTTCTGACCAATCTTCTCTACCTTGGGCATGCGCCCGGGGTGAAGGCGGCGCTGACCCCGTTGGAAAACCTGGCCTGGTACCAGGCGCTGGCCGGCCAGCCGGTCGACGAGCAGGCGCGTCTTGCCGCGCTGGAAGAGGTCGGGCTGGCTGGCTTCGAAGATGTTCCCGCAGGCCAGCTTTCGGCGGGGCAGCAGCGCCGGGTGGCGCTGGCGCGGCTCACCCTCACCCCTGTTCGCTGTGGGTGCTCGATGAACCCTTCACTGCCATCGACCGTGATGGCGTCCAGGCGCTGGAACAGCGACTGGTCCTGCATGCCCGTCGGGGAGGCTGCGTGCTGGTGACGACCCACCACGAGCTCACGCCTTGCCCCGAGCTGCGCCGCATTCGCCTTGGTGAAGGAGGGCGCGATGAAAGCCACTGACGGCTCGATGCTGGAAAACGTCATGCTGAGCTGCGAGGAACCCCGCGGTGGATTGGCTGTCGCAGTGTGGGCAACGCTCAAGCGTGATCTGGTGCTGCTGATGCGGCGGCGCAGCGAAGTGCTTAACCCGCTGGTTTTCTTCGCGATCGTGATCACCCTTTTTCCCATTGGCATCTCGCCAGATCCGGCCCTGCTGGCGGCAATCGCGCCAGGCCTGCTGTGGGTGGCGGCGCTGCTGGCAGCCCTGCTGTCGCTGGACAGTCTGTTTCGTGCCGATTTCGATGACGGCTCGTTGGAGCAGCTGCTGCTGACGCCTCAGCCGCTGCCGTTGCTGGTGCTGGCCAAGGTGGCCGTGCACTGGCTGCTGACCGGGCTGCCGCTGGCGCTGATGGCGCCCTTGCTCGGGCTCATGTTGGCGCTGCCGGCGGGCAGCTACGTAGTTCTTGCGGTTTCACTGGCGCTGGGCAGCGCCGAGTCTCAGCCTGATTGGTGCCATCGGAGCGGCGCTGACGGTGGGGCTGTCACGGGGAGGCGTGCTGCTCTCCCTGCTGGTACTGCCTCTTTACATTCCGGTGCTGATCTTCGGTGCTGGAGCCGTGCAGGCGGCCATCTTCGGCGATGGCGTGCTGGCGCATCTATCAATTCTCGGCGCGCTGCTGGCGCTGGCCTTGATCTTTGCACCCTTGGCAATCGCGGCATCGCTGCGCATCAGTATCAACGGTTGAGAGGTTGACGGGCATGTGGGCCTTCATTAACAAGTTGCGTTCCCCAAGTGGTTCTATGCCATCAGCGCTCGGCTTCAGCCCTGGTTCTGGGCAGCGGCACTGATCCTCATCGTCACGGGCACGGTGTGGGGGCTGGCCTTCGCGCCGGCCGACTACCAGCAGGGCAACAGCTTCCGCATCATCTACGTGCACGTGCCGGCGGCCTTCCTGGCACAGTCGATCTTCGTCTCAATGGCGATGACCGGGTTGGTGTTCATGGTGTGGAAGATCAAGATCTGCGACATGGCCGCCGCCGTGATGGCACCGCTGGGCGCCGCCATGACCTTCGTCGCGCTGTTTTCCGGCGCAGTGTGGGGCGTGCCGACCTGGGGTACCTGGTGGATGTGGGACGCCCGCCTCACCTCGATGCTGATCCTGCTGTTCCTGTACCTGGGCGTGATCGCCCTGCGCGGCGCCTTCGCCAGCCGCGACAGCGCCTCGCGCGCCGCCTCGGTGCTGGCCATGGTCGGGGTCATCAACATTCCGATCATCAAGTACTCGGTGGACTGGTGGTACACCCTGCATCAGCCGGCCACCTTTACCGTCACCGGGCGGGTCGGCATGCCGATGGAAATGTGGCTGCCGCTGCTGATCATGGTGCTGGGCTTCTACAGCTTCTTCATCGCCTTTACCTTGATGCGCACTCGCAGTGAGATCCTGCGTCGCGAATCCAATAAGCACTGGGTCCGGGAACTGGCCGAGGAGACTCCGTGATGGCTTTCGACTCCTTTACCGAATTTTTTGCCATGGGTGGCCATGCCCCTATGTCTGGGCGTCCTGGGGCGTTACCGCGGTGCTGCTGCTGGGCCTCGTGCTCCACGCGCGCGCCGAGCGTCGCCAGCTGCTGCGCCAATTGAAGCGCCGGATGCGCCGCGAAGACCGTCAGTCCAGCCGCGCCATGGGCGCGGTCCAGATTCAAACTAGCAGGGGTGGAAACGCCAATGACGCCTAAACGTAAGCAAAAACTGTTCATGTTCCTGGGGCTGGTCTCACTCGCGGCTATCGCCGTGGGGCTGACCCTGTATGCGCTGCGCGCCAACATCAATCTGTTCTTCAGTCCGATCCAGATTGCCGCAGGCGATGCGCCGTTCGACCGCCAGATCCGTGCGGGTGGCATGGTGCGTGAAGGCAGCGTCTACCGGAACCCCGACAGTCTCGACGTCGAGTTCGTGGTGACCGACTACGTAGAAGACGTGCGCGTTCACTACAGCGGCATCCTGCCCGACCTGTTCCGCGAAGGGCAGGGCGTGGTGGTAGTGGGCCAACTGCAGCAAAGCGGCTACATCAAGGCCGACCAGGTGCTGGCGCGCCACGACGAGAACTACATGCCGCCCGAAGTTGCCGATGCGCTGGAAGCGGCGGGCTATTCTCCTGCGGACTTCCAGGCCAAGGCTGCCAAGGTGGCCAAGCGTGTCGAAGAGCGCGAGGAACAGGAAGGCGCAAGCCAGTACTAAGCCGGAGCTTCCATGCTGATTCAGATGATCCCCGAGGTCGGCCATTTCGCCCTGATAATTGCGCTGCTGTTCGCCGTGACGCAGTCGGTGCTGCCGCTGGCCGGCGCCGCGCTGCGCCGGCCGCTGTGGATGGCCTATGCAAGACCCATGGCGGCCGGGCAGTTCCTGTTCGTCGCCATCGCCTACGCGGCGTTGACGGCCAGCTACATGCTGGACGACTTCAGCGTGCTCAACGTGGCCAATAATTCCAACTCCATGCTGCCCTGGTACTACAAGTTCAGCGCCGTGTGGGGCAACCATGAAGGCTCGGTGCTGCTATGGAGCCTGATGCTGGCGGGGTGGGGCTACTTTGCCGCGCGCTATTCCCGCGAGCTGCCGCGGGACATGGTGGCCCGGGTGCTGGGCGTGCTGGGCCTGGTATGCGTCGGCTTCCTGCTATTCATCCTGGTCACCTCCAACCCCTTCGAGCGCCTGCTGCCGCAGATGCCTCAGGACGGCGCCGACCTCAACCCGCTGCTGCAAGACATTGGCCTGATCCTACATCCGCCCATGCTCTACATGGGCTACGTGGGCTTCTCGGTGGTGTTCGCCTTCGCCATCGCCGCGCTGCTCGGTGGTCGGCTGGATGCCGCCTGGGCGCGCTGGGCACGGCCCTGGACCAACCTGGCGTGGGCCTTCCTCACGGTGGGTATCGCCCTGGGCAGCTGGTGGGCCTACTACGAGCTGGGCTGGGGCGGCTGGTGGTTCTGGGATCCGGTCGAGAACGCCTCGCTGCTGCCGTGGCTCACCGGCACCGCGCTGATGCACTCGCTGGCGGTGACCGAGAAGCGTGGCTCGTTCAAGAGCTGGACCCTGCTGCTGGCGATCACCACCTTCTCGCTGTCGCTGCTGGGCACCTTCCTGGTGCGTTCCGGCGTGCTGACCTCGGTGCACGCCTTCGCCAACGACCCCTCTCGCGGCTTCTTCATCCTGATGCTGCTTGGCATCACCGTGGGCCTGTCGCTGCTGATTTTGCCCTGCGCGCGCCGCGAGTCAGCCACAAGGTGAGCTTCGGCTGGCTGTCGCGTGACGCGCTGCTGCTGATCAACAACATCATGCTGGTGATTATGACCGTCACCGTGCTGATGGGCACCGTCTATCCGCTGCTGCTCGATGCCCTCGACCTGGGCAAGATCAGCGTGGGTCCTCCCTACTTCAATGCGCTGTTCGTGCCGCTGACCCTGATCATGTGCATCTTCATGGGCCTGGGGCCGGTGGCGCGCTGGAAGGACACCAGCAGTAAACTGCTGATCCAGCGGCTGTGGCTCGCTGCCGCGGTGGCGCTGGTGCTGGGCATGGCGCTTCCGCTGATCTTCGCCGAGCGCTGGAGCGCGGCGGTGGCGATCGGCCTGATCGCCGCGCTGTGGATCGTGCTGCCCATGTTCCGCGACCTCTACGACAAGACCCGCCACGCCAGCTCACTGGGCGCCGGGCTCAAGAAACTGTCGCTGGCCTACTGGGGCATGCAGCTGGGTCACCTCGGCGTGGCGGTGACCATCATCGGCGTGGCGATCGTGTCGAACTACAACATCGAACGCAATGTCCGCATGAGTGTCGGCGACAGCGTCAACGTGGCCGGCTACACCTTCACCATGACCGAGCTGACCAGCCGTCGCGGCCCTAACTTCCTGGCCGACCGGGCGGTGATCGAGGTGCAGCGCGATGGCAGGAACCGCAGCTTCACCATGAACCCAGAGAAGCGCCTCTATATCGCCCGCGGCATGCCGATGACTCAGGTCGCATTGCGGCCCGGTTTCCTCCGTGACCTCTACGTGGCCATGGGCGAAGACCTCGGCGACGGCAGCTGGGCGATGCGGGTGCAGTACAAGCCGTTTGTGCGCTGGCTGTGGCTGGGTGCCCTGCTGATGGCAGCCGGTGGCGTGCTGGCCGTGGCCGACAAGCGCTATCGCCGCCTGGCCACCGCACCGGACCCCGAGAGCGAAGCCGCCCTTGCCGGCAGCCGTGACGGCAAGCCGCAGGAGGCCACCGCATGAATCGCCGCCTGCTGCTACTATTGCCGCTGCTTGGCTTCCTGGTGCTGTCGGTATTCTTGTATCAGGGGCTGTCGCTCAACCCCTTCCATCGCGAGTCGGCGCTGATGGCGCGTGACTTCCCGGAGTTCGACCTGCCGACCCTGGAGGACCCGGATCGCCGCGTGGACCGCTCCCTGCTGCAGACCGGCGAGATGACGCTGGTCAATGTCTGGGGCGAGTGGTGCCCGGAGTGCAAGCGCGAGATGCCTCAGCTGCTGGATCTGGCAAGCCGCGGCATCCGCATGGTCGGGATCAGCTGGAAGGATACCCGCGATAAGGGGCTCGGCTTCCTCGAAGAGTTCGGCAACCCGTTCGAGATCAACATTTTCGACCCCGACAACGAACTCGGCTTCGAGCTGGGCGTGTTCGGCGCTCCCGAAACCTTCCTGGTGGATCGCGAAGGCATCATCCGCTACCACCATACGGGCTATATCTCGGCCCAGGACGTACGTGAACACATCCTGCCGGAGGTGCAGAAATGGCAGTGATCCGTTGGGCCTTGCTGGCCCTGCTGACCATGCTGGTGGCGAGCTCGGTTCAGGCCGCCGCCATCGAAGTGCGTGAATTCGACGACCCGGTGCTGGAACAGCGTTATCGTAGCCTCACGGCTTCGCTGCGCTGCCCCACCTGCGAGAATCAGGCCATCAACGACTCCGACGCGCCGGTCTCGGGCGACATGCGCGACCGCGTCTACTTCCTGCTCCATGAAGGTGTCTCCGACATGGAGATCCGTGACCACATGGTCGAGCGCTTCGGCAACTACGTGCTCTACAACCCGCGCCTTGAAGGCCGCACCTTCCTGCTGTGGGGCCTGCCTGCCGGCCTGGTGGTGGCGGGTGCCGTGCTGGTCGGGCTGGTGGTGCGGGCCCGTCGCAATGCCTCGGCGCGTGAGCTGAGTGCCGACGAGCGGGCTCGGCTGGATGCATTAATCAATCGCGGGAGACCCGAATGATCGAGCTATGGGTAGCCTTTGCCCTCCTGCTGCTTCCGGCCCTGTGGCTGCTGGTGGCACCGCTGCGGCGCGCACGCCTGGTGCACGACGCCCAGCGCGATTTTGAAGCCAACGACAAGTCCACCGAGCAGAACGTGGCCATCTACCAGCGGCGCCTGGCATCACTGGAGGCCGCGCTGGAACGCGGTGACATCGACGAGGCGCGCTACGCCGAAGATCGTCTCGATCTCGATCGTAGCCTGCTCGAGGACGCCGAAGACCAGGTACGCAGGCCCCTGCATTCGCCGGCCTCCGGCCGTTTGGCGGTGCCGATCGTGGCCCTGGCGGTGGTGATCGGTGCGGTAGGGTGGTATCTGCAGCACGGCGCCGAGGACGACCTGATCCTCTACGACGTCTTCCAGACCAGCGACTCGCTGCCGATGCTGATGCAGCGCCTGGAAGGAGGCGCAGCGCCAGCCCGGCAACCCCAACATCTGGGCCACGCTCTATCCGATCTATCGTGATTCGGGTCAGGGGCCGGCCGCGCTGAATGCCCTGGAAAACCTGATCGCGATCGAAGGCCGGGTGCCGACGCTGCTGGCCCAGAAGGCGCAGCTCAAGTTCTTCATGGCCGACCGCAGCATGACCGATGAGGTCCAGGCCCTGGTCGATGAAACGCTGGCGTACAACCCCAGCGAGCCGACCATCATGGGGTTGCTGGGCGTGCTGGCATTCGATGACGAAAACTACGAGCAGGCCATCGACCACTGGCGTCGGGCCATTGCCGGCATGCCGGACTCTGGCTCGGCCGAGGCGCTGCGTGAAGGCATCCGCGTCGCTCAGCAGCGGCTGGGCGTGGCGCCCGAGCAGATGGAACCGGTGGCGCATGGCCCCGGCGTGCACCTGCAGGTGAGCCTCGATGAGCGCCTGCAAGGGCTGCTGGACGACGACACCCGCGTGTTCATTGTCGCCCGCGACATGGCAGGCGAGCTGCCGCCGCTGGCGGTGGCCCGGGTCACCCTGGGCGACCTGCCGACCACGCTGATTCTCGACGACCGCCACGCCATGTCCGCCGATGCCAGCCTGTCCCAGGTGAGCGAAGTCCGCCTGCTGGTGCGCGTCTCCAAGAGCGGGGGCACCACGCCGGAGGTCGGCGACATGTTCACCGACCTGGAGGGGGTGGCAGTCGGCGACGTTGAAGGCGAACCTGTGGAGATCGTGATCGACCGCGTCATCGAGTAGCCGGGATGCGCCTGACCTCGATTCGCCTGAGCGGCTTCAAGTCCTTTGTCGATCCCGTCACGGTGCCGTTCGATGGCAACATGACCGCCATCGTCGGCCCCAACGGCTGCGGTAAATCCAACATCATCGACGCCGTCCGCTGGGTCATGGGCGAATCTTCGGCCAAGACCCTGCGCGGCGAATCGATGACGGATGTCATCTTCAACGGCTCCACCGCGCGCAAGCCGGTGGGGCAGGCTGCCATCGAGCTGCGCTTCGACAACAGCGACGGCACCATGGGCGGCCCCTATGCCCAGTACGCCGAGCTTGCGGTCAAGCGCCAGGTCTCCCGCGACGGCCAGTCCAGCTACTTCTTCAACGGCCAGAAGTGTCGCCGCCGCGATATCGCCGACCTGTTCCTCGGCACTGGCCTCGGCCCCGCTCCTACGCCATCATCGGCCAAGGCATGATCTCGCGCCTGATCGAGGCACGTCCCGAAGAGCTGCGTGCCACGCTCGAAGAGGCTGCCGGCATCTCCAAGTACAAGGAGCGCCGCCGCGAGACCGAGAATCGCATGCGCCGTACCCGCGAGAACCTCGAGCGACTCGAGGACATTCGCGACGAACTCGACAAGCAGCTCGAGCGCCTGCGCCGCCAGGCGGAGGCCGCCCGTCGCTACCAGACCCTCAAGGCAGAAGAGCATCGGCTCAAGGGCGAGCTGGCGCTGCTGCGTGGCCGCGCCCTGCGTGTGCGCCAGGGCGAAGAGGAGCGGCGGGTGCGCGAGCTGGAAACCGCCGTCGAGCGCGAGGTGCTGGGACTGCGCCAGTGCGAGACCCGGCTGGAAGAAGCGCGGGCCGACCACGACAGCCTGGCCGAGACGCTCGAGGCGTGTCAGGCACGCTTCTTCGAGACCACCGGCGCCATCGCCCGCCTCGAGCAGAGCCTGGAGCACGCCCGCAGCCGCGAAGGGCAGCTCGCCCGCGACCTGGAAAGCGCCCGCCAGGAGCTGGCCGAGCTCGACCGCCTGGGCGAACACGACCACGACCGACTGCTGCGGCTCGACGAACGCCTGGTGACCCTGGTGCCGGAGCAGGAGGAGGTGGCCGAACAGCTCGCCGAGCTTGAGGCGATGCTGGAGGAGGCTGCGCCCGAGGCCGAAGAGGCCGAAGAGGCATTCGAGCGCTTCAGCGAGCAATGGCGTGAGGCCAGCCGCGAGGCCGAGCGCAGCCAGGACCGGCTGCGCGAACTCGAGAGTCGCCTGGCTCGGCTCGAGGCCGATGCCCAGCGGCGCCGCCAGCAGCAGCAAGAGCTTCCCGACCTGGCGGAACTTACCGCCCGGCGCGATGAGCTCGCGTCACGTCTGGAAGAGCTCGGCCTGGCCCAGGAAGAGGTCGAAGCGCGCCGAGCGGCGCTTCAGGGCGTTCGCGAGGCGGCCCGTGACGCCACCGCCGTACAGGAGCGCGAGCGCGAGGCCGAGCGCGCCCGGCGCAGCGCGCTGCAGGGCGAGCTGGCTTCCCTCGAAGCGCTGGTCCAGGCCGCGCTCGGCGATCCGGATGGCGCCCTGAGCGAGCACCTGGCAGGTCATGTTCTGCAGGAGCTGCCGCGGCTGGGCGAGTCGCTCGACGTCGACCCCGGCTGGGAGGCCAGCGTTTCCTGGGTGCTGGCGCCCTGGCTCAAGGCCCGCCTGGCTGCCCCGGAAATTTTTCGTGCGGCAAGCGAGGCACCGCCCGCCGAGCTGGGCGCGCTGTCGCCCCAGGCCGAGGCGGCCTTCGCCCCGGCTAGCCTGGCCGCTAAGGTGCGCGGCGCCGGCGCCGCCGCGGCCTGGCTGGCGCCGATCCGCTGCGTGGACAGCAGCGACCAGGCCTGGGCCGAGCGTGACCGACTGGGCGAGGGGAGAGCCTGATCACCCCGCAGGGCCTGTGGCTAGGGCGTGACTGGGTGCGTCATCGCGGCCAGGGCGCCGGGCCGGATGCGCTGCTGGTCAGCCGGCGTCGTCTCGCGGAGGCGCGTGATGAACTCGATGAGATCGAGGCGCGCCTGGCTGCACGCGAGCTTGCCATCGAGGCCGAGCGGGAGCGCGCCGAGCAGGCCGAGCGTGACCTCGAGGCAATCCGCCAGGAGGAGCGACGCCTGGCCGGCGAGCAGCAGCAGCTGGCGGCGCAGGAGGGTGGCCTGGCCAGTCGCCTGGAGCACCTGCAGGGGCGTGCCGGCGAGCTGGCCGAGGAGCTGGCGGGCCTCGACGAGGCGCGTGAGGAGACACGCCTGGCCATCGAGGAGGCCCGCGAGCGCTGGCAGCAGGCTATGGCGAGCCTGGAGGAGGGCGCGGAGCAGCGCGAACGGCTTGAGCGCGCCCGCAGCGCTGTCCGTGAGCGTCTGGCGGGACTGCGCGGACGCCAGCGCCCGCTGCAAGAAAAAGCGCAGCAGTTGGCCCTGGAGCACCAGCGTCTCGCCACCGAGCGTGCCGGCCTGGCCGAACAGCAGGGTCGCAGCGGTGATGCCCGCGCGCGCCTGCTGGCTCGCTGCGAGGAGCTGACCGAGGCGCTCGAACACTTGCGCGAACCCGACGAGGAGCAGCGCGAGCGGCTCGACGAGCTGCTGCACCGGCGCGAGGGCGATGAGCGTGCGCTCAACGAGGCCAGGGCGCGCGCCGCGGAGCTGGTCGAGCGGCTGCGCGAGGACGAGCTGGCGCGGCAGGGCCACGAGCGCAGCCTGGAAGGCATCCGCGAGCGGCTGCAAGAAGCGCGGTTGCAGGTGCAGGCACTGGCGCTGAAGGCCGAGACCCAGGATGAACAGCTGACCGAGCTTGGCCATCAGGTCGCTCTGCTGGAGACCGAGCTCGACCCCAACGCCACCGAGTCGGCCTGGCAGGTGCGGCTAGAAGAGGTGGGCGAGCGGGTGCGTCGGCTGGGAGCGATCAACCTGGCCGCCATCGAGGAGTACGACCAGCAGGCTGAGCGCCGTGACTACCTCAAGGCCCAGCAGGCCGAACTCAACGAAGCGCTGGAGACGCTCGAGCGTGCGATCCGGCGCATCGACCAGGAGACGCGCAGCCGTTTTCGCGACACCTTTGAGCGGGTCAATCAAGGGCTGCAAGCGCTTTTCCCGCGGGTCTTCGGCGGCGGAACCGCATGGTTGACGCTGACCGGGGAGGATTTGCTCGATACGGGTGTGGCCATCATGGCCAGGCCGCCCGGCAAGAAGAACAGCACCATTCACCTGCTCTCGGGTGGCGAAAAGGCATTGACGGCACTATCGCTGGTCTTTGCTATCTTCCAACTCAACCCGGCACCTTTTTGCATGCTCGATGAAGTCGATGCGCCGTTGGATGATGCCAATGTCGGTCGCTATGCCAGACTAGTTAAGGATATGTCGGACACGGTTCAGTTCATTTACATTACGCATAATAAAATTGCGATGGAGGCCGCCGAAAGATTAATGGGCGTAACGATGCAGGAACCGGGCGTTTCACGGCTGGTGGCGGTAGGTGTCGAAGAGGCGGCAGCGCTAGCCGAGGCCTGACACCCTTGAAACTCACAGGCAAACGCGATATCAGAATGCACGTCATAGTCTAATTGCATACGGCTAGTGCAAGATGACAGGGAAAGGCGCAGGGTCGATTGACTCTCAAGCGAGAATGCCGGGGCTTGACAAACAAAAACAGTGGCCCTTTTTTTGGCGATCGCGCTATGCTGTTTACGGACATTCAACCGGCATGGCGCCCTAGTGATAGGCAAGACGACCCATGGAACTTAGAGAATGGCTGATCATTCTGGGGCTGGCTCTGGTGACCCTCATCGTCATTGATGGGGTGCGTCGCCTGAAACGCCAGCGCCGAGTGCCCCGCCTGGACCAGGTAGGGGAAAACAACCACCTCAGTGGACAGGGTGCCACTGCCGAAGACGAGGAGATCCCAACTGGGAATTGCCTAACGGCGGCGCACGCGTCGTCAGCCCTGCCAAGTACGATGTAAAGGCCAAGCCGAAGCTGGAGCGCCAGGAGCATCCTGGGCCTTCGCGCGTGCTGGCCGAATTCAAGGAGAGGCCGGACCCTTCGCCTGTCACGCATTCCGAGCCTGCGGCAGCGACACGCAGCAAGCCGGCCGTACACGCATCGACAGGTGCAGCTGTCAAGGCGGCGCCGGACGCCGTGGCCGCCGCGCTGCGGTCGGGTGCCGCAACCCCGGCCGACGCTGCGTCTGCAGCGGCGGTAGAAAAGCCGAGCCCCGCGACCGATCCGGCACCCGCCAAGCGCGAGACCGAACGCAGCGAGCCGACCCTGGCCGACCTCCCTTCGCATGACGCTGCGCCTCCGACCAAGCCGATCGAAGTCGAAAGCGCAAAAATCGAACGCGACGAGATACAAAGCGCTGCGGCCGAACGCGACGCTGTTGCCGCACGCCAGGCATCGACCTCCGCCGCCGAACCCGCTGCGACCAAGACCACGGCTACAACGGCCGAGTCGCCGCAGCCCGCCAGCACCCAGCGGCGCGAGCCGGTGCTTTCTGCCCTTGACGACGAACCAACCCTGGCGGCAGCGGACGAGCCGCTGATGGCAGATCCCGAGGATCACGACGAGCTGCACGATGAAGACGAGCGCTACCGCCTGGTCGATCTCGAAGGCATGGGCGACTCGATCAAGAGCAGCTCGCGCCGCATGGGCCAGTCGGTGCAGCGCTTCGGCCTCTCCATGCAGCAGCGCATGGCCAAGCGCCGTGAGCAGAAGCGCGAGGAAAAGGCGCGCCGCGAGAAGGAGCGCGCCGAGAAGGCCGCCCGTGAAGCCGAGCGTCGTCGCGTAGAGGCCGAAGCCCAGGCCGCCCGGGATGCCGAGCGCCGTCGCCTGGAAGCCGAGGTCATCGACCTTGCCGATGACGATGATCCGCTGTTCGCCCCGTCGCGCCCGCGCTCCGCCGAGTTCGAGCATGCCGCCTACGGCGAGCCGGCCGCTCCGCTGCCTGAAGCCATCAACGATGACGACGACGTGGTACGCGCCCACCCGACCCTGGCGCGTGCGCTACGCCACAACGTCAACGCCGAGCGGGCACGCGAGACGCTGAGCCAGGCCGACGAGATCATCGTCATCAGCGTGCTGTCGCGCGACGAGGAGGGCTTCTCGGGCGGGGCGCTGCTCAACCTGATGCTGGCCTGCGGCTTGCGCTACAGCAGCGAGATGGGCATCTTCCACCGCTTCGAGACCGAGAACCCCGACAGCGAACTGCAGTTCTCGATGGTCAACGTGCTCAAGCCGGGCACCTTCCCGATCGAAGCGATGGACGAGTTCCGTACCCCGGGCATCACTCTGCTGATGCCGCTGCCCGGCGCGCTGGATACCGCCGCGGCGTTCGAAGCCATGGTTGAGACCGCCATGGTCATCGTGCGCAACCTCGGCGGTGAGCTGAAGGACGAGAACCACAGCGTGATGACGGCCCAGACCGTGGAGTTTGCTCGCCAGAGAGTGAAGGAGTTCGAGCGGCGCAACCGCCTCAACCGCTATCAGGTGAACTGACGCCAAGCCGACAAGCAGGCAAGGCGGCCCCGACAACCCCGTGAGCGATCACGGGGTTGTCGTGTTAGTGGCTGCCACCATTCAACACGAGACCTAGCCGATCCATGAACCAGCCAGACCAGGACACCCTCGACGAGATCGCCCGGCTGCGTGCCGAGCTCGATGACGCCAACTATCGCTACTACGTGCTCGACGAGCCGCACCTTACCGACGCCGAGTACGACCGTAAGCTGCGCCGCCTGCAGGAGCTGGAGCAGGCCCATCCCGAGCTGGTGACGCCCGATTCCCCCACCCAGCGGGTGGGCGCGCCGCCGGACGCCGGCTTCCCCGCGGTCGAGCACGCGGTGCCCATGCTGTCGCTGGACAACGCCTTGAACGAAGAGGAGCTCGAAGCCTTCGTCAAGCGGGTGGCGGAGCGGCTGGAAATCGACTCCGAGACGATCCGCTTCTGCTGCGAGCCCAAGCTCGACGGCGCCGCCGTGTCACTGGTCTACGAGCGCGGCGTGCTGATCAGCGGCGCGACCCGGGGCGACGGGCGCACCGGCGAGGGCATCACCTCCAACCTGCGCACGCTGCGCTCGATCCGCTCAAGCTGCGTGGCGACGCTCCCGAGCTGCTCGAAGTGCGCGGCGAGGTGATCATGAGCCATGCGGGTTTCGAGCGGCTCAACGAGCGCGCCCGGGAAGAGGACGGCAAGGTGTTCGCCAATCCGCGCAACGCCGCGGCGGGCAGCCTGCGCCAGCTCGACCCCGAGATCACGGCCAAGCGGCCGCTGGAGTTCAGCGCCTACCAGGTGGCGCGGATCGAACCGGACCCGGGTGATGCCAGCCACAGCGAGCTGATGACGCACCTCAAGGCCTTCGGCTTTCGTACCAGCTCCCTGCTGGAGGTGGTCACCGGCAGCCGTGGCGTCGTCGACTACTGCCGGCGGCTGGGCGAGCGGCGCGACGGCCTCGGCTACGACATCGACGGTGCGGTGATCAAGGTCGATGACCTGCGTCTGCAGCGCGAGCTGGGCTTCGTCGCCCGGGCGCCGCGCTGGGCCACTGCGTTCAAGTTCCCCGCCCAGGAGGCGACCACCCGGCTCAACGACGTCGAGTTCCAGGTCGGTCGCACCGGCGCGATCACCCCGGTGGCGCGCCTCGAGCCGGTCTCGGTGGCCGGGGTCACCGTCTCCAATGCCAGCCTGCACAACGCCGACGAGATCGCCCGCCTCGATGTCATGATCGGCGACAGCGTGGTGATCCGCCGCGCCGGCGACGTCATTCCCCAGGTGGTGCGGGTGCTGCCCGAGAGGCGGCCCGCCGACGCGCGCGAGATCGTTTTTCCCGAGCGCT
The DNA here is from genome assembly GCF_052439355.1 of Halomonas sp. E19. Lineage (NCBI taxonomy): Bacteria > Pseudomonadati > Pseudomonadota > Gammaproteobacteria > Oceanospirillales > Halomonadaceae > Halomonas > Halomonas sp. E19. The sequence continues at coordinate 2,550,890 of NZ_JBNFWU010000001.1, read as the reverse complement.
GTCCGGTGTGCGACGCCGAAATCGAGCGCCTCGAAGGGGAGGCGGTAGCGCGCTGCTCGGGCGGACTCTACTGCGCTGCTCAGCGCAAGGAGGCGCTCAAATACTTCGCCTCGCGCCGGGCCATGGACATCGACGGCCTAGGGGAGAAGCTGATCGACCAGCTGGTCGAGCTCGATTGGGTCAAGACGCCTGCCGATCTGTTCCGCCTCGATGCTGAACGCCTGGCCACGCTGCCGCGCATGGCGCAGAAGTCCTCCGAGAAGCTGGTGGCGGCGCTGGAGAAGGCCAAGAGCACCACGCTGCCGCGCTTCATTTTTGCTCTGGGCATTCGTGAGGTGGGCGAGGCCACGGCGGCCAACCTGGCCCGCCACTTCGGCACCCTGGACGCGCTGATGGAGGCCGAGCAGGCCGACCTCGAAGCGGTAGCGGACGTTGGCCCGGTGGTGGCCGCTCACGTGCATACTTTCTTCCGTCAGCCGCATAACCGCGAGACCATCGAGGCCCTGCGCGAGCAGGGCGTGAACTGGGCCGAGGAAACCATCGGCGAGCGGCCCCAGCCGCTGGCGGGGCAGACCTGGGTACTCACCGGTAGCCTGGAGAGCATGACCCGCGACGAAGGCAAGGAGCGCCTGCAAGCGCTGGGGGCCAAGGTGGCCGGCAGCGTCTCCAAGAAGACCACCGGCGTGGTGGCAGGCGAGGCCGCCGGAAGCAAGCTGGCCAAGGCGCAGGAGCTGGGCGTCGAAGTGCTCGACGAGGCCGCTTTCCTCGAACGGCTGGCGGCCTGGGAGCGCGGCGAGGGCGCGCCGGACAGTGAAGGGGAGCCGTCATGAGCGGCCGTTTCATTGAAGTGCCCTACCGCATGCTGCCGGGCGAGACGCTGGATGCCCTGCTGGAGGCCTTCGTCACCCGCCAGGGCTACGACACCACTGACACCGGCGAGGGCATGCGCGGCTGGGTCGCCGAGCTCAAGCGTCAGCTGGAGCGCGGCGAGCTGCTCATCGCCCACGACCTGCAGACCGAGACCACCGAGGTGATGACGCTGGCCCAGTGGCGCGCCTTCGGCCGCGACCTGGCCGACGACGAAGAGGAAGGATAGGCGGCCGACTCGACTAAGGATGAGTGCCGCCGCGGCGGAACATCGGGACATATTGATGCAGGTCAAAGGCAGGCGACGACAATGTGTCGAGAATGTAACAGCATTCTTCTGCCGTTAGCTCAGGGTTGAGGTTCGGCGCCTCCTGTCTTGTGATTGGGAACGTCATGTTGACCCATGCCCGCGCTTTGCTTTCCTGCATGCGAACCCTCAAGGGCTTCGTGCTGGTCGCCATCATCTCGGCCTCGATGACCGTCTTCGCCGGGGTGACCCTGGTGACCACCCTGCTCTACGAGAACATCCTGGCCCGCCAGGCCGAGCAGACCTCGGAAACCCTGGCCAGGCAGAGCTTCACGGCCATGCTGCAGATCATGCGCCAGGGCTGGACCCGAGAGCAGATGGAGGCCTTCATCGAGGAGACCCAGCAGCTCTATGCCGGAAGCGGCTATCGGTTCGCCTTCTACCGCGGCGAGCGCGTGTCCGAACGCTACGGCGAGATCGACCAGCCGGCCATGGATATCGTCATCCAGGCGGCCTTCGCCTCGGGCGAGGCGCGGGTCTGGAACCAGGATGGCCAGGTGCGCCGCGTCATACCGCTGCTGGCCCGCTCGGACTGCCTGACCTGCCACCAGAATGCCGCCACCGGCGACGTGCTGGGGATCATCGACCTCCAGCACGACCTGTCGCCCATCAGCCGTGAGATGCGTCTCAACTATGTGGCGATGTTCCTGGTGGCGTCGGTGTTCGTCCTGCTACTGGCGCTGGCCATCTCGACCCTCTTCTCCGATCGAATCCAGCGCACTCTGGGGCTCTTTCGCCAGCGCATGTCCGCAGTGAATTCGATCGAGGACTTCCGCCAGCTCGACGTGACCGATGCCAATGTGCCGTTCATCGAACTCAACGATGCGCTGCAGCAGGTCAATGCCCTGGTGGGGCGGCTGCGCAACGTGGCGGTGGACAAGGACATCCTCGAGTTCGAGATCCGCCTGCTGAGCAAGTTCATCATCACTTCCGACGTGGTGCGCGACTGGCGCGAGTTCATCAAGGAGCTGCTGGGCGATATCAACACCATCATCGTGGCGCATACCCTGGTGACGATCTTCCAGGTCGAAGAGGAGGGCTACGAGCTAGAGGTATTCTGGTACCGCGAGGTGACGGCGCAGACGCAGCAGACCTTTGCCCACCTGCTGACCCAACTGCTGGAGCGACACCACAACGGCCAGGCCGCCGCCGTGCTCAAGGTGACGCACCACAGCGTCTGCAGCGCGGCAGAGGATGGCCAGCCCATGCACGACCTCTCGGCCGAGGATATCCGCCTACAGACCAAGTCGCTGCTGCTGGAGGCGCCGAAGATTGGCGGTATCGTTGGCATCGGCGTGCAGTCGGACCTGGCGCAGGACCCGATCCGCCACATCGTCATCGACGGCATCCTGTCGACGCTGCTCAACCTGGTGGGCTCGGTCAAGGCGATCTACAAGTACACCAAGGATCTTGAGTTCTACGCCACCCGCGATCCGCTGACCAACCTGCATAACCAGCGCGTCTTCAAGGACATGCTGCACTACGAGGTGGCCCGTGCGTCGCGCCACCAGGATCGCTTCAGCCTGCTGATGCTCGACATGGACAACTTCAAGTCCGTCAACGACCGTCACGGCCACGCCTTCGGCGACCAGTTCCTGCATGCCGTGGCCAATACCCTGGCGCACTCGGTGCGCCCCGGTGACTTCCTGGCGCGCTACGGCGGTGACGAGTTCACCGTCATCCTGCCGGAAACCAGCGAGGAGCAGGCCTACTCGGTGGCCATGCGCATTGCCCAGAACCTGACCAGCCAGGTGCTCACTGCTCCGGATGGCACGGCGGTGCGCGCCACCACCTCGGTGGGCATCGCCAGCTATCCCAACCATGCCGCCAATTCCCACGACCTCTTCCTGATGGCCGACAACATGATGTACAAGGCCAAGCGCAAGGGTAAGAACTGCGTGGCGCTGCCCGACGACGAGGAAGTGGCGGCGGTGTTCCGTGAGGTAGGCGAGAAGAACCAGATGGTGCTCAGCGCGCTGGAAGAGCAGCGCATCGTGCCCTACTTCCAGCCCATTGCCGACGTCAACACGGGTGAAGTCCATATCCACGAGCTGCTGATGCGCATCCAGATCGGCGAGCGCATCATCCCCGCCGGCGAGTTCATCGAGATCGCCGAGAGCATCGGCGTGATCCACAAGATGGACTACCTGCTGATCGAGAAGGCCTTCGCCCAGATCCGCGAGCAGGGCTACGACGGCATGCTGTTCATCAACCTGTCGCCCAAATCGCTGATCATCGGTGAGTTCATCGCTCACATTCACCAGTTGGCCATCGACTACGGCATCAAGCCGAGCCGCATCGTATTCGAGCTCACCGAGCGCGAGACCGTCAGCAACCTCACCCTGCTCGAGAAGTTCGTGCTCGACCTTAAGCTCGAAGGCTTCAATTTCGCCATCGACGACTTCGGTTCAGGCTTCTCCTCGTTCCGCTATCTCAAGCAGTTCCCCATCGACGTGATCAAGATCGAAGGGGAGTTCATCCGCAACATGCTGCAAGATGAGAAGTACATGGCCTTCGTCAAGAGCATCGTCACGCTGGCGGGGAGCCTGGGTGTCAGCACCATCGCCGAGTTCATCGAGGACGAGGAGGTGCTAGCCGCCGTGGCCGAGCTGGGGATCGACTACGGCCAGGGCTACCACCTCGGCCGGCCTTCGCCGCGCTTCGTCACCGCCAGCCGGGCCGAGCGGCTCACGTCACAATGACGCCTGTGACTGAGTCGCCGGCGGGCGCGGCAACGCCCTAGTGTCCGCGGATCAAGTCGCGAATGATGCGCCGCCCCGGGTGGAGATGATCCACCAGCGGCCACTCCAGCGGCAGGGGCTCGTCGCAGATCCGCGAGGCGATCAGCTCGGCGCACAGCGGGGCGCTGGCCATCCCCCGCGAGCCGTGGGCGGCGCTGATCCACAGTCCCGCATGGTGGCGTCCGGCGATCTCGGGCACACGCGAAGCATCCTTGGCCAGCACGCCGTAGTCGTGCCGCCACGCCGCGGCGTCGGGCACCGGCCCGCAGTACGGTGACTTGTCGGGGCTGGCGGCACGCACGCCGACCCGCCCGGTGAGCCGCTGCGGCGAAAGGTCGGCCCCGGCGGCACGCAGGCCCGCCACCAGCGCGGGCAGGCCGCGCTCGAGCTCCGCCAGGTTGGCGGCGTGGTCGGCCTCGCGTTCCGCCATGTCGGTCTCCTTGGGCCCGAAAGTGGCGCCGAAGTTGAGCACGCCGTCCGCCGCTGGGGGCACATAGCCGCCGGCGCACACCACCCGGCCGAGCCTGGGAGCGCCTTCGGGCACTCGCAGCTGGCTGATCTGACCGCGCACCGGCTGCAGCGGCAGCGCTTCGGACTGGGCAAACCGGGCCGCCTCGACGGCGGCGGCGATCACCACCTGATCGGCCGCGAGGCGTTCGCCGTCGGCCAGCGCCAGGGTCCAGCCCGATGCGTCGGGCTCCAGCGCCGTCACCTCGGCCTGGCGGAAGCACACCCCCGGCGTGGCCGCCAGGCGCACGCACAGCTCCATCGGCTTGACCCAGGCGGCGCAGGGTAGTCCAGCGCCGGCGCGCCGACATCGACACCGGCCACGGCGCTGGCCGTCTCGGCGTCGAGCCCACGCACCACGCTTTCGGGTAAGGGGTGGTTGGCCAGGAAGCGAGCCTGGCGCGCCTGTTCCTTGTCGTCCAGAGCGAGCTGCAGTACGCCGCTGGGCTGCCACAGCGCCTGCTGCGGGTCGAGCTGGGCCAGCCAGCGCCGGCTGTGCAGCAGCCCGGCCAGGTAGGTGCGGCTCTGCAGGTTGGTATCGGCGGCCAGCTTGACGTAGAGCGCCCCTGCAGGTGAGTGGTGCCGAGGCTGGCGCGATCGAAGCGATCGATCAGCGTCACCGCGATGCCGCGCCGCGCCAGGGCAGCGGCGACGCTGGCCCCGGCGATGCCGGCGCCGATCACCGCTACGTGGCGGGGCGGCTGGACGGCGGGCGGAGTGAACCAGGGCGTGGCCTGGCGGCGAGCATCCGGCGGCGGCGAGGCGATTTCACCGACCAGCATCTCGCGCTTGCGACCGAACCCTGGCGCCTTACGCCAGGCAAAACCGGCCGCCGCCAGGCCGCGCTTGACCGCGCCGGCACAGGTAAAGGTGGCGAAGGTGGCGCCGGGGCGCGAGCGGGCGGCCATGGCGTCGAACAGCGCCTGCTGCCACATTTCGGGATTCTTCGCCGGAGCGAAGCCGTCGAGGAACCAGGCGTCGACCTGGCCGTCGAGCAGGGCCAGGCGCTCGGCGGCATCGCCCAGGTGCAGGTCAAGGGTCACCCGCGGGGAAAGCCACAGACGATGCACCCCGGTAACCGGCTCGGGCCACTGCGCCAGCAGCGCCTCGGCGCGCTCGGCCAGGTCGGGCCAGGCGGCAAGCGCGCGGGCCAGGTCGTCGCGGTGGAGCGGATACTTCTCGGTGGAGACCAGGTGCAGCCTCGCCTGTGCCGGGGCGTGCGTCTCGAAGCAGGCCCAGGCGCACAGCATGTTGAGCCCGGTGCCGAAGCCGGTCTCGCCGATCACGAAGGGGCGGCCGGCGGGCCATGCGGCCAGGCGCTGCGGTAGGCCGTTGCCCTGAATGAAGACATGCTCGGTCTCGGCGCGGCCGTCGTGGCGCGAGAAGTAGACGTCGTCGAAGGCCGGCGAATGGGGGCTTCGCCGCCGGCCGCGTCGGGCTGCCAGTCGAGGCGGGCGGGCTCCAGGCCGGCTAGCGGCGGAAGGGGGCGTAAGGGAAGGACACGGGCTTCTCCGAAGCGTGGGCACGCGATGCTCAAGAGTTGATCGATGGCGCCGGGCCGGCCTGCCATGGGGGCTGGCGGCAGGCATCCGCGGCGTGTCAACAGTGTTATCCACAGGAACTGTGAGTAAGGCGCCTGGGGGCAACGGCCAGGGGAAGGGGCGTATCGCGGGGCCGGCCGGCGGCGTTCTGCGCGCCGCGCGCCCGGCCCCGGTGGCTCAGGGCAGGACCTTCTTGAACGGCTTCACGGTCACCTTGGCATAGACCCCGGCAATCATGTAGGGGTCGGCATCGGCCCACGCCTGCGCCGCCTCGAGGGTGTCGAACTCCGCCACCACCAGGCTACCGCTGAAACCGGCTTCGCCGGGGTTGTCGGCGTCGATGGCGGGGTGGGGGCCGGCCAGCACCAGGCGACCCTCGTCGCGAAGCTTCTCCAGGCGCGCCAGGTGGTCGGGACGGGCCGCCAGCCGGCGTTCCAGGCTGTTGTTGACGTCTTCACAGATAAAGGCGTAGAGCATTGCAGCGTTTCCTCGGGCAGCGCGGCACATACCGCGGTCTCGTAAGGTGCCGGCATTGACCGTCGTCGGGCGGACGCGCACCATGGGCGATTATTCTGACAAAGTTGCTCCCCTGCGTCATGCCAACCGCTCAGTTCCCCTGCGTTTCACCGGCGATCCCGCGCCTATCGGGGTCGATTTCCACATGCACTCGACGGCCTCGGACGGCGCCCTCGCGCCCGCCGACCTGGTGGCCCTGTGCGCCCAGCGCGGCGTGCGGCTGATGGCGCTGACCGACCACGACACCATGGCCGGCGTGCCGGAGGCCGCGGCGGCCGCGGCAGACCTGGGGATCATGCTGGTGCCGGGAACCGAGCTCTCCACCCTGTGGCAGGGCATCGGTATTCATGTGGTGGGCCTGCTGCCTGAAGGGGCCAGCGGCGAACTCGCCGCCGGGCTCGAGGCCCAGGCCCGCTCCCGAGAGGCGCGAGCCAGAACCATCGCCGAGCGCATGGAAAAGCTCGGCCTCGACAACGCCCTGGCAAGGGCCCGCGAGCAGGCCGGGCCCTACCGCCCGCTAGGCCGGCCCGATTTTGCCCGCGCACTGGTGGCGGCGGGGCTGGTGCCCGACGTGGCCACGGCGTTTCGCAAGCACCTGGGCAGCGGCAAGGCGGGCGACGTCAAGGCCCACTGGCCGGCGCTGGACGAGGTGGTGGGCTGGATCGTGGCAGCGGGCGGGGTGGCGGTGCTGGCACATCCGCTGCGCCATGGCCTGACCCGGCGCAAGCGCGGCCTGCTGCTCGACAGCTTCGTCGAGGCCGGCGGCCAGGCCGCGGAGTGGGTCAACGGGTTCCAGAATGCCGACGTGACGCGGGACCTGGCGCGCCAGCTCGACGAGCGTGGCCTTTATGCCTCGCTCGGCAGCGACTTTCACTTCCCCGGCGGCCACCTGGCGCCGGGCAGCATGAGTCCGCTGCCGCGTGCCGCCGTGCCGCCGGTATGGGCGCACCCGACGCTAGCCGGTGTCATCGCAAACTACCACGGGCCTGCCGGCGCGCTATAGTGGGCAGATCGAACAGAGCAGGGAACCGAACATGAGCCAATTTCTACAGATCCACCCGGACAACCCGCAGCAGCGCCTGATCGCCCAGGCGGTACAGATCGTGCGCCAGGGCGGGGTAATCGCCTATCCCACCGACTCCGGCTACGCGCTGGGCTGCCACCTGGGCGACAAGAAGGCGATCGAGAAGATCAAGTGGCTGCGTTCGCTGGACGACAAGCATAACTTCACCCTGGTGTGCTCCGACCTTTCCGACATCGGCACCTACGCCAAGGTCGACAACAGCGTGTTTCGCCTGCTCAAGGCCAATACCCCGGGGCCTATACCTTCATCCTCCATGCCACCACGGAAGTGCCGCGCCTGCTGCTGCACCCCAAGCGGCGCTCCATCGGCGTGCGCGTGCCCGATCATCGCATCACCCATGCGCTGCTTGCGGCGCTGGGCGAGCCGCTGATGAGTGTGACGCTGATCCCAGTGGGTGAGACGCTGCCGCTGACCGACCCGGAGGAGATTCGCGACCGCTACAGCGCCCACCTGGATGCGATCATCGATGGCGGTGCCTGCCACCTGGAGCCCACCAGCGTGATCGACCTGCGCGAACTGCCGCCGACCATCGTGCGCGAAGGGCGCGGCGACCTGGCGCCGTTCGGCGGCTGAGCGGGCCGCCCGGCGTCAGCGCGCCCTCTTGCCTCGCGGCTTGCGCTTGTTGGGATCGGGCGTTTCCTCATCCAGCCAGGTGCCGCACTTGAGGCAGTAGCGTGCCCGCCGCTCGTGGCGGTCGTGGCCACAGCCGGGGCAGGCTTGTTCAGAGTAGCGGTCGGCGCGAATCGAGCGGATCACCTCGGCGGAGAACACCCCGGTGGGCACGGCGATGATCGAGTAGCCGATCAGCATGATCAGCGTCGAGATGGACTGGCCAAACGGCGTGACGGGAACGATGTCGCCATAGCCCACCGTGGTCAGGGTGACGATGGCCCAGTAGATCGAGATGGGGATGCTGGTGAAGCCCGCCTCGGCAGGCTCGATCATGTACATCAGCGAAGCGAACAGGGTCACCAGCAGGAACACGGTGAACAGGAACAGGAAGATCTGGTGCACGCTGTTCTTGAGGGCTTCCACCAGCAGGCGGCCTTCGCCGACGAACTGCATCAGGCGCAGCACGCGGAAGATGCGCAGCACCCTCAGCAGGCGCACGATGACCAAGGTCTGGGTGCCGGGTATCAGCAGCATCAGCCAGGTGGGCAGGATGGCCACGATGTCGATCACGCCGTAGAAGCTGCGCACGTACCGCATCGGCTTGTCGAGGATATAGAGGCGTATCGCCAGCTCGACGGTGAACAGAAGGGTGAAGCCCCACTCGATCCAGTAGAACCACTCGCCGTAGGCGGTGCTGAAGCCCTCGACGGTATCGAGCATCACCACCAGCACGCTGGCCAGGATCACGACGATCAAGGCGATATCGAAGGCTTTTGCCAGCGGGGTGTCCGACTCGAAGATGATCTGGAACAGGCGCGTGCGCACGCCTTCGCCGGCTGGACGGAAAGGCGCTGTCATGGCTTGGCTTCCTGCATCAAGGGCTCCTGAATCCTTTCCTGTGACTTACGACGCCAGGCGCTGCGCGAGTTGCAGCGCGGTACGCCCAAAATCGACGCCGAGCCAATCGGGCTCTTCCAGCAGGGCCGCCAGCCGGCCGGCCTCGGGGTGGCCGTCGGCCTCCAGTACCTGCAGCGTCGCCCTGGCGTGCGCCTTCCAACCATCCTCGCCGGTATCGGCGTAGGCGTCCAATGCCAGCAGGGCACGGTGCAGCCGTTCACCTGCCAGGGTGCCATCGGGCAGGGTCCACTGGCCGGTGAGCAGCGCACTGCCTCGCAGGGCCTTGCTGGCGTCGGCTGGGCGCAGTGCCAGCGTTTCGGCGAAGGCCCTGGCCAGCGACCAGAGCGCCTCGGCGTCGCCATGCTTGAGTTCGAGTTCCAGCTCTCGAATCGGTACCTGCCGTCCGGCGGCGCGAATCTCGCCCTGGTCCAGCGCCACCTCGATGTGGGCCTCGGCCAGCTCCAATTGCCAACGGCGGCGCTCGAAGTCGGTGGTGAAGCGCGGCTCAAGCGGGCCAGCAGGTCCGGGCCCAGCTCGGCCATGGGCGGCAGCGCGGCGAGCCGCTCGCGGTCGAGCGCCTCGCCGGCCACCGGCCACTCCCATTCGCCGCGCTGGCTGAGCCCGCCGCTGCCCACCCCGCTGGTCTTCAGCGTTTGTATCCAGTGCCCTTCCTGGTAGCGCAGGCGCAGCGCCATGCCGCGTGACTCCAGCGTGCCTTCGGCGGTGTCGTAATAGGTGTTGGCCAGGCGCCGGGTGTCGGCAGGCAGGCGCTGCAGCAGCGGATGCCGGCACAGGCGCTCGGCGCTCTCGCGGGCCAGCGCCAGCTTCATTTCGATCTCTTGGCTCACGTAGTAACTCCTTGAACCTGTTCCCGTGCGGCGGGCGTCAGGTGATTTTTTCGATGACGTAACAAAGGCCAGTCTCTATACTGGCGCCGCCATTCCACAAGCGCATGATACGCCATGGTAAAGCCCAACCCGTTTTCCGCGATGTTCGGCCGCTCGCCTTTCCAGCCCCTGCTGGCCCACATCGAAAAGGCCAGCGAATGTGCCGACCAGCTGCTGCCCTTCTTCGAGGCGTCGCTGGCCGGTGAGTGGGAGGACGCTGCTCGAATCCGCGAAACCATCACTCAGCTCGAGCACGACGCCGACAATCTCAAGACCGAGCTGCGCCTCAACCTGCCCAATACGCTATTCCTTCCCGTCTCCCGCAGTGACCTTCTCGACCTGATCACGGTTCAGGACAAGATCGCCAACAAGGTGCGCGATATCACCGGCATCATGCTGGGTCGCCGCATGCGGGTTCCCGACGAGCTGGCCCAGCCGATGCGCGACTACATGCAGACCTCCGTGGCCTGCGTCGCCCAGGCGCGCCAGGCCCTGGAAGAGCTCGAAGACCTGCTTGAGTCCGGCTTCGGGCGCCACGTGACCGACGTGATGCTCAACCTGATTCGTGAGCTGCACGTGCTCGAACAGCAGGCCGACCATCAGCAGATAGCGATTCGCCGCCAGCTCTTCGACCTGGAGGATCGCCTCAAGCCGGTCGATGTGGTCTTCCTCTACAAGATCATCGATTGGGTCGGCGAGCTTTCCGATCGCGCGGAACGCGTCGGCAGCCGCCTGCAGATTCTCACCGCACGGTAAGAGCTGACGCCACCGGCGATCCCGGGGCGGCATCTCTCGCTCAGACAGCCACATAGGAACCAACCCTATGTCGATCATTGCGCAGCACGGTGAAGTGTTCATCATCCTCGCCTGCCTGTTCGGTTTCTTCATGGCCTGGGGCGTGGGGGCCAACGACGTCGCCAACGCCATGGGCACCTCGGTGGGCTCCAAGGCCATCACCATCAAGCAGGCGATCATCATCGCCGTGATCTTCGAATTCCTCGGCGCCTGGCTGGCCGGCGGCGAGGTGACCGCGACCATTCGCGGCGGCATCGTCGACCCCGTACTGCTGCAGGCCAATCCGGAGCTGCTGGTCTACGGCATGCTCTCGGCGCTGCTAGCCGCCGCCATCTGGCTGCTGGTGGCCTCAGCCAAGGGCTGGCCGGTGTCCACCACCCACTCCATCGTCGGTGCCATCGTCGGCTTCGGTGCGGTAGGGCTGGGCATGGAGGCGGTGGCCTGGGGCCGGGTCGGCACCATCGCCTCGAGCTGGGTGGTGTCGCCGCTGCTGGCCGGCACCATTGCCTTTATCCTGTTCAAGTCGGTGCAGCACCTGATCTTCGAGGCCAAGGACCCCTTCGCCGCGGCCAAGCGCACCGTGCCGTTCTATATCTTCCTGGTCGGCTTCATCGTCTCCATGGTCACCCTGACCAAGGGCCTGACCCATGTGGGGCTCGACTTCACCTTCGCCCAGAGTTTCCTGCTTTCCCTGCTGATGGGGCTTGGCATCATGGGCCTCGGCATCCTGATGGAGAGCCGAGTCAAGGGCGAGCGTCATATCGACGACCAGTTCGGCTACGGCAGCGTGGAGCGGGTGTTCGGCGTGCTGATGATCTTCACCGCCTGCGCCATGGCCTTCGCTCACGGCTCCAACGATGTGGCCAACGCTGTGGGGCCGCTGGCGGCGGTGATCAGCGTGGTGCGCAGTGATGGCGTGATCGACTCTGCGGCGCTGGTGCCCTGGTGGGTGCTGATGCTCGGCGGCGGCGGCATCGTGGCCGGTCTGGTCACCTACGGTCACAAGGTCATCGCCACCGTCGGCACCGGCATCACCGAGCTGACCCCCAGCCGCGGCTTTGCCGCCACCCTGGCGGCGGCTACCACCGTGGTGCTGGCCTCGGGCACCGGGCTGCCCATCTCCACCACCCATACCCTGGTGGGGGCGGTGCTCGGCGTGGGGCTGGCACGCGGCATGGCGGCGCTCAACCTGCGCGTGATCGGCACCATCGTCATGTCATGGCTGATTACCCTGCCGGCGGGGGCCGGCCTGGCGATCATGTTCTTCTTCCTGTTCCGCGCGATCTTCGGCTGACGCGCACCTCGCCTGGCAACAGCGGCTGGCGACCGCGGCGGCGGCATCCTACGGGTGCCGCCGTTTTCGTCGCTCTGATATAGTCGTCTCGCCACCCCTTCCTCTCATCTCCTGCCGGAGAGCGGCCTTTGGATAACCGTTTCCCTTTTGCCGACTGGTTTCGCAATTCGTCCCCCTATATCAATGCACACCGGGGCCGAACCTTCGTGATTCTCATCGAAGGCGAGGCCATGGCGCGCGGCCGCGGCGAGCAGCTGATCCAGGATCTGGCCCTGCTGCACACCCTGGGCGTGCGCCTGGTGGTGGCGTTCGGCATCCGCCCCCAGGTGGAGCGAGCGCTGAGTGAAAGCGGCATCGTGCCGCAGCACCACAACGGACGCTGGGTGGCCGACGAGCAGCTGATGAGCTGTATCCAGCAGGTGGCGGCCGAACAGCGGCTGTGGCTGGAGGCGCGCCTCTCATTGGGCCTGCCCAATACTCCGTTGCACGGGGTCGAGCTGACCGCGGTATCCGGAAACCTGGTGATGGCCAAGCCGCTAGGCGTGCGTGACGGCGTCGACTATGACCACAGTGGCGAGGTGCGCCGGGTGCGCGTTTCGGCGGTGCAGGGGCTGCTCGACCGCGGCTCGCTGGTGCTGCTGCCGCCGCTGGGCTTCTCCAGCACCGGGGAGGTCTTCGACCTGGATGCCTCCGAGGTAGCGCAGCATGCCGCCATGGCGCTGGGGGCCGACAAGCTGATCCTGCTGGGCGAAGCGGCCGGGCTCTACGACGAGAACGGCGCGCTGCAGCGCCAGCTGACCCCGGCCGAGGCGGAAACCCTGCTGGCCCGTGCCACGCTTGGCGAGGAGCAGGCCAGGCACCTGGCCGCGGCCTGCGAGGCGGCGCGCCATGGCGTGGCACGTACCCACCTGCTGTCGTGGCACGATCACGATGCGCTGCTTGCCGAGCTCTTCACCCGAGATGGCGTGGGCACCATGATCACCCAGCATCGCTACGAACAGCTGCGCCTGGCCGAACTCGGCGACATTGGCGGCCTGCTCGAGCTGCTCGAGCCCCTGGAGCGGCGTGGCATGCTGGTACCGCGCTCGCGTGAGCGGCTGGAGCACGAGATCGACGACTATCTGGTCATCGAGCGCGACGGCATGGTAATCGGCTGTGCCGCGCTGCACTGCTTCGGTGACGCCGATATGGGTGAGCTCGCCTGCCTGGCCATTCACACCGAGTATCGCGGCGGCGCCCGCGGTGCGCTGCTGCTGTCGGGTATCGAGCGCCGTGCGCGGCGGCTGGGGATCGCCTCGCTGTTCGTGCTGACTACCCATACCGCCCACTGGTTCGTCGAGCACGGTTTCCGGCCGGCGGATATCGACGTGCTGCCACCGCTGAAGCGCGACACCTACAACCACGCCCGCAAGTCCAAGATCCTGGTCAAACCCCTCGCTTGACCCCTCAATAGCACGCCTGCGTGCTGCCGAGCCTGCCTCGGCAGCGCCTGTTGTCGCCGTGCGGCAACGCGGCCTGCCCTGTTGTCTCTTCGTGGCAACACCGTAAAGCATTGATGTAATAATAGTTTCTTCCATGCCAAGGAATGCTGTCGCCAAATGCTGACAAAAAAGAGCGCCGAATGGCTCGTTTCGGCGCGGATCGAGTCGCTGCGCGACGCGCTGCCTTTTTGATATTACTTAAGCTGTTGTTTTTAAATTAAATTAAGAAAAGATGGCACGGCTATCGCAATAGTCTAGGTGAGCGGCGAAGAGGTGATTCACACGGCTCGAATCACCAGGTTGTCGAGAAGCTCGGGGACCACCCCCATGCCCTGTGCACCCGGGCGTCACGATGACAACGTTTGCTCCGCGATGTGTAACTCAGGTTGCGATGAGACGGGTACCGCCGCCAGGCATGGAAGGGTACCTGAAGGGCAAGGATGCCCCGGCAAGGATGCCTCATCCCCTTCGGGGGATCGAATTTCGGGCCAGCGCTTACGGTTGATGTAGCGATGGTGCCAAGGAACGAAGCCGAGCGGGCGTACCGCTTGTCTGCCCCGACCAGCTCCTGGAAGCTCATGGGCGTCGGCAGGGCTTCGCGGCCTTCGGGCCACGGAAAGTATGTGACATGGCTCGGCCAGGCGATCGATGTCGATATTTTCCACCCCCTTTAGTTCCCTGCGTACTTGGGCCGGCCTTGCCGGCAGCTTTTTACATAGCGGCAGCATTTCCTGCCCCAGTGCACCGGTCAGGTGCGGAACTCTGTTATTCTTTCAGGCAAGGCTATGGTGGTCCCCACTTCTCTCCTGAGCACACTATTGGTCATGACCAAACGGGTCTCGCGCCGTTGGCGTCCGCGCTCCTTGCCGCAGCTGGTATTGATGGCGTTTCTGGTGGTAATGCTGCCGCTGGGCATTTTGATGTATCAGGCCGGTCAGGCGCTCGCCGAGCTTTCCCAACTGGCCGACGTGAGCGCGCGTCAGGCCGTAGAGCAGTCGCGTCGTGCGCGCCAGCTCAGTAATCTGGCGGTGGAGATGGAGCGCAGCGCGCGCCAGTACGCGGTGCTGGAGCAGGAGAGCCTGCTCGACATCTACCACGAGAAGCACACCGAGTTTACCGCGCTGCTGGCCCAGCAGCGCCGGCTGCTGGCCAACGACACCGACCTGCGCGCGCTCGAGGAGCAGCTGTTGCTGCTGTCGCAGCTGCCGGAGCTGGAGCCCGAGGCGCTGGAGCTGTGGCTCGCCCTGTTCGGCCCGTTCGCCGAGCACACCGAGGCGATTCGCCGCGCCACCAACCAGCAGATCGACAACCGCATCGAGCTGATTCGCGAACGCGCCCAGGCGGTGCAGACCCGGCTCTGGTCGCAGACCGCCGCGCTGGTATCGGCCAGCCTGTTGCTGATGCTGCTGTTCAGCTGGCTGATCGTGCGCCCCGTGCGCCAGCTCGAGCGCCGCATCCTCGGCATCGGCAGCGGCAAGGAACACATTCACCTCGAGCATATCCAGGGGCCCGCCGAGCTGGTCAGGCTGGGTGACAGGCTCGACTGGCTATCGACCCGGCTCAGCGATCTAGAGGCGCAGAAGCAGCAGTTCCTGCGCCACATGTCGCATGAACTCAAGACCCCGCTGGCCAGTGTCCGCGAAGGCTCGGCGCTGCTAGCCGACGGCGTGGCCGGCGAGCTGACGCCACGCCAGCGCGAGATCCTCTCGCTGATCGACGCCAGCGGCAGCGAGCTGCAGCGTCTGATCGAACAGCTGCTGGACTACAACCTGCTGCAGCACAGCCAGGGGATCCGCCTGGAGAGGGTCGACCTGGCCGGCTTGATCCAGGCCACGCTGGCCAAGCATCGCCTGGCGCTGGAAAAGAAAGGCATGCAGGTGACCGTGTTCCCCGGCCCCCTGGAGTGGGTGGTGGATCGCATGGCCATGGGGCGGATTTTCGACAACCTGATCTCCAATGCCATCGCCTACGGTGAAGATGGCGGCATTTTGCTGATCCGGGCGCATCCGGGGCGGGATCATCTGTTCCTCGAGGTGGCTAATAGCGGCCAGGCCATCGCCGCTACGGACAAGGCGCGTCTGTTCGAACCTTTCTATCAGGGCCGTTCGCGGCGCAAGGGGCCGCTGAAGGGCTCCGGCATCGGCCTGTCGGTCGCGGCGGACTGCGCCCGCCTTCATCAAGGCGCGTTGGCGCTGGTCGACGACCCGGAGCTTGCCGTCTGTTTCCGCCTGACGCTGCCGCGCCGCGCGGCTCCCTTGACCCAGCACGGACGCAAGAGAGAGCCCAAGGAAAGGGGCATCAGTGCACGGAGCGAGAGAGTATGAACCCTACGGCGTTCAATGCCGGCGTGGTGGCAGTGGCCCTGGTTCTGGGCGGCTGCCAGTACCTGCCTGACTATGCCTTGTTGCAGGACGAAGAGAACGAAGCCGAGGTCGATGTCGTCTGCGGGGGCGAGCCTTCCTTTGTCGAGGGCGCCTGCCTGCTGCCCGACTGGGTGGCCTTCGGCCTTGCCTCCCAGCGTGGCGACCACCACTGGCGCCGTGACAAGCTGCAGGAACTCGAGGGCCGGCAGGGCATTGATGTGAGCGAGCGTGAGCTGGTCCGCGCGGTTGCCCTAGCCTGGGGCACCGAGCGGCAGTGGGCGCAGGCTTCCGAGCTTTACCGGGCGCATATCGACCAGGCGCCGGCCGACCTGCAGCCGCTGCTGCGCTACTGGCTCAACGAGCTGGAGGGACGGCGCGCCATGGCCAGCCAGACTGAGCGCTCCCGCAGCCAGCTCTCGGCGCTGCAGCAGGAAAAGGCCGAGCTTGCCGAGAAGCTCGAAGCGCTCACCACCATCGAGCAGAATATCAACCTGAGACAGCAGTCGCCCTGAGCGGCGAGGAGTAGATGACGTGATGCAAGCGGCTCGACTCGCTGATCACTCCAGAACCGAGGCCCGCAGGAGCGCCGGCCGCGAGGCGCAGGCTTCCGGTGCCCATATCCTGCTGGTAGACGACGATGTCAGCCTACTGCGGCTGCTGGGCATGCGCCTGGAGAGCCGCGGCTTTCGTGTCACCACGGTGGAGAGCGGCCCCGAGGCGTTGCGCTGCCTGGCGGAAGAGCGCCCCGACCTCGTGCTGTCGGACCTGCGCATGGACGAGATGGACGGCCTGACGCTGTTCCAGGCGATACAGCGTCAGGTCCCCGGCCTGCCGGTGATCATCCTCACCGCCCACGGCTCGATTCCCGATGCGGTAAATGCCACCCAGCAGGGCGTATTCAGCTTCCTGACCAAGCCCGTCGACCGCGACGAGCTGTTTCGAGCCATTGATGAAGCCCTGGCCCAGGCGCCTCCCGTCGGCAGCGAGGGCGACGACACCTGGCGCGCCGCCATCCTTACCCGCAGCCCCGAAATGGAACGCGTGCTGGAGCAGGCCCACATGGTGGCGGCCTCCGATGTCAGCGTGCTGATCACCGGCCCCTCCGGCTCGGGCAAGGAGCTGCTGGCACGTGCCATCCACGATGCCAGCCCGCGCGCCAACAAGCCGTTCGTGGCGATCAACTGCGGTGCGCTGCCCGAGCAGCTGCTGGAGAGCGAACTTTTCGGCCATGCCAAAGGCGCCTTCACCGGCGCAGTGAGCGAGCACAAGGGCCTGTTCCAGGCGGCGGACGGCGGCACGCTGTTTCTCGACGAGATCGGCGACATGCCGCTGCCGCTGCAAGTCAAGCTGCTGCGTGCGCTGCAGGAGCGCCAGATACGTCCGCTCGGCTCGACCCAGTCGATTCCGGTCAACGTGCGTATCCTCTCCGCCACCCATCGTGACCTCAGTCAGGCCATGCACCAGGGCGAGTTCCGCGAGGACTTCTTCTACCGCCTCAACGTGGTCAACCTGAAGCTGCCGGCGCTGAAAGACCGTGCCGAGGACGTTCCGCTGCTGGCGCGCCACCTGGTGGCCCAGGCGGCGGCCCGCCACAAGCCGTTCGTGAAGGGGTTTTCGCCGGAGGCGCTCAACCTGCTGGCCACCAGCGCCTGGCCCGGCAACGTGCGGCAGCTGGTCAACGTGGTGGAGCAGTGCGTAGCGCTGACGCGTTCGCCGATGATC
Organism: Halomonas sp. E19; assembly: GCF_052439355.1. Lineage (NCBI taxonomy): Bacteria > Pseudomonadati > Pseudomonadota > Gammaproteobacteria > Oceanospirillales > Halomonadaceae > Halomonas > Halomonas sp. E19. The sequence goes on along the minus strand of NZ_JBNFWU010000001.1, from coordinate 2,533,276 downwards.
CCCGAAGCGCTGGTGGCGCAGGCCCTGGCCGCCGAAGACAGCGCGCTGCCCACCTTCAACGATGCCCGTGCCAGCTTCGAGCGTAGCTACCTGGTCAAGGTGCTCAAGATTACCGAAGGCAATGTGACCCAGGCCGCGCGGATCGCCGGACGCAACCGCACCGACTTCTACAAGCTGTTGGCTCGTCACGAGCTGGAGCCGAGCACCTTCAAGCCGGAGTAACGCCCGCCCCTGCCTAAAAGAGCGCCTGCCATAGGCGCTCTTTTCATTTCAGGCGGCGCTTCACCTCCACCCTCAGCCTTCCCTCTCCCAGTCGTGCGGTCAGCGCCTGGCCGGGCTGGGTGTCGGCTGCGCGCCGCACCACCTGGCCTTGCTCGTCCTGTAGGATAGCGTAGCCGCGCCCCAGCACCGCCAGCGGGCTCACCGTTTGCAGCTGACGGGCCAGGCCGGCCAGGCGGTCGCGCGAATGCGCCAACCTGCGCCGCATGGCCTGGGCCAGCCGTTCCTGGGCGCGCGCCAGCCGGCTCTCGGCCTGTTCGGCTTCGCGCTGCGGATGGCAGGCGGCGAGCCGCCGCGTCAGGTGGCGCAACTGCTCGCGCTCGCCGGCAAGCCGGGTGCGCAGCGCACGTACCAGGCGGGCTTCGCGTTCGTTCAGGGCCTGGCGCTGACGGACCAGCACTTCGCCGGGGTGACGCAGCCGGGCGCGGGCATGGTCGAGCCGTTGGCTTTCACGCGCCAGGCGTGCCTGGGTGCAGCGCGCCAGCCGCTGCTCCAGCTCCTGCAGGCGGCGCGACAGGTCGCGGCGATCCGGCACCAGCATCTCGGCGGCGGCGGAGGGGTGGGTGCGCGCAGGTCGGCGGCCAGGTCCGCCAGGGTGGTGTCGATCTCGTGCCCGACGGCCGACACGACTGGCAAGCGCGAGTGGAAGATCGCCCGGGCCAGGTGCTCGTCGTTGAACGCCCACAGGTCTTCCAGGCTGCCACCGCCGCGGGTGATCAGCACCGCATCGCGGGCCGGATCCAGCGCCTGCTGGCGATTGAGCAGCCCCAGGGCGGCGATCAGCGCCGGTGCCGCTTCGCGGCCCTGCACCGGCACGCCGATCAGGGTGACCTGGGTCAGCGGCCAGCGGGCGCCGAGCACGGCCAGCACGTCGCGAATGGCGGCGCCGCTGGGGGACGACAACACCAGCAGGTGGCGCGGCGGGTAGGGCTGGGGCCTAGCGTTGGCGAACACGCCCTCGTCGGCCAGGCGCTGGCGGAGCTGGGCCAGCGCCAGCAGCAGTTCGCCTTCGCCGGCCAGGCGCACGGCCTCGACGATCATCTGGTAGTCGCCCCGCGGCTCGAACAATGAGACCTGGCCACGCACGCGCACGCGGTCGCCGTCACGCATGGGCGCGGCGACGAAGCGGGCGCGCTGGCGAAACAGGGCGCAGCGCAGCTGTGCCGAGCTGTCCTTCAGCGTGAAATACAGGTGACCGGAGGCAGGCCGCGATACGCCGGAAAGCTCCCCTTCGACCCAAACCTCGCCGATGCCTTGCTCAAGCAGCTGGCGGGCGCGGCGATTCAGGTCGCTGACGGAGAGGGGCGTGTCGGCTGGGGGCATGGCGGCGACTCCTGCGGGCGATCGTGCCACTTTAGCACGGCTGCCGCGCAGCCAAGTTCACGAGCCAGTTTCACAACGAAGACGCCGGGCCACGAGGCCCGGCGTTGCGTTCTTCAGGGGAGGGGACGCTAACTCAATCGAAATCGTCCACCACATCCTCGTCGGTGTATTCGGCATCGTCGCGGTCGGTGCGGTCGCGGTTGACGCCGTCGGTGGCACCCACGGTGTCGCCATCGGCCTCGCCGTCGCGGAAGGCGGTGCCGCCATCGTCACCCCGCGTGCCGGTGCCCGCCGTGCCGGTGGTCTGCCAGACGCCCTCGCGATCGCCGCGCTCTTCGGTGCGACGGTTGCGCTCGTCGTTGAACCACTGCTCGTCGTAGGACGGGAAGTTCTCGAGTTCGTCTTCAGTGGCGTCGACCAGGATACGGTGGGTCACGTCGTTCTGGCCGAAGACGCCGCCGTCATCGCGCTCGGTTTCCATGCTGAAATGCTCGATGCCAACGACCACGTCGTCGCCACCCATGCCCCACAGGCCGCCGGCGCTGACGATCAGGGCCGTTACCTGGCCGTCATCGTCGATCAGGATGTTCTCGACGGTGCCGACTTCTTCGTCGGTGTCATTGGCGTGATAGACATCGGCGCCGATGATGTCGTTGGCGGAGTAGAGGCCCTGGGCCATCCGCTGGTCAGTCTGGTCCTGCTGTGCCACCGCTTGAGTGCCGAAGGCGAGGCTGCCGGCAATGGCAGCGACTGCGATAGTAAGAGCGTGCTTCTGCATGGTCACTTCTCCTTAGACCTGTCCGTAGACCTTGGATCGTGGTTTTGTGATGCGGGGGCGGTTAGAGGCCGCGAGCCCAATCATCGACCTGGCGTTCCGCTTCCTCGCGCTCCAGGCCATAGCGTTTCTGGATCTTGCCGACCAGCTCGTCCTTCTTGCCGCCGACTTGGTCCAGTTCGTCATCGGTCAGCTCGCCCCAACTGGCGCGGGCCTTGCCCTTCATTTCCTTCCAGGTGCCTTCGATCTGGTCCCAGTTCATTTCCGTCACTCCTATCCGTGAGTGGACCCGTTGCGCACTTCTCAAGCTAGTTCAGCTTCCTGCCGCTGTAAGTCAGCGTCGGTGTCTATCTGTTTCAGAATGTAGACGGGCGGTATGTCGGTGGGCGGCTGGCTCGGGACGGTGCCGCATTGCCCGTGTCTTGGAGCGAGCGTTATAATGGTCGATTCACTTTTCCCCCCTCCCCACCAGCACTGGGTGTTGCCGACTATGTTACGTATGGCCCAAGAAGCTCTTACGTTCGACGACGTATTACTCGTACCCGGCTACTCCGAGGTCCTGCCCAAGGACGTCAGCCTGCGAACCCGCCTGACCCGCGACCTGTACCTCAACATTCCCCTCGTCTCTGCCGCCATGGACACCGTGACCGAAGCCCGCCTGGCCATCGCCATGGCCCAGGAAGGCGGCATCGGCATCATCCACAAGAATATGAGCGTTACCGCTCAGGCCGCCGAGGTGCGCAAGGTCAAGAAGCACGAGAGCGTAATCGTCAAGGACCCGGTCACCGTCGGGCCCAAGGCCAAGCTCGAAGACCTGCTGAGCATGGCCGAGGAGTACGGCTTCTCCGGCTTTCCGGTAGTCGAGGGCGAGACCCTGGTGGGGATCGTGACCGAGCGCGACATGCGCTTCCAGCCCAACCAGGGCGACAGCGTTGCCGACATCATGACCCCGCGTGAACGGCTGGTGACGGTGGCCGAAGGCACCGGGCTCGACGTGATCAAGGCCAAAATGCAGGAACACCGGGTCGAGAAGATGCTGGTGGTGGACGAGGGCTTCCACCTGCGCGGCCTGGTCACCTTCCAGGACATCGAGAAGGCGCGCACCTTCCCCAACGCCGCCAAGGACGCCGACGGCCGCCTGCTGGTGGGCGCCGCCGTGGGCACCGGCCCCGAAACCCCCGACCGCGTCGCCGCGCTGGTGGAAGCCGGGGTCGACGTGATCATCGTCGACACCGCCCACGGCCACTCCAAGGGCGTGATCGACCGCGTGGCCTGGGTCAAGGAGCACTTTCCGCAGATCCAGGTGATCGGCGGCAACATTGCCACCGCCGCCGCCGCCCGTGCCTTGGCCGAGGCCGGCGCCGACGGCGTCAAAGTGGGCATCGGCCCCGGCTCCATCTGCACCACCCGCGTGGTGGCCGGCGTCGGCGTGCCGCAGATTACCGCGGTGTCCAACGTGGCCGAGGCGCTCAAGGCGTACGACATCCCGCTGATCGCCGACGGCGGCGTGCGCTACTCCGGCGACCTGGCCAAGGCGATTGCCGCCGGCGCCAGCGCGGTGATGGTGGGCGGCCTGTTGGCCGGTACCGAGGAAGCCCCGGGTGAGGTCGAACTGTTCCAGGGCCGTACCTATAAGGCCTACCGGGGCATGGGCTCGATGGGCGCCATGGCCCAGAGCCAGGGCAGCGCCGACCGCTACTTCCAGGACAAAGACGCCGGCGCCGAGAAGCTGGTGCCGGAAGGCATTGAAGGCCGCGTACCCTACAAGGGCGTGATGAGCGCCATCGTGCACCAGCTGATGGGCGGCCTGCGTGCCTCCATGGGCTACACCGGCTGCACCAACATCCAGGAGATGCGCACCAAGCCGGAGTTCGTGCAGATCACCGGCGCCGGCTTTGCCGAATCGCACGTTCACGACGTACAGATCACCAAAGAAGCTCCGAACTACCGAGCCGGTTAACCGCCAGCTCGTAAGAGACAGACGCGGCGGGACTCATCCCGCCGCACGCTTTTCAGACGCCTTGCCCTTGGCCCGCCGCCATACGCTGCCAGTAGAGACGCCCCGATGACCGACATTCACGCCCACAAGATCCTCATCCTCGACTTCGGCTCCCAGTACACCCAGCTGATCGCCCGCCGCGTGCGCGAGATCGGCGTGTACTCCGAGGTGCGTGCCTACGACATCACCGAGGAAGAGATCCGCGAATACGCCCCCAACGGCATCATCCTCTCCGGCGGCCCGGAATCCACCGTCGCTTCCGGCTCGCCCCGCGCGCCCGAGTGCGTGTTCGAGATGGGCCTGCCGGTGCTGGGCATCTGCTACGGCATGCAGACCATGGCGGTGCAGCTCGGCGGCGCCGTGGAAGGCTCCGACAAGCAGGAGTTCGGCTACGCCCAGGTCAAGATCGACAGCGACGACGACCTGTTCCGCGACATCAAGGACCACGTGGACCACGACGGCAAGGCGCTGCTCGACGTGTGGATGAGCCACGGCGACAAGGTGGCCCGTGCCCTGAACCGTTCACCGTGACCGCCTCCACCCCGAGCTGCCCCGTGGCCGCCATGACCTGGCCCGAGAAGCGCTTCTACGCCGTGCAGTTCCACCCCGAGGTGACCCACACCCTGCAAGGCCAGCGCATCCTCGAGCACTTCGTGGTGGGCGTGTGTGGTTCCGAAAAGCTGTGGACCCCGGCGCGCATCATCGAAGACCAGATCGCCCGCGTGCGCGATCAGGTGGGCGACCGCCACGTGCTGCTCGGCCTCTCCGGCGGCGTGGACTCCTCGGTAGTGGCCGCACTGCTGCACAAGGCCATCGGCGACCAGCTCACCTGCGTATTCGTCGACAACGGCCTGCTGCGCAAGAACGAAGGCGACCAGGTGATGGAAACCTTCGCCCGCCACATGGGCGTGAAGGTGATTCGCGTGGATGCCGAAGAGCTGTTCCTCTCCAAGCTGAAAGGCGAGAACGACCCGGAAGCCAAGCGCAAGATCATCGGCAACACCTTCATCGACGTGTTCGATGAAGAGGCCAGCAAGATCGAAGGCGTCGACTTCCTGGCCCAGGGCACCATCTACCCCGACGTGATCGAATCCGCCGCCAGCAAGACCGGCAAGGCCCACGTGATCAAGTCGCACCACAATGTCGGCGGCCTGCCCGAGACCATGAAGCTGCAGCTGGTCGAACCGCTGCGCGAACTGTTCAAGGACGAAGTGCGCAAGCTCGGCCTGGAACTCGGCCTGCCCTACGACATGGTGTACCGCCACCCCTTCCCGGGGCCGGGCCTGGGCGTGCGCATTCTCGGCGAAGTGAAGAAGGAGTACGCCGATATCCTGCGCGAAGCCGACGCCATCTTCATCGAGGAGCTGCACAACGCCGACTGGTACCACAAGACCAGCCAGGCCTTCGCCGTGTTCCTGCCGGTCAAGTCCGTCGGCGTAGTCGGCGACGGCCGCCGCTACGAATGGGTCATCGCCCTGCGCGCCGTGGAAACCATCGACTTCATGACCGCACGCTGGGCGCACCTGCCGTATGAGCTGCTGGAAAAGGTCTCCAACCGCATCATCAACGAGATCCGCGGCGTCTCCCGCGTGACGTATGACGTCAGCAGCAAGCCGCCCGCGACGATCGAGTGGGAGTGAGGTACGCCTAGGCAGAACGCCTGACACGGCTAAGCTGACCGGGATCAAGGGTCTACCAAAGGGTAGGCCCTTTTTCTTTGCAATCCGTTACAGGATTCAGTTAACTCAGTTTAAGGTCGCCGAGACGACTGCCGAAAGAACAGATAGGAAAACGCAGACAGGGCTGTCGCAGGGAAAGGATGTCATCCCCGGGCGGTAGCGTGTAGTGGAAAACTAATGCAGCCTATTAATGGAAACGCTATCTCTGGGGGCTTCTCATATTATATGAGCTGGGTAGAGCCTGCGGCACCCTTACTAATTTTAAGTTGGAAAGATTATTAATTTCTTTTGAAGAAAAGAATGAGATTCCTTTATTGCCAGAACAAACTAAATCATCCTCTGTTGCAGTCTTTTTTAAATTCAAATACAAATTATTTGCTGTGTAATATTCTACGAGAACTTGACGGCTATTTAGACTGTTAACTAATGATAAAATTGGCTTAAAGCCGGCTTGGAAGTGCGTATATCAAGTTGGTTAATTTTGATCTCATTCTAGCAGTAATTTCACTGCGAGGACTTTCTCTGCTTCGGTAATAGATACTGCTAGATTATTTTTAGTCGGACTTGAGTGGTGCGCTTTAGATGTTAATGAGCGCATGGCCAGTGATAGAAATTGGCAGCTAGATCATGATTAAATGAATAGTAGGCGAGTATCTAAATTTATATATAAAAGATAATGAGGGATGAAAGTTGAAAATAGAAATTTGGGATGGCGGGTTGCAAGAGCAAGAAGTAAAGGCAATTGAAAAAATAAAGACAGCTTTTTCTTCTAAGGCTATGATGAGTGGGAATCTATCTGAGGGGGGCTCTGCGTGATCAGCTACAGGATGCAGGATTTGGAAAAAAGGAATGTTTCCGTGGAAAGGTTATGCGGGATTTCGTTTTGTAGAGTCGAAGAAAGAAGGCGAATTTGATCTTGTAATTGTTACGCATTGCAACGTTATTATCGTCGAGCTGAAAGATTGGAATCATCATCCAATCACAGCCAAAGGTGATATTTGGTACAAAGGCGATCAGAACATGGGTCGCTCTCCAGTTAGCGTAACGCGGCCGAAAAAATTTATGCTAGACAATAAGTTAAAACGTCTGTCGCATAAGTTTTCCAACAAAGGATTTGTTCCTCGCGTTTATTTTTTTGTCGTCATGACAGGTGACGCTGATTTTAGTCAATTGCCAGAGGACCAACTCCATCACACGATATCGTTGCGAGAATTCTTAAAGTATTCTAATGAGGGCACCTTTAACCATTACTTTAGGCCCCACCCAAACGAAAAAGTCCTCAATCAGGATTTCTTAATATTTGATAAGCTTTTCCTAGGTCCGCAGACAGCCCCGAAAACATTAAGGGTAGATGGTTACGAGGCTAAAGAACAAATTTTCAAGCACCCTAAGAACGTCTATCGAGAATATCTGGCAAGATCAGAAATTTCCTCAAATTCCGAAGCGCTGCTTCGCGTATGGAACTTCAATAAAGTAGAAGGTGGAAAAGCGTACACACCTGATGGTAGAGCTGAGATTGTCTCGCGCGAACGTGCAGTCCTCCACCATCTCAATCATCATAATCGGGATTTGTATAACCATTGCTTGCGCTCGTTAACTAGTTTTCAAAAAGACGAAATCACTGCAGAGTATTGTGAGGTTTATGAGTTGCCTCCTGGGCATGTGAGATTTAACGAATTTGTTGGAAAGTATGGGGCAGCCTTCTCTGATCAAGACCTGTCAAACATAGCGAAATTATTAGTTTCAAAATTTGGCGATCTTCATGAAGCGAAGGTTGCACATAGAGATATTGCGGATCACAGCCTTTGGCTTTCTCCATCGAAGGAGATTGCCTTATCTAACTTTATATCAGCCTATCATCGCTCCACAGGGACAGTTGGTGACTATAGAAAGGCCCTAGCAGTGGGTGCAGTTGAAGCACAGGATATGCTGGATGACAGTGACTTAACTCCTTATCAGAAAGATGTGCATGCTTTGGGCTTGGTGTGCTGGCACCTTCTTAATGGGCGTCGTATGTCTCCAAAAAGTCTGGAGGCAGTACAGAATGAGATGCTCGCGTGTAATGAGTGGTACTCAGAAGTTCTTTTGGACGCAGTTGCAGCAAATTTTTCAAATGCGTCAGAGTTTTTTGAAGCTTTAGTGGAAGCGGAACCCGCCGATGATGAGATGTCTACTTTTGATGATGTCGATCTAGACCCATATCGCCATGCAATTAATCATTTGCGACAATACCGTGAAGATGGCGAGTTCATTGTTGAAACGTCGGATAAGGAAGTCTATGTATCTGGTGGAAGGTTGGTTAAAGCATGGCTCGACTGTGGCGGACAAGGTGCTTCTTTAGTTTCTAATTTCCAAGTGCTTGGCTTTCTGAGAAGGTTGGACAAACTAAAGTCAGTAAATCCAAGTTACCTACCAACCATTCGAGACTATGGCATCGCTTCTAAATCATCTGCTTTGTATCTAGTAACTGACCTTGTTGATGGCAGCACATGGGAAACTGCCAAAATAGAAGAAGAGTTTCGCCTGGATAGTGTCTCTAAGTTAGTTGATGCAGTGGAGCACCTGCATGGACTTGGACTATCTCATGGTGATTTGCACCCTAAAAATGTAATGATTGAAGAAGGTAGTTCGTCGATATTTTTGATTGATATTCCTGATTTCACCCCTTCTGACGATGAGCCTAAAAATCATCAATACAGCCCCGACAATATAGATGGATGCACATCTTTTGAGCGTGATAATTTTGCCGTCATGAAAATGTCGTGCGAACTATTGGGAATGGCTTGGGGAGTGAAATCTGAAAAATTCTCTTCGATTGCTAACGCAGTTTTAGTAGAGTTGGAAGATCCGCAGTTCGGATTCAAAGATCTTGGGCGCTTCAAGAAAGCATTAAATACGCCAAAGGTTGAAACTGAGCAGGAGTATATTGAAATCATTGCCGGTAATGCTGATGAAACTGTAACTTTGCTTCCTGACAACGGTCATCTTTACTGCCGAGTCGAAAAAACCCTAAAGAATCATCTGAGGTGAAAGTCACTTTCGCAGGGATTGGCGGGGTTGTTTCTGCGATGTACAGCAAGGACGAGAAAGGGCTTGTAGTCGGGTTTACGCCAAAGCAGCGATCATCAGTGAATAAACGCGATGCTGAAGAAAGCCATTTCGAATTGCCCTGTGCTATTAAAGTTATACCGGGTAAGCCCCATGTTTTATCGGCATTGACCGCAGTTTTGGAAAATAATGAGGCTTTTCATAGAGCGGTTGAGCTGGCTACGGTTCTGGACGATACGGAACAGGACGAGCCGAAAAAAGAGAGTGGTTTGATCACGCTCGAACTAAAAGAAGCTTTCGAGCGTTTAAATAATCAGGCTGGAGCGCGGCTAGAGAGTTCAAAAATAGCCATTTCGACTACGAAGCTTTGGCAGGCGATTCTAGATACCGAAACACAATCACTTCCGAATATCGAAATCGACGGTGAGATTTCACCCATCGGAAAAACTGATGGCCGAATCATCATGCCATACTCCGCCGAAGTTGATCCTCTAGGTGCATTCTCTGCCTCTGATGAAGTAGAGGCATTACTTGTGGATGAGGACGGGGGTGAAAGGGTTTTGGGAGAAGTTTGCCTGAAATCTTCCACTCTCAATTCAGTCAGTCTTCTCAAAGCCAGGGGGCGGCGTACTTCTTAAAAAACAGTGATGTTGTTTTTTTCAGAACATGGCAAGACAGAGCGTCTTACCGTAAGAGGAAAGCAGCCCTTAAACGTCTAATAGACCGAGAAGGCGTTATGCCGGAACTGGTGGATTTGTTCGATCCTTCATGTGATAGAACTGCCACCCAATATGGTATTGAGACAACAGATGAAGACTTTTCTCGATATGATAGAGAAGACAAATACGGAAATCAAATTAGCCTTAACTCTCAGCAAAGAGACGCGTTTTCGAAAATAGTCAATAACGGGCCGTTATCACTGTTGCAAGGCCCACCTGGAACAGGAAAGACGGAGTTCATTGCAGCATTTGTACACTACTTGGTTGAAAAGCAACAAGCCAAGAAAATTTTGTTAGTAAGTCAATCACATGAAGCGGTGAATACTGCTGCTGAGCGAATAAGACGACACTGCGCTCGACTTAACACGGACTTGGAGGTTGTACGATTCAGTAACCGCGAGGCTGCTGTGTCGACAGGATTGAAAGATGTTTATTCCCACGCTATCACCGCAGAGAAAAGAGAGCTATTTGGTGCAGAGATAAAGTACAGGGTTGAAGCTCTAAGTGATGCTCTAGGTCTGCAGCCTGAATTTATTTCCAGTGTTGTTTTGGCAGAGTTTAAATTATTCAGTAAGGTCGACCATCTCGAGACGCTTTTATATCGAGTGGATGATGTGGTTGATGATGAGGATATAAAAAAATTAAGGTCGATCGCTGTCGAACTCGATTATTCGATTCGTGAGGAACTTAGCGTTAAGTTTGGCATTGAATTGGAATGCACTGCCCCAATTTCAGATGTAAAAGACAGAGTGGTATCAAAGCTGTGCTTCGATTATGGAGTTAGGCCGGACGAAGCGCGGCGCGTACTAGCCTTAGCTAAAGTTTCGCGAGATATGCACAACGCTCTGTCTGCCGAGCGTGTGAATTATGACGAGTTTTTTGCCCGCTCCCGACAATTGGTAGCCGGCACATGTGTTGGCATAGGTCAAGGACACATCGGTATTCAAGACAATATTTACGACTGGGTAATTATTGATGAAGCAGCGCGTTCTATTGCTAGTGAACTTGCTATTGCAATGCAATCTGCCAAGAGAGTGCTATTGGTAGGTGATCACTTGCAACTACCACCTCTTTATTCTGATGCACACAAAAAAGCCTTGGCGCGAAGGCTGGGAATAAGTAGTAAGCACACCGAGCTGGATGAGGTCCTTCGTAGTGATTTTGCAAGAGCATTCAATTCTAAATACGGTGAACAGACAAGCGCCGCATTACTAACTCAATACCGGATGGCCCCACCCATCGGAAATCTTGTTTCTACGACATTCTATGATGGTAAATTGAAGAATGGTGATAGGAGCATTCCTGCTATTTATGATTGTGCGCCCGCTCCATTACGCAGCGTAGTTACGTGGATTGATACCTCTAATTTGGGTCAAAAGTCCTACCACTCCAAAGGAGGCGGTACTAGTATCTATAATAGGAGCGAGGCGGATGAAATAATAGCGCTCCTAAAAGAATTGTCTGATAATTTAGAGTTTGTTAAAGGACTCTCAGGAGTGATTGGTGAGGATGAGGCTGCGATTGGTGTTATTTGCATGTATTCAGAGCAAAAGAATATTCTACGTGCGAAATTCAACCAAGAGGCGTGGAATGATGGATTTAAAGACCTAGTGAAGATAGACACTGTTGACAGCTATCAAGGGAAGGAAAATCGAGTGATTATCCTATCCCTGACTCGTTCTGACAAACAACATACTGCAGGCTTTTTGAGAGCGCCGAATCGAATAAACGTGGCCATGTCGCGAGCCATGGATCGATTGGTGATTGTTGGTAATGCAGACATGTGGAAAGGCGGCAATAAAAATATGCCTCTAGGATTGGTTTTGAGTTTTATGAATCAGCATGGGTGTGCTGCTGGGTATTCTTTTGCTTCTGCTCGTCAAGGTGGTAATAACTAATGGATTCACTAAACAACATAACTTATCAGGAAGTCGATTTTCTTCTTCCATCACAAAAATTTAACATCCAGTTTTCATATATAACACAAAAAGGCTTGCCATTTATTCGGGAGTTTGTTCTTCGCTTGGTTCACATAGCTCCAATGAGTAAATCCCAGATAGCCACATACTTCGGACTGAGCCGGCTTGAGACGGAAGAGGCTGTATCAGACTTAGTTCAGCGAGGAGAGTTGACTCTTTCAGATAATGGTCGACTCATGTTGACTAATCTTTCACAAGGCTATTTTACAGACTTGGGAGAGACTCCTCAGCTTTCGGCTGTCTTGGACAGTGGAGCGACACTCTCATTTGATTTAGCTAGCTTTAGCTGTTTTAGTAATAAGAATTTTAATGATAGTTGGAGGTGCGGTATCTCACTTGAGGTGGATGGTAAGAATGTCTCACAAAGTGAAAAGCTGGTCGAGAAACATTTTCAGCATCAATTTTCCCAGATATTAGATAAAGAATTTCTGCCTAACTCTGTTAGTCGAGATGCCAAGGAGAGACCTTACGTTTATACAGTAAATGCAGTAAATAAATTGCGCGACTTGCCTCTTCGACTTACGATTAAATTTACAATTGGTGAAGATGGTGAGTCGCTTGAAAGGGCCGATTTTGAACAGCTAAATGATTCTGAGGTTGTGCATGGGCTTATAGCGATAAGTTTATCAAGTTTGGTACGTCCCTCAAATACGATGTCTCTTATGCAGGCGATGATGGAGCTTGGGGATGAGGACACGATTAAGGTCTTTGATCCTAAAACAAATTCTGTTATTCCTCGCTTTATCGATGATCTACAAAAACTAGAAGAACACAATGAGGCGGCTAGAACAACTTTCGTAGGCCAGGTCTACACACTACCCAATTGGGAGTTGCTTCAAAAATTTTTATCACCGATACTGGCGAAACGTATAAGTAATAAAGCAGAGTACGGAGATAGCCGCTTTACATGGATTGCTCCGTCCGATCCCTTTGGGCGAAAAGTGACAGAGCTAGGTCAGCGATCAGTACTTTCATCGACAGGGCGGCCACAAAAAATAAGAGGCTTTACAAGCCGACTATTTATGTGCCTGTAATTGGCTGTGACGACTTTCGAGCCGCTAAAAAGTGGTGTCACGAGTTCAGGGGGTTTGAAAATTCAATCAACGGATTGGCTGAGGGTATGCTCGGAGGCAATGTTGAAATAATCCATTTGGATGATGAGTTAGTGGTTGTTGTGTATCATTTTTCGAAGCCTGAAGCGTTGCCTGTCTCTATGCCAGTAGGTTTTATTTCAACTAATAAATTTATTGTCGAAAGAGTGGGGCGTATCGCTCGCGATTATGTCGATTCCTGCTCTTCGTTTGATAGGCCAAACGATTGTGGAGCTATTTCGGCAATAGCTAAACTTCGTTAAGGGGTCGCCGATAAATAAAATTCAAGAATTCCAACATTTCACCGCAGAAGTCCCTGCATAATAGCTGCAAGAATATACACAAAACGGGCGCCTCAAGGACGCCCGCTTTCGTTATGAGCTCAGCTTCAGAAGCGGTCGACCCGGAACGGGGCCATATCCACCGCGGGCGCTTCGCCATCCATCATCTGGGCGAGCAGTTCGCCGGTGGCTGGGCCGAGGGTGAAGCCCTGATGGCCGTGGCCGAAGGCGAGCCACAGCCCTTCCTTGTTGGGGGCGGGGCCGATCACCGGCTTCATGTCGGGCAGGCAGGGGCGGGCGCCTTTCCAAGGCTGGCTGTCGCGCCGCTTGCCCAGCGGGAACAGCTTGCGTGCCACCTTCTCGGCGGCGGCCAGCTGCTTGTACTGGGGTGGCGATTCCAGGTCGGCCAACTCGGCGCCGGTGGTCAGGCGAATGCCGGCGCGCATCGGTTCGAGCAGGAAGCCTTTCTCGGCGTCCATCACCCAGTGGTTGAGCTTGGCGTTCCCTTCGGCGGAGTAGTGCATGTGGTAGCCGCGCTTCACGAACAGCGGCACTTTCATGCCCAGCTTCGCCAGCAGCTCTCCGGCCCAGGGCCCAGGGCCACCACCACTTCCTCAGCTTCCAGGGCGCCTTCGCTGGTATCGACTCGCCAGCCGCCCTCAACCTGGCGCACGTCCTCGACGCTGGCCTGCTTCACCTGGCCGCCTTGGTCGGCAAAGCTGCGGGCGTAGGCCTGTACCAGGCCGCCCGGGTCCGAGACCATCCAGGGCTGCGTCCAGTGGATCGCTCCGATCAGCCCTTTGGCCAGGTGCGGCTCCTTGGCGTAGAGCGCCTCGGCGTCCAGCACCTCGTACTCCACCCCGAAGCGCTCGTGGTTTTCCCGGGCTTCTTGCTGGCGCTCCTCAAATTCTTTCTGGGTGCGGTACAGCTCCAGCCAGCCGCCCTTGCGCACCAGCGCCTCGGCGCCGGCGGCTTCGATCATCGGCGCGTGGGCATCCTGGCAGCGCATGATCAGCGAGGCCCACTCGTTCACGATGCGCTCGTAGCGCTTACCGCTGGAGTTCAGCCAGTAGTTCAGCAGCGGGCCCGCCGCGCTCAGCATGCCAGTGGGGCGGTAGCGGATGTCTACCTGGCGGTTGGGCACCACCCGCAGCAGGGTGGCGACATCGCGGGGAAAGGCGTAAGGGCGCACCGCCTCGCGCTGGATGATGCCGGCATTGCCGAAGGAAGTCTCTAGGCCCGGCTCGCGGCGGTCCACCAGCGTGACATCATGACCGCGACGCACCAGATGCCAGGCTACAGATACGCCGACCATGCCGGCACCAAGAACGATGATTTTGCGGGCCATGAAGGTCTCCCTGCCGATGGAAAATGGAAAGCTCCGCCGCGGGCAGAGCCTGTCATTGCGCGGAGTGTATCAGCACTTCCCAGAAAATCGGCTGCCTGCTGAAAATTAAGATAAAGCCGCCATAACTCTGCTTTCAGACAGAATTTTCGCCCATAGTCATAAGGTTGAAGAGAATTTTTGTTTGTAGCGGGCCCTGGGCCTGCTCGCGCCCTTATCGAATAGTGTAGGTGCTGCCTTGAGGGCCGCCATGGTCTGGCTGTGCTCTGATCAAGGGCGGGTGGGGCGGCCGTACTGCTGGTCTTTGGTGAATGGTAGCGATGAGGCTCGGGAGGCTGTCGCTGGTTATCGCGAAGCGCCGCGGATCTTGGCCTCGCCCTCCGTCAAGACGCTCCATGCCTGGCGCCTCAGCGCCTCGTCACCCGCCGTCATCACTTCCAGAAGCTGGCGCTTTTCGGCCAGGTAGACCCGGGCGAAGCCATGGTCTCGCGCGACAATGCTGCCGGTGTTGTCGATCAGGTCGGCGTACTTGATGGTCTGCGCCTGTGGGGATACCTGCGCCAGCCTGTCGCGCTCCAGTGCCTTGCGGTGGGCGCGATTGCCGATTTCCGGATTGGAGAACTGGTTCGTCAATTCCAGCACCAGCAGGGTGACACGCTGACCGAAGCACTCCTCGATGTCCAACGCCGTCACGGCGGTGTCTTCGAGCACGTCGTGCAGGTAGGCGGCGGCGATCATCTCTGCTGTTGCCGACCCTACGGCCGCCACCATCTCGGCAACGTCCACCGGGTGCTGCCAGTAGGGCTCGTCGGTGTACTTGCGTCGCTGCCCCACGGCCTGGTGGGCGGCGCGGCTGAACAGCGCAGCGTGTCTGATCATGTCGTGCATCTGGTCACTCCCGTTGCTGTACTTTCCATCCTGTTGCCAGCTATCGTCGAGCATGGAGTACTTCATGGGGAGTATTAGCAGAGAACGAGCTGGTGTAATAGGTTGGTTGTAGATCAGCGGCTGGGTTGTATTGATGCAGAGGCAGAGTATTTCAATACTTTTGGGTTGCTCAGGCTAGACGCTAATTGATAAAGGCCACGCTCGATAAGTGTCATGTTTAATAAAGCAGCAAGGCCCGCCTAGGCGGGCCTTGCTATCGAGCCGTGAGACTCGACAAATCGTTTAACCGTTAGGTTAGGCGATTTGCTTGATATTCGAAGCCTGAAGGCCTTTCTTGCCCTGGGTCACGTCAAACGAGACGCTTTGACCTTCCTGCAGGGACTTGAAGCCATCAGATTGAATTTCGGAGAAATGGGCGAACACGTCGTCGCTGCCATCGGCAGGAGAAATGAAGCCAAAACCCTTGGAGTCGTTGAACCACTTGACTGTTCCAGTCGTCATAATCGAATTCCTTTCGCGCATTTTAGCGCCTTGCCTTTGTCCTGGTGTTACCCAGATGAGTAGCGGGTAAAACAAGGAAAATCACAGGGCTGCCGAATGAATCCGAACGCTACTGAAACCATGCCGCTTGCTTACCAACTGCAGCTACGGTGTCACGTTGACTGTTCCAGGTCAAAGCCTTTCGTTGCTGTTTTTAGTGAATGTCGTGAAGAGCATGTTTTCGTTGAAGTTAATAAAAAATTAAATTCCGGTTTGAACGGAAGTGCTGATCTCGACATAGGCAAGAGGGGGCTGGGCAGGTCGGAGGCGGCACTGGGCTGGACGAAGCGCAAGCCGTTGGCTGTACTGCAAGCAACCTTGGGGCTGGCTGGCGCGGCATGATCGCCGAGCGGGCAGCCCCACGCTGGCCGAGGGAGGCGCCAGCGTTTCGCTTCGTATCAGGATGAGCTGTATGACGGGAAACGGCACATGGCGACGAGTGGCAGTGTGGGCCGTCTTGCTGATGGGGATTGTCATTGCGCTGCCGGGCTTTGCGCAGGTGCCCCAAGGGGCGGGTGGCAATGGGCCTGAAAGCGAGAGTGAAAGCGAGGCCGAGGAGAAGGAGTGGTTTCCCCTCGACTCGCTGAATGTCGGGCTTGGTGAGGTACCCGAAGGCGTATTGCGCTCCACCCCGCGGGATTCGGTCCGCAGCTTCCAGCAGCTTACCGGGCAGGAGCGGTATGCCGACGCGGCGCACCTGCTCAATCTTTCCGAGCTGGAACCGGAGGCACAGCGCCAGCAAGGGGCGGAGTTGGTGCGGCAGCTGGCCGAGGTGTTTCAGCGCGGCGAGGGGCTGGATGCTTCCGAGCTTTCCGGGCGGCAGGATGCCGCTATCGAGGACCCTTCAGGGCAGCACCCCCAGGCGGGTGAGCCGCGGCGAGATATCGAGCTGGCATCGCTCGAGGCCGGCGGTGAAGCCTATGATATCCGCCTGGCTCGCTATCGGGTGGACGATGAAGACCCGGTCTGGCTGATTACGCCGAACAGCATCGCTTCCATTCCCGTGCTCTACGAGGCGTTCGGCCCCTCGCTGATCGAGCGCTATATCCCCGAGCGCTTCAAGACCCCGCTCGGCCGGCTTCAGCTCTGGGAGTGGATCGCCCTTCCGCTCTTCTTGCTGTTGATCGGCCTGGTGGGCTGGGGGGTTTACTGGTTTGTGGGCCTGCTGGCCTACTGGTTTCCCAGCGGGGTGGTGAGCATCTTCACCGGCCGCATCCGTGGCCCCATGGCGCTGCTGATCATGGCGTTCGTGGCGCAGACGCTGCTCGACTACGTGGTGTCGTTCACGGCGATGGCCACCACCTTCATCAGCGTGATGCTCATTGCGCTGATCGCCTGGAGTGTCGCCAGCATTGCGCTGCGCCTGGTGGATACCTTCCTGCTCAAGGTCACCCGGCGCTTCGTGGGCGAAATCGACGACACCAAGCCCAAGGATGAGCGCAGACTTCTGACATCGCTCTATGCGCTGCGCCGGGTCATCATCCTGGTCACGGTCATCGCCGTTGCCGTTTATGTGCTGAGCCAGATCCAGCTCTTCGAGACGCTGGGCATGTCGCTGCTGGCGTCGGCCAGCGTGGTGGCCGTGCTGGTGGGTATCGCGGGCCAGGCGGTGCTGAGCAACATTCTTTCCTCGTTCCAGCTCTCGCTGGCCAAGCCCATCCGCATCGGCGACCTGGTGATGTTCGAAGGGCAGTGGTGCTACGTGGAGGGTATCTTCTATACCTACATCCGCCTGCGGGTGTGGGATGAGCGGCGGGTGATCGTGCCGGTGACCTACTTTGCCTCGAAGCCCTTCGAGAATTTCTCGGTGATCAATCCCAAGATGTACCGCAGCCTGGAGTTGACCCTGCACCTGAGCGCCGATATCGAGGTGATTCGTGAGAAATTCATGGCGCTGGCCGAGCAGGAGGAGAACGTCATCGAGCATCACAAGCTGTGCTGCTACGTGACCGGCCAGACCGAAAGGGCGCAGACCGTGGTCTGCTATCTGATGGGTTCCGACCCCTTCGCCGGCTGGGTGGCAGAGATGCAGATCCGCGAGAAGCTGATGGCCTTCATTCGTGACGAGCACCCGGAATGGTGGCCCCGCGAGGTGGTGGTCTTGAGCCAGCGAGATATCGCCCGTGGCGATAAGCCCGATGCCTAGCGACAAGGCCGGCGGTATGCTCGAACCCCAACTTTTAACCGGCTATCTTTTGCCTACTGCTCGCGTTCGCTGTTCGGCAGCAGACGCGGCTGTTTCGCTAGCCGTTGGGGAATTGCCATGAGTTCAGACAATGCGTACGTGCCGCCCAGGGTATGGAAATGGGAGAGGGCGAGCGGCGGCCAGTTCGCCAGCATCAATCGACCGGTAGCGGGGCCGACCCACGACCAGGCGCTGCCGGTAGGCGAGCACCCGTTCCAGCTCTATTCGCTGGCCACGCCCAATGGGGTGAAGGTCACGGTGATGTTCGAGGAGCTGCTGGCGTTGGGCCACAGGCAGGCCGAGTACGATGCCTGGCTGATTCGTATCGCCGAGGGCGAGCAGTTCGGCAGCGGGTTCGTGGCGGTGAACCCCAACTCCAAGATCCCGGCGCTGATGGATCACAGCACCTCGCCGCCCACCCGAGTGTTCGAATCGGGCGCCATCCTGCTCTACCTGGCAGAAAAGTTCGGCGAGTTCCTACCCCGCGACCCGGCTGGGCGAACGGAGGCGTTGAACTGGCTATTCTGGCAGATGGGCAGCGCACCCTATCTCGGCGGCGGCTTCGGCCACTTCTATGCCTACGCACCCACCAAGATCGAATACGCCATCGACCGCTTCGCTATGGAGGCCAAGCGCCAGCTCGACGTGCTGGATCGTCGCCTGGCCGAAAGCCGCTACCTGGGGGCGAGGCCTACACCATCGCCGACATCGCCAACTGGCCTTGGTATGGGCAGCTGGCGCTGGGGCGGCTTTACGAAGCGGGTGAATTTCTGCAGGTCGAGACGTACGAACACGTGCAGCGGTGGGCCAGGGAGATCGATGCCCGTCCGGCGGTAACGCGCGGTCGCATGGTCAACCGCACCTTCGGTGAGCCGGAAGAGCAGCTGCACGAGCGCCACGCCGCCAGCGACTTCGACACCGCCACCCAGGACAAGCTCGTACCGCGGCGCTGAGGGAGGGGGCGATAGCGCGGGTAGCGAGGCGATGCTCATGTGATACGTTCAGGCTATTGAAGCGATAGGCTGGCTCTCTCGAACCTTCCCTGCATGGCTAGGCTCCAATGTCATACCCGTAACCACGTAAAGCATGAGCGGCAGTATGACGATACAAGCCATCCACCATCAGGGAAGGAGCTGACATATGATGACGCGTCTAGGTTGTGTTCTGTATTTGATCGGGATCGGGGTGGCCATCGTGATGGTATTCCCGTTGATCTCGGCCTTGGCCTATTCAGCGCTGACAGGCTTCGAGCAGATTCGCTGGGGGCTCTTCTTCTCCGGCAGCCTGTTCTTCCTCGTTATCGCTGCGATGGCCTTCCTGCTTGGCAAAGGCGCCAACCACGCCCTCAGCAACGCGAGTTGAAGCTGAGGCTTCCTGCCTGACAATGTCACCCGCACAAGCCGGCAGCGTGAATCGCGCTGCCGGCTTGTGCTTTTGGTCGTCTCGATGAAAAAACAGCGCAAAGACGAATTTACCCAGGGTAAAGAAGTCTTTGCGCTGCTTTTTGTTATGCCTGCCGAGGCTAGTTGATGGCGGTGACCTGAACGGGAACGGTGCCGCGCCGCAGCATGCCAAGCTCTCGTGCCGCCTGTTTCGAGAGATCGATGATCCGGCCTTCGATGAAGGGGCCGCGGTCGTTGATCAGCACCTTCACCTCCTGGCCCGTATCCGCACGGGTGACCAATACCTCGGTGCCGAGGGGAGGCTGGGGTGGGCGGCCGTCAGGGCCTGTTGGTCGAAGGGTTCGCCACTGGCGGTGGTGGCGCCCTGAAAGCGATCGCTGTAGTAGGAGGCGATGCCTTCCTCGATGGTGTCGCTAGTCTCGGCGTGGGCGATGGTAGCGCTCAGTGCCAGGAGTAAGCCTGCAAGTAAGCAGGCGTAACGCGTTCGGGGTCGTGCTCCCATAGGGTTACCTCAGGTTTATCGTGTGGCGGTTATCGCTGACATCGATGAGGTGCTGGCGAGCTGTCTGGATAGTAACCGCCCAGCCTGATCGCGGCAACCCCACGGTTCCTGCAGTTCAAAACGGTTTGGCACTGATACCTGCAAAATGGGCGGCGATGAACTCAAGTTTCGAGGCTTGGCATCGCCGCCACAGGCTTCAGGCCTGCCCGGCCAGGCTGGGGGCGCTGTCCGGTTCGCTGGCGATCAGCCGCAGGCGCGGCACGCTGCCGGTTCGATTGCGCCCTTTCGCCTTGGCGAGATAGAGCCCCTCGTCGGCCTGCTTGATCAGGGTGTGGCGATCGCTGCCATGCTGGGGAAGCGTGGAGGCGACGCCGATGCTGACGGTGAGATGGTCGGCAACTGGCGACTCGGGGAAGCTGAGCGCACGCTCGGCCAGCAGGCTATGCACGCGCTGCGCCATGCGCGTCGCACCTTCCAGGCTGGTGCGCGGCATGATGATCGCCATCTCTTCGCCGCCGTAGCGTGCCACCAGGTCGCCGGGGCGAGCCGCTGCAGCCTGCAGCACATCGCCGACCTGGCGCAGGCATTCGTCACCTTCCAGGTGGCCGTAGCTGTCGTTGTAGAGCTTGAAGTGATCGACATCGATCAGCAGCAGGCTGATCGGCTGGTGCTCACGTGCGGCGCGGCGCCACTCCAGCTGGTAGACGCGCTCGAATTCGCGCCGATTGGCCATGGCAAGCAGGCCATCGCTGGCGGCCTGCTTGTGCAGTGCTTCGTTGCGGGCTCTAAGCGCCCGATGCTCGGCCTGCAGCTTGGCTTCACGCACCTGCTGCCATTTCCAGGCCGGGATGAGCAGGGTGGCCACGGTGGCCAGGATGCCCGCCAGGAAGGAGACGAGCATAGGATTGGCTTGAAGCGCCTGGGGAATCAGCAGTTGCAGCGCGTAGGCGGTAGCGGGGAACAGGGCCAGCTCTTGGGGCACCAGGTTGCCCAGGGCGAGCGCCGCGTCCAGCAGCAGAATGGTGCCGAGCACTGCGCCAGCATGGGCTGAGCTTAAATGGGACGGTAATTTGACCTTCATGTGCAACGCCTCTTCCTGAGTCTTACTGCAATGCCGGCGTGATAACGTCTTCCTATGGGGTGGCGACCAGTTCTCTTGCTGTCTAGACCGATAAAAAAGAAGGCCGCGGAGCGGCCCAAGTACGCAGGG
Organism: Halomonas sp. E19; assembly: GCF_052439355.1. Taxonomy (NCBI): domain Bacteria; kingdom Pseudomonadati; phylum Pseudomonadota; class Gammaproteobacteria; order Oceanospirillales; family Halomonadaceae; genus Halomonas; species Halomonas sp. E19. Next base: position 2,512,030 of record NZ_JBNFWU010000001.1, on the reverse strand, counting down.
AACTATCGGTCATTGCCGGCTGACCGTGAAACTGCCGGAACGATCAGCAATGAAAACTGTGGGCCGAGCTTGCCGGGACTCCTGTCCCGTGGGCCTGTCCATGGCGAAGCAAGAGCTCCGGGCCTGGGGCGGCACGAGGGTTTTGCCAGCGTGCCTTCCTGTCTCGCCTGTCACTGGAACTAATGTAAGCGATAAACATGCCAGCTGTTAAAATTTTTGTTATCTAACAGTTTCTTAGTGTTACGAAAAGGCGGCGAGGGGAGCCTGGGTTGGCCAACTCCTTCTTTTCGGCACTCATATCTGTCGCCATTTGCGGACGCTTGGCAGGGGGTTTAGAAATAATTAAGTAAAATCATGTTGTTATGTGTCACTTTTTGGCGACATATTAAGTGTGCCGTTTCGCTCACCGTGCGTTCTATTGCGTTATCAGCGTAGTTGGGGTCTATTCGCTTTAGTGCAAAAGCCTGCTGAGGAGGCGTGAAATGGCAACGGTGTTTACCCGTATCATGCAAGGCGAGCTTCCGGGCCACTTCGTGTGGGACGACGAGCAGTGTGTGGCGATCATGACGCTGAACCCGATGAAGCCTGGCCACCTGCTGGTGATACCGCGCCAGGAGATCGACCATTGGGACGACCTGCCGGCCGAGCTCAGCGATCACCTGATGGCGGTTTCCCGAACGCTGGCCAAGGCCCTGAAAAAGGCCTTTCCCTGCGAGCGGGTCGGGCTGATGCTGGTCGGGCTCGAGGTACCTCATGTGCATGTTCACCTGGTGCCGCTCGATGCGATGGAGGACATCCAGGTCGTGGGGTTGCCCCAAGCCACGCCCGACGCGCTGTCGGCCGCTGCCCAGCGGGTGCGTGATGCGCTGGGTTGAAGCTAAGTTTCTTTGGTTAGGCTGGCGGTATGTCGGGCCAGGCGCGGTCCGTCGGGCCAAGCGCGTATTTCAGGACAGGCGCGTACCTTGGTAACTAAACAGGAGGCGTGACGCCTCCTGAGGGTGGGTTACTCCTAGTGGGGATTCCGCGAGGGCCCGCTGCGTCCTGGCTGGGCTCGGTTGGCGGGGTTGAGCCTAAGGTAGTCGGCGAAAGCGTCGAACGCGTTACGTTGCTCGCGGGCTTGCTGTGCCCAATGGAGTATTACTTCGGTGTTGAACGGCGTGGGTTTCACATCGGATAGAGTCATCGGGGGTCCTCCTTGTGGGACGACACCCTCAGGGTAGGCTGAATTGCTGCGGTGCAGCATGTATTTTTGTAACCATGCTGGAAGCTGAACCGCTCGCCTGCCCTACAACCCCTTTGACCTCAAGCAGTTGGCGACCAGCGCCCCATGGCATGGCCATGGGGCAAGTGATCACTGCTGGCGGCTTTGCTGGTAAAGTTCCGCTTTGGCGTCGCGCATGACATCCTCGCAGGCGGCCTGATGGGCCAACTGGGTGAGCAGGCTTTGCGTGACTTCAAAGCCCTTGCCAAGACAGTTGTCGATCTCCTGCCGGCTGACCAAGGGATAGATGGTGTATTGCACTTTCAAGGTTCTTCCGCCACCGTCCAGCTTGTCCGCGAATTCTCTAATGCGCCAGGCGATACGCTCCTTCCAGCTTGCGCGTTCTTCCGCCCCGTCGTTAACACTGAACGTGCACTGCCATTCAGGCTTGTAGACTTTCATGAGAACCTCCTGTGCAAGCTTGGAATGATCGAGCGTGGCATTTTCTCCGTGGTAACAGGACTGCGTAATCAGCTTACCAATTTTACGAAATGGTGACATCCGTTGCGCTGGCGCGTATGCCGCTGTTCCTTTCGTATGAAACGGGCATCAGTTCAGCCTACAGGCCCTCTTGGCGAGAGTCCCGGCTTTTCTTGCTTGTGTGAGTCCCTGGCTGCTTGGGCGGGACACCACGACTGGCTTGCTCTGCGGGTGGGCAGCAGGCGCAGCGGCAGTCGGCACGGCCTGTCTACCACAGAAAGGGCTGGCTGCGCTTAACGGCAGTGGGTGGGTGACCGACATGTGGCCGCAGGGCATGCCAAGGGCTCAGCGGTGCTGCTGCTCCTCGAAGAGCTCGGCCTTGGCATCGCGCATCACGTCTTCACAGGCGGCCTGCTGGGCCAGCTGATTCAACAGGTTATGCGTCACTTCGAAGCCCTTCACCAGGCAGGTATCGACGTCCTGGCGGCTGACTTCCGGCATCACGCTGCATTCGATCTTGACAGTTCTTCCGTTGCCATCGAGTCTGTCGGCCATTTGCCGCAGGTACCAGGCAATACGCTCCTTCCAGTTCGCATTTCCTTGCGCGCCTTCGTTCACGGTGAACGTGCATTGCCACTCAGGTTTATAGACCTTCATGTGAACCTCCTGTTCTGACCGGTAGGTATCAGGGTGGGTGGTACTCCTTGCGTGCAGGTTCCTGACTCTCAGCATAGAAGCTTTACCGCCTTTGGGCAGCGTTGGCCTGTACGCCTTGGTAAGGCTCCGTCACGCTCGGTGTGTTGGCGCGGTCAGCCAACAGCGCCTCGCCTGGGTTACGTTGCCGCTTCGCTTGGACTGTGGCGCCATCCCTGTCCATGGTTAGGGAAGGCGTGGCAGACAGGGATGACACCGTGGGCAAGCGAGCCAAGATCGTGGCAATTGCGCTGGGCATGCTGGTTGGGCTGGGAGTGGCCGCCGTGCTGTTCCTGGAGTCCGCCTGGATGCGGGGCTGGCTCGAGGACCAGGCCAGCGAGCAGCTGGGGCGCCGGGTAGAGATCGCCGATCATGGCATTCGCTGGGGTCTGCCGCTGACCCTGGAGCTTGACGAGGTGCGCATTGCCAACCCCGACTGGGCCGAGACGCCCGATCTGGCCCGTATCGACCAGCTTGCCATTACCCTCGACGTGGGTCGCCTGCTGCGCGGCGAGATCGAGCTGGAACGCGTCGCCCTGCAGCGCCCCGAGCTCCTGGTGCTTCGCCGCGACGACGGCAGCACCAACCTGGATGACCTGATGGACGGCGAGCCCACGCAGGAGCAGGAGGCCCTGCTCTGGCCCGAAGTCTTCGTCATCGAGCAGGGCGCGCTGAGTTTTCGCGATGAGGGGCAAGCCATTGCGCTTGAGGTCGCCTTCGAGACACCCGGCGAGAGCACGGGGGCGCTAAGCCTGAGGCTGCAGGGTGAAGGCGAGGTGCAGCAGGATGACGTGCAGTTCCAGGCTGGTGCGCAGTTCGACATCGAGGAGCGCCGTGGCGCGGTCGAGGATTTCGTCGGTCAACTCGGCGATAGTCGACTGGAGGGCGCGCTGGCGTTCGACCTCGGGGCCGAGTCGCCCCAACTGGCCGTGCGGCTGCATGGCGATACCCTCGACCTGGACCGCCTCGGACTCATGCCGGGCCCCGACGAGGAAGACGCGGCGCAGCCGGATGACCCCGAGGCGGGCGAGTGGGATCGCGGCCTGGCGCAGGTGCTGGCCGAGCTCGAAGCCATCGAGGCGGAGCTCGATCTGGCGCTGGAGCGCCTGCACTACGGCGGCCAGTCGCTGCACGACCTGGAGGCCCAGGCCGCCGTGTCGCAAGGGCGGCTGACGATCGAGCGGCTGCAAGCCTACCAGGCCACGGACGAGGAGGGTGCGCGCTCGCTGTGGGCGCAGGGCTGGCTCGAATCGCAAGACGGCCGGCTGGCAGCCGACCTGTCGGCGCGCTTCGAGCGAATCGACCTGACGGCGGCGCTGGCACCGTTCGGCCTCGGGGAGATAGGCACGCTGGACGGCGAGCTCAACCTGCAGCGGGTCGAGGAGGGGCTGGTCTTCGATGACACGCGCCTGGACTACGAGGCGCCGCAGTGGGAGCTGTCGCTTTCGTTGCGTGCCGACAGCGTCGAGCGGGAGGGTGAGCCGCGGGTGCATCTGGTCGGTGATGGTCGCTACGCCGGTGAGCCTTTGCCTTCGACCTGCACGTCGGGCCGCTGCTCGACCTTACCGACGATGAGACTCCCTATCCGGTGGCCGGGGAGCTGAGCGCCGGCGACACGCATCTCAGCCTGGATGGCAGCGCGGTACAGCCCTTTGCCCTGGGGTCGGTGGAAGGGCACCTCACTCTGCAAGGGCCGAGCCCGGCGCAGCTGACCGACCTGACCGGGATCAACCTGCCTGAGCTGCCGCCCTACCGGGTAAGCGGCTACCTGAGCTACGCCGATGACCTGCTCACCCTCGACGGCCTCGACGGCTCCTTCGGCGACAGCGATGTGGCCGGTGATGTGCGCCTGCGGCTGGGCGAGCCGCCGCAGCTGTGGGCCACGCTGGTGTCACGGCAGCTGGAAGCCGACGACCTGTTGCCGATGCTGGGCGTGTCACCGGATACCGGACCCGGCGAGACGGCTTCTGCCGAACAGCAGCGCTGGGACGCGGAGGAGGAGAGCCGCCAGATGCTGTTCCCCGACCGCCCCTGGGACCTGGAGGCGCTGCGTGGCACCGATATCGTGCTGGACTACCAGGCGGCGAACGTTCAGGCGGAGCATGTGCCCTTCACCGACCTGGCCCTTGCGCTTGAGCTGGAAGGTGGAGTGATGAGCGTCGAGCCGCTGCAGGTGGGGCTCGGCGGTGGCCAGGTGAGTGCCTCCTGGGTGATGGATGCACGCCAGGAGGCCTTGGAGGGTAGCCTCCAGCTCGCCATCGACCAGGTCAACCTGCAGGCGCTGCTGGACGAGGCGGGCCTGCCCGAGGTCGCCCGGGATACCCTGGGCGTGATCGGCGGGCGTGGCGACTTCCACTATCACGGGCGCTCACTGCATGAGGTCATGGCCGGGCTCGATGGCGAACTTGAACTGGCAATGGCGCAGGGGTGGCTGGACATCATTGCCGCCGAGCTGCTGCCGCTGAACGTAGCCAACGCGCTGCTGGCCGCGCTCACCGGTGAGGAGCAGGTCCAGCTCGAATGCAGCTACGTGCAGTTAGTCGCCGAGCGAGGGGTGGTCGACCTGGCGCAGTTCTTCATGGCCACGGAGATCGCACACTTCACCGGTGCCGGGGCGATCAACCTGGAAACGGAGCAGCTCGACATGGCCTTCGAAGGGCACAACCGCGACCTGACCCTGTTCACCGGCAACTCGCCGGTGCAATTACTAGGGCCGCTGCGCGAGCCGGAAGTCAACGTGATCACTCGCGAGCTGCTGGCGCGAGGGGCGCTGTCGGTGCTGGGCGCAATCGTGGCCCTGCCCCTGGCGATCCTGCCCTGGGTGGACCTGGGCGGCGGCGAGCAGGTCGGCATGGGCTGCGAGCAGGCGCTGCGGGAGTTCGAGCGCTAAGCGCGGTGGTGTGACATCAGTCGGCTTCGTGCCAGTCGCGGTGGCCGCAGCTCAGGCAGTGAAAGCGCGCCTCGAGGCCGGTGTCGGTATCGGCGCGACGCAGGGTGCCGGGTTCGAAGGTGAAGGCACGCAGCGAGCAGCGGGGGCAGCGCAGCACCTCGTGGCGGGGCCTGGTCGGAGTGGCCTGCCCGGCAGCGGTGGGCCCGGCCTCGGGAAAGGCCTGATCGAGCTCGGCCTGCAGGGAGTCGGCCAGGTGCTGGGCCTCGGCGACGTGCTCGCGGTCGGCCAGCTGGGCGAGGCGGGCAATGCCGGCACGCAGCGCCGCCAGGTGGGAGGTGGTATCGGCCATTGGCTTGTTTCTCCAGCGCATCGCCCGTGGGCGGCAGGGGGTCAGCTTAACGTGCGCGCTGGCGCAGGGAAAAGGGCTGGCCTCAGCAAGCGCTAGCCTCGCTCAATCCCCGGGCCGTATTCGAGGCAGCGGGCCGTGATTGCCGGTCCATGCTCCAGCTTGGCGCTGAGATCGCGCAGCGCGCTGCGCAGAGCTTCTTCCAGCACCGGGTGGTAGAAGGGCATCTCGAGCAGGCGGCTGACGCAGGCTCGCTCCTCCACGGCCCAGGCCAGCAGGTGCGCCATGTGCTCCACCTGCGGCCCGAACAGCTCCGCTCCCAGTAGCAGCCCGGTGCCGTGCTCGGCATACAGGTGCAGGCGCCCGCGCTCCTGGCGCATCACCACGGCGCGCCCCTGGCCCTCGAAGGAGGCTTCGCCGGTGGCCACGTGGCGGCAGCCGCCCAGCCGCTCTTCATGTGCCTGGCGGCTGAGCCCGACCGTGGCGATCTGCGGGTCGGTGAAGACGATCGACAGCGGCGTGGTGCGGCGGCCGGCGCGCCGCTCGGGATAGCGGCCGGCATTGTCGCCGGCGATACGCCCCTGCAGGCTGGCTTCATGCAGCAGAGGCAGTTCGTGATTGGCGTCGCCGGCGATGAAGACCGGGCTTGGGCCGCCGTCGGCGGCGTGGCACTGCAGAGTGAAGCGGTCGAAATGGGGCACGCCGTGCTCGTCCAGCTCCAGTTCGGCCTGTTCCAGTGCCAGCGCTTCGAGGTTGGGGCGCCGGCCGGTGGCGGCCAGCAGGTAGTCGAAGCGTTCAGTGAGGCGGCGGCCGCTGTGGCGCTCCTGAAAGGTAATGGCAACCTGGTTGCCCTCTCGCCTGATCTCCTCGACCTTGGCCTGCGGATCGACATAGAAGCTTTCGTTGAAGGTTCGGTCGGCATAGTCGCGCAGCTTGGCATCCTGGAAGGGGCCGAGGGAGCCGCTCTTGCCGAAGATGCGCAGCCGTACCCCCAGGCGATGCAGGGCCTGGCCCAGCTCCAGGCCGATGATGCCGGGGCCGAATACTGCCGCGGACTCGGGCAGCGTCTGCCAGCGGAAGACGTCGTCGTTGACGACCAGCCGGTCGCCGGCGTTGCTCAAGAGGTCGGGCCAATGATTGCGCGAGCCCGTGGCAATGACGATGGCGCGTGCCTTCACGCGCAGGTCGTCGCCGACCCGCAGCACCTGGGGCGATTCGAAGCGGGCGGTGCCGGCCAGGCGCTGCTCGGCGGGGATGCGCTCCATGGAGTCGAGCACCTGGCCGACGAAGCGGTCGCGCTCCTGGTGCAGCCACGCCATGACGGCACCCCCGTCGACCTCGACCGACCCCGTGCGGATGCCGAAGCCGGTGGCGTCGCGGGTGCGCTGGGCCGCCTCGGCGGCGGCGAGCAGCAGCTTGGATGGCATGCAGCCCACGCGGGCGCAGGTGGTGCCGCCTTCGCCGCCCTCGATCAGCACAATCTTATCGCCATGCTGCCGAGCGGCTTGCCAGGCGCTCAGCCCGGCGGTGCCGGCCCCGATGATGGCGACATCGACCTCTCGATTCTGCATTCGCTCTCCCTGGCCAGGCCCCTGCAGCTTGCTCTAGGCCGGCCGGCTGCGCCTTGCGGCCTTCATCCTGCTGCGTTTCGCCCTGCTGCATTCATTCATTAGCGCTGGATGGCGTCACGCAGCGTCGTGCCGCGTTCAGCCACGCTTCATCTCAGCGTAGTCGACCGGCGCGGCACGGGGCGTTCCCCTTCAGGACTTGCGATTGTGCTCGGGTTTGCCCTTCTGGCGGGTAGAAGCCATCTTTTCCAGCTCTTTCTCGTCCATCGACTCGTACATCTGCTTGGCGGCCCCTTCCAGTTCGCTGACCTTCTTTTCGCCGCGCTTGGCCGAGAGTGCGGCACCGGCGGCCATCTGCTGGGCCTGGGACTTGGCGGGCATGGCTTCCTCCTTCCTGGTGGCAAGCATGGGTGTGCTTCGTTCAGCCTAGTCAGCGTGGCCGACGCCTGCCACCGCCATGCCGGAAGCAGGGTTGCGGCGAGCGGGCTTTCGCCGGACGATAGAGGCTTTTCAGCAGGGAGCCGGGCATGCCCATCGTGACCATTCAGCAGTTCCCCCGCGAGCTCGAGCAGCGCCGCGAACTCGCGCGGCGCATCACCGAGGCCTTCGTGGCGGTGTACGGCAGCACGCCGGAGAGCGTGCAGGTGTTCTTCAATGAAGTCGACGCGGCGCACTGGGCCAAGGGGGAGTCATGGGCTGCGACACGGTTGCGCCGAGCCCCGCCCGCGACACCCAATGACAGGCTCGCCTCGGCAAGCCGGCGCCCGCAAGCCGGCCACTGCCGACAGGCCCCACCCAGCGAGGAAGAGACGATGAGGCTGCAGCATGCTACCTGGCAGGAGGTCGAGGCTTACCTGCAACACGCCACCGGCATCATCCTGCCCATAGGCTCCACCGAGCAGCACGGGCCCAACGGCCTGGTAGGCACCGACGCCATCTGCCCCGAGGCCATCGCCTGGGAGCTCGGTGAGCGCGAGGGGTGCTGGTGGGGCCGACGCTGAGCCTTGGCATGGCGCAGCATCACCTGGCCTTTCCCGGCAGCATCAGCCTGCGCCCGAGCACTCTGATCGCGCTGGTACGCGATACCGTGGTGTCGCTGGGCCGCCATGGCTTCACCCATGTGTTCTTCCTCAACGGCCATGGCGGCAACATCGCCACCCTGAGTGCGGCCTATGCCGAGGTTTATGCGGAGCAGAGCATGGGCTACGCCTCTCCGCTCGCCTCGCTGAACCTGACCACCCACAACTGGTTCGCTGGCCCCCGCGTACGTGAGCTGGCGCAAGCCCTGTATGGCAACGCCGAAGGCTCCCACGCGACCGCCTCGGAGGTGTCGCTGTCGTGGTACGCCTGCCCACAGGCGGTCAAGCAGGTGGCCATGTCGCCGACCGTGGCGCCTGTCGGCAGCGCCCAGTGCCATGCCGAGGCGTTTCGTCGCCGCTTCCCCGACGGCCGCATGGGCTCCAATCCCGCGCTGGCCAGCGTCGAGCATGGGCGCCGGTTCCTCGAGGCAGGCGTTGACGATGCCTGGGAGGCGTACCAGGCGTTCATCGGTCAGGCGTGATGGGCATTCCTTTGGGCTCGCCACCGGCGAGCTCGTCTACCTCCACTTTCCCCGCCGGTCGGCCGCGCTGTCAGGCCCTGGACGATCGGCGCCGCAACTAATTTACCCCGCCCTTTCTGAGGGCCCGCCCCTTTCTTTCGAGTGTCCGAAAGTTGCGATTTATTGCGCAGTGTTGTAACCCAAAGCGCCGCCACTGCTGGTTTGGCGGCTTGCATTGACAGGGTGGTGACGGCAGCTATTTTTCGAATGATAGCGAAGGAAAGGCGTGGCCTTATCCCTTGCGCGAAAGGCGACGGTGAACATTGCAGGACATGGAGGTAGCAAATGAGAGAGACCGACAGCCGCACAAACCAGGGCTATTCCGAGCATGCATCCGAGCTGGGTGACGAGCTCAAGCGTGAAGCCTCGCAAGCCAAGGAGGAGGTGCGCGATGCCGCCCGTGAGCAGGCGCAAGGGCTGCTTGATCGACAGAAGGCGGCCGCCGCGGAGCAGGCAGAGAAGGTATCGACTGTGCTGCACAAGATGGCCGACGAGTTCGAAGAGCAGCACCAGCCCTATTTTTCCGATTGTCTCCACGAGCTGGCCCACCGCTCCGACCAGGTGTCACGCACCCTGCGTGAGCGCGACCTGCAGAGTCTGATGGAACAGACCCGCGACTACGGCCGCCGCCATCCCGCGCTGTTTCTCGGCGGTGCCGTTGCGGCAGGCTTCATGTTGTCGCGCTTCCTGCGCAGCTCTGCCGAGCATGGCGCCCATTCGTCCGGTCGGTCGAGCCAGGCGTCATCCATGACGTCGATGAATGGCCCTCACTGAACGAGAGGGAGTTCATCGTCTGTTCCTCATAGCTCACGTGACACTGCGCTGGTGAGGCGAGCCCCGTCTTGCCGGTGAAACAAGGAGGCTTTTTCTCATGGAGCCAGAAAGCAGAGTCAGAACGGGAGGGGGCGGCACGGGAGAGAGCACCATCGGTGCGCTGTTTTCCAGCCTGACCCGTGAAGTCACCGCCCTGGTACGCAAGGAGTCCGAGCTGGCCAGGGTCGAAATGACGGAGAAGGCCGGCCAGGCCATGGGCGGCGTCGCGGCGATCGCCATTGCCGGCGGGGTGCTGCTGTGCGGCTTCCTGGTACTGCTGGCGGCGGCTGTCTTCGGGCTCAACACGGTGCTGCCGCCCGAGACCACGCCGTGGCTATCGGCGCTGATCGTCGGGGTGGTGGTTGTGATCATCGGCTTCATCATGCTGCAGGCCGGGCGCAAGAAGCTCGACCGCGAGGCCTTGATGCCGACGCGCACCATGGCCAGTTTCCGCCGTGACAGGGAGCTCGCTCAGCAGCATGAAGATGTGGTCAAGGAGGAGCTGAGATGAGCGACAGCAGGCGGCGCAAGCCGGAAGAGATCGAAAACGAGATCTATCAGGCACGGGCACGCCTGGATGAAACCCTGCATGAGATTGAAGAGCGCTTCTCGCCCCAGCAGCTCATGAATGCCACCTACGACTATCTGCGCCACGGCGGGGCACACGAGATCGCCGACAGCCTGGGCAGAACCGTGCGAGAGAATCCGCTGCCGGTGGTGCTCACCGGCGTCGGGCTTGGCTGGCTGATGCTTAGCCAGCGCGGCCAGCGGCACGCTTACCATCAAGACGACCACCATCAGGGCGAGACGGAACATCGACCCGGCGGGTACAGGCGCCAAGCAGGCTATCCTGGCGCCACCGTGCCCACTCATTCGCGTATGCCGAACGGAGGCGACATGGCAGACGATACCCATTCCCAGAGCAAGACCCCTACCGGCGCCGGCACCACCACCCTGGGGCATGACCCCGCGGCGCTCGGCGCCACGCAGCAGCATGCGTCAGGCGCAGGTTCTCAGTCCCCCGAGCATCAGTCCCACGAGCATGGTGGCGGCCTGTCCGACAAGGCGCACCAGATGACGGACAAGGCCCAGCAGATGATGGGCAAGGTGAAGCATCAGGCCCAGCACGTAGGCAGCCAGCTGCGCAGCGGAGCGTCGCATGTCAATGAGCGCCAGCATGCGGCCATGGATGCGGTGAGCCACAGGGCCCGTGACACGGGGCATGGCATCACCCAGTTCGTGCAGGACCACCCGCTGATCGCCGGAGCGCTGGGGGTGGCGGTTGGCGCGGCCCTGGGCAGCCTGTTTGCCCCCACCCGCGTCGAGAATCGCCATCTCGGTGAGGTGCGCGACCGGGCCATGCATCGGGCCTCCGAGTACGGCCACGAGCAGATGGATCACGCCAAGGAAAAAATTCATGAAACTGCCGACAGGGTGCGTTCCGAGGTGCGCAGCCATGCGTCGGCGAACGAGGAGTCCCACGGTTCGTCGCGTGGCTATGTGGAGAATCCTTCCAGCGAGGAGCGCTATGCCAAGGCCGGTTCCGGCGGCAAGGGTGAAGGCGGGCTAAAGAGCGAAGGAGCCGCCAAGAGTGCAGGCACCGCTGCCTCGCGTGGCGACGGAGCGCACAAGGGCGGCAGCGGCCGGACCTGAGTGCTGCGCTCAAACGTCGAAACCCGCACCGGCTGAGGCTGGTGTGGGTTTTTCTTGCGTATGGGCCTGCTTGGAGATGGTGCCGCTGAACGTCAGCCGGCGATCTCGGCGTTGTGGTAGACGTTCTGCACGTCATCCAGGTCGCTCAGCGTGTCGATCAGCTTCTCGAACAGGGCCACGTCGTCCCCCTCCACCGTGGTGGTAGTCTGGGGCACGAACTGGATCTCGCTGACCTCGAAGTCGATGTCGCCGAAGGCGTCGACCAGCGCCTGCCTGGCCTTGGCATACTCGGTGTGCGGCGCGAAGACGGTGATGCGGCCTTCCTCATTCTCGATGTCGGTGACGTCGACATCGGCCTCCATGAGCGCTTCAAGCGTCGCTTCCTCGTCGTTGCCGGCGAAGGCGAGAATGGCGCAGTGATCGAACATGTGGCTGACGCTGCCCGGCGTGCCGAGCTTGCTCTTGGCCTTGTTGAAACAGGCGCGTACGTCGCCGAAGGTGCGGTTCGGGTTGTCGGTAAGGCAGTCGACGATGACCATGCAGTTGCCCGGGCCGAAGCCTTCGTAGCGGGCCGGTGAATAATCCTCGCCGCCCACGCCGCTGGCCTTGTCGAGCGCCTTCTCGATCACGTGGCTCGGCACCTGATCCTTCTTCGCTCGTTCCATCAGCCCGCGCAGCGTCAGGTTGCCGTTGGGGTCGGTGCCGCCCTGCTTGGCGCAGACATAGATCTCGCGCCCGTACTTGCTGTACACCTTGGTCTTGGCGGCGGCCGTCTTGGCCATGGATTCCTTGCGGTTCTGAAAGGCCCTGCCCATAGCGTTGTCCTGTGGCATCGAATACGAGGCTGGATTCTACGAAACCGGCCTGCCGGGGAACAGCCCTAAATCGTCACTCCCGCCGCGGCCATGATGCGTGTCATGGCCTATTCTGCAGGCGGGCGCTCAACCGCGGGAGCTTGTCCATGGCGCAGCTTCGCTGCCGTCATGCCTTGCCGCTCCGGCCAGTGGCGTTAAGCGGCCGTTGGCCGCTGGCTTTTCGTGCAGCCAGCAAAGCCGGGCGGCTTCGCTCGTCAGCGCATGGCGCTTTCTGCTACCCTGACTGACTGGTTTTATCCCCGGCTTGTGCCTTGCCGCATCCCGCCTTTGCTTGCCGCCCCGGCAACCGCTCAATCTCTGCAGGTTCTTTCTGTGTCCGATACCCCCCACGATGAGGCGTTTGCCTCGCTGCCCCTGGCCCCGGAATTGCTGGCCAATCTCGATTCGCTTGGCTACCACGCCATGACGCCGGTGCAGGCCGCCAGCCTGCCGCCGGTGCTGGCGGGCCGCGACGTGATCGCCCAGGCCAGGACCGGCTCGGGCAAGACCGCGGCGTTCGGCCTGGGGCTGCTCTCGCGCCTCGAGGTCTCGCGCTTTCGGGTCCAGGCGCTGGTGCTCTGCCCCACGCGCGAGCTGGCCGACCAGGTGGCCGGCGAACTCCGGAGGCTGGCGCGCACGCTGCCCAACGTCAAGGTGCTGACCCTGTGCGGTGGGGCGCCCTTCGGCCCGCAGCTGGCCTCGCTGGCGCATGGCGCGCATGTGGTGGTGGGCACGCCCGGTCGTATCGAAGAGCACCTGCGCAAGGGCGCGCTCGATCTCGCCGCGCTCGACGTACTGGTGCTGGACGAGGCCGACCGCATGCTCGACATGGGCTTTCAGCCCAGCCTGGAGGCGATCGTCGCCGCGACGCCCGCCAGCCGCCAGACCCTGCTGTTCAGCGCCACCTACAGCGACGAGGTCAGGGGCATCGCCCAGGGGCTGATGCGTGACCCGGCCGAGGTGGCGGTGGCCGAAACCCATGACGAGAGCACCATTCGCCAGCGCGTCTACCGGGTGGCCGACGAGACGCAGCGTTTCGCCGCGCTGCGCGGGCTGCTGCTGCAGCACCGGCCGCGCTCCAGCGTGGTGTTCTGCAACACCCGGCGTGAGGCCCAGGCGCTCGCCGACGCCCTCGCTGAGGCGGGCTTCAGCGCCCTGGCGCTGCACGGCGACCTGGAGCAGCGCGATCGCGACCGTATCCTGGTGCTGTTCGCCAATGGCAGCGTCTCCATCCTGGTGGCCACCGACGTGGCGGCCCGCGGGCTGGATATCGCCGCGCTGGATGCGGTATTCAACTACCAGATCGCCCGCGACCTGGAGGTCCACGTGCATCGCGTCGGACGTACCGGCCGCGCCGGCGGCTCCGGCATCGCCTGTACCCTGGTCAGCGAGAGCGAGGCCTATCGCCTCGAGCGGCTGAACGAATTCCTCGGTGAGCCGCTCGAGGAGGCACCGCTGCCGCCGCGCAGCGTGCTGACACGGGAGCCGTTCCTGCCGGAAATGGCCACGCTGCAGCTCGACGGCGGCAAGAAGCAGAAGGTGCGTCCCGGCGATATCCTCGGTGCCTTGACCGGCGAGGGGGCATCGAGGAGCCCAGGTGGGCAAGATCAAGGTGCTGGAGCGCAGCGCCTACGTGGCGGTGCAGCGCGAGGTCGCCAAGGCGGCGCTTGCCCAGCTCGGCACGGGCAAGCTCAAGGGGCGCTCGTTTCGCGCCCGGCGCGTCAGCCGCTGATGGCCGCTTTGACCAGTAGGAGGATAGGTGAAGGTACCTAAACGATTGCAGCCGCTGATCGACGATGGCTTGGTCGACGCAGTCGAGAGCCAGCTGATGAGCGGCAAGGAGGCCCAGGTCTTCGTGGTGATTTCCCACGGCGAGCGGCGCTGTGCCAAGGTCTTCAAGGAGGCCAAGCAGCGCAGCTTCAAGCAGGCGGTGCAGTACCAGGAGGGGCGCCGCGAGCGCAACAGCCGCCGCTCGCGGGCCATGGCCAAGAAGACCCGCTACGGCCAGAAGGAGCAGGAGCAGGCCTGGCTCAACGCCGAGGTCGATGCCCTCTACCGGCTGGCGGCGGCGGACGTGCGGGTGCCGCAGCCCTACGGCTTCATCGACGGCGTGCTGCTGATGGAGATGATCAGCGATGCCGAGGGCCTGACCGCCCCGCGACTGGACGACGTGACCCTGAGCCCCGAACAGGCCCGCGAGTACTACACCAAGATCCTGCGCGACGTGGTCAAGATGCTGTGCGCCGGCCTGGTGCACGGCGATCTCTCCGAGTTCAACGTGCTGCTGGCCACCGACGGCCCGGTGATCATCGACCTGCCCCAGGCGGTGGACGCCGCCGGCAACAACAGCGCCGAGTGGATGTTCGAGCGTGACGTGGACAACATGCGTCGCTACTTCGGGCGCTTCGCCCCGGAGCTGCTCGGCACCGACTACGGCAAGGAGATCTGGGCGCTCTACGAAGCCGGCGAACTGCACCCGGAGAGCCCGTTGACCGGCTGCTTCGAGCACGACACCGGCACCGTGGACGTGAACGAGCTGATGAGCGTGATCGACGACGTGCGCGAGGAAGAAGCCTACCGCCAGGAGGCGCAACCGCAGCGACGAACCCGGCGTGGAGGAGGCCGCCGAGGAGTGGCAGGAGTCCCAGCGGGAGCGTTGAGCCGGCGGCCCAGGTCAGCCTCCCGCCAATTATGGCTCCCATTGGGAAGGTTGATTAGGCCGGGACGGTGGCCCATGGTTAAGTGCTGGCGCAAAATCGGCAGGGGACCCTTCGATGCATAACGACGTTCACGATCTCGATTATGAGCAGGCGCGGCTCTATGCGCTGCGCCAGCTCAATCTTCTGGACACGCCTCCCAGCGAGAGCTTTGATCGCATCACGCGCATGGCCAGCAAGTTTTTCGACATGCCGATCGCTGCCGTTTCGCTGACCGACGCCGATCGCCAGTGGTTCAAGTCGCGTGTCGGCGTCGATCACTGGGAGATTCCCCGCTACAAGGCCTGCTGCGGCGAGGTGGCGGACGAGTCCGAGGTGCTGGTGGTGCCGGACCTGCTCGAGTCCCCGACCTATCACGACAGCCTGCTGGCCCAGTCCGGCATTCGCTTTTATGCCGGTGCCCCGCTGCGGACACAGGATGGCTATACCCTGGGCGCCATGTGCGTGCTCGACACCCAGCCGCGAAAGATCGGCGAGGAGGAGTTGCGGGTGCTACAGGACATGGCCGCCATGGTCATGGCCCAGGTCGAACTGCAGCATGCTTTCGGCAGGATTGACCCGCTCAGTGGGCTGCCCAACCGCAGCCAGTTCGCCGAGGACCTCGACGATCTGAGCCGCGATGCGCCCGGTGAAAGCCGCTGTGCGATCTTCACCGAGGTGCTCGACATCAACGAGGTCAGCACCTTGCACCGTGTCATGGGACCGAGCTACGTCGATGAGTTTGCGCGGCTGGCCGGGCGCGGGCTGCAGCAGGCACTGGGCGGGGAGAACCGACTCTACTCGGTGGGGCCCGGCCAGTTCGTCCATCTGGTGGAGGTCTGCAGCGATGACGCGCTGATCGAAGGGGCGCTGCACCTGCGCGAAACCCTGCTGTCGCTGGAACTGCTGCGCGACTCGCCGATTCTGGTGCGTCCGGCGGTGGGGATCGCACCGCTACGCCTGGGCAGGGATCGTGCGGCGGACGTGTTGCGAACCGCCCACAGCGCCTGCCTGGATGCCCGCCAGACCGAGGCCGGCGCCGGGATCTACTCCCAGGCAATGGATGCCGCCCATCGGCGCCGCTTCCTGCTGCTGTCGGACTTTCGCGATGCGCTTAACGCTGCCGATCAACTGCGCCTGGTCTATCAGCCCCGCGTCGAGCTGAGCACTCACCGCTGCCTCGGGGTGGAAGCCCTGCTGCGCTGGCACCACCCCAAGCTCGGCGAGGTTTCCCCTGCCGAGTTCATTCCGCTGATCGAAAATACGCCGCTGGCTCGCCCGCTGACGGCCTGGGTGGTGACCAAGGCTATCGAGCAGGCTCGGGCCTGGCGGTGTCAGGGGCTGACCATCGGCGTCTCGCTCAACGTCTCGGCCTGCAACCTGGAGGAGGAGGATTTCGCCGAGCGGGTGCTGGCCCAGATTCGGCAGGCTGGCCTGCCCGCCTCGGCCATCGAGCTGGAGCTGACGGAAACGGCGCTATTCGGCCAGGGGCGTGCCGCCTCGCAGCAGCTCGATCGGCTGATCGAGGCAGGCATCGGCATCGCGATCGACGATTTTGGCACCGGTTACAGTAGCCTGGCCTACCTGCAGGAGATTCCCGCCGACGTCGTCAAGATCGACCGCTCCTTCGTCAAGGGACTGGACGACTCCGCCCGCAGCCGCACCATGGTCGAGGCAATGCTGAGCATGGCCAACAGCCTGGGCTATCGCGTGGTGGCCGAAGGCGTGGAAACCCGGCAGACCTACGACTATCTGGCAGCGCTTGGCTGCCACGAAGCCCAGGGGTTCTTGATCTCACGCCCCCTGGAGGTGGCCGACCTGGAACGCTGGGTGCGCAGCGCAAGCGGGTCACCCGGCAGCTGATGCTGCCGGGCGCCGCACGTTACGCCGCGAGGGGAGCCGTCAGGGCAGCGGAGCGCGGCATGCCCGGCAGCCTTCAATGTCGGCCAGGCAGGAGGCCACGTCACGAAGCGTGGTCAGCATCTGCTGTATGGTGCCGTCTACATCTTGGGTCTACTGCACATCCTGGCGCACGCTGTCGCCGGTTTGCTGCACTCGTTCACGAATGCGACCGGCCGTCTCGCTGGTGCGGCTCGCCAAGGTGCGCACTTCGCTGGCAACTACCGCGAAGCCGCGCCCATGCTCGCCGGCCCGTGCCGCCTCGACCGAAGCATTGAGTGCCAGCAGGTTGGTCTGGAAGGTGATGTCGTCGATCTCTCCCAGCAGGGAGGCGATCTTCTGGGAGTGCGCCTCCAGTACCCGCATCGCTTCGCGTAGGGAGGTGGCTTTCTCCTGCATTGCCGGGCGGCACCCAAGGGGCGGTAGATGCCGAAGCGGCCCTTCGCCGATGCCTGCGCCGGGTGGCTCACTCGGGCAGGGCGTAGGCCATCACGCTGTCGCCCAGGCTGGTCTCGGCCTGAAAGGCACCGCCCGCGGCGATCACTACGTACTGACGCCCCTCGTGCATGTAGGTCAACGGCGTTGCCTGGCCGCCGGCGGGCAGGCGTGCCTCCCACAGCATGTCGCCGCTGGTGTTGTCAAAAGCGCGGATGTAGTCGTCCATGGTGGCGCCGATGAAGGTCACGCCGCCGGCGGTGGTGACCGGCCCCGCGCTGGTGGGCGCGCCGACGGTCATCTTGAGTCGCGTGGGAATGCCCCAGGGGCCCTGGTCGAAGCTGGTGCCGATCGGCCGGGACCAGACCAGTTCGCCGGTGGCGAGATCGGTGGCGCTGAGAAAGCCCCAGGGCGGCGCGGCACAGGGCATGTCCAGCGGCGAGAGCCAGGCGCCACGCTGCGCCGCCACCGGGGCGCCGAGCATGGGCTGTGCTTCCTGATCGATATAGCTGGCATCCTCTTCGCCGATGGGGGCGATGTTCTCCATCTCGTCGGCTTCCTCGCGCGGGTAGAGCACCACCCGTGACGGCATGCGGTTGTTGTTGACGATCATCAGACCGTTGTCGAGATCGAAGGCGGCGCTACCCCAGTTGATGCCGCCGAGAATGCCCGGGAACTGCAGCATGCCGCCGGGATGGTCGAGGGTCGGGGAGTGAACATGCCTTCGTAGCGCATGCGCTCGAACTGAATCCGGCAGTAGAGGTGGTCGATGGGGGTGGCGCCCCAGGTGTGGGCGCCGGTGAAATGCTCGACCTCCTGGCCGGGTATCGAGCCGAAGTTCGGCATCTGTGGGGAGAAGCGCTGCACCTCGGCGGTCCAGTCGCCCTCGATGGCGCCCTGGGGGGCCGGGCGCTCCTCGATGGGCAGCAAGGGCTCTCCGTTTTCCCGATCGAAGACGAACACCTGGCCGTACTTGGTCGCCTGAACCACGGCGGGACGGGGCCCGTCGTCGGTGGGAAAGTCGATCAGCGCGGGCTGGGCGCCGAGGTCGTAGTCCCACAGGTCGTGGAGCACCGTGGTGAATTTCCAGCGCACTTCACCGCTGTCGACCTCCACCGCCACCAGCGTCGAGGTGAACTCCTCCTCCTCGGGGCTGCGGTCGCCGCCGTACTGGTCATTGGCGGGGTTGCCGGTGGGCAGGTAGACCAGCCCCAGCTCCTCGTCCGCGGAGATCGCCGTCCACACGTTGGGCGTGCCGCGCGGGTAGACCTCGTCTTCAGGCGGCTGCCGGTCCGGTGTGGTCCATACCGAGTCCCAGGTCCACTGCCATTCGCCGCTGATGACGTCGTAGGCACGCACGGCGCCGGAGGGCGCGTCGCGGCGCTGGTTGTCGGTGACCTGATGGCCCACCACGACGATGCCGTTCACCACGATCGGCCCCGAGGTGTTGGAGAGCAGTCCCAGCGCCTGCGGGTCCATGCGGTCGTTGAGATCCACCGTGCCGTCGTCACCGAAGCCGCTGCACAGCGAGCCGTCTTCGGCGTCCAGTGCCATCAGGCGGCCGTCCAGCGTGCCCAGCAGCAGGCGACGAGGGCACTCCTCGACCGGCTCGGGAGCCTCGAAATAGGCCACCGAGCGGCAGGCGGTCGAGAACACGTGCTCCTGGGCCTCCACCGCCACTTGCGGGTCGAAGTGCCACTGCGGCTCGCCCGTGCCGGGGTCGAGGGCGAAGACCTGGTTGCTCTGGGTGCAGACGTAAAGGCTGTTGCCGATCTTCAGCGGCGTATTCTGGAAGGCGTAGGGGGCGGCATCGCTGGGCGGCTCGTCGCCGGTATTGAACTCCCAGGCCACCTCCAGCCGATCGGCGTTGTGCGGCGTGATCTGGTCGGCCGGCGAGAAGCGCTGGGCCAGGTTGGTACCCCCGTAGGCAACCCAGTCGGTGTCGTCCGGGGCACTCGGCTGACGGATCTCGTCGGCGGCCGCCGTGGTGGAGGCATCGGGGCCGGAGTCGACGATGAGCCACAGCACCGCCCCGGCGTAGCCGACGAGGATCAGCACGCCGAGCAGCGGGCCGGCATAGGGCAGGGCGGGCTGGTAATAGCCGCGGCGGTACAGCACCGGCAATAACAGCAGGGCGACAGCCAGCAGGCCGGCCATGAGGCCGGTGCGTGCCATCAGGTCGATGTGCCAGACCGGCATCCAGCCCTTCATGGCAATTTCCCACAGCGACCAGAGGAAGGTGCCCGCGACGGTAGCGGCATAGACCCACACCCCCGCTGGCAAGCCCAGCTTGAGCATGACGGCAGCCACCAGCGTGCCGATGCCGGCCAGGAGAAAGTAGAACGTACCGCCGAGGTAGAGCAGGTAGGCGCCACCCAGCGACATGGCCAGGCCGAGCAGCAGCAGAGCATAGGCGAGAACGGTGACGGCCCAGCCGGCCGCTCCTCGTGAGGTATGCACATCCATGGCGTTACCTGTGGTCAAGGGCGAGAAGATCGGGTCCGCTTGCGGGAATGGCTTAAAGCTAGGCCACATCCGGGGCAGGCGCCATGCTTGGGAGGGAGCTAGCTCCGCGAGGTGTTGGGGTCGGCCGAGTGTTCCGGGTTGCCCTTCCGCCGGAATGTTGAACTAGTCTCATGACATTCCCTTCAGAACGACGGAAAGGGGTGCTGTGAGGAAGGTCGTTACCCTGGGCCTGACCTGCTGAGCTATCGGGACTCTCGAGCGTTTGACGTGCCGATCAGCAAGGCTCCCTGGCAGTGGCGGCTCAGCATCGCGCAGCCGCTTCGTGCCCGTAAGCCAACACGTTCAAGGACAGACCGGAGGCCGCCATGATCACACTCCATCACTGCATTAGCGCCCGCTCGTTTCGTCCCCTGTGGTTGCTCGAAGAGATTGGTGTGCCCTATGAGCTGGTGATGCACGACTTTCCGCCCCGGGTACGCGACGAAGCCTTTCTCGAGATCAATCCGCTGGGAACGGTGCCGGTGCTGTTCGACGACAGGGTGACGATGACCGAATCGGCGGCCATCTGCCAGTATCTCGCCGGTCGCCATCCCCAGGCGGGCCTCGCGGTAACGCCGGACGACCCCGCCTACGGCGACTACCTCAACTTCCTGCACTTCGGCGAAGCGACGCTGACCTTTCCCCAGACCCTGGTGCTGCGCTACGGCCGGTTCGAGCCCGAGGAGCGCCGTTCGCCCCAGGTGGTGGAGGACTACTCACGCTGGTTCCTCTCCCGCCTGCGTACCCTGGAGCCGCACCTGGAGCGTGAAGCGTTCGTCTGTGCCGGGCGCTTCACCGCGGCCGACGTGTCGGTGGGCTATGCGCTGCTGCTGGCCAGCTACATCGGCCTGGACGAGCGCTTCAAGCCCGCCGTGGCGGCCTATTGGCAGCGCCTGCAGGCGCGGGAGGCCTTCCAGCGGGCCAAGGCCGTCGAGCGGGAGGCGGCCCTGGCCCAGGGCGTCTCCCCAAGCCGGCCATGGACATGCTGGGCTGAGCCTCAGGCGCTACTCGTTCGCTCTTCGGCGCAGCTCGGGCACGACCAGCACGGCCAGGGTCAGGGCAGTGATCGGCAGCACGAAATAGAGCATCAGGGCACTGAAACCGGCCAGCGCGTCGTGGTGGGTGGCGGCCAGTACCAGGTAGGCGGTATAGGCCACGTAGTAACCCAGCAGCACAGCCCCTTCCCAGCGATCGATGGCGCTGGCGGTGAAGCAGATCGGCAGACAGGCGACGGCTACCGCGACCATCACCGGCAGGTCGAGGCTGAGCATGGCCTGGGTCACGGCGATGCCGGCCGGGGCGATCAGGGCGGTGATGCCCAGCACGCCGAGCAGGTTGAAGATGTTGCTGCCCACCACGTTACCCACGGCGATATCCCGCTGGCCGCGCAGGGCCGCAACGATCGAGGTCACGACCTCGGGCAGCGAGGTGCCTGCCGCCACCAGGGTCAGCCCGATCACCTGATCGCTGACCCCGAACCAGCCGGCCAGGGTCACGGCCGAGTCGACGAACAGACGTGAGCCGGCCACCAGCATGGCAAGCCCACCGAGGACGTAGAGCGCGTCATGCCATCCGGGACGGGCCAGGGCCTCGTGGTCGGCTGCCGGCGCGTCGCTGGCCGCCTGGCGTTTCCCCTGCCAAAGCAGGAAGACGGTGTAGACCACCAGGCCAAGGACCAGCAGCCCACCGTCGAGCCGGCCGACGCTGCCGTCCAGTGCCATCACCAGCACCACTAGGGAAAGCACGATCATCAGCGGAATATCCAGGCGGATCAGCTGCTGGGCCACCGCCAGCGGCACGATCAGCGCCGAGACGCCGAGAATGAACAGCACGTTGAAGATATTGCTGCCCACCACGTTGCCCATGGCGATGCCCGCCTGACCGTCCAGAGCGGCCTTGAGGCTGACCACGAGCTCCGGTGCGCTGGTGCCGAAAGCCACCACCGTGAGCCCGACCACCAATGGCGGAATGCCCAATCGCGCCGCCAGGCGCGACGCACCTTGCACCAGACCCTCCGCCCCCACGATCAACAGCCCCAGGCCGAGGGCCAACAGCAGCAGCGTCACCATTCGGGAGTTCCTCGCCGTGAAAAGGGTGTAAGACGAACGAGCCGCTGGGAGAGGTGAAAGCGTTCAGGCCGCCAAGCGGTCGGGTCGTTGTGGCTTCTTCGTCGCACATAATCGCTGGGTTAGGCTTCACCCACCCGCTTCGGCCCCGCGCCTGCAGGTGGACGCTGCCCTGGCAGGCGGCATCGTGGACACCGGGCAGTGGAGGCTTAGCCGGTGGTCAATGCAGCTTCATGCGCGGGCGGATAAAGCGGTTGAGCCCGTCCGAGAGCAGGATCAGCGCCGTCTTGGCGGTGCCGTGGATGGCGCGCTGGTGCATACGATAGAGCGAGGCGTAGAAGAACTTGGCCAGGCGCCCCTCGATGAACAGGCTGCGCGCCGAGGCGCCGCGCATCAGGCTGCCGATCGCCTCGAAGTGAGCCAGCGAGATGAGCGAGCCGCGGTCACGATAGCGGAACGGCTTGAGGGTGCCGTTGTCGAGCCGGGCAAGCAGGTTCTTGTAGAGCCGCTGGGCCTGCTGGTGGGCGGCCTGCGCTCGTGGCGGTACCACGCTGCCGTCCGGCTGGGGGCAGCTGGCGCAGTCGCCGAGCACGAAGATGTCGGGGTCGTCGACGCTCTGCAGGGTCGGCTCCACCTGGATGCGCTGGTTGCGATCCAGGCTCAGCCCCAGGTCGCGCAGCACGTTGGGCGCCTTGATCCCGGCGGCCCAGACGTTGAGGTCCGTTTCGATGCGCTTCTCGTCGGCGGTGACGATGGCGTGCTCCTCCACGCGTACCACCCGGGTGGCGGTGTGCACCTTCACGCCGAGTCGTTCCAGCTCGATACGCACGGCAATGCGAATGCGCTCGGGCAGGGCCGGCAGTACATCAGGGGCCGCTTCGATCAGGTGGACCTCCAGGTGGCGGCTGTCCATGTCGGTGAAGCCGTAGCTGTGCAGCATGCGCGAAGCGTCGTAGAGCTCCGCCGAAAGCTCTACGCCGGTGGCGCCGGCGCCGACGATGCCCACCGTGAGGTGCGGATGCTCTCGCCGTTCGGGGTCGCTGTAGCGCAAGAAGGTATTGAGCATGTCGTGGCGGAAGGCCTCGGCCTGGGCCGGGCTGTCGAGGAAGTGGCAATGATCGGCGACCCCCGCGGTGCCGAAGTCGTTGCTCACGCTGCCCAGCGCCAGCACTAGCAGGTCATAGTCCAGGCTGCGGGCCGGCAGCACTTCTTCGCCGTGGTCGTCGAGCACCGGGGCCAGGCGCAGCTGGCGGGCCTCGCGGTCGAGCCCTTCGAAGGTGCCGCGCTGGAAGCGGTAACCGTTGAGCTGGGCATGGCTCTGATAGGAAATCTCGTCGATGCTGGAGTCGAGCGCGCCGGTGGCGACCTCGTGCAGCAGCGGCTTCCAGATATGGGTGGGGTTGCGGTCGATCAGCGTAATCTCCGCCTTGCTGCGTCGTCCCAGGCGGCGGCCGAGGCGGGTGACCAGCTCCAGCCCGCCGGCGCCGCCGCCGACCACAACGATTCGTCTTCCTGCCATGTAGGGCTCCGTCAGGATGAAGGTGTCATTGAGACATGGGTGCCTTTACTGTACCGCTGGGCGCCACTTCCAGTGCGACATGGTGCCGATGGCGAGGGTCGTCGCCCGGCGGCCAAGGCGCCGAGATCCGCTTCGCACTGGCCGAGGGTTCGCTGGGAGCGCTGCTGGTGGCGGCAAGCGACAAGGGGTTTGCGCCATTTCCTGGGGAGAGGCCCCCGAGGCTTTGCTGCATGCGGGAAGATCGCTTTTCTGCGGCTAGCCTGGTCGCCGACGCCGGCGCCGACGCCTTTGATGAAGGGTTGGCCACGGTGGCCGGCTTCGTCGAGGCGCCCGAGGAGCGGAGCCCTTGCGAATCAGCCCCCGACACCTAGGGTGGCGGGGGCTGCTGCGAACTCGATGACAAAGGCGCTCAATCGCGCCGCGGGCGATTCCGGCTGGGGCCGCGCTCAGGCTCTTCGATACGCGCTTCCTTGCGGACGGGACGCCGCTGTTTCCCGAGCATGGCGTGCGCCAAGGCCAACAGCGCCACTGCGGCCACGCCCACGGTCAGCGTCTCTATGATTCCCATGTGCATGTCCTCCTGTGGTGAATGGGCGACCCCGGGACGCCTTCTGCCCCGGCGAAAGTCCTGCCTCATGCTCAAGGTGGCAGCTTTCGGGCTGGCCGACAAATGCTTTGACCCAATGAAGCTCATTAAGTTTTCCCGCACCCGGGCGGCTGGGGTTGCCAGGGGGTGCCAGGAGTGCCAGGTTTCAGGAGGGTTTCCTCCACAGGAGAAAGCAATGAAAGCGGTGACCGTACCCAGCCCGGGCGGGCTGGAGCGACTCGAACTGACGGACCGAGCCGAGCCAGGTTCGCCCGGCCCCGGCGAGATCCGGGTGCGTATCCGGGCCAGCTCGCTCAACTTTCATGACTACGGTGTCGTCTCCGGCATGATTCCGGCGGCGGATGGTCGCATTCCCATGTCCGATGGCGCGGGCGACGTCGAGGCCGTGGGCGAGGGCGTGGATGAATTCGCGCCGGGCGATGCGGTGGTGTCGACCTTCTTCCCCGGCTGGCTCGACGGCCCGGCACGGGTGGGCGACTTCCGCACCACGCCGGGCGACGGCGTGGACGGCTACGCCTGCGAATGGGTGGTGCGTCCGGCGACCTGGTTCACCCACGCGCCGCGCGGCTACAGCCATGCCGAAGCGGCGACCCTGACCACGGCGGGCCTTACCGCCTGGCGGGCGCTGGTGGTCGATGCCGGGCTCAAGGCGGGGGACACCATCCTCACGCTGGGCACCGGGGGTGTCGATCTTCGCCCTGCAGTTCGCCAAGGCGATGGGTGCGCGTGTCATTGCCACCTCCTCTTCCGACGAAAAGATCGCTCGCCTGCAGCAGCTGGGTGCCGATCACACCATCAACTACCGGGCCGAGCCCGAGTGGGGCCGTCGCGTCAAGACGCTCACCGATGGGCGCGGCGTCGACCATGTGATCGAGGTCGGCGGGCCTGGCACGCTGCCGCAGTCGATCGAGGCGGTGCGCATCGGCGGCCATATCTCGCTCATCGGCGTGCTGACCGGCCGTGGCGGCGAGATTCCCACCGCCAAGCTGATGGCCAAGCAGGCCCGTCTTCAGGGCTTGATCGTCGGCAGCCGAACCCACCAGCAGGAGATGATTCGCGGCATCGAGGCCAGCGGCCTGCGCCCGATCATCGACAGCACCTTCTCGCTGGAAGAGATCGCCGATGCCTTCCGCCACGAGGAGGCGGGGCGCCACTTCGGCAAGATCTGCCTGGGCTGGTAGCCGGCGGCGCCGTTCCCCGCGGCAGCCTCGCTAAATGGCAGCGATCGTCATGGCACGATCGGCATCTCGCGTTTGGCGCTTCGCAGCGCTCATCAGCGCACACGCTTATCGCTAGGTAATGCTCCCCACTCTCGGCCCCAACGGCAGCGGTTCTTGCGCCGCCCGTGGGGCCTGCCTTGCCTTGCTGCTTCTTCGTGGAAAGCGACGTACCTGAGACCTAGGAAGGTCCGGCTTCCTTCCAAAGTGCTATACATGCATTTCATATGCCTCTCTAGTATCAATAGGCAACACCTGGGTAGAACAATCACACGCAATTGGAGGTGAATCATGCAATGGGTTGAGCCGGCTTTCTGTGACCTTCGGCTGGGATTTGAAGTCACGGCCTATGTCTACGTTCGGTAGTTGATACCGACCGGGAGCGGCCCGTGTCGCTCCCGGCTTCTCGCCAATAACAACAACGGAGGCGGGTGTGATTCCACAGCCAAAGGTGGCGATACACGATCGCTATATGATTAGCCCTACCTTCCTTTTTCGTTGGGAAGAATCCCAGGAAGCCCATGTGCTTCTCTACCCCGAGGGGGTGGTGAAGCTGAATGATACGGCCGCCAATATCCTCATGCTTTGCAATGGCGAAGCCACGGTGGACGTCCTGATTGACGAGCTTCAATCCCACTATGCTGCCGAGCGTGATCTCATCGCCAAAGGCGTCATCGATTTCCTGGAGGTGTCCCATGCCAAAGGCTGGATCCGCCTTGCGCCTTGACGGCGACGGCAAGCCCATCTGGGTGCTATTGGAGCTTACCTACCAGTGTCCGTTGAAGTGCGTCTTCTGCAGCAATCCGGTCGATTTCGATCGTGGTCGCGACAAGGAGTTGAGCACCGACGAGTGGAAGCGCGTCATTCACGATGCCCGCCAAATGGGCGCCATGCAGATCGGCTTTTCGGGGGTGAACCCACGCTGCGCAAGGATCTCGAGGCGCTGGTGGCGGAGGCCAACGGGCTGGGCTACTACACCAACCTGATCACCTCCGGCATCGGGCTGACCGCCAAGCGGCTGGAAGCGCTCAAGGCCGCGGGTCTCAAGCATATCCAGCTGGGTTTCCAGTCGAGCGACCCGGCCACGGCGAACCGCCTGGCGGGTGTGGAATGTTTCGACAGGAAGCTCGCCATTGCCCGGGAGATCAAGGCCCAGGGGTTTCCCATGGTGCTCAATGTGCCGATCACCCGGCACAACATTGCGCAGGTACCGGAAATCATCGCGCTGGCCAGCGAGCTGGGCGTGGAGTACCTGGAGCTTGCCAACGTGCAGTACTACAACTGGGCGCTGCTCAACCGTGACGAACTGCTGCCGACCCGCGAAGCACTGGAACGGGCCGAGCGGGAAGTGAACCTGGCGCGCCAGCGGCTGGGCGATAGCATGACCATTTTCTTCGTCATTCCCGACTACTACGAGGGGCGTCCCAAGGCCTGTATGAACGGCTGGGGTGCGATTCACCTGACCATCGCCCCGGATGGCACGGCCTTGCCCTGCTCCCAGGCGCGCTCGATCGAAGGGCTGCAATTCCCCAACGTGCGCGAGCATAGCCTGGCGTGGCTGTGGCGCGAGTCGCCGGCGTTCCAGATGTTTCGCGGCGATGCGTGGATGAAGGAGCCCTGCCGCAGCTGCGACGAGCGGGAGCAGGACTTCGGCGGCTGCCGCTGCCAGGCCATGCTGCTGACCGGCGATGCCGCCAACACCGATCCCGCCTGCAGCAAGTCGCCCCATCACCATCTGATTCAGGAGGCGGTGCGCCAGGCAACGGCTGCGGAGCGCCCGGCCGGCGAGCTGATCGCACGCCAGGGCGGTGCCGCCCTGGGGCGGGAGGTGACATGAAGCTGCCGCACGATTCCCTGGGCGGCACCCTGGCCGCCGGGCTGGCCCTTACCGGCGTGCTCTTCCTGTTCGTCCGGACCCTGGTCTAGGAGGCTGCGCATGGCAATGCTCGACTTCGTGTTCCGCTGGGCGCACCTGCTCTTCGCGCTGATCTGGATCGGCCACAACTATGCCAACGTGGTGAAACACCCCACCTTCACGCCCTTGAACGGCGAGCCGAGCGAGACCGAGCGCAGCGCGGCCCTCGAGGCGCGCATGCAGCGCGAGCACGCCATCTTCCGCCATGCCTCCATCGTCGTCTGGCTGTCCGGCATGGGTATGCTGTGGTACCGCGGCTGGCTGGTCGATGCTCTGTTGCTCCAGGGCCCCTATGCCGTGATCGGCATGGGGGCCTGGATCGGCACCCTGATGCTGCTCAACCTGTGGCTGGTGCTGTGGCCCCACCAGAAGAAGGTGCTGGGCTTCGTGCCGGCGCCGATGGAGGAGCGGGTGCGCTGCTCGCGCATCACCTACCTGTCGTCGCGCACCAATACCATCCTGTCGATCCCGCTGCTGTTCTTCATGGCGGCCAGTGGCCATGGCCTGCATCTCTTCTTCTGATCGCCCTGTTCGATGCACGCCAGGGCCCGAGAGGTAACGCCCATGCCCCGTCCCTCCTACAACTTCGCCGCCGGCCCCGGCATGTTGCCCCGCGAGGTGCTGCAGCAGGCCCGCGACGAGCTGATGGACTGGCAGCACAGCGGCATGTCCGTGCTGGAGATGCCCTTCACCAGCGAGGCGTACCGGGCGATCGAACAGCAGGCGCTGCGCGACCTGGCCGAGCTGCTCGATCTGCCGGCGCACTACCGCATCCTGTTCCTGCAGGGTGGGGCCTCGGCGCAGTTCGCGCTGCTGCCGCTGAATCTGTTGCCGCCCGGCGGGCGGGCCGACTACCTCGACACCGGACACTGGTCGCGCAAGGCGATCGCCGAGGGGCGCCGTCATGCCCGGGTGCGGGTTGCCGCCAGCGGGGCCGCCCATGGCTACCGCCGGATTCCTCCGTTCGCCGAATGGCGACTCGATCCGCGGGCGGGCTACTGCCACCTGACCAGCAACGAAACGGCCGACGGCCTGGCCTACACTTGGCTGCCCGATACCGGCGAAGTGCCGCTGGTCGCCGATATGACCTCCGACTTCCTGTCGCGCCCGGTTCCCATCGAGCGTTTCGGGATGATCTATGCCGGGGCGCAGAAGAACATCGGCCCGACGGGGCTGACGATCGTCATTATCCGCGACGACCTGCTGCGCCCGGCGCGGCCGCAGACGCCGACGCTCTTCAGCTACCGCGAGCAGGCCTGCTGCGAGGGTCGTCTCAACACGCCGCTGACCTATGCCGTTTATCTGGCCGGCCTGACGTTTCGCTGGCTGCGGCGGCAGGGCGGGCTGGGCGCCATGGCGGTGCGCAACCGACGCAAGAGCGACAGGCTCTACGTCGCCATCGACGCCAGCGCGCTCTATGTCTGTCGGCAGCAGGCCGCCGACCGTTCCTGCATGAATGTCTGCTTCGAGCTTGCCGCCCCCGGCCTGACCGCCGAGTTTCTGGCCCAGGCCACCGCCCAGGGGCTGCTGCATCTGCACGGGCACCCGGCCGTCGGCGGGGTGCGGGCCAGCCTCTACAACGCCATGCCTGAAGCCGGGGTCGAGGCGCTGATCCGCTTCATGCAGGCGTTCGAGGCGCGATATGCCGGGCGCCGTGGAGTGCCGCCGGAGGCCGGGGCATGCCCCGCCGCCTGATGCTGGCGCTGATGCGCCGCTCGCCGGCGCTGGGGCGCCGGCTGGCCTTCGCCCGTACGTGCCTTGCCGCCAGGCGACGCGGCCAGGGGCAGGCCGGCCGGGCCCGCGCCCAGCCGCGCATGGCGCCGGTTCGGGTTATGGGGCTGGAGTTCGCCAATCCACTAGGCATTGCGGCCGGTTTCGACAAGCGGGGGCAACTGGGCCGGCAGGCAGGGGCACTGGGTTTTGGCGCCATCGAGATCGGCACCTTGACACCGCCCCAGGCGGCCGCCTGGGGCGCCGGCCAGGCCGCTGCGGCAGGCGGCGGCGCGGTGCTGGGCGTCAGCCTCGGCATGGCCGCGGACACCGAGCCGGGGGCTGCCGTCGACGATTACTTGGCCGGAATGTGCTCGGCCTGGGCGCACGCCGACTACTTGACCATCAACCTGTGCAGCCCCCAGGCCGGTGCGCTGCTGGCCCCGCCTGCCGTGAATGGCTGGAGGCGCTGCTGGTAGCACTCAAGCAGCAGCAGCGGGATCTGGCCGCGCTGACCGGGCGCCAGGTGCCCCTGGCGGTGAAGCTTCGGCTACCGCTGGCGGGGCAGGCCCTGCCAGCGGTAGCGAGCCGGCTGGCGGCGCTGCGGTTCGATGCGCTGGTGGCGGCGTTCGACCTGGGTCCGCCGGCTACCCCGCAGCGCTACCTCGACTGGCAGACGCCCGAGCGGCAGCGCCAGGCCTGCATTCAGGTGAGCCGTCTGGCCGCCGCGCTGGCCGGGCGGCTGCCGATCATCTCGGTGGGCGGCATCTGCTCGGCGGCGCAGGTGGCCGCCCGGCTGCAGGCCGGTGCGGCCCTGGTGCAACTGCACGATGCGCTGGTCT
Organism: Halomonas sp. E19; assembly: GCF_052439355.1. Lineage (NCBI taxonomy): Bacteria > Pseudomonadati > Pseudomonadota > Gammaproteobacteria > Oceanospirillales > Halomonadaceae > Halomonas > Halomonas sp. E19. Next base: position 2,482,521 of record NZ_JBNFWU010000001.1, on the reverse strand, counting down.
ACGAAGGGCCGCTGGTGGCCGGGCCCTTCAGCCCTCGCCGTCAGTCACGGCCTGAGCGCGCAGCCAGGCGATCTCCTCGGCCCAGATTTCGGGCTCGATGGTTTCCAGCACCATGGGAATCTCGTCGATGCGTGGGTCGCGCATCAGCGTGGTGAAGGCGTCGAGCCCGATGTTGCCCTGGCCCAGGCTGTGGTGGCGGTCGACCCGGCTGGCGTACTCGCTCTTGGCGTCGTTGAGGTGCATGCCGCGCAGGTACGTGAAGCCGACCACTTCATCGAAGGTGTCCAGGGTGGCGGTGCAGGCCTCGGGGGTGCGCAAGTCGTAGCCGGCGGCGAAGGCGTGGCAGGTGTCGAGGCAAACGCCGACCCGCGACTTGTCCTCGACCTGCTCGATGATCTCGGCCAGGTGCTCGAAGCGCCAGCCCAGGTTGGTGCCCTGGCCGGCGGTGTTCTCGATCACGGCAGTGACGCCGCGGGTCTTGTCGAGGGCCAGGTTGATCGACTCGGCGATGCGGGTCAGGCATTCGCTTTCGCTGATCTTCTTCAGGTGGCTGCCCGGGTGGAAGTTGAGCAGCGTCAGGCCGAGCTGCTCGCAGCGCTGCATCTCGTCGAGGAAGGCCGCACGGGATTTCTCCAGGCCGGCCGGGTCCGGGTGGCCGAGGTTGATCAGGTAGCTGTCGTGGGGAAGGATCTGCCCCGGGCCGAAGCCGTGACGCTCGCAGGCGTTGCGAAAGGCCTTGATGGTGGCACCGTCGAGTGGCTTGGCGCGCCACTGGCGCTGGTTCTTGGTGAACAGCGCAAAGGCATCGGCGCCGATCTCGACGGCGCGCAGCACGGCCTGGTCCGGGCCGCCGGCCGCACTGACATGAGCCCCGAGGTATTTCATCTGACGTCTCCAGCTGGGGAAGGTGAGGGGAGTGAAGGTGAAGGGGAAATAGTAGCGCAGCCTGCCGCCCGGCGGCGCCGGGGCAAGGGAAAGACTAGGCTGAGCGAAGAGCGCGCCGTTGCGTTGCCTCGGCGTGGCGATATGACAAGGATGGTGTCATGGCGGATTTTCACTTCGTCTCCCGCTGGTATCTGGAGGCGCCTGTCGAGCAGGTCTACGAGGCCCTGGCGACCCCGTGCCACTGGCCGCAGTGGTGGCCGGAGCTGATCGACGTCGAGGAGCGTGAGCGCGGCGATCGGCAGGGCATCGGACGCACCGAGCATTTCGTGTGGCGAAGCCCGCTGCGCTATACCCTGCGCTTCGATATGCGCGTATGCCGGGTGCGCTCGCCGTGGCTGATCGAGGGCGAGGCGAGCGGCGATGTGACTGGCCTGGGGCGCTGGGAGCTTAGCGAGCAGGCCGGCCGAACCTGCGTGAAGTATACCTGGCAGGTGCGCACCACCCGGCCATGGATGGGCTGGCTGGCGCGCCTGGCTCGGCCGCTGGTGATCTGGAGCCATCATGCCGTGATGCGGCATGGCGCCGAGGGCCTGGCGCGGCATCTTGCTCGGCCGCTGGAAGCCGCGGTGGAAGAACCGTCGCCCTTGCCGGGCAGGCATGGCAGTCGGCGTTAGGCGACGGTATCCTGCTGCTAAAACCCCTGATAGTTACTGCTGAAAACATGAAGAAAACGCGGGAACAGGAAGCCTTGGCGCCATCGGCCGGGCACAGCCCCGAGGCGGCGGCCGCCGGCGAATCCGACGCGCTGCGCCATGAGCTGGAGCGCCTGCGCAGCGAGAACGTTCGGCTCAAGCGCACCCTGCATCGTGTCCAGCAGATCGCCCGCCTGGGTTACTGGAAGCTCAGCCTGAAGACCCAGGACGTGTTCTGGTCGGATGTGATCTACGACATCTTCGGCGTCGCAGCGTCCTCGTTCACGCCCAGCGTGGAGGCGTTCAAGCAGCGCGTGCATCCGGAGGACCTGCCGATGGTCGAAGCCGCCATCGCCAAGGCGCTGGGGCGCGGCAACTACGATGTGATTCATCGCATCATCCGCCCCAATGGCGAGGTGCGCTGGGTGCATGAGCTGGCCGATTACGTGCCCGATGACGACGACCAGATGCTCATCGGCACGCTGCGCGACATCACCGATCAGAAGATTCTGGAGCAGCGTCTGCGCCTGCTGTCACGCACCGACGAACTCACCGGCCTGTTCAATCGGCGCTACTTCATGAAGCGCCTGGTGCAGGAGCTGGCGCGTTTCCGCCGCTATGCGCGGCCGGCTTCGGTGATCCTGTTCGATTTCGATCACTTCAAGCGCATCAATGACACCCATGGCCATCCTGCGGGTGACCAGGTGCTGGTTCAGACCAGCCGCATGCTGCGCGGCAAGCTGCGGGTCAACGACATTCCAGCGCGCCTGGGAGGCGAGGAGTTTGCGATCCTGCTGCCGGAAACCGAGCTCGATGGCGCCATCGGCGTAGCGGAGAAGCTGCGCCAGCAAGTCAGCGCGCTCTCCTTCGCTTCGGAAGAGGGCCACCTCTTCACCGCCTCGATCACCTGCGGCGTATCGGCCTTCCGCGACCGCGAGGAGACCATCGAAGCCACCCTGCATCGCGCCGACCGCAACCTCTATCAAGGCAAGCGCGCGGGGCGCAATCGGGTTATCGCGGATGAGTGGGATAGCTGACAGGGGGCTGTCTGCCACACCTGCCGGCATCGGGCAGACCGACTGGCTGGCCGATGCGCTGGGCTTGGCGCTGGCAGAAGGTGCGCCGCAGCCGCTGGCCACGCGTCTCTATCATCAGCTACGCGAGTGGATCCAGACGGGACGCCTGGTTTGCGGTCAGCGACTGCCCTCATCGCGCCAGCTGGCTGGCGAGCTGGGGTTGGGGCGCAACACGGTGCTGGCCGCCTTCGATCAGCTGCTGGCCGAAGGCTTCCTGGTCACGCGGCATGGGTCGGGCACCTTCGTTGCCGACCTGGCGTTTCCATGTACCACTCAACCAGCCACCCAGCCGGCACTAGCGGTTGGGCTCACCACGTCGCACACGCTACCGGCGCGAGCGGATGCGCCGTCGCTCTCTGCGCGCGGCACGTCGCTGCTGGCGTTCTGCCATGCCAGCCAGGAGCGCCCCATCCTGGCCCCCGGCGTGCCGGCGCTGGATCGTTTCCCCCATGGCCCGTGGCAGCGGCTGATACGCCGCCACCAGCAGCGCATGCCGCAGGAGTGGCTGGCCTATCAGGCCCAGGGCGGCGTGCCGACGCTGCGCGAGGCGCTGGCCGACTACCTGCAGCTCTCGCGCTCGGTGCGCTGTCGCCCCGAGCAGATTCTCATCGTGCAGGGGCGCAGCAGGGCTTCGAGCTGATCGCCAGGCTGCTCAGCGACCCCGGCGACAAGGTGTGGATCGAGGAGCCGGGCTACCCTGGGGCTCAGGCCTGCTTTGCGGCTGCCGGACTCGATTTGCAGGCGGTGCCGGTGGATGACGAAGGCCTCAGCGTCGCGGCTGCGGCGAACGCCGAGAGTCCGAGATTGATCTATGTGACGCCCTCGCATCAATACCCTAGCGGCGTGACCATGAGTCTGTCCCGCCGCTTGGCGCTGCTGGAAGCCGCGGAGCGGCACGGCGCCTGGATCGTCGAGGACGACTACGACAGCGAGTTTCGCTACGGGCAGCGCCCCATCGCCGCTCTGCAGGGGCTCGTCGACGATAGCCGTGTCATCTACGTGGGCACCTTCAGCAAGGTGATGTATCCCGGGCTGCGTCTGGGCTATGTGGTACTGCCCGAGTCATTGGTCGAGCCGTTTCGCCGGGCCAACGCGCGGCTTCACCGCGAGGGGCAGTACCCGGTACAGGCTGCCTTGGCGGAGTTCATCGTCGGCGGCCAGTTCTCACGCCACATCCGACGCATGCGTGACTGCTACCGTCGGCGTCAGGTGCTGCTGCGCAAGGCCCTGGCACCCGCCGTGGCACGCGGTCTGCGTCTATCCGACGGGCAGGCCGGCATGCATCTGGTGGCCTGGCTCGATGAAGCGGAACAAGAGCGTGAGTTGCTCCGACGGGGTGCGGCGCAGGGCATCTCGCTCTCGCCGCTGTCGAGTTATTACCTCAAGGCACCCGCTTGCCCCGGCCTGGTGCTGGGCTATGCCGGCACCGTGGAAGCCGAGATCGAACGGGCCGGGCGCTGGCTGGCTCGCGAATGGCTGAGCCTAGGCTGACAGCGCCGATAGCGACGACCTCTGACGACCCTCGTCATCGAAGTTGTCCGATGCGAGCCAGCGCACCAGGCGGGCTTCGTTGGCAGGCCATTCGCCGTCGAGCAGCGAGAACCAGGCGGTGTCGCGGTTGCGTCCCTCGACTACACGGTGCTGACGGAATATCCCCTCGAAGCGAAAGCCCAGGCGCTCGGCGGCACGCCGCGAGGCGGCGTTGAGCGCATCGCACTTCCATTCGTAGCGCCGGTAGCCCAGGGCGAAGGCGTGGCGCATCATCAGCAGCATGGCTTCGGTGGCCGCCGGCGTGCGGTGAAGCGGCGGCGTGAAATGGAGATGGCCGACCTCGATGCTGCCGTGCTCCGGCACGATGTTGAGGTAGCTGGCCAGTCCCAGGGCCCGCCCGGATTTTGCTTCGACGATGGCGAAGAAGAGTGGGTCCTCGCTGCGCGCACGCTCGGCCAGCCAGGCATGACACTGCTCGGCATCGCTGAACGGCATGCCGCCGGAATAGGCCCAGCGTGCTTGGGGTGTGTCGTGGGGCCCCTCACCGGGCAATAGAAAGGCGGCGAACAGCGAATCGCCATGGCGCTCTGCCGACAGCGGTTCGAGGCGAACCCGTTCTCCCTGCAGAGGGGTTCGCTGCGGCCGGCTTGCCGGCTGCCAGCCGGGCAGGGCGACACCGAGGGGGCGGTCGTCTACGGGCCGCGTGCTCATGCCTGCCGCTCCTCGTCTGCCAGTGTCTGCATCTCGTGCCAAAGCTGGCGCGCCTGCGGGTCGGCGCTCTGCGCCAGGGCCGCTTCGACCCCTGCCTGATCGGCCCGGGAGCGCTGCCGGCCGAGTTTGGCCTTGCCTTCGAGGGCTTCGATGCGCAGGCGAAAGCCGACCACGCCGGCCTGCATCTTTTCCAGGTAGTCGTGCTCGCGGCCCAGCGAATCGAGCAGGGCGGGTTCGAAGTGGGCCAGGCTGCGCGCGAGCAGCTCCGCGTGGCCGCGGCGTCCAGCAGCTCCAGGCGCCCCGTGGCATGCACGGCCAGGTAGTTCCAGGTGGGCACGGCAGGCCGGCTGGCGTACCAGCTCGGCGAGACATAGGCGTGGGGCCCGCTGAAGATCGCCAGCGCCCGGTTGCCGTCCAGCGCTCGCCAGTGAGGATTGGCCCGGGCGACGTGGCCGTAGAGCGAACCGAGCTCGCCTTCGCTTCGTTCCAGCGTCAGGGGCAGGTGGGTAGCCTGCAGATCGGCGCCGACCAGCACGGCGAAGCCGTAGCGCTCGACCAGCGCCCAGGCCTGCTCGCGCGTCAGCCGCATCGATGGGGGAACGTACATGGCGCCTCCGCTCAGCCCTGGTCTGCCTGGGTGTCGAACAGCAGACCGTAGTGATAGAAGGTCGTATCGCGCTGCCAGCCGAGCGATTCGTAGAGCGCCTGGGCGGTGCGGTTGTCGATCTCGGTGGCGAGCTTGAGATGGCCGACGCCATGGGCTCGGGCGAGCTCCCTGGCGGCCTGCATCAGGGCGCGCCCGACGCCGCTGCGACGAGCCTCGGGGGCGACGAACAGATCGTTGAGCAGCCACAGCGGGGCCAGGCGCACGGTGGAAAGCAGGGGGTAGAGCTGTACGAAACCCTGCAGTTCTCCCTGGCTTCCTGTGTGAACCAGAATGTGCGAATCGCCGCGCTCGAGGCGTGCCTGCAGGAACTGCCGGGCGCCTTCGAGATCGGACGCCTGGCGGTAGAACTGCCGGTAGCCGTCGAGCAGTTGGCTGAGTGGCTCCAGGTCGTTAAGGGTGGCTTGGCGAATGGTCATGGGTGGCTCCTCTGCGTTGCGATGGGCGAGAGCCAGTGTGGTATGAATCTGGTTCCTTGCTAAGGGCCAGTTTGACGTCATTCAGGAGAACCACTTTGCGTTGGCAGGGAGGCTGCAAAAGATACCGGCCATCGGCCATGGGCGGGCTAGAATGGAGCGATGACGCTCTCGATCGCAGCGCATCGCTGAGGCGGCGCGCCATGCACGGGCTGCGGGAGAGCTTCGGGCTTGGCCGTGCAGCGGCGCTGACGGAGCCGGGCAAATGCTCCGCGCCGAGGCCTGGCGGCCCTGGCGTGGCTACGCCGTGATGCACCTATGGCATGCCGATGCGGTCGCAAGGCAGGCAACAGCGAGATAGGAGAGAGGCAATGCAACTCTGGCTGGATCGATTGGCGTCCCCGGTGGGCGAGCTGCGCCTGGTCGTGGACGAACAGGGCGCGCTGCGAGCGCTGGAATTCGACGATCACGACGAACGCCTGCACCGCCTGCTGAAGCGCCACTACGGCCGCTACGAGCTTATCCGGGAGCGGCGCCCGCGGCCATTCGGCAGGCCCTGGCGGCCTACTTCGAGGACGATGCCTCCCGGCTTGCGGCACTAACGGTCGCTACCGGCGGCACGCCGTTCCAGCGCCTGGTGTGGCAGGCGCTGCGCGAGATCCCGGCGGGCAGCACGATCAGCTATGGCGAGCTGGCGAAGCGGATCGGGCGGCCAGGGGCCTGCCGCGCGGTAGGCCTGGCCAACGGTGCCAACCCCGTGGCGATCGTGGTGCCGTGCCATCGGGTTATCGGGGCCAACGGCACCCTTACCGGCTATGGCGGCGGGCTGCCGCGCAAGCAGTGGCTGGTGGCGCACGAGCGCCGCCTGAACGTGCCGGCAGTGCCGGCCTAGCCCAGGCTCAGGCCAGCCAGGGCTCAGGTTAGCCAGGCGACGGCCAGGCCCGCCGCCGCCGAGGCCGCGATCGGGCCGACGATGCAGCGGGTCAGGCGTGCATTGCCCGCGGTGGCGGTCAGCACCACCTTGAACAGGTTGTTTACCGAGGCGGCCAGCAGGATGCCCAGCACGGCGGTGGACACCGTGATGGTTTCCGGCGCCAGGCGGCTGAGCGACAGGGCGATGGCATGCACGTCGGCAATGCCGGAGGTGGCGGCCAGCAGGTAGATGCCGGCTTCGCCGAGCCAGTCGCGTAGCCACTCGCCCAGCACCATCACCACCGCCAGCAAGGCGCCGAGCACCAGCGCGGCGCGCAGTTCCAGCGGGTTCTGGGTCATCGGCTGGTGGGTCTTGAGATGGCGGCGGTGGCGCCGCCACAGCCACAGCGCCGGCAGGGTGAGCGCCACCCCCATGGCGGCCAGCGGGGCCAGCAGCCGGGGCAACAGGGCCGGGCCGACCAGGGCGGCGTAGAGCAGCAGGCGCGGCAGCATGGTGCCGCAGGCGAGCAGGATGCCGGCGGCCAGCATTGGTGCCAGCTGCGGCTCGCGGCGGGCCTGGCGGGCGTACTGCAGGGTCAGTGCGGTGGATGAGCTCAGCCCGGCGAACAGCCCGGTGAACAGGATGCCCTTCTCGGTGCCGCCGATCCGCACGGCAAAGTAGCCGATGAACGAGATCGAGGCGATCAGCACCACCAGCCACCAGATCGCATAGGGGTTGAGCACCCCGCCGGGGCCCATGTCCTCGTTGGGCAGCAGCGGCAGCATCACCACACTGATCAGCAGCAGCTTGAGGCCGGCGGCGAGCTCATTGGCTTCGAGCTTGTGCAGCAGGCCGTGGATCTCGCGCTTGTTATCGAGGATCAGCGCGGTGACCACCGCACAGGCCGTGGCCAGGGCGATCTCCACCGCCACCGCCAGGGCACCGAAGCAGAAGGTCAACAGCAGCCCGATCAGGCCGGTGATGCTGTAGTCCCGGCTCTTTTCCATGCTGGCCCGGTAGCCGGCCAGGGCGATGCCGGCGACCGCCAGGAAGATCAGTGGAAACGCCCAGGAGGTGAGCGTTTCCGATAGCAGCGCCGCGATGCCGCCGAACAGCCCCACCAACGCGTGGGTGCGCACCCCGGCCACCCGCTCGCCCCATTCGCGCTTGCGCGCCGACCAGCCGCGCTCGATGCCGATCAGCGCACCCAGCAGCAGCGCCACGGCCAGCTCCATGAGGATGGCATTGTCGGCCAGAAACTCGCTGGCGATGTCGTCCATGGTGGTTTCCCTTCCCTGGAAAGCTCCTTCCCTCAGCATGGAGGGCGATCGCGCTGCCTTCAAACCTGGCGACGGTGTCGTGCTGCCCGTTCAGGGCTTGCCAAGGGGCGGCATCGCAAGAATACTGTATGGGAGTACAGTATATGGAGGCCCTCATGCCGCTCACTTCACTTCCTCTGCTGCGCGTTGTCGGTCGACCCGCCACGCGGCCCGTGCCGCAGCCCTTGCCCCTGCTGGGTTGCCGGGTCCGCGCCGGGTTTCCCAGCCCTGCCGACGACCATCTCGACATCGACCTGGACCTGCACGATCACGTGGTGAAGCGCCCGGCCTCCACCTATTTCGTGCGTGCCGAAGGTGACTCGATGCAGGGCGACGGCATTTATGACGGCGACCTGCTGGTGGTGGACCGCAGCCTGGAACCGCTGCCCGGCCGGGTGGTGATCATCGCCGTGGACGGCGAACCCACGGTCAAGCGGCTGGTGCGCCAGGGCGGGCGTACCGTGCTGCTGGCCAGCAACCCGCGCTTTGCGCCGATCCCGCTGGATGGCAGGACGTGCCACGTCTGGGGCGTGGTCACCCATGTGATTCACGCCTTGCCGGGGGTTGACCATGATCGCGCTGGTGGATGGCGACAGCTTCTACGTGAGCTGCGAACGGGCGTTCAACCCGCGGCTGGAAGGACTGCCGGTCGGTGTGCTGTCGAACAACGACGGCTGCGTGGTGGCGCGCTCCCGCGAGCTCAAGGCGCTGGGGGTGGCCATGGGGGCACCGCTGCACCTGCTGCCGCCGGCCATTCGCCGCCAGGCGGTGCTGCTGTCGAGCAACTACGCCCTCTACGGCGACGTGTCGCGCCGGGTCAATCAGGTGCTGGCGGAGTTCTCCCCGGAGGTGGAGCTCTACTCCATCGACGAAAGCTTCGTGCACTTCGACGGCTTCGACCCCGCCGGGCTGGAGGCCCACTGCCAGCGGCTGCGCCAGACGGTGCGCCGCTGGACCGGCATCCCGGCCGGTGTGGGGGTGGCGCCCACCCGGGTGCTGGCCAAGGTGGCCAACCGCCTGACCAAGCGCGAGCCTGCCTACGAAGGGGTGTGCCTGCTCGAAGCCGACAGCGACGTGACGCGCCGGGTGCTGCAGGCGCTGCCGGTCGGCGACCTCTGGGGCGTGGCTCGGCGCACGGCCGAGCGGCTTGCACTGCTGGACATCACCACCGCCTGGGAGCTGCGGCAGGCCGATCCCAAGCGGATCCGCAGCGCCTTCTCGGTGGTGCTCGAGCGTATCGTCTGGGAGCTGCGCGGCCGACCCGCCATCCGTCTCGAGGACATGACGCTGCCGCGCCAGCGCATCCTGGTATCGCGCTCCTTCGGCAGGCTGACCCGCGACCTGGCCGATCTGCAGGCCGCCACCCGCCAGCATGCCGCACGCGCCGCCGAGAAGCTGCGTCGCCAGGGCAGCCTGGCGCGGGCGGTGCTGGTATTCGTGCGCACCAACCCCCACCGGCTGGGCGACCCGCAGTACACCAACAGCCAGATCGTCGCGCTGCCGGAGCCCAGCGCCGACACGCCCACGCTGCTCGCGGCGGCGCGCCGGGCGCTGGAAACGGTGTTCCTGGAGGAGCATCGCTACCAGAAGTGCGGCGTCATACTGCTGGACCTGGTGGAGGGCGAGCGCTGCCAGGGCTCGCTGCTCGATGAGCCCGGCGATGAGCATAGGCGCGACCGCAGCCGTCGGCTGATGGCCACCCTCGACCGGCTCAACCGCGAGATGGGGCGCGATACCGTGCGCTTCGGCCTGCCGCACAAGGACAATGCCTGGGCCCTGCGCTGTCAGCACCGCACCCAGCGCTACACCACCCGCTGGGATGAGCTGATGAAGGTCAGGTCCTGACCCCCTCTCTATCTCGCACGCCGGGTTCGCTCACCCCGCCGCATGGCGGGGTGCAGCCATGAGTGCCATGCTCTAGGCATTGTTGCTTGCGGGGAGAAGTCCATGACATTGCTGGTTCGCGGTTATCGTCTGCTGTCGCTGCTGTGTGGCCTCGCGCTGCTGCTGAGCGCGCATGCCGTGAGTGCCCGCGAACTGGCGGCAGAGGTCGACGAGATGGTGGAAGTCGAGGTTGCCACCGTGGGCATCGCCGGCTTCGGTGTGCCAGTGGTGTTGCTGCGCGAGCCCGGTGCGCGCGAGGTGGTGCCGATCTTCGTCGGTTCCAACGAGGCCAGCGCCATTTTGCGCGGCCTGGGCGGTGCACGGGCGCCGCGCCCCATGACCCATGAGCTGTTCGGCGATGTGCTGGGCGGGATCGATGTCACCTTGGTGCGGGTATTCGTCGACGACCTGGTCGACAACACCTTTCTCGGCATGCTGGAGCTTCGCATCGCCGAGCGCGACGAGCCGGTCCGCATCGACAGCCGGCCGAGCGATGCGATCGCCCTGGCGCTGCAGGTCGGGGCCAGCATTCATGTGGCGCCCCAGGTGCTGGCGGCCGCACGCCAGATCGAGTTCGAGGGGCTGGAAGATCAGGTAGTGGCCGCCCTCGGCATCACGGTGGCCCCGGTCAGCGACGACCTGCGTGAAGCGCTGGGCCTGCCCGACCGTGAAGGGGTGCTGGTCAACGATACCCGCGGCCCGGCGCTGAGCGCCGGCCTGGCGCCCGGGGCGCTGCTGCTCGAGGTGAACGGCGAGATCCCCACCACGCCCATGCGCTTCCTCGAGCTGGTGCGGGACACGCCGGTGGGCGAGGAGGCGCAGCTGCGCTACTGGCAGGAAGGCGAGGAGCACACGCTGAGCCTGCCCACCGCCGTGCCGCCCCCGGGGCCGGTTCCCCAGCACCGGCTGCAGTCGCCGGGCACCCAGGTGTGAGCCGCCAGCGGCCGCGGCTGCAAGGGCAGCGGCCTGCCTGGATTCAGAAGGCTTCCCACTCCGCCTGGGAGCCGGGCCGAGCGGGCGAGGCGGGCACCTTCCTGCTCGCGGCGGGTAGCGCAGGCAGCTGCCTGGCAGGCGTGGCAGCTGCGGCCCCGCCATTCTCGCGCTCGTCGCCCAGGATGAAAGTGCCGACCAGGTCGCTGAGTTGCTGCGAGTGACGGCGCATCTCGGCGGCCAGGGAGGACGTATGCTGCACCATGGCGGCATTCTGCTGCGTCATGGTGTCCATCTCGGCCACGGCCGTATTGATCTGGCCGATACCGGCATTCTGTTCACGCGCGCCAGCGCTGATTTCGGCGATCACGTCGCTGACCCGTGCCACGCTGGACACGATCTCCTGCATGGTGGCGCCCGCCCGCTGGACGATCTCGCTGCCGCTGCGAGCGTGGGCCACGGAGGTATCGATCAACGTTCGGATTTCCTTGGCGGCATCGCCGGAGCGGCTGGCCAGGGTGCGCACCTCCTGCGCCACCACGGCGAAGCCGCGGCCATGTTCGCCGGCCCGAGCGGCTTCCACCGAGGCGTTGAGCGCCAGTATGTTGGTCTGGAAGGCAATGCCGTCGATCAGGCTGACGATCTCGGCGATACGGCTCGATGAGGCGTCAATATCCGCCATGGTGCGCTCTACGCGCTGCATGGCGCTTTCGCCATCACGCGCTACCTGGGTAGTGGCGACGACCAGCTGATTCGCCTGTTGTGCCGATTCAGCGCTGTGATTCACCGTGGCGGTGATCTCCTCCATGGAGGCGGATGTTTCCTGCAGGTTGGCGGCGGCCTGCTCGGTGCGCGTGGCCAGTTCATCGCTGCCCTGGGCAATGTCTTCCGCGGCGAGATGCACGCTGGTAGTGCTGCGGCGCACGTCGCGCAGGGTCTCTTGCATGCGGGTGACGAAGGCATTGAACTGGGTGGCCAGCTCGCCGATCTCGTCCTGGGTTTCGGCGTTAAGGCGGCGGGTGAGGTCGCCCTGGCCCTGGGCGATGTCGCGCATGGCATCTGCGGTGCGACGTATGGGGCGAATCGTGCGGCGCACGAGCCATACCGAGGCGGCCGCCACCGCAGCGAACAGCGCCAGCCCGGTCAGGATTGACGACAGAATGGCGCTGCGCAGCACGCTGGCGGCTTGGAGGTCGGCCTTGGCCATGGCGGCATCGATATCGGTGATATAGACCCCCGCGCCCAGCATCCAGCCCAGCTCGGGAACGGTGTCGACGAACGAATACTTGGGCTCCACGTCGTTGGTGCCGGGGTATTCCCATGGGTACTGATAAAAGCCGCCCCCTGCTGCGCCAGCGAGATCATGTCGCGGATGATGAAGGCGCCATCGGGGGCGCGCAGGTTGCTGAGGTCGGTGCCCTCGCGTTCCCGACTGTAGGGCAGCACGATATTGGTACCGTCGTACTGGTAGGCAAAGATGTAGTTATCGCCTTCGAAGCGAATCGCACGGAGGATCTCGGCGGCTTGCTCGCGCCGCTGTGCCTCGCTGAGGCCGCGATTCTGCAGCACGGGCTGGATGGCCGTGCGGGCACTTTCGACGACGTCGCGAACCCCGGCCTGGCGCGTTTCGATCAGCATGGCACGCTGCATGGCCAGGGCATCCTGGTTGCCCACGATGCGGTCGCGGGCATCCAGCGTGACAAGCACGAGGGTCGTCACCAGCAGGGGAAGCAGCACCAGGGCCAGGAGCTTGCTTTGAAGCCCGAAGGCGCGCCTAGAGCCGCTTAAGGAATCTGTCATTATCCGAATCTCGTCGTGCGTTCCATGGAAGATTTTTCCAATATCGACGGTTCGGTAGGGAACTTTAGCCTCGGATGCGGCTGGTGCCGTGTCGAGAAGCGCTCAGCGCGCTTCGCGCAGGCGCGTCAGGCCTTCCTGCGCGGTGGAGGCCACCAGCCGCCCGCTGCGGTCGTAGATGCTGCCGCGGGTGAAGCCGCGGGCCCCGCCGGCCCAGGGGCTGTCCATGTCGTAGAGCAGCCAGTCGTTGACCTTGACGTCGTGGTGGAACCACAGCGCATGGTCGAGGCTGGCGATCTGCAGCTTGGGGTCGCGGAAGGTGATGCCGTGGGGCACCAGCGCCGTAGTCAGCAGGTTGAAGTCGGAGCTGTAGGTCAGCAGGTAGCGGTGCAGGGCCGGGTCGTCGGGCAGTTCGCCGGTCAGGCGGAACCACAGCCGCTTGCGTGAAGGCTGGCCGGGTTCGGCGTCATCGCCCAGGTGCAGGAATTCGATGGGGTGGCCGGGGAAGCGCTCCAGGCGGGCATCGGGCTGGTGAGCCAGCGCTTCGGGCGAGGCGAGTTCCGGCATCGCCATCTGGTGGGCCAGGCTCTCTTCGCGGCCATGGAAGGAGGCGCTGCAGAAGAAGATCGGCCGGCCTTTCTGAATGGCGGTGACGCGCCGGGTGGTGAAGCTGCCGCCGTCGCGCACGGCATCGACCTGATAGACTACCGGGCGATGCGGGTCGCCGGGACGCAGGAAGTAGCCGTGCAGCGAATGGGCCTGGCGGCTGGGGTCCACGGTGTGAGTGGCGGCCGAGAGCGCCTGGCCGAGCACCTGGCCACCGAACAGCTGCGGCAGGCCCAGGTCCTGGCTGCGGCCACGGAACAGGTTCTCTTCGATTTCTTCCAGGCCGAGCAGGTTGACCAGCGCATTCAGGGCATCGGACATGAGGCTTCCTCGGGGCGTCTCCATACGGTTGTTTCAGCAAGGATAACGGAGTCGGCGCCGATGCGCAGTGACGAATTCTACATGCATCGGGCGCTGGACCAGGCCCGCGAGGGCTGGCAGCCGGCGAGGTGCCGGTGGGCGCGGTGGTGGTGGATGCGGCAGGCGAGATCATCGGGGCGGGCTACAATGCGCCGATCTCGGGGCATGATCCCAGCGCCCATGCCGAGATCCGCGCGCTGCGCGCCGCCGCCGAGCGGCTCGGCAATTACCGCCTGGACGGCTGCACGCTCTACGTCACCCTGGAGCCCTGCCTGATGTGCACCGGTGCGATCATCCATGCGCGCATCGCCCGCTTGGTCTACGGTGCCGCCGAGCCGCGCACCGGCATGGTGGAGTCGAAGGCCAACCTGTTCGCCCAGCCTTGGCACAATCACCGGGTCGTGGTGGAAGGCGGTGTGCTCGCCGTGCGCGCCTCGCGGCTGCTCAAGGCGTTCTTCGAAGCGCGCCGCCAGGCCGACGCGGCGGCGTCAGGCGCGCTCGGTGACGGCTAGGGCCGGGGCGGCCTTGACCCGGTTGCGCCCCTCGGCCTTGGCGCGATAGAGCGCTTCATCGGCCGCCTGCATGAGCGTGGCGACATCCAGCGGCCCCTTCTCCAGCGTGACCACGCCGACGCTGACCGTCAGCGTGCTGTCGTCGTGATGTGCCAGCGCGGCGTCCTGCACGTTGCGGCGCAGCGTTTCGGCGATCGCCACGGCCTGGCTGCCGCCTGCCTGCGGCAGGCAGGCGACGAACTCCTCTCCGCCGTAGCGGGCGAACAGTCCGCCGTGTTGCTCGATCACTTTGCGACCGATGTCACCCAACTGGGTCAGGTAGCGGTCGCCGACCAGGTGGCCCTGGTGGTCGTTGACCCGCTTGAAATGGTCGATGTCGCAGATCAGTACGCTCAGCGGGCGCTGTGCGGCGTTGGCCTGCAGGGTTTCCATGAACAGCCGTCGGTTGGGCAGCCGGGTCAGCTCGTCGTGGCGGGCCAGCCATTCAATTTCCTGCTGGAGCTGGCTGCGCACGCGGATCTCGCGGCGCAGTTCGGTGTTGGCGGCATGCACCCGCCGGTGCTGACGGGCCAGGCGCGTGTAGCCGTGCAGCACCAGGTAAAGCAGGTAGGCCAGCAGCAGCCCGATGACCAGGCTGATGACCGGGTGGCGGGGCAGCCGCTGCAGCAGGCTGGCGTGGCTGGGCTGCACGCTGAGGGTCAGCGGCTCGCCGGCCACGCCGAGCGGCACCGCGTGATGCCAGGGCCCAGGCGCCCTTCGGGCAGGCGCTCGGCCAGGTGCTGGTCGCCCTGGCGTAGCACAAGCCCGACATGGCGGCCATCCACTTCCTGAAACAGCGTCTCCGCGAGGATCGGCAGGCTGATGACCATGGCCACGGCGCCCAGGGTGCGCTGCTCGTCCAGCGGTATCGGCAGGTAGTGAATGATGCCCGGCACGCCCTGCAGCAGCGGAATAACGCCCGTGCGGCCGATGCGCTGCTCGACGAGCGCAAGGCTGACCGCCTCGCGGCTGGCGGGCTGGGCATCGAAGAGCCGAGTGCCCTGAATCCGGAGATTGAGCTCGCTGGCCGGGTAGACCCGGGTGAGACGACTGTCGGGATCGACGAAGGCGATATTGAGCAGGAAGCGGAAGTCGCGCGCATAGGGACCAGCCTGGCCGGCCCATTCCGCTTGGGTGGGGGGCGCGTCGAACAGGGTCCAGACGTTGGCGAAGCGCTCCACCGCCGCCAGGTGGTCGTATACCTCGCGGGTGAGTCGGCTGCCCAACTGCTGGGCCTCCGCTTCGACCGCGGTGCGCAGCCCGCGCTCGGTGACGCCTTGCTGGTGATGCCACAGCAGCAGGGTGGCCACGACGAGCGCCAGCGACGGGAACAGGGCGCGGCCGAGCGTGGCGGCGTGGGCACGCCAGCCGGGCTGGGCGGCCAGCCCCTGCCCGACCAGCAGCAGGGCCATGGCCAGCGTGGCCCAGGGCCGGCGGCCAGGCGTAGCAGTGGCGCCTGGGCGGCAGCGGCGAGCAGACCCTGCAGGCTGACCAGCAGCGCAACCATGACCAGCAGCAGTGGGCCGCCCCGCGCGGCCTGGGAGCGCGTGATGATCAGCGCGCCGAGCAGGAGCAGGGTCAGGGTGGGCAGCAGGCCCGGGCGCCAGGACTCCAGCGTCAGGCGGCTATCCAGGCCGCGGCTCATGGCGTCCCAGCTCGACGTGGCGACCCAATACTCTGGCAGGGTGTAGCTGAGCAGTGCCAGGCCGAGGGGCAGCAGGGCAGCACTCACCAGTCCCTTGGCCAGCGCTCGTGCGCCCAGCAGCAGCATCAGCTGGGCCAGGATGAGCATGGCCAGCAGGCCGAGGGTGACCAGCTCGTGCATCGGCTGGCCGCCGTGGGAGCCCGGTGCCAGCGGCACGCAGGCCAGGCAGGTGACGAGAAGGGCGCGGCGTTGCATGGTCATGCCCTGTTCCTGCTAGAGAAGGGGAGAAATGATGTCGAACAACGGGGCTTCGTCGGCCTCGCCGTTGGCCATCTCGTTGAGCTGCAGGTACTGCTGCTGGCTGCGATCCACGTAGCTCAGGATCTCATAGTAACGCCGGATGTTGCGCACGTAGATCACCGGCTCGCCGCCGCGGGCGTAGCCGTGGCGGGTCTGGCTGTGCCATTCGCGCTTCTGCAGCAGCGGCAGCGCCTCGCGCACGTCTTCCCAGCGATCGGGGTCGCCGCCCAACTGCTCGGCGATACGCCGGGCGTCGTAGAGATGCCCGAGGCCGACGTTATAGGCGGCCATGGCCATATAGAGCCGGTCATCTCCTGTTATCGACTCCGGCAGCCGATCCTTGAGATGGCGGAGATAGCGCGCCCCGCCGTCGATGCTTTGGGCGGGGTCGAGACGGTCGCTCACACCCATCTCGCCGGCGGTGGGCAGGGTCAGCATCATCAGGCCGCGCACGCCGGTGGGTGAGGTGGCTTCCGGGTCCCAGTGTGACTCCTGGTAGCCGAGGGAGGCCAACAGCTTCCAGTCGAAGCCGGTGTTGCGTGCCGCTTCACGAAACAGCGCGGTATAGGTGGGCAGCCGCGCATGCACGTGGGCGATGAAAACCCGGGCGCCGACGTATTCGAGGTAGTCGTCATGGCCGAAGTGGCGGTCGATGAGCGCATCGAGCCAGCCCTCCTGCCGCAGCTCTTCGAGGAAGCGGTTGGCCGCCTGCTGCAGCGTGAGGCCGCCGTGGGCGGGAAAGGCCCAGGCCATGGAGAGCGGCTGGCCCAGCAAGAAGCCGCGCTCTACGCCGGGGAAGAAGATTCGGTTGATGCGAAACTGATGCTCGAAGACTACCGCCGCATCCAGGTAGCCGTTTTCGACCTGGCTGAGCAATTCTGCCACTTCGACGTCCGAGGATTCCCGCCAGCCCAGCGCCGGGTGCTCGACCTGCAGTTCGCGCAGCACGCGGTCGGCTCCGGAGCCGCGAATGGTGCCGATGGTGAGTCCCGCCAGTCCCTCGATATCGGTGACCGGCGGCAGGCCGCGGCGGTAGACCAGCAGCGGTTGCAGGTCGAGGATCGGGCGGCTGTAGATGAGGCCCGGCTGGGTCAGGTCCAGCGGCAGCGCGGCGGCGGCCAGATCGCCCTCCAGGCGCACCGCGTCCAGTGCGCTCTGGATGTGGTGGCGCGCATCCAGGGTCAGGCTGACGCCGAGGAAGTCGGCGAAGCGGCGCACCAGCTCGTACTCGAAGCCGGTCGGGCCGTGGCGCCCTTCGTAATAGGTAGTCGGCGTATTGCGCGTGTGAATGCTGAGGAAGTCGCGCTCGCGTATTTCGTCCAGCAGGCCGCTGGCTGGCGTGAAGTGGCGATAGGGGGCCAGGCACAGCACGACACCCAGCAGCAGCAGGGCGGCCAGGCGCAGGCGGCTCAGCAGGATAGGACGTTCGGGCTCGGGCATTCAGGCGACGGTCGGCGAAGAGAGCTTCACGATAACGGCACGCGGCACGGCTGTCATCCGCCGCATTTCGTCTGTCCGGCGCTTTCCAGTATCATGGCGCCTTCTATGCCGCCGTGCGGCCCTCCCTCCGCTTGCTTCAGAGGCTTCCAAGACATGCTCGAACTTCGCGGCGCGCCTGCCCTTTCCGCTTTCCGTCACGACAAGCTGCTGGCTGCCCTGCGCGCACGGGTTCCCGAGGTCGAGTCCCTGCACGCTTCCTACGTGCATTTCGTGGATCACGACGGTGAGCTATCCGACGATGAACGGAGTCTGCTCGATCAGTTGCTCGACTATGGCATCAAAGACGGTGGCGACCAGGGCGAGGCCGACGGCCAGCTGTTTCTGGTGGTGCCGCGTATCGGTACCCAGTCGCCGTGGTCGTCCAAGGCTACCGACATCGCCCGCAACTGCGGCCTGGCGCGGGT
The DNA here is from genome assembly GCF_052439355.1 of Halomonas sp. E19. Lineage (NCBI taxonomy): Bacteria > Pseudomonadati > Pseudomonadota > Gammaproteobacteria > Oceanospirillales > Halomonadaceae > Halomonas > Halomonas sp. E19. The sequence continues at coordinate 2,464,377 of NZ_JBNFWU010000001.1, read as the reverse complement.
GCGCCGCCTCGAGCAGGGCGTCGCCTATCGCGTGGCGCTCAGGGCGCCGATGTCCGAAGCGGCCTTCATGGCGATTCGCGAGACCCTGCACGACCGCATGACCGAGAGCGTGCTGGTCAATGCCTCCGATGCCGCCCGGCTGTTCGCGCATCACGAGCCGGCCCCGCTGGGGCGGGTGGACATTCTCGAGGGCGGCCGGGCGGCGCTGGAGCAGGCCAACGTCGCGCTGGGCCTGGCCCTGGCCGAGGACGAGATCGACTATCTCGTCGAGGCGTTCCGCGAGCTTGCGCGCAACCCCACCGACGTTGAACTGATGATGTTCGCCCAGGCCAACTCCGAGCACTGCCGACACAAGATCTTCAACGCCGACTGGGTGATCGACGGCGAGGCCCAGAGCCATTCGCTGTTCAAGATGATCAAGAACACCTACCAGGCTTCGCCCGGCGACATCCTTTCCGCCTACAGCGACAACGCCGCGGTGATCAAGGGCAGCGAGGCGGGGCGCTTCTTCGCCGCGCCGTTGACCGGCAAGGCCGCCGAGCGTGCCGTGTACGGCACGCACCGCGAGCCGATCCATATCCTGATGAAGGTGGAGACTCACAACCATCCCACCGCCATCGCGCCCTATCCGGGGGCGGCCACCGGCGCCGGCGGCGAGATCCGCGACGAAGGGGCCACGGGCATCGGCTCCAAGCCCAAGGCGGGCCTCACCGGCTTCACTGTCTCCAACCTGCGTATTCCCGAGTTCGTCCAGCCCTGGGAAGCCTTCGACTACGGCAAGCCCGAGCGCATGCAGTCGGCGCTTTCCATCATGCTCGAAGGTCCCATCGGCGGGGCCTCGTTCAACAACGAGTTCGGCCGCCCCAACCTGACCGGCTACTTCCGTACCTATGAGCAGGACACCCTGAGTGCCGGCGGCATCGAGCGGCGCGGTTATCACAAGCCGATCATGATCGCCGGCGGCTACGGCAACATTCGCGAGGGCCACGTCCAGAAAGGCGAGATTCCGGTCGGCGGCAAGCTGATCGTGCTGGGCGGCCCGGCCATGCTGATCGGTCTGGGCGGTGGCGCCGCCTCGTCGATGGCCTCCGGCGCCTCCAGCGCCGATCTCGACTTCGCCTCGGTGCAACGCGACAACGCCGAGATCGAACGCCGTGCCCAGGAAGTGATCGACCGCTGCTGGGCGCTGGGCGAGGCCAATCCCATCCGCTTCATTCACGACGTCGGTGCCGGCGGGCTCTCCAATGCCCTGCCGGAGCTGGTCAAGGACGGCGGCCGTGGCGGCCTGTTCGATCTGCGTGCGGTGCCCAACGCCGAGCCGGGCATGAGCCCGCTGGAGATCTGGTGCAACGAGGCCCAGGAGCGCTACGTGCTGGCGGTAGCACCCGAGGACCTCGATACCTTCGATGCGCTGTGCAGGCGCGAACGCTGCCCCTATGCGGTAGTCGGCGAGGCCACCGAGGCCCATCACCTCGAGGTGCGCGACGGCCACTTCGAGGCCCAGTCCATGGCCAGCCAGCCGGTCGATCTGCCGATGAGCGTGCTGTTCGGCAAGCCGCCCAAGATGCAGCGCGAGTTCCGGCGCGAGTCGCTGGAGCTGCCCGGCGTGATGCTCGACAACCTCGATCTGCGCGAGGCCATGGATCGCGTGCTGCGGCTGCCCACGGTAGCCTCCAAGAGCTTTTTGATCACCATCGGCGATCGCTCCATCACCGGCATGGTGGCCCGCGACCAGATGGTCGGCCCGTGGCAGGTGCCGGTGGCCGACGTCGCCGTGACCACGGCGAGCTACGATACCCATGCCGGCGAGGCGATGGCCATGGGCGAGCGTCCGCCGGTGGCGCTGATCGACCCCGCGGCCAGCGCCCGTCTGGCGGTGGCCGAGACCATCACCAACCTGGCGGCCGCGCCGATCGCCAAGCTGTCCGACATCAAGCTCTCCGCCAACTGGATGAGCGCCGCCGACCATGTCGGCGAGAACCAGGCGCTGTTCGATGCCGTGCATGCGGTGGGCATGGCGCTGTGCCCGCAGCTCGGCATCGCCATTCCGGTGGGCAAGGACTCCATGTCCATGCGCACCGCCTGGCAGGCCGAGAACGACAAGGGCGAAAGTGAAGAGAAGAGTGTCACCGCGCCGCTGTCGCTGGTGGTCACCGGCTTCGCCCCGGTCACCGATGCGCTGCAGACCCTGACCCCGCAGATCAACCTGGAGCAGGACGAGTCCGATCTGATCCTGATCGATCTGGGGGGCAAGAACCGTCTGGGCGGCTCGGCGCTGGCGCAGGTCTACGGCCAGCTCGGCAACGAGTGCCCCGACCTCGACGATCCCGAGGACCTCAAGGCATTCTTCGCCGTGATCCAGGGGCTCAACGCCGACGGCAAGCTGCTGGCCTATCACGACCGCAGCGACGGCGGCCTGCTGGTCACGCTGCTGGAGATGGCCTTTGCCGCCCATGCCGGCCTCGAGATCAAGCTCGACTGGCTGATCGACGAGCCGACCCAGGCGGTGGATGTGCTGTTCGCCGAGGAGCTTGGTGCGGTGATTCAGGTCAACCGCCAGTACACCGAGGAGGTGCTGGCCCAGTTCGCCGCCGCCGGCATCGAGACCTGTGGCGTCATCGCCCGGCCGCGCTACGACGACCAGGTGCGCGTGACCCTGTTCGAGGAGCCGCTGCTCGAGACCACCCGGCTGCTGGCCCAACGCACCTGGGCCGAGACCAGCTATCGCCTGCAGGCGCTGCGCGACAACCCCGACTGCGCCAAGAGCGAGTTCGACGGCCTGCTCGACGGTCGCGACCCGGGCCTCTCCGCGAGCCCCACCTTCGATGTCAACGAGGACATCGCGGCGCCGTTCGTCAACACGTCACGCCCGGCGGTGGCCATCCTGCGCGAGCAGGGGTCAATGGACACCTGGAGATGGCCTGGGCTTTCCACCATGCCGGCTTCGAGGCGGTGGACGTGCACATGAGCGACATTCTCGCCGGGCGTGTCGATCTTGCCTCGTTCAAGGGGCTCGTCGCCTGCGGCGGCTTCTCCTATGGCGACGTGTTGGGCGCTGGCGGCGGCTGGGCCAAATCGGTGCTGTTCAACCCGCGGGCGCAGGAGCAGTTCGCGGCGTTCTTCGAGCGCGACGACAGCTTCGGCCTCGGCGTGTGCAACGGCTGCCAGATGTTCTCCCAGCTGAAGGAGCTGATTCCCGGCGCCGACAGCTGGCCGCGCTTCGTACGTAATGAGTCCGAGCAGTTCGAGGCCCGGGTGGCGCTGGTGCAGGTGGAGCAGAGCCCGTCGATCCTGCTTGCCGGTATGGAAGGCTCGCGGCTGCCGATCGCCGTGGCGCACGGTGAAGGGCGTGCCGAGTTCCGCGACAGCGCTCACCTGCGCAGCATGCAGGGCAGCGCCCAGGTCGCCCTGCGCTACGTCGACAACTACGGCCAGGTGACCACCCACTACCCGGCCAACCCCAACGGCTCGCCTTCCGGCATTACCGGGCTGACCACGCCGGATGGCCGGGTGACCATCATGATGCCGCACCCCGAGCGGGTGGTACGGGCGGTCACCAACTCCTGGCGGCCCGCGGAGTGGACCCGCGACGGCGCCTGGATGCGGCTGTTCCGCAATGCCAGGGTATGGCTGGGCTGAGGCAGTCGATGCAGCAAGGACACGAGGCGACCCGCGGGTCGCCTCGTCGTTGAAGTTGCCGACCGTACGTCGGCGGATGGCTCAGGCGCGTTGCGCCATCGGCTCCAGCTCGATGCGTGAGGCGAGGAATTCTTCCAGCAGCGCATGCTCGCGGCGTTTCTGCTTGAGAATCGCCGTCAGCGCAGGGTAGAACGCCGCAACGCTGCTGGTGTCGCGTAGATGGCGATAAAAGCGCACCGAATAGTCGGCGTCGATCACGCTCTGCATGATGGCCTCAAGCGCCATGGTGGGGTTGGCCATGAACAGCAGCGGCGAGGCGGTAGCCGGCGCGCCATGGTCACGAAAGTCGGTGGGCGGGAGTCCCAGCTGCCGAACCAGGCGCCGCTGCTCCTCCAGGCAGGCTTCACACTGGATGCCCAGCGACGCCATCAGGTGGCTGACGGCGGTATCGTAGGGCAGGAAGCTGAACGCAAGGCGACGATAGCGGGTCAATTCTGCCCGCTCATGGGCCTCCGCCAGGTTGAGCTGTTCGGTGGGAGTCAACACAAGCCGAGTTGTCTTTGTTTGAATTTCTGGCATGGCAGTGTCCTCGAAACGGGCTTCACAGACGCTACCTGAGCATCCTGCGAAAGCGCTTGTCCTTTTTACATGATCTTCGTCAAGTCAAAGGGCATTCTTGATTGATAGACCAGTGATTCCATTCGCTAAGCATGACGAATTCCATTCCCACTATCCCCCTGGCCCTGAGCGGGTAAGGAATTCGTCTGACACGGCTCTGAAGCTTCACTATAGCCAAAGCGCAGGGGAAAACCTGGAAAGAAATAAAACAGATGTTTGACAATTGTCACGCCGCGGCCAGACTGGCTGGATCCACTCCGTCGAGGTGCTTGCATGACACAGCCATCTTTCCATGAACGTGTGACGCTTTCCTTTCACCGGCACGTGGCCGAGGTCGCCCTCGCCCGGCCCCGCGAACATAATGGCCTCGACTGGGCGATGATCGACGGCCTGCTGGCCGCCCAGCGGCACCTGTGCGAGCTTGAGGACCTGCGCGCGGTGGTGCTCACGGGGAGGGCGAGAGCTTCTGCGCCGGGCTCGACATGGCGGCGGTCATGTCGCGGCCCGAGCGGCTTCCCGCGCTGTTGGCACCCGACGAGCAAGGCATCAATCCGGTGCAGCGTCTGGCGCTGGGCTGGCGCGATGCCGGCGTGCCGGTGATCGCCGCGCTGCACGGGCACGTCTACGGCGGCGGGCTGCAGATCGCCCTGGGGGCGGATATTCGCGTGGTGCATCCCGAGGCTCGGCTGGCGGTGCTCGAGATCGTCTGGGGCATCATTCCCGACATGGGCATCAGCGTGACGGGGGAGGCGGTTCGCAGCGACGTGCTGCGCGAGCTGACCTGGACCGGGCGTAAGGTCGACGGGCATGAGGCGGTGAGCCTGGGGCTCGCCACGCGCCTGGCCGACGATCCGCTGGCCGTGGCCCGCGACATTGCCGCGGCGGTGGCGACGCGCTCGCCCCGGGCGGTGGCGGCGTCACGCGAGCTGTTCACCCGCGCCCCCGGCATGTCAGAGCGCGAGCGGCTGGCGCTGGAGGCCAGCCTGCAACGCGGCCTGCTGGGCAGCGAGCAGCAGCAGGAGGCGGTGGCGGCACGCCTGGCCGGGCGCGAGCCGCGCTTTACCTGAGGCTGCCCGGCCATGACCACCGCGCCCACTCCCGATTTTCGGCCCGCCGCCCCGACGCTGCGCCCCTACCAGCAGGAGGCGGTGCGCCGTGTGGTGGCGCATTTCCGTGGCTCCGACGAGCCTGCGGTGGTGGTGTTGCCCACCGGCAGCGGCAAGTCGCTGGTCATCGCCGAACTGGCGCGCCTCGCCCGCGGGCGGGTGCTGGTGCTGGCCCACGTGCGCGAGCTGGTGGAGCAGAACCACGCCAAGTACCTGGCCTACGGCCTCGAAGCGGATATCTTCAGCGCCGGCCTGGGGCGCAAGGAGAGCGCGCGGCAGGTGGTGTTCGGCTCGGTGCAGTCGGTGGTGCGCAACCTGGCGCGCTTCGATGCCTCGGCACAGGCACAAGGCCAGTTCACGCTGCTGGTCATCGACGAGTGCCACCGGGTCGCGCCGGACAAGGACGCCAGCTATCGCCGCGTGATCGAGGCGCTGAGGCGGGCCAATCCGCGGCTCAAGGTGCTGGGCCTGACCGCCACGCCCTATCGCCTGGGCCAGGGCTTCATCTACCACCGCCATTACCACGGCATGGTGCGCGGCGGCGACGACGGCTTCTTTCGCGACTGCGTGTTCGAGCAGCCGCTGCGGCTGATGGTCAAGCAGGGCTACCTGGCCGAGCCTAGGCGCGTGGATGCCGCCGTGGAACGCTACGATTTTTCCGCGCTGGTGCCGGGGGCGGGCGGGCTGTACCGCGAGGAGGAACTCAACCGCGTGGCGGCGGGCAACCGCGCCACGCCGGGTATCGTCGCCGAGATCGCCGAGCGCGCGCGCAGCCGCCAGGGCGTGATGCTGTTCGCCGCCAGCGTGGCTCACGCCGAGGAGGTGCTCGGCTACCTGCCGGCCGCCGAGGCAGCGCTGATCACCGGCGAGACGCCGTCGCGCGAGCGTGAGCGCATCATCGCCGCCTTCAAGGCGCGCGAGCTCAAGTATCTGGTCAACGTGGCGGTACTCACCACCGGTTTCGACGCACCTCATGTCGACCTGATCGCGATCCTGCGGCCCACCGAGTCGGTGAGCCTCTATCAGCAGATCGTCGGTCGCGGTCTGCGCCTTGCCTCGGGCAAGCGCGACTGCCTGATCCTCGACTACGCCGGTAACCCCTGGGATCTCTACGCGCCGGAAGTGGGCAGCCCGCGCCCGGCCTCGGACACCGAGCCGGTGCAGGTCGAGTGCCCCGCCTGCGGTCACGCCAACCTGTTCTGGGGCCGCAAGGAGGGCGAGATCGTCATCGAGCACTTCGGCCGCCGCTGTCAGGGGCTTGTCGAAAGCGCCCGAAGCCCCGCTCAAAGCGAAAAAACAGCAACGATGGCGGGTGGCGCTGATGGAGGCCATGGCGCGGCTTCGGGCGCCTGTAAACCGGAGCAGTGCTCGTTTCGCTACCGCTTCAAGGTGTGCGGCGAGTGCGGCGCCGAGAACGACATCGCCGCGCGGCGCTGCCACGGCTGCCAGGTGCTGCTGGTGGATGCCGATGACAAGCTCAAGGAGGCGCTGCGCCTCGGGGATGCCCGGGTGCTGCGGGTGGCCGGCATGCAGCTCGAGGCCACCATCAACGGCCGCGGCCTGCCGCGGCTCAGGGTTACCTACCACGACGAGGACGGCGCTAGCCTGAGCGAGTGGTTTGCCCTGGAGACCCCGGCTCAGCGCGCCGCCTTCAGCGCAGTGTTCCTGCGCCATCATCTGCGCGCGCCGGGTATCCGCTGGCAGCCGGTCAGCGCGGAAGAGGTCATCGCCGAGCGCCGGCGCCTGCGCCACCCCGACTTCGTGGTAGGGCGCAAGGTGGGGCGCCACTGGCAGGTGCGCGAGAAGCTGTTTGACTACACCGGGCGCTATCGCAAGGCCGAGGCGGCGGAGTCGGTGCTGTCGCCGGGCAAGCACTGAGCGAGCGAGGGGCGGTCGCATGGCAGCAGCGCTGTCTCTCAACCTGCCATCTTGCTAGACTGCGCTGTTGATCGTGTTCCCCGAGAGGCCAGCCCCCGCGTGAGCGAGACGCCCCCCACGGCTGTTGCCGAGCAGCCGGCCGCGAACGACGCCGAGACCCGGTCGGCGGTGCTGGCGCGGCTGTTCGACGAGCCGATCACCGAGCTGCCCGAGGATCTCTACATCCCCCCGAGGCGCTGCGTATCTTTCTCGAGGCCTTCGAAGGGCCGCTCGACCTGCTGCTTTACCTGATCCGCCGCCAGAACCTCGATATCCTGGCCATCGACGTGGCCGCCATCACCCGCCAGTACATCGAGTACGTCGAACTGATGAAGGCGATGGAGATCGAGCTGGCTGGCGAATACCTGCTGATGGCCGCCATGCTCGCCGAGATCAAATCGCGCACGCTGCTGCCGCGCCCGCCCCGCGAGGCGGGAGAGGACGACGAGGCCGACCCGCGCGCCGAGCTGATCCGGCGGCTGCAGGAGTACGAGCAGCTCAAGAGCGCCGCCGAGGCCCTGGCCGCACTGCCCCGGCTGGGGCGCGACTGGTTCCCGGCGCGGGCGGTGCTGCCGCCGCTGCAGGCGCGGGTGATTCATCCCGATGTGGAGCTGGGTGAGCTGCTGGGGGCCCTGGCCGGCATCCTGCGCCGGGCCGAACTCAATCAGGCCCACCAGATCGGGCGCGAGGTGCTCTCGACCCGCGAGCGCATGCTGGCGATCATGGAGCGGCTCAACCATGAGCACTACACCCCGTTCGAGGCGCTGTTTAGCCTGGAAGAGGGGCGCGCCGGGGTGATCGTCACCTTCATGGCCATTCTCGAGCTGGCCAAGGAGGCGATGATCGAGATCGTGCAGAATGCCCCGCTGTCGCCGATTCACGTGCGCGCCCGGGCGCCGCGCGAGTACACCGAGGAGGCGCCCTTCGAGGGTGAAGGCGACGAGGGCGAGAGCCCATTCGCCGAAGCGGACGAATTGCCGGGAGAGGACGACGGCGCATGACGGCCATGGAACTGCCTGACAGCCTCGATGAGATTCTCGAGGCGGCGCTGCTGGCGGCCGCCGAACCGCTCTCGCTGGAGCGGCTCGAGGCTCTGTTCGACGACCACGAGCGGCCGCGGCGGAGAAACCTGCGCGAAGCGCTGGAGCGGCTGGCCGGACGCCATGATCGCGGTGCGCTGGAGCTGATCGAGACCGCTTCGGGCTACCAGCTGCGCATCCGCCCGCGGCTGTCGCCCTGGGTGTCGCGGCTGTGGGATGAGCGGCCCCAGCGCTATTCTCGAGCGCTGCTCGAGACCCTGGCGCTGATCGCCTACCGCCAGCCGGTGACCCGCGGCGACATCGAGGAAGTACGTGGTGTGGCGGTCAGCAGCTCGATCATGCGCACCCTGGCCGAACGCGGTTGGATTCGCGTGGTCGGACAGCGTGACGTGCCAGGGCGCCCGGCCGTCTACGCCACCACGCGTCAGTTTCTCGACGACTTCGGCCTCAAGACGCTGGACGAGCTGCCGCCGATGCACGAGCTTAGAGGCATGGCGGAGCCGGTGTTCGAGGATGAGGCCGTGCCGCCGCCGAGTGCGCTGCTGGCCCAGGCCGATGCGGGACATGACGCGGAAGAGGGCGACGCGAACGACGAGGATGAGTGGGTCGATGACGACGACACGCTAGCCGACACGACGGCCGGGACGGCCGACGCAGCACACGCCGGGAAGGCGTCCGACCGGCCAGGGCTGAGCTTCGCCGATCTAGAAGCGCGCCTGGCCGAACGTGCCCGCACCAGCGTCGACGATGACGGCGGGGCGGGGCGGAATTCACCGACGACGAGAAGTCAGAATGACGAGCACTACCGAAAAATTGCAGAAGGTCCTGGCTCGTGCCGGGCTGGGTTCACGCCGCGAGATGGAGGCGGCCATTGAGGCTGGCCGCGTCAAGGTCAACGGCAAGGTGGCCACCCTGGGCGATCGTATCGAGATGCGCGACCGGGTCACCTTCGACGACCGCCCGGTGACCCTGCGCGGCGCCGAGGAGACCCGCGCCGCGTGATCATGTACAACAAACCGGAAGGCGAGCTGTGCACGCGCAAGGACCCGGAAGGGCGGCGCACCGTGTTCGAACGCCTGCCGCGCCTGAAGGGCGAGCGCTGGATCGCCATCGGCCGCCTGGACATCAACACCAGCGGCTTGCTGCTGTTCACCACCGACGGCGAGCTGGCCAACCGGCTGATGCACCCCTCCACCCAGATCGAGCGTGAGTACGCCGTGCGGGTGATGGGCGAGGTGCGCAAGGAGCACGTCAAGGCCATGGTCGAAGGCGTCATGCTCGAGGACGGCCCGGCGCGCTTCACCGACGTGCAGGAGTTCGGCGGCGAGGGGATCAATACCTGGTTCCATGTGGTGATCATGGAAGGGCGCAACCGCGAGGTGCGCCGGCTGTGGGAGTCCCAGGGGCTCACGGTCAGCCGCCTCAAGCGGGTTCGCTACGGCAATATCTTCCTCGACAAGCGGGCCAAGGCGGGCGAATGGGTCGAGCTGTCCCAGGACGAAATCGATGACCTGGCGCTGGCCGCCGGCCTGGCGCCGCGCAAGGTGCCTGAACTCACACCGGACGAGAAGAACCGCTGGAGCCGCGACAAGCACAAACGTCGCCCGGTGCAGGCGATGCGCAAGCCGAGTGGCGGCAGGGGCCGCTAGGTCTCGCCGATGGCGGTTCGGCTTGGCCTACGCCGAAAGGCGAAAAAATCCTTGCCAGAAAAGGGTGTGGCCAGTAACATCTGCCCCCGTTCGGAAGGGTCGTTAGCTCAGTTGGTAGAGCAGTTGGCTTTTAACCAATTGGTCGTAGGTTCGAATCCTACACGACCCACCACTCCGAACCTGGATGCTGTTTGCAAGCGTCGGGTCGTTAGCTCAGTTGGTAGAGCAGTTGGCTTTTAACCAATTGGTCGTAGGTTCGAATCCTACACGACCCACCAGATTCCACACCCCGCCTCGAAGAGGCGGGGTGTTTTTGGTCTTGGCGGGCGAAAAGCCAACGGCTCACTTCGGCCTGGCGAGATGAGCAAAGTGCCGGGGGTAGGCAAGGCCCTGCCAATGTGGTTTACAATGGCACGATGGGCCACGGCGAGAGACGCCGATGACCCGCAGGCGTATCGCCCGTGCGGAGTGCACGACACGCGATGCACCCGGCACATGCAGGGGGAGCCCTGCCAGTCACAGTGGTAGACACGATGACGATCATGACTTCCCAAATCGAGGTGCGTGAGCATCTTGCCCGCGCCTACTGCCCGACCCGCATCCCGGCTGAAGACGAAGCGCGTATCGAAGAGATCAAGCGCTTGCTCGTCCAGCACAATGCGGTGCTGGTGGCGCACTACTACACCGATGACGCGATCCAGCAACTGGCCGAAGAGACCGGCGGCTGCGTGGCCGATTCGCTGGAGATGGCCCGCTTCGGGGCGCGTCACTCGGCCGATACCCTGGTGGTGGCCGGCGTGCGCTTCATGGGCGAGACGGCCAAGATCCTCTCCCCGAGAAGCGTGTGCTGATGCCTACCCTGGAGGCGACCTGTTCGCTCGACGTGGGCTGCCCGGCCGATGCCTTCAGCGCCTTCTGCGACCAGCATCCCGACCGCACCGTAGTGGTCTATGCCAACACTTCGGCGGCGGTGAAGGCGCGCGCCGACTGGGTGGTAACCTCCTCCATCGCGGTGGATGTCATCGAGCACCTGCAGGCGCGCGGCGAGAAGATCCTGTGGGCACCGGACAAGCACCTGGGCGGCTACATCCAGCAGAAGACCGGGGCCGACATGCTGTTGTGGGATGGCGCCTGCATCGTCCACGAGGAGTTCAAGGCCAAGGGCATCGAGGATCTCAAGGCGATCTACCCCGATGCTGCCGTGCTGGTGCATCCGGAGTCGCCGGCTTCGGTGGTGGCGCTGGCCGATGTGGCCGGCTCGACCTCGCAGCTGATCAAGGCGGCCACGGAGCTGCCCAATGACAAGCTGATCGTGGCCACCGATCGCGGCATCTTCTTCAAGATGCAGCAGATGGTGCCGGGGAAGACGCTGTTCGAGGCCCCTACCGCCGGCAGCGGCGCAACCTGCCGGAGCTGCGCGCACTGCCCGTGGATGGCGATGAACGCGCTGGACAACCTTGCCGGCGCCCTGCGTGAAGGCAGCGGCGAGATCTTCGTCGACGCCGAGCTGCGCCAGAGGGCGCTCAAGCCGCTGGAGCGCATGCTCAACTTCCAGAAGTGAAAGGGGCGGTTACACCGCTGGACTTATGAGCCTCAAGCCGCCGCGCACCAGCGCGGGCCTTTGCGTTATCTAAACTTATCCATTGTCTCGCGATAGCCCACAAAGGCCTCGCGCCGCTGCTCGATGCGTGCCGCCGCGTTGGCGTCGCCGCTCTGCTCTGCGACCTGGCGTGCCACGTCGAGCTGGCGAATGGCGCGCTGGATGTCGCCGGTGAGCTGCATGTGCTCGGCGCGCGCCAGGTGGCCCCAGGCTTCGCGGCCGCTGCGCCCGGCGGCTTCAGCCAGCAGGTTGAACACCTGAGGGTCTTCCGGTCGCTGCTCCGCCAGCTCGCGCAGGATCCGGTAGGCCTCGTTGGGGTCGCGCTGCAGCAGCGCTTCGCCCAGAATGCGGGTCGCCGGCATGTAGCCGGGCATCACCCGCAGCAGGCGGCGGCTGCGTTCGATGGCGTCGTCGTAGCGACCGGCGGCGAAGGCTACCTCGGCGGTGCTGGCCCGCAGCAGAGCCAGGTCGGGCATTTCCTGGGCCAGCGCGTCGAGTTCGCGCAGGGCCGTGTCGGTCTGCCCGCGCTGTGCCGCGATCAGCGCGTCGAGGTAGCGCCGCGCCGAGGCGGGGCTGCGTCCTGCTCCATGCGCGTGGCGGCCTGCTGCGGGTCGCGCTGATGCGTCGTCAGCAGCGCTCTGGCGCGAATCATGGAATAGATGGGCCCGTCATGGCGCGAGGCGACCGGTTCGAGCTGGCTGGCGCGGTCTTCGGCGTCGCTGATGCGCGACTCTGTCAGCGGGTGGGTAAGCAGGAACTCCGGTGGGTTGCCCCCTGCAGGCTGGCCTGGCGCTGCATGGCGCGGAACATCCGCACCATAGCCTGGGGTCGAAGCCGGCCTGAGCCATGGTCTGCAGGCCGAGGCGGTCGGCTTCCTGCTCGAAGCGGCGGGAATAGGCCAGCTGATCCTGAATGAAGGCGGCCTGGGAGCCCATGGCGGCGGCGATGCCGGCCTCGCCGCCGCCGCTGGCGGCGATCAGCATGCCGGCCAGCATGGCGGCCATGGCCGGCAGCTGGGTCTGCTCGGCGCGCGCCTGGCCGCGAGCGTAATGGCGCTGGGCGAGGTGGCCGAGCTCATGGGCAAGCACCGAGACGACGGCGTCCTCCTCGTCGGCGAAGGCGAACAGGCCCGCATTGACGCCGATTACCCCGCCCGGCACCGCAAAGGCGTTGAGCGTGCGGCTATCCACTAGGGTCACCACGGTGCGGCTATCGTTGATGCCGCTATGGGGGGCGAGGCGTGACAGCAGGCTCTCGACATACTCCTGGGCGATGGCGTCGTGCCAGATAGGCGCGCGCGCGCGGAACTGTCTGAGCCAGGCGCGGCCCAATCGATACTCCTCGCCGCTCATGGCCTGACTGCTGCCCATCAGACTGGGCAGGCCGTAGTCATCCGCGGCGGCTGCCGGCGCTGGCGCCACGGCAGAGAGGGAGAGCGCCAGCGCCAGGGTGCCGGCGGTGCTCAGGTGGGTCAAGGGCTTGCGCAGCATGTGCCTGTCTCGCTCGAAGAGGCCTTGGGGTTAGCATCCGACATTGATTCGACCTGCAAAGTGCCTTTAAATCTCAAGGGTTTCGTCGTTGTCTGCAAGAGCGCTTCCAGGCGGCAAACCCCTCACGCATTCTCCCGGGAGACAACATGGCTGTGCAACCAGATGACGTACTTGATGCCTGCGGCCTGCCCTGCCCCCTGCCGCTGCTCAAGGCGAAGCAGGCGCTGGCACGGCTCAGTGCCGGCCAGCTGCTCGAGATCATGGCGACCGATGCCGGCTCCTGGCGCGACTTCGAAACCTTTGCCGAGCACAGCAATCACGAGCTGGTAGGGCGCGAGGCGCGAGGCGAGGTCTACCATTACTGGCTTCGCAAGGGCGAGGGGCGCACTACATGACCCTGCGGCAAGTCTTCAAGGGCTGGGTGGATCACTACTTCTCCGATGAGGAGGCGGTGATCCTGCTGGTCGTGCTGATCCTGGGCTTTGCCGCGGTGATCCTGTTCGGCCGCATGCTGGCCCCGTTTCTCACCGCGCTGGTCCTGGCCTTCCTGCTGCAGGGGGCGGTCAATGCATTGACGCGCCGCGGGGTGCCGCATCTGATCGCCGTCACGCTCATCTTCCTCGGCTTTCTTGGTGCACTGCTGGCGCTGGCCTTCATCCTGGTGCCATTGATATGGAACCAGCTGGTGGGGCTGGTGCAGGAGACGCCACGCATGTTCGCCAGCGGCCAACGCTGGCTCGATGACATGCAGGCGCGCTACCCAAACCTTGTCACCCCCGACCAGGTCCAGGAGTGGATCGGCGTGGCCGGGCGCGAGATGACCCAGTTCGGCCAGCGTGCCCTGACCCTGTCGCTGGCCTCGCTGGGCAACGTGCTGTCGCTGATCATCTACCTGGTGCTGGTACCTATCCTGGTGTTCTTCCTGCTCAAGGATCGCGAGCAGCTGGTGAATTTCACGCTGTCTCTGCTACCCCAGCAGCGGACCCTGATGACGCGGATCTGGAAGGAGATGGACGACCAGATCGCCAACTATGTGCGCGGCAAGTTCATCGAAATCATCATCGTCGGCACGGTATCGTTCTTCACCTTTGCCTTCTTCGGCCTGCCCTATTCGGCGCTGCTGGCCGTGCTGGTGGGGTTCTCGGTGCTGGTACCCTACATCGGCGCCGCCGTGGCCACCCTGCCGGTGGCCGCCGTGGCGGGGTTCCATTTCGGCATGAGCGAGCAGTTCCTCTACGTGCTGGTCGCCTACGGCGTGATCCAGGCGCTGGATGGCAACGTGCTGGTGCCGATCCTGTTTTCCGAGGCGGTGAACCTGCACCCGGTGTCGATCATTGTGGCGGTACTGTTCTTCGGCGGGATCTGGGGCTTCTGGGGGATCTTCTTCGCCATTCCGCTGGCGACGCTGCTCAAGGCGCTGGTCTATGCCTGGCCAAGGGGCATGAAGCAGCATCAGGCCGAAGAGGCGCGGATCGCGGAGCCGGCGGGCAAGTGAGGCAGTGCCGGCCGGGCCTGGCGGCTCGGCCGGCCGGTCACTCAGCTCTCGGCGTGCAGGGCCTGGGCGGCTTCCAGTACTTCCTGGGCGTGGCCGCCGACCTTGACCGCGCGCCATTCACGGGCAAGCCGACCTTCGGTGTCGATCAGGAAGGTGCTGCGTTCGATGCCGAGATGCTCCTTGCCGTACAACTTCTTCAGCTTGATGACGTCGAACAGCTTGCAGACTTCCTCGTCCTTGTCGGAGATGAGTTCGAAGTTGAAGGCCTGCTTGGTCTTGAAGTTCTCCTGGGCCCGCAGGCCGTCGCGGGAAACGCCGATCACCACCGTATTGGCCTCATCGAACGCTTCCTTGCGGTCGCGGAAGTCGCCACCTTCGGTGGTGCAGCCGGGCGTGCTGGCCTTGGGGTAGAAGAAGATCACCACCTGGTGGCCCTTGAGCGCCGACAGGGACAAGGTGGTGGCGCCGGTGGCGGGAGCGGTGAAGTCCGGAACGGACTGGCCGATGGCAAGCGTCATGCAAGACTCCTTGGCGGATGGAAGCCCTTCATTACACGCAGCGCGACAGCCGCTGTCAAAGAGCGCGTCGGCCGTGCTGTACAGGCCTGTGCGGCCTGAGTACCATTTACCCTTTGCTCGTGGCGGCGGCGGCGTACGACGCCCGGGTACGGCCTGAGCAGTCAATGCGTAGAGGAACGAGAGGATGATCACTGGCAGTATCGTCGCCCTGGCGACGCCGATGAAGCCCAATGGCGATATCGACTGGGAGGCGCTGCGCCGCTTGGTGAACTTCCACTTGGAGAACGGCACTGACGGCATCGTGGCGGCCGGCACCACCGGTGAACCCACCACCATGTCGTTCGCCGAACACTTCGACGTGATTCGCGCCGTGGTGGAGGAGGTCAACGGCCGCATTCCGGTCATCGCCGGCACTGGGGCCAACGCCACCTCCGAAGCCGTCGAGCTGGCCCGTTACGCCAGCGAAGTCGGCGCCGATTACTGCCTTTCCGTGTGCCCGTACTACAACAAGCCCACCCAGGAAGGCCTGTATCGCCACTTCAAGGCGGTAGCCGAGGGCAGCCGCCTGCCGGTGATCCTCTACAACGTGCCCGGCCGCACCTGCTCCGATCTCTACAACGAGACCGTGATGCGCCTGGCCGAGGTCGACGGTATCGTTGGGCTCAAGGATGCCACGGGCAACCTGGAGCGGGCCGAGGATCTGATCGCGCGCCTGAAGGGCAGCGACTTCATGCTCTACTCCGGCGACGATGGTACCGCCTGCGAGTACATGCTGATGGGGAGCAACGGTGACATCTCGGTGACCGCCAACGTTGCACCCAAGGCCATGCACGAGCTGTGCGTGGCGGCCGTGGCGGGTGACACCGACCGTGCGCACCAGATCAACACGCGCCTCATGCCCCTGCATACCAATCTGGGCATCGAGTCCAACCCGATTCCGGTCAAGTGGGCGCTGCACCGCATGGGCATGATCGACAAGGGCATTCGCCTGCCGTTGACCTGGCTGTCCGAAAAGTACCATGCAACGGTGGACGAGGCGCTGCAACTGGCCGGCGTGATCGAAGATTGACCGAGAGCGAGCCCCGCTGCCCGATAACCTGACTGCAAGGTGGATGCATGAAGTGTGCGCTGAAATGGATGCCGCTGGTGGCAATCGCTGCCATGGCCACCGCCGGCTGTGCCCGGGACGGCTTCTACGATGACCGCAATATCGACTATCGCGAGGCCCGGCTGAGCACACCCTGGCCTTGCCCGAAGGCCGCGACATGCAGCGCTACCGCGACATCATGCCGGTGCCGGAGGCCAGCGGCTCGCTGCGCGAGCAGGAGGGCCGCTTCCGTGCGCCGAGCCCCGAGCGCATGGTGGCGGGCAGTGCGGCCGAGCGCGACTACGTCGAGCGGCGTGAGATCGGTAGCGATCGCTGGCTGGTGATCGGCGCCGACCCCGGCATGGTTTGGCCGCAGCTGCAGGACTTCGCCCGCGCCCGCGGGCTGCAGGTGCAATCCAGCGATGATGCCCGCGGCGTGCTGGACACGGCCCAGGGCGGCTGAGCGTGCGTCAGGGGCTGCGTGCCGGCGACAGCGAGGTGCGCTGCGACCAGAACGGTCGCCCGGTGGCTGCCTGCCTCGATGCGCTGGAGCAGCACTTCAGCGCTCGCAGTGCCACCGCCAGCGCGGCCTCGCTGGCTGGCCAGCGGATGACCAGCGAAGACCGCCTGCGCTTCGAGCAGCTTGCCGGCGGCGACTGGGTAGTGCGCATCCCGCTTGACATCGATCGCGTCTGGGCCGAGCTGAGCCACCAGCTGGAAGCCGATTTTGCCGTCGAGGGCCGCCGCGAGCTGCTTGAGCAGAATCCGCAGCAGCATGACTTCCTGGTCAACTACATGACCGTATCGGAGCGCGGGCGAGGCTTCCTGCAGATCGCCCTCAGCCCCGACGTGCGCCAGATGCCTCAGGAGATTCGCCTGGTGCTTGAAGCCGACGGCAGCGGGCGTACCACGCTGCGGGCCGTCAACGAGAGCGAGCGTCGCTTCGAGGCCGAGGATGCACGCGAGCTGCTGGAACGGGTAGCGGGCCTGCTGCGCTGATGCAACCACCGCAGCCGGGCAAGGCACCACCCAGCGGGATGGCGCGTCTGCGCTTTGCCTCGCTGGGCAGCGGCAGCAAGGGCAATGCCACCCTGGTCAGCGACGGTGAAACCCAGGTGCTAGTCGACTGCGGTTTTGGCCTGCGCGAGACCGAGCGGCGGTTGGCGCGCCTCGGCGTGCACCCGCGCCAGCTCGATGCCGTGCTGGTCACCCACGAGCACGGCGACCACCTGCGCGGCGTGGGCCCCTGGCGCGGCGCTATCAGCTTCCGGTCTATCTGACCCCGGGGACCTGGCTCTCGGGCCGGTTGGGCGAGGTGGCACAGCGGCACTGGATCACGCCGCAGTCGCGCTTCGCGGTGAAGAGCCTCACCATCGACCCGGTTACGGTGCCCCACGATGCCCGCGAGCCGGTACAGTTCCGCTTCCGGGCCGGCGACCGCCACCTGGGGGTACTGACGGACCTGGGCCATGTCAGCGAGCATGTGGTCGAGGCGTTTCGCGGCTGTGATGCGCTGATCCTCGAGTGCAATCACGACCGCCATCTGCTCGAGGTCGGCCCTTACCCGCCGCGGCTCAAGCGCCGCGTCGGCGGCAACTGGGGGCACCTTGCCAATGCGCAGGCGGCGACCCTGCTGCGCCGGCTGGGGCTCGACCGCCTGCAGCAGATCGTCTGCTCGCATCTGTCCGAACATAACAACCGCCCCGAGCTCGCTCTCGAGGCCCTGACGCCGCTGCTCGACGGCGATGCGTCTCGTCTGACCGTGGCCGCCCAGGATGATGGGCTGCACTGGCAGGCGGTGAATTGAGTTGCCCCTTCAGGTCACGCGAATTCCTCTCTGGAGACTCCCATGGAAAAGCGCCAAGAACTCTACGCCGGCAAGGCCAAATCGGTGTACGCCACCGACGATCCCGATCTGCTCGTCCTGCACTTCCGTGACGATACCAGCGCCTTCGACGGCCTGCGCATGGAGTCGCTCGATCGCAAGGGCATGGTCAACAACTGCTTCAACGCCTTCATCATGGAGAAGCTCGCCGCGGCGGGTATCCCCACCCATTTCGAGAAGCGCCTGTCCGCCACCGAGAGCCTGGTCAAGAAGCTCGACATGATTCCGGTCGAGTGCGTAGTGCGCAACCTCGCCGCCGGCGGCCTGGTCAAGCGCCTCGGCGTGGAGGAGGACGCGAGCTGACGCCGCCGACCTTCGAGCTGTTCCTCAAGAACGACGCCCTGCACGACCCGATGATCAATGAGTCGCTGGCCGAGACCTTCGGCTGGGCCACGCCGGAGCAGCTGGCCGAGATGAAGGCGCTGACCTTCAAGGTCAACGCGGTGCTCAAGCAACTGTTCGCCGATGGCGACCTGCTGCTGGTGGACTACAAGCTCGAGTTCGGCCTGTTCAAGGGCCAGGTCGTGCTCGGCGACGAGTTCTCGCCGGACGGCTGCCGGCTGTGGGATGCCAAGACGCGCGACAAGATGGATAAAGACCGCTTCCGCCAGGGGCTGGGTGGCGTGATCGAGGCCTACGAGGAAGTGGGTCGCCGCATCGGCGTCACCTTCGCCTGACCGCGAGCTGCCGGCGTCGGAGAACCTGAAGGGCCCCGCGGGCCCTTCGTCGTGTTCGGCGTCAGGCGGGGACGAGGTCGAGCACTTCCAGCAGGGTGGCCTGCGCTTCCTCGCCGGCGCGAAAGTGCACGTCGACGTCACGCAGGCGCACGCCGTAAGTGCGGTTTTCGGCGCCCCTGCGGTAGGCCGGGCGCGGGTCCTGGGCCAGCACCTGGCGAATCAGCTCGCGCAGCGAGTCGGCATCCTGGCGGGCGGCCAGTGCAGCCTCGGCCTCCTTGCTAAAATGTACCGCCAGCCGCGGCGGGGGCGTGGGGGCGAAGCCGGCGCGGGCGTCGGGGCGTGCCTCGGCCCAGGGTAGGTAGGGCTTGATGTCCAGCACCGGGGTGCCGCTGATCAGGTCGCAGCCGATCAGCGTCAGGCGCACGCCGCGCCGCGTATCGATCTCGCCAAGTTCGACCAGCGACAGCCCCAGCCGATTGGGGCGGTGCGTGCTGCGGCTAGCGAACACCCCGACCTTGGCGTTGCCGCCGAGCCGTGGCGGACGCACCAGCGGCGACCAGCGCTCGGGGCTGTGGTGGAACACGAAGGTCAGCCACAGGTGGCTGAAGGCCTCGAGGCCGCGTACCGCCAAGGGGTCGTCGTAAGGGGGTGAGCACCAGGGTGGCGCGGGCCGCCGGCGCGAGACCGGGCTGGCGCGGCACGCCGAACTTGTCGGGAAAGTCACTCACGACGTAGCCGATGGGCGGCATCATGTAGTGGCTGGGCGCAGGCGGGGAGGTGGACATGGCCGCGATTATGCCTGCCATTGGCCGCGGCGGCGAGCTTGTGTAATCTGCAGGCGGCTATTTCACTCGAGGGACAGGCAATCGATGAATGCGAAGACGAGGGACGGGGAGTCGTCGACGTCAACCAGCCCGCGGATCATCTACCGCCAGGCGAGGGCGCGGGACGGTGCCGATCAGGCCGAGGTCTATCATCACGCCGTGATGCAGGGTGCGGCCGCGCACTACAGCGTGGAGGAGCGCGAGGCGTGGGCCGCGACGATGCCGCGCGAGGCCAGCGTCTGGGTGGCGCGCCAGGCGCTCTATACCACCCTGGTGGCCACCTGCGATGGGCGCTGCGTGGGGTTTCTCGAGCTCGATGTCCCAGGCGGGCGCATCCATACGCTCTACGTCTGGCCCTCGCTGGCGCGGCGAGGCATTGGCTCGACCCTGCTGGTGCACGCCGAGCGGATGCTGCTGGAACAAGGCCACGGCGTTGCCACCATCAATGCCAGCCGCATGCTGGCGGAGAGCCTGCTGCGCCGCGGCTGGCGCGACCAAGGCGTCGAATGGGTGACACGCGACGGGGTAAAGCTCGAGCGTCGGCGCCTGGAGAAGCGCCTCGCTGCCATCGAGACCTGAGCGCGCTCCTCCGTGGCGCGCCATTCGTCTCCTGGCAGGGAGCGCCGCTTCAGGTTTCGCGCAGCTCGATGATGCGCATCGACAGGTCGATCGCCTTGACGTCCTTGGTCAGGGCGCCGCTGGAGATGCAGTCGACGCCGGTTGCGGCGATCTGCCTCAGGGTGGTCTCGTCGACGTTGCCGGAGGCCTCCAGCGTCGCTCGCCCCGCAGTGCGCCTCACCGCCTCACGCATATCGTCCAGCGTGAAGTTGTCGAGCATGATGATGTCGGCCCCTGCCGCCAGCGCCTGGTCGAGCTCGTCGAAGGTTTCCACCTCCACTTCCACCGGCAGGTCGCGGGCGATGCTGCGCGCCTCCTTGACCGCGGCGGCGATACTGCCACAAGCGGCAATGTGATTTTCCTTGATCAGGAAGGCATCGTAGAGGCCGATGCGATGGTTGTGGCCGCCGCCGCAGGTGACCGCATACTTCTGCGCCAGGCGCATGCCGGGCAGGGTCTTGCGCGTGTCGAGCAGGCGTACGCCGGTGCCTTCGAGTAGGTCCACGTAGCGGCGGGTGCGGGTGGCGGTGGCGGACAGGGTCTGCAGCAGGTTGAGAGCGGCACGCTCCCCGTCAGCAAGCTGCGGGCGGGGCCTTCAAGCTCGAGAAAGCACTGGCCGGCGTCGAGGCGGTCGCCATCGGCGGCGCTCCAGCGCAGGGACACGCTGATATCCAGCCGGCGAAAGATCTCCTCTACCCAAGCCACGCCGCACAGGATGGCTGGCTCGCGGGTGATGACCCGGGCCGTGCCCCACTGGCTGGCGGGAATCAGCTGAGCGGTGATGTCGCCGGGGCCGACGTCCTCGGCCAGCAAGTGAGCGGCGGCTTCGCGGATCGCTTCGACAAGGGCGTCCTGATAATGCATGCGGCGGGCCTTTTCATGTTCATGGGGCGTCGGGAGCGTCATTATAGGGAATCCATGTCCGGCACGTCAGGGGAGCGAGATGAGAATCGAGGATGGCTGGCTTGAAGGGGCCCGGCGCGTGCCGTCGCCCAACCAGGACGCACGCCCCGGCGGCGAGGTTTCGGCGGTGGTGTTGCACTCGATCAGCCTGCCGCCCGGTGAGTTCGGCGGGGCGTACATCGAGCGCCTCTTCACCAATTCGCTGGATCCTGCCGCACATCCCTATTTTGCTGATATCGCTCACCTGCGGGTGTCGGCCCACCTTCTCATCCGCCGCAGCGGCGAATGCGTACAGTTCGTGCCCTTCGGCCGGCGTGCCTGGCATGCCGGCCGGTCGTGCTGGCTCGACCGAGGACGCCCACGGAGTGCGCTGAACGATTTCACCGTGGGCATCGAGCTCGAGGGTGACGAGGTCCATGCCTATCGCGATGCTCAGTACCGGGCCCTTGCCCTGGCTACCCAGGCGCTGATGGTGAGCTACGCTGAAATCGAGCCCGCGCGTATCACCAGCCATGCCAGGGTGGCGCCACTGCGCAAGAGCGATCCGGGACCCGCGTTTGACTGGGCCTATTTCAGGCAGTGTGTCGACTGCCTGGAACCGAGAAGTGATTGATTTCGCGGCGTTGCGCTTAATCATACGGTAGTTTTATTACATACCCGGCATTTTCGGCTGAAACTATCGCGAAGGCTCGTAACACCCTGTGTTGCAATGCAATATTGGTGTTTTGGAAAAAATTCCATTCTATTCCGATTGGCAGAAGAGGCGCTTTGCGGTATGTTCTACGCCATTCGTTGTATACGCTTCTGTAAAATGACTACAACAGCCGCGTCGCGGCCTGACATTCCCCTGATCGTCAGCAGTGCGAACCGCCCCGGTACCATCGCCAGGGGCTAGACTGACATCACATTGTCACTCGGAGAGACGTCTATGAGTCTGGAGGCAAGAGAAGATTTCGATCCGGTCGAAACCACGGAATGGTTGGATTCCCTGGAGTCGGTCCTGGATCGTGAGGGCGAGGAACGCGCCCGGTTCCTGCTGTCACGCCTGGCCGACCGGCTGCGCCGTGACGGCATGCAGGCACCCTTCTCGGTGACCACGCCGCATCGCAACACCATTCCGGTGCACCGCGAGGCGCCGATGCCGGGCGACCTGTTCATGGAGCGTCGTATCCGCTCGCTGATTCGCTACAACGCGATTGCCCAGGTCATCCGCAATAACCGCGCCAACCCCGGGCTCGGCGGCCACATTGCCAGCTTTATGTCCGCCGCCACGCTCTACGACGTCGGCTTCAACCACTTCTTCCGCGCGCCCAACGGCGACTTCGGCGGTGACCTGGTCTACATCCAGGGCCACGTGGCGCCGGGGGTGTATGCCCGGGCCTATCTGGAGGGGCGTCTCACCGAGGCGCAGATGGACAAGTACCGTCAGGAAGTCGATGGCGACGGTCTGTCCTCCTACCCCCATCCGTGGCTGATGCCGGACTTCTGGCAGTTCCCCACCGTCTCCATGGGGCTGGGGCCGATCCAGGCGATCTACCAGGCTCACGTGATGAAGTACCTCGACTCGCGCGAGCTGCGTGATATGCAGGATCGCAAGATCTGGTGCTTCATGGGCGACGGCGAGTGCGACGAGCCGGAATCGCTGGGTGCCATCCATCTGGCCAGCCGCGAGAAGCTCGACAACCTGATTTTCGTCATCAACTGCAACCTGCAGCGCCTCGACGGCCCGGTGCGCGGCAACGGGCGCATCATGGACGAACTCGAAGGCGTCTTCCGCGGTGCCGGCTGGAACGTGCTCAAGGTGGTCTGGGGCCGGCTGTGGGATCCGCTGTTCGAGAAGGACAAGAAGGGCATCCTGCAGAAGCGCATGGACGAGGCGGTGGACGGCGAGTACCAGAACTACAAGGCCATCGACGGCGGCTACACCCGCGAGCACTTCTTCGGCAAGTACCCGGAAACCGCCGAAATGGTCAAGGACATGTCCGATGAGGACATCTGGCGCCTCAACCGGGGCGGCCACGACCCGTTCAAGGTCTACGCGGCCTACCACGAAGCGGTGAACAACGCCAACGGCCGTCCCACCGTGATCCTGGCGCATACCGTCAAGGGCTACGGCATGGGCAGCGGCGAGGGCGAGGCTTCCATGGAAGCTCACCAGGTCAAGACCATGGAGTACGAGGCGCTGCGCAAATTCCGCGACCGCTTCGGCATTCCGCTGACCGACGAGCAGCTCAAGGAGGTGCCGTACTACAAGCCGGAGGACGACTCGCCCGAGCTCAGGTACATGCACCTGCAGCGCGAGCGCCTGGGCGGCTACCTGCCGCAGCGCCGCAGCGACTTCGAGGCGCTGACGATCCCGTCGCTCGAGGACAAGACCTTCGCTACCCAGCTGGCGGGCTCCAAGGGGCGCGAGGTGTCCACCACCATGTCGTTCGTGCGCATCCTCAACGGCCTGGTGAAGGACAAGAAGATCGGCCAGCAGGTGGTGCCGATCGTGCCCGACGAGGCGCGTACCTTCGGCATGGAGGGGATGTTCCGCCAGCTCGGCATCTACACCTCCGAAGGCCAGAAGTACGAGCCCGTCGACAAGGGCCAGATCATGTTCTACCGCGAGGATAAGAAGGGCCAGATCCTCGAGGAGGGCATCACCGAGGCCGGGGCGATGTCGGCGTGGATTGCTGCGGCGACCTCCTACAGCAACCACAACCTGCCGCTGCTGCCGTTCTACATCTACTACTCGATGTTCGGCTTCCAGCGCATCGGCGACCTGGCCTGGGCGGCCGGCGACCTGCAGGCGCGCGGCTTCCTGGTTGGCGGCACCGCCGGGCGTACCACGCTCAACGGCGAGGGGCTGCAGCACCAGGACGGCCACAGCCACCTGCAGGCGGCCACCATTCCCAACTGCCGCAGCTACGACCCCACCTATGGCCATGAGGTCGCGGTGATCGTGCAGGACGGCCTGAAGCGCATGTTTGCCGACAAGGAAAACTGCTTCTACTACCTGACGGTGATGAACGAGAACTACGAGCACCCCGAGCTTGAGAACGTGCCCGTCGACGACATCATCAAGGGCATGTACCTGCTGCGCGAGCACCAGGGCGACAAGGGCCACGTGCAGCTGCTCGGCTCCGGCACCATCCTGCGCGAGGTGGAAGAGGCGGCGCGCATGCTGGCCGACGAGTGGGGCGTGGGCTCCGATGTGTGGAGCGTCACCAGCTTCAACGAGCTGCGTCGGGAGGCGCTGCTGCTCGAGCGCGAGGCGTTCCTGAACGCCGCCGACGAGCCGGTCAAACCGCACGTTACCCGCTGCCTGGAAGGTCGCAAGGGGCCGGTCATCGCCTCCACCGACTACATGCGCCTGTTCGCCGACCAGGTGCGTGCCTGGGTGCCGATGGACTACCACGTGCTCGGCACCGACGGCTACGGCCGCTCCGACACTCGCGAGAAGCTGCGCCATTTCTTCGAGGTCGACCGCTACTTCGTCACCGTCGCCTCGCTCAAGGCGCTGGCCGATCGTGGCGAGCTGGATCGCAAGGTGGTCGCCGAGGCGATCAAGAAGTACGGCATTGATCCCAACAAGCCCAATCCGCTGACGAGCTGATCCGGCGGCCAGGCGGGCTTTGGCCCGCCTGTTCCAGGCACGATTTGGAAGGAGCGCGACCTTGAGTAGCGAAATCATCAAAGTTCCCGATATCGGCGGCAGTGAAGACGTCGAGATCATCGAAATCGCCGTATCCGAAGGGGATGTCATCCAGCCCGAGGACACCCTGATCACGCTGGAGTCCGACAAGGCCAGCATGGACGTGCCGTCGCCCAAGGGCGGTAAGGTGGTGCGCGTGCTGGTGAAAGAGGGCGACACCGTCTCCGAGGGCGACGACATCGTCGAGCTCGAGGTGGAAGGCGGCGGCAGCGGAGACGCCGGTGGCCAGGAGCAGGGCGCCAAGTCCGAGCCCAAGCGCGACGCAGCGCCGCAGAAGGCTGCCGAGCCTGCCGCAGAGAAGCCGGCGGCGAAGAAGGCCAGTGGCGGCGGCAAGCGTACCGTCGAGATCAAGGTGCCCGACCTGGGCGGCTCCGAAAACGTCGAGATTATCGAAGTGGCGGTTGCCGAAGGTGACGAGGTAGCTGAAGAGGACACCCTGATCACGCTGGAGTCGGACAAGGCGTCGATGGATGTGCCGAGCCCTTACGGCGGCAAGCTGGTCACGCTCACCGTCAAGGAGGGCGACACCGTCTCCGAAGGTGACGTGATCGGTACCATGGAGATTGCCGGCGAGGGCGGTGATGAGGCCGATGGCGGCGAGTCCGAGGCCGTCGAGACCACCGCGGAACCCGCCGAGCAGGCCGAAGCGCCGGCCGAGGAGGAAGCGGTGAGCGGCGAGCCCGAGCGCCGCGAGATCCGCGTGCCCGACCTCTCCGGCGCCAGCGACGTGCCGATCATCGAGATCGCCGTTAGCGCCGGCGACGAGATCAACGAAGAAGACCCGCTGATCACCCTGGAGTCCGACAAGGCCTCCATGGACGTGCCGAGCCCCTACAAGGGCAAGCTGATCGAACTCACCGTCAAGGAGGGCGACAGCGTCTCCGAGGGTGACCTGATCGGCTATATCGAGGTGGCCGGAGCCAAGCCGCGGGCGGCCACGCCGAAGTCGAGCCCGGCGCCCAGCGAGCCCTCCGAGAAGCCGGCCTCGCCCACCCAGGCCAAGCCGACCCCGGCCGGCACGCCTAGCCCCGAGGCGCAGATGGCGGCCCACAAGCCGCGCGACGGCAAGCTGGTGCATGCCGGCCCTGCGGTGCGCATGCTGGCGCGCGAGCTCGGCGTCGACCTGGGGCTGGTCAAGCCGAGCGGACCGAAGGACCGCGTGCTGAAGGAAGACGTCCACGCCTACGTCAAGCAGGCGATGGCGGGCAAGGGCCAGGCGGCTGCCGCCGCGCCGGCGGCGGCCGGAGGTGCCGGCATCCCGCCGGTCCCGGACCAGGACTTCAGCCAGTACGGCGAGGTCGAAGAGAAGGCGATGGGACGCCTGCTCAAGATGGGCGCCACCAACCTGCATCGCAGCTGGCTCAACGTACCTCACGTGACCCAGTTCGACGAGGCGGACATTACCGAGCTCGAGGCCTTCCGCAAGTCGATGAAGGCCGAAGCCGAGGCCCAGGGTGCCAAGCTCACGCCGCTGCCGTTCCTGATCAAGGCGTGTGCCTTCGCCCTGCGCAAGTTCCCGCAGTTCAACGTCAGCCTGAAGAGCGACGGCGAGACCATGGTGTGGAAGAAGTATGTCCATATCGGTATCGCGGTCGATACGCCCGATGGCCTGATGGTGCCGGTGATCCGCGATGCCGATAAGAAGTCGCTGATCGAACTGGCCAAGGAGAGCGTGGAGCTGGCCGGCAAGGCGCAGTCGAAGAAGCTCAAGCGCGAGGAGATGACCGGTGGCTGCTTCACCATCTCTAGCCTGGGCTCCATTGGCGGCACCGCCTTCACGCCGATCGTCAACGCGCCGGAGGTCGCCATCCTCGGCGTCTCCAAGGCGCAGATGAAGCCGGTGTGGAACGGCGCTGAGTTCGAGCCGCGCCTGATGATGCCGCTCTGTCTCTCCTATGACCATCGCGCAGTCAACGGTGCCGATGCGGCGCGCTTCACCGCCTTCCTGGCGGCGGCGCTAGGCGATCTACGGCGCTTGCTGATGTGATGCCCGCGTAGCGAGAACGGCGGCGCCTCACGAGGCGCCGCCGTTGTTTTGGTGCCACCGCCAGGTGGGAATACCAAAGTGCAACTAAGCAGCTAACCTTATGAATTTCTTGCGGCTTCAGCAGCAATTGGCGAAGCGGCCGGCGTAGCTGCGGTTGTCTGGCTGCGGTGGCACGGTTATCGTTCACGACAGTCCATTTCTCGGTAAAGATTTTCCACTTTTTAAAGGAGCAGCCAGATGCGTTTGATCCTGTTGGGCGCCCCGGGGGCCGGCAAGGGCACCCAGGCCCAGTTCATCTGCGAACGGTTCAATATCCCGCAGATTTCCACCGGCGACATGCTGCGTGCTGCGGTCAAGGAGGGCAGCGAACTGGGGCTCAAGGTCAAGGAGATCATGACCAGCGGTGGCCTGGTCTCCGATGACCTGATCATTGCCCTGGTCAAGGAGCGCATCAGCCAGCCCGACTGCGAGAATGGCTTCCTGTTCGACGGCTTTCCGCGCACCATTCCCCAGGCCGACGCCATGAAGGAAGCCGGGGTCAAGATCGATCACGTGCTGGAGATCGCCGTGGCCGACGAGGAGATCGTCAAGCGCCTGGCGGGCCGTCGGGTGCACCCGAGTTCTGGTCGCGTCTATCACGTCGAGTACAACCCGCCGAAGGAAGAGGGCAAGGACGACGTCACCGGCGAGCCGCTGATCCAGCGTGATGACGACCGCGAGTCCACCGTACGCAACCGCCTGGCGGTCTACCACGAGCAGACCGCTCCGCTGGTCGACTACTACCAGCAGTGGGCCGAGGAAGATCCGCAGGCGGCGCCGGCCTACCACCGTGTGGAAGGGGTCGGCAGCGTCGACCAGATCACCGCCCAGGTGATCGAGGCGCTGAAAGGCTGAAGCCTCGCTGACTGGCTGTGCCCGAGTGAACGACGCTGGCCCGCTTTGGCGGGCCAGCGTCGTTTCCGCCATCGTCCCGCGCCCGGCGGCAACGTATAATGTTCGCCCCATTCCCATTCCCGAGCGAAATCCCGCTATGCCGATTCTGCTGGCGCTCGACGCCTCTTCCAGTGCCTGCTCCGCTGCCCTGTTGCTCCAGCGTGAGGGGCACGAGGCCACCCTGGTCTCGCGCTTCGCGCTCACGCCGCGCGAACACACCCGGCGGCTACTGCCGATGGTCGACGAGGTGCTTGCCGAGGCGGGCATCGCGCCGTCGGCGCTGGATGCCGTGGCCTATGGCCGTGGCCCCGGCTCGTTTACCGGGCTGCGTATCGCAGCAGGCACCGCGCAGGGCCTGGCTTACGGCCTGGAGCGGCCCCTGCTGGGGGTGTCGACCCTTGAAGCGCTGGCGCTGGCCGCCCATCGGCGCGACGGCGTCGAGCATGCAGTGACGGCGCTGGATGCGCGCATGGGCGAGATTTACGTGGCCGCCTGGCGCTGCCGTGCGGGTGCCACCGAGGCGCTGCTGGATGAAGCGGTGCTTGCACCGCAGCGTCTTGTGCTGTCGGCGCTGGACGAAACGGCCGACTGGTACGGCATCGGCTCCGGCTGGGCGCTGCGCGATGCGATGCCGGCCGCCGTCCAGGCCGCGGTGACGCGCTTCGACAGCACCGCAGAGCCGGCCGCCGAAGCCATGGTGCTGCTGGCCGCGCGCGATTTTGCGCTGGGCATGCGTCCGGCTCCCCACGAGAGCCAGCCGATCTACCTACGTGACCAGGTCGCATGGCAGAAGGGCGGATGAGCCGCGGCGACCCGAGGGTGTCAGCGGAGCCGGCAGAAAAGCTGGTCCTGCGTCGTGAAGAGGGTGCCCTGGTGCTGATCGGTGACCCGGTTCGCCATGGCAAGCCGCTGCGCGTCGATTTCGCCGAGGGGCGAGCCGCTCACCGGCGCCGCTTCGGCGGCGGCCGCGGCCAGCTAATCGCCCGCGCCTGCGGCCTTGCCGCCGGGGTCACGCCCAGCGTGGTCGACGCCACCGCCGGCCTTGGCCGAGATGCCTTCGTGTTGGCGAGCCTCGGTGCCGAGGTGCTGCTCGTGGAGCGTGTGGCTCAGATCCACGCGCTGCTAGAAGACGGCCTGGCACGTGCCGCCCGGGATGCCGACACGGCCGAGATCGTCGCCCGCATGCACCTGGCACATGGCGACGCCACCCGCGATCTGGCGGCGCTGGTGGCCGCCAGCGGTGTCGCACCCCAGGTGGTGCACCTCGATCCGATGTTCCCCCACCGCGAGAAGTCGGCGCTGGTGAAGAAGGAGATGCGCCTGTTTCGCGAGCTGGCCGGCGACGACGACGACGCGCCGCGGCTGCTGCAAGCGGCGCTCGATGTCGCCACCCACCGCGTGGTGGTAAAGCGTCCGCGCAAGGCGCCGCCCATCGCAGGGCCGGCGCCGCAGCATGTCATCGAAGGCAAGACCAGCCGCTACGACCTCTACGTCCACCGCTCGCTCAAGGCGTGAGATGGAGTTTTCCCGCGCTGCCCGCCGGTTTTACGCCACGCCACAAGCGCTCATCGCTAGCCATGGCTGACGAGCTGCAGCCGATGCCTCAGCGCCGGGTCGTACAGCTCGCCGGTGCGCTGTGCGGCGCTGCGCAGCCGCTCGTCGTAGCACAGTACCCTGCCTCCTCACGGACCCACCCTTCGGCCTCCAGGTTCTGGATCAGGCTGGCGAACAGCGTGCGATCGAAGTACTCCGGCGCATCGCGCCCGGAAAGCAGGGCCAGCCGCTGAGTCAGCTGCTGGCTGCGCTCGGCGAGCGCCTCGCGATCGAGCGTGCCGGAAGGCTCGCCGAGCAGCAGGCTCAGTAGCAGGTAGCCGCGCTCGAGCGAGGGCTGCATCAGCCGCCCGAGCAGGCGCAGCTGCTCGCCAGCCTCGAGCGACCGGGAGCGCTGCCAGCCGCCCTCGCAGGGGACCAGTAGCCCTTGACTGCACAGGGCATCCAGCATGCTGGGCAGCCCCTGGTGCAGGTCGTCCGGCCCCAGGAAAAGCTCACGGGCCAGGATTGGCCAGGGCGGGGCAAGTCGGGCCAGCAGGCCTTCCAGGTCCTGCATCGGCGTGTGGCGAAACGCGAAGGCGCTCAGGCTCGCCAGGGCGAAGAGGTGCAGCACATTGTTGCGATACCACACCAGCAGGTTGGCCTGGTCGGGGGTAGCCACCAAGATATCGCCCAGCGCATGCGGGCGACGCTCGATCATGCCCAGCGAGACCACTTGGGCGATCCAGTCGTCGGGTTCACCGCTTGGCAGGCTGTAGTCGCGTCCGCCGGGGCAGTGGCGCTGCAGTGCGCTTAGCAGCGCGAGCTGGCGCGCCATCAGGCTGGCTTCGATGGCGCGGTGGGGCGTGGCCAGTAGCACCAGGGCCACCAGGTTGACCGGGTTGAGGGCCGCCGCGGCGTTGATGCGCCGGGCCAGCTCTTCACCGAGGCGAGGCACGGCCTGACTGAGCCAGGCCGGCTTCGGCGAGACCTCGTCGCGCCAGCCGGGAGCGCCCGCATCGAGCCAGGGCCCGAGCGCCAGCGGTTCACCCACGTTGACCGTCACCTTGCCGAACGGCTGGCGCAACTGGCCGAGCACGCGCAGCAGCCCCCAGGGCGTTTCCTTGGGTTTCTTGCCGCCACGCAGCTCGCGCTGATAGCTTCCGCCTTCGATGATCTTCTCGTAGCCGATATAGACCGGGATGAAGGCGAACCGCGAGGCATCGCTGCAACGAGCGAACGAGCGCAGGGTCATCGCCAGCATGCCGGGGCGCGGCGCCAGCATCCTGCCGCTGCGCGAGCGACCCCCTCCATGAAGTACTCCAGCGGATGGCCATGGGCCAGCAGCCGGTGCAGGTATTCGTGGAACACGGCGGCATAGAGCGGCTTGTCGCGAAAGCTGCGGCGCATGAAGAAGGCGCCGCAGCGGCGCAGCAACGGGCCGATCATCGGCATGTTCAGGTTGCGCCCGGCGGCGATGTGCGGCGGCATCAGGCCGTCGCGATAGAGCACGTAGGAGAGCAGCAGGTAGTCGATGTGGCTGCGATGGCAGGGCACGTAGACCAGCGTATGGTCGCCGGCCAGTGCCTTCACCCGGTCGAGCCCGTGCACCTCGACGCCGTCGTAGAGCCGGTTCCACAGGCGCCGCAGCAGGCCGTCCATGAAGCGCAGCACCGGGTACGACATGCTGGAGGCGATCTCGTGGCCGTAACGCAGGGCGCGGCGCTGTAGCCGGGCGGGGAACGTTTTTCGGTCGACGCCAGGGTATCGATGACCTCGCGAACCTCGGGGCTCTTGGCCACGCCTTCGATCAGCGTACGGCGATGCGAGAGATCCGGGCCCAGCACGCGTGTGCGCATGCGGCGAAAGTGAACCCGCAGCAGGCGTGCACACTTGCGGTTGGCCAGCGCGGCGCCGCGGGCGTCGAGCAGGTTGCTGAGCTTCAGCGGCGCACCGAACTGCACCTCCACGCTGCGGGTGTGCAGCAGGATCGACAGCGCCCGCCGCAGCCTGCCGGTGAGCTGCCAACTGTCGGCCGCCAGCAGGTGCCAGAGGCCGAAGCGCTTGCCGGGCGCGCGGCCCCAGAAGATGCTCACGGGCACCAGCTGGAGGTCTGTCCCGGGGTGCTGCGCCACCTGGTCGAGCGCCTCCTGAAAGGGCGCCTGTAGGCCGCTGCCGCGCCGCCACAGTCGGCGCTGCGGTGCCGGCAGCGCCAGGCAGGCGGGCAGGGCGACCTCCCCGATCAGGTGGCGGCCGCGGGCGGGAGGCAGGCCATGGCGTTCGCACAGGGTCTCCAGCAGCAGCGTGTCGGAGAGCGCGACATGGGGCAGGACGTACACGACGGGAAGCGAGGGGTCCAGCGGCAGCGCCTGCGGCGCGGGTTCGATGTGCCGGGCCTCGACCCAGGCTTTGATCAGGCGGCGCAACGGGGTGCGAAGGAAAGTGCCAGCTACCATTCCACGGCCTCGGCTTGGGGCGAAAAGCCAGTATAGACGCCTCGCCGGGGCCGGGTCAGGTGCTTTCCCTCGACACGCAAACGTGCGTCAATCACGGCTCGGATGAGGGGGCAGGCCATGCATGGCGTGTGGCGGGATGGTAATCGGTTTGAACTCTTGGCGGAGTCGGCGCGTTTCCTGCCGGCGATGTTTGCAGCCATCGAACGGGCGCAGCACTCGATCCTGATCGAGCTCTACCTGATGGAGTCCGGGCAGCTGGCTTCGGTGCTGATCGACTCGCTCACGCATGCCGCCGAGCGCGGCGTGAAGGTGGCGCTGATGCTGGACGGCTATGGCGCCATGGGGCTGGCGGGAGAGGACCGGCGGCGGCTGGAAGAAGCGGGAGTGGCGCTTAGCCCGAATATTGCACCAGGCATGAAAAAAGCGGCTGAAAATCGGTTATAATTCAAGAGCCTAACCAAGAATTAGCCGACACAGCCGCCATGACAAAATGTACCACGCCCACCGCCACCTTTCCACGCTGCAAAGGCCGTCAGATCACCGCCAGCTTCGATGGCGGCGAGGTCACCTCTGACGGTGGCATCCTGCTGCTGCGGCAGCTCGACCGCGAGATGGGCCTGACCCGCGCTATCGCTCGCCGGCTGAGTGATGACCGCGATCCTCAACGCTGCCTGCATCGCACCGAAACCCTGGTTCGGCAGCGCGTGTTTGGCCTGGCGCTGGGCTACGAGGATCTCAACGACCACCAGGCGCTGCGTCACGACATCGCCCTGCAGACCGCCGTCGATACCGACGGCGTGCTGGCCAGCCAGTCCACGCTGTGTCGCTTCGAGCAGCAAGCCGATCGGGACTGGGCGGTCACCATCCACGAGGAAATGATCGAGCAGTTCATCCGCTCGTTCCGGCGGCCACCCAAGAAGCCGCTCTACCTCGACTTCGATGCCACCGACGACCGGGTGCACGGCCAGCAGCTCGGGCGGCACTTCAACGGCTACTACAACCACTACATCTTTCTGCCGCTGTTCGTGTTCTGTGGCGATCAGCTGCTGGTCAGCTACCTTCGCCCGGCCTACCGAGATGCCGCCCACCACGCCGGCGCCATTCTTGCCCTGCTGGTTCGGCGGCTGCGCCAGGCGTGGCCTGAGGTAAAGGTCGTATTCCGCGGCGACAGCGGCTTCTGCCGCCCGCTGATCCTCAGTTGGTGCGAGCGCCACGGTGTCGACTACATCGTCGGCCTCGCCGGCAACCCGCGGCTGGCCAAGCTAGCCCTGGATATCGACTACGAGTCAGCTATCCGCTTCGAGAAGACCCGTGAGAAGCAGCGAGTCTTCGGCTTCATCGAGTACGCCGCCAAGAGCTGGAAGAAGCGCCGACGAAAGGTGGTCGTCAAATCCGAGACCAGTTGGCGTGGCTTCAACACCCGCTACGTGGTGACCAACCTGCGCGGCTGCAGCGCAGAGTGGCTCTACGACCACCGCTACTGCGCCCGAGGCGAGATGGAGAACCGCATCAAGGAGCAGCAGCTCCTGTTCTCAGACCGCACCAGCTGCCACCAATGGTGGTCCAATCAGTACCGACTGCTGCTCTCGGGGCTGGCCTACCTGCTCCTGGAGCGGCTGCGTCGGATTTACCTTAAGCGCACCGCCTTCGCCCAAGCCCAGGTCAACACCATCCGCCTGAAGCTGCTGAAGATCGGCGCCGTCATCACTCGCAACACACGGACCATTCGGCTGATGTTGAACAGCCAGTATCCGGAGCAGGACCTCTTCCTGATGTTGGCCAGCAAGCTGGTGCCGGGATAGCGTCGCGGCGTGCTGTCCCCGGCACAGAAAAGACATGGGGGTGGGGGAGGTGCGCCCTGAGCACAGGAACTTGATCAAAAAGCAGCCAAACTCCACCCCAGATCCCTTTTATCCCCACCGAGCCTGGCATCTGGGGACTTCTGACTGACCCGGTGCAACATCCGGGTTAGGTTCTTCAATCCGCTGGGCTTTCACTCGCTGGCGCTCAACCTCACCCGCGATCATCGCAAGCTGATGGTGATCGATGGCCAGGTGGCCTTCACCGGTGGCTTCGGGGCGGTCGACGAGTTTCTCGATGCCTGGTACGAGGTAGCGGTGCGCATCGAGGGGCCGGTAGTGGCCGACTGGGTGCGCTTGTTCTCGCGACTATGGGACTCCCCGCTGACGCGCGGCGGCGGCGATCCCGGCCTGGTGCGCGATCTGGGCCTGGCCTATACCCTGCGCGAGGATTACCGCGGCATGCGTGGCCGCGTGGTGTGGGGGCAGGGCTATCGCTACCAGGCCATTCGCCACTCCCTCTATGCGCGGGTCTCGGCATCGCAGCGGCGTATCTGGCTGTGCACGCCCTATTTCGTACCCACTTTCAGCCTGCGGCTGCGCCTGGTGCGTGCCGCACGGCGTGGTGTCGATGTGCGCCTGCTGCTGCCCGGCGTCGACCACGACCATCCCTGGGTGCGCTACGCCGGCCAGCGTTTCTATCGCCGCATGCTGCGTGCCGGAGTGCGCATCTACGAGTTCCAGCCCACCTTCATCCACGCCAAGTTCTCGCTGGTCGACCAGTGGTCGAGCGTCGGCTCGTGCAACTTCGACCACTGGAGCCTGCACTGGAACCTGGAAGCCAACCAGGAAGTGGAGGATGCCCGCTTCGCCGGGGAGGTGGCGGCGCTGTTCGAGCGCAACTTCGCCGCCAGCCGCGAGATCACCTATCAGATCTGGCTGCAGCGACCCCGCTGGCAGCGCTTCAAGGAGTGGATCTTCGGCACCTTCGACGCCTGGCTGACGCGGCTGCGGTAATCGGCTATCGCTTGCCGCCCGGCTTGCCCTTGCCAGAGCCCTTGCCAGAGCCGCGGCCTGCCGGCTTCTTCTTACGCGGCATGGGCTTGGGCGTTTCTGGGGGTACGCGATAGTGCAGGTAGAGGTCCAGCACCAGGTCGGGCAGCTGGGCCACCAGCGACTCCAGGCGAGCCCCGTCCGCTACCATCTCGGCCATGTCGGGCTCGTCATCGAACAGCCCCGACAGCGCCATGAACGGCAGTAGCAGCGTGGCCACCGTCTCCTCGTCCTGGGCGAACCAGGCGTCTTCGTCGAGGAACACGCCCTCCATGAAGCCCGCGCACCAGTCGCCGACCGGGGTCTCCTCTGCGGGCAGGCCTTCCAGGGTCAGGTCGAAGGGCAGCTCGGGCAGCCCGCCCTGCTCCAGGGTGTCGATGGCATTGACACGCAGTTTCTCAAGCAGGCCGAGGATCTCGCCGCGTTCGGCATCGTCGGCGAAAGTCGGCTCGCCGTGGAACAGCTCGGCGACCCAGGTGGCGGCATCGTGCTCCCGCGGGGCCACGGCCAGGGCCACGAGGAAGCCATGGGCCGCGATCAGGTCTAGGGCATCGGGATCGACGCTTTCCGAGTCGAGGAATTCATCGAGGCGCTCGAGCTCTTCGTCCTCGAGCAGGGGCTGGGGCAGGGGCGTGTCGGACATTGGGCCTCTCGCATGGCTTCGTGACATGACTTCGTGGCAAGGCTTCGTGAAGCGGGCGGCGGCCAGCCTGGGCTGGACGTCGCCGGGGCGGGGCGTCATTCTAGCACCCCATGAGACAACCCGCGCTGCCTGATCCTTGCCCACAATGGCTCGCTCGCCTCGACGATGCGGCGCTTCACCAGGCCTTGCTGGACCGCGTGGAGGCCGCCTGGCAGCTGTGCCGCCGCTACCACCCCGGGCTGCCGCGGCCGAAGGTTTGGTGCGACCTGCGCGGCCAGTGTGCCGGCCAGGCCCACTATGGCCGCGGCGGGCTGCGCTTCAACCCGGTGCTGCTGGGCGAGAACCGCCAGGCCTTTCTGGTTGAGGTGGTGCCGCACGAGATGGCCCATTGGCTGGTGCGGCACCTGAGCGACGGCCGCCAGGCCAGGCCTCACGGTCGGGAGTGGCGCACCGTGATGGCCCGCCTGTTCGGCCTCGAACCGCGGGTCACCCACCGCTTCGATACCCGGCGCGCGAGCCCGTCGCCCTTCCGCTACCACTGCGGATGCCAGGCCCATTTCTTCACTTCCCGGCGCCATTTGCTGGCCCGCGGCGGGCGGCGCTACCGCTGCCTGAGCTGCGCTCAGACCTTGGTCTATCAGCCCTTTGTCGACCCGGAGTCGACTTCCAACTCTATGAATTGAAACAGAAATTTCTTGATACCAAGGTCTAAGGGGAAGGCCGCTTCAGGCGGTATATCCTTGCTCATCATCAAGGTGCCGGCGCAGCCAACAATAACGGGCCGGTGAATACACCGAGAGGGTGCATCTCCTGGAAGAGGCTATTCAATGACCGATCAACAGAAACTCTATCCGGTACGCGACGAGGTCGCCGCCAATGCCTGGATCGATCGTGAAAAATATCAGGCCATGTATCGGCAGTCCGTGGACGACCCCGAGGGCTTCTGGGCCGAGCAGGCCAAGCGCGTCGACTGGATCAAGGCACCCACCAAGATCAAGCACACCTCCTTCGACCCGCACAATGTCGACATCCGCTGGTTCGAAGACGGCACCCTGAACGCCAGCGCCAACTGTCTCGATCGCCACCTGGAGACGCGCGGCGACCAGACCGCCATCATCTGGGAGGGCGACGATCCCAAGGATTCCAAGCACGTCACCTACCGCGAACTGCACGCCAAGACCTGCCAGCTCGCCAATGCCCTCAAGGAGCTCGGCATCGGCAAGGGTGACGTGGTCACGCTGTACATGCCGATGATCCCCGAGGCCGCCGTGGCCATGCTGGCCTGCGCCCGCATCGGGGCGGTGCACTCGGTGGTGTTCGGCGGCTTCTCCCCGGACGCCCTCGCGCAGCGCATCGTTGGCGCCGACTCCCGGCTCGTGATCACCGCCGACGAGTCCGTGCGTGGCGGCAAGCACGTTCCGCTCAAGGACAACGTCGATGCCGCCCTGACCCGCCAGGGCACCGAGGTCTGCGAGAAGGTGCTGGTGGTCAAGCGCACCGGTGGCGAGATCGAGTGGAAGGAAGGCCGCGACGTCTGGTACGACGAGCTGGTCGACAAGCAGTCCAGCGACTGCGCGGCCGAGGCGATGAACGCCGAGGATCCGCTGTTCATCCTCTATACCTCCGGCTCCACCGGCGCACCCAAGGGCCTCAAGCACACCACCGGTGGCTATCTGGTCTATGCCAGCCTGACCCACCAGTACATCTTCGACTACCAGGACGGCGAGACCTACTGGTGTACGGCCGACGTGGGCTGGGTCACCGGTCACAGCTACATCGTCTATGGCCCGCTGGCCAACGGCGCCACCACCCTGATGTTCGAGGGCGTGCCGAGCTATCCGACCCACGGTCGCATGGGCGAGATCGTCGACAAGCACAAGGTCAACATCCTCTACACCGCGCCGACCGCCATCCGCGCCCTGATGGCCCACGGCGACGGCGTGATGGACTCCAGCAAGCGCGACACTCTGCGCATCATGGGTTCGGTCGGCGAGCCGATCAACCCCGAGGCCTGGGAGTGGTATTACCGGGTCATCGGAAACGCTAAGTGCCCTATCGTCGACACTTGGTGGCAGACCGAGACCGGCGGCATCATGATCGCGCCGCTGCCCGGCGCCATGGACCTCAAGCCGGGCTCGGCCACGCTGCCGTTCTTCGGCGTGCAGCCGGCGCTGCTCGACAGCGAAGGCAACGAGCTCCAGGGTTCGGTTGACGGCAACCTTGTGATCAGCGACTCCTGGCCCGGCCAGGCGCGCTCGATCTGGGGCGACCATGACCGCTTCATCCAGACCTACTTCTCCACCTACAAGGGCTACTACTTCACCGGCGACGGCTGTCGTCGTGACGAAGACGGCTACTACTGGATCACCGGCCGCGTCGACGACGTGCTCAACGTCTCTGGCCATCGCATGGGTACCGCCGAGATCGAGTCCTCGCTGGTCGCCCACGAGGCCGTGGCCGAGGCTGCCGTGGTGGGCTTCCCGCATGACATCAAGGGGCAGGGTATCTACATCTACGTGACCCTGAACGACGGCATCGAGCCCAGCGACGAGCTCAAGAAGGAGCTGACCCAGTGGGTGCGCAAGGACATCGGTCCGATCGCCTCGCCGGACGTCATCCAGTGGGCGCCGGGGCTGCCCAAGACGCGTTCGGGCAAGATCATGCGCCGGATCCTGCGCAAGATCGCGGCCAACGAGTGCGACGGCCTGGGCGATACCAGCACCCTGGCCGATCCGAGCGTGGTCGACGACCTGATCGAGAATCGCGCCATTCGTTGAGCACTAGCCTGAGCCAACGACTCTCAGCCGGCCCCAGGGCCGGCTGTTTTGTGTTAGTCCAGTTTCGCGATCGCCTCGATCAGTTCGGCCTTGCTCATGCGGCTGCGGCCGGGCACGTCGTGCCGCTGGGCGCGGGCGTAAAGCGCATTGCGGCTGAGGCTTTCCAACGTGGCGGCGTGGCGCTTGCCGCGCGGTTTCTCCTTGGCGTCGCCTCGGGCGGCGTTCTGCTTTCGCGTGGTGTGCGGGTCTGACGACCCTTTCTTCGCCTCGCTGCGTGTGCCCTGCCGGCCGCTGTGGGTCATGTCGCGCTTGTTGCTCTTGGCGCTCTCGTTGTTCTTGCCGCTCTCTCTGTCCTGGCTGTTCGCGTTGCTCTGGCCAGTGTCGTTGCGGGTCGCCTGGCCGGGCGGACGGCCTTCGGCCAGGCTCTGCTTAAGCACCTGCATCAGGTCGATCACCTCGCCGCCTGCTTCCGCTGCCTCGTCGGGCGGGGCTCCTCGGCCAGGGCGATGACATCCTCGCCGCGTGCGAGCTTCTCCTCGGCCCGGGCGACGATGCGCTGGCTCTGCAGGTCCGTGAGTTCGTCACGCGAGAAGTCGTCCTCGGTCAGGGCCGCCATCGCCTGCTGCATGGCCTTGACCCGCTGGGCGTCGGCTTCGCCGGCTTTGGGCAGGGGCAGGTCGGCGGGGGCGCGCAGCTCATCGGCAAAGCGCAGCGTCTCGGCGCGCAGGATGCCGCGCTCGGCGATGATCGCCACCAGGTACTCCTTGCCGCGCATGACGAAGGTGGCAATGCCGGCACGCCCGGCGGACTCCATGCTTTCGGCCAGCAGGCGGTAGGCCTTGGTCACGCCCTTGTCGGGGGTCATGAAATAGGCACGCTGAAAGTACATCGGGTCGATCTCGTCCAGGCCGACGAAGCGCTTGAGGTCGATCTCCTGGGTCTTCTCCGGGGCCAGCGAATCGAGCTCGTCGTCCTCCACCACCACGAATTCGTCCTTCGCCACCTCGTAGCCGCGCACCAGCTCGTCGTGGTCGAGCACGCGGGCCTCCTTCTCGCAGAAGTAGCGTCGCGCCAGCGGGGTGCCTTCACTGTCGACCATGCGCAGCGACACCGGCTTGGCCCGGTTGGCCGGGTAGAGGTTGACGGGCAGGCTGACCAGGCCGAAGGTAATGGTGCCCGACCACAGCGGGCGTGGTCCGCTGGTGTGGAAGCGTGCCTTCTCCTCACCCTGGGGCGGCTCGCTCTTTTCCTTCTTCTTGCGGTTCGCCTTTGGGTCGGTGTCCTTCGGACGGGTCTTTGCCTTGGTGTTGGCTTTGCTGGGGCTAGGCACGCTTGCGCTCCTTCTTCAGGCTGGCCTCGAGCGCCTTGGTGAGATCGTCGGAGGGTTCGCGGCGGCGAATCGGCGTGACCTTGGGACGCTTGCCCTGCCGCTTGGCCTCGATCAGCGCCAGCACACGCTCGCGGTAGTCGTCGTGGTATTCGGTGGGGTCGAACTCGGCCTCCAGCATACCGATCAGCTGGCGCGCCATGCCCAGCTCCTTGGCGTCCAGCGCCTTGCCCCCGGGCGGCTCGAGGGCGTCGACCGAGACCACCTGCTCGGTATGGCGCAGCGACATCAACATCGGCACGCCGCGATGCAGGCGCAGGGCGCCAACGTAACTCTTCTTGCGCATGACCCAGTGCGCCAGCCCCTCCTTGCCGCTATTGCCCAGCGCCTCGGCCAGCGCGGCGTAGAGCGCCTCGCTGCCGTCGGGGCCCAGATAGTAGGGTCTGTCGTACCAGCGGTGGTCGATGGCCTGGGGCGGCATGAAGCGCAGCACCTCGATGTCGCGGCCAGTATCAGGCTCCAGCGCCTCAAGCTCTTCCTTGTCGAACACCACCAGGCTGCCCTTATCGGTGCGATAGGCGCGCCGAGTCTCGGCATAGGGCACGACCTCGTCGGTCTCGGGGTTGACCATGGCCTGCTTGACCGGCGAGCGGTCCTTCGCGTGGAGCAGGCGAAAGTGCACGCTGCGGTCCTGCACCGCGGAGTAGAGCTTCACCGGTACCTCCACCTCGCCGAAGCGGATCACGCCTTTCCACAGCGCCCGGGCGCTCATCAGCGCTCCTCCTGACGGGTAGCGTCTTCACTGCGGCATGCCTCTTCGTGGCACTCGGGGCACAGTGTGTCGCGGCTCGCGAAGCGCGCTGCCACGCAGCCGGGGCAGATCGGCCGGTCGCAGTCGACGCAGTAATGACCCGCCTCGTAGTGGAAGGTGCACAGGCAGAACAGGCAGGTCTCGGCGCCGGCTTCCAGCCACCAGGGTGCTTCGCTCATGTCGTTCTCTCCGGTACAAGGCCAGCGTCACTTAACGCCCATGGCCTTGAGCAACTTGGCATCCAGCGGGCGTGCCGCCTCGGCGAAATCCGCCCAGGGGTCGTGGCGCAGGGCGGAGAGCCGGCGGCGCAGATTCTGGACGTTGTAGCGATCGGCGCGCAGGGCGGCGTTGAGTTCGTCCCAGCGAATCGGCACTGCAACCGGGGCGCTCTCGCGGGCGCGCACCGTGTAGGAAGCCACCGCCGTGGCGCCGCGCCCGTTGCGCAGGTAGTCGATGAAGATGCGCCCCTCGCGCTTGGCCTTGGCCATGTGGGTGGTGAGCCGCTGCGGATCGTCCCTGGCGTGGGCTTCGGCGACGCCCTTGGCGAAGGCCTTGGCCTGCTCCCACTCGGCGCTGGGTTCGATCGGCACCACCAGGTGCAGCCCTTGCCGCCGGTGGTACGCAGGAACGGCGTGAGGCCCAGCGATTCGAGGCGCTCGCGCAGGGTGCCGGCGACGCGCAGGATCTCCTTCCAGGCCATGCCTTCATCCGGGTCGAGGTCGAACACCAGGCTGTCGGGCTGCTCGAGGTGGTCGATGCAACTGCCCCAGGGGTGGATCTCCAGGGCACCGGCCTGCACCAGGCCGATCAGGTCGGCGGCGGACTCGACGTAGACATACTCGGCGCTGCCTTTCTTCTCGGGCACGTCGATGCGCGGCACGTCGGCAGGAATGGCGCGGCGCGGGTGCTTCTGGAAGAAGCATTCGTCGGTGCGGCCCTGGGGGCAGCGCACCAGCGACAGCGGCCGGCGCGCCAGCCGGGGCAGCACCCACTCATGGATCTGTGCATAGAAGCGTGCCAGGTCAAGCTTGGTCAGCCCCTGTTCGGGAAACAGCACCCGGTCGGGGCTGGTCAAACGCACGCCAAGCAGCGAGGTCTCGTCCTTGCGCCTGCGTGCGCTGGGCTTGCCCGCTGGCGGGGTCGGCTCCGCAGCGTCGTCGGCAGCCAGCTCCTTGGTCGGGGTCATGCGGATCTCCTCGGGGTTGCGATCCTCGCGCAGGCCGCGGAAGGACGGGTGGCGCAGGCGACCGTCGCGGGTGCGCTCGGTGAACTCCACCTCGATCACCAGCTCGGGGCGCACCCAGTGCACCGCACGGCTGTCCGGTACGCTGCCATGGAAGGGCGAGCGCTTCACTTCGCGCTCCTGCAGGGTGGCGCTCAGCTGATCGAGCAGGCGATGGCTGAAACCGGTGCCCACGCGCCCGGCATAGACCAGCCCCTGCTTGCCGTAGGCGCCCATCAGCAGCGAGCCGAAGCCGCTGCGCGACCCGCTGGGCTCGGTGTAGCCGCCGACCACGAACTCCTCGTGGCTGACGCACTTCACCTTGAGCCAGTCGCGGCTGCGCTTCTGCTGGTAGCGGCTGTCGGCGCGCTTGCAGATGATGCCTTCGAGTCCCATCTGGCAGGCGCGCTCGTGAAAGGCTTCACCCTGGTGGTCGAGATGATCGGAGTAGCGTAGGGTGCCGGCCTGGAGACCGGCGGCGTCGAGCAGCGCGGCGAGGGTGCGTTTGCGCTCGCGCAGCGCGACGCCGGAAAGGTCATGGCCTTCGAGGTAGGGCAGGTCGAAGAGCTGGTAGACGAGGGCTGACGTGCGGCCGCTGGAGAGCGCCTCCTGCAGCTCGCCGAAGCGGCTGATGCCATCCTGGCCCAGGGCCACCACCTCGCCGTCGAGCAGCGCCGAGGTCACTGGCAGCGGTGCCAGCGCCCGGGCGATCTCGGGGAAGCGGTGGGACCAGTCCTTGCCGTTGCGGGTGATCAGCCTTACATCGCCCTGCTCGATGCGGGCCAGCAGGCGGTAGCCGTCGAGCTTGATCTCGTAAAGCCAGTCGCCCTTGGCCGGCACTTCGCGTGCCAGG
The DNA here is from genome assembly GCF_052439355.1 of Halomonas sp. E19. Classification (NCBI taxonomy): domain Bacteria; kingdom Pseudomonadati; phylum Pseudomonadota; class Gammaproteobacteria; order Oceanospirillales; family Halomonadaceae; genus Halomonas; species Halomonas sp. E19. Next base: position 2,422,220 of record NZ_JBNFWU010000001.1, on the reverse strand, counting down.
GTGGCCAGCTGCGGCTTTACGTCTCTGGGCAGCCTGGCCTTGCGCGCCCCTTCGAGGCGGCTGGGGGCGGGTACGTTGCGCTTGCCGGCCTCGGCGGTGCCCCAGGTGTTGTCGCGATCCTCAGCGATCTCGGCCATGCTGCGGCCGCTGGCTATGCTTTCATCGAGCTCCGCGGTTAGCGAGGTGTCCATGCGCGGCTTGTCGTCGTGGCGCTTGATGAGCAGCCAGTTGCGTCCGTGCTTGTCCTGGCGCTTGCCGCTCATGCGGGCCAGGGTCCAGCTGCCCTTGAGGCGTTCGCCGTCGAGTTCGATGTCGATCCGGTCCTGTCTGGGTTTGCCCTTGAGCTTCCAGCGGCCGCGGTCCCACAGCATCACGCTGCCGCCGCCGTAGGCCTTTTCGGGGATCACCCCTTCGAACTCGCCGTACTCCAGCGGGTGGTCCTCGACCTCCACGGCCAGGCGCTTTTCGCCGGGTGCGAGGCTCGGCCCCTTGGGCAGCGCCCAGCTCCTGAGCACCCCGTCCTGCTCCAGGCGCAGATCGAAGTGATCGTGGCTGGCCGCGTGCTTGTGCATCACATAGCGATCGCCCGGGCCGGCAGCCCCGCCGCTGTCGCCGGCGGGCTCCCGGGTATGCGTGAAGTCGCGCTTGCGGCGGTACGCCTCGAGTCGTTCCATCGGCTGCATCCTTGGCCGCTGTCCAGACCGCTGGTTCGAGCCCGTAGTCGAGGGCTCCACCGTTCAGCCTAGTCGCCCCCTGCCGCTGCGCCAGTGCGGCGTAACGCAGGGGCCCGGCATTTGCCAGGCCCCTGTCCTTGCCTTGGCGCTGGTAGACCGGTGCAGACCTAGGCGGCCATGAGCTCCTTCTTGCGCGCCTGCATCTTCTCACCGAGTTCCTCGAGCTGGCGCTGCGACATGGTCTTGCGCGCCTGGGGGAACATCTCCTCCTCTTCCTCCTCGGCGTGATGCTCGATCAGCTCCTTGAGCACCTTGGCCCGCCCCGAGAACTGGGTGCTGGCGGGGTCGGCCTTCTTGAGGTCGGGCAGCACCAGGTCCTCGACGGCGCGATGTTCCTCATGCGCTTCGTAGTACATCTTGTCGTTGGCCTTGCCGCTTGCCTCCTTAAAGGCGGGGTAGAAGATCTCTTCCTCGATCTGGGTGTGGACCTTCATTTCCTTCTCGATTTTCGCCAGCAGCTCGGGCCGTTTCTTTTCGGCCCGCTCCGTGGTGTTGACCAGCTGTTCCAGCAGATCGCGCACCTTGTCGTGGTCTTCCTTGAGCAGCTCGAGTGCATTCATGACGTTACCTCCTGTAGTCATCCAGCCGGCAACTGGCGCCGGCCTGCGGCGTCACTTGTTCAACGTAGCCAGACCTGTGCCGCTGTCAAACCAGGGCCGGAGGTGTGCTACGGCTTTGTTTCGTGCGGGTTTGAATGCGTAAAGAATCGTCCTGTCCATGGAACCTTCGTTGGGCCCTGCATATCTTGAGTGGGGCATAGGGAAGAGCGGGGGCCTGAGCGCCCCTATCGATACTGTCAAGGAGAATGACGGATGAAGCGTAATATCTTTGTCGTGGCGCTTGAGGCGCAGCAGCGGGAAGAGCTGAAGACCCTGCGCCACTCAGAGGAGTTCGAAGTTCACAGCCTGCTGTCGGTCAAAGATGCCGTGGAAGCCCCCAGCTTCTCATTCGATGCGCTGCTCGACGAGGCGCGCCGCAAGCTCGACGCTTTCGACGGCTCGGTGGATGCCATCGTGGCTCAATGGGATTTTCCCACCAGCGTGATGGTGCCCATCCTGTGCCAGGAACGAGGCATTCCGGCTCCTTCGGTCGAAAGCGTGCTCAAGTGCGAGCACAAGTATTGGAGCCGCCTGGAGCAGCAGAAGGTCATTCCGGAAGTAGTGCCCGAATTCTGTGCCGTCGACCCCTTTGCCGACGACCCCCTCGCCCAAGTGACCCTGGATTACCCGTTCTGGATCAAGCCGGTCAAGGCGTTCTCGTCCCACCTGGGTTTCAAGATCGAAAACGAGGCGCAGTTCAACGAGGCCATCAAGGAGATCCGTGAAGGTATCCGCCAGCTGGGCGATCCCTTTAACGAAGCGCTTCGGCACGTCGAGCTGCCGCCGGAAATCCGGCAGATGGACGGCAACTCCTGTATTGCCGAACAGATCGTTTCCGGTGCGCAGGGCGCCCCGGAGGGCACGGTCTTCCATGGTGAATTCAATGTGCATGGCATCATTGCCCAGCCCAACTCGGTCAGCAAGGACATCCCCTACGACCGCCTGGAGTACCCGAGCAACCTGCCCGAGCGCGTGCATCGCCAAATGATCGATGTGTCGCGGCGTTTCCTTGAGCATATCGGCTACGACAACGGCTGCTTCAACGCTGAATTCATGTGGGACGAGGCGACCGACAAGCTCTGGCTGATCGAATTCAACACCCGGATCTCCCAGTCCCACAGCGAGATCTTCATTATGGTCGATGGCATGTCGAACCATGAGGTGGCGGTCGACATCGCCTTTGGCGAGCGTCCCTCGATGGCCAATCGCCAGGGCATCGCGGCCGTGGCGGCCAAGTGCTACATCCCCTACGAGCATCGTGACGGAATCGTCAAGCGAGTGCCGAGCGAGGCGGAGGTCCAGGCGATCTGCGAGCGTTTTCCCGGCACCAAGGTGCGGCTCGACGTGGAGCCCGGCATGCGCCTGGGCGATCTCATGCACCAGGACAGCTTCAGCTATCGCCTGGGAACGCTCTATGTGGCGGGCGAGGATCACGAGGAGATTGAGCAGCGCTATAAGGCGTGCCTGGAGGCGCTCCAGTTCGAGATCGAACCCATCGGATGAACCCAGGAGGAGGAGCCGTGAGCATCGTGGATTCGTTTCCCTACAAGGTTCGCGAGATCGAAAACGTCTTCATCCCGATGCGCGACGGGGCGCAGCTGGCCGCGCGGATCTGGCTGCCGGAGGAGGCCGAGCACACGCCGATGCCGGCAATTCTGGAATACATCCCCTATCGCAAGCGGGATATCACCCGGGCCCGTGACAATGCCAACCACGCCTATCTTGCTGGGCATGGCTATGTCTGCATACGCGTGGACATGCGCGGCAGCGGCGATTCCGACGGCGTGCTCACCGATGAGTACACCCAGCAAGAGCAGGAAGATGCGGTGGACGCCATTGCTTGGCTGGCGGAGCAGGCGTGGTGCGATGGCAAGGTGGGAATGTTCGGTATCTCCTGGGGTGGCTTCAACAGCCTGCAGGTAGCGGCCAAGCAGCCACCTGCATTGAAGGCGATCATCAGCCTCTGCTCGAGCGACGATCTCTACGCAGACAACATGCACTACATGGGCGGCTGCCTGCTGGGCGACAACCTCTCCGAGGCCACCGTCATGTTCGCCTTCAATACCTTGCCGCCCGACCCGCAGATCGTCGGCGACCGCTGGCGCGACATGTGGTTCGACCGGATGGAGAACAGCGGCCTATGGCTCGAACCGTGGCTGGAGAACCAGCGACGCAACGCCTATTGGACGACCAGTTCGGTGTGCGAGTACTACTCGGCGGTCCAGTGCCCCGTTTATGCCATCGGCGGCTGGGCCGATGGCTTCACCAATACCGTGCTGCGGTTGATGCAGCATCTCGAGGTGCCGCGCAAGGGGCTGATCGGCCCTGGGGGCACAAATATCCCCACCAGGGGCTGCCGGGGCCTGCCATCGGCTTTCTGCAGGAGGCGCTGCGCTGGTGGGACTACTGGCTGAAGGGCAAGGAGACCGGGATCATGGCCGAGCCGATGCTGCGCGCCTGGCAGCAGGACAGCGTGCCGCCCGATACCTCCTACGAGGAGCGGCCGGGGCGCTGGATCGGTGAGTCCGGCTGGCCGTCGTCCAACATCACCGAGCGGCGCCATGCGCTGGGCCCCTATACCATTGCGCTGGGGGAGGGGCATGGCGGCGCCCACCAGCGCCAGGGCCAGGAGAGCGTGCTGGCGCTTCAGTCGCCACTCAGCGTCGGCATGGCCGCAGGCAAGTGGTGCTCATATGCCGCCACGCCCGACCTGCCCGGTGATCAGCGCGAAGAGGACGGCGGCTCGCTGATCTTCAGCAGCCGCGAACTGGTCGAGCCGCTCGATATCTTCGGCATGCCGGAGCTGGAGCTTGAGATTTCCAGCCACAAGCCGCAGGCCATGCTGGCGGTGCGCCTGTCCGACGTGGCGCCGGATGGCAAGGCGACCCGCGTAACCTACGGCCTGCTGAACCTTTCCCACCGTGACGGCGATGCCAACCCCGAGCCGCTGGTGCCGCACCAGCGCTACCGGGTGCGTATTCCCATGAATGGTATCGCCCAGCGATTCCCCGTCGGGCACCAGCTGCGTGTTTCGGTCTCCACTTCCTACTGGCCGCTGGCCTGGCTGCCGCCCGAGCCGGCCCAGGTGGATATCTATCCCGACAGCAGCGCCCTGATCCTGCCCGTGCGTACGGCGGGGCAGGAAGATGCCCGCCTGCCCGAGTTCGACGAGCCGCAGGAAGCGCCGCCACTGGAGGTGACGACCTTCGAAGCGAGTGAGCATAACTGGCTGTTGTACCGCAACCTGGCGACCAAGGAATCGACCCTGGAAGTGATCAACGACCAGGGGCATTTTCGCATTGAGGATATCGGCACCGAGGTACGGCGCAGCACGCGAGAGTGGTACAGCACCGCCAACGACGACTTCTCCTCGGCGCGGGGCGAGACCTACACCGAGCGCTCCTTCAAGCGCGACGACTGGAATGTGGAGATCTACACCCGCACCGTGCTCAGTTGCACTGAGACCGACTTCCATATCCATGCCCAGCTGGACGCCTACGAGGACGACTACCGCGTCTTCTCTAAGAACTGGGAAAAGGTGATCCCGCGCGACCACATGTAGCGCAATCGCGCTAGATGGCACCACGGCCGCAGGCTCACTGAGTCTGCGGCTTTTTTCCGCTTTGTGCAGCGGGGCGCCCTGTTGGCGAGCGTTTGATTGCGGTTCGATGCAGTGGCAAACCGGAGCAGAGCGGAGCTAATAAAAGGCCCGGGTGGAATCCCGGGCAAGGAGGGGCATGGATAATAGGGGAAACGGGTTCAAGTCTTGGCGCGAAGATCGCCATCTTCTGAGCGTGCCAGGAACTGGCGAGTGGTATCGTCAAGGTGGTCGCCGAGCCACTGCGCCATGGCTTCCTCCTCTTTGAGAATTTCCTGGCAGATCCTCGCAATCTCGGACTTGCCGACGGTTTCGGCGGCCTGGATCAGCGCCTTGTAGCTGGCAATTTCGAAGTGCTCGAAGGCGTAATGGGCCAGGCCAGCCTTCATCACTTCGTCGCCAGACATCATGGCCCCCATGGCTTGGCCAAAGGCGCTCATTTGGGCGCCCAGGTCCTTGAAGGTAGAGACATCGGTGCCGAGCAGCGACAGGCATTGCTCGATCCGCTCGGTCTGGCCGCGGGTCTCGGTCAGGTGCTGTTCAATGCGCGCCTGCAGCTGCGGATAGTGCTCGAGGCGCTTGGCATGCGTCTCCAGCATCTGCTCTGCCTGCTTTTCCATGGCATGTGCATCGCGCAGCCAGTCTTCCAGATGCTTGGGTGCCTGCGGTTCGGTGCCCATAGGTTACCTCCTTGCGTGATGTGCATGATCCTGCCGGGTGTCACTTCGGCGGGTTGATCTGCTCTTCCTGAGCCCCGGAGTGGGGCTTGGCCGGGCCTAGCTTGGGCTCCTGGCCTTCCGGTGCCGGCTGGTTTCTGACCGAGAACTCGCCGCGGCCGTCGAACGAGGGCCCCTGGCCCCAGCGGCCCTGCGGTGCTTCCTTGTCCAGCAGGGTGTTGAGGTAGTAGTAGGAGTGTTCGGTCGCTTCATGGGCTTCAGGGGTGGAGTTGGGTATCGGAAGCTGGGCCTGCAGGCCGCCCATCTCCTCGATCACGGCCAGCCACTGCTGCTGATGCATGGTGTCGCGTGCAATGAGGAAGGCGAGAAAGTCCTTCATGCCGTGGTCGTCGGTCCAGTTGTAGAGCCGTGTCGCCAGCACTCGGCCACCAGCCTCGGCGGTCACGTTGGCCAACATGTCGGCTGCCACGTTGCCGGTAGCGTAGATATGGCTCATGTCGAACGGCACGCCGTTGGCATTGACCGGCATGGCCGACAGGCCCGACGAAAGCAGGTGGCGCGGGTTGGTGCCGCCGAGAATGGCGCGGATCACCGGGTCCTTGGCCGATTCCTCCTGATACGAGACCGGAGCGCCTTCCAAGTTGAGTGCCACGGCGTGGCCCAGCATCTCGATGTGCGAAAGTTCTTCGGTGGCCGTCGACAGCAGCAGGTCGCGAATACGGTCGTCGCCACGGGCGCCCATGGCCTGGAAAAAATACTGCATGGCCACGCGAATTTCTCCTCCACGCCGCCGATGGCCTGCTGCAGCAGCATGGCGAACTGTGGGTCGGGCTTGTCCACCTTGACCGGATATTGCAGCTTCGAGGAATGATGGAACATCGATAACTCCTTCGCTCTTCGTTACGCCATGACATCCCTGTCTTGGCCACTCGGGGACATGATAAGGCGCGGTATAAGGGGGAATGAAGCCCTAATCACCCAGCAACCAGTCGGGCTTCACGACTAAGGCTGCTGGAGTGACATCCAGCAGCCCCAGGGATCAATGCCCTTGGCTTTTGCCACCCTTGCGGCCGGCTTCGGCAGCTTTCTGGCGGTCGTTGGCGAAATTGCCACCGCTGTTCTTTCCGCCTTTCTGGCCAGCCGACGATGCCTTTTGCGTGTCGTTGGCGAAATTTCCACCGCTGTTCTGGCCGCCCTTGCGCCCTGCCTCGGAGGCTTTCTCCGGGTCGTTGGCGAAGTTTCCACCGCTGTTCTGGCCGCCCTTGCGGCCTGCTTCTGCCGCTTTCTTGGGGTCGTTGGCAAAGTTGCCGGGGTTCTGATTGCGCTGCGCCATGACTGACTCCTTCAGGTTGGTGCTGCAAACGGAACACGGTGTTCCGGTGCAATCCGTACTTCCTTTTATCGGCATTCCGGCGCGACTGGTTTCGCCGTTGACTTCAAAGTAGGTAATGAGAAGAAATTGCAGCAAGAACTAAGCTGTTTCCGTGTGAAAAGAAAGGTGTCGCTATGAGGGTGGGTAGGAAAATCAGGAAAAAGGGATGGGGCGGTGGGAAAGTTCACGCTACGCTTGGCAACAACCGTGCAGTTCAGAGGCGGTCGCTTGCTCCGGATGCGATTTCTGACCCAGGTCAGTAAGAGAGAGCTGGCCCCATGGCATTGTCGACAACGGCCGGGATAGGCTTGGGAAAGCCTTCCTGCATGGGGTAACATGCGGTATCACAAGATCAGCCCAGTGTGGCGGCTCAGGCCCGCTGCGCAAGGAACCGGAGGAGAATCCATGGCCTTTGCCCAGAAATTCATCGTTGCCGATGATCATCCGCTGTTCCGAGCAGCCTTGACCCAGGCGCTGCGCCAGCTGGCGCCCCAGGCTGAGATCGTGGAAGCCGACACCATGGCGGCGACCAGCGAAGTGGTCACACGCCACCCCGATGCGGACTTGATCCTGCTGGATCTGCATATGCCGGGTGCGCACGGCTTTTCCGGGCTGATTCAACTCCGTGGGCAGACCCCCGATATTCCGGTGGCGGTAGTATCAGGCAGCGACGAGCCGCACGTGGTGCGTCGGGCCATCGACTATGGTGCTTCGGGCTTCATCCCCAAATCCTCTTCGCTGGCGCTGATCGCCGAGGCCGTGGGCGAGATCCTCGACGGTGAAGTGTGGCTGCCCAAGGAGCTCGCCGATGTGATGGGTGACTCCAACGAAGAGGAGACGCGTTTTGCCGAAGCGATCGCCTCGCTCACGCCGCAGCAGTTCCGCGTGCTCAATATGTTGACCGAGGGGCTGCTCAATAAGCAGATCGCTTACGAGCTCAACGTTTCGGAAGCCACGATCAAGGCGCATGTCACGGCGATCTTGCGCAAGCTCGGGGTGCATTCGCGCACCCAGGCCGTGATTGCCGCTCAGAAGCTCGAGGTCGAGCCGCCCAAGGTCGACTCCTGATCCTCCCCGGCGATTCTCACCTACGCATCGGCCCGGCATCTGCCGGGCCGATGCGCTGAGCGGCGCCATAACGGATCACTCGCAGGCCTACTCGCGGCTTTCACTCTTCCAGGCGGTTGGCCCGGCTGGCCTGCAGGGTCCTTGTCAGCAGCGCGCGCAGGGCGGCGGGGCGCACCGGCTTCTGCAGCAGGTGGTAGCCGCTGCGACGGATCTCCTCGGCCACCTCCTCGGTACGATCCGCGGTGATCACGATGCCTGGTACGGCGCCCTGCAGCCGTTCGCTGATCGCCTCCAGCGCCATCAGTCCGGTGATCTCATTGTCGAGGTGGTAATCGGCCAGTATCGCGTCGGGCTCGCCATCGAGATTACGCAGGATCGACTTGGCGCCACCGATGGTGGTGGCGGTGAACACTACGCAGCCCCAGCCCGATAGCATCGCCTTCATGCCTTCCAGGATGAGCGTTTCATTGTCGATGCACAGGATGTGGGTGCCGGCGAGCTTGTTGCCGGCGCGTCGCGGGGCCTGCTCCTGCTCTTCCTGATGGGGGCGAGCGGCCACGATGGGCACCGTGACCGAGAACACCGTGCCGATGCCCTCCCACGAGCGTACCCGAATCGGATGGTCGAGCACCCGGCTCATGCGATCGGCGATCGACAGCCCCAGCCCCAGCCCCTTCTCGCTCTCCTTGTGCCGCGACGCCTGATCCAGGCGGCGAAACTCCTGGAAGATCTCGGTCTGCTTCGATTCGGGTATCCCTGGTCCGCTGTCCCAAACCTCGATCGACAGGCGCTGGCCGTGACGGCGGCAGCCGAGCAGCACGCGTCCCTCCTGGGTGTAGCGAATGGCGTTAGAGAGGAAGTTCTGAATGATTCGCCGCAGCATCTGGGGATCGCTGTCGACCCACTGACGAGTGGGCACCATGGCGAGATCGAGGCCGCGGTCATCGGCCATGACGGCAAACTCGGCGTACAGCGGCTTGAGAATGTCGGTGAGGGGGAAGTGGTTGCGCCGCGGTGTCAGCGCCCCGGCATCGAGCTTGGAAATGTCAAGCAGGGTGCCCAGCAGCTCCTCGGCGGCCTGCAATGAGTTGTCGATATGGCCGATGGTGCGCTTCATGGTGTCATCGGTCACATCCTGCGACAGTGCAGAGGTGAATAGGCGGGCCGCGTTGAGCGGTTGCAGCAGGTCGTGGCTGGCCGCGGCCAGGAAGCGGGTCTTGGAGGCGTTGGCGTCCTCGGCGAGCTGCTTGGCCTGGCGCAGGGCTTGCTCGGCCTCCGCGCGCACGCGATTCTCCTGGCGCAGCGCGGCGTTGGCCTCGGAGAGAGCCAGGGTGCGCTCGCGTACGCGCACTTCCAGGGTCTCGTTGGTCTCCTTGAGCGCGATCTCCGCCAGGCGTCGCTCGGTGATGTCCTGATACAGAGAGAAGAAGCCGAGGATGGCGCCGCTGTCGCCGAAGTGGGGAGTATAGGTCACCAGCATGTAGCGCAGCCCTTCTTCGCTGTGCATCGACACTTCGAAGCTGACCCGTTCGCCGGCCAGGGCGCGACGAATCCAGGGTTCGCGCTCCAGGGCCAGGTCCCCGCCGATCACCGAGTTGACATGCTTGCCGATCACCTCGTTGCGGTCGATGCCGAACGCCTGCTCGTAGGCACGGTTGGTGAAGAGGTAGCGGCACTCCTTGTCGAAGTAGGCGATCAGGGCCGGCACGTTGTCGGTGTAGATGCGGATATTGTTCTCGGAGCGAATCAGCGCTTCCTCGATGCGCTTCTGCTGGGTGATGTCCTGGTAGGTGTAGACGAAGCCGCCGCCCGGCATGGGGTTGCCCTGCACCTCCAGCACGCTGCCGTCCTGTCGGTAGCGCACGTAGCGGTGGGGCTGGCCGTCGCGGATATTGTCGATCAGCAGCTGAACGTGCTCCTCGGGGTCGCCGGGGCCGTATTCGCCGTTATGGGCGTTGTAGCGGAAGATCTTGTCGATGGGCGCCCCGACCCGGATCAGATGATCCGGGAAGCGGAACAGCTCGAGGTAGCGCTGGTTCCACACCACCAGGCGCATGTTCTGGTCGACCACGCTGATGCCCTGGTTGATGTTCTCGATGGTGGCCTGCAGCAGGGCGCGGTTGAACTCCAGCACCTGCGAGGCTTCGTCGACGATGGATATCACGTCGGAGATGCCGATCCCGCGCCCCTGCAGCGCCGAGTTGACCACGATGCGCGCCGACGAGGCGCCGAGCACCGAGGCGAGGAAGCGCTCGGTGAACTGGATCACGTCGATGGAGGCGCGGTTGCCGTCTTCCAGGGGCTTGCTGGTGCGTCGGGCATAGTCATCAAAGGCCCGCTGAACCTGGTTGGCGCCGAGGAAGCGTTCGCACAGCACCTTGAGATCACCCACCGTGGTGGCGCCGGTCCAGGGGCGGTTGATCGAGGTCTGACGGGTCTCGACGCTGTCGACGAACAGCGAGGCCTGGATTCTCTCCACGACACGCTGGGAAGTGACCTGCGAAATGAAGATGTAGCAGAACAGGTTGACCCCCAGCGAGAGCATCACGCCGTGAGTGAAGGTATCGCCGAAGTTGAGGCCGAACAGCGAGGTGGGAGTCAGCCAGGCGATGCCGAAGGGCCGCCGGCCAGCCAGTGGGCGGGTAACACGCCGCCCTGGATCATCGCCGGCATCAGCAGGCTGTAGGCCCAGATCAGGAAGCCGGCGTTCATGCCGACGATCACCCCCAGGCGATTGCCGCGTTTCCAGTACAGGCCGCCCAGCAGGGCCGGCGCGAACTGGGCGGCAGCGGCAAAGGAGAGCATGCCGATCGCTGCCAGCGAGCTGAATTCGCCGATCAGGTGATAGAAGCCGTAGGCCAGCGCCAGGATAAACACGATGGTGATGCGCCGCGCCTGCAGCACCAACCTGCCATAGTCGCGCGGCCGCGTATCCAGCCAGCGCAGGCGGAACAGCAGCGGGATGACAATCTCGTTGGAGATCATGATCGACACCGCCACCGTAGCCACGATGACCATGCCGGTGGCCGCCGAGAAGCCACCGATGTAGGTCAGCAGCGTCAGCCAGTCGTTCCCCGCTGCCATGGGCAGGGCCAGCACGAAGGTATCGGGCTCGACCGAGCCGTCGGGGAACAGGGCCAGGCCGGCCGCGGCGATGGGCAGGATGAAGAAGGCGAAGGCGATCAGATAAAGCGGGAAGAGCCAGCGCGCCTTGGCCGCATCGTCCGGGTGGGTGTTCTCCACCACGGCGACATGGAACTGACGCGGCAGGCAGAAGACCGCCAGCATGGCCAGCAGCGTCTGGGCCCAGAAGCTCTGACCGAAATTCTGGTCGGCCAGCTGGCGCTGCAGTTCAAGCTGGCTATCGGCCCGGCTCATCAGGTCGCCGAGGCCGTTGAACATCCCCCAGGTGACGTAGGCTCCGAGGAGCAGGAAGGCAAGCAGCTTTACCAGCGACTCGAAGGCGACTGCGTGAATCAGCCCCTCGTGGTGCTCCGTCGCATCGGTGTGCCGGGTGCCGAACAGAATGGCGAAGGCCGCCATGACCAGTGCCACATAGAAGGCTGTGTCGGCAAACAGCGGGGTGTGGGTGATGTCCGTGGCGTCGGTGAGCACCGCAAAGGAAGTGGCGACCGCCTTCAGCTGCAGGGCGATGTAGGGCAGGGTGCCGATCAGAGCGACCAGGCTGGCGAAGGCGGCCAGCGACTGGGTCTTGCCGTAGCGCGAGGCGATGAAATCGGCGATGGAGGTAATGTTCTGGCGCTTCGCCACCCGGATCATCTTGGCCAGTACGGGCCAGAACAGCAGGAAGGTCAGGATCGGCCCCACATAGATGCTGGCAAAGGACCAGCCGGCCGTGGCGGCCTGGCCGACCGCCCCGTAAAAGCTCCACGAGGTGCAGTAGATCGCCAGCGCAAGGATATAGATGATCGGCCGGCGGCGGCTAGCCCCATGCTTTCGCGCATGGCGATCGCCGCGCCAGGCGATGGCGAACAGTACGGCAATGTAGAGCAGCGAGACGGTAACCAGCAGCCAACCGGAATACATGCGTAGCCCCTGGGTGTCGCGTTTCATTCTATGGGATTACGGTGTCAGGAACAGCCGCGCTGGGTGCATGGCCGGCATGGTGAATGCCGGCCCGCCAGGGTCAGGCGTGGCAGACTGCCTGATAGAGTCGAGACTGCCTGTCGATGGCGCGCAGCTGTGAAACGCGCGGTTGGCGAGGTTCACCGGCCAGGGGGCCATTTCGGCGGAAGTGCAGTTCATCAGGTACGCCTGGTGCGAGAGCCTGTCGACGTAATCCTTCTCGAAGCGATAGAGGATGAATTCGACCAGTTGGTGCTCGTCGCTCTGGTAGACCGCCATGCTGGCGGTATCCACCACGGTGAAGGCAATGGTCATGGGGAAGAAGAAGGTCCAGGGGCGCCAGTACGCCTGGCCCTGTTCGGTCTCGACCACCTGGGAGGTGGCAGGGAGCTGGCTCTGCTTGTGGTCGATCCAGGTGTATTCATAGTGAATCTGATAGCCCAGCATGCCGAGGCCGGCAAACACCGGAATGATCCACCGCGGCAGGCGCTTGCCGCTGGCAAAGCGCAACAGTAAGCCAATGCCTGCGGCCCCCAGGCCAGCGAAGGCGGCTGCAATCAGATGCCAAATCATATGCCTTTTTCCTGAAAGAAATCGGGCTTCCCGAGGGAAGCCCGATCCAGATTGAGTCCCGGCCGGCATGGGCCGAGCCGGGATGCCATTATGGCTTAGTGGTCGATGGCTGCGCCAGCGCCTTCGGATAGCGCACGCTTTCCACCAGGTCCTGGATCTCCTGCGGCGGCTCCGCGGTGACGCTGGAGATAGCGTAGGCGACGCCGAAGTTGATGAGCGCACCGACGGCTCCGAAGGAGAGCGGCGAGATGCCCATGACCCAGTTCGGCTCCGTGTTGGGCAGCATGTTGGTGCCCGGAATGAAGAACCAGCCCAGGTAGGTGAAGATGTAGAGCAGCGTCGAGAGCAGGCCGGCCAGCATGCCGACGATGGCGCCCGTGCTGTTCACCCGCTTGGAGAAGATACCCATCATGATGGCCGGGAAGAGTGACGCACCGGCGATACCGAAGGCCAAGGCAACCACCTGCGCGGCAAAGCCAGGCGGGTTCAAGCCCAGGTAGGTTGCCAGCAGGATGGCACCAGCCATGGCGATCCGCGCGGCAAGCATTTCCCTTTCTCGGAAATGTTGGGATTGATGGTCTTCTTGATCAGGTCATGACTGATGGCGGAAGAGATCGCCAGCAGCAGGCCCGCTGCGGTGGAGAGTGCGGCGGCAATACCACCAGCGGCGATCAGGCCCACGACCCACGGCGGAAGGTTGGCGATTTCCGGGTTGGCCAGTACCAGAATGTCGTTGTTGACCACCAGCTCGTTGCCGGCCCAGCCGCGCTCTTCTGCGGTTCCCGCGAACGCCGGGTTGGCATCGTTGTAGAGCTGGATGCGGCCGTCGTTGTTGTGATCCGTGAAGGTGATCAGACCGGTGTCTTCCCAGGTACGGAACCAGTCCGGACGCTCTTCATAGAGGATCGGCTCGGCCATGGCGTCTTCGTAGCTGGCAACCTGGCCGGCCGCCTCGGGATAGACGGTGGTCAGCAGGTTCAGGCGTGCCATGGAGGCCACTGCCGGTGCGGTCAGGTAGAGCAGGGCGATGAACACCAGCGCCCAGCCGGCAGACCAGCGTGCATCGGCCACCTTCGGTACCGTGAAGAAGCGAATGATGACGTGGGGCAGACCCGCGGTACCCACCATCAACGATAGGGTGAACAGCGTCATGTTCAGCTTGTTGTCCACGTCTGCGGCGTAGTCGCGGAAGCCCAGTTCGACCAGCACTTCACTCAGCTTGGCCAGCAGCGGCATGCCGGACTCGTTGTGCGTGCTGAACATGCCGAACATCGGGATCGGGTTGCCGGTCAGCTGCAGGGCAATGAACACCGCCGGGATGGTGTAGGCGATGATCAGAACGATGTACTGCGCCACCTGGGTGTAGGTGATGCCCTTCATGCCGCCGAAAACGGCATAGAAGAAAACGATGATCGCCGCGATCCAGATGCCCGTGTTGTTGCTCACCTCGAGGAAGCGTGAGAACGCCACGCCGGCACCGGTCATCTGACCGATAACGTAGGTGACGGAAGCGATGATCAGACACACCACCGCCACGGTACGCGCCGTGGTGCTGTAGAAGCGGTCACCGATGAAGTCGGGCACGGTGAACTTGCCGAACTTGCGCAGATAGGGCGCAAGCAGCATGGCCAGGATGACGTAGCCACCGGTCCAGCCCATCAGGAACGAGGAGTTGGCGTAGCCGCCAGAGGCCAGCAGGCCGGCCATGGAGATGAACGAGGCCGCGGACATCCAGTCGGCCGCCGTTGCCATGCCGTTGGTCACGGGGTGCACGCCGCCACCGGCGACGTAGAAGTCTTTAGTGGAGCCGGCACGCGCCCAGATGGCGATGCCGATGTAGATGGCGAAGGAGCCGCCTACGAATAGCAGGTTGATGGCAAACTGACTCATACTGGCTTACTCCCCGAGGCCGTACTTCTGGTCCAGCCTGTTCATCTTCCATGAGTAGAAGAAGATCAGGCCGATAAAGGTCAGAATGGAACCCTGCTGGGCGAACCAGAAGCCGAGATCCGTTCCCCGATGGGGATGCCTGACAGCAGGGGGCGCAGGAGAATGGCGAAGCCATAGGAAACCAGGGCCCAAACGATCAAACAGCCTGTGATCAGGCGAAGGTTCGCCGACCAGTACGCAGCAGCATTGGATTTATCATCTGCCATAGTGTTGCTCTCCACTTGTTTTTGAGGTTGGGGAATTGCTCGGAGCGTTACCATGCCTCATCAGGGTCACCTACAAAGTCAAAGGACAGGTCGCTTTTTTGTCAGCGCTCGCTAGCGCCTTTTCTTGTCATGCTTCCTTGGTCTCGTGTCGCTGACAGCGTCGCCTTTTATCCTGGTGGCGAAGCGCTATTTTGATGTGCGTATGCCCTGTGTGACTCAGAAGCAATACTGGTCAATAACCCTCAAAAATAAATCCCAGACTTTGGTATCATGAGCAAAATGTAATCGACTGGTTTTTATTTTTCACGTTTTAAATCAATAACTTAATATTGTAATTAGAGTAAGATCGCCGCAAGATCCCCGCCGGGGTTGGACGATTGTCTAGCGCCGTATTCTCTTTGACTTTTGTCTATAAGGTGGAGGGTTATACCATCGTCTAGTGTTGTTGATGTCAATGTAACGTTCACCGGGTGCGCTAGGACGATGGTCTAGCTTATATCGCAAAAGATGAAGTTGTTATTCTGCCCTTGATGAAGCGCGTGCAGTGTGCGGATGCAGCATTTTCGTCACGGCCGGGGCTCACGGCTTGCCGCATCAAGCCGGTCTCGGTATCCGGTCAGCATGTGCGATAGCGACGGAAGCCGGCCTGCTTCGGCAGCGTCACGCGTCGGCGACTTCAGGGTGCCCATGAACAGGATTGAATCCGGCCGAGGCCGAACTACGAGGGCAGCAGCACATGGTCGATGTGGATCTCTCTCAGCCGCCGTTCTCCTTTCTGGATGAAGCCGGGCGTGAGCGCGTTCGTGGTGGCATCGACCTGGCTTACTTCGATCGTGACGAGATCATCCTCGAAACCGGGCAGCCGGGAGAGTACGTCTTCCTGATCCACAAGGGTGAGGTCGCCGAACTCGACACCACCCTGCCGGGCGCCCGCGAACGGATCGGCCACTACACGGCGGGCGATCTGTTCGGTGCCATCAGCATCCTGAACGGCAAGAGCCGCTACCGCTTCCGCGCCGAGCAGGAGAGCCTCTGCTACCTGCTGCCCAAGGCGCTGTTCCTGCAGCTGTGCGAAGATTTTCCTCCCTTTGCTGAGTTCTTCCGCCAGACCCTGGCCCATAAGGCGCGCCTGCTGACCGAGCAGCGCGCGGAGGGCGGGGTGACCATGGCGGGGTTCATGTTGGCGAAAGTCAGCGAATGCATGCGCGCCCCGTTATGCGTGGGGCCTCAGGCGACCATTGCCGAGGCGGTGGCCACCTTGCACGACAGCCATGCCGACAGCCTGCTCGTCAAGGATACCCAGGGCGCCGGGATGGTCACCAAGACCGACCTGCTCAATGCGCTGGTGCTCGAGGGGAAGGCGCTCGATAGCCTGATTCGGGATGTCGCGCATTTCGAACTGGTGACGGTGGGTCCGGACCAGTACCTGTTCGAAGTGCTGGTGACCATGACGCGCTTCAAGGTCGAGCGAGTGGTGGTCATGGACGCAGCAACGCCCATCGGGGTTGTCGAGCTGACCGATGTGCTGAGCTACTTCTCCAGTCGCAGCTATGTGGTCAGCCTGCAGGTCGAACAGGCCGAGAGCCTGGACGCGCTGTTCCGCGCCAGCCGCCGTACGCCGGAGCTGGTCAAGGCGCTGATGGCCCAGGGCGTCAAGCTGCGCTTTGCCATGGGGCTGTTGGCAGCGCTGAACGGCCGAATCATGTCGAAGGCGTGGGGCTTTCTCATCGACGAGCGCTACCACCGCGACAGCTGCCTGATGGTGATGGGTAGTGAAGGGCGCGGCGAGCAGATCCTCAAGACCGACCAGGACAATGGGCTGATCCTGGCCGACGGCCTCGAATGGCCCGATGTGCAGGCGCAGATGCAGCGGCTCACGGAGACCCTGATCGAGCTGGGCTATCCGCCGTGCCCCGGCAACATCATGGTATGCAACCCGGAGTGGGTCGGCAGCGTGGCGAAATGGCGCGAGCGAATTGCGCGCTGGGCGCGGGCCCGTGACGGCGACAGCCTGATGAAGCTGGCCATTCTGCTCGACTCCCATGCAGTGGCGGGTAACCCCGCGCTGCTGGACAGGGTGCGCGAAGCGATGTTCGAGCACTGTTCCCGCGACGAG
Source organism: Halomonas sp. E19 (assembly GCF_052439355.1). Taxonomy (NCBI): domain Bacteria; kingdom Pseudomonadati; phylum Pseudomonadota; class Gammaproteobacteria; order Oceanospirillales; family Halomonadaceae; genus Halomonas; species Halomonas sp. E19. The sequence goes on along the minus strand of NZ_JBNFWU010000001.1, from coordinate 2,405,241 downwards.
ATACTGCTCTCCTATTTTGCCCGTGCGGCGCTGCGTTTTTCCACACCGCTGACGCTGTTCGGCTCGCTGAAAAAACCGCAGCACGGTATCGACATTAAGAAGGGCGGGATCTTCCCCATCGTGCACGGGGTGAGGACCATGGCGCTCGAGCGGCGCATCAAGCCCACCTCGACGCTGGAACGGCTCGAGGCGCTGGCGGCCGACGGCCGCCTGGAGGAGCGCATGGCCGAGGATCTCGCCGAGGCGCTGTCACTGTTCACCGAGCTCAGGCTCAAGCAGCAGCTGGCACGCCTCGACGGCAAGGCGGAAGGCAAGAGCCCCGACCGTGTCGTGGTGCAGCAGCTGTCGTCGCTGGAACGCGACCTGTTGCGCGAAGCCCTGCATATCGTCAAGGAATTCAAGCAGCACCTCTCACAACGCTACCACCTGGAGTATTCCTGATCCGCAGGGTCGGAGGCCAGGCTTAGGACAACAACAGGAGGTCCTGAATGTTACGCGCACTGCGCCGGGTCAACGATCGGCGCCGACACGCCAATGGCGAATATGCCTGGCTGTTCCACCCCTATACCGGCGACGAGCTGGTGGCCATCGACTGCGAAACGACAGGTACCGACCCGCGTAAGGCAGAGCCTGTTTCCATCGCTGCCGTCAAGGTGCGGGGCGACCGGGTGCTGACCAGCGAGTCCCTGGTTCTGCATCTGCAGCGCCCGGCCACGCTGACCGGCGACTCCATCCGCATCCACGGGCTGCGAGGCGTCGACCTGGTCGATGGCGAGAACCTGGATCAGGCTCTGGACAAGCTGCTCGATTTCATCGGCAATCGCCCCCTGCTGGGCTGGCGGCTGGAGTTCGATCTGGCGATTCTCAACCGCCAGCTGAGGCCGCGCTTCGGCTTCGACCTGCCCAACAGCGGAATCGATGTTGCCCAGCACTATTTGCGCCAGCAGCGGCGCAGCGTCATGGAACCCGAGGCTACGGGGTTCGCTTCGAGGCGGCGGCGGAAAGCCTCGGCGTGCCGGTGATGGGTCGCCATACTGCCCTGGGTGACGCCGTTACCACGGCGCTGATCTACCTTCGCCTCGAGCAGGGTGCGCTGCCGCTGTGCCAGCAGGCGTGACGGCCGGCGCGGCATCGCCTGGCGACTCGGGTAATGGTAGGATGTGCGCCCATTACCCACCCCGTTTTCATGGCAGCGCCGACCATGCTCAACCCGATGACCTTCGATCCGCGTCACCTCGATGTGCGTAGCGACGCCGTTGTTCCCGAATCGCCAGGCAGCGTGAGGAACGACCCGCTTGCCGAGCTCGATGCCAAGCAGAAGCGCGAGTTCAACAAGCTGCAGAAGCGCCTGCGGCGCCAGGTCGGACACGCGATCATCGATTACGGCATGATCCATGAGGGTGATCGCGTGATGGTGTGCCTGTCCGGCGGCAAGGACAGCTACACGCTGCTGGAAATCCTGCGCAACCTGCAGCGCAATGCGCCGGTGAATTTCTCGCTGGTGGCGGTCAACCTGGACCAGAAGCAGCCCGGCTTTCCCGAGCACGTGCTGCCGGCCTATCTCGATTCGATCGGCATCGAATACTACATTCTGGAGCGCGACACCTATTCGGTGGTGAAGGAGAAGACCCCGGAGGGCAAGACCACTTGCGCGCTCTGCTCCCGGCTTCGCCGCGGCTCGCTGTACGGCTTTGCCGAAGAGATCGGTGCCACCAAGGTGGCGCTCGGCCATCATCGGGAAGACATACTGGAGACACTGTTCCTGAACATGTTCTACGGTGGCAGTCTCAAGGCCATGCCGCCCAAGCTGCTTTCCGATGATGGTAAGAACATCCTGATTCGCCCGCTGGCCTACTGCCGCGAGGCTGATATCGCCGAGTTTGCGAGGCTGATGGATTTTCCGATCATCCCCTGCAACCTGTGCGGCTCGCAGCCCAACTTGCAGCGCCAAATCGTCAAGGAGATGCTGGCCGAGTGGGAGGCCAAGCATCCGGGGCGGCTCGAGACCATGTTCAAGGCGGTGACCAATGTGGCACCCTCACAGCTGGCCGACCGCGATCTGTTCGACTTCGCCGGCCTGGAAGAGGAGCGCTCACGGCGGCGCGCCAACCGCATCGACGCCCTGGAGCTGGGCCGCCACGCCTGAGTTGGCCAGGCGGCGCTTGCCGCAAGCCACAGCATGAACAACCCCTGCGAAGCTTGCCTCGCAGGGGTTGTTGCTTTACGTCGTCTTGTTCAGGAGTGCGCGAGCGCGGTGTTCAGTGGTCGTCCTGGGCCTGGGCAATCAACGCCTCGAGGTTGAGGATATTGACCTCGCGACCGGAGACCTCCACCAGGCCCTGCTGCTGGAAGCGCCCGAGAATGCGGCTGACCGTTTCCACGGCAAGCCCCAGATAGTTGCCGATATCGGCACGCGACATGGAGAGCCGGAAGCTGTACGGCGAGTAGCCACGCCTCCGGAAACGGTCCGACAGGCTGGAGAAGAAGCTCGCCAGGCGCTGGTCGGCGGTCTTGCGTGACAGCAGTCGCATCATGCGGCGGTCGTCGCGCAGCTCCTTGCTCATGCTGCGATAGAGCTGGCCGCGCAGCTCTGGCAGCTGCTCGGAGAGCGAGTCGAGACGGTCGAAGGGATCTCGCAGACCGTGGTGGTCTCCAGCGCGATCACGCTGCCGGGGTAGACCTCTTCATCGATACCGTCGAGGCCGACCAGTTCGCTGGGCAGGTAGAAATTGGTGACCTGGTCGTCACCCGAGCCTTCGGTGGTGATCTGCTTGAGGCTGCCGGAGCGCACCGCAAAGACGCTGTTGAAGGCATTGCCCTGCCGAAACAGCGACTCGCCTTTTTCAGCGGGGCGCGCCGCCGAATGATGGCGTCAAATTGCTCCATGTCTTCCAGCTCGAGGGCGAGCGGAAGACAGAGAGAACTCAGGCTGCAGTTCTGGCACCGGGTCTCATGCAGTAGCGAACGCCGCTTGCCGACCGCATTGGCCGCATCGACAGCCATGGCCGCCTCCTTGATGGGGATCATGGAGGCATTATGGAACATTCTGCCTTCGGGGAAAATGCCCCCTTGTCGATTAGTGCACCATTTTCCTGACAGGGTGTCGCGAGGCGCCGGAGACTACAGGATTCGTGAGTAGCGAGCGGCGGCGTGCGGCGCTAGCCGACCGTCGAAAGCCATGGCCAGGTGCCGTACCAGCAGGCGTCCCATAGGGGTGGCAACGAGGCGCCGACCGTCGAACTCGACCAGCCCATCCTGCTGGGCAATCTGAAGCCGGGCCAGGGCCTCGGCGAAATAGCGCAAGGCATCGATGCCGAAGCGTTCACCCAGTAGGCCGAGATCCAGCTGCATGTCGCACATCAGCCGTTCGATGGCATAGCGCCTGACGCGGTCGTCGAAGCTCAGGCGAATGCCGCGGGCTATGGGCAGATGGCTGGCGTCCAGCGCCGTCTCGTAGTCGTCCATGTTGGTGGCGTTCTGGGCGTAGACGTCGTCGATGCAGGAGATCGCCGACATGCCCAGCCCCACCAGGTCGCACTGGGCATGGCTCGAATAGCCCTGGAAGTTGCGCTGCAGGGTGCCCTGGCGCTGGGCGATGGCCAGGCTGTCGCTGGGTCTGGCGAAGTGGTCCATGCCGATGTGAACGTAGCCCGCCTCGGTCAGCATAGTGATGGTGGTGCGCAGGATGGCCAGCTTTTCTTCCGCGCCGGGTAGGTCTTCCTCGCGGATGCGCCGCTGAGGCGCGAAGCGATCCGGCATGTGGGCATAGTTGAAGATTGATAGCCTGGCCGGGGCCATGGCGATCACTTGCTCCAGGGTGGCGGCGAAGCTATCACGGGTCTGGAAGGGCAGGCCGTAGATCAAATCTAGGTTCAATGAGCGAAAGCCGAGGCGGTCGGCCTCGTCGAGCAGTGCCTCGGTCAGGATGCGCGGCTGCACGCGATTGACGGCGCGCTGAACGCGGGGGTCAAGATCCTGAACCCCGAGGCTGAGCCGATTGAAGCCCAGTGCCTGAATATGGCGAAGGGTGAAGACGTCGGCCTCGCGCGGGTCAATCTCGATGGCATAGTCACGGCTACGGTCGCTGGAAAGGCCGAACCGGGCATCGAGGCGGTCGATGAGGTCGCTCATCTGGTCGAGGCTGAAATAGGTAGGCGTACCGCCTCCCCAGTGCAGCTGGGCTACCTCGCGACGGGTGTCGAGGTGCGACCTGGCCAGGACCATTTCCCGGTCCAGCCGCGAGATGTAGGGCTCGACCACCCGCGTCGCCTTGCTGACGATCTTGTGGCAGGCGCAGTAGGAGCAAGTCCTGCGGCAGAACGGGATATGCACGTAGAGCGAAAGCGGTTTGCCGCCGGCATTGCTGCGTGCCAGCGCCGAAACATAGTCCGCTTCGGTGAAGCGTTCCTCGAAGGAGAGCACGGTCGGATACGAGGCATACCTCGGGCCGCTGGTGTCGTAGCGGCGCAGCAGCGCCTCGTCCCAGACGAAGGGATCGGACATCGCTCGATGCTCGGACATCGCAGGGACTGACATGTGGGCACTCCGCAGTGCGTTGGGTGTTCACATGCTAGCGGCAGGCGGCTTTAGGCGGATTGAGCTGAGTCAAGCGAAGTGAAATGTGCCGTTAAAGTCGCGTCAATGGCCGTGCGGCAGTGCGGCGAACAGTTGCCAGACGGCGAATAGGATGATGAGCAATGCCGCCAGGGTGCGCGTGGCGCGGTGGCGTATGAGTGCCCCCAGCTGGCGCGCGGCCAGGCCGGTGGCCAGCAGCGCAGGCAGGGTGCCCAGGCCAAAGGCGCCCATCAGCAGCGCGCCTTGCAACGGCTGGGCCGTGGCGAGGCTCCAGGCCAACATGGAGTAGACCAGCCCGCACGGCAGCCAGCCCCATATTGCGCCCAGCGCCAAGGCCTGGGGTACCTTGACCACGGGCATCAGGCGCCGGCTGAAGGGCTCGAGGTGACGCCACAGCCGCTTGCCCATCGCTTCGACCCTGAGCAGCCCCTTCCACCAGTCGGCGATGTAAAGTGCCATCAGGATCAGCATGATTGCAGCGAAGACCTGCATCGCCAGGCGGGTGGCGGGCGCCAGGGCGATCACGGTGCCGAGCGCGGCGACCAGCGCACCGGCCGCCATGTAGCTCAGGATTCGCCCCAGGTTATAGCCGAGCAGCAGCCCGCTCAGACGGGCAGGGCTGCGCATGCTGGGCGGCACGGCGAAAGTCAGCGCGCTCATGATGCCGCCGCACATGCCGATGCAGTGGGCCCCGCCGAGCAGGCCGAAGACGAAGGCCGCCAGCAGCGGCGGCAGGCCGAGCCCCGTCGGGTCCATCAGTGCTTCGCCGGCCCGTCGTGCTTCTCGGCCGGCTTGCGACGCTTCTCGCGCTCCTCCGCGGTCAGGTCGTTCTCGTCCTCGTCGAACAGGATGCGGTGGGCAGGGCCTTCCAGGTCCTCGAACTGATCGTTCTTCACCGCCCAGAAGAAGGCCCATACGGCCAGGCCGAGCAGAATCAGCGAGAGCGGAATAAGCAGGTACAGAATGGTCATGCATTCACCAATCGTGCGTCGGGTGTCGGCACCGGCGCCGGGCGCAGCCGGAAACGGTTGAGCCGCAGGGCATTGCCCACTACCACCAGCGAGCTGCCCGACATCCCCAGCGCAGCGACCCAGGGCGGCACGATGCCGATGGCGGCCAGGGGCAGCGCCGAGAAGTTATAGCACACTGACCAGATCATGTTCTGGCGCATGATGCGCCGGGTGGCGCGGGCGATCTCGATCGCCTCGACGATACGCAACAGGCGCGGACTCAGCAACACGGCGTCGGCGCTGGTCCGGGCGAGGTCGGTGGCGCCATTCATGGCGATCGAGACATCGGCGCCGGCCAGCACCGGGACGTCGTTGATGCCGTCGCCGATCATGGCCACTTTCTCGCCGGCCGCCTGGCACTCGCGAATGCGCGCCAGCTTGTCCTCGGGGCTGGCGCCGGCCTGCCAGGTGTCGATGCCCAGCTGCTCGGCCATGCCGCGCACGGCCTCGGCGGTATCCCCGGAGAGCAGCTCGACCTGAATGCCGCGGTTTTTTAGCTCGACAATGGTATCTACTGCGTCTTCGCGCAGTCGGTCGCGCAGGGCGAACCAGGCGCGGGCTCCCCTCTTCGCCGAGCAGTAGCCACTGGCCTTCCCCGGGCGGCGCAAGGGTGAGATCCGGCGCAACGAAGTCGGCGCGTCCCAAGCGCCAACGCTTGCCATCTATCACCCCTTCGACCCCTTGGCCGGTGCGGCTGGCTCTGTCGCTGGCATCCACCGTGGCCTGACGCCATGGGCGGAAGGCGCGGGCAATGGGGTGCTCCGAGTGCGCTTCCAGGGCGGCGGCGAGGGTGCGTGCCCGCTCGCCGGTAATGCCTTCGAAGGGGCGGGTGTCGATGAGCTGCATTTCACCGCAGGTCAGGGTGCCGGTCTTGTCGAAGATCACCCGGTCCACCTGTGACAGCGACTCGATGGCGTCGGCGCGGGTGATCAGGATGCCCCGGCGGCGCAGCTGACCGTGGCCGGCGGTTAAGGCGGTGGGGGTGGCCAGCGCCAGGGCGCAGGGGCAGGTCACCACCAGCACCGAGAGCATCACCCACAGCATGCGGCTGGGGTCGATGAACCACCAGGCGGTGGTGACACAGACGGTCACCAGCAGCAGCCGCAGCACGAACAGGTGCGACATGCGTGCGGCCAGTTGGGCCAGGCGCGGGCGGCTGGCGAAGGCGCGGTCGGTCAGGTCGACGATGCTCGCCACCCTAGCGTCCTTGCCGGCATGGGTGACGCGCACCACCAGCGGGCTTTCGATGTTCTGGCTGCCGCCGGTGATGCTGTCGCCGACGCGGCGGGTCACCGGCAGATATTCGCCGGTGAGCATTGACTCATCGAGGCTCGATTCTCCCTCCTCGATGACCCCGTCGGCGGGCACCCCATGGCCAGGCTTGATCAGCACGCGATCGCCGGCGACGAGCTCGCTGGCCGGCAGAATGCGCTCTTGACCTTCAGGCTCCAGGCGCATGGCGGAAAGCGGCAGGGCGCCGGCCATGGCGTTGCCGCTGTGGCCGCTGCGGCGCCGCGCGCGGGCTTCTACATAGCGGCCGAACAGCAGGAAGAAGGTGAACATGGCCACCGAGTCGAAGTAGACCTCACCGGTGTCGGCAAGCACCGCGTAGCCGCTGGCGAGATAGGCGCCACCGATGGCGATGGAGACCGGTACGTCCATGCCCAGCACGCGGGTGCGCAGGTCGCGTACCGCATTGCGGAAGAACGGCATGGCCGAGAAGAACACCACCGGCGTGGCCAGGGCGAACGACAGCCAATGGAACAGGGCGTAGAAGTCCTCGCTGATCTCGCCGGGGCCGGACATGTAAATGGGGATCGAGAACATCATGACCTGGGCCATGCCCACCGCCGCCACGATCAAGCGACGAATGTTCATGCGCTCCTCGAACTGCAGCCGCTGCTGGGCGGCGTCCGGCTCGTAAGGCTGGGCGCTGTAGCCGATGGCGGCCATCTCGGCGAGGATACGCGACAGCTTGAGCCGGGCCGGGTCCCAGGCTACGCGGACGCGATGGTGGCTCAGGTTGACGGCACTGGACGTCACCCCCTCGAGGGCATTGAGCCGATGCTCGATCAGCCAGGCGCAGGCGGCGCAGGTGATGCCGTCCACCGCCAAGGTGGCGTACAGCTCCCCATCGTCCCCTTCCGTATGCACGAACTGGCGCTGCAACCCCGGGTCGTCGAACACTGCCCAAGTCTCGGCCTTGACCGCCTGGCGCTCGTCGGGGCGCTCGGGCAGCTCGGTGCGAAAGCGATAATAGCTGCCAAGACCGCCGTCGACGATGGCGTGGGCCACCGCCTCGCAGCCGGGGCAGCACAGCGGGTGCGTCCTGTCGTCCAGAACGATGGTCCAGGGCGCCCCTGGCGGTACGCTGCTGCCGCAGTGATAGCAGCCGGTGTCGGCCGGCTCCATCGGGTCGACTGACTGAGTCATGGTGGGCTGGCTCAAGGCGTGGCTCGGCTCACGTGCGTGCCGGTACGCCCGGCGTCAGATCAAAGCTCGTTTCGCTGGGAAAGCTGGCTTCGCCGACCAGGCGCCACTCGGGCTGCTGCTCGCTCGGATGCAGCTGCAGGTACCAGCGGTAGCGCAGGTTGTCGGGCGCCTGGCCAAGATAGCGGCCGTCGCGTACATGCTCGAGCACCAGGTCTTGGTCGCGGTTGTCCTGGGTGGGGAAGATCAGACGCAGGTAGAGCCGCTCGGGGCGGTCGTCGCCGTCGAGCTGGACGATGATGTCACTGGTCAGCGGGTCGACGCGCAGGTCGGCCGCAAGATTGAGCTCATGGGCGCGCTGCTGCTTGGCCAGCACCATGTTGATGGCGCGGCCGTGTTCGTAGTAATCCTCCTGCACCATGCCGTCCGCTGAGCGTACGGCGAGCACGGCGAAGGTGGAGCTGACGCTGATCGACAGCATCAGCAGGCTGAGCAGGAACCAGGGCCAGAACTGCTTGTACCAGGGGAGGGAGTCGTCGTCATGGGGTCATCTCCGGGTGTCGCCGATGAAGCGAGTGTCGCGATCGATGCGGATCTGCGTGTTTTGCTGCGACGCCAGGTGCAGCTGAATCGGATGGCTGGGGAGTTCCAGCACCGCAGGGTCTGCCGTGACCTGTACGGCGAACAGGCGCGAGCTCCCGGCGGGCACGCTGAGCGTTGCGGTGTCGAGTGCCAGCCCCGGCAGGCCGCTGGCGCTCAGGTCGTATACGTGGTCGCTGTCGTCGAGGTTGCGCACGGTGAGGGTGTAGACATTGCTGATACGGCCGTCGCGGGTCATGTGGTAGAGCTGGCCACGCTCGCGCTCCACTTCGAAGCCAAGCGGCATGCGGTCGCCCAGCGCCCACACGAACAGGCCCACCATCACCACCAGAGCGGCGAAATAGCCAAGCAGGCGCGGCCGCAGGATATGGGACCGCTTTCCTTCCAGGGCGTTCTCGGTGGTATAGCGAATCAGCCCGCGCGGGTAGTTCATGCGGTCCATCACGCTGTCGCAGGCGTCGATGCAGGCCGCGCAGGTGATGCACTCGTACTGCAGCCCCTTGCGAATATCGATGCCGGTGGGGCAGACCTGCACGCAGAGGTCGCAGTCGATGCAGTCGCCGTGCCCGGCGGCGCGCGCCTGCTCGTGGGTCAGGCTTTTTTCGTGAGCCGCGGGGCTCACCGCGGGCCGCGTCGTAGGAGACGATCAAGGTGTCGGCGTCGAACATCACCGACTGGAAGCGGGCATAGGGGCACATGTAAATGCACACCTGCTCGCGTAGCCAGCCGGCGTTGAGATAGGTGAAGACAACGAAGAACCCGACCCAGAAATAGGACCAGCCGTGGGCCCGCAGGGTAGGGAGTTCGATCACGAGTTCGCGGATCGGCGTAAAATAACCGACGAAAGTTACCCCGGTGGCCAGGGCGATGGCCAGCCACACGGCATGCTTGGCGCTCTTGCGCCAGGCCTTATCGAAGCTCATCGGCTCGCGGTCGAGCTTGATACGGCGATTGCGCGAGCCTTCCAGGCGGTGCTCCACCCAGATATAGAGATAGGTCCAGACGCTTTGCGGACACGTATAGCCGCACCAGACGCGGCCGGCAAAGACGGTGATGAAGAACAGTCCGAAGGCGCAGATGATCAGCAGCCAGGAGAGCAGAATGAACTCCTGGGGATAGAAGGTGGCGGCAAAGATATGAAACTCACGCCCCGGCAGGTCGAACCAGATCATCGGCCGATCGCCCCAGGTGAGCCAGGGCAGGGCGAAGAAGGCCAGCATCAGGGCCCAGTTCGCAACACGCCGCACCCGCTGAAACAGTCCCTTGATTTCACGCACGTAGATGTGCTGCCGCTTGGCATACATCTCCTGCTGGACGGTGCCAGGCGTCGCTGGCTGAACCGCCGGTTCCGGGGTCACGTCTTGCGTTGGGATTTTCTGGCTCATGTCGGACTCGCGGCGGGGTTGAGGGGCCCGCAGAAGGAGGGCAATGAAGAGGCTTCATTGTACCGAGCGCCCTGACTTAAACGGCTGGCCTGCGACAGGAGGTCGCAGGCCAGCCATGCCTGGCGTCGATTAATCGCGGAAACGCAGACTGTAGACGTAGGCGGCGACCAGATGGACGCGTTCCTCACCGATATAGGCAGCCTGAGCCGGCATGTGGCCGTTACGCCCGTTGCGCAGCGTCTGGCGCACGGAGTCGGCCACGCTCTGACCAGGGCCTGATACAGCCAGATATCGTTGGTCAGGTTGGGTGCGCCCAGCGCCTGGTTGCCGGTGCCGCTGGGGCCGTGGCAGGCCGCACACACCGAGGCGAAGACCGCGGCGCCCACTTCGGCCCGCTCGGCATCGTGCTCGAGGCCCGACAGCGCGAGCACGTGCTGGGTCACGTTCTCGATGTTGTTCTCGCCCAAGGTCTGGAACGAAGGCATGAGGCCGTTGCGGCCACGCACCAGCGTGGTCATGAGCTGTTCGGGCTCACCGCCGTAGAGCCAGTCGTCGTTGGTCAGGTTGGGGAAGCCGTAGCCGCCCTGGGCGTTGGCGCCGTGACAGACCGCGCAGTTGTTCTGGTAGATTCGCTCGGCGACCTGCATGGCCTCGGCGTCCCGCGCCAGCTCGGGGATGGGGATCTCCTGGAAGCGGGAGAAGATCGGGGTGAAACGCTCTTCGGCGCGCGCTACCTCGCGCTCCCACTGGCCTTCCTGGCTCCAGCCCAGTAGCCCGGTGAAGTTGCCCAGGCCCGGATAGAGCAGCAGGTAGCCCAGCGAGAACACCACGGTGGCCACGTAGAGTTGGAACCACCAGCGCGGCAGAGGGTTGTCGTACTCCTCGATCTCGTCGGCCGCGTGCCCGGTGGTTTCCACGTTGCCATCGGCATCCGGCACCTTGTCGGTCTTGCGGTTGGCGTAGAGGATCCAGAAGGCGAAGGCGATGGAGCCCAGCGTCAGAATGATGATCCAGGCACTCCAGAACCCGGAAAGGGAGTCATCCCAGAAGTTGCTCATGTGTTCTTGTCTCCCCTGTCTTTTCGGGAATCTGCGTCGCCTTCTTGACCACTCTGCGAGTACGGCTGCGAGGCGCTGCTGTCACGGTTGAGTTGCTCATCGTCTTCGGCGAAGGGCAGTTGGGCTGCCTCTTCGAAATCCGGCTTGCGCCGCCGGGAGTAGGCCCACCAGGTAATGCCCAGGAAAGCCACGATCAGCAAAAAGGTAATGATGCCGCGAAACGTCCCGGTATCCATGTCAGCGCGTGCCCTCGAGCACGGTGCCCAGCTGCTGGAGGTAGGCGACCAGCGCGGTGATCTCCTGCTGTCCGCGCACGTCGCGCGTGGCGTTGGCGATGTCCTCGTCGGTGTAGAGCACGCCCAGCCGGCGCAGGGCTTCCATCTTGCGCGGCGTGTCGCGGCCGTCGAGGGTGCGCTCGAACAGCCACGGATAGGAGGGCATGATCGAGGTGGGCACCACGTCGCGCGGGTTGTACATGTGGGCACGGTGCCAGTCGTCGCTGTAGCGGCCGCCAACGCGCGCCAGGTCCGGGCCGGTGCGCTTGGAGCCCCACAGGAAGTTGTGCTCGTAGATGAATTCGCCGGCCACGCTGTAATGACCGTAGCGCTCGGTCTCGGCGCGGAACGGGCGGATCATCTGCGAGTGGCAGCCGACGCAGCCTTCGCGACGGTAGATGTCGCGGCCTTCGAGCTCCAGGGCGGAGAGCGGGCGCAGCCCGTCGACCGGCTCTGTGGTCTGCTTCTGGAAGAATAGCGGCACGATCTCGGCCAGGCCGCCGAAGCTGATCACCACCAGTATCAGCACGGCAAGCAGGCCAACGTTCTTTTCGACAATCTCGTGTTTCATGGGTGACGTTTTCCCTGTTTGCTCAGGCGGTCTGTGCCAGCGGCTGGCGCTCGGCGGCTTCGCTGCGCTTGATGGTCATGAAGACGTTGTACGCCATGATCAGCATGCCGACGATCCAGAACAGGCCGCCGATGAGGCGTACGACATAGCCCGGACCGCTGGCCTCGACCGACTCGATGAAGGTGTACATCAGCGTGCCGTCGGGGTTGATGGCGCGCCACATCAGGCCCTGCAGGATGCCGTTGACCCACATGGAGGCGATGTAGAGCACGGTGCCGATGGTGGCCAGCCAGAAGTGCACGGCGATGAGCCCGACTGAATGCATCTCGGTGCGGCCGAACAGGCGCGGAATCAGGTGATACATGGAGCCGATGGTGATCATCGCCACCCAGCCCAGGGCGCCGGCGTGGACGTGACCGATGGTCCAGTCGGTGTAGTGGGAGAGGGCGTTGACGGTCTTCACCGCCATCATCGGGCCTTCGAAGGTCGACATGCCGTAGAAGGAGAGGGCGACGACCAGGAAACGCAGGGTCGGGTCGGTGCGCAGCTTATGCCAGGCGCCGGACAGGGTCATCATGCCGTTGATCATGCCGCCCCAGGAGGGCGCCAGCAGGATGATCGACATGACCATGCCCAGCGACTGCGCCCAGTCGGGCAGCGCGGTGTAGTGCAGGTGGTGCGGGCCGGCCCACATGTAGATCATGATCAGGGCCCAGAAATGCACGATCGACAGGCGATAGGAGTAGATCGGGCGCTCGGCCTGCTTGGGCACGAAGTAGTACATCATGCCGAGGAAGCCGGCAGTCAGGAAGAAGCCCACCGCGTTGTGGCCGTACCACCACTGCACCATGGCATCGATGGTGCCGGCGTAGATGGAGGTGGAGTACATGAAGGTGACCGGGATCGCCGCGTTGTTGACGATGTGCAGCACCGCCACGGTGAGGATGAAGGCGGCGAAGAACCAGTTGGCCACGTAGATGTGGGAGGTCCTGCGCTGCTTGATGGTCATCAGGAAGACAACGGCATAGCTGACCCATACCACGGCGATCAGGATGTTGATCGGCCACTCCAGCTCGGCGTACTCCTTGGTGGTGGTGTAGCCCAGCGGCAGGGTGATGACCGCCGACACGATGACGGCTTGCCAACCCCAGAAGGTGAAGGCCGCCAGCTTGTCGGAGAACAGCCGGGTCTGGCAGGTGCGCTGCACCACGTAATAGGAAGTCGCCATCAGGGCGGAGCCGCCGAAGGCGAAGATGACGGCGTTGGTGTGCAAAGGCCGCAGGCGGCCGAAGCTCGTCCAAGGCAGATCGAGGTTGAGTTGCGGCCAAACCAGCTGTGCGGCAAGGATGACACCGAGGAGCATGCCCACGATGCCCCACACCACTGTCATGATCGCAAACTGCCGAACTACTTTGTAATTGTAGGTCGGGTGCTCTAATGCTGTGCTCATGTCAGGTTCCCATCGAACGCGTAACGAGAGCCAGCATGGCGGGCTGCCATGGCTGACGCTCCCGGTTGGGTGATGCAGGTCGAAAAATCAGAGCGATTCTATCGCAGCCGCAGCAAAGACTGAAACACGCCCAATGGCGAAACTCGTATAGGAATTTGACGATTGTCGAACTTTGCACGAGTTGAGCCTGGTGCGTGAAGGCTTGGGCGGCTTGGTGATCGAGTGGTCACGGGGCTCTGGCAATAGGCGGTGCGAGGCAGCATGGTAGAAGAATTCTGCCGGGGGTGCGACATTCTGCCGCACCTGGGCGGAGGTACCTCGTCGCAAAGGACGCCTGGCGGGCGCGCAAGCGGGACCTGGCGGCGGCGTCGCCAGGCGGAGAAAATCGGCCTTCGGCAAATCGAATCGGCGCGACAACTGAGATCAGGTTTGGCAAGTGCCAACCGGTGGTCGTTGCGAGCGGGTGTCGTGGGTGCGGCGTCGGCTGAGCGGTCGGCTCTGCCTTGAAAACGCTGAATTCGCAGGGCTGGTTTCGAAGGGCGTTGACAACGTACGGAATCTCTGTAGAATTCAGCGCCACGTGACTAGGGGTGGTTAGCTCAGCTGGGAGAGCACCAGCCTTACAAGCTGGGGGTCACAGGTTCGAACCCTGTACCACCCACCATCGCCTCGGCGATCCCGATCACGTAGGAAGCACGCAGCGGACCGGTAGTTCAGTCGGTTAGAATGCCGGCCTGTCACGCCGGAGGTCGCGGGTTCGAGTCCCGTCCGGTCCGCCAATGTTTCCACCGCTAGTGTCATCGATTGTGGACCGGTAGTTCAGTCGGTTAGAATGCCGGCCTGTCACGCCGGAGGTCGCGGGTTCGAGTCCCGTCCGGTCCGCCACGATGGCATGACGGCAAAAGGTTAGTGGTAGTAAAAAGGCTAGTTGAAGTAATCGCATAGCCTGCAAAAAATTGTGCTAGCAAAACTAGCAGTAAGTCGTTGCGTTATCCGTGGGTGATTAGCTCAGTTGGTTAGAGCACCAGCCTCACATGCTGGGGGTCACTGGTTCGAATCCGGTATCACCCACCACGCGGACCGGTAGTTCAGTCGGTTAGAATGCCGGCCTGTCACGCCGGAGGTCGCGGGTTCGAGTCCCGTCCGGTCCGCCATCGAATTCCGAGACCCTGAGCCTATGCTCGGGGTCTTCTCGTTTTTGTCTATACTCCTTGCTCTGCCGGTTCCGTGACCGGGCCTGCCTGAGCGCGTGCCTCCAGGACGCGCCGAGCCAGCGTGGCCTGCAATACCCGTCGCTCTCGCCAAATCGCGCTTTTCCTTTGCGCCCGCCGCCTGGCTATCATACAGTTGTTTGAAAATAACCGTGACTCGACCCAAGAAGGAGTTCGGCGTGCGCTATCCTCATCTTTTCCGTCCGCTCGAGGTGGGCCACCTGACGCTGCCCAACCGTGTGCTGATGGGCTCCATGCATACCAACCTTGAAGAAACGCGAGGCGGCTTCGAGCGGCTTGCCGCCTTCTATGCCGAACGTGCCCGTGCCGGCGTCGGCCTGATCGTCACCGGGGGTATCGCGCCCAATCCGGAAGGGGCGGTATTCCAAGGGGCGGCCACGCTGGAGCGCGCCGAGCAGGTGGAAGACCACCGCCAGGTGGTCGAGGCGGTGCATGCCGAAGGTGGCCGGCTGTGCATGCAGATTCTCCACGCGGGGCGCTATGCGTATTCGCCCGAACTGGTGGCACCGTCGCCGATCCAGGCCCCGATCAATCCCTTTGCGCCGCGTGAGCTCAGCGACGAGGAAGTGGAAGGGCAGATTGCCGACTACGTGCGCTGCGCTTCTCTGGCGCGCGAGGCGGGTTACGACGGCGTCGAGGTGATGGGTTCCGAAGGTTACCTGATCAACCAGTTTCTGTGTCGGCGCACCAATCAGCGCGAGGATCGCTGGGGTGGGCCTTTCGAGCAGCGCATGCGCTTCGCCGTCGAGATCGTGTCGCGAATTCGCCAGGCGGTGGGCGACGACTTCCTGATCATCTTCCGTCTGTCGATGATCGACCTGGTCGAAGAGAGCAGCACCTGGGAGGAAGTGGTGACGCTCGGGCGTGCCGTCGAGGCGGCCGGCGCCAGCCTGATCAATACCGGCATCGGCTGGCACGAGGCGCGGGTGCCGACCATCGTCACCAGCGTGCCGCGGGCGGCCTTCACCGAGGTCACCCGGCGCATGAAGGCCGAGCTCTCGATCCCGCTGATCACCACCAACCGCATCAACATGCCGGAGGTGGCCGAGCGGGTGCTGTCCGAGGGGCATGCCGACATGGTCTCAATGGCGCGCCCGTTCCTCGCCGACCCGGCGTGGGTGGCTAAGGCGGCTGAGGGGCGCGACGACGAGATCAATACCTGCATCGCCTGCAACCAGGCGTGCCTGGACCACACCTTCCAGGGCAAGCTCACTTCGTGCCTGGTCAACCCCCAGGCCTGCCACGAGACCGAGCTGGTGATCGAGCCGGCCGAGACGCCGCGAGATGTCGCCGTGGTGGGCGGTGGGCCGGCGGGGATGGCGGCGGCGCTCACCGCGGCACGGCGTGGACACCGGGTGGTGCTGTTCGAACGCACCGCTGAGCTGGGTGGGCAGTTCAACCTCGCCCGCAAGATTCCCGGCAAGGAGGAGTTCGACGAGACGCTGCGCTACTTCAAGGTAATGCTCGACAAGCACGGCGTCTCGATCCGGCTGCGTACCGAGCCCGACGTGCAGCGGCTGCTCGAATTCGATGCGGTCATCCTGGCCTCGGGGGTGCGCCCGCGGCGGCTGGAGCTGCCGGGCATCGACCATCCCAAGGTCATGAGCTATCCGGCGGCCATCCTCCACCCCGAGCGCGTGGGGCGTCGGGTGGCGGTGATCGGTGCCGGTGGCATCGGCTTCGATGTGGCCGAGCTTCTGACCCATATCGGTCATCCGGCCCTGGATACTGCCGCATGGTGTGCCGAGTGGGGGTCGACCTCAGCGTATCCGGGCGCGGTGGCCTGGCGCCTCCCAGCAAGCCTGAAACGCCGCGTGAGGTGGTGCTGCTGCAGCGCAAGCACTCCAAGCCCGGCAAGGGGTTGGGCAAGACCACGGGCTGGGTGCACCGGGCGTCGTTGAAGCACCGCGGCGTGGAGACCCTGGCTGGCTGCGAGTATCTCGCGATCGACGATGAGGGGCTGCATATCCGCCACCAGGAGCAACAGCGGCTGCTCGAGGTGGACACCGTGGTGGTTTGTGCCGGGCAGGAGCCGGTGCGCGAACTGCTCGAGCCGCTGCAGGCAGCCGGCGTGGCCGTGCATTTGATCGGTGGTGCCGATGAGGCCGCGGAGCTGGATGCCAAGCGTGCCATCGACCAAGGCACGCGCGTGGCGGCGGGGCTGTAGCGACAAACGTTGACAGCAGTTTGTGCCGTATCGGCTACGCTGGCGATAATCCTCTGCGTGACTTCCTTCTCGCTGTGAAGCTTCCGCTGCGACCCGCCTTCCGGCGGGTCGCATTGTTTTTCCGTCTGTAGGGTGCACATGCACGGCGCGGCGTGTCGTCTACGGTTTTCCAGTCCGGCAGCCCGGTTTTTTTACCAGCGTCCTTTCAGCGTTTAAACCCTGAATGCGCGCAAGCGAACCCTCTCCCTGATCGGTACTCTCAAGTGGTGACTGCCCCCTGCGTTGAGAATTTGTCCCCATGTCGCCCGGAAGCTGTCTAGTCTGATGGGTAACTCATGACGACTAACCGGCTAACGGATCGTCGTCGGGGTGGGCAAACAGGAGGTTTCGATGAGCATCTTTGATCATGTGCAGAACCGCTTTACTCAGGTCCAGCAGGAAGAGATGAGCCTGCAGGAGTATCTGGAACTGTGTCGTGAGGACCCCATGGCCTACGCCAGTGCTGCCGAGCGCATGCTCAAGGCCATCGGCGAGCCGGAAGTGATCGACACCGCCAGAGATTCGCGGCTCTCCAGGATCTTTTCCAACAAGGTGATCCGCCGCTATCCGGCTTTTTCCGAGTTCTACGGCATGGAGGAGGCGATCGAACAGATCGTGGCCTACTTCCGTCATGCCGCCCAGGGCCTGGAGGAGCGCAAGCAGATCCTGTATCTGCTGGGGCCGGTGGGGGCGGCAAGTCATCGCTGGCCGAGCGGCTCAAGCTGCTGATGGAACGGATTCCCTTCTATGCCATCAAGGGTTCGCCGGTCTACGAGTCGCCGCTCGGGCTGTTCTCTCCGGAAGAGGATGGCGAGCTGCTGGAGAAGGAGTATGGCATTCCCCGCCGCTACGTGAAGAGCATCATGTCGCCCTGGGCGGCCAAGCGGCTCAAGGAGTACGGGGGGACATCACGCAGTTCAAGGTGGTGCGCCTGTACCCGTCGCGGCTCAACCAGGTGGCGATCTCCAAGACCGAGCCGGGCGACGAGAACAACCAGGACATCTCCTCGCTGGTGGGCAAGGTCGACATTCGCCAGCTCGAGCTCTACTCCCAGGACGATCCGGATGCCTACAGCTTCTCCGGCGGCCTGTGTAAGGCCAACCAGGGCCTGATGGAGTTCATCGAGATGTTCAAGGCGCCGATCAAGGTGCTCCACCCCTGCTCACCGCCACCCAGGAGGGCAACTACAACCCCACCGAGGGCATGGGGGCGATCCCCTTCGACGGCGTCGTGCTGGCCCACTCCAACGAGAGCGAGTGGCAGGCGTTTCGCAACAACCGCAACAACGAGGCCTTCCTCGACCGCGTCTACATCGTCAAGGTGCCCTACTGCCTGCGCGTGACCGAAGAGATCAAGATCTACCAGAAACTGCTCGAGCACTCTTCGCTCGACCAGGCGCCCTGTGCGCCCGATACCCTGCGCATGCTGGCGCAGTTTTCGGTGCTCTCGCGGCTCAAGGAGACGGAGAACTCCAGCATCTACTCCAAGATGCGCGTCTACGACGGCGAGAACCTCAAGGACACCGACCCCAAGGCCAAATCGATCCAGGAGTACCGCGACGCCGCAGGAGTCGACGAAGGGATGGACGGGCTCTCGACCCGCTTTGCCTTCAAGATCCTGTCGAAGGTATTCAACTTCGACAATCACGAGATCGCCGCCAACCCGGTGCACCTGCTGTATGTGTTGGAGCAGCGCCTGGAGCAGGAGCAGTTGCCCAAGGATACCTTCGATCGCTACCTGCGTTTCATCAAGGAGTTCCTGGCACCGCGCTACGTCGACTTCATCGGCAAGGAGATCCAGACCGCCTACCTGGAGTCCTACTCCGAGTACGGCCAGAACATCTTCGACCGCTACGTCACCTACGCCGACTTCTGGATTCAGGATCAGGAGTACCGCGATCCGGAAACCGGCGAGCTGTTCAACCGTCAGTCGCTCAATGAGGAGCTGGAGAAGATCGAGAAGCCGGCCGGGATCTCCAACCCCAAGGACTTCCGCCACGAGGTGGTCAACTTCGTGCTGCGGGCGCGTGCCCAGAACAACGGCATGAACCCGAGCTGGCAGTCCTACGAGAAGCTGCGCGGCGTGATCGAGCACAAGATGTTCGCCAATACCGAGGAGCTGCTGCCGGTCATCTCCTTCAACGCCAAGGCCTCGGCCGCCGACCAGAAGAAGCACGAGGACTTCGTGGCCAGGATGAAGGATCGGGGCTACACCGAGAAGCAGGTGCGGCTGCTTTCCGAGTGGTACCTGCGGGTGCGCAAGTCGCAGTAACCGGCGTGGCTTCAGGAGGTCACATGACCTATTTCATCGATAGACGCGCCAATGCCAAGCGCAAGAGTGCCGTGAATCGCCAGCGCTTTCTC
Organism: Halomonas sp. E19; assembly: GCF_052439355.1. Lineage (NCBI taxonomy): Bacteria > Pseudomonadati > Pseudomonadota > Gammaproteobacteria > Oceanospirillales > Halomonadaceae > Halomonas > Halomonas sp. E19. The sequence goes on along the minus strand of NZ_JBNFWU010000001.1, from coordinate 2,386,086 downwards.
GACCGCTACCGGACGCATATCAAGCGTTCGGTGGAGGAGGCGGTCAACCGGCGCTCGATCACCGACATGGAGCGTGGCGAGAAGGTCTCGATTCCCAGCCGCGACATCTCCGAGCCGGTGTTCCAGCATGGGCCGGGCGGCAAGCGCACGATCGTCAGCCCCGGCAACAAGGAGTTCGTGCAGGGGATCGCATCCGCCGCCCCGGAGGGGCGGCGGCGGTGGCGGCTCCGGCGAGGGCAACGCTTCCGACCAGGGCGAAGGCATGGACGAATTCGCCTTCTCCCTCTCCCGCGACGAGTTCCTCGACTTCGTATTCGACGGACTGGAGCTTCCCACCTCGAGCGCAAGGCGCTCAAGGATCTCGAGGAAGTGAAACCGGTTCGCGCCGGGGTCACCCGCGACGGTGTGCCGTCGCGGATCAATATCGTGCGCTCCATGCGCGAGGCGCAGGCGCGGCGCATCGCCATGCGCGCGCCCATTCGGCGTGCGCTGCGCGACGCCCAGGAAGCGCTGGATGAGGAGGAGCGCAAGGATCCTGTGCTGCGCAACCCGGCGCGGATCGCCGAGCTCAAGGCCGAGATCGAGCGGCTGGAGAAGCGGCTCGATGCGGTGCCGTTCATCGACACCTACGACCTGCGCTACAACAACCTGGTGAACCAGCCTCAGCCCTCGAGCAAGGCGGTGATGTTCTGCGTAATGGATGTCTCCGGCTCCATGACCCAGGCCCACAAGGACATCGCCAAGCGCTTCTTCCTGCTGCTCTACCTCTTTCTCGAGCGCAACTACGAAAAGGTCGAGCTGGTGTTCGTGCGCCATCATACGGCGGCCAAGGAGGTCGACGAAGAGGAGTTTTTCTACTCGCGCGAGACCGGCGGCACCATCGTCTCCAGCGCCCTGACCCTAGTCGACGAGATCATCACCCGCCGCTATCCACCAAGCCAGTGGAATCTCTACGTGGCGCAGGCATCGGACGGCGATAACTGGGACGACGATTCGGTGTCCTGCCGTGAGCTGCTGATGAAGAAGCTCATGCAGCGGCTGCAGTACTATACCTACGTGGAGATCACGCCGCATGCCCACCAGGCGCTGTGGGAGGAGTATGAGACGGTGGCGGCCGAGTTTCCCCAGCGTTTCGCCATGCGCCAGATCGTCGAGGCGGGGGACATCTATCCCGTGTTCCGCGAGCTGTTCCGGCGTCGAGCCGTCAACTAGGGCGTACGAGGAGGCACCATGACCCGACGCAAGCCGATCGCCACCGGCTCCGACTGGAACTTCGAGATTCTGGAAACCTTCGAAAAGGAGCTGGCACGCCTGGCCGACGAGTATCGGCTGGATACCTACCCTAACCAGATCGAGATCATCACTACCGAACAGATGATGGATGCCTATGCCAGCGTGGGCATGCCGGTGGGCTACCATCACTGGTCGTTCGGCAAGCAGTTCCTGGCGGTGGAACAGGCCTACCGCCGTGGGCAGATGGGGCTCGCCTACGAGCTGGTGATCAACTCCGACCCCTGTATCGCCTATCTGATGGAGGAGAACACCCTGATGATGCAGGTGCTGGTGATGGCGCACGCCTGCTACGGGCACAACTCCTTCTTCAAAGGAAACTACCTGTTCCGCGCCTGGACGGACGCCAGCTCGATCATTGATTACCTGGTCTTTGCCCGCAAGTACGTGGCCCAGTGCGAGGAGCGCCACGGTATCGCGGCGGTGGAGCAGCTGCTCGATGCCTGCCACGCGCTGCAGAACTACGGCGTCGATCGCTACAAGCGGCCTTCGCCGATCTCGGCCGAAGAGGAGATGCGCCGCCAGGCGGAGCGCGAGGAGTACCTGCAGGCGCAGGTCAATACCCTTTGGCGCACCATTCCGGGGCGTCCCTCGGCAGATAGCCTGCCCGGTTCGCTGAGCAGTGAGGAGGATCCCCTTGGCCTGCGCGAAGGCGGACGCTATCCGCCCGAGCCCCAGGAAAACCTGCTCTATTTCATCGAGAAGAACGCGCCGCTGCTGGCACCCTGGCAGCGCGAGATCGTGCGCATTGTGCGCAAGCTAGCCCAGTATTTCTACCCGCAGCGCCAGACCCAGGTGATGAACGAGGGCTGGGCCTCGTTCTGGCACTACACGCTGATGAACCGTCTCTACGACGATGGGTTGGTCGACGAGGGGCTGATCCTCGAATTCCTGCAGTCGCATACCGCGGTAGTCAACCAACCCGACTTCGATAGCCCCTACTACAGCGGCATCAACCCCTATGCGCTGGGGTTCGCCATGTTCAGCGACATCAAGCGAATGTGCGAAAACCCCACCGACGAGGATCGCGCCTGGTTCCCCGATACCGCGGGCGGCGACTGGCTGGAGGCCGTGCACTTCGCAATGCGCAACTTCAAGGACGAGTCGTTCATCCAGCAGTACCTCTCGCCCAAGGTGATTCGCGACCTGAAGCTTTTCACCGTGGTGGACGACGACCAGGAGGAGATGCTGGAGGTAACCGCGATTCACGACGAGCGTGGCTACCGCCGGGTGCGCGAGGCGCTGGCCACCCAGTATGCGCTATCGCTGCGGGAGCCCAATATCCAGGTCTACTCGGCCAATGTGCGCGGCGACCGCTCGCTGACCCTGCATCATGTGCAGGACAGCCGCCGCCCCTTGGCGCGCAGCGTCTACCCGGTAATTCGCCACCTGCACCAGCTGTGGGGTTCCCCGTCTATCTTGAATCGCTCGGCGGGGAGGGGGCGGTGGCGCGGCGCTATCAATGGCCACTGCCCGACGAGGAGGGGCGGGGGAACTGAAGCGGCACGAGTGGGCCAGGCCTGCTCGTGCCGTGCGTCCCAAGGGTTCAGTTCGCCGATACCCAGGACTGGCACCACCCCTGGGGTTCCACGCTGTGCTGCGGGAACAGCTGGCAGCCTTCGGTCGCGGGGTCAAAGAACATGCAGTTGCGACAGGCCTCGCCCGGTGCGTAGGCGGGGTGATCGCTGGCCTGCTCGGCTCGCGTCACGTAGTTCAGCGCCTGGGCCTGCTCGTCGGCTGGGTTGAGTCGCGGCAGCGTCTGGGCGAAAGCTTGGCGTGAAACGAGGCCGATGCCCAGGGGCAGTGCAGCGGCACCGAGAAGGGTAATGCGCAGAAAATCGCGGCGACTCTGTTTGGCCATGGTGTCTCCTTGGGGCTCGGAACCAGAGGGGTGAGCATACCCGGTTTTTCCGGCCCTGCCGCTGGGGTTCATGTGGGGGCGTAGGGAAATGTTCCGAGAGCGTGGGCAAGCGCTGACTCACCAGCTACGACCCGACCGCTGGTCGGAAGTTCGCACCGGCGGCGCGTGGCCGGCGTTTCAGCGCAAGCGAAGCCCTGGCGCTTGCTCCCCACTTTGGCTAGGGTGGGTGGACACCGCAACTGCAAGGATGCTGTCATGCCGTGGATAAAAATTGTTCATATCGCCACACTGCTGTGCTGGTGCGGCGTTCTGCTCTATCTCCCGGCACTGCTCATCACCAGCGCCAGGCCGCGAGCGGCATCGTCCCTCGACGTGCCGGCGCCGGTCGTCCTGCGGTTTCTCTTCACCCGAGTGGCCACCCCTTTTGCCCTGCTGGCCATCGCCAGCGGCACCCTGCTGTTCATCGTCGGGCAGCTGATCGGCGGCTGGCTGGCGCTGAAGCTTGGCGCTGTGACCGGTATGGTGCTGTGCCATGTGCTGTGCGGCGCCCTGATCGTGCGCCTGGAGCAGGGCAAGCGCTGGGGGCTGGTGCCGATCAGTGCGGCCATCGCAATGCTGTCGGCCGCGCTGATGCTGGCGGTGCTGGTGCTGGTACTCAGCAAGCCCTTCGATTGAGGCTGGACAAGGAGAGTCAAGATGCGCGATTCACCAGGGCGCGAGTGGCCAGCGCTACTTGTCGTCGATTTCCACCCCCACCGCCTCGTCATAGACGAGCATGCCACCGAGAATGCCGGCCAGCATGATCAGGCCCGCCGTGAGCAGGGTCAGCCCGATGGCCCAGGGCAGCAGGTCGACGATATCCTGATAGCGCCACAGCCAGTTGAGCGAGGCGAGCGACAGCATCATCACCGCCAGGATGGCATGACACCAGCCCAGAATCATGTGCCGAATGCGGCGCACGGTGACCAGGTCGATCAACCCCGCGACGCTGGCGACCCAGCCGCCCAGCGCGCCGATTCCCGCCAGCCACAGGCTGACGCGAGCCCAGAACAAGTCCTCGGTGTAGAGGAAGGCGCCGTCGCTGAGCACCAGCAGCATCAGGCAGGCGATGGGGAAGTGGATCATCACCGGGTGAAGCGGGTGGCCGGCAATGGCGGCACGACTCTTGATCGAACGGGGTTGTGTCTCGGCCATGTTCGCGTCCTTTGCGATCGGATGGGTTTGTCTACTGGCATTCAACGCGCCTGCTGCCGGTGGGTCAACCGCCTGCGCCGGCCTGCGATGCTGGCCACGGCGCCCGCCCTGTTGCTGGCAGGCTGCGGCGGGGAGATGTCGATCCTCGATCCCTCCGGCCCGGCGGCACGCTCCCAGTACTGGGTGTGGTGGGCCATGCTGATCGTAAGCCTAGTGGTCTCCGTCGCACTTTTCTCGCTCTGGCTCTACACGTTCTGGCGAAAAGCGCCGCCGCCGGAGCGCACCGCCCAGCAGGAGCACCGCATCATGCTGCGCTGGGTGCTGGGGGTGGCCTGGCGCTGCCCATCATCAGCATCGTGCTGCTGCTGGTCTTCGCCGCCCCCACCGGGCGCAGCATGATTCCGCTGCCGCTGCCCGACGGGGGCAGCGCCGAGGTCATCGAGGTGATCGGTCACCAGTGGTGGTGGGAGATTCGCTACCCCGGTGACGAGGAGGGCGAGGTGGTGACGGCCAACCGGCTGGTGATGCCGGCCGGCGAGCCCGTCGATTTCCGCATCACCAGTGCAGACGTGATCCACGCGTTCTGGATCCCCCGCCTGGGCGGCAAGCGCGATATGGTGCCGGGCCGCCACACGACCATCCGGCTAGAAGCCGATGCGCCTGGCGTGTTCGGCGCCCAGTGCGCCGAATTCTGCGGCGCCCAGCACACCAACATGCTGCTACACGTGGAGGCGGTGGAGCGCGAGGAGTACGACGCCTGGCTGGCGGCACGCCGTACGGCGCCCGCGCAGCTGGCCGGCCATGACGATGCGCGCGAGGCCTTCGGCGAGCACTGCGCTGCCTGCCACCGGGTTGACGGTTTTCCCGCCGAGTTGATTCACGATGACGTGGCCCATGACATCCTCGGGCCCGATCTCAGCGATATTGGCTCGCGCCCGACCCTGGGGAGCGGCGTCATGGCCCGGGAGGAGGGGGCGATCGCCTACTGGCTGCAGTTCCACCAGACACTGAAGCCGGGCAACCGCATGCCGCCCCACAACCACCTCGATAACGAGACGCTGCAGGACATCGGCGCCTGGCTGGAGACGTTGCAACCATGAGCGATACCTCGAACGCTTCCCTGCCCCCCGAGACCCGGCGGCTGCACGAAGGCCTGGATCGGGTGTGGGGCAATCCTAAGGGCCTAAGGGCGCTGACTGTGGTGAACCACACCACCATTGGCCTGCGCTTCATGGTGACCGGGGCGATCTTCTTCCTGATCGGTGGCCTGCTGGCGATGCTGATCCGCACCCAGCTGGCCTTTCCCGATAACGCCTTCATGTCGCACGAGATCTACAACCAGGTCTTCACCATGCACGGCACGGTGATGATGTTCCTGTTCGCCATTCCCATTCTCGAGGGGCTGGCGATCTACATGATCCCCAAGATGATCGGTGCGCGGGATCTGGTGTGCCCGCGCCTGACCGCCTTCGGCTACTACTGCTACCTGTTCGGCGGCATCATCCTGGCTTCCAGCATGGTGCTCGAGATGGCGCCGGAGAGCGGCTGGTTCATGTATACCCCGCTGAGCAGCGGCGACTATTCGCCTGGGCCTGGCTCCGACTTCTGGCTGCTGGGCATCACCTTCGTCGAGATCTCGGCGCTCTCCGCCGGCGTGGAGCTGGTGGTGTCGATCCTGCGCACCCGCACCCAGGGCATGGCGCTGCACAAGATGCCGCTGTTCGCCTGGTACATCCTGGCCATGGCATTGATGATCGTGGTCGGCTTCCCGCCGCTGATCCTCGGCAGCATCCTGCTGGAGCTCGAGCGCGCCGCGGGCATGCCATTCTTCGAGGTGGCGGGGGCGGCGACCCGGTGCTATGGGCACACCTGTTCTGGCTGTTCGGCCACCCCGAGGTCTACATCATCTTCCTGCCCGGCGCGGGATCGTCTCGACGCTGATCCCCGTGTTCGCCGGACGCCCGATCGTGGGCTACGCCTGGGTGGTGGCGGCGATCGTCATCATGGGCTTCGTCAGCTTCGGCCTGTGGGTCCACCACATGTTCACCCTGGGCATCCTGCAGCTGGCGCTGGCCTTCTTCTCGGCGGCCAGCATGCTGGTGGCCATTCCCACCGGCATCCAGATCTTTGTCTGGCTCTCCACCCTGTGGCTGGGCCGGCCGAAGATGACGCTGCCGATGCTGTGGATCGTCGGCTTCCTGGTGATCTTTGTACTGGGCGGCCTGACCGGGGTGATGCTGGCGCTGGTGCCGTTCAACTGGCAGGTCCACGACACCCACTTCGTGGTCGCCCACATGCACTACGTGCTGGTGGGGGATGCTGTTCCCGCTGCTGGCCGGGCTCTACTACTGGCTGCCGCAGGTGTCCGGACGCATGCCGTCGGAGCGGCTGGGCAAGTGGAGCTTCTGGCTGATCTTCCTGGGCTTCAACGTCACCTTCCTGGTCATGCACTGGACGGGGCTGCTGGGCATGCGGCGGCGCGTTTTCACCTACGACACCGCCATGGGCTGGGATATCTATAACCTGATCTCCTCGGTGGGCGGCTTCATGATGTCGGCCGGGGTGGCCCTGCTGATCCTGGATGTGGCGCTGCACTTCCGCTTCGGCAGAAAGGCGCCGCAGAACCCCTGGAACGCCGATGGCCTGGAGTGGGCCATGCCCAAACCCCCCACGGCGTACAACTTCGTCAGCCTGCCCGCGGTGGAGACGCGTCACCCGCTATGGGAGCGTCCCGAGCTTTCGCGCACCCTCTACGAGGGCCAGCATGGCCTCAATACCATCGACCATGGACGGCGCGAGACTTGGGGCAGCGACGCCCTGACCGGCAAGCTGCGCGAGACCATTCACCTGCCCACCAACTCCTGGTGGCCGCTATTCTCCTCACTGATGCTGGCGGTGGTCTGCATCGGCCTGCTGGTGCGGGTCTACTGGGTGGCGGCAGCGGCGGCGCTGGTGGCAGTGGTGCTGCTGCTGCGCTGGTCGTGGGAGAACGGCGCGCATCCCAATGTGGCGCCCGGGGCCAGCCGAGCGCCGACTGAACCGCCGCTGCACTACCGCACCATGAATGGTCCTGGTGTTTGGTGCATGTCGGTCTCTCACCTGGCCAACGGCTCGCTCTACCTGTCGCTGCTGTTCGGCTGGTTCTACCTGTGGGTGGTGGCACCTGAGTGGCAGATGCCCGACAGCTCACCGCTCTCGCTGCCGCTGCTGGTCGCGGCCGGCGTGGCGCTGACCCTGGGCACGCTGCTGCTGGCGAAGCTGGTAGCCCGGTTGCGCCGCCGCGAGGCCGCCGGACTCGGTGTACTGATGTATAGCGCAGGGGCGCTGGGTACGCTCGCGGCGGGGCTGGTCGTGGCGGTCATGTGGCTAGCCGACCTGGCCCCCACCGACAACGCCCACGACGCCACCCTGTTCGTGGCGCTGAGCTATGTACTGATTCTGACCTCCCTGGGTGGCGTGCTGTGCCTGCTGCAGGGGCTGCGCGTGGGATATGGGTATGTCGGCCTGGAGGCGCCCATGGAGCCGGTGGTGGTGCAGCGGCTGTGGTACTACAACCTGGTGGTTTACTGGACCCTGTTCGTGGCGATCTGGGTCATGCCGACCCTACTGGGAGGGGACGCATGAGACATCTGCTGCGACTGACTCATCCCATTCACCTGGTGGGCGGTGTCACGCTCTGGGGGATCTGGTTCGTGGCGATCTACGCCGGTCTCTCTGTGGCCTGCTCGGTGGCGCCGCCGGACCCCGGGCGCGACATGCTGACCGGCATCAACCTCGGGGTGGGGCTGGCCACCCTGGCAACCACCCTGGGGCTGCTGTGGCTGACCTGGGCCGGCGTCAAGGCGGCGCGCCGGGCGGAAGTGCGCCGCGACTGCTACTTCGCCTATACCTCGGCCGGCGTCTACTTCTTCTCGGCGGGGGCGACGCTGTTTGTCGGCTACCCGGTGGTGTTCCTGCCACCCTGCCTATAGGGCGCCATTAAAGCGTGACTAAGGCGTGACGCTAGCCGTCAGAGCGAGCCATTCAGCCGCCGCGGCTCGCCTGCTATACTCGCGCCAGGCTGCGGCGGCCCCATGCCGCCCGCGGCAATGCCAAACGGGGGAGTGTCGATGCAGAATGCCGTGATCCTGATCAATACCGAAAAGGGGCAGGTGAAGGCGGTGGCCGAGCGGCTTGCCGACGTCGAAGGAATCAGCGAGGTCTATTCCACCTGCGGTCGCTACGACCTGGTGGCGATTGCCCGAACCCGCGATTTCGAGAGCCTGGCCGAGCTGGTCACCGAGCGCCTCAATGCCGTCGAGGGCATCCGCGACACCGAGACGCTGAATGCCATGCAGGTACACTCCCGGCACGACCTTGAAACCATGTTCTCGCTGGGCTGGTAGCCCGGCGAGTCTCCTCTGGCTGACCTCGGCCTGCCGGTGCCCAAGCGTGCCGGCGGCGCCACCCTTCGGATCGAGACATGGCCCTAGCACGTTCCCGCGGCAGGCGGCGTCGCTCCCTGCTTTCCACCGGGCGCTTCCGCCTCCGCCAGTTCGGCATCACCCTTATTTTCGTGCTGGTGGGCAGCGGCCTGTGGTACGCCCAGGAGCAGGAGTATCGTGACCAGCTGAGCTGGATGGGCGTGCCCACCTGGGACAGCCTGACCCCGCTGACTGTGCACCGCGTGCTGCGCAACGACGGCTTCCTGGTGGGCTGGTCGGACGTGCGGGTCAATCCGCTGTGGGTCAGCTACCTGCTGCATGAGGTGGAGGAACCGCGCGCCGGCCCCCGACCCGAGTTCCGCAGCGATTGGCGCACGCTGTGGCCGATCGCCGCCGACAGCTATTTCGGCAGCGGCTACGATCGCGGCCACCTGGCGCCCAACTACGCTATCGCCGTGGTCCATGGTCGCCAGGCCCAGGAGCAGTCGTTCCTGATGAGCAACATCTCGCCCCAGCGTCCCGACCTCAACCGGCGGCTCTGGCAGCGCCTGGAAGAAGTAGTGATCGACCACTTCGTGCCGCGTTTCGGCGTGGTGCAGGTCATCACCGGTCCGGTCTTCCCCGAGCGCTTCATCGACAACGTCACCAACCGGGTGGGGCTGGTCGAGATTCCAGAAGCCTTCTACAAGATTATCGTGGTGCCGGCCGAGGCGCCGATGGCGCTGGCCTTCATCATGCCCCAGGAGGTACGCGGCAACGAGCCGCTGGACGCTTACCTGGTGAGCATCGACGAGGTGGAGGCGCGTACGGGGCTCAACTTCTTCCCGCGCTTGCCCGACGGCGTGGCGGAAGTGCTGGAAGGGGAAGTGGTGGCGGAAGGCTGGGACCTGGACAGGGTGGCTCGCCTGCCTGCCCGCTTCTAAAAGATGCAACGCTGCGCGAGCGGATTCCAAATGCAAGCCAGGCAAAAACCAGGCACAAAAAAACCGCGGTAGGTCGCGGTTTCTTGGATTGCTGCGTTGCTCGCAGCATTTCTTGCTCTTGCTCTTGCTCTTGCTCTTGCTCTTGCTCTTCTTGCTTCGGCCATTGCTAGGCCTTCAGCTTGCATGACGCAGTTCGCTCGAAAGAGCGGTGGTGCCCAGGAGAGGACTTGAACCTCCACATCCGTAAGGATACTAGCACCTGAAGCTAGCGCGTCTACCAATTCCGCCACCTGGGCGCATCATGCAGTCGTCATCTTGCGTCGTGTTCGCGTGTCTGGGCTGGTGCCCAGGAGAGGACTTGAACCTCCACATCCGTAAGGATACTAGCACCTGAAGCTAGCGCGTCTACCAATTCCGCCACCTGGGCGAACACGAGCGACTCGAACTGACAAAGAGCGTGGGTGCCTACCCGACCAGACCCTCGAAGAGAGCGATGGTGCCCAGAAGAGGACTTGAACCTCCACGTCCGTAAGGACACTAGCACCTGAAGCTAGCGCGTCTACCAATTCCGCCATCTGGGCAGGCGACGCGTATCTTACCCAATTCATGGCCCAATGCAAGCGTGTCGCTGTGCATGAGCAGAATTTTCGCCCGGGATCGGTGTTGCCACGGTTGGGTGGAGCCTGCTCCAGCGCTATACTGCCGGCATGACAAACGACTTCATTAGCAACACCCTACGTACGCGGCCCTCTGCCCGCGCCTTTCCCGTGACGCTGCTCCCGTTTCCAAGGATGCCTTACGCATGACTCACTGGACGCTCAGCGACGACCCCCATGCCAGCCGTGAGGCCCACAAGTACGACAATCCGGCTCCCAGCCGAGAGTACCTGCTGGCGCGCCTGGAAGAGTACGGCAAGCCGATCACCCACGAGAAGATGAGCCGCATGCTGGGCCTCGACGACGAGGACCTGCAGGAGGCGGTGCGCCGCCGCCTGGCGGCCATGGAGCGTGACGGTCAGGTGCTGCGCAACCGCGCCGGCGCCTATGCGCTGATCGACAAGCTCGACCTCATCAAGGGCAAGGTGCTGGGCCATCGTGACGGCTTCGGCTTCGTGCTGCGCGACGACGGCAAGAAGCCCGACCTGGTGCTGCCGCCACGGCAGATGCGCCGGGTCTTCCACGGCGACTACGTGCTGGTGCGTGTCAGCGGGCGCGACCGGCGCGGCCGCGACGAGGCCACCATTGCCGAGGTGCTTGCGCGCAACACCCAGACCATCGTCGGCGTCTATCGCGAGAACACCCCCGAATTCGGCGTGCTGATTCCGGAGAATCCGCGCATTACCCAGGAGGTGATCATCCCGCACAGCGCCTGTGGCGGTGCACGCGACGGCCAGGTGGTGTCGGCCCGGGTCGTGCAGCAGCCCGAGACGCGCGTACAGCCGGTAGGCGAGGTGGTCGAGGTGCTCGGTGAGCGCATGGACCCGGGGATGGAGATCGACATCGCCATCCGCAGCTACGAGATCCCCGCCGAGTTCCCGCCGGAAGTGCACGACCAGATCGCCGAGATGTCCGCCGAAGTGGTCGAGCAGGACAAGCAGCACCGCGTCGACCTGCGCGACATTCCGCTCGTCACCATCGACGGCGAGGACGCCAAGGACTTCGACGACGCGGTGTGCGCCTGGAAGACCAAGTCCGGCAGCTGGAAGCTGATCGTCGCCATTGCCGACGTCTCGCACTACGTGCGCCCCGGCAGCGCGCTGGACGAAGAAGCGATTCGGCGCGGCAACTCGGTCTATTTCCCCGGGCAGGTGGTGCCGATGCTGCCCGAGCTGCTCTCCAACGGCCTGTGTTCGCTCAACCCCCACGTTGACCGCCTGGCCATGGTCTGCGAGATGAACATCTCGAAGCAGGGCGTGATCAGCCGCTACCGCTTCTATGAGGCGGTGTTCCGCTCCCATGCGCGGCTGACCTACAACAAGGTGGCGGCGATCCTCGAAGGCGAGGATGCCGAGGCGGATGCGCTGCGTGAAGAGTACCGCGACCTGGTCAAGCCGCTGCAGGGGCTGCATGAGCTCTACAAGGTGCTGCGTCAGGCCCGCGAGGAGCGCGGCGCCATCGACTTCGAGACCACCGAGACGGCAATCCTGTTCAACGAGGAACGCAAGATCGAGAAGATCGTGCCGCGCACGCGCAACGATGCCCACAAGCTGATCGAGGAGTGCATGTTGGCGGCCAACGTGGCCACCGCCCGCTTCCTCGACAAGCACGACCTGCCGGCGCTCTACCGCATCCATGAGCGCCCCTCGCCGGAGCGGCTCGACAAGCTGCGCCTGTTCCTCAACGAGCTGGGGCTTGCGGTGGGTGGCGGCGACGAACCGACGCCGCAGGACTACCAGACCCTGGCCGAGGCGATTCGCGGCCGGCCGGATGCTGACGTAATCCAGACCGTGATGCTGCGCTCGATGAGCCAGGCGGTCTACTCGCCGCAGAACGAAGGGCACTTCGGCCTGGCCTATCCGGCCTATGCCCACTTCACCTCGCCGATTCGCCGCTATCCCGACCTGCTGGTGCACCGCGCCATCCGCTCGGTGATCCGCGGGCCGCGTCAGACCAATACCGTACTGCGCGTCGAAGGGGCGCCGGTCGAGCCGCCCAGCAAGTGGTGTCCTTACACCTTCGAGCAGATGCTCGAGCTCGGCGAGCACTGCTCGATGACCGAGCGGCGCGCCGACGATGCCACCCGAGACGTCGAGGACTGGCTAAAGTGCGAGTTCATGTCCGACAAGCTCGGCGAGGTCTATGAAGGCACCATCGCCTCGGTGACGCAGTTCGGCATCTTCGTGCGCCTCGATGAGGTCTATGTCGAGGGCCTGGTTCACGTCACCTCGCTGCCCTCGGACTATTATCACTACGAGCCCGAAAAGCACCGCCTCAAGGGTGAGCGCACCGGCATGAGTTATCGGCTCGGCGACGGTGTCACCGTTCAGGTGGCGCGCGTCGACCTCGAGGAGCGCAAGATCGACTTCGTGCTCGAAGACGAGAAGCCGCGGCCCAAGCGCCAACCGCGCAAACGGCGCGGCGACGGCGAGGCGGGCGTCACGCTCGACGCCGCGGCGCCGAAGAGTGCGGCGGATGAAGGCGAGCGCGGCAAGGGCGGCAAGCGTCGCCGCGGGCCGCGTCGGTCGAGGTCGCGCGGCTGATGGCTCAGGGACGCAGCAAGGAGAGGTCGCGAGCACAGGGCAGGGGGCACCGCGGCGCAAGCCGGAGCTGCCCGGTGTCCCAGGCGGCCTCGATGCCGTGTTCGGCGTGCATGCGGTGCGCGCCCTGCTGGACCGCGGTGAAACGATCAGGGTGCTGTGGGTGCAGGAGGGTGAGGCGCAGCAGCGCCTGGGCGACCTCGTCGAGGCGGCACGCAGGGGCGGCGCGCGCGTGGAGCCGCACCCGCGCGACGATCTCGATCGCTTGGCGCAAGAGGCCTCGCACCAGGGCGTCATCGCCTTCGCCGCACCGCTCGCCTGCGAAAGCGAAGCGGCGCTGTGGTTCAAGCTCGAAGCCTGGCCCCACGCCGCGCCGCCGCTGCTGCTGGTGCTCGATGGCGTCACCGACGTGCATAACTTCGGCGCCTGCCTGCGCAGCGCCGATGCCGCCGGCGTGCATGGGGTGATCGTGCCCAAGGACAAGGCCGCGCCGCTCAACGCCACGGTGCGCAAGGTGGCCTGCGGCGCCGCCGAGAGCGTGCCGGTCTATCAGGTGACTAACCTGGCCCGTGCCCTGGCCCGGCTCAAGGCGTACGGAGTGTGGATCACCGGCACCGCTGGCGAGGCCGAATCCCTGCTCTATGCCGCCGATTTCTGCGGCCCCACCGCACTGGTGATGGGCGCCGAGGGCAAGGGCATGCGTCGGCTCACGCGTGAAGCCTGCGATGGGCTGGTCAAGCTGCCCATGGCCGGCAGCGTTTCCAGTCTCAACGTCTCGGTGGCCACCGGCATCTGCCTGTTCGAGGCGGTGCGTCAGCGCGGCGGTGTCCGCTGAGCCGCCGCTTGGGTTGCGCCTTGCAAGTCGCGCCTCGGCTCACTAGAATGCATGCGCCCGTTCCTGTGTGAGCGGGCGTTGCCATTTCGACTATCACCTCCTTGCTTCCCCGGGGTCCTCGACCTCATGCGGAAGCTGCCAACCCGAAAGGAGATCCCATGCGTCATTACGAAATCGTGTTCATGGTCCACCCGGACCAGAGCGAGCAAGTGCCGTCCATGGTTGAGCGTTACTCCAGCATCGTCACCGAAAGCGGTGGCACCGTGCATCGTCTGGAGGACTGGGGCCGCCGTCACCTGGCCTACCCGATCAACAAGATCCACAAGGCTCACTACGTGCTGATGAACGTCGAGTGCAGCGGCGAGGTTCTCGAGGAGATCGAGAACATCTTCCGCTTCAACGACGCCATCATTCGCAGCCTGGTGGTGCGCTGCAAGGAAGCCATCACCGAAGCTTCGCCGATGATGAAGCCGGCAGACGACAAGCGAGCGCGTCGCGAAGAGCGTCCGCGCTCTGAAGAAGAAACTGCCGAAGCCCACTGATCGCACGTACCGAGGAGTCTCCCATGGCACGCTTTTTCCGTCGCCGCAAGTTTTGCCGTTTCACCGCTGAAGGCGTGAAGCAGATCGACTACAAGGATCTGGATACGCTCAAGGCCTACATCACCGAGACCGGCAAGATCGTACCCAGCCGTATCACCGGTACCAAGGCCCGTTACCAGCGTCAGCTGGCGACTGCCATCAAGCGCGCGCGCTACCTGGCCCTGCTGCCCTACACCGACAGCCACCAGTAAGCCGCCGACTCGATGCTGCCGATTGCTCGATGGCTGATGCGCGGCACGCCCTACGCCGTTGGCGGGGCGGCGCTGGCCGCGGTCATCCCCTGGCTGTTCTGGCTCAGTGGCGCCATCGTGGCCCTGGTCACACTGCGCCGCGGCCTGTCGCCGGCGCTGCCGGTGCTGGTGGCCGCGGCGGTGCCGGCCGGCTGGTGGTGGACCCAGGGTGACGCCATTCCGCTGGCCAGCGTGCTGCTGGTCACGCTTATGGGCGTGGTGCTGCGCTCGCGCACGCGCTGGAGCGAGGCGCTGATCGTCGGCACCCTGGCCGCGGCGGCCATGATCCAGCTCGGCGTTTTCGTGCCGCCAGGCGGAACCGGTCCGCTGCTGGAACAGCTGCGCCAAGGCTCGACCGAGATCGACCGCATGCTGACCGAGCTCGGCCGCCAGGGTTTCGACACTGAGGAGCTGGCGACGCTGCTGATCGGCGGCGTCACCGGGCTGATCGTGCTGCTGGCCGCCATCGGCTGTCTGGCCCTGGCGCGCAGCTGGCAGGCCGGGCTTTACAATCCCGGCGGCTTCCGCGAGGAGTTCCACGCGCTGCGCCTGGTGCCGCGTGAACTTGGCCTGCTGGTCCTGCTCGGCGTGGTGGGCATGGTGCTGGGGCTGCCGTCGCTCTCTATGCTGGCCTGGGTGCCGCTGCTGGTGGCCGGTATTGCCCTGGTGCACGGCTTCATCGGGCTAAAAGGTATGAACGGGCTGTGGCTGATCGTGTTCTACGTACTGCTGATCACCACCTGGCCCATGATTCTGATCGTGCTGCTGGCGGCCTTTATCGACGTGTTCGTGGATTTCCGCGGCCGTCTGGCCTCTCGCAGCGACTGACACGAGGTTAACGAGATGGAAGTCATTCTGCTCGACAACATTGGCAAGCTGGGCGGCCTGGGCGACAAGGTTGCCGTCAAGGCTGGCTACGGCCGTAACTATCTGGTGCCCTACGGCCTGGCCGTGCCGGCCACCAAGGACAACCTGGAGGCCTTCGAGGCCCAGCGCGCCGAGCTCGAGGCCCAGGCCTCCGAGCGCAAGGCGATCGCCGAATCCCGCGCCGCTCAGCTGGCCGAGATCGAGCTGTCGCTGGTCGCCAAGGCCGGTGACGAAGGCAAGCTGTTCGGCTCCATCGGTCCGCGTGACCTGGCCGAAGCGCTGGGCCAGGCCGGCATCGAAGTCGCCAAGAGCGAAGTCCGCATGCCCGAAGGTCCGATTCGCCAGACCGGCGAGTACGACATCGACCTGCACCTGCATGCCGAAGTCGACGCCACCGTTCGCGTGGTCGTGGTAGCCGAGTAATTCGCTGCCGCATGCTGCGAGGGCGCGGGGAGACCCCGCGCCCTTTCTGTGTCTGTACTACACGAATCCCCTCTCCCGACTCCCCGTTCCCTTGCCCAGATCGTCGGCGCACGAACCGGCCGCCTCAGTCATGCGCGGGCGCTAGGGTAAGCTCGGCGTTCGGGTAGAATGGCTACGCATGTTTCATCGAGGTTGCCCGCCATGAACGATACCTTCGAGCTCGACCAGGAAACCGCCGCCTTGAAGGTGCCGCCCCATTCACTGGAAGCGGAGCAGTCGGTGCTGGGCGGCCTGATGCTCGACAACCAGGCCTGGGATACGGTATCCGAACGCCTGGTGGCCGACGACTTCTATCGCTACGAGAATCGCCTGATCTTCAATGCCATGACGGGCCTGGCCGAAGCCGGGCAGCCGCTGGATGTGGTCACGCTTTCCGAGGCGCTGGAGCGGCGCGACCACCTGGATACGGTTGGCGGACTCGCCTACTTGGCCGAGCTGGCGCGCAATACGCCTTCGGCCAGCAACATTCGCGCCTATGCCGACATCGTTCGCGAGCGGGCTACCCTGCGCAAGCTGATCCGCGCGGCCAACCAGATCGCCGACGGGGCCTTCAGCCCCCAGGGGCGGCCGGCCGACGAACTGCTCGACGAGGCGGAGCGGCTGGTGTTCCAGATCAGCGAGGAGCGCCCCAAGTCGGGCGGTCCCATCGGCATGAGCGAGCTGCTGGCCAAGGCCGTGGACCGCATCGACGAGCTGTTCAACATGAAGGGCGAAATGACCGGCCTGTCCACCGGGTTTCGCGACCTCGACGAGATGACCTCGGGGCTGCAGCCCTCCGACCTGGTGATCATCGCGGGACGCCCCTCCATGGGCAAGACCACGTTCGCCATGAACCTGGTGGAGCATGCGGTGATCGCCAGCGACCGACCGGTCATGGTGTTTTCCATGGAGATGCCCGCCGAATCGCTGATGTTGCGCATGCTCTCCTCCCTTGGCCGCATCGACCAGACGCGGGTGCGTACCGGCCAGTTGGAAGACGAGGACTGGCCGCGCCTGACCTCGGCGGTCAACCTGCTCAAGGACAAGCAGCTGTTCATCGACGATACGGCGGCGCTGTCGCCCAACGAGATGCGCTCGCGCATCCGGCGCGTGGTGCGCGAGCACGGCAACATGGCGCTGATCATGATCGACTATCTGCAGCTGATGCAGATTCCCGGCTTCTCCGAGAACCGTACCGGCGAGATCTCGGAGATATCGCGCTCGCTCAAGGGCATGGCGAAGGAGTTCGGCTGCCCGGTAGTGGCGCTGTCGCAGCTCAACCGCTCACTGGAGCAGCGCCCCAACAAGCGCCCGGTCATGTCGGACCTGCGCGAGTCGGGCGCCATCGAGCAGGACGCCGACCTGATCGCCTTCGTCTACCGCGATGAAGTCTACAATCCGGATAATCCCGATAACCAGGGGCTGGCCGAGCTGATCATTGGTAAGCAGCGTAACGGGCCCATCGGTACGGTGCACATGGCGTTCATCGGCCGCTATACGCGCTTTGAGGACCTGGCGCCAGACAGCTACGGTGAAGCGTTTGGGGAGTGACAATGGGGGTTGAGCCCTGCGTACGGCCCCGTATAATGCCGGGCCCCGGACGGTAGATTGCAAGGAGACAACATGGCGGGCGGATTTCGGCGCGGCAAGCGCCAACGTACACCCAAGCTCGAGGCGCGCGGCGTGCTGCAATCGCTGGAGCGGGAAGGGCCCTTCAAGGAGTGGCTCGGCATGCCGGATCTCTATCGCTTCCGGCTGATGGTCGATGGCGAAACCTACAGCTACCAGACCGAGGACGCCGAACTCACGGTGGCGGTAGGCGACCGCGTGGTATTTCGCTACAAGGAAACCAAGGCGGGGAAGTGGGTCGATCGCAACTCGCTTGGCAAGGCCATCGATCCGTCCAGCCTATCCTAGGTTTTCCCGGGTGACAGGAACCTCTCCTGCGTAGCGGTGGTCATACCAGTGTTATGCTACTGTCATGAAGCTGATATCGGGCACAGAGATACTGTGCCCGACTTGTATCAGTTGACCGTCATGGAGGGAGCCATGGAATTCAAAGATCTCAAGGCATTTGTCGGCCGCCACGACAACTTCGAAGTTCGCGTCATCACCCATACCGGCAGCCACTGCTACCAGGTGGAGCTGGAAGATGTGGAAGGGAAGCGCCACATGCTGTCTCGGCGCGGCAAGCCGGCGGTGTTCCGCTCGCTGGAGGATGTCTACCTCGAGCTGCAGCGCGCCGGCATCCACCGTGCCTATCTGGTGCAGCATGTGCCGCATGAGGAGGTGATCGGGCGCGATGCGCATTACCACGACCCGTTGACCTCACGCATGCCGCTGGTGTTTTGACCCGCGCTGCGTGATAGCTCCGACTGGCGCTATCCCTTTCTCGCCGTCGCCTCGCAGTCATCCAGCGCCCCAGGCGCACGCGGCGGCGGGCACACAGGTAGCTGGCATCCAGCAGCGGGGCCAGGCCGGGCAGCAGACTCAGCCTGATCAGCCAGCGCTAGCCCAGCACCGCGTACAAGGCGCGGCTGGCGTCCATTCCGATATACCACCTCCCTGGGCATCAAGCGCATGCATCCTGCCCATCATCTTGGTGAAGGCCGTGCCCAGCGGTGCGGCATCGAAGTCTTTCGCCCGTATATCGACGAAGAGCCCCCTGTCGCTGTGCCGCTGTGCGGTCAGCCAGTCGACCTCCTTGCGGCACAGCGGGCATCGGCCGTCATAGAACGGCGTGGCCGGGGGGCCTGGGCGCGCAGTGTCTCGGCTCGATTCATCGTGCTCCTGGTGGGATCCACCCTGATCATTAGCTGTACAATTTTATGCGATAGTACAACTTCATTCCCGGCGACGCGACGACCCTGATAGACTAGCCGGCATGGCGACATCGACCTCAAGGAGCTCATGAATGACCACGCCTTCCCGGGACCCAGCCTCCGTCCTTCCGGACTCGGCAAGCCAGTATTGCCCGGTACATGCGCCGTCGGACCACCCCCGTGAATCGCCCTCGCGTCGGCGTGCTGCTGGCCAATCTAGGGACGCCCGACGGCACCGATTACTGGTCGATGCGTCGTTACCTCAATGAGTTCCTCTCCGACAAGCGGGTGGTCGACTACCCCAGCTGGAAGTGGCAGCCGCTGCTGCAGCTGATCATTCTTACCCGCCGTCCGTTCAAGTCGGGCGAGGCCTACCGCGGCATCTGGAACCAGGAGCGCAACGAAAGCCCGCTGCTGACCATCACCCGCGAGCAGACCCGCAAGGTGGCAGAGTCGCTCAAGGCGCTGTACGGCGATAGGGTGATGGTCGACTTCTGCATGCGCTACGGTAACCCTTCGACCGAGAGCGTGCTGCGCCGCATGCAGGCGGCCGGCTGCGATCGCATTCTCTTCTTCCCGCTCTATCCGCAGTACGCCTCGCCCACCACCGCCACCGCCAACGATCAAGCCTTCCGCACCCTGATGAAGCTGAAGTGGCAGCCGGCCATTCGCACCGTCCCGGCCTATTTCGAAGAGCCGACCTATCTCGATGCGCTGGCCGCTTCCGTGCGCGAGGCCTACGATGCGGCCGAATCCCGCCCTGAAGTGCTGGTGGCGTCCTACCACGGCGTGCCCAAGCGCTTCCTGATGGAAGGCGATCCCTACCACTGCCAGTGCCAAAAGACCACGCGCCTGCTGCGCGAGCGGCTCGGCTGGAAGGAGAGCGAGGTCCAGACGGCCTTCCAGTCCCAGTTCGGGCCGGAGGAGTGGGTCGGGCCGCAAACGGTGGACCACGTGGCCGCGCTGGCGCGCCAGGGCAAGAAGCATATTGCCGTGGTGTCGCCGGCCTTCTCGTCCGACTGTGTCGAGACGCTGGAGGAGATCAACGAGGAGATCAAGGAGAGCTTCTTGCATGCGGGCGGTGAGCGCTTCACCTACGTGCCGTGCCTCAACGCTCGCGGGGACCATGTCGCGGCGCTGACTGCGATCATTCGCCGCGAGCTGTCAGGCTGGTGTTGAAAGGCTAAGATGAAACGAAGAGGCGGCCCGCAGCCATGCTGCGGGCCGCCTCTCATGCTGGCGGCAGCTCCTTGCGACAGCGGCTATATCAGCGCTGCAGCCGCGAGCGCTTGGCCTTGCGGTACTTCCACGGATGCTTGGCGCTGGCAGGACGCGCCACCCGGCTCTGGCCCACGTCCTCGTCGCGGAACTCCGGCACCGAGCCGCGGGTGCCGGTGATGAAGCGCAGATGCATGTGCAGACCTGTCTTGGCCAGCATGTGGCCGGTGACCGGCGCGGTGATGAACAGGAACAGCGTGATCAGCAGTTCCTGCACGTGGAGTTCGCGTTGGGTGATGGAAAAGTAGAGCATCGAGGCGATCAGCACGCAGCCGATGCCCAGGGTAGTGCCCTTGGTGGGCCCGTGCAGCCGCATGAAGAAATCCTTGAACTGCAGCATGCCCAGCGAACCGGTGAAGGCAAAGATGCCGCCGGCCACCAGCAGCAGGGCGATCACGGCTTCGGCAATGACGTACAGGGTCATGGCACTGTCTCCTTATTCGATGATGTCGCCGCGCAGCAAGTAGCGACAGATGGCCATGGTGCCGACGAAACCCAGCATGGCAATCAGCATCGCCGCCTCGAAGTAGGTCTTGGTATTCAGCCATAGCCCCAGCAGCACGATCAGCGCAATGGAGTTGACGTACAGGGTGTCGAGGGCCAGCAGGCGGTCGGGCACATCGGGCCCGACGGCGAGGCGATAGACGTTCATCCCCATGGCCAGCACGATCAGGGCCAGGCTGATGAGCAGCGCGGTATCTAGCATTCGAAGATCTCCTTGAGCGGCCGCTCGTAGCGCTCGCGAATCTCGCGGATCAGCGCCTGTTCGTCGGTCATGTCCAGCACGTGGATCAGCAGCGAGGAGCCGTCCAGGCGAACGTTGGTGGAGACGGTGCCCGGCGTCATGGTGATGGTGTTGGCCAGCAGCGTGATGGTCAGGCGATCAGTGACTTCCAGCGGATACTCGACGAAGCCGGGGTGCGGCTCGCGCTTGGGCAGCAGGATCAGCAGGCTCACGTGTATGTTGGCCTTGACGATGTCATACAGCACCACCAGCACGAACCAGGCCAGCTTGAGCGGATGCTTGACCCTTGGCAGCGGGTCCCGAAAATTCTGCGTCAGCAGCGGGATGACCACGGCGAGGAAGGCCCCCAGCAGCAGCTGGCCCGGCGCGATGCTGCGCACCATCAGCAGCCACACCACCAACAGGACCAGCGACAGGGTGGGCGTGGGCAGGTAGCGACCCATGGCTTTCATAGTGCCTCTCCTTGTTGGCCTTGCGGCGTCACGCGCTGGGCTGGGACCTGGGCAAGCGGATCGCCGAGCAGCTGCTGGATCGGCTCGTGGGGAGCGGCCAGCCGGGCGGCGGTGGCCTGGGTGTAACTGCTGACCGGGCCGCCGAAGATGACCAGCAGCGGGGCGGCGGCCAGTAGCCATACGACGCCGGCCAGCTGGGCGCGACTGACCTTGCCCGAGGCCACTTCGCCCTTGTAGCTGGCCCAGAAGAAGACCGAGCCGGCACGCGACATGGCGATCAGGGCGGCCAGGCTGGCCAGCAGCAGCAGCGGCCAGAGCCACAGGCGGGCCGAGCCTTCTACTGCCTGCATCAGCAGCAGCTTGCCCAGCGCGCCTGCCAGCGGCGGCAGGCCCACCGCGCCGATGGCGGCAATCAGGAACAGCCCCCGAGCAGGAAGCGCTGGTGCAGGCGGCGGCCGCGCACCAGGCGCGTACCCGCCTTGCCGCGCTGCTGGCCGATCAGTTCGGCGATTAGGAACAGGGCGCCACAGATCAGCGTGGTATGCGGCAGGTAGTAGAGCAGGGCGGTGTTGGCTTCCGGCGTGCCCAGCGCGGTGCCGGCCAGCAGGGTGCCGACCGAGACCAGCACCAGATAGGCCACCAGCGGGCGCAGGTCACGTGCGGCGAGCACGCCAATACCGGCCAGCACGATGGTGGCCAGGCCGGACCACCACAGCCAGGCGGTGATTGCCGGGGCGGCCTCGCTGTCGATGAAGATCAGGCTCTGTACCCGCAGGATCGCGTAGAGCCCCACCTTGGTCATGATCGCGAACAGCGCCGCCACCGGCGCCGGGGCGGAGGCGCAGGTGCGCGGCAGCCAGAAGTAGAGTGGCAGCAGCGCGGCCTTGAGACTGAAGACGACGATCAGCAGCAGCGCACCGGCGGTGGCCAGGGCGGCCTGGTCGCCGGAAAGCTGGGCGACGCGGCGCGCCATGTCGGCCATGTTGAGCGTGCCGGTGGCGCCGTAGAGTACGCCGAGCGCGATCAGGAACAGCGCCGAGCCGGCCAGGTTAAGGATGACGTAGTGCAGCCCCGCCCCCACCCGCGCCTTGCCGCCGCCGTGCAGCAGCAGCGCATAGGAGGCCAACAGCAGGATCTCGAAGAACACGAACAGGTTGAACAGGTCGCCGGTCAGGAAGGCGCCGTTCAGGCCCATCAGCTGGAGGTGGAAGATGCCGTGGAAGTTGCTGCCCTGCACGTCGTCGCCGGCGCAGGCGAAGAGCACGCAGCCCAGCGCCAGGAAGGCGGTAAGGATGAGCATCAGGGCGGCCAGGCGGTCGAGCATCAGCACGATGCCGAAGGGTGCCTGCCAGTTGCCGAGGGCGTAGAAGGTCAGCTCACCGCCGGCCGCCTGGCGCAGAAGCAGCAGGTTGATCACTACCAGCAGCGCGGTGATCCCGACGCTGAGGCGACGATGCGTCGCGTGGCTGGCCTTGCTGGTCAGCAGCAGGACGATGGCGCCGACCATGGGGACTAGGATGGGGAGGGCGATCAGGTGTTGCATCAGCGTACGTCTCCATCTTCGCCTTGCTGGCCGTCCACATGGTCGGAGCCAGCTCGCCGCGGGCGCGAATCGCCAGGATCACCACGAAGGCGGTCATGGCGAAGCCGATCACGATGGCGGTCAGTACCAGCGCCTGGGGCAGCGGGTCGGTCGGGGTGATCGACTCGCCAATCACCGCGGCGGCGTGGGTGTTGAGGCCGCCGGTGGAGAACAGGAACATGTTCACGGCATAGCCGAGCAGTGCCAGGCCCACGATCACGGGGAAGGTGCGCCCGCGCAGCAGCAGGTAGATGCCGCTGGCGGTCAGAACACCCACCACGAGCGAGTAGATAGCTTCCATCAGCGTTCCTCCAGTCGAGGGCGGTCTTCGGTGGTGACACTGCCCAGGTTGACCAGGATCATCAGGGTGGCGCCGACCACCGCCAGATAGACCCCGATGTCGAAGAGCATGGCCGAGGCCAGCTCGAACTCACCGATCAGCGGGAGGTGGAAATGACCGAAGGCGGAGGTGAGGAACGGGTAGCCGAACAGCCAGCTCGCCAGACCGGTGGCCGTGGCCACGGCCAGGCCGGAGACGGCCACCGCGGAGTAGGATAGCGGCAGCCGCTCGCGGGTCCAGTCGTGGCCGCGGGCCATGTACTGCAGGATCAGCGCCACGGCGGTGATCAGGCCGGCGATGAAGCCGCCGCCGGGCTGGTTGTGGCCGCGCAGGAAGATGTATACCGACACCAGCAGCGCCAGCGGCAGCAGGATCTGGGCCACCACGGCAAGGATCAGCGGATAGCGGTGGCGCGACCAGCGAATCCCTTCCAGGTTGCCCGAAGGCTTGAACAGACGCAGGCGATTGAGCAGCTTGAAGGTGGCAAGCCCGGCCAGGGTCAGCACGGTGATTTCACCGAAGGTGTCGAAGCCGCGGAAGTCGACCAGGATGACGTTGACCACGCTGGTGCCGCCGCCGCCGGGGACCGATTCGCGCAGGAAGTAGTCGGCGATGGACAGGGTCTCGCGGGTCAGCAGGGCGTAGTTGAGCATTGCTACCGCCAGGCCCAGCGAGGCCGCCAGGAACAGGTCGCGCAGGATGCGCCGGCCCGACACCAGCAGCGGCGGGCGCTGCGGCAGGAAGAACAGCGCCAGGATCATCAGGATCATCGAGACCACTTCCACCGACAGCTGGGTGAGCGCCAGGTCCGGTGCGGAAAAGCGCACGAAGGTCAGCGACACCGTCAGGCCCACCACCGAGAGCATCAATAGCGAGACCAGGCGCCAGCGGTGGCTGAGCGCGCTGCCGATGGCGCCGAACACCATCAGCGCCGCACCCAGCACCAGGATGCCATCGACTGGCTGCACGCCGCGCTCGCCGGTCAGGTTGCCGAGCTGGGAGAGGCCGATGCCGGCCATGATCAGAGCACACAGGATCAACAGCGCCTGATAGCGCTGCAGCGAGCCGTTCTCCAGGCGCAGCGTGAGCCAGAGGGTGGCCTTGATGATGCGCAGCATGATGGCTTCGAAGAGCAGGCTGGCGTTGCGGGCCGGGAACAGCGAAGCGATGCGGGCGAAGCGGCGGTGCTGGCTGAGCACGGCCACACCCCTGCTACCGCGGCAAGGCTCATGATCAGCGGCAGGTTGATGCCGTGCCACAGAGCCAGCGTGAACAGCGGGGTGGTATCGCCCTGAACGGCCAGGCTGGCGGCATGCACCAGCGGGGCGGCCAGGGTCATCGGGAACAGGCCCACCAGCAGGCTCATGGCGGCAAGGAACAGGCCGGGCAGCAGCATGCCGCGCGCCGGGTCGTGGACCTTCATCGGCGGCAGCGCCTTCTGCTCGCGGGTCAGCTTGGGGGCGGCAAAGAACAGGCTGTAGACCAGGCGCATAGAGTAGGCCACCGAGAGCGTGGCGCCCACCATGACCAGCAGCGGGATCAGGGTGCTGAGCGCGCCGAACACGTCGTTGACCAGGCTCTGCTCGAACAGCATCTCCTTGGACAGGAAGCCGTTGAATGGCGGAAAGCCCGCCATGGCAGCGCCGGCCAGCAGGGTCATGGTGCCGGTCAGCGGCATCATCGACCACAGTGCGCCGAGGCGGTCGATGTCGCGGGTGCCGGTCTCGTGGTCGATGATCCCCACGCTCATGAACAGCGCCGCCTTGAAGGTGGCGTGGTTGAGGATATGGAAAACCGCGGCGACAATGGCCAGCGGGCTGCCGAGACCCAGCAGCAGGGTGATCAGGCCCAGGTGGCTGACCGTGGAAAAGGCCAGGATGCCCTTAAGGTCGCGTTCGAGCAGGGCGAACCAGGCGGCGTACATCAGCGTGGCCAGGCCCACCAGGGAGAGCGTGATGGCCCACAGCGGGGTATCGCCCAGCGCCGGATTGAGCCGCGCCAGCAGAAACACGCCGGCCTTGACCATGGTGGCGGAGTGCAGGAACGCGGAGACCGGCGTCGGTGCGGCCATGGCGTGGGGCAGCCAAAAGTGAAACGGGAACTGCGCCGACTTGGTGAAGGCGCCGAACAGCACCAGCGCCACGATCAGCGGATAGTTCGCCGAGGTGCGAATGGTGTCGCCAGCGGCCAGCACGTCGCCCAGCGCATAGCTGCCGGCGGCCTGGCCAAGCAGCAGCAGGCCGGCCAGCAGGGCCAGGCCGCCGGCGCCGGTCACGGTCAGCGCCATCCGGGCGCCGCGGCGGGCATCGCTGCGATGCCCCCAGAAGCCGATCAGCAGGAACGAGGAGATGCTGGTCAGCTCCCAGAACAGCCACAGCAGGATCAGGTTGTCGGCCATCACGATGCCGATCATGGCGGTCATGAACAGCATCATGTAGGAGAGGAAGCGGCCGTCGTCCTCCTCCTTGGAGAGATAGTGCCCGGCATAAAACAGGATCAGGCTGCCGATGCCGAGGATGAGCAGGGCGAACAGCAGGGTCAGCCCATCGATGCGCAGGGCGAGGTCGAGGCCCAGCAGCGGCATCCAGGACAGCCGCAGGCTGACGACGTTGCCGCCGATCACCTCGGGGGCATGCAGCAAGGCGATGCCCAGCGCCAGCAGCGGGGCGATCAGCGTGGCCGAGACGCATTTCTTGCGGCCATGGCGGGACGTCATCACCGGCACCAGGGTGCCGATGATGGTAAGTAGGGGTATCCACAGCAGCGACATGGGTGATTCGTCCATTCTGGTGGCGAGTCGGCGTCGAATCGCCACGTCACCGAAGGGGCGTGGCGTTGCTGCGCCTGTGACCACTAGGCTTAGTTGGAGCGATCGCAAGATCGACAGCGGGCCGTTGGAGGCGACGATGAAGAGACGGCAGAAAATCGTTATACTACAAGCCGTTTCGCTCAGGCTTCGGGGCTTGCCATTGCCAGCTGCGGCGCCGAGTTTAAAACTTTTGCGATGCAATAAACAGCCTGGCGAGGCGCTGTAGACTCATACCTTGGGCGTATCTTCTGCTAAAGAAGTGGCAATTGATCCAAGGCAAAAAATGCCCCGCTCGTGCGGGGCGAAACGACGCTGCCCAGTGGCGGCGGAATGATCTTGACGAGCTCGAAGCCCCTTGGTGGTAGCGCTGAGGGCGGCTCGGCACAGGAAAAGGGATTAGGGAGCTGCTGATGCAACTAGCCGTGCTGTCGGGTTTCGTGCTGGCCGCCTTTGCGCCCCTGCTGCATCGCTGGTTCGGCGAGCGAACCAGCTTCGTGCTGGCGGCCTTTCCGGCGCTGCTGGCGCTAGGATTCATGGTCCAGCTGCCGGCGGTGATGGCGGGTGATACGCTGCACTTCGCGCTGGAGTGGGTGCCTTCGCTGGGCATGAGCCTGACCTTCGTACTCGATGGCCTGTCGCTGTTGTTCGCCCTGCTGATCACGGTGATCGGCACCTTCGTGCTGATCTACGCGGGGGCTACCTGCGCGGGCATCCCGACCTGGTGCGCTTCCATATCGTTATTCTGGCCTTCATGGTCTCGATGCTGGGGCTGGTGCTGGCCGATGGCCTGCTGACGCTGTTCGTGTTCTGGGAGCTGACCAGCATCACCTCCTACCTGCTGATTGGCTTCAGCCACGCCGACATCGAGGCGCGCAAGTCGGCGCGCCAGGGCTTGTTCGTGACCTTCGCCGGAGGCCTGGCGCTGATGGCCGGGCTGGCTATGCTGGGCGTCGCCGGCGGCAGCTGGTCGCTCAGTGAGCTCAACGGCATGGGCGACGTGCTGCGTGAGCACGATCTCTACCTGCCGCTGCTGCTCTGCCTGCTGCTGGGCGCCTTCACCAAGTCGGCACAGTTCCCGTTTCACTTCTGGCTGCCCAACGCCATGGCCGCGCCCACGCCGGTCTCGGCGTTCCTGCACTCGGCCACCATGGTCAAGGCCGGCATCTACCTGATGGCGCGGCTGCAGCCGAGTCTGGGAGGCACCGAGGCATGGGTCGGCATCCTGACGGTGGTGGGGGCGCTGACGATGTTTACCGGGGCCTTCCTGGCCATCCGCCATACCAATATCAAGAAGCTGCTGGCGTACTCCACGATCATGGCGCTGGGCACCCTGACCATGCTGCTGGGCATCGGCACCGAAGGGGCGCTGATCGCCTTCGTCACCTTCCTGCTCGCGCACTCGCTCTACAAGGGGGCGCTGTTCATGGTGGCGGGGATTCTCGATCACGAGACCGGCACCAAGGACGTCACGGCCATGGGCGGGCTGCGACCGCTGATGCCGGTCACGGCCATCGTGGCGCTGATCGCCGCGCTGTCGCTGGCCGGGGCACCGCCGCTGTTCGGCTTCATTGCCAAGGAGCTGATGTTCGAGGCGGCGCTGGAAGCGGAGGTCTATGGCCTGCTGGTGCTGCTGCTGGCCTTCCTGTCGGCGTTTCTCACCATCGCCGTGGCCGCCATCGTCTCGCTGCGGCCGTTCTTCGGCGAGCGTCGGGCCACGCCCAAAGTGGCCCACGAGGCGCCGCTGTCGATGCTGCTGGGGCCGGGCGTGCTGGCGGTGCTGTCGCTGCTGCTGGGGCTGCTGCCGGTCATGGCCGGCATGGGCGTGCTGACTGCCGCGGCCTCGGCGGTGATGGGCGAGCCGGTGACCGTCTACCTGTCGCTGTGGCATGGCATCAACCTGCCGCTGGTCATGTCACTGCTCAGCCTCGGGCTCGGCTTCCTGCTGTTCAAGCGCTGGGACCGCGTGCGTGCGCACCTGGCCAGGCTCGATCCGCTGATGGCCCGCGGCCCGGAAGCGGGGTACGAGGCTTTCATGCACGGGGTCACGGTGGTGTCCGACTGGCAGACCCGCATTCTGCAGAACGGCTACATGCGCAACTACATCATGGTCATGGTGCTGGTGGTGATCGCCCTGGTGGGCAATTCGCTGCTGCTGCGCCATCCGTTGCAGATCGCCTTCGAGCTCGACGTGCGCTTCCATGAGGTGGTGGTGGTCACCATGATGGTGATGGGGGCGCTGTTTGCCGCCATCGCGCGGTCGCGGCTGGGCGCGGTGGTGTCGGTGGGCATCATGGGTTTCTCCATCGCGCTGACCTTCATCCTGTTCAGTGCCCCCGACCTGGGCATCACCCAGCTGCTGGTGGAGACGCTGACGGTGATCCTGCTGGTGCTGGTGCTGTTCCGCCTGCCGCGCTTCGCCAGCCTGTCCACGCCTGTCGAGCGGGTGCGCGACATCCTGGTGGCGGGCGCCTTGGGCGTACTGGTCACGCTGCTGATCCTGACGGCCTGGGGCGTGGACCAGTTCGTGCCGATCTCCGACTACATGATCGAGCAGAGCGTGCCGCTCGCCCATGGTCGCAACATCGTCAACGTGATTCTGGTGGACTACCGGGCGCTGGACACCCTGGGTGAGATCTTCGTGCTGGCGCTGGCCGCCATCGGCGTGATCGCCATGCTCAAGCTGCGGGCGCCGGTGAGGCCGGCCAGGGCGATCCCGGAAAAGGAGACGAAGGATGGTTAAGTCCGGCACCCTGATCCTGCACACGGCAGCGCGTATCCTGATGCCGCTGCAGCTGCTGTTTTCGGTGTTCCTGCTGCTGCGCGGCCACGATGAGCCGGGCGGCGGCTTCATCGCCGGGCTGGTGGCGGCGGGCGCCTTCACCCTCTACCTGTTCGCCTTCGGCGTCTCGGCCACCCGCGAGGTGCTGCGCATGGTCGATCCGCGCGACCTGATCGGCATGGGGCTGCTGCTGGGCATGATCTCGGTGTTCCCCGCCTGGTTCGTTGGCCAGCCGTTTCTCACCGCGCAGTGGTGGACCCTGCCCGGCGTCGACTTCTATGCCTCGACGCCGCTGATCTTCGATATCGGCGTCTACCTGGCCGTACTGGGGTCGGTGCTGGCCATGGTCATGACGCTGATGGAGGTGGACAAGGATGAGCCATGAACGCCTCGGCGCCCGCCGCGCCGCTTTGCCAATCCGCCCGGGAGGTTCGCCATGGAGCCGGTAATGGCCGTGTCCATCGGCCTGATGCATGCGGCCGCCATCTTCCTCATGCTGCGTCGTTCGATCGTCAAGCTGGTGATCGGGCTGATGCTGCTGTCGAATGCCGCCAACCTGCTGATCTTCACCTCGGCCGGCATGACCCGCGGCGCGCCGCCGCTGATCCCCGAGGGGCTCGCCGCCCCGCTGGGGCGGTCGCCGACCCGCTGCCCCAGGCCGTGGTGCTGACCGCCATCGTGATCGCCTTCGGCGTGCTGGCCTTCGCCGTGGTGCTGATTCGCCGTGCCTACGAGATCGTCAAGGCCGATGACCTGGACAAGATGAAGGATACCGACACGTGAGGCCTGAAGTTGCTCTGCCCGTTCTTCTGCCGCTGCTGTCGGGAGCCATCTCGCTGCTGTTCTGGCGCTCGCGGCCCATGCAGCGCTTCGTGGCGGTGGTCGGCAATGCGGCGCTGCTCGGCGTGGCGCTGTGGCTGCTGGCATCCGTCAGCCAGGATGGCTACGTGGTCATCCAGATGGGCGGCTGGGAGGCGCCGATCGGCATCACCCTGATCGCCGACACCCTAAGCGCGGTCATGGTGGTGCTGACCGGCATCATCGGCCTGGCGCTGGCCATCTACGCTCTGGCCTCGACCGGTCCCGGCCACGAGCGCTTCGGCTACTATCCGCTGATGCACCTGCTGCTGGCCGGTGTGGCCGGCGCCTTCCTCACCGGCGACATCTTCAACCTGTACGTGTGGTTCGAGGTGATGCTGGTGGCCTCCCTTGCGCTGCTCATCCTGGGCGGCGAGAAGGCGCAGATGGAGGGCGCGATCAAGTATGTGACCCTCAACCTGCTGGCTTCGGTCATCTTCCTCACCGCGATCGGCCTGACCTACGGCATGGTCGGCACGCTCAACATGGCCGACATCGCCCAGCGCCTGGCGGTGGCCGAGCACCAGGGTATGGTCGAGGTGCTGGCGGTGATGTACATGATCGCCTTCGGCATCAAGGCGGCGGCGTTTCCCCTGTTCTTCTGGCTGCCTGCCTCCTATCACACCCCGCCGGTGGCGGTCTCCGCCCTGTTTGCCGGGCTGCTCACCAAGGTCGGCGTCTACGCGCTGTTCCGCGTGTTCACGCTGATGTTCGACCAGACCATGGGCTACACCCAGGATTTGCTGCTGTGGGGTGCGGCGCTCACTATGGTGACCGGCGTGCTGGGAGCGGCGGCGCAGTTCGAATTCAGGCGCATCCTGTCGTTCCATATCGTCAGCCAGATCGGCTACATGATCCTGGGGCTCGCTCTCTACACGCCGCTGGCCATCGCCGGCGGGGTGTTCGCGGTGATGCACAACATCATCGTCAAGACCAATCTGTTCCTGATCAGCGGCATCACTCGGCGCCTGCAGGGCACCTACGAGCTGAAGAAGATGGGCGGGCTCTACCGCGAACGGCCCTGGCTGTCGGTCGCCTTTTCCTTTCCGCCTTCTCGCTGGCCGGGATACCGCCACTGTCGGGCTTCTTCGCCAAGTTCGTCATCGTGCGCGCCGGCATCGAGGCCGAGGCCTATGTGGTTACGGCGGTGGCGCTCGCGGTCGGCCTGCTGACCCTCTATTCGATGGTGAAGATCTGGAACGAGGTATTCTGGAAGACCCTGCCGGAGGACAACCTGGTGCCGGCCGAGGAAACCGTGATCGGCGACGACAGCCGCATGGTGCCGCCGAGCCTGTGGTTGATGTACCTGCCGGTGGCGGTGCTGGCGCTGTTTGCGCTGCTGATCGGCGTGTTTGCCGAGCCGCTGATGGGGATGATGAACCAGATCGGTGACCAGCTGATGCACCCGCAGGGCTATATTGAGGCGGTGCTGGGCAGCGTGGGTGGGGTGGAAGATGCATTCATTGAGCCCCTGGAACAGGAGGAGTGGCCATGACAGGCGCGATCTGGAACCTGCTGCTGGCGCTGGCCTGGGTCATCCTGTCCGGTGACTTCTCGGGCCTGAACCTGGTGGTCGGCCTGGTCTTCGGCTATATCACCCTGGTCCTGATCGAGCCCCAGGTCGAGGCGCTCGCCGGCTACCCGGCTCGAATACCGAGGATCCTCGGCTTCATCGGCTTCTTCATCAAGGAGCTGGTCCAGGCCAACCTGCGCGTCGGCTTCGACATCCTGACTCCGCCCTGGCACATGAAGCCCGGCGTGATCGCCATGCCGCTGGAGGCGCGCACCGAGCTGGAGATCACCATGGTGGCCAACCTGATCTCGCTGACGCCGGGCACGCTGAGCCTGGACGTGTCCGACGACCGCCGGGTGCTCTACATCCATGCCATGTTCCTTGACGACGAAGAGGAGCTCAGGCGCAACCTCAAGGAGATGGAGTCCCGTGCCCTTGCGCTGTTCCGCTGAGCCTGCCGATGACGAGAGAGTGATATGGAGACTGTGATCCTGATCAGCCAGGTGCTGATGAGCCTGGCCCTGGTGCTGGCATTCGTGCGCGTGGTGCGGGGCCCTAGCCTGCCCGACCGCGTGGTGGCGCTGGAGCTGTTTGCCAGCATCGTGGTGGGCCTGGTCGGGGTCTATGCGATCAAGGTGGATGTCTCCAGTTTTCTGGATGCCGCCATCGTGATTGCGCTGATGGGCTTTCTCGCCGCCATCGGCTTTGCCCGTTTCCTGGAGCGAGGAGGTCCGCGCGATGATTGAGGTGATCAAGGGCTTTCTGGTGCTGACCGGGGCTATCTTCATGCTGCTGGCCGCGCTCGGCATCCTGCGCCTGCCGGATCTGCTGACGCGCATGCACGCCACCACCAAGGCGGCAGCGCTGGGGGTGATCCTGATCATGCTGGCGGTGGCGCTGCACTTCGCCGAGGTGGCGGTCATGGCACGGGCCTTCGCCATCATCGTGTTCGTGCTGATGACGGCGCCGGTGGCGGCCCACGTGATCGGCCGGGCGGGCTACTTTGTCGGCTCGAAACTGTGGGCTGGCACCGTCAAGGATGAGCTACGTCCCAATTACGACCCGCTGACCCATGAGCTGAAGAGCGGTCTCGAGACCGAAGCCAATGCGATTCACCAGTCCCGCGACGACGATCCGCGCTGAGGCGGGCGTTACATGAAAGCCACGTTCCGTGGGGCTTGGATACTGGCCTGGTTTGCGCTTCTGAGCCATTATCGGTGCCAAATCGGCTTAGGAACGTCATCACCATGATTCGCCAGACATTACCCGCCTCACTGCTGCTCGTGCTGCTGGCAGGCTGCCAGAGTCCCCCGGTCCAGGAGGCTGCGGCCAGCGGGTCTGAGCCCTCCGCGACGGCTACCCAAGGGCAGGCGGCGTCGGCAGCGCCACAGGCCGAGCCGGCGGCACCGGCCGATTTCCAGGCATGGCTGGCGTCATTTCGGCGCGATGCCCGGGCCGAGGGCGTCAGCGAGGCGACCTTGGAGCGTGCCCTGACCGGTGTTCGCTATCGCCCGCGCGTGATTGAGCTCGATCGCTCGCAGCCCGAGTTCGTCCGCCCGATCTGGCAATACCTCGACTCTGCCGTGTCCGCCGCCCGGGTCAGCCAGGGGCGCGCCAAGCTCGATGAGCACCGCGCCACCGCGCAGCGCATGGCCCAGCAGTACGGCGTGCCTGCCGAGGTGATCGTGGCGATCTGGGGAATCGAGAGCAATTACGGGGGCAACTTCGGCGACTTCTCTACCCTGGAGGCTCTCGCTACCCTGGCGTTCGACGGCCGCAGGCGGGATTTCGCCCGCGGCGAGCTGATGGCTGCGCTGCGGATTATCGATGCCGGGGATATCGCCCTCGAGCGCATGGTCGGCTCCTGGGCCGGGGCCATGGGGCATACGCAGTTCATTCCCTCGAGCTTCGAGTCCTACGCCGTGGATGGTGACGGCGACGGGCGGCGCGACATTTGGGGCAGCATCCCCGATGTCATGGCCTCCACCGCCAACTACCTGGCGCGGGCCGGCTGGCAGCCCGGCGAACCCTGGGGCGTGGAGGTGCGTTTGCCGGCGCAGTTCGACTACGCCCAGACCGAGCTGAGCACCCGGCGCTCGAGCCGCGAGTGGGCCGACCAGGGCGTGCGCAGCCTCAGCGGTGCCGCGCTGCCGGCCTTCGACCAGGCCTCGGTCATCGCGCCCGCGGGTGCGCAGGGGCCGGCCTTCCTGGTCGGGCCCAATTTCCGCGCCATCCTGCGCTACAACAACGCCACCAGCTATGCCTTGGCCGTGGGCACCCTGGCGGATCGCATCGCCGGGCGTGGCGGCATCCAGTCCGACTGGCCGCGTGATGAGCAGCCGCTGAGCCGCAGCCAGGTTCGCGAGCTGCAGCAGGCCCTGAACGCGCGCGGCTTCGATGTGGGCACCCCCGACGGCATCATGGGGCCCAATACACGCAGCGGGTTGCGCCGGTACCAGCAGTCCATCGGCGTCACGCCGGATGGCTTCGCCACGGTCAGCCTGCTGCAGCGGCTGCAGCGCTAGCTGCACTCGGCCCCGGCGTGATTGCCGGGGCCGACAGGATCGGAATCAGTTGGTCGACCAGCGGTCGAAGGTTTCGCTGATGGTACGGCCGGCTCGATCAGCGCCCTCCTGGGTGCGCTGCCAGGCCTCGTCGGCGGCATCGCCGACGCGGTGTGCGCCGCGCTGGGTCTGGTGCCAGGCGCTCTCGGCGCCTTCACCGGCGCTGTGCCACACTTCGCGCGTGCGCTCGCGGGCCATATCCCACCACTGGGCGTCGTAGCGCGGCATCTCGTCCAGCGCATCGGCATCGATGTGCACGATGATGTCATGGGCGGTCTCGCCCTCTTCCTCGTGATTGACGAGGCGGAAGTGCGCATTGGTGAGCACCAGGCGGTCGCCGTTCTGGCCCACCTCATCGTGGGTATCGATGACCAGCGCGTGGACCCGCTTGTCGTCGCCCATCAGCATATCGAAGACGCTGCTGGGCGGGCTGTCGGGGGCCGATTCGAAGTGCACGTCGGCATTGAAGATGGCGCGTGCCGAATAGAGGCCCTGGGGATCGTATTGGGCGTGGGCAGCGAGCGCCAGGCTGCCCATGACCAGGCCGGCGGAGACGGCGAAGGCCGTCTTGGTCAGGCGTTGCATCCGCATGGTATTGCCTCCTTGTGGTACGTTTCACCCTTCCAGTGTAGACGACGACCTTTCTGCAGCGCCGAGCGCCGCCAGGCGAACGGCGAGCCTTACTGGCTGGCGCTCCGCCATCCGGCGGGGCCAAGACCAGCAACACAACAGGGAGTGTAGTGGTATGAAGCATCGTTTCGCATCAATGCGTGCATTTTCCGGGCGTGGACTGATCGTGGCCGGTAGCCTGCTGCTGGCCGGCTGGGCTGGTTCACTGGCGGCGGACGAACGGCCGGTGTTCGGCTGGGTCGAGAAAGGCACCCTGGAACCCTGGGGCGTCGAGGTCAAGACCAAGCTCGACAGTGGGGCGCTCACCTCGTCGCTGGATGCGCGTGACATCGAGACCTTCGAACGGGACGACGAGGAGTGGGTACGCTTCCGCCTGGAGCTGACCGATGAAGCGAGCGGTGAGGCGTTCGAGGAGCAGCTGGAGCTGCCGCTCTATCGCGACATTCGCGTGCGCGGCGCCGGCGGGCGCGACGAGCGTCCCGTGGTGCTGATGAAGATCTGCATGGGCGGTACCGTCTACGAGGAGCAGTTCAGCCTGCGTGACCGCGAGGAGATGATCTATCCCATACTGCTGGGGCGTCGCACCATCGGGCACCTGGGGCTGCTCGATGTGACCCGCACCTTCTTGCAGGCCCCGGGCTGCGATGCCGACTCCGACGTGATGCGCTACGAGGATGAGAGCGACGAAGAGCTCGAGGACGAAGAGGAGTTCGAGGACGACGAGGCCTAGGCACGGCTCGTTCAGAACAGCCGGGCAAGCAGGGCGGTGACCGCCGTTTCTACGCGCAGGATGCGGGGGCCAAGGTGGATGCCCTCGCAGCCGGCTTCGAGCAGTCGCGCCACCTCGTGGGGGATGAACCCCCTCCGGTCCCACCAGCAGCAGGGTGGGTTCGTCGATGCCGCGGGGCAACGCCTGCGGCATGCCGGGGTGAGCGAGCAGGCCACGGCGTCCGGCCAGCAGTCCCGGCAGCTTGTCCTCGATGAAGGGACGAAAGCCCTTGGCCAGCTCGACTTCGGGCAGGATCGTGTCACGTGCCTGCTCCAGCCCCAGCACGAGGTGCTGGCGAATCTTCTCGGCCTCGAGTTCCGGCGACTGCCAGTAGCTTTTCTCCACTCGGCGAGTGTGCAGCAGGGTGATCTGCTTCACTCCCAGCGCCGTGACGTGTTCCAGGCTGCGGGCCAGCATGCGCGGCCTGGGCAGCGCCAGCACTAGGTGCACCGGCAGGGGCGGCGGCGGGGCTGGTCCAGGCCTTCCAGGGAGAAGTGTGCCTCGTCGTCGCTCAGCAGCGTCAGCGTGCCGCGCCCGACGCCGCCCCTTCCACGCCAAGGGTGAAGCAGTCGCCGGGGCGGGCGCGGTGAACCTCGCGCAGGTGCTGCAGGCGGCGCGGGTCGCGCACGCAGGCCAGGTGCGGCTGGGGAACATCCTCGGCGGCCAGCAGAATCAGGTTCATCGCATCTCGTTGAGTCAGTTGGTTTTGCAAGGGCGGTGGCGCGGTGCACAATACGCTTAGGGCAAGCCTGCCTACCGACAAGGAGTGCCACTGTGCGCGTAATTCGCAAGTATGCCAATCGTAGGCTCTATGATACCCAACAGAGCCGCTATGTGACGCTCGAGGATCTGCGCCGCCTGATCCTCGACGAGGAGCCGTTTCGGGTCGAGGACGCCAAGAGCGGTGAAGACCTGACCCGCACCATCCTGCTGTCGATCATCATCGAACAGGAGCAGGCGGACGGCGAGGCCGAGGTTTTCTCCAACGACCTGCTGGCCCAGTTCATTCGCGTCTACGACATGGCCCAGCCGCTACCGCTGGCGCGCTATCTGGAGCAGGGCACGCGCCTGATGCTCGAGCAGCAGAAGCGCATGCAGGACCAGTGGCAGCAGGCCATGCGTCACTCGCCCATGGAGCTGATGCGGGAAATGGCCGAGGAGAACATGAAGTTCTGGCAGCAGGCGATCGGCCAGGGGCAGGCGGACAAGAAGGATCCCGGCACGCCAGGCGACGACAAGCAGCGGGATGACCCTACCGACCGATAGCGGCGTCGGCAGCGGCTTTCTGCCATAATGCCGCGATGTTTCCCCGGACGGATGCCGTGGCCGGCCGCCTGGCCGTGCGCAAGGCGCCTGGACGTTTGACAGGCTCGGTACGCCGCGCCGACTTCACAGCCCGACAGTATCGGTATAGGTAGAGCAGCGGATGAAGGTTCTGATCATCGGCGGCGGTGGCCGCGAACACGCCCTGGCCTGGAAGGTCAGCCAGTCCCCCGGGTCGAGGGTGTCTTCGTGGCTCCCGGCAATGCCGGCACGGCGCGCGAGCCAGGCTTGACCAACGTGGCCATTGAGGTGAGCGAGCTCGAACGGCTGGTGGCGTTTGCTCGTGACGAACGTATCGCGCTGACCATCGTCGGCCCAGAGGCGCCACTGGTCGAGGGGGTGGTGGACCGTTTCCGCGAGGCGGGGCTGGCCATTTTCGGCCCCACCCAGGGCGCCGCCCAGCTCGAGGATCCAAATCCTTCACCAAGGACTTCCTGGCGCGCCACGCCATTCCCACCGCGGCCTACCGCACCTTCACCGAGGTCGAGCCGGCGCTGGCCTACCTGGCCGAGCAGGGCGCACCCATCGTGATCAAGGCCGACGGCCTGGCGGCGGGCAAGGGCGTGATCGTGGCCATGACCCTGGCCGAGGCCGAGGCCGCGGTGCGCGACATGCTCGAGGCCAACGCCTTCGGCGATGCCGGCGCCCGGGTGGTGATCGAGGAGTTCCTCGAAGGTGAGGAGGCGAGCTTCATCGTCATGGTCGACGGCACCACGGTGCTGCCCATGGCCACCAGCCAGGACCACAAGCGCGCCCTCGACGGCGACCAGGGCCCAACACCGGCGGCATGGGCGCCTACTCGCCGGCCCCGGTGGTGACCGACAGCGTGCATGAACGGATCATGCAGCAGGTCATCATGCCTACGGTGCACGGCATGGCGGCGGAGGGGCATCCCTACACCGGCTTCCTCTATGCCGGGCTGATGATCGACGCTGAAGGCAACCCCAAGGTGATCGAATACAACTGCCGTTTCGGCGACCCGGAAACCCAGCCGATCATGCTGCGGCTGCGTTCCGACCTGGCCGAGCTGTGCCTGGCCGGGGCTCGTGGCGAGCTGGCCGGGCATACCTGCGACTGGGACCCGCGCGCCGCGATCGGCGTGGTGATGGCCGCCGCCGGCTATCCCGGGAGCTATCCCAAGGGCGACGCGATCACCGGCCTCGAGGCAGCGGCCGCCACCGGTTGCCTGGTGTTCCATGCCGGCACCGCGGAGAACGATCAGGGTCAGGTAGTGACCAGCGGTGGGCGGGTGCTGTGCGTGACGGCGCTAGGCGAAGGGGTCTCCCGTGCGCGCGACCTGGCCTATGCCGGCGTCGCCGAGATTCACTGGAACGGGGCGCAGTTCCGTCGCGATATCGCCTATCGGGCCATCGAACGGGAAACGCGGCGCGACTGACAGGACCCGGCCACTACGAGCATCAGGGAGCGAGAATGGAACGCATCAAGCTGGATTTTCCGGAAACCGCCATCCTGCACCGTCATCCGCTGACGGTGCGTATCACTGACATGAACTACGGCCGGCACCTGGGCCATGACACCCTGGTATCGCTGCTGCACGAGGCGCGCATCCAGGCGTTCGGTGCCCTGGGCCTGACCGAGTGGGACATGGGCGGCTTCCCCAGCGTGGTGGCCGATCTCGCGGTGCAGTATCAGTCCGAGGCACGCTGGCCGGATGCGCTGGTGATCGAGACGGCCATTCCCGAGCCGGCGGGCAAGGCGATGACCGTCTACCAGCGGATCCTTCATGCCGAAGGCGGCCGGCCGGTGGCCACGGCGCGCCTGAACGTGATGCTGGTCGACCCCGCTCAAGGGCGCAGCGTGGCCATTCCCGAGGGCGTGCGCCAAGCCATCGCCGGGGCGGAGCGCGCCTGATGTCGCGCGAATACCCGATCATCGCGGTCACCGGCTCTTCGGGGGCCGGGACCACTACCGTCAGGCGCACCTTCGAGCGCATGTTCGCCCGCGAGGACGTGCATGCCGCCTTCGTGGATGGCGACGCCTTCCATCGCTATACCCGCGACGAACTGGCGCGCATCTACCGCGAGGAGCCGGAGCGCAAGGACCAGCTCTCCCACTTCGCCGTGGAAGCCAACCTGCTGGACCGCCTCGAGGCGCTGTTCCATGAGTACGGCGAGGAGGGAACCGGCACCTATCGGCACTATATCCACGCCGAAGACAAGCAGATGATCGAGGCCGGCCAGCGGGTCGGAACCTTCACCGAATGGCAGCCGCTGCCCTGCGGCACCGACCTGCTGTTCTACGAGGGGCTGCACGGGGGCTGGTGACGGCCGAGCACGATATCGCCCGCCACGTGGATCTGCTCGTCGGGGTGGCGCCGACCATGAACCTCGAGTGGATCCAGAAGATCGACCGCGACATCAAGCTGCGCGGCTACTCCCAGGAGGCGGTGATCGACACCATTCTGGGGCGCATGAACGACTATGTGCGCTACATCCAGCCGCAGTTCTCGCGCACCCATATCAATTTCCAGCGCGTGCCCACGGTGGATACCTCCAACCCCTTCGAGGTGCAGGACATCCCCAATGACGCCGAGTCGTTCGTGGTGATCCGCTTTCGCGACCCCTCGACGGTGGACTTCCCTGGCTGCTGGCGATGATCCAGGATGCCTTCATGAGCCGCCCGCACACCCTGGTGGTGCCCGGGGCGCGCATGTCGCTGGCCATCGAGCTGATCCTGGCGCCGCTGGTGCGTCA
The DNA here is from genome assembly GCF_052439355.1 of Halomonas sp. E19. Lineage (NCBI taxonomy): Bacteria > Pseudomonadati > Pseudomonadota > Gammaproteobacteria > Oceanospirillales > Halomonadaceae > Halomonas > Halomonas sp. E19. The sequence goes on along the minus strand of NZ_JBNFWU010000001.1, from coordinate 2,347,024 downwards.
CCTGCTGGCTCAGCGGCGCTTTCGCCGAGGCCGGTGCCAAAGTGTCTCAACGGTAATGCGTCGAAGCATCAATGTGTCGAAGCGTCAACGTGTCTAAGCTCAATGACGTTGGCGAAGCCCCGCCGCGCTTGCCCGGCGCCGGACCGGCCTCGCCCTCAACCCATGTGATCCCAAGGAGCACAAGCCGATGCAAGACTGCCTGTTCTGCAAGATCATCCAGCGCCAGATCCCGGCCGACATCGTCTACGAGGATGAACATGTCCTGGCCTTCCGCGACATCAACCCGCAGGCGCCGACCCATATCCTGATCATCCCCAAGCGGCATATTGCGACCCTCAACGATATCGAGGAAACCGACCTGGCGCTGGTCGGACGACTGCAGTTCACCGCCGCCAGGCTGGCCCGTGAGCTGGGCTTTGCCGATGCCGGCTACCGGGTGGTGATGAACTGCAATGACCAGGGTGGGCAGACGGTCTATCATATTCATATGCACCTGATGGGCGGTCGACGCTTTACATGGCCGGCTGGCTAGCCGGCGCTCTGCGGATGCTTCCGCGCGCGTCGTGGCGTGCGACGCATCAGGTGCACCTGCTTCTGGCGGCGCCACCCCGCGGGTGGCGCCGCTGTGGTTTGCTGCCAGTAGCGGGTCACCAAGGGAGAGGCAGCGATGCCGCACCAAGATCGTGAGAGGGTGAGATGAACCGCAACTATTCCCGTGCCGACAACCTGATCCACCAGTTCGATACCGTGATGCGGACCCTGATTCCGGGCACCGCCCGCTCGTCGCGGCCGTCGCCGGTGACTGCCGATATCCAGGACGAGCCGATGACGGATGAGGAGCGCCGCCACGCCGCCGGGTTGATGCGCGTGAATCACACCGGCGAGGTGTGCGCCCAGGCGCTCTACCAGGGCCAGGGGTTTACCGCACGGCTGCCCGCAGTGCGCGAGCAGATGGAGCAGTCTGCCCAGGAGGAGATCGATCACCTGGCCTGGTGCGACGAGCGGCTGAAGGAGCTCGACAGCCACCCCAGCGTGCTCAACCCGCTGTTCTATGCCGCTTCCTTCGGCATGGGGGCGGTGGCGGGGCGATCGGCGACCGCATCAGCCTGGGCTTCGTCGCCGCCACCGAGGAGCAGGTCGGGCGACACCTGGAGGATCACCTGGTCAGGCTGCCGCCCGGTGACCACCGCTCGCGGGCGGTGCTGCGCCAAATGGCCATCGACGAGGCGCACCATGCCCAGCTCGCCCTGGAGGCGGGAGGGGCTCGCTTTCCGGCGCCGGTGAAGTTCGGCATGTCGCTGATGTCCAAGGTGATGACCAAGAGCGTCTACCGCTGCTAGGCCGCATGGCCGTGCAGGCGCCCGCGGCCCGCTACGGCGGGCCCTGGCGTTTTAGCACTGGAGCGCTTCAGGTTTTGGGCGTGTCAGGACGGGAGCGTCTCAGGCTTCCACAATGAAGAACGAGTGGCTTAGCGCCACACCGCCCTTGGCCAGCATGATCGAGGCGCTGCAGTACTTTTCGGCCGACAGCTCCACGGCTCGCTTCACCTGGCTCTCCTTGAGGCTGCGGCCGGTGACGGTGAAGTGAACGTGGATCTTGGTGAAGACAGCCGGGACGGCATCGGCACGCTCCGCCTCCACCTGGGCGCTACAGTCGGTTACCTCGGCGCGCGACTTCTCGAGGATCTCCAGCACGTCAAAAGAGGCACACGCGCCCATGCCCATCAGCAGCAGCTCCATGGGGCGGGGCCGGTGTTGCGACCGCCGTGGTCTGGCGGGCCGTCGATGACCACGCTGTGGCCGCTGCCGGACTCGGCCACGAACTGGCGGCCGTCGGTCCACTTGACGCTGGCTTTCATGGGTTGGGTTTCCTTGCAGGTAGTGAACGAGTGATGGCGCAGCATAGCACCCCGCGGCGCGGCGCTCAGCCCCGGCCGCGCAGTGCGTGGTCGAGCTCGGCCAGGCGCTGCGGCGTCCCGACGTCGACCCAGCCGCCGTGATGGTGGGTGCCGCCGACCCGCCCCGCCGCCATGGCCTGGCGCAGCAGCGGGGCCAGGGGAAGGCACCCGGCGGCCGGGCGGCCACCAGTGCCGGGTCGAGCAGGCTGATGCCGGCGAAGGTGAGCCGCGGCCCGCCGTTCGCCTGCACGCGGCCGGCTGCGGTCAGGTGGAAGTCGCCGTCGGGATGGTGGCCCGGGTTGTCGACCAGCACCAGATGTGCAAGATCGCTCCCAAGGGCCGGCAGCCCGCGCGGGTCGAGGTCGCACCAAACATCGCCGTTGACCAGCAGGAACGGAGCCTGGCCCAGCAGCGGCAGCGCTTGGCGCAGGCCGCCGCCGGTCTCCAGCGGCTCGCTTTCCCGGCTCCAGGCGATCGACACGCCGAAGGCGGCGCCATCGCCCAGCGCCTGGAGGATCTGCTCGGCGCGGTAGCTGACGTTGATCACTACCTCCTCGATGCCGGCCGCCGCCAGGCGCTCCAGGTGGTGGACGATCAGCGGCTTGCCGGCGACCGGCAGCAGCGGCTTGGGGCAATGGTCGGTCAGCGGACGCATGCGCGTGCCGAGCCCGGCCGCCAGGATCATCGCCTTCATGGCGCCGGCTCCGCGGCGGCGAGGGCCAGCCGGTGCGTCATGGCGGGCTGGAAGTGGTCGACGAGCCATTGCCGGAAGGCGGCGTGCTCGGGCAGATCGGCGAGGCTGTCCTGGAGGTGGTCGAGGAAGTGCGGCAGGCGCTCGAGGTAGCCGGTGCGCGCGTCGCGCAGGGTCAGGCGGCAGAAGATGCCGAGCACCTTGAGCGCGCGCTGGGCCGCCATGGCCTGTACCTGGCGGTGGAAGGTGGCCTCGTCCAGGCTGCCGCTCAGCCGGCCTTCGGCGACGGCCCGACGGCGGAAGGCGGCGACCCAGGCGGCGAAGCGATCGGCCGGGAAACGGCAGTAGCGCCCGCGCAGCAGTGAGATCAGGTCGTAGCTGATGGGGCCGGCCACGGCGTCCTGGAAGTCGATCACGAAGAGCCGATCGTCGCGGACCATCAGGTTCATGGCGTCGTAGTCGCGGTGCACCGTGACCACCGGCTGGGCCAGGGCGGCCTCGACCAGCGCCGTGCGCAGGGCGGGCCAGCTCGGCGGAGGCGGCAGCGACAGCCAGCGCTCGAGGCACCAGTCGGTGAACAGGTCGAGTTCACGGCCCAGCAGCTCGGCATCATAGGCGGGAAGGGCGTTCGGGTTGGCGCGGTTCTGCAATTCGTGGATCAGCGCCAGGGCGTGCTCGTGCCAAGCCAGCGTGTCCGGGTGGGCCTCGCCGGCCAGGCGTAGCTGCAGCGGCGTATCGCCGAGGTCCTCCAGTTCCAGGAAGCCGGCCTCGAGATCGGCGGCATGCAGTACCGGCACCGGCAGGCCGCCGGCGTGCCAGCGCCGGGCGATCTCGACGAAGGCGCGGCTGTCCTCTTTATCTGGCGGGGCGTCCATCAGCATGCGCGTGGCGCCGCCTGGCAGGGTCAGGCGGAAATAGCGGCGAAAGCTGGCGTCGCCCGCGGCCAGGCGCAGCTCGAGCGCGCTGTGGGGAAGTCCATGCCGCTCGGCGGCCCAGCGGTGCAGGGCATCAAGTCGCGGCGAAGTATCGGCCTGGGGCATGCGGGTTCCTCGGTAGTCTCGGGCGGCGGCGGTTGACGCCCGCTGGGCACCGCCGCATGCTGACCCGCTCAAGGAGCATACGACAGGCTGGATGCGGCCTGTATAATACCGATTCTCTTCGCCAAGGACATCGAGGGACATGGGCAAGCGACACGCAGGTGGCACTTGGGTTGGGCTGATCGCTTCCGCATTGGCGCTGGGAACGTCGCAGGCGGCGGCACTCGAGCCCTGCCGGCCGCCGAGCTGGACTGGCGCCCCTGGGGCGAGGATCGCCCGGCCGGCGCGCTGTGCCGCGGCACCTACGTGATGCCTGCCTACCGGCTTCCCGCCGCCGAGCCGTCGGACCTGGTGCAGACCGAATCCGATTCGGCCTACCACGGCGAGCAGGGCGAGGTGACCCTGGCCGGCGAGGTGGTGCTGCGGCGTGGCGACAGCCAGCTCGAATCGCCGCGGGTGAGCGTGCCGGCCAGCCGCGAAACCGCCCATGCCGAAGGGCCTCTGGCGCTGCGCGACCTCAACCTGCTGGTGCGCGGCGCCGAGGCCGAGGTCTCGCTGGTCAGTGATGAAGCCCGCATCGCTTCGGCGCACTACGTGCTCCACGACGAATTCCTGCGCGGCAGCGCGCTGCAGCTCTCGCGGCTCGAGGATGGCCGCTTCCGGCTCTCGTCGGCCAATTTCACCACCTGCGAGCCCGGCAACGAGCTGTGGCGGCTGGCCACCAGCGACCTGGTGCTCGACCGCGAGAGCGGCTTCGGCACCGCACGCCATGCGCGCCTCGAGCTGGGCCAGGTGCCGGTCTTCTACTGGCCCTGGGTGCGCTTTCCCATCGACGACCGCCGTCATACCGGCTTCCTGTGGCCCGAACTGGGTGTCTCCAGCGGGGGCTACGAACTCTCCACGCCGTTCTACTGGAACATTGCGCCCAACCAGGATGGCACTCTGACGCCGCGCTGGATCAGCGATCGCGGCCTACTGCTGGGCGGCGAGTATCGCTACCTCTTCCCCACCGATGCCGGGCAGCTGGAGGGGGCCTACCTGGCCAATGACGGCGGCGGCACGGATGAGCCGGGCACGCCGTCGCGGCGCTACGAAGGCGAGGAGCGCTGGTACCTCGACTATCGCCACAGCGGCTATTTCGATGCGCGCACGCGCTATAACCTGCGCTACGGCGCCGCCAGCGACGGGCGCTACTTCAATGATTTCGGCAGTGTCTTCGGCGACGACCCCGACAACCTGCAGCGTCTGGCCCAGATCGGCTACCAGGGCGAGCAGTGGCGGCTCGACGCCCGGGCCCAAGGCTTCCAGCGCCTGGACGACCCGCTGCGCGACAGCGACAAGCCTTTCTACCGCCTGCCGAGCCTGACCGCCAGCTCGCGCTGGACGCTTCCGGCAGGGATCTACCAGGAGTGGCGCTCCAACCTGACCTACTTCTGGCGCGACGTAGATCCCAACCGCGTGCCGCTGCGCGAGGCGGCGACAGGCAGCCGCCTGCACCTTTCGCCGGCCAGCGGCTGGCGCTTCGACGAGAGCTGGGGCCACCTCGAACCGCGGGTGGAGTGGCTCTACACCGCCTACGACCTCGACTACGGAGCGCGCGACACCGATCGCGACACCGCACCCCAGCGGGCGGTGGCGGTCTCCTCCATCGATGGCGGGCTGGTCTTCGAGCGCGAGCTGGACCTGGGCGGGCGCGACTATCGCCAGACGCTGGAGCCGCGGCTCAACTACGCCTATGTGCCGGCCCGCGACCAGAGCGAGTTCCCGAGCTTCGACGCCAGCGAGCGTGCCTTCTCGTGGAACCAGCTGTGGTCGCCGTATCGCTTCTCCGGCGCCGACCGGGTGGGCGATCTCAACCGGCTGTCGGTGGGCCTCGATTCGCGCCTGATCGAGGACGCCCGCGGGCGCGAGCGGCTGGCCGTCGGCGTGGGGCAGGCGTTCTACTTCGACGACCGTTTCATCGACATGAACGGCGACCCCGATACGCTGCCACGTGCGCCGGAGGCGGGCGGCAATTTCATGCGCTACTACAATGCTACCCGCGACCGCTCGCCGCTGGTGGCGCGGCTCGACTGGCGCATGACCGACGCCTGGCGCAGCCGCTGGGAGTGGCTCTACGACGACCACCTGCAGCGCACCGAGAGCACGTCGCTGAACCTGCACTATCGCAGCCCGGCCGGCCACGTAGTGAACCTCGGCTACCGTTGGGAGCTCCAAGGCTTCGACCCCTCGCTGCAGCCCGGCGATGACGACTACCGCAACTACAACCGCGAGGAGTACGACCTGTCGTTCGCCTGGAAGGCGTCGCATCGGGTCGACCTGATCGGGCGAGCGGTCTACGACCACACCAACCGCCGCTTCCTCGAGCAGCTCGGCGGGGTGCAGTGGAACGACTGCTGCTACGGCGTGCAGCTCGTGTGGCGCGAGTGGGTCGAGAACAACGATTCGGCGCGCATCGACAACGATACCACCGAGCGTGGCCTGTTCCTGCGCTTCGTCCTCAAGGGGCTGGGCGGGGTGGGCGGCGATGCCGGCAACTACTTCGAACGCGCCATTCCCGGCTACCGGGCCACGGCTTTCTAGCACCGTGACACTATGACACGCATCACCATGAGAGGAATGAACGACATGCGCACACCGCGAAATGCCGCCCTGGGGGCGCTCCTGGCCGCGGCGATCTGGCTGGGCGGCGTGCCGCTGGCGGCCCAGGCCCAGGACTTCCAGCCGGTGCAGCGGCAGTCGCTGGACCGCATTGTGGCGGTGGTCAACCAGCAGGCGATCATGCACAGCCAGCTGGCCGAGCGGCTGGCCCAGGCACGCAGCCAGATCGCCGCCCAGGGCCAGGGCCTGCCTCCCGAGGCCATGCTGCGTGAGCATGTGCTCGAGCAGATCATCCTCGAGGAGATCCAGCTGCAGCTGGCCGAAAACGCCGGCCTGCGCGTGGACGATACCGAGCTGAACCGCCAGATGCGTGCCATTGCCGAAAGCAACGGCATGTCCCTGGACCAGTTTGCCGACGCGCTGGAGGCTGACGGCCTGACCATGGCGGCGGTGCGCGAAGAGGTGCGCCGCGAAATGCTGCTGCACGAGCTGCACCAGCGCCAGGTGGGCAGCCGCGTCAATGTCAGCGAGCGCGAGGTGGAACGCTTCATCGAGCAGCAGGGCGGGGCGGTCAGCCGCGAGCAGGCGCGCCAGCAGGTGTTCCAGCGCAAGGCCAACGAAGCGCTGGACGCCTGGATCCAGGAGGTCCGCGCCGAGGCGTTCGTCGACAACCGCCTGAACAGCGGGCGCTGATGGCTCGCCCGCAGCCCCCGTCGCCGTCTCCCGTGCTGGCCCTCACCACCGGCGAGCCGGCCGGCATCGGCCCGGAGCTGGCCCTGCAGTTGGCCGCCGCCGAGACGCTGCCGGCCGCGCTGGTGGCGGTGGGTGACCCGCAGCTGCTGGCCGAGCGCGCGGCCCTGCTGGGTCTCGAGGTCGCGCTGCCGGTGCTGGCGCCAGGCATGGCGGTGCCGGCCCATCGGCCGGGCGTGCTGCCGGTGTGGCCGGTGGCGCTGCGCGAGCCGAGCCGGCCGGGGCGGCTAGCCACGGGCAATGCGGCCTACGTGCTCGAGACCCTCGATGTGGCCATCGCGGCATGCCGCAGCGGGCAGGCCGACGGCATGGTGACCGCGCCGCTGCACAAGGGCGTGATTCTCGATGCCGGCCACGCCGGTTTTCGCGGCCACACCGAATACCTGCGCGATGCCTGTGGCGTCGACGAGGTCGTGATGATGCTGGCCACCGACAGCGCGCTGCATGCACGGCAGCCGGAATGGGCGCAGGGCAAGGCGCTGCGGGTGGCGCTGGCCACCACGCATCTGCCGCTGCGCGAGGTCGCCGAGGCGATCAGCGGGCCGGGGCTGGCACGCATCCTGCGGATCCTGCACGACGACCTGCAGCGCTGGTTCGGCATCGAGGCACCGCACATCGCCGTCTGCGGGCTCAATCCCCACGCCGGCGAAGGGGGCATCTGGGCCGCGAGGAGCTCGACGTCATCGCGCCATGCCTCGAGCGGTTGCGCCGGGAGGGGCTGCACCTGGAGGAGCCGCTGCCGGCCGACACCCTGTTCACACCGCGCCACCTGGCGGGGGCGGATGCCGTGCTGGCGATGTATCATGACCAAGGCCTGCCGGTGCTCAAGTACGCCGGCTTCGGCCGCGCCGCCAACATCACCCTGGGCTTGCCGCTGGTGCGTACCTCGGTCGATCACGGCACGGCGCTGGACCTGGCCGGGCGAGGCGTGGCCGATCCCGGCAGCCTGCGCGTAGCCGTGGCGCTGGCCGCCGACATGGCGCGGCGCGGTGCAATTAACTCCTGAAGAACCTCACGACAAGGACACTTTCATGGCTGTGCGCCCGCCCGTCCATCGCGCCCGCAAGCGCTTCGGTCAGAATTTCCTGCGCGATCCCGGCATCATCTCGCGTATCGTGCGGGCCATCCAGCCGCGCCCGGGCGATCGCCTGGTGGAGATCGGGCCCGGCCAGGGGCGCTGACCGAGCCGCTGCTCATGGCCGCCGACGGCCACCTCGAGGTGATCGAGCTGGACCGCGACCTGGTGCCGGGGCTGCGTGTGAAGTTCTTCAACCAGCCGGGCTTCGTGGTTCATGAAGGCGATGCGCTGAAGTTCGACTTTCGCGCGCTGCGCGGCGAGGTGCGGCGCTGCGCGTGGTGGGTAACCTGCCCTACAACATCTCCACGCCGCTGATCGCGCATCTGCTCGATGCCGGCGATGCCATCGCCGACATGCACTTCATGCTGCAGAAGGAAGTGGTCGAACGCCTGGCCGCCGAGCCGGGCGGACCCGATTGGGGGCGCCTGTCGGTCATGGCGCAGTATCGCTGCCGCGTGGACTCGCTGTTTCTCGTGCCGCCCGAGGCGTTCGTACCGCGGCCCAAGGTCGATTCGGCCATCGTCAGACTGACTCCCCATGCCACGCTGCCGCATCCCGCCAAGGACGAGGCGCTGCTGTTCCAGCTGGTACGCCAGGCCTTCGCCCAGCGGCGCAAGACCCTGCGCAATAACCTCAAGGGGCTGGTCGAGGCGGAAGCGCTCGAGGGGCTGGGCATCGACCCGGCGCGCCGACCGCAGACGCTTGGCATCGACGAGTACGTGCGCATCGCCAACCATCTGGCCGACGCGGAGGTGAGGCCATGACCCAGCCGACCGGCACGGCGCCCGCCGAGGAGATCTTCGTCGATGTGGTGCCCACCTTTCGCGAGGAGGAGTCCTCGGCGGGTGAGTCGCGCTACGTGTTCAGCTACACCGTGACGATCCACAACCGCTCGGCGCACAGCGTTCAGCTGCTGGCACGTCATTGGAAAATCACCCAGGGCAGTGGCAAGGTGCAGGAAGTGCGCGGCAAGGGCGTGGTGGGCCAACAGCCGCTGATCGGCCCCGGCCAGACCTTTCGCTACACCAGCCGTGCCATCCTCGACGGCCCGGTAGGCGTGATGGAGGGTGCCTACACCTGCATCGAGACGGCCACCCAGCGCCCCTTCGAGGTAGCCATTGCGCCGTTTCGCCTGGCCAACCCCAGCCAGGTTCACTGAGCGCCGCCCAGGGATTCGCGCGTCGTAGAGCAGAGAAAAGGGAGAGTCATGACCACCTACGCCATTGGAGACCTGCAAGGCTGCCACGCGGAATTCGTCGAGCTGCTCGAGCGCATCGAGTTCGAGCCGCGCCGCGATCGCCTCTGGGTCGCGGGCGACCTGGTCAATCGCGGCCCGGCCTCGCTCGACTGCCTTCGCGAAGTGCAGCGCCTGGGCGATGCCGCCCGGACGGTGCTCGGCAACCATGACCTGCATCTGCTGGCGGTGGCCCGCGGCGGGGCGCGGCTCAATCGCAAGGATACCCTTGGCGGCATCCTGGAGGCGCCCGACCGCGAGGCGCTGCTTGACTGGCTGCAGGCGCAGCCGCTGCTGGTGCGCGCAGCCGAAGCCGGCCAGGATGCCACCGTGATGACCCACGCCGGGCTGCTGCCGCAGTGGTCGCTCGACGAGGCCGAGGCGCTCGCCGGGGAAGTGGCCCAGGCGCTTTGCGGCGAGCGCAGCGGCGCCTTCCTCGAGCGCATGTACGGCAACCAGCCGGCCTGCTGGCAGGCCGAGCTGGAAGGCATCGACCGGCTGCGCGCCATCGTCAACGTGCTGACGCGCATGCGCTTCATCGACGCGGCAGGCTGCCTCGACTTCCACGCCAAGGAGGGGCTCGACAGCGCCCCCGCAGGCTTCGCCCCCTGGTTCTGCTATCCACGCCAAGACGACGCCCGCCTGGTGTTCGGGCACTGGGCGGCCCTGGAGGGTCAGGCACCGGGCGCCAGGGTGCGGGCCGAAGCCCTGGACACCGGCTGCGTGTGGGGCGGCAGCCTGACTGCGCTGAACCTGACCACGGGCGAGCGGCTGCAGGTTCCCAGCCGCCAGCACCGCTGAACGGCGGAGCAAAAGAGCGCCAAGCAGGGCGTTAAGAAAAGGCGACAAGCAAAGGCGACAAGCAAAGGCGACAAGAGCGCAAAGCCAGAAAGGAGAGCCCCATGGCGTTTCACCACCTCGATATCGCCACGCTGCAGGCGTGGCTCGAGCGCGAAAAACCGCTGACGCTGGTCGATATCCGCGACCCGGCGAGCTTCGGTGCGGGCCATATTCCCGGCAGCGCCCACCTCGATAACGATAGCGTCGCGGCACTGCTCGCGGCCGCCCCGCGCGACCAGCCACTGGTGGTGGTCTGCTACCACGGCCACTCCAGCCAGCAGGCGGCGGCCTGGCTGGCCGGGCAGGGCTTCGACACGGTCTACAGTCTCGACGGCGGCTTCACCGAATGGGCGCACCGTCACCCTCAGCGGATCGATCGTGACTCCGCATGACGCCGCATGCGACCGCCGCCTGCAGGGGCTGGCGGTCTATCGCGTCGGCGGTGCGGTGCGCGATGCCCGGCTGGGCTGGCCCGTCGCCGACACCGACTGGGTCGTGGTGGGTGCCACCCCAGAGCAGCTGCGCCGGCGCGGCTTTCGCCCGGTAGGGCGCGACTTTCCGGTTTTTCTGCACCCCGATACCCATGAGGAGTACGCCCTGGCGCGTACCGAGCGCAAGTCGGGCCACGGCTATACCGGCTTCGAGGTGCATGCCAGCCCCGAGGTCACGCTGGAGGAGGACCTGGCCCGGCGCGACCTCACCCTCAATGCCATGGCCGAGACGCCGGAGGGTGAGCTGATCGATCCCTACGGCGGCCTGGCGGACCTAGAGGCGCGGGTGCTGCGACATGTTTCGCCGGCCTTCGTCGAGGATCCGCTGCGCGTGCTGCGCACGGCGCGCTTCCTGGCCCGCTATGCTTCGCTCGGCTTCGTCATCGCCGGGGAGACGCAGCGGCTGATGCAGGCGCTGGTGCAGAGCGGCGAAATTGGTCATCTGGTAGCCGAGCGGGTCTGGACCGAGACGGAAAAGGCGCTGGGGGAACCGCAGCCGGCGGTCTATTTCGACACCCTGGCGGCGTGCGGAGCGCTAGACGTGCTGATGCCCGAGCTGAGCCGTGATACGGCGACGCTGTCCCGGGCGCTGGCGAGAATGGCGCGGCTGCCGCCCGAACTTGCCGACGCCGAGCGGCCACGCTGGCGCTGGGCGCGGCTGGTCGAGCATCTCGACGATGCAGCCCGTGACGCGTTGGCTGAACGGCTGCGCCTGCCGCGGGCCTACCGTGACCTGGGGCGGCAGGCGGCATTGACGCGGCAGCTGCGCGAGCTGGCCGCGGCGGATGCCGATGCGGTGGAGGCCTGGTTCGGCGGCATCGATGCCTGGCGGCGCAGCGAGCGGGTCTCGCCGCTGCTGGCGCTGATGGCACTGGACGCCCCTGAGCTGGCTAATCGGCTCGCACGCGCCTGGGCCAAGGCCGCGGCGTTAGAGGCGAAGGCGCTGGTAACGGAAGGCTTTTGTGGCGGGGCGCTGGGCGAGGAGCTGGCCCGGCGGCGCCGGGCCATCATCGAGGCCGAGCTGGAGGCGCCGTAGCCAGCTCGGGAAGGCTCAGCCGTCGGCGTTGATACGCGCGATGATCTCGCCCAGTCGGGCTTCGGCTTGATCGTTGTCGATCTGGCAGGTGCCGGCGTTGAAGTGCCCGCCGCCGCCGTACTCCAGGCACAGCTGACCGACATTGGTGCGGCTGCTGCGATCGAGGATCGACTTGCCGATGGCGAAGACGGTGTTCTGCTGCTTGAGGCCCCACAGCACGTGGATGGAGATGTTGCACTCGGGGTAGAGCGCATAGATGACGAAGCGGTTAGTCGCGTAGATGGTCGCTTCGTTGCGCAGGTCTAGCACCACCAGCTTGTCGTGCACCCGCGCGCAGCGCTCGATCTGCTCTCGCGCCAGCTTGCCGTGCTCGCGGTAAAGGTCGATGCGCTCGCGCACGTCGGGCAGATCGAGAATCTGCTCGATCGAGTGATCTCGGCAGTAGTCGATCAGCTTCATCATCAGCTGGTAGTTGGAGATGCGGAAGTCGCGGAAGCGGCCGAGCCCGGTGCGGGCGTCCATGATGAAGTTGAGCAGCACCCACCCCTGCGGGTCGAGCACCTCGTCGCGGCTGAACTGGGCCGAATCGCCCTTGTCCACCGCCTCCATCATGTCGTCCCAGCGCTGGGGAAACGCCTGGTGGCCGCCGTAGTGCCGCCACACCACCCGTGCCGCCGAGGGGGCTTCGGGGTCGATCACATGGTTGTCGGCGCGATCGACGTTGCGCAGCGTCTCGCTCAGGTGGTGGTCGAAGGCGAGGTGGCAGCCGGCCACATAGGGGAGGTTGGTGGTGATGTCGCGTTCGCCGATGGCGATCTTGCCATCCTGCATATCCTTGGGATGGACGAAGAGAATGTCATCGATCAGGTCGAGGTGCTTGAGCAGGGCTCCGCAGACCAGACCGTCGAAATCGCTGCGCGTGACCAGGCGAAACTTGGCGGACATTGCCGACTCCTTCTTGTTGTCGGTTTTTCGAGTGCACTGCGCGTGAGTCTACCGCAATAGTTAACTATTGCTAACTAATGTAACGGGCCACAGGCGCTGGTTGTCCGCCCGGAATTCGGACCACAGTTCGGCGTAGCGGCGTCCCGCTACGGGGTGGGGGTGTCGGGCAGCAGCTCGGCGAGCGGCAGCAGCACGAAGGCGTGATGCAGGATCTCGTCGCGTGGCAGCATGACACCGTCGTGCTCGCCGACCAGGTCGCCCACCGTCAGCAGGTCAATGTCCAACGTGCGCGGGCTGAACTTGGGCGTGCCGTCCCGTCGGCCGTGCTCGCGCTCGATGCGCTTGCACCAGGCCTGGAGCTCGCCCACCGACCAGTCGCTGTCGAAGACGACCACCAGGTTGTAGAAATTGCGCCCGTCCTCGAAGCCTACCGGCTCGCTCTCGTATACCTGCGATACCGCCAGGTGGCCGAAGGTGGCGGCAAGCGCCGCCAGACAGGCCTGCACATGGTATTCGCGCTCGATATTGCTGCCGATGCTGACGCTGACCAGGGCCATCAGGGGCCTCCGGCCGCGTGCCGCGCTCGATGCGCACGCCGACGGCCGCGGCCGTGGCGACTGCGCCGGGCTTGCGCACGGTCAGGCGCAGCCAGGGAATGGCGAACTCTGTCGTCAGCAGCGCCGCCAGGCGCTCGGCGAAGGTTTCCACCAGCGCGAAGTCATGTGCTTCGGCGAAGCGGGCGATGCGCTGGCTGATGGCGGCATAGTCCAGGGTCAGCGCCAGATCGTCCGCTGCCGCCGCGGGGCGAATGTCGGTGGCCAGTTCCAGGTCGAGCACCAAACGTTGGCGTAGGCTGCGCTCCCAGTCGTAGACGCCAATGACCGTCTCGATCTCGAGCGATTCGATCAGTACGCAATCCATGGGCGGCTTCCGTGTCGGCTTTAGGGAGTCCGATTGTACGTGAGCGCTTTCGGCGAGGACAGCGCACGGCGCTGTTCCCGTGGCGGCGGGGCTGGCAGAATCGGGGCATTAACCAGGGAGGTGCGGGTGGCGTGACGTTAGAGGCAGGACTGCTGCTGAGTTTGATGCTGCTGGGATACCTGTGCGGCTCCTGGCTGGGGGCGCTGTGGGTATGTCGGTTGGCTGGCGTGGGCGACCCGCGCCGGGCGGGCTCCGGCAACCCCGGCTTTTCCAACGTGCTGCGCCTGCATGGGCGAGGGCTGGCCGCCCTGACCCTGCTGCTGGATGCCGCCAAGGGCATGCCGGTACTGTGGCTGTCCATGGCGCTGGGGCTGGCGCCCTGGGCACAGGGCATGGTCGGGCTGTCCGTGCTGCTGGGTCACAGCTTTCCGCTCTGGCATCGTTTTCGCGGGGGCAAGGCGGTGGCCAGCGCCTTTGGCGTCATGCTGGTGCTGACGCCCTGGGTGGCGCTGTGCTGTGCCCTGCTGTGGGCGCTGTTGGCGTGGAAGGTGCGCACCGCGGCGATCGCATCGCTGGCCAGCGCCGCGGTCGCCCCGCTGGCCAGCCTATGGCTGGCCCCGGCCTACGTGGGGGTAGTGCTGGTCTTCACCGGCCTGGTACTGCTGCGCCATCTGCTCAATATTCGCCGTCTTGGCCGGGGTGACGAACCCAGCCTGCATTGAGCCTAGGGCTTGGCAGGCGGCAGCAGGCTTTCCATGGGCCAGCGCGGCACCGCTTTCATCTGGCCTACGACATCGTGCTCGCCGGCCAGCAGCCGCTGGGCGCCGGTGTAGGCGATCATCGCACCGTTGTCGGTGCAGAAGCGTCCGCGCGGGTAGTAGACCTGCGCACCGCGCTGGCCCGCCTCGTACTCCAGGCGCTCGCGCAGCCGCGCGTTGGCGCTCACGCCGCCCGCCATCACCAGCCGCTTCAGGCCGGTGTCGTCCAGCGCGCGCCGGCACTTGATCACCAGTGTATCTACCACCGCTTCCTCGAAGGCCCGCGCCACGTCTGCCTTGGCCTGGTCGTCCAGATCGTCGGCCTGTTCGAGCTGGCGCAGGGTGGTCAGGGTGTGGGTCTTGAGCCCGGAAAAGCTGAAGTCGAGGCCGGGACGGTCGGTCATGGGCCGCGGGAAGCGGAAGCGCGTCGGGTCGCCGGCTTCGGCCAGGCGAGCCACCTGCGGGCCGCCGGGATAGGCCAGCCCCAGCATCTTGGCGGCCTTGTCGAAGGCTTCGCCAGCGGCATCGTCCACCGACTCGCCTAGCAGCCGATAGCGGCCCAGGCCCTGCACCTCCACCAATTGGGTATGCCCGCCGGATACCAGCAGGGCGACGAAGGGAAACGCCGGCGGAGCCTCCTCGAGCATAGGCGCCATGAGGTGGCCTTCCATGTGATGCACCCCAAGCACCGGAATGCCAAGGGCGCGCGCCATGCCGTGGGCGGTGCTGGCGCCGACCATCAGCGCACCGACCAGGCCGGGCCCGGCGGTGTAGGCGATGGCATCGAGCTGGTGGCAGCTGATGCCGGCACCGTCGAGCACTTGCTGGATCAGCGGCAGCAGGCGGCGGGTATGGTCGCGAGAGGCGAGTTCGGGCACGACGCCGCCAAACTCGGCATGCATGGCCACCTGGCTGTAGAGCGCGTCGGCGGTGAGGCCACGCTCGGTATCGTAGATCGCGACGCCGGTTTCATCGCAGGAGGTTTCGATGCCAAGGACTCGCATGGTTCAGGCTCATGAAAAAGTGGGAGGCGGACATTCTAGCAAACTCACCGGAGCCTCGGCTGGCGTTAGTGCCGGGAGCGGAAAAGCAAGCCCTGAGTTTGGGCGCCATTCAACGCCTTGCCTCCGGTCGAGGCTGGAGTGTTATCGGAAAACTTGATCTGAATCATGGGGAAAATTGGGTATTGGCCTAGGCTGCGGGGTTGGGAACAACAATAACAAGCTTGGCAGAGCGCTGCCGGCGCGTCTCGGGGGATCGTCATGCACCTGTTTCGTCATATTTCCATCGGCCACAAGATACTGCTGGCGCTGATGCTGCCGCTGCTGGCCATGGGAGGCTTCGCCGGCCTGCAGGTGGTAGAGCGTCTGCAGCTTGCCAGCAGCATGAGCCAGCTGCACCAACTCACCGGCCTGGCCCTGACCGCCGGTGATCTGGTCCATGAGCTGCAGCGCGAACGGGGCGGTAGTGCCATCTTTCTTGGTACCCAGGGGCGCCAGTACGGCGCCGAGCTGCAGGCGCAGCGAGCGCAGACAGACCGACGAATCGAGCGTTTCGAAACGCGACTGCAGGCGCTGGGGCAGGGCGATGGCAGCGATCCTGCCTGGCAGACGATGGGGGTCGTCAGTGATCACCTTGCCGGTCTGGCCGCACTTCGCCAACGGGTGGATGCCCACGCGGCCTCGGCCTCCGAGGTGACCGGCCGCTATACCGAGCTCAACGCCGAGCTGATCGGGATCGTGGGGCGGCTCACCCATGTCACCGGTGAGGCGCAGACCACTCGCAGCCTGGCAGCCTACTACAGCCTGCTGCGCGCCAAGGAGCTGGCCGGCATCGAGCGGGCGCTACTCTCGGGCGCGTTCGGAGCGGACCGCATCGATGGTCAGGCGTACCAGCGCTTCGTCTCGCTGATCGGTGCCCAGGACGCACAGCTGAGCACCTTCCAGATCCTCGCCTCCTCGTCGCAGCGCGCGCTGCTCGCTACTCAGCTGGCCGGCCCTGAGGTCGAGCGGCTGGAAGCGCTTCGGGAAACGGTGCTGCTCAGTGCCGCTCGCCAAGGCTTCGGCATCGACCCGGAGCGCTGGTTCGAGTGGCAGTCGGTCAAGATCGATCGTCTCAAGGTCGTCGAGGATACCGTCGCCGAGAGCGTACTGGCGCTGGTGGCCGGGCTGCGCGACGGCGCTCGGCGCGACCTGGTGCGCAACGGCGTGATAGCCGCCGTGATCGCGGGGCTGGTGGTGCTGGTGGCGGTGTCGATCGGGCGCAGCACCGTACTGCGGCTGCGCCAGACGGCGCAGGCCATGCGCGAGATTGCCGAAGGCGACGGCGACCTGACGCGCCGCCTGAGTGTGACTCACCATGACGAGATCGGTAGCCTCGCTGCCCAGTTCAATGCCTTTGCGGCGCGCATGCAGGGGCTGCTGCTGGACGTCAAGGAGAGCGCCCAGCGGGTCTATCTCAGCGCCGAGGAGATCGCCCAGGGAGCGAGACCCTGGCCACCCATGCCGAGCAGGAGGCGTCGAGCCTGCAGGAGACCTCGGCTTCCATGGAGCAGATCACCGCGACGGTCAACCATAGCGCCGACTCGGCCCAGCAGGCGGACGCGCTGGCACAGTCCACCGCCGAGGTGGCCCGCAGGGGAAGGCTGCCATGCAGGAGGTGGGCGGCACCATGGAAGACATCAGTACGTCTGCGGGGCGTATCGGCGAGATCATCACGCTGATCGACAGCATCGCCTTCCAAACCAACATCCTGGCCCTTAACGCCTCGGTGGAGGCGGCCCGCGCCGGCGAGCACGGGCGCGGTTTCGCCGTGGTGGCCCAGGAAGTGCGCACCCTGGCCAGCCGCAGCGCCAATGCCGCCCACGAGATTCGTCAGCTGATCGATGTCTCGGTAGTGAATACCCAGCGTGGGGCGCAGATCGTGGAGCATGCCGGCGCGACCATGGAGGAGATACTCACCAGCGTCGAGCGGGTCAGTGCGGTGATTGCCGAGATCAGCGCCGGCGCCCGCGAACAGAGCGCAGGCATCGTTCAGGTCAACCAGGCTGTCGGCGAACTGGATGGCAACACCCAGCGCAACGTCGCTCTGGTGGAGCAGACTTCCAACGCCGCTACCGACATGCGCGAGCAGGCCGAGCACCTCAATGCCTTGATGAACGCCTTCGTCCTGGGACAGCGTGAGCGGTGCGAACCCGAAGCCGCCTCCTCGCTGCCGGCTCCTGGGAGAAGCCGCTGCCGGCGCTGGCCTGAGCGCCAGGAGCAGGATGGCACGGCGAAGCGAGACGGCAAAGGGCGAGCCGAGGCGCAGCCGCTGTGCCAGGCGTGGCATCAGCGGCAGCTGCCGAAGTAGCAGTTTCACGGTGTTACGCTCGACGGGTCGGGGAGAAGGCCGCCTCCACCTGGGCGACCAGCGTCTCCGCCTGGCTGCCCGGGTCGATCCAGCTGTAGAGCACACCTTGCTCGACGGCGGTGGTGGCCAAGGGGGCGTCCTTCGCGGCGGCAAAGGCGAGACAGGCGATCTCGGGATAGAGCGCCCTGACGCGGCGGTGGAATTCGAGTCCCGGCATGTCAGGCAGGTGCATGCTGCCGATCACCACGCCGATGCCGTTCATGGCCAGCAGGTCGAACGCTTCGTTGCTGCGAGTGGCCGTCAGGGGCCGGTAGCCGGCTGCACGCAGCGGGTTGCTCAGTGCCGCGACGACGTCTGGGTTAGGGTCCAGCAGCAGCAGCGAGCGCTTGTCGGCAGCCGTGTCGATGGCCGGCAGCTCCAGCCGCCGCCGTGCTTGCAGCAGCTCTGTCATCTGCGCGCCTGGCAGTGGACGGCTGTACAGGTAGCCCTGCAGCTGGTCACAGTGCCGGCGGCGCAGGTAGGCCGCCTGAGCCAGGGTTTCCACCCCTTCGGCCACTATCTGCAGGCGCAACCCGTGGCCCATGGCGATGATGGTCTGCGCGATGGAGGCTTCATCGGGCGACGTGGTGACATTGGTAATGAAGCTGCGGTCGATCTTCAGGGTGTCGAAGGGGAAGCGGCGCAGATAGGCCAGGCTGGAGTAGCCGGTACCGAAGTCGTCGATGGCCAGGCGCACGCCTTGGGCCTTCAGCGCATTCAGCACGGCGATGGTCTCTTCGGGCCGCTCCATCACTGCGCTTTCGGTCAGCTCCAGCTCGAGGCTTTCCGGGGAAAGCCGCTGTCGGCCAGGATCCTGCCCACCGAGTCTGCCAATTCTGGCTGATGCAACTGACGTGCCGAGAGATTGACCGCAAGGATCAACGGACCCAGCCCCTGCTCCTGCCACATCCGGCCTTGCCGACAGGCCTCGCGCAGTGCCCATTCGCCCAGCGGCTGGATCAGTCCGGTCTCTTCGGCCACCGGGATGAAGTGCATGGGTGAGATAGGGCCTTTGCTGGGGTGGTGCCAGCGAGCCAGGGCTTCCACTCCCACTACCTTGCCGCTGGCAAAGTCCACCTTGGGCTGGTAATGCAGCTCCAGGGCGCCTTGCTCCAGGGCGCGGCGCAGGTCCTGCTCGAGCGAGAGTCGCATCAAGGCAGCGGTGTTGAGGTCCTCGGTAAAGAAACGGAACACCCGCTGCCCCTCACGCGCGGCGATATGCTGGGCGGTGGTGGCATTGCTGAGCAGGGTCTCCAGATCCTGGCCGTCCTGTGGCAGTACGCTGATGCCCGCATGCATGTTGATGTGCAGCTCGTGGCCGTCGATGGATATTGGGCGGTAGACGGCGTCGATCATGCGCTGGGCCACTGCGGCAATGCCGTCATAGTGGGGTATGTCGCTGAGGAGCACCACGAACTCGTCGCCGGCATAGCGGGCCACCGTGTCCTGGCCCCGGGCGCAGTCGGCAAGCCGTTGGCCGACTCTCTGCAGCACCTTGTCGCCGGTGCGGTGGCCCAGGCTGTCGTTGATCAGGTGGAAGCGGCTGATGTCCAGCGAGAGTACGGCGACCTGCTGGCCCCGTTGCAGCGCCCGTTCGGCGAGCTTGTCGAAACGCTTGGCCAGCAGGGTGCGGTTGGGCAGGCCGGTCAGGTCGTCGTAGTAGGCAAGCTGATTGATCTGTTCTTCCATCTGCTTGCGCTCGCTGATGTCGTACTGGATGCCCACGAAGTGGGTGACGATGCCGTGCTGGTTGCGTACCGGGCTGATGGAGGTCAGCTCCCAATAGGGTTCGCCATTCTTGCGGCGGTTGAGGATCTCGCCTTCCCACACCTTGCCCTGCTGCAAGGTGCGGCGCATGTTCTGGTACTGGCTGCGGGGGAGGTGCCCCGGCTCCAGCAGCGGGATGCGTCGTCCCTTGATCTCTTCGGGGTGGTAGCCGGTGGTGCGCGTGAACTGGGGATTGACGTATTCGGTGATACCGCTGGCGTCGGTAATGACGATCGAGCTGACGCTTTGGTCGATCGCCTGGTTGAGTTTCTTGAGCTCCTGCTCCGTGCGCATCCGTTCGGTCACGTCGCGCCCGTTGGCCACGTAGTGGCTGATCGCTCCGGCGTCATCGTACAGCGGCGAGACGGTGATCTCTTCGTAGTAGAGCTCGCCCTGGGCGCTGAGGTTGATCAGGATGGTGCGGAAGGCCTCGCCTTTTTCCAGCGCCTCGCGAAAGCCCTGGTAGACCTCCGGGGAGTTGCGCTCATGGCTTTTCAGCAGGCGGGCGTTCATGCCGATGATGTCCTCGCGGCGGTAGCCGCGTAGCTGCTCGAAGGCGCGGTTGACGTACTCGATGTTGCGGTGGCGGTCGGTGATGATTACCGAGTCCGCGCTCTGTTCCACAGCGTGGGAGAGCTTGCGCAGCTCGGCTTCACTGGCTTCGCGCCGTGCAATGTCCTCGACCAGGCTGGTGCGTAGCTGCTCGAAGGCGCCCGCCACGGTGCCGATTTCATCACGGCTGAAAGGCGGCAGCGGGCGGTCGAGATGGCCCTCGGTCACTTGGTTCATCGACGTTTCGAGCCGCCGCAGCGGATGCAGGATGCGGCGCCGTATGGACCAGACGGCAAACAGAAAGACGCTGACGGCGGTCGTGATCGATATGGCTACCATCAGCAGCGAGAGTCGGGCGTAATTGTGCAGCTGCTCCAGGTGGGCTTCGAAGTGCCCGCTGACCGCCTCGGAGAGGGCCAGCAGCGTGCCGATGCCGCTGGTTGAGCGCCGGTACCATTCACTGGCGCTGACCGGGTAGGGGTGGCCACTGCGGCTGGCCGCGTAGACCTCCTGGCGCAACGACTGATAATCCCCTAGGAATTCGGCCTCCAACGCTTTCCTGGCCGCGACCAGTCCGGGGACATCGGAAAGCTGCTCGATCAAGGCGTGAGCGCGTTCCAGCGAGGCGTCGACGGTATCGCGATAGCGCTGCAGCTGTGCCAGCTCGGCTCCGCTCAGTGGACGCCCTTGGGCAATGGCGGCGCCGACGAGGGCGCGCTCACGGCCGGCATGTTCGCTGGCGTTGAACAGCACTTCCTTGATGATCGGGTTGGAGGTATGGGAATAGAGGTTGCCTGGCTTGGGCTGGTTGGCCGCGTCGCGCAGATTGGAGAGTGCCTCGATATGGCGGGTTGCCAGCTGGATCCACTGCTGCTCGTTCAAGGGTGCGGCGTCGCCGACGATCAGCCGGTCCACCTGATGGCGTGCGTCGACGAGCGCTTCGCGTTGGCCGACCAGCTGGGCCAGGCTGCGCGATAGCGGCAGGTCGGCGTTAGCGGCGGTCAGCTCCGTCGCCAGCGCTTCGAGGGAGCGGTATAGCTCATCGCCGCTGCGGCGCTGCTGGGCCATCTCGTAAAGCATCTCCGGGTTGCCCCGGTCGGAAAGCGACAAAATGGCGGCGGTGATGCCCCGCTCCATGGCCATGACGCCGCTGGCGCGCAGGGAAAGGTCGGCCACCTGGTTGTTCTGGTGCACCCAGCGGGCGGCGTCCTGCTTGGCTCGAAGCTCGCGAACTTCCCAGCTGGAGCCGATCAGGATCAATAGCCCCATCACGGTCAGTAGCATGGTCAACAGGTTACGGATGGTCATCGGCGAAGCCACCTCTCGGCCCTGCCCACGCGTGATCGCGACTGGGAGCTCAGGGTTGATATTCTTGTAAAAAATTCATGTGTTGCTAATGCACCATGGCGCACGCTATCCCGTGGGGCGGATGGCTGGCAATCCACCCGTGTCAACGACTTCGGCCAGGTCAAGGGGAGGTGAGGTTCGCCCCTCGAGCGTTTGCAAAGCATCGATGCGACGACTAAACTACCGTGCGCTGTACAACTGGGTCGTGCATCCAGTGGCGTTTTACTCGTCGTTCATGCGGCTCTGGCCCAGGCGACGAGGCGTCGAAGAGGGTGTGCGTACAAACCGAACTCATGATCCTAAGGTAGGTGAGTGCTTAATGCCTTCTGTTAAAGTACGTGACAACGAGCCGTTTGACGTCGCCCTGCGTCGCTTCAAGCGTTCCTGCGAAAAAGCCGGCATTCTCTCTGAAGTTCGCCGTCGCGAGCATTACGAGAAGCCGACTTCCGAGCGCAAGCGCAAGGCAGCCGCTGCAGTCAAGCGTCATGCCAAGAAGCTGCAGCGCGAGCGCAAGCGCTTCGAACGGCTCTATTGATCCGTACAGAAGGAAGCGGCGAGGCGTCAGCTTCGGCCTTCCTGGAAGGATGAGCAAGCGGCCGCCGTTGGGTGGCCGCTTGTTTTTCACGCCCTAGCTCCATTCTTTGTTCATCTGCCTGCCAGGAGGTGGTATCGCTTGCATGGCCGGACAGATACCCCAACGCTTCATAGATGACCTGCTGGCTCGTGCCGATGTGACCGAAATTGTCGGCGAACGAGTGACGCTGAAAAAGACGGGTCGCAATTTCTCTGGCCTGTGTCCCTTCCATCAGGAAAAGACGCCGTCCTTCACCGTCAGTGCGGACAAGCAGTTCTACCACTGCTTCGGCTGCGGAGCGCACGGCAATGCGCTGCGCTTTCTGATGGAGTACGACAAGTTGCGCTTTCCCGAGGCGGTGGAGCAGTTGGCATCCCGTCTGGGGCTCGAGGTGCCGCGCGAGGGGCCGACGACCCCCGCGCCCAGGCGCGCGAGCGCAAGCGCCAGGAGGGTGTCAACCTGCTGGAGCTGGCGGCGAGCTTCTTTCGTGAGCGCCTCAAGATGGCCGAAGGGCAGCATGCCCGCGACTACCTGGCGCAGCGCGGCCTGTCGCGGGAGGTGCAGCAGGCGTTCGGCATCGGCTATGCGCCGGATGGCTGGGAGGCGCTCAAGCGACACCTGAGCGCTCGAGGCGTGGCCGAAGCGGTGCAGGTCGAGTACGGCCTGCTGGTGCAGCGCGAGGAGAGCGGCCGCACCTACGACCGCTTCCGCGATCGGGTGATGTTCCCGATCCGCGACGTGCGGGAGCGCACCATCGCCTTCGGCGGCCGGGTGCTTGGCGATGCCAAGCCCAAATACCTCAACTCGCCCGAGACACCGGTCTTCCACAAGGGGCGCGAGCTTTACGGGCTGTACGAGGCACGGCAGGCCGAGCCGCGGCTCGAACGGCTGCTGATCGTGGAAGGCTACATGGATGTGGTGGCGCTGGCTCAGTTCGGCATTCGCAACGCCGTGGCCACCCTGGGTACCTCGACCAGCGAGGAGCACCTCGTGCGGCTGTTTCGCCTGGTCAGCGAGGTGGTGTTCTGCTTCGACGGCGACCGGGCCGGGCGCCAGGCCGCCGCCCGGGCGCTAGAAACCGTGCTGCCGCTGATGATCGATGGACGGCAGGCGCGCTTCCTCTTCCTGCCGGAGGGGAGGACCCGGATACGCTGGTCCGGCGCGAGGGAGCTGAGGCCTTTGTCGATCGCATCACTTGTGCGAGCCCGCTGTCGGAATTCCTGTTCGACCAGGCGGCGCAGGGTCGCGATCTGGCCCGTATCGAAGACCGCGAGCGCTATGCCAGCCAGGTGCTGGGAGCCCTGGGCAAGCTGCCGGAGGGCGTGCTCAAGTCGCTGCTGCTCAGCGAGCTGGCGCGACGTACCGGAGTCGAGCCGGCGCGCTTCGAAGCCTTGCTAGAAGCGGCTCGTCCGGCCCACGAGGCTGGTGCCGACCCGGGCGTCGCGCCGCCGGCGCCTTCGCCCCAGGCGACGCCGAGCCGCAGCGAGCCGCAGTTGCCGGCCATGGGGAGAAGTGCGCCGCTGGGCGTCATCTCGCGGCTGGTTCAGCTGCTGGTGCACGAGCCGACGCTGGTCGCGCAGCTGCCGGAGGGGGTGACTGGATCGAAGTGTCGCAGCAGGACGCCGAGCTGTGCCGTGAGCTGGTGGCGCTGCTGCGTGCCGGCCGTTACCGCAGCCCGCATGTGCTGCTGGCGCACTTTCACGGCAGTCAGCACGGCCAGCGGCTGCAGGCGCTGGCGCAGCGCGAGCTGCTGATTCCGCGCGAAGCTAGGGCGCGTGAGCTGGAAGGACTGGTGGAATGCTTGAGCCGCGAGCGGCGGCGTCAGTCGCCGCAGCAGGAGCTCGAATCGCTGCTGGCGCGTGACCGCGGCGGTGAACGTCTATCCTTGGAGGCAAGGCGGCGGCTGATGGAGTTGTTGCGGGAGCTTAAGGGGTAGGCGAACGCGTGGAGAGGTTGAAAGCGCGGCGTTCATCACTATATATAGCCGGCATGCGAATTCCGGCAGCGGGATAACCGACTAAACTAACACACCTGAGTCGAGGTGCAACAGGGCCGGGCTGGCGGGCAGTAGGGTTGACCCGCTATAATATCGGGCTTCGCAACTTTCTCCACTCCACCGCTCAGGTGCTTCATTCTTCTTCGTCGAGATAGGGTTTCTATGGCTGGAAATGCGCAGCAGCAGTCACGTCTGAAGGAGTTGATCGCGCGAGGCAAGGAACAGGGCTACCTGACCTATGCCGAGGTCAACGACCACCTTCCCGAGGATATTGCCGATCCCGACCAGGTGGAAGACATTATCGGCATGATCAACGACATGGGGATCAGCGTCGTCGAGGAAGCTCCCGACGAAGATACCCTGATGATGTCGGATCACTCTGCCGACGAGTCGGCTGCCGAAGAGGCAGTGGCTGCGCTGGCGGCCGTGGAGAGCGATGTCGGACGCACCACCGACCCGGTGCGCATGTACATGCGCGAAATGGGCACCGTGGAACTGCTGACCCGCGAGGGCGAGATCGAGATTGCCAAGCGCATCGAGGAAGGGACGCGTGAGGTGATGTCGGCCCTGGCCTGGCTGCCTGGCGCCGTGGAGTCCATCCTCGACGCCTACGATACCACCCAGGACGAAGAGGTTCCTGGGCGCCTTTCCGACCTCTTTTCCGGCTTCATCGACCCCGACGAGGGCATTCCTGGCGTGGCTGAGGCCGAGGAGCCGGAAGTCATCCTCGACGAAGACGGCGTCTCCGACAGCGACAGCGACGACGATGATGACGATGATTCATCCGGCGAGGAAGAGAGCTCCGGTGGCCCGGACCCCGAGGAAGCCAGGGCGCGCTTCGAGCAGATCCGCGAGCAAAATGCCCTGGTGAGATCCGCCATCGAGGCGCATGGGCGCAACAGCCAGCAGGCGAGGGTCGAGCTCGAGCGTTTGGCCGAGCTGTTCTCGCCGATCAAACTGGTGCCCAAGCACTTCGAGCGCCTGGTGGGCCAGGTGCGCATCAGCGTCGAGCAGGTCCGCACCCAGGAAAAGGCGGTGATGCAGCTCTTCACCAAGATGGCCAAGGTCCCGCGCAAGACCTTCATTAAGGCCTTTCCGGGCAACGAGTCGCGCCAGGCGTGGCTCGACGAGTTCATCGCCGAGCACAGCAAGTATGCCGATCGCCTGGAGCCGCTGCGGGCCGACATCCAGCGCGCCCAGCGTCGCATCGGCTTCGAAGAGGACATGGTGCAGCTGCCCGTGCCCGAGCTCAAGGAGATCAATCGCAAGCTCTCCATCGGCGAGGCCAAGGCGCGCCGGGCCAAGAAGGAGATGGTCGAGGCCAACCTGCGCCTGGTGATCTCCATCGCCAAGAAGTACACCAACCGTGGCCTGCAGTTCCTCGACCTGATCCAGGAAGGCAACATCGGCCTGATGAAGGCGGTCGACAAGTTCGAATACCGCCGCGGTTACAAGTTCTCGACCTACGCCACCTGGTGGATCCGCCAGGCGATCACGCGTTCGATCGCCGACCAGGCGCGCACCATCCGGATTCCGGTGCACATGATCGAGACGATCAACAAGCTCAACCGGGTGTCGCGCCAGATGCTGCAGGAGATGGGCCGCGAGCCGACGCCCGAGGAGCTGGGCGAGCGCCTCGAGATGCCTGAGGACAAGGTGCGCAAGGTGCTCAAGATCGCCAAGGAGCCAATCTCCATGGAGACGCCGATCGGTGACGACGACGACTCGCACCTGGGCGACTTCATCGAGGACAGCACCATGCAGCTGCCGGTTGATCTGGCCACCGGGGAGGGCCTGATCGAGGCCACCCGCAACGTGCTGGGTGGGCTGACCGCTCGCGAGGCCAAGGTGCTGCGCATGCGCTTCGGGATCGACATGAACACCGACCACACCCTCGAGGAGGTCGGCAAGCAGTTCGATGTGACCCGTGAACGGATTCGCCAGATTGAGGCCAAGGCCCTGCGCAAGCTGCGCCACCCCAGCCGCTCGGAACCGCTGCGCTCGTTCCTCGACGACTGAGCCTGGCCGCTGCCTGAGGCCGAAGGCGAGGAGCCGATGGCTTGGAGAGTGAAGTGTCAAAAACCGCGACCCCAAGGTCGCGGTTTTTTTATGGCAGCACTACCGGCGTGACGATGGAGAAGGCTCGCTCATCTGGCGTGAGCCGGCGGGCCGGCATGGCGCTGCGCCTCCTCCACGATCCAGTCATGCACGGCGGCCACCCGGCGGTCATCGAGGGCGCCGCTGGGGTAGACGATGCCGTAGCGTTTGCCGGTGTCGATACGCTGGGGAAAGGGGGCGATCAGCGCGCCCGTGGTGAGCTCGTCGGCCAGCAGCGCTTGGCGGGCGATGGCGACCCCCATGCCGGCCATGGCGGCCTCCATGGCCAGGCGATGGCGATTGAAGGTATAGCCCCGTCGGGGATTCAGCGCCGTGACGCCCAGTGCCTGCAGATAGTGCTCCCATTCGGCATAGGTGTGGCCGCCACGCCAGGCCGTAACGTCATGCAGCAAGGGGTACCAGGCGAGGTCCTCGGGGCGCGACAGGGGCGGGCGCCGGCGCAGCAGGGCGGGTGCGCAAACGGGAAAGATCACCTCTTCCATCAGGGGGTGATCGAGAGGCCGGGATAGTGGCCGTCGTTCAGGTCGATGGCCAGGTCGAACTCACCTTCACGCAGCGACAGGCTGCTGTCCTCGGCGATCACGTGCAGCTCGATATCGGGAAAGCGGGCCTGCAGGCGTGGCAGGCGAGGCATCACCCACTTGCTGAGGAAGGCCGGTACGCTGCGCAGGCGAATCACCCCGCTCATCACCCCGCTGCGCAGGCGCTTCACCTCAAGGCCGACCGCCTGGTAGGCCTCGTCGACCACCGCCGCCAGACGCTTGCCTTCCTCGGTCAGCTCCAGGCGGCGTGGCAGTCGGCGAAACAGCTTGAAGCCCAGACGCTCTTCTAGCTGCTTGATCTGCTGGCTGACGGCCCCGGTGGTCACGTGCAGCTCCTCGGCGGCGCGGGTAAAGGAGAGGTGGCGGGCGCTGGTGGCGAAGACCTTCAGCCAGGCGTGGGTCTGGGCATGCAGTAGGCGGCTCATGTCCTGCTTATTCGTTTAGTTTTACTATACTGAAGGCGAGTTTTAATCGTTTGTTCAGCGCCAAGTCAGCCTCCACCATAAGGTCAAGAAAGGGCTTTGCGCAATGTTGTTTAGCAAGGCTCATTTATTGAAGCATCGGGAGAGGTTATGGCAATCAGCGTCTTCGATCTGTTCAAGATCGGCATCGGGCCGTCCAGCTCGCATACCGTGGGGCCGATGCGGGCCGCCTATGATTTCGTCCAGCAGCTGAAGCAGGTCGAATTACTCGAGCGCACCGCCCGCGTGGAAGTGCATCTGTACGGTTCGCTGAGCGCCACCGGCAAGGGGCATGGCACCGACCGTGCGGTGATCATGGGGCTTATGGGCGAGCGTCCCGACCGGATCGACCCGGCTATCGTCGAGCCGTGCCTGGAAGAGTTGCTGGAATCCCATACCCTGCAGCTCGACGGGCGCCTGACGATTCCCTTCCTGTGGTCGCGCGATCTGCAGTGGCACGAGCGCAGCCTGCCCTACCACCCCAATGCGCTGACACTGGTGGCGCACGGGCACAGCGAGGAGCTGTTGCGCAACACCTACTACTCCGTGGGTGGAGGCTTCGTCATCGACGAGGCCCAGGCGGAGCGGGGCGAGCTGGACCAGGACCACACCACGCTGCCCTATGACTTCAACTCTGCGGCCGAGCTGATGGCGCTGTGTCGCATGCACCGCCTGAGCATCAGCGAACTGATGCTGGAAAATGAGAAGGCCTGGCGCAGCGAAGCCGAGATCCATGACGGCCTGCGGCAGGTCTGGCAGGCCATGCAGGCGTGCGTCGATGCCGGCCTGCAGCATGAGGGTGTGCTGCCTGGCGGCCTCAACGTCAAGCGCCGCGCCGCCTCGCTGCATCGCCGCCTGCTGGCGGCGCGCGATGACAGGAGCCTGATCGCCTCGACCTTCGGTGCCATGGACTGGGTCAATGTCTTCGCCCTGGCGGTGAACGAGGAAAATGCCGCCGGCGGACGCATGGTTACCGCGCCTACCAACGGGGCGGCGGGTATCATTCCGGCGGTGCTGCACTACTACATGAAGTTCCAGCCGGGGCCAGCGAGCGCGATGTGGTGAAGTTCCTGCTGGCCGCCGGTGCGGTAGGCATCCTATGCAAGAAGAACGCTTCGATCTCCGGAGCGGAGGTGGGCTGCCAGGGCGAGGTGGGTTCGGCCTGCGCCATGGCGGCGGCCGGGCTCGCCGAGGTCATGGGGGGCAGCGTGGGCCAGGTCGAAAACGCGGCCGAGATCGGTCTGGAGCACAACCTTGGCTTGACCTGCGACCCGGTGGGGGGCTGGTTCAGGTGCCGTGCATCGAGCGCAACGCCATTGCCTCGGTCAAGGCGATCAATGCCGCCCAGATGGCGCTGCGCGGCGATGGCGAGCATTTCATCTCGCTGGACAAGGCGATTCGCACCATGCGCGACACCGGGCGCGACATGCAGGACAAATACAAGGAAACCTCCCGCGGCGGCCTGGCGGTCAACGCCATCGAATGCTGACGTCCTGAAAGGCGTTTACTTCTCACTGTTTAGCCAAGCCAACTGCACACGACGAAGCGATGCCGCCTTGGCATCGCTTCGTCGTGTGCGCCTTAGCAACAACACCATAACGACTTCAGAACTACACCATTGGTCGAGTTCAACGATTCAGGTGTTGCCCAGCGAGTGGCCCTCCTCTAGCTTACGTTAACGTAAAGGTCAGAAAGGCTCAGGCGACCCAATAACAACGGCAGCCTTGACGACGCAACAACGACAACAAAGCACAAGGATCGCTGCCAGCGGTCCGGAGAGGACGTCACATGACCCAGGAGTTCATTCTGGAAACTCGCGGGTTGACCAAGCAGTTTCGCGGCTTCACCGCCGTGGACGATGTCAACCTGCAGGTCCGGGAAGGGCATATTCATGCCTTGATCGGCCCCAACGGGGCCGGCAAGACAACCGTCTTCAACCTTCTCACCAAATTCCTGCCGCCCACCCAAGGCGAAATTCTGTACCGCGGCAAGCCGATCACCGGCATGAAGGCCAACGAGATCGCTCGCCTGGGCCTGGTGCGCTCCTTCCAGATCTCCGCGGTGTTCGCCCACATGACCGCGCTGGAGAACGTGCGCGTGGCGCTGCAGCGCCCCATGGGCACCTCGTTTCATTTCTGGAAGTCCGAACGTAGCCTGGAGCCGCTCAACGAGCGCGCCATGGAACTACTGCACCAGGTCGGTCTTGCCGACTATGCCGACGTCCTCACCGTAGAGATGCCCTATGGGCGCAAGCGCGCCCTGGAAGTGGCCACTACCCTGGCGATGGAACCGACCCTGATGCTGCTCGATGAGCCGACCCAGGGCATGGGCGCCGAGGACGTCGACCGTATCGTCGAGCTGATTCGCCGGGTCGCCAAGGGCCGCACCGTGCTGATGGTAGAGCACAACCTCAGCGTCGTGAGCCGGCTGTGCGATCGCATTACCGTGCTGGCGCGCGGCGCCGTGCTGGCCGAGGGCGACTACGCCAGCGTGTCTGCCGACCCGCGGGTGAAGGAAGCCTACATGGGTAGAGAAGCAGAAGAGGAGGTCGGCGCATGAACCAGGTAGTGGAACAGCCGACGGCGCTGGAGTATCGCGACCATGACGGCGCCGAGATGCTGCGCGTGCGCGACCTGCATGCCTTCTACGGTGAATCGCATATCCTGCACGGGGTCGACTTCGAGGTGCGCCGCGGCGAACTGGTGACGCTACTGGGGCGCAATGGCGCCGGGCGCAGCACCACTCTCAAGGCGATCATGAACATGGTCGGCCGCCGCACCGGCTCGATCATGATCAACGGCACCGAGACCATCGGCATGAAGGCCCACCGCATTCCGCGGCTGGGCATCGGCTACTGCCCGGAAGAGCGGGGCATCTTCGCCAGCCTCGACGTGGAAGAAAACCTGCTGCTGCCGCCCACGGTACGCTCCGGGGGCATGTCGATCGACGAGATCTACGCGATGTTCCCCAACCTCTACGAGCGTCGCCGCAGTCAGGGCACGCGGCTGTCGGGCGGGGAGCAGCAGATGCTGGCCATGGCGCGCATCCTGCGCACCGGGGCGCGCATGCTGCTGCTCGACGAGATCACCGAGGGCCTGGCGCCGGTCATCGTGCAGAAGCTTGGCGAGGTGCTGGTGAAGCTGCGTGACCGGGGCATGACCATCGTGCTGGTGGAGCAGAACTTCCGCTTCGCAGCACCCTTGGCCGATCGTCACTACGTGATGGAGCACGGCCGCATCATCGAAGAGATTTCCGCCGCCGAGCTGCCATCGCGGCGCGACCACCTTCACACCCTGCTGGGAGTCTGAGCCAACCCGACAGTGACAGCCTGGGCGGTGCCTCGCGCGGCCCGGCCGAAACATTGCGCCATCGGCGCGCCAAGAAGAACCACAACAGCAACTTTCGTAACCACAGCAGAACAGCGACCTGCCGTGCAGCGTCGCCACAACAACAAGCCGCCCGGATGGGCTACGGAGACGAAAATGACCTTCATCAAGAAGACACTCGCCAGCAGTATCGCCATTGCCGCCACCGCTGCCATGGCCACCGCCGCCCAGGCGCAGATCAGCGATGGCGCAGTGCGCATCGGCTACCTGGCCGACATGTCCGGTACCTACCGTGACCTGGCCGGCCCCGGCGGCCTGGAAGCGCTGCGCATGGCCGTGGAAGACTTTGGCGGCAGCGTCAACGGCGCGCCGATCGAAGTCTTCAGTGCCGATGACCGCAACAGCGCCGACGTAGGCGCCAACACCGTGCGCGAGTGGGTCGACCAGCGTAACGTCGACCTCGTTGCCGGTATGGTGGCGTCGTCGGTCACCATCGCCGTGACCAATGTGCTGCAGGCCAACGACAAGCTGGGGATCATCTCCGGGTCGGCTGCCTCGAGCATCACCAACGAGCACTGCTCGCCTAACCACATCCACTGGGTCTACGACACCTACCCGCTGGCCAACGGCACGGCCAAGGCCGTTGTCGAGCAGGGCGGCGACACCTGGTTCATGCTGACTGCCGACTACGCCTTCGGCCATGCGCTGGAAGGCGACGTGGAGCGCGTGGTGACCGAGAATGGTGGCACCATCGTGGGCAAGATTCGCCATCCGTTCCCCACCGACGACTTCTCGTCCTACATCCTGCAGGCGCAGGGCTCCGGAGCCAAGATCATCGGCCTGGCCAACGCCGGCGCGGACACCGTCAACGCCATCAACACGGCTAGCCAGTTCGGCGTGGTGGAGGCCGGGCAGCAGCTTGCCGGCCTGCTGGTGTTCCTCAACGATGTTCACGCCATGGGCCTTGACGCCACTCAGGGCCTGCTGCTGACCACCGGCTGGTACTGGGACATGGACGACGAGGCGCGCGAGTGGTCCCAGCGCTACTACGACCGCGTTGGCCGTATGCCGACCATGGTGCAGGCGGGCGTCTACTCTAGCACCATGCACTACCTCAAGGCCGTCGAGGCCACCGGAACCGACGACACCCAGACGGTGCGCGAGCACATGATGAGCCAGGAGATCAACGACTTCTTCGCTCGCAATGGCCGCCTCCGCGAGGATGGCCGCATGGTGCACGACATGTACCTGGCTCAGGTGAAAACGCCGGCCGAGTCCGAGCACGAGTGGGATCTCTACGAGATTCTCGCCACCATTCCTGCCGAAGAGGCGTATCGCCCGCTCTCCGAAAGCCAGTGCAAGCTGGTGCAGAACTGAAGCACGCAAGACCGGCGGCGGCCACGGCCGCCGCCCTCTGACGGCGAGGAGAACCTAACATGACGATGATATTCGGGGTGCCGTTGGCGGTGTTCATGGGTCAGCTGCTGCTGGGCCTGATCAACGGCGCCTTCTATGCCCTGCTGAGCCTTGGGCTGGCGGTAATCTTCGGTCTGCTGAAGATCGTCAACTTCGCCCATGGGGCCATGTACATGCTGGGGGCGTTCGCCACCCTGCTGGGAATGCGCTATCTGGGCATCAACTACTGGACGGCCCTGCTGCTGGCGCCGCTGTTCGTCGGCCTGTTCGGCATGCTGATTGAGCGGCTGCTGCTGCGCCGCATCGGCCATCTGGACCACCTCTACGGCCTGCTGCTGACCTTCGGCCTGGCGCTGATCTTCGAAGGTACCCTGGTCAACTTCTTCGGCGTGTCCGGGGCGCGCTACCCCACGCCCGAGGCACTGCAGGGCGGCTTCCAGACTGGCTTCATGTTCCTGCCCAAGTACCGTGCCTGGGTATTGGTAGCAGCCATCGCCGTCTGCCTAGCGACCTGGTACATCATCGAGCGCACGCGGCTTGGCGCCTACCTGCGGGCCGGCACCGAGAACCCGGCGCTGATGCAGGCCTTCGGCGTCAACGTGCCGCTGCTGGTCACCCTGACCTACGGCTTCGGCGTTGGCCTGGCCGCCTTTGCCGGGGTGCTAGCTGCTCCGCTCTACCCGGTGTCGCCGACCATGGGCTCCAACCTGCTGATCGTGGTCTTCGCCGTGGTGGTCATCGGCGGCATGGGCTCCATCCTCGGCGCTATCGTCACCGGACTGGCCATGGGTTTGATCGAAGGCCTGACCAAGGTGTACTACCCAGAAGCCGCCAATACCGTGATCTTCCTGGTGATGATCCTGGTGCTGCTGCTCAGACCCGCCGGCCTGTTCGGCAAGGAGGCATGACATCATGGCCATTTCGCAAACGATGACGCCTTCCATGAAGCGCCAGCGGCGTGCCAACCTGCGCCGCAACGCCTTCTACCTGGCGCTGGTCGCCATTGGCCTGGTCGCGCCTTTCGTCGCCTACCCCGTGTTCCTGATGAAGGTGCTGTGCTTCGCGCTGTTCGCCTGCGCCTTCAACCTGCTGCTGGGCTACGCTGGGCTGCTTTCGTTCGGCCATGCGGCCTTCCTGGCCACCGGCGGCTACGTCACCGGCTACCTGCTGTCGAGCTACCCCGGCATCACGCCGGAGCTCGGCATCCTCGCCGGTACTTCCGCGGCGTTGGTGCTGGGGGCGGTGTTCGGTGCGCTGTCGATCCGCCGCCAGGGCATCTACTTCGCCATGGTGACCCTGGCGCTGGCCCAGCTGGTGTTCTTCTTCTACATCCAGGCGCCGTTCACCGGCGGCGAGGACGGCCTGCACGGGGTGCCGCGGGGTCACCTGTTCGGCGTGATCAACCTGCGCAGTAACCTGGCCATGTACTACTTCGTGTTCGCCGTCTTCCTGTTCGGCTTCGCGCTGATCCAGCGCACCGTGCACTCCCCGTTCGGGCAGGTGCTCAAGGCGATTCGCGAGAACGAGCCGCGGGCGGTGTCGCTGGGCTACAACGTCGATGCCTACAAGCTGGTGGCCTTCATCCTCTCGGCCGGCCTGGCCGGCCTGGCCGGCTCCACCAAGACCGTGGTGTTCCAGCTCGCCTCGCTGACCGACGCCCACTGGCACATGTCAGGCGAAGTGATCCTGATGACCCTGCTGGGCGGCGTCGGCACCCTGTTCGGCCCGGTGGTCGGCGCTGGCATCGTGGTCAGCCTGCAGCACATGCTGGCGCAGTCGGCGCTGGGCAATTGGGTGGGGCCGATCCTCGGTGTGATCTTCGTCATCTGCGTGCTGAGTTTCCGCAGCGGCATCGTCGGCGAAGCGATGAAGATGTATCGCAAAAATTTCAAGTGAGCGTGACCGCAGGTCTCTTCCTGGCGCCCTTCGGGGCGCTTTTTCTTATTCATCGCCACCTGGCGTTTCAGCGCTGGGTGGCCTGCTGGAGCCGCTGCGGTAGCTGGGCGACCAGGTAGTCGACGAACTGACGAACCTTGGCGGCATGCTGGCGGTGCCTGGGCATCACGGCCCAGACCCCGGTGTCGCAGCACTGGAAGGCATCGAGCACCGAGATGAGTTCGCCGCTGGCCAGGTAGGGCGCCACGTAGTAGTCGGGCAGCTGGGCCAGGCCGAGGCCCTTGAGGGCGGCATCCAGCAGCGCCGGGCCCGAGTTGGCCTGCCAGGGGCCTTGCACGCGGACGTCGCGATGCACGCCGTCGATGTCGAAACGCCACAGGTCGCGGGTGCCGATCAGGCAGCGGTGGCGGCTCAGCTCCGCCACCGAGTGCGGTTGGGACACGCCGAGGAAATAGGCGGGTGAGCCGACGATGAACTCGCGCCGCCCGCTGAGCCTGCGTGCCACCAACGAAGAGTCCTGCAGCGTACCCATGCGGATGACCACGTCGTAGCCTTCGTCGATCACGTCGACCTGTCGGTTGGTCAGGTGCAGGCGCAGTTCCAACTGGGGATGCAGGCACAGAAAGTCATTGACCATCGGTGCGATGAAGCGCTCGCCAAAGGTGGTGGCGCAGCTCAGGTGCAGCACCCCTGGGGCCGTTCCTGCAGCTGCTGCAGCGCCGTTTCGGCGTCGCGGAAACCGTCGAGCAGCTCACGGCAGCGCAGGTAGTAGCGCTCGCCGGCATCGGTAAGGTGGATCTGGCGCGTGGTGCGGTAGAGCAGCGGCAGGCCCAACTGCTGCTCGAGCTGGGCGACCTGGCGGCTGATGTGCGAATTGGACACCTGCAGCCGACGAGCGGCCGCCGCGAAGGTACCGAGGCGTACGACCTCGACGAAGGCTTCGATACCGTCCCAGTGCGCCATGTGTCTCCTCTTGTTCCTGAGATTATTGCTGAGCGGAAATAATATTGTGCCGTTGTTTCGGTATCAACTTGAGGGCTTGCACGCCTAGACTGGTAGCCATCAATCCATCTCGGGAGTTGCATCATGAAGTCGCGTGCCGCCGTTGCCCTGGAAGCTGGCAAGCCCCTGGAGCTGCTGGAGATCGACGTGGAGGGGCCGAAGGCCGGCGAGGTGCTGGTGCGCATCAAGGCCACCAGCGTCTGCCATACTGATGCCTACACGCTTTCCGGCGCCGACCCGGAAGGGCTGTTCCCCTCGGTGCTGGGCCATGAAGGCGCCGGCATCGTCGAGGCGGTAGGTGAAGGCGTCACCAGCGTAAAGCCCGGTGACCATGTCATTCCGCTCTATACCGCCGAGTGCGGCAAGTGCAAGTTCTGCCTTTCCGGCAAGACCAACCTGTGCCAGGCGGTGCGCGCCACCCAGGGCCAGGGCCTGATGCCCGACGGCACCTCGCGCTTCTCGCTCGACGGCAAGAGGCTGCACCACTACATGGGCTGCTCCACCTTCAGCGAGTATACCGTGCTGCCCGAGGTCTCCCTGGCGGTGGTCTCGAAGGAGGCGCCG
Organism: Halomonas sp. E19; assembly: GCF_052439355.1. NCBI lineage: Bacteria > Pseudomonadati > Pseudomonadota > Gammaproteobacteria > Oceanospirillales > Halomonadaceae > Halomonas > Halomonas sp. E19. The sequence goes on along the minus strand of NZ_JBNFWU010000001.1, from coordinate 2,311,794 downwards.
CTGGACAAGATCTGCCTGCTCGGCTGCGGCGTGACCACCGGCATCGGCGCGGTGCTTAACACCGCCAAGGTGGAGCCGGGTTCCACCGTGGCCGTGTTCGGCCTCGGTGCCATCGGCCTGGCGGTGATCCAGGGCGCGCAGATGGCCAAGGCCAGCCGCATCATCGCCATCGACGTCAACCCGGACAAGTTCGACCTGGCGCGCCAGTTCGGTGCCACCGACTTCGTCAATCCCAAGGAGCATTCCGATCCGATCCAGCAGGTGATCGTCGACATGACCGACGGTGGGGTCGACTACTCCTTCGAGTGCATCGGCAACGTCAACGTGATGCGCCAGGCGCTGGAGTGCTGCCACAAGGGTTGGGGCGAATCGGTGATCATCGGCGTGGCCGGGGCCGGCGAGGAGATCTCGACGCGGCCGTTCCAGCTGGTCACCGGGCGGGTGTGGCGCGGTTCGGCGTTCGGCGGGGTGAAGGGGCGCAGCGAGCTGCCCGGCTACGTGCAGCGCTACATGGACGGCGAGATCAAGATCGACGAGTTCATCACCCATGACATGCCGTTCGAGAAGATCAACGAGGCGTTCGACCTGCTGCATGCGGGCAAGAGCATTCGTACGGTGCTGCACTTTTAATAGGCACCCGGAGCCGCGCCGAACGGGTTACAGGCGCCCGGTGCCGCCCCGGACGGGGGCGCCTGGCGCCGCGTGGCGTGTGAGCCCCAGCGAAGCCACAACGAACAGGTGGAAGGAGACGCAGCATGAGCATGACTGAACATCTCGAGCTGGTATCGGCCAACAAGAGTTTCGGCGGCTGGCACAAGCGCTACCGCCACCGCTCGCGCGCGCTGGACTGCGAGATGGTATTTGCCATCTACCTGCCGCCCCAGGCGGAAACACAGCGCGTGCCGCTGCTGTGGTGGCTATCGGGGCTGACTTGTAGCGACGAGAACTTCATGCAGAAGGCCGGGGCACAGCGTGTGGCGGCTGAACTGGGCATCGCCATCATCTGCCCCGACACCAGCCCCCGCGGAACCGACCTGCCGGGCGAGCACGACAGCTACGACCTGGGCTCGGGAGCAGGCTTCTACGTTAATGCCACACGCGAACCCTGGAAGTCGCACTACCGCATGTATGACTATGTGTCCGAGGAGCTGCCGTCGGTGGTGCGCCAGCACTTTCCGGTCAATGGGCGCGAGGCGATCAGCGGGCACTCCATGGGCGGCCATGGGGCGCTGATGCTGGCTCTGCGACGGCCCGGGCACTACCGCTCGGTCTCGGCGTTCTCTCCCATCGTCAACCCCTCCCAGTGCCCCTGGGGGCGCAAGGCGTTCCAGACCTACCTGGGCGACGACCCCGGCAACTGGACGCAGTACGACGCCTGCGAGCTGGTGGCCAAGGGCGCCTCGCGCCAGCCGTTGTTCATCGACCAGGGGGAGGCGGACGACTTCCTCGATGAACAGCTGAAACCGGAGCGGCTGGAGGCGGTGTGCGCCGAGCATGATCACCCCCTGACGCTGCGGCGTCAGCCAGGGTATGATCACAGCTACTTTTTCATCGCCAGCTTCATCGAGGATCACCTGCGCTACCATGCGGAGCATCTCTTCAAGTCATGAGCGGACCTGGGGCGCGCCCTGATGCGCGTTCTGCTGATCAGGGTTATACGTTGGGCGGCCATTTCCATGGCCGCCTTCGTCGTACTATCGGTGATGCTGGTATTGCTGCTGCGTCATGTCCCCGCCGTGGGTTCGATGGTGATGGTGGAACGCAAGCTCCAGGCGACGCTAGCCGGCGAATCCCTGACCATCCAACACCAGTGGCGGCCCTGGGAAGAGCTCTCCGTCAATGCCAAGCTGGCGGTGATCGCAGCGGAAGATCAGCGCTTTCCCGAGCACCGGGGGTTCGATGTGGCCGAGATGCGTCGCGCCTGGGAGGCCAGCCGCAGCGGGGCGCGGCTGCGCGGGGCGAGCACCATCAGCCAGCAGACGGCCAAGAACCTGTTCCTGTGGACCGGGCGCAGCTGGCTGCGTAAGGGGCTCGAGGCGTGGTTCACCGTGCTGATCGAGGCGCTATGGCCGAAGCAGCGAATCCTCGAGGTCTATCTCAATATCGTCGAGTGGGATCATGGCGTGTTTGGGCTTGAAGCTGCCGCACAGCACTACTTCGGCGTGCCGGCCGATCGCTTGACCGAGGTGCAGGCCAGCCGGTTGGCGGCGATCCTGCCCAACCCGCGCGCCTGGGATGCGGCGCGGCCGGGGCCGCACGTAGAGCGGCGCAGCCAGTGGATTCGCCAGCAGATGCGCAATCTCGGCGGGCCGCGCTACCTCGAGCGGCTCGACGCCTCCTGACCGCCGCCTAGCGTGTCGCCTTGCCGCGCACGGCCATCACTACCCCCACGATGGTGATCAGCATGCCAAGCAGCCCGGCCGGCGGCAGCCGCTCATCGAACAGCCACCAGGCCTGCAGCGCAGTGACCGGCGGCACCAGATAGAACAGACTGGCCACGCGTGATGCCTCGCCACGTCGGATCAGCGCCATCAGCAGCAGGATGGCAGCGATCGACAGCACCAGCACCAGCCACGCTAGGGTCAGCACGAAGGTGGGGCTCCATTCGATTTGCCGCTCTTCGAAAAGCAGCGCCCCCAGGCCCAGCAGGACGCCTGCGGCCAGGTACTGCACCACGGTGCCGGAGAGCAGCGGCATGCCGGTACAGAAGCGCTTCTGGTAGAGCGTACCGAAGGTGATGCCGCCCAGTGCGATCAGCACGCAGGCCAGGGCGTCGAGCCCGAACCCCTGAAACAGCGCGGCGCCAGGGTCGAGCTTGCTGCCCAGTACCAGCACGATGCCACCCAAGCCTACTGCCAGCCCCAACCATTGCACCGGGGCGATGCGTTCACCCAGCAGTGGCCCCGCCAGGGTGGCCGTGAGCAGCGGCTGCAGGCCTACCAGCAGGGCGGTCAGCCCGGCCGGCATGCCCAGGTAGATGCCGTAAAAGACCCCGCCCAGGTAGGCACCATGCACCAGCATGCCCGAGACGCCGATATGTGCCCATAGCCGTGCACCGTTCGGCCAGCCGCTGTCGAGCAGGCGTACCAGCGGCACCAGCAGCGCCAGGGTAAGCGCGAAGCGCACCACCAGGAAGGTGAAGGGCTCGGCGTGCGGCAGCCCGAACTTGGCGCCGATGAAGCCGGTGCTCCATAGGGCCACGAAGAGGATGGGCATGGCGGCCAGCAGCAGAGGCTCGAAGCGGGAGGAGGGCGAGGGCGGCATCGGGGGCGGTGTCCTGGGCGGCGCTGTCACGGCGATACTGCGTCATCGACGCGGCGAAGGATAGCAGAGTAAGCATTATCGCCCGGACAATCCAGCTGGCTGCGCTTGCGGCAGTGAACCCATGCAACGGCAAACTCATGCAAGGGCGCTCTGTGCGGGCGCTCAGCACCATCGGCAACTCCTAACGATCTTGCGGGGTTGCATTTCGTTACAATAAAATCTGAACCCTGCCGGTTCAGCTACGTCAGACCTTCTACATTCACCGCAAGACCCTTGGAGGTTTCAAGATGCAAAGGATGACTGCACTGTTCTCGGCCGCTCTGCTGGCGGCAGGCATGATGACCGCCCAGGCCCAGGCGCAGCAGGATCCGCCCAGGACCCGGGTGCCCAGCCGCAGGCCACTGCGCCCGCTCAGGAATTTTCCGATGAGCAACTGCAGCAGTTCGCCGATGCCTCCCAGGACATCGCGGTGATCTCCCAGGAGTACACCGAGCGCCTGCACGCCGCCGAAGATGAGCAGACCCAGCAGGAAGTTCGCATGGAAGCCAATGACCGCATGGTGGAAGTCGTCGAGGACAGCGGCCTCGATGTCGACACCTTCAACGCCATCGGCCATGCGATTCAGCAGGATCCCGAACTGATGCAGCGCGTGCAGCAGATGGCCGAGCAGTCCTGATACTCGCCGCACTGACAGACGAAGCGCCGCCCCCGGGCGGCCGTCGCATTTCGGGCGGGCTTTACAGGGCTGGCCCCGGTAAACACACTGGGCGTATTCCCCAGCCGGCGAGCGTGTTGCATGGAACTGCTGGAAATTCGACGGCACATGGGCCGTTTCCCACCCTTCGACGGGCTGTCTGATGCGCTGCTCGACGCAGTGGCCGGCCAGGTTGAGGTCGGCTACTTCAGGGCCGGTACCGACATCCTAGTGCTGGACCAACCCATCACCGAGCTATGCTACATCCGCAGCGGGGCGGTGGAGGTCTTTCGCCGCACTGGCGCGCTCTACAATCGCCTGGGCGAGGGTGATATCTTCGGTCACTTCAGCCTGCTGCGCAGCCAGCGGGTGCGCTTTCCTGCCCGCGCGCTCGAAGATACCCTGATCTACTTCATCCCGGCCGACGTCTTCCAGCACCTGTGCGAAAGCGACGACCACTTCGCCGACTTCGTCGAGCTGGAGCAGCCACGGCTGGAAGCCGCCGTTGCGGAGCTGAGCAAGGCCAACGACATGACGGTCACGCGGATACGCAAGCTGCTGTCACGTCCGCCGGTGATGCTCGAGGCCACCACCACGGTCCAAGCCGCGGCGCAGCAGATGAGCGAAGCCCAGGCCTCAGCGGCGCTGGTGCTCGACGACGACGACGCGGACCCACGCCATACCTTCACCGACGCAGGAGGTTGCGCCTGGCGGCTGCGCGGCATCCTGACCAACAGCGATTTTCGCACCCGCGTGGTTGCCCGCGGCCTGCCCCCACAGACCCCCATCGGCGAACTGATGGGGGAAAGGCTGATCACCGTGCAGTCCGATGAATCCGTGCATGAGGCAATGCTGTGCATGCTGCGCAACAATATTCACCACCTGCCGGTGCTGCTGCGGCGCCTGCCGGTAGGCATCGTGCATCTCTCCGACATTATCCGCTACGAAACCCAGAGCAGCCTCTACCTGGTCAGCAACATCTTTCACCAGCCCGGCGTCGAGGGGCTGGCGCGGCTGGCGGGAGACGTGCGCGGGGCCTTCGTGCGCATGGTGGGGGAGGGCGCCACCTCGCAGATGGTGGGCAGCGCCATGTCGACCATCGGGCGCAGCTTCATTCGTCGGCTGCTGGAACTTGCCGAAGAGGCGCTGGGGCCGCCGCCGGTGGCCTACTGCTTCATGGTCAACGGTTCCATGGCGCGCAACGAGCAGACCATCGTCACCGATCAGGACAATGCCCTGGTGCTGGCCGACGACTTCGTCCCGCACCTCCATGACGCCTACTTCAAAGCCCTGGCCCAGTTCGTTTGCGATGGGTTGGCCGCTTGCGGCTACGCCTACTGCAAGGGCGATGTGATGGCCACCAACGCCAGGTGGCGCCAGCCGCTGGCGGTATGGAAGCGCTACTTCTGCGAGTGGATCGAGCAGCCCACGCCGGAGCGGCTGCTGCGTAGCTCGATCTTCTTCGACCTGGACGCGGCCTATGGCGACGAGGCCTTCATCGAGCAGTTGCAGGACCTGATTGCCGCGAAGGCCCCGCAAAGCCCGCTGTTCCTGGCGGCGATGGCGCGCAACGCGCTGCAGCGCACGCCGCCGCTGGGGGTCTTTCGCACCTTCGTGATGGAGCAGGACGGCAAGCAAAACAACACGATCAACCTCAAGCGGCGCGGTACGGCGCCGATGGTGGACCTGATCCGGGTGCATGCCCTGGCCTGTGGTTCTCGGGCCCAGAACAGCTTCGAACGGCTTGATGACATCGCCAGCACCCAGCTGTTGGCACCGGGGGCCGGCGAGAAGTTGCGCTATGCGATGGAGTACCTCTCCATGGTGCGCATTCGCCACCAGGTGATCGACCTCGAGCGCCACCAGGCGCCCGACAATACGTTCGTGCCGGAGGACGTCGACGGCAGCGAACGCCACCACCTCAAGGATGCCTTCCAGGTGCTGAGCAACGCACAGAAATTCCTCAAGTATCGCTACCCGATCCCGGCGCGCACTGGGGCGGTGCGCTGAGATGCTGTCGCATCGAATGCCCTCGCGCCAGGCGCAGGGATGGCCGGACTACCTTGAACAGCGCGCCCGGGCGGCCAGCCACCCTGTGCTCAAGCGCTTCCTGGAAGCCGGCTGCCCGGCGACCGACACGCCGATCGGCGAGGCAGCGCTGGTGGCGCTCGACCTGGAAACCACCGGGCTCGATGCCCGCCGGCATGCCATCGTCAGCATCGGGCTGGTGCCGTTCACGCTGGCGCGGATTCACTTGTCGCAGCGGCGCTACTGGGTGGTCCGGCCGGGCGGCGCGCTGTCGAGCGAATCGGTGGTACTGCACCGCATCACCCATGCGGAGGTGGCCGAGGCGCCCGCGCTCGAGTCGGTCCTGCCTGAGGTGCTTGACGCCTTGGCAGGCCGGTTGGCCGTGGTCCACTTTCGTCATATCGAACGACCCTTCCTCGATGCTGCGGCCCAGCGCTGCCTGGGCGAGGGGCTACGCTTTCCCATGATCGATACCATGTCGCTCGAAGCGCGACGTCACCGGCTCTCGCCGTGGTCGCGGCTGCGTCGCTGGCTGCGGCGGCCGCCGGTGTCGATCCGGCTGGGCGACAGCCGCCGCCGCTACGGGCTGCCCGATTACCTGGGGCACCATGCGATGGTCGATGCGCTGGCGACGGCCGAGCTTCTGCAGGCGCAGATCGCCACGCACTATCGCGCCGAGACGCGGGTGGCAGAGCTGTGGAGCTGAGCGGTGCCGCTACAGCCAGCGCTTGGCGAAGGTGGCACCGTCCACCGGGCGACCGTAATGGAAGCCCTGCACGCTGGTGCAGCCCAGTGAACGCAGCGCCTCGGCCTGCTCGGGGCTCTCGACCCCTTCGGCCACGGTCAGCATGCCGAGGGTCTGGGCCATGGCGATGATGGTTTCCACGATGGCATGGTCGTGGCTGCTCTTGAGCATGTCCCGAACAAAGGACATGTCGATCTTGAGCGTATCGGCGGCGAAGCGCTTGAGGTAGGAGAGCGAGGAGTAGCCGGTGCCGAAGTCGTCGATGGCCAGGCCGATGCCCGCATCGCACAGGGTGCGGGTGATGCGCACGGTCTGCTCGGGGTTGCGCATCAGGCCGCTTTCGGTGAGTTCCAGGCCGAGCCGGCCGGGGCTGATGCGCGTGGCGATGCGCTGCACGTGCTCGGCCAGGCAGGGGTCGTCCATCTGCTGGGCCGACACATTGACGCACAGCCGCCCGGGAAAGGGGTGCACTGAGCATCCCACTCTTGCAGCTGCTGGCAGGCCGTATCCAGCACCCACTCACCGAGCTGGAGCATCAGCCCCTGCTCTTCGGCAAGCGGTATGAAGGTGGCGGGGCTGACCTGGCCGAGTACCTCGTCCTGCCAGCGGCACAGCGCCTCGGCACCGACCAGCTTGCCGGTGGAGAGGCTGAACTGCGGCTGGAAGTGCAAGGTGAGCTCGCCCTGGTTCAGGGCATGCACGAAGCGCGCCTGCAGAAGCTCCCGCTGATGCAGCTCGTCGGCCATGGTGGTGCTGAAAAAGCGCGTGCGGTTGTTGTCACGCTTGGCGTGGTTGAGGGCGATGCTGGCGTGCTGGAACAGCGACTGGGCGTTGTCGGCATCGCGGGGAAACAGGGCCGCCCCGACGCTGGCCGATATCGAGAAGCAGCGCCCGGCAATCTGCAGCGGCTCGGCCAGGCAGTGGCGGTAGCGCTCGATGGCATGAGCCATGGCGGCAGGCCGGGTGTCGCTCAGCAGCACCATGAACTCATCGCCGCCCAGGCGTGCGACGAATTCGCCAAGCTCGGCCATGGCGCCGAAGCGCCCGGCAACTTCCGCCAGCACCTGGTCGCCGAATTCATGCCCTGGGTGTCGTTGATCTGGCGAAAGCGCTGCAGGTCGAGGTAGAGCAGGCCGATATGGCTGCCTTGCAGCCTGGCCTGGTCGCAGGCCTCGGCCAGGCGATCCATGAAGCAGCGCCGGTTCGGCAGCCCCGTTACGCTGTCCCAGTGGACCAGCTGCTGGAGGCGGTAGTCGCTGTTGCGCTGTTTCTCCTCAGCCGCTCGCCGGGCCATCTCCACGCCTGCCTGGGCGGCGGCGATCCGCAGCACCTCTTGGGCGTAAGCGGGAAGCGCCAGGGGCGGTTGCGCATGACCGCCAGCAGGCCAATGAGCGAACCGTCGGGTGCACGCAGCGGCAGTCCGATATAGCTCTGGGCGCCCAGCACGTGCAGCAGTTCGTCGGCGGGGAAGCGCTGGGCCAGGTTGTCGGGGAAGGTGCAGATGCGGTCGTGCAGCACATGCTCGCAGGGGAGCCTGCCAGGGCATAGACGGCCGCCGGCTGCAGCGCGCCGCGGGACCAGAAGGCAACGGTGCGAATTGTGGGGCTTTCGGCCTGGATCTTGCCGATGACGACATGGTCGCCGTCGAGGATTGCTGCAAGTCGCTCGACCAGATGGTCGAGCGCCTGAGGAGTACCGGCTTTGCCCAAGCCATCAGCGAGCAGACGGAATGCGTCTTCGGGGGCCATCATGGGCGACAGCGGCTCCTTGGCATCATTATCGAGTGACTGAAATATGCACGAACCAGCATCACGATGCTAGTGGGCTTATGTTGCTGCCCTTTTCCTGGGTGTCAGGTCGTTTTTCCTTAGGCGAATCAGCCAGGCGGTTCGCCGGGAAGCAGAGGCGGCCCGAAGGCCGCCCCAGGGTAGGTTCAGGCCCGTGGTTCGCTCATCAGTCCCTTGAGGATGGCGTAGCAACCCACCAACAGTACCAGCGTGAACGGAAGCCCGGTAGAGACGGCCATGGCCTGCAGGGCGACCAGCCCGCCGCCGAGCAGCAGGGCGATGGCGATGACGCCTTCGATGATGGCCCAGAATACTCGCTGCGGCTTGGGCGCATCGACCTTGCCGCCGGCGGTGATGGTGTCGATCACCAGCGAGCCTGAATCCGAGGAGGTGATGAAGAACACCACCACCAGTACGATGCCGATGAAGGAGGTGATGGCACTGAGCGGCAGCTCGCCGAGCATCACGAACAGCTGCAGTTCGAGAGCCGCGTCGCGCACGCCCTCGACGCCATCGTTCACCAATTGGTCGATCGCCGTGCCGCCGAAGGCGGTCATCCACAGCACCGAGACCAGCGAGGGCACCAGCAGCACGGCGATCAGGAACTCGCGCACCGTGCGCCCGCGGCTGACCCGCGCGATGAACATGCCGACGAAGGGCGACCAGGAAATCCACCAGGCCCAGTAGAAAGCGGTCCAGCCTTGGGTGAAGTTGGCGTCTTCGCGGCCGAAGGGATTCGACAGGGCCGGCAGGTGGCGCAGGTAGCCGCCCAGGTTCTGGAAGAAGCCCGACAGGATCGCCAGCGTCGGGCCGACCAGCACGACGAACAGCAGCAGCAGCAAGGCGAGCCCCATATTGATTTCAGAGAGGCGGCGGACCCCTTGTCGACGCCTGCCACGATCGACAGGATGGCGACGGCGGTGATGCCGAGGATCAGCAGCACCATGGTGGCATTGGTGGCCGGTATGCCGAACAGCTGGCTGAGGCCGGCCGTGGCCTGGGAGGCGCCCAGCCCCAGCGAGGTGGCCAGGCCGAACAGCGTGGCAAACACCGCCAGGATATCGATGACGTGGCCGGGCCAGCCCCATACCCGCTCGCCCAGCAGCGGATAGAAGATCGAGCGCATGGTCAGCGGCAAGCCCTTGTTGAACGAGAAGATGGCCAGGGCCAGGGCCACCACGGCGTAGATTGCCCACGGATGCAGGCCCCAGTGGAAGATGGTGGCGGCCATGCCGAGCCCGGCAGCCGCAGCGGTATCGCCTGCGGCCGCCCCCAGCGGTGCCCAGTCGGTGCGTACCCCGTCTTCCACGCTGGTACCGCCCAGAGCGGCGTTGAAATGGGACATCGGCTCGGATACGCCGTAGAACATCAGCCCGATGCCCATGCCGGCGGCGAACAGCATGGCGAACCAGCCGCTGTAGCTGAAATCCGGTGTGGCATGCATGCCGCCGATTCTCACCTTGCCCAGCGGTGAGACGATCAGGCCCAGGCAGAGCAGTACAAACAGGTTGCCGGCCAGTAGGAAGAACCACGCCAAGTGGCTGGTCAGCCAATTGCGCACCGCGTTGAACAGCGGCTCCACTTCGGTCTGCAGCGCCAGGGTGAGCACCACGAAAAAGACCGTGACCAGCGCGGAGATGGCGAACACCTTGCCGTGCAGATCGATGCTGAACCCTAGCCTGTCCGTCGCCAGGTTGTCCTGGCCAATGACGTAGTCGGTGTCGATTAGGTTGGCTGGGCCCTCTGGCGCCGGTACGCCTTCCGAAGGAGTCTCTTCGCTGCGGTTGTCGTGTGAAGACTCGTTCACTTTTTATTCCCCTGCAGGTCGTTGGTTGCGACATGGCGGGATCAGCTGCACCTGGTGGGCGGTACGGCAGGTGGAGCTTGCGTCGCGAGACGAGGCTGAGCAGCGTTGCATGCCATGCCATAGGAAGAGTGCGGCCGGACATGGTCGCTACATTTCTGCTGAACCTCCCGCCGCCTGATGCGACCGGTCGCTTTGCCGGTCATTGTTGAGATTTTCATTATACCGCAAAGCGGAGTGGCTTCCGACCGTAGCGGCCCGCCTGCCTGTGACAGTAAGGCCCATGTGTCACTTTGCGCCATCCGATAGAGAGGCGGAGGAGGCATTCATGGCGTCTTTCTGTTTTTATAAATGTTTGTTTATAAATAATTTTTATTTTTCATTGCTGCCGTTGGCACAACCCGTGCTACTTGTTGGGTGAAGACGGATCAACCAAGGGAGACCATCCGTATGAGCCACGATAAGCAATCAGGGTTTATGTCAAAGGGACGTTTGACAGCCTTGGCCTCGGCGATCGCACTGACGCTGGGTACGGTATCTCTGGCTGGCTGTGGCAATGACGATGACAACCTGCCGCCGGTCAACGAGGAGCGTCCTACCATCGAGGAGCAGGGCTCACCGATGCAAGACACCACGGCAGATCCTGGCCTTGACCAGACCAACACGGCCGGTGGTGATGGAAGCGAAGAGCCTGTTGGCAGCGTCCAGCAGCCTGAGGGTGATCAGTTCCCGCAGGAGGAAACGACGCCGCAGGCCGAGCAGGAACCGGTGCCGCAGGGCCAGCAGGATACGATGAATCCAGACGATGGCGGCCAAGACCCGTTGTTGCAGGATGAGGACGAGCAAGGCGGTATGTAATACGCCGCGCATCGATCTCAAGCTGTTGCCTGAGGCAACATCTGGCGACAGCCGAGGGTGAGAAGCCCTCCCACAAACAGTCGTTAACACGACGCTAGTAGGAGGAGAGGAACTATGATGTCCAAGGAATTTCTCAAGAAACTCGGCGTTTTGGGTGTAACCGTCGGCTTGACCGCGAGCCCCTTCGCAATGGCCCAGCAGGGCACGCAGCAGGACTCGCGTGCCGACAATATGCCGGAAGCCGTTCAGGGCGCGCCGGGTGCCGAGCCTACCCCGGGCACTGATGCCGCCGCGGGTACCGGCCCGGGCGCAGACCCGGATCGCATGGAAGGCGGCGTGGCGCCGGGCGATGCTGAGATGGGCACGCAGCAGGGTCAGGGTGCTGGTGTCGGGGCCGATACTGGCGTTGGCACGGGTGCCGGTGCTGGCGCAGGCGCGGGTGCTACCCAGCAGCAGCCGGGTACGGCCGAGAGCATGCCGGAAGCCGTTCAAGGTGCACCGGGCGCGGAGCCGACCCCGGTACCGATGCCGCACCGCGCATGGGGCCTGGAGCCGACCCGACCGCCATGGATAACGGCGTAGCGCCGGGCTTCGATGGTCAAGATCAGCAAGGTCAGCAAGGCGGCTTCGACCAGGGCACCCAGCAGGGTGGCACCGATGCCTTCGAAGACCAGGGCACCCAGCAGGGCAGCGCCGGTGGCTTCGACCAGGGTACTCAGCAGGGTGAGGCCGGCTTCGGCCAGGGTACCCAGACCATGCCGGGCAACGACGGTTACGATGCGGACATGCCGCAAGAATTCGAGGAAGAAGAAGAGGAATACCCTATCGAGGACCATGACAAGGACCGCGATAAGGATAAGGATCGCTACTGATTGAAGTTCGAATGATGGAGGTTTGCGGCTCCGGCGGGATGCCGGAGCCGGTCAGGCTCATCGGGCAGGAAGCCCACGACCGCAAGGAGGCGGTAGAGCAAGGAGGCAACCTGGCGGCAAGGATGCAGCCACAAGGAAGCCACTCTGCGCAAGGAAGCGAAAGCAAGGATGCAGAGCCTGACCCTATCTGCGGGTGATCCTCCCGCCGGCTGCCCCTCCCCTTTGAGCCGTCGGCAGGATTGCATGGCGCACTTCGCCCCCGAACTCCCACGGGGGCTTTTTTATGTCGCCCTTTCTTGCTCTTGCTCTTGCTCGTCGTCTTGCTTGTGTTCTCTTTCAAGCCATCATGCTGACTTTTTCCCGCTACTCATCTTCTAATCGGCGATAGAGGGTGCGCCTGGCGATGCCGAGGATGTCCGCAGTTCTGCGCTTGTTGCCTCCGGTGGCTTCCAGCACTTTCTGGATATAGCGTTTTTCGACCTCCTCCAGGCTTGGCCAGCGCTGCTGGGGTAGGGCCACCAGCGCGCCGCCCTGGGGTTCGACCTGGGGTATGACCCGGCGATGTTCCTGTTCATACTGGCGGATGCGCTCGGGCAGGTCGGCGTGGCTCAGCACCCCTTCTTCGGCCAGGGTCACGGCCCGCATGATGGCGTTCTCGAGTTCGCGCACGTTGCCGGGGTAGGGGTATTCCAGCAGGGCATGCAGCGCCTCCGGCTCGACTTGCTCGATGCCCTTGCCCTGGCTGGCAGCGTGCTTTTCGATCAGCGCCGAGATCAGGCGCTCGATGTCGCCGTTGCGCTCGCGCAGGGGCGGTATACGCAGCGAGAAGGTTTCCAGGCGATAGAAGAGGTCGCTGCGAAAATTGCCATCCTCGATTTCTCGTTCCAGGTCGCGGTGGGTGGCGGCAATGATGCGCACGTCCACCGACTCTTCCTTCTCCGAGCCCACGGCCTTGATGGTCTTTTCCTGCAGCGCTCGCAGTAGTTTGGCCTGCAGGCCTGGCGACATCTCCCCGATCTCGTCGAGAAACAGGCTGCCGCCGTTGGCAGCTTGAAACAGGCCCTGGCGGGCATCGCTGGCGCCGGTAAAGGCCCCCTTCACGTGACCAAAGAATTCGCTCTCCATCAGCTCCGAGGAATGCTGGCGCAGTTGATGGCCACGAACGGTCCCGTGTTGCGCTCGCTTTCGGCATGAATGGCGCGGGCCAGCAGCTCCTTGCCCGTGCCGCTCTCGCCGAGAATCAGAATGGGGGCGTCGCTCTTGGCCAGCCGGGCGGCATCGTGGAACAGGGTCTGCATCGGCTCGCTCTCGCCGACGATGCCGTGGAAATGGCCGGGCGGGCGGTCCTGGTGAAAGCGTTCGGCCAGGCGGTGATTCTCCAGCACGCGATAGACGGCCTCGCCGACGCTCTCCAGATCCAGCGGCTTGGTCAGGAAGTCGTCAGCGCCGATCTTCAGCGCCTCAACGGCCTGGTCGATGGTGCCGAAGGCAGTGATCACGATGAAGCCCAGTCGGCTGCCTTCGCTGCGCAGCTGTTCAAGCAGCTGCATGCCGCTCATGCCGGGCAGGCGAACGTCGCTAATGACCAGCGCCACGCGACTGTGGCTCAGGGTGGCCAAGGCTTCCTCTGCGCTGCTGGTGCCCAGGGTCTGATAGCCGGCTTCCTGCAGCTCTTCCTCGAGCAGCTCGAGAATGGCCGCGTCGTCCTCGACGATGAGAATCGGCAGTTCAGGTGGGTTGTGGTTTCCGTTCACTTGGCGACTCCTCCTAAGGCGGTATCGTTCAGCGGCAGCCCGACTTCAAAGCCTGCGCCGCCCAGTTCGCTGTCGAAGACGCCAACCGTACCGCCGTGATCATTGATGATGCGATGCACCATGGAGAGCCCGAGGCCGCTTCCCTGGCCGACGGGCTTGGTGGTGAAGAAAGGGTCGAACACCCGGGACTGGTTTTCCGCCGCAATGCCTGGCCCGTCATCCTCGACCCACAGGGTCAGCCAGCTATCGTCATGCCGGCACGTGATCCTTACGCGGCTGACGCCCTTGGCCTGGGCCGCGTTGCGCAGCAGGTTGGTGAGCACTTGCACCAGCTGCTGGCCGTTGGCCAGCAGTTCCGGGGTAGGCGAGGTCAGGTCCAGCTCCAGATCAATGGCATTCTGCTCAAGGTCCTCCTCAACCAGGCTGCAGCTGGTGTTGACCAGCTCGCTTAGCGACAGCGGCGCCTTCTCGACGTTGTGGCGGCGGCCCAGTTCCATAAGCTGGCGCACGATCTCGACGATGCGCTCCACCTCGCCGCGAATCCGGCCGAGCCGGGCGCGCTCGTCGTCGCCGATGCGCTCACGGCGCGAGAGGCGCTGGGCCTGGCCATTGATCACGGTAAGCGGAGCGCCGATCTCGTGCGCCACCCCTGCGGCCAGCACGCCGAGCTCGGCCAGCTTCTTCGACTTGCGCAGGCGCTTCTCCAGTTCGATCTCCTTGCGGCGGCGGGCCTCGATATCGGCATCCTTCTCGACCATGGCGTCCAGCATGCCGTTGAGCGCCGTGGCCAGCCGCTTGTACTCCTGCGGGCCTTCGACCACGGCGCGCTGGCGGCGGTCGCCCTCTTCGACGCGCTGCATGACCGCCAGCAGCCGCTCGAGCGGCCGTTCGATGTGGCGACGAAAGCCCCACCAGATGCCGAACACGATGCCGCTGGCGCCGATGATGAAGGCCAGCAGGGCAAGCTGGCTGAGCACCCCGGTGTAATTTTCGATCCCGGTATTGAGGCGATTGACCTGCAGCACGCCATGCACCTCGCCGGTGGGTGAGGTGAGCGGCTTCAGCACCGAGTAGTAGTGCCAGCCTTCGTGCTCGCGGTAGGCCGCGCGCATTTCGCGGTGCTCGGCGACATCGCGGATGACCTGGGGGCTGAACAGGGCCTGCCCCAGCCCCAGCCCATAGATCTCCTGGCCGTTGGGGTCGAATACATAGGCGCCATAGATACGGTGGAAGGAGAACGCCGAATAGAGCGACTCCTCCAGCGGTTCGGCGGCGTCACGGCTCAGGGAGTGGCTGAGGGTGGTGCCGATCACGTTGGTGATGACCTGCACTTCGCGCTCCAGGCGCGAACGCACGTTGTCCTCGAGCGACTTGATGGCCACCAGGCTAAAGATCAACAGCACCAGGAACAGCGGTGCAATGACCGTGAGAATGATGAGATTGCGTAGGCGCATGTGGGCTCGCCGGCTGGTCGGGAGAAGTCGGCGCCGCCGAAAGGGGCGGTGCCGTGGCGGTCATTCGGTTGGTACCAGTCGGTACAGGCTGCCCTGTGCGGCGTCGTCGAGCAGATAGATGGCCCCGTCCGGCCCTGTCGAACGTCGCGGATGCGCCCGATCTGGCCATCAAGCACGATCTCACTGGCGGTGACCTGTCCGTTCTCGATCACCAGACGCTGCAGTTGTTCGCTGCGCAGGCCGCCGGCCAGCAGATGGTGCTCCCAGGCGGGGAAGGTGTCCCCGCTGACCTGGGTCAGGCCGGATGGCGCGAAGCGCCCTCGAAGACGTGCACGGGCTCGCGCATGCCGGGCAGCGAGCGCTCGCCGATGGGGGCACGCGTGGCGTAGTCCGCTCCTGGCTCACCTCGGGCCAGCCGTAGTTCTCGCCGGCCATCAGGTAGTTGAGTTCGTCGCCGCCCAGCGGGCCGTGCTCGGTGGCCCAGGCCTCGCCCTGGGCGTCGACGATCAGGCCCTGGATGTTGCGGTTGCCGAGCGTGAAGAGCTCATCGAGGGCGTTGTCGTCGATGAAGGGGTTGTCGGTGGGAGCCTGCCCGGTGGCCGTCAGGCGCAGCACGCTGCCGGCATGATCGTCGCTTGCCTGGGCGCGCTCCGGCGACTGGCCACGGTCACCGATGCTCATCAGCAGGGTGCCGTCGGGCCGCCAGGCAAGGCGGGAACCATAGTGGCGGCCGGGGCTGGAGTAGCGTGACTGTTCGAACAGGGTCTCGACGTCAGTCAGGCTCGTTTCGGCGAGCCGAGCGCGGCTCAGCGCGGTGGCAGTGCGGCCGCTGTCGGGCTTGCTCCAGGTGAAGTAGATCCAGTCGTTTTCGCCATCGCCATAGTCGGGATGCAGGGCGAGATCGAGCAGCCCGCCCTGGCCATGGGCGTGCACCTCGGGGACTCCACCTAGGTGGGTGATTTCGCCGCCGGGTTCGACCAGTGCCAGTCGTCCGGCACGCTCGCTGACCAAGTAGCGCCCATCCGGCAGGAAGGCCAGCGCCCAGGGTTCTCGAATCCGCTGGCGAGTCGCTCCAGGCGCAGGTCATGGTGTTCGGTGGAGATAGGCGCTTCGATGAGTTCGGCGGCCTGAGCGGTGGCGGCTCCTGCCATCAGCGGGGCCAGTAGCCATTTGCATGACGCATGCATCCCGTCGTTCTCCCTTTGTTGATGTTCCGCTATCAGGATAGTGACTCCCCGGCAGCGTGGGTGTTCCGATCACCCAGCGTTGGCTCGTGACGCAGCCTGCCCGCATGCTACAGCAACAGCGCCAGCAATATCGGCAGATAGAGCAGCGAGAGCAGCGTGGAGCAGAACACCAGGCTGGCGACATACTCCGGCTCGCGACCGGCACGCTGCGCGAACAGGTAGTTGAATACCGCCACCGGCATACTCATCTGCAGCACCAGGATGCTCAGTGCCAGCGGCGGCGGCTGCAGCAGGCTGCCGATGCCCCAGGCCAGCAACGCGGCCAGCGGCAGGCGCAGCAGGCTGAAGCCCACGCCGGACGACAGGCTCTTCACCTGGATGCTGGCCAGTGAGACACCCAGCGTGATCAGCATCAGCGGCACGGTGAAACCCGAGATCAGCTCCACGCTGTTGTAGAGCCAGCGCGGCAGCGTGGTATCGGTCAATAGCAGCGTCAAGGCGAGCAGGATGGCATAGACGGTGGGCGTGCGGGCGAGGGTCTTCAACGGGCTGCCCTGGCTCGACAGCACCGCGCCCAGGGTGAACTGGAACAGCGATACCGTCACCATCACAGTAATGCCGAAGGCGAACCCAGCGCTGCCGAAGGCATACAGCACCACCGGCAGGCCCATGTTGCCCGTGTTGGGATACATCATCGGTGCCAGCAGCACGCGCCAATCGCGCTGCAGCAGCCTGGCTACGATGAAGGTGGCGCCTCCCAAGGTAATCATCACCAGGGCAGTGGCGAGCATGGTGCGGCCGAAGCTGCCGGCGTCGATCTCGGCCCCGGCGAGAGAGGCCAGCACCAGCGCCGGGGTGCCGATGTTGAACACCAGCCGGGTGACGAACTCGACGGGATAAGGATGCCCCAGGCGAATCCAGGTATAGCCGAGCCCGGCGCCTGCAAGAACGGGCGCCATCACGGCGAAGAGGTTGGCGAGCATGGCATCCTCGAAAGATAAGCAGGCGAAACATTGTCGTGAATCATGCCCGGCCGATGCAAGCGCTCACTCCGCGGCGGGCATTTTGTCCTGCAAGCCGGGCTTGGCGTGAGCCGCTCCGGGGCCTGCCGAGCTGTGCCGCTTGCGGTTGCGCACAGGCGAACATGTCGTTCGGCGTTGGCTCGACGTTTTTGAGGGTGAGATTGATTAACATTCGTTGCCTGCCAACTCTCTCTAGGAAACCCCATGTCATCGATCTCTCGTACGCTATGGCTGCTCTTGCTGTCCGGCTCCCTGGCGGCTCCCGTTGCACAGGCCATGGAGCCGCTGCGGGTGGCCGGCCCACGCCTGGATGATCCCCAGGCACCGATCTTCACCTCCTTCACCGAGGCCACCGGCATTGCCGTGGCGCTGGTGACCCTGCCCATGGACGAGCTCTCGGCGGCACTGGCCGAGAGCGCGCAGCACGGGGTGGAGCCTCCCGTCGATGTGCTGATGGTCGTCGACAGCGGCACCATCCAAGGCCAGGTGGCGGAAGGCTGGTTCCAGCCGGTTGAGTCCACGCGGCTGGCTGAGCGCGTGCCTGAAGGGCTGCGCGATCTCGCGGCGGGGTGGAGCGGCTATGCGACCCGCGCGCGGGTGATCTACGTCAACCCCGACAAGCTGGCGTGGGTTCCGCAGAGCTACGAAGCGCTGGCCGACAAGCGCCTGGCCGGCCGGCTGTGCCTCGGCAATGGCCGTTCGCCCTATAACGCGTCGCTGGTAAGCTCGATGCTAGCGCATCACGGCGAGGCCGGCGCCGAGGTTTGGGGCGAGGCGCTGATGGCGAACCTGGCCCAGCCGACCGGCGGCCGTGACGGCGAGCTGCTGCGCGCCGTGGCTGAACCCGGTGAGTGCGCCGTGACCCTGGCCAACCACTACTATTACCTGCGCATGCTGGCCTCGGACGACGCCGAGGAACGGGCCTTGGCCGAGCAACTCGAGTTGATCTGGCCCAACCAGCAGGGCGAAGGGCTTGAGGGCGTGGCGCCTACCGCAACGTGGCTGGATTTGCCATGGTGCGTGGCACCCCCATGCTGAGGCGGCGCTGCGCTTCCTCGAGCATACCGCCGGGGACGAGGTGCAGCGTGACGTGGCCGATGGGATCTTCTACCCGGTCGTCGAGGGCGTGAGCGACGTCGAGGCCGAGCGCCAGCTCGGGGAAGCGCGCATGGATGCCATCGCGATGCCCGAGCTGGGCCGCCACTACCCGGCGGCTGTTGCGTTGCTGGAACGGCTCGGCTGGCAGTAACGCCATGGTGGGGGAGGCGGCTCTCGGGTAAGCTTCGCTGGCTAACGACAAGGACACGCGAATGACGACTTCCGCCTCTCCCAACAGCTTCCACGCGCTGGTGCGCCTGCTGCGCTATGCGCGCGGCTACCGACGCCGCATCGTTGCCGCCACCACCTGCTCGGTGATCAACAAGATCTTCGACATCGCACCGGAGATCCTCATCGGCGTGGCCATCGACGTGGTGGTCAACCAGGAGCGCAGCTTCGTCGCCCGGCTCGGCTTCACCACGCCCCAGGAGCAGATCCTGGTGCTCGCCGTGCTTACCTTCTTCATCTGGGCCGGCGAGTCCATCTTCGAATATCTCTACAAGATCCTGTGGCGCAACCTGGCCCAGCGGCTGCAGGCCGACATGCGCCTGGACACCTACGAGCACGCTCAGCGTCTCGACATGGCCTACTTCGAGTCGAAGAGTTCGGGCCAGCTGGTGGCGACCATGAACGACGACGTCAACCAGCTCGAACGCTTTCTGGACGGCGGCGCCAACTCGCTGATCCAGGTCGGCGTCACCGTGGTGGCAGTGGGTGCGGTGTTCTTCGTCATCTCGCCGCTGATCGCACTGCTCGCCTTCACGCCGATCCCATTGATCATCTGGGGCGCCTTCTTCTTCCAGCGCAAGGCTGGCCCGCTCTACGCCGACGTGCGCGAGAAGGTGGGCGATCTCGCCAGCCGGCTCTCCAACAACCTGGCCGGCATCGCCACCATCAAGAGCTTCACCAGCGAGGCGCGCGAGGCCGAGCGGCTGCGCACGGTCAGTGAGGCCTACGTAGAAGCCAACCGTCGCGCCATCCGGGTCAGCTCCGCCTTCATCCCGGTGATCCGCATGGCGATTTTGGCCGGCTTTCTGGCCACCTTCACCGTGGGCGGCATGCTGGCGCTGCGCGGCGACCTCAACGTGGGCGCCTACGGCGTGCTGGTGTTCCTCACCCAGCGCCTGTTGTGGCCGCTCACCGGCCTCGCCGAGGTGATCGACCTGTTTGAACGCGCCATGGCCAGCACGCGGCGCATCCTCGACCTGCTGGCGGTACCGATCACGGTGAAGGACAACGAAGGCCAGCCGCTGGCCGAGCCGGTGCGCGGCGAGGTGAGCTTCAGTGATATCAGCTTCCGCTATGCGGCCAGCGGCGTCGGCGTCGATGGCATCAGCCTGCACGTGCCCGCCGGCAACACCCTGGCGCTAGTGGGGGCCACCGGCTCCGGCAAGTCGACCCTGATGAAGCTGCTGCTGCGCTTCTACGACCCCTCGGCCGGCGAGGTGCGCATCGATGGCCAACCGATCGCCGAGGTCAGTCTCGAATCGCTGCGCCGTGCCATCGGTCTGGTGAGTCAGGATGTCTATCTGTTCGAGGGTTCGATCCGCGACAACATCGCCTATGGCAGGCCCGACGCCTCTGAGGAGGCGGTGATCGAGGCGGCGCGCACCGCCGAAGCGTGGGAGTTCATCCAGGCGCTGCCGCAGGGGCTCGATACCCCCGTGGGCGAGCGCGGCGTGCGCCTCTCCGGAGGCCAGCGTCAGCGGCTTTCCCTGGCCCGGGCGCTGCTCAAGAACCCACCGATCCTGGTGCTCGACGAGGCCACCAGCGCGGTGGACAACGAGACCGAGGCGGCCATCCAACGCTCGCTGGCCAAGATCGGCCACGGCCGCACCGTGATCATGATCGCTCACCGGCTCTCCACCATCGTTCACGCCGACGAGATCTTGGTCGTCGACGGCGGGCGGGTGGTGGAGCAGGGCAGCCATGCCGAGCTGCTCGAGCGCGGTGGCCGCTACGCCGCGCAGTGGCGGGTGCAGACCGGCGCGCTGACGGCCAGTTTCCGCGAAGGAGAGATCAGCGATGCATGATTTGCCCGCGCTGGCCGGGGTGATCGCGCAAGGCCGGGCTTGGGTTGGCGGTACGTGGCGTTGGCACGTCGAGCCGGGCGCTGCGCGAAGCATGCAGTCTTCATTACTACAACAAGGGCTTGGCCGGCTCATGCCGGGCCGAGCCCTTGGCGGTATTGCGTTTCTCAGCGCTTGATCAATACGGCATCCAGGCTGACCGGCACGTCATCGCCGATCTGCTCATAGCCAAGCAGCAGCATCACCGTGCGCAGGGAGGCGTCAGCCATCAGGGCCTGGCCGTCGAGCGAGACCCGCTCGGCGTTGGTGACCTGAACCTGCCCGCTGCCGGTTTTGGTGAAGCGCACCGGCAGCGACTCCTCGCGCACAACATTGCCCGACTGGACCCGCATCGTCAGGGTTTCCACCAACGAATCGCCCACCGTCAGCCGCTCCAGCCGCTCCGGCGGGAACTGGGTGGTCAGAGTGGCCATGGGCCGCTCGGTTAGGCCGGAGAGCCAGGGCGGCAGCGGCCCCAGCCGCTCCACCACGTCGCTCTGATTGAGCCGCAGCGGCAGCTGTAGGGTGCCGCTGGCATCCGCGCTGCCGGAGAGTCGACGCACCTCGTGCTGGCGTGGTACCGGGCCATCGGGTGTGATCTGCATGACGGTGGCAGATACGCGTGAGTGCTCGGGAGCCAGCTCCCAGGCCGCCAGCGGCAGGGCAAGCAGCAGGGTGGAAGCACCCAAGGCCAGCATGGAAAAAGAGGACAATAAGCGTTTCATGGACGGCGTATCTCCTGGAGCGAAAAGGCTCACCCCAAAGACACGCCAAACGCCGGGAAGTGCCCGGCACAGCGGCGCGAATTTGCCGCCGCCCAGGCTCTGGCCACACCCACCAGCTTTCGCTATCATACGGCGGCGCAATGCAGGGCCTATAGCTCAGTTGGTTAGAGCAGGGGACTCATAATCCCTTGGTCGCTGGTTCGAGTCCAGCTGGGCCCACCATCCTCTGTTACCTTCTCGATCTACTGCTATTCGGCAAGTTTATGGCTCTTGCCCAGTTACCATGCGCAATGTGGCTTCGCTGGTTTTTAGCATTCAATGGCGGGTTACAAAGCTCCCGAACAGCTCCATCGCCACTCCATAGGCCGCCGGGAGCTAAGGGACGATTTCGTCACCCATCACTGCATCATCATCGCGCTTCCTTCCTCGGGCTTGCGCCGCTTGCTTCCATCAGCGTGTCACCCGTTCCAAAAGAGGGCGGCTTTTCGACGACGCCCGCAAGATAGCGTCGGGCGAGCACGGCACACGCCATCAGCTGGATCTGGTGAAAGATCAATAGCGGTAACAGCATCGGGCCCAGCGCGGCGCCGGGGAACAGAACCTGGGCCATGGGCACGCCCGTGGCCATGCTTTTCTTGGAAGCGCAGAACACGATGGTCACTTCATCGTCGCGGCTGAAACGCAGCCACTGGGCCAGTCGAGTCGTCAGCCACAGGACCAGGGCGAGCAGCACGCAGCAGACCAGGGTCAGGCTGAGCAGTGCGGTCGGGGATACGCTGTGCCACAGCCCGGAGACGACCGAAGCGCTGAAGGCGGTATAGACCACCAGCAGGATCGAGCCTTGGTCCACCCCGGTGAGCCAGTGTCGGTTGCGCTCTACCCAGACGCCAATCACCGGCCGGGCGAGATGGCCCGCGACAAACGGGAGCAGTAGCTGAAGACTGATCTTGCCGACGGAATCGACGAGGGCAATGCTGCTGCCGGCGTCCTGAGCATCCAATAGCCACAGCAGCAGCAGCGGGGTGAGCAGAATGCCGATGAGGCTGGAGGAGGAGGCGCTGCAGATCGCCGCAGGCACGTTGCCACGTGCCAGGGATGTGAAGGCGATGGCCGATTGGACGGTACCCGGCAGCACGCACAGGTAGAGCACCCCCAGGGCCAGCTGCTCGCCCAGCAGTGGGCTCAGCAGGGGTGCAGCAGCAGGCCGATCAGCGGAAAGGCACCGAAGGTAAACACGAAGATGACGAGATGCAGGCGCCAATGGGTCGCACCGGCAATGATCGCCTGGCGTGACAGCTTGGCGCCATGCAGAAAGAAGAGCAGGGCGATGGCCGCCTGGGTCAGCAGTTCGAAGCCGCTGGCCGCCGCTCCTCGCGCCGGCAGCAGGCTGGCGATGAGCACGACCGCGATCAGGATCAGGGTGAAGGCATCGAGATTCGCCTTGAGGGTTTTCAACATGATCGATGCTCCTAGGTGGAAAGCTTTTCCACAAGATCATATCCTCGTGTCGTCAGGAGCTTTTGCGGATATCGGAAGTGATTCGTCGAGAAACGGACATGCTGGCCGCCCTTGCTGCCTTGTCACGGCTGCCAAGGCCGCTCTATGGCAGTGAGCACTCGCTTCCCAACCAGGCGATCGGCCATCCCCACCGCCATCCCTGGGCACAGCTCTCCCATGCCCTGCGCGGCACCCTGCGTGTGGAGACCGAGCGCGGGCATTTCCTGGCTCCTCCAGGCCAGGCGGCCTGGGTGCCGGCGGGCATGCGTCATGCGGTGCGCTGTTCACCGGGTACCGTCATCCGTAGCCTCTACGTCGCGGCTGATGCCGTTCCCTCCTTGAGCCAACGCTGCCGCGTGCTGCGTATCGATGCGCTGCTGCGAGAGCTGATCCAGGCCTTCAGCCAACTACCGGAAGCGTATGACGAGAGCGGGGCGGATGGCCGGTTGGCCGCGGTCCTGATCGACCGGCTGGCAGTGGCCGAAGAGGCCGGTATCAGGCTGCCCTGGCCGGAAGATCCTCGCCTGCAGGCACTTTGCCGCCATCTTCAGGCGCGCCCCGACGACCGCGCCGGACTGGAGGAGCATGCTGAACGCTTCGGGGTATCAGGGCGCACGCTTAGTCGCTGGTTTCTCGCCCAGACCGGGCTGAACTTTCGGCAATGGCGCAAGCGCTGTCGCGTGATTGCCGCCTTGCCGCTGCTGGAACGAGGGGAGCGCGTTACGGATGCCGCGCTGGCGTGCGGCTACGACAGCTTGTCCGCTTTTATTGCCGCCTTTCATGAACAGCTTGGGGTTCCGCCCGGCGCCTTCCAGCAGGAGGGGGCGCGGGTGGGTGACAGCGACGCCCGCTCTTACAAGCCAGGCGCCGCCGCAAGGTGGCGCCTGGTGGTGCGGTCAGGGTGGGCTCAGGCGGCTACCAGGCCCGCCTTTTTCGCTGCGTTGGGCGCAGTGCCCAGGGTGAGGGTAACCGCAGGGACGGGTGCCTGGGCCTCTGTCAGCTTGAACCTGGCAACGGCTTCATCCAGGCGCTGCGCTTCGGCCTGGAGCTGGCTGGCGGCCAGGCTGGCCTGCTCGACCAGGGTGGCGTTCTGCTGGGTGGTGTGATCCATGTCGCCTACCGCGGTGTTGACCTCGCCAATGCCGGCACGCTGCTCGTTGGAAGCCATGGCGATCTCATCCACCAAGGCGTTTACCCGCTGTACCGAGGTCATGATCGAGGCCATGGTGCTGCTGGCGCTGTCGGCCTGCTGGGTGCCGGCCTCTACCTGACGCACGGCAGTCTCGATCAGCTGGCGAATCTCCGTGGCGGCGTCGGCGCTGCGCGTGGCGAGGTTGCGGACTTCGTTGGCCACCACCGCAAAGCCTCGACCGTGTTCACCGGCACGAGCCGCTTCCACCGAGGCATTCAAGGCCAGAATGTTGGTTTGAAAGGTGATGGAGTCGATCAATCCGATGATCTCCGTGACCTGCTGCGAGCTTTCGCGGATCTCCTGCATCCCGAGCACCACGTGAGCCACGACGTCGCCCCCTTCATGGGCCCGCTCGGCCGCCTCCCGGGCCATGGCGCTAGCCAGCGAGGCATTCTCGCTGTTGCGCTCCATCGTGGACGCCATTTCTTCCATGCTCGACGCCGTTTCTGACAAGGAGGCGGACTGGCGCTCGGTACGCGCCGCGAGGTCGCGGTTGCCGCTGGCGATTTCGCGTGAGTGGGCAAGGATCTCCGCGCTGCTGTCGCGCACCGTGACCACGGTGGAGGCCAGGCCCTGCTGCATCGCGGCAAGGGCCGCGTAAAGTTTGCCGATCTCATTTCTGCCGTGGGTCTCGATGGTCGCAGAGAGGTCGCCGGCGGCCATGCGCTGGAAGTGCTGCACAATGCGCTCCAGGGGACGAATCAAGTTGGCGCTCATGCCTCGGTAGACGACGCCGATCACCGCCAGGGCAATGAGGAAGACGAAGACGATCACCCGCTGTGCGGTCGTGACCACCGAGCCGAAGCTCTCCGCTCGTGCAGCCCCTTCGGCCTCCACCTGGTGAAAGAAACCCACGGCAGCCTGATAGAAACTGGCGTTCTGCGTGGCGGCCCGCTCACGCAGTGCCCGGTAGCCGGCAAGATCGCCGCTGGCCAGCGCTTCGGCCTGTGGCCGCAAGCTGTTCTCCAGTAGGGCATGGAAACTGGCTTCAATGGGGCCCATCAGCTGCGCATGCTCGGAGCGAACGGGCAGCTCGAGAAAGAGGCTGAAGATGCTGGCCACTTCATCGAGCTGCGCGCTGAGCCGCTGGGCGTCGGCCTGGATAGCGGCGTTGCCGGTGCCACTGACCTCACGGGAGCGTTCGAGCAGCGCTTCATAAACGTCGGCCATGTCGATGCGGGTGCTCAGCAGCACCGAGTTGGCCCGGTTGAGTGCGGCCTGTTGGGTGACGTTCACCGCGCTGAAGGTATCGAAGTTGCGCTGGCTATGCTGAACGGCATAGAGCCCCATGGCACTCAGGGCGATCAACAGGCAAAGAAAGGTGAGCAGGACCAGCGTCCAGCTCATTCTGACGGAAAGGTGGTTCAGGCTTTTCACTTCTTACTCCTGGTGGCCCTGGACGGGGCGCAAGATGCATCGCGTGGAAACGAAGGCTCGGCCCCGGGGGCCGAGCCGGTCTCAGCTGCTGCTGGCGTTACCAGCCGAGCCTTCCTGCCGATGGGAGCGAAGTGAGGACTCGCGGGCTTGAAGGGGCTGCAGTCGGCGCTGTCATCGGTGCGGGCCATGAGCTCGCGCTCGCGCTCCTCGTCGGCCAGGGTGACCCTGGGCAGCAGCAGATTGAGGCTGAACGCGGTAATGGCCGCCACTACGATGGGTGAGCCGCCGATCACGCTTTGTATCCAGGTGGGGAGCTGCGCTATCGCTTCGGGCACCTGGGCAATGCCGAGGCTCAGCGCCAGCGACAGGCCGACGATGGTCATGTTGCGAGCCGAAAGCTCATCCTTGATCAGCAGCTTGATGCCGGTCATGGTGATCATGCCGAAGACGATGACCGTGGCACCGCCGAGCACGGATAGGGGATGGTCGTTACCAGGGCGCTGAACTTGGGGCTGAACCCGGCCAGCAGCATGAAGCCACCGGCGAGCGCCAGCACGAAGCGGCTGATCACGCGGGTCATTGCCACGATGCCGACATTCTGGCTGAAGGTGGCGGTGGGCAGGGCGCCGAAGAAGGCGCTCAGCGCGGTGGTCAAGCCGTTGCCCAGCAGGCCGCCGGTGAGTTCACGCGTCTTCAGCTCGCGGTTCATGCCGCCCACGGTGGTGGCGGAAAGATCGCCGATGGTCTGCACCGAGTTGATCACGCAGATAATCACCATGGCGATGATTGCCGAGGTATGAAACTCCAGCTCGAAGGGCATGAACTGCGGTACTGCCACCCAGCCGGCTTCGGCCACCGACTCGAAGCTGACCATGCCGAGCAGCAGCGACAGCAGGTAGCCCACCACGATGCCGACGATGATGGCCGAGAGCTTCACCACGCCCTTGCCGAACTGCGAGGCGATCAGCACCGTGGTCAGGGTGACCAGGGCCACGAACCAGTTGATCGGCTCGCCGAAGCCAGGCGCTTGTACGTTGCCGCTTCCCGCCATGTAGCGAATCGCGATGTCGTAGAGCGACAGCCCGATTACCAGTACCACAGTGCCGGCGACCACCGGTGGAAACAGGTGGCGGATGTACTGAATGAAGTAGCCCACCACGAGCATGCTGATGCCGCCGATGAGCTGGGCGCCGAGGATGCCGGCAATGCCGAACTGACTGCCCACGGCGATCAGCGTTGGCACATAGGCGAAGCCCACGCCGAAGATGGCCGGCAGGCGGGCGCCGAATTTCCAGAAGCCATAGAGCTGAAACAGCGTACTGAAGCCTGACGCCAGGACGGCGACCTGAATCAATAGGAGTCGCTCCTCCACGCTGGCGCCTATCACGCCTGCCACGATGATGGGCGGCGTGATGACCCCGGCGATCATCGCCAGTACATGCTGCAGCGAGAGGGGCAGGGCCTTGCCTAGGGACGGCCTGCCGTGAAAGTCAAAGATGGAGGCGTTGACTTGCTTGGGCATAGGATTTCCGATCTGTTCTTGGAATTGTATTACTTAGTGAGCTGCTAATGACTACCGTAGCCTATAAAATTGTATACTAAAATCCTTTTTTCGTATCCTGTGCAGCCTGGCAGGCACCTCTGTCGCCTGCAGCGCGCTCACAAGCGCAACGGCCGCCCTATGGGGAGCGGCCGTTGCGTACGTGGCACAAGCAGGTCGACGGCACTCAGGGCCAGCGCAGGTCCACCGCGATCGGGTCGTGGTCGGAGGAGCGGAAGGGGTCGGGACGGAAGTAGGCTGCCGCATTGCCCGGTGCGGCGTAGCCGAGGAACGGGGGCTCGTCGGCGTTGATCGGCCACGGCTGCACCGCTGCCACCGCCGCGGCCAGCCCGGGGCTGGCCATGGCATGATCCAGATAGCCCGACTCACCGCGGAACACATAGGTATAGCGTTGTTCCGGCGGCAGCCTTGCGGCCATCAGGTCGACCATGCCCGTGCCGGTCAGGGTTCGAATCGGGTCCTCGGCACCGTAGGCGTTGAGATCACCCAGCAGCAGCAGGGACGATTGCCCTTCGGCCGCAGCCAGGCGGCCTAAAAAGCGTTCAAGGCCTGGGCCTGTTCCACCCGACGCTGGTTCCAGCAGCCCTGGCCGCGGTCGATATCGCCCCGGGGCGGGCAGCCGGTCTTCGACTTGAAGTGCGCGGTGACAACCCCGAACGTCGAACCACCTTCCGCCCTGCGGAAGAAGGCCGCCAGCGGCGGGCGGTGGTGGGCTGGATGGGGGTCGGCGTGGAGCTCGCTCACGGCCTCGACCCGGTCGGGCCGGTAGAGCAGGGCAAGCTTGATGGCATCGCTGCCGCGGTCGACACTGCCGCCGACCGCACGATAGCGGACCCCGGTGCGCTCGCTGAGCTGCTCGACCAGGTCGGCGAGTGCGCGCGGGTCGTTCTCTACTTCCACCAGCGCGAGGATGTCGGCCTGCAGGCCCGCTACCGCCGCGGCGAGCTTGGCCCGCTGGCGCTCCAGCGCGGCGGCACTCTCGGCGCCGCGCTGGCCCAGGGTGACGAAATAGTTCTCGACGTTGAACGTTGCCACGCGCAGGTGGTCACCCGGTTCGGGCAAGGGCGCCGGGCGCGGGTTGGCGGCCACGAAGCGTGGCTCGAGGGTCGGGTGCAGACGGTAGGCGTCGAAGGCGTGGGTTAGTATCCCTGTCAGGCCCTGTACGGTGCTGCCGACGCGTCGGCTGCCGTTCTCGTCCACGTAGGGGATGGGGCTCGGAGAGGCGCGGTAGCTGCCGTCGTCGAGCTCGAGAATGTCCCGCGGCTGGGGCTCGTCGGGCGTATTCGTGGGGCGGAACAGGCGGTTGGCGGCCAGTCTCAGGGTGCCGTAGCGGCCAAGCTCGTAGTTGCCGGTCACGGTCAGCGGCTGAGGAAACGTGAGCAGCAGCCCTTCCTTGCGTGACAGCTGCGCGTTGCTGAGCGGCCATGCTACCGGCAGCGGTTCAGGCAGCCGGTCGCCGACGCAGGTCTCGATCCGCTCGACCCGCTGCAACTGGGTCTGGCCGCGGTACTCGCCGGTGCGGGCATGCAGCTGCAGGTGAGCACCGGGGACGATGAGCCCGGCCTGGTTCGACGAAGGCTGCGGCAGGTAGACGAACAGGCCGACGGGGCCATGCTCGGTCTCCTGCTGCAGGTAGAAGCCATTGAGCCGTTCGCGGCCGAGAAACTCGCCGGTCACCACTCCGTCGACGATCACTTCCTGGCCGGAGGGCAGGGCCGGGCGCTTGTCGATACCTTTGACGACGGCCAGGTCGGCGCTGGACGGGACGGGGCAGCTGGCCGACGCCGGTGCGCTTGTCAGCAGCAGGGACATCAGCCACGCCAGGGCGGCCAGGGGAAGGTGCCGCCCCTTGCCGCATGGGCGGGGCTGGGAACTATCGGTCAGTAAGAAAGGCATGTCCCGGCGCTCGCTAGAGACCAGTAGAGGGGCATTTCGCCCCTTTGGCCGCTGTGGGGGTCTCGGTCAGCTGGGTTTGTTGCCGAGTGCCTGCAGCTGTTCTGCGCTCAGCGCGAGCTCCTCGTTTCGGTTGACGCCGATGCCGCGCTCGATGATGCCCCTGGCGATCTGCTGGGCTTCTTCGAGCGAGTGCATCACGAAGGTGCCGCACTGGTACTCGTTGAGCTCCGGAATGTCTTCCATCCGCTTGACGTTCAGCACATCCTGCATGGCGGCAAGCCAGGCGTCGCCGACGCGTTTCTCGCTGGGGCTGCCCAGCAGGCTCATGTAGAAGCCCGTGCGACAGCCCATGGGGGAGATGTCGATGATCTCCACGTCGCTGCCGTTGAGGTGGTTGCGCATGAACCCGGCGAACAGGTGCTCCAGGGTGTGGATGCCTTTCTCGCCCATCATGTCTTCGTTCGGCTTGTTGAAGCGCAGGTCGAACACCGTGATGGTGTCGCCGGAAGGCGATGTCATGGTCTTGGCGACGCGGACCGCCGGGGCGTTCATGATCGTGTGGTCGACGGTGAAACTATCCAGTAACGGCATGCTCGACTCTCTCTTCCAGCCAGGTTGCGAAGCCCTTCATGGTAGCAGAATGACGTCGCAATGGCCGCCTGCGCAAGGCGGCGGCCTTCTCAAGCGCCTGTTCAGCCCGCCTTCCTGTTGATATCCATCTTGGCCAGCTTGCTCAGCTTGTCGTCAGCCGCCTTCTCTTCCTTGAGCGTTTCGGCCAGGATCTGCTTGGCTTGCGTATGGCCCAGTTGTTCGGCCAGTTCGCAGAGCGTTCCGTAGGCGGCGATCTCGAAGTGCTCGACCTTCTGGGCGGAAGCGATCAGCCCGGCATCGCGAACCGGCCCCTTCTCGGTGGCATCGACCAGATCCTCGGCCTCCTGGATCAGGCTCTCCATGGCATGGCACTTGAGGCGCTTCACGCGCACTTCGGGAATCGAATCGGCGGCCTGTTCGATGCGCTCCAGCTGGCCCTGGGTCTCCTCAAGGTGCTCCTTGAAGGCTTCCACCAGCTTCTGGTCGTCGGCGGCCCGTGCCATCTTGGGCAGCGCGCGCGTCATTTGCTTCTCGGCACTGTTGGCCTCGGACAGTAGGCGGATAAACAGTTCCTGAGCGTTCTTGATGACCATGAGGTGCCTCCTCTTACGTTGAACAACGTCCGTTTTCCTTCACGGTCCACCTAACGTAGCAGGCGCATCGCGTCACGTTCTTTGCCGTTTGGCGAAGATATGTAGGGAACTGCAATGCTTGCCGGATCCGGCCGCCGCGCTGCTGCCGCATCCGGTTCGCATCCCCCGGCGCTTGCTTCTATAAATTGTGTCAGCACAGGACGCTCGCAGGTATTGAAGGGAGATACGAATGGATGCCATCTGGAAACTGGGCAGCAAGGGTGTGGCGCAGTACGCACCGCTGGATCGGGACATGTCGGTCGATGTCGTGGTGATCGGGGCTGGCATTACCGGCCTGACCACTGCCATGGCGCTGGCCGAGGCCGGACAGCATGTGATGGTGCTGGAGGCGCTGTCGGTCGGGGCGGGAGTCACGGGGGTTCTACCGGAAATCTCTATGCCACCTTGGCGTCCGGGCAGGCGCCGCTTCGCCGCAAGTGGGGTGATGAGGTGGCCCGTGAGGTAGTGAAGGCCCGCGCCGAGGCGGTGGACGACATCGAAGCTATGGTGGATCGGCTGGGCATTGATTGCCAGTTCAAGCGCCAACCGGCCTTTCGCCTGCTCAATGACGATCGCCAGAGCACCCAGCATGACCTCAACGACGAGCTGGACGCCTTGATCAGCGCGGGGCTCGATGCCGAACGGGTCGATGCCACGGCGCTGCCGTTCGACAACTGGGGAATTCGCATTTCCAATCAGGCGCAGTTCAACCCCTGCACTACGTGCAGGGGCTGGCCAATGCCGCGATCCGTCAAGGCGTGGTGGTGCACCCGCACACGCCGGTTAGGGCGGTGGATGCCAGGCAGGGTATCGTGACGACCGACCGTGGCCAGGTGACGGCGCGGGAGATCGTCTTTGCCACCCACACTCCCAAGGGCATCAACCTGCTGCAGGCAGGCATGCTGGTGTCGCGGGAGTACGCGGTGGCCGCTCGCCTGCGCAGCGGCGACTATCCGGAAGGCATCTTTTGGGTGCTGGACCCCTTCCACTCGCTGCGCAGCTACCATTACCAGGACGAGCGCTACCTGATCGTGATCGGCGAGAAGCACAAGACGGGTGAGCACCACGCGGACCACTACCAGCAGCTGCGCGACTACCTCTCGGCGCATTTCGATATCGCCGCCTTCACCCACCAATGGTCCGCCCAGCAGTACAGCTCGCCCGATGGGCTGCCTTACATCGGTCGCGTGCATGGGCATGACCATCTCTACATGGCCACCGGCTTCGCCGCCGACGGCCTGGTGTGGGGCACGCTGGCCGGCCAAATCATCGCCGACCAGGTTATGGGCAGCGATAGCCCTTGGGCGGCGCGCTTCGGCGCCCGGCGTATCACGCCCGGAAAGTCGGCGCTGCAGTACGCCAAGGAGAACGCCACGGTCACCAAGCACATGGTCAAGGACTACCTGGGCACGGCCAAGCTGGAGGATTTCGACGATATTGTCGCCGGCGAAGGGCGGGTGGCCACGGTAGATGGCGAGAAGCTGGCCATTCACCGCAACAGCGCCGGCGAGCTAAAGGTGCTGTCGGCGGTCTGCCCGCACATGAAGTGCATCGTGCACTGGAACGGCGCCGAATCGACCTGGGACTGCCCCTGCCATGGCAGCCGCTTCGATATCGACGGGGAGGTGTTGGAAGGGCCTGCCTTTCATGCGCTGGAGCGCAAGTACAACAACGGCGATCGGCAAGGCTGAGCGTACCTCAGCCGGCGCGGCGCCCTTCAGCGGGTGAGCAAGCCCTGGCGGCGTTCGGGTGGCGTGCGCAGCCAGAGCGCCAGCAGTGCCACTGCAAGCAGGAGTTCGGCCAGGTCACCGCCGTAATACATCCACTGGGCGGCGGCCTGGATCTCCGCCACGCTGTGGCCGGTGCCGCGTGGCCAGTGGTAGCCGTACATTAGCTTGCCCAGCAGGGCGTGAGCGGCCATGGAGAGGAACAGCACCCCCAGGCGAAAGTGCAGGCTGAGCCGGTGGGGCGAAGCATCGGGAGCTGCCAGGATCGCCCAGCAGAAGAGATAGCCCGCCACCAGGAAGTGCAGGTGAACCCAGTGGTGCAGGAGGGCGTGGTGCAGCGAGAGGGCATACAGCGGGGTGAGGTAGAGCAGGTACATGCCGCCGATGTTGAGCATGAGGGCGCTCAGCGGATGCGATACGACGCGAACCGGTACGCTGCCGAGCCAGGCGGCGACTCGGCGCGCCGCCGGCTGCGGCAGCGTGCGCAACAGCAGCGTCACGGGGGCGGACAGCACCCAGGCCAGCGGCGCCAGCATGCCCATCACCAGGTGCAGGGCCATGTGGCCGCTCAGCTCGTGGTGCGCCCGGCTCATCATGGGAGGCGCCAGGGCCAGGATAACCAGCAGGCTGCCCAGGACGAAGAAGGCGCTGCGCCAGGGGCTCCAGGGTTGCCTCGCCGCCGTTGTCGCCGGGCGGCCAGCAGGTAGGCCACGGTGACCAGGCCGGCGAGGGCAAGGGGCAGCCAGGCCAGCAGCGCGGTCTCGTCGGTGTGCATGGTCAGCGATCCAGCCGCCTGGCACGCCGATAGAGCCATGCGCCTACCAGCAGCAGCGCCAGGGCGGAGAGGTTCCAGGCGAGGTCATAGGCGAACAGGTCGACCCCGTAGCGGATCTGGTGGATGCGCAGCAGCTTGTGGCTGACGATTCCGTCGAAGAGCTGGAAGCCGCCCATGCCGAGGAAAAACCTGCCCAGGCCCAGTGCGTCGCCAGCCTGCGCCGCTGTGCCAGGTCGATCAGCAAGAAGGCGCCGACCACGATGGCGAGCAGCTCTGCGGCATGCAGCAGGCCATCCGAGACGATGCCGACGGTCGGCGTGGCATGGTCGAAGAAGTGATGCCACTGCAGCAATTGATGGAAGACGATCTCGTCGATACCGGCCATGATGCCGGCGCCGACCAAGGCAGCGGACCACAGTGACCGCCGAGCGGCCGTCTCCTTGGGCGGTGGGGTCAGGGAAGTCGGCATGGGCATCCTTGCGCTTGGTGACGTCTCTCAAAAGTAGGCCAGCCGCGTCACCCTGCAAGCCGGTGCCCGCTCCGGCGGCGCCGTGCGCGGCGAACGAAGGTTGGTGTCACCCGCCGGTGTGGTTAAGCTGCACACTGTTTCACTGCCGGTCGCCGCAAAGCCGCCGTATCCATCTGCACTGCACAGGAAGCCACCCATGCTCGTGATGATCCTAGGCCTCGTGATTTTTCTTGGCTCGCACTCCGTACGCATCGTTGCCGAAGACTGGCGCACCGCCCAGGTCCAGCGCTTGGGCGAGCAGCGCTGGAAGCTGTTGTTTTCCCTGGTGTCTCTGTTCGGCCTGGCGGTGGCCATCTGGGGCTATGGGCGCATGCGGCTCGACCCCACCTGGGTATGGTTCCCGCCGATGGGGCTGCGCCATGCCGTGGCGCTGCTGATGATCCCGGCATTCATCCTGCTGGTGGCCGCCTATGTGCCCAACAATCACATCAAGGCCAAGCTGGGCCACCCCATGGTGCTGGCCGTCAAGCTGTGGGCATTCGGGCATCTGCTGGCCAATGGCAGGCTGGGCGACATCATCTTCTTCGGTGCCTTCCTGCTGTGGGCCGTGCTCGACTTTCGCTCTGCTCGCCGCCGCCAGCCCAGCCCGTCCGTCGCACCGCGTCCGGTCGGCACCGCCATTGCGGTCGTC
Organism: Halomonas sp. E19; assembly: GCF_052439355.1. Taxonomy (NCBI): domain Bacteria; kingdom Pseudomonadati; phylum Pseudomonadota; class Gammaproteobacteria; order Oceanospirillales; family Halomonadaceae; genus Halomonas; species Halomonas sp. E19. Next base: position 2,278,025 of record NZ_JBNFWU010000001.1, on the reverse strand, counting down.
GGCGGCCTGATCGCTTACTACCTCTTTGCCTTCCATCTGCACGTATGGATCACCGGTGTGCCGGTGATGTAATCAGCGCGTGTCCCTGCGGTGAAAATGACGTTGATTTAAATCAAGGCGGCATGGCAGCGCATGGTCAAAGCTAGGAGAGTCGCCGGTTGCCGGCTTCACGATCCGAGGAACGACCATGCCTGCCATGATGAAAGCCGCGATCTTCGTTGAGCCTGGCCGCATCGAAATCGACGACAAGCCCATTCCCGAGATTGGCCCCAACGATGCCTTGGTGCGCGTCACCACCACGACCATCTGCGGCACCGACATCCATATCCTCAAGGGGAGTACCCGGTCGAGCGGGGCCTGACCATCGGCCATGAGCCGGTCGGCGTGATCGAGAAGCTGGGCGCCAACGTTCAGGGTTACCAGGAAGGACAGCGGGTGATCGCCGGCGCCATATGCCCAAGCTTCACCTCCTACGCCTGCCAGGATGGCTGCAGCGCCCAGGATGGCGGGCACCATGCCCACGGCTACAAGCCGATGGGCGGCTGGCGCTTCGGCAACACCATCGACGGTGCCCAGGCCGAATACCTGCTGGTGCCCGATGCCCAGGCCAACCTGGCGCCGGTGCCCGACGGCCTCAGCGACGAACAGGTGCTGATGTGCCCCGACATCATGTCGACCGGCTTTGCCGGCGCCGAGTCCGCGGGCATCAAGATCGGCGACAGCGTGGTGGTGTTCGCCCAGGGCCCGATCGGGCTGTGCGCCACGGCCGGGGCCAGGCTGCGTGGCGCCGGGCTGATCATCGCCGTGGACGGCGTCGACGAGCGCCTGGCCATGGCACGCCAGATGGGCGCCGACATTACCCTCGATTTTCGCAAGGTCGACGTGGTCGAGGAGATCCTGCGCCTCACCGGCGGGCGGGGCGTGGACGCTTCCATCGAAGCGCTGGGGCTGCAGTCCACCTTCGAGGCAGCGCTGCGGGTCATCAAGCCGGGCGGCACCCTGTCGAGCCTGGGCGTCTACTCCAGCGACCTCTCCCTCCCCTCGGTGCCTTCTGCGCCGGCCTGGGCGACCACAAGATCATTACCTCGCTGTGCCCGGGCGGAAAGGAGCGCATGCGCCGCCTGATGCAGGTGATCGAAACCGGGCGCATCGACCTCGGCCCCATGGTGACCCACCGCTACGCCCTGGAGGACATCGTCGCGGCCTATGATCTCTTCTCCCACCAGCGCGATGGGGTCTTGAAGGTCGCCATTCAGGCAAGTTGAGCCCTGCGGGCCGTTTCTTTTCGTACCGAGGCGGCGGCGTCGGCCGTCGTCGCTGAGTCGCCAAGGGAAAGCGGACATCGAAGCCGCGGGCGTCGAGCTGGCGAATCTCGCGGGGTCGGCCCTGGTCGTCGAAGTCCACCAGGCCGATCCCGCAGCCGTTCCACAGCCGCTCGCCGGCCCTGGCACGGTCCGGGTCGCGGGGGTGATGGCCAGGCGCCGGCGCTTGGTGAACCAGTTGAGCGGCGAGCAGGGCGCGTAGAGCCAGCGGTTCAGGCGGTCGAACCAGTCGAGCAGGGTGTCGGGGAAGGTGTTCTTGATACCGCTGGAGGTGATCTGCCACAGGTGCGGTCCCTGCCGGCGATGGCGCACCCGGATGTCGTAGGCGAAGGAGTAGTGCACGTCGCCGGAGAGGACCACGTAGTTCCCCGGGGTGCGCGAGTGGCGGAAGATGTTGAGCAGCACGCTGGCTGCGCCGCGGTGGGCCATCCAGTTCTCGGCATCCACCATCAGCGGCTTGCCGGCCAGGGTGAAGAGCTTCTGCACCACCTCGATCAGCTTGACGCCGAACATCGGCGCCGGCGAGACGATGATCACCGAGCGGTGGTCGAGCAGCGCCTGCTGGAGTTCGCTCAAGGCCTCCCAGTCCATCAGCCCCGAAGGGCGCCTGGGGCTGTGCTCGCTGCGCCAGCGTCGGGTGCGGGTGTCGAGGACCACCAGCGGTGGTTCGCCGGGCACCCGGTACTCCCAGCCCTCGAAGCGCAGCAGGCGGCGGATCAGGGTGTCCAGGGCCTCGCCGTCGAGCCAGCCGTCGTTCGCGGCGGCGGCTTCCAGCAGGCGGGCACATTCGTCGAGCGGCTCGGCCAGGCGGCCCGGGTCGTTGCCCCAGCCCTGGCAGAGCAGGTAGCCGATCAGGGCGTTGCCGATGATGCGCCGGGAGAAGGGATGGCCATAGGCGGTGCTCTCCCAGTCGGCGGTGAGGTTCCAGTCGTCGGTGACATCGTGGTCGTCGAAGATCATCAGCGTCGGCAGGCGTGCCAGCAGCCGCGCGCAGGCCGGCATGCCCTGCACGAAGCGTTCGATGACCGCCTGCTGCTGCTGAAACAGGGCGCGTTGCGTCTCCGCCAGCGGGGGCGCTTCGATCTCGATCAACCGCCAGGGCGTCGGTGACCAGGTCAGCAGGTACATGGCCACCATCTCGGCCAGGGTGACCAGGTGGTTGTGGGCGTTGGCCGAGGTGAACACCGGCTTGCGCACGCCACCGAAGAAGCGCTCGCGCAGGTTCTTGCTGCTCTCGACGTCGGGCAGCAGCGACTCGCGGGCATAGTAGTGGGCGGCCTCGCCGTGAAGGGCGCGGCTGTCGGTCGCCACGGCGCCCTCCAGCGGCTCGTCGAACAGTCCCAGGCGCCGGATCAGCGCATGGATGGCCACCAGCATCGGGCCGGCGACGTCGTCGGCGTATATCTGGTCGCCGGTCATCAGCAGCCAGGCGGGGCGCTCGTCGGGCTGGTGGCGCCTTTCCGCCAGCCAGGCCTCGGCGCGTACCAGGCCATCGGGGCCATCGTGGTGGGGCTTGCGGCAGGAGCCATGGAGCAGCCGGTGGTGGCGGCTGCTCAGCACGAAGCTGGGCAGCTCGCCGTCGGTATCGAGCAGGTGGGGCCCCCAGTCGGCGATTCCCCGCGCCAGGCCTGCGTCGCGAAAGCCGAGGTCGTAGGTGATCAGGCTGTCGCGGGGCAGCGGTGTTTCCAGCGGCAGGTCGATCAGGTGCAGCCAGGCGTGGCGCCCCACGGGCAGGCACCGGCAGTGTTCGTCCAGGGTGAGCCACCGGGTTGCCTCACCCGCCGGGGTGAGGACGAGGGTCAGCTCGAGGCGGCGGGTGGTGGCCAGCCAGAGCACCAGGCGCTCGGGCGACAGGCGCCGCAGCAGCGGGCCGGCCAGGACTGCAGGAAGCGGGACTTCGTTGCAGAGGGTGCCGTTCAAGTTAGCTCCATATCGCAGTGGCATGATCATCGGAGACCTGGCGGCGCTAGCGAAGCGGGCTCGACGGCAGCCAGCCCCGGCGGGTCCGGGGCGCGCCTGCGCTGGGCGGCGAGCCATGAACCCGGGAAGCGGGGCGAAACCGTAGCGTCAAGCGGCCAAGGAATGCCGGGTCCGGCATGAACGCAGCATGAACGCTAACGCCAGCATCGGGCAAGCCGGCGCGGCAGGGTGTCATCGTCAACGCCCGCCGGGTACTCTCCGGCGGGCTTTTCGCTGGGATAGAAATGATGGCTCGCGCGTGGGCGGCCTTCGGGCGCGGCGCTACAGGCGGCTGGCGACGGCGTCGAGGAAGCCGTTCATGTCGACCAGGGTCTCGTTCTGCGGGTCGTGGGTCTTGCCCTTGAGGTCGCCGGTGATGATGCCGGCGTCAACGGTGTCAATCAGCGCCGCCTTGAGGCGGTGGGCATAGTCGACCAGGGCATCGTTCTCCTCGCGCTCGCCCAGGGTCTCCAGGGCATTGGCCACGGCGAAGAGCAGCGCCGATGAGTTGAAGTGCGCCTCCTTGCCGTCGGTTTCCAGGTATTTCAGGTAGAGGTCGTGGGCGGTGCCGTGAGGCGCCTCGAAGAGCATGGTGCCGTCCTTGCTCTCGATGATGGAGCTGGCAGTGGCGAGGCTGCCGCCCAGCGCCGCGGAGATGTCCGAGAAGATGTCGCCGTCCAGGTTCTGGGCCGGGTATAGGGCATTGCGCGGTGGGTCGGTAATCATCTTGATGAGCTGGCTGGAGGGCCGCATGATCATGAAGGACGGCGGCGGTGTGCCGCCCTGGGCCAGCTCGCGGCGCACGTCGGTGATCACCGTGCTGAATACCTCGTCGTACTCCATGTACTCGCGCTTGAGGCCGAAGTAGACCTCCTTGTCCTTGCGCGAGGCGTCGCGGAAAACCTGCAGCACCCAGTCCTTGATCGCTGCATGGTCGTTGGACATCAGCAGGATGGGGTCGCCCTTGCTGACCCGGCGTGCGTGCTTCTCCTCGCCGTCGATGATCACCTTGAGGATGCCATCCTCCTCGGCCGGGGCGTTGAAGCTGCCGTACTGGTCACCGCCGCCGGCGCTCATGCGCGAGATGGAGACCTGGACCTTGCGGTCGGGAATACCATAACGCTTGAGCTGCTCCACCAGCTTGTAGAGCTTGCGGCCGGTGGTGTTGTCCGGCACCCCCACAGGGCGCGCTCCGGCGGATTGGCCACCAGGCGGGCGGCCTGGGCATCGATCAGTTCGTAGTGATAGGAGAGCCCCAGCGCTTCGACCTGCTCGCGGTAGTCGCGATCAAAGATCTCCTCGATGGCGGCCCGCATCACGCCGTCGTAGCCGGCGATGACGGTATCCTTGAGGCCCAGGTAGATGTCGCGCTTCTCGCCGATGGCGCGCTGGAAGAAGCGGTGGGCCCACGCCTTCACCTCCTCCAGGTCGTTGGTGGCCAGGAGCCAGGGGTCGCCCTTGTTGACCTCGCGTCGGTGCAGCTCCACCGGGTCGCCGCTGGCCCCCACGAACATCAGCTTGACCACGCCGGTCGCCCGGGAGAGCTCGTTGTAGCTGTCCTTGATGCCGCCGAACTCCATGGTGTCGACCACGATGTCGCGGCCGATCCATTCGGGGCGCGAGAACTTGAGGTTGCGAAACTCGATGTCCTCGCGGGTGATGTTGCCGCCGATGCCCTTGCGGATGGCGCCATTGGGTGACTTGGTGGCCAGCGGGTGCAGCCGGGTGCCGTCGATCTCGGGGTGCTTGGCGAGCAGCTCGCCGAGCTGGCTGCGGTTGACCGTCATGCCGGCGTTCTTGATCCCCACGCCGTGCTTGCGCAGCGCCTCGATGGCGTCGATCACCACCTGCCCGTTGGAGACCAGCCGGTTTTCCGCCGAGAGATCGATCTCCACCAGGGGAATCTCCAGCCGGGAGGTCACGAAGGTCTCGAGAATCCTCGCGAAGGCGACCTGGGCCATCTCGTCGCCATGCAGGATGACGAGAGGGGCATCGACGCGGATCTTGTTGCTCATCACGGCTCCCTGTCTGTGGTAGACGCTTGCTTGTGTTGGGTGATCGTGGCGCTGCGCGACTGGCCCAAGGGTACGCCTGGTGCGGCCACACCGCTACGCGCAGAAAGCAGTAAGGCGTGCAGTAGGGAATGCGCTTCAGCGCTTCCCCCATACGTTCTCCAGCACTTCCAGCGCTGCCGCGATGGCGGGCTCCTCGCCGCGCTCGCGCCGCCAGGCGAAGCACAGCGCGCAGGGCAGTCGGACCCCTCGACCACCACCAGCCCGCGCTCCTGGCGCTCGGCCATGGCCAGAGCGTCGCGGGCCAGGCTCAGGCCCACGCCGGCGCGCACCAGGTCCAGCATGCACGCCTCCTGGTCCACCTGGGCCACGCCGTGGGGCGTCACGCCCAGCGGGTCGAGCACGCCGTGCAGCAGCCGGTGGTGGGCCGAACGCGCGGGGGTGACGATCCACGGCAGGGCGGCCAGGCTCGCCCAGTCGCTGCTGGCCACCCGGTTGCCCCAGCCGGGCGGGGCCACGACGTGGTAATCGAAGTGGGTCAGCTCGCGATGGGCGATCTCCGGCGCTTCCGGCCCCGGGCCCTCTCCCGGCGGGGCGAGGAAAAAGCCGACGTCGAGCTCGTCGCGGCGAATCCACTCCAGCACGCTGCCGCTCATGCCGTGCTGCAGCTCGGTCTCGAGCTGCGGGGCGCGTTCCACCAGGCGGTGCAGGAAGGCGCCCAGGCGGATGAACTCGGGGTCGACGATGGTGCCGATGCGCAGCCTGCCGCGCAGCGTGCTGTGCAGGCTGCGGGCGCTCTGCTCGAAGTCGGCCATGGCGGCCAGGGCCCGCTCCGCCGCGGGCAGCAGGGCCTGGCCGTCGGCGGTCAGCGAAAGCCCCTGGGGGCGGCGCTGGAACAGCGCCAGCCCTAGCCCTTCCTGCAGGTGCTTGAGCTTGAGGCTGACTGCCGGCTGGGTCAGGTGCAGGCGTTCGGCGGCGCGCGAGACGCTGCCTTCACGGGCCACGGTCACGAAGGCGCGCAGGGTGGGGAGGTCATGCATGCGAGTCGTCCCTCCAAGATATAAGCGTAACTTATATCTGGCTTTTGAATTACTCAATTGATCCTTGCCGTAGGCAGCGTAGGCTAGTCGGTCAATGTCATGTGCCTCTCGCTGAAAGCGACGAATGACGCGGCACTCGACCATAGATAGCCAACGACAAGACGGAGACCTCATGACGCAGAACATGATCGGACATTATATCGGTGGGCAAATGACGGCCGGCGAGTCGGGCCGCTCCCAGGATGTCTTTAACCCGGCGACGGGGCAGGTCTCCGGTCAGGTGGCGCTGGCCGCTCGCGCCGATGTGGCGACTGCCGTTGCCGCCGCCCAGGCTGCCTTCCCGGCCTGGGCCGACACGCCGCCGATCCGCCGCGCGCGGGTGCTGTTCAAATTCCTCGAACTGCTCAACGCCAATAAGGACGAGCTGGCCCGCGCCATCACCCTGGAGCACGGCAAGGTGTTCACCGATGCCCAGGGCGAGGTGGCGCGCGGCATCGACATCGTCGAGTTCGCCTGCGGCATCCCGCAGCTGCTCAAGGGCGACTACACCGAGCAGGTGAGCACCGGCATCGACAACTGGACGATGCGCCAGCCGCTGGGCGTGGTGGCCGGCATCACGCCGTTCAACTTCCCGGTCATGGTGCCGATGTGGATGTTCCCCGTGTCCATCGCCGCCGGCAACACCTTCATCCTCAAGCCGAGCCCCACCGACCCCAGCGCCTCGCTGCTGATCGCCGAGCTGCTCAAGCAGGCCGGGCTGCCCGACGGCGTGTTCAACGTGGTGCAGGGCGACAAGGAGTCGGTCGATGCGCTGATCGAGCATCCCGACGTGCAGGCGCTCTCCTTTGTCGGCTCCACGCCCATCGCCAACCTGATCTACGAGAACGGCGCGCGCCACGGCAAGCGTGTCCAGGCCTTGGGCGGGGCCAAGAACCATATGGTGGTGATGCCCGACGCCGACCTCGACAAGGCCGTCGACGCCCTGATCGGTGCCGCCTACGGCAGCGCCGGCGAGCGCTGCATGGCGATCAGCGTGGCGGTGCTGGTAGGCGACGTGGCCGACAAGATCGTCCCGCGCCTGGCCGAGCGTGCCCGCGCGCTGAAGGTCAAGAACGGCCTCGAGCTCGACGCCGAGATGGGCCCCATCGTCACCGCCCAGGCCCACCAGCGCATCACCGGCTACATCGAGAAGGGCGTGGCCGAAGGTGCCGAACTGGTGGTCGACGGCCGCGAGTTCGATGCCGCCACCACCGGCGATGGCTGCGGCGAAGGCTTCTGGATGGGCGGGTCGCTGTTCGACCACGTCACCCCGGAGATGACCATCTACAAGGAAGAGATCTTTGGCCCGGTGCTGGCCTGCGTGCGGGTGCCCGATATCGCCACCGCCATCCAGCTGATCAACGACCACGAGTTCGGCAACGGCGTGAGCTGCTTCACCGAGAGCGGCAGCGTGGCCCGCGAATTCGGCCGTCGCATCCAGGTCGGCATGGTCGGCATCAACGTGCCGATCCCGGTGCCCATGGCGTGGCACGGCTTCGGCGGCTGGAAGCGCTCGCTGTTCGGTGACACCCACGCCTACGGCGAAGAGGGTGTGCGCTTCTACACCAGGCAGAAGTCGATCATGCAACGCTGGTCCGACTCGATCAACGCAGGCGCAGAGTTCGCCATGCCGACCCATAAATGAGTGGGACGGGAGAGCCCCCATGGCAGAGCAGGAATTCGACTACATCGTGGTGGGAGCCGGCACCGCCGGCTGCCTGCTGGCCAACCGCCTCAGCGCCGACCCGGCCAACCGGGTGCTGCTGATCGAGGCGGGCGGTCGCGACAACTACCACTGGGTGCATATCCCGGTGGGCTATCTCTACTGCATCAACAACCCGCGTACCGACTGGTGTTTCAAGACCGAGCCGGACAAGGGGCTCAACGGCCGCTCGCTGATCTACCCGCGCGGCAAGACCCTGGGCGGCTGCTCCAGCATCAACGGCATGCTCTATCTGCGCGGCCAGGCCCGCGACTACGACGGCTGGGCCGAGCTGGTGGGCGATGACGACTGGCGCTGGGAGAACTGCCTGCCCGACTTCATGAAGCATGAAGACCACTACCGCCTGGATGAGGGCGGCGATGCCGATGCCGCCCACCGCGACTATCACGGCCACGGCGGCGAATGGCGGATCGAGAAGCAGCGCCTCAAGTGGGAGGTGCTTGACGACTTCGCCGAAGCGGCGGTGCAGGCGGGCATCCCGCGTACGCGGGACTTCAATCGCGGCGACAACGAAGGGGTCGACTACTTCGAGGTCAACCAGCGCGACGGTTGGCGCTGGAACGCCGCCAAGGCCTTCCTGCGTCCGGTGTGCGAGAAGCGCGACAACTTTACCCTGTGGCACTCCACCCAGGTCCACCGCCTGCTGTTCGACACCGCGGAGGGCAAGCCCCGTGCCAGCGGCGTCGAGCTCGAGCGCAACGGCACGGTCAGCCGGGTCAGCGCTAAACGCGAGGTGATCCTGGCCGCCGGCGCCATCGGCTCGCCGCAGTTGCTGCAGCTCTCCGGCATCGGCCCGGCGGGGCTCCTGGCCGAGCATGGCATTCCGCTGGTTCACGAGCTGCCCGGGGTAGGGGAGAACCTGCAGGACCACCTGCAGATCCGCTCGGTCTACAAGGTCACCGGCGCCAAGACGCTCAATACCCTGGCCGCCTCCTGGCTGGGCAAGGCGAAGATCGGCATGGAGTACCTGCTGCGCCGCACCGGGCCGATGAGCATGGCCCCCTCGCAGCTGTGCATCTTCACCCGCAGCAGCGACGAGTATGAACATCCCAACATCGAATACCACGTCCAGCCGCTGAGCCTCGAGGCCTTCGGCCAGCCGCTGCACGACTACCCGGCAATCACCGCCAGCGTGTGCAACCTCAACCCCACCAGCCGCGGCAGCGTGCGCATCAAGAGCCGCGACCCGCGTCAGGCCCCGGCCATCGCGCCCAACTACCTCAGCACCGAGGAGGATCGCAGGGTGGCGGCTGACTCGCTGCGAGTCACGCGGCGTATCGCCGAGCAGCCCGCCTTCGCCAAGTATCGGCCGGAAGAGGTCAAGCCGGGTGTGGAGTACCAGAGCGATGAGGACCTGGCGCGCCTGGCCGGCGACATCGGCACCACCATCTTCCACCCGGTGGGCACGGCCAAGATGGGCCGTGGCGACGATCCCCTGGCGGTGGTGGACGCCCACCTGCGCGTGCATGGCGTCGAGGGGCTGCGGGTAGTGGATGCCAGCATCATGCCCACCATCACCAGCGGCAACACCAACTCTCCGACGCTGATGATTGCCGAGAAGGCGGCGGGCTGGATTCTCGCGGGGCGGTAACAATTACGTCATCCACACAAAATAGTATTTGACGTGGGTGAGTGAAGAGCGCAAGATGCGTGCAGTTGGTTGGCAAGTCGAACATCGCAAGTGGTCATCGTAACGCTCCGGCGTCGATTTCCCGGTGAAAAGTTTCTTGTTTTGCCCACTGCAACTCGGGTATTTCCCGGAAAATCAATGCTGTTAGAGGAATTACGATAATGGCTACTGGTACTGTCAAGTGGTTCAACGACACTAAGGGCTTCGGCTTCATCTCTCCGGACGACAACGGTGACGACCTGTTCGCTCACTTCTCCGAGATTCAGGCTGACGGCTTCAAGACTCTGCAGGACGGCCAGAAGGTTTCCTTCGACGTCACTCAGGGCAAGAAAGGCCTCCAGGCTTCCAACATCAAGGTCATCGGCTAAGCTTCGGCTCACCATGAACTGATGTGCCACCTCGGTGGCAAGAAAGGCCCGCGAAAGCGGGCCTTTTTGCGTGAGTGCTGCTTCGGTTTATATTCGTTTTTGGCATTTAGGAATTTCTAAAAATAACTTTTTAGAATATGCGGCTGCCGTCACAATGGCCGGGCTCCTTGGTGAACGGAACCCATGAACATGCCGCTGGATGCCTGGATCTCTTTGGCCGTGGTCACGGCCGTCTTTCCCCTGATGGCTTTCTCGCGCCTCGGCCCCGACATCGTACTGCTGGGGGCGGTGATCCTGCTGCTGACCTTGGGCGTGATCGACCCGAGCCAGGCGCTGGGCGGTTTTTCCAGCACTGGATTGTTCACCGTGGCCTTCATGTACGTGCTGGTAGCCAGCATCCGCGAGACCGGCGGCATCGACCTGATCATTCGCCATGTGCTGGGTCGGCCGCGGCGTGAAGGCATCGCCCTGGCCCGCCTGGTTGTACCGGTAGCCGCCCTCAGCGGCTTTCTCAACAACACGCCGGTCGTTGCTACCTACATTCCCGCCGTGCTGAGCTGGAGTCGCCGCCTGCAGCTGCCCGCACATCGCCTGCTGATGCCGCTCAGCTTCGCCTCCATCCTAGGGGGCACGGTTACCTTGATCGGCACCAGCACCAACCTGGTGGTGCACGGCCTGCTGGTGGAGCGCTATCCGAGCTTGGCGATGGGGCTGTTCGACCTCGCCTGGGTGGGGTTGCCCGTGGCGCTGATCGGGGTGCTCTATCTGATCTTCATTGCCCCGCGCCTGCTTCCCGCCCGCCGTGGCGCAGCCTCGGCCTTCGAGAATCCCCGCGAATTCACCATCGAGATGGAAGTCGACCCGGCTGGCCCGCTGGTTGACCGCAGCGTGGAAGAGGCCGGCCTGCGCCACCTGCGCGAGCTGTTCCTGGTAGAGATCGAGCGCGAGGGCAACGTGGTCAGCGTGGTGGGGCCAGGCGAACGGCTCAAGGGCGGCGATCGGCTGGTGTTTGCCGGTACCTCCGACGGCGCCGTGGAGCTGCAGCAGATTCGCGGACTTAGGCCGTCGCGGCACGGTGAATCGAGCCTGGAAAAGGAGTTCCAGGAGCGGCGCCTGGTGGAGGCGGTGGTGTCCGACCAGTGCCAGTTCGTCGGCAAGCGCATTCGTGACGGCCACTTCCGCAGCCTTTACGGTGCTGCCGTGCTGGCGGTGTGCCGCGGCGGCGAGCGCGTGGCGGGCAACCTCGGCCAGGTGCGCCTGCAGCCTGCCGACGTGCTGCTGCTGGAGGCGCGTCCGCCGTTCATCGAGCGCCACCGCCAGTCGCGTGACTTCCTGCTGATCAGCCAGGTCAACGGCCAGGCGCGTCCCAAGCACGAGAAGGCCTGGCTGGCCTGGAGCATCCTGGCCGGCGTGGTAGCGCTCGCCACCTTCGGCGTGATGAGCATGATGAACGCCGCCATGCTGGGTGCGGTGCTGGTGCTGGTCACCGGCTGCTGCTCGGTGGGAGCGGCCAAACGTGGGCTCGATACCCAGGTGCTGCTCACCATCGCCGCCTCCTTCGGCCTGGGCGCGGCGCTGGAGAGCTCCGGCGCCGCCGCCACCCTGGCCGGCCTCGCCCTGGGCCTGGCCGACGGCAACCCCTGGCTGCTGCTGATCGGCAGCTACCTGCTGGTAGCGCTGCTGACCGAGCTGGTCACCAACAACGCGGCGGCGGTGATCACCTTCCCGGTGGTCATGGCGAGCGCCGAGAGTCTGGGCGTCAACCCCATGCCCTTCGTGGTGGCGGTGATGTTTGCCGCCTCGGCCAGCTTTCTCACCCCTATCGGCTACCAGACCAACCTGATGGTGCACGGCCCCGGTGGCTACCGCTTCGGCGACTTCCTGCGCGTGGGCGGCCTGCTCAACGTGCTGACGGCGATCGTTGCCCTGGCGCTGATTCCTCTGGTGTGGCCGTTCTGAGCCGCCCGATGCTCGCCGTGGTCATGGCTTTGCGGTAGGGTGTCGGCTTTCGACCGACTGCGACGAAGGAAGCCCGCCATGAGCCACCCCGGCGAACTGATCATCGAACCCAGGAGCGGCCGTCCCGCCGACGCCTGTGTCTTTATCCTGCATGGCCTGGGGGCCGACGGCCACGACTTCGAGCCCCTGGTGCCGGCGCTTCCGCTGCCCGCCGAGGCCAGCGTGCGTTTCATCCTGCCCCATGCGCCGCGGCTGCCGGTGACCATCAACGGCGGCATGGTCATGCCGGCGTGGTACGACATTCTCGAGATGAGCCTGGACCGGCGTGTCGACACGACACAGCTGGTGGCCTCCGCCGAGCGCATTCAGGAGCTGATGCAGGAGCAGATCGACCTCGGCATCGACAGTCGGCGCATCATCCTCGCCGGCTTCTCCCAGGGCGGGGCGGTGGCCTACCAGGCGGCACTCTCGTTCCCGGCGCCGCTAGGCGGGCTGTTGGCGCTCTCCACCTACTTCGCCACCGCCGACACCATCGAGCTGAACGAAGCCAACCGCGAGCTGCCGATTGCCATCCACCATGGCAGCTTCGACCCGGTGGTGCCCGACATGCTCGGCAGGGCCGCCAGTCAGCGCCTGCAGGAGCTGGGCTACGCCGTGGAGTACCACAGCTACCCGATGGCGCATGCGGTCTGCCCGCAGCAGGTAAGCGACATCGCCAAGTGGCTGAGCGCCCGACTGGGTTGAGCGGCATGCGCGAGACCGTCGCGGCCCCCAGCCGGCTGCGTACCTGCCTGCACAGCAGCCGGCCGAACTTCCTGCTGCTGGCGCCGCTGTGCGCCGGACTTGCGCTGACCGCCGCCTGGGCCGACGGCCTTGGCACGAGCGGGCTCGATGCGCTGCTGGTGCTGCTCGGCGCGCTGCTGGCCCACGCCGCCGTCAACCTGTTCAACGAGCACCATGACTACCGCTCAGGGCTCGATGCGCTGACCCAGCGCACGGCGTTTTCCGGCGGCAGCGGGGCGCTGCAGGCAAGCCCCGCTGCCGCCCGGGCGGTGTTGGCCGCCGCGCAGGTCTGCCTGGCCGGCGTCGTCGGCATCGGTGCCTGGTTCCTGTGGCGTACGGGCCCCGCCATGCTGCTTTACGGTCTCGCCGGCGTGGGGCTGGTGGTGGCCTATACCGGCTGGCTGACTCGCCGGCCCTGGCTCTGTCTGATGGCGCCGGGGGTCGGCTTTGGCCTGCTGATGGTGGCGGGCGGCTACCAAGCGCTGACCGGTACGCTGAGCGCAACGGCGGTGTCGGCGGCGCTGGTGCCCACGTCCATGGTGAGCGCGCTGCTGCTGCTCAACCAACTGCCCGATATCGAGGCCGATCGCCGGGTGGGGCGCGACCACCTGGCGATTCGCCTGGGGCCGCGGCGAGCGGCCCGGCTGGTGGCGCTGCTGATGGTTGCGGCCTTCGCTGTGGTGCCCCTGGCCTGGCAGCTCGGCGCGTTGCCCAGCACGGCCTGGCTGATGTGGCTGGCGCTGCCGCTGCTGGCCTGGCTGGTGCGCGGCCTGTGGCGGCTGCCGCCCGAGGTGGAACAGGGCGAGCTGGCGCTGCTGCTGCCGCTGATGGGGAGCAATGTGGCCGTGCTGCTGGGAAGCTTGACCTTGCTCAACCTGGGGCTCATTGCGGCGGCCTGAGCGGCGTTTGCGCCCTTGGCTGTATCGACACGGCCAGGCCTGCTGGGCAAGATGGCAGCATCCGTTTCCGTTACCCTCAGGACGCTTCAATGAGCACTTCCCCGTACGCCAACCTTCCCGACGCTCAAGGTTTCTTCGGCCGCTTTGGCGGGCAATTTATCCCGCCCGAGCTCAAGGCAGTGATGGACGAGATCCACGCTGCCTACGAAGAGATTCGCGTACGCGACGACTTCCAGCAGGAGCTGGCCGAGCTGTTTGCCGACTACGTCGGTCGCCCCAGCCCGATCTTCCACGCCCGGCGCCTTTCCGAAAAGCTCGGCGGTGCCCAGCTGTACCTCAAGCGCGAGGACCTCAACCACACCGGCGCGCACAAGATCAACCACTGCCTGGGCGAGGCGCTGCTGGCCAAGTTCATGGGCAAGACCAAGGTGATCGCCGAGACCGGTGCCGGCCAGCACGGCGTGGCGCTGGCCACCGCCTGCGCCCTGGTAGGCATTCCCTGCGAGATCCACATGGGCCAGGTGGACATCGAGAAGGAGCACCCCAACGTCACCAAGATGAAGATCCTCGGCTGCAAGCTGGTGGCGGTCACGCGTGGTACCGCCACGCTCAAGGATGCCGTGGACAGCGCCTTCGAGGAGTACCTGAAGGACCCGCAGAACTACATCTATGCCATCGGCTCGGTGGTGGGGCCGCACCCCTTCCCGAAGATGGTGCGCGACTTCCAGTCGATCATCGGCCGCGAAGCGCGCGAGCAGTTCCTGGCGCGCCACGGGCGGCTGCCCGACTACGTCACCGCCTGCGTCGGCGGTGGCTCCAACGCTATCGGTATGTTCACCGCCTTCCTCGATGACGACGCGGTTCGGCTGGTGGGTGTGGAGCCCGCCGGCGAGGGCCTCGATACCCAGCGCCACTCGGCCACCCTGACCCTGGGCAAGCCCGGCGAGATCCACGGCATGGCGTGCTACGTGCTGGAGGACGAGCAGGGCAATCCGCTGCCGGTGCACTCCATCGCTTCGGGGCTCGACTACCCGGGCGTGGGCCCGCAGCACAGCTACCTCAAGGAGCAGGGCCGGGTCGATTACGAGACTGCCACCGACGCCGAATGCCTCGACGCCTTCCTGACCCTGTCGCGGGTGGAGGGCATCATCCCGGCGCTGGAGAGCGCCCATGCGGTGGCCTGGGCCATGCGCGTGGCGCCCCGTCTGCCGAAGGACCACCATATCCTGATCAACCTGTCCGGCCGCGGCGACAAGGATGCCGACTACGTGGCGCAAAAGCTCGGACTCTGACAGGCTAGTAGGGGACGTACCTGCCCGAAATTGGCCTTCCACGGTTGAGTCGGGCAGGATAAATCCCAAGGTATTGGACGAGAACGCCCAATCCGTTCACTCGATGCTGGACATTCAACACAAGGAGACTGTGATGATGCCCGATACTTCCGAGGATCTTCGCCTGCCGGTGGCCTGTCCCTCATGCGGCAGCCACCTCTACCGCGTCAACCAGGTACGCAACCCCACCGATCAGGTCCACTGCGCGTCCTGCAAGCGCTATCTGTGCGACTACCACGAAGCCGTCGACATGCTCGAAAAAGTGCCCAAGGATGAGTCCGAGGCGTTGATCGAAGAGGTCGTGAACCGCCGCCATCACTGAGGCACGGTGCATGCCGCTATTTCTGGAGGTGCTATCGGCCCTGGCCATGACGGTATTGGCAGCCTTGACGCTGCTGGACCGGCATATGGTCAGGGCATGCGCCTGGTTTGTGTTCTTTGCGCTGAGCGTGGCGCTGACCTGGTGGCTCTCCGGTTTCATCTGGCTGGCGCTGCTGGAGCTGCTGCTGGGCGCCGCGCTGACCAGCCTGTTCCTGTTCCATTCACTGGGGATGCGGCGCGGCGAGATCACGCCAAGGGGGCGTCTCACGCGCTGGCGCGACCCGGTGCCGCTGACCTGGCGGCGCGGCCTGCTGCGGCTGATGCCTGCCCTGCTGGTGATGGCCATGCTGGGCATGGCGCTGGCGGCGCACCCCAACGAGAGCGGCACCGAGCCGCTGCGCCTCGGCGGGCTGGGGCTGGTCGGCCTGGGCCTGTGGGCCTTCGCGCTGCACCGCCACCTGCTGCGCCGGCTGCTGGCCTTCAATGTGATCGGCACCGGCATTTTCCTGATGCTGATGTCCCTGGTGCGTGACACCACCCCGGCGGCGGGCCATGGCCTGGTCATCACCGGGCTGGTGATTGCGCTGCTGGGTACTGCCCTTGGGTCATTGCTGATTCGCCGAATCAACGGACTCGAGGCGTTCAGCGCCGCGGCCTTCCATCCGCCAGGGCGGGGCGCCGAATGATCGAACGCCTGGGCCTGCATGTGCTTCCCCACGCCACTTCCACGGAGCTGCACTGGGTGCTGCTGGTGCTCGGCCTGCCGCTGCTGATGGGCGTGCTGGGCGCGCTGACCCGCCCGGTGCGCAGCTGGCCGGTGATCCTGGTCTGCCTGCTGCCGCTGGTGGCGCTGGCGCTGCTTTCGCGCCAGGTGCTCGACGAGGGCGCCCAGGCCTGGCTAATTGCGCTGGGCCCGCTGGAGCTGCACTGGCGGGCCAACGCCCTGACCCTGCTGCTGCTGCTGCTGACCCAGCTGCTGACGCTGACCAGTGCCGCCTACGCGCCGGCCTACCTGAGCGTGGAGATCGGCGCCCGCGTCGGCCAGGCATGGCTGTGGCCGCTGCAGGGCGCGCTGGCCAGCAGCCTGTCGCTGATCTGGCTGGCGGGAGACCTGCTTACGCTCTATATCGGCCTGGAGCTGATGGGGCTGGCGGCGGTCGGACTGATGCTGCTGCCCGGGCGGGTGGAAGCCCTGGCCGCCGGGATGCGCTACCTGCTGCTGGCGCTGGTCGGCTCGCTGGCGTTCCTGCTCGGGGTGGCGCTGCTGCTGGGCGCCTGGCAGCGCCTGGACCTGGCCGGGCTGGCATTGGCGGCCGAGCCCGGCCCGCTGCTGTGGGTCGCGGTGGCGCTGCTCAGCGCCGGGCTGCTGCTCAAGGCGGCGATCTTTCCCTTGCATGCCTGGCTGGCGCCGGTGCACGGCGCGGCCTGGACGCCGGTCAGTGCGCTGCATGCCGCGTTGGTGGTGAAGGGCTCCTTCTTCATCGCCCTGCAGCTGATCCTGGTGCTGGTGCCGGGCGCCAGCGTGGCCGGCTGGCTGCTCGGTGCCATGGGCAGCGCCGCCGTCGTCTGGGGCGGGCTGCTGGCGTGGCGGGCGGCCAAGCTGAAGGATGTGGTGGCCTGGTCCACGGTGTCGCAGCTCGGCTATCTCATGCTGGGGCTGGCGCTGATGGTCGGCACCTCGCCGTCGGTATCGGCCGCCGCCTGGGAGGGCACCTGGCTGCAGCTGGCGGCGCATAGTCTGGCCAAGGCGGGCATGTTCTTCGCCACCGGTAATCTGGTCTTCTCCACGCGGCAGTCCAGCGTGCGGGGGCTGGCCGGCGTCAGTCGAGGCATGCCGCTGTCGCTGCTCAGCTTCGGCATCGCTTCGATCAGCCTGATCGGGCTGCCGCCCAGCGGCGGCTTCACCGCCAAGTGGCTGCTGCTGCAGGCGGCGCTGGAGGGGGATACTGGCTGTGGCTGACCGCCCTGGCGATGGGCACTCTGCTGGGCGCGGCCTACGTGTTTCGCATCCTGCGCTATTCGTTCGTCGAAGGCGGCGAACTTGGCGAGTTCCGCCGCGTACCCTGGAGCATGGAGATCCTGGCCCTGATGCTGGCGCTGGCCTCGCTGCTGCTGGGGCTGGTGGCGGAATGGCCGCTGTCGCTGCTGCGGGTTGCAGGAGGTGCGCCATGAGCCAGGCCTGGCTGCCGCTGGCCACGTTGGCCACATCGCTGTTGATGGTGCCGTTGATCTTCGCGCTGCCCGAGCGGGCCTGGCGCCTGCGCACCGTGCTCAACCTGACGGCGGCGCTGCTCAAGCTGGGGCTGGTGGCACTGATGGTGCTGGGGGTCTACCAAGGCGCGGAGTACCGCTTCAGCTTCACCGTGGTGCAGGGGGTCACCTTCCTGTTCCAGGTCGATGCGCTGGGCCTCATGTTTGCCGGCCTGTCGTCGCTGCTGTGGCTGGCCACCACCATCTTCGCCATCGGCTACCTGGAAGACTCGCCCAATCGCAAGCGCTTCTTTGGCTTCTTCAGCCTGTGCGTGGCCAGCACCATCGGCATTGCCCTGGCCGGCAACCTGTTTACCTTCCTGCTGTTCTACGAGCTGCTCACGCTGTCGACCTATCCGCTGGTGGTGCACCGCGGCCACCCCAAGGCGCTGGCGGCGGGCACAGTCTATTTGCGCTATACCCTGACCGGCGGGCTGCTGCTGCTGCTCGGCGTGGTGGCCCTGCATGCCCTGGTGGGTGACGTTGCCTTCGGTGAACGCGAGCGGCTGGCCGAGCTGGGGCCGGACGCCCACCTGATGCTCACCGTGGTGTTCGTGCTCATGCTGGTGGGGCTGGGGGTGAAGGCCGCGCTGGTGCCGCTGCACGGCTGGCTGCCGCGCGCCATGGTGGCGCCGGCGCCGGTCAGTGCGCTGCTGCACGCGGTAGCGGTGGTGAAGGCGGGTGCCTTCGGCATCGTGCGGCTGGTGTACGACGTCTACGGCATTTCGCTGACCTATGAGCTGGGCCTGCTCACCCTGCTCAGTGTGATCGCCACCGTGACCATCCTATATGGCTCGCTGCGTGCGCTGGCCCAGCAGGAGCTCAAGCCGCGGCTGGCCTTCTCCACCATTAGCCAGGTCTCCTACATCGTGCTTGGCATCAGCCTGTTCGGTCCCTTCGGCACCATTGCCGGGCTGATGCACCTGATGCACCAAGGCCTGATGAAGGTCACGCTGTTCTACTGCGCCGGCAACTATGCCGAGGAGCTCGGTATCCATCGCATCGATGAGCTCGACGGCGCGGGGCGGCGCATGCCGCTGACCAGCCTGGCGTTCACGGTGGGGGCACTGGGCATGATCGGCCTGCCGCCGGTGGCCGGCTTCGTCAGCAAGTGGTACCTCGGCATGGGCGCGGTGGAAGCGAACATGCCGTGGGTGATCGGCGTGCTGGTGGCCAGCAGCCTGCTCAATTCGGCCTACTTCCTGCCCATCCTGTACCGCCTGTGGTTCCGCCACGGGCCGGCGCACGGGCAGGGCGAATGGCCGGACGAGCGGCGCCGGGGGCGCTTCGAGACCAGCGGCTGGCTGCTGTGGCCCACCGTGGCCACCGCCGTGTTCAGCCTGATGGCAGGACTGTTCGCCGGGCTGCCGTTCAGCCCGCTCGACCTGGCCTCCTTCGTTGCCGCCGAGGAGTACCTGCCATGACGGGAACGCTGCTGTTGCTGCTGGCGCTGCTGTGGCCGCTGCTGCTGGCACTGCGCAACCCGCTGCGCCTGGCGCTGGAGCACGGGGCTCTGGCGCGGCCCGGCAAGCGCCCGCAGCTGCTGGATGCCTGGTGGGTGTCGGCGCCCGTGCCGGCGCTGCTGCTGGCGCTGTGGCCCGGCGATGCCTGGCTGGTGCTGAATGGCTGGCTGCTGGGTGGCGATTGGCAGCTCGACGGCACACGGCGCCCGTGGCTGCTGTTCAGTGCGCTGCTGTGGGCGCTGGCGGGGCTCTATGCACGCGGCTACCTGCAGCCGGAGCAGCAGGCGGCCGAGCAGGGCGATGCCGATGCTTTCCGCCGCCTGCTGGGTTTCGCGCTGCTGTGGCAGCTCACCCTGGCCGGCAACCTGCTGCTGCTGCTGGCCGAGGACATCCCGAGCTTCTACCTGGGCTTCGCCCTGATGACCTTCGCCGCCTACGGCCTGGTGGTGCATGCCGGCCACCGCGATGCCCACCTGGGCGGGCGCGCCTACCTGGTCATGGCGGCGCTCGGCGAGGGCATGATCCTTGGCGGCCTGCTGTGGTCGGCCGGCTCGGCCCAGGTGCTTACCCTCGGCGAGCTGCGGGTGGCCATCGCCGCGGCCGAGTACGGCCACTGGATGGCCACCATCCTGTGGCTCGGGTTCGGCGTGAAGGCCGGCGTGCTGGGGCTGCATGTCTGGCTGCCGCTGGCCCACCCGGTGGCGCCCACCCCGGCCAGCGCGGTGCTCTCCGGGGTGATGGTCAAGGCCGGCCTGGTGGGCTGGCTCAGCACCCTGCCGCTGGGCAACCCCGAGGCTGGGCTCGAACTGCTGGGCCGGGTAGTGATGGTGCTGGGGCTGCTTGGCGCGCTGGCGGCGGCGCTCTATGGAGTAACTCAGCGCCACCCCAAGGCCGTGCTGGCCTATTCCAGCGTCAGCCAGCTGGGCATGATGGCCACGCTGGTGGGGGTGGGCATGATGGCACCCAGCCTGTGGCCGGCGCTGCTGGTCGCGGTGGCGCTGTTCGCCACCCACCACGCCATGACCAAGGGCGCGCTGTTCCTCGGGGTGGGGATCAGCCAGCACCCTCCGCGGCTGCCGGTCTGGCTCGTCTGGCTGCTGCTGGCGCTGCCGGCGCTGTCGCTGACCGGCGCCTTCACCTCGGGCCTGGTCACCAAAGGCACCTTCAAGGAAGTGCTCTACGACGGCGGCTACGGCACGCTGGTGACCTGGCTGAGCGTGGCGGCGATTGGCACCACGCTGCTAATGGCGCGCACCCTGTGGCGGCAGTGGGACGAGCGCAGCGACGACTCGGTGCCCTGGTACGCCCCCATGTCGCTGGCCTGGCTGGGCAGCGTGGCCGCCGCGCTGAGCGTGCCGCTGTGGGTGCCGCTGGCCGGCGGCGTGCTGCACTGGCCGCCACTCGCCGAATGGCCAAGCCTACTGTGGCCGCCGCTGCTGGGCCTGGTGCTGGCGGGGCTGGCAATGGCGGTGCTGGCACGCTCCCGGCACGAGTGGCGTGCCCTGTCGCGCCTGCTGCCGGGCGACCTGTGGTGGCTGTATGCCCGTCTGGCCCGCGGGCTGGCCGCTCGGCTGCGCCGCTTCAACGATGCCGGCGAGCGGCGCGGTGCCCGGGTGCGCGAGTATCTATCGGGGTGGGAGCAGCGTGCGGTGCACTTCGCCACCGGCCTGGTGGCCTATGAGCGCAGCTTCCGCCGCTTGGCGGTGCCGCTGCTGGTCGCGGTGGCGGTAGCGCTGCTGCTGGGGCTATGGCTGGGCTGACCCGATGACCTGGGCGCCCAGCCAGGGTGGCGAAAGCGGGGCGGGCCCCGCTACATCAGCTCCTCGCCGGCCAGCGCCAGGCGCGAGCGTTCGACGCTGCGCAGCGTGACGTGCCCGGCATGGGGCCAGTTGCTGAAGCGCTGCACCACCGCCGCCATGCCGCAGGTGTTGGCGGTGAGGTAGGGCGTGTCGATCTGGCCGACGTTGCCCAGGCAGACGATCTTGGTGTTGCGCCCGGCGCGGGTGAGCAGGGTCTTGAGCTGCTTGGGGGTGAAGTTCTGGGCCTCGTCGATGATCAGGAAGGTGTCGTTCAGGGTGCGCCCGCGCATGAAGCCGGGGCGCGGATCTGCACGCGTGAGCCGATCAGGCTGCGCGTGGCGTCCTGGCTCCAGCTGGTGCTGCCGTCGCCCTCGTCGCGCAGCAGGTTGTCCATGTTGTCGTGGAAGGCGCCCATCCAGGGCGACATCTTCTCCTCTTCGGTGCCGGGCAGGAAGCCGATGTCCTCGCTCATGGAGATAGGCGCACGGGTGAAGACGATGCGCTCGAAGCGCTTGACGTCCAGGGTCTGCTGGAAGGCCGCAGCCAGGGTCATGAAGGTCTTGCCGGTACCGGCGCTGCCGGCAATGGTGACCAGGTCGATCTCGTCGTCCATCAGCAGGTTCAGGGCGAAGTTCTGCCGGCTGTCATGGGCGTGGACCCCCCATACGCCCTCCTTGTGGCGGTAGTTGGTCAGCAGCTGCAGCCGCGCATGGCCGGGGCTCAGTTCGCGCACGATGGCCTCGAAGCTGGCGCCGTTCTCGCTGTCGGACACCAGCATGCCGAGGTGCCAGTCGCCGGGCATGCGCCCTTCCAGCCGGTAGAAGGTGTGGCGGTCGACCCGTTCCACCGATACCTCTGCGTCGAGCTGACTCCAGGGTCCGCTGCCGCCGGTCTCGGCGCCGGGGAAGATGCGTACGCCCTCGAGCATGACATCGCTGTCGCTGAAGGCGCGGTCGGTCAGGTAGTCCTCCACCGGCATGCGCAGGGCGGCCGCCTTGACCCGCAGGTTGATGTCTTTGGTGACAAGCACCACCGACGCGTCGGGGCGTTCGTCGCGCAGGCGGAAGGTTTCGGCCAGGATGCGGTTGTCGGGGCTCTCCTCGAGTTGCTCCAGGGATTTCAGTTCGGGGTAGCAGAGAAAGCGCAGGTGGCCCAGGGTCTGACCGCCGGCACGCGGAATCGGTATGCCTCGCTGTATCTCGTCGAAGGTGACCTGGCTGGTGAAGTCGGAAAGGGTACGGCTGACCTGGCGGGCGGTGCGGGCGATTTCGCGCAGGCCATTCTTGAGTTTGTCGAGTTCCTCGAGGACGGTCATCGGGATGACCACCTCGTGCTCCTCGAACTGGTAGAGGGCAGCGGGGTCGTGAAGCAGGACGTTGGTGTCCAGCACGTAGAGCCGCTTGGCTTTCTTGTCGAGTCGTACCATCGGGCAACACTCCTAGTAGACGGCACCCATGACACTGGCCTACGAATCATTCCGTTGCGTGACAGTTCGTAGCACTGGAGGCCAATGCCCCTGCAGACTGCTTTTTCCTCCCCGGGTTGGCTGCGGTTAGTTCTAGCATGGTGCCTAGCGGCGCCCTGCGCCATCGTTTCGCTTCAACGCCGACAGCGAAGCGTTGAACGGGGCGGGGCGAGGCGCGCTGCTCCTCGCCCCTGATCGACGTGACCAGCCGTTGTTGCCATTGGTGGTCAAGGCGTCTCGCTCAAGGCCTTCGGGTCACCAGCCAGTGGGTGATGCCCAGGGCCAGTACCACGGCGGCAATCGCCATGATCTCCATGGCGGTGACGTAGTCGGTATCCATGATGATCACCTTGCGCGCAATCGCCATCAGCGCGGTCGCGATAACCAACTGGATCGGCAGCATGTTGGTGCCGAGGTAGAGGCGGATGTTGATGAAAATCTCGATGGCGATCAGCACCACCATGAAGGCGCTGAAGATGGCGAAGATATCGCTCACTTCGAACAGCATGAACGGCGGCGTCATCAGCCGGGTGTAGAGCATGTAGACCACGTCGATCACGCCCCAGATGATCACCACCACCATCAGGATCGAGAGCACCTTCACGGCAAGGCGGATGATCCGGTGCAGCTGGCGGATCAACGGGTCTTCATGCTCCTGAGGCAGTTCGTCATGATAGAGGCGATGGTTCAACAAGCGCTTGGGGTCTTCTTTGCGAGACTCTTCCATTGTGCCCACCCTTAAGGCTGCGTCAGGCCTTGTTGCCTCGCCGTTGGATCGCGTTAAGCCCTGAAAAGTTTGATGAGTAGGCGCAAATGTAGGCTGCAGCCCCGCCGCCCGAGCCTTGGCGTAGGTTTGCAATACGCTAGGCAAAGGCTATCCCATGCCCGGTTGGTTGCCTTAAGCGAGGGGCCGCTAAAGTGAGCGGTAGAACTCGGCATCTCTCGTCAAAATTGTTAGCATAGTAATCTTTTTTGGCGCGGACCTTAGCCCGGCCTTGTCGCTGCTGCGTTACAGGCCGGTAACGATGCCTGGAGGCACATGAAACTACTGCAAGGGTTTCTCTGGCTGCTCGGCTTTCAGCTGCTCGGCCACCTGCTCGTCGAGCTGCTGGCGCTTCCCGTTTCCCACGCCATGGCCGGGCTGCTGCTGCTGCTGGCCTGGCTGCTGGCGCGGCGGCGGCTGAACGAGCCCGTGGCCACGGCCAGCCAGGCGCTGATACCGCTGCTGGCCATGCTGGTGATGCCGGGAGTGGTAGGGGTGTTCTTTGTCATCGATGAATTTGCCGGCCACTGGACCGCCGTGATGGTGGCACTGGTGTTGGGCACCTTCCTCAGCGTGCTGACCACCCTGTGGCTGATGCGCCGCTTCATTCCCGGCGAAATCCCGCCGACCGACAGGCAGGGCCAGGCATGAGCGCGCTGCACGCTTCGCTGCTCGATACCCCTATCCTGGCCGTGGCGCTGACCCTGGCCGCCTATCTGGGCGGTGTGGCCCTGTTCGAACGGCTCGGTCGGCCGAGCTGGTGCCCTGCGGTATTGATCGGTGCGCTGTTCACCGCCGCCGGCCTGTGGCTGCTGGGCTATGAATTCGCCGACTACCAGCGTAACGTGGCCTGGCTGACCCTGCTGCTGGGCCCCGCCACCGTGGCGCTGGCCGTGCCGCTCTACCAGCAGCGCCAGCACATCTTTGCGCTGTGGAAACCCATCCTGTGCTGCCTGCCGCTGGCCGCCGCCCTGGCCGCGCTCTATGCCGTGCTGATCGCCTGGCTGCTCGGCGCGCCGCCCGCGGTGCTCGCCTCGCTGGCGCCCAAGTCGGTCACCGCGCCCATCGCCATGGGCATTCTGGAGCAGATCGGCGGCTCGCTCTCGCTGATGCTCGGCGGCCTGCTGATCACCGGAGTAATGTCGACCATCTTCGTCTCGCTGCTGGCCCGCCCGCTCAAGATCACCGACCCGCGCATCCTCGGCTTCGCTTTGGGCGTGAACGGCCACGCCATCGGCATTGTGCGTGCCTTCGAACTCGGCCCCACCGCCGGTGCCTTCGCCTCGCTCGGCATGAGCCTGACGGGCGTCTTCACCGCGCTGTTCCTGCCGCTGGTGTGGCGGCTATTCCTCGGTTGAGCAGGGGTACCACTGGAGCGCTTCAAGTATGCGCTGATCAAAGAACCCCTAGCGCCTTGGAAGCGAAGACCTTGAGACGTCACGCGCAAGAAACATGCTAAATCAATAATTCCTTCGTTCTCATGCCAGGCTCTGCCACTCTGAGTTTATGGGTCGCTCACCATGGATAGGTGAGACTATCCATGGGCTGGGGATCGGGCTTGGTTCATTGTGTAAAGAAATAAGGTTATTTACGAAAGGTGCGCCTACGTGCTGCGGTGGAAATTTTAGTCGAATGGTTTTCTTTTGGCCGTAGGAGGAGCGTTAGACTAAGCTAAACAGCAGCGTTTGCCTGCTCTGGATCCTCGGCATGGTAGTTACAGTCTATGCTACCGAATAGCACTCTTTTATTTAAATAATTGGGAGTAAGGAAAAAATGGCAAATGCATTAGGGGTTTAATGAAAATCTCAATATTCCATATTGGGTGATTAAATATGTTTGAAATTTTTACTGATGGGCAGCCCGAAAATTCTCTCATCTACCTTTTGTTAGCCTCTATTATTGGCGGGGTAATAGGTGCTTCCCTGAAGCTTGTATTTGAAGTTGTGCTGGGGGGAAAAATTGCGCATCAGCGCCACGTAGAGAATTCACTTCAACAATACAAGGTTCCGTTAGTCTCTGCATCTGAGGCTCTCGCGGCTCGTATTGGAAATCTTTTGTCACCACAAGGTAAAAATTGGTTCCAAACTTCCGATTACTACTATTTAAGCACTTTGTATATATTTTGTTCGTATTTTGGATGGGTTGAGATCATGAATAATAAGATCCTCCAGTTGCGGATTTCCGATACGAAAAGATCGCGTGAGATGTTTAGGGCGTTTATACTTGTTGAGAAAGCCCTGAATAACAACATTTATTTTCGCTGTGGTAATTATCGAAAAAACAACCTGGGCACTGGGGAACTTCCCAAGTTAATATGCAAGGCGTTAGGGGAGTTGATTGTTGTTGAGAATAGTCAGGGGGAAAAAGAATGTTTAGGATTCGCAGAATTTTGTGAAAAAGTAGAGAATGATAAGGGGCTTGTTAGATGGCTGATTTATTTGGAGGATTTTATAAGTTCTGCCAATGATGAATTCGGTAATGCTCGTTGGGATAGGTTGCATTTAGTAGAGCTTGCTTTGTTGGTTCTTTCCAATGTCCTTGATCCAAAAAACCTGCATAGCTCTAAATTGCCTAGAGCGAAAGCTAAGGCAATTTTATCTGGCGTTAAGGAGCCATATGCACGCGAAGTATTTGTTGCTGATACGGTAAAATGGTGCCTGCCTATTCACGTAGAGCCTGCATTTTCCACTTTCAAGAGAAAGTTTAGGCGAGTTGTGGGAATGTCGCCAGAGCTTGGCTGTTTCAAGCGTTATTATGAATACCCAAAGAGTGGGGTTGAATATGTCTTCGAGCCTAAGAACAGGCAGCTTGAATCTGAGAAAGGGAGGTCGAAATTTTATCAACAAATTAGGCAGCATTTTAAAAAAGAGATTAATAATATCCCATTTGGAGTCAGGGTTAATCTCGTTGTGAGGTTTTCCGAGGATAAAATTCCGGATGATGCGCTGGAAAGAATTCCTAAAAATATCGCTAATGCAAGTAGAAAGTTCACTCTTCCTGAATGGGTTTCACTGACCAAAATACATTCTGCTAATTTATAGGGTTTTAGTTGATTTTTTACTTCAGCGTAGCTGGTTTTCGCTTGCGATGTGAAACGTCCCTCTACGTCAGGCTTAATCAGACATTGCTAAACCTCCAATAATCCTAAAAGAAGCCAAAATTTGGCAAGCATAACTAATCTCGTCTGTCTCCTCTGCGGCCCACACCGGGGCCGCAGCTGGCTCACCAAGTTCTCCAACTACAGCGCCTCCTCCAGCAGCAGCGCGATCCGCCTGTGATGCAGGGCATCGGCGGTAGCATCGTAGGAGGGTGCATCCTTGGCGGTGAAACCGTGGGCGGCACCCTGGTAGAGCTCGGTGGTGAAGTGCACGCCGGCGGCGGCCAGCGCTTCGTCCATGCGGGCGATCTGCTCGGGGAGCAGCAGATCGTCCTTGTCGGCGTGGCCGAGGTAGACCCGCCCAGCGA
Organism: Halomonas sp. E19; assembly: GCF_052439355.1. Classification (NCBI taxonomy): domain Bacteria; kingdom Pseudomonadati; phylum Pseudomonadota; class Gammaproteobacteria; order Oceanospirillales; family Halomonadaceae; genus Halomonas; species Halomonas sp. E19. Next base: position 2,251,434 of record NZ_JBNFWU010000001.1, on the reverse strand, counting down.
TGCGGTCCACTACCTGCACGACGCTGTTCGCGTCGCCGGCTACCGCCAGGTTGGCAGAATGGAAACCCGCCGCGGCGGCGATGCGCTCGGGGTGTTCGGCCGCCATGCGCAGCGCGAAGGCCCCGGTCATGCAGTAGCCGACCACACCGATCTTCCCTTCGGCAAACTCCGCCTCCTTGTCGATGCAGTCGAGCAGAGCGGTGAAGTCGCGTGACTGTGCCACGGGGGTGAGCAGGCCGGCATAGCCGAACAGCACCTGGCGCACGTCCGGGTCGCGGAACGACCTGCCTTCCGGCACCACGCGGCCGCGTGCGCTGCGGTAATAGATGTTGGGCATCAGCACGGCGTAGCCATTGTCGGCCACGTGCTGGGCCTTCTCGTGGTAGCAGGGGCGCAGGCCACCGATATCGGTGAAGAGCACCACCGCAGGAAGCGGGCCGTCGGCGTTGGCGGGCGTGAAGATATGGGCATCGATGGCGCCGTCGGTACTGGCGATTTCGATAGCACGAGACATGGCGGGCTCCGGTTGTCGATGGCGAGTGCTGCTCAGCATAGCGGCAACGCATCCAGCCTGCTTCTATCGCGTCAGCCAGCTTACAAGGTGGCGAAGCCGCTTTTGGCCGGGCGCGCCCCCTGGCCTATGCTCACAAGATATCGGGATCGTGGTTGGATGTCCGTGTACACGAAGAGCGCATAGGGAGTCCATCGATATGAACGTCGGGGAGCTCACAGCCTTTATTGCTGAGCATTGGGCGACGATCGTGGCCACGGTCGTGGTGGTAGCGCCAATATTATGGGTGATGCTTCACTTCTTGTTCAGGCATCGAATCGAGCTGTTCAAGGCGCAGGAAGAGGCGCTGAAGCAACAGAATGACTCTCTCAAGCAAGAGAATAACGCGCTTCGCCAGCAGTTAGACGCCATGAAATCGCAGCATCTGCAAGCACCTATGCCCGCCCGGGCAAGCGCAAACCACGACACCGCTGAGCTGATCGGCGAGTGGACGAGGCTGATTTATGAGGTCAAGTCGCGGTACCAAACTGCGATGCAGAATCAGCTGCCTTGGCCGGGAGACTCGCTGCCGCTGGTGGAACGCGAAAACGCGCTCTATTCGAAGATACTGAGCCGGCTCGACCGTAGCGAACTCGCCCAGGACAGGCTGGCCAGCGAGCTTTCATCATTCAGGGAAATGGACGACACCAGCAGCTGGTACAAGCGAAGGGAGAGCCTGATGAGCTCCTTGAGCTATGCGCTGCGCAGCGACACTAGCCGCTGACGCTTGCCGGTGCAGTATTGAACGCTACACCGTTGTGCGGTGGCTGGGAGGAGGCGTGACCTTGTATTGTCCAGTAGCCATGGGAGTAGGAGAGCTCGGTTCCTTATTTTGAAAGAGGAAAATCGCAACGACTTTTGTATGATATTTCTTACTACAAGTAAGCCACTCGCCACACGACTACGACCAAGATCAAAATCCAAGCTTGTTACGTGGCTTTACACGAAGGATGGGGTTAGGTTTGCCTAATCAGGCAGAAGCCAAGGCTTCATGCACTAACCTTTCCGCGAGACGAGATCTTGGATTACTCCCTCTTCCTTGAAGTCGCCAGGCCGCTGTGGTGGGTGCTGCCCCTCCTGGTGATACTCGGCATTCTCAAGTCGCGCTCGGTCAAGGGCATGTTCGGCGAGGCCTTCGTCAAGCTGATCGCCAAGGTGCGGCTGCCGGCGGAGGAGTACCGCGGCGTTCACAACGTCACGCTGCCCACGCCCGACGGCACCACGCAAATCGACCACGTGCTGGTGTCCCGCTACGGCATCTTCGTCATCGAGACCAAGCACATGGCGGGCTGGGTCTTTGGCAGCGAACGCCAGGCCCAATGGACCCAGAAGCTCTACCGCAAGAGCTTCAAGTTCCAGAACCCGCTGCGCCAGAACTACAAGCACGTGAAGGCGCTGGAAGCCCTGCTCGACGTGCCGGCAGATACCATCCATTCGCTGGTGGTCTTCTCCGGCAGCGCCGTATTCAAGACCCGCATGCCCGACAACGTCACCATCGGCGGCGGCTACGTGCGCTACATCAAATCGTTCCGCGAGCCCGTGCTGACACAAGCCCAGGTAGAGCAAGTGCTGGAGAAGATCACCACCGGCCGCCTGGCGCCCACGCGACAAACGCACCGCCAGCACGTGAAACAGCTCCAGGCCCGCTTCGAATCTCGCTCCGACAGAACCTGCCCCAAGTGCGGCAGTGCCATGGTGCTGCGCACGACAAAACGGGGAGCAAACGCCGGCAACCGATTCTGGGGCTGCTCGGCCTATCCCAAGTGCCGGGAGGTGCAGGATGTGGCGTAGGGCGGGATATCAGGCTCAAGATGTCGCTGCGCGTGCCGATGGTTTATTTGGCAAGGCTAATCTACAACAGTGCTTTGAATCGGAGTTCAGCATCGTCCGATAGAGACATGCGGCGGCCTGATAACGCCAAGTGGGGAGGCCGATGAGCGGCATTTCCTGGCGGTAGCGTGCCTGAAAGCCTGGCGTCCTCCTACCCCAGAGGGCTGCGCACGCCGGCAAAGCCCTTGCCCAGTACATGCGTATAGATTTGAGTGGTTTCCACGCTCTTGTGTCCCAGCAATTCCTGAACGGTGCGGATATCGGTTCCCTGGCTCAACAACTGGGTGGCGAAGCTGTGCCGCAAAGTATGGCAGGAGCCGGGGCGTGGTAGCGATGCGGCTCGCATGGCGTGTCTGACGGCTCTTTGCACTGCCGATGGGTGAATATGGTGGAGAACCACCTTGCCATCCATGTCGCAGCAGGGCCGTGTGGCAGGAAAAAGCCACTGCCAAGCCAAGGAGATGCCCGCATTTGGGTACTTGCGATCCAGCGCGTGAGGTAGCGTCACCGGTACGCGGCCACGCAGTAGCCGATTGTCAAGTTGCTGTTTGGCCGTGGAGATTTGACGCTGCAAGGCAGGAATACAGGTCGCAGGCAGCAAAGTGGTTCTGTCCTTGTCGCCCTTACCAGCTCTCACTGTAATCACCTGACGCTCGTAATCGATATCCCGAACACGTAGGCGGCATGTTTCGATGAGCCGCAGCCCTGAGCCGTACATCAATGCCCCCATCAGATACATGGAGCCGGAAAGGTGGCCCAGTACGCGCATCACTTCTTCGTGGGATAGCACTACTGGCAGCCGGCGAGGTCGCTTGGCGCGTGAGAATACACCGATCTCTCCCAAGGGCTGCTCAAGAACATTGCGATAGAGAAAGACGATAGCATTCAGCGCCTGGTTCTGCGTGGCAGCTGCCACTTGGCGCTCCACCGCAAGGTGCTCCAGAAATGCACGCACCTCGGAACCGCCCATGCTGGCAGGGTGGCGCACGCCATGGAAGCGAATGAAGTAGCGAATCCAGTAGCAGTAGGTTTTCTCGGTACGCGGGCTGTAGCGTTTTACCCGCATGGTAGCCTTCACCCGGTCCATCAGCTTCGGTGGCTTGTTGTGCGCATCCATACGTCGGTCCCTTCGCGGCATGTATATACATACAGTATTATTGGTTCCGGCAAAACGCGCAAGCGCACGAATTCTGGATAGGTAGCCGAGCTATACTTAGGTCATCGAAAAATCAATGAGTTGGAAGAAATGAAGCGCGTCAGATAATATTGTTGAACGCGCAGGATGTTCATTGAATATCAGGACGCGCAGTCCAATCACTGTTAGGCAGATACAAAGAGGAGAAAGTTGTGCCACGAGGAAGAGATGTCCGCCCCGCAAAATGGACAAAAGTGATTGAGCTGTATGACGATGGGGATTATTCGGCGATTTGGGGGTACTTTGAAGGGGCAAGTCAAGAAGACTTGGGGTTCGTTGGAACGGAAAAGGTGATCATGTAGGGTATCCATCCCAAGGTGGAAATTCGTTATGGTATGCGGAGCCAAACTTTCTGGTTATTCCAATCCTCTTCAAATTGCTTGAGGTAGTTTCATCGGATAGCAATGAAGAAAAAACTACCTTTATCAATAATATTAATATTGCAATATCAGAAGCTTGCGCTCGCCAGGGAGAAAAACAATGAAATTTATGAAGCTATCCTCGATTCTAATGGTTATTTTGCTGGCTGGGTGCTCAGGGTCTAAAGAGCTATCTTGTAGTGATAAAAATATTACAGATACGGTCATGTCAATTACTGTAGCAGAGCTGAGAGAGCAACTTTTTAAAATATATCTTGCTAGTGAACTGGGTGGTCTTCCAAGAATTGCTGCAAATATGTCATATGATGAATACAGGTCTATGGAGTCGAATGACGTTCAGCGAAGAGTTGTTTCTGAGACCGAGGCAACCGTTTCTGCTTTCAGTTTAGCAAATATCAGGCTCAACTCTGTTAATGACAGAACCGGCCAAGTTTCATGTGCAGCATCTTTACGAGGGCGCAATAACGAAAGTATGAATATTCAATACACAGCCCAGAGAACTGAGGATGGAGAGGTTTACGTCGAAGTTTTCGGGTTGAGGTAAGCACTTTTGCCTAACAAACGCAGGCACAGTGACGGCTTTTACGTTACGGCTTCGCCTTCACTGCAAAGCCGCACGTGCTGCGGGCGTTAGAACGTCCAGGCGCAGTTGCGTTTTTAGTACGTGTCCAATCAGTTTTAAATGAGGTGTGAACATGAAAGCAGAAACGGAATCGCGGATTTTTTCGGTGGATGAATATGTCCGTCCGTCTAACGGCGAACCGATTCGTTCGGTTGTTCTGGAAACCAACGACTCCGTCATTGTTGTTTGGCACGCCCACCCTGGGCAGGAAATAGCTGCCCATGTCCATCCTCACGGCCAAGATACTTGGACGGTTATCTCAGGAGAAGCCGAGTACTATCAAGGTGACGGCGTAGCCACTCATATTAAAGCTGGAGATATTGCCATCGCAAAACCTGGGCAAGTACATGGTGCAATGAACTCTGGCCCAGAACCTTTTATATTTGTCTCAGTGGTTGCGCCGGCCAATGCCGGTTTTGCGTTGGCTGAAAAATAAACAGCCACATATGAGTGCCAAGTTACTACGTTCTAACAATCGGCTGCACGGCGACCGGTTTTCCGCTGCTTCGCAGCTACAAACCGGCGCGTGAGCCGGGCGTTAGAACGTCCAGGCGCAGTTGCGTTTTTAGTACGTGTCCAATCAGTTTTAAATGAGGTGTGAACATGAAAGCAGAAACGGAATCGCGGATTTTTTCGGTGGATGAATATGTCCGTCCGTCTAACGGCGAACCGATTCGTTCGGTTGTTCTGGAAACCAACGACTCCGTCATTGTTGTTTGGCACGCCCACCCTGGGCAGGAAATAGCTGCCCATGTCCATCCTCACGGCCAAGATACTTGGACGGTTATCTCAGGAGAAGCCGAGTACTATCAAGGTGACGGCGTAGCCACTCATATTAAAGCTGGAGATATTGCCATCGCAAAACCTGGGCAAGTACATGGTGCAATGAACTCTGGCCCAGAACCTTTTATATTTGTCTCAGTGGTTGCGCCGGCCAATGCCGGTTTTGCGTTGGCTGAAAAATAAACAGCCACATATGAGTGCCAAGTTACTACGTTCTAACAATCGGCTGCACGGCGACCGGTTTTCCGCTGCTTCGCAGCTACAAACCGGCGCGTGAGCCGGGCGTTAGAGTTGGAGGGAAAGCCCAAGAACGGAGCCGTATTGGTCCGTGCCACCGTCTGCTAACCGCGCGCCTGGCTCAGTGATCCAACGGTCGCCACTTCGGCCAGAACTTGGTGCCAGATTCCGCGCGAGCCGCGCGGCAGCTTCCCAAGTCAACTGCAGGTGGTTCTTCTTGGGCGGGTGGTTTGCACGGTAGCGGTGGTAGTCGGCTGGACCAGAAGTCGCTCAAAGATCGCGGTATTCTGCAGCAGGTAGACCGTTCCGCACGGGCGGTTGCTTCGGCAGCGGTGTCCTTCTTGGCCAAAGGCAGCAAGAGAATGGCACGCTTCGTTTAGCAGCGGCAGTCTGGTCCAAGGCCAGTGGTTGTCGTCAGTGGCAGTGGAATTGGTGGTTGCGGCAGGGTTTGGGTTCTTTTTCTCTAACGAGGGCGTGGATCCGACAAACCCCTCCAAGGCTTCGCCTTTCCGGGGTTTGCGGCTCACGCTGGCGTTGGAGCTCATAAGAAAAAGGTGTCCCGCATTTTGCCCGGTCTAATCACCACTGAGCGGTGTATCAGTCCGATCGAGGCGCATATCCTCGCCGGGCGGCTTGAGGCGGAAGGCATCTCTGCGTTCGTGGCGCACGAACACCATGTCTGGGCGAACTGGTTCATGTCGAACGCGTTGCACCGCGTGAAGGTGCAGGTGGTAGTTGAGCAGGCGGAGGAAGCGTTTGGCGTTAAACCCCAATTCTGCAATGCTGGACTCGGCACCTCTGGCCCCAATTCTGGACTGTTGCCAACCTCGCCAGGACAGCGCTCGGGACCTATGAGCCCACCTGAGAGGAGGAGAGCACGTGGCCTACGAAGATGATTCGGATGTCGCAGTCGACGTCGTGGTAGTCGGTGCAGGTTTGAGTGGGCTGATGGCCGCGCGAACGTTGCAACGAGCCGGCCGCTCGGTGCGCGTCCTGGAGGCAGCCGATCGCATCGGTGGTCGGACGTTCACAGGCCGGGTGGGTGGCTCTCCGGTCGATTTCGGGGGCTGTGGGTGGCGCCTGCCCACCACGAGGTTCTCTCGTTGGTAAGGGAGCTGGGACTGCGCACGCGTCCCCACCCCTTCCGCGGACGCCACATCCTGGTCCTCGACGACAGACGGCACCGCATTTTCAAGCTACTGCCCGTGCTGCCCCCGCTCGTCGTCATCGACCTAACTCAGGGGATGCTGCGGCTGCACCGGCGAGTCCGCGCGACTCGCTCGCGGATTCGATCCATCGAAGCCGACGTCCGAGGCGAGGCCGTCTCCACGGCCGCCCTTCGCGATACACTGTTTCGCACCCCCATGGCGCGGGATATCTTCAGTCTGTTGGTCAGCCTTCTCATCGGCGAGGATCCCGAACGCCTTCCAGCACGTTGGCTGATCAAGAACCTCCAATCCGCCGGGGACTGTTCACCGCGCTGTCCTCCGTGCGCGACACCATCGAAGGCGGCGCACAGCAACTCGCGGCAGGTCTTGTAGCGGAGCTTCATGAGCCGGTGGCGCTCGACGCCGCCGTGCTCGCGATCGAGCAGGCCGCACGGGCCGTGACCGTCACCCACACGGGCGGGACGATTCGCAGCTCCTGGGTCATCGTCGCCTGCCCACCACCACGGTCAGCGGAGATCAACTTTGACCCGCCTCTCCCGGCCGAACGAGCCGCCCGGCTCACCGCCAGCCGAATGGGTTCCTACGCAAAGTACGTGGCGGCTTACGATCGTGCCTTTTGGCGCGAAGAAGGTGCATCCGGCAACGCGTTCGACCTGCGCGGTCCGCTGCAGCTCGTGATCGATGGAAGCGCGGATCGGGGAGGCGTGCTGATCGGGTTCAGCACCGGTGATGCCAACCGTCGGCTCGCCGCCATGCCTCCTGACGCACGACGCGACACCGTGCTCGCCGCGCTCTCGCGACTGTTCGGGCCAGGAGCCGCTGCGCCCACCGCGTTCGACGAGTACGACTGGACGGTCGATCCGTGGACGCGAGGGGGGCGATCGCCTATCCCGCGGTAAGCGCCCTCGCACAGAACGACGACGACCGACCTCCCGAAGCACACGGACGTGTGTTCTGGGCCGGCACAGAGTCCGCCCAGGAATGGCGTTCCTTCATGGAGGGGCCCTCCGCTCCGGCAAGCGTGCCGCCGACGCGATCCTCTCCCGAAGCCGTTGATTCGTGACTGAATGCAGCTCACGTCGGCGGTGTGAAGTGTACGCCAGCCGACTGTGCAAGCCGGGCCCAGCAAGTGCGTCGAGTTGACGGCGCTAAGAGCGTGGCAACTCACATACAACGTTACCCCCTGTCGATTCCGACCAGCTCCGTTCGACATTCGATTGCCACCACAGCATTCACCCACAGAAGGGAGCCGACCATGAAGCCCATAGCGAAGAACACGATCTGCCTTTGGTACGACGGCGGCGCTGAGGAAGCCGCACGTTTCTATGCCGCGACCTTCCCCGACTCATCGCTCGACGCGGTGCATCGGGCCCTGGGGATTTTCCCTCGGGCAAGGAAGGCAGCGTGTTGACGGTCGAGTTCACCGTACTGGGCGTGGCGTGCCTGGGGCTGAACGGTGGCCCTATGTTCAAGCATAGCGAGGCGTTCTCGTTTCAGGTGGCGACCGAAGACCAGGAGGAGACGGATCGCTACTGGAACGCCATCGTCGGTAATGGCGGCGAGGAGAGCCAATGCGGCTGGTGCAAGGACAGGTGGGGCATCTCCTGGCAGATTACTCCGGTTGCGCTGACGAAAGCCTTCACCAGCCCGGACCGTGCTGCTGCCAAGCGGGCGTTCGACGCCATGATGACGATGCGGAAAATCGACATCGCACAGATCGAGGCTGCGTTTCGCGGTTGACGCGGTTGAGATGAGAACGGGCTTACCTAAAGCCGCCGACGCTTCCCCAGCGTCGGCGGCTTTTTCGTTTCTAAGGGCTGCAACCTCACGCCTCGATCCACACCTCATCGCCCTTGAAGCTCACCTTCCAGGTGCGAAGCCGGACGCTTTCGTCTTCCAGGCACTGGCCGTCTTCCAGGCGGAAGTGCTGCTTGTAGATCGGCGAGGCGACGACGGGCTGGCCCTTGAGGTCGCCGACGATGCCGCGAGCGATGACGTTAGCGCCGGAGAAGGGGTCGTGGTGGTCGATGGCGTAGAGTTCCTGGTCGTGACCTGGCAGGTAGAAAATGGCTACCTGGGCCGGGCCTTCGGCGGTTTCCACCCAGGCGGCAATGCCGGAGTAGGGCACCAGGTCGGCGTGGGTGCAGAGGGTTTGCCAGGTCTGGGTCATGGTCTTGGCCGCAGTTGCTGTGCTCATTTCGAATCCTTTTGATCTTTTATGCCAGTAGCGGTCAGGGAAGGGCGGCGCGCTGGGCGCCGCCACTCTCCTTAGGCTGGCCTAAGCTGGCCGCGCTCGCTGGTGGTGATGATGTCCGGGTCCGGGCGGGCGTCGTTGACGAAGCTGCGGAAGCGCTTGAGCTTCTCCGGGTCGCTGATGGCGTTGGCCCATTCGCACTCGTAGGTGTCGACCACGGCCTGCATCTGCCGCTCCAGCTCCTCGCCGATGCCGAGGCTGTCCTCGAGGATCACCTGCTTGAGGTAGTCCAGGCCGCCTTCCAGGTTCTCGCGCCACACCGAGGTGCGCTGCAGGCGATCGGCGGTGCGGATGTAGAACATCAGGAAGCGGTCGATGGTGCGGAACAGCGCCTCGTCGCTGAGGTCGGTGGCGAACAGCTCGGCGTGGCGGGGGCGCATGCCGCCGTTGCCGCACACGTACAGGTTCCAGCCGTTCTCGGTGGCGATCACGCCGACGTCCTTGCTCTGGGCCTCGGCGCACTCGCGGGTGCAGCCGGACACGGCGAACTTGAGCTTGTGCAGGGCGCGCAGGCCCTTGTAGCGGTTCTCGATTTCGATCGCCATGCCGACGCTGTCCTGCACGCCGTAGCGGCACCAGGTGCTGCCCACGCAGGACTTCACGGTACGGGTCGACTTGCCGTAGGCGTGGCCGGTCTCGAAGCCGGCCTCGATCAGCTCGCCCCAGATCGCCGGCAGGTCCTCTAGGCGGGCGCCGAACAGGTCGATGCGCTGGCCGCCGGTGATCTTGGTGTAGAGCGAATACTTCTGCGCCACCTGGCCCAGCACCACCAGCTTGTCGGGGGTGATCTCCCCGCCGGCGATGCGCGGCACCACCGAGTAGGTGCCGTTCTTCTGCATGTTGGCCATGAAGGTGTCATTGGTGTCCTGCAGCGGAATGTGGGCCGCGTCGGTGATCGGCTCGTTGAAGCAGGAGGCCAGGATCGAGGCCGCGGCCGGCTTGCAGATATCGCAGCCCAGGCCGTGGGTCTCGGCGTTGCCGTGCTTCTCCATCAGCTCGCTGAAGGTCTTGATGCCCTCCACCCGGACGATGTCGTAGAGCTCCTGGCGGGTATGGGCGAAGTGTTCGCAGATCGACTTGTCGACCTCCACGCCGCGGCTTTCGAGTTCGTGATCCACCAGGGTCTTGAGCAGGGCGGCACAGCCGCCGCAGCCGGTGCTGGCGCGGGTCTCGCCTTTCACTGCGCCGAGATCCACCGCGCCGCCGTCGATGGAGGCGCACACGTCCGCCTTGGTGACGTTGTGGCACGAGCAGATCATGGCCGTATCGGGTAAGGCGTCGGGCCCCAGCGCGGGGCGGCGCCGCTGCCGGCGGGCAGGATCAGCGAGGCCGGGTCGGCGGGCAGTTCGATGCGGTTGGCGTAGTACTGCAGCAGGGTGTCGTAGACGCTGTTGTCGCCCACCAGCATGGCGCCGACCAGGCGCTTGCCGTCGCTGGAGACCACCAGCTTGCGGTACTGCTGCTTGAGCGGGTCGAGGAAGCGGAACATGCGCGCGCCTGGGGTGCGGTCGCCGTGGGCGTCGCCGATGGAGCCCACGTCGACCCCCATTAGCTTGAGCTTGGTGCTCATGTCGGCGCCCTTGAAGGTTTCGCTGGCCTTGCCCTCGCCGGCCAGCAGGGTGGCGCAGGCCACCTTGGCCATCTGGTAGCCGGGGGCGACCAGGCCGAAGATGCTGTTGTTCCACAGCGCCACTTCGCCGACGGCGAGGATCGCCGGGTCGCTGGTGAGGCAGCGGTCGTCGATCACCACGCCGCCGCGTTCGCCAAGCTCCAGGCGGCAGTCGCGGGCCAGCTCGTCGCGCGGGCGAATGCCGGCGGAGAAGACGATCAGGTCGGTTTCCAGCACCTTGCCGTCCTGGAACACCATGCGGTGGCGGCTGGCCTCGCCGTCGACGATCTCCTGGGTGGCGCGGCCGGTGAGCACCTGCACGCCGAGCGACTCGATCTTCTCGCGCAGCAGTTCGCCACCTTCGCTGTCCACCTGCATCGGCATCAGGCGCGGGGCGAACTCCACCACGGCGGTATCGAGGTTCAGCCCGCGCAGGGCGTTGGCCGCTTCCAGGCCGAGCAGGCCGCCGCCCACCACCACGCCGGTAGAGGCGCTTGCAGCGGCGTCGCGGATGGCGTCGAGGTCTTCCAGGGTGCGGTAGACCAGGCAGCCCTCGCGCTCGTTGCCGGGAATCGGCGGCACGAAGGGGTAGGAGCCGGTGGCCAGCACCAGGCGGTCGTAGCGGTGGCGGCCCTGGTCGGTCACCACTTCGCCGGCGTCGCGGTCGATCGCGCTCACCGCTTCGCCAAGGCGCAGCGCGATGCCGTGCTCGGCGTAGTAGTCGGCGGTGGAAAGCGCGAGTGAGGCAGCGTCGCGGCCGCTGAAGTACTCCGAGAGGTGCACGCGGTCGTAAGCCAGGTGGCGCTCTTCGCCGAACACGGTGATGGCGTAGCGCGCGGTGGCGCCCTGTTCGACCAACTGCTCGACCAGGTGGTGGCCGACCATGCCGTTGCCGATGATGATCAGGTTCTGCTTGGGCGTGTTCATGCGGCCTCCTTCGCGGGGCTGTGCGGTGATTCGTGGGCGTGTTCGGCGGCGTCGTCGAGCAGGGCCTGGGCGTCGGCGGCACCAAGCAGCAGCGCGGCGCGGCAGGCGGTGAGGTCGCGCCCGGCCAGGGCCTGTTCGAAGTACCAGGGGCCGGCGGCGGTGTCGCCGTAGAGCACGGCGCCTTCCAGGCGGCCGTTACGCAGCAGCAGGCGGCGGTAGTCGCCCTGCTGGGGGTCGCGGTAGCTCAGCACGTCGTGGTCGGGCTCGGCCTCGGTGGGGCCGAAGGCGTAGAGCGAGATGCCGCTTACCTTGAGCTTGGTGGCGGTCGGTTTCTCGACGTAGCCCTGGGCACTGTTGGCATCAGAGCGCTCGGCGTCAGAGCGGCACAGCTTGTCGGCTAGCACCTCGACCTGGCGCCAGATCGGCTCGACCAGGCCGTAGAGGTTGCCGCGGTGCTCGCAGCATTCGCCCAGGGCGTGAATGGCCGGGTCGCTGGTGGTGAGCCACTCGTCGACGATCACCCCGCGTTGGGTGTCGAGGCCGGCGTCGCGCCCCAGCGTGGCGTTGGGCACGATGCCGATGGCCACCACCACGCAGTCCGCGGCCAGACGGGTGCCGTCGGCGAGCAGGGCAGCGCATACCTGGCCTTCGGCATTGGCTTCCAGGCGCTCGAGCTGGGCGTCGGTGTGAATGTCGAGCCCGCGCCCGCGCAGCTCGCTTTCCAGCAGCCGGGCGGCGGTGAGGTCGAGCTGGCGGTTCATCAGGCGGTCGTCGCGCTGCAGCAGGCTCACCTGCATGCCGCGCTTGCGCAGCCCTTCCGCCGCCTCCAGGCCAAGCAGACCGCCGCCTATCACTACGGCGCTTCCGCCACGCTGGGCGGCGCGCGCCAGGGCGTCGGCGTCGTGCAGGTCGCGGAACACGTGCACACCGGGTAGCTCCAGCCCCGGCACCGGCGGGCGGGCCGGGTTTGAGCCGGTGGCCAGCACCAGGCGGTCATAGGCGAGCTCGCGTCCGGCGCCGGTGGTCAGCCGTTGGGCGCAGCGGTCGATCTGCTCCACCCGTTCGCCGAGGATCAGCTCGATGCCGTGTTCGGCGTACCACTCGGCGCCGCGCAGGGTAAGGTCGCGCTTGTCCATTTCGCCGGCCAGCAGCGGCGAGAGCAGGATGCGGTTGTAGGCCGGCGCGGATTCGGCACCGATCACGGTGATCGTGGCGGGCCGCTCGGGCCGGGCCAGGAGCGCTTCCACCAGGCGGTGGCCGGCCATGCCGTTGCCGACGATGACCAGGTGCTCAATGGCGGAACTCTCGGGATGTCGCTGGGGCATGCGAACACCTCCTTTCGCTGCGCGTCGTGATGACGGAGACAAAACGCAACGACGCCTCGGCGCTTGCCCTGTCGATGCGAGGATCGAGCCGGGGGCGCAGAGACGTCGTTGTCCAGTCATGCGAGCGATCGCCGTTGATCGCGTTATGCCCAGATGGTTTCAAGAACCTGGCCAGGGTGCCTTAAAAAGAAGGTTAATTCTTTTTTCATTGGTTTACTAGTATGGTTGGGGTGGGCCGGAGTGCCGCCTCCGGCCGGGGCTGCACATCAGTGGTGCATGGCAGCATCGAAATGCACAGGGCTGTAGCATGCCGCGACGCTGGCGGGATCGAAGGTGTCACCGGCAGCTTCCAGCTGGCGCGCCATGGGACTGGCGAAGTGCTGGGCATCCTGCGGCGTGGGGCGCAGCATGCCGGCACCGTAGAAGCGTTGGTGAATCGGTGCGGTATCGAGGTCGAGCGTTTCCAGGTGGCGCACCGAGCGGTCGAGGTAGGGCGGCAGCGCCAGCCAGGCCAGGGCCTGGCGGCGATGCTCCGGTGAGTCGGCCAGCCACACACTGGCCGCCGCCAGGGCGCGCAGCAGGGCGGCCAGGGTGGCCGGGTAGCGTTCGGCCCACGAGCGCGTCACGCCGAGCACCTTCTCGGGGTGGTCGGGCCACAGCTGGGCGCCGGTGGCCGCCAGCCGGCCCACGCCGCAGTGGCGCGCCAGGGTGCCCCAGGGTTCCCCGGCGCAGAAGCCGTCAATCTGGCCGATGCGCAGCGCTTCCACCATGCGTGGCGGCGGCATGGCCACCAGTTCCACGTCGCGTTCGGGGGTGATGTCGCCCAGGTCGAGCCAGTCGCGCAGCTGATAGTGCTGGCAGGCGTAGGGGTAGACCATGGCCAGGCGCGGGCGGGGGCGCTGCCTTGGCGGCGCAGCCAGTCGCCCAGCGCCATGGCGCTGGTGGCGGGGTCGTCGGCCAGCTCGGCGCCGCACGCCTCGCTCAGCCGGGTGGAGAGCGTCAGTGTGTTGCCGTTGCGGCTGAGCAGCAACGGGGCCAGGGTGTCACAGGGCGCTCGGCCAAGCCCCAGGCTCATGGCCAGCGGCATGGGGGCAAGCATCTGGGCGCCGTCGAGCAGGCCGGCGGCGACCTTGTCGCGCAGGGTGCTCCAGGCGTTCTCGCGCGAGAGGTTTACCTCCAGCCCCTGGTCGGCGAAGCAGCCGCGTTCGCGGGCCACCACCAGCAGGGCGGCATCGAGCAGGGCACGAAGCCAAGCGTTGAGGCAGGTGCGTTCCGGGGTGGCGGCGTAAGGGTGCGTCGGGCTCATGAGCGGGGTTCCCGTTTGTCGGCGGATCGCCCCTGGGGCGATGACGTATTCAGGCGGCCAAGCACGTCGACGACGCTGTCGGCAACGTCGGCGATGCGCTGGCCGCGGTCCATGGCCAGCTTGCGCAGCATGCGGTAGGCCTGCTCTTCGTCGCAGTCTTGGTGCTTCATCAACAGGCCCTTGGCGCGCTCGATGCGCTTGCGCTCGGCCAGCTGGCTGCGCGCCTTGTCGAGTTCCTGGCGCATGCTGTGGAAGGCGTCGAAGCGGGCAATGGCCACCTCGACGATGGCTTCCACGCGTTCCGGCACCAGGCCGTCGACCACGTAGGCGCTGACCCCGGCCTTGAGCGCGGCCTTGAGCATGTCGGAGTCGTGCTGGTCGGCGAAGAACACCACCGGCCGCGGGTTCTCGCGGTTGAGCAGGGCCATGCTCTCCAGGGTGTCGCGGTCGGGGCTCTCCATGTCGATGATCACCACGTCGGGCTGGTATCGCTCGACCATCTCGTTGAGGTTGGCGGGGCTGGCGAGCCGGCAGATGACCTGGTGTCCTTCGGCCATCAACGCCTCCTCGACCATGGCGGCCCGCACCATCTCGTCGTCGACCAGCAGAATGTTCAAGGGAGAAGGCATAGAGAGTCGCTCGTGTCGGGCTGAGGGGCTAGGCGCTGCATAGCCCAACCCTAGCAAGAAATATTCCAGCTGCGACCTTTTCGGCCTGGCATGGCATACGACAGGTGTTTGCCTGCGCGCTGCTGGCCGACGTATGACCAGAAGTCGCGACAGGAGCTGCCGATGGTCAGGAAACTGGCCGGGATCTTGAGGATGTAAGGGGATAGGTGAGGGTGAGGACTCGATGAGGACGGTAGAGCGCCGGGTGAAGGCAGCACGGTGGAATCCCCGACACGGATGCACCATGCGGGTGCATCGGCGGCCGCCGCTGCCGACCGATGGTGCGCCATGACCCCCTCGCATCACGCCGCGGGCTGCGGTGTGCCGCCGGGCGAGGGGCCATATCTGACTGAAACACTCGGTTGAAGCCGCTCGATGGCACGTTTTCTGCTTAAAGCATGGCATACGTCAGGTTTAATCCTGACACAGGTGAGCGCAGAGCCGCGCTTCCCATGGCAACGACGCCCGCCACCGCCGCCCTTTGGGGGCGGCAGTGGCGGGCGTCGTCGTTTCGACAGCAATGACAGGAGAGCGACATGCGCGAGGCCCGAACCACTTGCCCCTACTGCGGCGTTGGCTGTGGCGTGGTGGCCAGCGTCGAGAACGGCGAAATCGTCGACGTGCAGGGCGATCCGCAGCATCCGGCCAACTTCGGCCGCCTGTGCGTGAAAGGCTCGGCCCTGCACGAGACGCTGGGTCATGGCGGTCGTCTGACCCGGCCCATCGTCGACGGCGTGGAGAGCGATTGGGACACCGCGCTGGATGCGGTGGCCGGCCGCTTGAAAGAGGCGCGTGCCGCCCACGGCCCCAATGCCATTGCCGCCTACCTCTCCGGGCAGCTGCTCACCGAGGACTATTACGTCGCCAACAAGCTGTTCAAGGGCTTTCTCGGCACGCCGCACCTGGATACCAATTCGCGCCTGTGCATGGCCTCGGCGGTGGCGGCCCACAAGCGTGCCTTCGGCGCCGACGCCGTGCCGTGCAGCTACGAGGACCTCGAGGAGGCCGAGCTGGTGGTGCTGGTAGGCTCCAACCTGGCCTGGAACCATCCGGTGCTCTATCAGCGTCTCAAGGTGGCCAAGCAGCGCAACCCGCTGCTGCGGGTGGTGGTGATCGACCCGCGGGTGACCGATACCTGCGAGCTCGCCGACCTCTACCTGGGGCTCAAGCCGGGCAGCGACGCCCGTCTGTTCACCGGGCTGCTGGCATGGATGGCTGCGCGCAACAAGCTCGACCGCATCTATCTGGAGGCGCATACCCAGGGCTTCGACGAGGCGCTGGCCGCGGCGCGGGAGCAGGATGCCGACGTGGAGGCCATCGCCGCCGACTGCGATCTCGACCCCGAGCGTCTGGAAACCTTCTTCTACTGGTTCGCCAGCCACCTGCATGTGGTCACGCTGTTTTCCCAGGGGTGAATCAGTCGAGCAGCGGCACTGACAAGGGCAACGCCATCATCAACTGCCACCTGGCCGGCGGCAAGATCGGCCTGCCGGGGGCGGGACCGTTCTCGATCACCGGCCAGCCCAACGCCATGGGCGGGCGCGAGGTGGGCGGGCTGGCCAACCAGCTGGCCGCCCACATGGACTATGACATCCCCGGCGCACGGGATCGCGTCACACGCTTCTGGGCCACCGAGCGGCTGGTGCCGTGCCTGCCGGAAGGGCCCGGCCACAAGGCGGTGGCACTGTTCGAGGCGATCGAGCGCGGTGAGGTGCAGGCGCTGTGGATCATGGCCACCAACCCGGCAGTGAGCCTGCCGCGCACCGACCGCGTGCGTGCGGCGCTGGCGAAATGCCCGCTGGTGATCGTCTCCGAGTGCATGGCCAATGCCGATCTGCTGGCCTATGCCGACATCGTGCTGCCGGCTTCGAGCTGGTCGGAGAAGGACGGCACCGTGACCAACTCCGAGCGACGCATCTCACGCCAGCGCGGCATCCTGTCGCCACCTGGCGAGGCCCGGCACGACTGGTGGGCGCTGTGCGAGGTGGCCAGGCGGCTGGGCTTCGGCGAGGCCTTCGCCTACACCCATCCGTGCGAGATCTTCGACGAGCATGCCCGGCTCTCGGGCTTCGAGAATGGCAAGGGCCCGGGCGATAGCCGCCGGCTGTTCGACATTTCGGGCCTGGCCGGGCTCGACCGCGCCGCCTACGATGCGCTGGCGCCGATCCAGTGGCCGGTCAACGCCGACGCCCCCCACGGCACCGCGCGGCTGTTCACCGACGGCCGCTTCGCCACGCCCGACGGCCTGGCGCGGATGGTGCCGGTGCGCCCGCGCCCGCCGGCCCAGGCGCTGGACGCGGCGCGCCCGCTGCGGCTCAACACCGGGCGCGTGCGCGACCAGTGGCACACCATGACCCGTACCGCCCGAGCGCCGCGGCTGATGAACCACCGCGCCGAGCCGTTCATCGAGATCGCCCCGGAGGATGCCGCCGCGCTGGGGGTGGAGGAACAGGGCCTGGCGCGCCTGGAAGGGGTGGGTGGCACCTATGTTGGCCGGGTGCGGCTGTCGCGGGGGCAGCGCCGCGGGGAAGTGTTCGTGCCGATGCACTGGAGCGGCCACTTCAGCGGCTCGGCCCTCTCCGGGGCGCTGATCGAGGCGCATGTCGATCCCGTTTCCGGCCAGCCGGAATCCAAGCACGGGGCGGTGGCGCTGGCGCCGCTGGCGGTGGCGTGGGAGGCCACCCTGCTGGTGGCCGACGACCTGGGCGTGGCGGAATCGAACTGGTGCGATGCCAGCCGCTACTGGGCACGCATACCGCTGGGCGCCGCCCAGCGCTGGCAGCTTGCCGGTGATGGCCAGAGCGCCCGCGGCGCGGTTGGTAGCGTCAGCAGTGAGGATAAGGACCTGCCCCAGCGTGACTGGCTTGCCTGGCTCGAGGCGACCCTGCCGGTGGCGCCCACCCTGTGGTGCACCGACCCCGCCAGTGGGCGACTGCGCGCGGCGGGGGTCGATGAGCACGGGCGCCTGCGCTGGTGGTTCATGTCGGGGGCGCCGGTGGAGCTGCCCAACCTGGCCTGGCTGGTGGCCCGCTTCGCCGAGGCGGCAGCGGGGCAGGCCCTGGCGTCGACGCAGCGCCGTCGCCTGCTGGCCGGCTGCGACGACGGCGCCGCCAATCAGGGCCCGGTGGTATGCAGCTGCCACCAGGTGGGCCAACGCGCTATTCTGGGAGCCATCCGTGACGGCGACGACAGCGTCGAGGCGCTGGGCGCCCGGCTGGCCTGTGGCACCCAGTGCGGTAGCTGTATTCCCGAGCTGAAATCGCTTATCGAGGAGGAGAAGGCCCATGCGCGCACTGAGCCAACTGAAGACCCTGCTGTCGCCTGAGGCCTGGCTCAAGGCACAGCTGCCCGGAACGCTGGGCCATGCGGCCCTGTCGCGGCTGCACAGCCTAGGCCATCTCGTACGCTCGCCGTTCGGCGGCACGCGCGGCACCCCGGCGCCCACCCTGACCCTGGACGGCGACTGCCGCGCCGGGCGTGTCTACCTGGTGGGCGCGGGCAGCGGCGACGTCGAGCTGCTCACACTCAAGGCTGCGCGGCTGCTGCAGCAGGCCGATGCGGTGGTGTATGACCGCCTGGTGGGTGGCGACGTGCTGGCGTTGATTCCCACCGGCCGCGAGCGCTACTACGTGGGCAAGGAGCGTGGCCACCACAGCGTGCCCCAGGAGGAGATCGGCGCGCTGCTGGTGAAGCTGGCGGGGCAGGGCAAGTCGGTGGTGCGGCTCAAGGGCGGCGACCCCGGTATCTTCGGGCGCATGGGGGAGGAGCTCGCCGCACTGGTCGAGGCCGGCATCCAGGCCGAGATCGTGCCGGGCATCACCGCCGCCTCGGCGGCGGCAGCCGGCATGGGCATTCCGCTCACCGACCGCGCCCACGCCCAGCAGCTGCGCTTCATCACCGCGCAACTGTGCCGCAAGGATGGCGAGCCCGATTGGGCCACCCTGGCGCGCCAGGATGAGACGCTGATCTTCTACATGGGCCTGACCAAGGTCGATGCCATCTGCAATGGGCTGCGCCATGCCGGGCTGCCCGACGACTGGCCGATCATGCTGGTGGCCAACGCCAGCCTGCCCGAGCAGGCCTCGCTGGTGGGCACCCTGGCCGACATGCCGGCCAGCCTTGCCGCCTCGCCGCTGCCTTCACCCTGCCTGATCGTGGTGGGCAGCGTGGTGCGCATGGTGGCCGACAGCCCCGCGGCGCGTCACATGGCCACGCCTGCCGGCCACGCGGGTCGCACCGCCCATTGAGGCGCGCCTTGCCGTAACTTGGACGCTGACGGCACGCAGCGTCTAGGCTGATGACAACCGTCACGCGGGCAGCACATCGCTCGACAGCGGGCAGGAAGCCCATCGGCAGGTACGGCAAGGAGCTGACATGGAGGATGGCGTTCAATCCATTACGGGGTTCACGCGGCGGGTACTGATCGTTATCGGGCTGGCCAGCCTGGTGGCGGTGCTGATCTACTTCGCCGGCCAGCTCATCGACGTGATGCTGCTGGTCTTCGCCGGGGTGCTAGTGGCGGTGGCCATCGACGGTGCGGTGCGGTTGTGTCAGCGCTATCTGCCGCTTGGCCGGCAATGGGCGCTGGTGCTGGCGCTGGCGCTGATCGTGCTGATGCTGACTGGCATAGGCGCGCTGATCGGGCCGCGCATTTCGTCGCAGTTGCCGCAGCTGGTCGAACAGCTGCCTCAGGCGTTTAGCCGCCTGCTCGAGCTGGTCCGCGAGCTGCCCGGCTTCGATGCGCTGATGCGCGAGGTCGACGAGCCGGCCCAACTGATCGGCCAGCCCGTCATCGACCGCTTCACCGGGTTCTTCTCCACCACCTTCGGCGCCATCGCCAGCTTCCTGCTGATCGTGCTGATCGGCTTCTACCTGGTGCTCAGCCCATCGAAGTAC
Organism: Halomonas sp. E19; assembly: GCF_052439355.1. Lineage (NCBI taxonomy): Bacteria > Pseudomonadati > Pseudomonadota > Gammaproteobacteria > Oceanospirillales > Halomonadaceae > Halomonas > Halomonas sp. E19. Next base: position 2,231,683 of record NZ_JBNFWU010000001.1, on the reverse strand, counting down.
ATCGGCAACGTGGTGCAGCTGTGCCCACCCGCCTACCGCCCGCGGCTGGAGCAGGTGATGTGCATGCAGGGGCGCGCGCTGCGCCTGTGGCTGCTGAGCCGGCTGGTCTCGATGGTGTTCGTGGGGGTCTCGGTGGCCCTGGGGCTGGTCTTTCTTGGCATTCCCATGGCCGGTGCCCTGGGGCTAATCGCCGGGCTGTTCACCTTCATTCCCTACCTGGGGCCGATCATCGGGGCGATCCCGACCGTGCTGATCGCCTTCCTGGAGTCGCCTCAGCTGGCGGTCTACGCCATCGTGCTCTACTTCGTAGTCGAGACGCTGGAGTCCAACCTGGTGATGCCGCTGGCGGCCAAGGGCATGGTGCGCCTGCCGCCGGCCTATACCGTGGTGGTGCAGCTGGCCGGGGCGGCGGTGGCCGGGGTGGGCGGCGTGATTCTGTCGACCCCGCTGGCGGTGGTGGCGGTGGTCACGCTGCAGGCGCTTTACATCAACGATGTACTGGGTGACGACATCGAGGTGCTGGGCGAGAAGAACGAGGAGTAGCGGTTCGGCGGGGAAGCGCCGGGCCGTGGCGAGCCCGGCGTGGTGATAAGGTAGCGGCAGCCTAGAGCTGGGCCAGCACGGTGTCGACGCTGCTCTTGTCGACCACGCCGCGCTCGGTGTCGATGCCAACGTAGCTGACCACGCCGTCATCGGCGATCAGCGCGAAGCGCACGCTGCGAATCCCCATGCCGGCCTCGCTGGCGTCTTTCTCCATGCCGATTGCCCGGGTGAACTCGGCATTGCCGTCGGCCAGCATCAGAATTTCCTGGGCATTCTGGCTTTGCTGCCAGGCGCGCATCACGAAGCCATCGTTGACCGACACGCAGGCCAGGATATCGGCCTTCTCCAATACCTTGTCGGCCTGAACGACGAAGCCGGGCATATGGGTGTTCGAACAGCCAGGGGTGAAGGCGCCGGGCACGCCGAACAGCACCACGCGCTTGCCGGCGAACAGCTCGCCGGTGGCGATATCCGCGGGCCCTTCGGGGCCACAGGTCTTGATCCGGACATCGGGGATCTTGTCGCCTACGGAGATGGGCATGGAGCGCTCCTTCCTGCGGTTTGATGAGTGTCACTCACTGTAGCGCAAGCCGTCCGTACATGGTGGTCTGCGGCTTGCCAACGGTCACGTCCCCGGATAAGCGTCGAAGACCTCCTGGCCGGTCATGTTGTGAGTCTCGTTGGCGAAGTGGTAATAGGGCGGCTTCTGATCGATGAAGATCTGGGTGTCGAAGGTCCAGGCCTCGCCGCCGTCGACCAGCCCGACCGGAATGGCGTAGTGGTCGCCGGTCTTGAGGCGGTAGAACAGGTGCGTGCCGCAGCGCTGGCAGAAACCGCGCTCCGCCCAGTCCGACGAGGCGTAGACCGCCACGTTCTCCTCGCCCTCTATGCGGACCTCGCTGACCGACTCTAGCGCCAGCAGCGGACCGCCGCCCCAGGTGCGGCACATGCTGCAGTGGCAGGCGCCGACATTCTGCTTGCGTGTGGCGACTGCCACGTTCACGGCGCCGCACAGGCAGCTACCACGCGCACTCATTCCGTCCTTCATGATTGTCTCCTGCTGTGCCAAGGCAAAGCCTCCATCGACTTCCGCAGTTTAGACACATCAGCGCCATGCTACTCGCCCACTTTTCACGCAGGCCCCACGCGGTGCGGCTGGGCAGGAACGTCGAGAGGCGGCCAAGTTTGCTAGGGTGTGTAGAGACGTTGAAAAGGGGAGCCACTTTGAAGCGACGAACCAAATGCCGCTTGATTGGCGGGACTGCGCTGGCGGTGGCCATTCTGCTGGTGATCGGCGGCGTCATTCTTTCCAACGCGACCCCCAAGCCCAAGCGGCTGGTTGAGCCCGTGGTAGTCGACTATGGGGTCGAAGACGCCCGCTTCGTCAGGTCGCTGCAGCACATCCTGCCCCATCCCATTCTCGACGGTAATCACATCGAACATATCGAGGGCGGCGAGGCCATCTACGCGGCAAAGCTTGCCGCCATCGCTGCGGCAGAGCACACCATCTCCTTCGAGGTTTTTGAGTTCTTTGGTGACAAGGCGGCAGCTGCCTTCGCCGAAGCCTTGGCGGAAGCGGCGCAGCGAGGGGTGACCGTGCATGCGCTGCTCGATTTCGTCGGCTCCATGCCGGCCGAGGAAGAGCACCTCAAGCGCATGGAAGAGGCCGGCGTCGAGGTGATTCGCTGGCGCGAGCCCTCCTGGTACCAGCTGCCGCAGTTCAACCACCGCACCCACCGCAAGCTGCTGATCGTCGATGGCCAAATCGGCTTTACCGGGGGCGCCAACGTGACCGACAGCTGGCTGCCGGATGACGACGAGCCGGGCTACCGCGATCATCACTTTCGCATTACCGGCCCCGTGGTGGGCAACATGCAGGGCGCTTTCGCCGAGGTCTGGCTCGAGGCAAGCGGCGAGCTACTGCATGGCGAGGCGTATTTTCCCGAGCTTGAACCCCAGGGCGAGCTGCGCATGCAGATGGTCAGCAGCAAGCCCCGTGAAGGCATGCATCGCATCCGCATGATGTTCAAGTACGCCGTCGCCGCTGCCCAGGAGCGCATCACCATCTCCTCCGCTTATTTCTACCCCGATCCAAGCTTCCTCGAGGCCCTTACCGAGGCGGCAGAGCGAGGTGTCGAGGTGCGCATCCTGCTGCCTGGCGACAGCATCGACTATGGCTTCGTCAGGCAGGCCTCGATCAACCGCTGGCGACCCATGCTTGAAGCAGGTGTGGAGATCTACGAGTACCAGCCGTCGATGTATCACGCCAAGCTGATCAGCATTGACGACCGCTGGGCCAGTATCGGCTCGACCAACATCGACAACCGTTCCTTTCGCATCAACAAGGAGGGCAACGTCAACATCTACGACGAGGACTTCGCCCGCTACGTTCGCGGCCTGGTCGAAGAGGACCTGAACGACGCGATCCCCTTCACCTTGGCGCGTTGGGAAGAGCGTCCTTGGCACAAGCGGCTGGCTGGCTGGGTGAGCATGATCGCCGGGGCGCACTATTGAGTATCGGGAGCATCCGTGTTTGGGGTGTGTTGTGTGGTCGGGCAGGGCGCTTCTGTGGCAAAGGCCGGAAGGTGAAATTCGGCCGCTGCCTTGACCTCATCCATGCCGGCGCTACCTGGTGGGGAGACGCTGCCCCCAGCCAGTACGTCGAGAACCGTCTTGACCCCGCGGGAGAGCGACAGCAGGTGATAGCCTCCTTCGAGCACGAAAACCAGGCGCCCCAGACAATGGCGACGCGCTACCTGCTGCAGGATGCCGGCCATGGCGGCAAACCCTTCGAAGGAGACGTTCATGGCCAAGTCGAAGGGGTGCGGGTCGAAGCCTGCCGAGACCAGCAGCAGCTCCGGTTCGAACCAGTCGGCAGCCGGCACCAGAATCTCGTTGAAGGCCTTAAGATAGGCCTGGTAGCCAGCGCCGGCGGGCAGTGGTACGTTGACCGTGGTGCCTTCCCCTAACCCGGCGCCGGTTTCTTCCAGTCGCCCCGTGCCCGGGTAGAAGGGCGATGCCCGGTGTATGTCGAAGAACAGCACGCTGGGGTCAGCATAAAAGATGTCCTGAGTGCCGTTGCCGTGGTGGGCGTCCCAATCTACGATCATGACTCGCTGGCAGCCCCACTCGGCCTGTGCATATGTTGCGGCCACCGCGACGTTGTTGAGTAGACAGAAGCCTCGGGCCCGGGCCGGCTCGGCATGATGGCCTGGCGGGCGGACTAGGGCGAAGGCACTCTCGCAGCGGCTGTTCAGCACGGCCTCGACTGCTGTGACCGCGGTACCGGCGGCCACTTCGGCAGCCTCGATGCTGCCGGGCGATACGGCTGTGGTATCAACGTCGAGCCAAGCATTCTTGCCGCACAATTCGAAGATGTGACTGAGATAGGAGCTGGTATGGACGCGCGCCAGCTGCTCCCGTGTGGCAGCCTTGCCGCCCTCGAAGATGAGGCCGGCTACCGGTTCGATTTCTAGCAGGTGGCGAATGGCTGTCAGTCGGCCGGCATGCTCGGGGTATTTCCACGGAACGTTCAAACTGGAAAGTCGCTGACGTATTCGGCGATCCATGCGGCCGGGCAGGAAGGAGGCTTCGCCATCCGGCTGGTGGGAGAGGACGCGTTCGTCGTAGAAGGCAATGATGCTATTGGGCTCGGCCACACACAGCTCCATGCGGGGCAGCTCTCGGTAGCCTTCAGCATAGTCTCTTTGCCAACGCTTGCGGGACCGCCTGGTTGGCTGCCCTTAGGCGTGTCGGCGGATGGGTGCTACGTGGTTAGTACTGGCAAACGAGCCACCCGTCGGTGGCCCGTTTGTCTTCGCGTATTAGTGGCCAGATGAAAATTTTCGTACGGCTGTCGGTATACATGGGCAATACGCCAGCCGCCGCCCGAAGGCGGCGGTTGTCAGGGGCAACGCAGCGCTGCCAGAGGCTAGCGCAGCGACAGCGCGCCGGCGCCGGTGTCCTCGCCCATGGCCTCGCGGTAGGCCTTGGCCTCCTCGGCCTCTGTCTCGTCGCTGAAGCGCACCAGCAGCGCGCACGAGGCCAGTACCAGCACCACCAGGCCGAGGTAGAACAGCCCCTGCTGGTAGGTGATCGCCTCGGAGCGGAAGAGGAAGGCCGCGGCCACCGCGCCAGCGTTGCCGCCGGCCCCGACGATGCCGGCCACTGCGCCCAGGGCCTTCTTGTTGATGAACGGCACCACGCCGTAGGTGGCCCTTCGGCCATCTGAACGAACAGGCTGAATACCAGCATGATGCCGATGGCGTACGACAGCACGTGCATCTGCGAAAAGGCGACCAGCGCGATGCCTTCGCAGATCAAGGCGATAAACAGCCAGCGCACCCGGCCCTTGAGCCCGCCGTTGCGGGCGAACAGGTCGGAGAAGACGCCGCCCAGGGTGCGGGCGAACACGTTCATCAGGCCGAACAGGCCGGCGATCATGCCGGCGGTGGCCAGCGTCAGGTCGAAGTGGTCGAAGAAATAGATGGCGGCGATGTTGTTGATGGTCAGCTCGACGCCGAAGCAGATGGCATAGACCACGAACAGCGCCCACACGCGGATGTCCTTGGCGGCGGCCATGAAGCTCTTGCCGGCACCGTGCTCGCCGTTGGCCGGCGGCAGCTCGCCGCGCGCACGCAGTTCGTCGAAGTTCCCGTTGGGTGCGTCCTGGGTGAACAGCCAGTAGCCGATGCCGGTCACGAACATCACCACGCCCGGTACCACCATCGCTAGCCGCCAACCGAGGGTTTCGCTGACCCCGAGCATCAGCAGCCCGGAGAAGATCAGCGGCATCACGATCTGGGTGGTGCCGCCGCCCAGGTTGCCCCAGCCGGCGCTGGTAGCGTTGGCGGTGCCGACCACGTTGGGCGCGAACATCATGGTGGTGTGGTACTGGGTGATGACGAAGGCGGCGCCGATCGCCCCGATGGCCAGGCGCGCCAGCAGGAAGGTCTCGAAGCTGTTGGCGAAGCCGATGCTCATCACCGGCACGGAGCCGAGCAGCAGTAGGCCGGTGTAGGTCTTGCGCGGGCCGATGCGGTCGCACAGCACGCCGATGGCCATGCGCACCACCACCGTGATCAGCACCGAGGCGATGATGGTGTTGCCGATCTGGGTCTGGGTCAGCGCCAGGTCCTCGCGCACCACCGCCATCAGCGGGGCGATGCCGAACCAGCCGAAGAAGCAGATATGAAAGGCAAACCAGGAGAAGTGGAAGGCACGCATCTGCGGCGTGCTCAGGCTGAGCAGGCGAATCCTGTTGGCCTTGTTACGCAGTTCCATGGGCAGACCTCATACGGATGAGAAATGGGGTTGTCCTTCTCCGTTGAAGGTCAGGTCTGACGCACTCGTACTCCTGGGGAGCCTGGTCCACGTCTACCAGTGGTTGACCTGGATCAGGCAATTCATTTGCCAATTTAGCGATAGGCGAGGGGGACAAGGAGTTGCGAAGGAATGTGGCGAAAGCGGGCGCCAGGCCATGCCGCGGAGGAGCACAGCCATGGTGCAGCGCCGCACGCCGGCGCCCCGCGCTGGTGCCGCCGCCGGTCCCGGTCAGTTCATGGCCAGCTGGCGGTCGGCGCGGTCGCAGCGGAGGAAGGCGGAGCCTTCGAGCCAGGCCTGGTCCGGGTAATAGGCGAACAGGTAGTGCTCCTCCTTGAGGCTGTCGATCAGCGGGTAGGTGACTTCCTGGCGTACCGCCGGGCAGCCGTGGCTGCGCCCGAGCCGCCCGGTCTGGCGAATGAACTCCTCGCTGACGTAGTCGGCGCCGTGGATCACGATGGCGCGCTGGTAGGCCAGATCGTTGACGCCTGCCTCCAGCCCTTCCAGACGCAGCGAGTAGCCGTTGCGCCCGTAGTAGCTGTTCAGCGTGCGAAACAGGCCGAGGCTCGACTGGTAGCTCTCCGGAGTGTTGGAGAATATCGTTGCTTCGGCATCGCCCGAGCCGCGCCCGTGGGAGACCAGTTCCTCGAACAGCAGACGCTCTTCGGCAAGATCGAACACCCACAGGCGCGGCTCCACCGAAGGCCGCGAGAAGTCGATGACCGCCAGCCGTTCGGCCTGGGGGTCGGCGCAGGCCATGGCATTGGCGGCAAGGGTGAGCACCTGCGGGTCGGCGCCGGGGGCCAGCTGTGCCAGGCTGGTGGCTAGCCGTGCCTGCGGCGTAGCGTCCAGCGTGGCCTGGGCCAGGAAGGTGCCTGCCTGGGTGGCAAGCGGCACGACCAGCAGGGCCAGGGGCAGGGCCGAGCGGGTTAAGAAAGAGCGGGCCAAGCGTGCACGGGTCGAGAAAGAGCGGGTCAAGCGGGAGCGGGTTTGGATTCGCATCGTCAGGCACCTGAAGCGTCATCGTGCCGCCGGCTGCGGAAAGCCGTGGGCGGCTTGGGCAAAAGGCCGCCGGGCCGCTTCCAAGCGCCCCGCGGAACCGCCACTATTATGAAGAGGACGGCCGGGAACGCCAGGCGCGGAATCAACGGAGCAGGAGGAAATGATGCGTGCAATTGCCTGGATGGGCATGCTGCTGTGGCTGCTAGGCTCGGTCGGTGCAAGTTGGGCCGAGGAGAACGCTACGCCCGATGCGTCCGTGGAGGCGCCGCTGGCGGCTGAGCTGGCGCGGCTAGTGGCGTCGGAAGACGTCTTAATGCAGGCATGGTATGCCCAGCGTGCCTATCGCCCGGCCTGGCATGATGGCGAGACGGTGGCGGCCTTCACCTCGGCTCTGCACACCCTCGACAGCGATGGACTCTCGCCCCAGGACTACCGCCCGGAAGCCCTCAAGGCGGGGCATCGCCACGCCTATGGCGAGCATGGCAGCGAGGTGCTCCAGGCCCAGTTCGATCTCGATGCCAGCCGGGTGCTGCTCACGGCCCTGACGCACCTGCAGCGCGGCAAGGTTGACCCGCATTCGCTCGGCACGGGCTGGGAGGTGCCGGTCGAGGCGCCCGACCTGGATCTGGCGCTGATTGCGCGCGCGCTGGATGCCCAGCGCTTCGAGCAGGTGCTGGCCGCGGCCCGCCCACCTTATGCCCCCTACGAGCGGCTGCGCTCGGGGCTTGCCCGCTATCGCAACATCGAACGGCTGGGAGGCTGGCCACAGCTGCCGGAGCGCGAGCGCGCCCTGCGTCCGGGTGACATCGACGACGACGTGGCGCTGCTGCGCGAGCGCCTGGCCGTGGTAGGCGAGCTGGAGGTGATGGCCGCCGATACCACCGCCTTTCCCGGCGCCGAGCTCGAGGCACCCGACCCGCGCCGCTACGATGCCCGGCTCGAAGCGGCGGTGAAGCGCTTTCAGCGGCGCCACCTGCTGGAGCCGGATGGGATCGTCGGGCGCCAGACCCGGGCCGCGCTCAACGTGCCGGTGGAGCGGCGCATCGATGAGATCCGCCTCAACATGGAGCGCGCCCGCTGGCTGCTGCACGGCCTGCCGGAGGCCTACGTGCTGGTGGATATCGCCGGCTACCGGCTGAGCTATTTTCGCCCCAACGGCGAGGTGTGGCGCTCGCGCATCGTGGTCGGCACGCCCTATCGCCACACGCCCTCGCTGCGCTCGGAGATCACCCACATGACGGTGAATCCGACCTGGACGATACCGCCGACCATTCGCCGCGAAGACGTGCTGCCGCGGGTGCGCGAGGACCTCGGCTACCTGATCAGGGAAAATATCCGCGTGCTGAGTCCTGCCGGCGAACCGCTGGACCCGCGCGAGATCGACTGGGCCAACCCCGGTAACGTTGTGCTGCGCCAGGGGCCGGGCCGCAAAATGCGCTTGGCCAGCTGGTGGTGCGCTTCCCCAACGACCACCTGGTCTACCTGCACGATACGCCGGCCCAGGGCCTGTTCGCACGGGAGCAGCGAGCGTTCAGCTCCGGCTGCATCCGGGTCGAGAACATCCAGCAATTCGGTCAGCTGCTCTCCGACGATACCGGTAGCGGCCATGAGGTGCGGCGGCTGATCGAGGCCGGCAGAACCGGCAACGTACCGCTGGCACAGCGGATGCCGGTCATCCTTCACTACTGGACCGTGCATCCGGCCGAGGATGGCGAGCTGGCGTTCCGGCCCGATATCTACCAGCGCGACGATGTGCTGCTGCGCGAGTTGGACCGCCCGCTGGCGCTGTGAGCGTGGGCCCCAGGCTCAGCGGTAACCTTCGGCCTGCAGGCGGAACAGCCGCGCATAGCGCCCGTTCTGCGCCATCAGGCTGGCGTGGTCGCCGCGCTCGATCACCTCACCGCCGTCGATCACCAGGATCTGGTCGGCGGCGCGCACCGTGGAGAAGCGGTGCGAGATCAGGATAGTCATCTTGTCCTGGCTGTGGCGGCGGAAGTCGGCAAAAACCGCCGCCTCGGCCGCCGCGTCCATGGCCGCGGTGGGCTCGTCGAGCACCAGGATGTCGGCACGCTCGCGCATGTGGGCCCGGGCCAGGGCGATCTTCTGCCATTGCCCGCCGGACAGCTCCTGGCCGCCCTTGAACCAGCGCCCTGGCTGGGTGTGGTAGCCGCCGGGCATGCTGCGGATGAAGTCGTCGGCCAGGCCGCGCTCGGCCGCCTGATGCCAGCGCTGCTCGTCCTCGAACGACTCGACGTCGCCGGCGCCGAGGTTCTCGCCCACCTTGAGCTGGTAGCGCACGAAGTCCTGGAAAATCACCCCAATGCGCCGGCGCAGCGTGGCCACGTCCCACTCGCGCAGGTCGCTGCCGTCGAGCAGGATGCGCCCTTCGCTGGGGGCATAGAGCCGTGTGAGCAGCTTGATCAGGGTGGTCTTGCCCGAGCCGTTGGCGCCCACCAGGGCCAGGCTCTGCCCCGGCGCCAGGTGCAGCGATACCTGGCGCAGCGCCGGGCGCTCGGCGCCGGGGTAGGTGAAGCTCACCTGCTCGAAGCGAATGCCGTCGCCTGGCTGCGCCCCTTCGGTAAGGGTGCCTTGCTCGGGCGCCACCGGCTGCTCCAGGTACTCGTAGAGGTTCGACAGGTAGAGGTTGTCCTCGTACATGCCGCTGATCGAGGTGAGGCTGGCCGAGAGCGCCGCCTGGCCCTGCTTGAACACCAGCAGGTACATGGTCATCTCGCCCAGGGTGAGCGCGCCGGAGATGGTTTCCGCCACCACCCAGGCATAGGCGCCGTAGAAGGCCAGGGTGCCGAGCAGCCCGAGCAGGAACCCCCAGCTCTCGCGGCGGATCGTCAGGCGGCGGTCCTCGCCGTTGAGGGTGTCGAAGATGCGGCGGTAGCGTTCGAGCAGCAGCGGCTCGAGCCCGAACAGCTTGACCTCCTTGATGCTGTCCTCGCGGGCCAGCACGGTTTCCAGGTACATCTGCATGCGGGTCTGGGGCGAGCGCCAGCGGAACAGGCGGAAGGCGTCGCCGGAGAACTTGGCCTCGGAGATGAACACCGGCAGGGCGCCGACCAGCAGCACCAGCAGCGCCCAGGGCGAGAACTGCACCAGCAGCACGCCGAAGCTGGCCAGCGAGATGGCGTTCTGCAGCAGCCCGAAGGTCTTGTTGACCAGCCCCAGCGGGCGGATCGAGGCTTCGCGGCGAGCGCGGGTGAGCTTGTCGTAGAACTCAGAATCCTCGAACTGGGCCAGCGTCAGGGTGCCAGCCTTCTCCAGGATCATCACGTTGACCTTCTGCCCCAGCAGCGCCCGCAGCAGCGACTGCTGCGCCGACAGGCCGCGCTGGGCCAGGGCGATGGCGGCGATCACCCCCGCTTCCGCCAGCACGTAGCGCATCACCGGCCAGGTCGACTCCAGGCTCAGCTCGGCGCCGGTCTCGCGGTGGTAGGCCATGGCCTCGACCACGGCATCGACGATCAGCTGGCCAAGCCAGGCGGCCACGGCGGGCAGCACGCCGGCGATCAGCGTGCAGATCGCCAGCCCCACCGTCAGCCCGCGCGAGGTCTGCCAGACCAGCGCCAGCGCACGGCGGCTGTAGCGGAACACGCCGAAGAAGGCGGCCAGGCGGTTGGCTTCGGGGGCGGGGTGGGAATGGCGCGCTGCATGTGGGGCGAGGACACGCGGGGTCTCCGATCAGGCGAGCCGCGGCGGCGGCGGTGGGCCAACGCACCGACGCCCCAGCAGTGTGGGGCGTCGAAGAGGGGTGCTGGGCGGTGGATCAGCCGTCGCTGTCGTCGCTGGCGCTGCTGGCCTGCGCCACCACCGGGCCGGTCTGGCCGGAGCGCAGGGCAGCCAGCAGGGGCTCGGCCTCGCGCTGGAAGGCCAGCAGCTGTTGGCCCTGCAGGCTCTTGCTTTCCGGCAGCTCGACCTTCATGGCATCCACCGCGTTATTGTTGACGATCACCTCATAGTGCAGGTGTGGCCCCGTGCTGCGGCCCGTATTGCCGGACAGCGCGATGCGTTCGCCCATGCTGACGCGGTCGCCGCGATTGACCAGCGCTCGCGACAGGTGCAGGTAGCGGGTGCGGTAGCCATTGTCATGCCGAACGACCACGTAGCGGCCCGCCACTGGGTGGTTGCCAATCTTCTCGACGCGGCCGTCCGCCGGCGCCACGATCGGCGTGCCAATGGGCATCGCCCAGTCGGTGCCGCGATGCGGGCTCACGCGGCCGGTGACCGGGTGCGTGCGGCGCGGGTTGAAGCCCGAGCTCATGCGGTAGCTGCCCTCGAACGGGTAGCGGCTGAAGGCGGGGTCGAGGCTCTGACCATCCGGGGTGTAGAAGTTGTTGTCGGCGCTGTTGCGCACCAGGGTCAGGTCCATGCGGTCGCCCTGGTACTGGATGGCCAACACGCGGGGATCGAAGCTGGTGCCGTCGATGATGTCGGACTCGATCAGTACCTGGAAGGTGTCTCCACGGCGTGAATCGCGGCGGAAGTCGAGCTTCTTCTCCAGCAGCCGCGAGACCTGGGCCACTTCCGTGCTCGACAGACCGGTAGCCTGCGCCGAGCGGGCGAAGCTGCCGCTCACGCTGCCGGCGAACAGGCGCTGGGAGGCCTCCCCGGCACGCTGGATGGTGGCGACCTCGAAGCCGTCGTCGCTGCGCTCGAGCAGGAAGCCTTCACGGGGATTGTGCATCAGGCGCATGGCCAGCAGCCGATCCTGCTCATCGAGCTGGTATTCGAAGGTGTTGCCGACCCGCCAATGCGTCAATGCGCGCTTGTTGGGGAGGCTGTCGAGCAGGCGCATCGCCTCGCTGTAGCCAAGCCCCAGCTCGTTCTGGGCCAGCACCGCGAAGGTGTCGCCCTGTCTTACGGTGTAGGTGCGCCACTGCGGCACGAACGGTTCGGTGGCGGCGATCTCGCGCTCAAGCAGGATCGGGCCGTCCTCGAACAGCTCCAGCTCGTCGTCCGGGTAGTCCTCGTAGGAAGTGGCGTCGGCCGCCAGGGCTTCGTCGTCGGTGAAGGTGTCGTCGAGCATGCCGCTGGCCAAGGTACCAATGACCAGCGCCATGTGCACGGCGCCGGAATCGAGCACCGGGCCAACATCGGCAACGCTATCCATTGGTGCATCGGCAACCGGCTGCTGCACGGCCACCCACTCGGCTTCCGCACGAGCACTGGCCATGCCGCTCAGGTCGATGATCTCGCTGGGTTTCAGCTGCGACAGCGGGATGTGGTCACGGGTGGCGTCCAGGGCCTGGGCGGCGATTTCGATGGCATCGGCGACCGAGTAGCGGTCGCTGTTCAGGGAGGGCAGGCCGGGTTGGGCCTCGGGCGACAGCGGGAAGAGCACGGTGGCGGGTGCTTGCCCCTGTCGCTGGGTGGTTTCCACAAGGGTGACGATCTTTTGCGCGCCCAGCACCGTCACCATGGTGGCGACCGGTAGCAGCATCAACTTATGCGTGCGGGGCAGCGAATGAAGAATTCGCAACATGAGCAAGGGCCATAAAAAAGGTGACATAACGATAATAAAGGCATGGGAACCTTACCCCATGACATATGGCCTGCCTAGTCTGTATAAGCATACAGACCGGCTCGCTTCCAGGGAGTCAGTTCCCGAGGAGGCGTATCATCATGTTGTCGAACGGCGTTCAACAACACTCATGGGCATTGAACGTGAACGAAGCGCGGCTTGACAAGCCCGATTTCGGAAAAGAAGTGTGTGAAAATGTCACCTTTTCGACCGGAGCGACTGAGCGCTCCGGTACGCTGAGTTACAGGGATGTGAACGTTCCGTTACGATAATCTCGCAATGCCTCCTCGATTTCGCTCATGTGATTCATTACGAACGGTCCGTAGTGGGCGATCGGCTCGCCGTGCGGCGTGCCGGCCAGCAGCAGGGCCTGGGCACCTGCAGTAGTCGCCAGAGTGAGGCTGTCGCCGGGGCCGAGGCGCGCCAGCTGCCCCGCTTCGATGGCGGTATCACCGACCTGCAGCGTGCCCTCGAAGACATAAAGCGCCACGGTTGCCGCACTCAGGGCCAGCGCCAGCTCACCGCCTTCCTTCAATCGCACGTGGGCCACCGCGCCGTCTCCGGCCAGCGCATCCAGCGGGCCCTCCACGCTTTCGCCATCGTCACTCTGCCAATGTCCGCCGAGCGCAATCAGCTCGCTTGCCTGGCCCGCCAGGTGCGGCATCTCATCGCTGCGCACGTCGCGGTAGCGGGCGGGGCTCAGCTTGTCCTTGGCCGCCAGGTTGAGCCAGAGCTGGAAGGCGTGCAGGCCGTGGCTGTCGGTCAGCGGCATCTCGGAGTGCACGATGCCACGGCCGGTGTGCATCCACTGGGCGTCGCCGGCGCGGATGCTGCTGGCATGACCGAGATGGTCTTCATGGGTAAGCCCACCGTGGATCACGTAGGTGAGGGTCTGGATGCCGCGGTGGGGGTGGGGCGGGAAGCCGCCGATGTAATCGTCGGGGCTGTCGGAGCCCAGCTCGTCGAGCATCAGGAAGGGGTCCAGCGAGCCTTCGAAGCGGTGAATGCGCTTGATTTTCACGCCGTCACCGTCCTGGCTCGGCTGGCTGCGGATAATGTCGATCACGTGGCGAAGCAGCGGGGATGCGGCCATGGGAAACCCTCCAGGCAAGTGATACTGGTATTTTAGGCCGTTTTTTTCGAAAATTAATCGCATAGTTTTGCTTTAACGGTTCGAGGAATTCGAAATGTCCCGTGTCACCCTGGCCCAGTGGCGTATGCTGGCGGCGGTCGTCGAGCATGGTGGCTTCGCCCGTGCGGCCGAAGCGATCCACAAGAGCCCGTCCACGCTCAATCATGCGGTACATAAGCTCGAAGAGCAGCTGGGCGTGCAGGTGCTCGAACCCGTGGGCCGCCAGGTACGGCTGACCGAGGCGGGCGAGATGCTGCTGCGCCGGGCACACCAACTGCTCGAAAGCGCCGAGGCGCTGGAGGATGTCGCCGGGCGCCTGGCCGCCGGCCTGGAGGCGGAGGTGGTGCTGGCGGTGGACCAGATCTTCCCCAGCGGCGCCTTGGCGCAGGCGCTGAACCGCTTTTCCGCCGCCTTTCCTTACGTGCAGGTGCAGCTGCACGAGACGGTGCTCAACGGTGGCATCGAGATGCTCTATGACGGTCGCGCCGACCTGACCCTGACCGGGCTCGCGGCCCAGGGTTTTCTCGGCGATCCGCTGGTACAGGTGCGCTTCATTGCCGTGGCGCATCCCGACCATGCGCTGCATGCGCTGGGCCGCGAGCTGGACCTGCGTGACCTGCTGCGCCACCGCCAGATGGTGGTACGCGACTCGGCCCAGCGCCAGTCGATGGACGCCGGCTGGCTGAAGGCGGAGCAGCGCTGGACGGTGAGCCACCTGGAGACCTCGATCGACATGGTGCGCCGCGGACTCGCCTTCGCCTGGCTGCCGGAAACCCGCATCCAGGCCGAACTGGAGCGCGGCGTGCTGGTGCCGCTGCCACTCGCCGCCGGCGGCAACCGCGAGGTGTCGATCCAGATGATCTACCGCGACCGCGATCGTGCCGGCCCGGCGACCCACGCCATGGCCGAGGCGCTGAAGGCGGCCGTGAGCGAGCAGTGTACGGCGTGAGCTTTCGCTTTTTACGACGATTGGGCGCAATTTCTCCGCTTGAGCCACGAGGCGATCGGCTTACCCTGAAGAAAAGCCATTCGAGGAGAGCAAAGATGGGTCTGTTGATCGACGGCACCTGGCATGACCAGTGGTACGACACCAAGAAGCACGGCGGCGAGTTCGTGCGGGAATCCGCCCAGCTGCGCGACTGGGTCACCGCGGACGGCTCGCCGGGCCCCGACGGCCAGCGCGCCGTGCCGGCAGAGGCGGGGCGCTTCCACCTCTATGTCTCGCTGGCCTGCCCCTGGGCGCACCGCACCCTGATCATGCGCAAGCTCAAGGGGCTAGAGTCGCTGATCGGCGTTTCTTGGGTCAGCCCGCTGATGCTCGACCAGGGCTGGAGCTACCACGAAGAGGAGGGCGCCAGCGGTGACTCGGTCAACGGCGTGGCCTATCACCGCGAACTCTACACCCTGACCGACCCGCACTACACCGGCCGGGTCACGGTGCCGGTGCTGTGGGATAAGCGGGAAGGGCGCATCGTCAACAACGAGTCCGCCGAGCTGCTGCGCATCCTCAACGGTGCCTTCGACGGCCTCACCGGCAACCAGCTCGACTTCTATCCGGAGGACCTGCGCGAGACCATCGACGAGGTCAACGCCGAGGTGTACGAGCACATCAACAACGGCGTCTATAAGTCGGGCTTCGCCACCGAGCAGCAGGTGTACGAAAAGCACGTCACCGCGCTGTTCGCCTCGCTCGACCGCATCGAGGCACGGCTGGGCGAGCACCGCTACCTGGCCGGTGAGTGGCTCACCGAGGCCGACATCCGCCTGTTCACCACCCTGGTGCGCTTCGACGCCGTCTATTACGGCCACTTCAAGTGCAACTTCCGCCGCATCGAGGACTACCCCAACCTCTCACACTACCTGCGCGAGCTCTATCAATGGCCGGGCGTGGCCGAGACGGTCAACCTCGATCACATCAAGCGCCACTACTATTACAGCCACGACACCATCAACCCGACCCGCATCGTGCCCAAGGGGCCGCTGCTCGATTTCGACCGGCCTCACGACCGCGAGCGGCTGGCGGGACGGGGAGTACGTGAGAAGGGATGAGCTAGCCTCAGCGCTGTTTCGCCAGCCACCTGTCCAGCGCGTTGGCGAACTCACGGCGGTCGCTGTCCGAATAGCCTTTCGGCCCGCCGGTGTGTTCGCCGCTGGAGCGCATCGTTTCCATGAAATCGCGCAGCTGTACCTTGGCGCGAATGTTGTTCCTGTCGAGGATCTCGCCGCGGGTGGTCATCACCGCCGCGCCCTTGTCGATGGCCTCCAGCGCCAGCGGCAGGTCGGAGCTGATCAGCAGGTCGCCTGACTCTAGGCGCGCCACGATCTCGTTGTCGGCGGCGTCGAAGCCGTGGCTCACCGACAGAGCCTTGACCCACTTGGAGGGCGGCAGCGGGATCGAGTGGTTGGCGACGAACCAGGCCGGCGTGGTGGTGCGCTCGGCGGCGCGAACGATGATGTCGCGTGCCACCCGGGGGCAGGCATCGGCATCGACCCAGAGCGTGGGCATTCAGGCGGGCTCCTCGAAGAAAATTTAAGGTTTAGGTGAACGCAGCGTTGAAAGTGCTGGTTTTGGCTCGGGCCCGATGGTAGCATGCGCGCTCCTCGCATGTGCTGACCCCGCCATCATGACGATTCGCTCCATACGCCCCGCGTATGAGAGGCAATCACCGAGACCGACAGCTATCGCTGCGTCCGAGATGTGAAGATGGAGCGCCAAACAAGATGCCGCCAACCGGGCAGCATCGGCGCAGAAAGGTCGCCACGCGGTTCGATGCCCGTTGGCGCGAACCGGATGCCAGGTGCGACCGGCGTCCCACGTACCCCGTGATCCGCTCTGTTGAGGCCAGTTGGCCTACGACGACAGGGCCACCGACCTGCCTAGTGCTGCGTCGGGGATGCCTCAATGTTTTGCCGGCGAGTGCCGGCCTACCAAGGTGTGATTGATGACCTCGACTTCTGTCGCCTCGCCGAGCTTCGGCGATCTTGCTCTGCTGCCTGCCGTTCTCGCCGCTGTAGAAACACTGGGTTACGAAACTCCCTCCCCGATTCAGACACAGACCATTCCGGCACTGCTGGAAGGGCGCGACATGCTGGGCCAGGCCCAGACCGGCACCGGCAAGACCGCGGCGTTCGCGCTGCCGCTGCTCTCGCGGCTGGAACTGACCCGCCGTGAGCCCCAGGTATTGGTACTGGCACCGACCCGTGAGCTGGCCCAGCAGGTGGCCGTCTCCTTTACCAAGTACGGCCAGAACCTGCAGGGTCTGGAAGTGGCCATCCTATGCGGTGGCATGGAATACCGCGACCAGCTGGCCGCCCTGAAGCGCGGCGCCCAGGTGGTGGTGGGCACCCCCGGCCGAGTGATCGACCACCTCGACCGCGGCAGCCTCAAGCTCGACGGCCTGAATGCCCTGGTGCTGGACGAAGCCGACGAGATGCTGCGCATGGGCTTCATCGACGACGTGAAGCGCGTGGTCGCCGATACCCCGAAGGACGCCCAGCGCGTGTTCTTCTCTGCCACGCTGCCGGCCGAGATCGAGCGCATCGTCAACCGCTACCTGGTCGATCCGGTGAAGGTGGCGATCGAGTCGCGCACCACTACCGCCGAGCTCATCGAGCAGCGGCTGGTGCGCGTCGAGGGTGGCGCCAAGCTGGAAGCGCTGGCGCGCATCCTTGAAGTCGAGCCGGTGGATGCCGCCATCGTCTTCGTGCGCACCCGGGCCGCCTGCACCACGCTGATGGAGCAGCTTTCCGCCCGCGGCGTGAACGTGGCTAGCCTGTCCGGCGACCTGGACCAGAGCCTGCGCGAGCGCACCATCCAGCGCCTGAAGCGCGGCAAGATCGACGTGCTGATCGCTACCGACGTGGCCGCCCGCGGCCTCGACGTGCCGCGCATCACCCACGTGATCAACTACGATCTGCCCCAGGACAGCGAGGCCTACACCCACCGCATCGGGCGTACCGGCCGGGCCGGCCGCGAAGGCGTGGCGATCACCTTCGCCGGCTTCCGCGAAGGCCGCAAGATCGGCTGGCTGGAGCAGGCCACCGGCCAGCGCATGAGCGAAATGGCGCTGCCCGACGAGGCGGCCATCCGCGCCCACCGCGACGAGGTGTTCCACCAGCGCGTCATCGCCGCACTGACCGCCGGTGCCGACGAGCAGCGTGCCCTGGTCGAGCGCCTGGTGGCCGAGGGTCATGACCCGCTCGAGCTGGCCTGTGCCTTCGCCGCCCTGGCGCGTGCCGACGAGGCGCCCATTGGCCGCCTGCAGGCGCCGCGCAAGGAGCGCACCGATCGCGGTGAGCGCGGCGAGCGTGCCCCGCGCGACGGCAAGCCGCCGCGTCGCGGTGAGCGCGATGGCCGTGGCCCCAGCGAGGGCATGACCCGCTATCGCGTCGCCGTTGGTCACAAGGATGGCGTCAAGCCGGGCCAGCTAGTCGGCGCCCTGGCCAACGAAGGTGGCATCGAAGGTTCGCGGATTGGCCGCATCGATATCCGCAACGCCTTCTCCGTGGTGGAGCTGCCAAGCTCGCTGCCGCCGAGCATCCTGGCCAAGATGGCCCGCGCCCGCGTCGCCGGTCGTGCGCTGGAAATCAGCGAGGATTCCGGCGCCCCCGAGCGTGCCCCGCGCCGCCGCCGTGAGGATGGCGAGGCACCGGTGCGTCGCCGCACCAGCGCCTGAGAATCGCCGGGCCCGCTGCCCGGCAGCTTGAAACATCCCGGCAACGCCTGATGTCCCCGGCAGCGCCTGAAAAGCCCCGGCACCGTTCTTCGGTGTCGGGGTTTTTTCTATTAAGCTATTGTTTTGCGTGACATTTTCCTGGAGATCATCGTTACGATAGCCGCATCCTATTGTGAGCGGTGCTACTGTGGTGCGACGGAAGTCATTAACGTGCTCATCATTTCGATCCGCGACAGGAGAACACCGTGCAGGAGACGAACCTCTTTACCCCGCTTCAGCTGGGCAAGCTGAGCCTTCCCAATCGCGTGATCATGGCCCCGCTGACCCGCTCGCGCACGCCCGATAGCGTGCCCGGCAAGCTGCAGGAGTTCTACTACGGCCAGCGCGCCAGCGCCGGGCTGATCATCAGCGAGGCGACCAATATTTCGCCCACCGCGCGCGGCTACGTCTATACGCCGGGCATCTGGACCGACGAGCAGGAAGCCGGCTGGAAAGGCGTCGTCGAGGCGGTGCACGCCAAGGGCGGGCGCATCGCGCTGCAGCTGTGGCACGTGGGGCGTGTTTCCCACGAGATGGTGCAGCCCAACGGCGAGCCGCCGGTGGCGCCCAGCGCCATCAAGGGGAGGGCGCCGAGTGCTTCGTCGAGTTCGAGGACGGCAGCGCGGGGCCGCATCCCACCAGCACCCCGCGGGCGCTGGAAACCGACGAGATCCCCGGCATCGTCGAGGATTACCGCCAGGCCGCCGTGCGCGCCAAGCGGGCCGGTTTCGACATGGTCGAAGTGCATGCGGCCAATGCCTACCTGCTCAACCAGTTCCTGGCCACCGGCACCAACCAGCGTACCGATCGCTACGGCGGCTCCGTCGAGAATCGTGCGCGTTTCCCGCTGGAAGTGGTGGATGCGGTCGCCGAAGTGTTTGGCCCCGAGCGGGTCGGCATCCGCCTGACGCCGTTCATCGAGCTGTTCGGCCTCACCGACGATGAGCCCGAGGAGATGGCTTACTACCTGGCCGAGCAGCTCTCAAGACGCGGCCTGGCCTACCTGCACTTCAACGAGCCCAACTGGGCGGGTGGGGACATCCACTTTCCCGAAGGCTTCCGCGAGCAGATGCGCCAGCGCTTCCGCGGTGCCCTGATCTACTGCGGTGGCTACGACGCCGAGCGGGCCCGCCAGCGGCTCGCCGACGGCACCGCCGATGCCGTGGCCTTCGGGCGCCCCTTCATTGCCAACCCGGACCTGCCCGAGTGGCTGCGTGTCGGTGCCAAGCTCAATGAGCCTGATCCGAACACTTTCTACGGCGGTGCCGAAAAAGGCTACACCGACTATCCCTTCCTGAATAACGGCCACGACCGCCTGGGCTGACCTCGTGCAAGGCAGTGGTTGGCAGCGCCGTTGCTACCGGCCTAACCGCTGCCCCAGGGCCTGCATGAAGCGGCTGCCTGCGGCAAGTTGCTCGAGCTCGATGAATTCGTCGGGCTGGTGCGCCTGGCGAATGCTGCCGGGGCCGCAGATCACCGTGGGCAGGCCCACGCGCTGGAACTGCCCGGCCTCGGTGGCGTAGGCCACTGCGCCGTGGGGCTGTTCGCCGAGCAGCTCGCGGCACAGGTCGGTCGCCGCGGCATTGTGCTCGTCGGCCAGTGCCGGCACGGTGGTGTTCAGCGCCTCGGTGACGATGCTGGCCTCCGGCGCACGCCGCTGCATCTCGGCTTCCAGTTCGGCGGCATAGGCTGTGACCCGCTCGAACAGTTCCTCGAAGCGGTCGCTGGGCAGGTGGCGAATCTCCCACTCGAAGGTGCACTCGCGGGCCATGATGTTGATCGCGGTACCGCCGGCGATCTTGCCCACGTGCAGGCTGGAGTGGGCGACGTTGAAGGCCTCGTCGACACGCCCCTCGGCGCGCAGCTCGCTCATCACGTCTTCGATCTTCGTCACCAGCCGTGCGGCGACGTGGATGGCCGACACGCCCTGGTCGATCTGGCTCGAATGGGAGGCACGGCCGGTCACGGTGGTGCGCAGGTTGGTGGCGCCCTTGTGCGCCACTACCGGCTGCATCAGGGTGGGTTCGCCGACGATCACCGCGGCGGGGCGGGGGTGGTCGGCGACCAGCCGTTCGATCATGCGCGGTGCGCCGATGCAGCCGACCTCCTCGTCGTAGGAGAGCGCCAGGAGGATCGGCGCCTGCAGGTCGAGCCGGGTCCAGGCGGGAACTTCGGCCAGGGCGCAGGCGATGAAGCCCTTCATGTCGCAGGTGCCGCGCCCGTAGAGCTTGCCGTCGCCCTTGTCGACCAGGGTGAACGGGTCGCTCGACCACGGCTGGCCGGCCACCGGCACCACGTCGGTATGGCCCGAGAGCACCACGCCGCCCGCCACGTCGGGCCCGATGCGGGCCAGCAGATTGGCCTTGGTGCCGTCGTCGTTCTCGACCCGCCAGTGTTCCACGCCGTATTGATCGAGATAGCGTTCAACGAAGGCGATCAGATCGAGGTTGGAGTCGCGCGAAACGGTGGCAAAGCCCACCAGGCGCTCAAGCATCTCGGCGGCGGTCATGGGTCCCTCCTGACAGTTATTGTTCCTAGCCTATCACGCCATCGGCTCGCAACGATGGCTTGGTGCCTGAAAGTCTGTCTCAATCGAATTTTTCATTATTATTGAAAAAGACTATTAATCCGGTGTTGAAAAACAAGTCTCTCTCTTTCAGTTTCGCTGATATACCTATTCTTACGGTACAGCAACATACACGACAGCCACGTCACCGAAGGAGAGCGTCATGGATAAAAAAGTCGACAGCAGCGCAGGCAAGTGTCCCGTCATGCACGGGTCGCGTACCAAGCATGGAGACACCGGGAATTCCGTCTTCGATTGGTGGCCCAACCAGCTGAACCTTAACATTCTTCATCAGCACGCCCCCAGGTCCAATCCGTTGGGCGAAGCGTTCGATTATGCCGAGGCGTTCAAGTCGCTCGACCTGGGCGCGGTCAAGCAAGATCTCGAAGCCCTGATGACCGACTCCCAAGACTGGTGGCCGGCCGATTACGGCCATTATGGGCCGCTGTTCATCCGCATGGCGTGGCATAGCGCCGGCAGCTACCGGGTGGGCGACGGGCGGGGCGGCGCCGGCACCGGCACCCAGCGTTTCGCGCCGCTCAACAGCTGGCCCGACAACGGCAACCTGGACAAGGCGCGCCGCCTGCTGTGGCCGATCAAGCGCAAGTATGGCAACAAGCTCTCCTGGGCCGACCTGTACATCCTGGCGGGCAATGTCGCGCTGGAATCCATGGGCTTCAAGACCTTTGGCTTCGCCGGTGGGCGCGAGGACGTCTACCAGCCGGAAGAGGATATCTACTGGGGCGCCGAGGACGAGTGGCTGGCCGACAGTAGCCATGCCAAGAGCCGCTACACCGGCGAGCGCGACCTGGAGAACCCGCTGGCGGCGGTGCAGATGGGCCTCATCTACGTCAACCCCGAAGGGCCGGACGGCAACCCGGACCCGCTCGCCTCGGCCAGGGATATCCGCGAGACCTTCGCTCGCATGGCGATGAACGACTACGAGACGGTGGCGCTCACCGCTGGCGGCCACACCTTCGGCAAGGCCCACGGCGCCGGCGATCCGGTTAACGTCGGCCCCGAGCCGGAAGCCGCGCCCATGGAGGAGATGGGCTTCGGCTGGAAGAGCGGCTACAAGAGCGGCAAGGGCCGCGACACCATCACCAGCGGCCTGGAGGGCGCCTGGACGCCGACACCGACGAAGTGGGACATGAGCTACTTCGACGTGCTGTTCGGCTACGAGTGGGAGCTGACCACCAGCCCGGCCGGTGCCAAGCAGTGGGCGCCGAAGGGACTTGCCGAGAAGGACATGGCGCCGGACGCCGAGGACCCGGCCAAGCGCGTGGGCATCATGATGTCCACCGCCGACATGGCCATGCGCGAGGACCCCGAGTACCGCAGAATCGCCGAGCACTTCTACAACAATCCGGACGAGTTCGCCGACGCCTTTGCCCGCGCCTGGTTCAAGCTGACCCACCGTGATATGGGCCCCAAGGCGCGCTACCTCGGTCCGGAAGTGCCGACCGAGGAGCTGCTGTGGCAGGATCCGGTGCCCGCCGTGGACCATGAGCTGGTCGATGCCCAGGACATCGCCAGCCTCAAGGGCAAGATCCTTGCCTCGGGCCTGACGGTGGCTGAACTGGTCTACACCGCCTGGTCGTCGGCTTCCACCTTCCGCGGCTCCGACATGCGCGGTGGAGCCAACGGGGCCCGTATCCGCCTGGCGCCGCAGAAGGAGTGGGAAGTCAACCAGCCCGAGCAGCTGGCCAAGGTGCTGAAGACCCTGGAGAGCATTCAGAGCGACTTCAACGCGACCCAGGGGGCGCAAGCGGGTCTCGCTGGCTGACCTGATCGTGCTCGGCGGTGCCGCCGCCATCGAGCAGGCGGCCGGGGATGCCGGTCACGCCATCGAGGTGCCGTTCACGCCGGGCCGCACCGACGCCAGCGCCGAGCAGACCGACGCCGACTCCTTCGAGTGGCTGCGCCCCGAGGCCGACGGCTTCCGTAACTATCGCCGCGCTCGCTTCACCGTCTCCGATGAGGAGATGCTGGTCGACAAGGCCCAACTTCTGGGGCTTTCTGCCCCGGAAATGACCGTGCTGGTGGGCGGTCTGCGGGTGCTCGAAGCGAACTACGGCAATGCGCGCCATGGTGTGTTCACCGACCGCCCCGGGACGTTGACCAACGACTTCTTCGTCAACCTGGTCGACATGGGCACCCAGTGGCAGCCCGCCTCGGTAGATGCCGATGTGTTCGAGGGCCGCGACCGTGCGACCGGCGAACTGAAGTGGACCGGCACCCGCGTCGACCTGGTGTTCGGCTCCAACTCGCAGCTGCGCGCCATCGCCGAGGTCTACGCCCAGGACGATGCCAAGGAGAAGTTCGTTCGCGACTTTGTCGCCGCCTGGAACAAGGTGATGAACGCCGACCGCTTCGACCTGGCCTAAGCCCGGATTGAAGAGAAGTGAAAAAGCGCCCCGGTAACGGGGCGCTTTTTTCGGTTTCAGGGGGCTGCCTGGCCGAATGTGCTGGGTAGAAACCTTGATCAGGCCGTTGCAAAAAGCCAGCTTATTCGACGCCGTGACATGTTCACGCTTCTTGTTTTTTTCGACACGTTCCAGGACATGTGGATGGCATGCAAGCTGCAGCAGCGCGTTCTGAGGACGCTGTTCGGGCCTTCCTCAACAGCCCGGCCGTCACGGCGGCGTGCCGATGATCCGCTCCAGCTCCCGGTTGAACGCTGCCGGCCGGGCCATGTGCAGGAAGTGGTCGGTGCCTTCCATGATCACGGCGTCGAACTTGGCCAGCAGCTGCCGGTTGGCGTCGATGTCGGTCGGCCACAGGTCGGCGTTGATGGCCACCACCGGCACGCTGAGCTGCTCGAAGCGCCGTGCCGCCTCGCCGTCGGCATGCCGGGTGAGCATCTCCTGCATGGCACTGATTGCGACCTGGGGAGGTGCTGCCGCCATGTCCTGCACCACCCAGTCGCGCAGGTTGGCATCGGTGGTGTCGATGAACATCGAGGTGACGAAGTGAGCAGCGGCCGAAACGAAGTCCTGCTGGATCGGCGCCAGCATGGCGTCGATCTCGGCCTGGCTGAGCGGTGCCGCCATATCATGAAAGGTATCGACGCCGATGATGCCGATCACACGCTCGGGCATGAGGTGCGCCGCTTCTACGGCGACGGGCCCGCCCATGGAGTGGCCAATCAGCAGGGCCTGCTGAACCTCCAGGTCGTCCAGCACCGCCCTCACGTCTTCGCCGAAGGCGCGCATGGTGAAGTCTTCACGCGCCAGGCCGGAATGGCCGTGACCGGCAAGGTCGATCGTCACCACCCGATGCTGCTGCGAGAAATGCGGCACCTGTCCGCGCCAGTAGCGCCCGTCGCAGCTCCAGCCGTGGAGGAACACGAGGGTCGGTTCGCCACTGCCGTGAACCTCATAGGCAATCGGCACGCCGTCTGCCGACTCGGTCATGCGCGGCCAGTTGACTTCGGCTGCCAGCGCCTGGCCCGCCACGGCCAGCAGCAGCGCCAGGCCCAGAATACGCATGCCGTGCAGTGCGAACGCTTTCATGAGGCTCTCCCTTATCTGAGCGGGGCTGTGACCTATGCAGCATAGCCGAGCCGCCGAATCCCCAGCTGGCCTTTTGACCGCGGCGGGCAGCTATAGGAGCGCCCCGGTTGCGGTGCCAGGGCGGCGACGCTAGAGGCTGACCAGTCGCGCCCGGCTGGTGCCATTGCCCAGCGGTTCGACCTGGATCTGTACCGGGATTCTTTCATGCATCTCCTGCACGTGGGAGATTACCCCGACGCGGCGGCCCAGAGCCTGCAGGCCGTCGAGCGCTTCCATGGCCAGCGCCAGCGACTGCGGGTCGAGGCTGCCGAAGCCCTCGTCGATGAACAGCGACTCGATGACGAGCTCTCCCGAGGCCATGGAGGCGAGCCCCAGCGCCAGGGCCAGCGAGACGAGGAAGGTCTCGCCGCCGGAGAGCGAGTGCACCGAGCGGCGCTCGTCGCCCATGTCGTGGTCCACCACCAGCAGGCCCAGCTCGCTGCCGCCGCGGGCCAGCCGGTAGCGGCGGCTGAGGTTGGCCAGGTGGGCGTTGGCGTGCTCCAGCAGCTGCTCCAGGTTGTAGGCCTGGGCGATGCGGCGAAACGCCTTGCCGTCGGCGGAGCCGATCAGTTCGCTGATGCGCCCCCAGCGCACCTGTTCGGCACGGGCGGCTTCCAGTTCGGCCTGGCCCTGCTGCTGGCGCAGGCGCCGACGGTCGTCGTCGCGCAGGACATGAACGGCATCGTCGCGAACCTGCTGGGCTTCCGCCAGTTTGGGCTGTAGTGCCGCCTGCTGGGCGTCCAGCGCCTCCCGGAGGCTGGCGATCCGGGCTTCGACCGCTTCGCTCAGCAGTTCGGCCTCGCTGTCGGCCAGCGCCCGCTCGCGGCGGTGCTCGAGCAGAGCATGACGCCGCTCGGCGAGGCTGGCCTCGCTGCGCTGGCGTGCCTCGTCGGCATCGGCAAGCTCTCGTTCCTGGCGGGCGGCCTCTTCCTCAGGCTGTGCCAACAGCCGCGCCAGGGTGGCGTCGTCCAACTGCGGATGGGCGCGGCGCCACTCGGCCAGTCGAGCTTTCAGCTCGGCCTGCTCCTGACGCAGCTCTTCGATGCGCTCGGCTTCGTGAGCGGCCTGCTGGGTGAGCCGGGCCTGCTCGCGTTCGGCGCCGTGGCAGCGCTCGATGGCCTGGTCGCGCTCACGACGGGCGGCCTCCTGGCCGGCTTCCAGCCGTTGTTGCCAGGCGTCGGCCGAGGCGTGCTCGCCGAGCAGGGCCTGGAGCCGCTCGGCAAGTGATTGCCGCTCCTGGCGCAGAGGTGGCAGCTGGACGTCGAGCTGGGCCTGGGTTTCCGCCAGCGAGGCGCGCCGGGCCTCATGCTGGGCGCGTTCGAGCTCGACCTGGCGCAGGGCCTCTTGCAGCGGGCTCAGCGCCGCCTCGGCGCGGGCCAGCTCCTGCAGCGTACGCTCGGCCCGTTCACGCTCGGCGGCGCTGTGCTGGCGCTGGTGAGCGAGCCAGGCTTCACGCTCCGCAGGCGCAGTGTCGGCCAGCTCCGTGTGCAGGGGATGGCCGCTCAGGGCGTGCCGGGCCTGGGTCAGTCTCTCCTCGGCCTGCTGCAGCTCCTGCCGTCCGCGTGCGATCGACGCCAGCGCGGCGCGGTACTCGCCCTCGAGTTCGCTGCGTGCCAGCTGGGTCTGCTCGAAGGTCTGTCTGGCCTCGGCCAGCTGGGCCTCTTCCTGCTCCTGTTGGGCGGCCAGCTGGGCTGCCTCCGGGGTGGCCGGCGGTCGGTGACGGAAGGGGTGGTCGTGGCCGCCGCAAACCGGGCAGGGCTCGCCTTCCCGCAGCGTGTCGCGCAGCCGTGCCACGCTCTCGCTGCGGGCGGCCCGGCTGCGCTCGATGAAATCGCGCAGGGTGGCGTAGCGCTGTTCGCTGCCGTCGAGCCGCTCACGGGCAGCCTTGCCCTGAACGGTCAGTTCGGTCTGTCGCTTCTCATCCCCGGCCAGGCGTTCGCTCAGCTGACGCTGGGCCAGTTCGGTGTGCAGAAGCTCCTGCCAGCGGCTGGCCAGTTCCTCCAGCGCCAGGCCGCGGCGGGCGGCACGGTCATGGGTCTGCTGCGCCGCCTGGCGGGCGGCATCGAGTCGTTCGTGACTGCCCATCAGCTGGCGCAAGGTGGCCTGCCACTCGTCGCGCCGGCGTTGCAGCTCGCGCAGCCTGGTCGCGGTGGCCTGGTGCTGCTGGTCCAGTGCCTCTGCCTGCTGGCGGCAGTCGTGATGGCGGGATTCGAGTTCGGCCAGCTGACGCTCCAGGCTGGCCAGCGCCTGGGCGTGCTCGCGCGTCTCGCGCAGGCTCGGTTCGGCCTGCTGGCGGGCCTGGCTGGCGGCTTCCAGTTGACGGGCGGCCTGATCCCGGGCCTGCTCGGCCTGGGTTTGCAGGACGCGGGCCTGCTCGAGCGCCTCTTGGGTCCGGCGATGTGCCTGCTCCAGCGCGGCGACTTCGTCCGGCAGCGCGGCCTGGCGCAGCAGGTGGTGGCGCTGGGGCGCAAGCAGGCGGCGACAGGCGCGGTCGGCTCGGGCAGCGGCCAGCGCCTGCCAGCGATCCTCGGCATCGCGCTGCTGGTGAATCCCTTCGGCGTAGGCCTGGCGCAGCCGTTCGTTGGCGCTATGCCACTGTCGCTGGGCATCGAGCTCCTGGCCTGCTGCTGCAGGTCGGTCAGGGCCTGTTCGGCGCTTTCGGCCTGGCGTTCCAGCGCGCTGCGGGCCTCGGGCTCGGCGGGCAGGTCATCGGCGAGTTTCGCCTGCAGGGCATCGACGTGCCGCTTCGCCGTGATGGCCCGCCGGTAGGCGGCTTCGGAGATGCGCGAATACTCGGCGGTGCCGGTGAGCCGTTCCAGCAGGTCGCTGCGCTCGTTGTCGTCGGCCTTGAGGAAGGCGGCGAACTCGCTCTGGGCCAGCAGCACGGCGCGGGTGAACTGATCGAAGGTCAGCCCCAGACGTTCCGGCAACAGCTCGGCGAACTCGCGCTTCTGGGCAGTGAGCAGGCGTTCGTCGTCGAGGTCGGTGAGCGATTGTTCGACCGCCTGCAGGCGCCCGCTGGCCTTCTCGCGGGCGCGGCGCACGGCCCAGCGGGCGCGGTAACGACGCCCGTCGCGACCGAGAAAGTCGACTTCGGCATAGCCGCCGGCGGTGCCACGGCGCAGCAGGGTGCGCGGGTCGGCGGTGCTCACCGTCTCGCCTTCCACGTCGGGCAGCGGCGCGTTCTGGCTGGGCGCATGGCGCAGCCGCGGCGTGCTGCCGTAGAGTGCCAGACACAGGGCGTCGAGCAGGGTGCTCTTGCCGGCGCCGGTGGGGCCGGTGATGGCGAACAGGCCGGCATCGCTGAGCGGAGGAGCCGTGAAATCGAGCTCCAGCGGACCGGGCAGGGAGGCGAGGTTGGCCAGGCGCAGGGCGAGGATCTTCATGGGCGACGCTCCCCGGTGCGCGGCTCGGCGGGGCTATCGAGCACGTCCTGCAGCAGCTGGTCGAAGTCGGTCAGTACGTCGTCGCCGGGGGCTCGCCCCACTGCTTTTCCCAAGTGAGCTGAAACAGCTTTCTCGGCCCCAGCTGCTGCAGATCGACTCGCTCCGGCCTGCCATCGGCAGCCTGCTGGGGCAGACGCCGCTCCAGGCGCAGCAGGCGCACGGCCTTGCCTTCGAGGGCCGTTTCCACCCGGGCGCGCAGGTCGGGTACGGGGGCGGTGAGGGTGACGCGCACTTCCAGCCAGGGCCATTGTTCCCGTGGCAGGGCGGGGGCATGGGGCAGCCCCTCGAGCTCCGCCAGCACCGCGTCGAGCTCGCCGGGGCCGACACGCTGCATGGCCACGGGGCGCGGCACGGGGATCGCTTCCGTGGTGGCCAGGGTTTCACCCTCCAGCACCGCTTCCACCACCTGATGCGGGTAATTCACCTCGCTGAAATCCAGCGGCAGCGGGCTGCCGCTGTAGCGGATGCGTGCCTCGCCCACCTGCTGGGCGCGGTGCAGGTGGCCCAGTGCCACGTAGGCGATGTCGGCGGCAAAGAGCCCGGCGGAGATCGACTCCTCGCCGCCGATCACGATGGGCCGCTCGCTGGCCTCGGAAACGGCGGCGCCGTGCAGGTGGGCGTGGCTCATGGCCACCAGCGCCTGGCCGGGCTGACGACGCTTGCGGGCGGCATCGATCAGCTGCTGGTGAACGCGGGAGATGCCGGCCACATAGTCGTTGCGCGCGCTGTCGTTGCGAGCGCAGTCTTTGCCCGGTGTGCCGTGCTCCGTCTGGCCTGCATCGTCGTCGCGGGCCAGGCCGCGGCCGGTGACCTCGGCGGGGCGCAGAAGGGCAGCGCCAGGCACCAGGCGCGGGTCTCGCCGCTGGCGTCGGTGAGCGGCAGCAGCAGGCGCTCGGCGTCGAGGCTGCCGTCGTCGAGCCAGCTCACCCGGCCCAGGGCGTGGGTGCGCAGGCGACGCATCAGCGGCGCCGGCAGCTCGATGCGATTGCCGCTGTCGTGGTTGCCGGCGATCAACACGATGTCGAGTGCCGGCAGGCGCTCGTGGGCACTGACGATGAAGTCGTAGAGCAGCGCCTGGGCGGCAAGCGAGGGATTGACCACGTCGAAGACGTCGCCGGCGACGAGCAGGGCGTCGGCCTCGCGCTTGACGAGGGTATCGAGCAGCCAGTCGAGAAAGAGACGGTGTTCGGCGTGGCGCTCCTGGCCGTGGAAGGTCTGGCCCAGATGCCAGTCGGCGGTATGGATCAGCTTGAGCACGGTATCCCTCGTCGTCGGTTCTGCGCCGATGATACACGAACGTACCCCGCCCTCGTCGTTGTCGACCGCCCTTGGGAAGTGCACCCTGACCGCCTACACTGCGGACCAGCTTACGCTGTGAGGAAGGCAAGGATGACGCCACTGCATGAATGGACCCCTACGCCGGAGAAGGCCATCGCGCTGCAGCGCGAGCTGGCGCCACGCATCGAGCGCGAGGACCGCCTGGCACCGGTGCGTCATATCGCCGGGGTCGACATAGGCTTCGAGCAGAACGGCGAGATCACCCGGGCGGCGGTGGTGGTGCTGGCCTGGCCCGGCGACCCCATGGTCGGCTTCGAGGTGGTGGAGCAGGTAGTGCATCGCGAGCCGACCCGCATGCCCTACATTCCGGGGCTGCTCTCCTTTCGCGAGATTCCCGCGGCGCTGGCGGCCTTCGACAGGCTCGCCACACGGCCCGAGCTGGTGATGGTCGACGGCCAGGGCATCGCCCATCCGCGTCGTCTCGGCGTGGCCTCGCACCTGGGGCTGTGGCTCGACCTGCCGACCATCGGCGTGGCCAAGTCGCGGCTGTGCGGGGTGCACGACGAGGTGCCCACGGGGCGCGGTGAGTGGACGCCGCTGCGCCATCGCGGCGAGACGATCGGTGCGGTGCTGCGCAGCCGGGTAGGCGTCAAGCCGGTGTTCGTCTCGCTGGGGCATCGCATCAGCCTGGCGGCCTCTCTCGACTGGGTGGTGCAGTGCCTGGGCCGCACCAAGCTGCCGGAGCCCACGCGGTTGGCCGATAGGCTCGCCTCGCGGCGCGGACCCATGCCGCAACCAGGGGATTGAGCCCCCTGGTATACTGCCAGGCCCTTTTTGCCGACGAGGCCCATCATGCCCGACACCCTGACCCCCGCCTGCGCTGCCACTCGTGACTGGGTCGAGGGCTTCGTCGTGGCCCACAACGTCTGCCCCTTCGCCCGCCGCGAGCTGGTGGGGGAGACCATTCGCTTCGTCGAGGTGGCGGCCAGCGAATGGGAGCCTGCCCTCGAGGCGCTGATCGACGAGTGCCGCCGACTCGACGCTACACCGGCCATCGAGACGACCCTTATGGTGCTGCGCCCGGGGCTCGAGGACTTCGACGACTATCTCGACTTCCTCGCCGTGGCCGAGGCGCTGCTGGTCGAGCAGGGCTACGAGGGGATCTACCAGCTCGCCAGCTTCCATCCCGACTACTGCTTCGACGGCGCCGAACAGGACGACCCGGCCAACTTCACCAACCGTTCGCCCTGGCCCATGCTGCACCTGCTGCGCGAGGCGGGGCTCGAGCATGCCCTGGCCCATTACCCGGACCCCGAGGCGATTCCCGAGCGCAACATCGAACGCATGGGTCAGCTCGGCAGCGAACGCCTGGCCGACGAGTTGGCGGCGCTGCGTGGTCAGGTCCCCGACCGAGACTAGACGATATCGAGCGGTACCTTGCGCCCCGGCGCCGGGAAGGCCTCGTCGAGTCGAGCCAAGGCCTCATCGGTGAGCTCGACCTCGAGGGCGGCGGCGTTCTCTGCGACGTGCTGCGGCTGCACCGCCTTGGGGATGGCGATGGCGTCGCGCCGGCCGTTCAGCGGTCGAATGGCCCAGGCCAGCAGCAGCTGGGCGGGGTGATGCCGAGCCCGTCGGCCACCTCGCGTACCGCGCTGTGCTCGAACAGGTCACGGCGCAGCTGGCCGGCCTGGGCCAGCGGGCAGTAGGCCATCAGCGGCATGCCGAGGCGCTGCATTCGCGGGCGCAGGGCATGTTCGATGCCGCGCGAACCCAGATGGTAGAGCACCTGGTTCACCGCACACTCGCCACCGCCGGGCAGTGCCACCAGCGAGTCGAGCTCCTCCACGTCGAAGTTGGAGACACCGAAGCGGCGAATCTTGCCCTGCTCGCGCAGGCGCTCGAAGGCTTCCAGCGTCTCCGCCAGCGGGATGCTGCCGGGCCAGTGGAGCAGGTAGAGATCGAGATGATCGGTGCCCAGGCGCCTCAGGCTGCGCTCGCAGGCGTCAATGGCGCTGTCGCGTCCGGCGTTCCAGGGGTAGACCTTGGAGACCAGGAAGGCCTGGTCGCGACGGCCGACCAGGGCTTCGCCGACCACCTCCTCGGCACCGCCGTCGGCGTACATCTCGGCGGTGTCGATCAGCGTCAGCCCCAGTTCCAGGCCCTGCTGCAGGGCGCGCACCTCGTCGCTTCGCGATGCCAGGCCCTCGCCCATGTACCAGGTGCCCTGGCCGATGGCTGGAAGTTGCACGGCCGGGGCATGGGCGCTGGCAGGAAGCGTGACCAGGGGGATGGGGGCGTTTGGCATGTGTCACTCCATTTTGTGGAAAATGTTTTCAAAATCATTTGCAAAAGGGATGGCGAAGACAAGGCGATGCGCTATGGTGAGGAGGGCGGCTTTCAAGGCCGCCCCCTCGTTCTATCGCAAGGAGTCGTGCACATGAGCAACAAGAAAACCGGTAGCGCTGTCTGGGAAGGTAGTCTGAAGGAGGGCAAAGGGCAGGTTTCGACCGAGAGCGGCGCACTCCAGGATGCTTCCTACAGCTTCGGCAAGCGCTTTGAAGGGGAGGCCGGCTCCAACCCTGAGGAGCTGATCGGTGCCGCCCATGCCAGCTGCTACTCGATGGCGCTGTCGATGATCATGGGCGATGCCGGCCTGACCCCTGAGCGCATCGCGACCGAGGCCGCGGTGACTCTGGAGCAGGGTGACGGCGGTTTCAGCATCACCAAGATTCATCTCACCACCCGGGTGCGCAGCCCCGGCGCCGACGAGCAGGCTTTCCAGGATGCCGCGAACAAGGCCAAGGAGGGCTGCCCGGTCTCCAAGCTGTTCAAGGCCGAGATTACGCTCGACGCCTCGCTGGAGAGCTGAGCTGTTCTCCGCTCCCGCTGCGGCCACCCTGAGGGTGGCCGCTGTCGTGTTCAGGGCATGGTGCGCCGTGCGGCATCGACCAGGGCGCGAATCAGGCGCTGCTGGGGGCGATTGAAGATCAGCCACTCCGGATGCCACTGCACGCCGATCAGGAACTCGTGGTCGCGGGATTCGATGCCCTGCACCAGTCCGTCGCGGTCGCGGGCGACGATCTCGATGCCGCGCCCTGCTTCCTGCACGGCCTGGTGATGCAGGCTGTTGATGCGGCACCAGCTCACCTTGAGGATACGACGCAGCTGCGTGTCGGGAACGATGTCCACGGTCTTGCGCGGCAGCACGGTGCGGCGGCGCTTGAGCCCCTCATGGGTGGTGTAGATGTCGGGGTCCAGGGTGCCGCCCAGGTGGACGTTGAGCATCTGGGCGCCACGACAGATCCCCAGCACCGGCTTGCCCTGAGGAATGAAGCGCTCCATCAGTTCCAGCTCCAGCTCGTCGCGCTGGGGGTCGAGGCGCACGTCGAGCTGCACCTCGCCGCCGTAGAGATGCGCCTGGATGTCGTCGCCGCCGCCGATGATCAGACCGTCGAGCGCTTCCGGCAGCGGGCGCGAGGGCGACAGCCGCAGCGGCCTGCCGCCGTGCCGCCATACGGCGAACCAGTCGAACCACCAGGCGATGCGGCTCTTGTAGTCGGAGGTGGTGATGCCGATAAGGGGGCGAGTCATGACCGGGGGCGCTCCTCCTTGAGCCAGAAGCGCAGCTTGCCCAGCCAGCGCGACAGCCTGGTCTGCGTATGGTAGCGCACGAAGGCGGCCGCGCGTTCGGCCAGCAGCTTGCGGTTGGCGGCGAGTCGTTCGACTTCCACCCAGCGGTTCCACTCCACCACCGCGCCCCAGCCGGGCTGGGAGAGCTGGGCGTTGGGCAGGCGATAATGAAAGGTGGGCCGCGGCTTGACCAGGCTATTGTGGAACAGCTCGTTGGGATAGTCGGGCCGCAGGTGAGCGAACAGCGGGTAGAGGTCGAGCTCGCGATTGCGGGTGGGGTTGCACTCGATGTAGTCGGCGATCAGGCCGTCGAGGTCCGGCGCATAGCCGGCGTCCAGCACTTTCAGTACGTAGGGCCTGGGAAAGGGGTTGGCGTGCGGCAGCACCTCGCGGGTGATGTCGACATTGATCTCCTTTCGCAGCCAGGCGGCGCTGAGCAGGAAGGCGCGGAACTGGGCCAGGATGGCCTCGACGCGATGATCGGCCACCTCGGGGTTGAGATGCAGCCCGAAGCCGTACAGCAGGCTGGCATCGGTGCCCTTGGCCCCATGCGCCTGCAGGGCGGCGAGCAGGGCATCGAGCTCGCCCAGCTCGTGCCAGGGCACTGGGGGACAGACGATCTCGGTGGGCACCAGGCCGGTCACCACGTCGCCGATCAGCTCGCGCGTCTTGTTGTGCAGGTCCAGGCGCATCTGGTGGCGGTGGCGCTCCCACTCGGTATCGCGCCTTGGCACCTTGGCCATCACTCGGGCGTCGGGGTGGGCGTACTGGGTGTCGAGCTCGATGATGAAGTCGCCCCAGCGCGTGGCTTCGACTCTGAAACGATGCGGGCTCAGGGGGCAGAGCGTGCCGCCAAACAGGCGGCGTACCAGCTCCGCGGTCTGCACGGGGGCAGCCCGGCAAACTCGATCTCGACGCCGACCCGGCGCGGATTTCCCTGTGGATTCAACGGCTCGGGCGGTGTTTGCGGGAGCATGAGGCGTCCTGTGCAACTCGAGCGATTCTCGACGCCAGCCTAGCATAGTGCGAAGGTGAACCGGCAGGAGCCCGGGGGCTCCCAATTCACAGGAGACAAACCGACAAGGAGTGCAGTGGCAATGCCAGGCGGTTTTCCTCGTATCGCGAAGTATCGTTCAGGGGTGCATGCAGGGGCTTGGTGGTGGCGCCTGCTGTGTGGCGTGGCGCTGCTGCTGCTGGTCAGCGGCCCGCTGAACGCCCAGACGCTCTCCCTTGCCGGGCTGGGGGCGGAAGGCGAGCAAGACCCCGATGCCAGCTACGACAGCGCCTCGTTCCTGCAGTCCCTGGACGAGGTGATCGCCACCCTGGAAGACGAGCAGCGGCGCGGCGCGCTGCTCGACGAGCTGCGCGAGATGCAGGTCGCGGCCGAAGCCACGGCCGATACCAGCCCGGTGCAGCGCCAGGGGCTGCTGGGTGCGCTGGCAGGAACGCTGAGCGACCTGGGCGAGCAGGCGGAAGCCGGCGAGTCGCCGCTCGACGACTGGCAGCGGCAGCTGGAGCAGGGCTGGGGGACCTCAGCGAGCTGGTGGTGGAAACCGGCACGCCGCAGATGCTGCGCTTCCTGGTCGAGAGCGCCGTCATGTTTGGCATCTGGGCCGGTATGCTGGTGATCCTGGTGGCGCTGGGGCGAATGTTGTTCGTGCGCCGCCAGCTGCCGCTCGACCTGCCGCGCGACCCCGGGCCTGGCTATTGGCGCTGCACTTCCTGCGCCGTATGGCGCCCTGGGCGATCGCCTTCCTGCTCATCCTGGGCCTGGACCAGGTGCTGCCGCCAAGTCCGGGGCGCACCCTGGCGCTGATCGTCGGCTATTTGGCGCTGTGTGGGCGCACGCTGTCGGTGATTGTCGAATGCGTGGTCTCGGTGTTTACCCGCGGCCACCGTTTCGTGGCCGTGCAGATTCTGCAGCAGCAGGGCCTGCGCATGCTGTTCCTGATCGGCGCGCTGATCGCCCTGGGCGATGCGCTCAATGCGGCCCGTCTGTCCTGGATCGTCGGCGAAGAGCTGGCGGCGCTTGGCTCGTCCTTGGCCAACATGCTGGCGGCGCTGCTCACCCTTCGCTTCATCACCAAGTTCAAGCGTCCGATCAAGCACCTGATCCGCAACCGCGCCTGGCGCGTGCGCCGCGAAGGTGGCACCACCGTGGAGCTGGCGCGCATCGTCGCCAAGCTGTGGCATATACCCGCGCTGCTGCTGGTGGTGGTTTCGCTGCTGGCGATCTTCATCACCGTCGGCGATGTCGGCACGGCGCTGGCGCGCTCGGTGATCTCGGCCGCGCTGTTGATCCTGACCCTGGTGGTCACCGGGCTGATGCAGCGCCACAGCGAGCGGCGCGCCAAGCGTCGCCGCATCAGCGAGTATCGCCGGCGGCTGGAGCGGGTCGGCTACGCGCTGTCGCACATGCTGACCTGGGTGGTGTTTGCCGAGCTGTCGATGCAGGTGTGGGGCGGTTCGCTGTTCGGGCTGGGCCAGCAGGGCATGGCTGGGGTGGGCATCGGCCAGGCCCTGCTGGCGCTGGGCTTCACCATTCTGCTGGCCTGGCTGGCCTGGATCTTCGCCGACACCGCCATCCAGCGCGCGCTGATGTCCTCGGCGCGTTCGCGCGGACGGCGCGTCAACCAGGCACGGGCCCAGACGATCACGCCGATGATCCGCAACGTGATCTTCGCTACCATCGTGATCATCGCGGTCATCGTCGGGCTGGCCAATCTCGGCGTCAACGTCACGCCGCTGCTGGCGGGTGCCGGGGTGATCGGCCTGGCCGTGGGCTTCGGTGCCCAGACCCTGGTGCAGGACCTGATCACCGGCATCTTTATCATTGTCGAGGACTCTCTGGCGGTGGACGATTTCGTCGAGATCAACGGCCACATGGGTACGGTGGAGGGGCTGACTCTGCGCACGGTGCGCCTGCGCGACCTCGACGGCATCCTGCACATCATCACCTTCAGCGCCATTCAGTCGATCCACAACATGTCGCGCCACTTCGGCATCGCGCTGATGCGCATCCGCATCCCCCACACCATGAAGATCGACGATGCGATCACGCTGATGCAGGAGACCGCCCAGGAGCTGCGGCAGGACCCGGTGATGCGCCACCACATCTGGTCGCCGCTGGAGATGCAGGGCATTGACCGCTTCGATGAAGGTGCCGCGGTGCTGCGCATGCGCTTTCGCACCGCACCGGTAATGCAGTGGGACGTGGCGCGCGCCTTCAACCTGCTGCTCAAGCAGCGTATGGAGAGCCAGGGGCTCGACCTGGGCCTGCCGCGGCTCAGCGTCAGCATGGAGGGTGTGCCCGGCGACACCCTCACCGATCGCGGCCGCGACGAGCCGGCGCCGCCGCGCGATGCCAAGGGGCGCGCGCCGGGCGAAGCCGGTATCGCCGACCTGGAGGGCAGCCTTAACCCCCAGCGCGCCTCGCCAGACTCCTCCTGACCCGCGATCCGCCGCGCCGCGATGGCAAGCGGCCGGCCCTTGCTCGTACTATGGCAGGATGGCAGCCCCACCCGCCGGGACCATCGCCCAGCCGCGGTTGGCCCCCGATCCGTGACAAGGAGCAGCGACGACGTGATCACCGTCGAGCGCAAGGACAGCTATCACCTCAAGGTTTCCCGCGTGCTGCAGGAGGAGACCTCGCATCGGCTCGACCTCTTCCTCTTCGTGCCCGGCGAGCTCGGCCTGAACACTCATGTGCTGTCCGAGGATGAGTTCTACCACGGGGCGATTCACGTCAAGCGCACCTACTTCAGCGACAAGCACCACCTGCCGCTGGTGTTAAGCCGCCTGGCCAGTCGCGGCAAGCTCAGCTCCGAGCAGTACCGTCTGAGCCTGAGCCTTTACGCCTACCAGTACGTGGTGGCCCTGGAGCGCGCCACCCAGAGCCTGCTCGATGCCGCTCGCGAAGTGAAGGAGGCCGAGCAGCGCAGCGGACGCAGCGACGAACCGGAGGGCGGCGAGACCGGCCCGGGGAAGCGGACCCGGCGGGCGTCGAGGGCGCCGACGAGGAGGAGGAGGAAGCCCCGACACGCCGGCGGGGCGCTTGCAGGAGCGCCTCGAGGAGCTCTGCGAGCTGGCGCTGGGCATCCTGCGCCGGCTGCGGCGCAACAAGCCGAACGGCGAAGAACTCTACAAGTACTACGCCAATATCGACAACTACCTCTCATGGTTCACCGAGCAGCGGCTGCTGGCGCTGGTGGCGCACATGCCGCGCGGGCGCGGCTTTCGCGCCATCCGCGCGCGGCTGCTGGAGATCTGCGAGCTGGAGGGCAGCCACCGCGAGCAGGCGGAGTACAACTCCCGGCGGGTGACCGAAGACCCCACCCGCATGTCCAACAAGATGCGCCTGCTGCGGCGCCTGATCGAATATCCCGTCACCCTGAAGCAGAAGAGCCAGGAGCTGGGCGAGGGGAGCAGAAGGCGGTGAAGGGGCTCGCCACCGGGGTGGTGATGATCTTCGTGTCGCTGGGCCTGCTGCACCTGCGCGATATCGTGGGCAACATCACCGCCCTGTTCGTGCTGGCCATGGCGCTGCTCTATGCCATGCGCGAAGTGTTCAAGGACGACCTGCGCAATACCCTGTGGCGCTGGCTGCGCAAGGGTCGGCCCAAGTGGCGTCGCCAGTACTTCGATGCCACCAGCAACGAGCTGGTGGGCCGCCAGCTCGAATGGTTTGACTACAAGCGCTACGACAAGCTCGACGAGCCGATACGCCGCGTGCGCAAGCGCAACGTGGCACAGCGCGAAGAGGTCGTGCTGCACTACCGTTCCAGCTCGCGGATGTCGCCCACGCGGTTTCTCAGCGGCTACGAGAAGACTCGCGAGACCCTGACCCTGGACCTGACGCCGTTGACCCGGCTGATGGACAAGGGCACCCACCACGTCTATCGGCTCAAGGATGGCCAGGTCTCGCGGGAATCGGTGGAGAAGCGCCACCTGTTCAATCTGGTGATCCGCGAACAGGGCGGGCAGGCCGAGCCGGTGCTGCAGCGCTGGAAGATCGTCATGAGCCGCTCGCGCATCGTCGACGTGGAAAAGGTCCATCAGGAAGGGGAGCAAGCCTGAGCGGACAAGGCCGCACGCGATGCGGGCGGGCTGAGGATGTCTTCCCGCACCAGAGCCTTGTGTCGTGTGGTTGGCTTGTGTCAAACCTTGTCTACGGCGGGTCTGCTAACGTGAAGAGAGCGGCCCCTGCAACGCTGCGCTTGCCCTGCGCCGACCGCTTCCCTTTCGCAACTTCGGAGAAATTGCCATGCAAGCAGTGGATGTCATGACACCCAAGGTGGTGACCGTCTCGCCCGACACCGACGTCAGAGAGATCGCCCGCCTGCTGCTCGAACACAACATCAGCGCCGTGCCGGTGGTGGACGACGGCGACAAGGTGCTGGGCATCGTCAGCGAAGGCGACCTGATGCGGCGGATCGAGAACGGCACCGAGCGCAAGTCGTGGTGGCTGAAGTCGATCTTCTCCGCGGCCAACAATGCCAACGACTACATCAAGTCCCATGCGCGGCGGGCGAGCGAGATCATGACCCGCGACCCCATCACCATTCCCGAGGATATGCCGCTTGCGCGCGTGGCCAAGCTGCTGGAAAAGCACTGCATCAAGCGGGTGCCGGTGGTGCGCGAGGGCAGGCTGGTCGGCATCGTCAGCCGCGCCAACCTGCTGCGCGGCTTTTCCGCCACGGCGCCGGACGCGGTGACGCCGGTGAGCACCAGCGACCGCGAAATCCGTGAGGCCATCCTCAGGGAGGTGGACCAGAACACGGGAGTCTGGGTCGACCGGATCAACGTGATCGTGACCGAGGGCGCCGTGCAGCTGTGGGGGCTGGTGGAGAGCCAGGAGGAGCGGCTGGCGGTGCAGGTGGCGGCGGAGAACACTCCCGGCGTGACGTCGGTGGAGAACCACCTGGGCTTCTTGCCGAGAGGCGTGGGCGGCTACTGAGCGGGCGCTTGGCAGTATGATAGGTAGCGGGGCGGCATGGACCGCCCCGCGGCCGTTAGCCGACCTGCTTGAGGGCGGCTTCCAGGTTGGCCAGGCTGCGCTCGCGCGCGTGGAGCTTGTCGAGGCCGAACAGGCCGATGCGGAAGGCCTGGTAGGCGTCGCCTTCGTCGCACATCAGCGGTACGCCGCCTGCCACCTGAATACCGGCTGCGGCAAACTTGCCCACGATACCCGCATCGGTGGTATAGCAGACCACCACGCCGGGTGCCTCGAAGCCGGGGCAGCCACGCTGCGGTAGCCGTTGCGTGCCAGCAGGTCGCGCACGTCGCGGCCCAACGCCCACTGCTCCTCGCGCACCCGCTCGAAGCCGTATTCCTGCGTTTCGGTCATGATGTCGCGCAGCCGGGCCAGGCCGTCGGTGGGCATGGTGGCGTGGTAGGCGTGGCCGCCGTTTTCATAGGTTTCCATGATGCTCAGCCACTTGCGCAGGTCGCAGGCGAAGCTGGTGCTGACCGTCTGCTCGATACGTTCGCGAGTGCGCTCCGAGAGCATCACCATGCCGCAGCAGGGCAGGCCGCTCCAACCTTTCTGGGGAGCGCTGACGAGCACGTCGACGCCGAGCTTGCGCATGTCCACCCACAGCGTGCCGGACGCGATGCAGTCGAGCACCAGCAGGCCGCCAACCGCGTGCACGGCGGTGGCCAGTCGCTGCAGGTAGTCGTCCGGCAGCAGCAGGCCGGCCGAAGTTTCCACATGCGGGGCGAACACCAGGGCGGGGCGCTCGTCGCGAATGGTCTGCTCGACCTCTTCGATGGGCGCCGGGGCAAAGGGCGACTGCGGGTCGTCCGCGGCCAGCCGCCGTGCCTTGAGCACGCTGGTCGAGGCGGGGATGGCACCCATCTCGAGGATCTGCGACCAGCGATAGCTGAACTGCCCGTTGCGCACGATCAGGCAGTGCTGGCCGGTGGCGAACTGGCGGGCCACCGCTTCCATGCCGAAGGTGCCGCTGCCGGGCACGATGGCGACGCTGTGCGCCTGGTAGACCTGCTTGAGCGTGGCCGACACATCGCGCATCACGCCCTGGAAGCGCTGGGACATGTGATTGAGCGAGCGGTCGGTGTAGACCACGGAATATTCGAGCAGGCCATCGGGGTCGACATCGGGCAGCAGGCCGGGCATGGGTTTCTCCCTTGCGGTAGGTGACTGATGAGTCTGGAAACGATGAGGATATGCCGATTTTCAGCACCGAGCCAGCGGGGTTCCCGCGAGCCGCAGGCGGGCGGGTGGCGTCGACCTGGCTAAAGCCGGCTGTCAACGGGGGTGGGTCAAGGAAGCGTGAGGCGAGCCGCCGGCCGAGCAGGCCTGCGGCCCGTTCCTGATGACTACTTATGACAGAAGTAGACCCTGGCCGGTGGGATGTTGATCGGCTCGAAGGTGCTTTCCACGCGGTTGAAGGTCTGGCGCAGGTCGGAGGAGACCTTGGGCGAGAACTGGTAGATCAACATCGAGCCCTCGGGCGCAAGCGCCTCGTGGCTGCCTTGCAGGATGCGTTCGCGGATCTTGGCGGGCATGGTGCTGAACGGCAGCCCTGCTACCACGTAATCGGCGGCGGGCAGTCCTAGGCGCTCAAGTTCGGCTTCGATTGTCTCGGCCGAGCCTGCGATCACCTTGAGACGCGGGTCGGATAGGGAGCGATTGAGGAAGTCCACGAAGTCGTCGTTGGTCTCGATGACCACCAGGGTGGCATCCGGGTGTAGGCGGTTGAGGATCTCGCGGGTGATGGTCCCGACGCCGGGGCCGTACTCGACGATGACTCGTGCGCGTTCCCAGTCGACCGGTTCCAGCAGGCGGCGTATCAAGAAAGAAGAGCTGGGAATGATCGACCCCAGCATGCGCGGATGTTTGAAAAAATTGCGCGCGAAAAGCGTAAGCTGGGCACGTCGTTCCGGGCCGGCTGTGATCGAGGGTCGATCTTGCACCGCCATGGCATTCCTCCTCCATTATTCGTACATGCCTCCACTCTAGGCCAGGCGTCGCTGGCATGAAAGGCTGAGTTGCATTCGCACCTTGGCAGACAATGCGCAGAAGCGGGCGGCGTAGGGCTTGCCCAAGGCTGGAAGGGCGACGCAGCGTGAAGCGTTGAAACTGCGGCTAAAGGAGGGTGTGTAATATACTTGACGACGAATTTGTTCACCTTTAGCTTCGAACGTGGAAATTCCGGGTGAACGTCTTATATTGTTGACGCCGCTTCACCCCTTCTCAACACGTCCTCGGGTGAGCCGATGTCCAACAACAAGACCCGCGAACCGACCCCTCTTTGGCCAGCAGTCTGATCCGTTTCGTCGGGGTGCAGAAGACCTACGATGGTGAGCACCTGGTCGTGAAGGATCTCAACCTGACCATCCAGCAGGGCGAATTCGTGACTCTGCTGGGCCCGTCCGGCTCCGGCAAGACTACTTGCCTGATGATGCTGGCAGGTTTCGAAGTTCCTACCAGCGGTGACATCTTCCTTCGCGAGCAGCGGCTCAATAGCGTGCCTCCCCACAAGCGCAACTTCGGCATGGTGTTCCAGAACTATGCGCTGTTCCCGCATATGACGGTCGAGGAGAACATTCGCTACTCGCTCAAGACCCGCAGGCTGCCGGCCGCCGAGGCCGACCGCAAGGTGGCCGAGGTGCTCGACAAGATCCAGCTGCGTCAATTCGCCAAGCGCCGCCCCACCCAGCTTTCCGGCGGTCAACAGCAGCGCGTGGCGCTGGCCGGGCCCTGGTGTTCGAACCGCAGCTGGTCCTCATGGACGAGCCGCTGGGTGCGCTGGACAAGCAGCTGCGCGAGCAGATGCAGCTGGAGATCAAGCACCTGCATGAACAGCTCGGTCTCACCGTGGTCTTCGTGACCCACGACCAGAGCGAAGCGCTGACCATGTCGGACCGCGTCGCGGTGTTCAACGACGGCGTCATCCAGCAGATCGACTCCCCCAGCGCGCTCTACGAACACCCTGCCAACGCTTTTGTCGCCCAGTTCATCGGCGAGAACAACACCTTGCCCGGGCGCATCGAGTCGGCGGCCGGCGGGCAGTGCCGCGTCAGCTTCGGCAGCGGCTTCAGCACCGGCGCGCTGCTTGGACCCAACCTGGCCTCGGGCGACAGCGCCTGCCTGTCGATCCGTCCGGAGCGCGTCAAGCTCAACGGCTCCGCGCGGCAGTTGCCCAACCGCCTCCAGGCGCGGGTGCAGGAGTTCATCTATCTCGGCGACCACCTGCGCGTGCGCTGCGAAGTGGCCGGCAACAGCGAATTCATGGCTCGCGTGCCCGTCGACGAGGTGTGCAGCAGCATGAAGCCTGGCGATGTGATCGAGCTGGGCTGGCGCGACGAGGATGTGCGCGCCCTCAGCGAAGGCTGAACGGCGAACGAAAGCAACAACAACCTGGCGCCCTTGTGGCTGCCACTCTGCGTCATACCAACAACAAGGCCTTTCGGCCGGGAGACAACACCATGACCCACCACCGCTTCCCACTGTCCCGTCTTAGCCGTGGCGTCGCCATCGGCAGCCTGCTCACGGCCGGGCTGGTGCTGTCCGCCAGCGCCCAGGCGCTGACGGTGATCTCGTTCGGCGGCGCCTCCGGCGATGCCATGCAGCAGGCCTACTACGGCCCCTTCGTCGAGAAGACCGGCATCAACCTCACCCCGGGCGACTACAACGGCGAGCTGGCGCGCATTCGCGCCATGGTCGAAACCGGCAATGTCAGCTGGGACCTGGTCGAGATGGAGTCGCCGGAGCTGGTGCGCGGCTGCTTCGAGGGATTGTTCGAGCCGATCGACTGGGCGCGCCTGGGGCTCGGCGGTGAACTGATCGACGCAGCCTTCGACGAGTGCGGCGTGGGTACCTTCGTGTGGTCCACCGTGCTGGCCTACGATGCCGATGCGCTGGCGACACCGCCGACCTCCTGGGTCGATTTCTGGGACGTGCAGCAGTTCCCGGCACCCGCGGGCTGCGCCGCGGCGCCAAGTACACTCTGGAGTTCGCCCTGATGGCCGACGGGGTGCCCGCCGAGGAAGTGTACGCGGTGCTGGCCACCCCGGAGGAGTCGACCGCGCCTTCGCCAAGCTCGACGAACTGAAGCCGCACATCCAGTGGTGGGAGGCCGGCGCGCAGCCGCCGCAGTGGCTGGTGGCCGGCGACGTGGTGATGACTTCGTCCTACAACGGCCGGATCGCTGCCGCCCAGGAGGAGGGCAGCAATCTGGAGATCGTCTGGAATGGCAGCCTCTACGACCTCGACTACTGGGCCATCGTGGCCGGCAGCGAGCACGTCGATGAAGCCTACGAGTTTATCAAGTTCGCCAGCCAGCCTGAGACCCAGGCGGCCTATTCGGCGCAGATTCCCTACGGCCCCGTGCATCCGGACGCCATCGCCCAGCTCGACGATAAGCAGGCGCGGCGCATGCCCACCTATGCCGCCAACATGGAGGGCGCCCTGGCCATCGACACCGCGTTCTGGGTCGACCACGGCGAGGAGCTGGAGCAGCGCTTCAACGCCTGGGCGGCGCGCTGACATCTCCTGACCGGCGGTGACCTACGGGTCGCCGCCGCTT
This sequence comes from Halomonas sp. E19, assembly GCF_052439355.1. Classification (NCBI taxonomy): domain Bacteria; kingdom Pseudomonadati; phylum Pseudomonadota; class Gammaproteobacteria; order Oceanospirillales; family Halomonadaceae; genus Halomonas; species Halomonas sp. E19. The sequence continues at coordinate 2,188,415 of NZ_JBNFWU010000001.1, read as the reverse complement.
CTTTCGAGGGCGCGCTCGGCCGGGCCGGGCGTGCCAGGCTTTCGCATGGGGAAGGCAATGACCCAATTTGCAACGGCAGCGACGGCCCAGCCGCTCGACGGGCGTCGCCTCAAGGCACAGCTGCGACGAGCCGAACGGCTGCGCAAGCTCAAGGCGATCGGCCTGGTCGCTCCCCTGGCGCTGTTTCTCTTCGTGATCTTCGTGGTACCCATCGGCAGCATGCTGTGGCGCAGCGTCGACAACACCGAGTTTGACTCGGTGATGCCGCTGACGGCGGCAGGGCTGCGCGAATGGGACGGCACGGGGCTACCCCACGAGGCGACCCTGGCGGCCTTCGCCGCCGAGCTGCGCGAGTCGCGCCAGGGCGGCGGGCTGGGCCGCATCGGGCGGCGCCTCAACTACGAGGACCCGCAGTACCGCGGGCTGCTGATGCGCACCCTGCGCGAACTGCCGGCGGCGGAAAGCGTCACGCCCGATACCCTCTGGAGCGAGACGCTGATCGCCATCGACCCGGCTTGGGGCGAGACCGCGACCTGGCGCGGCATCCAGCGCGCCGCCCCCACCACGACCGACCGCTACATGCTGGCGTCGCTGGACTTCGAGCGCGGCGAGGACGGCAGGCTGCAGCGCATCGCCGAGCAGGAGCGTATCTACCAGGCGGTGTTCCAGCGCGCCCTGGTGATTGCCGGCGGAGTGACCCTGATTTGCCTGGCGCTGGGCTTCCCGCTGGCCTACCTGCTGGCCACGCTGCCGGCACGCACCAGCAACCTGCTGATGATCCTGGTGCTGCTGCCGTTCTGGACCTCGCTGCTGGTGCGCACCGCGGCCTGGATCATCCTGCTGCAGTCCAATGGTTTGGTGAACAAGTCGCTGCTGGCCACGGGCCTGATCGACTCCCCGCTGCAGCTGGTGTTCAACCGCATCGGCGTGTTCTTCGCCATGGTGCACATCCTGCTGCCGTTCATGGTGCTGCCGCTCTACAGCGTGATGAAGGGCATTTCGCCCAGCTACCAGCGTGCCGCGGTGTCGCTCGGGGCGCACCCGTTCGCCGCCTTCTGGCAGGTGTACGCACCGCAGACGATCTCGGGCGTGGCGGCAGGCACCATCCTGGTCTTCATCATGGCGCTGGGCTACTACATCACCCCGGCCCTGGTGGGCGGCCCGGCCGACCAGATGGTGAGCTACTACGTGGCCTACTACACCAACACCACCAACAACTGGGGCATGGCCGCCGCCCTGGGCAGCCTGCTGCTGCTCATCACGCTGCTGCTCTACCTGGTCTACCACCGCCTGGTGAACCGCAAACAGCTGATCAGGAGATGAACCATGGCACTGCCTCCCTATGCGTCACCCCTGGAAAGGGTCTGGTTCTGGACGTTCCGCCTCTTCTGCGGCCTGGTGCTGCTGTTCCTGATCGCACCGGTGCTGGTGATCATCCCGCTGTCGTTCAGCAGCGGCTCCTTCCTTACCTACCCGCTGCCGGGTTTCTCGCTGCGCTGGTACGAGGCGATCTTCACCTCGTCGGCCTGGATGGGGGCACTGAAGAACAGCATGATCGTGGCACCGCTGGCCACGCTGCTGGCCATGGTGTTCGGTACCCTGGCCGCCGTCGGGCTCAACCGCGCCGACTTCCCTGGCAAGGGGCTGATCATCGCGCTGCTGATCTCGCCGATGGTGGTGCCGCTGGTCATCGTCGCGGTGGGCATGTACTTCTTCTTCGCCCAGGTGGGCCTGCTCAACTCCTTCACGGGCCTGGTGCTGGCGCACACGGTGCTGGGGGTGCCCTTCGTGGTGATCACGGTGAACGCCACGCTGCAGGGGTTCGACTTCAACCAGGTGCGCGCCGGGGCGAGCCTGGGAGCCAACCCGCTGCGGGTGTTCTTCACGGTGGTGCTGCCGCAGATCGTGCCGGGCGTGGTTTCGGGCGGGTTGTTCGCCTTCGCGACCTCGTTCGATGAAGTGGTGGTGGCGCTGTTCATCGCCAGCCCTACCGAGCGTACGCTGCCGATCCAGATGTTCTCGGGCATCCGCGAGAACATCAGCCCGGCCATCGCCGCCATGGCGACCATCCTGATCCTGATTTCGACGCTGCTGCTGCTGACTATGGAGCTGCTGCGGCGGCGCAGCGAACGGCTGAAGGGCACGGCCTGAGCCACCGGCCGGCGCAGCGCTGCGCCGGCCGGGCCTCCGCTCAGTCGCGCTGGGCGGCCTGGATGGCGGTCAGCGCGATGGTGTAGACGATGTCGTCGACGAGCGCACCCCGCGAGAGGTCGTTGACCGGCTTGTTGAGGCCCTGCAGCATCGGCCCCACGCTGACCACCCGGGCGCTGCGCTGCACCGCCTTGTAGGTGGTGTTGCCGGTGTTGAGGTCGGGAAACACGAACACCGTGGCGCGGCCCGCCACCGGCGAGTCGGGCGCCTTCTGGCGCCCCACGCTCTCAATGGCGGCGGCGTCGTACTGCAGCGGTCCGTCGATCAGCAGGTCCGGCGCCAGCTCGCGCGCCAGCCGCGTGGCCTGGCGCACCTTGTCGACATCGGCACCGCTGCCGGACTCGCCGGTGGAGTAGCTGATCATCGCCACCCGCGGCTCGATGCCGAAGGCCTGGGCCGAGCGCGCGCTCTGGATGGCAATCTCGGCCAGCGCTTCGGCGTCGGGGTCGGGGTTCACCGCACAGTCGCCGTAGACCACCACCTGCTCCGGCAGCAGCATGAAGAAGATCGATGACACCTGCCGATAGTCGGGCGAGGTCTTGATCAGCTGAAAGGCGGGGCGCACGGTATTGGCGGTGGTGTGTTCCGCTCCCGACACCAGGCCGTCGACCTCGTCGAGCTGCAGCATCATGGTGCCCAGCACCACGTTGTCCTGCAGCTGGTCTTCCGCCGTCAGCTCGTTCACCTTGCCGCGCCGGCGCTCCACCATGGGCGCCACGTAGCGCCCGCGGATCTGCTCGGGGTCGATGATCTCGAGCCCCTCCGGCAGTTCGATGCCGCGGTTGCGGGCCACTTCCTCCACTTCCTCGCGCCGGGCCAGCAGCACGCAGTTGGCGATGCCGCGATGCTGGCAGATCGCCGCGGCCTCGACCGTGCGCGGCTCGCTGCCTTCGGGCAGCACGATGCGCCGGTTGGCGCGCTGGGCCAGCTTGACCAGCTGGTGGCGAAACGCCGAGGGCGAGAGGCGCCGGGCGAAGCCGCGGCTCAGGTGGTCCTTGAGCCACTGCAGGTCGAGGTTGCCAGCCACGTAGCGCATCACCTGCTCGGCGCGCTCGAGGTCGTCCATGGGGATGTCGTTGCCCATCCGCCCGAGGTTCTTGGCCGTGGTGAAGCTGTCGGTGTCCACCGCCAGCACCGGCATGCCGGTCTTCAGCGCGGGGCGGCACATCTCGATCATGTTGTCGTTGGGCATGTAGCCGTTGGTCAGCAGCACGCCGGCCATGGGTACGCCGTTCATGGTGGCCAGCGCCGAGGCCAGCACGATGTCGTCGCGGTCGCCGGAGGTCACGATCAGGCTGCCGGGGCGGAATACGTGCAGGGCATTGGCCGCGCTGCGAGCGCACAGGCTGGTGGAGAGCACCCGGCGGGTAGCGGCCTCGCCCTCGTTGAGGAAGCGCGCGTTCAGCGCGCGAGCCACGTCGACCACGCGCGGCGCCACCAGCGTCGGGTTGTAGGGCACTACGCCGATCAGGTGGAAGCGGTCGGTGGCCAGCGCCGGCGAATAGCGGCGCAGCTCGGCGAGAAAGGCATCGTCGAGCAGGGTATGACCGTTGCCGGCGGCGAGCGCCGGATTCTCCTCGACCCCCGGCAGGTTGTGCATGCGCATCAGGATGCAGCCGAGCGTGCGCGTGGAGCCCACACCGCCGAAGGCCTGGGCGTGCATGTCGAGCTGCTCGACCAGCGCCTCCGGTTCCGCGGCATCGCCGCTGCCGACCAGGATGATGCGGGCGTTGAGCGCATGGGCCAGCTGGGCATTGAGCTGGGTGGCGTAGGTGCCGTGGGCGGTGGGCACCAGCCCTTCCACCACCACCAGGTCGGGCGTGGCGTCCTCCTGGTTGAGCGCGTCGTCGAACAGCTCGATGACCTGCTCCATCAGCACGTCGAGGCGATCCTGGCGCAGTAGCCGCTCCATGTTGGCCTGGGCGATGGGCGCCGGCGGATGCAGCCCGAGGGTGCTGCTGACCAGTGCGGTGGAGCGGTCGGGGCCGGGGCCGTTCAGCTCGTCCTGGCGGAACGGCTTGAGAAAGCCGGTCTTGAGGCCGATGGTGTCGAGCGCCTGCATCAGCCCGAGGCTGGCGGAGGTGAGGCCAACCCCGACGCCGGTTGGCACCATCAGCAGGACCTGGGTCTGGGGGCGTACGTCGCGGGGCGTCATGCGATGGTCTCTTTCAGTCGTTGACAGGTTTCGGTGGCGATCTGGCCTTCTTCATCGGTGGGGATCACCCACAGCTGGCGGCCGCCGGCGTCGATGCGCCCCTCGCGCCCGCGCACCGTCTCGCCGTTGACGGTACGGTTGAGCTGCAGGCCGAAGTGCGGCAGCAGGGCCACAACCTGTTCGCGCACCCGCGGTGAGTTCTCGCCGATGCCGCCGGTGAAGACCAGGCCGTCGAGGCGGGGCAGGGCGCAGGAGAGCGCGGCCAGCGACTTGGCGATGCGATAGCAGAACACCTCGACGGCCAGGGCGGCGCCGGCGTGGCCTTCGGCTTCGGCGGCTTCCAGTTCGCGCATGTCGTTGCTCAGGCCGGACAGGCCCAGCAGGCCGCTCTCGCGGTTCAGCAGCGTGTCGATGCGCTCCAGCGTCCAGCCGAGCTGGCGTGCCAGGTGGGCGTGCAGGCCCGGGTCGACGTCGCCGCTGCGCGTGCCCATCACCAGCCCCTCCAGCGGCGTCAGCCCCATGCTGGTGTCGAGGCTCCGGCCCTTCCATACCGCACAGGTCGAGCAGCCGTTACCCAGGTGGGCGGTGAGCCAGCCGCCGCCCTCCAGGCCGCTCAGTGCATCGGCGCGTCGGCTGACATAGGCATGGCTGGTGCCATGGAAGCCGTAGCGGCGAATGGCGTGGTCGCGGTAGAGCGCCTCGGGCACGGCGTAGCGATACGCCTGGGCGGGCAGGGTCTGGTGAAAGGCGGTGTCGAACACGGCCACCTGGGGCAGGTCGGGGAACAGGCGGCGGGTGGCGGCCACGCCCGCCAGGTTGGCCGGGTTGTGCAGCGGGGCCAGGGCGGAGGTCTGTTCGATGGCGGCGATCACCGTGTCATCGATCAGCGCGGCTTGGGTGAAGTGCTCGCCGCCGTGCACGATGCGGTGGCCGACCGCCTGCGGCAGGCGTCCTTCGAGGCGGTCGAGAATGGCTTCCAGCGCCGTGGTAGGGTCGGCGTTGCCCAGCGGCTGCTCGAAGGGCTCGCCCAGGCTGTCCAGTGCCCTTGAGCCGGGCATTGCCGCTGCCGAGGCGCTCAGCCAGCCCGGCCAGCCGCACGTCGCCGGGGTCGCCGGGCACCAGCGCGTACTTGATCGAAGAGGAACCGCAGTTGATGACCAGTACCGTAGCGTTCATCAAGTCTCCACTCGGAGGGGTGTAGGGGCAGCATAGACATAAGACCTTGGTCTATCATGACTACATCGACGGACACTGCGTCACGTCATGTTGCGAACGGTTGCCAAAGGTTCGGTTGGGTAGCCGTCGCAACCCTGGCATGCTGGGCGCTTTGTGTTCGGAAGCCCCGCGATGCCCGCCTTGTCTCCCTCCGTGCCCTCCTTGTTGCCCCGCCGAGTCGCCTTCGCGCTGCTGGCCGGCGTGGCCACGCTCTTTGCCGGCAACCATGTGGCAGCACGCCTGGCCTTCGACGAGGGCACCGGCCTGCTGCTGGCCGTGCTGGTGCGCTCGTCCGTAGCGCTGCTGGTGCTGGTTGGGCTGTGGCGGTGGCAGCGCCAGCGGCTTTGGCTACCGCCCGGCACGCGGCGCTGGCAGCTGCTGGCCGGCGTGATGGTGGCGATCCAGAGCCTGTGCCTCTATTCGGCGGTGGCGCGCATCCCCGTGGTGGTGGCGCTGCTGCTCATGAACACCTTTCCTATTCAGCTGGCGCTGCTGACCTGGGCGCTCGGCGGCCCGCGGCCGACCTGGCGCGCGGCGTTGATCATGACGGTGATTCTGGTTGGGCTGGTGGTAGTGCTGGACGTGCCGGCCTGGCTGCTGGCACCCGAGACGCTGGGCCCCGAGTGGCTGACCGGAGTGGCGTTCGGGCTGGCCGCGGCGAGTGCGTTCGCCTGTGCGCTGTGGATCACCGAGCACCATCTGGGTGAGGTCGGCAGCACCCTGCGCAGCCTGCTGACCATGCTTACCGTGCTCGTCGTGATGCTGCTGGGAGCTGCGCTGCAGCTGGTGCCAGGGGCATGGCCCTGCCGGCAAGCCCCTGGGCTGGGGCGCGCTTGGCGCGCTGGCGCTGCTCTACAGCGTGGCCTTCTCGGTGCTGTTCATCAGCGTGCCGCGCCTGGACATGGCGCGTAACGCGCCGGTGATGAACGTCGAGCCGGTAGCCTCACTGGCACTGGGTTACCTGGTGCTGGGGCAGATACTGGCTCCGCTGCAGCTGCTGGGCGGCGCGATCGTGCTGGGGGGCATCGTGGTACTAAGCTTCTCGCCGCGGTAAGCGGCCTTGCGCAATCCCGATGGCTGTACCAGACTTGGAACGGTGATAGGAAACGCTGTTTCTTAACGGAGGTTTGCCATGAAACTGCTCGCCATTCCCGCCGCTCTGATCCTGGCCGGTGCCTTTGCCAGCACTGCCCAGGCCCAGCAATACCAGATGCCCATGTATCCCCAGGGCTATTTTGGCGGCGATGCCATGTTCTGGGATCTCGACCGCGACCACGGAGAAGATGCCAACAGCGTCGGCCTGCGCCTGCACGGCGGTGCCCAGTTCAACGAGTTCTTCGCCGCCGAGGCGCACCTCGGCATCGGCGGCTCGGATGGTCCGGTGGAGCTCGACTATCTGGTCGGCGCCTATGCCAAGGGCATCCTGCCGCTCTCCCAGGAGTTTCGCCTCTATGGCCTGGTCGGCGTGACCGAAGTCGACTACGACGTCGATCGGGAAAACGGCTTCTCCTACGGGGCCGGGGCCGAGTTCGACGTGGCACCGAACCTGGCGGTGGGCGCCGACTACATGCGCTACCTGGACAAGTCCGACCACACCTTCGATGCGGCCAGCGTGGGGCTGACCTTCCGCTTCTAGCCGCTTTCGCACCGGTGGCGCTCCTCCAGCGCCCTCGGCCATCGCCGGGGGCGCTGTCGTGTGTGGCTCATGTGACTCAGCTACCGGGCCAGCGGCCATGCTCCTTCCAGTGGCGCAGCAGGGCGGGCAGGTGACGCAGCTCGGCGCCCTCCAGCACCTCGATGCGCCGGCCTCGGCGGTGCTGCAGGTCGTCCAACTGCCGGCGCGCCGGGCCGAAGTCGCCGCAGGCCAGCAGCACGCGGGTGGCATCCAGCCCGGCGGTATGCTCGAGCATCGCTTGCAGCCGCTCGAGGCCCTGCGCCAGGCACGCGCCCGGCCCCGACCCGGCTACCAGGCATTCGATGCACAGCAGGCGGTTGTGCTCGATGGCCAGGCAGTCGGCCACCACCGGCAGCGCGTTGCGGTCGACGTCCAGATCGAGGATGTGGGTGGCGCCGCAGACCTGCGCCAGCCCGGCGTCGCAGGCGCTGTGCCAGGCATATTCGGCGAGCCAGCCGCCGCCCAGGTAGTCGGCTGCGTCGGCCGAGGTGAAGGCCACCTGCTGCGGTGCGTCGCTGGACCACCTCAGCAGGCCGGCGTCCGCCAGCCGCGCAAGTGCCTCGGTGGCGGGAAAGGGCGGTGGCTGCGGCAGGGTCAGCCCGGCGGCAGTTGTAGTCGCTGCATCGCCCCGGTGCTCTCCCAGGCCTTCTTGCACCAGCCGGGCCGCCAGGTCGCCGAGCAGCTCGCCCAGGCGGTCGGCGTGCTGGGCCAGGCAGAGGGTCGCGGCGCGCCGCTGCTGGCTGCGGCGGCGCCACTCGGGGCGCTCGGAGAGCGTGCGCACGCGCTTGCGCCCGCTGGCTTGCAGGTAGCGGTCGACGTCGAGTACGGGCTCGATGGCGGTGGCTTCGGGAACGTCGTCCGGGGCGTCGTGCGCCAGGCGATAGAGCACGCCGGCCTCGCGGTCCACGTAGAGCCAGTCGGCCGCCAGGCGGCGCATGGCCTGCTGGAACAGCAGGGCGGTGAAGGTATCGCAGTGACCCAGGTCGTAGGTGAGGGCGAGGCCGGGGGCGGCGAACTGTTCGCGCTGCAGTGCATCCACCAGCGGGCCGATATGCTGGGCGAGGCGTACGGGGTCGCCACAGGGCAGGGTCGGGTGCAGCGCCACCTCGCTGCTGGAAGGCAGCTCATGGCGCAGCAGGATCGCCAGCCGCTCGGCGGCCTGAGGTGACGACTGGCACGGCACCAGCACGATTCGACGAGGGCGCAGCTGGAGAATGGGAATCAGGCTGGTTTCAGGGCGCTCGGTAACCAGCGCGATGTGCAGGTGTGGCATAGGCTCGCTCCCCAACGCGGATTCCTGGCTGATGCCTACAGGCTAATCCGAGCGTGGCGTGCTGTCGCCTGTGCCGGTAACAAAACACGCCGGCCTGGGCCGGCGTGCTGTATCGCAGGGCAAGGCTCACACTTTCTTGTAGAGCGCCGCCCCCGACTCGCGGAACTTCTCCGCCTGCGCTTCCATGCCCTTCATCACCGCATCGGCGTCGCCGGTGAGGCCGTGCTCGGCGGCGTAGTCGCGCACTTCCTGGGTGATCTTCATGGAGCAGAACTTGGGTCCGCACATGGAGCAGAAGTGAGCCACCTTGGCGGAGTCCTTGGGCAGCGTCTCGTCGTGGTACTCGCGGGCGGTGTCCGGGTCCAGGCCGAGGTTGAACTGGTCCTCCCAGCGGAACTCGAAGCGCGCCTTGGACAGCGCGTTGTCGCGGCGCTGGGCGGCCGGGTGGCCCTTGGCCAGGTCGGCGGCGTGGGCGGCGATCTTGTAGGTGATGATGCCGGTCTTGACGTCATCCTTGTTGGGCAGGCCGAGGTGCTCCTTGGGCGTGACGTAGCACAGCATGGCGCAGCCGAACCAGCCGATCATCGCCGCGCCGATGCCGGAGGTGATGTGGTCGTAGCCCGGGGCGATGTCGGTGACCAGCGGGCCGAGGGTGTAGAAGGGCGCCTCGTCGCAGTACTCCAGCTGCTTGTCCATGTTCTCCTTGACCAGGTGCATGGGCACGTGGCCGGGGCCTTCGATCATCACCTGCACGTCGTGCTTCCAGGCGATGTGGGTCAGCTCGCCGAGGGTCTTGAGCTCGGCCATCTGCGCTTCGTCATTGGCGTCGGCGATGGAGCCGGGGCGCAGGCCGTCACCCAGCGAGAAGGCGACATCGTAGCGCTTGCAGATCTCGCAGATCTCCTCGAAGTGGGTGTAGAGGAAGCTCTCCTGGTGGTGATAGAGGCACCACTTGGCCATGATCGAGCCGCCGCGGGAGACGATGCCGGTGACGCGCTTGGCGGTGAGCGGCACGTAGCGCAGCAGCACGCCGGCGTGGATGGTGAAGTAGTCTACGCCCTGCTCGGCCTGCTCGATCAGGGTGTCGCGGAACACCTCCCAGGTGAGGTTCTCGGCTACGCCGTTGACCTTCTCCAGCGCCTGGTAGATCGGCACCGTACCGATCGGCACCGGCGAGTTGCGGATGATCCACTCGCGGGTCTCGTGGATGTTCTGGCCGGTGGAGAGGTCCATGATGGTATCCGCACCCCAGCGGATGCCCCAGGTCATCTTGTCGACCTCCTCCTCGATGGAGGAGGTGACCGCCGAATTGCCCAGGTTGCCGTTGATCTTCACCAGGAAGTTGCGGCCGATGATCATCGGCTCCGACTCCGGGTGGTTGATGTTGCAGGGAATGATGGCGCGGCCGGCGGCCACTTCGGCGCGTACGAACTCCGGGGTGATCTCCTCCGGCAGGCGGGCGCCGAAGCTCTGGCCGGCATGCTGATGGCCGAGGATGCGCTCGACCTCTGCCGTACCCAACGCCTGGCGGCGCTGGTTCTCGCGGATGGCGATGAACTCCATCTCCGGCGTGACGATGCCCTGGCGGGCGTAGTGCAGCTGGGTGACGTTCTTGCCTTCCTTCGCGCGGCGCGGCGTGCGGCTCAGGTCGAAGCGCAGCTGGGCCAAAGTCGGGTCGTTGGCGCGGCGCTTGCCGTATTCGCTGGTGGGGCCGTCGAGGAACTCGGTGTCGCCGCGCTCGTCGATCCAGGCGCGGCGCAGCTCGGGCAGGCCGCGGCGCAGGTCGATCTCGGCCTGCGGGTCGGTATAGGGGCCGGAGGTGTCGTAGACCAGCAGCGGCGGGTTCTCCTCGTCGGCGCCGGAGGTCTTGGTCGGCGACAGCGAGATCTCGCGGAAAGGCACGCGGATGTCGGGGCGCGAGCCCTCGACGTAGAGCTTGCGCGAGCCGGGCAGCGGCTGGATGGCGGCCTCGTCGACCTTGGCGGTCTCGGCGAGAAAGTGGGCGGTCTTGCTCATAAACTGGAATCCTTGATGCGTTGTTGTCGGTCGGGGGAGCGTCAGAGGCTGCGGTCGAGCCCCATCTGCCAGAAATCGATCTCGAGCCGGGTGGCATCGCGGAACACCTCGACGAGCTCGTCGAAGCGCGCCGGGGTGACATCGGCCAGGCGGGCGTCGAGCCATGCCAGTTCCGCCTGCATGGCGGCCTGGAACTCCTCGCCTTCGTACATGGCGATCCAGGCGTCATAGGGGTTGGTGGTACCGCGTACCGTGGAGTCTTGAGCGTTGAGCCAGTTGGCGATCTCGCCGTAGCCCACCAGGCAGGGAGCCAGCGCCACGTGGAGGTCGAGCAGGTCGCCACGGTTGCCGGTGTCGAGCACGTAGCGGGTGTAGGCCATGGTGGCCCGGGCCTCGGGCAGCGCGGCGAGCTGCGCCTCGGAGATGCCCCATTCGCGGCAGTAGCCCACGTGCAGGCCGAGCTCCACGTCGACGATGGCCTTGAGCCCCTCATGGGCCTGGCGCAGGTCGGCCAGGGTGCGGCTCTTGTAGGCGGCCAGTGCATAGGCGCGGGCGAAGTGGATCAGGAACAGGTAGTCCTGCTGCAAGTAGTGGCGAAAGGCGCCTTCGTCCAGGGTGCCGGTGCCCAGGCCGCGGACGAAGTCGTGCTCGATGTAGGCACGCCAGTCGTCGTGGCAGGCGCGGGTCAGGTCGGTGAAGCGATAGCCCATCTTGCCTCCAGGTGTGAACGGATCCGGAGCGCGGGCGAAGGGGAAGAGTGGGTCAGGGCTGAAAAGGGAGGTACTGGTGCCTGGCCACCGCTTGATTCCTACGCCGGTACGAGCCGGATCAGGTTCAACGGGCCCCGCCGTGACGACGCGTCTGCAGCAGACATGTCGTATGGCGATCTCAGCCGGTTCCACCGGCACCCCGTCAAGCGTTGTGGCCAGTCTAGCAGGTCGGCGGCCGCTTTCCAGCCATGCGTGCCACTTGGTTCATTCCATCTGCACATCGAGCCGTTCGAACCAGGCCTCGCTCTCGGGCAGCGCCAGCTCGCTGGCGGGCTGCCCGCTGGCGTACCACGCGCGGGCGTTGCGCAGCTGCCAGCGACGCCTGCCGTCATCGATTTCGATGCCCAGCCGCAGCGGCCCGAAGCGGGCGAAGGCGCGACCGGCAAGCTGGGAGTCGCGCAGGGCGAGGTTGGCCAGCAATTCCAGGCGCCCACCGGCCTGCACGGCGAGGTTCTCGAGGCGAACGGTGTCGTCGTTCAGCATCACCCGCGCCTCGCCCTGCACCTCGCCGAGGGTGAGACGCTCGCGCAGCCGGCGTCGTTCGCGGGCGGCATCGACGAGCAGGTTCACCAGCAGACCGCTGTCGCGCATGGCCAGTTCGAGCCGGGCGTCGAGTTCGAGTGGCCGCTCCCAGCGCATGCGTCCCTCGGGCAGCTCGAGCCGCGCCCACCAGCCGTGGCTGAGGCTGCCGTCGGCGTCCGCCAGGCGCACGCCGTCGAGACTGAGCCGCGAGCCGGAGACGTCGAAGTCGAGGGTTTCCAGGTCGCCATCGGCGAGCCTGGTCTCCAGGTGCAGAGCGCCCTCGAGGGTCTGCTCGTGCAGAGCGAGCCGGGCATCCGGCGCGTGCAGCGCCAGCCGGCCGCGGGCACGCGTGCCTTCGAGCTGCAGATGGGTGGCGAGGCGTGCCTGGCCGCCCAGCAGCTCGATGGCGCCGCCCTGGGGCAGGTAGTCGTTGAGCGCGGCCAGATCCGGCGCCACCAGGTGAGGCAGATCGATGCGCGTACTCAGTTCGCGCAGCCCTTCGGGCAGATCGAAGTGGCGTGCCCGGCTGTGCAGGTCCAGCAGCCGGCCTTCGATCAGCGCGCCACCGTCGGCCTGGCGGCGCAGGCCGAAGCGGGGCAGCGACAGGCTGAGTTCGGCGCCGGGGTCGCCGACCGTGACGATCAGCGAGCCGTCGCCGAAGGCCTCGTAGTGCAGGAAGCGGGCACCGAGCCGCTCGGAGTGAACGCGCAGCTGGCTGCCGGGCATGGCCTCGCCGTCGGCGAAGCGCAGGTCGGCGCTCAGGCGCCCGCCGCCCTGGATCGCCAGGCCGTGCTCGTCGGGCAGAAAGGCGTTGAGAAAGCCGAGCCGGTCGAGCAGGCCATCCAGCCGCAGCGTGCCGGAAAGTGGCCGGCGTGGCGCTTCGCTGCCGGGCCAGTCGAAGCCGCCCTGGAGCCTTGCCTGGCGAACCGCCAACTGGGTACGCAGGGGCTCGCCGCCGTTCGTTGCGGCGTTCAGGGTCAGGCGGCTGCCGGAGAGATCGAGGTGCTGGCGGGCGGGGTGAAGGTCGCGCAGCACGAGGCTCACGTCCAGTTCGCCGTCGAACGCTTCCTGCAGCAGGCGGCCACGAATGGCATCCCCCGTCAGGGTAGCCCGTCCCTGGGCACGCTCCCCGACGATCACCAGCTCCCCATCGCTGGCGGCCCGGCCGCCGTGCAAGCGTAGCGGCGCCGCCTGGGGCAGGTAGGCGCCGAGCACGCTGACGTCGGGAATGCGCGCGCCGCGCCAGGCGATCTCGGCGGTGGTGGGGCGCGCCGTCCGAGGGCTCGCCGCGGCGCTGGCGGCAAGCGCGAGGCGTTCGGCCTGGAACAGCCGGCGACCGTCGCTGAGTCGGGTGAGGTCCACCTCGCCGAAGACGAGTTCGAGGCTGGCCTCAGGGTGGGGCTCGCCGGGGCCGAGCACGAAATGCGCGCGGCCGTCGCCGCGGGCGTGAAAGCCGAGCAGGCGTGCGCCCAGCGCTTCGGAGTAAACGTCGAGCCGGCTGCCCGGCAGTGGCTGCCCATTGCGCACCTGGAGCGCACCATCGAGCCGGCCGCCACCCTCCAGGGCGAGGCCGCGCCCATCGAACAGGCCGCTGAGAAAGGGGTCGAGCACACCGAGATTGGCGACGTGGCCGGACAGTTCCAGCTCCGCTTGCCATGGCGTTTCGCGATCGCGCAGGGCGTCGTCATCCAATGCGCGCCAGGCCAGCGGCGAGCGGAAGCTCGCGACGGGCAGCTCGAGGGCGGTGACCAGTGGCTGCGCCTCGCCTGGGGCGGCCGCCTCGAGCTCGAATTGCGTGCCGGAAACGTCCACTGCGCCACCTTCGACGTCGAGTGCGACGATAGGCAGGTGCAGGCCCAGTCGGCCGCTCAGCGGCTGCTCCCCGAGGCGCACCGAGATGGCCTCGCCATTGAGATCGAAACCGCCGGTGAGGTGCTCGGCATCGTAGCTGAGTCCGCCTTGCAACCTGGCCGTGCCCCTTCCAGCGTCAGCGGTACGGGAGGCGGCAGGTAACGCTGGAGGGCGGCGATGTCGAATGCCTCGGCGTTGCGCCAGTGCAGATCGGCACGCTGCAGCTCGTCCGGCGGAGCATACAGGCGCAGCGCGGGGGTCTCCAGCACCAGCCGGAACCCTTCACCACCGAGCAGGGGGCGAGCCGAGGCCGCGGGCGAGGGCTGCGGAGTCGCCTCGCCCATCTCGATGTCGTCGAGTTCAAGCGCCAGGCGTGCGCTCTGTGCCACCTCGACCTCGACGGCGCCGGAGCCGTCGATGCGGTAGAGCGCTCCTGCTTCCAGCCAGTGGCGCTCGTCGAGCCGCACGCTCAGGCGAGGGAGTCCAGACGCAGACGGCTGCCCGGCAGCACCTCGCCGCGCTCGATGGCGATGTCGCCGGTGAGATCGCCGCGTCCGTCGATCTCGAGCCAGCCCAGCGCCGCAAGGTAGGGATTGAAGACGTCGTAGGCGTCGCTGCGTCCGGCCAGCGTGAGGGTGCCGGAGACGAAGCGTGTCGCCTCGCCGCCGGGGTGCTCGGCCAGCCTCAGCGGTGCCAGGCGCAGGTCGGCATCAAGCGTTACGCCTTCCACCAGTGCGGTGTCGTCATGCAACACCGTGCCCTCGTCCAACTGCAGCGAAACGCGCTCGGCGCCGATCTCGCCGGCGCGCCAATGAATGCCGGCCAGCTCCAGGTTGCCGCTGCCCTGCAAGCGGTAGGCGTCGAGGCCGGCCTGGCGGATGCCCTCGGCTTCCAAGGTATGGATGCTGACTTCACGGTCGAGCAGGGGAGTGAGGGCGAAACGCAGGCTGACGCGTTCGGCCGCCAGCGTGAAGCGCCGCTCGGCGGTGCGGCCGGCCAGGTGCAACTGGGTGACCTCGAGGTGGCCGGGGAAGAGCGTCCAGGCACGCTCCCACTCGAGCGAGAGACGCGGCGAACGCTCGAGCTGATCGCGGCCCCAGGCGCTGGCGAGCAGGGCGTTTGCGGTGGCGAGATAGAGCGCGTAGAGCAGTGCCAGAAACAGCACGAGCCAAGTCAGCGCCTTGAGCGGCCTGGGCAGGATCATGGATGGCGTACTCGTCCTTGAGGCATTCACCCCCTGCGTATGAACGGCGGCGGCGTTCAGTAGAGCCGAAACTCCCGGTGGTTCGGCACGCCCTGTTGTTCCTCGATCACCTTGCGGTAGCGCTTGTACTCCCACTGGTACTGGGCCGGGTCCAGGGCGATGGCGTCTTCCACGCAGGCGTTGACGCCGGTGGCCGACTGCTCCTCGTCGGTGGCGTAGACGCGCTCGTCGGCGGCGAGGAAGTGGATGGCGAAGCCGCGCCCGGGAATGCGCCGGGCCACGCCGGTGACGACCCGCGCGTCGGTGCGTGCCACCAGCTTGGGCAGCAGGGTCGCGGTGTAGGCCAGGCGATGGTAGAAGGGCGCGAACACGCCGCTGCCCCAGTTGGGCTCCTGGTCGGGCAGGATGCCCACCGCTTCACTGCGTTTGAGCGCCTTGAGCAGGGCAGCGACGCCGCGCGGATTGGTCGGCACCAGGCTTGCGCCCATGCGCTCGCGCCCTTGCCGGATCACCGCATCGAGTTCGGCGATCTTGGGCGGCTCGTACATGGCGGTGAAGGGAAAGTGACTGGAAAGCCAGAAGTTGAGCACCTCCCAGTTGCCGAAGTGCGGTGCCAGCACGATCACGCCGCGCCCCTCGGCGCGGGCTTCGTCGAGCAGTTCGCGGCCGTGGATCTCGAGAATCGAGTCCTCTACCCGCTGCGGCTCGCCCATCCAGGCGAAGCCCAGCTCGAGCATGGTGGCGGTGGAGTGGGTCAGGCTCTCCCGGGCCAGCCGGCGGCGCGTGGCGGCATCCTGTTCGGGGTAGACCTCGGCGAGATTGATCTCGGTGACCTCGCGCTCGCGCCGGCTGAAGCGATGCACCAGCGGGCCGGAAACACGTGCCAGGCGCCACAGCATGGCGGGGCGACGCCCGGCCAGGGTGCGCCACAGGGCGGCGATGGCGCGGCCTTGCAGGGTGGCGGTGGGGGCTGTGACTCGCTCATGGTTCAGATCAGCCAGGCATCCACGTTGTCGGGCTCGCGATGCTCCTGCAGGCGCTTGATGCCCTTCACGCAGCGCACCACCAGCCATACTACGGCCAGCAGCCAGGTCACGAAGCCGATCATCACCAGGGTGAGCACGCCGGAGATGGCAAAGTAGAGCACGGAGAGCCAGAAGGTACGGATCTGGTAGCGGTAATGCTCGTCGAACCAATGGGGACCCTGGCCGCGATAGACATAGGCGATGACCACGCCGACGATGGCCGTCAGCCCACCGCTGACCACGCCGGCCAGAAGCAGGGCATAGACGACGATAGGTAGGGTGATGTCGGGAGTGCCGTTCGGTTCGATGACGCTGCGGCTATCGGGGCTGTCGTTCATGGGCCATCCAGTCAAACACGGTTTGCCCCAATGATACCGGTCACGCGCGTCATTGCCAGCGGGGCCACTATTCCAGCGTTTCTTTCAGTGGCCGGCTGAGTTCGAGCAGGTTACCGTCGGGGTCGCGCAGATAGATCGATTCGATGGGGCCGGTGGCGCCCTGGCGTGAGACCGGGCCGAGCTCGACCTCCACGTCCAGCGCCTCGAGGTGGCGCTGGACCTCGTCCAACGGCAGCAGGCTGCGCAGGCACAGATCCAGGCTGCCCGGGGTGGGCGTGGCGGCACGCGGCTCGATGTCGGTCGCCGTCCAGTGCAGGCGCAGGGCGATGTCGCCGAGTAGCAGATCGACTCGCTCACGATCGCGATAGCGCACCTCGAGCCCGAGTACGCGAGAATAGAAATCCACGGCGCGGGAGATGTCGGTCACGGTGATGACCAGGTGGTCCAGACCTGACAGCATTGCCGGCCTCCTCGTTGTGAAGTGTTTTTTCGTCAGGCCATGAAGGATACGACGATGCCGACCTGCCCGCTATGCGCTTGCCCGCATTCGCGCCATTTTCATCGCGATGCACGACGCGACTACTACCGCTGCGACAATTGCCGGCTGGTCTTCGTGCCGCCTGAGCAGCGTCTGTCGCCCGAGCAGGAGCGGGCGGTCTACGACCAGCACCAGAACCGCCCCGACGACCCCGGCTATCGGCGTTTCCTGTCGCGCCTGTTCGAGCCGCTGCAGCACCGGCTGGCGCCGGGAGCCAGCGGCCTCGATTTCGGCGCCGGCCCCGGCCCGACGCTGTCGCTGATGTTCGAGGAGGCGGGCCACCCGATGGCGATCTACGACCCGTTCTATGCGCCGGACGCCAGCGTGCTCGAGCGCCGCTACGACTTCATCACCGCCACCGAGGTGGTGGAGCATCTGTTCGCCCCCGGGCGTGAGCTCGCGCGGCTTGCGGCGCTGCTGCCCTCGGGCGGCTGGCTGGGGCTGATGACCAAGCGGGTAACCGGCGAGGAGGCGTTCGCTCGCTGGCACTACATTCTCGACCCCACGCACGTGTGCTTCTTCAGCGAGGCGAGCTTCGAGTGGCTGGCCGCGCACCTAGGCATGAGCGTCGAGTTTCCCGGCGCCGACGTGGCCCTGCTGCAGAAGAAGTAATTCGGGCTCTCTTGGCCTGTCTTGCTGTTTTTCCGATCTAGAATGGTGAATTGTTCTGGCCGAGAGGTGGGGATGGGATTAAGCGTTTGACACCGGCGCTGTCAGGCGTATGATTCGCGCCGCCCCACCCAAGCGTTGGCCGTTCGAATGCCAAACGCAAGGGCGATGGGCAGCGTTCCACGGCGTTTTCTGCCATCTTTCTCCCTTTACATTCTTCGGTTCTGTCGAGAGGCGCGCTGATGTCGCGGCAACTGCTGGCCATGGCCCTGGCTCCCCTGCTGGGTCTCTTCATCCTGGGTATCGGTAACGGCTTCCTGGCCACGCTGATCACGCTGCGGCTCGACGCTGCCGGCGAATCGCCGGTCGTGATCGGCTGGGTCTCCTCGGCCTACTTCATCGGCCTGGCGCTGGGGGCGATGTTCAACGACCGGCTGCTGTTGCGCATCGGCCATATTCGCGCCTACGGCAGCTTTGCCTCGCTGGTGGCGGTCACGGTGCTGCTGCAGGCATTGATCTTCGACCCCTGGGCCTGGTTCGGCCTGCGCCTGATCGGCGGCTGGGCCACCGTGGGGTCTATCTGGTCATCGAGAGCTGGCTGCTCACCTCGGGCGATCAGAAGGTGCGCGGCAGGCTGCTCGCCCTCTACATGATCTCGCTGTACGCGGCCGGTGTGCTCGGTCAGCTGCTGCTCGGCGTGACCGATGCCATGGGCGAGGCCGCGCCGTTCATGGTCATCGGCATGCTGGCCTCGCTGTCGGTGCTGCCCATGGCGATGATTCCGCGGGTTTCGCCGCTGATCGAGCACGCCGAGCCTCTCTCGCCGATGCGGCTGATCGTCATGACCCCCACCGGGGTGATGGGCAGCTTCGGCTCGGGCCTGGCGGTAGCCGCCGTCTACACACTGCTGCCGCTCTACCTGCAGCGCATCGGCCTGACGGTGGCCCAGGTCGGCCAGATGATGGCGGTGGTCATCCTCGGCGCCATGCTACTGCAATATCCCATCGGGCGCTGGTCCGATCGTCATGACCGGCAGATCGTGCTGATCATGATCGGGGCCTTCTGTGCCCTGATCTCGGTCGGCATGCTGTTATTGCCGCTCCACACCTGGGTGCTGGCGGCGCTGCTGTTCCTGCTGGGTGGCGGTGTCTTCGCCCTTTATCCCGTGGCGGTGAGCCATGCCGCCGACCGCGCACCGGCCGGGGCGCTGGTGCGCATGAGCCAGGGCCTGCTGCTGATCAACGCCATCGGCTCGACGGTCAGCCCGCCCCTGATTTCACCGGCCATGGCCTGGGTGGGCGATGCCGGGCTGTTCTGGGCCTTCGGCGCTCTGGGGCTGTTCCTGGTGGCCTTCTTCACCTGGCGCCGCAGCGTGCGCCCGGCGCCGGTACCGGTGGCGCCGTTCTCGCCCAATACGCCCATGTCGCCGGTGGGTGCCGAGCTCACCGTCACCGAAGAGTTGGTGCAGGGGGCCATCGGGCATGAGCATGTGGAGGACCTCTCCAACGTGGTGCCTGAGGTGGAAGTGGCCGAACCCCTGGTCGGCCCACCGCCGCCGGACGAGCCGCATATCGTCTTCTATCACGGTGAGGATGACGTGGCGTACGGCGACCAGGAAAAGGAAGCGCTCGACAGCGACGCCCGACGCTGAAGCCCCGGCCACCGCCCCATGACGCCCGATGCTCTCGCATCGGGCGTTTTTTTTGCGTGCCGAGAGCGGGCGCTGGTCACCAGGCTGCGACCTAGTGATAATGGCCAACGAAAAGTAGTATATCTACTATCGCCGTTATCATTTTTCCTGAGGTGTCTCCATGTTTCCCTTCGTCGCCCCCGTTCGTGACCTTCGCTTCGTGCTCGAGGAATTGCTCGAATACCGCTCCTCGCCCTGCCCGGCTTCGAGGAAGCCAGCCCCGACCTGGTCGAAGCGGTACTGGAGGAGGCGGCCAGGCTCGCCGGTGAAGTGTGGGCACCGCTCAATGCCAGCGGCGATCGCCAGGGTTGCGTACGGCGTGAGGACGGTGGCGTGACTCTGCCGGACGGCTTCGCCGAGGCCTACCAGGCTTATGCGGAAGGCGGCTGGAACGGCATCGGGGTGTCCCAGGCGCTGGGCGGCCAGGGCCTTCCCGAGGTGGTGGCGAGCAGCGTGCAGGAGATGCTCCACGGCGCCAACATGGCGCTGGGGCTGTGCCCGATGCTCACCGCCGGCGCCATCGAGGCGCTGGCCCACCACGGCAGCGACGCGCTCAAGGCGACCTACCTGCCCAAGCTGGTCGAGGGCAGCTGGACCGGCACCATGAACCTCACCGAGCCCCAGGCCGGCTCCGATCTCTCCAAGGTGCGCACGCGGGCAGTGCCATGCCCTGATGAAGAGGGTGACCACTACCGCTTGTTCGGCCAGAAGATCTTCATTACCTGGGGCGAGCACGACGCCAGCGAGAACATCATCCACCTGGTGCTGGCGCGCAAGCCCGACGCCCCCGAGGGCAACAAGGGCATCTCGCTGTTTCTGGTTCCCAAATATCTGGTCAAATCCGATGGCTCGCTGGGCGAGCGCAACGACGTCACCTGCGCCTCCATCGAGCACAAGCTGGGCATCCACGGCTCGCCCACCTGCACCCTGAGCTTCGGCGAGAACGACGGCGCCATCGGCTACCTGGTGGGTGAGGAGGGGCGCGGCCTGAACCACATGTTCACCATGATGAACGAGGCACGTCACAAGGTCGGCATCCAGGGCATCGGTGTGGCCGAGCGTGCCTGCCAGCATGCCTTCGCCTATGCGCTGGACCGCGTACAGGGCAGGGCGCGGGGCGCCGAGGCCACCATCAGCGAGCATCTCGACGTGCGCCGTATGCTGCTCTCCATGCGCGCTCGCACCGATGCGCTGCGGGCGCTGGCGCTCTACTGCGCCGCCCAGTTGGACGTGGCGCGCCACGCGGCAGACGCCGCCGAGCGCGACGCGGCCCAGGCCCGGGTCGACGTGCTGATCCCGGTGGTCAAGGCGTTCTCCACCGATCAGGCGGTGGAGATCGCCTCGCTCGGCGTGCAGGTGCACGGTGGCATGGGCTTCATCGAGGAGACCGGCGCCGCCCAGTTGCTGCGCGATGCCCGCATCGCACCGATCTACGAGGGCACCAACGGCATCCAGGCGCTCGACCTGGCCGGGCGCAAGCTCTCCCGTGACAGCGGCGCGGCGCTCGCCGAACTGATCGATGAGGTCGAAGCCACGGCCGGCGAGCTGCGCGCGAGCGCTGAGCTGGCCGCCCTGGGCGAGAGTCTGGCCGCCGGCGCCGCCGATCTACGTGCCGCCATGGCGCTGGTGCTCGAAGCGAGCCGTGACCCGCAGCACGGCGCCGACGCCGTGCAGGCCTACGCCACGCCGTTCCTCAGCCTGGCCGGCCATGTGCTGTGCGCCTGGCAGATGGGGCGGGCCGCACTCAAGGCGCGTGCCGCCCAGGAGGGTGGCAACAGCGACCCCTTCTATCGGACCAAGCTGGCCGCGGCGGATTTCGCCCTGCGCCAGTGGTTGCCGGTCGGTCGTGCCAACCGCAGCGTGATCGAGGCCGGCATGCAGAGTCTGGCCGACTATCAGGTCACGCTTTCCTGAGCCGTTACTCCACCGGCTGCCACATCGGCGGCCGGTGATCTGGACAGTACCTATAAGAACGATACCCACTCGGAGCCCACCATGAACGACAGCATCTTCGAACAGGACCTGCCCAAGACGCAGGCCAACCATGTGGCGCTATCGCCGCTGACCTTCATCGAGCGCAGCGCTTCCATCTACCCCGACTACCCGGCGGTGATCCACGGCGACATCCGCCGCAGCTGGCGTGAGACTTGGGCGCGCTGCCGGCGGCTCGCCTCGGCGCTGGAGAAGCGCGGCATCAAGCCCGGCGAGACGGTGGCCGCCATGCTGCCCAACGTGCCGGCGATGTTCGAGGCGCACTTCGGCGTGCCGCTGGCCGGCTGCGTGCTCAATACGCTGAATATCCGTCTCGACGCCGAAGCCATCGCCTACATGCTCGAGCACGGCGAGGCCCAGGCGGTGCTGGTCGATCCGGAGTTCGCCGGGGTGATCGAAGACGCCGTCTCGCGGCTGGCGATCAAGCCGCTGGTGATCGACGTGGACGACGCCCTGTTCGAGGGCGAGGCGCGTCGCATCGGTGAGCTGGAGTACGAGGCGCTGCTGGCCGAGGGCGACCCGGAGTACGCCTACCAGCTCCCGGAGGACGAGTGGCAGGCGATCTCGCTCAACTACACCTCGGGCACCACCGGCAAGCCCAAGGGGTGGTCTACCATCATCGCGGCGCCTATCTCAACGCGGTAAGCAACATCCTCGAGTGGGCCATGCCGCATCACCCGGTCTATCTCTGGACCCTGCCGATGTTCCACTGCAACGGCTGGTGCTTCCCTGGACCATCGCCGCCAATGCCGGCGTCAGCGTTTGCCTGCGCAGAGTCGATCCGAAGAAGATCATGGACCTGATCGTCGACGAGAAGGTCACCCACTTCAGCGGTGCGCCGATCGTGCTCAACGGCCTGGTCAACCTGCCGGCGGAGCAGAAGCGTGCTTTCGACCACCCGGTGAAGGTCACCACCGCCGGTGCCGCGCCGCCCGCCTCGGTGATCGCCGGCGTCGAGAAGCTCGGTATCGAAGTGACCCATGTGTACGGTCTCACCGAGGTCTACGGGCCGGTAACGGTGTGCGCCTGGCGCGAGGCGTGGGACGAGCTACCGCTGGAGGAGCGGGCCAGGATCAAGGCGCGTCAGGGCGTGCGCTACCACATGCTGGAAGCGCTCTGCGTCGCCGACCCCAACACCCTGGAGCCAGTGCCCAAGGACGGCGAGACCATCGGCGAGATCCTGATGCGCGGCAACAACGTGATGAAGGGCTATCTCAAGAACGAGGCCGCCACCGAGCAGGCGCTGGAGGGCGGCTGGTACCACACCGGCGATCTCGCCGTATGGCACCCTGACGGCTACATCGAGATCAAGGATCGCTCCAAGGACATCATCATCTCCGGCGGCGAGAACATCTCCACCATCGAGGTGGAGGATGCCATCTACTCCCATCCCGCCGTGGAGGAGGCCGCGGTGGTGGCCAAGCCCGACGAGAAGTGGGGCGAGACGCCCTGTGCCTTCGTCAAGCTCAAGGTGGGCTATGGCGAGGTCACCGAAGCCGACATCATCGAGCACTGTCGCCAGCATCTGGCGCGCTTCAAGGTGCCCAAGACGGTGATCTTCACCGAGCTGCCCAAGACCTCCACCGGCAAGATCCAGAAATTCGTCCTGCGCGAAGAAGCGCGCAGGCAGTGAACGGGAGCAAGACAATGACACAGCAGACAATCGGTGTGGTCGGCGCCGGCACCATGGGGCAGGGCATCGCGCAGGTACTGGTGGCAAGCGGCTTTGCCACACGACTCTACGACGTTGCCGACGAGCAACTGGGCCGTGCCCAGGCCGTCATCGACAAGGGCCTTGGCAAGCTGGTGGCCAAGGAGAAGCTCAGCGAGGCCGACAAGGCCGAGGCCATGGCACGCCTGGAGACGACCACGTCGCTCGAGGCCCTGCGCGGCTGCGAGGTGATCATCGAGGCCGCGCCCGAGCAGCCGGCGCTGAAGGAGAAGCTGTTTCGCGACCTGAGCCGGCTGAGCCACGATGCCATTCTGGCCTCGAACACCTCGTCGCTGTCGCTGACCCGGCTCGCTGCGGTGTGCGAGCGCCCCGAGCGGGTGGTGGGCATGCACTTCTTCAATCCGGTGCCGGTGCTCAAGCTGGTCGAGGTGATCCGCGCCGAGCAGACCTCTGATGCCACCGCGGCGCGCATCGAGGAACTGACCCGGCAGCTCGGCAAGACGCCGGTGGCCATCGCCGACTCGCCCGGGTTCGCCGTCAATCGCCTGTTGATCCCGATGATCAACGAGGCCGCCTTCCTGTTGCAGGAGGGCGCCGCCAGCGCCGAGGACATCGATCAGTCGATGCAGCTTGGCGCCGCCCACCCCATGGGGCCGCTGGCGCTGGCCGACCTGATCGGCCTGGACGTCTGCCTGGCGATCATGGAGGTGCTGCAGGAGGGCTTCGGCGACCCGAAGTATCGCCCCTGTCCGCTGCTCAGGCGCATGGTGGCAGCCGGCTATCTGGGGCGGAAATCAGGACGCGGCTTCCATATATATAGCTGACCTCAAGCCGGGGCTGTTCCGGCGACGGGCCCACGAGGAGGCGCTGTGAACCCTTCCCTGGGCGCTATATTTGCCCTGCTTCGCTTTCGCGTCCTGCTCCGCTTGCAGGACCAGGGCTGGCCATCCATGGCCAGCCCGTTCGGAGCAATGCTCCTCACCCATGGCAAATAACCTCCTCGAGTGCCCGCCCCCGGCGCCCCTGATGCTGATAGATACTGCAGTCGTTTCGACGAAAAAGGGGATTGCCGACCAACCAAGCGTTCGCTAGGGTTGGTCGGTATCGTTCTGACTACAAGCAAGGAGCCCCCATGAGCGAGAAGCTGATCGAGATGGTCGACAACGCCGGTGTCGTGCGCCTGACCATCAACCGTCCCAAGGCGCTGAATGCCCTCAACAGCGCCGTGCTCACCGAGCTGGAAGCGCTGCTCACCGAGCTGGAGAAGCGCAGCGACCTGCGCGCTCTGCTGATCACCGGCGCGGGTGAGAAGGCCTTCGTGGCCGGTGCCGACATCACCGAAATGCGCACCAAGACCCCGGAGGAGGCACGCGCCTTCGCCAGCCAGGCCCTGCGCACCATCAAGCGACTGGAAACGTTGCCGGTGCCGGTGGTCGCCCTGGTGAACGGCTTTTGTCTTGGCGGCGGCTGCGAACTGGCGCTGGCCTGCGACTGGGCCGTAGCCAGCGACAACGCCATCTTCGGCCAGCCCGAGGTGCTGCTCGGGGTGATTCCCGGCTTCGGCGGCACCCAGCGCCTGCCGCGTCGGGTAGGACCGGCCATGGCACTGGATCTGGTCACCACCGGGCGCAAGATCGACGCCCAGGAGGCCCTGCGTATCGGTCTGGTCAACCGCGTGATGCCCCAGGCCGAGCTCGAGGCCTACGCCGAGGAGCTGACCAAGCAGCTCGCCGGCAACGGCCCGCTGGCGGTGCGCAGCGCCAAGCAAGCGGTGCACGACGGCATGGACCAGGATCTCGACAGCGCACTGGCGCTGGAGACCAGCCTCTTCGCGCTGGGCTTTGCCGGCAGCGAGCAGAAGGAGGGCATGAGCGCCTTCGTCGAAAAGCGCAAGCCCAACTTCTGATTCATCAGCGGTGCGGTAACGCGAGAGCGGCAGCGTAACGACGCTGCCGCTCTCTTTCGTTTAGGCCGTGTCGGTTCAGGCCAGCTCGCGGCGTCGCCAGCGAATCATGCCGGTGGCAATGGCGGTGCCCGCCAGGGTGATGGCCATACCCACCAGCACCTGCAGGCTGAGGCGTTCGTCCAGCAGCAAGTAGCCCCATAGCAGGGCGCTTACCGGCACCAGGAAGGTAACCGTCGAGGTGGCGGTGGCGCCGGCGCTGGAGATCAGCCCGAAGTAGAGCAGGAAGGCCAGGGTGGTGCTGAACACGGCCAGGCCCAGGGCGTTGCTCCAGGCCAGGCCGCTGATCGGTTCGCTGGGCCACAGCCACAGGCCCGGGATCAGCAGGATCAGCGCCGACATGGCGGTGCTGCCGGCGGCGAGAACGCGTACCGGCAGGTGCGACAGGTAGCTCTTGGAGTAGTTGGTCGCCACGCCGTAGCAGAAGGTGGCGCCCACCGCGGCGAGGATGAACCAGCCGTCGCCGCCGAGGCTGAAGTCCAGCCGGTTGGCCGACAGCACGTAGACGCCAAAGAAGGCCAGTGTCAGGCCCAGGTACTGCTGACGCTGGATGGGCGTGGTGAAGAACAGCGCACCGAGCAGGGCGGTGAAGATCGGCGTGGTGGCGTTGATCAATGAGGTGAAGCCGGCTTCCAGGCGAATGGTGGCCAATGCCAGCAGCACGAAGGGCAGCACGTGGTTCACCAGCCCGAGCAGCAGCAGGCCGCCCTTGTTCTCCCACACCAGCTTGAGATAGCGCAGGCCGAGCAGCAGCGGAAGCAGCAGCAGCGCACCGATACCCATGCGCACCAGGATGAGCGGTACCGGCCCGAATTCGGGTACGGCCACGCGCATGAAGATGAACGACATGCCCCATAGCGTGGAGAGCAAGATCAGACGTAGGGAATCGGCCGGCGACATGCGACGTCCTTGGCAGGCAGGGAGAGTATGAAGCCTAAACCATGCCGCCAGCCTATGAATAGGTTGTTTTTTATCAATAATGCTGATGTGAAGTATCAGCGATCGTGCTGGTCAAGCGCCGTCGCCGACGACGACCCAGCCATCGGCGTCGACGCTTACCGGCACCGGGTCGAGCGCACAACCGACGCCGAGTCCGCCGGTGCCTTCACCGGTGCGGGTGGCGAAGGTGGCATCGTGATTGGTGCAGCGAAGCACTTCGCCATCCTGACTGAGAATGCGCGGGCCGCGCTGGTCGAGCGGCAGGTATTGATGCGGGCAGGCGTTGACGTAGCCGAGCAGCGCGTCGCCGAGGCGCACCAGCAGCAGTGGAAAGCTTCCGTTCTCGCCCTGCAGGGTCAGGCTGTGGGTGCTGCCCACCGCCAACTCGTCGTGTCGAACGAGGCGCGTGCCAAGCGCGGGTGCGCTACGATACTGTTGCCAGGCCTGGGTCATGACGGTGTCCTGAAAATACAAACGGGCCGACATTGTCGCCAATGCCGGCCCGCCTGTCAGCGCTGGACGATGAGGTCAGTCCTCGAGCTCGATCTCCTTGGCGAGGTGGCGTTCGCCGTCGTACTCGAAATCGATCTCGACTCTTTGCCCCTCTTCGAGATCGTCGAAGCTGCTCAGCCCGTCGTCGTAATCGGTATTGTCATCGGTGTGAAAGACAATGCCCTGAACGGTCAGGGTGCGCGCTTCACGATCCAGCGACTCGATCTCGCCTTCGAGATCGTTGGCATGAGCGGTTGTCGAGAAGGTCAGCAGCAGGGCGGCAGCCAACAAGGCAAGACGTTTCAGCATGGTTCCTCTCCTTGGTCCACTGGGACTTGCATCGGTTCAACTTGCGTCATCAGCTTAATTGGGGCGTATTGCTATAGCGAGTTACGAAGTGTTCGGCAGAGGAAGCAGAGTGAAAATATCGAAACTCAACGTTTATCCGGTCAAGTCGCTGGGCGGCATCAGTCTGCAGCAAGCCACGCTGGGAGT
Organism: Halomonas sp. E19; assembly: GCF_052439355.1. Taxonomy (NCBI): domain Bacteria; kingdom Pseudomonadati; phylum Pseudomonadota; class Gammaproteobacteria; order Oceanospirillales; family Halomonadaceae; genus Halomonas; species Halomonas sp. E19. Next base: position 2,161,770 of record NZ_JBNFWU010000001.1, on the reverse strand, counting down.
GCGCGGCCTGGCCTATGACCGTCACTGGATGGTGGTCGATCAGGTGGGGCGCTTCGTCACCCAGCGGCAGCTGCCAGGCATGGCGCGAGTCTCGGTGCGTCTCGAGAGCGACTGGCTGGTGCTGGAACATCCCGAGGCGGAGCCGCTGGCCATCGAGCTGGCGAGCCGCGATCGGCCGAGGCTGACCGCCTATGTGTGGGACGACGCCTGTCGGGCCCTTGACGAAGGTGCCGAGGCCAGCGACTGGCTGACGGCGGTGCTGGGCGATCTGCGCGGTAGCAGCCTGCGTCTGGTGCGCTTCGACGAGGAGCATCGGCGCCCGGTCGAGTCGCGCTACCTGCAAGGTGAGGAAGCCCATACTGCCTTCGCCGACGGCTATCCGTTCCTCATTGTCTCGCAGGCCTCTCTCGACGCTCTCAACCGGAATCTGGCGCAGAAGGGGCTTGCACCGCTGCCCATGAACCGTTTCCGTCCGAACATCGTGCTCGAGGGGGCTCCCGACTTCGCCGAGGATGGTTGGCGCGAGCTGGCCGCCCAGGATGGCAGGTATCGTTTCGGGCTACGCAAACCCTGTCAGCGCTGCAAGATCACCACCGTCGATCAGGCCAGCGGCACCATCGACATACCCGGAGAGCCGCTGCAAACGCTGATCCAGATGAAGACGCAGCCGCTGCGCCCGGGGCCTACTTCGGTCAGAACGCCACGCTTCTCGGCGGTGCGGGGGAGCGCGTCTCGGTCGGGGATGAGCTACAGGTCGGCCAGTGAGACCAAAAGAAGCCCGCTCGGAGAGCGGGCATAAGCAAGGGACTCACGACTGCTGTGCAAGAACCGGCGTGAGTAAGTTCAAGGTAGCGCCTTTTTCGCATTGCGAATGTCATCCATTTCCTCTCCATTCTGTAAGAGATTGCCTACAACTTGTGTAGGGATCCGTCTCGCCGCTACGGCACGCTTTGGCAAAAAGGAGATTTCGAACGGGTACACAAGACTTGTATACAAATATCGGCTGGCTATGATGGAGAACCATTTCCTTCAGGAGCGCCCCGATGAGCTTACATGTCTACCTATCCGGCGAGATCCATACCGACTGGCGTGACGAGATCGAGCGCGGCGCAAAGGCTGCCGGTCTGGACATCGTGTTCACCGCGCCTGTCACCGACCATGACGCCAGCGATGCCGCAGGCGACCACCTGGGGCGCGAAAGCGACGCCTTCTGGCGCGACCACAAGTCGGCCAAGGTCAATGCCATTCGTACCAAGACCCTGATCGAGCAGAGCGACCTGGTAGTGGTGCGCTTCGGCGACAAGTACAAGCAGTGGAATGCAGCCTTCGATGCCGGCTACTGTGCAGCACTCGGCAAGCCGTACGTGACCCTTCACGGCGAGGAGATCGTCCACCCGCTGAAGGAGGTTGATGCCGCGGCCATGGCCTGGGCGACCACCACCGAGCAGGTAGTCGAGATCCTGCGCTATGTGACGCGCGGCTGAGGCTGGTCAGCGGCGATTTTTTTACGGTTTTTTTAGGTAGGGCTGTGCTTTCATGCCGTCATGCTCGATGCAGAGGTGATGGCTGAATGCGTACCGCCGGATACGGTGTAAACGAGGTCGGCGTCAGGCTCAGGTACCACTGGCGTAGCTGGTCGCCCGTGCTCAAGGTCATGTCGGTGCTGTGGACGGTGCTGGCTGTCTTCATGACCGTTCCTTGGCTGGTGCTGGTCGTCGAGCGTGACCCCGACGCCCGCGCCTTCGGCCTCTCGATCATGTTGGTGATGGTGGCCGTGGCGCTGGTGTGGCTGTCCACGGCTCGCACGCGGATCGAGCTCAAGCCCTGGCAGATGTTTGTCGTCACCACCTTCAGCTGGATCAGCGTCAGCGGCTTTGCCAGCCTGCCGCTGGTGCTGGGCGCGCCGCAGCTCAGCTTCACCAACGCCGTGTTCGAGTCGGTATCGGCCATTACCACCACGGGCTCCACCATCCTGGTCGGCATCGAAAATCTTTCCGATGGGCTGAAGCTGTGGCGGGGCATCATGCAGTGGCTGGGCGGTATCGGCATCATCGTCATGGGTATCGCCATCCTGCCCTTCCTCAAGGTGGGCGGCATGCGCCTGTTCCATACCGAGTCGTCGGACTGGTCGGACAAGGTCATGCCGCGCACGGGTGGCATCGCCAAGGCCACCCTGGGCATCTATTGTGGCTTTACCCTGATCGCGATGTTGGCCTACTGGGCAGGTGGCATGACGCTGCTGGATGCAGTGGTGCACGCCATGACGTCGTTGGCTACCGGCGGCTTCGCCAATTCCGATGCCTCGTTCGGTGCCTACGCCGAGCAGCTCCATCTGCTGTGGATGGCGTCGCTGTTCATGCTGACCGGTGCGCTGCCTTTCGTGCTCTACATCCGTACGCTGCGCGGCTCGAGCATGGCGCTGTGGCGTGACCAGCAGGTGCAGGGACTGCTGTTCCTGCTGGCGCTTGTCATTCTGGGCCTCTCGCTGTGGCGCATCTGGCACGGTACGGCGCCGTTCGAGGCGCTCACTCACGTTACCTTCAACGTCATCTCGGTGGTCACCACCACCGGCTATGCCTCCGACGACTACAGCGCCTGGGGGCCGCTGGCCTACGTGGCGTTCTTCTATCTCACTTTCATTGGCGGCTGCAGCGGTTCCACCAGCGGCGGCATGAAGATCTTCCGCTTTCAGGTGGCCACCATCCTGCTGCGCAACCAGCTGCGTTTTCTGGTCCACTCCCAGGGGTCTTCGCTTCGCGATACAACGGCCAGCCGCTCACCGACGACATTACCCGTGGCGTGGTGGCGTTCTCGTTCTTCTTCTTCCTCACCATCGCCGGCCTGGCCCTGGGGCTTGCGCTGATGGGGCTGGATTTCACCACGGCCCTTTCGGGAGCCGCTACCGCGGTGGCCAACGTAGGCCCTGGGCTTGGCGACATCATCGGGCCGGCGGGCAATTTCGCACCGCTGCCGGATGCGGCGAAATGGCTGCTGTGCGTCGGCATGCTGCTGGGACGGCTGGAGATCCTCACCGTACTGGTACTGCTGACGCCGATGTTCTGGCGCAAGTGAGGAGGAACGATGTCAGCGTCACCACCGCCACAGGAAGCGCTCTCACTCGACCCGGTCAAACCGGTGCGGCCGCAGTTGCTGGTCGCGTTGGGCGGCCGCAGCGAGGAAGATGCCGCGCTGGTACGGGCGGCGCATCGCCATGCCCAGCGCGAGGAGTCGCCTGGCGGGCGGTGCATGTCGACAACGGCCGTGCAGGCCCCAGACAGCGGCTGGCGCTGGATCAGACCCTGGCGCTGGTGAGCAGACTCGGAGGTGAGGTACGCATCCTGCAGGGAGCAGGGCGGGCCCGGGAGCTGCATGAGTATGCGCTGGAGCAGGGTGTCGCCACGCTGATGGTAGGGCGCACACGTCCTTCGGGGTGGCGCTTCTGGCGTCGACCGCTGGCGGAACGCGTGCTGCATCATGGCGGTGCCTACGACCTGGTGGTGGTCGCCGAGGCCCGGCCGCGGCCTCGATTTCGTCATGCTCACCACTTGCGCCGCTGGCAGCCGCTGGGTTGGCGCGAGGCTTGGGTCGTGGCTGGCTGTTTCCTGGTGGCCGTGACCATGGCCTGGGCACTGGAGTTCTGGCTGGAACTGGCCAACCTGTCGTTGATCTTCCTCGCCGCGGTTCTTGCCAGCGCCGCCCTGGCGGGCACGCGTGCCGCCATGATTTCCGCCGTGCTGGGGTTTCTCGCCTTCAATTTCCTGTTCACTCGGCCGCGTTTCTCGCTGGCGATGGTCGAGCGCGAGCAGCTGCTGACCGTCATCTTCTTCCTGCTGGTGGCAGTGGTGGTCGGCCAGCTCGCCGGCAGCGCACGGCAGCGTCTCATGGCGCTGCGCAGCAGCCGTGAACAGACCCATCGACTGCTCACTTTCTCCCGCGCGCTCTCCGTTGCCACCGACCGGGAGCAGGTGCGTGACGCCGGCGTCACCACGCTGGAGCGCTGGCTGGGAGTGCCGGTGGCGTTCCTCGATGAGGATGAGGCAGGCACCGGCCTGTCACTACGCTGTGCGTTACCGGCGAACGTCAGGCTGAGCCCCGCAGAGGAAGCCGCCGCCGCATGGAGCTGGCAGCATCGCAAGCCGAGCGGTACCGGCACGGCGACACAGTCGGGGCTGCGCTGGCGCTTCATTCCGCTCGTCGAACAGGAGCGTGTGCTGGGAGTCCTGGGGCTGGAGCTCGCCGTGCGTGACCGTCCCCTGGGCCCCGATCAGGAGACGATGATCGTTACCTTGACCCGTCAGCTCGGCATGGCCCTGGAGCGTACGCGGCTGGTGGCAGAGCTGGGCACTTCACGGCTCTCGGAAGAGAACGAGCGGCTGCGCTCGGCGCTGCTTTCATCGGTATCCCACGACCTGCGTACGCCGCTCGCTTCGATCATCGGGTCGGCAAGCTCGCTCAGAGAACTGGAGCCACAGCTCAGCCGCGCCGATCGGCATGAGTTGCTCGATGGCATCCTGGCCGAAAGTGAGCGCCTCAACCGCTATATCCAGAATCTGCTCGACATGACACGGCTCGGCCATGGCGGCCTCAAGCTCGAGCGGGACTGGGTCTCGCTCGACGACCTCATCACCGCGGCGCTGAAACGGCTCGGTGCCTCGTTGGAAGGCGTGAGAGTGGAGCGCGAGGGGCGGCTGGGCTGCCGTTGCTCTACGTACACCCGGCGCTGATCGAGCAGGCGCTGGTCAATGTCATCGACAACGCCGTGCGTTTTTCGCCGCCGGGCGGGAAGGTGGGAATCGTGGCGGGTCTCGACGCCACCCATCGCGGCCTGGAGATTCGCATCACCGACGAAGGACCGGGCATCCCGCCGGCGCAGCGCGAGGCGGTTTTCGACATGTTCTTCACCGGCGGCGAGGGCGACAGGGGGCGCCACGGCAGCGGGCTGGGCTTGGCCATCTGCCGTGGCATGCTGGGTGCCCATGGCGGCAGCGTCGAAGCGCTGCCCGGACCCGATGGGCGTGGCACTGCCATCGTCATGCGACTGCCGCTGGCCAACCCCGAGGAGGCGGCCGCCGATGACGACTGAACGCTCGCGCATACTCATCGTCGATGACGAGCCGCAGATCCGCCGCTTCCTGCGTATCAGCCTGCTGTCCCAGGGCTTCGACGTCAGTGAGGCGGGCTCGGGGAGAGAAGGACTCGAGCTGGCCGACACTCAGCGGCCCGACCTGGTGCTGCTGGATCTCGGGCTGCCGGACATGGATGGGCAGCGTGTGCTCGACGAGCTGCGCAGGACCAGCCAGGTCCCGGTCATCGTGGTGTCGGTGCGGGAGCAGGAGGCGGAAAAGGTGCGTGCACTCGACTCGGGGGCCAACGACTACGTCACCAAACCGTTCGGCATACAGGAGCTGCTGGCACGGATTCGTGGGCTATTGAGGCGCCAGAACGTGGCGGGGAGCGGCTTCAGCACGCTGCGTCTGGGGCGCGCAGGGCTCGAGATCGATCTGGCGGCGCGCCGCGTGACGCTGGAAGGCAACGCCGTGCACCTCACCCCCAAGGAGTACGCCGTGCTCGACCAGTTGGCACGCCATGCCGGCCGGGTGGTGAGCCAGACCCAACTGCTGCGCCACGTCTGGGGCCCCACTCACACACACGACACCCACTATCTGCGCATCGTCATCAGCAAGCTGCGTCACAAGCTGGGTGACGACCCCCATGCGCCCCGGTTGCTGCAAACCGAAGCCGGCATCGGCTACCGCCTGCTGGTCGATCCACTGGAAGAGTCTTGAGCATGCCGCAAGGAGCTGTGAGATGAAGATCATCATCCTGGGGGCCGGCCAGGTCGGCGGCACGCTGGCCGAACACCTGGCCCGCGAGGAGAACGACATCACCGTGGTGGACACCGACGGCGAACGGCTGCGCGAGCTGCACACCCGGCTCGACATCCGCACCGTGGTGGGCCCCGGCTCCTACCCTGTGGTGCTGCGCCAGGCCGGCTGCGAAGATGCTGACATGCTGATCGCGGTGACCAGCCAGGACGAGGTCAACATGATCGCCTGCCAGGTCGCCCATACCCTGTTTCGCACACCCACCAAGATCGCCCGGGTGCGCGCCACCGCCTACCTCACCCGCAAGGGGCTGTTCGCCCACGAGGCGGTGCCCATCGACGTCTTGATCAGCCCCGAGCAGGTGGTCACCGACCACATTCGCCGGTTGATCGAACACCCCGGTGCACTGCAGGTGCTCGAGTTCGCCGGCGGCCTGGTGCAGCTGGTGGCGGTGAAGGCCTACTACGGCGGCCCGCTGGTGGGTCAGGACCTCGGCTTCCTGCGCCGCCACATGCCCAGCGTCGACACCCGGGTGGCGGCCATCTACCGCCGCAACCGGCCGATCATCCCGCGTGGCGACACCGTGATCGAGGCCGACGACGAGGTCTTCTTCATCGCCGCCCGGCGCGACATCCGCGCGGTGATGAGCGAGCTGCGCCGGGTCGACCGCGACTTCCGCCGGGTGGTGATCGCCGGCGGCGGCAACATCGGCGAGCGTCTCGCCGAACACCTCGAGCACAGCCACCAGGTCAAGATCATCGAGCATGGCCTGGAGCGCTGCACGGTGCTCTCCGAACGCCTCAACCGCACCGTGGTGCTGCACGGCAGCGCCACCAACAAGCGCCTGCTGGAAGAGGAGAACATCGAGGAGTGCGACATCTTCTGCGCGCTGACCAACGACGACGAGGTCAACATCATGTCGTCGATGCTGGCCAAGCGCATGGGCGCCAAGAAGGTCCTCACGCTGATCAACAACGCCGCCTACGTCGACCTGGTGCAGGGCGGCGAGATCGACATCGCCATCTCGCCGCAGCAGGCCACCATCGGCAGCCTGCTGACCCACGTGCGCCGCGGCGACATCGTCAACGTGCACTCGCTGCGTCGTGGCGCCGCCGAGGCCATCGAGGCCATCGCCCACGGCGACACCCAGTCGTCGAAGGTAGTGGGCCGCGCCATCGGCGAGATCGACCTGCCACGCGGCACCACCATCGGTGCCATCGTGCGCGGCAAGGAGGTGCTGATCGCCCACGACGACGTGGTGGTGGAGTCCGGCGACCACCTGATCCTGTTCGTGATTGACAAGCGCCGCATCCGCGACGTCGAGCGGCTGTTCCAGGTCGGGCTGACGTTCTTCTGATGGTCTGCTCGATGTCCACCCGCGACGAAGGCACCGGCCGCACCGGTGCCTGTCAGTCTCACAGCGTCATGAACGGCATCGGCTCCTGATCGGTGAACTGGTAGACGTCCCAGTCACCGCGCTTGGGTCCGGGCATGCCGGGGGTGCCGATGGGCATGCCGGCCAGCCCGATGCCGCCGATCCTCGGGCGCTCCTGGAACAGTCGCTCCACGGCTTCGAAGGGCACGTGGCCCTCGATGGCGTAGTCGCCCATCAGCATGGTGTGGCAGGAACCCAGGCCGAAGGGCAGGCCGACCTGCTGCTTGATCTTGCCGACTTCCACGTCGTCGATGATGGTGACCGAGACGCCTTTCTCTTCCAGTTGGCGGGCATACTCGTGACAGCAGCCGCACTCGGGGTTCATGTAGAGGGTGGCCTCGGCGGGCAGTGCGGCGTGGGCGGTGCCGGCGGCGCTCAGCAGCAGGCTGGCGGAAAGCAGCAGGGATGAGGTACGAGGGTTCATGAGCTTGCTCCGGTGGTGGGCTTGGACGAGGTGAACAGGTACTTGAGCAGGGCGGCAATGCCGAGGCCCAGCAGAGCGAGAACGGCTAGCGGCAACAGCCAGCCCAGCCAGCTCATGTGGCCCATCAGGGCGAGGCAGTCGGTCATCATGGTGGTGCTCCTTCTCAGTGGGCCAGCCAGGTCACGCCGTTGGGACCGTGGCCGGTGGCATGGGTGGCAACGATGTCGCCGGTTGTCAGATCGATGATCGACAGCGAATCGTCGAACAGGCTGGTAACGAAGGCGAAGCGACCGCTGGCGTCGATGCTGATGCCGTGAGCGCCCGCACCGACCTCATGGGTGGCAACGATCTGCTGGGTAGCGGTGTCGATCACCGAGACGCGGTTGTCGGGCTCGTCGCTCGTTCCTTCATTGGCCACCAGCATGAGCCGGCTATCTGGGGTGCCGTAGACCTGGATCGGCAGCCGATTGACCTCGACCGCGGTGGTGACTTCCCGAGTGGCGGTGTCGATCACCGCCACTCGGTTCTCGTCACGCAGCGAGACGTAGAGCTGGGCGCCGTCGGCGGTAAAGCCCACCTGTACGGGGGTTGCCCCCACGGGGATGCGCGCTACTTCCTCGCGGGCTGCCACGTCGATCACCGAGACGCTGCCATCCATCACGTTGGCCACGTAGAGTTCGCTCCCGTCGGGGCTCAGACGCAGGCCGTGGGGGTACTCTCCGGTGGCGATGGTGGCGACCACTTCCCGGGCGGTCAGATCGATCACCGACACGCTGGCATCGCCGGCATTGGTCACGAAGGCGAACTGGCTGCTCAGGTCGCTCACCACGTGCGCCGGATGGCTGCCTACCGGTATGACGGCGAGCGGTGTGCCATCGAAATCGAGGGCATCGAACACCTTCAGCTTGCCTGGCTCGTCGCCATGGGTGTGGCCATCGTCGCCATGCGCGTGTCCGGCGCGCTCGCCGACCGCCAGCAGGTAGCGCCCGTCGGCGCTGACCTGAACGTTATGCGGTGCGATGGCGATGTCATGTGTGGTCGTGGTGCCTTCGTCCAGTTGGATATGAGTCAGCGAGGCGCCATGCTCGTTGGCGGTGAACACTTGGCCGTGAGGCATCTGACCGGCCTGGCTGACGGTGCTGGCAAGCGTCAGACCGACGGCGAGCAGCCAGCCGAAGGCAGGGTGGAACCGCGTGGCCAGGTGTGTGTGGGAAATGGCAGCGGTGACGGGGCGACGAGCAAGGGTGCCTTTGCGAAAAAGGGTCATGATGAAACTCCTGATCTACGAAATCGTGTACGGCTCGGAATGGCCAGGCGGCGAGGCCGCCGATGTCGATCAGGCTCTAGGAGGGCGCTGCGGGGGCAACGAGGAGTGGGGCATGAAGGCCGCGTCGGGCGTGGCCGTTTGCTCGGCGGGCCCGGTGAGAGCCAGCCGCGTGCGGGGTATAACTGCGGTGCAGGTGCCGCAGTTATGTTCTTCGCTGTCGTTTGCTTCATGAAGCTGTTCGACGGCGATGCAGTCGACCGAGTCGGCCTGTATGGCGGCGTGCGTCGTGAGGCTGCTCATCGCCACCAGCAACGCGAGCAGCAGCGCCAGCAAGCGCAGGATGCGTCGATGTTGCAGGTTAAAAGGGGCGAATCGCGTCATGGTGTTGCCTCACGGTGCTTGGTCTCATCCTAAGGCGAGACGAGCTGCGCTGCATTGACCCAGCGCAACTCATCACCGTCACTCATCGCGATGCCGATGGCCATGGCCATGACGGTGCATCAGGAAGTGCATGCCCAGGCATAGCAGCATGGGCAGCAGCAGCCAGGCGCCGCCAGCGGTTTGTCCGCGCCACATGACCAGGACGAAGGCGCCGCCCATCAGGATCAGGCAGAGGGGCATCAGCCAGGCGTGCAAACCGCCTGAAGACGAGCCTCGGGATTCATCCCTCGAGCCGCGGTCCTGATGGGATTTCTGCGGCCGGGGGTCGGGAAGGGCGTTCATGAGGCATCTCCTCGGGGTTGTAGGCGGGCGTAACGGCGCTTGAGCAGCAGCGAATTGCCGATCACCGACAGCGAACTGGCGGTCATGGCGATGACGCCGATCATGGGGTGCAGCAGGCCTGCGGCGGCCATGGGAATCGCTGCCACGTTGTAGCCGCTGGCCCACAGCAGGTTCTGCACGATCTTGCTGAAGGTGGCGCGGGAGAGGTGCATGGCCTCCACCACGCCGGTGAGCTCGCCGCGTACCAGGGTCACGTCGGCGGCCTCGATGGCCACGTCGGCGCCGGCGCCGATGGCGATACCGACGTTGGCCTGCTTGAGGGCGGCGGCATCGTTGATACCGTCACCCACCATGGCCACGTGGGGGCCGTGCTTCTCCTGCAGCTTGCGAATGGCCTCGACCTTGCCTTCGGGCAGCACGCCGGCCTGGACCTCGTCGATGCCGACCTCGGCGGCCACCGCCCGGGCGGCGCGCTCGTTGTCGCCGGTGATCATTACCACGTGCAGGCCGAGCGCGTGCATCCCGCGAATGGCCTCGACCGACTCGCCCTTGAGCGTATCGGCGACTGCCAGGACACCTCGGGCACGGCCCTCGGCGGCGACGATGACGGCGGTACGCCCCTTGCCTTCGAGCTCATGCATGGCCGCGTCCAGCGCTTCCAGCCCTGTGATGCCCTCCTCCTCGAGCAGCCGGCGGTTGCCGATCAGCACCTGCTTGTCTTCGACTCTGCCGGAGACGCCGCGGGCGCCGGTGGAGCGAAACTCGCTGACCTCGCCGGGCTTGATGCCGCGCTCGATGGAGCCGTCGACGATGGCGCGAGCGATGGGGTGCTCCGAGGCGTTCTCGACGCTTGCCGCCAGTCTCAGCAGCTCTTTCTCTTCGACTCCTTCCGCCGTGACCACCGCAGTGAGCTTCGGCTCGCCGCGGGTGATGGTGCCGGTCTTGTCGAGCACCATGACCTTGATGTCCTTGAAGGTCTGGATCGCCTCGCCGGAACGGATCAGGATGCCGCGCTCGGCGCCGATGCCGGAGCCGACCATCAGGGCCGTCGGCGTGGCCAGACCCAGCGCGCAGGGGCAGGCGATGACCAGCACGGCGATGGCGGCGATGAGTGCCAGCACCGGTGTACTGGCTTCCGGGTTCACCCAGGGCAGGAAGTTCGCGCCCCAGTCGAGGATCGGGCGCAAGACGTCGGGAATCAGCAGCCAGGCGACCAGGCTGGCCAGCGAGATCAGCAGCACCGCCGGCACGAAGCGGCCGGTCATGCGGTCGGCGAACTCCTGGATCGGCACCCGCGAGCCCTGGGCCTGGTCGATCAGGCGTACCACCTGGGAGAGGAAGGTATCGCCACCGACCTTGGTGGCCCTCACTCGCAGCCGCCCCTCCTTGTTGATGGTGGCGCCGATCACGCTGTCGCCGACGCTCTTGTAGACGGGGATCGATTCGCCGGTGGCGATGGATTCGTCGAGGTGGCTCTCGCCCTCGATCACCTCGCCGTCGGTGGGGATCTTGTCGCCGGGGCGCACGACCATGATGTCGCCGGGCTCGAGCTCCTTCACCGGCACTTCTACCTCTTCGCCACCGCGTTCCACTCGAGCGGTCTTGGCGCCGAGGGTCAGCAGGCGACGAATGGCTTGCGAAGCGCGCCCCTTGGCCAGTGCCTCGAGATAACGACCCAGCAGATGAAAGGTCATGATGGTGGCCGCCATCTCGATGAAGGAGGTCATCGGGTAGACGAAGCCGATCAGGCCGATCAGGTAGGGCGGCAGGCTGCCCATGGAGATCAGCACATCCATGTTGAAGGTGCCGTTCTTCAGCGAGCGCCAGCTCGAGCGATGGGTGGCCGCACCGCCATACAGGAACACCACCGGGAAGGCGAGCAGGGCGACGATGGCCAGGTAGCCGGGAATCGGCTGCCAGAACATGTGCGGCATCATCAGGATCATGATCAGCGTGGTGGGCACGCCGGCGATCCACAGCCGCTTGCGGGCCTGACGCAGGTAGCCTTCCTCGATGACGGCATCTGCCTCGCCATCCGCCTCGGCTTCGCCGCTTACCGCCGCGACGTCATAGCCGGCCCCCACCACCGCCTGCTTCAAGGCATCGGCGTCGGGGCCGCCCTGCTCAACGCCGACGCTGACTCGGTGGCTGGCGATATTGGTCTGGATTTCGCCGACGCCGTCGAGGCGCTGGAGCGTCGTGCGTACGATACCGGCACAGTGGTCGCTGCCCATGCCGGGTACTGTCAGGGTGATCCGTTTCGTCGCTGTGGTCATCGCATGCTCCCTCGCGCCGTGTTCCCGGGCGGCCGTGGCCGGCCGCCCGATACCAGGCGACTATCGACGATCAGTGGTGGGCCGCGTGGTCATCCGACTCGTCGGCTTGCGGTGTGGCCTGCTGTTGCCATTGCTCGCGCTGCTCGTCGGTGAGCAGGTCGTGCATGGCGTTACGCATGCGCACCATCTCCGCCATCATCTCGCCATGGAGTTCCGCCATCTGGGCATGAATGGCCTGCACCTCTTCAGGATCGGGCCGTTCGGTATGCATGGCAGCCATCAGGTCGTCGCGCAGGTTCATCAGCTGCCCCATGCGCTCGAACTGGGCGGGGCGATGCTCACGCATGAGTTCGCGCAGTTCGCTGCGCTGTTCGGGCTCGAGCATCTGCATCATGCCTTTGGCGCCATCCATCATCGGGCAGGGCATCATGCCGCCGCCCATCATGCCGGGACCCATGCCGCCGCCCATCATGCCGGGGCCCATGCCACCGCCCATCATGCCGGGGCCCATGCCACCGTCCATCATGCCGGGGCCCATGCCACCGCCCATCATGCCGGGGCCCATGCCACCGCCCATCATGCCGCCTCCTGGCCCCATCCCCTGGGCAAGAGTCAGGCTGGAGGCGGTAGTACCGATAGCCAGGGCGAGACCCGTGGCAATTGCGAGCTTGCGCAGTTTCATGTCGTTCTCCTGTGAGCGTGAACGCTCGGGGTTTGCTGCCGGAATTGGCGAGCGTCCAGTGGGACGTCACCGGGAATTGCCGCAAGACAGATGGGGTGCTGCAGAAGAGTCAGGGACGCAGGCGCTTCGTCAACAGATAGAGCGGTGGGTTGGCAAGCGTGGGAGCGGCACTGGGCAGGCCGATGGTGACGGCGACGGGCGGCGGTGTCACCGCGGGAACAGGGCGATGGCAAGGAGTGCCATCGACGTCCAGGCGCTCCGCGCGCAGCAGGAGCTCTGCGGCATGTTCCCCGCTGTGGCCGTGCTCGCAGTGTGGCGCAGGTGCTGGCGGGTTCGCTTGCGCAAGGCTTTCGACGACGGAGTGTGGGGATGCCGGCGCTGGATGCGCCGTGGCCTGAACGCCGAACACTACGGCCATCGACAGCAGCAGCAGGCTGAAAAGCCAGCTGCGGCACCACCCGCGGCGGGTGATGCGGTGCTGCGTGACAGTGGATGCTCGCTGCGACATGGCGTAGCGCTCCGACTTGAATAGGCAATATCAGAATAGACGAACCCGCTGAGCCTCCCTTTGACTTGTATCAATCAGCATCGCTTTTCTCAACCTGGGTGCCGCACATAGGTTTGTTGTTTTCTTGCTTTTTTTGTCATGAGAACAGGGGCGCTTGCGACTCGCTTGCGAGCATGGAAGACTAGGCACGACCATGACCTACACTCGGTTGATCCATTTCGATGCGTTCTCGCCCTTTCGCCTGGCTGCTCTGTCTCCTCTTCGGCATCGTGCTTACGCTGCCGCAGGTGGCCCTGGGCGCCTGGAATTACGCTGACGCCGATTGCCAGACGGGCACCTCTTCGTCTCTGGACGCTGGCCTCGTGTTCGAGGCCGACAACGGCCAAGCCCAGGGGGCGAACAACCTGCCTGTACGAGTGCAACACCGGTTTGCTCCAGTGCCGGCCTAGCGCTTGCCTCAGTGGCCCCTCGCTCACTCGAGCCTCGTCGGCCCGTCGACACGACGCTTCTCCACGCCCCTCGCGAGCGACCGGAGCGCCCTCCGCGGGCATAGCGCCTGCCCCTTTCTGAATGATGCTTGCCCGCACAGCGGTGTCGCTGTGCCCGGCATTGGATTCGGAATGTCGATGCTCAGCGGCATTCACACTCAATTCGCCGCAGGTGCGATGGCTCCAGCCATGTGCCTGCAAGGAGCATGATCGAGATGAACTATCCCGACATCGATCCGGTGGCCATCGCCATCGGGCCGCTGCAGATACACTGGTATGGGTTGATGTACGTGGTGGGCTTCGTCGCCGCTTGGCTGCTGGGGCGCTATCGCGCCCATCGCCTGGGGCTCACTCATGACGACATTGGCGATCTGCTGTTCTATGCCGCCATCGGCGTGGTGGCCGGAGGACGCCTGGGGTATGTGCTGTTCTACGGTATGGAGCAGTTCCTGGCCAACCCGCTGTGGGCCTTCCGGCTCTGGGATGGGGGAATGAGTTTTCATGGCGGCCTGATCGGCGTGCTGCTGGCGGCGCTGCTGTTTGCGCGCAAGAAGAATCTCGCCTTCTTCCAGCTGACCGATTTCATCGCTCCGCTGGTGCCGATAGGGCTGGGCGCTGGGCGCATCGGCAACTTCATCAACCACGAACTGCCGGGACGCGTGAGCGATCTGCCCTGGGCCATGCCGTTCCCGCACCTGGGGCCCGAGCCACGCCACCCTTCGGCGCTCTACGAGTTTGCCCTCGAGGGTGTGGTGCTGTTCGCGGTGCTGTGGTGGATCTCGAGCCGCCCTCGGCGCAGAGGTCTGGTATCGGGGCTGTTCCTGCTGCTCTATGGGGTCTTCCGCTTTGCCGTGGAGTTCGTGCGCCTGCCCGATGCCCATATCGGTTTCATCGCCTTCGGCTGGGTGACCATGGGCATGCTGCTGACCCTGCCGATGATCGCCGCCGGCGCAGCGCTTATCGCATGGTCGCGGCGGCAGGCTCGCGATGAGCGAGTCGCGGTGTCGACTTCCGTGCAAGAGGCGAGTTGATGGTCGCCTGGTTGACGCGCTCACGGCCCCGGGGGCGCCGCTCCTGGGGCAAGCTGGCCGTGTTCATGCTGGTGGCGCATGTGGTAGGGCTGGTCTCGTCGGTGGAAGCGCTGATGTCGAGCCGCACGTCCCAGGGGCAATCGCCTGGATCGTCTCGCTCAACACCATTCCCTACGTCGCCGTGCCGACCTACTGGATCTTCGGGCGCAACACCTTCGAAGGCTATGTCACCTCGCGGCGTGACGAGGATTCCGAGCTGGCCCGAGCCCTGGCGGACAAGCTCGGCGAGCTGCGCGCGCATGGCGTCGAGTGGCCGCACGAGCACCGTCACCTGGCCGGCGTGGAGCAGTTGGCCAAGCTGCCTTACCTGGGCGGTAACGACGCCACGCTGTTGATCGACGGCGAGGAGACCTTCGCCAGCATCTTTGCCGGTATCGACGCTGCGGAGCGTTACCTGCTGGTGCAGTTCTACATCGTGCGCAACGACGACCTCGGCCGCGAGCTCCAGCAGCGCCTGATTGCCAAGGCCAGCGAAGGTGTCGAGGTCTATTTCCTGTACGACGAGATCGGTAGCTACAAGCTGCCGAACGCCTATCTGCAGGCGCTGCGCGATGCCGGGGTGAACGTACACCGCTTCCACTCGACGCGTGGGCCGGGCAACCGCTTCCAGCTCAACTTTCGCAATCACCGCAAGATCGTGGTGGCCGATGGCGCGAGGGCCTGGGTCGGCGGCTTCAACGTCGGCGACGAATACCTGCAAGGGCACCGCAAGCTAGGGCCCTGGCGGGATACGCATCTCAAGCTGGAGGGGCCGGCGGCGCTGGCGCTGCAGCTCGTCTTCATCGAGGACTGGCATTGGGCCACCGAGGAGGTGCCCGATCTGCCCTGGGAGCCGGCCGTGCCGTCGGTCAATGGGGTGCCGGCGCTGATCCTGCCCACCGGTCCGGCGGATCGCTTCGAGACCGCCAGCCTGATGATCCAGCAGGCGATTCATTCCGCGCGCGAGCGGATCTGGATCTCGAGCCCCTATTTCGTTCCCGACGAGGGGTGCAGGGTATGCTCAAGCTGGCGGCACTCAACGGTATCGATGTCAGGATCCTGATTCCCGAGCGACCGGACAATCTGCTGACCTTCTATGCGGCCTATGCCTTCCTGGGGCCGCTGATCGACGCCGGGGTCGAAATTCATCGCTATCAGGAAGGCTTTCTGCACGGCAAGGCGTTTCTGGTGGACGACGTCTGGGCCGCCGTGGGCACGGTGAACCTCGACAATCGCTCCTTCCGCCTCAACTTCGAGGTGACGGCGCTGATCATGGACCGGGAGTTTGCCAGCGATGTGGAAGCGATGTTCGACCGTGACTTCGCCAGATCGCGCCAGATGACGGCTGAGGACATTCTCGACCGGCCGCTTTGGCATCGTGTCGCCGGGCGGGGCGCCTATCTCTTTGCCCCCGTATTGTGAGCCGGCGAATGGTGAACCTGGAGCCCTTGAGGTGTCGAAACTGGCACAGATCGTTATGATAGAGGCATTTTTCATTAGTTTCCTAAGGATGGACAGGCAAGAGGCAATGCTATGAACCTTTACGCTACGGTACGTGAGTGCAACTGGCTCTTGCGACGCCAGACCTGGTTGTCCCTTGGTCTGGGCATACTGGCCACCGTGTTGCTGGCCGGGATGAGCTGGGCCGAGGAAGCACCGGAGGAAAACGGCAACGAAACGGAGCAGGAGTGGCCCAAGGGGCACTATCCTCTGCCTGAGCAGGGCGACGTCATCGGCGAGGATTACGTTGTCAAGGCACAAGCCGAGGAGACCCTGCTCGACATAGCCCGCGCCAACAACGTCGGCTACGAAGAGATCCGCCGTGCCAACCCCGATGTCAGCGTGTGGATGCCGGGCGAGGGCACCGAAGTGCTGATTCCCGGCCGCTTCATCCTGCCCCCGGTAGAGCGCAAGGGCATCGTGATCAACGTGGCCGAACTCAGGCTCTATTACTACCCGCCGACGAGGAGGGTGAGACACCGCGCGTCGAGACCTATCCCATCGGCATCGGTCGCGAAGGTTTCGATACGCCGCTGGGCATCACCAAGACCACCATGCGGCTCAAGGACCCGGCCTGGTATCCGCCCCGCTCGGTACGTGAGGAGGCCGCCGCGCGTGGCGAAACGGCGCCCGCCGTGGTGCCACCGGGGCCGGACAACCCGCTGGGCAGGCATGCCATCCTGCTCGATATCCCCGGCTATCTCATTCACGGCACGAATCTGCCCGATGGTATCGGCATGCGGGCAAGCCGCGGCTGCATCCGCATGTTCCCCGAGGACATCGAGTCGATCTTCGACCGCGTGCCGGTCGGTATGCAGGTACACCTCATCAACCAGCCGATCAAGGCGGGTTGGGACGGCGACACGCCCTACGTGCAGGTCTACGAGGCGCTGGGCGAGCAGGAAACCGGCATGGCCAACCTGATGGAAACGCTGGCCATGCTGCAGCGTGACGATGACGAGCCGGCAACGGCCCTGAACTACGAAATGCTGCGCGAGCTGCTCGAGAATCCCAGCGGGGAGGTCATTGCCCTGACGCCGGCGCCCGAGCCGGAACCGGAGCCCGAAGAAGAGGAGCCTGAAGAGGATCATCTGCTCTGGCGCGAACTGGCCGTCTAGTAGTCTTGGTAAGGCCGTGAGCGAATCGGGCGCCCTTGGGCGCCCGATTCGTTTTCAGTGCTGGTGAGCCTGGGCGTACTGCTCGTCCGGCGCTTGCGTCAGGCCATGGCGAATGTAGTGCACCACGGACCAGATTTCCTTCTCGCTCAGCTTGGTGTCGAAGCGCGGCATGGCGCTCTCGGCATTGCCCTCGCTGATGATCCAGGCATATTCCGCGGCGCCATGGGCCGGCCCGTGCAGCGCCAGGTTGGTGGGGCTGGGATCGAAGTAGGCGACGGCGGGCGCCAGGCCATCGCCTTGGCCCAGCGGGCCATGGCAGGCGGAGCAGTACTGCTGGTAAATCTGCTTACCGCGGGCAAGGGTTTCGGCGCTCAGCGGCAGAGGGTTCTCACGGGCTGCCCATGCCTCCGGCATGGCCCGATCGTGAGCATGCTCATGCGCGTGGTCATGTGCGTGGTCATGATCGTGCGCATCATGAGCCGCTTCCGCGTGCTCGGCATCGTGGGTGCGATGAGCAGGGTCGTGCTTCTCCGCGCTGCCTGCGTGGTCGTGACCCTGGTGGTCGTGGCCGTGATCGTGCTGATGACCGTGATCGTGGGTCGCCTTACTTCCATGCTCCTGTTGGTCATGGTCATGGTCATGTGCCGCATGGCTCACACTCGTTGGAGCGACATGCGTATGTGCCGGCTCGTCATGCGCGAAACTCTGCGTTGCCTGTGTGCCGGCCAGCAGCATGCCGGCCATGAGTACGGCGGCTCGGGCGGTTATTCCTGGCATGGCGGGCTTGCCCGACAGCAAGGGGCTGAATAGGTGAGAAGGGTCGCCATGGTGGGCTCCTGATAGACAGCATACGAGGTCAATGGCACTGGCGCGCCGGGTCGTTAGCGGCAAATCAGGCGGTTCTGGGAGGTCGCTCATCCATGAAGCAGGGAGGAGTGGGCCGGACCCCGGTATGGCAAGGGGGCCGCGTCGCCAGGGCAGGCGAGCTCAGGGTCGCAGCGAGCGGCATGGCCCCACTCATGCAGTGGCTGCTGCTCAGGCAGCTGACCTGGCACTCGGTCACATCGGTGTGGGCCGTCTGGCCGCAGGCGGGGTGCTCGTCTCGGGCTGCCTCATGCTGGCCATGGGCGGCATCGCGCACAGCGTCCACGCTGGCAAGTGCCGTTGAGCCTGCCGACAGCGACAGGACCAGGCACAGGCTGACCAGGACAAGCAGTATTCTGCGCATGAGCGGCTGGTATCCGATGAAGAGCTACCCGTTCATCATCGCGATGTGAAGAAAGGCAGACAAGCGCCGCCGGCTCGCAAGCCGCGAAAAGTCACCATTTCCTGATCTCGGTCAGCCGACCACCCCGAACGCAAGAATCTTTCAGGCAAGGTATGGGCAGGACCCAGGTTGCTCCCCCTCTCCCGAGCATGAAATACTCCGGTTACCACTGGCTCATACGTCCCTACCTCCATGCGTCGATTCTCCTGGCACTGGCTACTGAGCCTGTCGCTGGCCCTGATGTTGGTCATCGTGCCACCCGTGGTTGCCGGTGGGCACCATGGCGATACTTCCTGCCTGGATAGCCTGGTAGCCCAGGAGCAGCCGCTGGCCTGGGAAATGACCGATCCGGATGAGCCGCATTCCTCCGCAGCGTCTCCCTGCTGCCTACCCTGCCTGCAGTGCGGAACCGTCGTGATGTCGTCGGACGGTCGCGCCTTGGCGTCTTCATTGATCTCGTTCGATGCCGTTCCCGACGGGCCTTTTGGACCGCCGGATCCCATCGAACGCCCTCCTCGGGTCTGAACCTCTTTTCCCTGATGGCGCCGCGGACGATCGATTCGCGGTGAGAGCGTACATGTCTCGAGGACAAGTCAATGAAACGTCGTGAATTCTTGGGCTACTCGGCGCTGGGCGCGCTGTTGCTGTCGACGGCTGGCACCATGGGTTACGCCCTGTCTCGCCAGCACCCCCATGGGGTGCCGCCTGCCAGCCTGGCCGCCTTGCCGAAGGGCGGCCAGCCGCTACAGCCGCTGCCGCGTATCGTCAACCTGAGCGAATCCGCCGGCCGCTTTCGCAGCGTGCTGACCCCGGCTCCCCACAGTGTGCCCCTGAGCGATGAGCTCGAGGCCAGGCTATGGCTCTACAACGGCAAAGTGGCGCCACTGATCGAGGTGAGAGAGGGCGATGAGCTGGATATCACCCTGATCAACGAGCTGGAGCAGGAGACCACCTTGCACTGGCACGGCGTGCCGGTACCGCAGGCGCACGACGGCGCCCCTGGGACGCCGTGGCGCCGGGTGAGTCGCGCCAGTACCGCTACGCCTTCCCCAGCGGGAGTGCGGGCCTGCACTGGTTCCACCCCCACCCTCACGAGGGCACGGCCAGGCAGGTGGCGCATGGCCTGGCGGGAGCGCTGCTGGTTCGCCCCGCCGAGGATGCACTGCCTGCCGGGGTCGAGGAGCACCTGCTGGTGATCAGCGACCTGCGCCTGAGGGCGAATGGCGAGGTCGCGCCGCATACCGCCAAGGACTGGATGAACGGCCGCGAGGGCGAGCTGCTGCTGGTCAACGGCCAGCGCGAACCGCGGCTCGATGTGGCGCCGGGCTCTACCTTGCGCCTGCGGCTGATCAATGCCTGTGCCGGACGCTATCTGCGCCTGCGTCTGGATGATCACGAGTTGATCCTGATCGGCACCGACGGCGGGCCGATCGAGCGGCCGCAGCCGCTGGAGGAACTGCTGCTCACTCCGGGCGAGCGGGCCGACCTGCTGGTGCGGGTCAGCGAGCGGGCCGAGGGACACTTCCAATTGGCCAGCCACCCCTACGAGCGTGGCTGGATGGGCGACAGGCCGCCCCATCTGGACGACGTGGCACCGCTGCTGGCGATTCACACGCTCGACTCGGCGGTTCAAGCTCCCATCGCACTGCCCGAGCGCCTGGGCCGTGTCGAGCCGTTGGGTGAACCGGCAGTGCAACGCCGGGTGGAACTGACCGAAGTGATGCCGGGCCATGACGATCACGGTGCCGGCCACGGCGATCCGCATGCCGGCCATGGCGATCCGCATGCCGGCCATGGTGATCCGCATGCCGGCCATGGCAGCGGCAGTCATCATGGTACCCACGGTCCTGGCCATGGGGCTGATCATGCAATGGACCAAGCGGCTGAGCGCCCCGAGGTGGATTTCCTGATCAACGGTCGTGCCTTCGCCATGGATGAGATTCTGTTCGAAGGCAAGGTGGGCGAGGTGGAGGAGTGGGAGGTCTTCAACAACTCCCACATGGATCATCCCTTCCATGTGCACGGTACCCATTTCCAGGTGATCGCCACCCGCGATGCCGAAGGCGAATGGCAGCAAGCGCCTTGGCTGGCCTGGAAAGACACCGTCAATCTGGCGCCTTATCAGCGTCTGAAGCTGCGAATGGTGTTCCGTGAACCCGGCGACTGGCTGTTCCATTGCCACATCATCGAGCACGAGGAGCTCGGCATGATGGCGACGATCCGCGTGAGCTGAGATCGCCGCTGCTTCTTCAATCCGGGGCCGCCGGGCGGCTCCGGGTCCAATCATGATGAGAGAGATTTCACGATGCGCTATTTCCAAAGCGCCTTTCTGCTGCTGACTGCGTTGGCGACCCTGCTGTTGGCGGGCTGCTCACGCGAAGAGAAGGGTATCAGCCTGGAGCAGCTGCGCCAGCAAACCCATATACACGGCCTGGCCTTCGACCGCTCGGACAGCGATCGCCTCTGGCTGGCTACCCACCATGGCTTCTACGCCGTTGGTGCCGACCGAATGGCGCGCCGGATTTCGGAAGAGACCCATGACTTCATGGGCTTCACGCCGCACCCTGCCGACGCCGAAACGTTCTTCGCCAGCGGCCACCCGGCCCGAGGCGGTAACCTTGGCCTGGTGGTTTCCACCGATGGCGGCAAGCGCTGGGAGCAGCGTTCGCCAGGTGTCGATGGCCCGGTGGATTTTCATCAACTTACCGTCAGTGAGGCCGACCCGAATGTGCTCTACGGCGCTTACGCTGGCTGGCTGCAGGTCAGCCATGACGGGGGCATCAATGGCAGATCCAGGGACGAGCTCCCGACGGCCTGATCGCTCTGGCGGCTTCCAGCCGTGACCCCGAGCATCTTTTTGCTGCCACCCAGGGCGGATTGCTGATGAGCCCCAATGGCGGCCAGCGCTGGCGTCCCATTCACCCCGAGCGCCGTCCCGTAAGTCTGGTGGTGGCCCATGATGGGCGGCTCTATGCCTTCATGCTGGATAGCGGTCTGTTGATGGCCGAAGAGGCCAACCGCGAGTGGGAAGTCGTGAAGCGTGGTTGGGGAGAGCGTTATCTCCTGCACCTGGCGGTGGATCCCAGCAACCCTGAGCGCCTGGTGGCAGCCGATGACGAAGGGCGGCTGCTGCAGAGCGACAACGGCGGTCGCGACTGGGTACGCCTCGACTGACGCCATTTATCAGCGCGCTTAGCCCGGCGAAGTCGAGACGTCAGGATAAAGAGGAGAGAGGGTTGGAGATGGAGCATAGAGCACAGGCTAGTGGAATCATGGATGAAGGGGCATCACCAACAAAAACCAAGGAGCAGACAAAGAGCTGGCACTTTGGCAAGCACTTCGCTGTCGCCCTGACCGGTGCCGCGGCAGCCGGGCTATTCTGGTTGAGCCGTATGGAGTGGGACGCGGAAATGCGCACTTGGCGGGCCTTCGGTGATGCCGCCTTCATTCTATTGGTTGTCGTCATGGCGATAGGTCCGCTGGCAAGGCTGTGGCCCCGGAGACTAGGTTATCTCGTCAATTGGCGGCGAGCTTTTGGAATCTGGTTTGCCATTTTTGCCTTGGTACACGGTTTCCTGGTGTGGGATGGCTGGGCACGCTGGTCGATCCGCGGTCTTTTAGGCTATCAGGACTTGCCGGTAGTGGGGCTTTCGGACCCAGTTCTCGTTGACCCGGGCTTCGGGCTTGCCAACATGATCGGTCTGATCGCTCTCTTCCTTGGGCTCGTGCTGTTCGCCATATCGTCCGACAAGGCCATGCGCTTCCTGGGCAGCTCAACATGGAAGCACCTTCAGAATTACGCTTACGTAATTTTCTATCTTGTAGCCCTTCATGCAAGCTACTTTCTCTTCTTGCACTATGAGCTGAGCCTCAGGAATCTGGTTTTTCAGCGTGGGGTTCCGGATCCAAACTGGTTTCGATTCTGGTTCCTTGCTCTTATCGGAAGCGTCTTGATCTTGCAATCGGCAGCTACGTTGAAAATTCTCTTTCAAAGAAAGCGAAGAGGTGCATAAAGTAATAACGTCATGTCTGGCTGTTTTTTTAAGGTGAGATCAAACTTGATCCATATCAATGTGAGTGGCTCCAGTCCGAGCAATACTTAAAGGACTGATGCGCTAGCACGATACTCTTGAAGAATAAGGTAATTGATATGAGCGATAAAGATCGCCGCTTGGGTGTGTCCGAGATCAATCTGGTAACCCGGCATCTGAAGCTGGTGCCCTGTGATGAGGCGGCGATTCAGGCGGCAATCGCCGACATCGATCAGCTTTATGGGCTAGAGAGTGTATCGTATGACTCAAGGAAAAGTCGGCTCGACCTTGCTTATGATGCAACGCGAATATGCCTCGACTGTGTGGAGGATATACTGAGGAAGCATGCAGTCGAGGTAAGCCATGATTGGTGGACGAGGTTGAAGGAAGAACACTACCGTTTTGTCGATCAGAACGTAAAGGATAATGCAACTCATGAGCCTTGGAGTTGCCACCAAAAAACGCATGGTAGTGGGAAGAGAAAATAGGAGAAGCTTTTTTGGGAGAAAGGCCATGAATTGTTTTAGAAAGTCTCTGCTTCTTATTGCCTGCTTGACATTATGGAGTACTGGGTCATTGTCAGCCGAGGATAGATACTCCCAGTCGGCTGATGGCATGACCGTATATATTGGTATTCTGCCAGCAGAGATGATAAGGGAGCATCGAGTCATTCATCAGGGGCGTGAGGGTATCACGACCCGGGAGCAACACCTCATCGTTACTGTAGTAGATGAGGAATCCGGCCAGCGAATCGAGGACGCTGAAGTTGCTGCACGCATACGGCATGAAGGTCATGCTGGAACGTATCGGTCGCTGGAGCCCATGTCTATCGCCGATACGATTACTTATGGCAATTTCTTCAGTTTTCCAGAAGAGGGGAGTACCATCTTCAGTTGCGGATAAAACGAAGTGGAGAGCCCGCCACAGAGATGGAATTTCATCATCGCCATGTGCTTGAGTGAGGGGTTTTCGTCCACCTGGAGTCAACATTCGCGTTATCCAGCAGGTGTCATGAAAATGATGACAAATCGTGACGATGGCGATCAGTAAGGGGACGCCCATAAAAGCCCCGGGTATGCCCCAGAGCATTCCCCAGAAAAAATGGAAAATACGACGGAAATTGGTGAAATGGCCAGCGCATGACCTTCGAGTTTGGGATCCAGGAGGTTGCCAATCGAAAACTGTATCAATGTCATACCGAGAAGAATCAGAGCCGGATCTTGCCAGCTATCGAACTGGACAACGGAAAAAATTACTGGTGGGAAAACGGCTAGAATGGAACCCAGGAAAGGAATGTAGTTCAACGCAAAGGCCAAAATTCCCCAGGCGATGGCGAGATCGAGACCTGTCAGCAATGCGAATAGCCAGGTCAAAATGCCTGTCAAGAAGCTGACTACGGAGCGGACGAGCATATAGCGGCGGAATTTCCATCCGAGAGCATGGCATGCACTCAACAACCGTCCGGCTACGTCTTCTCCCAGGGCATGCGGAAGACGCCGCTGCATGTCATTGGCTTCCAGTAACCCCAAAATAAGAAAGATCAGGGATAACGCCATAAATCCAATGATTGCATTGATGCGCATCACTGTCTCATGGAGCAGATGAAACACTTGGCTGAGACTGAATGGGTCGCCGGCGGTGGGCCAAAATGCAATACCCCGCTCTTCGACCCACATGCCGATGCTGTAGTAAGTCTCCTGCGCACGCGGACCGTACTGCGATAGACCGTCCACAACGACGCGGACGCCGTAGCCCATAAGCAGGAGAATGGCTGAGGTTGCAATGAGCACAAGGAGCACTGCAATGACAAGGGCGAGTACACGCAGCGCTCGCTTCCCCTTGAGCATACGGTGCTGGTATACCGGCCACACCAGTGCCATAAGAAAGAGGGAAAAAGCCATGGGTGCGACAAGAACGCGAAGCCAATATAGCGAAGCTGCAAAGAGTATTATCGCAATCAAGCCAAGGGCGGTGATATGAGGTGACCTTCGATCATCATTCATGGCCTTGCTTTGCCTCTGCATGATATAGATCGGCCTCTAACGCCCAGCAGCTCTGTGACGAACCGCCGAGCGGGATATCGCTCGGCGATGCTTGCGTCAACGGTGCCGTTGGCGTGGTGGAAGCATTGTCCTTCATAGATCCCGTGTGCGGTTGGTCTGGTGGGCCAGGCGCATTGCTTCATGATGTTCCAGCTTGAGTAGCTCGCCGATCAGCTCACGTGTTTCGGGAATCTCTGTACGTCCCTCGAGGTAGC
The DNA here is from genome assembly GCF_052439355.1 of Halomonas sp. E19. Classification (NCBI taxonomy): domain Bacteria; kingdom Pseudomonadati; phylum Pseudomonadota; class Gammaproteobacteria; order Oceanospirillales; family Halomonadaceae; genus Halomonas; species Halomonas sp. E19. The sequence continues at coordinate 2,136,899 of NZ_JBNFWU010000001.1, read as the reverse complement.
GATAGAAGTCGATGATTTGATTGTGAAGATCGAAGATTTCCTGGCAGATCTCGTCGAAGCTCATTTCCGCATAGGGTGCATTGCATGACTGGTGCGGCTTGATGGGCTGGTAGGAAATGTAGTCGTAGAGCCAGGTATTCAACGCCTTGGGATCGGCCTGTTTCTCGAAGCCGGCGTCGACCTTTTCCAAGGCCGCCTCATGGTCTGCCAGATAGGTCAGCAGCCACTTGGCGCGCTCTTCATCCTGCTGCGTTGAGCAGTGTTTCAGGCAGTGCGCCATATGTTCATGCAGGGTGCGTGTCCACTCCACCACGTCTTGGAAGGTTGAGACGTACATGATTCATTCTCGCTGTATTGATGGATTCTGAAATCTGGCCTGTGCAAAGGCCAGCTGTAGGCGAGCTGATTCGCAGCATCAGGTTCAACCCGCCATTGATTGGCACGGCGTATGGGTGTCTGACGCCGATTGGTCTTTTCACCATAGCTCACTGTCCAAGGAGATCGCGAGTTATCGTCAAATCTGGTGGATGGCGATCAGGCCGCATTCCTGTCTGATTGATCAACTACTTGCTCCCCGTCCTGGAACTTGACGTTGCTGACGACCAGTTCCAGCTTCTGGAAGTGCTTGATCCTCCTCCATCGCTTTTGAGCGCTCTGGAGCAGCTTGAAGACCATCGCCAGGGTCGTCGCCCGGGAGCCGCAGTTCCGGCTCCGTTTGGTCCTCAGGCGGACCGTGGCGAAGGTCGACTCGATCGGGTTGGTGGTGCGGATATGCACCCAGTGCTCTGCCGGGTAGTCGTAAAACGCCAGCAGCTCGTCCCGGTCCTTGGCCAGGCACCCCATCGCCTTGGGGTACTTGGCCTCGAAACGCTTCACCGTGCGATCGAAGGCCCTGTGTGCCTCGTCGCGGGTCTCGGCCATCCAGATGTCATGGAGGTCCGCCTTGACTTTGGGCTGCACCGATTTTGGCAGTTTGTTCAGCACGTTGGCCGTCTTGTGGACCCAGCAGCGCTGATGGTCGGTTTCCGGGTAAATCTTGCTCAGCGCCGCCCAGAACCCCATGGCACCGTCACCCACTGCCAGCTTGGGAGCCTGGGCCAGGCCACGCTCTCGTAGCCCTGTCAGCAAGGTCTCCCAACTGGCCGCCGACTCGCGAAAGCCGTCCTCGACGGCCACCAGCTCCTTGCGGCCCTGCTCGGTGACGCCAATGATCACCAGCAGGCACAGGCGGTCACCCATGCGGACGTTGCTATACACACCGTCGGCCCACCAGTAGACGTAGTGTCGGTCGGCGAGGTCCCGCTTCCTCCACTCGGTATGCTCGTCTTCCCACTGCTTCTTGAGCCGTGACACGGTGTTGGCCGACAGACCCTTGGCCTGGTCGCCGAGCAGCGCCGCCAAAGCCTCCTGGTAGTCGCCGGTAGAGATCCCTTCAGGTAGAGCCAGGGGATCAGCTCCTCGATGCTGCGGGCCCGCTTCAGGTAGGGCGGCAGCAGACTGCTGTTGAAGCGAGCGCCACCACCGCTACGGTCGCGCACCTTGGGCACCTGCACGCTGACATCCCCGACCCCGGTCTGGACGGTGCGCTCGGGCAGGTAGCCGTTGCGGACCACCGCTTGGCGCCCATCATCGAGCCGCTGGTCGGCGTACTGTGCCAGGAAGGTGGCCAGTTCAGCCTCGACGGCCTTGGCGATCAGGTCACGGGCACCTTGACGAAGCAGCTCGTGCAGCGGGTCAGTGACCGGGGGTTCTGGTTGTGAAAGAGCCCGGAGGGTAGAATCCGTCATGGCGTATCCACTCATGTTGATTGAGATCTTGGTCGTGATCAATCAACAGGATACGCCACCCTTCCTACCTCCTCCCATACACCAGAAATCACCATAGCTCGAAGGTGGATCGCGTCATCTAGTTCGAAGCGGGCGAGATGATGTTCGGACCTGAGGCATTGGCGGTCGCCTCGGAGAAACGGTAAAGTTCGAAATACACAATAGTGGTCACGTGTTCATCATTATTGACAGCGCGGCGGTCATGACATAGCCGAGGGTGAGCATGGCGACCATAAGCCTGATGCCTGCCGTGACCATAGCCCTGGCGAGGCTGCCACCCCGTTCGGACGGCACCCTAGGGGATAAGCCAACTGGAAGACGCCAGCAGCATACCCGGCCACTACGAAGCCGGCATGGTGGGAAAATCGACTTTAAGGGGTAAGTACGATGAAGCTGTTACTTCTCGAGGATGATGACTTGCTGGCAGAGAGCTTGTCAGAAACTCTGGAAGACAACGGCTACCGTGTTGATTCGGCTGCCACTGTTCAGGCAGCCGAGTCCTTGATGGAGACAGAGGATTATGCCCTAGCGATTCTTGACCTGGGGTTGCCGGACGGCTCAGGACTCGACTTGATCGCGCACTGGCGCTCTCAAGGGCGTCGCTTGCCTATACTGGCTCTTACCGCACGGGATACCTGGGAAGACAAAGTCGCTGGCCTGCGCCGAGGAGCCGATGATTACCTGACTAAGCCGTTTCACGAAGCAGAACTGTTGGCACGCCTGCATGCTATTTTGAGACGGCAGACAGGTCATTTGAATGCCATGCTCAACGTCAATGGTATACAGCTCGATGAGGAGAAACGTCAGGTCAGCACTGACGGGTGTCATTGGCAGCCGTTGACGGCGACGGAATTCCGGCTGTTGCGCTATCTGATGCATCATCCCGACCGCGTCTTGTCCAAGGCGCAACTGCTCGACCAACTCTACTCCCTAGAACAGGACGCTCCCGCCCTGAATCTGGTGGAGGTGTATATCGCTAAGCTACGACGCCGACTGGGCAAGCACACCATTCAGACCCGGCGCGGCCAGGGCTATTTCTTTGCGTCGCGTTGAGCGTCGCAGCCTGCTCTTCCGCCTGCTAGTCTTAGGGAATTAGCGCTAATCGTGGTAGGCGTGACCTGGCTGTTGCATGGCACCCCTGTTGCACGATCTGGCACGAAGCTTTCTTGATGAACGGTTGCGTATATGGGCAGAGCATACGCTGCTCCAGTTTCGCCAGAGGCAACTCTCGGCGCAATTATGGCAGGCGGGGAGTCCTGCCTTACAGGTTTTCCATCACCTCTAGGTGCTGGAGTTCTATGGTGAGATCACCACGTTGCATCCAAGCTGGCACGAAACGTTGGCGCCTTACCTAGGGGGCAAGGATGGAGCATTGGATATCCGTTTCCTCTGGCGAACGACGGGCCAGGACGCCACCTTTCCGGCCTGCAGGAGCAGATGGGCCACGCGGGACCGATCATCATTGGTACCGCCGAGCGCGAGCCGTTCCGCTTAGATCACGAGCTTGTGGTGTTGCTAACTGTCTGGACCTACGAAGATCCGGCCATGGTTTTTACGCAACCTGAAGACTGCCGAGGGCTATTACACCTCCAGAAACACACCATAACGGACTTCCTGGCCGACATGAGCTAGAACGGCTTACGGGAAACGGCCCTCACGCGTGCTATGTGGGCACGAATGCGCATGAGTTCGCTCGACATCGCCGACTGCATGTATACCTACTTGGTGAATGGCCAGGCGCCTGAGCAAAACTAGACGGATCTGTTCAAGCCGAGTGAGCAGCTACGCCTGAGGTTCATCAATGGCTCGGCAATGACTTACTTCGATGTGCGTATTCCGGGGTTGAAGAAGACGGTGGTTGCATTCGACCGCCAGCCCGTGCCGGTCGACGAATTCCGTATCGCCGGTGCTGAGATCTTTGACCTCATCGTGACTCCCGAGGCGGATTCGGCGAATACCGTATTCGCCGAATCCATGGCCCGCAGTGGCTTTACCCGAGCGACCTTCTGACGCTACAACGGTGACCGTCGGACATCCTTGAACTCGATTTTTTGAAGATCGACACGCGGCATTCCTTGAGGCAACACGAACTGGTCATGCCGGCAATGCGGTCCTTTTTCGCGCCACGTTTCAACATCCTCAGCGGTAGAAACGACCTCCACTAACACGCTTTGCTCGAAATCACCCGCACCCACACTGGGGTTCGGGGCCTCGGCATGGGCCAGAGCGAGTCCACTGAGCAGCGCTAGCAGTCCGAACAGCGAGAGCCTTGCCCACTTCACGGGAGTTTAAGACGCTTTGTGTTTGTATAAGCTGCGAGAGTGCATGGCGCATCGTGTCTGACACTGTGTGATTCATTCACCATAGCTCACTGGCATCTAATACCGCTTGATCGACATCAAGAGATATTCGCCTGTCAAACTGCGGACAGTGCTCTGGTGGCCGGGATGCGTACGGCATGGGATACTGGATGACCTTGACCTTTCCTCCCAGCCGACGCCCCGCGGCCTAGACGCAGCCTGGAGCATGGTAATCATTTAAAAGTGATAGATTGCGCTCAGGATCGTGCTGTAGTCGATGTCGCGGCGCCCGCCCACGGGAAACTGGTAGGCGGCACGCAACTCGACGGCATCAGTCACGCTGTAGCCTACCCCGAGCAGCGCCTCGAAGACGTGGCGTCCGGCCTGCTCGCCGCGCATCTCGCTACTGCCGATCAGTTCTGCCATCACCGTGGTCAGCCCCGACGGATAGTGGCCGGGCGTAACCTCGCCGTCGGCCATCGCGAAGAGCTGCGGCGCCCGGAAGGTGTAGGCGAGCCCGGCACCGTAGAAGAGCTCCACATCACCGCTGCTCAGCCCGTACCGGGTCCCGAGCTCGGTCTGCAGGGTCACCCAGTTGCCAAGATCAGACCAGGTCGTGATCGACGGGCCGAAGGCGTACTCATCGCCGTGGCCCATCGGGATTGCGAGCTTGAGGTTGGTCGAGAGCAGGAAGCGGGGGCCTCGACCAGGAGAAAGCGCGGCGCGATCTTGAAATCCCCCAGCTCGGTCTCGGTTTCGCCTGCTTCGCGTTCACGCTCTAACTCCGCCTCCACCATCAGACCGATCCGGCGCGTGAAGGCCCACTCGAGCTCCACCTCCAACTCCTCCTCGATTGCGTGGGGCTCGCGCGTGTAGCGATAGACGAAGAAGAAATCCCGGTCGAGGTAGGCGGGCTCGAGATTGAACAGGTGCACGAACGGGGTACCTTCCCGGCTGTAGTGGCTGTGCACCCAAGGATCGAGCCAGCCTTCGGTCAGCGAGAAACCCAGGTACGGGAGGTACTCGGCCGTCGGCGCCGGAACCTCGCTCGCGCGTGGCGAAGCCGGTTCATGCGCCAGTGCGCTCTGAGCAGCCCCTGCCACAGCCAAGGCACCGAGCAGCGCCGGGACCAGGCATCGCTGAAGGTGGCGGGAAGTACGGGTGCCAGCCGGCTGCGGTCGCAGTAAGGCATTCGATGCGCTCATCCTTTGATTTTCCATCAGGTTCTTTCTCTCTTTTCACTGGAACGATATAACATTGCATTCCGTCGCTGCACCCACAGGTGGGCGAGCGCCCCGGCCCGAGGTTCACGCTAAGGGTGAACCTCGGGGTAACCCCGGAGCGAAAGGGTTCTTAAGTAGGCGTGCTCAATGATGGCCCTCGTGGCCCGGTCCACCGCGCGCGGGCGCCGCCTCGCGCGGCACGACATCAACCCCGTCGCGTCTGAGCTCCTCCTCGCGGGCAAGCCGCGCCTCGGTGCCTTCCGGGTTCTCGTACCAGCCCGGATCGACGTCGTAGCTTTCGAGCTCGTCGCGGACCTTGAGGATGGTCACCATGCCGCCCATGGTGATGTAGCCGCGCGGACCGCGCTTGCCCACCATGGGGATGCTGTTCTCCGGCACCCGCATGTGACCCGCCTCGACGTGGACCCCGTGATCCCCCATCCCCGTCTCGCCCATGGTCATGTAACCGGGCAGAATGCTCCGCATCCGCTCATCGAAATTTCCGCGCTCGAAGCCGATCATATTCGGGATGCCGTGGCCCATCTGGTTCATGATGTGATGGGTCATATGGCAGTGCAGCCCCCAGTCGCCCGGGTTGTCGGCGACGAACTCGATGGTGCGGGTCGAGCCTACCGGCATGATCACGGTGGTCTCCGGCCAGCGTCCGGCCTCAGGGATGACCCCACCGTCCGTTTCGACGACATCGAACTTATGGCCATGGATATGAATCGGATGGTGACTATCGGCGCTGAGGTTGGCGATCCGGATCCTAACTCGATCCCCCGTGCGCACCACCAGCGGCGCGGTACCGGGGAAGGCTTTGGCATTGATGGTAAAGATGTTAAGCGCCCCCATCTCGTTAGGATCCGGTCGTTCGGTGCCGGCGTGGATCGCCCACTCGCTCAGTAGCAGCGCGAAGTCGCGGTCCACCGGCCGGCGATCCGCCGCGCGCCGCGGATGCACGACCAGGGCCCCCATCATCCCCATCGCCATCTGCGTCATCTCGTCGTGATGCGAGTGGTACATCAGCATCCCGTGCTGATGGAAGGTCCATTCGTACTTGAAGGTCTCGCCCGGGCGGATCGGCGCTTGATTGAGCCCCGCCACACCGTCCATGCCGCTTGGCAGCAGCACACCGTGCCAGTGGATCGAGGTCTCGGCAGGCAGGCGGTTGGTGACGTAGATCCTCACCCGATCCCCTCCACCGCCTCGATCGTCGGACCGTGCACGCGACCGTTGAAGCCCCAAACGTTCGCTTCGAGGCCCGGTGCGAACTCGTGGCGCACGGGCTCGGCGATAAGGTGGTAGACCTTGATCCCGTCGACCACGCGATACTCGAGGCTCACCCCGTTGGGCGTCACCACCGGCTGGTAGTCCTCCCCGCGCCGACCCGGCTCGAGCGGCGGTCGGGCCCAGGCCGGGCCATGTCCTGCCGCTGCTGCCTCCTGGGCGTTGACCTTGCCGGCATAGTGCAGCACGCCGGTGCCAGCAACGAGCGCCGCGCCCGCCCCTTTCAACATATTTCTACGCATCAAATCCATCGTTCAGTCCTCTGCAAGGGTCGTCAGTCGCGCCCGCCGGGCAGCCGGCCGGCAAGGATCTGATGAAGTTCGGCATCCGCTCGCCAGTAGCGGTAGAGCTCGTTGACGTATTGCTCGCCGAGCTCGATCTGCTGCTGGCGGGCGAGCAAGAGCTGCGGAACGCCGATCTGCATGGCGTTGTACTGAAGCTGCGACTCGCGGGTAATGCGCTCACGCAGCGGCAGGAGCAACTCTCGGATGAGCGCCACCCGCTGCGCGGCCAGTTGCCGGCGCAGGTAGGCCTCGCGAGTCACCGCCCTCACTTCGACTGCGCGGGCGACGTAGAGGTGCTGCTGACGGCCGATCTCCTCGCGCGCGGCGGCCCGCCGCGCTTGGCCGCGGTCGAACAGTGGTAGGCCGATCGAGATCTCCGGGCCGGCGGACCAATCGCCGCCGTCACGCTCGGCCTCGACACCCACCTCAAGCGCCGGTACGAGTGTCGTCGCGTTGACGATCCCTAACTGCTGGCCTAGCGCCTCGAGCTGTCGACGTGCGATCTGCAGATCGAGGCTGGCCTCGATTGCCCGCGCTTCGACCGCCTCGATCGGCGCGGGTTCTGCCGGCACTTCAGGTAGGCGGTCGGCAATCGTCCACGTCGTCTGCGGCCCCCACACGCCCATCAAGACATTCAGCCGCTCGCGCGCGGTGATCAGCTCCACCTCGGCCTCGGCTTGCGCCAGGCGCGCCTCCTCGTGCAGCGCCCGCTCCTCCGCGAGTGAGAGCGCGGTGATATTGCCCGCATCGCGAAGCCGCTGGGAGAAGTCCAGCGCAAGCCCGGTGGCCTGCACGATCTGCTCGCGCATCTCCAACCGCTGCTGGGCCGCCTGCACACCGTAGAAGGCCACGCGCGTGCGATAGGCATGATCCAACACAGCACCGGTCACCCGCTTCTTGGCCGCGTCGAACTGCGCCTCAGCAACCCGAGTTCGCAGCGGGATGTAGAACACCTCGAGAAAGCCCTGGCTCACGCCTAGCGTGAGCTCCGAGGAGCCGCCGTTGAGCGGGAAGAGCACGCCGGCGTTGAACACAGGATTCTGCAAGAGGCCCGCCCCCACGACTTCGGCCTGCGCCACGCCGAGATCGGCATAGACGGCTTGAAGGTTGCGGTTGTTGAGCAACGCGATTTGGACTGCCTCTTCGACGTTGAGCGCGTCGCGCTCGAGGATCTCACGAACCGCCGCGGCGACCTCTTGATCCTCTTCCGTGCCACGGATCCATTGAACCTCAGGCAGGCCAAGCTCCGCCGCCTCGGTACGGACTTCCGCGAAGCCAGCACGCGGCTCGATCGTGGCACAGCCTGCCAGTAGCACCAGGGCACCTGCGACGGACACTATCCGAATAACGGGTCGAGCCATAATTAGTGTCCTCCGTGGTTACGGTGGCCATCATGGTCCATGTCACCGTGGTCCATGTCACCGTGATCCATGTCGCCGTGATCCATGTCACCGTGATCCATGTCACCGTGGTCCATGTCACCGTGGTCCATGTCACCGTGGTCCATGTCACCGTGGTCCATGTCACCGTGATCCATGTCACCGTGATCCATGTCACCGTGATCCATGTCACCGTGATCCATGTCGCCGTGATCCATGTCACCGTGGTCCATGTCACCGTGGTCCATGTCACCGTGATCCATGTCACCGTGATCCATGTCGCCGTGATCCATGTCACCGTGATCCATGTCGCCGTGATCCATGTCACCGTGGTCCATGTCACCGTGGTCCATGTCACCGTGATCCATGTCACCGTGATCCATGTCGCCGTGATCCATGTCACCGTGGTCCATGTCACCGTGGTCCATGTCACCGTGATCCATGTCACCGTGATCCATGTCACCGTGATCCATGTCACCGTGGTCCATGTGATCGTATTCATGCATGACGCCGGGTTCGCCGGCGCGCGCAGCCGAATCGATCGGCGGACGGTCTCGGAGCACGTTGGAGGCTTGCGGCATCGGCGCCTGGGGCCCCTCCACGCTCGCCGGATGGGCGGCGCTGAGCGGTTGCGGCTCGTAGGCGGTCGCACAGCCGGCGAGGGCCAGCGGCAGGGCAATCAGAAGCCCTTTGGAGCTGAGGTGTCGGTATTTTTTATGCGCAGCATCAGGAGTATCCTTGTCGTTAAGTCCGATCGCTAGCCGAACGGCGAGAAGTACGTGGTCAGCATGGTGGTGGTCAGCAGGATCAGCAGCGCGAGAACGATCTCGAGGGCGATCACCCCCTTGAGCGCGCCAGCCGCCTGCCCGCCGCCCGCCATCAACCCAGGCACCAGACGGAAACGGTTGAGCGCCGCCAGCAAAAGCAGCGCAGCGACCAGGGCGAGCTTGATCATCAGCGTGATCCCGTACGCGGTCTGCCAAAGCGCCGCGAGGCTGTCCAGCAGCAGGACGGTAAGCACCACCCCGGCCAGCACCAACGCGCCGACCAGGAACATCGCGATCACCCCGAAGCGCTCGAGAATCGCCGCGGCCCGCGCGTGTTCGCCCGATCGGACAACAAGCAGCAGCGGCCAAAGCGCCCCCAGCCAATAGGCGGCGCCCGTGAGGTGAATCGCGACCAGGCTGCGTCCGATCACCGCATCGTATACCCCCGCGTGGCCGGTCACGGTGAGCGAGGCGAGCACGAACAACGCGCCGGTGCCGCTAAGCCAGATGCCCAGCGGGTGACGACAAATCACCAGCACGATCAAGGCGAAACCAAGTGCCCGCATCAGCACGCTCACCCCCACCGGTGAAAGGGCGAGCATCCCGAGCAGAAACGGATCGAACATCCCGTCGATACCGCCGCCATTGAGGTAGCCCACCCGCACGGGGATGGCGAGCGACGCCACCGCAAGCCCAATCATGGCAAGCACGAGCGTCGCCCGCGCGATGCGGGCGCGCTCGGCCGCCGTCACGCCGGAGAAGAGCAGGAGAAACAGCACGCCTCCCGCCGCGAAGAGCCCGGTCGCGTAGGTCAACAGCTGAAGCGCGAAACTTGCCAGCTGCCATGCGGTGTCAGCGCTCATCATCCGGCCTCATCGCGCCGCCGCAACGGTGAACTCGACGTTCCCCGACATGACGTGCCCATCGACCGCCATGCCCCGCCACTGCACGACGTAGTGGCCGGGCGCGAGTTCGGGCAGCGCCAGACTGTGTTCGGAGCCGAGCCGGTTCGAGGTGTCGAGGCTCACCGCCTCGCCCTCATGGGGACGCAGCATCACCGAGGTCAGACGTAGGGTGTGGCCGAACTTGAGCTCGAGCTGCTCAGGCACTGCCTCGGCGCTGAGGGTGGCGCCGTCCTTCGGCACCGACCCTTGGAACGGGGCGTGAGCCTGCGCGGTGGAAACCGCGAGCAGCCAAATGGCCAGGGCGAGCGTGCTGAAGAGCTTCGTGTGTTGCATGATTCGTACTCCTCCTTGTCGATTCGATAAGGCACGGCGCTGCCGCGCGGTTGGCGTACTTGATCGGTCCTGCTCAATGCGCGTGGGGGTGATCGTCCTCCTCCGGCGCGTCGGCCGGTGCGGGGTGGCCCAGCGGTAAGATTCCCATCTCCGGAGCATCGGTCTCAGCGTGAGCGCCGTGCTCGTGGTCGTCGACATCGGGCAGCCGCTCCACCCCGACACCGTAGCGGAAGACCACCTCCGCTCCCCGGTGTCCAGTCACCGTGAGCAGCACCGCGCCGATCAGCAGCGCCACCACGAACAGCCGGGATTCGCGCCGGTTACTCAGCAAACGCGTATACGCCGCCCACACGACCAGGATCACGAACACGACGAAGGTGGTCAGCGCCCAGTTGCGGTGGACCGTCATCGCCTCATGCGCCGGCGCGTCGTGTACCACGGTGTTGTAGGCCTGCAAGCCGGTGAGCACGGTCAGCACAGTGAACGCGGTTCCAAGCCACAGGTTCCAGCGCGCGACCAGCCGCGTGCGCTCGGCCCACTGCTCAGGGAGCACGAGCGCGACGAGGTAGAGCATGACCGCCGTGCTCAGAAGCCCGGCAGTGAAATTGACGAATATCGGATGCCAGTTCGGGATGATCTCCGGCATGTGAGCCTCCTTATTCTTACTCTTATGACCCGCCGAACCCTAGGCCAGTTATGTGAAACACAAAGATAACTGGCTTTTTTGAAATAGAGCTGAACAGCATGCATGGATTGGAAGCCATAGCAGACTGTCAGAGCGATCAGGTTAGTTGACATTAAATATTTGTATCTAGGTGCTGCGAGGCAAGGCTGGACTACACCGGATCTTGAGCTTGCAAATCGGCGGGGATCGCCAGAATGCTTGCAGCTCGACTCGATACCATTCAATCCCCGGCAATTCGTCTAGTCAGACCGTGTTACATTGCGCTGTCTCAATTCTGCCTTCCACCTCAAAATTCTGACAATAAACCGCACCCGCACCTAGAAAAATCGCACGCCACAGCAGTTTTAGATCATGGATAAGCACTTGAGAGGGGCATTCATACTCCTTGCCGATGGCTGGACTTGAACCCGCAAAGCTTTTGAAGCATGACATCTTTATTCCCATTTCAGTCAATGCGATACAAAGAGATACCCTTGACCGCGACGAGTCTGGATATATTCCTTGCCGAGTCGACGTCGAAGCCGGCTAATATATACCTCAACCAAATTCGGATCAGCAGCATCTTGCTCCAGAGAGTACAGCTGATCAAGCAATTGTAATTTAGAGTACACTCGATCCGGGTGCCGCATCAAGTAGCGCAATAGACGATACTCAGTAGATGTTAACTCTTGCCAGCACCCACCATTTACCGACACACGTCGAGAAAACTCATCCAACTCGATACCGTTGACAGACAATATGTTAGCGACCCCACCCGATCGACGCCGTATTAGCGCATATATCCTGGCCATCAATTCAGACATATGGAAAGGTTTGGTTAAATAATCATCGGCCCCTCCTCTCAACCCAACAACTTTATCCTCCCATGTATCACGAGCCGTAAGAATTAAAATGGGAAGCTGCCACCCTTGCTTTCTCCAGCGCTCAAGCAGCTCAAGCCCAGAACCATCAGGCAAACCAAGGTCAATAATTGTTAACACGTAACTTTCAGTAGACATTAACGACTCTGCCTCACGTATACTGGCCGCCCAGTCCACGACGTAACCGTCTTCTTTAAGCGTATCCTTCATACTTTCGGCCAACAAGTCATCATCTTCAAGCAATAACAGCTTCATAATGCAGCTCTCACGGACGATGGCGGCATAGGTGCTCGGCGCATTGAGATACAAGGATAGACCTGGTCTTCCTTCAGCGACGAAATTGGACGCTCATAAAAGCCTTTGTGAATCGCCAGCACCTCACACCGTATGGCAGTGGCAGGATTAGCCTCTGCCATCTCTCCCTGAGAATAAGCATTATCCATTACCCGACAATTAACTCTAGCCAGGCTCAGCCGCAGCGTTGTCGATCCAAGAACAACGGCTGCACCACGCTTGGTGAGACATCTGCACACTTGGCGAAATAACCGGTAGCTAGCTAAAGACAAATTGTCAGCTTTCGAGCTGGCCATTTTGGGCTCCGTCAGGTAGTAGCACTATAGGCCAGCATGACCGCACTTCTTGAAAATATCCTGAAACGGCGCCAAGAAAGCTCAGCTGACGGGCAATGTGATCTCTACCAGCAAACCTCCAAGAGATGAATTCTGAAAGCTCACCTGTCCGGAGTATTGCCCGACCAGATGCCGAAGAATTGACAGTCCCAAACCATGACCCGGCCGAGCCTCATCGAGGCGGAAGCCTCGTTGTCCTAACCGATCCAGCTCGCTTTTGGTCACCCCAGGGCCGTCATCTTCGATCAAAATAGATAGATAGTCACCATGAAGTATGCGGCAGCGTATCTCTCGAGATGCCCATTTGCCGGCATTGTCTAACACGATTCCCAGCATCTCAGTAAAGTCTTGACGCTCTATGTTTGTAGTAGCCGGCACAGAAGCGGCAATTTCGAAGCAGAAATCGCAATGGGGATAGAGTGTTGCGAACATCTCGATCAATTGCTCGACGTCACGCCGGAAAAATGCTCGCTGTCCAGCACTGGGGCCTGCAATCCGGGAGCGCTTCAGCTCGCCCTCTAACTGGGTATTCATGTTTTCGAGTCGTCGCAGCATTTTCTGTCTACGCTCGGGGTCAATGGGACGCGAGCCTCTGAGAACTTGGATTGTAGCGGCTAAAGGGGTCTTGAGGGCGTGGGAAAGGTTGGCCAACGACTCACGTGAGCGTTGGAGACGTCGCGCATGCTCGTCCATCACCTGGTTGAGCTGCTGGACAAGACCGTCTAGTTCGGAAGGTATTTCGATTTCTAGGCGCTCACGCGCTCCTGAGCGAAGCTCTTCAATCTGTTTGCGCAATCGATAAAGCGGGCGAAGAGCACTTTTGACTGCTATCAAGTTCAGAGTGATGAGTAGAACTAACAGCAGACTGGCAACGCCGCCCACCCACCAATGCAGGGCCTCTAGCCCGGCCTCGACTTTACCGAAATCCTCACCAATCAGCAGCACTCCCGGACGATCATCCATCTCAAAGGTCTTTCGGTACACCAGCAAATGGCGATCGCTCCAAGCCACATCCACGAGCGCATCTTCTTGGCCCTCAAGTAAGGGTGCAAGCTTTGTCAGCCAGTGTGGGTGAGAAGTTGTTATTTCATCGTCTAGCTCCAGAACGTAGAGATGGTGAAACACCTGCAGAACGGGGACCTTCGCTTCCTGCCATAAGTGGCGGGAGAGATGCCCCTGAGCTAACTGAAGCAATGTATATTCCGCTTCCTGCTTTAACCGCTCGCCGAGAAAGCTTCGTGCAAGGTCATTCAATAAGATACCGTGCAATAACCAAGTCAGGCCAACAATGACCAGTGCTACGCCGCCAAGCCATACCAGGAGGCGAAAGCGAAGACTTCGAAGATCAACGTAACGCAAAGATTTAGCCCTGTTCTGTTCGCATCTGGATTGCTACCTTATCCAAGGTGTGGTTCAGTCGTCCGATATATGCATCAAATAGATTCGGGGAGTACGCTTCCTGCCTCTTTGGATAGAGCTGTTCAAGAACTTGAGGCGGGGAGAGACACACCAATGACGATTCTACCCCCAATCTCCTCCAGAGCCAAGAATTGCCTCAATTTTCCAGCTCGTCTTCTACGCCCAAATTGTCAACACTGACCACATCATCCAGCAGGCCGAGAGAGGCAGCACGTGATGCGCTTGTTGCTTTGATAGGCACGTGGCACTTGGTAACACGCTGAGTCCGTGCCTGTACCAGCGGCTGCTTTAATTACTCGCAGCGGCGAAGCACCTTCGCCAGCTTGAGGAGTTGCTCGGGAGAGAGGTGGGGTATTTTGACTATGCGCCCGGCCCCGCGTGATTAATCACGCGGGACCGGGCCGCCATTAACGCACAGCCATGCATTAACTTTAGCGCATGATCAGCCTGTGCCTAAACTTGCTGCTCAATGCAGCTCGATCGATTAGTAGCTCACGTGCAATTCATACCGGTCACGCATTCCTTCTCTTTTAGCACCTGTCGACGCACCACTAACTTCTAACACATAATTACCAGGCTGCACTTGCCGCTCGATCTTGAAATGGCCTCGAGGGCTTGTCGCCTCCTCCACTAGCCGACCTGAATCATCATACAGCCTAGCGGTTATACGCACCCCCACGCTTGACTCGCCAGGAAAGTGATCACTAGCCACCCTCAGGGTGGTCGGTTGATCAATATTAATCTGAAAGCGTTGCGGATGGCCTGGCGATGATAAAATATAGGAAGACGATATGCCGCTATCCAGCATGGGGAGTTCCCGATCGGCCCCAGCTCCAAAGCCTGCCATGGCAGGTGCTGAAAGCAGGCTAGCCAAAACAATTCCTAGAGCAGCTACTTGAAGTTTCATGTGAACATCTCCTCCTTGGTGATTTAAATCTCATCCTAACAGTCATCCTTGAAAATTAGCTGAACGCAAGCAGGGCCGAAGCTACCTCCGACGGCATTCCAATGAACCTGCCCAGCAACAGTGGTAAGTGATTATGCAAAATTAATCGTGCGCTCTGTTCCGTAGTCTCTGAGCAGGAGCTGTACCTCCTTGCAGAGCCGATCGAACGATAAGTAGGCTCCCAAGGGTAGCCAGTAGTATTTGACCTGCCGCCACAGAATCTCGATCAGATTCAGCTCCAGCGAGTAGGCCGACAGGTAGACCAGATGCACGCGATATGACATCCACTCCAGAATCTTACGCTTGAAGGCCTTGGAGCGATGCATGCTGGCATTGTCTAGCACCACCACAGCGAAGGCATCGGGGTCTTTCTGGGCGACAAACTGATCAAACGCCTTGATGACCGTGTCGGTGGTGACCGTCTCGATGGTGGTGTGGTAGACCAGCTTCCCTTTTCGGCTGAGGAACCCCAACACGTTCAGCCGTCGGCTATGTGAGTACGCGGTCACTTCCCAGGGCTTGCCCATGGGGCTCCACGCATAGGGCACCGATGAGGATTGCGAAAATCCCGACTCATCAAAGTAGTACAGGTCATGCTCGCCTTGGTCTTCCCTCTCCTGCAGTGCTTTCAGGAGGCCCTGCGTATTGCGGAAATCGGCTTCATCACGGCGGCCCTTCAGAGAGTGCCGAATGCGCTTGAAGCTGTTGTCATTTTTTTCAATGCCCGGCGCAAGGTGTCCGTGCTGAAGTTTTTTCCGGTCTCCTCCTGCAGCTGTGCCTGCAGGGTGCGTAGTTGGTGAGGGTGCTCCTCCACCAAGGCTTGCAACCGCGCTCGATCACTCTCATCCAGAATGGGGTGTCGGCCACTACGCGGCTTGTCGACGAGCTCGTCGAGACCGGAGGCTTCCCACTTCTGAAACCAGATCGTCAGGGTATTCCGCCCGACCTCCAAAATGTCGCTGATCTGGGTGATGGTATAGCCTTGATTACTCAACAGGATGGCATGTGCGCGGCGACGCAAGGCACGCTTTTGCCCGTACTGATGGACCTCTGCCAACGCTTGTCGATCGGTGTCTGTCAGCGAAGAGATGAAGCGCCGTGCCATGGTACCGTCCTGGTTTGATATCCCAGCTGACAGTATGCATGAAAATATCTGCCTAGGCACTTAGCTGTGCTGGTGCAGGGCCTGCCCTGGCAGCGTCTCGTCGCCGGGCGCCAAGCTGAATGGCCATGAGCCCTACACCTACCTGAATGGCGTGCTGGTACGGCTGCCGACCCAGAAGGATCTGATCATCCAGGATCCTACAGCTAGCAGAGGTTAAGTCATACAGACGATTTAATCATCGGGCACTGCACCAATGCGCAAAAAGGCTTGGGAGATTTCCCAAGCCAATCGATCAAAACAGGTTTTCGCGAACAAAATCTAGCTAGAAACTATATTGCGCAGCCACCATGATACGGCTCGCATCTCCCCTTTCGCCTCGAAGCTCCGTCTCGTAATAGCCGTATTCCACCCCATACATCAAGCGATCAGTGGGTGTCCACATCAGGTTAAGGAACGCATTCCGATTAACTCTATCAGCATTTCCACCCACGGCCTCATCACCTGGGTCGACATCTGTAAACCCTGAAGTAGCATTCATGGCTAAGTGTGGGGAAATCTGATAAGAAAGGCCGACCGACGCCCCCTTCCCGGAAAGGGTCTGCAGATTTCCGTTAGAGTCAATATAGGCATCAGCGCCATTAAACAACCCGCCTGACAAATAAAGGTAGCTATTTGCGCCTTCACTGAGGTTAACCAAACCCCGGATGGTTAGTGGGCCAATATCGTACGCTCCCGCAACAAAGCCCCCATACCCCATCGTAGTATCTTTCTCGTTTCCAGTATCATATTTCAGCTGGCGTGCAACGCCAGCCACGGAATATGAAAAATCCCCAATATTGTCTTCGTAACGCAAAGTCAATGCCGGCATGGATGATACAGCATTGCCATGTGCCTCTAGTGAGTCGTCCGCATTTGGAGCTAGCTGTACTTGTGGGGCTTCTAAAGCGACAGAGAAGCCTTCAGTAGTATAGCGGAGCTGGTTAAGGCGCGACCCAAAACCGTTACTTCCCGCCGTGCCAAAAAAATTCACAGTCGGTGTGGACGCCACAAAAGTGTTGTAATTAGACCAGTTCTGTCCTGCCAAAATGCCATTCCATGACCCAGAAGCAAGCCTTAATCTAGCATTGCTAGCATCATCCCAGTCCCAAAAATCGAACTCGAATACAGTATCAATCGAACTTCCAGCTGCGGGGGTACTTGTTCGAAAACCAAGTCGACTGGTGTTCGCAGCCATTCGAAACTGGTCGCCAATCTCGTTGTCAGATTTTTCAACCCTTTCGAAATAGGTTTCGTTAGCCGGACCTGCCCGATCGAAATTGTAAGCCATGTTCAATCTGGCGAAGCCATAGATAGAGGCTGTCGTGTCTCCCGCCACTTGGATGTCTACTGCCGAAGCAGAAGGTGCACCAATAGCAAAGGCCAAAGCCGTCATGCTAGCCCAAGATAGCTTGTTATTTTTCATAGCTTGATCCCATTGTTATTTCAGATAGTCAATCTTGACATATCGAACTTACAACACAGAGCTGAACATAACCTGAACAATCTCTCCCATTAAAGAAACACTGTATCAATCCTGCCGCGGCTGCCTGGCAGCCAGCGGCGGGGTAGAATTCGGCTCTCTTATCATCGCCTGATCAGAGCCGCCCGATGAAGCAGATCTCGTTCGCCCAAGCCGAGCACCAGAACAAGAAGAAGGTCACCCGCCACGAGCGGTTCCTGGCCCAGATGGAGGCGCTGTCGCCCTCCTATTTCCCGAACGTAGCCTGTAAGCGAGGGCGTCCGCCGATCGGCTTGGAGCGCATGCTGCGCGTCTACTTTCTCCAGCAGTGGTATGCCCTGGCCGATGAAGCGCTGGAAGACGCCATCTACGACAGCCAGGCTATGCGCGACTTCATCGGTATCGACCTAGCCATCAAGAGCGTGCCGGACGCGACCACGCTGCTGCGCTTATTGCTTGAAGTCAGGAGTTTGAGGCCGCCCGGCCAGAGTTATTCTCCCAAGCGGGTGATTAATCACACTGGACCGGGTACATCGGCTTCTTCTGTTTCCGCTGACTCCGTGGGTTGCACGACGGGGCTATTTACAGCGAATCGACCAGTAGAGCTGGTCATGGACTTTTGCCAGTCACTCGTCATCAGCGTCGGCGCCGTGACGGTGTGATGCACCTTGCCTGCCGGAGCGTGACAGGGTGAGGCAGAAGGTAGTGAGGCCATCCTGCGAATGGACTGCAACGTCTCCACCATGAGCCTTGATGATGGATTGGGTGATGGCGAGCCCCAGCCCTGCTCCTTCGCCATGGTGGCTGCGGATGTTGTCGGCGCGGTGGAAGCGCTCGAACAGTCTCGGTAACTGATTGGCGGGAATGGTCTCACCAGGATTGCTGACACACAGCCGCGCCATGTCCCGAGCCTGGGTGATCGTGATGTCTATGGTACCGCCAGGGGAAGTGTGCCGCACTGCGTTCGAAAGCAGGTTGGCAATCGCGCGGCGTAACATCAGGTGGTCGCCGGTGACCGTAGCGGCCCCATTAAGCTGCATCGTGACCTGCTTCTCCTCGGCAAGAGCCTCGTAGAATTCCAGCAAAGCGTCTACTTCCCGCTCCAGATGCACCGGCTCGGCGGGATTGGGCAGCAAACCATGATCGGCCTTGGCCAGGAACAACATGTCGGCGATCATTCGCGCCAGCCTTTCCAACTCCTCCAGGTTGGAGTGCAGTGTGTCCTGGTATTCCCCTGTGCTACGTGGTCGTGACAGGGCAACCTGGGTTTCGGTAAGCAGGTTGGACACCGGGGTACGCAGTTCATGGGCGATATCCGCTGAGAACTCGCTGAGGCGCTGAAAGTCGGCCTCGAGCCTGTTCAGCATGCCATTGAACGCATTGGCCAGTTCGAGCATTTCCGGTGGGGTGGCTTGCAGGTCGAGGCGCTCACCCAGGCGCTCAGCTGAAAGCCGCTTGGCCGTTGCCGTGATCCGCTTGAGGGGGCCAGACCTTGACGTGCGACCAGCCAGCCGAGCAATGCCGTCAGCAGGGCGGCAAGTGCAATGCCCGTCCAAAGATAACGTCGAATGTCCTGGAGAAAGTGGGCATGATGGGTGATATCCAGGCCCAGCAGGACGCGTACCGGTATGGGCTGTGCAAGAGGAAGGAGCTGCTGAACTTCATGGCCAATGAATTCGTGGCCGGCCACGCTCCAGCGAGCGCTGGGTGAGCTGACCTCTCCATTCTTTACTGGCTCGAGAAAGTCCGGTTGGTAGGCGTAGAGTATTTGTCCCGCTTCATCGCGGATGGAAACGGAGAGTGTGGCATGGCTCGTCAATAGGTCGTCGAGATATCTGGGCAGTGTATTCAGCGCGGCAGGGCTATCGACTCGATCAAGCAGGTTCTCGATCATGTTCAGCTTTGCTGTCAACTCCATATGGTCGATTTCGTCGAAGTGATCCCGAATCAGGTACTCGAGCCACAGGCCAAGCAGCAGCAGCAGGATTGCCACCAGCAAGGAGTAGAGTGTGGCCAGGCGGGCCGTCAAGGAACGTGGGTAAAGGCTCATTAGCTATTTCCCGGCTCCAGCACATAACCCATGCCGCGTACGGTCCGGATCAACTTCTCGGGGAAGGGACCATCGACCTTGGCGCGTAGCCGTCTGACGGCTACGTCGATGACGTTGGTATCGCTATCGAAGTTCATGTCCCACACCTGCGAGGCTATCAGTGAACGTGGCAGAACCTCTCCCTGGCGGCGAATCAAGAGCTCTAGCAGGGCAAACTCCTTGGCGGTGAGGTCGATACGTTCGCCGGCTCGAGTCACACGCCGTCGCAGCAGGTCGAGTTCCAGGTCGGCAGCGCGGAACACTTCCGGCTCACGTGCCTTGCCGCGCCTGAGCAGGGAGCGAATCCGCGCCAGTAGTTCGGAGAAGGCAAATGGTTTGACCAAGTAGTCGTCTGCGCCGAGCTCGAGCCCCCGCACTCGGTCGTCCACTTCGTCTCGTGCCGTCAGAAACAGCACGGGTACGTCCTGCCCTGCGCGGCGCACCATCTGCAGGATGGTCCAGCCATCCATCCCGGGCAGCATGACGTCTAGAAGCAACAGATCATATGCTTCGTTCTGGGCCAGGTGCAGGCCATCCAGCCCATCGCGGGCGAGGTCGACGACGAAACCGGCTTCTCTAAGGCCTTGAGCCAGGTAGTCACCGGTTTTTGGCTCATCTTCAACGATCAATATCTTCACAAAGCCTCCGTCAACCTGCTCCGATCGAAAATGACAAAAATGTCATTTTCGAGTCAGTTTCCTGTCCGCTACTGCATCGTACTATGCCTACATGAACAAGCAACAAGGGGGATGAGTAGGCTGAGTGGTTACTCTATCACGCCCGAAGTTGAAATTTACAGTCCTAGTGTTTGCATAGCTTAATTTTATCTGAAAAGTGAGGTGTATCATGATCAAGAAAATTGCTCTTACCGCTGCCGTTGTCAGCATGTTCTCTCTGCCTGCCTTTGCTAGTTTTGGCACTTCTGCATCAAATGGAAATATTCTGCAGGAGGGCAGCACGCCCAGCACCATTATCAACACCGGGCAGCCGCACACTTATCAGCTGAACCTGGATCAGGCCGCAACGGTCAGGATCGCCAGCAGCCACTTTCCAGGAACACAGACCCCCATGCTGCCCATGAGCGCCCAGTTGATCGATGCTCAGGGTAACACCGTGAAGGAAGTCCGTTCTTCAGGTGGAGAGTTCGAAATTCGCGAAGCCTTGCAGGCGGGTCAATATCGCCTGGTAGTGTCAGGAAATTCGGCGCCGGGTGGCGATGGTTGGGATGCTCATCGCTACAGCCTGCACGTCGCTTTCCAATAACACTATTCCAAACCTTGTAGTTAAGACTGGCCGGCTCGAGCTGGCCAGTTTGGTAAGTAATGTCAGACGGTTTGGTTGATCATTTATAAAGAATATAACGGGGTGTCGTTTTTTAGCAGCACTCTGGCGAGCGTGGAGGGTGGCTCATGGCATTTCGATTACCAACGATGCTCGCAGTGTTGCTGAGCACAGCATTTCTATTACCTCTCTCGGCACTTTCAGAGCAAGTGTTATCGCTCAGTGAAGCGGAACGACTTGCTCTCATCGACGACCCAGCCACGCTGCGTTATCGAGAGCTGGCGGAGGCTCGCCGCGAGGCCGCCATCTCAGTCAGACAGCTCCCTGACCCCATGCTGATCATGGAGGTCATGGATGTTGCAAGAGATGGTATTTCCATCGATGACGATTCCATGACCCAGCTCCGTGTGGGCGTGCGCCAGACCTTCCCTCGAGGTGACAGCCGTCGGTTGGCTAGCGAGCGGGAATCGGCCATGGCCCAGGCGGAAGCGGCGCGAAGCAGCAATGCAGAACTGGCTGCAGTGCGCGCCGTACGGCGCTCTTACCTGGTGCTTGCCGAGCAGCGCGCCATCCTCGGCGTGCTGGAGCAGAGCCAGCCTTTGTTCGAGGACCTGCGTGAAATCACTGAGCGCGAGTTCGCTTCCGGCTTTGCCGACCAGCAGGATCTGCTGCGCGCCGAGCTGGAGCTGAGCCGATTGCATGACCGCTTGTTGAATGTCCAGGCGCAGGAGGCAGTAGCACAGGCTCAGCTAGCGCGCTGGGTGGGTAATGAAGCCCTCTCGCGCCCCTTGTCTCTCGACCTTCCCGAGCTGGCCGAGCCCGCGGGAACCTTGCTGGCGCATCCACTGCTGGATGCCGAGCAGGCCGTTATCGATGCCGGCAACCATGGCGTGGAACTGGCTCGTCAAGGATACAAACCGCAGTGGTCGGTCGAGCTGACCTACGGTACGCCGACGCAACGGGGCATGGGCATGCCGGATCGCATGTCGGCGATGGTCATGGTCGACCTGCCGCTTTTCACTCGTCAGCGCCAGGATCGCGACCTATCGGCCAGCGTGCATCGACGTGAAGCCGCCCAGTATGCCTGGGATGAACAGGCCCGCGAGTTGCAGCGCCAACTGGGAGAGAGCCAAGCCAGATGGCAGCTGCTGAGCGAGCGTGAACGCCGTTATCAGCAGCTTCTGCTGCCCCAGGCCAGGGAGAACGCCGAAGCCGCCGAGCATGGGTATCGCAACCGTACGACGGATTTCAATTCGCTCGTGCGCGCCCGCCTGACCGAACTGGAAACACGCATCGAGGCCGTGCGTATCGGCACCCAGCGCCGCCTCGAGCAGGTGGATCTGCTCTATCTGTTGGGAGAAAACGCATGAAGGCATTGGCTGTTATCGTCCTGCTGGGGGCAGGGGCGGCGGCAGGCGCCGCCGCGGTGATCTATTGGCCGGATTCACATGCCCATGTCGCGCAAGCGGCGGGCGCGGCCAATGGTGAGAGGCAGGTCCTCTACTACCGGCATCCCCATAACCCTTCCGTGACCTCTCCCGAACCGCGTAAGGATGAGATGGGCATGGATTTCATTCCAATCTACGCGGGTGATGGCGACGCGACGCCCGGCACCGTGAGCATCAGCCCTGTCGTTCAGCAGAACATGAACGTACGTATCGGCTCGGTGGCTCGTGGCGATCTGGCGCGCCTGGTCGAGACAGTCGGCTTCGTCGACTACGACGAATCGAGACTCAGCCATATTCACCTGCGTACCCAAGGCTGGATAGAGGATCTCAGCGTAAGAACCACCGGCGAGCGGGTAGAGGAGGGGCAGCTCTTGTTCCGCCTTTATTCGCCGGAACTGGTCAATGCCCAGGAAGAGCTGCTGCATGTCATGCGGCGTGGTGGTAGCCCAGCTCCGGCACGGGAGCGCCTCAGGGCGCTGGGGATTAGTGCCGCCGAAATTGCCGAGATCGAACGGGCCGGCCAGCCGCGCCGACTGATCTCCGTACGGGCGGGGCAGAGTGGGGTAGTGGAGTCGCTGAACGTGCGTGAAGGCATGTATGTCACACCGGGCACCGAGGTGATGACCATTGCCGACCTCTCGCAGGTATGGGTGATTGCCGACCTGTTCGAGCATCAGGTGGATGCCGTGGCTCGAGGTGACGCCGCCCATGTGAAGCTGCCATTCCGCCCGGGCGAGCGTCTCGAGGGCAAGATCGACTATATCTATCCGAGCCTGAACAGCCCGACGCGAACCGTTCAGGTTCGCCTGGCCTTCGACAATCCCGGTGAGCGACTCAAGCCGGGAATGTATGCCGATGTCCAACTGACCACTCGACCGCTGCAGGGCGTCCTGTACCTGCCGGCCGAGGCCGTGATCCGTACCGGCAGGCAGGACCGCGTCATCCTGGCGCTGGGTGAAGGGCGTTTCCAGGCGCGTGAAGTTCAGGTAGGGCGTCGTGCCAACGGCGACCTGGAGATCATCGAAGGCCTCAAGGAAGGAGAGCGCGTGGTTCTCTCCGGCCACTTCCTGCTCGACTCCGAAGCGGCAGCCAGCGCTGAGCTGGCGCGCATGACCGAAGCCGAGGAGGAGAGCGCCGACGACGACATCTGGGCCGATGGTCGTCTGCTTGGTATCGATCGCGACGCCCGCATGTTGAACGTCGACCATGAACCGATCCCGCTATTGGGCTGGCCGGCAATGGTCATGGACTTTGCCATGGCTGATGGGCTCGAGCTCGATGGGCTGCACGACGACATGCCGATGCGCTTCCGCATGCGTGAGCGCGAGGAGTTCGTCTTCGAAATCACCGCTATCGAGCCGCTGGCTCACGACCACTGAGGAGTCGTTTCATGATCGAAAGGATCATCACGTGGTCGTTGCATAATCGTCTGCTGGTGCTCTTGGTGACGGCTATTTTCGTCGTCTGGGGGCTCTTCACAGCCAGGCAAATGCCGCTGGATGCCATCCCCGACCTCTCCGACGTCCAGGTGATCGTGCACACCAGCTATCCCGGCCAGGCACCTCAGGTGGTAGAGGATCAGGTCACCTACCCGCTGTCGACGGCCATGCTGGCCGTGCCCCAGGCGCGGGATGTGCGAGGTTTCTCCATGTTCGGTGATTCCTACGTCTACGTGCTGTTCGAGGATGGCACCGACCCCTACTGGGCACGCTCTCGCGTGCTGGAATACCTGAGCCAGGTGGCACCCCGCCTGCCGGCTGGCGCCACGCCGGCGCTGGGGCCAGATGCTACCGGGGTGGGCTGGGTCTATCAGTACGCCTTGGTGGACCGCAGCGGTAAGCTCGATCTGGCGGATCTGCGCTCACTGCAAGACTGGTTTTTGAAGTTCGAATTGCAGTCCGTGGTAGGCGTTTCCGAGGTCGCTACGCTAGGCGGCATGGTCAAGCAGTACCAGGTGGTGCTCGATCCGCATCGGGCGCGCGCTTATGGCCTGACACTTGCCGGCATCCGTTCGGCCATCGAGGGCGCCAACCGGGAGGCGGGCGGTTCGGTTATCGAGATGGGTGAAGCGGAATACATGGTTCGCTCCCGTGGTTATCTGACCGGCATCGAGGAGCTTCGCCTGGTGCCGGTTGGCCTTGGCGGTGACGGCACTCCAGTACTGCTCGAAGATGTGGCCGAGATCCGCATCGGCCCCGCTGCCCGCCGCGGCATCGCTGAGCTGGATGGCGAGGGCGAGGCTGTGGGAGCCCTGGTAGTCATGCGCCATGGCGAGAATGCGCTTGCCACCATCGAGCGTGTCAAGGCCCGCCTCGAAGAGCTGCGGCCGAGCCTGCCGGAAGGCGTCGAAATCGTGGAGACTTACGACCGCTCAGTACTGATTCAGGAGTCGGTGGACAACCTGACGGTCAAGCTGTTGCAGGAATTCCTCATCATTGCGCTGGTCTGTGTCGTCTTTCTGCTCCATTTCCGCTCTGCTCTGGTGGCGATCGTTGCACTGCCGATCGGCATTCTGGCGGCACTGATGATCATGCAGGCCAAGGGCATCAACGCCAACATCATGTCGCTGGGCGGCATTGCCGTGACCATCGGCGCCATGGTGGATGCCGCCATCGTCATGGTGGAGAACCTGCACAAGCGACTGGAAAAGGCGCCGCCAGGGGAGGATCGCTGGCATACCGTGGCGGAGGCGGCCAAGGAAACAGGGCGGCCGATCTTCTTTGCGCTGTTGATCATCGTGGTCAGCTTTCTGCCGCTCTTCACTCTCCAAGGGCAAGAAGGCCGCATGTTCCAGCCCTTGGCCTTTACCGGTACCTATGCCATGGCAGCGGCGGCCGGGCTGGGTATCACCCTGGTCCCGGTGCTCATGGGCTATCTGGTGCGCGGGCGTATACGCCCTGAGTCTGCCCATCCGCTGAGCCGCATGTTGATCGCCATCTACCGCCCCGGGCTCGATGCCCTGCTGCGCTACCCTTGGGCAACCATTGCAGCAGCAGTGTTGGTTGCCGCCAGCGTGGCCTACCCGGCCAGCAAGCTTGGCAGCGAGTTCATGCCTCAGCTCGACGAAGGCGATCTCATGTATATGCCGTCGCTGGAACCTGGCGCCTCGATTGGCAAGGTGCGTGAATTCGTGCAGCAAACCAACCGGTTGATCATGTCGGTGCCGGAAGTGGAAGGGGTCTTTGGCAAGGCAGGGCGGGCCGATACGGCCACCGACCCGGCCCCCATCGGCATGCTGGAAACCGTCATTCGCTTCAAGCCACGCGACCAGTGGCGCGATGGCATGACCAAGGCCGATATCATTCGCGAACTCGATGAGGCAGTCAGTTTCCCGGGGGTGGCCAATGTCTGGGTGCCGCCGATCAAGACGCGCATCGACATGCTCTCGACCGGCATCCGCTCGCCGGTGGGCATCAAGGTGGCTGGATCCGACCTGGCAGAGATCGAGCGTGTTGGGCGGGAGATCGAACGCGTGCTCCAAGATGTGCCGGGTACAGCGTCGGCGTATGCCGATCGCACCGCCGCCGGGCGTTACGTCGAAGTGGATATCGACCGGCGAGCCGCCGCGCGCCATGGCGTCAATGTCAGCGACCTTCAGGCCATCATTCAAACCGCCGTCGGGGGATGAATGTAAGCGAAACCGTCGAGGGGCTGGAGCGCTACCCCATCAACCTGCGCTATCCCCAGGACTGGCGCGACTCGCTGGAGAGTCTGCGGGATCTACCGGTGATCACCTCGGCGGGGGCCTACCTTCCCCTGCAGGCGCTGGCACAGGTGGACATCGTGGACGGTCCGGCCATGATTCGTACCGAGAACGCACGTCTCAACGGCTGGGTGGTGGTCGACATCCGCGGGCGCGATATCGGCTCCTATGTGGCCGAGGCGCGGCAACGGGTGATGGAACAGGTCACGTTGCCTGCCGGGTACTCGGTGACCTGGTCAGGCCAGTACGAGTACATGGAACGGGCCAAGGAGCGCCTGCAGTGGGTGGTCCCGGTGACCATCGTGCTGATCTTCCTGCTGCTATACCTATGCTTCCGTAACGCTGCCGAGACTTTCATGCTCATGGGTTCGCTGCCATTCGCCGCCGTCGGTGGCGTGTGGCTGCTCTACTGGCTCACCTATGACGTCTCGGTGGCCGTGGCGGCGGGTTTCATCCTGTTGATAGGCCTGGCAGCAGAGTTCGCCGTGGTGATGCTGATGTATGTCCGCGGGGCAGTGGAGCAGCGGCGGCCCCGTACCCGAGGTGAACTGCGTGAAGCGATCATCGACGGCGCGGTCATGCGGGTACGTCCCAAGGCCATGACCTCGCTCACGGTGGTGCTGGGTCTGAGTCCGCTGCTGCTGGATTCCGGCCCAGGATCCGAGGCCATGCAGCGTATTGCCACGCCCGTGGTCGGCGGCATGATTTCTGCCCCCTGGTATCGCTGCTGCTCATTCCCGTTCTTTATTGGCTATGGCAGCGACGACACTTCCCCGAGTCCGTCTCATCCGAGGCTGCGCTCAGCAACTCCAAAACCGAAGGAAACCTTTGATATGAAAAACAGTATGCTTCAGTTGGTGGTCGTGATGGGACTCATTATGGCAGCTCCGGCAGTGGCGAGCAGTGATCATGGACATGGCAAGCACGCGGCTCATGGTGCTCAGACTGGTCATGAACATCAGGAAATGCGCACGGCGGAAGGTGTCGGGATCGTACGGTCGATAGCGCAGGATGGCAGCAGTGTGCTGGTAGCACATGAACCTATCGCCGAGCTTCGCTGGCCAGCCATGACCATGGAGCTGGCGCTGGCAGATCCGGCGCTGGCCGAGCTGGTGAATACGGAAGACCAGATCATCTTCGTACTGCGTCAAACCGGCGAGACCGACTACGAAATCGTCTCTCTCGAGACCATCGACTGAGATTGGGTGCGCTACCAGCAAGAAGCCGGACGGCCGCTCTCTTCGGAGGCGGCCGTTCTTACTTCGGCAAGGGCTCCACCAGCCCCAGCGCCACGCAGAAGCGCACCAGCTCGGCCAGGTTGCCGGCACCCAGCGCCTTCATGCCTCGCAGGCGGTAGATCTCCACCGTCTTGGCGCTGACGTCGAGGCGCTCGGCGATCTCACGGCTGGTCAGGCCCTCGGCCACCAGCACCAGGATTTGGCGCTCCTTGGGGCGCAGGGCGTCGTAGCGCGCGCGCAGGGTGTCGATGCGCTCGCTCACGGCGCGCTGGCGCCGATACTCGGCGAGCGCCTGCTGCACGGCGTCGATCAGCTGCTGCTGGTTGAAGGGTTTCTCGATGAAGTCGAAGGCGCCGGCCTTGAGGGCGGCCACCGCCATGGGCACGTCGCCGTGGCCGGTCATGAAGATCACCGGGGCGCTGTCGCCACGCTCCAGCAGGCGCTGCTGTACCTGCAGGCCGGAGAGACCGGGCATGCGTACGTCGAGCAGTACCGCATCGAAGCTTGCCGGGTCGGCGGCGAGAAACGCCTCGCCGTCGGCAAAGGCGCGCGTGGCCAGGCCTACGGAGTCGAGCAGCCAGGCCAGCGAGTCGCGCAGTGCCTCGTCGTCGTCGACCACGGCGATACGGGGGGCACGAGTAGGCTCGGTCACGGCTGGCTCCGGGGCGGCTTGCTGCGGTGGATGGGGCTTGGTTCGGCCAGCAGTGTACCGGTAAAGGTGGCGCCCTCGGAACCGTCGGTCAGTGCCAGGCTGCCGCCCATGGCTTCCATCAGCGAGCGGCTGATGGCAAGGCCCATGCCGAGGCCCTCCGGACGGCTGGAGTGGAACGGTGCGAAGATGGCCTGAGCGTCGTCGTCGGTAACGCCGGGACCCTGGTCGCGGACGCTGAAGGTCACCTCACGCCGGCCGCTGCGTCGTGCGCGGATCTCGACCCGCACGGCGGCAGGCCGTTCGCGGCTCGCTTCCAGCGCGTTGAGCAGCAGATTGACCAGCACCTGCTCCAGGGCGATGGGGTCGGCCATCACGCGGGGCAGCGTTTCCGGCAGGTCATGGGTCAGGCTCACTCCGGCCTGCTGGTACTGCCACTCGCACAGCCGGCAGGCGGCATCCACCACCTCGAACAGCACCACCGGGCGCGGGCGGGTCTGCCCCTTGCGCACGAAGGTGCGAATGTGACGCAGCCGCTGCGCCAGCCGCTGTACCTGGGTGTCGATCCGCTCGAGGGGCAGCGCGAGGTCGCTGGCCGGGCGATTCGGATCGGCACGGAGTTGCAGCAGCGCGCCGCTGACGTAATTGGCAATGGCCCCCAGCGGCTGGTTCAGCTCGTGGGCGATGTTGGAGGCGAGCTCGCCGGTGGTGGCCAGCCGGTTGGCGTGGGCGATCTGTTCCTGATGGCGTCGCGCCTGGGCCTCGGCGGCCTTGCGCAGGCCGATGTCGCGATTGAGCAGCGAGAGGTGGTCGGGCTCGGCGCCGGGGCCGCGGTGGGCCAGTACCACGCTGAGTACCGGCACCGGCCCCTTGGGGCCCGGCATCTCCAGCTCGCCGCTCCAGGAGCCGTAGCGGGCCACAGCGGGCAGCACGATCTCTCGCAGGATGGCAAGCGAGCTCGGGGTATAGGCCCGCTCGAGCCGGGCATCGAGCCCTTCGCGCGGCAAGCCCAGCAAGCGTCGCGCCGCCTCGTTGGAGTAGAACAGCCGCTCTTCGCCGTCGCAGAACAGCACGTAGTCGGTGGTCGATTCCACCACCCGGGCCAGACGCTCGCGATTGGCCTCGGCGCGAATGCGCCGGCCCACGTCGCGGGAGACGCAGAGCACGTCGATCAGCTCGCCGGTGGCCGGGTCGCGGCGGGTGCGGCTGGTGGTCTCGAACCAGACGTAGTGCCCATCCTTGGCACGGAAGCGGTAGGTCTGCTGATAGAAGCCGTCGTGGTAGTAGACCCGCGGCGACTTGTTGAGCAGGTCGGCGAGGTCGGATGGGTGGAACAGGTCGTAGGCCGAGACGCCGATCAGCTCCTCGGGCTCGTAGCCGAGCAGGTCGCGGGCGGCCTGCGAGGCGTAGAGGAAGGTGCCGTCGCGGGCGTGGCGCGAGATCAGGTCGGTGGTGCTCTCCGCCAGCCAGCGATAGTGGCGCTTCTCCTCGTCGAGCTCGGCGATTCTCGCTTCGAGAGCGGCCTTGTGGGCCTCGAGTTCGGCCAGCCGGGCGCGCAGCGCCTCGCGTTCGTCGGCCATCAGCGCGCCGGGTCCACCAGGCCGCCGAGCGAGGCGTTGCGCCGGAACCAGCCGGCGATGCTGGCTCGCGGCAGGCGGGTGGGCAGCACCTCGTGGGGCACGGTCTCGGCGAGAAAGCAGGCGAAGTTGCCGGCTTCCGGGCGTACCCGGGCCACTTCGCGTTCCGGTTCGTCGGCGGCGAACATCGCCATCTCCCCGCCGCCGTCCGCCGGCCAGGCGGGGTTGAGGTAGCCCACCGTGGAGACCACCCGGTTGGCGCGTCCGCGAAAGCTGTCCAGATGCTTCTTGTAGAAGGCCCCGGGCGGGTAGTGGGCAAAATGCGCCTCGTATTCGAACAGCCCCAGGAACAGCGCCTGATTCAGTTCGCGCTGCAGCTCGCCCATGGCTTCGAGGTAGCGGCGCTGGGCCAGGCTCTCACGGTCGAGCCAGCGGATGGCGTCGCCGCGGATGTCGCGACGCAGCTGGTGCTCGTCGCCGCGGCCGATGCCGGCGGCAGCCAGGGCGTCGCGCTCGGCCATTTCCATCAGCTCCCGATGCAGCGCCTGGCACAGCTCGGCGTCGAGAAATCCCTCGCCGACGAACCAGCCCTGTTCGACCAGGGCATCGACCAGCTGAGGCAGGGCATTGGCCGCAAAGGCCGGGCGGGTGAGCAGCGACATGAATGCGACGAACCTCCAGGAAGGCAGGCAGCAGGATCAGGAGCGGCGCGTGGCGGTATCCGGACTGCGCAGCAGACGTTCGGGAAAATAGCATAGCCGACCCTGCGGCGGCTCATCGAACAGGCTGATGGGACGCTCGAAGCCCTCCGCCAGCAGCTCCACCAGCATCATGGCCGAGAGCCCCCAGATCACCTGGCCCTGGGTGTGGTAGCTGGGCACGTAGTGGGGGCGTCCGTTGACCGGAATCACGTCGGTATGGTGACGGCGGTCCTCGAGGAACAGCTCGAGCGGCACCTCGAAGATGGCGTCCAGCTCGGCGGGGTCGGGCGTGAGCGGCAGGTCCGGCGGGATCAGCCCCACATAGGGCGTGACCAGAATGCCGTGCAGCGAAATCACGTCCGACAGGCGGCCGAGCAGCTCGACCCGCTCCGGCGGCAGGGCGATCTCCTCGTGGGATTCGCGCAGCGCGGTGAACAGCAGGTCGCGGTCGGCCTCCTCGCGCTTGCCGCCGGGAAACGCCACCTGGCCGCTGTGCGTATTGAGATGCCCTGCACGGCGGGTGAACAGCAGCGTCGGTTCGGGGCGCTCGACGATCGGCATGAGTACCGCGGCACGCGGCATGTCGAGGCGCAGATGGCGGGGCTCGTGCGCTTGCAGGCGCTTGCGAAGTTTCTCTAACATGGGGTTTCCGTCGGGTTTGATTCCTTCTACCCGGGGGCCTTTGCCGACGTCAAGCCTGCCAGGGAGACTCATGAACTTCTGCAGCCACTGTGGCCAAACCGTGCGTTTCGCGATTCCGGCAGGAGACGATCGGCCCAGGTATCTGTGCGACGCCTGCGGTTCGATCCACTACCAGAACCCGCGCATCGTGGCCGGCACGCTGCCGGTGAGCGGCTCGCGCATCCTGCTCTGTCGCCGCGCCATCTCCCCCGCAAGGGCTTCTGGACCCTGCCGGCGGGCTTCATGGAGAACGCCGAGACCACCGTGCAGGCGGCGGCCCGCGAAACCTGGGAAGAGGCCTGTGCCGAGGTCGACATTCATGGACTCTACACCCTGATCAACCTGCCGCACATCAACCAGGTCTACATGATCTTCCGCGCCGAGCTCACGGGCGGCTTTTCCGCCGGCCCGGAGAGTCTCGAAGTGGCCCTGTTCGAAGAGCACGAGATCCCTGGGACGAGCTGGCCTTCCCCACCATCGAGCGCACCCTGCGCCATTTCTATGCCGACCGCGACGACGGTCACTACCCGCTGCACATCAGCGACATCACCGCCGAAGATCGCGAACGCTACTTTGGCTCGGCCTGAGGCCGCGTGCCGCCTTGCCCGCAGGCGCAGCGGCACGGCAAGCCTGGCGCGTCACAGTGCTTCCAGCTTCCACACGTCGAAGGCCGGCTCCTCGTAGGGGTGGGCTGCCCTAAGGGCGTCGACGGCGTCACGGATCAGGTGATCCTCACAGACGAGCTCCACCTTCAGTTCCTCGACTTCTTCCAGGGTGCCCACCTGCCCGATATGCGGGTTGGCGCCTTGCAGCGGGCGGAACTGCCCCGTGCCAATGGTCTGGAAACAGCACCCTTCGTAGTCGCCGATGCGCCCGGCGCCGGTGGCGAAAACGGCGTCCTTGACGGCTTCGGCATCGTTCAGCGGAACGAAAAACACCAGCTTGTACATGGCGTCTCCTTGTCTTGGTGGCTGTCTGCCGTGAGTTGAGCGGGCCGCTGGACTGTGCCCCTCGCTGCCTTTTTGCCTAGCGTAGCGGTCTCGCAAGCCCAGGTCATGGTGGCGCGTTCAGGCTTGGGTCAAAAATTATTTGTTCAAAACTTGTACAGAATATATATTTAGTACAGGGAGTGGCGGCCATCGCCACCCCTTAATCATCCCCTGCGAGGTAAAACACTGATGAAAACGCTTCAAGTGGTTGCCATGAAGTGGATGAGCGCAAGCCTGCTGGGCCTGATGACGGTGGGTGCCGTCCAGGCTGACCATCATGGTGACAAGCAGGATATCGTCGATACCGCGGCGGCAGCTGGGCAGTTCGAGACCTTGGCCGCCGCGCTGGAAGCCGCTGGGCTGGTGGAAACGCTCAAGGGCGAGGGTCCGTTCACCGTCTTTGCCCCCACCGATGAGGCTTTCGCCGCGCTGCCGGAAGGCACCGTTGAGTCGCTGCTCGAGCCGGAAAACCTGGACCAGCTACAGGCCGTGCTGACCTACCACGTGGTACCGGGCAAGGTGATGGCCGAGCAGGCCATGGACCTGGACAGCGCCACCACGGTGCAGGGCCAGGACATCACCATCAGCACCTCGTATGGCAACGTGATGGTCAACGATGCCACGGTGATCCAGGCCGATATCGAGGCCAGCAATGGTGTCATCCATGTCATCGACAGCGTGCTGCTGCCCGAATAAGGCAGTCGCCCATGGCTGCACATTGCCAGCCACCCCTAGGGGTGGCTTTTTGCTGGCCGCCGCTTGGGCGTGGTTGCCAAGGGCCGTCGAGCGAAGCCTAGAACGGTTTGGGGCTGCGGGGTTTGAGTTTCAAAAGTGCGTTTGATTGAACTTGCCTGTCTCGCGCTTGGCTACATACACTCCAGTATGTTTGTTAGCTTGCTCAAGGAAGAGGCCCCGCATGAATCGAAGTCTCGGTTGCCTGATCGGTGCGCTGCTCCTGTCGTTGGCGACACCGGCGCTGGCGGATGTGCTGACGCTGCAGGTCGACAACGACGGCCTGGTGAGCAGCGACGATGACCACTACACCTCCGGCGTCGAGTTTGGCTGGGCTCGGTCAGTTACGGCCGACCACTGGTCCCAGTCACTGATGGCGGGTCTACCGGACGCCTGGTGGCGCCAGGTCGATAGCGTGGGCTACCGCGTCAGTCATCGCATGTATACCCCGGTGGACGTTGAGCGGCGCAGCCTGATTCCTGATGACAGGCCCTACGCCGGGCTGGTGCTGGCGGGTTTCTCGCTGCACGAGATCCGCCAGCGGGGCGCCTGGGAGCGGCTCAATGTGCTGCAGTTCGATGTCGGTCTGGTGGGCCCGGCCACCGGCACCGATAGTCTGCAGCGCGAGGTGCACCGTTTCACCAACAGCGATCGCCCGCGTGGCTGGCGGCATCAGCTGGGCAACGAGCCGCTGTTCAACCTGGCTTACCGACGCAGCTGGTGGCGCTCCCATCAGCTTGCCGGGCTGGAGTGGCTGCACGGCCCTGCCGCGGTAGGCGCGGTGGGCAACCTGATTACCCAGGCCGGGCTCGGCTACGGGCTGCGCCTGGGTCACGGCATGGTGAACCGTCATGCCGTACCGTCGGCAGGCCCGGAGCGCATGGGCCTGCTGCCTGTGCAGCACCAGTCCGGTTTCGGCTGGCAGCTCTTTGCCGGCGCGGAGGGGCGCTATGTGGCGCATAACCTGCTGCTGGACGGCAACACGCTACGCGACAGCCATTCGGTCGAGCGCCAGGAGTTCGTCGCTGACGCTATCGTGGGGCTGGCGCTGAGCTGGGAGCGCTGGCAGGCCAGCCTGGCGCACGTCTGGCGCAGCAAGGAGTTCCGCGGGCAGGAAAGCGCCGACACGCATGGCTCACTGTCTCTCTCCTATCGGCTGTAGCGTCGCTGTGTGCGGCCTGTAGGCGTTTTCTTGTACACCACCCTGTTGTGTCCTGCCGCTATGCAGCGGCGCTTTTCACATAGCGTCCAGGCTGATACAAGACTGGCATACATGCATGTATGTAACTATAATCGCCCACCTGTTTTCATCCCTGAGCGAGAGCGGGCGCCGGCCGGGCTCTCGCCGAAGCATCAGCCTTCCTGCAGCGGAGACCGCAAATGAACTTGTCGCCACGAGGGGGATTCCCCGCGAAATGGATCTTGCCATTGGGCCTGCTCGCCGTGCTGCTGGTCGGCTGTGACCGCGACGAGGGCGGTGGCGGTGCGCCCATGGGCGGTGGCGGAGAGCGTCCGCCCCCCGGTGGTGGTGGTAGGCGTCGAGCCGCGCAGCGTGGAGGTGATCGAAGAGTATGCGGCACGCGCCCGGGGCTCCCGGGAGGTGCAGGTGCGCGCCCGTGTCGAAGGCATTCTTGAGGAGCGGCTCTATACCGAAGGCCAATTGGTCAGCGAGGGCGACGCGCTGTTCCGCATCGACCGCGAGCCCTACGAGATCGCCCTCAAGCGCGCCGAGGCCGAACGCGCCAACGCCCAGGCCGAGCTGAACCAGGCCAACCGCGAGTGGCGGCGCATTTCGACCCTGTTCAACCAGAGCGCCATCAGCGAACGCGAGCGCGACAGCGCACTCTCCGCGCGGGAACTGGCGGAGGCGCGCTACGCGCTGGCGGAGACTGGCGTGGCCAATGCCGAACTCAACCTCAGCTATACCGAAGTGCAGGCGCCGCTGGATGGCCTGACCGGCCTTGAAAGCTTCCCCGAAGGCAGCCTGATCGAGCGTGGCACGCTGCTGACCAGCGTGACCCAGCAGGATCCGATCCATGTGCGCTTCTCGCTGCCCGAGCGTGATGCTGCGCTGCAGCGTGCCGCACGCCGCGCGATGAGCGATGCCCAGACCGAGGCGCCGCGGGAGGCGTGGCTGACCCTGCCCGATGGCAGCGAGTACGCCGAGCAGGGCCTGATCGACTTCACCGATAGCACCATCGACCCGCGTACCGGCAGCGTGTCGGCGCGGGCCGTCTTTCCCAACTCGGAAGGACTGGTGGTGCCGGGGCAGTTCGTGCGGGTGCGTGTGCTGGTTCAGGAGCTTGACGACGTCTTCCTGATCCCCCAGCAGGCGGTGGGCCAGGGCCCCGGCGGCCCGCGCGTCTTCGTGGTCGCCGAGGACCGGGCGCAGGCTCGCGATGTGGACCTAGGGCCCATCGTCGATAACCACCAGGTGGTGCTGAGCGGACTCGATGCGGGGATCGCATCATTGTCAGCGGCTTGGTGATGCTGCAGGACGGCATGCCGGTTCAGGCTCGCGAGGCCGAGTCGGCCGATCAAGCCACGGGCGACGAGACCGCCGCCGAGGTGTCGCTCGACGCCGCCGACGTCGACGACGAGGAGGCGTGATGCTCAGGTTCTTCATCGATCGACCGATCTTTGCCTCGGTCATCTCCATCATCATCATGCTGGTGGGGCTGGCGGCGCTGCGGGCGCTGCCGGTGGAGCAGTACCCCGACGTGGTGCCGCCCCAGGTGGTGGTGCAGGCCGCCTATCCCGGCGCCAGCTCCACGGTGATCGCCGAGGCGGTGGCCGCGCCGCTGGAGCAGGAGATCAACGGCGTCGACAACATGCTCTACATGGAGTCGACCTCGACCGATGCCGGCAGCCTGCAGATCACCATCTCCTTTGCCATGGGCACCGACCCCGACCAGGCGGCGATCAACGTCAACAACCGCGTGCAGGCCGCGCTCTCGCGGCTGCCCCAGCAGGTGCAGACGCTGGGGGTGAGGGTCGAGGCGCGCTCGAACAACATCCTGATGGTGCCGGTGCTGTTCTCGCCGGATGGCAGCCGCGACGTGCTGTTCATGTCCAACTATGCGCTGCTCAACGTGCTCGACGAGCTGGTCCGCATCCCCGGGGTGGGTGACGCCTCGCTGTTCGGCGCCCAGGACTACTCCATGCGCATCTGGCTCAGTCCCGACAAGCTGGCCCAGTTCGACCTGACGCCCAACGACGTGGCCGCGGCGATTCGCGAGCAGAATGCCCAGTTCGCCGCCGGCAGCCTGGGCGCCGAGCCTTCGCCACAGGGCCAGGCCTTCACCTTCTCGGTGACCACACGCGGCCAGCTCTCCGAGGCCGAGGAGTTCGAGGCCATCATCCTGCGCGCCGAGCAGGATGGCAGCACCCTGCGCCTGGGCGACGTGGCCCGCGCCGAGCTGGGCGCGCAGAACTACTCCTTCTCGGCCACCTACAACGGTCAGAACGCCGTGCCCATGGGGGTCTACCTGCAGCCGGGGGCCAATGCCCTGGATACCGCCACCGCCGTCCACGAGGCGCTGGAGGAGATGTCGTCACGCTTCCCGGAAGGCCTGACCTACACGGTGCCCTACGACACCACCGAGTTCGTCGAGATCTCCATTCGCGAGGTGTTCATCACCCTGCTGATCGCCGTGGCGCTGGTGGTGGTGGTGACCTTCCTGTTCCTGCAGCACTGGCGCGCCACCCTGATTCCAGTGGCGGCGATTCCGGTATCGCTGATCGGCACCTTCGCCGGCATGCTCGCCTTCGGCTTCTCGGTCAACCTGCTCACGCTGTTCGGGCTGGTGCTGGCCATCGGCATCGTGGTGGACAACGCCATCATCGTGCTGGAGAACGTCGACCGCCTGATCAAGGAGCAGGGCATGAAGGCCCGCGAGGCCTCCATCGAGACCATGAAGCAGGTGGCCGGGGCGGTGGTGGCCTCGACCCTGGTGCTGGTGGCGGTGTTCGCCCCGGTGACCTTCCTGGGCGGCCTGACCGGCGAGCTCTATCGCCAGTTCGCGGTGACCATCGCCGTCTCCGTGGTGGTCTCCGGCGTGGTGGCCCTGACGCTGACACCGGCCATGTGCGCGCTGCTCCTCGACGGCCAGTCGCACAAGGTGGCCAAGCCGTTCCAATGGTTCAACGCCGGCTTCGATCGCCTGACCCGCGGCTTTACCTGGCTGGTCGGCAAGCTGCTGCGCCATGCGCTGATCGGCGTGGTGCTGTTTGCCGGTGTGATGGCCGCCACGCTGTTCTCCATGTCGCGCCTGCCGCCGGGGCTGGTGCCCCAGGAGGACCAGGGCGTGGCGCTGGTGATGTACCAGCTGCCGCAGGTGTCGGCGCTGCCGCGTACCGAGGCGGTGCGCGACCAGGTCTCGGCGATGCTGCTGGAGATGGACGAGGTGGATGAGTTCACCTCCTTCGCCGGCTTCGACATCATTGCCGGCGCCCTGCGCAGTAACGTCGGCGTAGGCTTCGCCAACCTGGCCGACTGGAGCGATCGCGAAGGCCCCGGCCAGGACGCCCAGTCGCTGACCGGCCGGATCATGGGCATGGGCGGCGGCATGCCCGAAGCCTTCGTGATCGCCTTCACGCCGCCGCCGATCATGGGGCTGTCGCTGACCGGCGGGGTGGAAGGGTATGTGCAGGTGCGCGGCGATGCCACCACCGAGGAGATCGCCGAGCTGGCCGGCCGACTGGCCGCCGCGGCCAATGCGCGCCCGGAGCTGACCAACGCCCGCACCACCCTGGACACCTCGATTCCGCGCTATCGGGCCGAAGTGGACCGCGAAAAGGCCCGCGCCATGGGCGTGCCGATCAACGACGTCTTTGCCAGCATGCAGAGCACCTTCGGCGCCATGTACGTGAACGACTTCACCCTGGCCGGACGCAACTGGCAGGTGAACCTGCAATCCGAAGGGGAGTTCCGCAGTCGCCCGGAGGATCTCAATAAGGTCTTCGTGCGCTCCCAGAGCGGCGAGATGATCCCGCTGAGCTCCCTGGTGACCCTGACCCGGGAGGCCGGGGCGGACATCCTCAATCGCTACAACGTCTATGCGGCCGCCAAGTTCCTGGCCGATGCGGCGCCCGGCTACACCACCGGGCAGGCCAAGACGGTGATGGAGGAGGTGGCCGCCGAGGTGCTGCAGAGCGGCGATGTCCAGCTGGGCTGGACCGGCGAGGCCTACCAGCTCGACGCGGCCGCCGGCGCCGGCGGCCTGGCCTTCGGCCTGGGACTGCTGATGGTGTTCCTTATCCTGGCGGCGCAGTACGAGCGCTGGTCGCTGCCGCTGGCGGTGGCCACGGCGGTGCCCTTCGGGGTGCTGGGGGCGGCGCTGGCCGCCATGCTGCGCGGCTTCCCCAACGACATCTACTTCCAGGTGGGCCTGCTGGTGCTGATCGGCCTGGCGGCCAAGAACGCCATCCTGATCGTGGAGTTCGCCGCCCAGAACCGCCGCGAGGGGCACAGCTCCACCGAGGCGGCCCTGGCCGCGGCCCAGCAGCGTTTCCGCGCCATCCTGATGACGGCGCTGACCTTCATCATCGGCACCCTGCCGCTGGTGTTCGCGACCGGCGCCGGCGCCAACAGCCGGCAGGAGATCGGTACCG
Organism: Halomonas sp. E19; assembly: GCF_052439355.1. Lineage (NCBI taxonomy): Bacteria > Pseudomonadati > Pseudomonadota > Gammaproteobacteria > Oceanospirillales > Halomonadaceae > Halomonas > Halomonas sp. E19. The sequence goes on along the minus strand of NZ_JBNFWU010000001.1, from coordinate 2,098,749 downwards.
TGGTGGTGGGCGGCATGATCCTGGCCAGCTCGCTGGCGCTGATCTTCGTGCCGCTGGCCTACAAGCTGCTCGACGACCTGACCACCTGGCGGCGCGAGCGCAAGGCGTCTCGCCAGGCGGCGCAGCCGGAAGCCAGGGGCTGATTCGCTGCCCGCCAGCGCCAGGAAGCGGCTGGCGGGCGACGGTCAAGCCTTGCGGCGCTGCCGCTCGGGCCGGATGCCGAAGAACAGTGCGTAGAGCACCGGCACTGCGATCAGCGTCAGCAGGGAGGCGAAGGCCAGCCCGCCCATGATGGTCACCGCCATGCTGTTGAAGAAGGCGTCGGCCAGCAGCGGGAGCATGCCGAGGATGGTGGTGCCGGCGGCCAGCAGGACCGGGCGCAGGCGGCTGACGCTGGCGTCGATCAGTCCGTCCAGGCGCGCCTTGCCGGTGTCGATCTGTGCGTCGATCTCATCCACCAGCACGATGGCGTTCTTCATCAGCATGCCCGACAGGCTCAGCATGCCCAGCAGGGCGGTGAAGGAGAAGGGCAGCCCGGTGACCAGCAGGCCGATCACCACTCCGCACACCGACATCGGGACCACCAGCCAGATGATCAGCGGCTGACGCAGCTTGCCGAACAGCAGGATGGAGGTCAGCAGCATCACCAGCGCACTGATCGGCAGCTGTCGGGCCAGGGCGGCCTGCGCCTCCGCCGAATCCTCATGCTCGCCGCCCCACGCCAGGCGATAGCCGGGCGGCAACGCCATGGCCTCGATCTCCTCGCGTATCGTCGTGAAGGCCTGGTTGGCGGTGTAGCCGTCGGCGGGATCCGCCTCGACCGTCAGGGTGCGCACCCTGTTGCGACGCACGATCAGCGCTTCCTCGCTGTGGGTCTCGAAGGCGTCCACCACCTGGGTGATGGGAATGAAGGTCTGCTCGGCGGCGCTCCAGATCAGCCTGTCGGCGAGCAGCGCCACGTCGTTGCGTTCCGACTCCGGGGGCGAGCCACGATGGGCAGCAGCGTGTCGTGTTCCCTGTAGGTGCCGGCCTGGACCCCGAGGAAGCGAACTGCAGGGTCTGGGCGATCTCGTCACGCCCGACGCCGGCCATGCGTGCCCGCTCCTCGTTGATCCTTGGCACCACCACCAGCTCCTGCTGGCGCCAGTTCTGGCGAATATCGATCAGCGCAGGCTGCTGCGCCATCCTGCGCTGGGCCTCGTTGCCCAGCTCGCGCAGTACGCTCGGGTCGTTGCCGCTGAAGCGCGCCTCGATCCTGGCGCCGTCGCCGGGGCCGAACTGCAGCCGGCGGGTGCGTACTTCCGCGTTCGGATAGGCCTCGCTCAATTCGCGGTAGATGCGCCTGTCGAGTTCCGGAATGTCGTCCAGGCTCCCGGTGCGGATGATGAACTGGGCATAGCCGGGGTTGGGCTGCTCGGGTGCGTAGGTGAGCATGAAGCGCGTGGCCCCCTGGCCGATGAAGCTGGATACCGCCACCACGCCCGGCTGCTCGAGCAGGTAGCGGTCGATCTCGCGGGCATCGCGCGCCGTGGCGCGGATGTCGCTGCCCTGGGGGAGCACGTAGTTGACGTAGAAGATCGGCGTGTTGGAGTCGGGAAAGAACGACTGCGGGATGAAGCCGAAGGCCCAGAAGCACAGCGCCGTGATGGTGACCAGGAGCCCGACGGTCAGAGCCCGCAGCTTGAGGGCCAGGCCCAGCATGCGCCGGTAGAGGCGGTAGAGCAGGCCCTTGTACGGGTCCTCGTCGCCGTCGCCGGACTGGCGCAGCAGGTAGTAGCCGAACAGCGGCGTGACCGTGATGGCCAGCAGCCAGCTGAGCATCAGCGAGATCAGGATGACCATGAACAGGGAGAACAGGAACTCCCCGGTCACGTCGTCGGACAGCCCGATCCCGGCGAAGGCCATGATGCCGATGACGGTGGCCCCGAGCAGCGGGATCTGGGTGCGTCGAGCGGCGGCACTGGCGGCTTCGGTGGCGTTCTGCCCGCGCTTCATGTTGATGACCATGCCTTCCGCCACCACGATGGCGTTGTCCACCAGCATGCCCATCGCGATGATCAGCGCCCCCAGCGAGATACGCTCCATCTCGATGTTCAGCAGCGCCATGAACAGCAGGGTGCCGAGCACGGTGAGCAGCAGGGTGGCCCCCACCACCAGGCCGATGCGCCAGCCCATGAACAGACAGAGGACGCCGATCACGATGGAGACCGACATGGCCAGGTTGAGCAGGAAGTCATTGATGGCGTCATCGACGACGCGGTGCTGCTCGTAGATGGGGTGCAGCTCGACTCCCAGCGGAATGCGACCCTGCAGGCTTTGCAGGTGCGCCTCGACCGCGTCGCCCACCTCGATGATGTTTTCCGTCTCGATGCCGGCCACCGCGAGGGTGAAGGCATCGGTACCGTTGTGACGTACGAGGTGGCCGGGAATCTCGCTCGGCTGGCGATAGACGTTGGCGATATCGACCAGCGAGATCTGCTCGGTGGTGCCGGGCCGCCCGATGCGTATTGCCTCGATCGCGGTCACGCTGTCGACCGCGGTACGGGCGACGATGCGCACATGGCTGTCGCCCACGCGCAGCGCCCCGGCGTCCTCCACCGTGTTCTCCGTCTGGATGGTGTTGACCACCTGCTCCACGGGGATGCCGAGCGTGGTCAGGCGCTCGTTGGGGATCTCGACGTAGATCGTCTCCTCGCGCTCGCCCGCCGTGGTGACCCTGGCCACGCCGGGCACGGTCAGCAGCTCCCGCTGCAGGAAGGTGGAGATGTCGCGGATCTCCTGCGCCGAAAAGCCTTCGGCCGTGACCGCGTAGAACAGACCATAGACCTCGCCGAAGTCGTCGTTGACCTGCGACGGCTGGGCGCCGGCGGGAAGTGCCCCTTGGGTGTCGTTGATCTTGCGTCGCAACTCGTCCCAGATCTGGGGCAGCTCGTGGCTGCGATAGTCGGAGTGGACTTCTACCTCGATCTCGGAGCGCCCGGGCAGCGAGGTGGAGGAGATCACATCGATCTGCTGCAGCTCCTGGATGGCACGCTCCAGCCGTTCGGTGACCTCCTCCTCGACTTCACTGGCGGTGGCGCCGGGGTAGGGGGTGTTGATGATGGCGTTGGGAATGGTGAAGGCAGGGTCTTCCAGCTTGCCCAAGGTGTTGAAACCCCACAATCCTCCGAAGAAGCACACCACCACGATCAGCCAGGTATTGAGCGGGCGCTCGATGGAGCGTCGTGCGATATCCATGCGCGGCTCCTTACAGTGAATCTCGCAGCGGTGTGACCGACATGCCCTCGCGCAGCAGGTGCACGCCGGCGGCGACGATCGTCTCGCCGTGAGGTAGTCCGGCGATCACGGCGACATGGTCGCCGCTGATTTCGCCGACGGTTACCGGCTGGGCCGAGACGGACTGGCTGTCCTCGTCATAGCGCCAGACATGGAACCGGCCGGCCTCGTCCTTGGCCAGCGCGCTGGCCGGCACCATCACGATGGGCGGCATGACCGCCTCGCGCAGCTCAACGAAGACGCTGGCGGTCATGCCGGGCAACGCAAGCAGGGGGTGGTCGTCGTCCAGCGCGAATTCGACTTCGTAGGTCTGGGCAACCGGGTCGGGTTCGGTGACGAGTTCGCGAAAGACCAGGGAAAATTGCCGGCCCGGTATCGAAGCGAGCTCCGCCCGCACCCGGAAGCGCGTAGGATCTTCGAGATGACGCACCAGCGATTCGGGCACGTTGATGCGTATGCGCAGTTCGGATACATCCTGCACGCGCACGATCTCGGCATTGGCCGGCACGTTGCTGTGGTTGTCGACCAGGCGCCGTGTCACCAGGGCATCGAAGGGGCTTCCAGGGTGGTGTGCTCGAGGTCGCGCCTGACGCTATCCAGCTGAACGTCGGCGAGCTCGTACTCGGTGCGGGCCGCATCGAAGCTGGCCTGGGCGACGGCGTTCTGCTGCAACAGGCTGCGCTGGCGCTCCATCTGGCGCCTGGCCAGCTCCTGCTCCGCCTCGGCGCGGCGCACGGCGAGCTCGTAGTCGGTGGGGTCGAGGCGGGCGATCAGCTCGCCGCGAGGAATTACCGTGCCCTGGACGGCTGGAAATTCCTGCAGCCGACCGCTGACGCGAAAGGAGAGATCGACGCTCTGCAGCGCCGCGACACGGCCGACGAAGCGCCGGCTGGGCGCGATCTCCTGCTGCCCGGCCTGGTAAAGCTTCACCACCCGCGTGGTGGGCTCGGTGTGCTCTTCCGTGTCGTCACAGCCTGACAGGCCCAGCGCAATGAGCAAAAGCCACGCGATGGCGCGTTTCATGGTGGGCCTCCCTGCCTTGATCGACGATGACGCAATCTAGCTGCTGGGGCGTCAAGTTGCACGCTTTCAGAAAACGGAATGCTTGCTCTTGTACTACTGTGCAGGTGCTCAACGTTCGGCGCTGGCGCCCGGCTCGCGGGCGACCAGACGCAGCAGAGTATCCACCAGCTCCATGCCGCGCTCTACCAGTGAATATGGCTCGTGGTTGCGCAGCCAGTCGTGGAACAGCCCGCCCAGCGATGCCTGCAGGAGACGGGCAGCCTGCTCGGGCGAGATATCCTCGCGCAGTCGCTGCTGCTGGGCGGCGACACCGAAGTACTCGATGAGGGCGCCGCATGACTCCTGGGCAATCTCGTTCTGCATGGCCAGGGGATCAATCTCGCCGAAGACCTCGCAATGATGGATCAGGATCGCGTAGACGCGGCGGTAGCGAGGCTGCTCCAGCCTGACGAAGCCTTGGCGGCATGCCAGCCGAACGGCTTCGAGAGGCGCATTGGCCAGCGAAGGTTCGTCGATCTCCTCGACCAGTTCGCGAAATGGCATGCGCACCCGGTCCAGCATGGCGCGAAACAGGTCGGCCTTGTTGCGGAAATGCCAGTAGACGGCGCCGCGCGTCATGCCGGCGTGACGGGCGATCTGCTCCAGCGAGGTGCGTGCGACGCCGTGCTCGAGGAAGATGGCTTCTGCAGCGTCGAGCAGCATTTCTCGGGTGGCGGCGGCTTCCGCTTTGGTACGTCGGGCCATGATGGGGACGACTCTCTTCGTGCAGACCAGCGATAGGGCTATTCTAACCCAATTGAGAGTTTTTACATACAGCTATGTATGGTTGGTTGGCCCTGCCTCGTCAAGCCTAACGCACTGCGGTATAAAGGAAACGTCGTTTCCTGTCACGGAGTTGCCCATGGCTCGACCCTCCTTCGAACTCGCCGGTACCCGGGTCAAGCCAGGCAGTCGGCTGCAGATCGACGTGCCGGTAGCGCGACTCTACACCCACGCCCCCTGCACATCCCCGTGGAAGTCGTGCATGGCCGCCTGGACGGTCCGGTGCTGCTGGTTTGCGGCGGCATTCACGGCGACGAGATCAACAGCGTGGAGATCGTGCGCCGGCTGATGCGCCGCCAGATCCAGGGCTTGCACGGCACCCTGATCGCAGTGCCCATCGTCAACGTGTTCGGCTTCATGCAGCACAGCCGCTACCTGCCCGACCGGCGCGACCTCAACCGTTGCTTTCCCGGTAGCGAGACAGGTTCGCTGGGGGCGCGGGTGGCGGCACTCTTTCGCGAGCAGATCGTCGATCACGCCACGCACATCATCGATCTGCATACCGGCGCCATTCACCGCACCAACCTGCCGCAGATACGCGCCCAGCTCAGTCCCGGCAGCGAGACCGAGCGCATGGCCAATTCCTTCGGCGCGCCCGTGATCCTGAACGCCGAGCTGCGCGAAGGCAGCCTGCGTCACTATGCCCAGACCCGCGGCATCCCGGTCCTGACCTATGAGGCGGGCGAAGCACTGCGCTTCGACGAGTGGGCCATCGCCCCTGGCGTGCGCGGGGTGCTGCGGGTGATGCGCCGACTCGGCATGCTGACAGGCGAGCACCGACGTCGCCCGCCGCCGCTGGCCGAGCTGGCCAATGGGTCGAGCTGGGCACGCGCACCGATCGACGGCATCCTGCGTCCCAAGGTGCGGCTCGGCGCGCGGGTGGCCAAGGGCGACGTGCTGGGCAAGGTCGCGGACCCCTTCGGCAATGCGGAGGCCAGCGTCCGAGCCATGGCCGACGGCATCGTGATCGGCATGAGCCGGCTGCCGCTGGCCAACGAGGGCGAGGCGCTGTTCCACATCGCCCGCTTCGATGCCATCGAGGAGGCCGAGAGCGCCATCGAGACCTTTCATTCCAGCCTCGAGCCGCTCCCCGATCCGCTTTATTGAGGCGGCTCAGGCCGTTTCGGCGGGCTCCCGCTCCGGCACCAGGCTCAGGGCGTCGTCGTACACCCGCAGGCAGGCGCCGTCCAGGTGCCCGTTCTCGGAGAGATGACGGCGGAAACGGCGCCCTCCCGGCTGGCCCTGGAACAGGCCCAGCAGGTGGCGGGTCACGTGGTTGAGCTTGGCGCCCTCTTCCAGCCGCTGGGCGATGTAGGGGCGAAAGGCGCGGGCTGCGGCGTGGCGGCTCCTGGCTGGTCCCTCGATGCCGTACAGCGCCCGGTCCACTCCGGCCAGCAGCCAGGGGTTCTGGTAGGCTTCGCGGCCCACCATCACGCTGTCGACGTGATTCAGTTGCTCGCGGCACTCTTCCAGCGTCTTGATGCCGCCGTTGATGCCGATGTGCAGCTCCGGCCGGCTGGCCTTCAAGCGATGCACCCGCGGATAGTTGAGCGGCGGGATATCGCGATTCTCCTTGGGCGAGAGCCCCTTAAGCCACGCCTTGCGGGCATGCACGATGAAGGTCTCGCAGCCGGCGTCCGCCACCTGGGCGATGAAGCGCTCCAGGTCGGCGTCCTCGTCCTGGTCGTCGATGCCGATGCGACACTTCACGGTGACCGGGATGGCGACGGCTTCGCGCATGGCGCGCACCGCCGCGGCGACCTTTTCCGGGTGGCCCATCAGGCAGGCGCCGATCAGGTTGTTCTGCACCCGGTCGCTGGGACAGCCGACGTTGAGGTTCACCTCGTCATAGCCCCACGCCTCGGCAATCGCCGCGCACTCGGCCAGTTCGCCCGGATCGCTGCCGCCAAGCTGCAGTGCGATGGGATGCTCGACCTCGTCGTAACCGAGGAAACGCTCCCGCGGGCTGCCGTGCAGGATGGCGCCGGTGGTCACCATCTCGGTATAGAGCAGCGCCTGGCGGGTCAGGGTACGGGCGAAGGCCCGGTAATCGCGGGTCGTCCAATCCATCATGGGCGCCACGGAAAAGGTACGGTCGAGCTGACGCATCGGGATCACGGGTTGGGGGATGACCACTCATTTTACCAGCCTGCCGATGGCTGTGTCAGGTTGGCAGACCCTGCTTGCCGCAGCGCCGCCTCCCTGTGTCGAAGCTTTTGAGCGCTCTTTTGTAAGCTATATCCTACAAAGTTTCAGTCAATTTCCTACAATTTTGTTAACACATGTTAATTCATCGAGTGTAGCGAAATGTCACCTTAGTCGGCGGGGAGCATGGACGCTCTTGCAAGGAAGCGGGTCAGGACGACCAGCCCAACCCAGGGAGGCATGAACAGGAGGTTCATGGCAGGCAAAAGGACTTGGGATCGAAGCCCGACGAGCGTCGGGCTTTCTCATGGCCCTTGCGCTGTGCTGTCCGGTTCTTGCCCTTGGGCAGTCATTCAATGCTTCCCGTCATTCACGGCCGGCCGCTTCGGTCACCTTGCCGCCGTGAGGGGCGCATTGCTATTACCTTCATGCCACCCCATCGGGGCGCAGTCGCCAGGGAGCACGCTGTGCACATGATGAGCTGTCATCGACCGTCATGACGGTGGCAGGTTGCTGCTGAATCGCATCTCTCGCTGTGCCCGCTGGGTGCAGCAATGAGCTGCGCGCCGGTTTTATCGAGGAGTCGAATTCAACATCTAAGAATAGCTAGCGCAGGAGGAAGGGACATGTTCAGGATGAATTGGAAAAAAGGCTAGGAATGCTCGAGCGCAAGGCGCCGGCGTTCGCTTTGTTACTCTTCATGACGTTTGCGTTGGGAAATGCGCTGTGGCCCTTGCATTCTGCCATTCGGGTCGCAGAAGGGCAGGGGCAGGAGCCAAGGCAGGCGCAATATCAGCAAGCCCGGCTTGCCTACACCGCTGGTGTAGCCGAGCTCGTGGTCAACCATAGCTATCTCTTTGACTTGTCACAGGGCATCCTGGAGAACAAGAAGCTCTATTGCCTCATGGGGGAGTTCCTGCAGCAGAGCTCCGACGCCATGCCCGTCTCAGCCGAAATGCTCAGCCGCTACGCCAACCTGTGTAATGTCTTCAGCACGGCAGTGGACATGTTGGATACCTACGCGGACCGTATGGCCCAGCATGAAGGCCTGCCGCCGACGCTGTATCGCTTCACCTTCAAGGAGCGCGGTGAGGTTAAGGAGGTCGGGCCTTTTTTCACCCTGCAGGAGTGCGGTGAGATCACGTCGCGCATGGCCTTCCTGGAAGTCCAGGTATCGGCCTGCGTGCCCTATGAAGACTGGCATTACCCCTACATCTTTTCCCAGCACAGTTAGTCGGAATCGCCCCATTGCCTGAGACGCAAGGTGCCGGCAAGCCCTTTCCCGTTGACCGGCAGGACGAACTGACCGCCGCGATGGTAGTCTAGAAAGGCACGAATCGTCTGGAGGATGCCCATGAAGACACGCCGTCGACTGGTCTATGCGGGAGGTATCATGCTGCTGCTGGCGGGCTGTGGCGGGGATGACAATGGGGATGAGGCGACCAACGGAGCGCTGCAGGAGCCGCAAGGCGCTGAGGCGCCGCCGCCAGACGAAGCCGAGCCGCCGGTCGCCGAGGTGGCGCCCGTCGACCCGCTTGAGGTGGAGGTCGAGGCTTCGGCCTCGCTGCGCCCCGACAGACGGTTGATGGTGGAGGGCGAGACCAACCTGCCGGATGGCGCGCTGCTGCGTATCGTCGTCGAGCGTGAACTCAGCGGCGTGCGCTGGCAGTCGCGCACCAGCGTGCAGCAGGGTGGCTTCAACGCAGGACCTTTCGGCCCGGGCAGCGGCCTTCCCGATGGCGGCTATACCATCAATGTGCTGTTGACTGAGGCCAATGTGCAGCCTGCCGGTGTTCGCGAGCGTATCGGTGAACAGGGGCAGTATCTGGCCGGTCCCTTGGTTCAGACCTCGCGGCATGGGTTGGGTCAGACCATTGCTTATTCCCATCGTTTGCTGATCGGCAGCGAGCCACGCCGTACCAGCGATCGCGTCGAGGTGCTGCAAGTTGATTGAAGGCGCCGACTCAGGCCAGGGTAGACCGCCACCGGGCCAGCAGCTTGCCCACCACCCGGGCCTGGTTGCCAAGCGGCTGCGGAACGTCACCCAGCCGGCCGGAACGTTGGCACAGCAGCTTGCCGCTGATGCTCTGCTCGAGCCTGCCGATGAACAGGGTGTCGTCTTCAATCAGGTAGTGCCCGGGCGCCTCGAACGCTTCGGTAGCGCCAAAGGCTGCCAGGTCTCCTCTCTCGAGGTAGTCGAAATGCACCCCAGGGGCGGGCGTGACCAGATACCATTCTCCCTGCCAGTGGGTTCCGGGAGGCAAGGCCTGATCCAGGTTGGCAGCGTGCGCGCCAAGGTTCAGCCAAGGCACGGGCGGGGTGCTTTCCAGCACGAGGATGCCGGTTGCTGGCCGGGGGTCGTCGTCGAGCAGCGCCTGCAGGGAGCAGCCCAGCGCGCCGGCCAGGGCCAGCAGCCGCTCGTGGCCGATCTGCTTGATCGCGCCCGACTCCCAATAGGAGACGGTGACATCCGAAACGCCAACCTGCCTGGCCAGCGCGGCCTTGTTTAGCTTGGCCTGCAAGCGGAGCCGCTTGATTCGATTTCCCAGGGATTCCATCTGTCAGCCTGCCGAACGAGGTGGGAGAGAATGGTCTTGTAACTTTACAGTCTGTGCAAATCCGGGCAATCAACGATAAAAATCCTTTCTGTAGATGTTTCGACCCGTTGAGCGCCCGCCAAGGTGCGTGGGCGAGTTGCCCGGGCAATGCCGAGCCGAGCGCGGCTGTCGGACACTCGGCAGGTGCGTATAATGCCGCCATGCCATCCACAACGGATAAGGACGACATGACCGTACGTACCCGTATCGCGCCATCGCCGACCGGCGATCCCCACGTCGGCACGGCTTATATCGCGCTGTTCAACCTCTGCTTCGCACGACAGCACGGCGGGCAGTTCATTCTTCGCATCGAAGACACCGACCGGGTTCGTTCAACGTCGGAATCCGAGCAGATGATTCTCGACTCGCTGCGCTGGTTGGGGCTCGAGTGGGACGAGGGGCCCGACGTCGGCGGGCCACACGGGCCTTACCGGCAGAGCGAGCGCGGCGACATCTATGCCGAATATGCGCGCCAGCTGATCGAGGCCGGTCATGCCTTCAAGTGCTACCGCACCAGCGAGGAGCTGGACGAGCTTCGCGAGGCCCGCAAGGCGGCCGGGATGCACCTGGCGCTCAAGCCTGCCGACCTGGCCCTGCCGGAGGACGAGCGTGCCCGCCGGGAGCGGGAGGGTTGGCCCTATGTCGTGCGCATGAAGGTGCCGAGCGTCGGGACCTGCGTCATCGACGACATGCTGCGTGGCCCCATCGAAGTGGATTGGGCGCAGGTGGATGCGCAGATCCTGCTCAAGTCGGATGGCATGCCCACCTATCACCTGGCAAACGTCGTCGACGATCACCTCATGGGCATCACCCATGTGCTGCGCGGTGAGGAGTGGATCAACTCGGCACCCAAGCATCAGCTTCTTTATGACTACTTCGGCTGGCAGATGCCAGTGCTCTGCCACATGCCGCTGCTGCGCAACCCCGACAAGTCAAAGCTTTCCAAGCGCAAGAACCCGACCTCTATCAACTATTACCGGCGCATGGGCTTCCTGCCCCAGGCGGTGATCAACTACCTGGGCCGCATGGGCTGGTCAATGCCCGATGAGCGCGAGAAGTTCAGCCTCGACGAGATGATGACCCACTTCGATATCCAGCGTGTGTCGCTGGGCGGTCCGGTGTTCGATCTCGAGAAGCTCACCTGGCTCAATGGGCTTTATATCCGCGAGGATCTGGATGATCAGGCTTTCCTCAAGGCCCTGATGACATGGGCCTTCAACGAGGAGTACCTCCGCGAGATCCTGCCGCAGGTGAGGACACGGGTGGAGACGCTCTCTCAGGTCGCGCCCCTGGCAAGCCACTTCTTTTCTGGCTTGCCGGCACTCAAGGACGAGGACTTCGACGGCGTCAAGCTGGACCGCGAGGAGCTCGTTAGGCTGCTGCAGTTCCTGGTCTGGCGCTTCGAGGCCGTGCCCGCCTGGGACAAGACGCTGCTGCTGGAAGAGGTGAAGGCGCTTGCTGGGCACTTCGAGCTGAAGATGAAGGACTTCCTTGCGCCAGTGTTTATCGCGATCACCGGTTCGGCGTCGAGCACTTCCGTCATGGATGCCATGGCCATACTCGGTTCCGACGTAACCCGGGCCAGGCTGCGACATGCCATCGAGGTGCTGGGTGGTGTCTCGAAAAAGCAGGCCAAGCGCTTCGAGAAGGAGTTCCGCGAGCTGGCCTAAGGCCTCTCGTTTCGCGGCTCTGCCATCGTGTCCCTGGCTTCGTCGTGTCACTGGCCTGGTTGCCTCTGTTCCAACTGCGGAGGCTTCATGGACCCGAGCTGAGAAGCGGAATAGGTGTTGACGGAGGCGAGGCGAATCAGTACTATACGCCTCGTCTTCGCGACATGTGGGGCCTTAGCTCAGCTGGGAGAGCGCGACACTGGCAGTGTCGAGGTCAGCGGTTCGATCCCGCTAGGCTCCACCATTTCTCGTCAAGAGACTTGCGTCCCATTCGTCTAGTGGTCTAGGACACCGCCCTTTCACGGCGGGAACAGGGGTTCGAACCCCCTATGGGACGCCACTTCTAGCTCTCAATTTCTGCAAGATCTCTATCAGTATTCTCTTCTGATATTTCGCCTGAGCCTCTGCCCGGAACATCCGTGCGGATGGTTTCCTGTTGCGTTCTTCGTGCCAAAGCACTGGTTTTTTCAGTGTTTAGAGGTTGACTTGTCCACTTGTTCAGTGCTGGCCCCGCCTGGCTGTGGGTAATCGCCTGGCTGACGGCTTGCGCCCTCGCATCTGCAAAAAATCTATTTAAATCAATGCACTAAAATTGGTCAAAAAATGACCAATCTAAGCCCGGGCCCCTGATCATGCCGATTCGATGGGGTTATAGGAGGGTTTTTAACAGGGTTATCCACAGAATGTGTGGAAAACGCTGGGCGGCCTGAGATGGGGCGCCGGCAACGTGAAAAATGGCGTATGTCAAGCGGGCGAGGTGAGATTTTTGATGCTTTACGTAACGGGGTGCGGCGCGGTGCGCAGCACCCCGAGTGCGTCATCCGATCGCGCGCAGCCGCTTGAGCAGAGCTGACGTGTCCCAGCGCCCTCCGCCCAAGGCCTGGACATCACCATAGAACTGATCGACCAGCGCAGTGACCGGAAGCCGGGCCTGGAGCCGCCGAGCCTGCTCTAGGCAGATGCCAAGATCCTTGCGCATCCAGTCGACGGCGAAGCCGTGCTCGTACTCATCGGCGATCATTGTCTTGTGGCGGTTCTCCATTTGCCAGGAGCCGGCAGCGCCCTTGGAGATCACGTCGATGACCCGCTGCTGGTCGAGCCCGGCCTGTTCGGCGAAATGCAGTCCTTCGGCGAGGCCCTGCACCAAGCCGGCGATGCAGATCTGATTGACCATCTTCGTCAATTGCCCGCTGCCGGCCGGACCCATGAGCGTGACCGCCTTGGCATAGCAGCGAAGCGTGGCTTCGGCCCTGGTAAAGTCCGCCTCGGTGCCGCCGCACATGACCGTGAGGGTGCCATTTTCCGCGCCCTGCTGGCCGCCGGACACGGGAGCGTCGAGGAAGCCGACGCCGCGCGCGCGGCAGGCGGCGTCCAGTTCAGCGGCCAGGTCGCAGGAGGCCGTGGTGTGGTCGACCAGCAGGCTGCCTTCGTGCATGCCGAGAAGCGCTCCGTCACTCCCCGTGGTGACGTGGCGCACATCATCGTCGTTGCCGACACAGACCAGCACGAGATCGGCGCCCTGGGCGGCCTCCTCGGCGTGGTGTGATGGCTGCCGCCATGCTCCGCGACCCAGGATTTGGCTTTGGTCTCGGTGCGGTTGTAGACGCGTACGTTAAGCCCTGCGCGGGCCAGGTGGCCGGCCATGGGAGAGCCCATGACGCCAAGCCCGATAAAGGCGACGGTGATAGCGGCGTTGCTCATTGGTGCTTCCTCTTCATAGGTGATGCTGCATGCGGAGCGGGAGGAGGGCGCCAGTGCGCCGAGGCCAAGACGCATGAAGCCGCCCGAAGGCGGCTTCATGACATGGCGCCCCGCTAGGGTCGCGGCTGCCGGCTTACTTGGCAGGATAGTCGCGCTGCGGGTGGCCGGTGTAGAGCTGACGCGGGCGACCGATCTTGTAGTCGTTGGACAGCATCTCGTGCCAATGGGAGATCCAGCCGATGGTGCGCGACACGGCGAAGATCACCGTGAACATATTGGTCGGAATGCCCATGGCCTTGAGGATGATGCCTGAATAGAAGTCGACGTTCGGATACAGCTTGCGCTCGATGAAGTATTCATCTTCCAGCGCGATCTGCTCCAGGCGCTTGGCGATCTTCAGCTGCGGATCGTCGATACCCAGCTCTGCCAGCACCTCGTCACAGGTCTCCTTCATCACCTTGGCGCGCGGATCGAAGTTGCGGTAGACGCGGTGGCCGAAGCCCATCAGCTTGAACGGGTCGTCCTTGTCCTTGGCCTTGTCGATGAAGCGCTGGATGTTCTCTTCGGAATCATCGCCGATCTCGTCGAGCATCTTCAGCACCGCTTCGTTGGCGCCGCCGTGGGCCGGGCCCCACAGCGCAGCGATGCCGGCGCTGATGCAGGCGAAGGGGTTGGCGCCGGTGGAGCCTGCCAGGCGCACCGTGGAGGTCGAGGCGTTCTGCTCATGATCGGCATGCAGCATGAAGATCCGATCCATTGCCTTGGCGTAGACCGGGTTGACCTTATATTCATCGCACGGGGTGCTGAACATCATGTAGAGGAAGTTCTCTGCATAGTTCAGGTCATTGCGCGGATAGTTGAACGGCTGGCCCACATTGTACTTGTAGGACATGGCCGCAATGGTCGGCATCTTGGCGACCAGGCGAATCGCGCTGATAACGCGATCCTCTTCCACCGTGATATCCATGTGGTCGTGATAGAAGGCCGCCAGGCCGCCGACCACGCCGCACAGGATCGACATCGGATGGGCGTCGCGACGGAAGCCCTTGAAGAAGTTGTTGATCTGGTCGTGCACCATAGTGTGGTTGCGGACCCGTGACTCGAAGTCGGCGTACTGCTCGTCGTTGGGCAGTTCGCCGAACAGCAGCGTGTAGCACAGCTCGACGAAGTTGGATTCCTTGGCCAGCTGGTCGATCGGGTAGCCGCGATGCAGCAGCACTCCCTTGGCGCCGTCGATATAGGTGATCGCCGACTGGCAGGAGGAGGTGGCCATGAAGCCCGGGTCGTAGGTGAACAGGCCTTCGGCGCCAAGGCCGCGTACATCGACCACGTCAGGCCCGAGGGTGCCTGAGTAGACTGGCAATTCGATGGTTTTCTCCAGGCCGTCTACCGTCAGTGTCGCTTTCCTGTCAGCCATTCTGGCCTCCTCTCGAAGTCGAATTGATCGTTAACCTGTTCTTTCGCAAACCCTGTTGGACGGGTTGGTCGGCGAAAAAGGTTCGCCCACTATAGAAGCGTTCCCGGGATTGTCAATTAGGCATAAGTGACTGCTTTGTTGTGCGGGATTTCCTATACAATACAAGCTTTGTATAGATAATGGTGCTTTGCATCAGTCCCGTCTGAAGGCGGCGCGATGCGGCGAGGCGGCCGTTTCCGGCGTGCAATCGCCAAGGGCAGCAGCAGCTTGAACCATGGTCGAGTTCCGCCGGAGTGTATTTGTCACTGGGTGTTCATATCCCTATAATCCACTCCGCGCGACTGGCAGGTACTCGTTGTCATGCCCGTCCCGGCAGCGGCGAGCCCCTACCTCAAACCACCGCCCGCTTGAGCCTGGTCCCACTGCAAGAGCGAGCCAAGAGAGTGTGTATAGAGCCGTGAATAGCAAACGACCCGTCAACCTAGACCTCACCACGATACAGTTTCCGCTACCCGCCCTTACGTCGATCGCTCATCGGATCAGCGGCGTCATTCTTTTCGTGGGCCTCATCTTTGCCTTCTGGGCCCTCGACAAGTCGCTGTCGTCACCGGAAGGCTTCATCGCCGTCCGCGATACGCTGGCCAACAATGTCCTGGCCAAACTGATCGCCTGGGGTCTGCTGTCCTCTCTGGCGTTTCACTTTGTGGCCGGCATCACCCATATGCTGATGGACGCCGGTTATGGCGTGACCCTGGAAGGGGGCACCAAGAAGGCGCAGATCACCGTGGTGGCGAGTGCCGTTCTGATCATTCTGGCGGGAGTCTGGGTATGGTAACCAACATCACCAATCTGGGTCGCAGCGGCCTCTCCGACTGGCTGATCCAGCGCGTAACGGCGGTCATTCTCGCGCTCTACACGGTTTTCATCGTCGCGTACCTGCTCTTCAATCCGGGCCTCGACTACATCACCTGGAGCAACCTGTTTGCCCAGACCTGGATGCGCATCTTCTCGCTGCTGGCGATTATCTCCCTCGTCGCCCATGCCTGGGTGGGTCTGTGGACCGTGACCACCGACTACCTCAAGTCGACCGGCCAGCGTATCGGCGCCCAGGTCGTCATCATCCTGGCCATCTTCGTGTTCCTGGTTTGGGGCATCATTGTTCTTTGGGGAGCCTGATTCATGCCTACCATGCGTACCTTGTCCTACGACGCCATCATCATCGGCGGTGGCGGCTCCGGTCTGCGGGCCGCGCTAGAGCTGGCCAAGTCCGGCAAGAAGACCGCCGTGCTCTCCAAGGTCTTTCCGACGCGCTCGCACACCGTGTCCGCCCAGGGCGGCATCACCTGCGCCATCGCCTCGGCCGACCCCAACGACGACTGGCGCTGGCACATGTACGACACGGTCAAGGGCGGTGACTACATCACCGACCAGGACGCCGCCGAGTACATGTGCTCCGAGGGCCCCAAGGCCGTGTTCGAGCTGGAGCACATGGGGCTGCCATTCTCGCGTTTCGATAACGGCCGTATCTATCAGCGCCCGTTCGGCGGCCAGTCGAAGAACTTCGGCGAAGGCGGCCAGGCGGCGCGTACCTGTGCCGCGGCCGACCGTACCGGTCACGCCCTGCTGCACACCCTTTACCAGAACAACCTGAAGAACAACACCGTGTTCCTCAACGAGTGGTTCGCGGTGGACCTGGTCAAGAATGCCAACGGCGACGTGGTCGGCTGCATCGCCATGTGCATCGAGACCGGTGAGGTGGTGCACGTTCAGTCCAAGGCCACGGTGCTCGCCACCGGCGGCGCTGGCCGCATCTACGCCTCCACCACCAATGCGTTGATCAATACTGGTGACGGCATCGGTATGGCGCTGCGCGCCGGCTTCCCGATGCAGGACATGGAGATGTGGCAGTTCCACCCGACCGGTATCTACGGCGCCGGCGTGCTGGTCACCGAAGGCTGCCGTGGGGAAGGCGGCTACCTGGTCAACAAGGACGGCGAGCGCTTCATGGAGCGCTATGCGCCCAACGCCAAGGACCTCGCCGGCCGCGACGTGGTGGCGCGTTCCATGGTCATGGAGATCCTCGAGGGCCGCGGCTGCGGCGAGAAGGGCGACCACGTCTACCTCAAGCTCGACCATCTGGGCGAAGAGGTGCTTAACAAGCGCCTGCCCGGCATCAGCGAGCTGTCCAAGATCTTCGCCCACGCCGACCCGGTCAAGGCGCCGATCCCGGTCGTGCCGACCTGTCACTACATGATGGGCGGTATTCCGACCAACGTGCATGGCCAGGCGATCATGCAGGACGCCGACGGCAACGACCGCATCGTCAACGGCCTTTTCGCCTGCGGCGAAGCAGCCTGTGTATCGGTGCATGGAGCCAACCGCCTGGGCGGCAACTCGCTGCTCGACCTGGTGGTGTTCGGCCGCGCTTCCGGCATGTTCATCGAAGGCGCACTCAACGAAGGCATCGATTACCTGGCGGCCTCCGAGTCCGACGTCGAGGCGGCCATGCAGCGCATGACCCGCTGGAACGAGTCCAAGGGTGGCGAATCCGTGGCGGCGCTCAAGACCGAGCTGCAGAGCATCATGCAGAACGCCTTCGGCGTGTTCCGCCAGGAGGATCACATGCAGGAAGGCGTCAAGAAGCTGGCCGACCTGCGCGGTCGCATCGGCGAGGCGCACCTGGTCGACAAGTCCGGTGCCTTCAATACCGCCCGCGTCGAGGCGCTTGAGCTCGACAACCTGATGGAAGTGGCCGAAGCTACCGCCATCGCCGCTCTGGAGCGCAAGGAGAGCCGCGGCGCCCATTCGCGCTACGACTACCCGGATCGCGACGACGCCAACTGGCTGAAGCACTCCATGTACTTCCCGGCCGAGAAGCGTGTCGGCAAGCGTGACGTCAACTTCAAGCCGAAGACCGTCGCCACCTTCGAGCCGAAAGTCCGTACCTACTGAGGGGAGTCACGAGATGCTTCAGGTATCCATTTACCGCTACAACCCGGAAACCGACTCCGCGCCCTACATGCAGGAGTACCAGCTCGACACCCAGGGCCGTGACCTGATGGTGCTGAACGTGCTGGAGATGCTCAAGGCCCAGGACACGACCCTGGCCTTCCGTCGCAGCTGCCGCGAGGGCGTGTGCGGCTCCGACGGCATGAACATGAACGGCAAGAACGGCCTGGCCTGCATCACCTCGCTGTCCGACGTGGTCAAGGACAACAAGCTGGTGCTGCGCCCGCTGCCGGGCCTGCCGGTGGTGCGCGACCTGGCAGTCGACATGGGGCTGTTCTACAAGCAGTACGAGCGCATCCAGCCGTACCTGCAGAACGACACCCCGGCGCCGGCCATCGAACGCCTGCAGTCGCCGGAG
The DNA here is from genome assembly GCF_052439355.1 of Halomonas sp. E19. Lineage (NCBI taxonomy): Bacteria > Pseudomonadati > Pseudomonadota > Gammaproteobacteria > Oceanospirillales > Halomonadaceae > Halomonas > Halomonas sp. E19. Next base: position 2,080,731 of record NZ_JBNFWU010000001.1, on the reverse strand, counting down.
GACCGCGACAAGCTCGACGGGCTCTACGAATGTATCCTGTGCGCCTGCTGCTCGACCTCGTGCCCGTCGTTCTGGTGGAATCCGGACAAGTTCGTCGGCCCGGCCGGTCTGCTGCAGTCCTACCGCTTCCTGGCCGATTCGCGCGACACCGCGACACGCGAGCGCCTGGCCGAGCTGGAGGATCCGTTCAGCGTGTTCCGCTGCCGCGGCATCATGAACTGCGTCGCCGTCTGCCCCAAGGGGCTCAACCCGACGCGGGCCATCGGCAAGATCCGTGACATGCTGCTGGCCAATGCCACTTAAATCGTGGCGCGGGGCTTGCTATCATGGCAGCCGGCTTCTGGCCGCGACGCGCTGTCGCGGTTGGAAGCGTCAAGCATGTTACGCATGCCAAGCATAAAGAGAGCCGGTGCCTTGGGCGCCGGCTCTCGACCATGGATTTCCAGGTTTCTGGCCGACGGTCGGATTCGCCGGGTAATGAAGACGCCCCCTCCCGGCAGGGCATCAGCCAAGCCGCCGCGGCTGGCCCGTGACGGCGCCGACAACACCCCATCAGTGTAGGGTGACCGAGAGATGCAACAAGGCATAATGGAGTTGATGTGGAACAGCTCCCATGTGAGCGGCAGCAACGTTCACTATGTGGAAGCGCTCTACGAGCAGTACCTCGACGACCCAAGTACCGTGCCCGACGAGTGGCGAACGTACTTCGACCAGCTGCCCGGCGTCGAAGGCGGTGCCGCCCACGATGTCCCCTCAGTCCTGTGCGCGAGCAGTTCCAACAGTTGGCTCGTGCACGCCGGACTGCCACGGCAGCCTCCGCCGACAGCGATGAAAACCGAAAGCAAGTCAAGGTGTTGCAGCTGATCAACGCCTACCGCTTCCGGGGCCATCAGAAGGCCGATATCGATCCGCTCAAGCTGCGCAGCCAGGCCTCGGTGCCTGACCTCGACCTCTCCTTCCACCAGCTTTCCAAGGCCGATCTGGATACCGAGTTCCAGACCGGCTCTTTCTTTCTGGGAATGGACAAGGCGCCGCTGCGCGAGATCGTTGACGCCCTGGAGCAGACCTACTGCCGCTCCATCGGCTGCGAGATCATGCACATCGTCGATACCGAGGAGAAACGCTGGCTGCAGCAGCGCTTCGAGTCGGTGCGCTCGGCTCCCAAGTTCAGCGACGAGGTGCGCAAGCACCTGCTGGAGCGCCTGACCGCGGCGGAAGGCCTGGAGAACTATCTGGCCTCCAAGTACCCCGGCACCAAGCGCTTCGGCCTCGAGGGCGGCGAATCGTTCATACCGATGATGGACGAGATCATTCAGCGCGCGGGGGGTACGGGGTCAAGGAAGTGGTCATCGGCATGGCCCACCGTGGCCGCCTCAACCTGCTGGTGAATATCCTCGGCAAGAATCCGTCTGAGCTGATCGACGAGTTCGACGGCAAGAAGCTGATTGAGCGCGGTTCCGGCGACGTCAAGTACCACCAGGGCTTCAGCTCCAACGTGATGACGCCTGGCGGCGAGGTGCACCTGGCGCTGGCCTTCAACCCCTCGCACCTGGAGATTGTCTCCCCGGTGGTCGAAGGTTCGGTGCGGGCTCGCCAGGATCGCCGCGACGACTTCGAAGGCACCAAGGTACTGCCGATCAACATCCACGGCGATGCCGCCTTCGCCGGCCAGGGCGTGGTCATGGAGACATTCCAGATGTCCCAGACCCGTGCCTACAGGACCGGTGGCACGATCCATGTGGTGATCAACAACCAGGTCGGCTTCACCACCTCGAATCCGCAGGACACGCGCTCCACCGAGTACTGCACCGACATCGCCAAGATGGTTCAGGCGCCGATCTTCCACGTCAACGGTGACGACCCGGATGCGGTGCTGCATGCCACCCAGGTGGCGCTGGACTTCCGCCAGCAGTTCCGCAAGGACGTGGTCATCGACCTGGTCTGCTATCGTCGTCGCGGCCACAACGAGGCCGACGAGCCCTCCGGCACCCAGCCGATGATGTACCAGAAGATCAAGGATCACCCCTCTTCACGCACCCTCTATGCCCAGCGTCTGGTGGAGCAGGGCGTGGTGAGCGAGGAGGAGACCCAGGCGATGGTCGAGACCTATCGCGAGGATCTCATGGCCGGCAACCATGTCGCCAACGCCCTGGTGCAGGAGCCCAACACCTCGCTGTTCGTCGACTGGAAGCCTTACCTCGGCCACGAGTGGAGCGGTCATGCCGACACCGGCGTCGAGATGAAGCGCCTGCAGCGGCTCGCTGCGAAGATGTGCGACATTCCCGACGGCGTCGAGGTCCAGCGTCAGGTCGCCAAGATCTACGAGGACCGTCGCAAGATGCAGGCCGGCGGACTGGCCTTGAACTGGGGCTTCGCCGAGACCCTGGCCTACGCCACCCTGCTCGATGAAGGGCATCCGGTGCGCATCACCGGCCAGGACGTGGGCCGCGGCACCTTCTCCCACCGTCATGCCGTGGTGCACAATCAGAAGGACGGCAGCACCTACGTGCCGCTGCAGCACATGGCCGATGGCCAGCCGCGCTTCACCATCCACGACTCCTTCCTCTCCGAGGAAGCGGTGCTGGCGTTCGAGTATGGCTATGCCACCACGGCGCCCAACGATCTGGTGATCTGGGAGGCGCAGTTCGGCGACTTCTTCAACGGCGCCCAGGTGGTGGTCGACCAGTTCATCTCTTCCGGCGAGACCAAGTGGGGGCGGCTGTGCGGCCTGACCATGTTGCTGCCCCACGGCTACGAAGGGCAGGGGCCGGAACACTCTTCCGCGCGCCTGGAGCGCTTCCTGCAGCTGTGCGCCGAGCACAACATGCAGGTCTGCGTGCCGACCACCCCGGCGCAGATCTTCCACCTTCTGCGCCGCCAGGTAATCCGTCCGCTGCGCAAGCCGCTGGTGGTGATGTCGCCCAAGAGCCTGCTGCGCCACAAGGAGGCGATTTCCAGCCTCGACGACCTGGCCAACGGCCACTTCCAGATGGTGCTGCCGGACCAGGGCAACCTCGAGGCCAAGCGAGTCAAGCGGGTCGTCATGTGCGCCGGCAAGGTCTACTACGACCTCGCCGCGTGGCGTGAGGAGAACGCCTGCGAGGATACCGCCATCGTGCGTATCGAGCAGCTGTACCCTTCCCGAAGGAAGAGCTCTTCGAGGCGCTCAAGGAGTACGACAACCTCGAGACCGTGGTGTGGTGTCAGGAGGAGCCGCTCAACCAGGGTGCCTGGTACCCGAGCCAGCATCACATGCGTGCCGTGGCCGACATGCTCAAGAGCGGCCTGGGCGGCAGCCTGAAGTTTGCCGGACGCCCGGCATCGGCGGCACCCGCGGCGGGCTACATGTCCGTGCACACCGAACAGCAGCGCCAGCTGGTGGAAGACGCCTTTACCCTCTAAGGCGACCCACCGGGACGAGAGAGAACATACAAGGGAAACGACATGGCTACCGAGATCAAAGCGCCCACCTTTCCGGAATCCGTTGCCGAAGGCAGCGTGGCCGCCTGGCACAAGAAGCCAGGTGACAGCGTCGAGCGCGACGAGCTGATCGTCGAGATCGAGACCGACAAGGTGGTGCTCGAGGTGCTGGCGCCGGAAGCCGGCACGCTGACCGAGGTGATGGCCGAGGAAGGCGACACCGTGCAGTCCGAGCAGATCCTGGGCAAGATCGGGGCGGCGGGTGCCAAGGGAGGCGAGAGTAAGGGTGGCAAGGCCGATGCGAAAGCCGAGGCCAAGGCTGCGCCGGCTGCCGGCGGCAAGTCTCACCAGGTGAAGGCGCCGACCTTCCCCGAGTCGATCCAGGAAGGCACCGTGGCCACCTGGCACAAGAAGGTGGGTGAGGCGGTCAAGCGCGACGAGGTGCTGGCCGACATCGAGACCGACAAGGTGGTGCTGGAGGTGGTGGCGCCCGCGGATGGCGTTATCGCCGAGATCAAGGCTGAGGAGGGTAGCCAGGTGGCCTCCGAAGAGGTGCTGGCAATCTTCACCGAAGGTGCCGGCGGCGAAGGTGCTTCCGCCGAGTCCCATGGCGACGAGGACGAAGCCAGTGCCGGCGGTGACGCGGACGAGAAGATCGGCGACAAGATCCTGGCGCCGGCAGCGCGCAAGCTGGTGGCCGAGCACGATCTCGACGTCAGCAAGATCGAAGGCACCGGCAAGGGCGGCCGCATCCTCAAGGAGGACGTGCAGCGCGCCGTGCAGGCCGGTTCAGCCAAGAAGAGCGCCGCGCCTGCCGCCGCGCCGAAACAGGCCGCAGCGGCGCCGGCCTTCGAGGGCGAGCGCCCCGAGAAGCGCGTGCCGATGAGCCGCCTGCGCCAGACCATCGCCAAGCGCCTGGTCCAGGCCCAGCAGACCGCCGCCATGCTGACCACCTACAACGAGGTGGACATGGGTGCGGTGATGGATCTGCGTGCACAGTACAAGGACGCCTTCCAGAAGAGCCACGACGTCAAGCTCGGCTTCATGGGCTTCTTCGTCAAGGCGGCCTCCGAGGCGCTCAAGCGCTTCCCCGATGTCAACGCCTCCATCGACGGCACCGACATCGTCTACCACGGCTATCAGGACATCGGCGTGGCAGTTTCCACCGAACGTGGCCTGGTGGTGCCGGTGCTGCGCGACACCGACAGCATGAAGATCGCCGACGTCGAGAAGGGCATCGTAGACTTCGGCAAGCGGGCGCGTGACGGCAAGCTCGGCATCGAGGAGATGCAGGGCGGTACCTTCACCATCACCAACGGCGGCATCTTCGGCTCGCTGATGTCCACGCCGATCCTCAACCCGCCGCAGACCGCCATCCTGGGCATGCACAAGATCCAGGAGCGTCCCATGGCCGTCAAGGGTAAGGTCGAGATCCGCCCGATGATGTACCTGGCCCTGTCATACGACCACCGTATGATCGACGGCAAGGATGCGGTGCAGTTCCTGGTCACCATCAAGGAACTGCTCGAGGATCCGGCTCGCCTGCTGCTGGATATCCGAGGCGCTGCCGCAACGGACTCAAACGCGAACCGATCAACAGGAAAACGACATGGCCGACAAATTTGATGTGATCGTCATCGGCGCGGGCCCCGGGGGCTACGTAGCCGCCATCCGCGCCGCCCAGATGGGGCTGAAGACCGCCTGCGTCGAGAAATGGGTCAACAAGGAAGGCAAAACCGTCCACGGCGGCACCTGTCTGAACGTAGGCTGCATTCCTTCCAAGGCGCTGCTCGAGACATCCCACAAGTTCGTCGAGGCACGCGATCATTTCGCCGAGATCGGCATCGACCTGGAGCCGCCCAAGCCCAACGTCGCCAAGATGCTGGAGTTCAAGAACTCCGTCATCGCCAAGAACGTGGGCGGCATCAGCGCCCTGTTCAAGGCCAACGGCGTCACCGCCATCGACGGCACCGGCAAGGTCGTGGCTGCCAAGCAGGTCGAAGTCACCGACCATGACGGCGGCAAGACCACCTACGAGGCCGACAACATCGTCATCGCCGCAGGTTCGGTGCCGGTGGAGATCCCGCCGACCCCGCTGCACGAGGACATCGTCGTCACCTCCACCGGCGCGCTGGAGTTTACCGAAGTGCCGAAGCGCCTGGGCGTGATCGGCGCCGGCGTCATCGGCCTGGAGCTGGGCAGCGTGTGGAGCCGCCTGGGCGCCGAGGTGACTGTGCTCGAAGCCATGGACAGCTTCCTGCCGATGGTCGACACCGCCATCGCCAAGGAGACCCAGAAGCTGCTCAAGAAGCAGGGCCTGGACATCAAGCTGGGTGCTCGCGTCACCGGCTCCGAGGTCAAGGGCAGCGAGGTCGTGGTCAAGTATAGCGACAGCGCCGGCGACCAGGAGCTGACCTTCGACAAGCTGATCGTCTGCGTCGGCCGCCGCCCCTACACCCAGGGCGTGGTCGATGAGAACGTCGGCGTGGGCCTCGACGAGCGTGGCTTCATCCATGTCGATGACCAGTGCCGCACCAGCGTGCCGGGCATCTACGCCATCGGTGACTGCGTGCGCGGTCCGATGCTGGCGCACAAGGCCTCGGAAGAGGGCGTGATGGTGGCGGACATCATCGCTGGCCACAAGGCCGAGATGAACTACGACGCCATTCCCAGCGTGATCTACACCTCGCCGGAAGTGGCCTGGGTTGGCCTGACCGAGCAGGACGCCAAGGCCAAGGGCATCGAGGTCAATATTGGTACCTTCCCGTTCTCGGCCAACGGCCGGGCGCTGGCCAACAACGCGCCGGAAGGCATGGTCAAGATCATTGCCGATGCCGAGACCGACCGTATCCTGGGCATGCACATCGTCAGCCAGCACGCCGGTGAGCTGATCGCCCAGGGCGTCATCGCGCTGGAGTTCGGCTCCAGCGCCGAAGACCTGGCGCTGACCTGCTACGCCCACCCGAGCACGGCGGAAGCGATTCACGAAGCGGCCCTGGCCGTGGATGGCCATGCCATTCACATGGCCAACCGCAAGAAGCGCAAGTAAGCCAGTTCACGCAGTAGCCGTAACAACAAGCGCCACCTGCGGGTGGCGCGTCGCGCCCGACCATGCATCAGGCGCGAACGGGGTGGCCCGTTCAGTGGCCACCATTCGAGTCACATGCAACCAATGGCATGAATCGATGAACCTTCACGAGTATCAGGGCAAACAGCTGTTTGCCGATTATGGTCTGCCGGTCTCCAAGGGCTTTGCCGTCGACACCCCTGAGGAAGCCGCGGAAGCCTGCAAGAAGATCGGTGGCGACATGTGGGTCGTCAAGGCCCAGGTGCACGCGGGTGGCCGCGGAAAGGCCGGCGGCGTCAAGCTGATCAAGAGCCCGGAAGAGGCCAAGGCCTTCGCCGAGCAGTGGCTGGGCAAGAACCTGGTGACCTACCAGACCGATGCGAACGGTCAGCCGGTGGCCAAGATTCTGGTCGAGAACTGCACCGACATCGCCAGCGAGCTCTACCTGGGCGCCGTGGTCGACCGCACCACGCGTCGCGTGGTGTTCATGGCTTCGACTGAAGGTGGCGTCGAGATCGAGAAGGTCGCCGAGGAAACCCCCGAGAAGATTCTCAAGGCCGAGATCGACCCGCTGGTCGGTGCGCAGCCGTACCAGGCGCGTGAGCTGGCCTTCGCCCTGGGCCTGAAGGGCGACCAGGTCAAGCAGTTCACCAAGATCTTCCTGGGCCTGTCGCGGCTGTTCCACGAGAAGGATCTGGCGCTGCTCGAGATCAACCCGCTGGTGATCACCGACGAAGGCAACCTGCACTGCCTCGACGCCAAGATCAATCTGGACAGCAACGCCCTGTACCGTCATCCGGACCTGCAGGCCATGCGCGACCCGTCGCAGGAGGACGAGCGCGAGGCCGAAGCGGCGGCGTGGGAGCTCAACTACGTGGCGCTTGACGGCAACATCGGCTGCATGGTCAACGGCGCCGGTCTGGCCATGGGCACCATGGACATCGTCAACCTCAACGGCGGCAAGCCGGCCAACTTCCTCGACGTGGGCGGTGGCGCCACCAAGGAGCGCGTGGCCGAGGCCTTCAAGCTGATCCTGTCCGACGACAACGTCAAGGCCGTGCTGGTCAACATCTTCGGCGGTATTGTGCGCTGCGACATGATCGCGGAAGGCATCATCGGAGCCGTCGAGCAGGTCGGCGTCAACGTGCCGGTGGTGGTTCGCCTGGAAGGTAACAACGCCGAGCTGGGCGCCGAGAAACTGGCCTCCAGCGGTCTGAACATCATCGCTGCCACGAGCCTGACCGATGCGGCTCAGCAGGTTGTCAAGGCAGCGGAGGGCAAGTAATGAGTATCCTGATCGACAAGAACACCAAGGTCATCTGCCAGGGTTTCACCGGCGGCCAGGGGACCTTCCATTCCGAGCAGGCGCTTGCCTACGGTACCAAGATGGTTGGCGGCGTGACCCCGGGCAAGGGCGGCCAGGAGCACCTGGGTCTGCCGGTGTTCAATACCGTCAAGGAAGCCGTCGAGAAGACTGGCGCCGAGGCCAGCGTGATCTACGTGCCGGCCGCCTTCTGCAAGGATTCGATCCTCGAAGCCGCCAACGCCGGCATCAAGCTGATCGTCTGCATCACCGAAGGCATCCCGACGCTGGACATGCTCGACGTCAAGGTCAAGTGCGATGAGCTGGGCGTACGCCTGATCGGGCCGAACTGCCCCGGCGTGATCACCCCGGGCGAGTGCAAGATCGGCATCATGCCGGGCCACATCCACAAGCCGGGCCGGGTCGGCATCGTGTCGCGTTCCGGCACCCTGACCTACGAAGCGGTCAAGCAGACCACCGACCACGGTTTCGGCCAGTCCACCTGCGTGGGCATCGGCGGCGACCCGATCCCGGGTTCCAACTTCATCGACATCCTCGCGATGTTCGAGAAGGACCCCAAGACCGAGGCCATCGTGATGATCGGTGAGATCGGCGGTACCGCCGAGGAAGAAGCCGCCGCCTACATCAAGGCCAACGTGACCAAGCCGGTGGTCTCCTACATTGCCGGCGTCACTGCGCCTCCGGGCAAGCGCATGGGCCATGCCGGCGCGATCATCTCCGGTGGCAAGGGCACTGCCGACGAGAAGTTCGCCGCGCTGGAAGACGCGGGTGTCCGCACCGTGCGCTCCTGGCTGAGATCGGCGATGCGCTGAAGGATGTCACCGGCTGGTAAGCTGTTGGTATCTGGCAAGGCTGAAGCGGCACCCTCGCGGGTGCCCTTTTTCATGAGATGCTTTCAGCCGCTGAGGCCGCCATACTGCGCTAACGGCACCTTCAGGCCGCAATGCAGCTGCGGTTGCGCCCAGTGCGCTTGGCTTCCAGCAACGCCTGGTCGGCACGCTGTAGCGTATGGTCGAGTAGGTCCTCTCCCTCGCGAAACTCACTCAAACCGGCGCTTGCAGTGATCGAGAGCTGGGTTTGATTCACCGTGACCGACAGTGCAGACAGCCGCTGGCGCAGGCGATCGACAATGGCCCTGGCTTCGTCGAGGCCGACGTTGGCCAGCATGAGCAGAAACTCCTCACCTCCCCAGCGTGCACAGAGATCGCAGTCGCGCAGCGCCGCGCGAATTTCCTGGGCGATCGCAACCAGCACTCTGTCGCCTGCCTCGTGACCGTACAGGTCGTTGATCTGCTTGAAATGATCGATGTCGAGCATCACTAGCGTGTAGCGTCGGGTCAGCTTGGACAGCCGCTCGTCGATCATGCGTCGGTTGGGCAGGCCGGTGAGGGCGTCGTGGGTTGAGGCTTGCTGGAGATCCTGGTTGTGCTCACGCATGAGCTGTTGATACCCATCGGAGATGCGTGACAGTTTCTCCTGGCGGCGTAAGGTGTTCTGGTAGCGTCGCCGGGCAACGATCTCGTCTTCGCGAAGGTAGCGCTGATAGTTGTCGGCGATCGTTACCAGGCGCTCGAGGCGTTTCTTCTCGGTGCAATGAAACGCATACAGCTGGGCAAGCGCGTCCGTAAGCGGATGCTCCGCATGGGCGGCATCGCTGAGCAGGGCTTCGACCCGTGCCAGAAGTTCCGACTCTTCACGCATCATACGCAAGCCGGGGCGGGCGTGATGTCGAACGGGAAGGTGCAATCTTCTCGAAACTCCTCGGCCAGCTCCGCGATTCGCTCATTGCGCGGATCGTAGTGCCAGGTGACCTGGATGCCGCGGCCGCCCTGGTGCGCCTCTTCGAGCAGGTCGAAGATATCCATCATGGCCTTCACCGAGCTGGTGTTCAGGTAGATGAGTGCCAACGTCAGCGTCAGCGGTCGCGTTTCTTCGGCGAGAAAGCGTTGGACCCAGTCGATGACGCTGTCAAAGAGTTCGAAGGAGTTCTCCGGATAGGAGTCACCCTGCATGGAAAGCATGCCGGCCTGCCAATCGCTGACGATGGTGGGCGTCGACTGGCTGCCGGAAATGTTGAGGTCATTTGTCATGGCAAAGACTCGATTGATCAGATCACGGCGGTGAGGCTGAAGAAGCCCTGTCCGTCGGCAAGGGGCTGCAGGGAAGCCTGCATCGGCTCGCTCGACTTGCGCGCAATGTCGAGCAGGCCAAGGCCGGCCCCTGAGCCAGACTGAAGATCGTTGCGTGGCACGCGCAGCTGCTGCTTGTACGCCTTCTTCAGGGCTTGTGCATCCAATAACGCGAGCTCGCCGATGGTCTCCAGCAGACGCTCACCATCGGCGAGCTCGACAATGTTCCCGGCCGAGACGAGGTATAGCCCCTGCTCGTTCTTGGCAACCGCCACGGTGGCCGACGCCGTTTCCTCGTCATACCCCTGGCGCGCGGCATAGTGGCGAATGTTCTGGGTCATCTCGATGTAAGCGGCGAAGACGTCCATGGCAGCCGATGGCGTGGCCTGCTGGGAGCTGAGGTAGTTGCGCAGGGCATTACCGATCTCCTCGATCAAGCTGCGCGAAATCGGGCCATTGAAGCACAGCATAATGCGCTGCTCGAGATAGTTTTCTCGCATGCTCAACAGGTTCATTCACGCCTTCTCCTGTAGGGGGACGACTGCCTCGGCAGGCAGCAGGGGGATGCGGTCGCTACCGCGGGAGCAATCCTGTTCGGTGAAGCGAAAGCTCAAGAGGGTGATGTCGTCGCGCTGGGGAAGCGTGCCCTGATAGGCGTTCAGGGCCAGCTCGAAGGCTTCCATTTGTGCCGTCAACGAGTTGGGTGCCTGGGCCTTGAGCAACGCCTCGAAGCGTGAGCTGCCAAAACCGAAGCCGTCGCTGCCGCCGGCCTGGTCGAAAAAGCCGTCGGTGCACAGCGTATAGGTCCAGCCGGGCTTCAGCTCGAGTGACTGGTTGCGGTAGGCGATCCTGCGCTTGTGGCCAAGGGGGCGCTTGTCGCCGGTGAGGTGAACCAGCGCCGTGCCGTCGGTGGCATACAGGCCGATCTTGGCCCCGGCGAAGGTGATCTGTCGAGTGACCAGGTCGACCCAGGCCAGGCCGACATCCATATGCGTGGCGACCGACGCCGGCAGCTGCTCGGCTCCAAGCAGCTCGCGGCTCTGTCCATCGGTCTCGTTGAGGATGGCCGCAGGGTCCTGGCAGCCTACCTTGAGAATGGCATGGTCGAGGATGGCCCTGGCCAGCATGGTCATCAATGAACCGGGTACGCCATGGCCGGCACAATCCACTACCCCGAAAAGATAGCCGCCGGCCGCCGGGCGAAAGAGATAGAAATCGCCGCCGACCGTGTCACGAGGCTTCCACAGTACGCCGTGGTGATGCTCCAGATGGCGCGCGAGCTGGCGGTCGGGGAGGATAGCGCGCTGTATGAAGCTGGCATAGTCGATCGAGTCGCCCAGCTTCTTCTGCGTCGCCGCCATTTCCGCATTGGTCTGCTCAAGCGCCTGGGTGCGTTCACGCACCTTGGCCTCCAGCTCGCGGGTATGGCGCTGGACCTGGTCGACCATGTGCGAGAAGGCCTGGGAAAGCTGGCCGATCTCATCGTTGCGAGAGGTGGGCAAGGGCGAATCGTAGTGGCCGGCGGCAATGGCCTGGGCCGATTGCCTGAAACGATTGAGTGGCGCGAGGATCAACCGCTCGATGGCCAGAGCGAAGACGATGAAGACAATGACCAGAACCAGCGCGGCGGCAAACAGCAGCGGCCACAGCCAGCGGCGATCGAGGATCTGCGCCACGCTCATGTCCAGTGCCGTGATCAGGTACCAGTCGAGTTCGGGAATGAAGCCTACCGAGAGCAGGCGCTCCTGGGTTTCCAGCGTGGCCCACAGAGTCTGGGTGGTGTCGGGAGCCAGCGCGGCGGCCTGCAGGGCGTTGGCGAGTGCGGCACGCTGCTCTTCGTTGCCGAGCAGGGCGTGGATGGTGTGTCTCTCGTCGAGCTCGCCTGCGCCGGAGCCGAATGCAATGTGTTCACGGGACGGGTGCGCCTGCAGGGCGCCGTGCCGATCGACGATCATTGGGGTCAGTCCCTCGGCTTCGTCGCGAATGAAAGCATTGAGAAAGTCGCCAAGCTCGAAGCCGGTGCCGGCTAATCCCAGCAGCCTGTCGCCATCTCGTACCGGGACGTTGAGCCAGACCTTGGTCACGTCGAGCTCCCGGTCGATGTTGACGTTGAGGTTGTAAGGCCTGTCGGTGCGGCGTAGCTGGAAATACCAGGCGTCGTTCGGTTGGCTGGCGTCGAGGCGATAGCGGGGCGTCTCGGCGCTGGGATCGTCAGCGCTGGCATAGTAGCAGTTGCCGCTGGCATCGGCGATCACGAAATAGGAGCGGTCGGCAAAGGCATGCCGATAGCCCTCCGCTTCTGTCAGGAACCGATCGCGGCGCGCAGTATCTTCTTCGCCGATCAGCCACTCCCGCAGCGAGAGACTCTCTGCGAAGCGCTGGGCCAGTGCCAGTTCGCGCGACACCGGCGCCAGGATTCGCTGCATGTGCAGCAGGGTGTAGTTTTCCGCGTAGGCGTGTGCGAAGTGGCGACGAATATCATCGACGGCCTTCCAGCCCAGCAGTAATGCCGGTATCAAGGAAAGCAGGCAGGCGAGTAGCAGCGTCGCAACCGATTTGCCACGCAATCCCCATCGTGCGGCCATGATGTATGTGTTCCCTGCTGCGCAACGCCTAGAAAGGTCACGCTTATGGTTTGATTTTTATCAGTAGGAAAATGCCACAAGGCAGAGGGCAAAGCGAGAGGGAGGCAAGCATAAATACGTCGTAGGCGAACTCGTGCGCCTACCTGGCCTTGCTTCGTCACGTGCGAGCGGATACGAGCCGCATATCCCAGGCCGCGGTCATACGGCTCGCATGCGGCGTGACAAAAAACGCCTCGACCCAGGTCGAGGCGTGTTGCATGGTTTGCCGGTCGGAGTCAGACGGCAGGACGCGCCACCAGCGAGCGGGTCTCCTCACGGGCCTCGACCAGCTCGATGCGAATCACATCCCCAAGCTTGTAGCGCTCTTCGCCTTCGACCTGAATGCGGCCTTCCTTGTCGTCGATGATCACTTTGTCGCGATCGCTGTGGATCATCGGGGCGGGCACGAAGGCCGTGGCACCGTTGGCGGTCAGGCGCACGCGCATGCCGCCGCGGCTGATACCGAAGATTTCCGCCTCGAAGGCTTCCTGCGCCTCGGCGGCCGGGCTCAGGTAGCGCACATAGAGCCAGTCCTTGACGTCGCGCTCGGCCATGCGGTTGAGCCGGCGGCGCTCGGTCAGCTGTTCGGTGAGGGCCTGAGTGGCTTCCGCCGGGGCCTGTTCACCCTTCAATACCCGCTTGATCAGGCGATGGTTGACCATGTCGCCGTACTTACGGATCGGCGAGGTCCAGGTGGCATAGGCTGCCAGGCCCAGGCCGAAGTGTGGGCCGGGGCGGGCCGACATGCTGGTGAAGCCCTGGAAGCGGCGCAGGCGGGCGTCGAGCCAGGCGTCGTCGCGGCTCTCCAGGGCACGCTTGAGCTCCTTGTAGCGCGGCAGCTCGGAGAGCGCTTCGAGCTCCACTTCGATCTGCTGGGCGGTGAGGAACTCGTGGGCGGCCTCGGCCTTTTCCGGGTCGAAGGCGCGATGCACATTGAAGATGCCGTGGCCCACGTGCTCGGCAAGATAGTGCGCACAGCAGGCGTTGGCCGCGATCATCGACTCCTCGATCATGCGGTTGGCGATGCGGCGCTCTTCGATGCGCACGTCGAGCACATTGCCCGCCGGGTCGAGGTCGAACACGTAGTCGGGCCGGTCCTTGAACACCAGCGCATGCTCGGCGCGCCAGGCGGCGCGCGCCTCGGTCATGTCGCGCAGGGCGCGCAGCTGCTCGCCGATCTCGTCGGTCGGCGTCCACTCGCCCTGGCCGTCCAGCCAGTCGGAGATCCGGTCGTAGACCAGCTTGGCGCGGGAGCGCATGGTGGCGGCGAAGAAACGGTAGTCACCCAGGCTGCCGTCGGCTTCGACGTCGAGCGTGCATGCCAGCACCGGACGCGTCTCGCCCTCGCGCAGCGAACAGAGATCGTCGGCCAGAAGCTCGGGCAGCATGGTGACGTTCTGGCCCGGCAGGTAGACCGTGAAGGCACGGGTGCGGGCCTCCAGGTCGGCAGCATGGCCCTCCTCGACATAGGCGGTGGGGTCGGCAATGGCCACCGTCAGGTGCCAGCCTCCTCCTCGCGTGGGGCGATACGCAGGGCATCGTCCATGTCGCGGGTCTTCTCGCTGTCGATGGTGAAGAAAGGCTCGGCGGTAAGGTCCTCGCGCACGAGCCCTTCGTCGCGCAGCGGCCAATCGTCGCCCGCATGCGGGCATTCCTGCTCGAGCGCATGGCGAGCCAGGGTAACGCGCCACGGCACGGCGGGGTCGTCGACCTTGGCCACCAGTTCGTCGATCTGGGTGAAGAAGGCTCGGTCGTCGGGCTTGAGCGGATGGCGCACCAGCCGCGCCACGACCCAGTCGCCGTCGCCGATGCTGGCCTCGTCGAGGCTGTTCTTGATCCTTGCCTTGAGCGCGCTCTTGATCAGCGGGTGATCGGGCACCACGGCCAGGCGACCTTCGCGCTTCTGCACCCGGGCGATGAAGCGGCTCAGACCTGCTTCGAGCAGGGCGTCCGGCTCTACGGAGGTCTTGTCGCCATTCTCGTGGATCACGGCTTGGACGCGATCGCCGTGCAGCACCAGCTTCATGGCCGGCGGCGGCACGAAGTAGGACTGGCCATCGTCGGTTTCGAGGAAGCCGAAACCCTTGTCGGTGGCCTTGATGACCCCTCGGCGCGCGGCGTGGTTTCACGGATCTGTTGCTTGAGCTGGGCGAGCAGCGGGTTGTTCTGCAGCATGGTCACGGACGTGTGGCGGGATAGGAGGGCCACTATACGGATTCCCGCGGCCGGCGCCAAACGTGTCGGCGGGGATGACAGGAAATCAGCGGCTTGCCGCCGTCGGGCGACACCGGCTGTGAAGAGCGCCGGTGCGCCATGAACTGACGGATAAAGGGAGCGATTGCCCGACCCCAGCCCGATGGCTGGTCGGGCCCGGAATCAGCGCACGGTGATGACGGTGCAGTCGGCGGTATGACTGACCTTGTGCGATACGCTGCCGACCATCAGCCCCTTGAAGTCGCTGAGGCCGCGGCTGCCCATGACGATGGCGGCGATGCCGCGCCGGCGCGCCTCGCTGAGAATGGTGCGGGCCGGGTCCCCCTGGCCAATGACCGTCTCGACCTTGGTGATGCCCTGGGCACGTGCCTCGGCGGCGGCTTTCTCGACCACCTGGCGGCCAATGTCCTCGCGCTCCTGGCGGGACGCCTCGATGGCGATGGCGCCGATGCCCCATACCAGCGTGGTCTCGTGGGAGAGCTCTTCGGGGATGCGCAGCAGGTGCAGGGTGGTGTCGGTCTGGCTGGCGAGCTGGCAGGCGACGGCCAAGGCTTTCTTCGCGCCTTCCGAGCCGTCGACGGGAACGAGGATGGAGTCGAACATGACGTTTCCTTTTTCTGGTTTGAGCCCGAGCATACTCACTTCGAGCCTAGCGGTTTGCGCCGAGGTTGTCATGACCCGGGTCAAGACCCTGGGCTGACGCTGGCTTATTCCGGCTTTTCCAGCCGACGCAGCTGCTGCCACAGTTCGCTGCGCAGGTCGGCCATGCGCGGCGCCTCCTGGGCGGTGAAGACCAGAGGGCGGGTCAGGCGCTGGGCCCTCAGCCCCAGCCGGGCGCTAAGCAGCCCCACGCCCATGCCCTGGCCGGCGCGCGCCGAGAGGCGTCCGGCCAGGTTCAGCGAGATCAGCTCCATGCCCGCTTCGCTGGCCATCTCCGTGGCGCCGGCAAAGGCCATGTTGTAGAGCACGCTGCGCAGCAGGCGCAGGCGGCTGGCGTAGCCGAGCTCGAGACCGTAGAGCCGGCTGATGCGGTCGAGCATGGCCAGGTTGCGCCACGCCACCAGCGCCATGTCGACCAGGGTGAGAGGGCTGACTGCGACCATCACCGCGGTTTCGCCGGACATGCGTGAGATCAGGCGTCGCACCTCGCGGTCGCGCGGGGCCAAAGGTGGTGCGCGAGCAGGGCGTGGATATCGGCGCCAAGGTGATGGGGCTGGCGGGCGGCGAGATAGGCCTGCCAGTGAGGGTGGTCGTCGTCGAGGCGTAGCTGCTGCTTGAGTGTCTGCGCCAGGGCGTGCGCCTCTTCGGCGCCGGCCTCGGGCAGGCGGCTGAGCCGGGTGCGCAGCCGGTCGTGACGGCGCAGCCGGCGCAGGCGCCAGGCTTCGCGTACCAGCGCCATGGCGCTGAGGCCGAGTGCCCCCAGGCCCAGCAGGCTCCAAGCACCGCTCAGCCAGTTACCGCCCAGCATCGCCGCCGGCAGGTTCAGGGCGAGTTCCAGCGTGCCCAGGACCAGGCCACCGCCAAGCACTGCCAGCAACCCCCAGCGACGCTTGCGCGGCCGGGCCAGGCTGGCATCCAGCGCCAGTTCGGCGGGTGTTTCCTGCGTGGCGGGCAGGGCGCGGCTGGGCAGGTCGGGGGCGAAGGCGTGGCGCGGCCGGGGCGGCTCAGGCTGCGGCGCACTGCCGGGTTGCGGCTCGTCCAGGGTGAAGCGATGCGCCGGACGGGGGTCGCCGGTGGGCGGGTCGCTGCGGCGTGGATCACTCATTTCAGCTTGTCTCCGATCAGCCAGTCCAAGGCGGCGTCGAGGCGAATGTGGGGCAGGGCGCCGCCTTCGCGCGAGGCGGGCTGGAAGGCACGGAAATCGAACCCCTGGCGGTGCCAGAAGTCGGCCTCGGGCAGGCGTGCCGGTACTTCGCCGGGAAAGACCAGCACCGACTCGCCGTCGAGGGTCGTGCCGCGCAGCGCCGGGGTTCGCTGGCCCTGGTGAACCACCTCGTGCACCTCGGTGGCGCGAATCGAGGCTAGCGACAGCGCTTTGACCGGCACGGCGGCGTAGCGCAGGTCCTGCAGCGGCTCGGCCAGCAGGGCCTCGAGCAGCGCGGTGAGGTTGGCGTGCTGCTCCGGCGTGACGTGGTCGGCCTTAGTGGCGGCGATCGCTAGGCGGTCGATTCGCGGAGAAAACAGCCGCGACAGCAGGCTGCGCTTGCCGTAGTCGAAGCTTTGCATCAGCGTGGCCAGCGCCCGCGAGAGATCCTCGAAGCGCTCGGGACCGGCGTTGAGGGCGCCGAGCACGTCGACCAGCACGATCTGGCGGTCGAAGCGACGAAAGTGGTCGCGGTAGAAGGGCCGCACGATGTGCTGCTGGTAGTGGCGAAAGCGCGCCGACAGGGTGGCGTAGTTGCTCTCGGGCGGAAGCTTGGCAAGCTCGGCCTCGTTGCGTTGCAGCAGCGCCGGCAGAGGGAAGAACTGCAGCACCGGGGCGCCATCGAGATCGCCCGGCAGCAGGAAGCGCCCCGGTTGCAGGTTGGCGAAGCCGGCCTCGCGGGCGGCCTGCAGGCTGCGCGCATAGAGCGCGGCGATATCGGCCAGCTGCGCCTCGTTGGCTTCCGCGGCGGGGTCGAGCGCGGCGGCAGCCTGCTCCCACTCTGCTAGCAGGGCGCGCCGCTGCTCGCCGGTATCGGTGAGCATGGCACGGCTCCAGCCGGGGTAGTCGTGGTCCATCAGCGGCAGGTCGAGCAGCCACTCGCCTGGGTAGTCGAACAGATCGAGGCTCAGCTCGGCGGCCTCGCCGCCGAGCAGCGAACGGCGCGCCGGGCGATAGCGAATCGACAGGCGCAGCTCGCTGATACCACGCGTGGGCTCGGGCCAGTGGGGCACCGTGGCGTCCAGGGCCGCCATGGCCTGGTCATAGGGAAAGCGCGGTACGCCGATGTCGGGCTGGCTGACCCGTCGGGCGCCGAGCAGGCGGCCTTCGCGGGCGGCCGGCATCAGGTCCAGTCTCGCTTCCAGGCCGGCGTGGCGCAGTTGGTTGACCAGCGAGGTGAGAAAGGCTGTCTTGCCGGCGCGAGACAGGCCGGTTACCGCCAGGCGCAGCTGGCGGTCGCGACCGCGCTCGATCAGGTTGCTCAGTTCTCGGGTCAACGACTGATGCATGGGCGAGGCATCCCTTCTCTACGGTTCAGTTCAACGGCTAATGTGAGGCTCATGGCCGTGTCTGGCAAGGCATGCCGGGAAAGCGCCGGGGCGGAATCACTGGCCGGTGAACAGTCGCATCCACAGCGGCAGGGCGGCGATCAGGAAGCCTGCCACCGCCAGCGCATAGCCGGGCCAGCGCCGCGTCATGCGCTGGGCGAGGGTCAGGCCGACCAAGCAGATCACCAGGCCGACGAGGTTGAAGACGAAGGTGAACATGCCGAGCATCGGAGTCATGGAGTCTCCCTTGGCCGATGATGGAGGAACGCGGCAAGCGTGAAAACAGGCATAGCCAAGTCCATGATATCAGGAGCACTCACCACGAGGACATGCGATGGACAACCGGCTTCCCGACCGCGCTGCGGTGCTGCACTTCTGGTTCGAGACGCTCGAACCCGCCCATTGGTTTCGCAAGGACGCGGCGCTCGACGATACGATTCGCGCTCGCTTCGGTCTGCTGCACGAGGCGGGCGCCGCCGGTGAGCTGTGGGAGTGGCGTGATACGCCCCGGGGCGGCTGGCCGAGATCCTGGTGCTCGACCAGTTCTCGCGCAACCTGTATCGCGATGACGCGCGGGCCTTCGACCAGGACCCCATGGCGCTGGTGCTGGCGCAGGAAGCCGTGGCGCAGGGGCTCGACCTTGCGCTGCCGGTGGTGGAAAGAAGCTTCCTCTACATGCCCTACATGCACAGCGAGTCGCTCAAGGTTCACGAGGAAGCACTGCGTCTGTTCGACCAGCCGGGGCTGGAAGACAGCCTGCGTTTCGAACATCTGCACCGCGATATCCTGCTGCGTTTCGGCCGCTACCCGCACCGCAATGCCGTGCTTGGCCGGGAGTCGAGCGCCGCGGAGAGGAGTTCCTCACGCAGCCGGGCTCGTCATTCTGAGCTACCCTTGGCAGTGAAGCTGCGCTTCGGCACCCTCAAGGTTCACCACGGGAACCGAAATCGATCAAAAGGAGAGGAGAGAGGACATGGGACTTATCGCCTGGCTGATCATTGGCGGTCTGGCCGGCTGGATTGCCGGTAACATCATGCGGGGTGGCGGCTTCGGTATCCTGCCCAACATCGGCGTGGGCATCGTAGGCGCGGTAATCGGCGGTTTCCTGTTCCGCCTGCTGGGGCTGGGAGCCGAAGGCATGATCGGTTCGCTGGTTACGGCAACGGTGGGGGCGGTGCTATTGCTGTGGATCATTTCGAAGGTGCGCAAGACATAGCCCCGCACGCCTGAGACGATGCGGCCCGGGCTTTGCTCGGGCCGCTTGCGTTATGACTGGCCGCAGGCGTTAGAAGGTGTAGCTGATGCCGATCACGGCCACCGGGTAGAAGGGCAGCTTGTCGGCTTCGTCTTTCAGGCGCTGCTCTTCACTACGGATATTCTGGCGCAAGTCGGTGTCTCTCTGCTCGCGTCCGCTGGACGTGCTCAATGAAACATCGATATTAGTGGTCATTACGCCCACTTCGGAGAAGAAGCCGAAGCCGCTGCGGTGCGAGCTGCGCCAGCCCAGCCCGGCATAGGGCTGCACGCCGTCGGCGATGGTCAGGGTGCCATTCAGCGTACCGATCTCACTAGTCTGGTAGTCGGTCTCTCCGATCTTTATCGTTTGATTGTCCTTGGCGCGACCCACCACGTTGGCTTCCATGTCCGGCAGCATCACACCGGCGGTGAGGAAGAAACGACCGCCGAAAGGATAGTAGTCCAGCGCGAGCTTGCCCGCGGAAAGGCTCACGTCGCCTGTATAGTTGATGTCGTCGCTATCGAAGTCGCCGTCCCAGTCCAGCCCGCCGGTATAGCGCGCCGAGACCCCCAGCCGTTCATGGAAGCGCCATGCGACATCCGCGCCCACGCCGGTGGTGCCGGCAACCGCACCCAGCGTGACGCGGTTTTCGAAGGCTTGGGCCTGGGCCGTGCCCAGGGTGACGAGAGCCGCGGCGATTCCTGTGGCCAGTAATTTTTTCATTGCAATTTCCTTGGTAGGTGAAGCGAGGCACATCACGTACCCCATACCCCTATCGGCGGCCTGCTGGGCAGCTTGAACCGGATTGGCTGCGCCTTTCGTCGTGATAGGCGGAGTCGATTGGCGCTGCCCAGCCTGCCAGCTACCTTTGACAGGCGAGGCCCGAACGCAGCGCGATGGCCGGACGTGCAGGAAGCGCGGCGCAGGGTGAAGTCAGACCGGACAAAAGGAGCTTGCCCATGGCGAACAATCCCCACACCACGCCCAACAGTGGACCGCCCAACGACACGGATTTCAGTACCGACGAACACAGCAAGTCGGCGCAGCTCGAGACGTATCGACGCGATGCCACCGGTCACGACCTGCGTACCAACCACGGTGCGCGCATTGCCGATAACCACAATTCGCTGAAGGCGGGCGAGCGGGGGCCCACGCTGCTCGAGGACTTCATCTTCCGTGAGAAGCTCAACCACTTCGACAACGAGCGCATTCCGGAACGCATCGTGCACGCCCGCGGCGCGGCGGCCCACGGCTACTTCCAGCCCTACGACAATGCCGCCCAGTACTCCAAGGCGGGGCTGTTCCAGGACCCGGGCAAGAAGACCCCGGTTTTCGTGCGTTTCTCCACCGTGCAGGGCGCGCGCGGCTCCAACGACACCGTACGCGACGTGCGCGGCTTCGCCACCAAGTTCTATACCGATGAGGGCAACTGGGACCTGGTGGCCAACAACATGCCGGTATTCTTCATCCAGGATGCAATCAAGTTTCCTGATTTCGTCCACGCGGTGAAGCCCGAGCCGCACAACGAGATTCCCCAGGGCCAGTCGGCCCACGACACCTTCTGGGACTTCGTCTCGCTGATGCCGGAATCGACCCATATGGTGCTGTGGACCATGTCCGACCGCGCCTTCCCACGCCACTACCGCAACATGGAAGGTTTCGGCGTGCACACCTTCCGCCTGATCGACAAGCAGGGCAAGGCGCGCTTCGTCAAGTTCCACTGGAAGCCGCTGGCCGGCACCTGCTCGCTGATCTGGGATGAGGCGCAGAAGCTGTGGGGCCGCGACCCCGACTTCAACCGGCGCATGATGTGGGAGGATATTGAGAACGGCGATTTTCTCGAGTTCGAGTTCGGCATTCAGGTAGTCGAGGAGGAGGATGAGCACTCCTTCGACTTCGACCTGCTCGACCCGACCAAGCTGATCCCAGAGGAGCTGGTGCCTGTCGTTCCCATCGGCAAGATGGTGCTCAACCGCAACCCGGACAATTACTTCGCCGAGACCGAGCAGGTTGCGTTCAACCCTGCCCATATCGTGCCGGGGATCGACTTCAGCAACGACCCGCTGCTGCAGGGCCGGCTGTTCTCCTACCTGGATACCCAGATGCTGCGCCTGGGCGGGCCCAACTTCAACGAGCTGCCGATCAACCAGCCGGTATGCCCGTTCCACAACAACCAGCGTGACTCGATGCATCGCCAGACCATCGACAAGGGCCAGGCCTCCTACGAGCCCAACTCCATCGACGGCGGCTGGCCCAGCGAAACCCCGGCAGGGCCGGAACATGGTGGCTTCGAGTCGCACTACGAGCGCATCGACGCACACAAGGTTCGCGCCCGCAGCGCTTCGTTCGGCGATCACTACTCGCAGGCCACGCTGTTCTGGAACAGCCAGACGGACGTGGAGAAGGAGCACATCATTGCCGCCTACACCTTCGAGCTCTCCAAGGTGCAGCGCCCCTGGATCCGCGAACGCGTGATCAAGGAGATCCTGCCCAATATCGACCTGGAGCTGGCGCGCCGGGTGGGCGAGAGCCACGGCATCGAGACACCCAGCAAGAAGCCGGCCTCAGCGGAGCAGCTGGGCAAGAGCACCCAGCTCGAATCGCCGACCCTGAGCCTGATGGCACGGCTGCCGGGGAACATCCAGTTCCGTAAGGTGGCGATCCTGGCCGCCGACGGCGTCGATGCCGGCCAGGTCGAGGCGATCAAGCAGAAGCTCGAGGCCGAGGGTGCCGAAGGCAAGGTGATTGCGCCCAGCATGGCGCCGCTGAAGGCCGCCAACGGCAAGAGCGTGACGCCTGACGCCATGCTCAATGGCATGCCGTCGGTGGCGGTGGATGCAGTGATCGTGCCCGGTGGCAGCGCCAGCGTGGATGTCCTGGCAAGCTCGGGACTGGGGCGCTACTACGTGCAGGAGGCCTACAAGCACCTCAAGGCGATTGCCGCGGTGGGCGACGGCAAGGGATTGCTGGACGCTGCGGGCGTGCCCACCGGCGAAGAGGGCGTGCTGACCGACAGCTCGCTGGATGCTGTCTTCACGCAGCTGCGTGACGCCATGGCCCAGCACCGGGTGTGGGCGCGCGACGCCAAGGCCAACGACATGCCGGCCTGAGGGGGAGTCGCACGTCTACCCTGCCTGAACGACGACGCCCGCCGGCAGCCGCCAGCGGGCGTCGTCAGGTGCACGGGTGAGATCAGGCGGTGGCCGGGCTGCCCACCAGTTCCTTGAGGGAAGCCTCGATGATGCCCAGCCCCTCTTCGAGCACCTCGTCCTCGATGGTCACCGGCATCAGGAAGCGGATGGTGTTGCCGTACATGCCGCAGGAGAGCAGGATCAGTCCCTTTTCCCGGGCCTTCTTGCACAGCGCCGCGGCCAGATCGGCGTCGGGCGTGCGGCTGCCCTTGTCGGTGACCAGTTCGAAGGCGGCCATGGCGCCCAGGTGGCGCACGTTGTCGACGCACTCGTAGGCCTGCTGCCAGGCGTTGAAACGCTTGGCCAGCGTCTCGCCCAGGGCGTGGCTGCGTGCCAGGATGTTCTCCTCTTCCATCACCTCGATCACGGCCAGGGCTGCGGCGCAGGAGAGCGGGTTACCGCTGTAGGTGCCGCCCAGCGAGTTGGGGCCGGAGCTGTCCATCACGTCGGCGCGGCCGACCACGGCGGAGATCGGCATGCCGTCCGCCAGGCTCTTGGCGGTAGTCAGCAGGTCCGGCTTGACCCCGCTGTGCTCGCAGGCGAACAGCTTGCCGGTGCGGCCGAAGCCGGACTGCACTTCGTCGATGATCAGCATGATGCCGTGCTCATCGCAGATTGCCCGCAGCGCTTTGAGGAAGCTGGGTGGGGCGACATAGAAACCGCCTTCGCCCAGTACCGGCTCGATCACGATGGCGGCGGTGCGGTGGGCGGGGATGTCGGTCTTGAACAGCATCTTCAGGCCGCGCAGCGCCTGCTCTTCGGTGATGCCGTGGTAGGGCACCGGGAAAGGCGCGCGGAACACTTCCCCGGCATGGGGCCGAAGTCGTTCTTATAGGGCACAACCTTGCCGGTCATGGCCAGGGTCATGAAGGTGCGGCCGTGGTAGCCGCCGTCGAAGCAGATCACGCCGCTGCGGCCGGTGGCGGCCCGCGCGATCTTGACGGCGTTCTCCAGGGCTTCGGCACCAGAATTGACCAGCATGACCTTGGCGGCATCGCCGTTGACGGGAGTGAGGGTGGCCAGCTTCTCGGCCAGCTGCACATAGGGTGCGTAGGGCATGACCACGGCGCAGGTGTGCATCAGCTTGTCGAGCTGCGCCTTGACCGCCTCGACCACGCGAGGGTGGCGATGCCCGATGTTGAGCACCCCGATGCCGCCGGCGAAATCGATCAGGCGATTGCCGTCGGCGTCCCAGATCTCGGCGTTCTCGCCGCGCTCGGCGAACTGGGTAGCGGGGCTGGCGCAGCCGTTGGCCACGTAGCGCTGTTTGAGTTCGTTGAGCTGTGCGTTGTTCATCTAGCGTACCTCCATGGAAAGACGGTGAAGGCGATCAGAGGCCGCCGACACAGACGTATTTTAGTTCAGTGAATTCGTCCAGGCCGTGATGCGAGCCTTCGCGGCCGAGGCCCGACTCCTTCACGCCGCCGAACGGGGCCAGCTCGGTGGACAGGATGCCTTCGTTGACCGCCACCATGCCGTATTCCAGGCCTTCCATGACGTGCCAGATGCGCCGATAGTCACGCGCATAGAAATAGGCCGCCAGGCCGAATTCGGTGGCGTTGGCCATGGCGATCGCCTGCTCATCGCTGTCGAAGCGGAACACCGGGGCCAGCGGGCCGAAGGTCTCTTCACGGGCCACGCGCATCGCGTCGGTGACGTCCGCAATGACCGTGGGCTGGAAGAAGGTGCCGCCGAGGGCATGGGGCTCGCCGCCGCACACCAGCCGGCCGCCCTTGGCCAGGGCATCGGCGATGTGGGACTGCACCTTGTCCACCGCCGCCTGGTTGATCAAGGGGCCCTGCACCACGCCTTCCTCCAGGCCGTTGCCAACCTGCAGCTGGGCGACCCGGGCGGCCAGCTTGTCGACGAAGGCGTCATACACGCCGGACTGAACCAGCAGGCGGTTGGTGCACACGCAGGTCTGGCCGGAGTTGCGGTACTTTGACGCCACGGCGCCCTCCACCGCGGCATCCAGGTCGGCATCGTCGAAGACGATGAAGGGGCGTTGCCACCGAGTTCCATGGAGGCCTTCTTGACCGTGCTAGCGCACTGGGCGAGCAGCCGTTTGCCTACCGGGGTGGAGCCGGTGAAGGAGATCTTGCGTACCCGCGGGTCGGTGGTCAGGACCTCGCCGATCTCGGCGGGGCGGCTTGCGGTAACCACGTTGAGCACCCCGGCGGGGAAGCCGACGTCCTGCGCCAGCTTGGCCAGCGCCAAGGCGGTGAGCGGTGTGGCCTCGGCCGGTTTGATCACCACCGGGCAGCCGGCGGCCAGCGCCGGGGCGCACTTGCGTGTGATCATCGCTAGCGGGAAATTCCACGGGGTGATTGCCGCCACCACGCCGATCGGCTCGCGAAATACCAGAATGCGCTTGTCGGCGCCGTGGCTCGGCAGGGTCTCACCAGCCATGCGCTTGGCTTCCTCGGCATAGAACTCCACGAAGGAGGCGCCGTAAGCCACCTCGCCGCGGGACTCGGCCAGCGGCTTGCCCTGCTCCAGGGTCATCAGGCGGGCCAGCGCTTCCTGGTGCGCCATGATGGCGTCGAACCAGGCGCGCAGCAGGGTAGCGCGCTGCTTGGCGGTCTGCCGCCGCCAGGCCGGCCAGGCGGCTTCAGCGGCGGCCACGGCATCGCGGGCGTCGGCGGCGGTGAGGTCGGGCACTTGGGCCAGCACCTCGCCGGTGGCGGGGTTGGTGACGGCGAAGCGCAGCTCGGCATCGCGCCACTCACCGCCAATCAAGGCCTTGTCGATCAGGATTTCCGCAGGGAGAGACATGGGGGCTCCATGTGTGTTGATTATCTTGTCTATAGAGTGTGCATTATTTAAAACGAGGCGCCAAGATGCGCATTGCTCGGCAGAACACCTTTTTTGCTTTGGCAAGGATCCTGCCCGGGCTGAGTAGCGCCGGGTCAAGGGCACCGATGTCTACCTGTTGCCCATCGGCGAAAGGGGCGCTTTCCGCTACACTAGGCGCCGATTCGTTCTGGCGCGGTGAACCGTGCCGTTCCCTTGAGGCAGACTCCGAGGTGAGACTTGGTCGACCCCTTTACGCCTGGTGGGCCCAGCAGCTGGTGCTGTGCGAATGGGCTTTCGAGCCTGAACCCATCATGATCGAGACCGATGCCGCAACGGCCAGGCTAGCCGAGCTCGGCGTCATGGAAAGCGGTGAGCTCGGCTGGCGCCTGATCGAGGCACTGCGCACGGGAAGCCCCGACCCCGCCCGTCTGCTGGCGGGGCTCGAGCTGGTGGCGCTGGCGGGGGCTGCCGGCTGGCTGACCGAGACGCGTGCCCGCCACTGGGCACTGCGGCTGGCCGACGAGATCACTGGCCACTTCGCCAGCCTGGATGCCTGGCACGAGGCGCTGCTGCATGCCAAGAGTGCCGAAGGCTGGGTGCGGGGCGACGATGTCTTCTGGGAGGCCTGCGAAGCCCTGGCCGCCTTGGAGCATCAGGGCGAGGGCATCACCTGGGAACTGATCGCCGAGTGGGTAACGCACCACCGGCGCAAGCCGCTGTCGCTGTGGCCCGATGGGCCGGGTGAGGGCGTTTGGCGGCTGCGCGCCGCCTTCGCTCCGCTGCCAGGGTTGCCGGCGGCGCGTCCCGACGGCCCTGAGGGCGAGGAGGCGCGGCGTTGGCTCAGCCATGACTGGCAGCTCGAGGATCGCACCGCACTGATCCAGAACCTGCTGTGGATGGCGGGCCAGGGGCAGCGCCACGGCTGGGATCTCGACGCGACCCGCCTGCTGCAGGCGCAGGGCGATGCCCGTGGCCAGTGGCGCGAGAGCCTGGGTGAAGC
Organism: Halomonas sp. E19; assembly: GCF_052439355.1. Taxonomy (NCBI): domain Bacteria; kingdom Pseudomonadati; phylum Pseudomonadota; class Gammaproteobacteria; order Oceanospirillales; family Halomonadaceae; genus Halomonas; species Halomonas sp. E19. The sequence continues at coordinate 2,054,537 of NZ_JBNFWU010000001.1, read as the reverse complement.
CGAGCAGGACTATGGCCAGGTCATGCTCGACTTCATCGACAAGGGCGAACCGCTGGAGTGGGCCGCCTGGGACTGGCTGAGAATGGTCGACCTGGCGTGGCTCGGGATCTGCGCGGGCTGGCTCACGCTCGATGAGGGCCATGACTTCGCCGTGCATGCGGCCGACCTGCTGCAGCGGCGCTACAGCGACTGGTCGGCGTTGGCACGCTCCTACCAGCGTGGCCGTAGCCTGTTCGAAGGCAGCAACTGCCTGGCGGACATGGCTCGCGACTGGGAGCTGCTGCTGGGCTCCCCGGTCAGCCCCTGGCGAGTGCCGCTGCAGGAGCTGCTCGATGAGCAGGAGAAGCAAGCGTCGCGTCAGGCGGTGGCCGAGTGGCGGCGCTCCGCCCGGCACTGGGTGCTGGCGCTCGCCTCGGTGCGCGAACCGGAGCTCGCCATGCGCCAGGGCCTGCTGCAACCGCTGCCCCAGGCGCGCCGCGATGACGCGCTGCAGTATCTGCAGGAAACGCTTGGCCTCTACCCGGATGAAGGCATCGAAGCCCTGGCCCGCTATTGGCTACCGGCCCAGGCGCATCACCTGAACCAGCTGGCCGCAGACGCCGCCCATAGCGCCTTGCCGCCCAGCGACACGCCATTCGGTAGGCCGGCGCTTGCCGATCTGGGCAGCCTAGCTGCGCTGAAGCAGGGCAGCCGCCATGCGGCCACCATCCACATGGCCGAGAAGTACGCCTTTTACCTGCAGATGGCGATGGACAGCGAGGCCTTCGATCCGACAGCGCTGGAAGCGCTGGCCGAATCGCTGCGGGGTACTCTGAGTCGCTTCTATCCCGATGCGCGCCGCCTGCTCGAAGCCTGGGCCCAGTGGGAGGCACTGCTGCCCGAGGGAGAGCACCCGCCGCTGGTCAACGAGATCCGCTGGCACCTCGACGACCCGGGCAGTCCCTTCCATTGGCTCGACTGGCGCAGCACTCAGTGGCAGGAGCCGGGCCCGCGTCCCACGCTGTCGCGCTTCACCGCCATGGCGTTGGTCGGACCGCTGAACAGTGCGGCCTGGAGCGAACCTCACCGCGAGAGCGAGCGCGAGGCGGCGTCGATCCATGAGTGGATCGACAGTCACTACGGCTTGCATGGACAGGCCGAGCTCATCGAGTTTCTCGATTTCCTGCTTGAAGCGGGGGATCGGCAGGATTACCAGATCAACTATGCCCCCTATACCCTGAACGCCCAGCGCCTTGCCTCCGAGATCGCCATGCTCGACTCCGGCGACCTCAGCGAGGAGGACCGCAACCACCTGCTGCGACTGCAGCGAGTGCGAGACAACACCGACGGCTGCAACGAGCTGGACATGACCGCCTGGGACATCGCCCAAGCGGTGGACCTGGCAATTGCCGGGCGCCAGCTGGGATGGCTGGACGAGTCCGCTTTTGCCAGTGTGCTGGAGCGATCCCATGCCCTGGCTGCCGCACACTATGGTGGTTGGCGTGCCTACGCCAGCGGCCTGCATGCCGGCTTCTCGTTCTTCATGGGCGACACCCCCGAACGGGAAAGCTTCCTGGAGGGTTTCCGCCAGGCGCTGGTGGCGTGGCTGTCGGGAGCGCCGCCGCTGGCCGGGGCCTGGGCAAGCCTGGATTTCCCGGGCGCCAGACCGTCTCACTGGGCGCCCCAGCACATCGATACCTTGCCGGGGGATACACGCACGCTACATTAGGGCTCGCTCTAGTGAAAAAGTGTGGTTATAGTCATCACGTTTATGGGAACGGCCCCGCGCTCTAGGGGCCTTTAAAAAAATATCGCGAGCCGCCAAAGGCCGCTTTGGCAGTGGTACGGGCAGGTTGCCAGGCACCACTACCACAGCGAATGTCCTGAAGTTAAGCAGCAGTTGGTCAGCGCTGAGCCAGCCTTGGCTCATCGGGACGCGTGCGGCTCAGGGAATAAGGAATTCGCAGGATGGTCGCAACGGGATCGACGCGTATCGTGTTGCTTTGCATCTCTCTGGGGTTATTGACCGGATGTGCCGGTTCGGCGAAGCAGTCCCAGGGCGTGGAAGATTACTTCGCCCTTCAGCTGCCCGGCATGCCAGCTTCCTGGAACCCCATGATGTCCCCGGTGGACAACCCGCTGTTGCGCGCCGACAGCCTTCACGGCCCCAACCAGGCCGTGGTCCGCGAGGCGCTGCTGGCACAGCATCGCCGCTGGGCGGGCACCCCCTACCGGCTGGGCGGCACCACCGAGCGAGGTATCGATTGCTCGGCGCTGGTGCGCAACGTCTTCAGCGAAACTTTCCGCCTCGACCTGCCTCGCTCCACCGGGGAACAGGTTCAGAAGGGCACCCAGGTCGGGCTCGATGAGCTGCAGGTCGGTGATCTGGTCTTCTTCCGCCCGCCAGGCGCCTATGATCATGTCGGAATCTATGTCGGCGAGGGTTTCTTCCTGCACGCTTCCACCTCGCAGGGCGTGATCCTATCGGAGCTCGACAATACCTACTGGAAGCGTCACTTCTGGCAGGCGCGCCGAACGCTGGAGCCGACGACCCTGGCGCAGCGCGTCGCCGACCTCGGCGAAGGCTGAGTCCAGGCTTCCGCTAGAGCGTCTCATGGTGTTCGGTCACGAACGCCACGAAGGCGCTCTCGGCGCGAGACAGGTACTCCCCTTGGCCCAGGCCAGCGATAGGTCGAGCCAGGCCGGGCGGTCGAACGAGACCGCGGCAAGGCCAGGCTCGTCAACCACCCGGCGCAGGAAGGTGGTGATGCCGAAACCCTGGCGCACGATCGCCTTGGTCAGCGGGATCAAGTTCGACTGGAAGGCAATATTGGCGACAAGCCCGGTTTGACGCGACAGGGCGTCGACAAATTCGCGATGGAAGTAGCCATCCTGAAACAGCACCAGCGGCTCCTGAAAGAATTCGGCGGCGCTCACGCTGCGCCGCTGAGCAAACGGATGGTCGCGGGGCACGCAAACCACCATCTCTTCCCGCACCAGCCGTCGCCGCTCCATCTGACGGCTCTGCTCGTCGTCGATTACCACCCCCAGATCCAGCTCCCCCGCGGCAATCATGCTCTGCAGTCGGCGTGCGCCCGCTTCCACCACGGTCAGGCGAATGCCGGGATGGCGTGCCTTGAACCCCATCAGCAGCGGCGGGAAATAGTACGAGCCGAGCATCGACGGAATGCCGATGCGGACCTCGCCCTTGACCAGTCCGTGCAGTTCCCGCATGGCCAGGTGGGTCGCCTCGGCGCGCTCGAGCAGTTCGCGGGCATGGGCATAGAGCGCCTCGCCCTCCGGGGTCAGGGCGATGCGCCGCTCGTGGCGGTGGAAGAGCCGCAGCTCCAGCTGGCGCTCGAGGTTGGCGATGGTCTGGCTGACGGCCGACTGGGCCACGTGCAGCTCGCGGGCCGCGGCGCTGAAGCCGGCATGTTCGGCTACGGTGACGAAGACGCGCAGGGCACGCAGGTCGAAGGGCAGGCTCATATCGCTCCGCAATAAGAAAAAGAGATGTTTGTCATCGTTTTCTTCTGTTTGGCTTATTATGTGGCATCACTGATCATGTGACACCGGTAATCGCTCAGGTTCTTCGCATGATCGCTGCACACTCGCGCGCCTGGTGGCGCGCTACCCTGGCTCTCTGCCTGGGTTCCATTCTGGTCTTCTTCAATCTCTATGCGCCGCAGCCGCTGCTGCCCGACCTGCGCCAGCTGTACGGGGTCTCGACCCTGGCGGTCAGCCTGATCATGTCGGTCGCTACCCTGGCCCTGGCGGCATCGCTGCTGGTCTTCGGCCCGCTGTCGGATGCCATCGGGCGCGGCGGAATTATGCGCATCACTCTGCTGCTGACCGGACTGTGCTCGCTGGGGCTAGCCTTGGCGCCCAACTTCGAGACGCTGCTGGCCCTGCGCCTGGTACAGGGCTTCGTGCTCGGTGGGCTGCCGGCGGTGGCCATCGCCTGGATGGGCGACGAGTTCGATCGCCCGGCGCTGATGGCGGCGGTGGGGCTCTATATCGGCGCCAATACGCTGGGGGAATCGGCGGTCGCCTGATCGGTGGCGGCGTCGGTGAGCTGGGGGGCCGGCGCCGGCTTCCTCACCGTCGGGCTGGTCACGCTGGTTGGTGTGGCGCTGTTCTGGAAGCTGCTGCCGCCGCCTCGCCAGTTCAGCCCGCGGCGCTTCGAGCTGCGTGCCGCCCTGGCCGACCTGGGCGGGCACCTACGCCACCCGCTGCTGCTGGCCGCCTACCTGCTCGGCGGCATCAACTTCCTCATTTTCATCAACCAGTACAGCTACATCACCTTTCGCCTGGCCGATGAGCCGTTTGGCCTCAGCGCCCGCTGGCTGGGGATGATCTTCCTCACCTACCTCGGCGGCACGCTGAGTTCGGCGCTCTCTGGCCGGCTGACCCGGCATCTCAGCCAGCCGGCCTGCATGACGCTGGGCATCGCCATCCTGATGGCGGGTACCTACATCACTCTGTCGCCCTCGCTGGCCTGGATCATCGCCGGGCTGACGATCAATGCGGTGGGGTTCTTTCTCGCTCACTCGATGGCCTCGAGCTGGGTCAGCCGCCAGGCGCAGACGGCACGCGGCAGTGCCTCGGCCCTCTACCTGGTGTTCTACTACCTGGGTGCCAGCCTGGGTAGCCTGTGGCTCGAGCCGTTCTGGCAGCGGGCCGGCTGGTTCGGGGTTGCCGTCGGTTCGTGGCTACTGCTCGGCGTCACCCTCGCCATCGCGCTGTGGTTGTGGCAGGGCGAGCGCAGCCGTGCCCGGGTAGCCCTGGTACGCTAGGCGGGTCGCTCCTCGCCGTGGCTAGCCCGATGCTGGCCGTTGTAAGGCGGGGCGCTGAAAAACAGAGGGGCAGCCATCTGGCTGCCCCTGGTCGTCTCGCGTGGAAACGTGCGTCGACTCAGTGTTCGACGCCGCCTTCACCGTGGACGTGGCCGTGCTCGATTTCTTCCTGGCTGGCTTCACGCACGTTGGCGATCTCGACATCGAAGTTGAGCTTCTGTCCGGCCAGCGGGTGGTTGCCGTCGACGGTGACGGTATCGCCTTCGACTTTGGTGACGGTGACCATCATCGGACCACCTTGGGTCTGGGCCTGGAACTGCATGCCCGGCTCCACGGCCTCCACGCCCTGGAAGGCATCGCGCGGCACTTCCTGCACGAGCTGCGGCTGCACCTCGCCGTAGCCTTCTTCCGGCGACACGGAGACGTTCAGCTTATCGCCGGCGGCACGACCCTCAAGCTGGCGCTCGAGCCCGGGAATGATGTTACCGGCACCGTGCAGGTAGGTCAGCGGCTGACGGCCCTCGGAGCTGTCGAGCACTTCGCCCGCATCGTTGGTCAGGGTGTAGTGGAATGCGACGACGGAATTCTGCGCAATCTGCATGAGTAGCCTTTCTTTGGGTGCATGTAGCCAATATGGTAACGCGCCATTCCAAGGCTGTCAGGGGAGGAGAGACATTTTCAGGTTGCTCGCCAACGGCCTGAGCCTCATTCACGCCTATTGGCCTAGTTGCGCGGCCCGTGCCGCGAGGCTACCCTAGCGGGATTCTTTTGCCCTGTCCCTGAAACCTACCATGGAGCCTACCCATGACCGAGATCGTGCTCTGGCTGATCGCCTTTGCCCTCATCCTGTACTTCTGCATCAAGCAGTGGGAAACCACCGTCAGCGCCGGAGTGAGCAAGGTCGTTCCGCGTGTGATCAAGAGCAACGACGACAACCGCTGGGTCTGGAGCCTGGCGCTGGCCGTGCTGGGTGCCACCGCGTTGGTACGTCCTGTCGATATGCTGCTGACTCTGATCCTGGTTGCACTGCTGGCCCTGATCGTGCGCAAGGCGGTGAGCTGGGGCATGAACAAGGCCACCTTTCACTAACACATGGTGGCCGGGTCGGGGCGACACCCGACCCGTGGCTCGCAGAGTTGCTGCATAAAGCTGCGCTATGAAAGAAGCGCCCGTGGCATCGCCACGGGCCTTCTTATTACTGGGGCCTACGCTTGCTGCGAGAGAGTGGGCTTCAGTAGGGCGCTACGCTCACATCGGCGCCGCTGCCAATGATGCGAACGCGCTGGCCGACCTGGAAGGGGCGGTCGGCTTTCTGCACGATCACCACGTTCTGGCCGTCGTCGCGGCGGATCTCCATTTCCCAGGCGCGCACGCGGTTGGTGGACTCCTCGATGGCGCTGCCGGCCACGGCACCGCCGATCACACCCGCCGCGGTTGCCAGCTGACGGCCAGTGCCGCCACCTACCTGCCTGCCGAGCATGCCGCCGACCACGGCGCCGCCGCCGGTGCCGACGATACCGCCCATGCGGCTGTCAGCTTGGAGCTGCACCTGACGCAGGGCAGTGATGGTGCCGAAGGTGACGGTCTGGGCCGTCTGGGCCTGGCTACCGCGATAGACGTCGCCGCCCATGGTCGAGGTGTTGGCACAGCCGGCCAGGGTAAGCGCGCCAAGGGCCAGCACGGGAAGAAGACGCTTCATGGACACCTCCTGAGGGCAAGGTCGATTCCGATCTCGTAGGAGCATCGTCGTTGCCGTGATTATACGAAACACTGTTTGCTAACTAGCCTAACTCGTCATGGCCCATTTGACCAGTACGGCGCCGGGGAGTGCCCGGGGCAGCGAAATAAGCCAGGCTCAAGGCTGACTCACCAGCGACAGACGCAAGGTCTGTTCCGGCTGCACCCGCCAAGGCGCTGGGCAAGGGAAGCACGAAAAAGGGAGGCACAAGGCCTCCCCAAGGGTTCCAGTCGTTTACGTCACGCCATGTCAGCCGAACTGGTTCATGGTGTTGTCCTTGCCACCGGCCTTCAGGGCCGCTTCGCCGTGGAAGAACTCCTTGTGGTCGTCGCCGATGTTGGAGCCGGCCATGTCCTGGTGCTTCACGGTGGCGATACCTTCGCGAATCTCGCGGCGCTGAACGCCCGCCACGTAGGCCAGCATGCCTTCGTCGCCGAAGTAGCCCTTGGCCAGGTTGTCGGTGGACAGCGCGGCGGTGTGGTAGGTCGGCAGCGTGATCAGGTGGTGGAAGATGCCTCGCCTCGCGCGCGGCGTCGCGCTGGAAGTTGCGAGTCCACTCGTCGGCCAGCTTGCCCAGGTCGGTGTTGTCGTACTCGGCGCTCATCAGCTTGCTGCGCTCGTAGGCGGAGACGTCCTTGCCTTCCTTCTCCCAGGCGTCGAACACCTGCTGGCGGAAGTTCAGCGTCCAGTTGAAGGACGGGGAGTTGTTGTAGACCAGCTTGGCGTCCGGCACCACTTCGCGGATACGGTTGACCATGCTGGCGATCTGGCCGACGTGGGGCTTCTCGGTCTCGATCCACAGCAGGTCGGCGCCGTTCTGCAGGCTGGTGATGCAGTCCAGCACCACGCGGTCCTCGCCGGTACCCGGCTTGAACTGGTAGAGGCCGGAGGCCAGGCGCTTGACCTTGACCAGCTTGCCGTTCTGCTTGATCACCACGTCGCCGTTGTCGATGTCGGAGGCGCTGGTGATCTCGTCGCCGTCGAGGAAGCTGTTGTACTGGTCGCCCAGGTCGCCCGGCTCCTTGGTCACGGCGATCTTCTGGGTCAGGCCGGCGCCCAGGAGTCGGTGCGGGCGACGATGACGCCATCATCAACGCCCAGCTCGAGGAAGGCGTAACGCACGGCGTTGATCTTGGCCAGGAAGTCCTCGTGGGGCACGGTGACTTTGCCGTCCTGGTGACCGCACTGTTTCTCGTCGGAGACCTGGTTCTCGATCTGGATGCAGCAGGCACCCGCTTCGATCATCTTCTTGGCCAGCAGGTAGGTCGCCTCGGCGTTGCCGAAACCGGCGTCGATGTCGGCGATGATCGACACTACGTGGGTCTCGTGGTTGTCGATCTTGGCGATCAGCTCCTCGGCCTTCGCCGTGTCGCCGGCCTTCTGGGCCTCTTCCAGGTCACGGAACAGGTGGTTGAGTTCCCAGGCGTCGGCCTGGCGCAGGAAGGTGTAGAGCTCTTCGATCAGGCCTGCGACGGTGGTCTTCTCGTGCATGGACTGGTCGGGCAGCGGGCCGAATTCGAGCGCAGCGCGGCCACCATCCAGCCGGAGAGGTAGAGGTAGCGGCGCTTGGTGGTGCCGAAGTGCTTCTTGATGGAGATCAGCTTCTGCTGGCCGATGAAGCCGTGCCAGCAGCCCAGCGACTGAGTGTACTGAGCGCTGTCGGCGTCATAGGCGGCCATGTCCTCGCGCATGATCTTGGCGGTGTACTTGGCAATGTCCAGGCCGGTCTTGAAGCGGTTCTGGGCGCGCATGCGGGCAGCGCTCTCGGGGCTGATGCTAGCCCACTTGCCTTGCTGGGCTTCACGCAGTTGAGCCAGTGCCTTGATGTCGTCTTTGTAGGACATGGAACCATCCTCCTCGGGTCTGGTGCGGTCGAGCAGGGCATGCATAATGCTGCACCCGCGAAATGAGATCAGGTTCGGCCTTCGGAAGCGGCTTGTCTGTGCTGCCTTGGTCGTACCTTGGCGAATTTGAAACGTCTGTATGAATTCGACTACAGGGATGTGATCGAACAGTCGTTTCGTCCCTCGCCCTGGCATGCACTATGGCGCATGTGGCGCGGGCTTCACAATGGGCACTTTGGGGAAGGCAGGGTTGTAGTATGACTACAAGAGGGCGTTGGGGCGCCCTCTTGCTGTAGTGGTTTTTCGTTTGAAGTTCGGGGAGACGCCTAGCTACCGTTGAGCAAAAGGCGCATGTTGCGGTGCGGAATGCCGGCGTCCATGAAATTTCGCCGAAGGCGACGAAGCCCAGATTTTCATAGAAGGCGAGGGCGTGGGTCTGAGCCGCGAGTTCCACCTGGGCGTGGCCCAGGCGTCGCGCGGAGTCGATGGCGGCTTCCATCAGCGCCGCGCCGATGCCCAGCCCGCGCGCGTCGCGCAGCACGGCGACCCGGCCGATATGGCCGTCGGGCAGCAGCCGGGCCGTGCCCAGCGCCGCCTCGCCGCGCAGGGCGACGAAATGGCGGCAGGTGTCGTCGCGCCCGTCCCACTCCTCGGCGAGCGGTACTCGCTGCTCGTCAATGAACACCACGCGGCGGATCTCGCCGGCCAGCTTGCCAAGCTCCGCCCAGCTGCCCTCCTGAATGATGACTGGCTCTGGCACTCGCTTACTCCTCTTCGTCATACCAGCCGAGGCTGCCGGCATCGAGCAGCCTGGCAAGCAGTTCGGCAGCGCCTTCGAGCAACAGCAGATCGGCGTCTAGCGGAGTGTCGGCGGCCAGGGCACGGGCCAGCGGCAGCGCGCATTCGATGCCGTCGCCATCGACGAACAGGGTGGCGCGCTCGCCCTCGCCGGCGCGCCAGGCGAAGCGCGATCCGGGGCTGCGCAGCAACTCCTCGCCATCCTGTAGTATCGCGACAAGCGCATCGACGTCGGTCGGGCGTTCGCTTGGCACCAACTGGTCGGGATACTTGGGCTGAGTCATCACCCGGCCGAACCACTGGGCCAACTGAGCCGGGTCGTCGAGGGTGGCCAGGATCAGGCGGCGCATGCGCTCGAGCGAGGCGTCATCGAGTTCCGCGGGGTCGGCGGGCGGTGCCATGCCGGCATCGCCGTAGCGCAGCGACGCGGGCAGCTGCTCGCCGAGGTAGTCGGCGAACGAGGTGATAGCTTCATCCGCCGACGGGGCGCGAAAGCCCACCGAGTAGGTCATGCAGTCGTCGGACTGGCTGACGCCATGGTGGGCCCAGCCCGGCGGCAGGTAGAGCATGTCGCCGGGTTCCAGCACCCAGTCGTCGCCGGGCTCGACCTCGAAGCGCTCGAGAATACGCAGGTCGATGCCGCCGAGGATCGGGGCGTCGTCTGCCACCTTACCGCCGAGCTGCCAGCGACGCTTGCCCAGGCCCTGGATCAGGAAGACGTCGTACTGATCGACGTGGGGGCCGACGCTGCCCCCGGCGGGGCGTAGCTGATCATGATGTCATCGAGTCGCCAGCGTGGCAGGAAGTCGAAATTCGCGAGCAGCTCGGCCACCTCAGGCACGTAGTGGTCTACCGCCTGCACCAGCAGGGTCCAGTCGCGCTCGGGCAGCTCGCCGAACACGGCCTCGTCGAAGGGGCCGTGGCTGACCTGCCAGGGGCCGTCTGGGCCATCCTCCTCCACCAGCCGGGCCTCGACGCCCTCTTCGCAGGCAAGCCCGGCCAGCTCGTCGGGATCGAGCGGACTTTCGAAATCGGGAAAGGCGCCGCGGATCAGCAGCGGCTTGCGCTGCCAGTAATCGTGCAGGAACTCGGCGGCGGTGAGGCCGCCCAGCAGGGTGAGGGGGCTGTCGGTCGGCATAGGGACTCGCTATCCGGCTAAGGGCACGAAGGCCGCAGGCGGCAAGTGCCGCCTACGGAAGCAAGCGCTAATGGTAGCGTATCGTGCAGTGGCTGGCGCCAGTCAGTGCGCCCTGCGGCTCGGCAGCTGGCGCAAGATGGTGCGACGCCTGGCGTCGTCGAGCGACGACCAGGCGGCGATCTCGTCCAGTGTGCGCAGGCAGCCGAGGCAGTGCTGCGAGGCTGGGTCGAGGCGGCACACGCCGATGCAGGGCGAGGCCGCTGTGGCCTTGTCGGTATTCATCGGTTGGCGCCGGGCACCCAAGCACATCGCCTTCGCCATTGCCGTTGGCCCGCCGCGCCAGGACGAACAGCAGGTCGGAGAGGCGGTTGAGGTAGCGCAGCACCTCGGGATTGACCGTCTGCTGCGTCATCAGCGCCGTGACCGTGCGCTCGGCGCGGCGCGTCACGGTGCGGGCCAGGTGCAGGTGGGCGGCAAGCGCGGTGCCGCCCGGCAGGATGAACGAGCGCAGGGTGGCGAGCTCGGCGTTGTAAGCATCGATGCGCGCTTCCAGATACTCGACCTGGCCAGCCGTGACCCGCAGCGGCGGGTACGGCGGGTTCTCCTGCTCCGGCGTGCACAGGTCGGCGCCGACGTCGAACAGGTCGTTCTGTGCTCGGGTCAGCACCTCGGCGAGCTCGCCCTCGGCGTGAAGCTGGGCCAGGCCGAGGGTGGCGTTGGCCTCGTCCACCGTGCCGAAGGCCTCGACGCGCAGGTCGTGCTTGGCCACGCGGCTGCCGTCGCCGAGCCCGGTGTCGCCCTTGTCGCCGGTGCGGGTGTAGATTTTGGTCAGCTTGACCATGGCGCCTCCTGGTGCGTTGCCGGCCGGCTCACAGCCGGCGGGCCTGGGCCTCGGCGTTGCCGATGTAGCTGGCCGGCGTCAGCGCCTTGAGCTCGGTCTTGACCTCGGCCGGCAGTGCCAGCGTATCGATGAAGGCGGCAAAGCCGGCCTGATCGATGCGCTTGCCGCGGGTCAGCTCCTTGAGTTTCTCATAGGGCTTCTCGATGCCGTAGCGGCGCATCACCGTCTGGATCGGCTCGGCGAGCACCTCCCAGCTGGCGTCGAGGTCCTCGGCCAGGCGCGCCGGGTTGGCCTCGAGCTTGCCGATGCCCTTGAGCGCCGCCTCGTAGGCGATCAGGCCGTAGGCCAGGCCGACGCCGAGCGTTGCGCAGCACGGTGGAGTCGGTGAGGTCGCGCTGCCAGCGCGAGATCGGCAGCTTCTGCGCCAGGTGGCCGAGCACCGCGTTGGCCAGGCCCAGATTGCCCTCGGAGTTCTCGAAGTCGATGGGGTTGACCTTGTGCGGCATGGTTGAGGAGCCGATCTCGCCCTCGACCGTCTTCTGCTTGAAGTAGCCCAGCGAGATGTAGCCCCACACGTCGCGGTCGAAGTCGATCAGTACGGTGTTGAAGCGGCACACGGCGTCGAACAGCTCGGCAATGTAGTCGTGGGGCTCGATCTGGGTGGTGTAGGGGTTGAAGGTCAGCCCCAGGCCCTCGACGAATGTGCGCGCGTTGGCCTCCCAGTCGACGTCCGGATAGGTGGCCAGATGAGCGTTGTAGTTGCCTACCGCGCCGTTGATCTTGCCCAGGATCTCGACGCTTTCGATCTGGGCGAGCTGGCGGCGCAGGCGATAGGCGACGTTGGCCATCTCCTTGCCCAGGGTGGTGGGGCTGGCCGTCTGGCCGTGGGTGCGCGAGAGCATCGGCTGGGCGGCGTGCTCGTGGGCCAGCTTGGCGATCTCGTCGGCGACCCGGTGCATCACCGGCAGCAGGGTCTTCAGGCCGTCGGCGAGCATCACGCCGTAGGAGAGATTGTTGATGTCTTCGCTGGTGCAGGCGAAGTGCACGAACTCGGTGATGGCGTGCAGCTCCGGCTGCGCGACGATCTTCTCCTTGATGAAGTACTCCACCGCCTTGACGTCGTGGTTGGTGGTGCGCTCGATCTCCTTGATGCGCTCGGCGTCGGCCAGCGAGAAGTCGCGGATCATCGCCTCGAGGAAGGCCGTGGCCTCGGCCGAGAGCGGCGGCACCTCGACGATGCCGCCCTGCTCGGCGAGGCGCTGTAGCCAGCGGATCTCGACGATCACGCGGGCGCGGATCAGGCCGAACTCGCTGAAGTGCTCGCGCAGGCTCTCGGCCTTGCTGCCGTAGCGGCCATCGACGGGGGAGAGGGCGGTAAGAGCGGTAAGGGGCAGGGAAGCGGCGTGCATGGTCAGTGTCCGGGTACGTGTAGGAAAAGGTCAGCTCAGCTGGTCCAGGGCGTTCTTGAGGGCGCCGCGCTGGAACACCAGCTTCCAGCGGCGGCCACCCTGCTGATGCCAGAGCAGGGCGAAGCGGATGCCGGCGAGCAGGATGGCGCGTACCCGCTCGGGCATCATGCGGCTTTGCAGCATCGAGGGGTCGCCTTGTACCACGATGCGGGTCTTCAGGGTCGAGAGCGTCTCCTGGTAGGCCTCACCGAGGCTGGCGATGACGTTCTCGTGGGTGGCGCCGAAATGCTCTGCCTGGCCCTGGATGCGGTTCAGATGCTGGCCGAGGGTGCTCATCATGGCATCGTCCTGGCGCAGCTTGCTCATCAGCAGCAGCAGTGAGAAGCCATAGCGCAGCACCACCGGATTGGCCTGGCGGCGCCCCACCACGGCTTCGAGCACTTCCAGGCCGCGACGCAGGTTGTTGGGGTGGCCGCCGTAGATCGCCTCGAAGCTTTCCGGGTCGGTGTCCAGCGTGGCACGAATCAGAGTTTCCCAGGGCGCGGTTCGACCTGGCCGGTGCGGGCCAGCTCGTCGACCAGACTGGCGGCCTGGAACACGCCGGCAAGGGCCAGCGCCTGGCGCGCCGCGGGGAGTCCGGCGCACGGTGAATCGGGGTGGTGGTCATGCGGCTCGCTCCGTGGCATTCCAGATGTCGCGAATCACCCCGCCGCCCAGGCAGATCTCGCCGTCATAGAGCACCAGCGACTGGCCGGGGTGACGGCGCGCTGAGGGTCATCGAAGCGTACCTCGACGCCGCCATCCTCCCGCGTGTGCATGTGGCAAGGCACGTCGCTCTGGCGATAGCGGGTCTTGGCGGTGAAACGGCCCTCGGCGGCAGGCGGCTCGCCGGCGACCCAGTCCATCGCCTCGGTGGCCAGCGAATCGGTGTACAGCAGCGGGTGGTGCTTGCCCTGCACGGCGACCAGCACGTTGCGCTCGAGATCCTTGCCCGCCACGTACCAGGGCGCCTCGGGGTGGTTGGCCAGCCCGCCGATGCCGAGCCCCTGGCGCTGGCCCAGGGTGTAGTACATCAGCCCCATGTGCTCGCCGATGGCTTCGCCCTCGGCCGTCTCGATCACGCCCGGCTGCGCCGGCAGGTACTGCTGCAGGAAGTCGCGGAAACGCCGCTCACCAATGAAGCAGATGCCGGTGGAGTCCTTCTTGCGTGCGGTGGCGAGATCGTGGCGCTCGGCGATGGCGCGTACCTCGGGCTTCTCCAGTTCGCCTACCGGGAACAGCGTGCGGGCGATGGCGGCTTCCGGCACGGCGTGCAGGAAATAGCTCTGATCCTTGTTGGCGTCGATGCCCTTGAGCAGCCGTGGCCGGCCGTGGCGCACGCCGCCACGAACATAGTGGCCGGTGGCGATCTTCTCGGCGCCGAGCATCTCGGCGTATTCGAGGAACACCTTGAACTTGATCTCGCGGTTGCACAGGATGTCCGGGTTCGGCGTGCGGCCGGCCTTGTACTCGGCCAGGAAGTGCTCGAACACGTTGTCCCAGTACTCGGCGGCAAAGTTGGCCGTATGCAGCTTGATGCCCAGCTTCTCGCACACGGCCTGGGCGTCCGCCAGGTCGGCCTTGGCGGTACAGTACTCGGTGCCGTCGTCCTCGTCCCAGTTCTTCATGAACAGGCCTTCGACCTGATAGCCCTGCTCCAGCAGCAGCAGGGCGGAAACGGAGGAGTCGACGCCGCCGGACATGCCGACGATCACCTTGCCTGAGGTGGCGGTCATGGGCGCTCTCGGAATCGGTGGTTTACAAATGGGGCGGAATTATACCCGATCTCGGCGCGAGGCGCCGAGCCTGTTGGTGCGATCCCATCGAGCGGCTCGTCGCACTTAGGCCAGGCCAGGCGGTTGGGCCGGGCCTAGCGATGCCCGGGCTCTTGGGGCGGCCTGGCGGCGCGGTGAGCCACCGCTACCGCTCGTGGATCACCTCCATGGGGAAGAAGCGCTCGGCCAGGGCGTCGCGTAGGCGACGCAGCACCAGCGGGCTGCGCAGCCGCCCCTCACGGTCCAGCGCTTCGATCTCGTCGAGGGTCAACCAGTGCACGCCGAGGATGGCCGGGTCGAGCGGCGTGCCTTGATGCGCCAGCGCCATGCCCAGAAAGCCGTGGCTATGAAAGGTTTTCCCATCCGCAGAAGCGTAGACGTACATGCCGAGGTAATGGGTGATGCCCACCTGCCAGGCGGTCTCCTCGCGCAGTTCGCGCAGAGCGGCTTCCTTTATTCTCTCGCCGGGCTCCAGATGGCCGGCCGGCTGGTTGAACAGCGTGGTCGGGCTGCCTCGCGGTGCTTCCTCCACCATCAGGAAGCGTCCGGCGCGCTCCACGACCGTGGCCACGGTGACGTGCGGTTGCCAGCGACTCATCGACGATCTCCTTGGTGGCGCGTCGGGCGCCGTGATGGGGTGCGCGGGGCGTGCAGGATTTCCTTGCGCCAAGCGCCGGGGGCAGGCCATCTAGGCGCCAGGGACCGATGGCCACGCGCACCAGCCGCAGGGTGGGGTGACCGACATGGGCGGTCATGCGGCGTACCTGACGATTGCGGCCTTCGCTGATAGTCAGTTCGAGCCAGGTCGTGATCGGGTGGCGCCTCGGGTCGAGCGGCGGCGTGCGCTCCGCCAGGCCGCTCTCGGCCAGGCGCCGCACTTTGGCCGGACGGGTCATGCCGTCGCTGAGCGCGACACCTTGACGCAGTGCCGCCAGTGCCGACTCGTCGGGGCTGCCTTCCACCTGCACGCGATAGGTCTTGGGTTGCTTGTGGCGGGGTCGCTGATCCGGTGAATCAGCGCACCGTCGTCGGTCAGCAGCAGCAGGCCTTCGGAATCGTAATCCAGGCGTCCGGCCGCGTAGATGCCCGGCACGTCGATGACGTCCGCCAGGGTGGCACGCTGCGCTTCACCGGCGTGTCGGCCGTCGGTGAACTGGGAAAGCATGCGGTAGGGCTTGTGCAGCAGATAGAGAGTGCTCATGGAGCAAGCTTACCGGCAAGCGAGGCGGGATGGGAGAGGGCGGCGTGTCAGTCTTATTGACCATACGCAGCGGCGGGGCGGCTGATATAATGCGCTCGCTCGCCGGGAGCGCCCTCGTCGTCACGGGGCCTGCCGTGACTCCGCCACCGGGTCGATGCCAAGTGCATCCCCGCCTGTAGAGAATCGTAGGTGGAGCATGCCGGGGTCCCTGTTTCGTACAGTGTGAGTGCGCGCAACCGTTCCAGTTATTGCCACCGCAAGCGACCAGAGAGATCAACGTCACCATGTCTAAAACGCCGAAGATTATCTACACCTTCACCGACGAAGCGCCTGCGCTGGCGACTCACTCGCTGTTGCCGATCATCGATGCCTTCACCGACGCCGCCGGTGTCGAGGTGGAGACCCGGGACATCTCCCTGGCGGCTCGAATTCTCTCCCAGTTCCCCGATTACCTGACCGCCGAGCAGCGCGTCGAGGATCACCTTGCCGAGCTGGGTGCCCTGGCCAAGACGCCGGAAGCCAATATCATCAAGCTGCCCAATATCAGCGCTTCCGTGCCGCAGCTCAGGGCGGCGATCAAAGAGCTGCAGCAGCAGGGCTACGCGCTGCCGGAGTATCCGGACGAGCCGAAGAACGACGCAGAGAAAGAAATCAAGGCGCGCTACGACAAGACCAAGGGCAGCGCCGTCAACCCGGTGCTGCGCGAGGGTAACTCCGACCGCCGCGCGCCCAAGGCGGTCAAGGAATACGCCCGCAAGTACCCGCACTCCATGGGGAGTGGAGCCAGGCTTCACGTACCCATGTCTCGCACATGCACGGCGGCGACTTCTACCACGGCGAGAAGTCGATGACGCTGGACCGCGCCCGCAACGTGAAGATGGAGCTGATCACCAAGAGCGGTGAAGCTCGGGTGCTCAAGCCCAAGGTTGCGCTGCTCGAGGGCGAGATCATCGACAGCATGTTCATGAGCAAGAAGGCGCTGTGCGAATTCTATGAGCGCGAGATCGAGGACGCGCGCAAGACCGGCGTGATGTTCTCCCTGCACGTCAAGGCCACCATGATGAAGGTCTCGCACCCGATCGTCTTCGGCCACTGCGTCAAGATCTTCTACAAGGAGGCCTTCGAGAAGCACGGTGCGCTGTTCGAGGAGCTTGGCGTCGACGTCAACAACGGCATGGTGAACCTCTATGACAAGCTCGACACCCTGCCCGAATCCCAGCGTGAGGAGGTCATCCGCGACCTGCACGCCTGTCACGACCAGCGTCCGGAGCTGGCCATGGTGGATTCTGCCCGCGGCATCACCAACTTCCACTCGCCCAGCGACGTGATCGTCGACGCCTCCATGCCGGCCATGATCCGCGCTGGCGGCCAGATGTACGGTGCCGATGGCCGCATGAAGGACGTCAAGGCGGTGATCCCGGAGTCCACCTTCGCGCGCATCTACCAGGAGATGATCAACTTCTGCAAATGGCACGGCGCCTTCGACCCGGCCACCATGGGCACCGTGCCCAACGTTGGCCTGATGGCGCAGAAGGCGGAGGAGTACGGTTCCCACGACAAGACCTTCGAGGTGCCGGAGGACGGCGTCGCCAACATCACCGACCTGGAGTCCGGCGAGGTGCTGCTGTCCCAGAACGTCGAGAAGGGCGATATCTGGCGGATGTGTCAGGTCAAGGACGCCCCGATCCGCGACTGGGTCAAGCTGGCTGTGGACCGCTGCCGCGATTCCGGCATGCCGGCGGTGTTCTGGCTCGACCCCTATCGCCCGCACGAGAACGAGCTGATCAAGAAGGTGAAGACCTACCTCAAGGATCACGACACCAGCGGGCTCGACATCCAGATCATGTCCCAGGTTCGTGCCATGCGCTACACCCTGGAGCGGGTGATCCGTGGCCTCGACACCATCTCGGTGACCGGCAACATCCTGCGCGACTACCTCACCGACCTGTTCCCGATCATGGAGCTTGGCACCAGCGCCAAGATGCTCTCCATCGTGCCGCTGATGGCCGGTGGCGGCATGTTCGAGACCGGCGCCGGCGGCTCCGCGCCCAAGCACGTGCAGCAGCTGCTGGAGGAGAACCACCTGCGCTGGGACAGCCTTGGCGAATTCCTGGCGCTGACCGCCTCCCTGGAGCATCTCGCCAAGCGTTTCGACAACGCGCGTGCCGCGCTGCTGGCCGACGCCCTGGACAAGGCCATCGGCCAGTTCCTGGAGAACGACAAGTCGCCCTCGCGCAAGGTCGGCGAGCTGGACAACCGCGGAAGCCACTTCTACCTGGCGCTGTACTGGGCCCAGGCCCTGGCCGCCCAGGACGAGGATGCCAATCTCAAGGCGCTGTTCGCCCGCCTGGCCGAGACCCTGGAGGCCAACGAGGCGACCATCCTCGATGAGCTGAATGGCGTGCAGGGCCAGCCGGTCGACATTGGCGGCTACTACCATGCCGACCCCGCGCTTGCCCGTGCGGTCATGCGCCCCAGCAAGACCTTGAACGAGGCGCTGGCGATGGTTGCCAACGGCTGACGTTCCGCTAGGTCCTTTCGGCCTGCCCAGGACCCCCGTTCGCCGTTCGGCGGGCGGGGTCCTTAGGTCATATGGGCCGGTTGGGAGGGAATGCTATACTCCGCGCTCCACTGAACCTACCAGACAGGGGAGTTCTCAATGGGTTTTCAGAAAATTGTCGTCCCTGAAGGCGGCGAGAAGATTACCGTCAACGCCGACAACACCCTGAACGTGCCGAACCATCCGATCATCCCGTTCATCGAGGGTGACGGCATCGGCGTCGACGTGACGCCAGCGATGAAGATCGCCATCGACGCTGCCGTGCAGAAGGCCTACAACGGCGAGCGCAAGATCCACTGGATGGAAGTCTACGCCGGTGAGAAGGCGACCCAGGTCTACGACGCCGACACCTGGCTACCCGAGGAAACCCTGGAAGCGGTCAAGGATTTCGTGGTGTCCATCAAGGGCCCGCTGACCACGCCCGTAGGCGGTGGCATTCGTTCCCTGAACGTGGCCCTGCGCCAGAAGCTCGACCTCTACGTCTGCCTGCGCCCGGTGCGCTGGTTCGAAGGCGTGCCGAGCCCTGTGAAGAAGCCCGCCGATGTCGACATGGTGATCTTCCGCGAGAACTCCGAGGATATCTACGCTGGCATCGAGTGGAAGGCCGGGACCCCGGAAGCCGACAAGGTCATCAAGTTCCTGCGAGAGGAGATGGGGGTCACTAACATCCGCTTTCCCGAGAACTGCGGCATCGGCGTCAAGCCGGTTTCGGTGGAAGGCACCAAGCGCCTGGTGCGTCAGGCCCTGCAGTACACCGTGGACAACGACCGCGAGTCGCTGACCTTGGTGCACAAGGGCAATATCATGAAGTTCACCGAAGGCTCCTTCAAGGATTGGGGCTACGAGATCGCCAAGGAGGAGTTCGGTGCCGAGCTGCTCGACGGCGGCCCGTGGATGCAGTTCAAGAACCCCAAGACCGGCAAGAACATCGTGGTCAAGGACGTCATCGCCGACGCCATGCTGCAGCAGATCCTGCTGCGTCCGGCCGAGTACGACGTCATCGCCACCCTCAACCTCAACGGTGACTATCTCTCCGACGCTCTGGCGGCCGAAGTGGGCGGCATCGGCATCGCGCCGGGTGCCAACCTGTCCGACAACGTGGCCATGTTCGAGGCTACCCACGGCACCGCGCCGAAGTATGCCGGCCAGGACAAGGTCAACCCCGGTTCGGTCATTCTCTCCGCCGAGATGATGCTGCGCCACATGGGCTGGGTCGAGGCGGCCGACCTGGTGCTCAAGGGCATGGAGAAGGCCATCGCCAAGGGCGAAGTCACCTATGACTTCCATCGCCTGATGGACAATGCCAAGCTGCTGAAGTGCTCCGAGTTCGGCCAGGCCGTCGCTGACAACATGTAAGCGGCCTCTAGCCTCTCGGGCCCCGTCCGCTCGGCGTTCGGGGGCCTTTTGCGTGGAAACCCTGAACCCTGCTGCCCCTGCCGCGTCTAACCGATGCGTAGACGCCTGGACGGGACGGCATGTCGAGATGGTGCGTGGCTCTTATGTGGAAAATGGAAGGCGCAAGTGAATGGAGGGCGGTGGCGATCATGGCCGGCATGACGCAGCCGCCTCAGTCCGACCCGGAAGACGAAGGAGACCTGGCGGTAAGGCCGGCCGACCCGGAAGTGGCGCGGCCGCCGCTGTACAAGGTCGTACTGCACAACGATGACTACACTCCCATGGAGTTCGTGGTCGAAGTGCTGCAGAGCTTCTTCCATATGGATAGCGAAAAGGCGGTGCAGGTGATGCTGGCGGTCCACACCCAGGGCAAGGCGACCTGCGGTATCTTTACCCGTGATATCGCGGAAACCAAAAGCCACCAGGTCAATCAATATGCAAGAGAGCGGCAGCATCCGCTGTTGTCTGATATCGAGGCGGCGGACTGACCCAGAGGTATGCGCGGCACGGGGCGGGAATGGCAGTCGTTGAGGAAGAGACTTGCAACGGCAGCGTTTGTGCCCGATGTTGAATATGCCGGACCACGAAAGATCCGATGCAAGCCCTATGCGGCGATAAGGGGACTGCCATGCTGAGCAAAGAACTTGAACTGACCCTGAACACGGCATTTACCGTGGCACGCTCCAAGCGCCACGAGTTCATGACCGTCGAGCACCTGCTTCTGGCCTTGCTGGACAATGCGTCAGCCGCAGACGTGCTGAGAGCCTGCGGGGCCAACCTCGACAAGTTGCGGTCCGACCTGCAGGATTTCATCAATTCCACCACACCCTGATCCCCGAGGATCAGAGCGACCGCGAGACCCAGCCCACGCTGGGCTTCCAGCGCGTGCTGCAACGTGCCGTGTTTCACGTGCAGTCTTCCGGCAAGAGCGAAGTGACCGGAGCCAACGTACTGGTCGCCATCTTCTCCGAGCAGGAGAGCCAGGCGGTCTACTTCCTGAAACAGCAGAATGTGGCTCGGGTCGATGCGGTGAACTACATCGCCCACGGCATTTCCAAGGTGGCCGGCCACGGCCAGAGCCCTTCGTCGTCGCCCAACGATGCCGAGGACGCCGAGGAGGGCGGCAGCGAGAGCGGTGCCAATCCGCTGACCGGCTATGCTACCAACCTCAACGAGCAGGCGCGGATGGGCAAGATCGATCCGCTGATCGGCCGTGAGCACGAGCTTGAGCGGGTCATCCAGATACTTGCCCGGCGGCGCAAGAACAATCCGCTGCTGGTGGGCGAGGCCGGGGTGGGCAAGACCGCCATCGCCGAAGGCCTGGCCAAGCGCATCGTCGAGGAAGACGTGCCCGAGGTGATCGGCGATGCCGTGGTCTACTCGCTCGACATGGGTGCACTGCTGGCCGGTACCAAGTACCGCGGCGATTTCGAGAAGCGCCTGAAGAGCCTGCTGGGCGAGCTGCGCAAGCAGCCCAACGCCATTCTGTTCATCGACGAGATTCACACCGTGATTGGTGCTGGCGCGGCCTCGGGTGGCGTCATGGACGCCTCCAACCTGCTCAAGCCGCTGCTCTCTTCCGGCGAGCTGCGCTGCATCGGCTCCACCACCTTTCAGGAGTTTCGCGGCATCTTCGAGAAGGATAGGGCGCTGGCGCGTCGCTTCCAGAAGGTCGACGTCATGGCGCCTTCGGTGGACGACACCATCCGCATTCTCAAGGGCCTGCGCTCGCGCTTCGAGGAGCACCACCACCTCAAGTACACCGACGCCGCTCTGGAGAGCGCGGCACGGCTGTCGGATCGCTACATCAACGATCGCCACCTGCCCGACAAGGCTATCGACGTGATCGACGAGGCCGGCGCGCACCAGCGCCTGCTGCCGCCCGAGGTGCGGGTCGACACCATCGACGTCGATCAGGTCGAGGCGGTGGTGGCCTCCATTGCGCGTATTCCGCCGAAGAGCGTCTCCAGCTCCGATCGCAAGCTGCTCGCAAACCTCGACCGCGACCTGAAGATGCTGGTATTCGGTCAGGACGAGGCCATCGATAGCCTCTCCGCCGCCATCAAGCTGTCGCGGGCCGGACTCAAGTCGCCCGACAAGCCGGTAGGCAGCTTCCTCTTTGCCGGCCCCACCGGGGTGGGCAAGACCGAGGTGGCCCGCCAGCTGGCGCGCAACATGGGCATCGAGCTGGTGCGCTTCGATATGTCGGAGTACATGGAGCGGCACACCGTGTCACGGCTGATCGGCGCGCCTCCGGGCTACGTCGGCTATGACCAGGGTGGGCTGCTCACCGAGGCGATCACCAAGCAGCCGCACTGCGTGCTGCTGCTCGACGAGATCGAGAAGGCGCACCCCGAGGTCTTCAACCTGCTGCTGCAGGTGATGGACCATGGCCGGCTCACCGACAATAACGGCCGGGAGGCGGATTTCCGCCACGTAATCCTGATCATGACCTCGAACGCCGGGGCGGAGCAGCAGTCGCGTCGCTCCATCGGCTTCCAACATCAGGACCATTCGACCGATGCCATGGAGGTGATTCGCAAGACCTTTTCACCGGAGTTCCGCAACCGACTGGATGGCATCATCCAGTTCCATGCCCTGCCCACCGCGGTGGTACGCAATGTGGTGGACAAGTTCCTGGTGGAGCTGCAGGCGCAGCTCGACGAGAAGCGGGTCCAGCTCGATGTGGACCTGGAGGCGCGGGACTGGCTGGCGGAAAAGGGCTACGACCCCAGCACGGGCGCAAGGCCCATGGCGAGGCTGATCCAGGAGAAGCTCAAGAAGCCGCTGGCGGAGCTGATCCTGTTCGGGGAGCTCTCCGAGCACGGCGGAGTGGTTCACGTCACGGTGGAGGAGGGCGAGCTGCATCTCTCCACGGAGTCGGAGATGGCCGACGCACCCTGACCTTGAAACTTGCCTCAACTCGTACAGCGCCCTGTCTTCGGACGGGGCGTTGTCATAAGGGCTTACGGATCGCTGCCGTGAGCTGGGTCGGGGCTCAGCGTGAGCGGTAGACGATGCGGCCCTTGGTCAGGTCATAAGGCGTCAGTTCGACCTTGACCTTGTCGCCGGTGAGGATGCGGATGTAGTTCTTGCGCATCTTGCCGGAAATATGCGCGGTCACGACGTGGCCGTTCTCCAGCTCGACGCGAAAGGTGGTATTGGGAAGGGTGTCGACGACGACGCCTTCCATTTCGATATGGTCTTCACGTGCCATATAGGCGGTTCCTCGCTGAGCAAGTTATGCAACGTAGCAGCAGGCGCAAAACGCCCAGCGCTACGGATAGCGCGGTATTGTGCCGCAAGCGGGGCGTCAAGGCAAAGCGGGCCTTAGGGTGAGGAGGCTTCCGCCAGCGTCAGCAGGCGTCGCCAGTGGCGTCCGTCCAGCACTTCCAGTGGACGGTAGGCCTCCTTGTAGGCCATCTTGTGGCATTCCCGAATCCAGTAGCCCAGGTAGACATGGGGCAGCCCCTGACGGCGGGCTTTCTCGATCAGGCTGAGCACGGCGAAGGTGCCCAGGAGCGGCGATCCCATTCGGGCGCCGGATCATAGAAGGTATAGATGGCCGACAGGCCGTGTTCCAGGTGGTCGAAGGCCGACACCGCTACCAAGCGATCGCCGTGGCGAAATTCAAGCAGGCGCGAATAGGGTTCGTCGAGAGTCAGGAAGGTGCGGTACTGCTCATGGCTTGGGGGAACATGTCCCCATCCGCATGGCGAACCCGAATATAGCGGTCGTACAGCGCATAATGCTCCTCTTCGAATAGCGCCGGCCGCTCGACCAGGTGCAGGTCGGCGTTGCGCCTGGCCACCCGGCGCTGGCTGCGGCCGTAGCGGAAGTCCGCTACCGGGATACGCACGGAAACGCAGGCGCTGCAGCCCTCGCAGTGTGGGCGATAGAGGTGGCGCCCGCTGCGGCGAAACCCCAGCAGTGCCAGGGCGTCATACACCCCTGGCTATGCGATTCCTGGGGATCGAGGAACAGCGTGGTGGCCTCGCGCGCCTCCAGGTAGCTGCAGGCATGAGGCACCGTCAGGAAGAAGCGAAGATCACGCACGGGATGGCGAGGCGCATTGCTGCTCACGTCGGTCGCCTCCTTGGCTCAAGCGGAAGTAGCAGGTTGCAGGTGGCAGCGTCCGGCAGGGCCAGCAGGGCAGCGGGTAGCTGCCATTCGTTGCATCCCCGGTGGACAGGCAACTCTCAAGATAGTCGATGAATACGGCACGGGCGATACCGCGGGCGCCGAGGGTAGCGAGGTGGCGTGTGTGCATCTGGCAGTCGATCAGCCGGCCGCCCCCGGCCCGCATGGCCTGTACCAGGGCCACCAGCGCCACCTTCGAGGCATCGGTGACGCGGGTGAACATCGACTCGCCGAAAAACACCGGGCCCATGGCGACACCGTATAGCCCACCAGCCAGCCGCCCTGCCTGCCACACTTCAACAGAGCGGGCATAGCCCAGGCGGTGAAGCTCACGGTAGGCGTTTGCCATCTCCTCGGTGATCCAGGTGCCGGGCTGTCCGCTGCGAGGGCTGCGCAGGCGTGAATCACGGCGTCGAAATCGCGGTTGAAGGTCACGGTGAAGGCGCTGCTACGCAGGCGCTTGACCAGGCTGCGGCGGATGTGCAACTCATCGGGGAAGAGCACCATGCGCGGGTCGGGGCTCCACCACAGGATCGGCTGATCATCGCTGTACCAGGGGAAGATGCCGTGGCGATAGGCGGCCAGGAGCCAGTCGGAGGAGAGTTCGCCACCGGCTGCCAGCAAACCATCGGGATCGCGCAGGGCACGCGCGACAGGAGGGAAACGCACCGGTCGCCGGGGTAACCAGGAGAGCATGCCAGAGAGCTCCAACGCCACGGAAGCGACTAGTCTGACGCTCTGATCGCTGCAGCTCAAGCCGTGCCCTGTGCCGAAACTTTGAGTCCCGGTATGATGGCGGCTGAATCTGGTACCTGACTGTTGGAAACAGCGCTATCGGAGATGGCGCGAGGGGGTTGGCGAGTTGAGTGCAAAGGAGAAAAGCGCGCCTCGGCGCGTGGCGGAGGAGAATTCCCGGCAGACGACGCGGCGCATGGGGCTCCACCTGCACGGCGCTGCCCGGGAAGGGGCGACGATCATTCTGCTGGCCGGCTGTGTATTCCTGCTGCTGGCTCTGTTCAGCTATACCCCGGCGGACCCCGGCTGGTCGCATCGCGGCCCGGAAACCGACGTGGCGAACTGGATGGGGCCCATCGGTGCCTGGCTGGCCGACGTGCTCTATTCCCTGTTTGGCGCCAGTGCGCTGTGGTGGCCCGGCATGCTTGGCTATGCCAGCTGGTGGATGATCCGCACACGCCGGGCCAGCATCGACTGGGACGCCACGGCGGCTGCCGTGCGCCTGGGCGGCTTGGTCCTCTTGCTGCTGGGCACCACCACCCTGGGGGCACTGCACTTCTATTCGCCGCAGAGCGTGCTGCCCTACTCGTCGGGAGGCATTCTGGGAGAAGGGCTGGTCGGTGCCCTGGTGCCCCTGGTCGATTCCGGCGGCACAGGGCTGCTGGCACTAGCTGCCATGCTGTGTGGCTTCCCGCTGTTCACCGGTGTTTCCTGGTTCACGGTGATGGACGAGCTGGGCCATCGCATGCTCAGGCTCTGGCGCTGGGCGGCCACGCCCTTCGGACTGGTGCGCGAGCGCTATGAGGCGCGTCACGAGGCGCATGAACCTGGGCTGGGTGACGGCAGCGAGGCGCAGGAGGCGGAGGAGGTCCAGGAGGAGGATGCCTACGACGAGCCAGTATCGCGTCGCCCGCGGCGCTGGGCTTTCTGGCGCCGTAAGGCGGTGGAGCCGGCTGTGCCTCATGCTCAGCGCGAGCCCGGCATGTCCTCCGCGTTCGGCGCTGATGGCGACACCCAGATTCCCTGGGACGTGGTGGAGCAGACCCCTCGGCGAAGCAGCCGGAAGCGGCCTATGCTGAGGCGCACAAGGCGCCCAATAATAGCGCTGTGGGCTCCGCTCCCCAGGGCCCTGTCGTGCCGCCTTCCGCACCGATTTCTGCACCGACGGCTACGCCCGTGTCTGCTTCGACGGCTGCCTCGTCCACTGTGCCGCCTGCTGCCTCAAACGGCGCTGTTGCGGCGGCCTCCGTCGCGGCGGCGGGGGCTGCCTCGGGCGGCCTCAAGGCGAGCCGTGACGAAGAGCCGACGCCTTCCGTCGCGATGCCGCTGCGTGCCACCCATGATGACGAGGCGCCCGCCGCAACTGCCAGCCCCGAGCCCGCGAGCGAGGCGCCCTCGACGCTCACAGCCCCCACAAGTCCCGAACTGCGCGAACCTTCGCTGGCCGCGCCTGCCTTCGATACGTCGCCTGCGCGCAGCCCGTCGGGCGCGGAAGCTACCGCAGGCAAGGCCGCATCGGCACGTCGCGAGCCGGAGCTGAGCGCCTGGCAGCCCGCCGAGCCTGAAGACACTCACGAGCCGCGCCTGAGCTGGGGTGACAGTGATGCGGCAACGGAGGAGGCCGCGGCCACCGAGCCAGCCCGTACGGATTCGCCGCTTTCGTCATCGGCGCCTGCACCGTTAGCCGTGCAAACGCCTGAGCTGGAAGAGAAGGCGCCGCCCATGGCCGGCGACCAGGCGGCGGGGCTACGGGCCTGGCGCGAGCCCCCGACACCGCCGCACGCCGACCCCCGTGTCGACCCGCGAACGCCGGAAGCCGCCGTGCCTTCGGCACCAGCACCGGAGCCCGCCCCTGAGCCCGCGTCTCATACTGAACCGGCGACGAGTCCGGCAGCCGAGCCGTCGATCGCCACCGCCGAGCAGGCGCGTGCGGCGGCAGCGGACCCCGAAGGCCCCACGCTGTGGACGGTGGAGCACCTGCAGAGCCAGCGCCCCGTGCTCGACGACATGCCGGAGCCAGACGGCGAGCTGCCAAGCCTGCGGCTGCTCACGCCGCCGGAGCCGCACCAGCAGAACTATACCGAGCAGCAGCTGGCCGACATGGCCGAGCTGCTCGAGACGCGCCTGCGCGAGTACGGCGTCAAGGCAGAGGTGGTGCACACCTGGCCGGGCCCGGTGATCACCCGCTTCGAGATCAAGCCTGCCGCCGGCGTGAAGGTGTCGAAGATCAGCAACCTGGCCAAGGACCTGGCGCGTTCGCTGATGGTCAAGAGCGTGCGCGTGGTGGAAGTCATCCCCGGGCGGCCCACGGTCGGCATCGAGATCCCCAATCCGCACCGCGCCATGATCCGCCTGCGCGAGGTGATCGACTCGGACCGCTACCAGCAGGAGGGCTCGGCGCTGACCCTGGCGCTGGGACAGGACATCGGCGGCGGGCCCGTGGTGGCCAACCTGGGCAAGATGCCCCACCTGCTGGTGGCCGGTACTACCGGCTCGGGCAAGTCGGTGGGGGTCAATGCCATGCTGATCTCGATGCTGCTCAAGGGCACACCCGACGACCTGCGCCTGATCATGGTCGATCCGAAGATGCTGGAGCTTTCCGTCTACGATGGCATTCCGCACCTGCTGGCGCCGGTGGTCACCGATATGAAGGAAGCCGCCAACGCGCTGCGCTGGTGCGTGGCCGAGATGGAGCGTCGCTACAAGCTGATGGCGGCCATGGGCGTGCGCAATATTGCCGGCTTCAACGGTAAGCTCGACGAAGCCGAGCGCGCTGGCGCCCAGGTGGCTGACCCGCTGTGGGAGCCGCAGCCGTGGGAGATGCACGAGCCACCGCCCGTGCTGGAAAAGCTGCCTTACATCGTGGTGGTGATCGACGAGTTTGCCGACATGTTCATGATCGTCGGCAAGAAGGTCGAGGAGCTGATTGCCCGCCTGGCACAGAAGGCGCGGGCAGCCGGCATCCACCTGATACTCGCCACCCAGCGACCCTCGGTGGACGTGGTGACCGGCCTGATCAAGGCCAACATTCCCACCCGCATGGCCTTCCAAGTATCGTCCAAGGTCGACTCGCGCACGATCCTCGATCAGGGCGGCGCCGAGAACCTGCTGGGGCATGGTGACATGCTCTACCTGCCTGCGGGTTCGGGACTGCCGACCCGCGTACACGGTGCCTTCGTCGATGACGACGAGGTGCACCGGGTGGTCGAGGACTGGAAGCGCCGTGGTGAGCCGGAGTATGTCGACGAGATCCTTTCCGGTGGCGTTTCGGCCGATGCCCTGACCGGGCTCGAGGCCGACGCCGGCGAAGGCGGCGGCGACGCCGAACAGGATGCGCTGTACGACGAAGCGGTGCAGTTCGTCACTGACAGCCGGCGCGCCTCCATCTCGGCCGTGCAGCGCCGCTTCAAGATCGGCTACAACCGCGCCGCCCGGCTGGTGGAAGCCATGGAGGCGGCCGGCGTGGTCTCCTCGATGGGGTCCAACGGCGGCCGTGAAGTGCTGGCGCCGCCGCCGGTAGGCCATTGATGTCGTAAGCTGGCGACAACCCATGCAGCAATCATGAAAGCACAGGCGGGCATGCAACCCGCCGTCATGCCGCGGGTCGGAGAGACAGGATCCATCCGGACCCGCCCAGGAGAGAGACGAATGAGCGTAAAGAAGACCTTGACCGTACTGGCACTCACCCTTGCCATGCCGGTTGCGGCCATGGCCAGTGAAGGCGCCGACCGTCTGGCGCGGATGCTGGAGCCGCTGCAGACCTACGAGGCCCGCTTCGAGCAGCAGATCCTCGATGCCAGCGGCCAGCGCCTGCAGCAGGCCAGCGGCCATATGTGGTTGTCGCGCCCTGGCAAGTTCCGCTGGGAGGTGGCCGCCCCTATCAGCAGGAGGTAGTGTCCAATGGTAGCGAGGTCTATCTCTACGACCCCGACCTGGAGCAGGTCACGGTGCAGGCTCTGGACCAGCGGGTCACCCACACGCCGGCGCTGCTGCTGTCCGGCAGTGCCAGTGAGCTGACCGCAAATTACGAGGTCAGCCGCAGCCAGCAGGGCAGTGCCGAAACCTTCCGGCTAGTGCCGAAGACCGCCGATACCCTGTTCGAGGAGCTGGAGATGACGTTCCGCGGCGAGCAACTGCGCGGCTTGCAGATGACCGACAGCACCGGCCAGCGAACCGCTATCGAATTCCTGGACGTGCGCGCCAACCATGCTATTGACGATGGCATTTTCACCTTCGATATTCCGGCCGGTACCGATGTGATTCGCGACACGCACTGACCTTGTCGTACCTTCCTGCGTCAGCGCCGCCCCTCGAGGCGGCGCTGTTGTTTTCTATGCCAGCGAGGGAGGTGTGTTTCCCAGAAGGCTGGCCGTTGTGATCATTAACGCTCACTCGGTGTTGTGCAATGTTCTTTACACAAAGAGGCCGGGGAGCTGTTGTCTTTCTGTATAATTTCTTGTTTTTCAGTTATTTGTTTGTTTTTTCGACTAATGTCTAGAATAAAAAATATGAAACATCCTTGATGATGCTTCTGATGTTTTTTCTCGACAGCTTGTGCAAAATTTTATGACAATATGCCAAATCTGAGAAACTTATGACTCAAGACACTACGACCTCACAGAACCAGCTGGCGCGTGTGCTGGCGCGCAAGGATGTCCTCGCCCTGGCCTTTGGGGCCATGATCGGCTGGGGCTGGATCGTGCTCACCGGCAGTTGGATCCAGACCGCCGGTAGCCTGGGCGCCATCACTGCGTTTCTTCTGGGCGGGCTGGTCATCGTGCTGGTGGGCTTGACCTATGCCGAGCTGGCCTCGGCCATGCCACAGGTCGGCGGCGAGCATGTGTACAGCTACCGGGCCATGGGCCACTTTGCCTCTTTCCTCTGTACCTGGGCGATCACCCTTGGCTATGTGAGCGTAGTCGCCTTCGAGGCCGTGGCGCTGCCGACCGTGGTCGAGCATCTCTTCCTGGCTATGCGGTGGGGCACCTGTGGACCATCGCCGGCTGGGAGGTAAAGGCGACCTGGGTGGCGGTCGGCGTGGCAGGCTCGGTGGCAATGATGTGGGTGAACTACGTCGGTATCCGCACCGCAGCCCTGCTGCAGAAGGTGGTCACACTGTTGATTCTGGTCGTCGGCATCCTGTTCATCACCGGGGCGCTGTTTCAGGGCGAGCGTGCAACCATGGAGCCGCTGTTCAACGTTCGCGAAGGCGTCGTCGGTGGGGTGATGATGGTGATCATCATGGTGCCCTTCATGTTCGTGGGCTTCGACGTCATCCCCCAGGCGGCCGAGGAAATCAACCTGCCGTTCCGGGAGATCGGCCGGGTGCTGATGATTTCGGTGATCCTGGCGGTGTTCTGGTACTCCTTCATCATTCTGGGCACTTCGCTGATGCTGAACCCCGAGGCGCTGGCCGCCAGCTCGCTGGCCGTGCCTGATGCCATGCAGGCGGCGTTCCGTGCGCCCTGGGCCGGCACGCTGATGATCCTGGCTGGGATCGCCGGCATCGTCACCAGCTGGAACGCCTTCTACGTGGGCGGCTCGCGCGCCATCTACGCCCTGGCCCATTCGGGGATGCTGCCGGCTTTCCTGGGCAAGCTGCACCCCGACATCGCACCCCGACCAACGCCATCCTGGTAATGGGCGTGCTCTCTTGTATCGCACCCTTCTTCGGACGACCGGCGCTGGTCTGGCTGGTGGTGGCCGGTGGCCTGGGGATCGTCATTGCCTACCTGTTCGTGGCGCTGTCGTTCGTGCTGCTGCGCCTGCGCGAGCCGGAGATGCCGCGTCCGTTCCGAGTGCGCCACGGCAAGCTGGTCGGGACTCTCTCGGTCGTCCTCTCGCTCTGCCTGATCGGGCTTTACCTGCCGGGCAGCCCGGCCGCGCTCGCCACCGTCGAGTGGATCATGTTCGCCGGCTGGATGCTGATCGGCTTGGCCCTCTACGCCTGGTCGTGGGCGCGTTATGGCACGGCCTACAGTGACGAGATGATGAACCGCGAGCTGGTCGGGGCAGACCCCTATCCAGGGCGCTGACAGCACTCTTGCGCTGTGTCACAGCCCCGGCCCGGTGCCGGGGCTGTGGTGTTTCTTCTCGGCCGGCCGCGCTACGCCTTGCCGTCCGCCTCGGCGTCGCGCTGTTCACGCCACGCCATCAGCTGTGCGTAGCGCTTCTCCTGGCCGTGTTCGGTAGGGCGGTAGAAGGCCTCGTGCGGCAGCTCCTGGGGCCAGCAGTCGTGGGCGCTGCCCGCCGGATAGCCCTCTGGCTCGTGGTGGGCATAGCGATAGCCCTGACCGTGGCCGAGCGATTCCATCAGTTTGGTAGGAGCATTGCGCAGGTAGGTGGGAACCTCCAGGCGCGGCTGGGCCGCCGCGAACGCCTTGGCGCGCTTCCAGGCCTGGTCGATGGCATTGCTCTTGGGCGCGATGGAGAGGTGAATGGCGGCGTGGGCGATGGCGCGCTGGCCCTCGTAGTCACCCAGGCGCAGGTAGGCGTCCCAGGCCGCCATCACCAGCGGCAGCGCACGCGGGTCGGCATTGCCGACATCTTCGGAGGCGATGGCGGCGAGGCGGCGGATCACGTCGAGCGGGTCGCCGCCGCCCTGCAGGAAGCGAGCAATATAGAGCAGCGCCGCGTCCTGGCGCGATGAGCGGACCGACTTGTGAATCGCCGAGAGCAGGTCGTAATAGTAGTCGCCTTGCTTGTCGAAGGCGCTGGCCTGGTGGCCGATCACCGCCGCCAGGGCTTCGCGGGGCAAGCGCTCGCCTTCGCCGGCGGGTTCGGTGAAGTCGCAGGCGACTTCCAGCAGGCCCAGCGCGCGGCGGGCATCGCCAGCAGCGGCGCGGGCCAGAATGTCCAGCACCTCGTCGTCGGCAACGATGCGGCGGCTGCCCAGCCCGCGCGCTTCGTCGGCAAGGGCATGCTTGAGCACCGTCACCAGCTCAGCCTCATCGAGCATTTGCAGCACGTAGACCCGGGCGCGCGAGAGCAGGGCGGAGTTGACCTCGAAGGAGGGATTCTCGGTGGTGGCGCCGATCAGCGTCAGCAGGCCCGACTCCACATGCGGCAGCAGGGCGTCCTGCTGACTCTTGTTAAGGCGGTGGATTTCGTCGAGAAACAGCAGGGTGGCGCGGCCCTGGGCCTGTACGGCGCGGGCGCGCTCCACCGCGGCACGAATCTCCTTGACCCCGGCCATCACGGCCGACAGCCGCTCCAGGTGGGCACCGGAGTGCTCGGCCAAGATCTCGGCCAGGGTGGTCTTGCCGGTGCCTGGAGGTCCCCACAGGATCATCGAACGTACGCTGCCGCTTTCGGCCATGCGCCGCAGCGGCTTGTCCGGCCCCACCAGCGCCTGCTGGCCCACGTACTCCTCCAGTCGGCGGGGGCGCATGCGGTAGGCCAGCGGGGCGCCGGCGTCATTGGCCTGACCGAATAGATCCATGCTTCTCTCCTTGAATGCCTGGGCCGCTATTGCGCCCAGCAGGCTGAGCCTGCCTTACGACCTTGGCCGTTATGCAGAAGTGAGTCAAACGGGCTACGGTTAAACGATATCTTGCCTGAACGGGCCGCTCCGTTGACGGTTCGTTCAATGAACCTGCGCCCGTCCCGCGACTCCAACGTAAGACACCCCGCCCATCGGAAGGTAGAGGAGGCCTCGACATGCCCATGCTGACTCAATTGCGTCAGGATCATGCCAACATGGCGCGCATGTTGCACGTTCTTCAGTTGAAGCAAAAATCGCTGGCGGATGGCAATCGCCCGAACTTCAAGCAGGTTCGGGAGGTAGTCGATTACATTCTGGAGTACATGGAAGGCTTCACCGTACCGCTGGAGCGGGTCTGCGCCGAACGGCTCCAGGCGATCAGTCCGGCTTGCAAGGAAGTGACCGAGCGGCTCTCCAGCGACTACCTGGCCCTGCGCCAGCGCCTGCTGCGACTCTCCGACGACATCGATATGATCCTGATGGACGCGGTCGTGCCCATGGACCGTTTCGCCGCCGACCTCAAGGCCTATCTCGACGCGCATCGCCAATACCTGCGCGACGAGCGTGAGCTGCTGTTCCCGATGCTGCGCGAGCACTTCGACGACCGTGATATGGAGCGGCTGGCCGAGGCGCTGCCCGAGGGCGCGGCTGCCAGGCTGGAGCGCTTGCAGCAGTCCTATCCCGAGCTCTACGCCGAGCTGAAGGAGGCGCCGGAGCCGGCTACCTGAGTGCTCGGGCCGGGCAGGCCCTTCGGCGCCACGACAGGCTGTTTAGAATGTGGGCTTTTCAGCCGTCGAGCGAGTCCGAATGAGCGACGTTGCGTCATGCCCGGCCCGATCCTGATCTTCGACTCCGGCGTCGGCGGCCTCTCGGTCGTGCCGTCGCTGCGTAGCCGCCTTCCGGGCGTGGCGCTGACCTACGCATGCGACAATGCCATGCTGCCCTACGGTACGCGGCCCAGCGCCTGGCTGGTGGAGCGCATCCTGGCCGTGTGCGAGGCGGCCGTGATCGCCAGCGGTGCCAGCGTGCTGGTGGTGGCCTGCAATACCGCCAGCACCCTGGCGCTGGACGCCCTGCGTGCCCGGCTCTCGGTCCCGGTCGTGGGCACGGTGCCGGCGATCAAGCCCGCCGCCGCGCTCAGCCGCAGCCGCCATATCGGTCTGCTGGCCACCAGCGCGACCGTCTCGCGCCCCTACACCGACCGGCTGATCGAAGCCTTTGCTGCCGACTGCCGGGTCACGCGGGTCGCCGGCGATCCGCTGGTCACCCTGGCCGAGCGGCTGTTGGCCGGCGAGGCGCCCGAGCTTGCTGCGGTGCAGGCCGTGACGGCGCCGCTGTGGGTGGCCGAGGACCTGGACACCGTAGTATTGGGGTGCACCCACTTTCCGCTGCTCGACCAGTGGATCGCGGCCGCCGCGCCGCGCCCCATTCAACTTGTGGATTCCAGCGACGCCATTGCCAGGCGTACCCAGGACATCAGCCGAGGGCTGGCGCTGAGCCACGGGCGCGACCTGAGCCTTGCTACCGCTCCCGATGCTCGCCTGGTGCGGGCCTTGACGCGCTTTGCCTTCGAGGAGCCGCGTCCTCTCGTCGTCGGCTGATCCCACGCTTTCCTTTTCCAGCACGCGACAGGAGCTGCCGTGTCCCTTCCCGTTGTCGACCCTGCCCGCTACGACCAGCAGCTCGAGGCCAAGCGCGAGCGCATCATTCGCCAGTTCGAGCGCTTCGCACCGCCCCCTCTGGAGGTTTTCGCCTCTCCGCCGAGCCATTACCGCCAGCGCTGCGAGTTTCGCATATGGCACGAAGGCGATGACCTCTACTACGCCATGTTCGAGGTCAATCCCGACGACCCCAAGCAGAAGCGCGTGATTCGCCTCGACGACTATCCCGTCGCCAGCCATCGCATCAATGCACTGATGCCACGGCTGCGCCAGGCACTGCTGGAAAGCGACACCCTGCGTCGGCGTCTGTTCCAGGTCGAGTTCCTGACCACCCTCTCCGGTGAGGCGCTGGTCACATTGATCTACCACCGACCACTCGATGCGGAGTGGGAAGCGGCGGCGCGAGCGCTGCAGGCCCAGCTCGAGGTGTTCATCATCGGTCGCTCTCGCAAGCAGCGCCTGGTACTGGAGCGCGACCATGTGTGGGAGCGGCTGGAGGTTGAGGGGCGCACCTATCGCTATCAGCAGGTGGAGAACAGCTTTACCCAGCCCAATGCCGAGATCAGCCGCGCCATGCTGAGCTGGGCGCGGGACGTGACCCGAGACAGTCAGGCCGGCGATCTGGTGGAGCTCTACTGCGGCAACGGCAACTTCACGGTCGCCCTGGCCGAGAACTTCCGCCGCGTGCTGGCCACCGAGATCTCGCGCACCTCGGTGGCCAGTGCACGTGAAAACCTCGCCGCCAACGGCATCGACAACGTCGCGGTGGGGCGCATGTCGGCCGAGGAGTTCGCCGACGCGCTCAAGGGTGACAAGGGCGGCAGGCGAGTCGAGGAGATGGCGCTCGACGCCTACACCTTCACAACCGTGCTGGTGGACCCGCCGCGGGCCGGGCTGGATGACGCCAGCTGCGCTCAGCTCGGCGACTATTCGCGCATCGTCTATATTTCATGCAATCCCGATACGCTGGAGCGCAACCTGGAGTCGCTGTGCCGCACCCATCGCATCGCTCGCTTTGCCTTGTTCGATCAGTTTCCCTGGACGCACCACTGCGAATGCGGGGTACTGCTGGAGAAGAGGCGCGACTGATTGCCCACGTTCGTCGCCCTTTTGCAAGCGGCAATACGCTGCCTGTCGATGCACAACCGACATGCTCCATGAGAAGGCTGGCAAGTCGATGGGGTGGGGCACGGTGCTGCAGTAAGCTTGCCGCAAGTGGCTGGCAGGCCACGCTGAATCCATCCCAGGGCCGACCCACGGCCCCAGGCAGCCGAGGTGAGGAATGCAAGACGAGACGATCGATGCAGGCAGGCAGGACATTCTCAAGCAGCTGCGGGAGCGCCTGGACAGCCGGCTGCCGAAGGAGCGGGCCGACGAGGTAGAAGCCTTTGCCCGCAACTTCTACGCCACGGTGCCCCTGGAAGACCTGGCCGACCGACGGCTGGACGATCTGTATGGGGCCACGCTGTCGGTGTGGCACTTCATCCAGCAGTTTGACGCCGGCTCGCCCAAGGTCCGGGTCTTCAACCCCGATTTCGAGGAGCACGGCTGGCTGTCGTCCCACTCCTTCGTCGCCGTGCTGCATGAAGACATGCCGTTCCTCGTCGACTCCGTGCGCATCGAGCTCAACCGCCGCGGCCTCACCGTGCATGCCATCCACAATGCGGTACTGGCGGTGGAGCGTGGCGCCGACCATGCGCTCAAGCGCGTCACCTCGCCGCGTGACGCGAACGCGCCGAGCCAGCGTGAATCGCTGATCGCCATCGAGATCGATCGGCACTCGAGCAAGGCGATGCTGGCCGACATCGAACAGGCGTTGCACGATGTGCTGGGCGACGTGCGCATCGCCGTGGGCGACTACCAGGCCATGTGCGACAAGGTTTCCGAAGCCCTGCATGAGCTGCGCCTGTGCCGCCCCGAGCAGGTGAACGAGCAGGATCACGACGAGGCCATCGCCTTCCTTGAATGGCTGCTGCACGACAACTTCACCTTCCTGGGCTATGACGCCTACACCATCGCTTCCGGTGACGCTGGCGATGAACTGGTGAAGGTCGAGGACAGCGAGCTGGGCGTGTTCCGCCTGGATCTGCCACGTTACCAGGAGCGCATCCGCACCGAGCTGGGCGTCGAGGGCAACCGCTTCGTGCTGGTGCCGCAGCTGCTGTCGTTCGCCAAGAGCGCCCATCATGCCCGGGTGCATCGCCCCACCTACCCTGACTACATCTCGGTGGATCGCTACGACGAGCACGGCCGCGTCATTGGCGAGCACCGCTTCCTTGGGCTGTTCACCTCCAGCGTCTACAACGAGTCGCCGCGCAACATCCCGCTGCTGCGGCGCAAGCTCAAGGCGGTGATGGAGATTGCCGGCTTCAACCCAAAGGGTCACAACGGCAAGCAGCTGATGCAGATCCTCGAGGTCTATCCGCGTGACGATCTGTTCCAGATCGATACCCAGGAGCTGGCGCGTACGGCGCTGGGGATCCTCGACATCCGCGAGCGCCGCCGGGTCAGGCTGTTCATCCGCACCGACCGCTCCGGGCGCTTCCACTCCTGCCTGGTGTTCGTACCCCGCGACGTCTTCTCCACCGACTTGCGCATGCGCATCCAGAACCTGCTTTGCGAGGAGCTCGACGCCAACTTCGGCGACTTCAACACCTACCTCTCCGAATCGATCCTTGCCCGCATCCAGTTCATCCTGCGCTTCAACGGCGATGCGCCACGTGAGATCGACCGCAAGCGGCTCGAGGCCAAGGTGGCCCAACTGGCGCGCAGCTGGCGTGACGAGCTGCACGAAGCGCTGGTAGAAGGCTTTGGCGAGGAGCAGGCCAACCGGCTGATGGACCGTTTCCGCGATGCCTTCCCGTCTAGCTACCGCGATGACTTCGGCTCGCGTACCGCGGTCTTCGACCTGCAGTACCTGGCCGAGCTTGACGAGGGCGCCCCGCTGGCCCTGACCCTCTATCGGCTGGTCGAGGAGGAGAGCAGCGGGGTCAACCTCAAGCTGTTCCAGCGCGACCGTACCATTCCGCTCTCCGACGTGCTGCCGGTGATGGAGAACCTGGGGCTGCGCGTGATCGGCGAGCGCCCCTACGAGATCGACACACCCGAGACCCGCTACTGGCTGCACGACTTCGACCTGGAGCACCACACCGCCACCGAGGTCAGCCTGCAGCAGATGCGCGAGCCCTTCATTGAAGCGTTCAAGCGCATCTGGGTGGGCGAGGCCGAGAACGACGGCTTCAATCGCCTGGTGATCGCAGCCAACCTGGACTGGCGCGAAGTGGCCATGCTGCGTGCCTATGCGCGCTACCTTAAGCAGATCCGCTTCGGCATATCCCAGGACTACATCGCCGCCGCGCTGACCAACTACCCCGAGATCACCCGCGAGCTGGTGACCCTGTTCAAGCTGCGCTTCGACCCCGAGCAGCGCCCGGACGAGGCGCAGATGACGGCTTGCCAGGAGCGCATCCAGCGGCATCTCGAGGGGGTGGCCAGCCTCAATGACGACCAGCTGCTGCGCCGCTTCATGGAGCTAATCCTGGCCACCCTGCGCACCAACTACTACCAGCGCAGCGCCGATGGCCAGTTCAAGGACTATATCGCCTACAAGCTGGAGCCGCGGAAGATTACCGGCATGCCCAAGCCGCGGCCGGCCTACGAGATCTTTGTCTGCTCGCCGCGGGTAGAAGGCGTGCATTTGCGCGGCGGCAAGGTGGCCCGCGGGGGCTGCGTTGGTCGGACCGCCACGAGGACTTCCGTACCGAGGTGCTGGGGCTGGTCAAGGCACAGCAGGTCAAGAACGCCGTGATCGTGCCGGTGGGGGCCAAGGGCGGCTTCGTCTGCAAGCGCCTGCCCGAGGGCGGCGACCGCGACGCCATCCAGCAGGAGGGCATCGCCTGCTACAAGATCTTCATCCGTGCCCTGCTCGACATCACCGACAACCTAGTTGGCGGCGAGGTGGTCCCACCGCAAGGCGTGGTGCGCCATGACGACGACGACGCCTACCTGGTGGTTGCCGCCGACAAGGGCACCGCGACCTTCTCCGACATCGCCAACGAGATCTCCGCCGAGTATGGCCACTGGCTGGGCGACGCTTTCGCCTCGGGCGGCGCCAACGGCTACGACCACAAGAAGATGGGCATCACCGCGCGTGGCGCCTGGGAGTCGGTCAAGCGGCACTTCCGCAACCTGGGGCTGAACACTCAGGAAGAGGAATTTACCGTGGTCGGCATCGGCGACATGGCCGGCGACGTATTCGGCAACGGCATGCTGCTCTCCGACAAGATTCGCCTGGTGGGCGCGTTCAATCACCTGCATATCTTCGTCGACCCGACCCCCGACGCCGCGGCCACCTTCGCCGAGCGCGAGCGGCTGTTCAAGCTGCCGCGCTCCAGCTGGGAGGACTTCGATGCCTCGCTGATCTCCGAGGGCGGCGGGGTGTTCAAGCGCAGCGCCAAGTCGCTCGTCATCACGCCGCAGATGCAGCAGGCGTTCGGCATCGAGGAAGAGCGGCTGTCACCCAACGACCTCATTCGCGCCATGCTGCAGTCGCAGGTCGACCTACTTTGGAATGGCGGGATCGGCACTTACGTCAAGGGCAGCGGCGAGACCGATGCCATGGTCGGCGACAAGGCCAATGACGCGCTGCGCATCGACGGTAGCGAGCTCAACTGCCGCGTGGTCGGCGAGGGCGGCAACCTGGGCCTGACCCAGCGCGGCCGCCGCGAAGCCGCCGCCAAGGGCGTGCTGGTCAACACCGACTTCATCGACAATGCCGGTGGCGTCAACTGCTCCGACCACGAGGTCAATATCAAGATCCTCATCGACGAGGTAGTCAAGCGCGGCGACATGACCGAGAAGCAGCGCAACCAGCTGCTGGCCGACATGACCGAGGAGGTGGCTCACCTGGTCATCCTCGATAACTATCGCCAGACCCAGGCGCTGGACCTGTCGCAGATCCTGTCGCGCTACGGCATCGACCCCTACCGGCGCTTCATCAGCGAGCTGGAAGCGGCCGGCCAGCTCGACCGCGAGCTGGAGTTCCTGCCTACCGACGAGGAGCTGCAGGAACGGGCGGGCAGCGACCAGGGCATGACGCATCCGGAGCTGTCGGTGCTCATCTCCTACGCCAAGAGCGTGCTCAAGGGCCATGTCCTCGCTTCCGATGTGCCTGACGACCCCTACATCCAGCAATACGTCGAGCGTGTCTTCCCGCGAGCGCTGGCCGAGCGCTTCCACGACGAGATGTACCAGCACCGACTCAAGCGCGAGATCGTCACCACCCAGGTGGCCAATGATCTGGTCGATCACATGGGCATCGTCTTCGTGCGTCGCTTGATCGATTCGACCGGGGCGAGCCCGGCCGATATCGCACGCGCCTACATCGTGGCGCGCGACAGCTTCCAGCTCTCGACCCTGTGGGAGCGCATTGAGGCGCTGGACAACCAGGTGCCGAGCCAGGTGCAGTACGGCATGATGCTCGACCTGATGCGCCTCATCCGGCGCACTACCCGCTGGTTCCTGCGCCAGCGCCTGGGGCTCTCCACCCGCGATGCCATCGAGTACTTCGCGCCAAGGGTCGCCCAGCTGCAGGAGGACATCGGCCAGCTGCTGCGAGGTGAAGAGCGCAGCCGCTGGGAGCTCAAGCGCGACGAGCTGCTGGCGGAAGGCGTACCCGAGGAGCTGGCGGCCACGGTGGCAGCCTCGAGCAGCCTATATGGCGCTCTGGGCATCATCCAGTCGGCGCGCCAGGCCGATGAGAAGCCGCAGCGGGTGGCCGAGGTGTTCTTCGAGATCGGCAACCGCCTCGAACTGCCGTGGATGATCCAGCAGGTGAGCAACCTGGAGGTGCGCGACAGCTGGCAGGCCCAGGCCCGCGAAACCTTCCGCGACGACATCGACCGCCAGCAGCTGGCCCTTACCGTCAGCGTGCTGAAGAGCGAGCAGGGTCGCGAGCCGGATGAGCGCGTCGAGACCTGGCTGGCGGCCCACGCCTCGCTGCACGAGCGCTGGTGCCGCCTGATCGCCGAAGTGCGCGGCGGCAACCAGGCGAGCTTCCCGCTGTTCGCGGTGGCCGTGCGTGAGCTGGTTGACCTGGCCGAGAGCAACGGCGAAGGCTGATCTCGCCCTTGCCGCGAGCCGTGACGAACCCCGCCTTGGCGGGGTTCGTCGTTTCTGGCGGCGCTGCTATAATCCGCCCGCTTCCTTCCCGACCGCCCGGAGTTGCCATGTACGCGCTTGCCCGATCGATCCTCTTTCGCCTCGATGCGGAAACCGCCCACGGCCGCGCGCTCGGTGCTCTGGATCTGGCTTACCGCCTGAAGCTGGCCGGCTGCCTCGGCGGACGGCGGGTGGATGACCCGGTGTCGCTGATGGGGCTGCGCTTCCCCAACCGGGTGGGGCTGGCCGCGGGGCTGGACAAGAGCGCCGACCACCTCGACGCCCTGGGCGCGCTCGGCTTCGGCTTCGTCGAGGTGGGCACCGTCACGCCCAGGGCGCAGGAGGGCAATCCCAGGCCGCGCCTGTTTCGCCTGCCCGAGCGCGGCGCCATCATCAATCGCATGGGTTTCAACAATGCCGGCGTCGACCATCTGATCGAGCGGGTGAAGGCCGCGCGCTTCAACGGCGTGATCGGCATCAACATCGGCAAGAACCTCACCACGCCGGTCGAGCGGGCGGTCGATGACTACCTGATTTGCCTGGAGAAGGTTCACGCACATGCCCACTATGTGACGGTGAACATCTCATCGCCCAACACGCCGGGGCTGCGCAACCTGCAGTTCGGTGAGCACCTGGATACCCTGCTGGGCACCCTGCGTGACGCGGGGACCCGGCTGGACCAGGCGGCCGGCCGTCGGGTGCCGCTGGCAGTGAAGATCGCGCCGGACATGAGCGACGAGGAGGTGGGACTGGTGGCCCAGAGCATCGCCCGCAGCGGTATCGATGCGGTGATCGCCGCCAACACCACCGTTGCTCGAGACGCGGTGGCTGGACTGCCCCATGCCGACGAGCAAGGCGGCCTGTCGGGGCGGCCGGTGTTCGAGGCTTCCAACCGGGTGATTCGCGAGCTGCGCCGGCACCTGCCCGAGCTGCCCATCATCGGCGTGGGCGGCATCGACAGCGGCGAGGCGGCGGTAGCCAAGGTAGCGGCCGGGGCCGACCTGGTGCAGCTCTATACCGGATTCATCTATCGCGGCCCGGCCCTGGTGGGCGAGTGCGCCGAGGCGCTGAAGGCAGGCGTGGCGCGCCGCTAGGCACAAGAAAGCCCGTGAGATTGTCACGGGCTTAGCTCATGGTATTGGCGGGTCGAACACCCGGCAATGACAGTGGTTTGGAAAAACGTGTTACAAGACCATGGGGTTCTTGTGAATCCCGGAGACACCGGTCATGCCGGCCCACTGGTCTCCTCGGCCTTCACGCCAACCACTCATCCAGTATTCACGTATATTGACATCCTGACTGGGACAGTCGTCGCGGGAGCGCCCGGATATGCCGGCCTTGTAGCCATGAAGATAGGCGCGCTGGAAGCGATCACGTTTCTGTCTTTTCATCGGATGACCTCTTGTAAAGGTACCAATTTGGGACGCACGACATGCACGCCCCGGCGTTCCACCGTTGTTCGCTAGCCGCATCAATCCATTAACGACGGCAGAGCGAGGTCATTCGGGGCCTGACGGGACCCCGGGAGAACACATGTGTCTTTACAGTAGCTACCATGACTACCTTTAGCCCATCATGGGGGGCATTGTCGACCTATGTTTCGTCATAAGACCGAGATGAAATGGTAACGAAAGTAATATACCCGGCCGAAGGGGGCGGGCATCCAGCATGAGTGAGACATCGCAACGCGCAACATCCGCCTATCTGGCAACCTGTCCCCGGGGCTTGGAAGAACTGCTGGCCGACGAACTGCGCGCGCTGGGAGCCGAGCCGCACAGGACGACGGTCGCCGGCGTGCACTTCCAGGCCGACTTGGCGACTGCCTATCGCGCCTGCCTGTGGTCGCGGCTGGCCAACCGCGTCGTGCTGTGCCTGCTGCGCGAGGAGGGATCGAGCGCCCCGACGCGCTGCATCGGGCGGTTGGCGCCGTCGACTGGAGCCTGCACCTGCGTCCCGGCGCCACCTTGGCGGTGGATTTCCACGGTCGCAGCGAGCAGATCCGCCATACCCGCTTCGGCGCGCAGACCGTCAAGGATGGCGTGGTCGATGCCCTACAGGCACAGGGGCGGGCGCGTCCCGGCATCGACCTGCAGCGTCCGGACCTGCGTCTCTATGCGCACTTGCACCGCGGGCGGCTGACGCTAGGGGTGGACCTCTCTGGCGACAGTCTGCATCGGCGCGGCTATCGCCGCGACGTGGGCCATGCGCCGCTCAAGGAGAACCTGGCCGCGGCCCTACTGATTCGCGCCGGGTGGCCGCAGCGACTGCGCGACGGCGAGGCGCTGGTCGACCCGCTGTGTGGCGCCGGTACGCTGCTGATCGAGGCGGCGCTGATGGCCGCCGACATGGCGCCCAACCTCCATCGGGTGCGCTTCGGGTTCCATGGCTGGGCGCAGCACGACGAGGCGCTGTGGGCCGAGCTGAAACGCGAGGCCGAGGCGCGTGCCAGCATCGGCCGCAAGCGCTGTCGCAACCGGCTGTACGGCTTCGACCAGAGCCCCCGGCGCTGGCGGCGGCCAAGGCCAACGCCATGCGTGCCGGCATCCCGGCGCTGATCCAATTTCACGGCGAGGCGCTTGGCCAGCTGCAGCGGCCGGCAGCACTGGGCGAGGCGGAGCGGGGGTTGGTGATTGCCAACCCGCCCTACGGCGAGCGGCTCGGTGAACTGCCCGAATTGGTCACGCTTTACCGGGAGCTGGGCGAAGGGTGCGCCGCGCCTTCCCGGGCTGGCGGCTGGCCGTGTTCACTGCAAACCCTGACCTCGGCCACCGCATCGGGCTGCGTGCCGACAAGCAGTACTCGCTGAAGAACGGCCCGCTGGAGGCCCGGCTGCTGCTGATGGACGTACCCGTCGAGAGCGGCGAGGGCCAGGCGGAAAGCCGCCCGACCCCACGCAGCGAAGGCGCGCAGATGTTCGCCAACCGCCTGGAAAAGAACCGCAAGCGGCTGAAGAAGTGGCTCAAGCAGTCGGGTGAGACCTGCTACCGCCTGTATGACGCCGACATGCCCGAGTACGCCCTGGCGGTGGATGTCTATGACGGCCGGGTCCACGTTCAGGAATATGCGCCGCCGCGCTCGATCAACCCGGCCCAGGCGCAGAAACGGTTGTTCGATGCGCTGCAGGTGATTCCCGAAGTGCTGGGCGTCGATCCCGGCCAGGTAGTGATCAAGCGCCGCGAGAAGCAGAGCGGCAAGGCTCAGTACCGCAAGCAGGCCAGTACCGGGGAGCGTTTCCAGGTGCGCGAAGGGCGCGCTAGGCTGTGGGTCAATTTGCGCGACTACCTTGATACAGGGCTTTTCCTCGATCACCGGCCGGTGCGCCGCCTGCTGGGTGAAATGGCCGCCGGCAAACGCTTTCTCAACCTGTTCTGCTATACCGCCGCGGCCACGGTGCAGGCAGCGTTGGGTACGCAAGAGGCGGGCGGTGCCAGCGACAGCGTCAGCGTCGATCTCTCCAATACCTATCTGGACTGGGCGCGCGACAACTTTACCCTCAACGGTCTCGATCCGGCGCGCCACCGAGTGGTGCGCGACGACTGCCTGCGCTGGCTGGAAACCGCCAAGGCCGAGTTCGACCTGATCTTCCTCGACCCGCCGACGTTCTCCAATTCGAAGAAGATGGAAGGCACGCTGGACGTGCAGCGTGACCACGTGCGCCTGATCGAGCTGGCCATGGCGCGCCTGGCGCCGGAAGGCACCCTGGTATTCTCGAACAATCAGCGGCGCTTCCAGCTCGACCAGGCCCTGGCCGAGCGCTTTGTGGTGAAGGAGATCTCCGCGCGTACTTTCGATCCGGATTTCGAACGCCGGCCCGACTTGCACCACGTGTTTCTGCTGCGCCATAGGGAGGCGACATGACCCACCTGACCCTGTATACCACCCTGGGCTGCCACCTATGCGAGCAGCTCGAGGCGCTGCTGGGCGCTCTCCATCAGGGCGAGTATCGGTTGGAGAGGGTCGAGATCAGCGAGAGCGATGCCTTGATGGCGCGCTACGGCGTGCGCATTCCGGTGTTGATGGACGAGGCGGGCGAGGAGCTCGACCTGGGCTTCGAGGCGCCGAGGTTGGCGGCATGGCTGGCCAAGCGCGGCTGGCTGGATGAGGCAGCCTGGCAGCGCCTTGAGCAAGGGAGGCGCTCGAGCCGGTGAGGGGGCCGGCTGCTCCCGATGCGCCTCGGCGCCCTGCTGGGCGGCGCTATCTGGCCTAGACAGGCATCCTGGTCTGGTCAGGCATCGCCCAGCAGCGACAGTTGCCGGACGGCCGCCTGGCCTTCGGTGCTTTCCGCTTCCACTTCGAGCACCTTGCGCAGGCCCCGTGACGAAAGGATGGTGGCTTCGTCGGCAAGCCACATCAGCGCCTGGTCATGATCCTCGGCCAGCATGTGCTTGAGCCCCCGAACTGGGTGCCGATCTGGCCCCAGGCGCGGCTGAAGATCCAGTCGCCGAACATGTCCTGATGAATATGCACCAGCACATAGTCGTGGTCACTTTCCCAGCGAACGATCACATTGGCTCCACGGGGGTTGATTCGCCGCAGCATGGCGGCAGCGGGGTTGCGAGGCGGTATTGTAAGGCTTCCCGAGAAAGGGCAAGCAGCGGGGTGCTTCGCTGAGCAGGGCCATCACTTGGGCTATGCAATTACGTTGGCAAGGAGAATGCTGTGAAACTGCTGGTGGATGCCCAGGTGCCTGGCGCCGAGGCCTGCTTC
Organism: Halomonas sp. E19; assembly: GCF_052439355.1. NCBI lineage: Bacteria > Pseudomonadati > Pseudomonadota > Gammaproteobacteria > Oceanospirillales > Halomonadaceae > Halomonas > Halomonas sp. E19. The sequence continues at coordinate 2,010,139 of NZ_JBNFWU010000001.1, read as the reverse complement.
GGGCCGCTGGGCCAACTGGTGAGAATGCCGGGGCGAGCAATAGATGCCGAGGCCTTGCGCGATATCGACGGGCTGGTGATTCGCTCGATCACGCGGCTGGATGCGGCCACCATCGACACCGCCAAGGCGCAGGGCTCACCGCTGCGCTTCGTCGGCACCTGTACCATCGGGACCGATCATGTCGATCAGCTTGCCCTAGCGCGTCATGGTATTGCCTTTGCCAGCGCGCCGGGATGCAACGCCGAAGCGGTGACCGACTATGTGCTGGGCAGCCTGCTCTGCCTGGCGGAGCGTCAGCGGCTGGCGCCTGGCTGAGCGGCGTATCGGCATCGTCGGTGTGGGCAACGTGGGCCGCCGAATTCAACAGCGGCTGTCGGCCATGGGTGTGAGCACGCTCGCCTGTGACCCGCCCCGCGCCGAGACCGAGGGCGCGGGAGGCTTCCATGACCTGGAGTCCCTGATCGAGGCCTGTGACGTGATCTGCCTGCACACGCCGCTGGTGCGCGAAGGCCGGCATGCCACGCGGCATCTGATGGATGCCGAGCGAATCGCGCGTCTCTCCCCGGGACCGTGCTGCTCAATGCAGGGCGCGGCGATTGTATCGACTCCGCTGCGCTTAAACGGCGCCTGACGCAGAGCGCTGACATCAGTGCCATCCTCGATGTCTGGGAGCACGAGCCTGGCATCGACTGCGCCTTGCACGCGCTGGTGGATATCGCCACGCCGCACATTGCAGGCCATAGCCTCGATGGCAAGCTGCGCGGTACCTACCAGATCTATCGCGCCCTGGCGAACCACCTGCAGCGGCCAGTGGACCTGGATATGCAGGCCTTGCTGCCGCCGCCTCCACTGCGACAGCTGACGCTGGGACAAGGGCTGAACCGGGAAGAGGTGCTGCGGCTCTGCGTGCGCGGGGTGCACGATGTTCGACGCGACCACGACAGCTTGCGGCGCGAAAGCTACCGGTTCGGCATGGCCAAGGGCTTCGATATGTGTCGCGCCGACTATCCGTTGCGGCGCGAATTTTCCTCGCTTAGTGTGAACTGCCCCGCTGGCGAAACTGAGCTTGCCGCTTGGCTGCACGGTGCCGGCTTCCAGCAAGTTAGCGAGGCCCGAGTCGACGGGTAGCGACCCGCGTGACTTCGCAAAACTTTAGTGAATGCCGATCATGACTGGCGAGACGACAACCGTCTACAAACCGCCGGTGGTTGAGCAAGCATTCCGGCCACTCTGGTTTCGTGCCTCTCCTCTGGTGGGCCTCACACGCTGTCGTTAAGAGAGGCCAGCAGCTCGTGGGTATTAGCGGTCAGTGGTTCGTCGGCGAGTAGGTCTGCTACACCCATCACGCCATTGAGCGGCGTAGCCTCTCTGAGCGTTACCCTTCGTTCTCCTTCCTGCGGCCCGACCGAGTGAGCCTTGTCCCGCCAAAGTCTGGCATTGCTGGTGCCTTGGATAGGCGATTTTTCCTGCTTGCTTCTCTATGCTGCGTCTATGCTCTCTCGACATGGCGCATGGATGCTCAGGAAGTGAATAAAAATCAACAAAATTCAGCATGGTAGGTGGGGTATGCTCCAGACTAGTTCAGCAGCAACTTTGGCCGGTGCCCTGCGTCTCATAGGCCAGGCTGAGGAGCGTGGCGAGAGCGTCAGCGAGTCGACCGACAAGCTTTTCCAGGAGGTGGTGCAGGCCATCCGCCTGCACCTCGGTATGGAAGTTGCATTTCTCTCTGAATTCAAGGATGGCCAGCGTGTGTTCCGGATCGTGGACCATGATGCAGCGGCGCCTTTTATCCAGGTAGGCGACGCCTCGCCGCTGACTTCGAGTTATTGCCAGCGGATCGTGGAGGGCCGGCTGTCGCAGCTGATACGCGATGCTCAGTGCGAACCGGCGGCGCTGGAACTGCCCGCCACCCGCTTGATGCCAATAGGGGCGCATATCAGCGTGCCGATTCGCTTCCAGGACGGGCGTGTCTTCGGCACGCTCTGTGCCTTCGACCGGCGCGGTGACGCCACGCTCAACGACCGCGACCTCGCCATGATGCTGGTATTTGCCGATTTCATGGCGCGCCAGCTGGAGCGGGACGAGGCAGTTCGCCAGGCTGACCAAGCGCTGTGCCGGCGAATCCGTCACCTGCTCGAGACGGATGGGTTGCGAACCGTGCTGCAGCCGATACACGATCTGCGCACCCAGGCAGTGGTGGGCTATGAAGCCCTGAGCCGCTTTGCCAACACACCCGCCACCGACAAGAGCAACTGGTTTGCCGAGGCAAGCAAGGTGGAACTGCAGGTGATGCTGGAGCTGCAGGCGATTCGCTCTGCGCTGGCCTGTCTCGATGATATGCCTGAAAGTGCTTATCTCTCGCTGAACGTCTCCCCGAGACCCTTCTTTCAGAGGCTCTCGATCCCTTGTTGAGACAGCACCCACTCGAACGACTGATGCTGGAGGTGACGGAGCACAGCGTGGTGGAAGACTACCAGGCCCTGGCCGAGGCGCTGGCTCCGCTGAGGCGAGATGGATTGCGGCTGGCCATCGATGACGCCGGTGCCGGCTATGCCAGCTTTCGCCATATCCTCAAGCTGATGCCGGATGTCATCAAGCTGGACCAGTCGCTCACGCGCAAGATCCACCGGCGTGCCGAGAGTCGGGCGCTAACGGCTGCGCTGGTGGCGTTTGCCGCGGAAACCCGCATTACGCTGGTAGCCGAAGGGGTAGAAAGGAGGAGGAGCTGGCTTGCCTGCGTCAGATTGGTGTTGCTCTGGTCCAGGGGCACCTTCTCGGCAAGCCCCTGTCGCCGCCTGAGTGGCTCAAGCAGAAGGCGCCCGCTCAGGGGCGGGCGCCTTAGGTCTGCAAGGTAGCGTTGCGCTGATTCCGAGCGATCAGCGGTAGGCGGCTTCCTTCAGTGCGCGAATGCGGTCGTCCAGCGGCGGGTGGCTAGCGAACAGTCGTTCCATGACCTTGCGTGTCTGACCCGCATTGATGCCAAAAGCGGTGAGGGTATCCGGCATCTGGTTGGGCATTTCGCTCTCTGCCTTTAGCCGGGCCAGGGCGTTGATCATCGCGCCGGTGCCGGCCAGCTGAGCGCCTGCGGCATCGGCGCGGTACTCGCGGAAGCGCGAGAACCAGGCGACGATGGCCGAGGCGATCAGGCCGAACACGATCTCGGCGACGATCACCACCGCGAAGTAGCCCATGAAGCCAAGCCCGGCACCGTCGCTGCGCGAGCGCAGGAAGTTATCCACCAGATGCGCCACGGCACGGGCGAAGAACATCACGAAGGTGTTCACCACGCCCTGGATCAGCGCCAGGGTGACCATGTCGCCGTTAGCCACGTGGCCGATCTCGTGGGCCAGCACCGCGCGCACTTCCTCGGGGCGCATGCGGTTGAGCAGCCCGGCGGAGACCGCCACCAGGGCGTCGTTCTTGTTCCATCCGGTGGCGAAGGCGTTGGACTGCTGGGCGGGGAAGATGCCGACTTCAGGCGTCTTGATGCCGGCTTCGCGAGACAGCTCCTCGACGGTATCGAGCAGCCACTTCTCGGTGCTGTTGCTCGGCTGGGTAATGATCACCGTGCCGGTGCCGCGCTTGGCCATCCACTTCGACATGAACAGGGAGATCATCGAGCCGGCCATACCGACGATGAAGCAGAAGAGCAGCAGGGCATTGAAGTTGAAGCCCTGGCCGCGCAGATAGCCCTCCACCCCCAGCAGTCGCAGCGTGATGCTGGCGACGAGGATCACCGCCAGGTTGGTGCCCAGGAAGAGCAGAATTCGCATCATCGTTCGGAATCTCCGTGCCTATCAAGGAAGTGAGCGGCCGCAGGGCGGCCCGGAAAATCTGGTGATTAGATACGGCTGGTTAACGGAGGTTTCAAGCCCGAAGTGAAAAACCAGCCGGGTCTGTGCCGCTATTGGCGGTAGCGCGAGAGGAAGCGGGCGAAGCGATCCAGCGCGTCGCCCAGCTGGTCGGCCCAGGGCAGGGTGACGATGCGCACGTGGTCCGGCTCGGGCCAGTTGAAGGCGGTACCTTGCACCAGCAGGATCTTCTCCTGCAGCAACAGGTCGAGCACCAGCTTCTGGTCGTCTTGGATGGGGTAGACCTTGGGGTCGAGTCGCGGGAAGGCGTAAAGCGCTCCCTTGGCCTTGGTGCAGCTCACGCCGGGAATGGCGTTGAGCTTTTCATAGGTGATGTCGCGCTGGGCCAGCAGTCGCCCGCCGGGCAGGATCAGGTCATTGATCGACTGGTAGCCGCCAAGGGCCGTCTGGATGGCGTGCTGGGCGGGTACGTTGGCGCACAGGCGCATCGAGGCGAGCATGTTGACGCCCTGCAGGTAGTCCTTGGCGCGCTGCATGGCCACGCTGCCGGAGAAGATCATCCAGCCGGAGCGGAAACCGGCGCAGCGATAGCTCTTCGAGAGCCCGTTCAGGGTCACCACCAGCTGGTCCTCGTCGGCCAGCGCCGCCGTCGAGACGTGCTCGGTACCATCATAGAGAATCTTGTCGTAGATCTCGTCGGAGAACACGACGAGATCGTTCTCACGGGCGATGGCCAGCAGCTCGCGCACCACCTCGGGCGGATAGACCGCGCCAGTCGGGTTGTTGGGGTTGATGATGACGATGGCGCGGGTGTGGCTGGTCACCTTGGCGCGTACGTCGGCCATGTCCGGCGCCCAATCGGCCTGTTCGTCGCAGCGGTAGTGCACCGCATGGCCGCCGGCGAGGTTGGCGGCGGCGGTCCACAGCGGGTAGTCGGGGGCGGGAATCAGTACCTCGTCGCCGTCGTTGAGCAGCGCCTGCAGCGCCATCACGATCAGCTCGGACACCCCGTTGCCGATGTAGATGTCTTCGATGCCGACATTGGGTATGAGCTTGCGCTGGCACTCCTGCATGATCGCCTTGCGCGCCGAGTAGAGCCCCTTGGAATCGCAGTAACCCTGGGCGGTGGGCAGGTTGCGCATCACGTCCTGGAGGATCTCCTCCGGGGCCTCGAAGCCGAACGGTGCGGGGTTGCCGATGTTGAGCTTGAGGATGCGCTGGCCTTCGTCTTCCAGCCGCTTGGCGTGTTCGAGCACGGGCCCGCGGATGTCGTAGCAGACGTTGTCGAGCTTGTGCGATTTCCTGAACAGGGAGGGCGTGTCCATGAGGTGTCCGAGATTCCAGTGGTGTCCGGTGGTTCCGGTCAGCCGTGCTGCCGGAACTCAGTGATTATGCGGAACTATTGCCAGTGTCGCTATCGTTGTTCTCTGCTTCGTTGGCGCACTCTTCAGCGGCCTCCGGCACGGGAATATCGGCAGGAGTTTCCAGCGTGAGCCGGCCCAGCTTGCCGTCGCGCAGCTCGTGCAACAGCACTTCGGCGCCGCGATGCAGGTCGACCTCGCCGCCGGCGCGTAAGCCCCGCGACGCCGCGCGATCTCGGCGAGAATTGCATGACCGTCGAAGCCGGCCAGCGCCATCAGGTCGATGCGCCGCGGGCCGTCGGCCTCGACCTGTTCGGCCTCGGGGTTGGCGGCATAGGGCGGCAGCTCGGTCAGCTTGTAGCGCGCCTTGAGCGCCTCGGGATAGCGCCGCGCCAGCTCGGCGGCGGTAACCACGGCTACGTCGACATAGTCGATGGCAGTGTCGCGAATGGCGCCGCTGGCGGCCAGGCGGTAGGCGCTGGCCTGATCCTCGATCTTCGGCCACAGCACCCCGGGTGTGTCGATCAGCGCCACGCGGCCTTCGATGCGTACCTTCTGCTGGCGCTTGGTCACCGCCGGCTCGTTGCCGGTCTTGGCGATGGCCTTGCCGGCCAGGCCGTTGATCAGCGTCGACTTGCCGACATTGGGGATGCCCATGATCATCACTCGCACATCGCGATCGGCGCGTACCTGGCCGGCCAGCTCATGGCACAGCTTGGGAATGCGCTTGAGCTCGCGGGCGTTGGTGGTGGTCACCGCCAATGCGCGGGTATCGGGCAGCGCATCGAAGTGCGCCACCCACTCTTGGGTGCGCTCCGGGTTGGCCAGGTCGGCCCGCGAGAGGATCTTGAGCACCGGCTTGTGGCGGGTCAGGCCGGCCAGCATGGGGTTGGCGCTGGAGTAGGGCAGGCGGGCATCGAGCACCTCGATCGCCACGTCGATTTCCGGCAGCGCTTCCTGAATCTGGCGGCGCGCCTTGTTCATGTGTCCCGGATACCAGCCGAGCATGTGCCACTCCTGCAAACCGTACGAGGCCGCCCATCATAGCAGAAGGGCGGCCTCGGCAGGGTGGTGCGGGCTATTCGCCGGGATGGAAGGCGATGGACACCGAATTGATGCAGTAGCGTAGCCCAGTGGTGTGGGCTGGGCCGTCGGGGAACACATGGCCCAGATGGGCGTCGCAGTGGGCGCAGACCACCTCGGTGCGGCGCATGCCGTGGGAGTCGTCGAAGCGCTCCTCGACGGCGGCCTTGCCCAGCGGGCGGTCGAAGCTGGGCCAGCCGCAGCCGGCCTCGAACTTGTGCTCGTTCTCGAACAGCGGGGCATTGCAGCAGATGCAGTGGTAGATGCCGTGCTCGTCCGATACCTGGTAGTCACCGCTGAATGGACGCTCGGTGCCCTGCTGGCGCGTCACGCGAAACTGCTCCGGCGTGAGCTGGGCTTGCCACTCGGCATCGCTCTTGACGATCTTCTTGCGCATGGCCTCTCTCCTGCTGTGGCGATGTCGACATCAGACACCCAAAGCTTGGCCGTTTTCCTACCTTTCGGCCAGCCCCGGGCGACAGTTGACAGCCTTCGGGGGCTTGAGTAAGATTCGCGCCACCTCGTTGAGGCGAAAGCGAGACGGCTACGTCCCATTCGTCTAGTGGTCCAGGACACCGCCCTTTCACGGCGGGAACAGGGGTTCGAACCCCTATGGGACGCCACTCGTTTTGCAGCAGGTTTCAACGGGTACCGGAGTGCGGGACTGAAGTGCGGGAATAGCTCAGTGGTAGAGCATCGCCTTGCCAAGGCGAGGGTCGGGAGTTCGAATCTCCTTTCCCGCTCCAACTTCTGCTTCGGCAGGATGAGCAGATGCTCCAATGCGTCCCATTCGTCTAGTGGTCCAGGACACCGCCCTTTCACGGCGGGAACAGGGGTTCGAACCCCCTATGGGACGCCATCTTCCGGTTGCGGTAGCGGTTGCTTTATCGATAGCATAGCTGTGCGTGCATGCGGGAATAGCTCAGTGGTAGAGCATCGCCTTGCCAAGGCGAGGGTCGGGAGTTCGAATCTCCTTTCCCGCTCCAGCACGTCCTGGCTTTTGCGTCCCATTCGTCTAGTGGCCTAGGACACCGCCCTTTCACGGCGGGAACAGGGGTTCGAACCCCCTATGGGACGCCACCTCGATACTCTGTGATGCCCATGTCGACATCCCAGAGGCAATAAGCGGGAATAGCTCAGTGGTAGAGCATCGCCTTGCCAAGGCGAGGGTCGGGAGTTCGAATCTCCTTTCCCGCTCCAACATGTTCAGCCTTAGCAATGCCAAGGCTCATCCTCTCACACTTTTTGATGACCTTGCCCATGGGCGAGGGTTTCGGCGTTTTTCCAGGCGGCGACTTGAAAAAAATCTTCACGCCCTAATCTCTTGAACTCGCTTTTCATCCCAACGCAAGGATGTCTCATGGCCGAACCGGCGCTGTCGATCCGTGGCCTGACCAAGGTCTACGGCAACGGCTTTCACGCATTGAAGGGCATCGACCTGGACGTTCAGCAAGGCGACTTCTTCGCCCTGCTGGGCCCCAACGGGGCCGGCAAGTCCACCACCCTCGGCGTGGTGTGCTCGCTGGTGCAGAAAACCGCCGGCCGGGTCTCGATCTTCGGCATCGACATCGACCGCGACTTCGCCCGGGCCAAATACCACCTGGGCGTGGTGCCCCAGGAGTTCAACTTCAACCAGTTCGAGAAGGTGCTCGACATCGTGCTGGCCCAGGCGGGCTACTACGGCATGCCGCGCCGCGAGGCGCTGCCGCGTGCCGAGCGGTTGCTCAAGGATCTCGGCCTGTGGGACAAGCGCGGCGGCAGCGCGCGCATGCTCTCCGGCGGCATGAAACGCCGCCTGATGATCGCCCGCGCCCTGATGCACCGCCCTAAGCTGCTGATTCTCGATGAGCCTACCGCCGGCGTCGATATCGAGCTGCGGCGCAGCATGTGGGAGTACATGCGCCGTATCAATCGCGAGGAGGGCACCACCATCATCCTCACCACCCACTATCTCGAGGAGGCGGAGAGTCTCTGCCGCAATATCGCGATCATCAACCATGGCGAGATCGTGCGGAATACCAGCGTGCGCGAGCTGCTCGCCGAGCTCGATACCGAAACCTTCCTGCTCGACCTGGCGCGTCCCGTGGAGCAGGCCCCGCAGGTCGAGGGTTTCGAAGTGCACAAGGTGGAAACGGCGCAGCTCGCCGTGGTGGTGCATCGCGGCCAGCGGCTCAATGACGTGTTCGCCGCCTTGGATGAACAAGGCATCGAGGTGGTCTCCATGCGCAACCGCGCCAACCGGTTGGAGGAGATGTTCGTGTCGATGGTGGAGCAGGGCAACGCAGCGCAGCGTGAACTCGACACAGTGGAGGTGAACAAGTGAGCCCTGCTCAGATCGCCATCGCCCTGTGGACCCTGGTGCTCAAGGAGATCAAACGCTTCACGCGGATCTGGCCGCAGACGCTGCTGCCGCCCTCGATCACCATGGCCATGTACTTCATCATTTTCGGCAGCTTGATCGGCCCGCGCATCGGCGAGATGGACGGCTTCAGCTACATGGACTTCATCGTCCCGGGGCTGATCATGATGGCGGTGATCACCAACAGCTACTCCAACGTGGCCTCCAGCTTCTTCTCCAACAAGTTCCAGCGCAGCGTGGAGGAGATGATGGTCTCGCCCATGCCCAACTGGGTGATCCTGGCCGGCTTCGTGCTGGGCGGCATGGCCCGCGGCCTGGGGGTGGGCGCCATCGTCACCCTGGTGTCGCTGTTCTTCACCCGCATCAGCGTGGCCCACCCGCTGCTGACCCTCGGCGTGGTGGTGCTCACTGCGGCGCTGTTCTCCATCGGCGGCTTCATCAATGCGCTGCTGGCCGACAAGTTCGACGACGTCTCCATCGTGCCGACCTTCGTGCTCACGCCGTTGACCTATCTGGGCGGGGTGTTCTACTCCATCTCGCTGCTGCCGACCTTCTGGCAGAACGTCTCGCTGCTCAACCCGATACTCTATATGGTCAACGTGTTCCGCCACGGCTTTCTCGGTATCTCCGACATCCCGGTAGGCTGGGCACTGACGGCCATCTTCGCTTTCATCATCGTGCTCTTCGCCATCGCCCTGTGGATGCTGGAGCGGGGCAAAGGAATACGCTCATGAATCACCGACCCGATACGCTCGAGCATGCCCCGCTGGGGCGCGAGTCCGCCTACCCTGAGCACTACGATGCCGGGCTGCTCTATCCCATTCCCCGCGCGGCCAATCGCGCGCCGCTGGGCATCGAGGAGGGTCGGCTGCCCTTCGTCGGCGAGGACGAGTGGCACGCCTTCGAGGTGAGCTGGCTCAACGCCCGCGGCAAGCCACGGGTGGCCGTGGCACGTTTTCGCCTGCCGGCCCAGTCGCCCAACCTGATCGAGTCGAAGTCGTGGAAGCTCTACCTCAACGGCTTCAACCAGACCCGTTTCGACAGCCGCGAGCAGGTGATCGACACCCTCGAGCGCGACCTGGCCCAGGCCGCCGGGGCACCGGTTTCGGTGGAGCTGTTCGATGTCGACGACGCGGCGCTGGCGGTGTGTCGACTGCCCGGGGAGTGCCTGGACGAACTCGACATCGAGATCGACGCCTACTCGCCCAGCGCCGAGCACTTGAAGGTGGGGGAGGCGATCGTCGAGGAGACGCTCTACTCCCACCTGCTTAAGTCCAACTGCCCGGTCACCGGCCAGCCCGACTGGGGCAGCGTGCTGATTCGCTACCGCGGCCCCAAGCTCGACCGCGAAGGCCTGCTGCGCTACCTGATCGGCTACCGTCAGCATCAGGACTTCCACGAGCACTGCGTGGAGCACATCTTTACCGACCTGATGGCCAAGGCGAAGCCGGAGCGACTGCTGGTGCTGGCGCGCTACGTGCGCCGCGGCGGGCTCGACATCAGCCCTTGGCGCGCCACTCCCGGCGAGCGTCCGCCCGAGCCCCTGCGCTTGGCGAGACAGTAAGCCCTTCGCAACAGTAGCGCTGCCAAACGCTAGGCCCGGCACGACAGCCAGCGGGGCAGCTGGTAGAGTTTGATCTATTTCGACGACCTGGCATGGGAACTGGTATGGACGCACTGACCCTGCTGCACCAGCGCAGCTCGATGGGCAAGCTGATGGGGCCGGCCCCCGGCCCCGAGCAGATGGAAGCGATCTATCGCGCCGCGCTGCGCGCGCCGGACCACAAGGAGCTGCGCCCCTGGCGCTTCATCGAGTTTTCCGGTGAGGGCCTCGAGCGGCTGGGCGAGCTGTTCGCCGAAGCCGAGTACCGTGAGGACCCGAGCATTGAGGATGCTGCGCTCGATGCCGTACGCAAGAAGCCGCTGCGCGCGCCCATGATCATCGCGGTGATCGCCAAGGTCACTCCCGATGTGCCCAAGGTACCCAAGATCGAACAGGTGATCTCCGCCGGCTGCGCCGCCCACGGCATCCTGCTCGCGGCCCATGCGTTGGGGCTCGGCGCCATGTGGCGCAGCGGTAAGTACGCTTTCGACCCCACCGTGCGCAAGGGGCTAGGTCTGCAGGAAGAGGACGAGTTGATCGCCTTCCTCTATCTGGGCCAGCTCGGCGGACGCCACAAGCCCATTGCCGAGCATGATATCGGCGACTTCGTCGAGCGTTGGACCTGACCCATGCGCGAGGTCGGCATATCCCACCCACGCCTGCCGCTGCCCGAGCCCGGCCAGGGCGACGACCCGCAGGCGTTCCTGGCCTGGCTCATGGATGCCATCCCCATGGTCGAGCATCTGGGCATTCGCGAGATGCGCTGGGAAGGGAGAGCCTGCTGTGGGAGCTTGCGCTTGGCCCCAATCTCAACGACAAGGGCACCGGTTTCGGCGGGGCGCTCACCGCCCAGACCACCCTGCTGGGCTGGTGTTGGACCACCCTGTGGCTGCGCCAGCGCGGCTACGCCCGCGACGTCGTCGTGGCCGAAGCCAGCCAGCGTTTCCTGGCCCCCGTTACCGGCGATTACCGCATCGTCTGCGCTGCCCAGAGCGAACAGGGCCCGGCGAGCCTGGCGGAGCGCCTGACGAGCCGTGGGCGCGGCCGCATCGGTCTTGTCCAGCAGCTCTGGTGCGGCGATGTGCTGTGCCTGGAAGCCCACGGCGACTACGCCGTGCTGGCCGCCGGCTGAATGCGCTTGAACCGAAAAACCGGCTTGCAAACGCGTACTTAAGCCGTTAGACTTTGCGCCGTTCTGAAGCACAAGGGCGTTGCCCCCGTGGAAGAACCACAATGTGGAGAGGTGTCCGAGTGGTCGAAGGAGCACGCCTGGAAAGTGTGTAAGTCGAAAGGCTTCGAGGGTTCGAATCCCTCCCTCTCCGCCACAGAATTTTAAAGGGGAATCAAGCGCTTAGCTAGATTCCCCTTTATATTTGGTGCATTCAGCGTTATCGCCTTCATCGCTGGAGTGGCTGGAACCCGCCTGGGAGCGCTTGCAGCTCGGGCCTGGCCAAGCCGCTATTTCTTCTTGCGCATAAAAGGCAAGACCTTGCCCATCGCATCCGCGAGCTCCTGGTCGAGAGGCTTATGGTGCAAGCTCACGGCGGCTCTCGCTGCTGTATAGGTTCCTTTGTATTCCTGGGCTATTTCGCGATCCGTCATGCTGTCTGGGAGGTTTTCTTTCTCCCGAATCGCATCGATTACCGCTTTGTCCATGTTGCCCTCCATAGCAGTGCCTTTGTCCGAGCATAGTGCAGAACGGCCAGGATGGTGGGCGCGCCACTATGACCTCACCAAGAGAGGAATTGGCTGACGTGTTATGTCAGCAATTTCCTACAGCGATTCTTATCCTGTGTTACATACAGGCGCAGCCGAGCCTGGCATTCTGCAACCCTGAGCCAGGGAGGCTCACCAGGGAAGACCGAGTCAGGACGACTCACTCCAGGGAAGCTTGAGCAGCGGGAGGCTCAAGGTGGGATGTAGGGAAGCGAAGATCTAGCCCGGCCGAAAGGCCGGGCTTTCTTTTGTGGCACCAGCTTTTTTTGGTGTCTCCATCAGTTTGGCGCCATCCGTTGTTTCTGGCGGCCTTCCTCTCCTATCTTTCTTCTATGCTGCACCGGGCTGCTTTCCAAGGGATTCTTGGAGGTATGTCGGAAGGGATACGCCGTAGTAGGTATTTTCAGTACAAAACCTGTCGGCAATCTCTTACAACATTCTTGGCATTGGCGGGGTGTCATCCCGACCGCAAGCTGCCATGATGGTGTCCATGAGCACGGAGGCTCTACCAGGGAAGGCGAGGTCAGGATGACCAGACTCCAAGGATGCTTGGGCAGGACGCTCGAGGTTGTCGTAGGGATGCCAAGATGCAGCCCGGCCGAAAGGCCGGGCTTTGTTGTTTTTTGCGAGCTGGAAGTTGCCGTCATCATGGTGGCCGAATAAGCATCCGGCGTTTTCGCACTGGGTGGGTGTGTGAGGTAAGCTTGTGACGTGCCATGCCTACGACGAAAATGAACGGAGATTCCTCATGTCCTATCGTGTTTACCTGGCGGCTGCCGCCGCGCTGCTGCTGCCATTGTCGGCGCTGGCTGACAAGCCCAACATCGTTCCCGGGCAGTGGCAATTCACCAGCACGACCTCAGTGGTTGGCGATATTCCCATTCCTGATCAGACCGATTCCCACCAGGAGTGCATCGCCCAGGGGATCTGGACGATGCCGACTTCCAGTTTCTCGACGTGGAAGAGGGCTGCGAGCTGCTCGAGCACAATGTCTCGGCCGAGGGCATCGACTACCGCATGGTGTGCCATGCCGAGGGCGGTGAAGCCAATATCGATGGGCATATGGCATTTCTGGGCGAGCGCGTGGAAGGCGGGGTGAATATCCATACCCAGTCGCCCATGGGCGAAATGACCATGCAGACCGTCATCGAGGGTGAGCGGATCGACGACTGCTAAGCGCTGCGAAAACAAATGCCTTGCAAACTGGCCACCCCCTAGGGTGGCCTTGTCGCTTGTGGCGCCGGGCTTCTTGTGGCAGCAGTGTCTCCGGCGTTCGTTCCTCCACTTCATCGGTGCATTCAGGCGTTGCTGTCGTTGCCATGAGCCGCGGCCATCTCCGCTTCCAGGCGGCGACGGACGTCACCGGGCGAGCCAGTGCGTCGGGCCAGCAGGTCGTAGGCCACCGGCACCACGAACAGGGTGAAGAAGGTAGCGGCCGCCACGCCGGCCAGGATCACCGTGCCGATCACCATGCGTGATTCGGCGCCCGCACCTGTCGAGACGATCAGCGGAATGGCGCCGGCCATGGTGGTCACGGCCGTCATCAGGATCGGCCGCAGGCGCGTCACCGAGGCATCGAGCAGGGCGTCGCGGAAGGCCAGCCCTTCGTCGCGCAGCTGGTTGGCGAACTCGACGATCAGAATGCCGTTCTTCGATGCCAGCCCGATCAGCATCACCAGCCCCACCTGGCTGTAGATGTTGAGCGACTGCCCGGTGACGAACAGCCCCAGCATGGCCCCGCTCATGGCTAGCGGCACGGTGAGCATGATCACGAAGGGGTGGATGAAGCTCTCGAACTGGGCGGCCAGCACCAGAAAGACGACCAGCGCGCCGAGGATCAGCAGGTAGGTGGTGGCCCCGCTAGCTTGCTGAAAATCCCGCGAGGCCCCGCTGACATCGGTCTGCGCCTGGGGCGGCAGCACCTCGGCGGCGGCTGCCTCCAGGTACTCCAGTGCCTCGCCCAGCGAGTAGCCATCGGCCAGGTTGGCCTCGATGGTGATGGAGCGTATGCGGTTGAAGCGGTTGAGCGTGCTGGCCCCGGCAAAGTCGGAGAAGGTCACCAGGCTGGCCAGTGGAATCAGCTCGCCGGTGCGCGCCGAGCGCACCTGGATATTGTCGAGTGCCCGCGGGCTTGACTGGTTGGCGCGGTCGCCTTCCAGTATCACATCATACTCCTGGCCGTTGGCGAGGTAGCGGGTCACGTTGCGCCCGCCCAGCAGCACCTCCAGCGTGCGGCCTATCTCGGTTACCGTGACGCCGAGATCGGCGGCGCGGGCGTAGTCGATATCGACCCGCAGCTGCGGCTGGGTCTCCTGATAATTGCTGTCGACGCCGATCAGGCGCGGATTATCGGCGCGGATATGGTCCATCAACAGGTCGCGCCATTCGACCAGCTCCTCGTAGGTACCGCCGCCCAGCACGAACTCCACCGGCTTGCTGATGCGCTGGCCGAAGCCCTGGCGCATCACCGGGAAGGCCTGAACGCCGGGCAGGCCGGCGAGCTCGCGGCGCACCGCGTCCATGATCGTCCAAGCATCGCGGCGCTGGCCCCAGTCGGCCATGCTGATGATGACGAAGCCGTTATTGAAGTTTTCGATGTTGCCGAAGCCGCGTGGCGCCCGAACCACCACCCGCTGCAGTTCGCCGCTGTGCAGTAGGGGTCGAGGCGTGCTTCGATCTCGTCCATGTAGTCCATGACATAGTCGAAGGTGGCGCCTTCCGGCCCATTGACCAGGATGATGAAGCTGCCGCGGTCCTCCTGAGGGTGTACTCGCTGGGCAGGCGATCGGCCAGCCATACTGTGGCGGCGATCAGCCCGACGAACACTGCCAGCACGGCCATCCGTGCCTTGAGCACGCCCACCAGCAAAGAACGGTAGAGGCGCTGGGAGAATTCCAGCAGCCACTGTACGGCGTGGGCGATGCGCCCCTCGTGCATCGAGGGCTTGAGGATCTTCGAGGCCATCATCGGCGTGAGCGACAGGGCCAGCACGCTGGAGATGATCACCGCCGCGGCCATGGTCAGGGCGAATTCCGAGAACAGCCGCCCCACGTTGCCCTGCAGGAAGCCCAGCGGCACGAACACCGCCACCAGTACCAGGGTGGTGGCGATGACGGCGAAGGCGATCTGCCGCGTGCCGCGGAAGGCCGCCACCAGCGGCGTCTCGCCGTAGTCGTGCATGCGCCGGTGGATGTTTTCCAACACCACGATGGCGTCGTCGACGATCAGGCCGATGGCCAGCACCAAGGCGAGCAGGGTGAGCAGGTTGATCGAGAAGCCCATCAGCGCCAGCGCCATAAAGGCACCGATGAGGGCTACCGGCACGGTGACGGCGGGGATCAGGGTGGTGCGCACGTTGCCGAGGAACATGAAAATCACCACCACGACCAGGCCAAGGGCGATGAACAGCGTGACCACCACCTGCTGGATGGCGCCGGCCACGAACACTGAGGCATCGTAGTTGAGCGAGAGCGACATGCCCTCGGGCAGGCTGTCCTGCACGCGCTCGAGCTCGGCCTGAATGCCGCGCGAGACCTCCAGCACGTTGGCGGTGGACTGCTTCATGATGCCCAGGCCGACCATGGGGATGCCGTTGGCACGAAAGGTGGAGCGATCCTCCACCGAGCCGATCTCCACCCGGGCTACGTCGCCCAGCCGCACCAGGTAGCCGTCGCTGCCTTGGGCCAGGGCCAGGCGCTTGAAGTCGGCCGGTTCGACGAAGGCGCGTGGTAGGCGCACCACGAACTGGCGATCCTGAGACTCGATGGAACCCGCCGGCAGCTCGACGTTCTCGGCCCGCAAGGCGTTCTCGATGTCGCTCACGGTCAGGTTGCGTGCGGCCAGCGCGTTGCGGTCCAGCCATACGCGCATGGCGTATTCGCGCCCTCCGCCCAGGCGCACCCGCGCCACGCCGGGCTGTACCGAGAAGCCGTCGACGAGATAGCGGTCGGCGTAGTCGGTCAGCTCAGGAATGGTATAGCCGGCGCCGGAGAGCGAGAGCCACAGCACCACCTCCTCGCTGGAGTCGGCCTTCTGCACTTCGGGCGGGTCGGCCTCGCTTGGCAGGTTGCGCAGTGCGCCGGAGATGCGGTCGCGAATGTCGTTGGCCGCGGCATCAATGTCCATGTCCAGGCGGAATTCGATATTGATGCGCGAGCGGCCGTCTTCGCTGGAGGAGGTAATCAGCTCGATGCCTTCCACCCCGGCGATGCGATCTTCCAGCACCTGGGTGATGCGGGTCTCCACCACGCTGGCCGAGGCCCCGGGGTAGCGCGTGTCGATGCTGACCACCGGCGGGTCGATGGCGGGGTACTCCTGCAGCGGCAGGCGCTGCAGGGCGAGCAGGCCGAAGGCGACGATCAGCAGTGCCAGCACGGTGGCCAGCACCGGCCGCTGTACGGAGAGATCGGACAGCCGCATCAGGTGTCGCCCTCGCTGCGGTTCGCTTCGAGGATCTCGCGGATCGAGGTGTCGTCATCGGCAATGCCGATCAGTCGCACCCGGTCACCCTCATGGGCACGCTGCAGGCCGTGGCTGACCAGCAGTTCGTTGCCCTCCAGCCCTTCGACGATCTCGGCCTGGCCGATACGGCGTTCACCTACTTGCACCTGGCGGCGCACCAGCCGGTTGTCTTCGGCTTCGTCGATCACCAGCACGAACTGCTTGTCACCGCTGGGAATCAGCACCGACTCCGGTACCACCACCGCCTGGCGCAGGCTGCGCTGCAGCACCACTTCCATCAGCATGCCGGGGCGCAGGCGCAGTTCGGGATTGTCGAGTTCGGCGCGCACCGTGATGCTGCGGCTGACCGGGTCGACGCGCGAACCGATCATGGCCACCTCCCCTCGAAGGCTTCATCGGGAAACGCAGCGCTGTGTGCGGTGAGGGGAAGGCCCGGCGCCAGAAAGGCGAGAAACGTCTCCGGCACGCTGAAGTCGAGCTTCATCACGTCGAGCTTGTCGAGAGTGACCAGCGCGGTACCGGGCGTGACCAGACTGCCGACGCTGATATTGCGAAAGCCGACCCGCCCGTCGAACGGAGCGCGCAGCCGGTAATTGGTCAGCCTCGCCTCCAGTGCCTGTATTTCTGCTTCCACCTGCCGCAGCCGCGCCTGGCTGTCCTCCACGTCGGCGCGTGGGGCCAGGTTGCGGCTCTGCAGCTGGCTGAGGCGCTCCACGGCGCTGCGGCGTTCGTCGCGCAGGGCCTGGGCCGCACGCAGCTGGGCCTGCTCTTCGCCGTCTTCCAGGCGAATCAGCAGCTGCCCGGCCTCCACCACCTCGCCGTCGCGAAAGTTCAGCTCGGCCACGATCTCGGTGACCGTGGCCGACAGCGTCACGCTTTCGTCGGCGCGCAGGGTGCCCAATGCCTCCACGGGGTCCGACCAGGGCTGCACCTTGGCGTGAGCGCCGATCACCGCGGCTCGCTCCTGGGCGGCGACGAGCGGGCTTGCCAGCAGCGCGATGGCCAGCAGCGTGACGGTCAGCAGCAGGCCTTGACTCACCTGGAAGGTAGTGGCAGCCCGTTCACGGGCAACAGAGCGCGATAGGGTCATGGTAGGGTCTTGTTCGTTCTTCTAGGTTCGGTGAGTCGCGAGGCACTCGCGGTGTCAGCGTATCGCTTAACAGGCTACCTTTCTTGCCGGCCAGGAATGCGGCAATAAATTCGCAAGATGGCGCCATATGTCGTCCTGAATTTATACGAAACAGGGAGGATTGTATAATTTATTGGGCAACTCCTACCGCCCTTGGCTGCTAGAATGCCCCTCTTTGCGGACATGACGAGAGCAGCGCATGACCTATGACGTGGTGATCATCGGCGCCGGTGCCGCCGGCCTGATGTGTGCACTGACGGCCGGCTATGCGGGGCGGCGGGTGCTGGTGCTCGACCACGCCAACAAGGCAGGCAAGAAGATCCTGATGTCCGGAGGCGGGCGCTGCAACTTCACCAACCTGGCCACCGGGCCGGCCAATTTCTTCTCGGCCAATCCGCGCTTCTGCATCTCGGCGCTCAAGCGCTACCGCCCCGAGCACTTCGTCGAGCTGGTCGAACGCCACGGGCTCGAATACGTGGAGAAGGCGCCGGGGCAGCTGTTCTGCGCCCATTCGGCCAAGGAGCTCCTCGACGTGCTGCTCACCGAGTGTGAGTGGGCGGGCGTCGAGCTGCGTCTGAAAACGAGCGTGGAACGCATCTCGCCGCAGGGCGAGGGGATGCGCCTGGTCACCTCGGTTGGGCGAATCGAGGCCGGGGCGGTGGTGGTCGCTACCGGCGGGCTCTCCATTCCCACCCTGGGGGCGACCGGCTTCGGCTACGACATCGCCCGCCAGTTTGGCCTGAGGGTGACCGAAACACGCCCGGCGCTGGTCCCCTTCACCCTGACCTCGCAGTGGAAGGGCCGCGCCGCGGCGCTGGCCGGGGTGGCCTGCGACGTGGCGGTGTCGGTTTTGCGAAACGGCCAGCGCTTGGGGCCGGGGCGGGATCGGCAGTATTGTGAGCCGATGCTTTTCACCCATCGTGGACTATCGGGGCCCGGCATGCTGCAGATCTCCAGCTACTGGCAGCCGGGCGATGAGCTGGCGATCAACCTGCTGCCCGGGATAGATATCCCCGGTGCGCTTGCCGAGGCCCGCCGTGCGACGCCGCGCCGCCAGCTTTCCACGTGGTTCGCCGAGCGGCTGCCGCGGCGCCTGGCCCAGGCGCTGGCCGAGTGGCATGGCGAAGACCCCACGCTGGCAGAACTTTCCAATGGACATATCGATGTGTGGGCGGAACGGCTAGGCGAGTGGCGTATCAAGCCCGCCGGCACCGAGGGGTGGCGTACCGCCGAGGTGACGCTGGGCGGAGTGGCTACCGATGCGATCTCGTCGCGTGACTTCAGCGTCGAGGGCCTGCCCCAGCTGCGCTTCATTGGCGAGGTGCTCGACGTGACCGGGGAGCTTGGGGGCTACAACTTCCAGTGGGCCTGGGCCTCGGGCGTGGCCTGTGGCCAGGCCGTCTGAGCGCAACAAAGTCTTACGCGTCGTTACGGGCTGGCTTTTCCCGTGTTGCTACGCTTGTGACATTGCTTCGTCACGGTTGTGGCTCGTCACGGGAGTGCCTCCATGCCTCACGCCATCCAGCAGCTTGAAGTGTCCGATACCCTGCATACCAAGGAGTGGCTGAGGCGCTACCAGCGCGTTCGCCAGGCCAGCGAAGCCCTGTGCGCGCCGCTATGCACCGAGGACTACGTGATCCAGAGCATGGCGGACGTCAGCCCGCCGAAGTGGCACCTGGCCCACGTCACCTGGTTCTTCGAAGCCTTTCTGCTCACGCCCTTCCAGCCGCACTACCGACCGCTCGATCCCGTCTACGACTTCCTGTTCAACTCCTACTACGAGACCCACGGGGTGCCGTTTCCACGGCCCCGGCGCGGTACGCTGTCAAGGCCGACGGTGGCCGACGTCTACCGTTTTCGGGCCCATGTCGATGCCGCCATGACCGAACTGCTCGAATCGCCCCCTCCCGAGCATGCCGAGGAGATCGCCCGACGCGTCGAACTGGGACTGCACCACGAGCAGCAGCACCAGGAGCTGCTGCTGATGGATATCAAGCATATTCTGGCCCAGAACCCGCTGTGCCCCGCCTACCGGGACGACCTTGCCGCACCGCCGAGCCAAGTGCCGGGGGAGCTTGCCTGGCTCGACTACGCGGCCGGCGTGCGCCTGATCGGCCACGACCGCGATACCGGGTTCGGCTACGACAACGAAGGCCCGGTGCATCGCCAGTTCGTCGAGGCGTTCCAGCTTGCCAATCGCCCCGTCAGCAACGCCGACTGGCTGGCCTTCATGGCCGACGGCGGCTACACCCGCCCCGAGCTGTGGCTTTCCGATGGCTGGCAGCAGGTGGGTGAGGCGGGCTGGCAGGCGCCGCTCTATTGGGTCGAGCGTGACGACGGTTGGCATCACTACACCCTGGGCGGGCTGCGCCCGGTAGACCCGCATGCGCCGGTGGTGCACGTCAGCTTCTATGAGGCTGACGCCTACGCCCGTTGGGCCGGGGTGCGGCTGCCCAGCGAGGCCGAATGGGAGGTGGCCGCCCACGATGCCAGCCTGCGCGGCAACCTGGTCGAGAGCGATCACCTACAGCCGGTGGCGGCTCCGCCCCTGACCTCCGCGCCGGTTCAGCTGTACGGTGACGTGTGGGAGTGGACCGGCAGCGCCTACCGGCCCTACCCGGGCTTTCGCCCGCTGCCGGGCACGCTGGGGGAGTACAACGGCAAGTTCATGTCGGGGCAGATGGTGCTGCGGGGCGGCTGCTGTGCCACCCCCGCCGACCACCTGCGCCCGACCTACCGCAACTTTTTCCCCCGCACGCCCGCTGGGCGTTCTCCGGGCTGCGGCTTGCCCGGGAGGCCTGAGATGACACCCGTCGTGCATTTCCATGACCAGCACCTCCCCGCGGCGTCGCAGTCCCTGTGCGAAGAACTGCTGGCGGGCCTGGTGGCCAGCCCCAAGGTATGCTCGCCCAAGTTCTTTTACGACCGACGCGGCTCGGAGCTCTTCGACGCCATCTGCTGCCAGCCGGAGTACTATCCCACGCGCACCGAGGAAGCCATTCTCCAGGCGGCAGCCAGTGAAATTGCCGAGGTGGTGGGGCGCGATGCCACCCTGATTGAACTGGGCAGCGGCGCCAGGTCGCAAGATCCGCCTGCTGCTGGAGGCGCTACGCCCGGCCTGCTACCTGGGGGTGGATATCTCCCGCGACTTCCTGCTCGAATGCACCCGCCGGCTGGCGGCGGATTACCCTGGCTCGAGGTGCACGCCGCCTGTGCCGATTTTTCCCGGCCCATGGTGTGGCCCGACGGCCTGGCGGGCGAGCGCCCGGTGGCGTTCTTTCCCGGTTCCAGCATCGGCAACTTCACGCCCGAGGAGGCCGAGGTGTTCCTCGACGGACTGGCCGCACTGCTGCCACCCGGCGGCGGGCTGCTGATCGGCGTCGACCTGATCAAGGAGCGCAGGATACTCGATGCCGCCTACAACGATGCCGCCGGAATCACCGCGGCCTTCAACCTCAACCTGCTGGAACGCCTGCGCCGTGAATTCGAGGCCGAGGTGGAGCCGAAACGCTTTGCCCACAGCGCTTTCTACAACGCTGAGGCGTGCCGCGTGGAGATGCACCTAGTGAGCCGCTGCGAGCAGGTGATCCGCCTGGCCGGGGCACGCATTCCCTTTGCCGAGGGGAAAGTCTGCACACCGAGAATTCCTACAAGTACAGCATCGACGGCTTTCGTGACCTGGCCGGTCGCGCCGGTTTCGTACCGCAGGCGCTGTGGACCGACCCGGATGCGCTGTTCAGCCTTCACTACCTGGAGCGCGCCGCCTGAGGCGCCGTGACTGGTCTATGCTGCTGTCAGGACCACGCTGACGGGGAGGCCCGCCATGACCATGATCGCCATTCACGAAGCCTCTGAGACCTCCGGTTCGCACTTCGCCGACCGAGTGGTCGAGGAGGCCGTGCGCCAGGCTGAGGCGACGCACTGGCAAGCCGTGCGGCTCAGTGACGTTGCTGAAGCCTTGGCGCTGCCCATGAGCGTGGTGCTGGAGCGCTTTCGCGACATGGACGACGTTGCCAATGCCTGGTTCGCGCGCGGCTGGCACGCCATGCTGGGCGCCAAGCCCGACACCTTCGCCGACTGGCCGGAGCGAGTGCGCATCGAGCACTGCCTGATGGCCTGGTTCGATGCCTTTGCCGCGCATCGCCGCGTCACGGTGCAGATGCTGCGCACCAAGGCGCACCTGCCGCACCTGCATACTTGGGTGCCGCTGGTGTTCGACCTGTCGCGCACCGTGCAGTGGCTGCGTGAAGCGGCGCGGCTGGAGGCGCGCTACGGCACCCGGCGAGCCCAGGCCGAGGAAATCGCCCTGACCGGGCTGTTCCTGGCGGCGTTAGGTGTGTGGGCGACCGACGCCAGTGACGGGCAGCGGCAGACGCGGCGCTTCATCGACCGTAGCCTGAGGCAGGGCGAGCAGTGCATGAAGTGGCTGCCGGGGGGCATGAAGCGCGGGGCTCGGCGGGCCGAAGCGCAGCTTTGAGGAAGCAGTCGCTTGGAGATAGCCGTAACGATTTGACACTGCGCGATGTGTACGACGCTTACGCCCGCCTAGCGCCGCGTCCGCAGCAGGCGACGTACGCGGTAAAACAGCAGGCCTGCCGAGGCAAGGTGCCGAGAAAGGCGGATCAGGCTGCCGGGATGGCGCGCATAGGCCACCACCAGCGCGCCGCCTGCCAGGTAGCACAGGCCGCGATAGCGCTGGGCCTGCTGGTACATGCCGTCGAGCGAGCGGCTCGCCTTCTGCCAGCGCTGGGTTTCCACCAGGATATCGATGCGCTGCTGTTCGATGCGCTTGAGCAGCAGGGCCTTAGACTCGCTGCGATCTGCGGGGGCAGGGGAAGATGAATGCCGTTCAGGCCTGGCGGAGGTCATCGCGGGAGCCTTCTGCCAGTTCGCGGTCCAGCGCCAGTTGCGCCAGGGTTTGCTTGAGCAGCGTATGGCGCCTGGCCTGACGCACGGCCAGCGCCGCCAGCAGGGCGCCGCCTCCCAGCAGGACGGCGGCACACAGGCCGATGGCGAGCAGTCGATGGGTGTCCCAAAAGACCACCACCACCAGCAGAATGAGCATGCCGAGTCCAAGCATGAGCATGATCATGCTCAGCCCCACCATGATCAGCAGGGCGATGAGCCGGGCGCGCTCCTCTTCGAGCTCCAGCACGGCGAGACGCAGGCGCGTCTCGCCGGCCGCCAGCAAGCTCCCGAGCAGGCGCTTGCCGGCACCGAACAGGCGTAGCGCAGGCCCGGGCTCCATCAGCGTCGCCCGATCAGCAGGCCGATGACGATCCCAGCAGCGGCGCCGATGCCGATGCTGGTCCAGGGGTTGTCGTGCACGTAGCGGTCGTAGACGTCGGCTTGGTGATGAAGCGACTCCCTGGCGTCGTCGTACAAACGCTCGCCGCGGGCTTCGAGGCGCTCGCGGGTCTCCTTCAGGCGCTTTTCGGCGCGTTCGCGCAGCTCCTTGACGTGACCGCGAGAGTCGTCGGCCGTGGCGCTGACCAGATCTTCGATGGTGCGGGTGAGGTGGTGGAGGTCTTCCTTGAGCTGGCGTGTGGTGTCTTCGGTGAACGGATTGCGGCTTGCCATGGCAGTCTTCCTCTGACGATGAATGACAGGCTCAGCATAGCAGTCACCCATTTGAGTTCAATGTGAGCGGCTGTGGCAGAATGTATCGTGCTCAGCGCGTACCGGTGCCGGTAAACAGCGGATTGACGCTGAAACCGAGGCTCAGCCGATGGCTGCGGTGATCGTAGTCGATCATGCTTTCCCCGTAGCCGTAGTAGTACTGCACGTGGCCGCGAATATTGCCGAACATGGGCCAGGAGTAGTCGAACTGCGTGCCCAGGTTGCCGGCACTGGGGTTGCCGCGCATCATCAGCGTGGCCTCCTGGTCGCCATTGATGCGGCGTGCCACGGTGACGTCGCCATAGCCCATGTAGCGGTCGATGTCGGGATTGTCATCGTCGCTCTTGGATTCGGGAACGCGCCAGTGCGGTGCCACGGCCACGGCCCAGTCGCCGCGCTGGAAGATGCTTTCCAGATAGAAGCGGTTCCAGCTGCGCGACAGCGGCATGGAGCGTCCGTTCGACAGGTGGTTGAAGGCGATGCGATTGCGCGTGTTGGTCCAGCCGAACAGGCGGAAGGCGTTGTCGAACTCCATGAACACTTCCGGCTCGTAGTTGGTCTCGCGGAAGGGAGAGGAGGATTCGGTATTGTAGGCCTGCCACCAGCTGCGCTGGGTGTAGGCGAAATAGAGATCGCCGGTGTTGCCGAAGAAGTCCTCGACCAGGTTCACCTTGGCGCTGAACTGAAACTTCACTTCAAGATCGTTCGGCCCGCTGGCGGTCGAGATATCGCGAAAGGCGGTGTAGTTGGGATGGGTGGCATAGCTCAGCGGAAACAGGTAATTGCGCCGGTGCGTGGTGATGGCAAAGGGGTTGCGGGTCGACTCGCGCTCGAGCTGACGACGCTGGGCGATCTCTTCGCGCACCGCGTCCTCGTCGTCGAGGAACGGGCTGGTCTCGTGCTCTGGCAGCGTGTCGAGCTGCAGCCGCAATGTCTCGATTTCCCCCGTGAGCGCGTCGATGCGTGCTTCGATGGCATCCCGCTGGGCATCGCTCTGGGCCAACGCAGTGAAGGGCACCAGGCCGAGCAGCGTCGCGCTGGTGAGCAGGAGGGAACGGATGGTCATAGGAGCACTCGAAGCGGGTCATGTGAGGTTCCGTTTCTACCATGTCGCCTTGGCAAGTCAACAGCTGAGCGGACATTGTCATCTTTCCACCTGGGGCCGAGAATCGCCTGGGGCGAGAGTCGTTACCAATGAGGGTTAATGTGAGCGCCAAGTGTCACTCCCTAACCGGCGTCTGGCGGGCCGGCCTGACCATCTGCCTGCTGTGGCTCGGCCTGCTGCTGCCGCTGGTGGCGTTGTCCGAAGAGGTGCTGCCCGACCCTCAGGCCGTTGAGGCTCGGCTCGCCGAGCTGCGCGGCGAAGAGGGCGAGACGCCAAGCGCTGCCCAGCAGCGTGATATTGAAGCCCTGGAGGCGACCCTGGCGGCGCTGGAGCGCCTGGAAGCGGTCAACGAGCGTCTCGCCGCGCTGGAGCAGCGGTTGGAGGACGCGCCTGCCGAGCTGCTGCGGCTGGAGCGCGAGATGCTGCAGGAAGAGGAAGCCTCCATGGCGCGGTCGATCGCCGACCTGGATGGCCTGCCGCTCGACGAGCTGGAGTACCGCCAGCAGGAGGCGGTGTTCGACCTGCAGCAACTGCAGGACCGCCTGGCCGAGGTCAATGCCCAGCTGCTGTCGGCGCAGACCCTGCCGGAGCGCGTCCAGCAGGCAATCGGCGAGGCGATGCAGAATGCCGAGCGTTCGCGTCGGGCGCTGGATACGCTGGAAGCCCAGGGGTGAGCGAGAACGCCCCGCGGCTGTGGCAGCGCCAGGCCGAGCGCCATCTGGCCGAGCGCTCGCTGCGGCTGCATCAGCGGGAGCTAGGCAGCAACACGCGGCTGCGCGAGCTCAGCCAGCAGCGCCGTGACCTGCTGGTCCAGCAGATCGCCAGCCAGGAAGCCGAACTGGTGCTGCTGCAGAGCGTGATCGACCGCCAGCGGCGCATTGCCTCCGAGCAGGCGATTGCCGATGCCGCGCGCAGCGACCCGATGCTGGAGGCTGGCCATCCGGTGCTCGAGCGCGCCCAGCAGGTCAACCGCGAGCTCAGCCTGGAGCTGCTGCGGGCCAATGACCGCCACAACGGGCTGGTGCGCGAGAGCCTGGCCACGCGCAGCCAGCTCGATCACGTGCGCCAGCTGCAGCGTAGCCTCAACGAGCAGATCGAGGCGATCCGCGGCAGCCTGCTGCTGTCGCGCATCCTGCGTGAACAGCGCCGCTCGCTGCCCCAGGTAGACGCACGGCGCACCCTGCAGGACGAGATCGCCGATCTGCGGCTGCGTCAGTTCGACCTGGTGCGCCAGCGCGATGCCCTGCGTCAGAGCGAGCGCCTGGCCAGCCAGCGCCTGGAGGAAGCCGGGGTCGAGGTGAGTCCGGCGCTGCTCGACTCCCTGCAAGGGCTCTACTACTCGCGTCGCCAACTGGTGGACCAACTGGAGCAGACCTACGGCAGCCTGCTCAGTGCGGCTATCGAACTGCAGCTCAACCAGCAGCAGCTGCTAGAAAGCTCTCGCGAACTGCGCACCACCATCGACGAGCAGCTGTTCTGGATCGCCAATGCGCGACCGCTGGACATCGCCTGGTTCCGTCAGCTCCCGGCGCACCTGGCCGACGAGTGGCAGAACGGCGAGTGGCGGGCCGTGCTGCCGGCCAATTGGCGCATGCCGCAACCGTCGGGGCTAGCGGGGCGCCCTTCGTGCTGGCGGCGCTGCTGCTGCTGTGGCAGCGCCGCCGTATCCAGCGCCGCCTGGCGGTGCTGCATGACCAGATCGGGCGCCTGCGCAGCGACTCCCAGGCCCATACTCCGCAGGCGGTGGCGCTCAATGCGCTGCTGGCGCTCCCCGGCCCGCTGGTACTGGCGGGCATCGGTATCGGCCTGATCGCCGATGGCGAGGGTGTGGCGGATGCGCTTGGGCAGGCGCTTGGGCATCTGGCGCTGGCCTGGGCCTTCATCGCCTGGTCGCGACGCCTGCTGGTGCGCGACGGGGTGGCCACCAAGCACTTCTATTGGCCGGCCGGCTATGCCTCGCGGCTGCGCTGGCTGCTGCGCTGGTTCGGCCTCGCGCTGGTGCCGGTGCTGATGATCGCCACCCTGGCACGAGACGGCGAATTCAGCCTGACCCTGCGCCCGCTGGCGCTGACACTGCTGCTGCTGGGCCTGCTCTCCATGAGCGTGGTGCTGGCACGCCTGATCCTCGCGCATACGCCGTTCTTCGGCGTCAAGCTGTTCCGGCTGGTGCTCGGGCTGATCATGGCGGCGGTGCCGCTGGCCCTGGTCGGGCTGATCGTGACCGGCTACGAATACACGGCGCTGAGCCTGGTTGGGCATTTCGTCGTCACGCTCTACCTGCTGGCCACCTGGGTGCTGGTCGAGGCCACGGTGGTGCGTGGCCTGGCAGTGGCGGCGCGGCGGCTGGCGTTTAAGCGGGCCCTGGCGCGCCGCCGCGCCCAGGTGCAGGAAGGTGCGGAAGGGGGCTCGAGGTCGTGGAGGAGCCCCTGCTCGACATGGAACAGATCAACCAGCAGTCGCTGCGCCTCTCCAAGCTGATCCTGCTGATCGGTTTCGCGCTGCTGCTCTACCTGGTGTGGGCGGACCTGCTCACGGTGCTGGGCTACCTGGACAACGTGGCGATCTGGGAAGGCGGCGAGGGCGTGGGCGCGGAGCTGGTGACCAGCGCGCTGTCGGTGACCGACGTTTTCACGGCGCTGCTGATCTTCGTGCTTACCCTGGTGATGGCGCGCAACCTGCCAGGTCTGCTCGAGGTGGTGGTGCTGTCGCGCCTGGAGCTGAAGCAGGGCAGCGCCTATGCCATCACCTCGCTGCTCTCCTACGCCATCGTCGGCGCCGGCTTCATCATGGCGCTGGCTACCCTGGGGGTAGCCTGGAGCCAGCTGCAGTGGCTGGTGGCGGCGCTGGGCGTGGGGCTGGGCTTCGGTTTGCAGGAGATCTTCGCCAACTTCGTCTCGGGTCTGATCATCCTGTTTGAGCGGCCGGTGCGTATCGGCGACACCATCACGCTGGGCAACCTCACCGGTACGGTGAGCCGGATCCGCATTCGTGCCACCACGGTGACCGACTTCGACCGCAAGGAAATCATCATTCCCAACAAGACCTTCGTCACCGATCAGCTGATCAACTGGTCGCTGTCGGACACCATCACCCGCGTGGTGCTGGGCTACCGTGTTTCCTACGGTTCCGATCAGGTGCTGGTGCATCGGTTGCTTTACCAGGCGGCCGAGGAGAACCCGCGGGTGCTGGGCGATCCCGAACCCCAGGTATTCTTCATGGACTATGGCGAGAGTACCCTCAACTTCGAGCTACGGGTCTTCGTCAACGCGTTGGGCGATCGGCTTTACGCCACCGATGAGCTCAACTGCCGGGTGGGTGAACTGTTTGCCGAAAATGGCATCAGTATTGCTTTCAACCAGCTCGAGGTGTGGTTGCACCGGGAGGATGGCGAAGAGAGAAAAGTCAAAAGTGTATCGCCCAAGTCCAGTAGGGTGTCTCGTCACCCGCCGCCCGGCGCGGGGGGCGACCCAGGCGATATCGATATCGGCGGCAGCGACGGCGGGGATGGCGGACGCTGAGCAACGCCGTCACTGCTTGACGGCGTGTAGCAGGAACTCGCGGTTACCGTCGCCGCCGGCCAGCGGGCTCTCCTGCCAGTGGCGAACGTCGAGTCCGTGCTCGGCGCAGCAGGCGCGAACGGTGGCTTCCACCTCGCCGTAGCGGGCCGGGTCGGAGACGATGCCGCGGGAATTGACCCCGCCCGGGCCCACCTCGAACTGCGGCTTGACCAGACTCAGCAGTTCGCCGCCGGGGCGCAGCAGCTGGGCGATCTGGGGCAGGATCAGCGTCTGCGAAATGAACGAGACGTCCATCACGACGATATCGGGGGCCGCGGCGCTCTGAGCGGCGAGGGCGTCGTGCAGGCGCGGCTCGTCGTGCATGGCCCGCGCATTGAGCCCCTCCAGGCAGGTCACGCGAGGGTCGCCACGCAGCTCCGGGTCTAGCTGGCCGTGGCCCACTTCGATACCGATCACATGGCGCGCACCGAAGGCCAGGGCACAGTCGGTGAAGCCGCCGGTGGACTGCCCCACGTCGAGCACCAGTCGGTCCGTCAGGTCTAGCTCCAGCGCTGCGACCAGCGCTTCCAGCTTCAGCCCCGCCCGTGAGACGTAGCGCTCCTCGGGGTCTTCGGTCACCGCCAGGCGCACCCCTCGGGCAGCTTCTCACCGGGCTTGCTGAGTATTTTTCCGCTCTCCGCCAGGCTGACCCGGCCGTGGCGGATCAGCCGCTGGGCGCGGGTTCGCGAGCGGGCCAGGCCCTGGGAAACGAGCAGCTGATCGAGGCGGGGCATGCAAAAGTTCCTCATGCGGCAAGAGTGGCAGCCAGAAGCGGGGCCGCCATTATGGCATAATCGTTTAGTTAGCCAGTTAACAGAAGGGAGCCGCGTGGAGCGAAGCGAAGGAACGGCACTGGCCAGGTCGCTGGCCATCGGGGCGCTAGGCGGGCTGATTTTCCACCTCATCGGTATGCCGCTGGCGTGGATGCTGGGGCCGCTGACGGCCAACCTGATCGCGTCGGCGAAGGGCGGCGACGTGCGCGTGCCCGAACCGCTGCGCGAAACCTTCCTCGGCGTGCTCGGCCTGGTGCTGGGCAGCCAGGTCACGCCGCAGCTGGCCGAGCGGGTGCTCGACTGGCCGCTCTCCGCCGTTCTGCTGCTGCTGGGCGTGGCCGCTTCCACGGCGGCGGCCGCCGCCTGGTACCGTCGCTGCGGCTTCGATTCGGTGAGCGCCTGGTTCGCCTCGGCGCCCGGCGCGATGACGGCAATGATCCTGATGGGGGAGAAGTGCGGCGGCGATCCGCGGCGTATCGCCATCGCTCAGTCGCTGCGCATCGTGCTGGTGATCATGATCCTGCCGCCGCTGTTCTGGGCCTATGAAGGTGGCGCAGCGCCGCAGCCAGCGGAGATCGAGAACGGCTTTGCCTCCGCCTGGATGCTGCTGGCCCTGCCGCTGCTGTTTCCCCTGGGGCGTCGGTTGCGCCTGCCCAGCCACACGCTGCTCGCTCCGCTGCTCTTCGCCGGCCTGCTCTCCGGCTTCGACATTGCCAGCCTGCGCCTGCCGGACTGGGGTATGAACGTCATGCTGTGGGTACTCGGCTGTGCCATCGGCTCGCGCTTTCGCGGGCTCTCTTCCGCCAGGCTGGGACGCTATCTGTTCGAAGCCTTCATCGCCACGCTGCTGGCGCTGGCAGTGCTGGCGGGCTTCGCCGAACTGATCCATCGCCTGGTCGACGTGCCCCGCGACGTGGCGCTGCTGGCGCTGGCCCCCGGCGGTATCGGCGAGATGGCGATACTCGCCGTGGCGCTGGATCTCGACCCTGTCTTCGTCGCCTTTCATCACCTGCTGCGCATGGTGGCGCTGATGCTCTTCGCGCCGTTCTGGGCGCGCTGGTTGCTGCGTACACGTTGAATTTCAATGTCATGATACCCATTCAGGAACTTCACAGGGACGCTCCATCCAATGAGCAGGAACGAATGAATGCTTGAGCAGGCGCTGGTGCAGTTACTGCTGTTGCTTGGTGCAACGGTATTGGTCGTGCTGGTCTTTCAGCGCTTCAGGATCCCACCTAGCCTGGGATATCTGCTCGTCGGCGTAATGCTGGGCGCCCATACGGCCGGCCCGGTAATCGACAACGACTACATTGACGTCATCGCCGAGTTCGGCATCGTGTTTCTGCTCTTCACCATCGGCCTCAGCTTTTCCCTGCCGCAGATCTATGCGCTGCGCCATACCATTCTTGGATTGGGTACGGCACAGGTGGCGTTGACTACTCTGGTGGTGGCAATGATCGCATGGTGGCTGGGGTTGCCCGGGCCGGCGGCGTTCGTCGTCGGAGCGGTGTTCGCCCAGTCATCTACCTCCATCATCTCCAAGCAGCTGCTGGAGCAGGGTGAAAGCCAGGCGCGACATGGGCGGCTCGGCACTACCATGTCCGTCTTCCAAGACATTACTGCCGTTCCTTTCGTGGTAATCATCCCGGTGTTGGGTGTGGCTGCCATGCATGAGGTGGCAGGGGCGCTAGGGATGGCTCTGGCCAAGGCCTTCCTCGCGTTCGTGATCGTGCTGTTGTCGGGAAGATATCTGCTGCGTCCTCTGTTTCACCTGGTAGCCGAACGGCGCTCAGCGGAGCTGTTCACCCTCACGGTATTGTTCGTCTCTCTGGTATCCGCCTGGACCACCAAGACGCTCGGGCTGTCCATGGCGTTCGGCGCCTTTCTTGCCGGCATGGTGCTCGGTGACACGGAGTTCCGCCATCAGGTCGAGTCCACCATTCGTCCGTTCCGCGACGTATTGCTTGGGCTCTTCTTCGTCAGCATCGGCATGCTGGTCGAGCCCGCTCTGTTACCCGATATCTGGCTCGAAGCGCTGCTGGGAGCGCTGGGGCTGCTGGGCATAAAGGTGGTGCTGGTCACGCTGATCGTACGTTTCTCGGGGGTCGATCCCCAGACGGCGTTTCGTACCGGGCTGGTGCTGGCCGTCGGCGGTGAGTTCGGCTTCGCGCTGCTGGCCATTGGCCTGGATGGCAACATCATCGCCAGCCGGCCGGCACAGATCGTGCTGAACTCGGTACTGTTCTCGATGATCCTGGCGCCACTGCTGATTCGCTTCAATCAACCTTTGGCGCTGTGGGCATTCGGCCGCTCAAGAGGCCGAGCGAAACCGGCTGGCGACGTACCGACGCCGTCCGAGCCCACCGAGAGCCAGGGGCATGTGGTGATTTGCGGCTTTGGCCGTACCGGCCAGACGGTGAGCCGTTTTCTCGAAAGCGAAGGCTTCGACTACCTGGCGCTGGATATGGATCCGGCCATCGTGAGGAGGCGCGGCTGGCGGGGCAGCAGGTGTTCTATGGCGACTCATCGGACCTTACCGTGCTGGAAAACGTCGGTGTGGAGCGTGCGGCGCTACTGGTCATCAGCCATGACGACAGGCCGGCGGCGCTGACGACGCTGCGCAATGCCAAGCGCCTGAATCCCGAGCTGGCGGCAGTGGTTCGTACGCGGGACCAACAGCATGTGGAGGAGCTGCGCAAGGCAGGTGCCACCGAGGTCATACCCGAGACACTGGAGGCGAGCATGCTGCTGACTTCCCATGCGCTGCAGTCGCTGGGCGTGCCCCTGTACCGGGTGGCACTGCGGCTGCAGGAGCAGCGCAGCAGCCACTACAGAATGCTCAGGGAGCTGTTTCGCGGTACGCTGGACAGCATCAAACCGGAGGCATCGGAGCAGGAGCGATTGCACTCGGTGCTGATGTCTGAGGGCTCACCGGCAATTGGCCAGAGCCTCTCGGAGCTTGATACCGAGCGGGATGATGTCTCCGTCACGGCACTTGTACGTGATGATAAGCGTGAGCGCTATCCGGGCGGTGCCACCGAAGTCCAGATCAACGACGTGCTGGTACTGTTGGGCTCGCAGGACAATCTCGA
Organism: Halomonas sp. E19; assembly: GCF_052439355.1. Taxonomy (NCBI): domain Bacteria; kingdom Pseudomonadati; phylum Pseudomonadota; class Gammaproteobacteria; order Oceanospirillales; family Halomonadaceae; genus Halomonas; species Halomonas sp. E19. Next base: position 1,978,469 of record NZ_JBNFWU010000001.1, on the reverse strand, counting down.
GCGGGTGGAACGGCGCCTCACCGGCTCCGGTCAGCCACCCGAGTAGCGCTCAGTCGAGCGGGTGCTCCTTGCTCAGGGCCTTGATATGTTCCGTCAGCCCCAGCGCCTTGGACACCTCGATTTCCAGCGCAATGCCCGTGTCGAGACTCTCGTCGAGCTTGCCCGCCGTGCTCACGGCGTTCAGTACATCCTCTGAACGGCGGGCTTCCACCAGAATGAGAATCACGCTGCGAGACGCCATGAATTCCAGGCCGAAGAAGGTCAACTGCGGCTTGAGCCCCTGGCCTTGGGCGTTGTTGATGATGGTAGCCCCGGTGGCGCCTGCTTCCCGTGCGGCAGTCAGAACGGTATCGGTCCGGTCCTGATCGACGAAAACCATCAATAACTTGAAATCCATTCGAACTTCCTCGAAGCGAGCCTCACATTGAGATACTGCCATTCTGGCAGAGCTCCGCAGCATTGTCCTGATATGGGTCAAGTGCCAGGGTTCAGGTGGCCGCTATCGGCCTGCAGATCGGCGGCAGGTACCCGGTTCGCGCCCCAGCTGCGGTGCACGTAGCTGGTGACCCGGTTGAGCTCCTCCTGGGTGACGTTGGCCAGCTCGCCGCGCTCCAGCGGATCGTAGTGGAAGATGTAGAGCCGCGAGGCGAACTGCTCGAAGGGCAGGGAAGCCTCGCCGAAGCGTTCGCCGTTGCCCGCCGTACTGACCTGTACGCCGTCGCCCCAGTCCTGGCCGCTGTCATTGTTGGGGTTGTAGAAATAGACGCGCATGACCTCCGAGGGGTCGAGGGCGACCCGCAGAATGGTGATGGCGTGCCAGCCGATGAAGCGCGCGGCGCTATCGGTGATGGCGATACCGGCAGGCTGCGGATGAATGAGCGGTTGGTTGCCGTTGTAGTAGGGGTGGTAGCTGGCGTAGAAATGGCGCAGGAAGCCGTCGAGGTCTGCAAGCTGCCCTGTGGCCACGTCGACGTTGATGCGAAAGCCGCGGCCCGACCACCAGCCGTGAAATTCGGGATTCACCCAGCGATGGGGGTCGCCCTCACGGTCGGCGCAGCGCCGGCCCATTTCCGCATAGATGCGATCCAGATGTGGCACCACGATCAACGAGACGGGATCGAGGTCCATGGGCAGGCTTTGGGCCACGCCGGCACCGCTCTGCATCGAGGAGATGGCCTGCCCTTCGAAGTGCATGATGATCTCGTCGTCACGGGCCGCCCAGGCCACCATCTGCAGCAGGTAGTCGGGGTCGTTGTAGGCCCACATGGAGAGCGCCCGCGCCGACTGGCAGGTCGGGTTGTTGCCCTGGCCCACTCCCAGCGGCTGGCCGAGCATGCACAGCACGCCCTCGAGCAGCCTGGCGCGGGGGAAACCGCCTCGCCGCAGGCCAGGTTGAGCCGCGCCTGGGACCAGGGTGAGGCGAAAGCCCAAGCTGGCGCCACATGGCCGGCGCCACCGGTGGCTGGTAGAGAATCCCGCGTTCCAGCAGCAGGGCCAGGCCGTAGGCGGCCTGAGCGGTGTCGGGAAGCACGGCGCCGCGAATCAGCGCATGTACCAGCTCGCGGTAGCACAGCAGGCAGTCGCGGCCGGTGGAGGAGAGCCCCAGGGCCTCGGCGAGCAGGTGATCGCCGTGGTCGAGCAGGTGGCGCAGCAGCACCGGATGGTAGGCCGATACCAGCCCGGTGTCGTGCATGGCGCGGGCAAAGCCGGTAGCCTCGTTCTGCAGCGCCTTCTGGTCCATGCCGAACAGGCGCTCGCGGTAGAGTTCCACCCCGGGATCCTCGCGACACGCCTGGGTAGGCCCGAACAGCGAGCTGACCAGGCGGTCGGCGCCCTGTCCGCTGACGCCGAAGTCGATGTCGGGATTGGCCTGGCAGATGGCGATCTGGGTGATCATGCGCTTGACCGAGTCGACCTGGATCGGGCGCTGCTGCAGCAATCGCCAGATCTCCTCGATCAGCTTGTCGATGATGTGCTCGTACCCGATGCGCTCGGCCAGGTGCTGGAACAGCTGCCTGGGGATCAGAGCCAGCCGCCCCTGGGTTTCTCGCTCCGCCTCGCTGGGGGTGCCGAACAGCAGCCACAGGTTCAGTGCCATTACCTGCGTCAGGTAGTGATGAGCCTGCTCGGCGGAGATCAGCGGATGCTGGTAATCGCCCTCGGCCACCGCCAGCAGGCGCAGCTCGCTCAGGGCTTCGATCACCACGATATTGGCGTCGGGGCTCTTGAGCGCCTGGGTTGTCAGCGAGGGCACCAGGTACTGCGGGGTCTGCCAGTCGGAGCCAAGGAACACGCCGGCAGCTTCCAACTGGCGCGAGCGCTGCTCCACCGCGGCGGCCCCGCCGGGCTGCTGCAGCACGCGCCGGGCGGTGTCCAACACCCGGGGCAGCTTCAGCGGCTTGGCGAAGTCGCGCGACTCGCCCAGCAGGGCAGTGGCCTCGTCCAGCTGGGCCAGCAGCCCTGGCAGCTTGTCTTGGCCTGGCGACGGATTCATGTGCGGGTAACCGTGGGGGCTCACGCCGGTTCCTTGTCCATGGGGCTCGCTCCCATGACGCCTGGCTCACACGTAGAAATCAAGCTCTTCCTGGTGCTTGAGCAGGTCGCGCAGTCGATTTGGGTCATCGCCCTTGAAGTAGATCAGCCCCCAATGGGTGCCGAAGGCGGTTCGCTTGGTCACGGTCTCCTCCATGGGCGGGGTCAGCTCGTGGGATTCGAAATAGGGGTCGTCTTCGACCTCTTCGGGTATCTCCAGGCGGCTGACCACGCGGCGCCGCGGATAGACGCCGAAGCAGCCTGCATAGCACCGGGCATCCTCGATCTCCTTGGGGAAGAAGGCCTTGACCTCCTCGGCACTGGTCTTGGGGTCGAACACCAGCATGCTGGCCTGGTAGGCATTGAAGCCGTACACGCGTTCGAGCAGCTCGAACACCTTGAACCCCGGCGGGCGATAGGCCACCTCACCGAAGTACATCTCGCCGTCGCTGGTGACGAAGTATTCCGGGTGGATCAGGCCGAAGTCGATATCGAAGGTCTTGATCAGCTTCTCGATCTGGGCGGTGATCTGCGGGCGATACCGTTCCAGCTCAGGCGAGGCGGGAACGAACACCGAATAGCCGAGGGTGACGTACTCCGAGATATTGAGAAAGGCGATCTTGCCGTCATGGATCCAGGCTTCAACGGCGAATTCCCAGCCATCCAGGTGCGACTCCATCAGCACGGGAAACTCTTCGTCGGGAATGGTATCGACCTCGTCCGGCGTGCGAATCACGCGGTGACCCAGGCAGCCGGCCTTGTCGAAGGCCTTGAGGTGAATCGGGTCGTTGGGATCGCCGTCGAGCTTGAGCAGGGTCTGGTTGACCCGCTTGAGGAAGCGGATGACGTCCGCTTTGTCGTGCGCTTCCTCGAAGATGCCGACGCGAATGCCGCCCAGTTGGGCGCGCCGCTTCATCAGTGCCTTGTCGCGCAGCAGCAGCGATTGGCCGTAGAGGCGCGGGTTGTCGAGCAGCAGGGAGTTGATGGCTCCCGCCCATTCGACGGTCTCCTCGAACAGCGGTATGGCGACATCGACGCCTATTTCCTTCAGGGTTTCGGCAATTTCCAGCGAGCGGTCGTTCAGGCGCTCGAAGTTCCAGGCCACGTGGGGTATGTCATGGCTCTTGCAGTACTCCTCGGCCCATTCCGGGGCGACCACGATATAGCGTCGGTCGAAATTTTCGGCGGCCTCGATGGCATTGAGGCTCCAGCCGAGCAGCGCGATGTAACCTTTGTTGGGATTCTTGTCCATGTGTGCCTCCTTGGGCCCTGCGTTGTTTCCCTTCGTTCCTACCTACAGGTTAGTTCATGGGTGGTCGGTTCACCGTGAATCCTTGGGGCGCCCTTGCCGCCCCAGGGCGGCGCTGGTATAGTGCGCGCACTCGGCAAGCCCTTGATGCAGGCCGGGTTCGATGCCTGAAGGCGTCGTGTCGTGGTGGCCCCGTCGGTCCTCCCGCAACGCTAAACCGCAAACCCCGCCAGGCCCGGAAGGGAGCAACGGTAGTGGTGGCCGCGTGTGCCGGGATGTGGCTGTCGGGGCCGCCTCCAATTCGGGCGTCATGTTTCCCTTCGCCCGCGCTTGTTGTCGCCAGCCTGTGTTGCCGCTCTGTTCTGCGCGCCTCCTGTCCTTTGTATTTTTGCTTTCCCTTGCCTTGCGCAGCCACTTCGTCTGCCGCCGGTCTGCGTTGCCGTTGCCGTTGCCGTTGCCGTTGCCGTTGCCGTTGCCGTTGCCGTTGTAAGGCAGGCCGAGCTTCTAGCCGCTGTGCTTGCTGCGCCGCTTCGATTAGACCTTGGTAGATATCGACTTTGGTGTTAATATGCGGCGCAGCAAAGCTCATGGGAGAGGATGTGTACATGCAGATCGACACCACGCCCAACGCCGGTATTCAGCGCAGCCTGCGCCAGTGCCTGTCGAATGCCGCCTTCCTGCTCTATCAGCAGGGCCATGTGCTGGAAACCATCACCATTCCCTTCCGCGGGCTCGACAGCCGCGCCCTGCGCCAGCTGCGCGAAAGCTCCCAGGAGTGGCTCGCCTGCCAGCGTGTGCTGGAGAGCAGCGAAGCCGCCGTCTACAACGAGCAGGGGCGCTTCGTGTTGTCGAGCCTGGGCCGCGAGCTGCTGTTCGACATGTTCGGCGAAGGTGCGGCGGACTGCGCCTGAGCTAGCCAGTCCTGTTGGTGGCAAGGCATAGGAATTCAGCAAGGGAGGCCATTGGCCTCCCTTGCTGCGTTTTGGGCTTCCATAAGCGCCATGTGGCTCGCCGTTCGCTATGTGCGTTTAGGTCTTGAAACTGCGAGGTGAGCTGGGCCTGGCGGGCCGACACCGTCTATAGACGAGCCGTCACGATCTCGCCCAGCTCGGCGTCGGTGAGTACCAGGGGGTTGGTCTTCATGCTGCCGCCCCGAGCGCCGGCGACCACGCGTGGAATATCGTCATGCGTCATGCCGTAGTCGCCGAGCCTTGGCATGGCCAGTCGCCGGGTCCATTCGCGTAGCGTTGTTACCAGGGCGTCGCAGGCCTGGGCATCCTCCAGCGCATGGTTTTCGCTGACCAGCCGGCCGGCCTCGGCGTACTTGGCCAGGGCCGGGCTGCTTGCGTCGCGCTGGCGCAGGGCGGCGACATTGGCTGCCGTGGCTTCGGCCAGCAGGCTGCCACACACCGCGCCATGGGGAATCGGGAAGAAGGCGCCCAGCGGTGAGGCCAGCCCGTGTACCGAGCCCAGGCCCGCTTGGGCCAGGGTGATACCCGACATCAGCGACGCGTAGGCGAGCTGTCCATAGCCTTGCTCGGCCTCGGGGTGGTTCGCTTGCCAAGCCGGCCAGAAGCCGCGGCAGAATGCCTGCATGCCGGACCAGGCCAGGGCATCGGTGGCGGGGCTGGCATTGCGCGAGACGTAGGATTCGAGCAGCTGGGTGAAGGCGTCCATGCCGTTGGCGGCGATCTGCGCCTTGGGGCACCCCGCCAGCAGCTCTGGGTCGACCAGCGCCACGGCGGCGACCAGCCGCTCATCGCGGAACGACTTCTTGAACCCGTCGGCGCCCTGCACGCTGAGCACGGCATTCTTGGTGGCTTCGCTGCCGGTACCGGCGGTGGTGGGCACGGCAATCAGAGGTACCGCTGGACCGCGGTAGGGTAGGCCGCGGCCGACGCCCTCGAGGTGATCCATCACCGAATTGCCGGGGCGCAGCAGGCCGGCCACCGCCTTGGCCGCATCCAGCACGCTGCCGCCGCCAACGGCGACCACCACGTCGATGGCGTGGACCTGGTATTCGGCGACCATGGCATCCACTCGCTGCGGCGAGGGCTCTCCGTCCACGCTAACGTGATGCCAAGTGGCGCCTTGCGTCTCGAGCGCTGCGACCAACGCCTGCCAGCGTGGCGTCGCGGTAAAGGAGCGCCTGCCGGTGACCAGCAGCACGCACGTGCCGTAGTCGGCGATCAGCCCAGGCAGCAGTTCGATGCTGCCGGCACCGAAGCGGATATCCGGCAGGCGGGCGATACGAAAGGCGTCGATACGTTCGGGAAAGGAAGCTGTCATGGGCGGCCCGCTATTCTAGTTGTTGGATTATCAGACACAGCTTAACGCCAGCGCTCGAGCAGTTGGTAATACCACATCCCCGCGGCCAGCAGCGGATTGCCCAGGGCGTCACCGAATGGCACCTTGAGGTGGCGGCAGGCGGCGAAAGTGTCGAACTCCTCTAGGTGACCGGCAATCGCCTTGGCCATGATCTCGCCGACGATGTGTGACGTGGCCAGGCCATGACCCGAGTAGCCCTGGGCGTAGTAGACATGGTCCGACAGCTTGCCGAGCATGGGGATACGGTTGACCACGATACCGGCCATGCCCTGCCAGGCGTAGTCGATCGGGGTGCCCCTGAGCTGGGGGAAGGTCGCCTCAAGGCGCGGGCGCAGTTCGGCGGCGATGTCTGGGGAGTCCTTGCCCGAGTAGTTGGCGCCGCCGCCGAACAGCAGTCGGCCGTCGGCGGTGAGGCGATAGTAGTCGAGTACGAAGCGACTGTCGTAGACGGCGAGATCGTAGGGGTTGATGGCCTCGGCCAGTCCGCCCAGCGGTGCGGTGGCGATGATGCCCAGCGAGGCCGGAAACAGCTTGCCGCCCAGGCGGCGACGCTCGAGCCGGTGGTAGGCATTGCCTGCTAACAGCACCCGTTCGGCGCGTATCTTGCCCTTGGCCGTGACCACGGTCGGCGTGGCGCCGTGCTCGATGCGCTCTACCGGGGAATGCTCGAATAGTTGGCCGCCCAGCCGCTCGGCGACGCGCGCCTCGCCCAGGCACAGGTTGAGCGGGTGAAGGTGCAGGTTGTAGCGGTTGAGCAGCCCGCCGTGGTAGCACTCAGTGCGGATGACCTCGCGTACCTGGCGTGCATCGAGCAGTTCGACATGGTCGCCCATGCCGCGGGCCTGGCAGGCCTCGAGATCGGCGCGCAGTTCCGCCATGTGGTCGGGTTTCCAGGCGGCCTGCAGGTGGCCGGGCTTCAGGTCGCAGGCGATGGCGTATTCCTCTACCCGCTCGCGGATGATGCGCTGGCCGCGCCAGCGCAGGTCCCAGATGAAGTCGTCCGCGGCGTCGCCCAGGGTGCGGCGCATCTGCTTGCGCATGGCGGCCGCGCCGGAGAGGCTGCCGGTCACCTGGCCGCCGTTGCGCCCGCTGGCGCCCCAGCCGATCTTGTTGGCCTCGACGAGTGCGATCCGGTAGCCGCGCTCGGCCAGCTCCACCGCCGTGGCCACCCCGGTGAAGCCGCCGCCGACGATGGCGATGTCGGCTTCCACCACACCTTCCAGCGGGGGTAGGCGGATTCCTGCTGGATCGAGGCGGTGTAGTAGGAGGTGCCGCGCGGCTGGGTCATCTTGGCTCCGTTGGGCGTCGAAAATACTCAACGCATGCTAGCATATCAACGATGCTGTGCCTCCACGGGGCGGAGTGCAGCGGGAGGCGTGCTTTGCGCCCCCGACGCCAGCCGGTAGAATGGAACTTTTCGCGTGTCGGCGTTGCGCCGGACGACTCGCTGGGGAGCGTCAGGCCCTTTCTCGCCCGGCTGAACGCCGGCCACGCTGCAAGGATATCGTGCTGCAATGAGCTATCAGGTTCTGGCCCGCAAGTGGCGCCCGCGTACCTTCCACGAACTGGTCGGGCAGGAGCACGTCCAGCGTGCGCTGGTCAACGCGCTCGACCAGGGCGCCTGCACCACGCCTACCTGTTCACCGGCACGCGCGGGGTCGGCAAGACCACGTTGGCAAGAATACTTGCCAAATGTCTCAACTGTACGGCCAAGGGAAGGGGAGACGATGGCGTCACCTCCATGCCCTGCGGTGAGTGCAACAGCTGTCGCGCCATCGACGAGGGGCGCTTCGTCGACCTGATCGAGGTCGATGCGGCCTCGCGCACCAAGGTCGAGGATACTCGGGAGCTGCTTGACAACGTGCAGTACGCGCCCACCCAGGGGCGCTACAAGGTGTACCTCATTGACGAGGTGCACATGCTCTCCACCAGCAGCTTCAATGCCCTGCTGAAGACCCTCGAAGAGCCGCCGCCCCACGTCAAGTTCCTGCTCGCCACCACCGACCCGCAGAAGCTGCCGGCCACGGTGCTGTCGCGCTGCCTGCAGTTCACCCTCAAGAACATGCCGCCGGAGCGCATCGTCACCCACCTGGCAAAGGTGCTCGAAGCGGAGGGCATTGCCTACGACGAAAGCGCCCTCTGGCTGCTCGGGCGGGCCGCCGACGGCTCCATGCGCGATGCCATGAGCCTGGCCGACCAAGCCATCGCCTTCGGCCAGGGGCAGGTGCGTCAAGCCGACGTCGCCGCCATGCTGGGCACGCTCGACCATCGCCATGTGCTGGCGCTGGTCGAGGCGCTGGCCGACGTCGACGCGCCGCGGCTGCTGGCCGAGATCGCCCAGTTGGCCGAACAGGGCCCCGATTTTGCCGCCGTGCTCGATGACTTGGCCGCCGTGCTGCATCGCCTGGCCGTGGCGCAGATGGTGCCGGATGCCGTGGACAACGGCCATGGCGACCGCGAAACGATTCTGGCGCTGGCCTCACGCTTTACCGCCGAGGACGTACAGCTTTACTACCAGATCGGCATCCAGGGGCGCGGCGACATGGCCAATGCGCCCGACCTGCGTACGGCGCTGGAGATGACCCTGCTGCGCATGCTGGCCTTCCGCCCTCAGGGCGTGCCGCAGCCGGCCAGGACGCCACTACCGCTGCGTGGCGGTGCACCAGGCGCCGGTTCAAACGGCCAGTCAGGACAGAAAGGCGGCCCGGCTGCCTCCGGCGAGGAAGGGAGAGCGCCTCATCCTCGCTCGCGCCGCTGGCGGGAATGGCGGCACAGGCCTACGGTGAGAGCCAGGTGCCCGCGCCGCAGGGTGGCAACACCGAGCCTGACGCTGGGCCTGGGCAAGCATCGCCTGCATCACAGCAGGCGATGCTTACTGCAGCGGTGGCTTTCGAGCAAACGCCGCCGCCGGAGGCGCCGCCCCCTGGGAGTCGCTGCCCGAGCCCGAACCCCAGCCGGAAGCAGCGTGGCCCGTTGCTTCGGTACCTGTCGAGGCGGCGCCCAAGGCCGAAGCGCTTGCTGACAGCGGCGTTTCCCCGGAGTCAGCCGGATCGACCGACGCAGCCGTTGAGCCGGTGGGTGAAGCAGTGGCCCCTTCGGCTGACGCAGCGCCGGTGGCGCCGCACAGCGAGCCGGCAGCGGCGGGCGAAGCGTTTGATCACGAGCGCTGGCTGGCTTGCTTCGAGCGCCTGGGGCTGGGCGGGCTGACGCGCAACCTGGCGGCGCATTGCGTCGTCGAACAGGATGACGGCCAGCGGCTGCTGCTGCGCCTTGCGCCATCCCAGGAGGCGATGGCGGCTGAGATCCATGTCCGCCGGGTGCAGGAGGCGCTGGCCGGCTTCGGCGTGGTCCGCAAGGTGGTGATCGAGGTCGGCCCGCTGCCCGACCAGGTGGAAACGCCGCGCCAGCAGGCCGAGCGGCTGGCCGCGGAGCAGCATGCCTGCGCCATCGAGGCGCTGCAGAGCGACCCCCATGTACGCAAACTTCAGGACGCCTTCGGTGCACGGCTGATCGAATCCTCGGTCAAGCCGGTAGCCGCCGATGCGGCGAGAGCCTGAACCCCTTTACTGACAAGCGAGAGGAATCACCATGTTCAAAGGCGGAATGGGCAACCTGATGAAGCAGGCCCAGGAAATGCAGGAAAAGATGCAGCGCGTCCAGGAGGAGGTGGCCAAGGCCGAGGTAACCGGCGAAGCCGGCGCCGGCATGGTCAAGGTGACCATGAATGGACGCCACGACGTGAGCAAGGTCGACATTGACGCCAGCGTCATGCAGGAAGACAAGGAGCTGCTGGAAGACCTGCTGGCGGCGGCGGTGAACGACGCCGTGCGCAAGGTCGAGGCGAGCTCCCGGGCCAAGATGGAAGAGGCCACGGCGGGCCTCAATCTGCCGCCTGGTTTCAAGCTGCCGTTCTAAACCGGCTCGGCGCTGCCTGGGCGCCAGCGGCCGGCAGGCTGCACGAGGCAACGGCTATCGTGTACACTCGCTCCTCCTTTGCGAGGGTCGCCCGGTCGTTACGCCGGGACGTCACGATAGCCGTGTCGTTACATGGCCCTGGCAGCTTCGGTCGCGTTGAGAGCGGATCATGAGTTTTTCCCCCTTGTCGAGCGGTTGATCGAGACGCTGCGGGTGCTGCCCGGCGTGGGCCCCAAGACGGCCCAGCGTATGGCGATGCATCTGCTCGAGCGTGATCGTGACGGCGGGCGCCGCCTGGCCAGCGTGCTCGAGCTGGCGCTCGAGCGGGTCGGCTATTGCCGACGCTGCCGCACCCTCACCGAAGAGGAGCTGTGCGGGCTGTGCACCAGCACGCGGCGCGACGATGCCCTGCTGTGCGTAGTGGAGTCGCCGGCCGACCAGCTCGCCATCGAGGATGCCGGAGGCTTCCGCGGTCGCTACTTCGTGTTGCATGGCCATCTCTCGCCGCTCGACGGCATCGGGCCTGAGGATATCGGCCTGGACCAGCTCGAGGCACGTGTCGCCGAGGGCGGCATTGACGAAGTGATCCTGGCCACCAACCCGACCGTGGAGGGCGAGGCCACCGCCCATTACATTGCCGCCCAGCTCTCGCCCTACGGCGTGGTGCTATCACGCCTGGCCTACGGCGTGCCCATGGGTGGTGAACTCGAATATGTCGACGGCGGCACCCTCAGCCGCGCCTTCAACGGCCGCCTGCCGTTTCGTGGTGACTGATCTCGCCGCTTACCTGGATGACTGCATGACCCTGACCCCCGAGATACGCTGGATCGATACGCCCGACGCCCTGGATGCCGCCTGTGCTGAAGTCGCCCAGGCCGAAGTGCTGGCGCTGGATACCGAGTTCTTCCGCGAGAAGACCTTTCATCCGATTCCGGCCCTGATTCAGTTCTCCGCGGGTGGGCCGGCGTGGCTGGTCGACCCCCAGGAGGTCGCCTGCACCGACAGCTTTCGTCGGCTGCTGGGCGAGGGGCCGCTGAAGCTGCTGCATGCCAGCAGCGAAGATCTTGAAGTGCTGGCGCACTGGGCCGGGGTCACCGTGGCACCGCTGGTCGATACTCAGGTGGCCCAGGCGCTGCTGGGGGAAGACCCGGCAATGGGCTACCAGCGCCTGGTGCAGCACTGGACCGGCGAGACGCTGCCCAAGGACGAGACTCGCTCCGACTGGTTGAAACGCCCGCTGAGCGACTCCCAGCAGCTTTATGCGGCGCTGGACGTTGTCTGCCTGCTCAAGGTGTGGGAGTGCCAGTGCGAGGCGCTCGACCGGCTGCAGCGTCGCGCCTGGCTCGACGCAGACTGCCGCGAGCTGATGGCCCAGGCGCTGCGCAGCGACGAGGCCGATGGTCAGTGGTATCGCCGCCATCGCCAGCTGTGGCGGCTCGCACCGCACCAAATTGAAGCGTACCGGCTGCTGACCACCTGGCGCGAAGGCGAGGCGCGGCGGCGCAACCTGCCACGTGGCTGGCTGGTCAACGACCGCGTGCTGTACGGTATCGCCGAGCGCATGCCGGAGAATCGCTACCAGCTCGCCGAGGTCGAGGAGATCAAGCCGAGCCTGATCAAGCGCGATGGCGATCTCCTGCTGGCGCTGGTGAAGCAGGCCCGTGAGTGCGCGGCGCAAGCGCTGCCGGCGGCACAGCCATCGCCGATGGAGGCGCCCTACAAGCGGCGTCTGAAGGTGCTCAAGCGGGTCGTCAACGAACAGGCCGAGCAGCTCGGGCTGGCGCCGGAGGTGCTGATGCGCCGACGCGACCTGGAGGCCATCATTGCCGCCGACCTGGCCGGCGAGCCGCTGCCGCTGCCTGAAGGCTGGCGCGGCGAGCGCCTGGCGGCCCCCTCAAGCAGGCCTTGGACGAGGTAAACGCCGAATGAACGATGACCGCATGCAAGGCAACAAGCTCCTGTGCGAGATCTTCAAGAGCCCGCGCAAGGATGAGATGTATCTCTACGTGGACAAGCGCCAGGGGTTGGCCGAGGTGCCTGCGGCGCTGCTGGAGCGTTTCGGTAAGCCGATCTCGCTCATGACCCTGATCCTGACGCCGGAAAAGACGCTGGCGCGGGCCCAGGCAAGTGATGTCATCGCGGCGATCCGCGACAAAGGCTTTTACCTGCAGCTGCCGCCGGTCAAGGATGAGTATCTGCTGGACCTGTACCGCACCCCCACCGAGGCGCGCTACTAGATGCGCGAGCTGTTCTGGGAGCGCTTCGATCTCGAGGAGCTCACCGCCGAGGAGTGGGAGGCGCTGTGCGACGGCTGCGGGCAGTGCTGCCTACTCAAGTTCCAGGACGAGGAGAGCGGTGACCTGGCCGTGCTCGGCGTGGCCTGCGAACTGCTCGACATTCACAGCTGTCGGTGCAGCGACTACGCCAATCGCCAGGCCCAGGTGCCCGACTGCGAGCGGCTGACGCCCCAGCGCGTCGACGAATTCCGCTGGCTGCCGAAATCCTGCGCCTATCGCCGCATTGCCGAAGGGCGCCGCCTGGCCGGCTGGCACCCGCTGATCTCGGGCGACCCCGAGCGGGTCCATCGCAAGGGAATCAGCGTTCGCAACTTTGCCATCTCCCAGCGCGAGGTGCCGGAAGAGGCGCTGGAAGACCACATCATCGCCATCCTGCCCATCGACGGCTGAATTCGGGACGCACGGTCAGTCGCGCGGTTCCACCCCTAGCGCCCAGAGAATGAAAGCGTCCTGCCGGGCGTTGTCATGCCACGCCTTGAAGCGGCCCGACGCGCCGCCATGCCCGGCGGCCATGTCGGTGCGAAGCAGCACCGGACCGCGTGCGGTGCCCATTTCCGTGAGTCGGGCGTAGAGCTTGGCCGGTTCCCAGTAGGGCACGCGCGAATCGTGCCAGCTTCCTGCAGCAGCACCGTTGGCCACGGCTGGGCCTCGAGGTTGTCCAGCGGCGAGTAGGCGCGGATGCGCTTGCGCGCGTCGGGCTCGTCAGGGTTGCCCCATTCGGTGTACTCGGCGGTGGTCAGCGGCAGGTCGGGGTTCTCCATGGTGCGCAGTACGTCCACGAAGGGCACGTCGAGCACCGCAGCACAGAAGGCCTCCGGCGCCAGGTTGAGGCTGGCGCCTACCAGCAGGCCGCCAGCGCTGGCGCCGTAGGCGGCGATACGCGCGGCGTCGCTCACGCCGTGCTCGACCAGCGCGTCACGCGCCGCCAGGAAGTCGCGGAAGCTGTTCTCCTTGTGCTCCAGCTTGCCGGCCAGGTACCAGGGTTCGCCGCGGTCGCCGCCGCCGCGCACATGGGCCACGGCAAAGGCCACGCCGCGGCTGAGCAGTTCGAGCCTGGACACCGAAAACCATGGGTCGAGCACCTCGCCGTAGGCGCCGTAGCCATAGAGCAGCGTGGGCAGGGGTGGCCGGCCAGGTCGGCGCGCCGCACCACCGAGACGGGAATGCGCTCGCCGTCGTGAGCGCGCGCCCAGATCCGCTCGCAGCTGAGCGCTTCCGGCTGCAGGTCACCGTGGATCGGCTGGCGCTTGAGCACTCGCCGTGTGCCGCTGTCGAGGTCATGCTCGAGCCAGCACACCGGCATGGTGAAGGACTCCTCGCGCAGGCGCAGGCGACGCTCGTCGAAGTGTGGCATGTCGCCCAGCGCCAGGCTGCAGGGCGATTCGGGCAGGGCCAGTCGCTCGTCGCGAAGTGGCCGATGCTGCGGGTCGAGTTCGATCACGCGGACGTGGACCTGGGCCTCGTGGTGATCGCGTTCGGTCAGCACCAGCCCCCAGGAGAAGGCGTCCACGCCCTCCAGGGTGGCCTCGTCGCGATGGGCGATCAGCGGCTGCCAGGGCGCCTCGGGGGACGATTCCTCCACCAGGTCGAGGCAGAAGTGCGGGGCCGCCCGGTTATGTAGCAGGTAGAAGTGGCCGGGGCGGTGCTCGATGCCATACTCGACCCCTTTTCCCGCGCGCGAAAGCAGCGCGGCAGCGTCTCAGGTGCGTGGGCGGGGATGAGATGACATTCGCTGGTGTCCTTCGAGGCGCTCTCCAGCACCAGCCACTGCCGGGAGCGGGTCTTGCCCAGGCCCAGCCAGAACTCGGGGTCCTCCTCGCGTAGCAGCAGCACCGGCTCGCCGGCGCGGCCCTGGTCGAGCCGCAGGCGCCACACGCTGTCGGGGCGCTGGGTGGCGTCGTAGCGGGTGAACAGCAGCGTGGCGTTGTCCTCGGCCCAGGTCAGCTCCGGGCCGATCTCCTCCAGCAACGGTTTGGGTTCGCCGTCCGGCAGCGCCTTGAGAAAGAGCGTGAAGCGCTCGTCGCCGCTGGTGTCCTCGGTCCAGGCCAGCCAGCGCTCGTCGGGCGACAGCGCCATATCGCCGAGCTCGAGAAAGGGCACCGCCGCGGCGCGGGCCTGCAGGTCGAGGAAGGGGGCGGCCTGCTGCTCGCAGCCGATGGGGTGGCGCCACCATACCGGGTAGTCGGCGTCCGCCGCGGTCTCGCTCCAGTAGGTGTAGTGATCAAGCGTTGAGCGCAAGCCGTGAACGGCCAGCTCGCGCCGCGCCAGGTGGCCGTGGTAGAGCCGTTCGACCAGCCCGCCCAGCGGTGCCAGCCAGGCCTTGGATTCGGCGTTGGCCGCATCGAGAAAGGCCTGAACACCGGGGTCGTCGCGCGCCTCCAGCCAGTGCCATTCAGGGTCGTCGGCGCGGCGGAAGCGTGCCACGGGGAGGGTTCCCGGGCGGCATTGAAGGCGGAATCAGGGCGATGAGGCGGCTGTGCTTTCATTGGGGCGCGTGTACCATACTCAGTGAAGATTTCCATCCTCTACGTTCCGCGACATGGCGGATCGTCATACGAAATGAGGTGTCGATGCTGACGACCGACTCGATGTCCCTACTATGGCTGACCTATCTGGGTTTGTCGCTCGTTGTACTGGTCACCGGTTATCTGGGACTGGCCTTCCTGCCTCGCCTGGTGCGCCTGCCCCTCACCTGGGCGGTGGCCGGCATGCTGTGGGTGCCGACACGCTTCAGGCTACCGCTGGTCGAAGAGGGGGAATTCTATACCGGCTTCGCGCCGGCGGTGGTAGTCACCGCGGTGGCGTTCCTCGAACGCAACCTGTCGGGCGTACTGGCCTCGGGCCTGCTGGTGGCAGCCGGCGCTGGGCTGGGAGTGGCCTTCGGCCTGCTGCAGTGGTGGTGGCTGCGCTCGCCAGACGCAGACGAGGAAGCGCCGCGCAAAGGCGCCAGCGCCAAGGGGAAGGGCAAGAACAACAACAGGCGCAGCGAGCATGATGGCCGTCAGGCCCGCAAGCCGCAGGTGCGCCGGGAGCCGCGAGTCGGCTAGGGAGCCTCGATGGGGAGGGGATGGGGTATGTGTCGCGGGGGCTGGCTGGGACTGGTCGCCGTGCTGGCAGGCATGCTGCTTTCGAGCGGCGTGCAGGCGACGCCGATGGCGCAAGAGGAACGCCGCGACATTCGGGTGATCATCGATGTGTCCGGCAGCATGCGTCACAACGACCCCGACCAGCTGGCGGGCGAGGCCCTCGAGCTGCTGGTCGGCCTGTTGCCCGACGGCGCCGTGGCGGGATCTGGACCTTCGGCGAATACCCCGCCAATCCGTTGCCGTTGGCCAGGGTCGACGAGGCCTGGCGGGAGCAGGCCCGGGCGCTCTCCGCGGAGCTGGCCGACTACCAGCAGTTCACCGACATCGAGTTCGCCGTGCGCGAGGCTGCCTCGGCGCCATCCAATGGGCGTCGCCACTTGGTGCTGCTGACCGACGGTGTCATCGACCTGCCCGCCTGGCGCGGCAGCAAGCCGCAGATTGATGCGGCGTCGCGCGCCGCGCTGTTGGATGAAGCGGCGCCCCTGCTGGTGGCACAGGATACGGTGGTACATGCCATCGCCTTCTCGGCGGAGGCCGACGGCGATCTGGTGGAACGCTTGGCGCAGCAGACCGGCGGGCTGTCGGCCACCGTGGCATCGCCCGAGGAGCTGCTCACGGCCTTTCTCGCCATCGTCGATC
Organism: Halomonas sp. E19; assembly: GCF_052439355.1. Classification (NCBI taxonomy): domain Bacteria; kingdom Pseudomonadati; phylum Pseudomonadota; class Gammaproteobacteria; order Oceanospirillales; family Halomonadaceae; genus Halomonas; species Halomonas sp. E19. The sequence goes on along the minus strand of NZ_JBNFWU010000001.1, from coordinate 1,962,423 downwards.
GCATCGTGCCGAGCGACCGCGTGCCGCTGACCGACGAGCGCTTCCTGATCGAGCCGGGGCTGGAAGCCTTCACCGCGCTGCTGTTCCACGGTGAGGAGCCCCGGTACTGGTAGCGCCGGACGGTCGCCGCTACCGGGCCGACGCGCCGCCCCCGGGGCGAGCTGGCGCAGCACGCCACGCTATGACCTGGTGCAGGTGCCGTCGCCGATGCCCGGCCAGTGGCGCGTGGAGGGCGGCCTCGGCAGTGACAGCCGGGTCAGCGTGGCACCGCTGCATCTGCGCACCGCGCGTATTCCGAGCACGCTCTATCTGGGCTTCGGCGTGCCGGTGGAGGCCTGGTTGGCCGATGAGCAGGGCGATGTGGCACCCGAGGCGCTGCCGGCCTACCTGAACATGTTTGCCGAGCTGCACGACGACAGGGGAACGGTGCAGTCGCGCATCACGTTGCAGCAGGAGGCAGGGCATTTCGTGGGCGAGCTGCCGGCACCGGCGCTGGTCGGCACGGCCAGGCTGCTGGTGCGCGCCGAAGGGCAGGGTTTCCGCCGCCAGCGCGTGCAGCCGGTCAATGTGTTGCCGGCTATTGCGGCGTGGCACGAGGTGGCTCGGGGCGAGGTCGTGCTCAAGGCCGAGCATCCCGCGCTCGACCATGCCAACACCAAGCTGTACGGCCTGCTGCACGGCGCGCGCCTCGAGGCCCGGCCCGATGAGCCGGAACAGTGGCGCATCGCACTGCCTGAGCTGGATGAGGGCATTAGCCAGCCGCTGCTGCTGCGCGCACAGGTAACGCTGGACGGCAACGCCCGCGAACTCACGCTGCCGCGCCTGCTGCTGTTCCCGGAGGGCGCGATCGGGGTCGATCGGGCCGAGGCGCCGGTGCGCCTTGGCGTCGAACGTTTCCATGAGGAGCTGGCGCCGGTGCGCGAACCCCGCGCCGCGCCGCAGCGCCTGCCGGAAGGTGTGGAAAGGGTGATCGGTGCGATCCAGCGCCTGCCCCACGTGGCGCAGGAGCGCTGGCGGGCGTGGCGCCCACCGAGCGGGCCCGAGACCCACCTCGGGGTAAGCACGGCGTGGGCGTGGGCGCTGGGTGCCGGGCTGCTGCTGGTGCTGGGCGTGCTGTGGCAGGTGCGGCGGCGTCGCCGTTCCGTACAACGGGAGGAGCCGCATGTGTGAACTGTTGGGTATGAGTGCCAATGTGCCCACCGATATCTGTTTCAGCTTTACCGGTTTTCTGCATCGCGGGGGCGGCACCGGCCCGCATCGCGACGGCTGGGGAATCGCCTTCTACGAAGCAGGGGCTATCGCGACTTTCGCGATCCCCACCCCTCGGTGCGCTCGCCGATCGCCCGGCTGATCAGCGACTACCCGATCCAGTCGCACATCGTGATCAGCCATATTCGCCAGGCCAACGTAGGCGGGGTACGGCTTGCCAACACCCACCCTTTCACGCGTGAAATGTGGGGTAAGACCTGGTGCTACGCCCACAATGGGCAGCTGGAGGCCTGGCAGGGCCTGCCCCTGGCGTTCTACCATCCGGTCGGTGACACCGACAGCGAACACGCCTTCTGTTGGCTGCTGGGTACGTTGCGCCAGCACTTTCCCCACCTGCCGGATGCCAATGACACCCAGCGCCAGGCCTGCTGGGCACGGCTCCATGCGCTGTGCGAGGAGCTGCGCTCGCTCGGGGTGTTCAATATGCTGCTGGCCGACGGCGACTATCTCTACACCTTCTGCTCGACCAAGCTGGCGCACATCACGCGGCGGGCGCCGTTCGGCCAGGCGGAGCTTTCCGATGCCGAGTTGACGGTCAATTTCGCCGAGCACACCACGCCCGCCGATATCGTCTCGGTCATCGCCACCGAGCCCCTGACCAGCAACGAGGCCTGGGTGCGCATGCAGCCCGGTGAGCTGCTGGTGTGGCATCAGGGCCGGATCGTGGCCCGCTTCACCGCCGAGGAGAAAGGCGCCGATAGCCCGCAGTGAGCACCGCCGCGACTGGCGGCGATGGCGGTGGCACCACTTGCCTTTCTCTGCGCCGTTGCCCAGCTTGAAGGCTAACACCCACCCAAAGAGGGATGCCTTCTGAAGCCAACATCTGTTTGAATCGTACGTTTTACAGTGGCGCGACCCCTGGTATATCGTAAGGGGCTGTCACAATAAAAACGTCGATGCTGAGGGGTGAGCGACCGACATCGACATGCCGTGGAGATATCGCCAATGACTGAGCAAGACAACGCGCAGATGCTGAACGGGCCCGAACTGGAGGGCATGGAAGAGTACCGGTCGCTCATGGATGTGTTCCATGGGGCGGTGAAGCGGTTCGCCGACAAGCCGGCCTTCAGCTGCATGGGGCAGACCCTCACGTTCAACGATCTCGACCGCCTGTCGGCCAATTTCGCCGCCTGGCTGCAGAACGAGACCCGCCTGCAGCCGGGGATCGCATCGCGATCCAACTGCCCAATGTCCTGCAGTTCCCGGTGGCGGTGTTCGGTGCCATGCGTGCCGGCCTGGTGGTGGTGAACACCAACCCGCTCTACACCGAGCGCGAGATGGCGCACCAGTTCAAGGATTCCGGAGCCAAGGCCATCGTGATCCTGGCCAACATGGCCGACAAGCTCGAGCGGGTGCTCGACCGCACCGAGATCGAGCACGTGCTGGTCACCGAGCTTGGCGACCTGCACGGCTTCCCCAAGCGGCTGCTGATCAACGCGGTGGTCAAGCACGTCAAGAAGATGGTGCCGGCCTATTCGCTGCCGCAGGCGGTGTCGTTCCGCAAGGCGCTCAAGGCGGGAGCCTCGAGCACGCACCGCGAAGTGCAGCGCGAACTCGACGATATCGCTGCCCTGCAGTACACCGGGGCACGACCGGCATGCCCAAGGGCACCATGCTGACCCACTGCAATCTGGTGGCCAACATGCTCCAGGCCGAGGCGGCCATCGGCCCAGGGCTGGATGAAGGGAAGGAAGTGGTGATCGCGCCGCTGCCGGTCTATCACATCTACACCTTCACCGTGAACTGCCTGTTCCTGATGAAGACCGGCAACCACTCGATTCTCATCACCAACCCGCGCGACCTGCCCAATTTCGTCAAGGAGCTGAAGAAGGTGCAGTTCACGGCCTTCATCGGCCTGAACACCCTGTTCAACGCCCTATGCAATCGCGAGGACTTCCGCCAGCTTGACTTCTCTCGGCTGCACCTGACGATTTCCGGCGGCATGGCCCTGACCAAGGCCGCGGCGCAGCGCTGGGAAGACGTGACCGGCTGCTCCATCGCCGAAGGCTATGGTCTGACCGAGACCTCGCCGGTGGTGAGCTTCAACCCCGTCGATGCCATCCAGCTCGGCACCATCGGCAAGCCGGTAGCGGGCACGGCGGTGAAGGTGGTCGATACCGACGGCAATGCCCTGCCGCTGGGCGAGCCGGGTGAGCTGTGCGTGAAGGGGCCGCAGGTCATGAAGGGGTACTGGAACCTCGATGACGAGACCGCCAAGGTGCTGAGCGACGATGGTTGGTTCCAGACCGGCGACATCGCGGTGCTGCAGGAGGATGGCTACATCAAGATCGTCGACCGCAAGAAGGACATGATTCTGGTCTCGGGTTTCAACGTCTATCCCAACGAGGTCGAGGATGTCGTTGCCGCCCACCCCGGCGTGGTGGAAGTGGCGGCCGTGGGTGTTCCCGACGACAACAGCGGCGAAGCGGTCAAGCTGTTTGTGGTCAAGCGCGACGAGAACCTCGACGAGAAGAGCCTGCGCGAGTGGTGCAAGAAGGAGCTGGCCGGCTACAAGGTGCCCAAGCACGTTGAGTTCCGCGACGAGCTGCCCAAGACCAACGTCGGCAAGGTGCTGCGTCGCCAGCTGCGCGACGAGGAAATGGCCAAGCAAGAGACGGCCTGACGGCCCGCGGTCGCAGGCGCCGCCGCCGGTTCGGATTGGCGGCGACCCGGCCGCCGGCGTTACAATCTCTGCCCGCTCCGGCTCCGGCCGGTGCGGGCAGCTTATTTTCATTGGTGCGAGGACGTGCGTGACCTCCCAGAACCGATCCGACGATAGACGGGCCGAACAGCCACCCACCCTCGAGCGCCTGCGGCGCGCCCTCGGTGAGGTCATGCTGCGCGACCGGCCTGCGCTTTCACGTCGCCTGGGCGGCCTGGAACGGCGGCTCAAGGAAGGCAAGCCCATCGACCGCGGACTCGAGGAGCTCGCCACCGTGCAGGCGCGCTCGGCTGCCCTGGTCGCCCGGCGGGCCGCCCAGCCGGTGGCGCTGAACTATCCGCCCGAGCTGCCGGTGGCCGAGCGCCGCGATGAGATTCTCGCCGCCCTGCGCAAGCACCAGGTGGTGGTAGTGGCCGGCGAGACCGGCTCGGGCAAGACCACCCAGCTGCCCAAGCTGTGCCTGGAGCTGGGACTGGGGCGGCGTGGCCTGATCGGCCACACCCAGCCGCGGCGTCTGGCGGCGCGCTCGGTGGCCGCACGTCTGGCCGAGGAGCTGGAGGTGCCCTGGGCGAGCAGGTCGGTTACCAGGTGCGCTTCACCGACCAGAGCAGCGATACCACCCTGGTCAAGCTCATGACCGACGGCATCCTGCTGGCCGAGACCCGCCACGACCCGGATCTCACCCGCTACGAGGCGATCATCATCGACGAGGCCCACGAGCGCAGCCTCAACATCGACTTCCTGCTTGGTTACCTCAAGCGTCTGCTGTCGCGGCGGCCCGAGCTCAAGCTGATCATCACCTCGGCCACCATCGACGTGGCGCGCTTCGCCCAGCACTTCGCCTCGCCCGGCCCCGACGGCGAGCCGCTGCCGGCGCCAGTGGTGGAGGTATCGGGGCGCACCTATCCGGTGGAAGTGCGCTACCGGCCGCTGGTGCGCGAGGCCGACGACGAGGAGGACCGCACGCTGCAGGAGGGCATTCTCCACGCGGTGGAGGAGATCGAGCAGGTCGAACGCGACAAGCGCTGGTTCCACGGTCCGCGCGACATTCTGGTATTCCTACCCGGCGAGCGCGAGATTCGCGAGACCGCCGATACCCTGCGGCGTGCCGATCTCAAGGGCACCGAGATCCTGCCGCTCTATGCGCGGCTCTCCAATGCCGAGCAGAACCGCGTGTTCGCCCCTCACGCCGGGCGGCGCATCGTGCTGGCCACCAACGTCGCTGAAACCTCGCTCACCGTGCCCGGCATCCGCTACGTGATCGACCCGGGGCTGGTGCGCATCAGCCGCTACAGTTACCGGGCCAAGATCCAGCGCCTGCCGGTGGAGCCGGTCAGCCAGGCCAGCGCCGACCAGCGCAAGGGGCGCTGCGGACGCGTGGCGGAAGGGGTCTGCATCCGGCTCTACGACGAGGAGGACTTCCTCTCTCGCCCCGACTTCACCGATCCCGAGATCCGCCGCACCAACCTGGCCTCGGTGATCCTGTCGATGCTGTCGCTCAAGCTAGGCGACATCGAGCAGTTCCCCTTCGTCGACCCGCCCGACTCGCGTTTCATCACCGACGGTTTCCGTCTGCTGTTCGAGCTGGGCGCGGTGGATGACGCCAATCGTCTGACCCCGGTGGGGCGCAAGCTGGCCCGGCTGCCCATCGACCCGCGCCTGGCGCGCATGGTGCTGGCCGGGGCCGAGCAGGGCGGGCTGCGCGACGTGCTGGTGGTGGTCTCGGCGCTCGCGGTGCAGGACCCCCGCGACCGCCCGGCTGACAAGCGCGAGGCCGCCGACCAGGCCCACCGGCGCTGGCACGACCCGGACTCCGATTTCGTCGCCCTGCTCAACCTGTGGCAGGGCTTTGAAGCGGCCCGCGAGGAGCTTTCCGGCAACCGCCTGCGGCGCTGGTGCAAGGATCACTACCTCAACTACCTGCGCCTGCGTGAGTGGCATGACACCTTCCGTCAGCTGCGCCAGCTGCTACGCGAGATGGAGATCGAGGTGCCGCCGCCCGCGCCGCTGCCCGAGCCCGCCGGTGAAGGGGAAACCCTCGACCAGGCGCGGCAGCAGGCCCGCCGCCAGAGCGCCGTACAGCTGCACAAGGCGCTGCTGCCGGGGCTGCTCTCGCACCTTGGCACGCTGACCGAGAATCGTGAATACCTGGGCGCTCGCAACCGCAAGTTCGTCATCCATCCTGGTTCGGGGCTGGCGAAGAAGTCGCCCAAATGGCTGATGGCCTTCGAGCTGGTGGAGACCACGCGGCTGTTCGCCCGCACGGTGGCCAGGATCGAGCCGCAGTGGATCGAGCCGGTGGCGGGGCACCTGGTCAAGCGCAGCTACAGCGAGCCGCACTGGGAGATGAAGCGGGCCCAGGTGGTAGCCCAGGAGCAGGTCACCCTGTTTGGCTTACCGATCGTGGCCGGGCGCAGCGTGCACTTTGGGCCGATCGCCCCCGCCGAGTCGCGTGAGCTGTTCATCCGCCGCGCCCTGGTGGAAGGGGACTTTCGCACCCGGGGCGAGTTCTTCGCCCACAACCGTGCCCTGGTCGAAGAGGTCGAGGAGCTCGAGGACCGCGCCCGCAAGCGTGACATCCTAGTCGACGAGGAGACCCTGTTCGCCTTCTACGACGAGCGCATCCCCGAAGCCATCTTCAACGGCAAGGGCTTCGAGGCGTGGCGCCGCAAGGCCGAAGCTGCCGATCCGGCCGTGCTCAAGTTCGACCGTGCCGCCCTGTTGGCGCGGCAGGCCGAGGAAGTCACCGAAGCCCAGTACCCCGACGAGCTGAGCCTGAACGGCGTGCGCTACCCGCTCAGCTATCGCTTTGAGCCCGGCGCGCCGAACGATGGCGTGACCCTGACGGTGCCGGCAGCAATGCTGCCGCAGCTGCCGCGGGCACGGCTGGAGTGGCTGGTGCCTGGGCTGCTGCGCGAGAAGTGCATCGCCCTGCTCAAGTCGCTGCCCAAGGCGATCCGCCGCCAGGTGGTGCCGATTCCCGACTGGGTCGATGCGGCGCTGGAGACGCTCACCCCCGATGACGTGCCGCTGACCGAGGCGCTGGGCGAGTTCCTGCGGCGGCGTACCGGCGCACGGGTGCACCCCGACGACTGGCGTGCGGAGCAGCTCGACCCGCACCTGATCATGAACGTGCGCGTCGTCGACCATCAGGGCCAGACGTTGGGGCAGGGGCGCGATGTCGATGCCCTGGAGCGACGCTTTGAGGCCGCAGCGGGCGAGGGCGCACGGGCCCTGGCTGCCGAAGCCAGCGAAGCGCCGGCCATCGATGGCCTGCCGACAGTGCCGCTGCCGGAATCGCGCGTGACCACGCAGGCTGGCATCCGCGTCGAGGCCTTCCCGGCGCTGGTGAGAGAGGGCGAGGCCTTCCGTGTCGAACTCTACGATCACCCCGGCAAGGCGGAGCAGGCGCACCGTCGCGGCGTGGCGCGCCTGGCCATGACGCGGCTGCCGGACCAGGTGCGGGCCATCGAGCGGCTCAAGGCGCTGGAGACCTGTGCGCTGCTGTTCGCCAAGGTGGGCAGCAAGCGTGCCTTGATCGACGATGTGGTCGAGGCGGTATTCACGCGCACGGTGGGCGTGGCGCCGCTGCCGCGCAGCGCCGCGGAGCTCGAGGCGCGCCTCGACGCCGTGCGCGATACCCTGGTGCCGAGCGCCGAGGCGCTGGTGGCGACGCTCAAGGCCGCCCTGGAAGGGCATCTGGCGGTGACCAAGGCGCTGAAGGGGAACCTGAACCTGGCGCTGGCTCTGGTATACAGTGATCTCAAGGCGCAGATGCAGCGGCTGGTGCATCCCGGCTTCGTGGGCGAGGCAGGCGAGTGGCTGGCGGAGTATCCTCGTTATATGGAAGCCGCGCTGATTCGCCTGGAGAAGGCGCCACGCGAGCGCATGCGCGACCAGATGCAGATGCAGACCGTGCAGGACTTCCAGTCGCGCCTGGCGGCCCGCCGCGAGAGCCAGCGCCGCGGCGGCCACGAGGACCCGGCGCTGGTGGAGTTCGGCTGGTGGATCGAGGAACTGCGGGTGTCGCTGTTCGCCCAGCAGCTGGGTACCCGCATGCCGGTATCGGAGAAGCGCCTGGAGCGCCGCTGGGCCGAGCTGGTGGGGCAGCGCTGAGCGCCGCCACGCCGAAGAATGAACATGAGCCATCGCAGCGGTTCGCCGGTGCAAAAATTCTGCGGTAGAGACGCCGCACGAGGGAGATAAAGATGACAGACGTCGTGATGACCGGTACGGGCCTGTTTACGCCGGAGCACGCCATCGACAATGATGCCCTGGTGGCTGCGTTCAACGCTTGGGTGGACGCCGAGAATACCCGCCATGCCGCCGCCATCGAGGCGGGCGAGCGCGAGCCCCTGGCGTATTCCAGCAGCGAATTCATCGTCAAGGCCTCGGGCATCCACAGCCGCTTCGTGATGGATGCCGCCGGCATTCTCGATCCCGAGCGCATGCGTCCGCATCTGCCGAGGCGTAGCAACGACGAACCCTCCATCCAGTGCGAGATGGGCCTGAAGGCGGCACACCAGGCCCTGGCCGCCGCCGGCGTGCAGGCCACGGACATCGACATGATCATCGTCGCCTGCTCCAACCTCGAGCGGCCCTATCCCGCCATAGCGGTAGAGCTGCAGGCCCAGCTCGGTGCGGCGGGCTTCGCCTTCGACATGAACGTGGCGTGCAGCTCGGCCACCTTCGCCATCGACCTGGCAGCCAACGCGATTCGCGCCGGCAACGTTCGGCGGGCGCTGATCGTCAACCCCGAGATCTGCTCGGCGCACCTCAATTTCCGCGACCGCGACAGCCACTTCATCTTCGGCGATGCCTGCACCGCCATCGTGCTGGAAGATGCCGCACTGGCGACCGCCGCGTCGCGCTTCGAGATTCTCGGCACCCGGCTGGTGACGCGCTTCTCCAACGCGATCCGCAACAATGCCGGCTTCCTCAACCGGGTTACCGACAGCGATCCCCTGGCCACCGACAAGCTGTTCGTGCAGGAGGGGCGGCGGGTGTTCAAGGAGGTCTGCCCTATGGTGGCGGCGCTGATCAGCGACCACCTGGCGAGCCTGGGGCTGAGCGGCCAGGATCTTGCGCGGATGTGGCTGCACCAGGCCAACCACCACATGAACGACCTGATCGCACGGCGCGTGCTGGGGCGCGACCCGGCGCCGGGTGAGGCGCCGATCATCCTCGACCGCTACGCCAATACCAGCTCGGCGGGCTCGATCATCGCCTTCCACCTGCACCGCGAGGATCTCGCTTCCGGTGCCACGGGGGTGGTCTGTTCCTTCGGTGCCGGGTACAGTGCCGGCTGCATCGTGGTGCGTCGCGTTTGACGCACCGGCTGGCGACAACCTTCAGGAGACCAACTCCATGGTCGTGAAGCACACCGGCTTTTTCACCCGGGCCCTGGTGGCCATGGCGGCCATGGCCATGCTGGCCGGCTGTGCCGGGCGCGTGGCGGTGGAAGACCGCCACCCCGATGACCCTGGGAAGGCTTCAACCGCCGCGTCTTCGCCTTCAACGACGTGGTCGACCGTGCCGTGCTCAAGCCGGTGGCACGCGGCTATCGCACCATCACGCCGCAGCCGGTGCAGACCGGGGTGGGCAATTTCTTTTCCAACCTGGGCGAACCTCGCACCGCACTTAACAGTCTGTTGCAGGGCAAGCCGGGCAATGCCGGGATCGCTACCTCGCGCTTCGTGATCAACTCTACCGTGGGGATCGCCGGGCTGTGGGATTTTGCGACCCACATGGGGATAACCGGGCGCGACGAGGACTTCGGCCAGACGCTGGGGGTCTGGGGCGTGACGGAGGGCCCCTACCTGGTGCTGCCGTTCCTCGGCCCGAGCACGCTGCGCGACACCGTGGGCCAGCCCGTGGACACCATGACCTACCCGGTCTACTACGTTGAAGACGACGCGGTGCGCTACGGGCTGACCGCCCTGCGCATCGTGGACCTGCGTGCGGGCCTGATCGACCAGGAAGCGCTGATTCGCGGCGATCGCTACGTGTTCATCCGCGACGCCTACCTGCAGCGCCGTCGCTTCGAGGTCAGCGACGGCGAGCTGGGCGACGACCCGTTCGCCAGTGACGATTTCGACTTCGATTTCGACGATGCCGACTTTGACGACGCCGAGTTCGCCGACTGAGGCCTGAACCGATGGATGTAGCCAAGCCGCTGATAGGCGTACTCGATGAGCCGGGCGCATATCGTGACGCCCTGGCCGATACCATCGCACGCGATGGGCTGGCCGTGCTCGCCGCCGAGCGGCTGGAGGATCTGCCGCGAGACATCTCGCTGGTGGTGGCCCATGCCAGGACCGTGCCGAGCCTGGAGTGGGCCAAGCTGACCGAGCGGCTGCCCACGGTGGTGGTCAGCGATTCGCGCCTGGACGCCGACCTGCTCACCGCAGTGGACGTGGGACTGGTGGATTACGTGGTGGAGCCGATGCGTCACGGCCAGCTGCTGCGACGCATGATCCGCAAGGCGATCGAACTGCATCGACTCGAGGAGGGGCGGGCCCGCGATCGGGAAAGGCTGGCCCAGCTCAACCGCCATCTCGAGGAGCTCAACGAAAGCCTCGAGACGCACCTGGCGCTGCTGCGCCTGGACCAGCAGGCAGGGGGCAGATCCAGCGCAAGCTGCTGCCGCCCCGCACCAGGCCGCCAATGGCGTAGTCTGCCACTACTGGCTGAGGCCGTCGCTCTATCTCTCTGGCGACTTTCTCGACTTCCAGCGCTTTGACGAACGCTACACGCTGTTCTACTTTGCCGATGTGTCCGGCCACGGGCTTCGTCGGCCTTCGTGACGGTGCTGCTCAAGTACCTGTGCAACCGGTGGCTGGGCGAGTGGGATGGTCAACACCCCGAGGCGCTACCGGCACGCTGGCTGAAGGCGTTGAACCAGGAGCTGCTGGAGACCGGTATCGGCAAGCATGCGACCCTGTTCGTCGGCGTCATCGACCGCAACGAGCGCTGCCTGCACTACTCGATTGGCGCCCAGCTGCCCAAGCCGCTGCTGGTGGCCGACGGCAAGGTGCTGGAACTGCCCGGCGAAGGCATGCCGGTGGGGCTGTTCCCCGACGTGGACTATCCACGTTTGACGTATGGGTTACCGCAGCACTTCCAGCTATGGTTGTGTTCGGATGGTATACTGGAGTGCCTGCCGGGCGACACGCTCGACATGCGGCTCAGGGAGCTCGAGCAGCGAGTTCTGACCTGCACCACGTTGGAACATTTTCGCGATGGTCTGGCCCTGGTTTCCCCTAGTGACGTCGATGACGACGGCGAGGGCGGCGGCGGCCAGGAGTTGCCTGATGATCTTACGATCATGATGTTGAGCGGATTTGGCAATGATCACGAATGAAGGCCGCATCAAGGCGGCGTTCGACTCCGGTGTCTTCGTTCTGAAGCTCTGCGGCGATGTTCGGCTTACCCTGTGTGCCACCCTGGATACCCAGGCGCAACAGCTGGCCAGAACCCCGGGGCTGCAGTCCTTGATCATCGATCTGCGTGAGGCGAGCAACGTCGATTCGACGGCGCTGGGCTTTCTCGCCAAGGTGGCCATGGCGGTCAAGGACCGCATCACCTACAAGCCGACCATCGTGGTAGACAACCCCGACGTGAAGCGCATGCTGGAGGTGATGGGGTTCACCCAGTTCTTTGCCATGGTCGATGCCCCCATCACCGAAGGCTGCGCGATGTGCGACCTGCCCGAGGTGCCGGCCGACCTGGAGGCGACGCGCCAGCGCATCCTTGAGGCCCATCGCATCCTGATGCGCATGAGCGAGCACAACCGCGAGGAGTTCCAGCCCTTGGTGGAAATGCTGGAAGCTCAGGAAGCCGCCTCGCACACCCACCATTGACTCGCGGTACCGTCTTGTCTCCTGGCCGCAGCGCCCGGCACGGCCCCGCATTTTTCTATCGTTGACACCAAGGTCCTTGGGCGGTTAGCAGCATGGCCGGCGCCCCCTCGGGGCGCCGGCTGAGCGTCGTTCAGCCGCGCCCTTCGCGCAGCTCGCCGAGCAGCTTTTCCAGCTTGCGCTGGTCGTCGGTGAAGCGGCGGATGCCTTCGGCCAGCTTGGCGGTGGCCATGGCATCTTCGTTGTGCGCCCAGCGGAACTCGGCTTCGTCTAGCGGCTCCGGCGGCGACGTCTCGGCGCCGCTTGGCGAGAGTCGCCGCTCCAGCGGCTGGCATGTCTCTGCCAGCTCCTCGAGCAGAGTGGGGGAGATGGTCAGCCGGTCGCAGCCCGCCAGGGCGATGATCTCGCCCGTATTGCGGAAGCTGGCGCCCATCACGATGGTGCCGTAGCCGTGGCCCTTGTAGTGCTCGTAGATCTTCTTGACCGACTTGACGCCCGGATCGTTGTCGCCGCTGAAGTCGGCGTCGGGCCATTCGGCGCGATACCAGTCGAGGATACGACCCACGAACGGTGAGATCAGCGTGACGCCGGCATCGGCGCAGGCCTGGGCCTGGACGAAGCTGAACAGCAGCGTGAGGTTGGTGCGTATGCCTTCACGCTCCAGCTGGCGAGCGGCGCGTATGCCTTCCCAGGTGGCGGCCACCTTAATCAGGATGCGCTCGGGGCCGATGCCGTGGCGGTCGTAGCGCTCGATCAGCGAGCGGGCGCGGTTGAGGGTGGCGTCGGTGTCGAAGGAGAGGCGGGCGCTGACTTCGGTAGAGACGTAGCCGGGTACCAGGGAGCTGATCTCGCTGCCGATCTCGACCGCGACCGCATCCAGGGCGTCGTCGATATCGGTGGCCTGGCGGGCGATTTCGGCCAGGCGTCCGCGGCGGCCCTCGTGCTGGGCGGCCTGCAGGATCAGCGAGGGGTTGGTGGTGGCATCGGTGGGCTCGAAGCGGCGTATGGCGTCGATGTCACCCGTATCGGCTACCACCGTGCTCATCCCTTTGAGTTGTGTCAGCAGGTCCTCTGCCATGGTGTAGTGCTCCTGAGTGTGTGGGTCTGGCCACTTTAGCAAGCGGTTGAAATCGGTAACAGTCGCACGGCAGGGGCAAGCAACGAAGCCCTGCGCTATCATTAGCCGACTAGCGATATGCGCCGCTCTCTCACCGACACGGAGTCGCCTTGATTCTCACCGCTCGACGCGTGGCCATACTGGCTGCCGTGAACACGGCCCTGGCCCCCTTCGCCATCGATGCCTACCTCCCGGCCATGGCGGTGCTGGCTGACCACATCGGCACCAGCATTCACCATGCCGAACTCTCTATCAGCGTGTTCCTGGCCGGCTTCGCCATCGGCCAGCTGCTGTTCGGGCCGCTCTCCGACCGCTATGGCAGGCGGCCGATCCTGCTCGGCGGGCTGGTGGTGTTCCTGCTGGCCAGCTTGGCGATCACTTCCATCGGCTCGCTGGGTGAGCTGCTGGCCTGGCGTTTCGTGCAGGCCTTGGGCGGTGGGGCCTGCGTGGTCAATTCAGCGGCCATCGTGCGCGACTGCTTCAGCGGACGCGAGGCCGCCAGCGTGCTCTCGACCATGGCCATGGTGATGATGCTGGCGCCGCTGGTGGCGCCGGTGGTGGGCAGCGGGCTACTTTATCTCGCCGACTGGTGGCTGATCTTCGTATTCCTGGCGGCGTACGCCGCCTTCCTGCTGTGGCTGATGGGCACGCAGCTGCCCGAGACGCGCCCTCCCGGCCAGCCGGCCGCCTCGTTTCGCCAGGTGCTTGGCCACTACGCCAGCCTGATGCGTCATCGTGAGGGCATGGGATATGTCTGTGCCGTGGCGGCGTCGTTTGGCGGCCTGTTTGCCTTCGTCACCGCCTCGCCCTTCGTCTACATGGAGCACTTTGGGCTGTCGCCGGCCAGCTATCCCTTCGCGCTAGGCTGCAATGTGGTGGTCATTGCCGCCTCTAACCGGATCAACATTGCCCTGTTGAAGCATCGGGCGCCGCTGCAGAATCTCTTCCTTGGCCTGGGGCTACAGGGCATTGCGGTGCTGCTGTTGGTCGTGGCCGTGGCGCTGGGTCTGGCGTCCCTGCCCGTGGTGGTGGTGCTCGTCATGCTCTATTCCGGCATGCTCGGGCTGGTCACGCCTAACGCCATGTCGCTGTTGCTGGATCGCTTCGGCCATGTGAGCGCCACGGCTACCGCCTTCATGGGGGCGGCAAAATTCGGCGCGGCGGCGCTAGCCGGGGTGATGGTGGGGGTGTTCGAGATCGAGGGCCTATGGCCCATGGTACTGACCATGCTGGCGGCCTCGCTGTTCGGTAACGTCATGCTGTCGCGGCTGGCCGGGCGCCCCGTGCATGCCTGATGCCTTCCTTCTGTGGCTCGACATGACGCCGATCACCTGGCTCGGCTGTGCCCTGGTATTGGCCCTGGGCGCCTTCGTCCAGCGCGCCACCGGCTTCGGCCTGGCAGTGGTCGGTGCGCCTTTGCTGCTGATGTTCGAGCCGCGCCTGGTGCCGGTGATCCTGGTGCTGTTCGGTTTCACCGTGTCGCTGATGACGGTGCGTCATTACCGTCACGAGGTGCGGATCGGCGAGATCGGCATGGCGTTGATCGGGCGCCTGCCCGGCAATGCCCTGGGCCTGTGGCTGTTGCTCGCCGCCCCGATGGCGATGCTGGAAAAGCTCATCGCCTTCAGCGTGCTGTTCGCCGTGGCGGTGACGCTGTTTCGCCTGCGCCTGCCGGTCAACCGGGCGAGCCTGTTCGGCGCCGGCGTGGTCTCGGGCATCTTCGGCACCGTGGCCGCCATCGGCGGGCCACCCATGGTGCTGCTGATGCACGGCCTGTCGCCGGATCGGCTGCGCGGCAACCTGTCGGCATTCTTCATCCTCACCGCCAGCCTGACGCTGGTGACCCTGGCGCTGGCCGGCCAGGTGCGCCTGTGGCACCTGGGGCTGGCGCTCACCTTCCTGCCGGCGGTGCTGGCCGGCAATGCCCTGGCTGATCGTATCGCCCACCGGCTCGACCGCCGCCGCCTGCAGGGCGCTTCACTCGCCTTGTGTACGCTGGCGGCACTGGGCCTTCTGCTGTAGTTCGTTACGCTTCGTTCGCGTGTCATCTTTCTGCAATCAAGCGTCTCCAGAATCACTCCTGCGAACGGCCCTCGGGCCAAGACGACACTGCCAGGCCGTGGGGTCTGTCGGATCAAAACGCAGAGAGGATCGTGAAGATGAGCTTCAAGAAGAGCACGCTGAGCATGGCGATCGCCGCTTCCCTCGCCGCCGGTCTGTCGACCGCCGCCCAGGCCCGCGACACCATCCAGATCGCCGGTTCCTCCACGGTGCTGCCGTTTGCCAGCATCGTTGCCGAGGAGTTCGGTGCTTCCTTCCCGCAGTTCAACACCCCGGTGGTGGGGTCCGGCGGCTCCGGCGGCGGCCTGCGTCAGTTCTGCCAGGGCGTCGGCGAGAACACCATCGACATCGCCAACTCCTCACGCGCCATCCGTTCCGGCGAGCTCGAGAACTGTGCCGCCAACGGCGTCAACGAGGTGCTCGAGGTCATGTTCGGCTATGACGGCATCGTCTTCGCCTCGCGCGCCGACCGCGGTGAGTTCGCCCTGACCCCGCAGCATGTCTTCGCCGCTGCCGCCGCTCAGATCCCCCAGGACGGCCAGCTGGTCGACAACCCCTATACCCGCTGGTCCGAGATCGACGCCGATCTGCCCGACCAGGAGATCGTGCTGGTCATCCCGGCCTCCAACCACGGCACGCGTGAGGTCTTCGAGGAGAAGGTGCTGCACGCCGGCTGCGACAGCTACGCCGAGATCGAGGGCGATGCCTGTAACAACCTGCGCGGCGACGGTCGCATCATCGAGATCGCCGGCGACTACACCGAGACCCTGGCGCGACTGGATGCCCAGGCCGATGCGGTGGGCGTCTTCGGTCTGAGCTTCTATGACCAGAACCGTGACCGTCTGCAGGTGGCCACCGTCGACGGCGTGACGCCGAGCCTGGAGACCATCGGTTCCGGCGAGTACCCGGTATCGCGCCCGCTGTTCTTCTACGTCAAGGGCGAGCACCTCGACGTGATTCCCGGCCTGGCCGAGTACACCGAGTTCTTCCTCAGCGATGCCATCTCCGGTTATGGCAGCCCGCTGGAGGATGCCGGCCTGATCCCGATGGACGACGACGAACGTGCCCAGGCGCTGGAGCAGTTCCAGGCGCGCACCGTGGTCTCCGCCGAGTAACACGGAAGCCGTAACGGGGAGCGGCAGCCGCCGCTCCCCGACGCGGACGCAAGAGCGCAAGCTGGAGAGACGATGAATCTTGTCTTGATCGCTACCGTGTTGATCGTGATGGCCATGGCCTATCAGGTCGGGCTGTCTCGCAGCAGGGCGGTGGCAAGCGGTGGGGTGCGCCTGCACTCTCGCCCCGGATATTACGGTGTGCTGGTCGCCCTCTGGTGCGGGCTGCCGGCACTGCTGCTGTTTGGCGTCTGGCTGCTGCTGCAGGACGCCATCGTCGAAGTGCTGGTCATCCAGCAACTGCCGGCCGAGCTGGCCGGGTTGAGTGAGCGCGAGACCCAGGTGCTGATGCGCCGCATCGGGGCGCTGGCCTCGGGGCAGGGCGTGAGCGGAGAGGTACAGTCCTTCGAGGTGGCTGCCGCCCAGCAGATGGCCCGCCTCGAGAGCATGGGGCGGCTGGCCATGATCGCGGCCATGGCCGTGCTGGCCGTCGTCGGCCTGGTCGCGGCGCAGCGGCGCATTGCGCCGCAGCTGCGTGCGCGCAACCATGTCGAGCGGTTGGTCACGGCGCTGCTGGCGTTGAGTTCCGGCGTCGCCATTCTGACCACGGTGGGGATCGTGCTGTCGCTGGTGGGCGAGGCGCTCCATTTCTTCCGCTACATCAGCCCCGCGGAGTTCTTCTTCGGCACCGTCTGGAACCCGCGCTTCAGCACCTCCGGTACCGGTCAGCAGGGCGAGTTCGGGCTGTTACCGTTGCTGTGGGGCACGCTCATGGTCAGCGCCATCGCGCTGCTGGTGGCGATTCCGCTGGGGTTGATGACGGCCATCTACATGGCCGAGTATGCGCCGCCGTGGCTGCGCAACGTGGCCAAGCCGATCATCGAGGTGCTGGCAGGCATCCCGACCATCGTGTACGGCTTCTTCGCCCTGATCGTGATCGGCCCGTTCCTGTCCGGGCTGGGCGACATGCTGGGAATCGGCATACGTGCCACCAGCGCGCTGACGGCGGGGCTGGTGATGGGGATCATGATCATCCCCTTCGTCTCTTCGCTCTCCGACGACATCATCACCCAGGTGCCGAAATCGCTGCGCGACGGCGCTTTGGGGCTCGGTGCCACCAAGTCGGAGATGATTCGCCAGGTCGTGCTGCCCGCCGCGCTGCCGGGCATTGTCGGTGCCTTCCTGCTGGCTGCCAGTCGGGCCATCGGCGAGACCATGATCGTGGTGCTGGCGGCCGGCAACAATCCGGTGCTGCATGCCAATCCCTTCGAGGCGATCTCCACCATCACCGTGACCATCGTCAACCAGTTGACCGGCGACATGGACTTCTCCAGCCCGCAGTCGCTGGTGGCGTTCGCGCTCGGCCTTACGCTGTTCGTCATCACCCTGGGACTCAATGTGATCGCCCTGGTGGTGGTGCGCAAATACCGTCAGCAATATGAGTGACGCCCCGTGACCGCTACCAATTTCGACATTGCCGATACCCGACGCCGTCAGCGCCTTGCTACCATCCAGCGCTCGCTGAACGCCCGCCATGCCCGCGAGCGTCGCTTCAGGTTCATGGGCCTGGCCGCCGTCGTCACCGGCCTGGTGCTGGTGGCGATCCTGTTCACCAGTATTCTGGGTCGCGGGCTGCCGGCCTTCTGGCAGGCCACCCTCTATCTCGACGTCTACCTCGACCCCGAGATCATCCAGGTGGACGAGCGACCGGTGCGCCAGGCAGGGAGAGCCCGGCCCAGTTTCGGGAGCGCGAACTCGCCTGGCTGAATCAGCTTGGCCTGGTCAACTGGAATGCCCTGATCGACGAGGCGCTCAAGGCGCATCTGCCGGGGAGATCGAGTCGCGCCAGGCCCGCGACCTGCGTGCCCTGGTGGCCAGCGGTGAGCGCTTCGCCCTGCGCGACCGTGTCATCGAGAATCCCGGGCTGATCGGGCAGACCATCACCGTCAAGATGCTGGCCAGTGCCAACGTGGACGTCTGGCTGAAGGGCAACATCGACCGCAGCCTTCCGGACCACCGCCAGCAGCTGAGCGCCCAGACCCGAGAATGGGCGGATCACCTCGAGGCTCAGGGCGTGATTCGCAACGCCTTCAGCACCTCACTGTTCCTCAATACCGATTCGCGCAGCTCGCCGGCCTCGGCGGGTCTGGCCGGTGCCTTCATGGGCTCGCTGTTCATGATGCTGATCGTCATCCTGCTGTCGGTGCCGCTGGGGGTGGCCAGCGCCATCTATCTGGAAGAGTTCGCCCCCGGAACCGCCTGACCGATCTCATCGAGATCAACATCAACAACCTGGCGGCAGTGCCTTCGATCATCTTCGGCCTGCTGGGGGCGGCGATCTTCATCGGCTATCTGCGCCTGCCGCTTTCCGCGCCGCTGGTGGGCGGCCTGGTACTCACGCTGATGACGCTGCCCACCATCATCATCGCCACGCGTTCGGCGCTGCGCGCGATTCCGCCATCGATTCGCCAGGCGGCGCTGGGCATCGGTGCGTCGCGGGTGCAGACGGTGTTTCATCACGTGCTGCCGCTGGCGCTGCCCGGCATCCTGACCGGCTCGATCCTGGGCGTGGCCCAGGCGCTGGGGGAGACGGCACCGCTGCTGCTGATCGGCATGAACGCCTTCGTCGCCAACGTGCCCAGTTCGCCCATGGACCAGGCCACGGCGCTGCCGGTGCAGATTTACCTGTGGCAAGGCAACGAACTACGCAACTTCTTCGAGGCGCGCACCTCGGCGGCCATCATCGTGCTGCTGGGGCTGATGCTGAGCCTCAATGCGACGGCCATCTGGCTGCGCAAGAAATTCGAGACGAGGTGGTAACCATGACTGTATCCGTCACCGTGCCAACGGCCCTCAACAAGCGCACGGCGCAAGCGGCGAGCGTCAAGATGAGCGCCCGTGGCGTCAAGGTCTTCTACGGCGAGAACGAGGCGCTGCACGGCATCGATCTCGATATCATGGAGCATGAGGTGATCGCGTTCATCGGTCCGTCGGGCTGCGGCAAGTCGACCTTCCTGCGCTGCCTGAACCGTATGAACGACACCATTGCGGGGAGTCGCGTCGAGGGCCAGGTGACTCTCGATGGCAACGACATCTACGACCCCTCGCTCGACGTGGTGCTGCTGCGTGCCCAGGTCGGCATCGTGTTCCAGAAGCCCAATCCCTTCCCCAAGTCGATCTACGAGAACATCGCCTACGGCCCGCGCCTGCACGGTCTGGCCCGGCGGCGTGCCGAACTCGACGACATCGTCGAGAGCAGCCTGCGGCGTGCCGGGCTGTGGGACGAGGTGAAGGATCGCCTCAACGAGCCCGGTACCAGCCTCTCCGGCGGTCAGCAGCAGCGCCTGTGCATTGCGCGCACCATTGCGGTGAGCCCCGAGGTGATCCTGATGGACGAGCCCTGCTCGGCCCTCGATCCCATCGCCACGGGCAAGATCGAGCAGCTCATCGACGAGCTGAGCGAGAGCTACACCATCGTCATGGTGACCCACAACATGCAGCAGGCGGCGCGGGTGGCGCACAAGACGGCCTTCTTCCACCTGGGCGACCTGGTCGAAGTGGGCGATACCGACGACATCTTCACCAACCCGCGCGAACAGCGCACCCACGACTACATTACCGGTCGCTTTGGCTAGGCTGGGGTGCAGGCTCGAGGCGAACGCTGACGCCCGGGACGCCACTTCGCTAGAATGGGGGCTCCTATCGCGCCGTTGGAGACGTCTCGTGCCCGAGCTCGATCCCGTTCGCCTCTTCAAATGCCTTGCCGACGAGACCCGCCTGACGCTGACTCTGCTGATTCGTGAGGAAGGGGAGCTGTGCGTCTGCGAGATGACTCACGCCCTGCAGGAGTCGCAGCCCAAGGTCTCGCGGCACCTGGCGCAGCTGCGCGCCTGCGGGCTGCTCAGCGACCGCCGCGAGGGGCAGTGGGTCTACTACCGCATCTCCGAGGCGCTGCCGGGCTGGGTGACCGAGGTGCTGGCGGCGGCGAAGGCAGGGGAGAGGCGGCGCCTGGTCGAGCTGCAGCGCCGCCTGCAGGGCATGGGGAATCGGCCCGAGCGGAGAGCCGCTCTCTGCTGATTCGGCTTCATGCCTGCCGTGCCGGCGCGGGTTCTGCCGAGCCGCTCACGCCACGCAGCGCCCACAGGCCGAGGATCGGTCCCGGCAGCAGCCACCACAGCACCCAGAGTTCCTGCAGCGACCACAGCGTGGTGGTCAGCGAGATGGCGGGAATGGTCAGCGCGAAGCCGATGGCGTTCATCACCGCCAGGGTGGAGCCGACCCGCTCGCGGGGAGCCGTCGCGGCGGCCAGGGCGGAGAACTGCGGCGAGTCGGCGATCACCGTGAGTCCCCACAGGAACAGCAGTGCCAACAGCAGGCCCGGCGGAGCCCAGGCCAGCAGCGGGTAGATCAGGCAGAGCGCACCGGAGGCCGTCAGTGCCCAGCGCGCCACCCACAGGCTGCCCAGCCGCCGGCTCAGCGCACCGCCCCCCACGCACCCCGCCAGCCCCAGCGCAATGATGCCGAAGGAGAGCCACGCCACCAGATCGGTGGAGGCCATGAGCCGTTCGACTTCGCGCATGACCAGGAAGGGCGTCAGCATCCAGAAGGCGTAGAGTTCCCAGCAGTGACCGAAGTAACCGCCGGCCACGGCGCGAAAGCGCTTCACCCCCAGCGCAGCGAGCCCTCGGAAAGCCGCGCCTTGCCCGCGGAAGGCGGCAGGTGCGGGCCGTCGCCGAGCCGCAGCACCAGGGCGCCGCCCAGCAGGGCCAGCAGCGAGGCGCCCAGCAGCGGCCACTCCCAGGGCATGCCCAGCGTACTGCCACGCAGCAAGTGGGGCAGGGCGGTGCCCAGGGTGAGCATGCCCACCAGCCAGGCGAGCGCGGCGCCGGTGTGCCTGGGCGTCCAGCCGATCACCAGCTTCATGCCCAGTGGGTAGATGCCGGCCAGGCACAGTCCGGTGACGAAGCGCAGCAGCACCGCCAGCGGAAACTGGGTAGCCGCCAGCACGAAGGCGCCATTGACCAGCGCGCCGGCCAGACAGGAGGCGGCGAAGATGCGGCTGGCGCGAAAGCGGTCGGCAAGCCCGGTGGTGGCGATGAACAGGGTGCCGCAGATGAAGCCCGCCTGTACGGCGAGCGTCAGCCGACCCAGGTCGACCTCGGAGAAGCCGAGATCCCGCGACAGCGAGAGACCCACGCCGTTGACGGAGAACCACAGCGAGGTGCCGCACAGCTGGGCGAGGACGATGACGGTAAGCGCATGGCGCTGCAATGAGGTGGCGTTCATGCTTGCATCTTCATTGCGCCCCTTCGGCGAGGCAAGCCGCCATTCGTCGGTCTCAGGCCGGGGAGAAGCGATGGCGGGTGCGGTTGGCGATGCGCACCAGGGCCAGCATCAGCGGTACCTCCACCAGCACGCCGACCACGGTGGCCAGCGCC
This sequence comes from Halomonas sp. E19, assembly GCF_052439355.1. NCBI lineage: Bacteria > Pseudomonadati > Pseudomonadota > Gammaproteobacteria > Oceanospirillales > Halomonadaceae > Halomonas > Halomonas sp. E19. Next base: position 1,940,905 of record NZ_JBNFWU010000001.1, on the reverse strand, counting down.
GCGCCGGACTGCAGGCCGAACAGCGCGATGGCCACCGCCACCGCCAGCTCGAAGAAGTTGCTGGCGCCGATCATTGCCCCGGGGGCGGCCACGTTGTGCGGTACCTTCCAGGCCTTGGCCCAGCCATAGGCGATATAGAAGATCAGGAAGGTCTGCACGATCAGCGGAATGGCGATCAGCACGATGTGCAGCGGGTTGGCGAGAATCACGTCGCCCTGGAAGGCGAACAGCAGCACCAGGGTGACGATCAGGCCGATGGGGGTGATCGGTCCGATCCGCTTCATGAAGACATCGTCGTACCACGCGCTGCCGCGCCGGGCGATCAGGGTGCGGCGCGTCAGGTAGCCGGCCGTAAGCGGGATGACGATGTAGAGAAACACCGACAGCGCCACGGTATCCCATGGCACCTGGATGTTGGAAACGCCAAGCAGCAGCACCACGATGGGAGCGAAGGCGAACAGCATGATCAGGTCGTTGAGCGAGACCTGCACCAGGGTGTAGGCGGCGTCGCCGCGGGTCAGGGTACTCCAGACGAAGACCATGGCGGTGCAGGGCGCGGCGCCGAGCAGGATCGCCCCGGCCAGGTATTGCTGGGCCAGCGGCTCGGGGATCCACGGCCGGAACAGCACCATCAGGAAGAACCAGGCGATGGCGAACATGGTGAAGGGCTTGATCAGCCAGTTCACCGTGGTGGTGATGACGAGTCCCTTGGGCTGGCGGCGAACGCCGAGTACCGCGGCAAAATCGATCTGGGCCATCATCGGGAAGATCATGGCCCAGATCAGAATGGCCACCGGAATCGATACCTGGGCGACCTCGAATCGGGCCAACGTCTCGGGTATGGCCGGGGCGAACTGGCCAAGCAGTACGCCCGCGACGATGGCCAATGCCACCCACACGGAGAGAAAGCGTTCGAAGCGTCCCATGCCTGCGGCAGAGGAAGGCGCCTGGGGGAGGGTGTCCTCGGACATGTGTCGCTCCTGCGCGAGATGGGCTTGGCGAAAGATATATGGTTTTCCATATATGAGCAACGCCAGCCGGCGTGTCGAACCCGGCGCCTGCGCTGTTATGATTCGGCCAATACCGATGATGGGGAAGTGATTTGGGCTCAACCGAACCTCTGCGGCTTGCTGGCGTCGGCATCGGCGCGCTGAGCGATATCGATCTCGGGATAGCGCCCGGCGAGATCGGCTGCATCTCCGGCGCCAGCGGCTCGGGCAAGAGCCGGCTGCTGCGCGCCGTGGCCGATCTGGAACCTCACGCCGGCGAGGTGTGGCTGGGTGAGCAGGCCCAGTCGCAAACGCCGGGGCATGCCTGGCGCCGCCAGGTGATGCTGGTGCCGGCCGAGAGCCACTGGTGGGAGGAGCGGGTAGGGGAGCACTTCGCCCAGCGTCCCGCAGAGAGCGAGCTTCAGGCGCTGGGCTTCACGCCCGATACCCTGGAATGGCAGGTGAGCCGACTCTCCACCGGCGAGAAGCAGCGCCTCGGGCTGCTGCGGGCGGTGAGCCTCGAGCCGCGGGCGCTGCTGCTCGACGAGCCGACCGCCAACCTGGATGACGCTACCAGCGAGCGGGTGGAAGCCTGGCTGGTCGCGCATATCCGCTCCCGCGGCTGGCCCACCCTGTGGGTGGCCCACGACCGCGCGCAGATCGCCCGGGTGGCCAGTCATCACTGGCGGATTGCCGGTGCGCGGCTCGAGGAGTTGGAGCCCGCATGAACCTGATCGAACTCTCCTGGTGGCAGCTGGCGCTGGCAGCACTGATGGTGGTGGTGCTTGCCGGCTGCACCGCCGCCATGCGCCTGGGCATGAGCCGCAGCCTGCTGGTTGCGGCGCTGCGCACCGTGATTCAGCTGGCGCTGGTGGGCCTGGTGCTGGAGGCGCTGTTCGCCGCCGAACGGCTGGTATGGGTGGTGCTGATGGCGCTGGCGATGCTGCTGATTGCCGGACGCGAGGTGATGGCGCGCCAGAAGCGCCGGCTGCTGGGCGGCTGGGCCTTCGGCATCGGCACGCTGTCGATGTTTCTCTCCTCGTTCACCGTCGCCGTGCTGACGCTGACCGTGATCATCGGCCCAGAGCCCTGGTACCGGCCGCAGTACGCCATCCCGCTGCTGGGCATGCTGCTGGGCAACACCATGACCGGCGTCGCCCTGGCGCTGGATCGGCTGACCGATACCGCCTGGCGGCAGCGCGGCGTGATCGAGAACCGGCTGATGCTCGGTCAGCCCTGGCAGGAGGCGATCGGCGACATTCGTCGCGAGGCGATGCGCAGTGGCTTGATGCCGATGATCAATGCCATGGCCGCGGCGGGCGTGGTCAGCCTGCCGGGCATGATGACCGGGCAAATACTGGCCGGCACCGCGCCGGGCCTGGCGGTGAAGTACCAGATCCTGATCATGTTCGCGATCACCCTGGGCACCGGCTTCGGCACCCTGGCGGCGGTTTCGGCGGGCAGTCGGCGGCTGTTCGATGGGCGTGAACGCCTGCGCCTGGATCGCCTGGCGCCACCGCGTGGGTGAAGCCTGATACAGGCTGGCGGCAAGGCAGCTTGCGCCGTTCAGGGCGAGTCGGTCAGGAAGCTCGCTACCAGGTCGGCAAGGCGCTGCGGGCACTCGCGATGAGGCACGTGGCCACAGGGCAGAATGTCGGGTTCGCGCGGCCCCGGGGTCCGCTGACTGATGCGCCAGGGCTGCTCGATCGAGCCGTACTCGTCCAGCTCGCCGTGAATGGCCAGGGTGGGGCAGGTTACCCGCGCCAGGGCGGGGTCCAGACTCCAGCCATGGAAGGCCTCGGAGTGCCAGTTGTCGACCCAGGCGCGCAGCACCCAATCGGCCTTGTCGCCGTGGTACCTGGCCAGCCGGGCCATGGCGTCCGGTTCGGCAAAGGCCTGCTCGGCCTGGCGTATTCCGGCCAGGGTGCGGGGCTCGACGAAGGCCTGGGCGGCGACGGTAACCAGCGCCGTGCAGGCCTCTGGATAGCGCCCCGCGACCTCCACCGCCATGCCGCCGCCCACGCTGTGGCCCAGCGCAACGAAGCGCTCGAGCTCCAGATGTTCGCGCAGCACGGCGAAGGCATCCCGGGGTTCGTCGGCGATGAAGCTGCTGGGCTGCGGCCCCGGGTAGGGCGCGGAGCGGCCATAGCCGCGGCGGTCATAGGCGATCACCTCGCGGCTGCAAGCGGCGGCAAGCAGGGCGGGGAAGTCCCGCCACAGCGCCACGCAGCCCAGTGAATCATGAAGCAGCACGATGGGGCTGCGCCCGGCGGTGCCACCGTCGGGACGCCAGCGGGCGGCGTAAACGCCGCCCGCCGGGGTGTCGAGGGTGAACCCCTGCATCAGTCGATCAGCTCGACGGCCACCGCGGTGGCCTCGCCGCCGCCGATGCACAGGCTGGCGATGCCGCGCTTGCCGCCCTTGGTGCGCAGGGCGTGGATCAGCGTGGCGATGATGCGCGAGCCGGTGGAACCGATGGGATGGCCCTGGGCACAGGCGCCGCCGAAGACGTTGACCTTGTCGTGCGGGATGTCGAGTCCGTCCATGGCCAGCAGGGTGACCACGGCGAAGGCCTCGTTGATCTCGAACAGGTCGACGTCGGCCACGCCCCAGCCCAGCTTCTTCATCAGCTTGTCGATGGCGCCCACCGGGGCGATGGTGAACTCGCTGGGGTGCTGGGAGTGGGTGCTGTGGCCGAGCATGCGGGCCAGCGGCTTGCTGCCGAGCCGGTCGGCCGCGGCCTGACTGGCCAGGATCAGCGCCGAGGCACCGTCGGAGATGGAGCTGGAGTTGGCCGCGGTGATGGTGCCGTCCTTGGCGAAGGCGGGGCGCAGCTGGCGGATCTTGTCGAGCTTGGCCTGGAACGGCTGCTCGTCGTGCTCGACCACGCTTTCACCCTGACGGCCGGTGACGGTGACCGGGGCCATCTCGGCCGTGAGATGACCGGCATTGGTGGCCGCCATGGCCCGCTCCAGCGAGGCGATGGCGAAGTCGTCCAGGCGCTCGCGGGAGTAGTCGCGCTGGCTGGCGATCTCCTGAGCGAACACGCCCATCAGCTTGCCGGTTTCGGCGTCTTCCAGGCCGTCGAGGAACATGTGATCCTTCAGCTCGCCGTGGCCCAGACGGTAGCCGGTGCGCGCCTTGGTCAGCACGTGCGGCGCATTGGACATCGACTCCATGCCGCCGGCCAGGATCACCTCGCCGCTGCCGGCGCGGATCAGGTCGTGGGCCAGCATGGCGGCCTTCATGCCCGAGCCGCACAGCTTGTTGATGGTGGTGGCGCCGATGCCGTCGGGAATGCCGGCCTGACGCATGGCCTGGCGAGCCGGCCCCTGCTTGACGCCGCCCGGCAGCACGCAGCCCATGATGCCCTCGTCGATGCTGCCGGCCTCGATGCCGGCGCGCTCGATGGCGGCGCGAATAGCCACGGCGGCAAGCTCGGGGGCGGTGATGCTGGAGAGGCTGCCCAGCATGCCGCCCATGGGGGTGCGGGCCGCGGACAGAAAGACGATGTCGGTGGGGCTGCTCATGGTGGCGATCTCCTGATGGTTCATCCGTTATGATTGTCGTCGAGCCGAACACAGCCTGACCAGTTCGATCATTTCCTGGCGCGTTCTGGCGGTATGTCGCGTTGACCTGTCGGCAGGGCTATGCTTTTCTCAAGATCAACCAAGCAAGCGCTAGTGTAAACCCGATGAATGCCATTAACGAGTCCCCCGCCGCAAGGAACTGACCCGCCTGGCCGCTCAATTGTTCGTCCAGGAGGGCTTCGATCGGACCACCGTGCGCATGCTGGCCCAGGAGATGGGCATCAAGTCCGGCAGCCTGTTCCACCATTTTCGCGACAAGCAGGAGATTCTCGCCGCCGTCATCGAGGAGGGCACTCAGAACGCGCTGACGCTGGCCCGCCAGGCCCTGGAGGAGTGCGATGATTCCGCCGAGGCACGCCTGCACGCCATGGCCCGGGCGCATCTCCAGACCCTGCTGACCGATCGCAACGCCCATGTGGTGGCCCTGTACGAATGGCGGCGCCTGGACCCGGAGGCGCGCGACCATCTCATCCACCTGCGCGACGCTTACGAGGAGCTGTGGGAGCGGGTAATCGACGAAGCCCTGAATGATGGCCTGATCCACGGCGACCGCTTCCTGGTCTCGCGCTTCGTCATGGGGGCGCTCAACTGGACCGTGCGCTGGTACGACCCCGACGGGCCGCGCAAGCCCGAAGACCTGGCCCATGAGCTGATCGCCATGATCACGCCCTCCGCTGTGCCCGCGCGGGCGGAATCGACCAAGGTCTAGCCGTTTACCGCTCGCCAGGGGTTGCCCCGCTGTGGCTTTGCTTCTAGCTTGTACCTAGCGCTTGCTAGGTTGACGCTTACGTCAACTGTACTATGCAAACTGTACGGTAAAAGATTCGACGGTACCGAATAGTCTTTGCAGAGTGACGCGGCTGCCAGCCATGGACGTGGCAGCCGTCCCAAGCTCCTACAACAAGCACAACAGGCCAAGAGGGCAGTCAATGAGCACGCAATCCCTTCCTGCGTATTCCGCCTACTACGAGCGTTTCTCGATCGATGAAATCATCGCCCGTCTCGACGACCACGGCGACGGCAAGTTCAATGCCTACGAATCCTGCTGCGGTCGCCACCTGCGTGCCGGCCGTGGCGATGTGCTGGCGCTGGTCCACGAGGATACTCAGGGTCGCGTCAACCGCCTCACCTACGCCGAACTGGAAGCCCGGAGCGCGCGTCTGGCCGGCTGGTTCGCCGAGCGCGGTCTGGGGGTTGGCGACCGCATCGCCTGTATGCTGCCCCGCTCGCCGGAGCTGCTGGTAGCGGTGCTCGCCACCTGGCGCATCGGTGCGGTCTACCAACCGCTGTTCACCGCCTTCGGCCCCGATGCCGTGGACTATCGTCTTGGTCGCGCCGACACCAGACTGGTGATCACCGATCACGCCAACCGCTTCAAGTTCGACGGCCTCACCCAGAGCCCCGCGGTACTGGCCGTGGGTGGCCCGAGCGAGGGGCACGCCGACGACCTCGACTGGCGTGATGCCCTTGCGCACTCGCCGTTCCAGGCCACCCCGCCGCGGCTTGCGCCAGATGCGCCGTTCCTGCAGATGTTCACCTCGGGTACCGTGGGCAAGCCCAAGGGGGTGGCGGTGCCGCTCTCCGGCATGCCGGCCTTCGCGCTCTACATGGAACTCGCCATCGACCTGCGCGAGAGCGACCGCTTCTGGAACATGGCCGACCCGGGCTGGGCCTACGGCCTTTATTACGCCATCGCCGGGCCGCTGCTGCTGGGCGTGACCACGCACTTCTGCGAAGCGGGCTTCAGCGCCGACGGTGCGCTGGCGTTCATGCAGCGTCACCGTATCACCAACTTTGCCGCCGCCCCCACCGCCTACCGGCTGATGAAGGCCTCGGGCCTGTTCGACAATGCCCGCCAGGCGCTGGAGCTGCGCGTGGCCAGCTCCGCCGGCGAGCCGCTCAATACCGAGGTGGTCACCTGGGTCGAGCGTGCGCTGGGCTGCCCGGTGATGGATCACTACGGCCAGACCGAGACCGGCATGACCTGCTGCAACCATCATGCGCTGGAGCACCCCAAGCACGTCGGTGCCATGGGCGTGCCCATGCCCGGCTACCGGCTGGCGATTCTCGATGCCGAATACAACGAGCTGCCCCGGGCGAGCCGGGCGTGCTGGCGGTGGATATCGAGCGTTCGCCGGCGCACTTCTTTCAGGGCTACACCTGGCAGGAGAAGCACCCCTTCGCCAACGGCTACTACCTCACCGGCGACGTGGTGGTGCGCAACGAGGACGGCACCTTCCAGTTCGCCGGCCGCGATGACGACATCATCACCACCGCCGGCTACCGCGTCGGTCCCACCGACGTGGAGAACACCGTGCTGACCCATCCGGCGGTGGCGGAATCAGCCGCGGTAGGTCAGCCCGACGAGATCCGCGGCGAGATCATCAAGTCCTATGTCGTGCTGCGCGAAGGCTTCGAGGCGAGCGATGCGCTGGCCGAGGAGATCCGCCAGCGGGTGCGCGAGCGGCTCTCCACCCACGCCTTCCCGCGGGTGATCGAATTCGTCGATGCCCTGCCCAAGACGCCCAGTGGCAAGATCCAGCGCTTCAAGCTGCGTGCCGATGCTGCCGACAAGGCGGACACGGCCGAACCCGCAGCGAAATGAACCGGGAGACCCCTGAATGCAAGTGAAGGACCGTACCTTTCTGATTACCGGCGCCGCTTCCGGGCTTGGGGCGGCAACCGCCGAACGACTCGTCGCCGCGGGCGGCCGGGTGGTGCTGTGTGACTTGAGCGACGCCGTCGAGCGTCATGCCGAGGCGCTGGGGGAGGTGGCTCGCGCGGTGCGCGGCGACGTTACCTCGGCCGACGATATGCAGGCCGCGGTGGAGGCAGCCGTGACCCTGGGCGGCGACGCCGGCCTGGCCGGCGTGGTGCACTGTGCCGGCGTGGTCAGCGTGGCCAAGCTGGTCGACCGCCAAGGCCAGCCCGCCGATCTCGATGCCTACGCACGAACCGTGCAGATCAACCTGGTCGGCACTTTCAACGTGATGCGCCTGGCGGCGGCTGCGATGGCGAAGAATTCGCCAGGCGAGGATGGCGAGCGCGGCGTGATCGTCAACACCGCCTCCGTTGCCGCCTTCGACGGCCAGGTGGGACAGTGCGCATACAGTGCCTCCAAGGCCGGGGTGGTGGGCATGAGCCTGCCCGCGGCGCGCGAGCTGTCGCGCCACGGCATTCGTGTGATGGCGATCGCCCCAGGGGTGTTCCAGACGCCGATGATGAGCGAGATCCCCGACGAGGCCGCCCAGGCGCTGGCCGCCTCGGTGCCGTTTCCCAAGCGGCTGGGACATCCCGACGAGTTCGCCCGCCTGGCCGAGCAGATCATCACCAACCCCATGCTCAATGGCGAGGTGATTCGCCTCGACGGCAGCATTCGCATGCAGTGAAGGCAGTGCAGGAAGAACGCCCGCGGCCAATGGCTGCGGGCGTTCTCTTATTTCTCCCCAATAAAATTGCGACTAAAGTCCTAGCCTGAATCGCGCCCAATTTCAAACAAGCGCTTGACTAGCGTCGATGCGGCGGCTAGTTTCAAACACATGTTTGAAAGCGGCTGCCGCCGCCCCCACGCGCCTACGTTCGGCGACTTATTTGTGGTTCGGCGACCAATTTTGTGGAGAGTTGAGATGCCCGATTATCAGGCCCCCTGCGCGACCTTCGCTTCGTGATGGATGAAATGCTGGACTATCCCGCTCACTATGCCAGCCTGCCGGGCGAGGAAGAGGCGTCGCCCGACGTGGTGGCGGCGATTCTCGAAGAAGGCGCTCGCTTTGCGCGCGACGTGCTGCTGCCGCTGAACCAGAGCGGCGACCAGGAAGGCTGCCTGCTGGAGGGGGCGAGGTTCGCACTCCCAAGGGCTTCAAGCAGGCCTACCAGCAGTATGTCGAGGGCGGCTGGCCGAGCCTGGCTGCCGACCCTGCCCATGGCGGCCAGGGCCTGCCGCACTCGCTGGCCATGGTGCTCAACGAGATGGTCTGCTCCACCAACCTGGCCTGGGGCATGTACCCCGGCCTGTCGCACGGTGCCGCCGACGCGCTGCGCCATCATGGCACCGAGGAGCAGCAGGCCACCTACCTCACCAAGCTGGTGGAAGGCGTGTGGACTGGCACCATGTGCCTCACCGAGCCGCACTGTGGCACCGATCTGGGCCTGATCAAGACCCGTGCGGTGCCCACCGCCGACGGTGCTTACGAGATCACCGGCACCAAGATCTTCATCTCTGCCGGCGAGCATGACCTGGCCGAGAACATCGTGCACCTGGTGCTGGCCAAGCTGCCCGATGCCCCGGAAGGCTCCAAGGGCATCTCGCTGTTTGTGGTGCCGAAGTTCATGCCCGATGCCGATGGCAACCCCGGCGAGCGCAACGGCGTGGCCTGTGGTTCGCTGGAGCACAAGATGGGCATCCACGGCAACGCCACCTGTGTGATGAACTTCGACGCTGCCCGGGGCTTCCTCGTCGGCCCGCCCAACAAGGGCCTGGCCTGCATGTTCACCATGATGAACGCCGCCCGCCTGGGTGTGGGCATCCAAGGGCTGGGCCTGACCGAGGCGAGCTTCCAGAACGCCCTGACGTATGCCCGCGATCGCCTGCAGATGCGTGCGCTTTCCGGCCCCAAGGCGCCGGAGAAGGCCGCCGACCCGATCATCGTGCATCCGGACGTGCGCCGCATGCTGCTGACCCAGAAGGCCTTCGCCGAGGGCGGCCGGATGCTGGTGCTCTACACCGCCCAGCTGCTCGACGTGGTCGAGCACGGCCAGGATGCCGTTGAGCGCGAGCGCGCCGAGACCCTGCTGGGCCTGCTGACGCCGATCGTCAAGGCGTTCCTCACCGAGGTGGGCTTCGAGGCCACCAACGAGGGCGTGCAGGTCTTCGGCGGCCACGGCTTCATCCAGGAGTGGGGCATGGAGCAGCTGGTGCGCGACGCCCGCATCACGCGCCTCTATGAGGGCACCACCGGTATCCAGGCGCTCGACCTGCTCGGCCGCAAGGTGTTGATGAGCCAGGGTGAAAGCCTCAAGGTCTTCACCAAGGAGATCCACAAGTTCTGCCAGGCCGAGGAAGGCAACAGCGAGCTGGCCGAATTCATCGCACCGCTGGCCAAGCTCAACGCCGAGTGGGGCGAGCTGACCATGGGCATCGGCATGAAGGCCATGAACGATCGCGAGGAAGTGGGCGCGGCCAGCGTCGACTACCTGATGTACTCCGGCTACGTGGCGCTGGGCTACCTTTTCGCCCGGGCGGCCAAGCAGGCCAAGGCCACACTGGCCGCCGGTACCCAGGAAACCGCCTTCTACGAGGCCAAGGTGCACACAGCCCGATTCTACTTCCAGCGCCTGCTGCCGCGTACTCGCGCCCATGCGCAGATGATCCAGGCCGGTGCCGGCTCCCTGATGGCGCTTGGCGCCGAAGACTTCGGGCTTGGCTTCGAGATCTGATTCACCAGGCATCTCTCTCGGTCAGAATGACTGATCGGTGGTTTGCGGCGGGCCTTGCCCGCCGCTTTTTTTATTTTTCAGAGTGAGCGCTCGAGCGGCGGCGGCCCCGTGTGCTGGCGGGGCGTGCCGTGCGTTGCTTCGTCGTGGCATCTGCGTTCAGTCGGCGCACAGGGTCGCTTGCAGGATCGCCGGGGCCACCTCCAGTCCGGAGGGCAGGGCGGCGTGCGGGTCGCGCAGCCAGGCCGCTAGATCCCGTTCGGTACGCTGGCGCTGGCTGTAGCGCGTGAGCATGTGGTAACCGCCGGGGTAGAAGGCGAGGCGGATCGCATCATTATCGGGCAGGCGTTCGATCAAGGCGCAGTAGGCCTGGGTGGGGATCACTTGGTCCTCGTCGCCGTAAAGGATCAGCGCCGGGCCGGGCAGGTCGTCGACTGCGTCCAGCGCCAGCCCCATGGTGTGCGTCAGGCCGTGCAGCGTGTCGATGCGGGCGCTGCGCAGAATCAGCGGGTCGCTGGCGAGCTGGCGCTTGATCTCGTCGTCGTCGGTAGGCTCGATGCCCAGCCGGCGGGTGGCGCGAACCGAGAAGGTGGCCTGTGGCATCAGCCGCACACCGAGCCACAGTCCCAGCCGCTGGTACCACGGCATGGTGTACGAGCCCCACACGGCGGGGGCGATCAGCACGCTGCCGTTTACCGGCGGGGGTGGCTCGGCGCTCATGGCCAGCAGCGTCACCGCCGCGCCCATGCTCTTGCCGACCAGATAGATCGGCGTGTCGGGGTGGCTCTCGTGCAGGAGGCTGGCCAACAGCAGCACGTCGTCACGCATCCGCTCGTGCCCGGCCCACAGTCGGCGCTGGTCGGTGGTGCCGAAGCCGCGCTGGTCGTGGGCATAGACCTCGATGCCCAGCGGGTTCAGGGCCTGGGCCATGATGTCGAAGCTGCCGGCGTGGTCGTTGAAGCCGTGCACGGCCAGCACCACGGCCTCGGGTTGCCCGGTGGCGGGCCAGTGACGCAGCGGCAGGCGGTAGCCATCGTCGGCGATCACCTGGTGAGGCAGCAGCCGAGGCTCGCCCTGGGTGGGCCCCGGTGTCTGTTCCACCGGGCCGGCGCAGCCGCCGTTCGGCAGCAGCAGGGCGGCGAAGGCAAGCCGGCCCAGCGAGCGGCGAAGGCGCTGCGAGTACGAACGGCGAAGCGTCATGGCAACGCAGGATAGCCGAGTGCCGCTCGGATGCGCTCTGCGTGCTTGGTGACCCAGCGACTGTCGATCGGGCCCCAGTCGTCGATGCGGTAGCCACCGCTGTTGTGCCGCTCCCTGGGGTAGCGGCGAAGCTGCAGAGGATGTCGAGCTCTGCCAGGGCCTTGAGTGTGTCCTGCGCGGTACGCCGCGGCATGCCGGTGGCCGCCATCAGCCCCGGCACGCTGTCGATGCCGAGCGTGACCAGGTGGGCGACGTAGAGCCGGCGATAGAAACTGGACTGGGTCTTGCTGAGCGACATATGCGTTCCCCGAGCTAGCTGGGCGAGGCGTTTGATGCGCTAGGTGAGGCCACAGCATAGCGTCAGCCGGGCGCGGCTTGCCAGCGCGTGGCATGGCGAAAGCGTCTCACTCTTCTACAGTGAGCTATAGCGGCAGCGGGCGGTTCGCTGCCGGCTTCGAAGGTATGTACGCCCCCGCCGAGGTGGCGGGGCAAGGCGAAAGGAGATCGCGATGACGGTTCAACGAGTCAGCGAAGAGGAGCTGATGACGCAGGTACAGCGCTGCATGTTCGGCGAGCGGATGGTGGTCGAGCATGAAGGCAAGTGCTTCTCGGCGCGCGTGCAGCATGTCGGCATGACGGGCGTGAAGGTCATACCCGAGACGCGTCTCGCCGAGCATGAAGGGGAGCCGGGCGACATGAACGGTGTCACCATTGCCTACCATGAGATTCGCGAGGTCGAGCTCGACGGCATCACCTACCAACGGCAGTAACCGCCTGCGGCGAGCCGCGGCTCAGTCCGGGCGCTCGGCGTGGGAAGCCAGCCGCTCCAGGGCGCGCCTGAGCCGCGGGTTCTCGGTGTCGGCGGCGCAGGCGGCGATCTCGTCGGCGGCCCGTGCCGGCAGGTGGCGTGTCTGCCTGAGCGGTGTCTTGAGCGGCCTGACCGGGCGTACCTTGAGGTGAAAGCCGCGCACCGGGGCGAACTCGGGCAGGCGGTGCAGCAGTTCCAGTAACCGCGCCTGCTCGTAGCGCAGCCAGGTCGACCATACGGCGCGGTCGGTGATCAGGGTCAGCCTGCCGTCGCGGAAGCCTCCTACGAACACATGCTCCCTGACCTCCTCGGGCAGATGCTCGCGCAGATGTTGCTGGGCGTGGGCGATCAGCCGAGCCGTGCGCATCAGCGGCGCCAGTTCACCCTTTCCGTCGAGCAGGCGAGACATGGACTGTGCGCGTGAACGCTTAACCTTTATACTCATGGGCTTATTTTCTCGACTCGGCGGCCCCTTGGCCGGGTGGCAGCGGCCGGTTAAGGGCTGACGCTTAGCAGCGGCACTCCTTCAGATCGTCGCCACCGTCGACCGTGTAACGTCGACTTTGACAGCTGACCGTGAACATTTGACCGTGAACAAGAGCCTACCACGCTCGGGAGCACTCCTACAGCATGACCTCGGACCCGCACGCCCGCCTCGCTGACGCCTCGTCCAGGGAGGCGCGATGCGCTGTCGGGCGCGTTCGCGCTGGTGGCTGGCGGGGCTGCTGGTCAGCTGCCTGCTTCCTGCAGGCCTGACCCAGGCGGAAACCCTGCGCCTGGCCGAGCGCGTCGTGCAGACCTGCATTCTGGCGCCCACCCTGATGCGCGCCCGCTGCCGCTACGTGGCCCGGCGTCGCGCGCTGTTGCCTTGTCTTGCCCGCCGTCGGCGGGCCTTGCCGCGCCTCGCCTCGGTGTGGCGCAGCGCGCCCGTTCTCCGGCGACGCTGGACGGCGGCACACGACGTGCTGACCCGTCGTGGCCCACCCACGTACCCGCACTGCAGCTAATGGATAACCGCCAGTGGGCGGCCCGGCGGAATTCACCTGCCGGAGCCCGGCCGCTACAAGCGAATTGCAGCTTTTGGGTCCTTTCATGATCAATACATTGTTACGCAAGGTGGTCGGCTCCAAGAACGACCGTGAAGTCAAGCGCATGCAGCGCCAGGTCAATCAGGTCAGCGTGCTGGAGCCCCAGGTCGAAGCGCTCGACGATGCCGCGCTCAAGCAGCGTACCGTCGAGCTGCGCGAGCGGCTCGAGCGTGGCGAGAGCCTCGACGCCCTGCTGCCGGAAGCCTTCGCCACGGTGCGCGAGGCGGGCAAGCGGGTGATGGGAATGCGCCACTTCGATGTGCAGATGATCGGCGGCATGACGCTTCATCGCGGTCGCATCGCCGAGATGAAGACCGGCGAGGGCAAGACCCTGGTCGCCACCCTGGCGGTCTACCTCAACGCTCTGCCCGGCAAGGGTGTGCACGTGGTTACGGTGAACGACTACCTGGCACGCCGCGACGCAGAGTGGATGCGCCCGCTGTATGAATTCCTCGGGCTTTCGGTAGGCATCATCTACGCCGGACAGTCGGCCGAGGAGAAGCGCGCCGCCTACGCCTGCGATATTACCTACGGCACCAACAACGAGTACGGCTTCGACTACCTGCGCGACAACATGGCGTTCTCACTGGAGGACAAGGTCCAGCGCGGCCTGCACTTCGCGATCATCGACGAGGTAGACTCCATCCTCATCGACGAGGCGCGCACGCCGCTGATCATCTCCGGCGCGGTGGATGAGAACACCGAACTCTACAAGGTGATCGACCGCCTGGCGGCACACCTGGAGCGGGGTGAAGTCTCCGAGGATGCCGATGCGCCGGTGGATGGCGACTTCCTGCTCGACGAGAAGCAGAAGCAGGTGGAGATCACCGAGGCAGGCCACAACAAGGTCGAGGAGCTGATGCGGGCCGAGGGGCTCTTGGGTGAGCACGACTCCCTCTATGCCGCCCAGAACCTCAACCTGCTGCATCATATGCACTCCGCGCTGCGTGCCCGCCATCTCTATCATCGCGACGTCGACTACATCGTGGCCGATAACCAGGTGGTGATCGTCGACGAGCACACCGGCCGTACCATGCCGGGCCGGCGCTGGTCGGAAGGCCTGCACCAGGCGGTGGAGGCCAAGGAGGGCGTGCCGGTACAGCGCGAGAGCCAGACCCTGGCTTCCACCACCTTCCAGAACTACTTCCGCCTTTACGAGAAGCTGGCCGGCATGACCGGGACCGCCGATACCGAGGCGTTCGAGTTCCGCCAGATCTACGGCCTCGATGTGGTGGTCATCCCGACCAACCGTCCGCTGGTTCGGCGCGACCTCAACGACCTGGTCTACCTCTCGGCGGAAGAGAAGTACGAGGCGATCATCAAGGACGTCAAGGCCGAGACCGAAGCGGGGCGCCCGGTGCTGGTCGGTACCGCCTCCATCGAGACCTCGGAGTACCTGGCCGGGCTGATGAAGAAGGAGGGGCTGCGCTTCAACGTGCTCAACGCCAAGCAGCACCAGAGCGAGGCGGAGATCATCGCCCAGGCCGGGCGACCCGGGGCGGTCACTATCGCCACCAACATGGCCGGACGCGGTACCGACATCGTGCTCGGCGGCAACTGGGAAGCCGAGGCGGCCAAGCTCGACAACCCCAGCGAAGAGCAGATCGCCAAGCTGCGCGAGGAGTGGCGCGCACGCCACGAGGCGGTGCTCCAGGCCGGGGGCCTGCACGTGATCGGCTCCGAGCGCCACGAATCGCGGCGCATCGACAACCAGCTGCGCGGCCGCGCCGGCCGCCAGGGCGACCCGGGTTCGACGCGCTTCTTCCTCTCCATGGAAGACAGCCTGATGCGCCTGTTCGGCTCCGATCGGGTGCAGCGCATGATGAAGGCGCTGGGGCTGGAGCGCGGCGAGGCGATCGAGCACAAGATGGTCACCAACGCCGTGGAGCGGGCGCAGAAGAAGGTCGAGAGCCGTAACTTCGACATCCGCAAGCAGCTGCTCGAGTACGACGACGTGGCCAACGATCAGCGCCGCGTGATCTACGAGCAGCGCAACGAGATCCTGGCCGCCGACGACGTTTCCCAGAACGTGCTGGGCATTCGCGACGAGGTGCTCGACCTTGCCATCAGCGACTTCGTGCCGCCCCAGAGCCTGCCGGAACAGTGGGACCTGGCAGGCCTGCAGGAGCACCTGAAAGCCGAGTTCCACCTCGATGCGCCGCTGGTCGATTGGGCAAAGCAGGACCAGCGCTTCCACGAAGAGCAGCTGCGCGAGCGACTGCACGAGCTGCATCGCCAGGTCTACCAGGAGAAGATCGACACGGCCGGCGCCGAGTTGATGCGCCGCTTCGAGAAGCAGATCATGCTCCAGGTGCTCGACACCCGCTGGAAGGAGCACCTGCAGTCGATGGATCACCTGCGGCGCGGCATTCACCTGCGCGGCTATGCACAGAAGAACCCCAAGCAGGAGTACAAGCGCGAATCCTTCGAGCTGTTCCAGTCCTTGCTGACCAACATCAAGGCCGACATCACGCGCATCACCAGCCATGTGCAGGTGCGCAAGCCGGAGGAGGTCGATGAGCTCGAGCGCCAGCGCCGCGAGGCCCTGGAGCGCGAGAAGGCCTCGGCCGCCAGCCGCCACGATGCCGCGGAGCTCAGCGAGGGCGAGGCGCCGACCGGCCCCGCAGCCGGCGATGGCCGTCCGGTGCGGCGCGAGGGGCCCAAGGTGGGGCGCAATGACCCTGCCCGTGCGGCTCGGGCAAGAAGTACAAGCAGTGCTGCGGCAAGCTGAACTAGTCACTGGCCTGCCTACCGGCACCAAGGCCCGGAAGGCCTGGTGCCGGTGGTGCCTCGGCCGAGCATTCACGTAGGAGTTGCGCAACATGGCAGTGGGTGAGACACGTTTTCCGGCCATGCCGGGCATCGAGGGGCTGCGGCTGGGGACTGCCATGGCGGGCATTAAGAAGCCGGGCCGCCGCGACCTGGTGGTGATCGAGATTGCTGAAGGCGCGACGGTGGCCGGCAGCTTCACGCTCAACGCCTTCTGCGCCGCCCCGGTGACGGTGGCCAAGGCGAACCTGGAGGGCTGCCAGGCTCGCGGCGAGGGGCTCGCTTCCTTGTCATCAACACCGGCAATGCCAATGCCGGTACCGGCGAGATCGGCCTGCGCGATGCCAGGGCCACCTGTGCCGAGCTGGCCAAGCTGGCCGGCGTGGGCGAGGACAGCGTGCTGCCGTTCTCCACCGGGGTGATCGGCGAGCCGCTGCCGATGGAGCGGCTGCTGGCTGGCCTGCCCGCCGCCCTGGATAGCCTGGGCGAGGGCGCGCAGGCCTGGCAGCAGGCCGGCGAGGGTATCCTGACGACGGATACGCGGCCCAAGGGGTCAGCGTGACCCTGGAGATCGGTGAGCAGCAGGTGACCATCAACGGCATCAGCAAGGGCTCGGGCATGGTCAATCCCAACATGGCGACCATGCTGGCCTTCGTCGCCACCGATGCTGCCATCGAACAGTCGCTGCTGGATTCGCTGCTGCGCGAGACGGTGGATCGCTCGTTCAACTGCATCACCGTTGACGGCGACACCTCGACCAACGATGCCTGCATGCTGATCGCCACCGGGCGTGGCGCGACGGTGGCCAGCGATGAGCAGGTGGCGATCTTCCGCAACGGCCTGCAGCGCGTCATGACCGAGCTGGCCCAGGCCATCGTGCGCGACGGCGAGGGTGCCACCAAGTTCGTGACGCTGCAGGTGGGCGAGGCGGCCACGCGCAAGGAGGCGCTGGACGTGGCCTTCACCGTGGCCCACTCGCCGCTGGTGAAGACAGCTCTGTTCGCCTCCGATGCCAACTGGGGACGGATCCTGGCGGCGGTGGGACGCGCCCCGGTGGCGGATTTCGACGTCAACCGCGTGGTCATCGACCTGGGAGACGTGCGCCTGGTCGAACATGGCGGGCGCGCCGCGGGCTACACCGAGGCGCAGGGCAGCCGGGTCATGGCGGGTGAAGAGATCACCATCCGCATTGCGTTGGGGCGCGGCGAGGAGAGTGCCACGGTGTGGACCACCGATCTCTCGCATGACTACGTCAGCATCAATGCCGACTATCGTAGTTGAGTCAGGGCACCGTTGAGACGGGCTATCGTTGAGACACAGGGCCGACGACGATCCTCCTGCCGAAGCCGGCTTGGAACATGTGGAAGAGTGAATGAACGTTATGGTGAAAAGAAGGGTGCACGCGGCGGCGGCGGCCATTATCAGTTCGGATGGCAAGAAGGCGCTGATCGCTCGTCGCCCCTCCAACGTCGATCATGGCGGGCTGTGGGAATTCCCCGGCGGCAAGCTGGCCCCCTACGAGACCGGCCTGGAGGGGCTCAAGCGGGAGCTACATGAGGAGCTGGGGGTGGAGATTCGGCGGGCTCAGCCGCTGATCCGCATCCACCACGAGTATCCCGACAAGCACATCCTGCTGGACGTGTGGCAGGTGCACGAGTTCAGCGGCGAGCCCTTCGGCCGAGAAGGCCAGGCGGTGCGCTGGGTGCCGCTCGAGGAGCTGGTCAGCTACCCGTTCCCCGCCGCCAACCTGCCCATCCTGCAGGCGGTGATGCTGCCTACCGAGTATCTCATCACCGATGAGGAAAGCGATGAAGGCCTGTTCGTCGCCTGCCTGGAGCGTGCTCTGGTGGAAGACGGCGTGCGCCTGGTGCAGCTGCGGGCCAAGACGCTCGACGAGACGGCCTACCTGGCCCGTGCCGAGCGCGCCCTGGCGCTGTGTCGCCAGTACGGTTCACGCCTGCTGCTCAACGGCGAACCCGCCCTGCTGGGCACGGTCGATGCCGATGGCATCCACCTTACCAGCGAGCGTTTGATGCAGCTGGAGCGGCGGCCCATCGCCGAAGGCAAGTGGCTGTCGGCCTCGACCCACGACCAGACGCAGCTCACCCAGGCCGCTCGCATCGGTTGCGACTTCGTCACGCTGTCGCCGCTGCGCACCACACCGTCGCACCCCGAGGTGGCGCCGATGGGCTGGCACGACTTCCAGCAGCTGGTGGAGCGGGCCGCCATGCCGGTGTTCGCGCTGGGCGGAATGACCCGTTTCGATGCCAACCATGCCCGCGCCGTGGGCGCCCAAGGCATCGCCTCGATCCGCGATTTCTGGAAAGCGCCGGACGCCTGAACCTGGCGGCAAACGAAAAACCCACCGCATGCTTTGGCAGCGGTGGGTTTTTCTTTATGAGTCCGACCAGTTCCAGCGAGAGCTCCCTGAGGTTCCGGAGATAGACCGGAGAGGAGGTTTTTTGCCATGGGTGAGGAGCAACGCTCCGAACGGGCTGGCCATGCATGGCCAGCTCCGGCCCTGCAAGTGGAGCAGGATGCGAGAGCGCAGCAGGGCAAAATTGGCGCCCAGGGAGGGGTTTACAGCGCCTCATCGACGGTCCGGCGCTCCGGGGCCTGTCGCCGGAGCCGTTTGCGCGTAAGGCCCATGGGTGTCAATCCCGGTAGCGCCGGGTGAGGTCACCATAGGCATCGATGCGGCGGTCGCGCAGGTAGGGCCAGATGCGCCGCACGTCCTCGCCGCGGCTCATGTCGAGCGTGACCAGCATACGCTCGGCCTCGGTGCCGGCGTGGGCCAGCAGCTCCCCTGGGGCCCGGCGACGAAGCTGCCCCCCAGAAATCGATTCCGGCACCGACGCCCGAGTGGTCAGGCTCATGGCCGACGCGATTGGCAACGATGACCGGCAGCCCGTTGGCCACCGCGTGGCTGCGCTGGATCAGCGTCCAGGCCTCCTTCTGGCGCGTCTTCTCCTCGTCGTCATCGGGCGGGTTCCAGCCGATGGCGGTGGGGTAGAGCAGCAGTTCCGCGCCGGCTAGCGCCATCAGTCGCGCCGCCTCGGGATACCACTGGTCCCAGCACACCAGCAGGCCCAGCCTGCCCACCGAGGTGTCGATGGGCTGGAAGCCCTGCTGGCGGCTGTCGTCCTGGTCGCCCGGGGCGAAGTAGAACTTCTCGTAGAAGCCCGGGTCGTCGGGGATGTGCATCTTGCGGTACACGCCCACCTGGCCGTGGTCGCGGTCGTAGACCGCGGCGGTGTTGTGGTAGAGGCCCGGGGCGCGGCGCTCGAACAGCGAACCGACCAGCACGATGCCGAGCTCCGCCGCGAGCGCTGACAGGCGCTGGCCGGTGGGGCCGTCCAGCGGCTCGGCCAGGTCGAACAGTTCGGTGTCCTCGTACTGGCAGAAGTAGTGGGTGGCATGCAGCTCCTGCAGCAGCACCAGCTCGGCGCCGTGGGCAGCCAGCTCGCGCACGCCGGCCTCGCTCTCGGCCAGGCTCCGGCTCTTGTCGGGCCAGGCGGGTTGCTGGACCAGGCCGACCTTGAGGGTGCGGGTCATGAAGTTTCTCCTTGCTGAGTGGCGGCAGCGAGGCTGCCCCGGGGCAGCTGCATGGTCAGGCAGTGCAGGCTGCCGTGCTGGCGGATCACGCTGGTGCAGTCGATCGGCACGATGTCGCGGCCGGGGAAGGCGCCGGCCAGGGCGATGAGCGCCCGGCTGTCGGCAGCATCGCCATAGACAGGCACCAGCACCGCAGAGTTCACGATCAGGAAGTTGGCGTAGGTGGCCGGCAGGCGATGCCCGTCGGTGGGGTCGAAGCAGGGGCGCGGCCAGGGCAGTGCCACCAGGCGGTAGGGCTCGCCGTCGGAGCGGCGCAGCGCCTGAAGTTCGGCTTCCATGGCGGCCAGGGCCGGGTAGTGTGGGTCGCTTTCGTCGTCGCAGCGCACATAGGCGATGGTGGAGGGGTCGCAGAAGCGCGCCAGGGTGTCCACATGGCTGTCGGTGTCGTCGCCTTCCAAGTGGCCGTTGGCCAACCACAGCACCCGCTTGACGCCCAGGTCGGCCTTGAGCCGGGCCTCCACCGCCTGGCGGTCGAGCTCGGGGTTGCGGTTGGGGTTGAGCAGGCAGGCCTCGGTGGTGAGCAGCGTGCCCTCGCCGTCGGTTTCGATGGCACCGCCTTCGAGGACGATCGCCTGCGATTCCACTGGGCAGGCATAGTGGCCGGCCTCGGCCAGGCGGCGAGTCAGCGCGTTGTCGCGGTCCGCCTCGAACTTGCCGCCCCAGCCGGTGAAAACGTAGTCGAGCAGCACCGGCTTGCCGTCGCGTTCGATGGCGATGGGGCCGTGGTCGCGGGCCCAGGTGTCGTCGGCTTCGACCACCGCCATGTGCAGCCGCGAGGCATCGACCCCGAGGTAGGCGAAACGCTGGGCCAGGTGATGGCGCGTGGCAGCGTCGGGCACGGCGATAAGCACGTGCTGATAGCGGGCGATGGCCACTACCATGGCTTCCATGGTGGCCTCGATGCGCTCGATCAGCGGCGCCCAGTCGCTTTCGGGGCTGGGCCAGGTGAGCTGGACGGCATCCTGAGGGTGCCATTCGGGAAGCAGGCGGTGGGCCATGGGATAACCTCGCGGGTGGCGGCGGGGGCGGTGTCAGGAACCTGGGTGATGCGGTGCGTGGCACCAAGACGGCGCAATGTAGGCGCAGCGTGGCAATGATGCAAGCTTGGGGAAAGCGCATCGCAGCCGATGCAGTCGTCAGTAAAAAACCGTACCATGGGCCCCCTCTGACTAGGAACGCGATGATGCTCGACCGCCTGCCACTGCTGATCGGGTTGCGCTATGTCCGCGCCAAGCGCCGCAACCACTTCATTTCTTTTATCTCACTCACCTCCATGCTAGGCCTGATGCTGGGCGTGGCGGTGCTGATCCTGGTGCTCTCGGTGATGAACGGCTTCGACCACGAGCTGCGCACGCGCATCCTCGGTATGGTGCCGCACACCAAGATCGAGTCGCGCAGCGGCCTGGTCGAGTGGGAGGCCCTGGCCGAGCAGCTGATGCAGCGCGAAAGGGTGATCGGCGCCGCGCCTTACATCCAGCAGCAGGGCATGTTCTCGGTGGCCGGCCGCAACGAGGGCGCCATGGTCAACGGCATCCACCCGGAATGGGAGGATCGCGTCTCGATCATCGGCCGCCACATGCAGCGCGGCAGCCTCGACGACCTGCAGCCGGGCGAGTGGAACATCGTGCTGGGCTCGCTGCTGGCGCGTCACCTGGGGGTGGGCGTGGGCGACCGGGTCACGCTACTGGTGCCGGAAGCTTCGATTACCCCGGCCGGGGTCTTTCCGCGGCTCAAGCGCTTCACCGTGAGCGGCATCTTCAGCGTCGGCGCCGATCTCGATGCCAACCTGGCCTATGCCAACATCGAGGACATGCAGACACTGGCGCGACTGGGCGATGCGGTGGGCGGGCTACGCCTGGAGCTGGACGATCTGTTCGTGGCGGCCAGCGAGACCCGCGCCATCATCAACGAGCTGGGGCCAGGCTATCGCGGCATCGACTGGACCTTCTCCCACGGCAACCTGTTCCAGGCGATCCAGATGGAGAAACGCATGATCGCGCTGCTGCTCACCGTGATCATCGCCGTGGCGGCCTTCAACATTGTTTCCACCCTGGTGATGGTGGTGACCGACAAGCACGCCGATATCGCCATCCTGCGCACCATCGGCGCCACGCCGCGCTCGATCATGGGCATCTTCGTGGTGCAGGGGCTCGCCATCGGGGTGATCGGCATCGCCATCGGCGTGGGGCTCGGCATCCTGCTGGCGCTGACGATCTCCGACCTGATCGGCTGGGTGGAGTCGGTGCTCGGCATCCAGTTCCTCGACGCCGGGGTCTACTTCATCAGCGACCTGCCGTCGCGCCTGCACTGGGACGACGTGCGCGACATCGTTGCCGCGGCCTTCGTCCTGACCTTCCTGTCGACTCTCTACCCGGCCTGGCGCGCGTCGCGGGTCCAGCCGGCGGAGGTCCTGCGCTATGAGTGAGGCGGCCGTGAATAACGAGAATTCCGTGAGCACCCCTGCCAAGGCCCGGGTCATGCTGTCCTGCCGCGACCTGACGCGGGTCTATCGCGAGGGCCCTCAGGACATCACGGTGCTGGACGGCCTGTCGCTGGAGGTACGCGCCGGCGAGCGTGTGGCCATCGTCGGCAGCTCCGGCTCGGGCAAGACCACGCTGCTGAATCTGCTCGGCGGGCTCGATCGTCCCAGCCGCGGCGAGGTGGTGATCGCCGGCGAGTCGTTGCTCGAGCTTGGCGAGGCGGCGTTGGGCAAGTTCCGCAATCGACACATCGGTTTTGTGTACCAGTTCCATCATCTGCTGGCGGAGTTCACCGCGCTGGAGAACGCCGCGCTGCCGCTGATCATTCGCGGTCAGCGCAAGAAGGTCGCCGAGGCGAGGGCACGGCAGCTGCTGGTCAAGGTGGGTATCGAAGCGCGCGCCGACCACAAACCGGGCGAACTCTCGGGCGGCGAGCGCCAGCGCGTGGCCATTGCCCGGGCGCTGGTCACTGACCCTAGCCTGGTGCTGATGGACGAGCCGACCGGCAACCTGGACCAGAGCACTGCGGCGAGCATCCTGGCGCTGATGGACGAGCTGGCCCGAACCACCGAATGCGCTTTCGTGGTCGTCACGCACGATCCCTCGCTGGCCGCGCATCAGGATCGGGTGATGAAGCTCGATGCCGGGCGGCTCGAGGAGCAGCGCTGACCCCGGTGGGGTCGCCACGCCACGTCCTCGCCGGCCGAGTCGTCAAGCTGCGACTCGGCCGGCACTCCTGCCTTGCCTGACCGGGCACCCGCCCGTCAGTCGTCCAATTCCAGCCTCCTGAGGCGGCGACGCATGGCGCGCTGTTTCCAGCTGCGTGAAATGTGCCAGCGCCACACCAGGCGGATGAGGACGTTGCCCACGATGGCCAGCACAATGGCCGAGACCACCGAACCCAGCGCCAGGGCCGGCAGGATGTCGGCCATGCGTTCGGCGATCCAGCGCGTCGAGACGCGGTGTGGGGCCTCCTCACGGGCATATCCATCAGCCAGGCGCCGATGCGGTAGTTGCCGTAGAAGATCAGCGGCATGGTCAGAGGATTGGTGATCCACACCAGCCCCACGGAGAGCGGCAGGTTGCAGCGCAGCACCCAGGCTCCGAACGCGGCTACTACCATCTGGAACGGAATCGGCAGCATGGCGCTGAACAGGCCCACCGAAAAGGCGTTGGCCACGCTGCGACGCGACAGAACCCACAGACCGGGGTCGCCGATGAGATGGCTCATGAAGCGCAGCGAGCGCTGGCGCCTGAGCGTATCGGGATTGGGCATGTAGCGCTGCAGGAATCGGCGCGGCATGTCGTATGGCTCGCTGCTTCGGGACCCGGGTATTATCCATGGATGCCACCTGCCTCGCCATGCCGCATGGGGAAAAGCGCTGGTTGGGGTGGCGTCGGGGGCTGGCCGTGGGGGCCAGGGAGGGGGATGAGAATCGGGTGGGCGATGGGACTGGCCGCGTCGACGCTGGCCGGCGTCGTGCTGGGCGCGTGGGTGCCCGCGGGGCTACTGGAAGGGTTGGCCATCGGCCTGCTGCTGCTGTTCGGCTGGGGCAGTCGGCTCGGCGTGATGCTGTGGCTGGTGATGGCCGCAACGGCGGGGCAAGTGCTGCTGGCGCAAGGGGCCGATCTGCCGGAGGGGCTGCTGCGCGCCGACCTGCGGCTGGAGGGACGGTTGGAAAGCGTCGATCAGGACGGCCAACTCACCCGGCTGCGCGTGCGCGTCGACGCCTGCCGGCCGCTCGACCCCGCACGGTTGCCGTGCGACCGCCTGCGCCGCGTTCGCGTCACGGCCTTCGAGGCGCCTCCCATGAGCGAGGGCGAGCGCTGGGCGCTGACGGTGCGCTTGCGGCCACCGAGCGGTTCCGCCAACCCGGGCGGCTTCGACTACCGTGCCTGGCTGTGGCGGGAAGGCATCCAGGCCACCGGCAGCATGCGCAATGAGCCGCCGCCCGAGCGGTTGAGCGAGGCGGGCGCCAGCCTGCGCCGCCTGGCACTGGCTCACCTCGACCGTCAGTCGCTCTCGCCGGAGGCGTCACGCTGGCTGGCGGCGCTGACTCTCGGTGCCGGCGAGCGGCTCGAGCGTGACGACTGGCAGCTGCTCAACGCCAGCGGCACCACGCACCTGGTGGTGATCTCGGGCCTGCACGTGGGACTGGTGGCAAGCTTCGTGCTGCTGCTTGCCCGCGTGGCGGCGCGCCTGCTGACCCCGCGTAGCTGGCGGCTGGCGACCTGGCCCTGGTGGCTGGCCGGGATCGCCGCCGTCGCCTATGCCGTGCTGGCGGGGCTGCAGCCGCCGGCCATGCGCGCCATGATCATGACGCTGGTCGGCCTGTGGGTGGCGAGCGGGCGCCATGCCCCGGGCCGTGGCAGGCGTGGTGGCTGGCTCTCGGCCTGGTGGTGGGGATCGACCCGCTCTCGGCGTGGCGCCCCGGGCTGTGGCTGTCGTTTCTGGCCGTCGCCTTGCTGATCCTGATCTGGCAGGGGCGAGAGCGGCCGCGCGGGCTGCGCGGCTGGGGCTGGGCGCTGCTTCGCACGCAGCTGCTGCTGGCGCCGCTGATGGCCGCCGCCGTGCTGCTGGCCTTCGCCCGGCTGGCACCGGCTGCACCTTTGGTCAATCTTCTGGCGGTGCCGCTGGTCAGTACGGCGCTGGTGCCGCTCGGCCTGCTCGGCTGGCTGACGCTGCCGCTCGCACCCGTGAACGCGGCGTGCTGGTGGCTATTCGAGCAGCTAGCCACCGGGCTCATGCACCTGCTTGCCTTTGCCGTGGAGCGGCTGCCGCCCTGGACCCCGCCCGTCGAGCTCGTGGTGCCGCTGGCCGCCATGCTGGGCCTCATGTCGCTGCTTTGGGCGCTGCCCGGCCTGGCGGCTCGGCTGCGAGTCGGCGCTACGCTGCTGCTGGTGCCGGCCATGCTGGGGCTGCGCGAGCCCGCCGTGGCGCCGGGCCTGCTCCAGGTACGCATCTTCGACGTGGGCCAGGGTCAGCTGGTGGAGCTGCGCAGCGCCAATTATCGCCTGCTCTACGATACCGGCCCGCGCTTTGCCTCCGGCTTCGCGCCGCTGGCCACGCTGTGGCCAGAGGGCCAGCGCTTCGACGAGGTGATGGTCAGCCACGGCGACCTCGACCATGCCGGGGGCGTGGCCGCACTGACCCGGCTCCATTCGGTGGGGCGCTTCCTGGCGCCGCTCGGCGAGTCGCTCGACGCGCCCTTCGAGTTCTGCCTTCGCGGTCAGGCCTGGCAGCGCGACGGCGTCGCCTACCGCGTGCTGTGGCCGCCCGACGAGTCGGCGGGGCTCTCCAGCAACGATCGTTCCTGCGTGTTGGAGGTCACGGCGGGCCGACACCGCCTGCTGATCACCGGCGATGTCGGGCGAGAGATCGAACGCCGCTTCCTGCTCGACGTCGAGGGGCCCGTCACACTGCTGGTGGCCGGCCATCACGGCAGCCGCACCAGCTCCGGCCCGCAGCTGGTGCAGAGGCTCGCGCCTGGACACGTCATCTACAGCGCCGGTCGCTACAGTGGCTTCGGCCATCCGCATGGCGAGGTGGTGAGGCGCTTTCGTCGTGCCGGCAGCTGCCAGTGGAGCACTGCGCTGGAGGGTGCCGTGACGTTCTGGCTAGGCGGCGAGGAAACCTTGGCGTATCAGGCGTCTCGCCCCATTCCCTGGCGCCGCGGCGGTGTCGAAGGGGGTGCCATGGGGTAGAATCGCCGCATTGATCGCGCCGCTTGCCATGCGCGAGGAGGGAAGACGGGATGGACATGATCGATGCGCTCATCGCCGGTGGCTGGCTGATGATCCCGCTGCTGGGCTGCTCGCTGCTGGCCACGGTGATCATCATCGAGCGCCTGTGGACCCTTCGCGCTCGGCGCATCGCGCCCTATGGGCTGGGCCAGGAGGTGTGCTCACCGGTGGCGCGCGGGCAGGTCAACCTCTTCTGGCTGGAAAGCCACTCGCCCCTGGGCGGGGTGCTAGCGGCCGGGCTGCGCAATGCGCGGCTGGGCCACGAGCAGGTGCGAGCGCGGCTGCAGGAGGCGGCCACGGCGGTAATCCATGACATGGAGCGCTTCCTCAGCCCGCTGGGCACCATCGCCGCCATCACCCCGCTGATCGGACTGCTGGGAACCGTGGTCGGCATGATCGAGGTGTTTGCGGTGATCGTCTCGGCGGACGGCGTGGGCCGCACCGCCGAGCTGGCCGGCGGCATCTCCCGCGCGCTGGTCACCACTGCGGCGGGGCTCACCGTGGCGATCCCGGCGCTGATGTTCCATCGCTACTTCGTGCGTCGGGTTGAAGAGATCACCGTGCGCATGGAGGAGCAGGCCGGCCAGGTGGTCGAGTTCCTGGCCCACTATCCGGGCGAGCTCGTTTTTCAGGAAGGAGCGGCAGGGCGCACTCCCCGCGAGGCGGGCGCCGGCCTGGCGGAGGCTCGCAGGCCGTGAGATTTGCCCGCCGTCGCCGTGAGCCGGTGGAGGTCAACCTGACGCCGCTGATCGACGTGGTGTTTCTGCTGTTGATCTTCTTCATGGTTTCGACCACCTTCGAGACCCGTCAGGCCCTGGAGCTGGAACTGCCGGAGAGCAGCGCCGGCGTTGACCTGGAGCGTACCCCCGTCGTGCTGGTCGTGACCGAGCAGGGCGACTACCGTTTGGGCGAACGCCGGCTGCCGGCGGATAGCCTCGCCAGCGCCATGGCCGGCGACGCCGAGCAGGCGCGCCAGCAGGGCCTCATCGTCGAAGCCGACGCCCGCGCCAGGCACGCCGATGTGGTGCGTGCGCTCGACGCCGCCGGCTCGCTCGGCATCCGTCAGGTCCGCATCGCCACGCGGGCGGCCCCGGCGACACCCACGCAAGCGGAGACACCGTGATACAAGACCACAGCGAAGCGACGGGCTGGGCCCTTTACAAGCGCCTGCTCGCCTACGTGAAGCCCCACTGGGTTTCCTTCCTGCTGGCCATTGTCGGCTACGCCCTCTACGCCGCCTCGAGCACCGCGCTGGCCGAAATGATGAAGCGCCTCATCGACGGCATCCAGAACCCGGATGCCGCCTTCCGCCTGCTGCTACCGCTGTTCGTGGTGGGCATGTTTGCCGCCCGAGGGGTGGGGACGTTCCTCGGCACCTACTTCATGAGCAACGTGGCACGCAACGTGGTCCATGCGCTGCGCTGCAACGTCTTCAACCACATGCTGCACCTGCCCAGCCGATTCTTCGACGCCCACTCCAGCGGCCACCTGATTTCGCGGGTGACCTATCACGTCGAGCAGGTCACCGGGGCGGCCACCAACGCTATTACTATCTTGTTGCGCGAAGGGCTGTTCGTCATCGGCCTGCTCGGCTACCTGTTCTGGACCAACTGGATGCTGACCCTGCTGTTCCTGGCAGTAACCCCGCTGATCGCCGGCGTGGTCAGCTATGCCAGCAAGCGCTTCCGGCGTATTTCGCAGCGCATCCAGAACTCCATGGGCGATGTCACCCACGTGGCCTCCGAGGCGCTCTCGGGCTACCGCGTGGTGCGTACTCACGGGGCCGAGGAGTACGAAAAGGCGCGCTTCGCCGGGGCCAGTGACTACAACCGCCAGCAGAAGATGAAGGAGGCGCTGACCAAGGCGATCAGCACGCCGGTGATTCAGCTTCTGGTGGCCCTGTCGCTGGCCTTGCTGGTATGGCTGGCGATGTCGCCGGCGCTGCTGGACAACATGACCCCAGGCGAGTTCGTCGCCTTCATTACCGCCGCTTCGCTGATGGCCAAGCCGGTGCGCCAGCTCACCGAGATCAACAGCGAGGTCCAGAAGGGCATCGCCGCCGCGGGCGAGCTGTTCAGCCTGCTTGAGGTGCCGACCGAGCAGGATGAAGGCACCCTGGCGCCGGCGCGGCTCGAGGGGCGGGTCGAGCTCAAGAACGTGCGCTTCCGCTACGATGATGACCAGCCCGAGGTACTCAAGGGCATCAACTTGGCTATCGAGCCGGGTGAGATGGTGGCGATCGTCGGCCGTTCCGGCAGCGGCAAGACGACTCTCGCGGGTCTTTTGCCGCGCTTCTACCGGGCCAGCGCCGGGCAGGTGCTGATCGACGGAGTGCCGATCGACGATTATCGCCTGGCCCCGCTGCGCCGCCAGATCGCCCTGGTCTCGCAGCAGGTGACCCTGTTCAATGCCAGCATCGCCGAGAATATCGCCTACGGCATGCCCGGCGCCGACCCCGCGGCCATCGAGGCCGCCGCGCGCGCAGCCTATGCCCATGAGTTCATCGCGCCGCTGGCCCAAGGCTACGCCACCGTGGTCGGCGACAACGGGGTGATGCTCTCCGGCGGCCAGCGCCAGCGCCTGGCCATCGCCCGTGCCATCTACAAGGATGCGCCGCTGCTGATCCTCGACGAGGCGACCTCGGCGCTGGACAGCGAGTCGGAGCGCTATATCCAGCAGGCGCTGGAGGAGGTCTGCCGGGGGCGCACCACCCTGGTCATCGCCCACCGGCTCTCCACGATCGAGCGGGCCGACCGCATCGTGGTGATGGAACAGGGGTGCATCGTGGAGCAGGGCTCCCATGCCGACCTGCTGGCCCGTGACGGCGCCTATGCCGCCCTGCATCGGTTGCAGTTTCAGGAGAGCCCGGCATGAAGGAGGCGCTGGCCAGGCAGTGGCTGAAGGCCGCCTACGAGGACGGCGCCTGGCTGCGGGCGCTGCGTCCGCTGGAAGCGATTTACCGCTGTGGGGTGCAGCGCCGAGCCGAGGCCTACCGGGCCGGGCGCCGCCCGACATGGCGGGCCGAGGTGCCGGTGATCGTGGTCGGCAACGTCACTTTGGGCGGCACCGGTAAGTCGCCGCTGGTGGCCTGGCTGGCGCGGCACCTGGCGGCACGTGGCTGGCGGCCGGGCATCGTGTCGCGGGGCTACGGCGGCAAGGCGGCCCAGGGCGCCGGCTACCCTCTGCGAGTGACGCCACAGACCCCGTTGGCCCACAGCGGCGACGAGCCGCGCATGCTGGCACGCCAGACCGGCCTACCCGTGATGGTCGACCCCGATCGCCCGCGTGGCGCCAGGGCGCTGCTCGCCGAGGGGTGCGATATCCTGATCAGCGACGATGGCCTTCAGCACCTGGCGCTGGGGCGCGACCTCGAGCTGGTGGTGGTCGACGGCCGGCGAGGCTTCGGCAATGCCCGCTGCCTGCCGGCGGGGCCGCTGCGAGAGCCCTCTCTCGCCTGGACGGCGTGGATGCGCTGCTGATCAATGGCGAGCCCGCCTTCACGCCACCCGACCGGGCCTGGGGCTTTCGCCTCGCGCCGGTGCGCTGGCGTGAGCTGCGTTCGGGCACGGCCCAGGCGCTCGTGCCGCTGCCGTTTGACGGCCCGGTGCATGCGGTGGCAGGCATAGGCAATCCGGTACGCTTCTTCGCCACGCTGGCCGAGCTTGGGGTTGAGGCGGTGCCGCATGCCTTTGCCGATCACCACCCTTTCACGCCCGGCGACCTGGCCTTTTCCGACGCACGTCCGCTGGTGATGACCGCCAAGGACGCCGAGAAGTGCCAGGCGATCGCGCCAGAAAACAGCTGGGTACTGGAAGTGGAGGCCGTGCCGGAGCCAGGCTTCATCGATTGGCTGGAGGCTCGGCTGGTCGCGCTGAACGACTCATTTCACCGTGGCCGATAAGCGGCGGCGGATATCTTGCGGAGGTGAACGATGGACAAGGAGCTGTTGGCCATGCTGGTCTGCCCGCTGTGCAAGGGCAAGCTCAAGTACGACCGCGAAGCCGGAGAGCTGCTGTGCCACTATGACGGCCTGGCGTACCCGATCCGTGACGGCATCCCGGTCATGCTGCCGGAAGAGGCGCGCCAGATGACGGTCGATGAGAAGCTGCCGGCTTCGCCCGGACGTACCGGGGAGGCGTGATGGCCGAGCGGAACGCGTACATCGCGGTAGTGCCGGCGCGCTTCGGCTCGTCGCGTCTGCCCGGCAAGCCGCTGCTCGATATCGCCGGCGAGCCGATGGTGGCGCATGTCTGGCGGCGTGCCGGGGAAAGCGCGGCCGAGCGCGTGGTCGTGGCCACCGACGATGAGCGGATACGCGAGGCGCTGAAGCCCTATGGCGCCGAAGTGATCCTGACGCGCAGCGACCACCCCTCCGGCACCGACCGGTTGGCCGAGGTGGCCGAGCGCCTCGGGCTCGCCGACGACGCCGTGCTGGTCAACGTGCAGGGCGACGAGCCGCTGATCCCGCCGCGCCTGATCGACCAGGTCGCCCAGCGGCTGCACGACGACCCCGGAGCCTCCATCGCCACCCTGGCTGAGCCGATTGGCGACGTCGAGACCCTGTTCAATCCCAATGTGGTCAAGGTGGTGCGCTCGCTGGCGGGGCGTGCGCTCTATTTTTCCCGTGCCCCCATTCCCTGGGACCGCGAGGCCTTTGCCGCACGCCCCGAGTGGCTACAAACCGATGCCTGGCTGCGCCATATCGGCTTGTACGCCTATCGCGCCGCCTTTCTCGATGAATATCGGCACTGGGCGCCCTCGGCGCTCGAGCAGCTCGAGCAGCTTGAGCAGCTCCGGGCGCTGCAGCACGGCCACGCCATTCAGGTGGCGCTGGCCGCCGAGCCCAACCCGGCGGGCGTCGATACCCCGGAAGACCTGGCACGGGTACGGGCGCTGTTGGCTGGGCAACCGTGACAAGGAGGAAGCATGCGCGTTCTGTTCGTCTGCCTGGGTAACATTTGCCGCTCGCCGACCGCCGAGGGCGTGTTCCGGCGCGAGCTGGAGAAGGCGGGGTTGGCCCACCGGGTGGAAGTCGACTCCTGCGGCATCGCCGGCTGGCACGTGGGCAAGGGGCCCGACCCGCGCACAACGGCGGCCGCGCGTCAGCGTGGTATCAACCTGAGCGAGCTGCGGGCGCGCCAGCTGGTGGCCGAGGACTTCTCGCGCTTTGATTATCTGCTGGCGATGGACCACGACAACCTGGCGGCCATCCGGGAGCAGTGTCCCAAGGGCTGTGTCGCCCATATCGGTCTGTTTCTCGACTTCGCCGGTCACGTCGACCGCGCGGTGCCTGACCCTTACTACGGCAGCGAGCAGGGCTTCGAGGAAGTGCTGGACCTGGTCGAGGCGGCTTCGCGGGGGCTGCTCCAACAGATCGCCCAGCGCCTCGAAGGGCGGCGGCATTGAACGAGGCGCTGTTGAGCGACTACGACCTCACCGCGGCCAACACCTTGGGACTGCCGTGCCGCGCCGAGCGCTTCGCCGCGCCGACCGGCGTCGAGGCGCTGCGTCGGCTATTGCGCCTTGCGAGCGAGCAGGGCTGGCCGCTGACGGTACTCGGTGGGGGCAGCAACCTGATCCTGCCGGAGCGCCTGCCGGGACTGGTGCTGTATCCGGCGCTGGATAACTGGTGGCTCGAGCGACAGGGGAGGCATGTACTGGCCCATGTCGGAGCGGGGGTCGAATGGCATCCGCTGGTCATGGCCCTGGCCCGCCGCGGGCTGTGGGGTACGGAGAATCTGGCCTTGATTCCGGGACGCTGCGGTGCGGCGCCGATCCAGAACATTGGCGCCTACGGCGTCGAGCTCTGTGACGTGGTCGAGGCGGTGCAAGTACTGTTCATCGAAGAGGGGCGCCGCGAAGTGCTGAGCGCCGAGGCGTGCGCCTTCGGCTATCGCGACAGTATCTTCAAGCGCGAGCTGGAGGGCAGGGTGGTCATTACCGGCCTGACCCTGCGGCTTCAAGATAGTGCCGCGCCACGCCTGGATTATGGCGACCTGGCGCAGCGGGTAGGGGCGAACCCCGGCCCGCTGGAGGTGGCCCAAGCGGTGTGTGCCATTCGCCGCGAAAAGCTGCCGGACCCGGCAGAGCTTGGCAATGCCGGCAGCTTCTTCAAGAATCCTGTTGTGACCGGCGAACAGGCCGAGGTGCTGCTGGCTCAGTGGCCCGACATGCCGCACTTCAGGCTGGGGGATGGAGGTGTCAAGCTGGCGGCCGGCTGGCTAATTGACCGCTGCGGACTGAAGGGCTGGCGGGAGGGCCATTTCGGCGTACATGATCGCCAGGCGCTGGTGCTGGTGCACTTCGGTGGTGGCAACGCCAGCGAGCTGCTGACATTCGCCCGTCGCGTCAGCGAACGGGTCGTCGCCCGGTTTGGCGTGCAGTTGGAGCGTGAACCCCGGCTGGCTTGAGGCGCTGGCACTGGTCGGTGCGGTTGTCTGCGTCAACGAAAATGGCCCGCGCTATGCGCGGGCCATTTCGTATCGACAAGCGGGGCCGTCAGCCCTGATTGCCCTTCTGCGCTTCCTGCTCGCGACGGCGAATCTCACGCGGGTCATTGTGCGCGCGGCGCCGCCGGCGAGGTGAAGCCTCTTCCTCGGCCTCTGGCTCCGCGTTGGCCGTCTCCGGCGCCTCGGGCTTGGGCGCGGCTGTTGGCTCGTCGGCTTTCGCTGGCGCTTCAGCTTTTACCGCAGCGTCCGGCTTCTCTTCCGACTTGGGCGCTTCGGCTCCGGCCTTCACCGCAGCGTCCGGCTGTGCTGCTGCCTTGGACGCTTCGGCCTTGGCTTGCTCGGGCTTGGGCGCCTCGGGCTTGGGCGCCTCGGTCTTCACCGCAGCGGCCGGCTGCTCTGCCGCCTTGGGCGCTTCGGCCTTGGCTTGCTCGGGCAGCTTCGACTCGGGCTTCGCCTGCTCGGGCTTAAACGCCTCGGTCTTCACCGCAGCGTCCGGCTGCTCTGCCGACTTGGGCGCTTCGGCCTTGGCTTGCTCGGGCAGCTTCGACTCGGGCTTCGCCTGCTCGGGCTTGAGCGCCTCGGTCTTCACCGCAGCGTCCGGCTGCTCTGCCGCCTTGGGCGATTTGGCCTTGGCTTGTTCGGATGTGAGCGGCTCGGACTTCGCCTGCTCGGGCTTGGGCGCCTCGGTCTTCACCGCAGCGGCCGGTTGCTCTGCCTTGGCAGTGTGTGTGTCCGCTGTGTCAGTGCTGGGCGGGGCGGTCGGCTTGCTTGGCTCGCCGGCCTGTAGCTGGGCGACTGGGCCGTTGGCGGCATCCTCCGCTACGCTCTCCTGTAGGCGTTGCTGTTCGGCTTCCGCCGCCGGATTGATGGCGTGCTGGCGCGAGCGGCTGCGCGGGTTGTTGCGGGTGCGCTTGGGCTTGCCGTCTTCTACCTTGTCCGCTTTGTCTGCCTTGGCCGGCTCGGCCTGCTTCTCGGCGGGCTTGTCCTGGCTTTCGGGTCTCTGGCGGCGCGGCTGGTCATCACGGCTGCGCGGCTGTTCGTCACGGCTGCGCTGCGCCGGCTTGCTCTGGCGGCCTTCTTCCTGCTGGGGCTTGTCTGCGCGGGCGTTGCGGCCGCCGCGGCCATTGCGCCCTTCACCGCGTCCGCCGCTGCTTTCCTGGCGAGCTTCGCCACGCGCATTGTCTTGCGGCTGCCGGGAAGCAGTGCGCTGGGGGCGGTTGTCGTCCTGCGAGGTTTCGCTGCGGCTGCGACGCCGCTGGCGGCCGTTGCGATCGCTGCGTTCTTCGCCGTCAGCGGTCCGCTCCATCTGGGTGCCGGCAGCTTTGGTGGGCTCCGGCTTGGCGGGCGCGGCGCCTTCATCGCTGCCGAGCCAGCGAGCCACGCCTTTGACCAGGCGGGACAGTACGCCTGCAGCCGGGGCCACCGGTGCTGTCGACGGTACCGGCTGGCTTGCCGGCTCCTGCTGCAGCGAGACGGGGGCCGGCTCGTTGTGGATGACCGTCTTTACCGCCGCTTCGGTGCGTACCACCGGCCTGGCAATGCTGGTGTCAGGCTCCTTGCCGATATCGGTCTCGATGGAGAGTTCGAAGCTGGATTTCTCCTGCTCGCCTTCCTCTTCGATATGGTCGTCGCGCAGGCGCTGCACATCGTAGTGGGGCGTGGACATGTCCGGATTGGGCAGCACCAGTACCTTCACGCCTTGGCGCTTCTCGATATCGGCCAGCACCGCCCGCTTCTCGTTGAGCAGGTAGGTGGCCACCGGCACCGGCAGGATGGCGCGAATCTGAGCGCTGCGCTCCTTCATGGCTTCTTCCTCGATCAGGCGCATGATCGAGAGCGACAGCGAGCGCACGTCGCGAATGGTGCCCTGGCCGTTGCAGCGCGGGCAGACCACGCCGCTGGTCTCGCCCAACGAGGGCCGCAGGCGCTGGCGCGACATCTCCATCAGGCCGAAGCGCGAGATGCGGCCGATCTGCACGCGGGCGCGATCGAGCTTGAGTGCGTCGCGCATGCGGTTCTCGACCTCGCGCTGGTTGCGCGCCGGGCTCATGTCGATGAAGTCGATCACCACGAGGCCGCCGATGTCGCGCAGGCGCAGCTGGCGGGCGATCTCGTCGGCCGCTTCCAGGTTGGTCTGCAGCGCGGTTTCCTCGATATCGCTGCCGCGGGTGGCGCGCGCCGAGTTGATGTCGATAGAGACCAGCGCCTCGGTGTGGTCGATCACGATGGAACCGCCGGAAGGCAGCTTCACTTCGCGCTCGTAGGCGGTCTCGATCTGCGACTCGATCTGGAAGCGCGAGAACAGCGGCACTTCGTCGGCGTAGAGCTTGATCTTCTGCTGGTAGGAGGGCATCACCTGACGGATGAAGGTCAGGGCTTCCTGGTGCACCTCGGGGCTGTCGATCAGCACCTCGCCGATGTCCTGGCGCAGGTAGTCGCGCATGGCGCGAATGATGACGTTGGATTCACGGTAGATCAGGAAGGGGGCCGGGCGTTTGCCCGCTTCTTCGGTGATGGACTCCCACACCTGGACCAGGTAGTCGAGGTCCCACTGCAGCTCTTCGGCACTGCGGCCGATGCCGGCGGTGCGCACGATGACGCCCATCTTGTCCGGCACGGTGAGCAGGCCCATGGCTTCCTTGAGCTGAGTGCGCTCCTCGCCTTCGATGCGGCGCGAGATGCCGCCCGCGCGCGGGTTGTTGGGCATCAGCACGAGGAAGCGGCCGGCCAGGCTGATGAAGGTGGTCAGCGCCGCACCCTTGTTGCCGCGCTCCTCCTTGTCGACCTGAACGATGACTTCCTGGCCTTCCTTAAGAACTTCCTTGATGCTGGGGCGGCCCGAACTCTCCTTCAGGAAGTACTCGCGAGAGATCTCCTTGAGGGGAGGAAGCCGTGGCGATCGGCGCCAAAGTCGACGAAAGCGGCTTCAAGGGAGGGTTCGACGCGGGTGATTTTGCCGCGGTAGATATTGGCTTTCTTTTGCTCCCTGGCACCGGATTCGATGTCCAGGTCATAGAGGCGTTGTCCATCGACCAGCGCGACGCGCAGCTCTTCCGGCTGGGTCGCATTGATGAGCATCCGTTTCATGTTGTCTCGCAATCTGGACGCGCCGGGGGCATCGAAGAAGGCGAACCTCTGGGTGCTGCGTGCTTGTGCTCAGCGCATGTCGCGGATGCACAGTGGCGCCCGATCGTACCGGTACCCGAAAGGGCCCAGCACGACATGATCATGTTGAGTACGCGGCGGAGGCAGGACATGTCTCGGTGGGGCTTCTCCCATCCGGCCCTGCGGTCACCGCCAGACACCTGGCATTCATCGATTCGCCAACGCCGGCCACCGGCACGATGTGGAACGATTCCCGTGGCCACCGCCTGCCATCTCACTAGGCAAGCCGGGATCCGGGCGTGGCGTCACTGCTTGTCTTTAACTTCGTGTTTGTCGCTGGTTCGTCACTCGACGGCGGCGGAACCGCTCGTGCGGGTCGGCGCGCCTGATTTCGTCGCTCCGGCCTGCGTGTCTGTCGGGCAGGCGCCATGGGACCGAAGGGATCCATCCGAGCGAGCTGGCAATATAGCAGCAATGCAACTGGGCAGCAATTGGCGCAGCCCGCTCCAGAGTGCGTTAGAATGCTGGCTCACAACGAATTTTCAGCAGGAGAGTCATGGCCGACGGTCGCGACGTACAGTGGGTGGAAGTGGGCGAGGGGCAGTCCGGCCAGCGGGTCGACAACTTCCTCATGGCGCGCCTCAAGGGGTTCCGCGGGCGCTGGTCTATCGCATCGTGCGCAAGGGCGAGGTGAGGGTCAACAAGAAGCGGGTCAAGGTCGACCATCGTCTGGCGGCGGGTGACCTGGTGCGGATTCCGCCCTTGCGCGTGGCGCCTCGAGAGGCGGTCAAGGAGGTCAGCGAGGGGCTGCGCAACCTGCTGGCCGGCAGCGTGCTGGTGGAGGAGCCCGACTGGCTGGTGATCAACAAGCCGGCCGGCCTCGCCGTGCACGGTGGCAGCGGGGTCAAGATCGGCCTGATCGAGGCACTGCGCCAGGTGCGTGAGGATCTCGACTTCCTCGAGCTCGTGCATCGCCTCGACCGCGACACCTCGGGCTGCCTGCTGCTGGCCAAGTCGCGCCCGGCGCTGCTGGCGCTCAACGACTCTTTGAAGAAGCACCAGATGGACAAGCAGTACCTGGCCCTGGTGGGCGGGCGCTGGCCTGCCCGGCGCGACTTCGTCAGCGCTCGCCTGGAACGCTATGAGCTGGCCAACGGCGAGCGGCGCGTGCGCGTGGATCCGCCGGCAAGGTGGCGCGTACGCGCTTCGCCGTGCGCGAAGCCTTCGCCGGGGTCACCCTGGTCGAAGCCGAGCCGATCACCGGGCGCACCCACCAGATTCGCGTGCATGCCGCCCACGCGGGGCATCCTCTACTTGGCGACGACAAGTACGGTACCCGCGAGGGTGAGACCCAGGCACGCAGGCTGGGACTGTCGCGCCTGTTCCTGCACGCGGCGTCGCTGACCTTTCCGGAGCCCAGCAGCGGGCGGCCGGTGCAGATCCGGGCACCGCTTCCGGAAGAGCTGGAAGCCGCGCTGGTGCGAGCGCGGGCGGCCCTGGCCTGAATCGACCATGGAGTTTGCATGCGCTATCGGCTGGTGATCTTCGACTGGGACGGCACTCTGATGGACTCCGTCGCCCGCATCGTCTCCTGCATGCAGGCGGCGTCGGTGGATGCGGGTTGGGGCCGTCTGGAGGAGGCTGCGGTGCGCGACATCATCGGGCTGGGGCTTCCGGAAGCCATCGACCGGCTCTGTCCCGGTATCGACGCCGAACGCTTCGAGCGGCTGCGCAGTCGATACGCCTACCACTTCGTCGAGGGCAGCCGCACACCGATGCCGTTCTTTCCTGGCATCGAGGCGGGGATTGCGGCGCTGCGTGAGCGCCCGACCCGACGCCTGGCGGTGGCGACCGGCAAGAGTCGCCGCGGGCTCGACCGGGTGTTCCGCGAAAGCCGCAGCGGAGAATGGTTCCATGCCAGTCGCACGGCGGATGAAACGCGATCCAAGCCGCATCCGCAGATGCTCGAGGAGCTGCTGATCGAACTGGACATGCCCGTCGAGGACGCGGTCATGGTGGGTGACACCGAGTACGACCTGGCGATGGCCCAGGCGCTGGGCATGGACCGGGTGGGCGTGACCTGGGGCGTGCATGCCCCGGAAAGGCTGGCGGCATGCCGTCCCGTTTATACGGCCGGAACGGTAGGTGAACTGTTCGACTGGCTGACCCAATAGCAGGCGTAAAGGAAAGCGTGCCCATGAGTGACGACAAGCGTGAAGACCGCTGGACCGAGGGGCCGGAGCTGACGCCCGAGCAGGCGCGTGAAGCGCGCCGGGAGGCGTCGGTCGCGGCGGTGGCCCCGAGGGGCGAGAGCGCCGAGGCGCTGCGCGAGCGCCAGCGGCTGGCCCAGCAGGAGATGCTGGATCGCTGGATCGGCGGCGTGCTGACCGAACAGCGTCGCACGCGACGCTGGAAGCTCTTCTTCCGCTTCTTCTTTGCGCTGCTGATCCTGGCGTCGCTGGCCACCTCCTTCTATAGCCTCTTCGGTACGCCCGACCGGGAGCCCGAACGACGTCACATCGGCGTGGTGACCGTGCGGGGCGTGATCGACAGCGAATCGCCGGCCAGCGCCGAGCGCATCATCACCGGGCTCAACCGCGCCTGGGAGGCGCGCAATGCCGCGGCGGTAGTGGTGCATATCGACAGCCCCGGCGGCAGTCCGGTGCAGTCCCAGCGGGTGTACCACGAGATCATGCGGCTGCGTGAGCTGGGCGACAAACCGATCATCGCGGTAATCGAGGACGTGGGGGCCAGTGGCGCCTACTACATTGCCTCGGCGGCCGACGAGATCGTGGCGGCGCCCTCCAGTCTGGTCGGTTCCATCGGCGTCATCTTCGCCAGCTTCGGTTTCGAGGAGGCTATCGATCGCCTGGGAATCGAGCGGCGTATCTTCACCAGCGGCGAGAACAAGGGCTTCTTGGACCCCTTCACACCGCTGTCGAACGACGAGCGCGAATTCTGGCAGACGGTGATGGACACGACGCACCGGCAGTTCATCCACGATGTGCAGGCGGGGCGCGGCGAGCGGCTGGCCGAAGATGCGCGGCTTTTCACCGGTTTGGTGTGGAGCGGTGAGCAGGCGCTGGGGCTAGGGCTGGTCGACGTCATCGGCAGCCTCGACGCGGTATCGCGTGAGCTGCTTGGCGACGTCAGGCTGCACGACTATACCCCGCGCCTCGATCCGTTCGAGCGGCTCTCCCGCCAGTTCGGCCGGGTGGCGGCGGAGTGGGTGGGCATCCCCTCCAGCCAGTCGCCGGTGCGCTACCAGCTTCCCTGACGCGGGCGCATGCCGGCCCTGGCCGCCGGTACGCTTGCTCAGGCCTCGGCCGGCGTGCCCAGTGGGTCGAGGCCGGCCTCGCGCAGCAGGGCGCACAGGCGAATCAGCGGCAGGCCAACCAAGGTGTTGGGGTCGTCGCCTTCGAGCCTATCGAACAGCGTGATGCCCAGCCCCTCCATGCGAAAGCTGCCGGCGCAGTCAAGCGGCTGCTCCCGGGCGACGTAGCGCGCAATCTCCTCGCTCCCCAGCGAACGGAACACCACGTCGTAGTGCTCGTGGCAAACCTGATGTCGGGCCCTGGCGGTGTCGACCAGGGCCAGGCCCGTCAGGAAGCGCACCCGCTGGCCCGAAAAGCGCTCGAGCTGAGCGCAAGCGGCGGCTTCGCTGCCCGGTTTACCGAGTATTTCGTCGTTGAACAGCGCCACCTGGTCGGAGCCGATGATGATGTGGCGTGGGTACTGTTTGGCCACGGCGGTTGCCTTGGCCAGGGCGAGGCGGTGCACCAGCACCTCGGGAGGCTCGTCGGGTCGACGGCTCTCGTCGATATCGGGGCTCGCACAGAGGTAGGGCAGTCCGAGGCGATCAAGCAGCTGACGGCGCCATGGGGAGCTGGAGGCGAGGACGAGTTGAAGCATGGCAGGTGACTCCTGTTGAAGCAGAGGAAGAAGGCGCAGGCGCGCTGCCTGCCGACGCCGGTGGTCGCTATTGTAGCGCGCAGTGATGGTGTCTTTGACAGGCGCAGGGCGAGTGCCTATCATTGCGCGCCTATGTTGACCACACGACTCCCCGACAAGGTCGAGCCCTACCGGCTCGCCGCACGCGCCGAACGCCTGGCCGGTCTGATGTCGCTCGATCGTTTCGAGCGCTTGGCCGAGCAGGTGGGTGCCCAGTCCGGTGACTGCCGGGTCTGGCTCGAGTTCGGCATCGATGCCCAAGGCCGGCGCGAAATTCGTGGGCGCCTCGAGGCCGAGCTGCAGCTGCCGTGCCGACGCTGTCCTCGAGCCGCTGGCGCAATCGGTGGCAAGCGACTTCCTGCTGGGGATGGTGACCAGCGACACCCTGGCGGCCGACCTGCCGGGAACCCACGAGCCGGTGCTGGTGGAAAACGAACAGCTGAACCTTCTGGAGGTGGTCGAGGATGAGCTGATCCTCAGTCTGCCGCAGGTGGTTTACCACGATGAGGCCCATTGCCGGGTCTCGCGCGACCAGCTGAGCAGCGGCGAGGCGCCCGAACCTTCGGAGCCGGCCGCGAATCCCTTCGAGGTGCTGCGCCACCTCAAGGGAAAAAGTGATGGTTGTTTATTGTCTCACTCTGGAGTGACACCCCATGGCAGTTCAACAGAATCGCAAGACCCGTTCCAAGCGCGGTATGCGTCGTAGCCACGATGCGCTGAGCGCGCCGACCCTGTCCCAGGACAAGGAAACCGGCACCACTCACCTGCGCCACCACGTTTCCCCCGACGGCTTCTACCGCGGCCGCAAGATCGTCGACGCCTGAGTCGTATCCCCGCCGGTGACGGACGGCAGTTGAGCGTGCGGATCGCCGTCGATGCGATGGGCGGAGACATCGGCCCGAAGGCAGCCGTGCAGGGCGCGGCGATCGCTGCTGAGGCCACGCCGGCGCTGACCATCGACCTTTTCGGCCCTGCAAGCCTGCTGGAATCCGAACTCGAGAGCCTGCCGCGGCACCTCGCCGCGGCGGGCTCGCGTTTGGTCGTTCATCACGCTCCGCTGGCCGTCAGCCAGGAACAGAAGCCTTCCGATGTCCTGCGGCGTGGCGGCGACACCAGCATGGCTCGCATGCTGGCGCAGGTGGCCAGCCGCCAGGCCATCGCCGGCGTCAGCGCCGGCAATACCGGGGCCCTGATGGCGCTGGCGCGCCGCGAGCTGGGCACGGTGGCCGATATTCCCAGGCCGGCGATCAGTACGGCCATTCCCACGCGTGGCGATGGCCGCTGCTACCTGCTCGATCTGGGCGCCAATGTCGATGTCTCCTACCAGCGTCTGGTCGACTTCGCCTGTATGGGTGACGTCATGGCACGCGAGGTGGATGGGCTGGCATCGCCGCGGGTGGCGCTGCTCAATGTAGGCAGCGAAGCGACCAAGGGGAGTGCCACGGTGCGCGAGGCCGATGCCAGGCTGCGTGCCATGCCGTCGTTGAATTACTGCGGCTTTGCCGAAGGCGACGCCATCTTCACCGGTGCGTACGATGTGGTGGTCTGCGACGGTTTCGTCGGCAATGCGGTCCTCAAGGCGAGTGAAGGGTTGGCGCGAATGCTCATCGAGCGGGTTCAGACCACCTTCGAGGCCCACTGGAGCAGTCGCTTGGTGGGCATGCTGGCACGACCGGCATTGAGGCGGCTCAAGGGCGAGCTGGACCCGGTACGATACAATGGCGCCAGCCTGCTCGGGCTTGGCGGCATCGTGATCAAGAGCCATGGCAGCGCTGATGCCATCGGCTTTTCCTATGCCGTGCTGCGGGCAGTCCAGGAGGTCAGTCGGGATCTTCCCTCCCGCATGGCCAGCGAGCTGCGCAGTCGGCATGACAGGACTCTACAAGATCAATGGTGAACGACATGACTCAACCCCTCGCCCTCCTTTTCCCCGGGCAGGGCTCACAGCAGATCGGCATGCTGCGTGAGCTGGCCGAGCGCTACAGCGTCGTGCGCACGACGTTCGAGGAGGCCGCCGATGCGCTGGGCTACGACCTGTGGAAGGTGGTGCAGGAAGGGCCGGAAGATGCGCTCAACGCCACGGCCTGCACGCAGCCTGCGCTGCTCACGGCCAGCGTGGCCATCTGGCGGGTCTGGCAGGAGCTCGAAGGCCCGCGGCCCGGGGCCATGGCGGGGCATAGCCTTGGCGAGTACAGCGCCATGGTGTGCGCCGGCGTAATCGGCTTCGCCGACGGGGTGCGCCTGGTCAGGCTGCGCGGTGAGGCCATGCAGGAGGCGGTCCCGCTGGGGCAGGGCGGCATGGCGGCCATCCTCGGGCTTGACGATGCGATGGTGGAGCGCGCCTGCGCCGAGGCGGCGCAGGGCGATGTGGTCGCCGCGGTGAACTACAATGCGCCAGGACAGGTGGTCATCGCCGGCAGCAAGGCAGCGGTCGAGCGCGCCATCGCGTTGTGCCAGGAGGCCGG
Organism: Halomonas sp. E19; assembly: GCF_052439355.1. Taxonomy (NCBI): domain Bacteria; kingdom Pseudomonadati; phylum Pseudomonadota; class Gammaproteobacteria; order Oceanospirillales; family Halomonadaceae; genus Halomonas; species Halomonas sp. E19. The sequence continues at coordinate 1,899,219 of NZ_JBNFWU010000001.1, read as the reverse complement.
GGCCAAGCGGGCCATGGCGCTGCCGGTGTCGGTGCCCTCGCACTGCACGCTGATGAAGCCAGCCGCCGAGCGGCTCCAGGCTGCCATGGAGGCGCTCGACATGCGCCCGCCGCGCTATACCATCTATCAAAACGTGGATGCCCAGGCGCATGCCGATGTGGGTACGCTGCGTACCCGGTTGATCGAGCAGCTCTATCAGCCCGTGCGCTGGACCTCCTGCGTGGAGGCGATGGTGAACCGTGGCGCCGAGGTATTCATCGAGTGCGGTCCTGGCAAGGTGCTGACCGGTCTTGGCAAGCGTATTGCCAAGGGCAGCAAGGGACTGGCGGTGAACGACCCCGACAGCCTTGAAGCGGCGTTGGAACTGGCGCGGGAAGCGGCCAGCCAGTGAGCCAGGAAGGAGACAGCCTCCTTCATCCGAACAATCACGACTCATATCGGAAGCAGCTATGACGAGCGAACGCAGAATCGCCCTGGTCACCGGGGCCAGTCGCGGCATCGGACGCGCCATCGCGCATGAACTGGGCCGCCAGGGGCAGGTGGTGATCGGCACGGCCACCACCGAAGATGGCGCGGCCAAGATCGGCGAGGACCTGCGGGCCCAGGGTTTCGAGGGCGCCGGTCGCGCGCTGGACGTAACCGATCCGGAGAGCGTTGATGCGCTGATCAAGGCGATCACCGAGGAGTTCGGTGCACCGACGATCCTGGTGAACAATGCCGGCATCACGCGCGACAACCTGCTGATGCGCATGAAAGAGGACGAGTGGGATACGGTGCTCGACACCAACCTCAAGTCCGTCTATCGCGTCACCAAGGCATGCCTGCGCGGCATGACCCGCGCTCGCTTCGGCCGCATCGTCAATATCAGCTCGGTGGTGGCCACCATGGGCAACCTGGGCCAGACCAACTATGCTGCCGCCAAGGCGGGGATGGAGGGCTTCACCCGTGCCCTGGCCCGCGAGGTGGCGTCTCGGGCCATTACGGTCAATGCCGTGGCACCTGGCTTCATCGCCACGGACATGACCCATGCACTGCCCGAAGAGCAGCACAAGATGCTGCTGACCCAGATTCCCCTGGCTCGCCTGGGCGAGCCGGAGGAAATTGCCGCGGCCGTCGGCTTCCTGACGGGCGAGAGCGCTGGCTACATCACCGGCGAGACGCTGCAGGTCAACGGCGGCATGAACATGCGTTGACGCTTCCGCGGGTCGGCGGTTGCGCCGACCGGGGGGCGTCTATAAACTACCCCGCAGCTTGAGTTTGCGGACCAAACGGTTGGTCATCCGAACGGCTAACTTGAACGACTGGAGTACGTCATAATGAGCACCATCGAAGAGCGCGTGAAGAAGGTTGTGGCCGAGCGCCTGAACGTCAAGGAAGAGGATATTCAGAACAGCTCCTCCTTCACCGAAGACCTGGGCGCCGATTCCCTGGATACCGTTGAGCTGGTCATGGCGCTCGAAGAGGAATTCGACACCGAGATTCCCGATGAGGAAGCCGAGAAGATCACCACCGTTCAGGAAGCCATCGACTACGTCAACGCCCACCAGTAAGGGCGCGGTCGTCCCCGCTTGCTGAGGTGACGGGCCTCCCAGTGAAGCCCATCAAGAGCCGTCCTGAATCCAGGGCGGCTTTTTGCTTCATGCCTTGGCAGTGGCTGCCCAAGCCGGGAGCTTGTTGGGTATAATGCGCGCAACGTCGGTCCCTGGAATGGGCCGTGTCGTCTAGGTTGTCTGGAGGAAAACTGATGGCTCGTAGAGTTGTGGTGACCGGGCTTGGCCTGGTCACGCCGGTGGGCAACACCGTCGAGGAGAGCTGGGAGAACATCCTGGCCGGCAAGAGCGGCATCGCCCCCATCGAGCATTTCGATGCCAGCAGCTTCAACACGCGCTTCGGGGGCTCGGTCAAGAACTTCGACATCAGCCCGTACCTGAATCCGAAGGATGCGCGCAAGATGGACCTGTTCATCCAGTACGGGGTGGCCGCTGGCGCGCAGGCCATCAGTGACTCGGGCATCGAATGCACCGAAGCCAACGCTGAGCGAATCGGCGTGGCCATCGGTTCGGGCATCGGCGGGCTGCCGATGATCGAGCAGAACCACAACGCGCTCAACAAGGGTGGCGCCCGACGCATCTCGCCGTTCTTCGTCCCCGGCTCGATCATCAACATGATCTCCGGCAACCTGGCGATCCAGCACGGCTTTCGTGGCCCCAATATCGCCATCACTACCGCCTGCACCACGGGCACGCACAACATCGGTTACAGCGCTCGCACCATCGCCTACGGCGATGCCGACGTGATGATCTGCGGCGGTGCCGAGATGGCCACCACGCCGCTGGGCCTGGGTGGCTTCTCCGCTGCCCGCGCGCTCTCGACCCGCAATGACAACCCGCAGGCGGCCAGCCGCCCGTGGGATCGCGATCGCGACGGCTTCGTGCTGTCCGACGGCGCTGGCGTGCTGGTGCTCGAGGAGTACGAGCATGCTAAGGCCCGCGGTGCGCGCATCTATGCCGAACTGATTGGCTTTGGCATGAGCGACGATGCCTTCCACATGACGGCACCGCCCGAGGATGGCAGCGGCGCGGCGCTCTCCATGCGCAACGCCATTCGCGATGCGCGCCTCGACCCCGCAGACGTTCACTACATCAATGCTCATGGCACCTCGACGCCGGCCGGCGACCTGGCCGAAAGCCGTGCGGTCTCTAAGGTGATGGGTGCTGCGGCTTCCTCGGTGGCCGTCAGCTCGACCAAGTCGATGATCGGCCATTTGCTGGGCGCTGCCGGGGCGGTCGAAGCCGTGTTCTGCATTCTGGCGATTCGCGACCAGGTGGCACCGCCGACCATCAACCTCGATAACCCGCAGGAAGGCTGCGATCTCGACTACGTACCGCATACGGCGCGCCAGATGAAGATCGACGTGGCGCTGTCGAACTCCTTTGGTTTCGGTGGAACCAACGGCACCCTGCTGTTCTCCAAGTTGCGCTGAAGCGAGTGAGAGGAGGGCGCTGCCGTGACGGATTGGCCTGGCCACGACAGCGTCCCGCTCGATGATCGTGGCCTGGCCTACGGCGACGGCCTCTTCGAGACCGTGCTGGTGCGTGATGGCCAGGCCCTGCTGTGGGACGAGCATATGGCGCGGCTGGCGCGTGGCTGTCGGGCGCTGTCCCTGCCGCCGCCCGACACGGCGCGCCTTGCCCAGTTGCCCGCCCGGGCCGGCCCCGGCCTGAAGGTACTCAAGATCATCCTGACGCGGGGCAGTGGAGGGCGCGGCTACCTGCCGCCCGAACCGGCGCAGCCACGGCTGCGCTGGAAGGTCGCTGACTTTGCGCCGCAGCCGGCCCGCTGGCGCGATGGAGTGCGGGTGCGCCATTGCCGGCTTCGGCTCGGCAGGCAGCCCGCACTGGCCGGCATCAAGCACCTCAATCGTCTCGAAAACGTCCTGGCGCGCCGTGAATGGCAAGACGCCGAGCTGGCCGAAGGGCTGCTCTGCGACAGCGAAGGCCTGCTGGTGGAAGCCACCGCGATGAACCTGATCTGGCGCCGTGACGGACGGCTCGAGACGCCGTGCCTGGCCCGATGCGGCGTGGCCGGTACCCTGCGCGCCGCGCTGATGGCCCGCCAGGCGATCGTCGAGGTGAGCTGCGGCCCCGAGGTGCTGGCCGAGGTTGAGGCGCTGTGGCTGCTCAATTCCGTGCAGGGCGTCTGGCCGGTGACGCGGCTGGATGACACGGCGGGCACAGAACTCAGGCGCTGGTGCATCGATGATGCGAATCGCCCGCTGCAGGCGATGGCACATGAGCTGCTGGGCTACCCGGCGGCGTTCGAACGGTGAGAGGAAAGGCATGCTGCGTCTAGTCAAATACCTGTTGCTGCTGGTGGTGGTCGCCGCGGTTGCCGCCCTGGCCGGCTATCACTATTGGGAGAGCCGACTGGAGGCACCCATTGCCGTCGACGAGGAGACGCTCTACGAGGTGCCACGCGGCGCCGGCTACAACCGCGTGGTCACTGACCTGGCCAGTCGCGGCATCATTCAGGACGACTGGGCGTTTCGCCTGCTGACGCGCCTCGAGCCAGAGGCAATTCCGCGGCTGCGCGCCGGCGAGTACATGCTCGAACCCGGCATGAGCGGTCGCGACCTCATTGCTCTGCTGGGCAGCGACCGGGTGGTGACCTATCCCATGACCTTCCCGGAAGGCTGGACCTTCCGCCAGATGCGGGCACAGCTGGATGCCGCCCCCAAGCTGGAAAACCTGACCCACGGACTTTCCGATGCCGAGGTCATGGCGCTGCTAGGGCGCGAGGACCGCCATCCCGAGGGGTGGTTCTTCCCCGATACGTACCGCTATTACAAGGGGATGAGCGACTTGGACATCCTGCGCCAGGCGCTGCTGCGCATGGAGCGTATTCTTGAGGAGGTGTGGGAACGGCGCAGTGATGAGCTGACCATCGATACCCCCTACGAGGCGCTGATCATGGCCTCGCTGATCGAGCGCGAAACCGGAGCCCCGGAGGAGCGCCGTGAGATTGCCGGGGTCTTCAAGCGTCGCATGCAAACCGGCATGCGCCTGCAGACCGACCCCACGGTGATCTACGGCATGGGCGAGCGCTATGAGGGGCGTATCACCCGGGCGGACCTGCAGGAGGCCACCCCCTACAACACCTATGTGATCAACGGCCTGCCGCCGACGCCCATTGCCATGCCCGGTCGTGCCTCGCTGGAGGCCGCCGTCGACCCGCTGCCCGGTGACACCTACTATTTCGTTTCTCGTGGCGACGGTACCCACCACTTCTCGCGGACCTTGCGCGAGCACAACAACGCCGTGAACCGCTACATCCGCAACCGCTGAGCAGGATGCACGCCATGCTGGCACAAGGAGTTTCGATGCAGCCGCGAGGACGTTTCATCACCCTGGAGGGCAGCGAGGGTGTTGGTAAGAGCACCAATATTGAAGCGGTGGCACAATGGCTCTCTTCGCGCGGCGTTGAGGTGGTGCGAACGCGGGAGCCCGGCGGCACCCAGCGGGCCGAGGCCATTCGCGAGCTGCTGCTGACGCCCGACAGCGACGAGACGCTGTGCGTCGACGCTGAGCTATTGCTGATCTTTGCCGCCCGCGCCCAGCACGTGGCGCAAAAGATCCTGCCCGCGCTGCAGCGCGGTGCCTGGGTGCTATGCGACCGCTTCACCGATGCCACCTTTGCCTACCAGGGCGGTGGACGGAGCATATCGTCCGAGCGCATCGCCGAGCTTGAGCGCTTCGTGCTGGGCGATTTTCAGCCCGACCTGACGCTGCTTTTGGACATGCCGGTGGCCGCCGCCCAGCAGCGGCTGCAGGACCGCCTGGCGGCCAGCGGCGGTGAGCAGGACCGCTTCGAGCAGGAGCGCGGCGCGTTCTTCGAGGCGGTGCGCCAGGCCTACCTGGCGCGAGCCGAGGCGGCGCCCGGGCGGTTTGCCGTGATCGATGCCGCCGCACCGCTGGCCACCGTCCAGGCCCGGCTGGCCGACTGCCTGGATCAGCGGGTTGGCCCATGGCTCTAGGCGAACCGGGTATGGCGACACCGCTGCCCTGGCAGCTGCCCCTGTGGCAGCACTTCCTCGAGCGCTTCGAGCAGCAGCGCCTGCCCCACGCGCTGCTGCTGTCGGGGCCGCGCGGCGTAGGCAAGCAGCGCTTCGGCGAGGCGCTGGTGGCTCGGCTGCTGTGCACCTCGCCGGGCAGCCAGGCGTGCGGCCACTGCCATGGCTGCCACATGCTGGCGTCCGGCTACCACCCCGACCTGATGCGGGTGATGCCGGAAGAGGGCAAGCGGCAGATTCGCATCGACCCAATTCGCACGGTCAACGGCTTCGTGGCCCAGACTGCCCAGCAGGGCGGGCGGCGGGTGATCGTGGTCGCCCCGGCCGAGGCCATGAACGTGGCGGCCGCCAACGCGCTGCTCAAGAGCCTCGAGGAGCCGGGTGCGAATACCCATTTCCTGCTGCTCGCCGACGTGCCGTCGCGCATGCTGGCCACGATCCGTTCGCGCTGCCAGCACTGGAGCCTGCCGCTGCCCGAGCGTGAGGCGAGCCTGGCCTGGCTGACCGAGCGGCTTGGCAGCCATGAGGAAGCGCAGTTCTGGTGGCAGGTTTCGGGAGGGCTGCCGCTGCTGGCGGTGGAGCTGGCAGACCCCGGTTCACGGGCTCTGCGCAAGCAGCTTCACGACACCTTCGATGCCCTGGTGCGCGGCGCCGAGCCGGTGGCCGAGGCCGCGCGTCTCGACCGCCAGGCTATCGAATCGATCCTGTGGTACGGTATCGCCTGGCTCGAGGACCTGATTCGCCTGGGCCTGACCGGCGAAGCATCGCGGCTGCGCAACCCCGACCTGTTGCCGCTCTACCGCCAGGCGGTGAAGAACGCCCGGGTGCGCGACTGGTTCCGCCTGCTGGACTACGCTCGCGAGCAGCGGCGGCTGCTGGCCAGCGGGGGCAATCCCAACCCGCAGCTGGTGCTCGAGGCCTGGCTGGTGCGTTGGTCGGCGCTACTGCGTTCATGAAGCTCAACGGGGAGGAGTGAGGTCGATGTCACCGCAAAAGGCACTGTCGCTGACGATCCAGGACGAGCAGACGCTGCTCTCCGCCTACATGCCGTTGCTCGAGCGTGGCGGCATCTTCGTGCCTACCCGCGAGCGCTATGAGCTGGGCCAGGAGGTCTACCTGCTGCTAACGCTGCCGAGTGACAGCGAGCGGGTGCCCGTTACCGGCCAGGTGGTGTGGGTCTCGCCCGACGGCGTGGCAGGGCGACGGGTGCCCGGCATCGGCATTCACTTCAGTGCGGAGGACCAAGCCGTACGCGACCGCATCGAGACTCTGCTGGCGGGTCAATTGGACAAGGGAGCGCCTTCCTACACCCTGTAAGCCCTTCTCTTCACGGAACGCTATGAGCCGATTACCGCATGTTTGTTGATTCACACTGTCATTTGGACCGTCTCGACCCGGCCACGCATGCGGGTAGCGTGGCGGCCGCCCTCGAGGCCGCACGCGCACGCGACGTGCGCCAGTTTCTGGCCATCGCGGTGACGCTCGAGGACGTACCGTCGCTGGCCGCGCTTGGCCGCGAGCACCTGGACGTGGCCATCTCCGCCGGCGTGCATCCCCTCCACCTGCTGGAGCGGGAGCCGGAGATCGAAGGCATCAAGGAGGTCGCGGAGCGCTTCGGCGCGGTGGCCATCGGCGAATGCGGCCTCGACTATCATTATCTCGACAAGACGCCCGAGCGTGTCCCGTCGCGTGATGTGCAGCGCGAGCGCTTTCGCCGTCAGCTGATCGCCGCCACCGAACTCGAACTGCCGGTTATCGTGCATACCCGCGACGCCCGCGAGGATACGCTCGCCATGATGCGCGAGTACAGCGACCCGGCCATCGGCGGCGTGCTGCACTGCTTCACCGAGGATCTCGACATGGCCCGCGAGGCGGTGCGCCACGGGTTCTACATTTCGCTGTCGGGGATCGTCACGTTTCGCAACGCCGAGGCGCTGCGAGAAGTGGCCCGTCGGGTGCCGCTGGACCGGCTGCTGATCGAGACCGACAGCCCCTACCTGGCGCCGGTGCCCCACCGCGGCAAGCCCAATGAGCCGGCGTGGGTGGTGGAAGTGGCCCAGTGCATCGCCGAGGCTAGGGGAATCAGCCTCGACGAGGTGGCAATGCAGACCACGGCCAATTTCTACCAGCTGTTCCGCGCCGCCGCGCCTGACATTTCGGCAGAGGTGCGCCAGGCGCTGGCCCACGCCGGCCTGATCTCGGGCCGCTGACCCGAAGCAGCGGCTGGGCTAGAGTAGAACTCGAGCCTGGTGGAGTAGCGATCATGAACCTCGAACCTTTGCTGAAGCATGTCGAGCCGACCGGCGGGCTGCCTCCCGTCGAGACCTGGCACCCCGAGCGCGTGGGGGAAATGGACCTGGAAATAGCCGCCGACGGGCGCTGGTTCCACGAGGGGGCGAGATGACCCGGCCGGCCCTGGTCCGGCTGCTCTCCACGCTGCTGCGCCGCGAGGCCGATGGCCATTACTACCTGGTGACGCCCGCCGAGAAACAGCGCATCCGGGTCGTCGATCGCCCATTCTTGATCGTCGATGCTGAGCGCGATGGTGACGGCGACTGGTGGTTGACTACCAATGCGGGGATCGCCTGCGCCTCGATGCGGCACGCTCGCTGACGCCGAGCGCCACCCCCGAAGGCGAGGAGATTCCGGAAGTGCCCGTGCGACTGGGGCTTACCGCTCGGCTGGGGCGCAACGTCTACTATCGACTGGTGGAAGAGGCCGAGCAGCGCCCCGGCCGGCCGGGGTGGGTCGAGCTGGGGCTATTCAGCGGCGAAACCTGGCAGCCGCTGGGCAGCGTACCGGCTGAGGCCCTGTGAAGCTGACCGACGAGCAGCGTGCCGTCGTCGAGCATGGCGCGGGCCACGCTCGAGTAGCCGCCGTGGCCGGGGCGGGCAAGACCACTACGCTGGTGGCACGGGTGCTGCACCTGCTGCAGCGGGGCGTGCCGGCCCAGCGTATCCTGGTGCTGATGTTCAACCGCTCGGCGCGAGAAGACTTCCAACGCCGTCTGGCCACCATGGCACCGAGCGGCGTTGCGCTGCCCGATATTCGCACCTTCCACTCGCTGGGGCATCGCCTCACGGCCAGCCTGACCCGCTGGGGCGCCCTGACGCCACGCCAGCTGCTTTCCGCCGACTGGCAGCTGGAGCGGCTGCTGCGCCAGGCCACGCAGGAGGTACTGAGCGGGGAAGCGGCGCAGCGCGACATGGCGCTGGAGCCGGATACCCTGGATGCCCTGTCCCATTTCTGTGCCCTGGTGAAGGCGGAAATGGTGACGCCGCAGGCGCTCTACGAGCGGCTCGACCTGGGCGAGGGCACCGGCCACTTCCCCGAGGCCTTCCAGCGGCTCGAGGCGCTGCTGGCGGAGCATGGGCTGATGACCTATGCCGACCTGCTCTACCGTCCGCTGCTGGCCTTCCAGGCCGAGCCCGCGCTGGTGGTGCGGGTGCAGGGTTTCCTCGACCAAGTCATCATCGACGAGTACCAGGACATCAACCAGGCCCAGCTGCGGCTGCTCGCCACCCTGGCCGGCCGCAGCGCCGAGGTCATGGCCGTCGGGGATGCCAACCAGTGCATCTACGAGTGGCGCGGGGCACACCCCGACACCATGCGCGATCATTTCACCGCCACTTTCGGCCCGGCCAGCGATTACCCGCTTTCCACCACCTTCCGCCATGGCCATGCGCTGGCGCTGCTGGCCAACCATGCGATTGCGGCCAACCAGCGTCGCCCCGACCAGCTGTGCCTGGCCGCGGAGGGCAATCCTGCGACCACCCTGAGCGTGGCGCAGGGCAGGGGCGCTGCTGGAGACGCTCGACGCCTGGCTCGCCGCGGGGCGGCGGCTCGATGAAGCCTGCCTGCTGGTGAGAAGCTGGGCCCTGTCGGTGCCGGTTCAGCTGCGGCTGCTGCAGGCGGGGGTACCGTTTCGGCTGTCCCGCGAGGCTCACTTTGTGTTTCGCCTGCCGCTGGTGCAGGCGCTCTCCGGCTACCTGCGGCTGGCACGTGACGGCGCCTTGCTGCGTGACCCGGGGCTGCTCCTGCGGCTGCTGGAACAGCCGACGCCGTTTGTCGCGCGTGAGCGGCTGGGCGCGCTGGCGCGACGGCTGGCCGAGACCGGCGAATTTCCCGGCAACCACGACCCCTTGATGGCGAGCCTCAAGCCCGTGCAGCGGCGCAACCTGAAGCGGCGCTGGGCGCTGCTAGGTGAGCTGCCGCGGCTGGGCCATTGGCCGCCGGCGCGGCTGCTGGCGCATATCGTCGATACCCTCGAGGCCGAGAAGGTGCTCAAGCGTGCGGCGGCGCGCCGGAAAAGGGCGAACAGGACGTGCGCCTGCTGGATGTGCTGATTGAACAGGCCGGCGAGGCGCAGGCGATCGATGCCTTCATCGAGCTGCTCGAACGGCCGGTCGAGAACCACGCCGAGGGCCTGCTGATTACCACCGTGCACGGGGCCAAGGGGCTGGAGTGGCCGCTGGTGGCCATGGCCGGCGTCAATGAAGAGGATTTTCCCCATTACAGCCGGGACAACCCGCTGACGCCCGAACGGCTGGAGGAGGAGCGGCGTCTCTTCTATGTCGCCGTCACGCGGGCCCGAGAGCGGCTGCTCATCCTACACGACGGGGGCGAGCATCGCCCCGGCCGCTTCATCGCCGAAACGGCGTGGCAGGACTGCCTGCGACTCGACGCACGCCTGCGCGGGGCCGATGTCGGCAATGAGGCGCTGGCCGTGTCTTCTCCGCGGCTGATGTCGCGCTACCTCGAGGCATTGTCGCGGCAGGTGCCGCTGACGCAGCGCCAGGCAGAGGGGCTGCCGCTGGCCGCGCCTGTCGACGCGGCAAGCTATCGGCCAGGGCAGTGGCTGCGTCATGCCGTGTTCGGCGAGGGGAAGTCGTGCAGGTCGAGGGCGACCCGGCCGACCCCATCATCGAGGTCAATTTCACCCGGGCCGGTCGGCGCCGGCTGCTGGCCGGGCGAGCGCCCATCGAGCGCCTCGACGCCGGCCGCGCCCGCCCAGGCCTTGCCAAAGGAGAGCGAGCATGAACAGCCTGCTGATCACGGCGCACGAGCTGAGCGAAGCCCTGCAGGGCCAGCACCCTTGCGGGTGCTGGACTGCCGGCCCGGCTGGGAAAACCCGAGGCCGGGCGCCAGATGTGGGAAGCGGGGCATGTGGCGGGTAGCCTGCCGGTCAGCCTCGACCATGACCTGGCGGGGCCTCCGGGCGCAGGTGGGCGCCATCCGCTGCCGACGCCCGAGGCCTTCACCGCCACGCTGCAGCGGCTCGGGGTCTCCCCGGCGAGCCGGTGGTGGTACTCGACGACCTGGGCGGGCAGCTGGCCGCGGCGCGGGCCTGGTGGATGCTGGCGATCTGGGCGGGGCATCCCGATGTGCGTGTGCTGGACGGCGGATTGCAGGCTTGGCTGGCGGCCGGCGGCGAGCTGGTGCAGGCCGCGTGGCAGCCTCCCGAGCCTGGCCGCTGGCAGCCGACGTTCAACGCCGGGGCGTGGATCGGCGCCGACCAGGTGCTTGCCGGGCGGGCGCTGCTGGTCGATGCGCGCAGCGAGGAGCGTTTTCGCGGTGAGGTCGAGCCCATCGACCCGGTGGCCGGCCGCATCCCGGGTGCGGTATGTCGGCCGAGCGCCGCCAACCTCGATAAGCAGGGTAAATTCAAGCCGGCGCAACGGCTCGACGCCGAGCTGCCCCGGGCCGACCAGGTGGTTGCCTACTGCGGCTCGGGTGTGACGGCTTGCCACAATCTCCTGGCCTACGCCATCGCCGGTCGCCCCGTTCCGCGGCTCTACCCCGGCTCCTGGAGCGAATGGATCACCGCTCCGGCTAGGCCGGTGGCAAGAGGGTGACCGACCTGTCAAGCTTTGGCCGGCAGGTACCGTCAACCGGCTGGCAAGCTGATAACAACACGGACTTCAAGGAGGATAGACCATGAACTTTGCGCTGATTGGCGCGGCAGGGTACATCGCGCCGCGCCACATGCAGGCGATCAAGGATACCGGCAACGACCTGGTGGCGGCCTATGACATCAACGACTCGGTCGGCATCATCGACTCCATCTCTACCAACTGCTCTTTCTTCACCGAGTTCGAATACTTCCTGGAACATGCCTGGCGGCTGAAGCGCCAGGGCGAGCGGGCCATCGACCACTGGGTGGTGTGTTCGCCCAACCATCTGCACAGCGCCCATATCACCGCGGGGCTGCATCTGGACTGCGACGTGATCTGCGAGAAGCCGCTGGTGTCGACGCCGGCCCAGCTCGACGAGCTGCGCCAAGTCGAACAGGCCACCGGTCGGCGCGTCTACAGCATCATGCAGCTGCGCCATCATCCTGCCATCCATGAGCTGCGTGACAAGGTGCTGGCCGAGCAGCGGGACGGCCAGTATGAAGTCGAGCTGACCTACATCACTGCCCGCGGCCCCTGGTACCTGGCCAGTTGGAAGGGCGATTCGCGTAAGTCGTTCGGGGTCATGTCCGAAATCGGCATTCACTTCTTCGACATGCTGCACGTGATCTTCGGCGAGCTGAAGCGCATGGAGCTGCACCATCACGACGAGCGTAAGGCCGCGGGCTTCCTTGAATACGAGAAGGCGCGGGTACGCTGGTTCCTATCCATCGACGCCGAGGACCTGCCCGCGCGGCTGCGTGGCCACCATTCGACCTTCCGCAGCATCACCTGCGACGGCGAGGAGTTCGAGTTCTCCAGCGGCTTCACCGACCTGCATACGGTCAGCTACCGTGAGATCCTGGCCGGGCGTGGCTTCGGCATCGAGACCGTGCGCCACTGCCTCGAGACGGTGTACGCGCTTGGCCAGGCCACCCCGGAAGCCCCCGCGTAGATGAAGCGCATCCGCAGCTCGCCGCCGTGCTGGCGGCGCAGGACGCGCTCGCGGCCAGTCAGCGCTAAGGGGAGCCTACGCATGCATTTCATTGATCTTGCCGCGCAGCAGGCGCGGATCAAGCCACGCCTGGATGCCGCCATCCAGAGCGTGCTGGAACACGGGCGCTACGTGCTGGGCCCGGAAGTGACCGCGCTTGAGGAGCGCCTGGCCGAGTATGTCGGCGTGGCGCACTGCATCGGCTGCGCCAACGGCACCGATGCGCTGCAGATCGCGCTGATGGCGCTGGATATCGGCGCCGGTGACGAGGTGATCGTGCCCGGTTTCACCTTCATCGCCAGCGCCGAGAGCATCGTGCTGGCCGGTGCTCGGCCGGTCTACGTGGATATCGATCCGGCCACCTACCTGCTCGACCCGCAGCAGCTCGAGGCGGCGGTGACCCGCGCACGCGGGCGATCATGCCGGTGTCGATGTTCGGCCAGTGTGCCGACATGGAGGCCATCGAGGCGGTGGCCCACCGCCATGGCCTGGCGGTGGTGGAGGATGCCGCCCAGAGCTTCGGCGCCACGCGCCACGGGCGGCGCTCCTGCGGGCTCAGCCGCGTGGCCTGCACCAGCTTCTTTCCGAGCAAGCCACTGGGCGCCTACGGAGACGGCGGGGCGCTGTTCACCGACGATGACGACCTGGCCGCCGGCATTCGCCTCGTGGCGCGCCATGGAGAGGCGCGGCGCTACCACCATACCCGGCTCGGCATGAACAGCCGGCTGGATACCCTGCAGGCCGCGGTGCTGCTGGCCAAGCTGGAGATCTTCGACGACGAGGTGGCGCGCCGTCAGGCCGTTGCCGAGCGCTATGATCGTCTGCTGGGTGAGGCCGGCATCGCCACTACCCCCGCCTGGCGCCTGGCAACACCAGCGTCTATGCCCAATACAGTCTGCGGGTGGCGAACCGCGACCAGGTGCAGGCGCGGCTCACTGAAGCCGGGGTGCCGACGGCCGTACACTACCCGCTGCCGCTCAATCACCAACCGGCCGTGGCAGACCCCGGCTGCCGCCTGCCGGTGACCGAGGCGGTATGCCAGGAGATTCTCAGCCTGCCGATGCACCCCTACCTGGAGGCCGAGCAGCAGCGGCATGTGGTAACGGCGCTGGTGCAGGCGCTGGCCTGAGCTTCGGCAGCGTATCGCTGCGTGCGTGGCTCACTGGACGCTGTTCGCCCGACTGTACCGACAGCGGTGGCCAAGGGCGAGGCAAGAGAGAGCAGCCTAGGACAAAAGGGAAAGGGCAAGGCGAGGGGAGGCAAAAAGGGCATGCCGCGAGGCATGCCCTTGTCGGGTCCGAGCCGCTTCACCGCGGAAGCGAGCCCGGGCATTACATGTTGGGATAGTTCGGGCCGCCGCCGCCTTCCGGCGCCACCCAGCGAATGTTCTGCGCCGGGTCCTTGATGTCGCAGGTCTTGCAGTGCACGCAGTTCTGGAAGTTGATCTGGAAGCGTGGCTGGCCGGCGTCGTCCTCCACCACCTCGTAGACCCCGGCCGGGCAGTAACGCTGCGCCGGTTCGGCGTAGGTTGGCAGGTTGTCGCGGATCGGCACAGCCGGGTCCAGCAGCTGCAGGTGGCTGGGCTGGTCCTCTTCATGGTTGGTATTCGACAGGAACACCGAAGAGAGCTTATCGAAGGACAGCTTGCCGTCGGGCTTGGGGTAGACGATCTTCTCGAACTCGCTGGCCGGCTTGAGTGCGGCATGGTCCGGCGTGGTGTCGTGCACGTTGGGCAGCTTGCCGCCCAGCAGCTGGTTGATGAAGTTGTAGGCGCCACCACCCACGGTGCCGTACTTGTGGATGGCCGGGCCGAAGCTGGCGCTCTCCTTCAGCTCGGCGTAGGCCCAGCTCTGCTCCCATTTGGCGCTGAACGCGGTGAGCTCCTGGCCGCCTTCGTCGCCGGCGGTGAGCGCCTCGAACACGGTTTCCGCCGCCACCATGCCGGACTTCATAGCCGTGTGCAGGCCCTTGATCTTGGAGAAGTTCAGCGTGCCGGCATCGCAGCCGATCAGCAGGCCGCCGGGGAAGGTCATCTTCGGCAGGCAGTTCAGGCCGCCTTTGGTGATGGCGCGAGCGCCGTAGGCCACGCGCTTGCCGCCCTGGAGGTGCTTAGCCAGCACCGGGTGGTGCTTCATGCGCTGGAATTCGTCGAACGGCGAGAGCCAAGGATTCTGGTAGGCGAGGTCGATGATCAGGCCGACCACCACCTGCTGGTTCTCGGCGTGGTAAAGGAACCAGCCGCCGTGGGTGGACTTGTCGAGCGGCCAGCCGGAGCCATGCAGGACCAGTCCCGGCTCGTGCTGTTCGGCCGGGATGTCCCACAGCTCCTTGATCCCGATGCCGTAATGCTGGGGGTCCTTGCCGGCGTTGAGCTTGAAGCGCGAGATCAGCCCCTTGCCCAGGTGGCCGCGGGCGCCTTCGGCGAACAGCGTGTACTTGGCGCGCAGTTCCATGCCCGGGGTATAGCTGTCCTTGGGCTGGCCGTCGGTACCGACACCCATGTCGCCAATGAGAATGCCACGTACGGTGCCGTCCTCGTCGTGGAGCACTTCCTGTGCGGCAAAGCCGGGGAACACCTCGACGCCCAGCGCCTCGGCCTGCTCGGCCAGCCAGCGGCATAGGTTGCCGGCGCTGATCACGTAGCGGGTCAGGTCGCCCCCGGTATTGTGCATGCTCTTCGGTACCAGGCCGTTGGGCAGCTTTTGGGCCTTGTCGGCGTCCTTGAGCAGATAGACTTCATCGCGAGTGGCGGGGGTGTTCAACGGGGCGCCGCGCTCTTCCCAGTCGGGGAACAGCTCCTGCAGCGCACGTGGCTCGAAGACGGCGCCCGAAAGGATATGGGCGCCCACCTCGGAACCCTTCTCGACCACGCATACCGTCAGTTCCTGGCCGGCCTCATTGGCCTGCTGCATCAGGCGGCAGGCGGCCGATAGCCCGGAAGGGCCGGCGCCGACGATCACCACGTCAAAGTCCATCGAATCGCGTTCTACTTGCTCAGACATCCCCTTGCTCCTCCCTCGGCTTCGGCGTCGGGCCTGTTCCACCAACGTCGAAAGAAAATAAAACGGTCGTTTGCTTCTCGATATTCTCCATGATAGGCATAATAAACGACTCAGGATACCCCTACGATGGCAATGTGCGACCAGACTGCGCTGCGCCTGCGAAGGGATTGTTGCCACCTGCAGGGCTGTGGCACATTGGCAAGGTTTTTGGGTGTGGCGCCTATCAAACGCTTGCATGAAACACATAAAGGAAGACCACCCGGTTCTAAGGAGTCGCCGCCCTTTTCCTGCACAAGCCGGGCGTCAGCGAATCCCCAACCCAACGGTTCACCCAGCGAACCAAGCGAGGACACCATGAAAGTACTCGTCGCGGTCAAACGCGTCATCGACTACAACGTCAAGATTCGCGTCAAGGCGGATCACACCGACGTCGACCTCACCAACGTCAAGATGGCCATGAACCCCTTCTGCGAGATCGCCGTGGAAGAAGCGGTGCGCCTGAAGGAGAAGGGCGTGGCCAGCGAGGTCGTCGCCGTGACCATTGGCCCCAAGGCTGCTCAGGAGCAGCTGCGCACCGCGCTGGCGCTGGGCGCCGACCGGGCGATTCATGTCGAGACCGACGAGCGCGTCGAGTCGCTGGCCGCCGCTAAGCTGCTGGCCAAGGTGGTAGAGGCGGAGCAGCCGCAGCTGATTATCCTGGGCAAGCAGGCCATCGACACCGACAACAACCAGACCGGCCAGATGCTGGCTGCGCTGGCCGGGCTGCCCCAGGGCACCTTCGCCTCGGAAGTCGTGGTCGAGGGTGACAAGGTGCAGGTGACCCGCGAAGTCGATGGCGGCCTGCAGACCGTCGAACTGAGCCTGCCGGCCATCGTCACCACCGACCTGCGCTTGAACGAGCCGCGCTACGCCAAGCTGCCTGACATCATGAAGGCCAAGAAGAAGCCGCTGGACGTCAAGACCCCGGCCGATTTCGGCGTCGAGGTGAAGAGCAGCCTTACGCTGGTGAAGGTCGAATCTCCCGCCGAGCGCAAGGGCGGTATCAAGGTGGGCTCGGTGGACGAGCTCGTGGACAAACTGAAGAACGAAGCCAAGGTGCTGTGACGCAGTTCGCTGGCAACGGTTCTTTGAAGACAGCGCTTGGAAAAGCAGCGCTTGGAAAGGAGTGGAATCCATGAGCATCCTGGTACTCGCCGAACATCACGACGGTCAGCTCGCTGGTGCCACCGCCCACGTCGTGGCGGCCGCCCAAGCGATTGGCGGCGACATCGATATCCTGGTCGCCGGTGAAAATGTCGGCGCCGTGGCTGAAGCCGCCGCCAAGCTCGACGGCGTGGCCAAGGTCCGCGTGGCCGACAACGCCGTCTACGCCCACCAACTGGCCGAGCCCCTGGGCGCGCTGCTGGTCGAGCTCGCCGGCGACTACAGCCACCTGCTGGCCGCCGCCTCCACCACCGGCAAGAACGTGCTGCCGCGTGTTGCCGCGCTGAAGGACGTCAGCCAGATCTCCGAGATCGTCGAAGTGGTCGACGCTGACACCTTCAAGCGCCCGATCTACGCCGGCAACGCCATCGCCACGGTGAAGAGTGCCGACAGTCTCAAGGTCATCACCGTGCGCAGCACCGGCTTCGATGCCGTTGGCGCCGGCGGTAGCGCCAGCGTCGAGAACGTCGAGGTGGTGGTCGACAACGGCCAATCTACCTTCGTCAAGCAGGAGCTGGCCCAGAGCGACCGTCCCGAGCTGGCCGGTGCGCGCGTGGTCATTTCCGGCGGGCGCGGCATGGGCAGCGGCGAGAACTTCAAGCTGCTCGACGGCATTGCCGACAAGCTGGGCGCGGCCATTGGCGCCTCGCGCGCCGCGGTGGACGCCGGCTTCGTGCCCAACGACATGCAGGTAGGCCAGACCGGCAAGATCGTCGCCCCGGAGCTCTACATCGCCGTGGGTATTTCCGGTGCCATCCAGCACCTGGCCGGCATGAAGGACTCCAAGGTGATCGTGGCGATCAACAAGGACGAAGAGGCGCCGATCTTCCAGGTGGCCGACTACGGCCTCGTCGGCGACCTGTTCCAGCTCCTCCCGGAGCTCGAGAGCAAGCTATAAGACGCAGCAGGCAAGACAAGCAAGCCGGCCACCGCGCCGGCTTGCTTGTTTCTGCGCTCCCAGGCTTTGGAAACTCGATGGCGAGCGGCTATGACAAGACTTGGGCGACGCTATTAGCGTGAATCGCGGGTATTTGCCATGCTGGATGAATGCAGCGAGGGGCCGTGTGCGTCCCCGCCTTTCATTGACGCCAAGGAGGAGCCAACATGCCGCACCAATTGCCCGAGCTACCGTACGCCTATGATGCGCTTGAGCCGCACATCGATGCGATGACGATGGAGATCCACCACTCGCGCCATCACAAGACCTACGTGGACAAGCTGAACGCCGCGCTGGAAGGGACCGGCCTTGAGGAGCTGCCGGTGGACGAACTGATGGCCAGCATCGACCGGGTGCCGCAAGAGAAGCGGCAGGAGGTCATCAACAACGGTGGGGGCCACTCCAACCATGCCAAATTCTGGCAGATGATGTCGCCCAACGGCGGCGGCCAGCCCCAGGGTAAGGTGGCCCAGGCCATCGACAGCGAGCTGGGCGGCTTCGACGCCTTCAAGGACGCCTTCACCAAGGCGGCGCTGGGGCGCTTCGGTAGCGGCTGGGCCTGGCTCAGCGTGACGCCGGAGAAGAAGCTGGTCGTCGAGAACACCCTCAACCAGGACAGCCCGCACATGCACGGCAACACCCCGGTGCTGGGTCTGGATGTGTGGGAGCACGCCTACTACCTGAAATACCAGAACAAGCGCCCCGACTACGTCTCGGCCTTTTTCAACGTGGTCAACTGGGAGGAGGTGGAGCGCCGCTATCAGCAGGCCGTTTCCTGACCTTTCCAGGCTTTCCCGTCAACGCCGCCGCAGCCCTTGGGCTGCGGCGGCGTTTTTACGCCGGTGCGTTTTTTGGGGCGTCATGAACGAAGGTCGATCGTTCGCGGGCGACGGGGCAGCCTGAGGCACCTCCGGCTGCGTCAACTTGCCGCTCTGTGGCGTGGTAGGAAAATGAACGAGCATGGGCACAATGGTGCCGCGTCGTCCATCGCGGAGCATTGATCTGCGTCATCGGCCGGGGCGCGCGCTTCATTGATAAGGATTATCATTCGTGGCAATATCGTGACCCTATCAAAGGCAGTGGAATTGCCTGTTCATCGCCGTTCCCGGGAGCTTTCCGTGACATCGTTTCGCCATTTCTGCCTACGAGCCGGCATCCTCTGGTTCCTTCTGCCTGCGTTGGCCTTCGCCGATCCCGCCTTGCAGCAGGAGGCGAGGAGGCGCAGCGCACCCAGGCCGAGCTGCAGGCACGCATCGACGCCGCCGATGACGAGGCGCGCGCCATGCTTGAGTCGCTGCGCGAACTGGAGCGCGCAGAAACCCGGCTGTCGCGCGAGAATGCCGAGCTTGCCTCGCGCCTTGCCCAGCAGGCCGAAGCGCTCGACCGTCGCGAGGCCGCGCTCGATACCTTGGAGGAAACCCGCGAAGCACTGCCGGTGCTGCAGGAGCGCCTGGTCGAACGCCTGGAGCGCTGGGTCGAGAACGACATGCCCTTCCTGCATGAAGAGCGGCGGGCCCGGGTCGCCAGTCTGCGCTTCGGCGAGGAGCTCTCCACTGCCGAGCGCTGGGAGCGGGCCGTCTCGGCATGGCGGGCCGAGCTTGCCTATGGGCGTGAGGTCGATGCCTGGCGCGGCTACCTCGGCGAAGGGAGTCGCGCCGCGAGGTCGACTACCTGCGGCTGGGTCGCGTGGGCTTCTACTACCTGACGCCGGACGGCCGTGCCGGGCGCGTCTGGCAGGCCGAGGCCGGTAGTTGGGCGCCGCTCGACGAGGCGCAGCGCCGCGAGGTGCGCAACGGCCTGCGAATTGCCCGTGACCGGCGCGCCCCTGAGCTGCTGACGCTGCCCATATCCCAGCCGCTGGAACGAGCCACGGAGGAGGACGCATGAGCCGGCCACGTTTTCTTGCGGCTCTGCTTGTCGGCGTGCTGCTGAGCCTTTCTGTCCTGTGCCAGGTGCAAGCGGAGCCGTTGACCAGCCTGCGCGCCGAGCGCGAGGCTGCTGAGGCGCGCGACCAGGCACGCCTGATCGCACTGCTCGAGGACCGCGATGCCCTGGAGGCGGCGCTGGAAGCGGCGCAAGCCGCCCATGCGCAGGCCGAAGCGCGTAACGAAGCGCTCAAGGCTCAGGCCCAGGCGCTGAGCGAGCGCCAGGCCGAACTGGAGGCGCGCCGGCAGGAGCAGGGTGACGATCTTGAGGCCGTGTTGGCGTCGCTGGCCCGTCACAGCGGCGAACTGCGTGACAGTCTCGCCGATAGCTGGCTGGTCGTGCCGAGCCCGGGGCTGCCGTCGCGGCTCGACGATGCCGAGGTGCTCGAGCTCGCCCATCTCGAGGAGTTCGCCGACCGCCTGGTGGCGCTGACCGCCGATACCGCCCGGGTGGTTCGCTTCGAGGCGCCGGTGGCCGCGGCCAGCGGCGAGATTGCGCCGCGGGAGGTGATCCGCCTTGGCGATTTCACTGCCTTCACTGCAGGCGAGCTGTTGCGCCGCGGTGCCGACCACCAGGCCCTGTCGGTAGTCGAGCGCACCCCGCGGGAAGTGGCCGCCAGCCTGGCGGCCTTTCATGCCGGTGAGTCGCGCTCGCTGACCTTCGATCCAACTCGTGGCCAGGTCATGGCGGCGCTGGCCCAGCGGCCGAGTCTGGTCGAACGCTTCCACCAGGGCGGGGCGGTCGGCTACGTGGTGGTGGGGCTGGGAGCCGTCGGCCTGCTGGTCGGCCTGCTGCAGTACGCTTACCTGCTGAAAGTGACGCTGGCCATGCGCCGCCAGCTGCGCGACCTCACCACGCTGCGCGAGGACAATCCGCTCGGGCGTGTGCTGCTGCGCTTTCGCGCACTGCGCGACGATCCCGTGCCGGAGGCGCTCGAGGCGCGCCTCGACGAAGCGGTGCTGGCCGAGCTGCCGCGCCTGGAGCGCGGCCAGCCGCTGGTCAAGCTGCTGGCCGCCGTGGCGCCGCTGCTGGGGCTGCTGGGCACCGTTACCGGCATGATCGTCACCTTTCAGGCGATCACCGTGTTTGGCACCGGCGACCCGCAGCTGATGGCAGGCGGCATCAGCCAGGCGCTGGTGACCACCGTGCTGGGCCTGGTCACCGCCGTGCCGCTGTTGTTCGTGCATACCGCCCTGGCCGGCCGCAGCCGTCACCTGGCCGGGCAGGTGGAAGGGCAGGCCAGCGCCGCCCTGGCCGAGCAGCTCGAACAGCGCCCGCACGGTCCCGATGGTGTCACTGGGAGCGCACGCCGCGATGCCGCCTTGGCTTGAGACAGGGGGCTTGAACCGCTCCAGCGTTTGATCGAGGCCGGAGGCACGGTACTGGTGGTGATCGCGATGGTGGCGATGGTGCTGTTCAGCCTGGCCCTGGAGCGGGTGTGGTATTTCCGCCTCACCTACCGCCGGGCCAGACGCGCCCTTATCGCACGTTGGGCGGCGCGCCAGGATCACCTGAGCTGGAGCGCGCTGACCCTGCGCGAGGTCTGGGCGCGCGAGCTGATCGGGCGGCTGCGTCGTCCGCTGCCGTGGCTCAAGCTGCTGGTGGCGCTGTGCCCGCTGCTGGGTCTGCTGGGCACCGTGACCGGCATGATCGCCGTGTTCGACAGCCTGGCGATGACCGATACCAGTCAGGCCCGCGCCATGGCCGATGGCGTGGCCCGCGCCACCCTGCCGACTTTGACCGGGATGGCGGTGGCGGTGGTGGGGCTGCTGTTCACCAGCCGCCTCGAGCAGATCATTCGACGCGAGGACCAGCGGCTGCACGACCGTCTGGCCCGCGCCGTGGAGGAGTCCGATGCGTAGACGCCGAGTTGGCGCCGACGACGGCGAGGCCAGTGAGGTCAACCTGACCCCGATGCTGGACGTCGTCTTCATCATGCTGATCTTTTTCATCGTCACCACCAGTTTCATCAAGGAGAGCGGGGTGGAGATCGAACGGCCGGAGTCGAGCGCCGCCACGCCGCGGCCCGATGCCCAGGTGATGGTCGCCATCACGCCCGAAGGGGCGGTATGGGTCGATGGCCGAGCGGTGGATCTGCACCGTGTGGGTAACGAGGTGGCCGGGCTGGTAAGCGAAGAGGGCTCGGTGGTGATCCAGGCCGACCGCGACTCCACCACCGGTTTGTTGATCGAGGTGATGGACCGCATTCGCGAGGCCGGCGTGGAGCAGGTGGCCGTCGCCGCCAGCCGGAGTCGGTCGTGACGCGCATACCGCTCTCTTCGCTTGGCGGGGTGGCCCTGGCGCTGCTGCTGTTCTGGCTACTGGCGCTGCTGGTGTCGCCACCGGAAGAAGAGTTCGATGTGCTCGATGCCAGCATGACCATGAGCATGGTCGAGGCGCCGGAGCCGGTGCAGGAGGAGACGATCGAGCCCAGTGCCGAGCCACCGCCCCCGCAAGTAGAGGCCACTCCACCTCCGCAGCCGGAGCCGCTGCCGCCGCTGGAGAGTACGATCGCCATGCCGGAGCCGGAGCTGCCGCCGGAGCCGATGGAGCCGGTAGAGCTCGACGCCACGCTACCCGAGCTTGCCGAGGCGAAGCCCGAACCGCCGCCTGAGCCGAGGCCGGAACCGCAACCCCAGCCCGAGCCGGCGCCACAGCCGGCCCCCGAGCCAGCGCCTGCGCCACAGCCGGCCCCAGCGCCCAGCGCTGCGCAGGAGGGGCCGGTTACCGAGCAGGCGGCGCCTGCCGAGTCGGGGCCGGTCGACGTGGGAGAGCTGACGCCGACCAACCGTGTGCCGCCGACCTATCCCTCGCGCGCTCAGCGGCGCGGCCTGGAAGGGCATGTCGAGCTGCAGTTCCTGATTCGGCCCGATGGTAGCGTCGACGCTTCGTCGATCCGGGTGATCGCCGCGCAGCCGCGCGATGTGTTCGATTCGGCCGCCGAGCAGGCCGTAGCGCGCTGGCAGTTCGAGCCGGCCAGCGGTGTGCGCCGGGCGCGACAACGTCTCGAGTTCCAGCTGAGGTAAGGCCATGATGATGCGAGCCGCGATTCGCCTGATCGCCTGTATCGGTCTGCTGCTGGCCGCCGCGGCGCAAGCCGATGCGCCGGCACTCCCAGGCGATATCATCGCCGATCTGGAGCAGCTCCAGCGGCAGCTGCAGCAGGGCGCGCATGACAGCGTGGCCGAGCGTGCACGCACGCAGGCGCAGCGCCTGGAGGGTGGCAACACCGCCGACCGCTGGGCCGCTGCGCTGTATCGCCAGCTGGCGGCGGGGGCGGAAGCCGGGGCAGGGCGCAGCGAATCCGCTGCCGATCAGCTGCGCCAGGCGCGGCGGGTGCAGGAGGCACCGCTCTCTGAGCGCGACCGCTGGCTGCGCGAGGAGGCACGTTTGCGCTTGGCCTCGGGGCAGACCGAAGAGGCGGTGGCGCTGTGGCTCGACTGGCACGAACGCCACGCTGGCAGCAGCGATGACCGCTGGCGCCTGGCGCGTGCTCTGGCGGAGCTACAACGCTGGGACGAGGCGGCGGCGTGGGTCGAGCGTGCCTTGGCCGCTGATCCGGCTCCACTCGTGCGTCGCCAGGCCCTGGCCGCTACCGTCTTCCAGCGTGCCGGGCGCGGCGAAGACGCATTGGAGCAGCTGGAGGCCGTACTGAACGCCGAGGCTTCGCCCGAGGCCTGGCGGCGGGCGGCGGCACTGGCCCACGGGCTGGGCGATGCCCAGCGGGCTGCGGCGACCTGGGAGGCCGGCTGGCACCTCGGTGCGTTGAGCGGGGAAGAGGATCTTCGCCAGCGCATCGAGCTGCATCTCGCCGCGGGCACGCCGGCGCGTGCCGCCGAGTATCTCGACGCGGCCCTGGCCGAGGCGGCCTTGCCGGATAGCCTGGAACATCGACGCCTGCTGGCCCGGGCCTGGGAAGCGGCGCGCGACCGTGAGCGGGCACTGCAAGCCTGGCGCGAAGTGGCGCTGCGCAGCGGCGAAGGCGACGACTGGCGTCGGCTGGGACTGCTGGCCCATGCCTGGGGGCGGCCGGAGCTGGCGCGCCAGGCGATGCAGCAGGCCCAGGTCAAGGGCAGTGAGGTGCCGGAGCGCTGGCTCTCGGCCGGCTGACAGATCAGCCCCGGTCAGGCCTGGGCAAGGGCGGGTCGTCAGCCGGGGGAATCAGAGCGCGAAGTCGGTCCACACCGGGGCGTGATCCGATGGACGCTCCATGCCGCGCAGCTCGTAGTCGATGCCGGCGTCGTGCACGCGTTCGGCCAGCGGCTGTGTGACCAGCAGGTAGTCGATGCGCAGGCCGCGCCTGGGGTCGCGCTCGAAGGCGCGCGAACGGTAGTCGAACCAGCTGAAGCGGTCGTCAACGCTCGGGTGGCGCACCCGATAGCTGTCGCTGAGTCCCCACGCCTTGAGCGTGCCGAGCCACTCCCGTTCGATGGGCTGGAAGCTGGTCTTGCCTTCGCGCAGCCAGCGCTTGCGGTTGGCCTCGCCGATCCCGATGTCGATGTCTTCCGGCGAGATGTTGAAATCGCCCATTACCACCAGCCGCTCGTCCGGCCGATGGCGCTCGCGCAGCATCTCGGTCAGCCCGGCGTAGAACGCTTGCTTGTCAGGAAACTTGGTGGGGTGTTCGACATTCTCGCCCTGGGGAAAGTAGCCGTTCCATACCGTCAGCGCCTCGCCGTCGGCGGTGCGCAGCCGGGCGCCGATGAGCCGTCGCTGGGATGTCTCGCCGTCGCCGGGTAGGCCGAAGAAAACCTCTTCCGGGCCTTCGGGGCACAGCTCGCGGTGGCACAGCAGGGCGACGCCGTAGTGGCCCTTCTGGCCGTGGTAATGAACGTGGTAGCCCAGCGCTTCCACCGCCTCGCGGGGAATTCATCGTCGTGTACCTTGGTTTCCTGCAGGCCGATTACCAGCGGACGATGGCTGGCGACCAGCGCCTCGAGCTGATGCAGTCGCGCGCGCAAGCCATTGATGTTGAACGAGACCAGGCGAATCATTCGCTGGGCTCCGGCGGCGGCTCTGCGCTGCGCTCGGGGTGGATGGCAATGCTGGCGGCCTGCTCCTGGCGCGCCTGCTTGCGTGCCGCCTGCAGCTTGCGCTGCTGGCGCTTCTTCTGGCTGAAGCGCTGCGACGAGGTCACCTGGTCGGGATTCTCGTGGCGCCACTTCTTGTAGTCCTTGCGCTTGCCGGTGCGGATGGTCACCTTGTCGGCCAGCGAACGAGTTTTCTTGCGACGTGTCATCGGGCCTGGCTCCATGGGTGGCGTTTGTCGTCATCGGGGTACCATTCTACCAGTCCGATGCAAGAGGCGCGCCCTCATCGCCATAGGCTGGTACACTAGGCGGCTGTATGAGCTTTCACCCATTGCTACGGACAAGACACACAGCCTATGAGCGAGTCGGAACAGACCACAGCCCCGGCCGAGAACCGCAAGCCCAAGCGTCGTCGTCGCAAGCCGCGTCGCAGCCAATCGAACTGGGATCTGCGCCAGTTCCAGGTCCCTGCCGTGGCGGGCAAGTGGCGCTTTCACGACTTTGATCTGCCCCTGCCGCTGATGCGCGCCATCCATGCCCTGGGCTTCGAGTACTGCACGCCGATCCAGGCCGAGGCGCTGACCCACACGCTGCTGGGCGGCGACGTGGTCGGCAAGGCCCAGACCGGCACCGGCAAGACCGCCGCCTTTTTGATCTCGATTCTGGCCTACTTCCTCGAGGAAGAGGCGCCGGACGGCCAGAAGCCCGGTGCGCCGCGTGCGCTGATCGTGGCGCCGACCCGCGAGCTGGCGCTGCAGATCGAGAAGGACGCCAAGGCATTGGCGCGCTTCACCGACCTCAACGTGGCCAGCGTGGTCGGCGGCATGGACTATCAGAAGCAGCGCGAGCACCTGGGCAAGAAGCTCGACATTCTGGTGGCCACTCCCGGACGGCTGCTCGACTTCCACGAGAAGCGCGACGTCGATCTCACCCAGGTCGAAATCCTGGTGCTCGATGAGGCCGATCGCATGCTGTCGATGGGCTTCATCCCCGACGTCAAGCGCATCATTCGCCACACGCCGAAGAAGGAGGAGCGCCAGACCTTTCTATTCTCGGCCACCTTCTCGCACGACATCCTCAACCTGGCCAGTCAGTGGACGCACCAGCCGACGCACGTCGAGATCGAGGTGACGGTCGACAACAAGGCCAACATCGATCAGCGCGTCTACATGGTCAGCGACGACGACAAGGCGAAGCTGCTGGTCAACTTGTTGAAGCAGGAGAGCTTCGACCGGGTGATGGTGTTCGGCAACCGCCGCGACCTGGTGCGCAAGCTCGAAGGTCTGCTGAAGAAGGCCGATATCAACGTGGCCATGCTCTCCGGCGACGTGCCGCAGAATCAGCGCATCAAGACCCTGGAGCGCTTCCGCGAGGGCGAGGTGCAGGTGCTGGTCGCCACCGACGTGGCCGGTCGCGGCATCCACATCGAGGATGTCAGCCACGTGATCAACTACACCCTGCCGGAAGACCCGGAGGATTACGTCCACCGCATCGGCCGTACCGGCCGTGCCGGGGCCACCGGGGTGTCGATCAGCTTCGTCGGCGAGGAGGACGCCTTCTCGCTGCCGGAAATCGAGCGCTACATCCAGGACAAGCTGCCCTGCGAGCACCCGCCCGAGGGGCTGCTTTAAGCTATTTCGTTACGCTGAGTTGAGCGCTGATGTGCCTGCCTGTATCACCGTGGCGGGGAGGCCGTCGACAAGGTCTTCGAGGAGGCGCTGTGAACCCATCCCTGGGCGCTACTTTTGCCATCCATGGCAAAAGACCTCCTCTTCGACCTGTCCCCGGCCTCGCACATGCCGGGCAAGTCCCTTCGGCCTCGAGAGGGAGCGGCCATGCTGGATGACGCCCTCAAGGGTGAGATACAGGCCGCCTACCGTCGCGTGCTGGAGGCCCAGGGGCTGACGCCACGCTACGGCCAGCGGCTGATGATCGCCGAGATCGCCCGTACGCTGGGCGGCATCGAGGCCGACGACGCCGGCCGGCGGCTCTCCGACGAGCACGTCTGCGTGCTCGAGGCGGGTACCGGTACCGGCAAGACCCTGGCCTACCTGCTGGCGGCACTGCCGGTGGCCAAGGCCAAGGGCAAGCGCCTGGTGGTGGCCACCGCCACCATCGCCCTGCAGGAGCAGGTGCTGCTGCAGGACCTGCCCACCCTCAAGGCCTACAGCGGCATCGACTTCGACTACGCCCTGGCCAAGGGGCGCGGTCGCTACCTCTGCCTGACCCGCCTGGAGCAGGCCCTCGACGGCGTCGAGGACAACCCCACCCTGTCGCTGTTCGAGCAGAGTCTGGCCCAGGGCGCCGGCGATCACTTCCAGGCGCTGGTGCAGGAGATGGCCGAGGCCTACGGTAGCGGTCGCTGGGAAGGGGATCGCGAGAGCTGGCCGGTGGCCATCGACGACGGCGACTGGCGGCGGCTGACCATCGACCATCGCCAGTGCACCAATCGCCGCTGCGGTCATTTTGCCGCCTGCGCCTTCTTCCGTGCCCGCCGCGACCTCGAGAGTGCCGACATCATCGTCGCCAACCACGATCTGGTGCTGGCCGACCTGTCGCTGGGCGGCGGCGTGGTGCTGCCGCCCCCAGCGACTGCATCTACGTCTTCGACGAAGGCCACCATCTGCCGGACAAGGCGTTGAACCACTTCGCCCACCGCGTGGGCGTCAACGGCGCGCTGCGCTGGCTGGGCAACCTGAAGAAATCCCTGACCGAACTCAACCAGGCGCTGGCGATACAGCCGACCCTGGCGCGGCTGCTGGCCGGCCTGCCGGAAACCATCGCCGCGCTGGAGCCGCGTCTGGGCGAGGCCTACTCCCTGGGCCATCAGCTGGCCGGACGGCAGCACGGGCTCGCGGAAGACGAGGAGACTCACCAGTTTCGCTTCGAGATGGGGCGCGTTCCCGAGGCCCTGCGCGAGCATGCCGGTAGCCTGCTGGTGGGCTTCGCCGAACTCTCACGCACGCTGGAAACCATGAGCGACATCCTGCGTGAGAGCCTCGACCCCGACAAGCATACCGGCCTTCCCCGCGAGCAGGCCGAGGCGTGGCTGCCGCTGCTGGCGTTGTTGCACGGCCGCGCGCTGGAGGCCCACGGGCTGTGGGAGGCGTATGCCGAAACCGACATGGAAGGGGAGGCGCCGAAAGCGCGCTGGCTGACGCTGGAGCGTTTCGGTAGCGAACCCGAGCTGGTGTTCTCGGCAAGCCCCGTGTCGGCGGCGCCGACTTTGGCCAAGAGCCTGTGGGGCAGCTGCTTCGGTGCGGTGGTGACCTCGGCCACGCTGACCGCGCTGGGTCGCTTCGAGCGCCTGCAGGAGCGTGCCGGGCTGGCCAATCGCTACCGCTACCAGCGCCTGCCGAGCCCCTTCGATTACTCCCGTGCGGTGCTCAGCGTGCCGCGCCAGGCCGTGGATCCCGGTGACCGCGATGCCCACGAGCGGGCCATCATCGATTTCGTCAGCGGACTGGACGACAAGGAGGCCGTGCTGATGCTGTTCTCGTCGCGAGCGCAGCTGCGCGCGGTGGAAAAGGCGCTGCCGGCGACGTGGCGCGAGCGGGTGCTGGCTCAGGACCGCTTGCCCAAGCGCGAGCTCATCGAGCGCCATCGGGCACGGGTGGATGGCGGCGAGGGCAGCGTGATCTTCGGCCTGGCGAGCTTCGCCGAGGGCATCGATCTGCCCGGCGACTATCTCACCCATGTGGTGATCACGCGGCTGCCGTTCGCCGTGCCCGACGACCCGGTCGGCGCCACCCTGGCCGAATGGATCGAGAGCCGGGGCGGCAATCCCTTCATGCGCATCAGCGTGCCCGATGCCTCGATCAAGCTGGTGCAGGCCTGTGGACGATTGATTCGCAAGGAGGCCGACCAGGGGCGCATCACGCTGCTCGACCGACGCGTGCTCACGCGGCGCTACGGCCAGGCGCTGCTCGATGCGCTGCCGCCGTTCAGAAGAGAGATCGACGGCTGAGCGAAGGGCGGCCGCAGCGTGAGAAGCCGCACCTCAGCCAGCGCTAGGGTGCGAATATAGGCGATGAAAACGAAAAAGGCCCGCTAGCGGGCCTTTTTCTCTGGTGCGAACCCGCGACCGGCTTCAGTCCTGGCGGCGAGCGGCCAGCATCGGGGTGAGCTTCTGCGCCATGCGGGTCAGGG
The DNA here is from genome assembly GCF_052439355.1 of Halomonas sp. E19. Lineage (NCBI taxonomy): Bacteria > Pseudomonadati > Pseudomonadota > Gammaproteobacteria > Oceanospirillales > Halomonadaceae > Halomonas > Halomonas sp. E19. Next base: position 1,870,518 of record NZ_JBNFWU010000001.1, on the reverse strand, counting down.
TTTCCTCGGTGGTCGGCCAGTCGATGCAGGCGTCGGTCACCGAAACGCCGTACTGCATCTGGCTGTGGTCGTCGAGGATCTTCTGACTGCCCCAGCCGATGTGGGATTCCACCATCAGGCCCATGATCGAGCGGTTGCCTTCGAGGATCTGGTTGGTGACGTTGTCCATCACCAGCGGCTGCAGGGCCGGGTCCTTGTTGGAGTTGGCGTGGGAGCAGTCGATCATGATGTTGGGCTGGATGCCGGCCTTGTTGAGCTCCTGCTCGGCCAGCGCCACGCTCACGCTGTCATAGTTGGGCTTGCCGTTGCCGCCGCGCAGCACCACGTGGGCGTAGGCGTTGCCGCGGGTGCGGATGATCGCCACCTGGCCGCTCTGGTTGATGCCGAGGAAATTGTGCGGGTGCGAGACCGACTGCAGGGCGTTGATCGCCACGTCGAGGCTGCCGTCGGTGCCGTTCTTGAAGCCGACCGGGCTTGAGAGGCCGGAGGACATCTCGCGGTGGGTCTGGGATTCGGTGGTGCGCGCCCCGATGGCCGACCAGCTGATACAGTCCTGCAGGTACTGCGGTGAGATGGGATCGAGCGCTTCGGTGGCCAGCGGCAGGCCGAGTTCGGAAAGCTCCACCAGCAGCTTGCGGGCGATATGCAGGCCTTCCTCGATCTCGAAGGAGCCGTTGAGATGGGGGTCGTTGATCAGCCCCTTCCAGCCCACCGTGGTGCAGGGCTTCTCGAAGTAGACGCGCATCACGATGAACAGGCTGTCCTTCACCTCGTCAGCCAGCCGGCGCAGGCGCTGCGCGTAGTCGAGCGCGGCGTCGACGTCGTGAATCGAGCAGGGCCCACCACGACCAGCAGGCGCGGGTCGCTGCCATCGAGTATGTTCTGGATCGTCCGGCGGCCCTCGATCACCGTTTTCTCGGCGACCGCGGTCAGAGGAATCTCGTTCTTCAGGGCTTCGGGAGTGATCAGGACGTCCTGGGACAGAACGTTGAGGTTGCTGACCTGCTGATCTGACATTTCGCTACCTGTGTCGTGATGCGTGGAAGGCAAAGGGGTGATCTACTATACACCCGCCAAGGTGGAAAATATCAATCGCCGGGAACCATAAGCCGGCGTGCGTGTCGCAGCGCCTGGAGCGGGCAACCGGCTTGATGCGCGGGCAATAAACAGGAACACTTGGGGTCAGACAGGACCGATGCGTCCAGCAACTCACAGCGGCCGACAGGCGCCAGGTTGAAGCATGTACCCAGATTTCACTACCACGTTGGACCCCACCATTAGACCTTGCCTTCTCTCCCGGCCGGGGAGGGTGTGAATGGGCAGCCGGGAAACCGACCAGCAGCTCGTCGAGCGAGCGCAAAAAGGCGATACCCGTGCGTTCGACCTGCTGGTGAAGAAATATCAGCACAAGATCATTGGACTGATAGGGCGCTATGTCCAGGATCATGCCGAAGTGCAGGACGTGGCCCAGGAGGCCTTCATCAAGGCCTATCGGGCGCTGGGCAAGTTTCGTGCCGAAAGCGCCTTCTATACCTGGATGTACCGCATTGCCATTAATACGGCCAAGAACCATCTGGTGTCGAGGGGCCGGCGTCCGCCGGGCAGCGACCTGGATATCGTCGATGCCGAGATCCTCGATCATAGCGGGCGACTGGCCGATATCGAGACGCCCGAGTCGGCGATGGCGCGCGATCAGCTCGAGGCCGCGGTGTTTGAGGCCATCGAGAATCTCCCCGATGACCTGCGTACCGCGATTACCCTGCGCGAGCTCGATGGCCTCTCCTACGAGGATATCGCTAACATCATGCAGTGCCCGGTGGGGACGGTGCGCTCGCGGATTTTCCGGGCGCGGGAAGCTGTAGACCAGCATATCCAGCCGCTGGTGACCACGGCCAGGACACGCGAGTCGGTGGCGGAATGACATTTTCGTGCACAGAGTGCGCTTGGCGCTGAACTGTCTTGCGCCGATGGCGTCTGAAGCTTTGATCGCTGCCCTACCAGCAGTGGCGAAACGGGCTGTCGACATTCCGGTGCGGTGTGTAAGGAATGTCGGGAATCTAAGGTTGCAAGGCAGGGCGCCTTGACACTTGGGGGTGTAAGAATGAGTCAGAATGCACGGGAATCGCTTTCTGCCCTGATGGACAATGAAGGTGATGACCTCGAGCTGCGCCGGGCGCTGAAGTCCTTGGAGGACGACCCGGACGCCGCTGAAGCCTGGCGACGCTATCATCTGATGCGCAGCCTGCTGAATCGGGATCGCAGCATCGATGTCAGCACGGATCTGTCCGCCGGCATCATGGCCAGGTTGCAGGATGAGCCGGTGCCGGCCCCTGCCGAGGCGGAAACCGCACCACGCGCCTCCCTTTCGCTTACGCGCGGTGCCGGCATCGCCGCCGCGGTGGCGCTCATGGTGATCTCGGGCGTTCAGTTCTACCAGGGCAGCGGTTTTGTCGGCGGCGGCACCGAGCTTGCGGGTAGCGATGCCCAGGCGCCCGCGGCGCAGCCCCTGCGCAACCTCGCAGCCTCACCCGTGGGCGGTCAGGCTGCCCCGGTGGGCATGCCGCTGTTCTCGCCCGTCAGTGCGGGCGGTCAGTCCGGCTTCATGCCCGTCGGGGTAGGGTTCGACAACCCGCTGTTCATGACCCCCAGCCCGCGCCAGTCGCAGACCACCGACCAGGAGCAGGCGCGCCTGTTGCAGTCCTACCTCGATCGCCACGCCGAAGGGGCGACCTATCGCAGCGGCGATGCCTGGATGCCCCTGCTGCGCGCGTCGGGTAGCGAGACGCTGGGGCAACGCTGATGCTGGGGAGGCGCCTGCTGCACGCTCTGTTCGTCTCCTGCTCCTTGGGGGGCTTGTGCTCTCCCTGCCCGCTGTCGCCCTGGCCGAAGATAGCGACGCCGAACGCTTCGACTGCCGTCAGCTGGCTGACTGGGAGGCGCCGGATTCGGCGCTGGCCTGGTTCGAGCGCAGCCTCTGGGCCAGCCACTGCCATGTCTTCAACGCCCGCGCCGTGCGCATCGGAATCGATGGCGTGCGTACCCTGGCGCTCTCCCATGATATCCAGGATGGCGTCGAGCGTGAGGTGGCTCGCTTTCTCGACGGCCCACCGGTGTTCTTCGAGCGGCGCGGACGCATCGGCCGGCTCGGCTGGTCCGACGACGAGGGCGAGACGCCGGTCTCACCCGCCGGCATCGCGGCCCACATCGACCGTTACTACCGATTCGCCCTGGGCGCCGATGAACGCATCGCCAACCGCAGTGCCGTGCGCTTGGACATCGAGCCCCTCGACGGCATGCGCTTCGGGCAGCGCCTTTGGCTCGACGTGAATACGGCACTGCCGCTCAAGCGTGAACTGATCGACGACCGCGGCAGAGTGGTGGAGACTTTCCAGTTGACCGAGCTGCAGCCGCCGCGCCTCTATGAAGGCGGCGTGAATCTCGACACGGGTCGCGCTCCGCCGCGACAGCCCTGGCGCCCCGGCTGGCTGCCCGAGGGTTTCATCGACCAGCCGGTGGATACCCGCAGCGAACGCCATGACGCTTCGGTCGGGCATCGGATCTACAGTGACGGGCTGTCGTCCATCAGCCTGTTTGTCGAACCGCTGGAAGAGGGGCGGCCGCGCCTGATACCGGGACTGCATCGCCTGGGTATTTCACTGGCGGTGGTGCGGCATGTCGCCGTGGAGGGACGCCCCGTGCAGGTGGTGGCGATGGGCGAGCTGCCGCCGCGCGTGTTGGTGGAAGTGGCCGAGAACCTGACCTGGGCCCCGCCCACTAACGGCTGACAGCCCCGTCCTGGACGCTATTGCTGACGTAGATAGGCTAGTGCTGATCTAGGCAGAGAACTGCGCGGCTGCTGGCCGAGTTGGAAAACGATGTCCCCCTGCTGGATGTCGTGTGTTTGAAACTGTGACCTTTTTTCGCTTTCGAGCTGATTGGCATGAAAACAAGCAAGCAGATGCAGGAGCGTTTTTTTATGAAGCCAATGACGCGATACCTCTCCTTCTGGCTGCTGTTGGCGGTGCTGTTGCTGCCTTGGCAGTCGGGCTTCGCCCGGGAGCTTCCTGACTTCACGGTGCTCGTCGAGCAGGCGGCGCCCGGCGTAGTCAACATCTCCACGACCCGTACCGTTCCTGGCCGGGCTCAGACCTTTGAGGACTTCGGTCAGGATGTGCCCGATATCTTCCGCCATTTCTTCGGTGACCGCTTCCCGGCGCCCCTGGCAGCGGCCCCGGGCGAGGGATGGAGCGTCAGTCGCTGGGCTCCGGCTTCATCATCAGCGACGACGGCTACATTCTCACCAACGCCCATGTGGTGGAGGGGGCCGACGAAATTCTGGTACGCCTGGCCGATCGCCGTGAGCTCGAGGCCGAGCTGATCGGCGCCGATCGGCAGACCGACGTGGCCCTGCTGAAGGTGGAGGCCTCTGAGCTGCCGACCCTGCGCATGGGCGATTCCGATCAGCTGCGTGTGGGGGAGTGGGTGGCGGCCATCGGCTCGCCGTTCGGCTTCGATCACTCCGTGACCGCCGGCATCATCAGCGCGATCAACCGCACCCTGCCGCGCGACGCCTACGTACCCTTCATCCAGACTGACGTGGCAATCAACCCGGGCAACTCTGGGGGCCGCTGTTCAACCTGGACGGCGAAGTGGTGGGCATCAACGCGCAGATATTTACCCGCAGCGGCGGCTTCATGGGCGTGTCGTTCGCCATTCCCATCAACGTGGCGATGGATGTCGCCAACCAGCTGCGTGACGACGGTCGCGTGCGGCGCGGTTGGCTTGGCGTGATGATCCAGCCGGTCTCGCGCGACCTGGCCGAGTCCTTCGGCATGGAGAGCGCCAGCGGCGCGCTGATCGCCGATGTCGACCCCGCTGGCCCCGCCGCCGGCGCCGGCCTGCAGGCGGGCGACGTGGTCATCCAGGTGGACGGCGAGGAGGTCGAGCAGTCGCGCCACCTGCCGCGCCTGATCGGGCGCGTGTCGCCGGGCGACGAGGCCGAGCTGGTGATCATGCGTGACGGCCAGCGTCGTGAACTCTCGGTGACTATTGGCGATTGGCCGGACAGCGAAGGTGCCGGCGAGCAGCGCGAGGAGCGTGGTTCCCAGGCGCGCCTAGGCGTGGCGGTAGCCCCGCTCGAAGCGGCGGAGCTCGAGCGTCTGGGGCTGGAGGCCGGCGTGCGCGTCAGCGACGTCGACCCGCGCGGTGCGGCGGGACTGGCCGGCATTCGCGCGGGCGATATCCTGGTGAGCATCGACCACCATGCTGTCGAGAGCCCGGCGCAGTTGGTGGAGCTGGTGGAGTCCCTGCCCACGGATCGCGCACTGCCCGTGCGCCTGTTCCGCGAGGGGCGTTCGCTGTTCGTGGCGCTGCGGCTGGGGCAAGGCTGACACGACCCGGCTGGTCGGCTACCGGACACCTCCCGCCTGCGCGGGAGGTGTCTTCATTAGGGCCTCGGGCGGCTGTGCTGTCCAACCCCTGGCCATGCCGGTACAATACCGGCCATCGCTTTCATATGACGTGAACGGGCGCCGTTGATACCGCCGCTGCCGCGCTCGTGTCGAACACCGGATTGGGCTAGATGAGCAACGAAGCACGCAACGAAAAACTCAAGCATATTCGGAATTTCTCGATTATCGCCCACATCGACCACGGCAAGTCGACCCTGGCGGATCGACTGATCCAGAGCTGTGGTGGGCTTTCGGAACGTGAGCTCAAGGAACAGGTGCTCGATTCCATGGATCTCGAGCGCGAGCGCGGCATCACCATCAAGGCGCAGTCGGTCACCCTCGACTATATCGCTCAAGACGGCAACACCTATCAGCTCAATTTCATCGACACCCCGGGCCACGTGGATTTCTCCTACGAGGTATCGCGCTCGCTGTATGCCTGCGAGGGCGCGCTGCTGGTGGTGGACGCCGCCCAGGGCGTCGAGGCGCAGTCGGTGGCCAACTGCTACACCGCCATCGAGCAGGGGCTCGAGGTGCTGCCGGTACTCAACAAGATGGACCTGCCCCAGGCCGATCCCGATAAGGTGGCCCAGGAGATCGAGGAGATCATCGGACTGGACGCGACCGACGCCTGCCAGGTGTCGGCCAAGAGCGGGCTTGGCATCGATGCATTGCTCGAGCGCCTGGTGCGTGACATTCCGCCGCCCAAGGGCGATCCGGCCGCGCCGCTGCAGGCGCTGATCATCGACTCCTGGTTCGACAACTACCTTGGCGTGGTGTCGCTGGTGCGCATTTTCGACGGCACCCTGAAGAAGGGCGAGAAGATCCGCATCAAGTCCACCGGCCGCGACTGGCAGGCCAACGAGGTAGGCATCTTCACCCCGCTGCGCAAGGAAACCGATATCCTGCGCGCCGGCGAGGTAGGCTTCGTGGTAGCCGGGATCAAGGACATTCACGGCGCCCCGGTAGGCGACACCATCACCCACGCCAAGACCCCGGACGTACCGCGCCTGCCCGGCTTTCAGAAGGTCAAGCCGCAGGTCTACGCCGGCATGTTCCCGGTCAGCGCCGACGACTATGAGGACTTCCGCGACGCGCTGGAAAAGCTGGCGCTCAACGACGCCTCGCTCGAGTACGAGCCCGAGAACTCCGATGCCCTGGGCTTCGGTTTCCGCGTCGGCTTCCTCGGCACGCTGCACATGGAAATCATCCAGGAGCGGCTCGAGCGCGAGTACGACCTGGACCTGCTCACCACCGCGCCCACCGTGGTGTACGAGCTGGCGATGAAGAACGGCGAGGTGAAATACGTCTCCAACCCTCCAAGCTCCCCGACATGGCCGACGTGGAGGATATGCGCGAGCCGATCGTGCGGGCCAGCATCCTGGTGCCGCAAGAGTACGTGGGCAATGTCATCGCCGAGTGCGAGAACCGTCGCGGCAACCAGCTCGACATGCAGTTCCTCGGCAGCCAGATCCAGCTCACCTACGAGCTGCCGATGTCCGAAGTGGTGATGGACTTTTTCGATCGCTTGAAGTCGATTTCCCGCGGCTACGCCTCCTCGACTACAACTTTGAGCGCTTCCAGTCGGCCAAGCTGGTGCGGCTCGACGTGCTGATCAACGGCGACAAGGTCGATGCGCTGGCCGTGATCATCCACCGCGACCATGCCCATACGCGTGGACGGGTGCTGGTGGACAAGATGAAGGAGCTGATCCCGCGCCAGATGTTCGACGTCGCCATCCAGGCGGCCATCGGCGGGCAGGTGGTAGCACGCTCCACGGTCAAGGCGCTGCGCAAGAACGTGACGGCCAAGTGCTACGGTGGCGACGTGAGCCGCAAGAAAAAGCTGCTCGAGAAACAGAAGGCGGGCAAGAAACGAATGAAACAGGTCGGTCGGGTGGAAATTCCCCAGGATGCTTTCCTGGCCGTACTCAAGGTGAACGACTAGGACCGACGTTAACATGGATTTCTCTCTTCTGCTGGTGATGGCCGTCGCGGTCACCGGCCTGATCTGGTTGCTCGATCTGCTCTGGTGGCGCCCCGTGCGTCGCCGCCGCCTGGCTGCTGCCGAGTCCGGCGCGCCCGAAGGACTGGATACGAATACACGCGAGCAGACGCTCAGGGAGCCCTGGCCGGTCGACTATGCGCGCTCCTTCTTTCCGGTGCTGCTGGTCGTGCTGCTGCTGCGCAGCTTCCTGGTGGAACCTTTTCAGATTCCCTCCGGTTCCATGCGCCCGACCCTGGAAGTGGGTGACTTCATCCTGGTCAACAAGTTTGCCTACGGGCTGCGACTGCCAGTGACGCATACCCGTGTCGTCGAGCTGGGTGAGCCGCAGCGCGGCGATGTCATGGTGTTCCGCTTCCCCAACGAACCGTCGGTGAACTTCATCAAGCGGGTCGTGGCCCTGCCGGGCGATACGGTGCGCTACGAGGAGAAGCAGCTCTACATCAACGGCGAGCCGGTTGCCAAGCGGCTGCTCGAGGAGAGCCCGGCCACGGCACGCGGCGAGTGGCTGATGGAGGAGCGGCTGGGCGAGGCGCAATACCGAATCTACAATAATCCTCGAGACCCCGGGCCGAGGGTGCGTGAGCTGGTGGTGCCGGAAGGCCACTACTTCACCATGGGCGACAATCGCGACCACTCCAATGACAGCCGCTACTGGGGCTTCGTCCCGGAAGAGAATATCGTTGGCCGCGCCTTCGCCGTCTGGATGCATTGGGACGGTGGATTGCCAAGCTTCACCGACGTTCGACGCATCCAGTGATGCCTTCGTTTTAACAGGAATTTCGTGAGCCATACTCTTAGCGCTTTCAGCCGACGCATCGGCCACTCCTTTCGTGACATCACCTTGCTGGAGCTGGCCATGACCCACCGCAGCTTCGGTGGTCGTAACAACGAACGCCTTGAGTTTCTGGGCGACTCCATCGTCAATTTCGTCATTGCCGAGGCGCTCTACGAGCGCTTTCCGGAAGCGCGAGAGGGCCAGCTGTCGCGTCTGCGGGCCCGCCTGGTGCGCGGCCAGACCCTGGCCGAGCTGGCCCGGGAGATGGCCTTTGGCGAATGCCTGCGGCTGGGCTCTGGCGAAATGAAGAGCGGCGGGCATCGGCGTGACTCGATCCTGGCCGATGCGGTGGAGGCGGTGCTGGGCGCCATCTATCTGGATGCCGGCATGGACGTGGCGCGCGCCCGTGTGCTGGCCTGGTACGCCGAGCGGCTGGAAGCCATCGACCTGCAGGACACTCAGAAGGACCCCAAGACTCGCCTGCAGGAGTTTCTCCAGTCGCGCCAGGTTCCGCTGCCGCGCTACGACGTGGTGTCGGTCGAGGGCGAAGCCCACGACCAGACCTTTACCGTGGAGTGTCACGTCGAACTGCTCGCGTCCCATACCCTGGGGCGTGGGTCCAGCCGTCGCCATGCCGAGCAGCAGGCCGCCGAACTTGCACTCGTTCAGCTCGAGAATCGGGGAGGAAACAAGGCATGAGCCAGACCTGTGGTTTCGTGGCCATCGTTGGTCGCCCCAACGTCGGCAAATCGACGCTGATGAACCGGATTCTCGGCCAGAAGATATCGATCACCTCGCGCCGGCCCCAGACCACCCGGCATCAGGTCATGGGCATCAAGACCGAAGGCGAGACGCAGTTCATCTATGTCGATACCCCAGGGATTCATATTCTCGGGCGCGATCGCAATAAGGCGATCAACCGCTTCATGAACCAGGCCGCAACCCAGGCCCTACGCGACGTCGACTGCGTGGTCTTCATCATCGACCGCACGCGCTGGACCGACGAGGACCAGGTGGTGCTGACACGCCTGGAGCACGTCGAGGCGCCGGTGATCCTCGCGGTGAACAAGGTCGACCGGCTCGAGGACAAGAGCACCTTGCTGCCGTGGCTGGCCCAGGTGGGCGCGCGGCGTGAGTTTGCCGCCATCGTGCCGATCTCCGCCAAACATGGCACCAACGTGCCGGAGCTGGAGGCCGAGGTCGCCAAGCACCTCCCGGAAAACGTGCATTTCTTCCCCGAGGACCAGGTCACCGACAAGAGCCAGCGCTTCCTGGCCTCGGAGCTGGTGCGCGAGAAGATCATGCGCCAGCTCGGTGACGAGCTGCCCTACCAGGTCACGGTGGAAATCGAGGAGTTCCGTGACGAAGGCAAAGTCGTGCATATCAGCGCCCTGATCCTGGTCGAACGACCCGGGCAGAAGAAGATCCTGATCGGCGACAAGGGCGAGCGCATCAAGAGCATCGGCCGCGAGGCGCGGCTCGACATGGAGCGTGCGCTGGATGCCAAGGTGATGCTCAACCTGTGGGTCAAGGTGAAGCGCGGCTGGTCGGATGACGAAAGGGCGCTGAAGAGTCTGGGCTACGACCTGGACTGAGCCATGCAGCCGCAGCCGGCCTTCCTGCTTCACAAGCGCCCCTATCGCGAGACCAGTGCGCTGGTCGAGCTGCTGACGCTAGGGCATGGCCGGGTGCGTGCGGTGGCCCAGGGCGTGCAGCGCCCCGGCTCACGCTCGCGCGCCCAGCTGCAGCCCTTCGCACCGCTGCATGTGACCTGGGTGGGCGAGGGTGAACTCAAGCGCCTGCGCCTGATGGAGAGCCGCGGCGCGGCGGCCCTGCTGGTCGGCGAAGGGCTGCTGTGCGGGCTCTATGCCAATGAGCTGCTGACGCGCACCCTGCCGGTGGAACTCCCCGTCGCCGACGTGTTCGCCTTCTATACCGCCCTGCTCGAGGCGCTGCCGCGCCCGAAGGGCGCGCCGAGGCCCTGCGGCGGCTGGAATTCACCCTGCTTGATGCCCTCGATGCCGCACCGCGTTTCACCACCCCGGAAGGCGCGGCGCTCGATCCCCAGGGCCGTTATCGCTTCGACGCCGCCTCGCGCGCCTTCGTGCCCGGTGAACCGGGCCTGGATGGGCGTACTCTGCGCCTGCTGGCGGGAGGCGACTGGGCGGCGCCAGGCCTGGCGGGGCCAGCCAAGGCCATCGCTCGCGCCGCGCTGGCGCCCTTGCTTGGCATGCGCCCGCTGCGGTCCCGTGAGCTGATGCGTCAGCTTGCCGAACGGCGCCGTCCCCCTCACACTGATTCACTCATTCGACCAGCTGCTGGAGGCCATCATGCATCCCCCGCGCATTCTGCTTGGCGTCAATATCGACCACATTGCCACGTTGCGTCAGGCGCGCGGCACGCGCTACCCCGACCCGATCCAGGCGGCGCTGCTGGCCGAGGAGGCCGGTGCCGACGGCATCACCGTGCATCTGCGTGAGGACCGACGGCATATCCAGGAGCGTGACGTGCGCCTGCTCGCGGAGGTGCTCAACACTCGCATGAATCTGGAAATGGCGGTGACCGAGGAGATGCTGGCACTGGCCGAGGAGGTTCGTCCGGCCCACGTCTGCCTGGTGCCCGAGAAGCGCGAGGAGCTGACCACCGAGGGCGGACTGGACGTAGCCGGCAACTTCGAGGTGATCGCCGCAGCCTGTCGCCGGCTAGCCGCGGCCGGCTGTGAGGTTTCGCTATTCATCGACCCGGAGCCGACGCAGATCGAAGCCGCCAAGCGCACCGGGGCGCCGGTGATCGAGCTGCATACCGGGGCCTATGCCGAGTGCAGCGGGCAGGCCGCTTGCAACGAGCACGCCAGGCTCTCGGCCGCTGCGGAGATGGCGCTGGAGCTGGGGCTCACGGTCAACGCGGGGCACGGGCTGAACTACCACAACGTGGAGGCCATCGCGGCGATCCCAGGCCTGCATGAGCTCAACATCGGCCATGCCATCATCGCCCGGGCGCTGTTCGTCGGGCTGAAGGAAGCCGTGGCGGAAATGAAGCGGCTGATTATTGCCGGCCAGGAGGCGGGCTTCGTCGCCTCGCTTGAGCACGACCATGACCATGACCACGCGGAGGATGAGGCGTCCGCATGATCCTCGGCATCGGCACGGATATCGCCCGCGTTGCGCGCTTCGAGGCAGCCATGGCACGCCATGGCGCCCGCTTTGCCCAGCGCATCCTGGGAGACGCAGAGCGCCGCCAACTGGCCGGGCGGCAGGACAAGGCAGCTTTCCTGGCCAAACGTTTTGCTGCCAAGGAAGCCTTCGTCAAGGCGTTGGGCAGCGGGTTGCGCCATGGCATGCGCTGGACCGATATCCAGGTCGTCAATGATGCGCTGGGGCGGCCCGGCCTGGCGTTGAGCGGTAAGGCGCAGGAATTGGCCTGCGCGGCCGGGGTGCGGCGCCTTCACTTGTCGTTGAGCGACGAGGCCGAGCTGGCGCTGGCCATGGTGCTGCTCGAAAGCTGAGTGGGGTGGTTGGCCTGCCAGTCCTTGAGGCGGTCCATGGCCCGGAACAGATCGTCGATCAGCGTTTCCATGCCGGCCATGCCTCTTGAACGCAGTCGAGTCTCCAATGTTTCCGCCACCAGCCCCAGCTCCGGTGCACCGCAGTAGCGGCAGGCGCCATTCAGGGCGTGTACGGCGTCCAGCAGTGCTTCCTCATCGTGGCTCGACAGAGCGGCACGCAGCTCGGCTGCGGTGGCCGGCAGCGTACCGATGAGTTCGCCAATGAGTTCGCGGGCCAGGCCAGCGTTGCCATTGGCCAGGCGCGTGCCGAGCGCCAGGTCGACGACGGCCAGCTCGGAGCTCTCCTGGGTTTGCTCGTCCTCCTCCTCTTGGGTGAGGCTGATCGAGGGCGGCGGCTTGGCAAGCTGCAGGTGGCGCTGCAGGATGCCTTCCAGCTCGTTGCTGTCCACCGGCTTGATCAGTACCTCCTGAAGCCCGGATTTCAGGAACATGGCGCGATCCGACTCGAGGGCATGGGCGGTGATCGCCACGACGGGGCAGTGCTGCCAGGCGGGGCTCAATCGGCGCAGTGCCTGGGTGGTTTCCACGCCGTCCATGCCGGGCATGCGGATGTCCATCAGCACCATGTCGAAGGGTTGGCGTTCGGCCAGCGCCAGCGCCTCCTCGCCGCTTGCTGCCTCTTCCACCACCATGCCGGGGCGGCGGAGAAGTTCCCGCAGCAGGCGGCGGTTGCTGGCGTTGTCGTCCACCACCATCACGCGAATCGAGGCGGGCGGGTGGGGCAGAGCTTGCTGCGGCGTCCGGCAGCGGCGCAGCGCCTCTGCCAGCACTTGCCGCGGCACCGGCTTGCACAGGATCTCGCCGCCGTTGGGCAGCCTCAGGTCGGGTATGTCGAGGGGGTGGCGTTGACCAGCAGCAAGACCGGGCAGGGGCAGGAGGCCAGGCGCTCACGCCACTCATCCAGCACTTCGTCGCTCAGGCCGACAGGCAAGGCCGCCACCCACAGGGTCGGCGGCATGCCCGGCAGCAGGGGACGGGCGAGCTCCACCACGTTGGCGCCCCAGCCTTCCAGTAGATGGCACAGCACGTGGCGGGTGACGGCGTGCGGCTCGTACAGTGCGACTCGCTCGCCCTCGAAGATGGGAGCCTGCGGTGGCTCGCTGGCGATGATGACATCCAGCGGCAGGGTGAAGGAGAAGGTTGAACCCACGGTCGGCTCGCTCTCGACCGTGATGCGGCCACCCATCTGCTCGACCAGCTGCCGGCTGATAGCCAGCCCCAGCCCGGAGCCACCGTACTGGCGCGTGTGCCCGGAGGAGGCCTGGCGAAACGCCTGGAACAGGTCATGCTGCTCCTGTGGGGTGAGTCCGATGCCGGTATCGCTGATGCTGACCCGCAGCAGGGCGCGCCCCGCGCCAGCCGGCTCGTCGACCATGACCCGCACGACGACTTCGCCCCGATCGGTGAACTTCAAGGCGTTGTGCACCAGATTGGTGAGCACCTGGCGGATGCGCAGCGGATCGCCGCGCAGCAGGAGGGGAACGTCATCGTACACCAGCCCGACGAGCTGAAGCCCCTTTGATGGGCCAGCGGCGCCTGCAGGCCCAGCGCCTCGTCAACCAGGGTGACCATGTCGAGCTCGGAGCGATTCAGTTCGAGGCGACCGGCCTCGATACGCGAGAAGTCGAGCACGTCGTTGACCAGCGCAAGCAGGTTGTCGCAGGCGACCTGCACCTGGTCGAGCCATTCGCGCTGGCGGGGCTCCAGACGCGAGCGTCCCAGCAGTCGACAGAAGCCGATGATGCCGTTGAGCGGAGTGCGAATCTCATGGCTCATGCTGGCAAGAAACTCCGACTTGACGCGGTTGGCCTCGAGGGCGCGCCGGTGGGCCAGGTCGAGCTCGATGTTCTTGATCTCGATGGTCTCCATCGACTCCTGCAGCTCGGTGGTGGTCTGCTCGATCTGGCGCTGCATGTCCTCTTGCGACTGCTCCAGCTCGTCGCCCAGGGCATTGATGTGCCAGGCCAGATGATGCAGTTCGGGGGCGCCTTCCTCGGGCAGGCGGGCCGGCAGGTCGCCGCTGCGCAGGCGTTGAAGGGCTTCGGTGGCGCGGCGCAGGCTGCTGTCGAGGCGGCGGCCAAGGCTTGAGGCGAACACGAACAGCAGCAGGCCGATGAGCAGCAAGCCCAGGCCGGCCGTGGCGAGACGGCGATAGTGCGCCAGGGTGAGCGGGCGGGTGTCGATGTCGATCTCGAGCCAGGCGGGGTCTGTCAGGGGCAACTGATCGAGCAGCTCAAGCGGTACGAAGAGACGCCAGAGATCCCCCGGGTATCGAGCACGATTTGCTGTGGTGGTTCGTTCGCTAGCTGGGCGCGGGCGCGGCCGAGCTCCAGCAGCGTCATGCCGCTCTGGGTGTAAATGCCGATGCCGCGGGTTTCATCGATGGTCAGTAGGCGGTGCGCCATGCCGTCAAGCTGAGCCTCGTCTTGCTGGCTCAAGGCATAGGCCATGGCCGGTGACTGTAGCTCGACGGCGGTGACCACGCGGTCGCGCAGCGCCGACTTGCGCCAGTCGGTGTCAAGATAGAGGGCGACGGCGGCGGCCAAGGTCAGCACCAGCAGCGGAAGGCTCAGTATCCAGAGGGTCAAGCGGTTTCCGAGCGACATCGGAAGATCCTGTTCAGGGGGAGTCTTCCTTTCAGTATGCCACAGCCGGGCAGGATGCCTGTCCACTCCCCCGTGCCCGGATATAATCAAGAAAAGACCTTGCTCTAAGGACGCTTACATGCATTTTCCCACTATCGAGGACGTCATCGGCCAGACGCCGCTGGTTCGCCTCAGGCAGATCTCGGCAGGCCGTAACAACACGCTGCTGGCCAAGCTCGAAGGTAACAATCCCGCGGGTTCGGTCAAGGATCGCCCGGCGCTCTCGATGCTGGCGCAGGCCGAGGCGCGTGGCGAGATTCAGCCGGGCGATACGCTGGTCGAAGCCACGTCGGGCAATACCGGGATTGCGCTGGCCATGGCGGCGGCGATCAAGGGCTACCACATGGTGCTGATCATGCCGGAGAACGCCTCGAGCGAGCGCAAGCAGGCCATGGCGGCCTTCGGTGCCGAGCTGATCACCGTCAGCAAGGCCGGCGGCATGGAGGAGGCCCGTGACCTGGCCGATGCGATGATCGCTCGCGGCGAGGGCAAGCCGCTCAACCAGTTTGCCAATCCCGACAACCCGCTGGCGCACTATCGTGGTACCGGCCCCGAGCTGTGGGAGCAGACCCGCGGCACGCTCACGCACTTCGTCAGCTCCATGGGCACCACGGGTACCATCATGGGGGTGTCGCGCTATCTCAAGGAGCGCAACCCCGAGATCCAAATCGTCGGCCTGCAGCCGGAGGATGGCGCCAGCATCGCCGGGATCCGCCGCTGGCCGCAGGAGTACCTGCCGAGCATCTTCGATGCGTCGCAGGTTGATCGCGTGCTCGACATCGGCCAGCACGAGGCGGAGGTGCACATGCGCCGCCTGGCCCGCGAGGAGGGTATCCTGGCCGGAGTCTCGTCCGGTGGGGCACTGGCCGGCGCCCTGCGCATCGCCGAAGAGGTTGAGAACGCGGTGATCGTATTCATCGTCTGCGACCGCGGCGACCGCTACCTCTCGACCGGGCTGTTCGCCCCGGAGGCTTGAGTTGGCCATGCTAGGCAAACGCCGTGCGGGGCGACAGCATTCCGGCGGCTCGGGGCTGCAGAAGCGCTCGAACGAATCCCGTGCCGTCGCGCCGTCTGCGGTCGACACGACGATCGTCGTCGAGCGGCTGGCCCACGATGGGCGCGGCGTGGCCCGTACCCCCGAGGGCAAGATCCTGTTCATTGAAGGGGCACTGCCGGGCGAGCGCGTCGAGGCCGCCGTGCACCGGGCGCGCAAGCGTTTCGACGAGGCTCATGTGCGCGCGCTGTGCGAGCCGGCAGCGACACGCGTCGATCCCCCTTGTGCCCACTACGGCCAGTGTGGCGGCTGCGACCTGCAGCATCTGGCGGTGGCAGCGCAGCGTGAACACAAGCGCGCGGCGCTGGTCGAGCTGCTGGCAAGGGAGGGCATAGTCCTGCCTGAGCCACCGCAGCTGCTGGCGGGCTCGCCGCTTGGCTATCGGCGGCGCGCCCGGCTGGGGGTCAAGGTGGACGCCGAGGGCGGCGTGCATCTCGGCTTTCGCGCCCGCCACACCAGCCGGCTGGTCGACCTGCAGGGCTGCGCGGTGCTGGAACCCCAGCTTGCCGCCCTGCTGCTCCCCTGCGCGAGCAGCTGGCCCGGCTCGAAGCGCCTCGCCAGGTGGGCCACTTGGAACTGATCGCAGCTGACAGTGCGTGCGCGGTGGTGGTGCGCCAGCTGCGCGACAACCCCGCCGACCGCCGCCGCTGGCAAGTCTTCGGTGAGCAGCACGGGGTGGCGGTGGGGCGTCTGCTGGGGCGCGAAGCGCCCACGCTCGAATGGCTGAGCCCCACACCCGAGCTGTTCTATCGCCTGCCCGGGGCCGGGCGGGAGCTGCAGCTGGACTTTGCGCCCGGCGACTTCGTGCAGGTCAATGCGCAGATCAACCGCGAGCTGGTGGCCACGGTGCGCCGCTGGCTGGCACCGGTGGCCGGGCAGGGGTGCTCGACCTGTTCGCCGGCATCGGCAACTTCAGCCTGCCGCTGGCCGCCGACGGCGCCCACGTCGTCACGGTGGAGGGCAGCCCGGAAATGGTGGCCCGCCTTCGGCTCAACGCGAAAGACAACGCGCTGGGCATCGACGCGCGCCAGGCGGATCTCAACGACAGCGCGGCCGTGGTCGAACTTCTCGCACGGCAGGCGCCCGATGCGGTGGTGCTGGACCCGCCCCGCGACGGCGCCGAGGCGGCCTGCCGGGCGCTGGTGGAACGCCCGGTGGCGCGCCTGGTCTACATCGCTTGTGACCCGGCGACGCTGGCGCGTGATGCGGCACGCCTTGTGCATGGCGGTTATCGCCTCACACGAGGGGCCGTGGCCGACATGTTCGTGCACACCTCTCACCTCGAATCCATCCTGCTGTTCGAACACCCTGAACGGCAACCGCCACCTCAAGGAGCCTAGAGATGGTGAAAGTGCGCGACGACCAGCCCTTCACCGACACCGGCGAAGTCGATATCGGCCACTGGATCGTGCGTCTGCAGGACGACGTCAAGCTGCGCGATCCCGATGAGATGCGCGACGCCTGCGAGCTTGCGCTGCGCCTTTCACAGCAGGCTGACAAGCCGCACAAGGCCTGGCTGCCCCAGGACTCGAGCTTTCGCATGGGCCTCGAGATGGCCGATATCCTCGGCCAGCTCAAGCTCGACCAGCCGGCCCTGGAGGCTGCCGTGCTCTATCGCGCCGTGCGCGAAGGGCAGCTCACCCTGGAGGCCGTGAGCCGCCGCTTCGGCAGCGAGGTGGCGGGTCTGATCGACGGCGTGCTGCAGATGGCGGCCATCAGCAAGGTGCAGAGCCCCAGCCACGGCATGGCCCAGCACGACCAGCAGGACAATCTGCGCAAGATGCTGGTCAACATGATCGACGACGTGCGCGTGGCGCTGATCAAGATCGCCGAGCGTACCTGCGCCCTGCGCCAGGTGAAGGACGCCCCGCGCGAGAAGCGTCTGCAGGTTGCCCGTGAGGTGTTCGACATCTATGCGCCGCTGGCGCATCGCCTGGGCATCGGCCAGGTCAAGTGGGAACTCGAGGATCTCTCCTTCCGCTACCTGCACGAGGATGACTACAAGACCATCGCCCGCCAGCTGGCGGAGAAGCGCCTCGATCGCGACCGCTACATTCATGATGTGGTGGACGTACTCAAGGGGCTCCTGGAGGCCCACGGCATCACCCACTACGAGGTCAACGGCCGAGCGAAGCACATCTATTCGATCTGGCGCAAGATGAAGCGCAAGCGCATCGATTTCTCCCAGGTCAACGACGTGCGCGCCGTGCGCATCCTGGTGCCGTCGCTGTCCGATTGCTACACCGTGCTGGGACTGGTGCACTCGCGCTGGCACCATGTGCCCAACGAGTTCGACGACTACATTGCCAATCCCAAGAAGAACGGCTACCAGTCGCTGCACACCGCTGTGCTCGGCCCCGAGAATAAGGTGCTGGAGATCCAGATCCGCACCTTCGCCATGCACGACGAGGCCGAGCTCGGCGTCTGCGCCCACTGGCGCTACAAGGGCCACGACACCGGCGGCAAGAGTTCCAGCTACGAAGAGAAGATCGCCTGGCTGCGCCAGGTGCTGGAGTGGCAGGAGGAGGTCGGCGACTTCAGCGACCTGCGCGAAGGGCTCTCCAGCGACGTGGCGCCGGATCGTATCTACGTGTTCACCCCGGACGGGCACGTCATCGACCTGCCGCGTATCGCCACGCCCATCGACTTCGCCTACCGCGTGCATACCGAGGTTGGCCACCGCTGCCGCGGCGCCAAGATCGATGGGCGCATCGTGCCGCTCACCTACAAGCTCAAGACCGGCCAGCAGGTCGAGATCCTCACCGCCAGCAAGGGTGGGCCCAGCCGCGACTGGCTCAACCCCAACCTCGGCTATGTGCGCACCTCGCGAGCGCGGGCCAAGATTCAATCATGGTTCAAGCACCAGGCGCGCGAGCAGAACCTGGAAGAGGGCAGGGCGCTGTTCGATCGCGAGATGCGCCGGCTCGACGTGGAGGACATGGACCTCGAGACCCTGGCGCGCAAGGTCAATTACCAGAATCCCGACGACATGTACGCCGCCCTGGGGGCGGGCGACCTGCGCATCGGCCAGGTGCTGCACCAGGCCCAGCAGCTGTTCGGCGAGACCGATGACCAGGAGCAGCTCGACCGCCTGCTGGCCAAGCCCAAGCGCGACCAGGCCAAGGGCGGCGCCAGCGACATCACCGTGCTCGGCGTGGGCAACCTCAAGACCAGCATGGCCAACTGCTGCCATCCGGTGCCCGGTGAGCCGATCGTCGGCTTTATTACCCAGGGCCGCGGGGTCACCGTGCATCGCCAGGACTGCCCCAATATCCTGCAGCTGCGCATCGACGAGCCGCAGCGGGTGATCGAGGTGGAGTGGGGGCAGCGCGCCCGTACCCAGTACCCTGTCGATATCGAGATTCAGGCCTGGGATCGCTCCGGCCTGCTGCGCGACGTCACCGCCATTCTCAGCAACGACAAGGTCAACGTGCTCTCCGTGAACACCCTGACCGACACCCGCGATGGCATTGCCCGCATGCGCATTACCGTGGAGGTGGATGGCCTGGAGACCCTGGGGCGCCTGTTCTCGCGTATCCAGCAGCTCTCCAACGTGATCGAGGTGCAGCGCCTGCGCACCGGGGTCAAGGGTGCCAAGCGCAAGGGGGCGGCCATGAGCGAGACCGGCTACCGCCTCGATGATCTTCTTGCGTTGATGGCCGTACTGCGCGATCCCGCGCAGGGCTGCCCGTGGGATCTCAAGCAGGACTGGGACAGCATCGTGCCGCACACCCTGGAAGAAGCCTATGAGGTGGCCGATGTCATCGAGCGGCGCGCCTGGGACGAACTGCCCGGGGAGCTCGGCGACCTGCTGTTCCAGGTGGTCTACTACAGCCAGTTCGCCTGCGAAGAGGGGCGCTTCGATTTTCATGACGTGGTGCACACCCTGACGGCCAAGATGGTGTATCGCCACCCGCATGTCTTTCCCGACGGTACCCTGGCCTCGCGGCGACCGCCTGGCGTCAGCGCTGAGCAGGCCGAGGCCCGGCAGGCGGAACTGGAACAGGTCAACCGCCGCTGGGAGTCGCTCAAGGCCGATGAGCGCGCCCGGCGCGCCGACGACGCCAGCCCGCCCTCGCTGCTCGATGACGTGCCGCGCACGCTGCCGGCGCTGTCACGCGCCGCCAAGCTTTCCAAGCGTGCCGCGCGGGCTGGCTTCGACTGGCCTGACACGACGGGCGTGATCGCCAAGATTCGCGAAGAGCTCGATGAGGTCGAGCAAGCCCTTGCGGCCGGTGACCGCGACCATGCGGCCAGCGAGGTCGGCGACCTGCTGTTCGCCGTGACCAACCTGGCGCGCACGCTGAAGGCCGACCCCGAACGCTGCCTGCGCGCGACCAACGCCAAGTTCGAACGGCGCTTCCGCTACGTCGAGGCGGCGCTGGCCCGGCAGGGCATGACGCCCCACGACGCCGACCTGGATACCATGGGGCGGCATTGGCAGGCTGCCAAGCGGCTCGAACCCCTTTTTCCCCCACCCCTTCGGAAGGAGATCGGCCATGAGTGGCGATCTGCACGAATCCCTGCGCGACAATGTCCGCATCCTGGGCGACAGCCTGGGCCGTACCATCGCCGATGACCTGGGCCAAGGCTTTGTCGATCGCATCGAGACCATCCGCGGCCTGGCCAAGAGGGGACGTCAGGGAGACGTGCACAGCGGCCGTGAGCTGATCGAGTTTCTGCGCAAGCTGCCCGACCGCGAACTGCTGCCGGTGACCCGTGCGTTCAACCAGTTCCTCAACCTGGCCAACATCGCCGAGCAGCACTATCGCGCCCGCTTTCGCCGCGTGGAGGACTACAAGCCCGGTTCACAGCCGGTGCTCTCCGAGCTGCTCGAGCGTGCCCGTAGCGCCGGCCACGCGCCGCGCAAGCTGGTCGAGAACCTCGCTTCCATGCGCGTAGAGCTAGTGCTCACCGCGCATCCCACCGAAGTCATCCGGCGCACCCTGATCCAGAAATACGATGCTATCGACGAGTGTCTCACGGTGATCGAATCCTCCCTCGACTATCCCGAGCGCGCCAGCCGCGCCCGCGGTCGCCTCGAGGAGCTGATCAGCCAGGCCTGGCATACCGACGAGATTCGCCACGAGCGGCCCACCCCGGTGGACGAAGCGAAGTGGGGCTTCGCAGTGATCGAGAACTCGCTGTGGCAAGCGGTGCCGGCCTTTCATCGCGATCTCGACAACCTGCTGCTGGCCTCGGCCGGCGAGCGCCTGCCGCTGGACGCCGCGCCGATCGTCTTCGCCTCGTGGATGGGCGGCGACCGCGACGGCAACCCCAACGTCACTTCGCGGGTCACCCGCGAAGTGTTGCTGCTGGGACGCTGGATGGCTGCCGATCTCTACCTGCGCGACCTCGAGCAGCTCAAGGCCGAGCTCTCCATGTGGAAGTGCAACAGCGCGCTGCGGGCCGAGGTGGGCGGGGTGGCTGAACCCTACCGCGAGCTGCTGCGGCGGCTGCTGCAGCGGGTCGAGGCGACCCGCGACTGGGCCAAGGCCCAGCTCGACGGCAACGGCTTCGAAGGAAGAGCTACGAAGGCAGGAGCTACGAAGGCGGGCCCATCATCGAGAACAGCGACCAGCTCTATGCGCCGCTGCTCACCTGCTACCGTTCGCTGTGCGACGTGGGTCTCGACACCATCGCCAACGGGGCGCTGCTCGATACCCTGCGTCGCGTGGCGGTGTTCGGTGTGACCCTGACCAAGCTCGACATTCGCCAGGAGGCCAGTCGCCATGCGCTGGTGATGGAGGAGCTGACCCATGCGTTGGCGCTGGGCAACTATCGCGACTGGAGCGAAGAGCAGCGCCAGGCCTTCCTACTGGCCGAACTCGAGTCGCGCCGCCCGCTGATCCCGCGCCGCTGGGAGTGCTCAGCCGAGACGCGCGAGGTGCTCGACACCTTCCGCGTCATCGCCCATGAGCAGGCTGAGGCGCTGGGCACCTATATCATCTCCATGGCGGCCCAGCCCTCCGACGTGCTCACGGTGGCGCTGCTGATGAAGGAGGTGGGCGGCGCCGTTTCGCTGCCCATCGCGCCGCTGTTCGAGACCCTGGACGATCTCAACCGGGCCGGTGACGTAATCGACCGGCTGCTTGCGCTGCCAGGCTACCGGGTCCTGGTCGGCGATCGCCAGGAGGTGATGATCGGCTACTCCGATTCGGCCAAGGATGCCGGCCAGCTGGCTGCCGCCTGGGCCCAGTACCGCGCCCAGGAGCGCCTGGTGGAGGTATGCCGAGGCCATGGCGTAGCGCTGACCCTGTTCCACGGCCGCGGCGGGGCGGTAGGCCGCGGCGGCGGCCCGGCCTACGCGGCCATCCTGTCGCAGCCGCCGGGCTCGGTGAACGGCAGCCTGCGTGTGACCGAGCAGGGCGAGATGATCCGCTTCAAGTTCGGCCAGCCGGACATCGCCCTGCGCTCCATGGAGATCTACGCCTGTGCCGTGCTCGAGGCGACCCTGCTGCCACCGCCGGCGCCTGAGCCGCGCTGGCGCGAGGAGATGGACCGCCTGGCGGCGTTGGCACACCGCAGCTACGTCAGCGTGGTTCGCGAGGACCCCGACTTCGTGCCCTATTTCCGTGCGGTGACCCCGGAAGGGGTGCTGGGACATCTGCCGCTGGGCTCGCGCCCCACCAAACGGCGCCAGGATGGCGGGGTGGAGACCCTGCGCGCCATTCCGTGGATCTTCGCCTGGACCCAGATCCGCCTGATGCTGCCGGCCTGGCTGGGCAGCGGTGAGGCGTTTGCCGCCCGGCTAGAGGAAGACGGCGGGCTCGAGGTGCTGCAGGAGATGCGCGACCGCTGGCCCTTCTTCGGTACCTACCTGGACATGCTGGAGATGCTGCTGGCCAAGGCCGATGTCGGCATTGCCGCCTACTATGAGCGGCGGCTGGTCGACGAGCCGGCGCTCAAGGAGCTGGGTGATGAGCTGCGTCAGCGCTTCACTCAGCTGCATTCGGTGCTGCTGGCGATTCTCGACCAGCCGCAGCTGCTGGACCAGACCCCGCTGATTCGCCAGGCCATTGAGGTGCGCAACCCCTACATCGACCCGCTGCACGGGCTGCAGGCCGAGCTGCTGCAGCGCAACCGCGACGCCGATGGCGCCATCAGCGGCGAGCTATCACGCGCGCTGATGGTGACCATGGCGGGTATCGCCGCGGGGCTGCGCAACACGGGCTGACGATACGCGGCAAGACGCCTCCCATCGGTCAGCGCCCCGCTTCGACTTGCGTCGAGGCGGGGCGTATCGCTTGTCAGGTCTGGGGCGGTCGGGCGTGGGTGCTCAGAAGGTGTAGTGCAGCGAAGCCGTGATCAGATTCAGGTGGGCCATGCTCGGCGCATTGATCTCTTCGAATTCCAGGCGGCTGACCAGGCGGTTGTGCTGGATTCGAGCGCCGAAGCCCTGGATTCGCGCCGTGCCGGTGGTGGCGGCATAGAGCGCGTCGCTCTGGGACACGGGGTCACCTTCCCATTCGGCGTAGCCCGACTTGGCGTAGACCCCGACCTGGCCGATGCGGATGCCGGCCATCAGGCTGCCACCCACGGTAGTGGTGTTGAGCAGCATGGCCTCGTCGCTGAGGCGTGTCGGCACTTCATCGCTTTCGCGGTAGGTGATCTCGGCGCCGATATCGAGGCGCGGCAGGTTGACCGGCGAGAACCCCGCCGTCAGGCGAAAGCCCGAGGTATAGCCGTCGGGCGATTCCAGGCCGGCGCCCTCCAGCACCATACCGTTGTCTAGGTAGAGCAGGTCGCTGCCCTTGCCCGCGTAGGCGGGCGTCTCCCAGCGGACCTGGCCAAGCGAGGCCAGCAGGTCGTGAGGCACTTCTTGGTAGGCGGGTTCGTCGCTGGAGCCATGGAGAGGCCAGTGCGCATCGATGGCGGTGGAGCGAGTTTCGCCGACAAGGCCGGGGTCGCGCTCCCAGGCGTCGCCCTCGTCTGCCGCGGCCAGGCTCGTGATTAGTGTCAGGCCGGCAACCATGGCAATGGTGCATGCGTAAGCCGTTTTCATGTTTCCTGACTCGCTTCCCTTGCTGTGTCCCTCGCCTTGTGTCGCCAAGGCTCATGGCACTGGTCGTTCAAGCTTAGCAGCCCTACGTCGGAGGTACCAGGCGTCGCCTCAGGGTGCGCTGGCCAGCCGTGCGAGCTGGGTGTAGAGCTCCCTGAGGGCAGGGGCGGCGAGCCGGTGGCGATCGGCGACGCTGAGCAGCGGGCGCAGGATCGCTTCATGCTCCAGCGGGCGGTCCGCCAGCACGTCCTGCAGCATCGAGGCGCGATTGTTCGCCGTGGCCTGCACCACCTGCCACACCAGCGCCTGCCAGCCCACCTCCGGTGGCGCAACCCCTGTGGCCGCCATCAGCGTGGCGATCTCGTCCACCACCCGCTCCACCATGGGGCGGAAGGGACGGTCGCGCAGTTGGCCATTGCGAATGCGAAAGCGCGCCACCAGCGGGTTGATGGCGGCATTCACCGCCAGCTTGTGCCACAGCCGGGTATCGATGTCCGCGACCGCCTGGGCCCTGAGCCCTGCGCCTTCGAGCAGCGCCGCCAGCCGCTGGGCGAGCTCTGCATGGCGGCCACCCAGGCCACCGATGTAGGTGAGTCCGCGACCGGCGTGCACGACCCTGGCGTCGCCCGGTAGCCAGGCCCTTCGGTGGTGGAAGCGCACAGCACGGGCCCTGGGTGTCGCTCGTCGAGCCTCGGCTGGATCTCGTAGCCATTTTGCCATAGCACCAACGGCGTGGAGGCAGGCACGCGTGCCATGATCTGGGCATAGGCCGCTTCGGCACTGTAGGCCTTGGTGGTCAGGTGCACCCAGGCCGGGGCCAGGGCCGGCAGCTGGTCGCTGAGATGGCAGGCGAGCCTGTGCGTGTACGCTGCGCCTTCCGGGGTTACCAGCGTCTGGTCGGCAGGCAGCGGCCGGCGGCCTGCCAGCTGCACCGGAACCGTCTTGGCCAGGGACAGGGCGAGTAGGCGGCCCAGCGCGCCCGGGCCGACGATGAGATGGGTATCGGACATGTCGAATGCCTTTTTGCCAGCGAGGGCGGCGTGCGGCCGCTTGGTGTCTCTACACTGAAGCCCAGGACAGTAGCAGGCTTTGGCGCAGGCGGCATGTGTCGCCTGCGCCATGGCGCAATGAAAGGAGGCTTCATGCATCTCAAGCCCTTGCGGGAACAGGTCCTGGTCTTGACCGGTGCCACCAGCGGTATCGGCCTCGTCACGGCGCGACAGGCCGCGCGGCGTGGCGCCCGGCTGTCGCTGGCGGCGCGCAGCGAGGAGGCCTTGGCGCAGCTGGTGGAGGAGCTTCGTCGCGATGGCTGCGACGCCATCTACACGGTGGTGGATGTGGGCGTCGAGGCGGACGTGCGCCGCCTGGCCGAGGCCACGCTGCGCCATTTTGGCGGCTTCGATACCTGGATCAACAACGCTGCGGCGGCCATCTACGGCAACCTCGAGGAAGTACCGCTGGAAGACCAGCGCCGGCTGTTCGAGACCAATTTCTGGGGCATGGTGTACGGCTCGCTGATCGCCTGCGAGCATCTGCGCCAGCGCGGCGGCAAGCTGATCACGATCGGCAGCGTGCTGTCCGAGCGGGCGATTCCCGTGCAGGGCGTCTACAGTGCCTCCAAGGCCGCGGTGATGGGCTATACCGACGCCCTGCGCATGGAGCTTGAGCAGGAGCGGGCGCCGGTCTCGGTGACGCTGATCAAGCCGGGCGCCATCGATACGCCTTACCAGGACCATGCGGCCAACTATACCTATCGCGGCGTGAAGAACCCGCCACCGGTCTATGCCCCAGAAACCGTGGCGAGAGCCATCTTCCATGCCGCCGAGCATCATGAGCGGGAGATCGTGGTCGGTGGCGGCGGCAAGGCGGTGACCACCCTGGGCAATGCCGCCCCGCGCCTGGCCGACAAGGTAATGGGTCACCTGATGCCTTGGCTGCAGCACGACCGCCGCCGCCTGTCCCATACCACCCAGGGGCGCTCTACACGCCGAGCAACACGCTGGAGGAGCGCGGCGGCTACCCCTCACCTTCGAGCACAGCCTCTATTCGGTGCTGATGCGCCACCGCGGCAAGGCGGCCATCGCCCTGACGCTGGCAGGCGGCACCTACTACGTGCTGCGCCGCCTGGCCGGTGCTCCCCGCCTCAGGTTCCCGCGGCCGCCGCGATAGCCCCGGCCATGGCGCTGAGCGCGCTCAGGCGCTGCGTCGCGGCTTGCGGCGTTTCGGTGCGGTGCTGGTAGCGCTCGTGCGGCGCGTGGCCCCGGACTTGCGCCGCTTGGCACTCGTCGTCCGGGTGGTGGCGGCCTCGCCCTGGGCAGCGGCCATGGCCTGGCGCAGCCGAGCGGCATCGGCGCGGGTCAGCAGGCCGCGCAGATCGTCGATGAGGGCAGCGAGGAACGGGGCAGGGTCGGCGCCATGCTCGGCGATGGCGGTCAGCCGCTGTTCCCACAGGGCGGTGCGCTCTGGCCGCGAGGCCGCCTCGGGCAGTGAGGCGATCAGGCCGCTGCCCAGGCGGGTGGCACGCAGCGCCTTGTGCTGGCGCACCAGATAGCCGCGCTCGATGAGTGTCTCGATGATGCCGGCACGGGTTGCCTCGGTGCCCAAGCCGTCATGTTCGCGCAGGGTTCGCTTGACCTCCGGGTCGTCGACGTAGCGACCGATGTTCATCATCGCCTTGATCAGGCTGGCGTCGGTGAAGGGCTCCGGGGGCCGGGTTTCGCGGTCCTCGACCGCGCTTCCGGCCACGCGACAGGTCTCGCCTTGGGTCATGGCGGGCAGCGGCGGCGCCTCGTCGCGAGTGGTGAACAGCGGCTTCCAGCCGGGCTCCAGCAGCGCCTGGCCGCTGGCACGGAAGCGTTCGTCGAGCACCAGGAACTCTGCCTTGACCTCCTGGGCCACCAGTGGCGGGTAGAACTGGGCCAGCACATTGCGGGCGATTAGGCGGAACACGTCGGCCTCGGCGCGCTCCAGGCGCGCGAGGTCGGCCGGCTTGCCGGTGGGGGCTAGGGCGTGGTGGGCGCCGACCTTGCTGTCGTCCCAGGCCTTGGAGCGCAGCCTGAAATCGGCTCCGGCGAGCCAGCCGTGCAGCGTCTCGTCCTTGCCGCAGGCGCTCGACAAGGTGGCGGGCGCCTGGGCCAGGTGCTCCTCGGGCAGGTAGCGGCAGTCCGAGCGGGGGTAGGTGATCAGCTTGTGGCGTTCATAGAGCCGCTGGCAGATATCCAGCACCGCCTGGGCCGAGAGGCCGAAGCGGCGAGCGGCGTCCACCTGCAGCGCGGAGAGCGAGTACGGCAGCGGCGCCGACTGACGCTTGCGGCGGCTGTCGAGGGCGACCAGCCGGCCCTCGGCGCCGGGCAGCCGGTCGGCCAGCGCCTGGGCCGGTGCGCGCTCCAGCAGGCGCCCCTGGGCGTCGAGCCGGTGGGCCTCGCCGGGCTGCCACCAGGCGCGCAGCTCGCCCTGGGCGACCCTGAGGTCCGCCCACAGCACATGGAAGGGGTAGGGGGTGAAGTCGCGGATCTCGGCGTCCCGGCGCACCACCAGCCCGAGCACCGGGGTCTGCACGCGACCCACCGAGAGCACGCCGTCGTGGCCGGCCTGGCGCCCGGTCAGGGTCCAGGCCCGGGTGAGGTTGATGCCGTACAGCCAGTCGGCCCGGGAGCGCGATTCGGCGGCACGGTAGAGCGGCTGGTAGCGGGCGTTGTCTTCCAGCCGGACCAGGGCGCGCTGAACCGCCGGCCGGTTGAGGTCGCTGACGAGCAGTCGTGATACCGGGCCCTTCCAGCCGAGGTACTCGATCACCTCTTGCACCAGCAGCTGCCCCTCGCGGTCGGGGTCGCCGGCATGCACCACCTCTTGCGCCTGCTTGAGCAGGCGGCGGATCACGCCGAGCTGGCCCCTGGCCTTGGGCCGCGGAGCCAGCTGCCAGTGTGCAGGCAGGATCGGCAGGTGATCGAGCCGCCACTGCTTGTAGGCGGGGTCGTAGGCGTCGGGCGGAGCTTGCTCGAGCAAGTGGCCGAGGCACCAGGTCACCACCGTGTCGCCCGCACGCAGTGCCCCTCCTCGCGCTGCAGGCCGCCCGGCAGGGCCTCCGCAATGGCTCGGGCCAGGCTTGGCTTTTCTGCAATGATCAGGCGCATGCGACACTCTCCCGTTGGGGTATGGACATTTTTACAGCATTGCCTGCCCCAGGCCAGGTGTCATGCTAGGAAATCGTTGTACAAGCCTTGTATCATGCAGCGATGCCGTGTGCTGCTGGCGGAAGACGCCCCGGCAGGCAGGCGTGCAAGGTACAGCGGCCATGCCATTTAAAGGCGGCTATGCCATTCAGTCAGGAGAGCGACACCATGCGTGAGCGAGGTAGAACGCGGCGGCTGCTGGGCCTGGGGGCCCGCACGGGAGGCGCCATCCTGCGCACTCGCCTGGGCGGGCAGGCCGACTGGCGCGCGCTGGGCGAGGCCCTGTTCGAAGGGCTGTCCGAACTCAAGGGGCCGGCGATGAAACTGGCCCAGATCATGGCCCAGTGGGATGACCTGCTGCCCCCGATCTCGCCGAGGAGCTGTCGCGCCTGCAGCGCCAGGCCGAGCCGATGCCGTGGGAGAGCATCCAGAGCACCCTGCAGGCGCAGTACGGCGAGCTCGAACGGCATTTTCGCAAGGTCGAGCCACAGCCCTTTGCCAGCGCGTCCATGGGCCAGGTACACCGCGCCGTCACCCATGACGGCGAGTGTGTGGTGCTCAAGGTCCAGTACCCTGGACTTGCCGAGGTGCTGGAAGGCGACCTGGCCCAGCTCAAGCGCATCATGCGCATCGGCCGCTGGCTGAAGATCCCCCAGGCGCGCCTCGATGCGCTGTTCGAGGAGCTTGCCGCGAGCCTGCGCGGCGAACTCGACTACCATGCCGAGGCCTGCGCCCTGGCGCGCTATCGCCAGCGCTATGCACAGTTGGACGGCCTGGTGATTCCCGAGCCGCTGCCCGAGCTCTCCGGCCCGCGGGTGCTGGCCATGCGCTACGTGGCGGGCACGCCGCTGCGCGAGCTGGAAGGCGCCAGCGAAGGGGTACGCCAGCGGGTGGCGACGACGCTGGCCGACTGGCTTACCCTCGAGCTGTTCACCCACGGCGAGCTGCATGCCGACCCCCACGCCGGCAACTTCGCCGCCGACGAGCAGGGGCGGCTGGTCATCTACGATCTGGGTGCGGTGATCCCGGTGGCGCAAGGGCATCTCACGGCCATGCTCCAGCTGCTCGAGGCCGCCCTGGCCGACGATGCCATGGCCATGGACGACGCCCTGCACCGGCTGGGTGGGCGTCAGGGGCAGGGCGCGCCGCTGGCGCTGTATCGTGAATCGGCGCAGGCCATCGCGCCGCTATTCCAGCCCGGCAAGCAGGACTTCGCCGATGTTCGCGTTCACCGCCGCCTGCGCGACCTGAGCCCCAAGGTATGGGCCGCCATGGATCGCCTGCAGCCGCCTGCGGATATCCTGCTGCTGTCGCGCACCCTCAATGGCCATTACTGGAATCTGGTGCGCCTGGGCGCCAAACTGGACATGCATGCCCGCACGCGGCCGCTGCTGGAAAGCCTGCGGCATTAAGCGCCGTCCGGCTTCGCGGCATGACGCTTCACGGCACAAGGGGCACGCTACCTGTTAGAATCAGCGGCTTTGGGATGGCGGAGAGCACAATGCTGGCAGTATGGGTCGAACGACTGCTGGGCTTTTCTTCAGGCGCGCTGGAAGTGATCCGCGAACAGGAGAACTACCCGGCCCTGATGGCATGGGCCCGTGAAGAAGGGGCCAGGCTCATGGGTGACCTGGCTATGGCCCAGGCGCTGGCGCCCGAGCTGTGGTCGCAGACGCCGCTTGAGCGCGCCGGCTTCGCCTGCGAGCCGCTGGCGCGTCCGGGCCGCAACGAGCCCTGCTGGTGCGATTCCGGGCGCAAGACCAAGCACTGCTGCGGGGCGGTGTCGATGCCGGCCGAGCTGCCCGATCACCTGATGTGGATGCTCTCGCTGCGCGACTGGAAGGGCCGACCCTCAAGGCGGCGCTGGAAAGCGGGCGGGCACCGGCTCAAGCGCTGCTCGAGGCCGGGTTGATCGCCGCCGAAACGGGGCAGCGCGGGCGCGCCCAGCAGATTCTCGAGGCGCTGTTCCAGCGTGCCGACTGGTCGCGTCTGCCGGCCCAGGCCGAGCCCGCCTTCGAACTGCTGATCGACCTCTATCAGGAGCGCGGCTTCACCCGCAAGCGTGCCGAACTGCTCGATGAGGTGCTCGACCGCGGCCCGCTGTTCCTGCGCGGTGTGGCGTTGGAGCGACTGTGCCTGATGCACCTCGACAGCGACGACCTGGACAGTGCCCGAGCCGCCTTCGTGCGGGCCCAGCAGGCGCTGCCCGACTCCCCGACCCTTGCCTACATCGAGGCCATGCTGTTGCTGCATGAAGGTCATGAGAAGGAAGCTGCCGAGCGGGCGCGCTTCTGGTTTCGGCGCCTGGCGCGCAAGGGCGACCTCGAACCCGAGCAGCTGCAGTTCCTGGCCGACCTGGCGGAAAACCCCGGGGCCACCCTGGCCGACCAGCTGCTCAACGCCGAGGAAGACCTGGCGGAACCGCTCGCCGCGCTGCAGGCCCTGCTGGCGGAGCTGACCCCGGCCCCCGGGCTCGACGTCCGCTGCACGCCCTCGGGTGAGCTCGAATATCACAGCACCGCCCGCGAGGACACGCTGTTCGCTGCCTGGCAGAAGCATTTCCAGGTAGAGGTGGATGACGACAGCGCGCTGGGGCTCAAGGGTGACCCCTGGCTGCATGCCGGCGACTGGCTGGGTGCGCTGTGCGCCCACCCCGAATGGCTCGATTCGCCGCGGGTGGTGCAGGCCCTGACCCTGGCCCTGACCAGCCGTTTCGGCAGCCTGCCGTGGATGTCGCCGAGCCTGTTCGAGCCCTTGGCGGGGCGCCTCGAGCGCTGGCTTGCTCGCGTGCGCAGCGAGGGCGAGGGCTCTTTCCTGTGGGACGAAGCCGATAACGCCGTGCTGCTGCGTACCGGCCTGGCGCTGGTGGTAGGCATGGAGCGCGGTGCGCGTGCGCGTTCGCGCCAGCTTGCCGAGCAGCTGCTCGCCCTCGACGACCAGGACAGCCTGGGTCTGCAGGAGCTGGTGCTCGATCAGCTGCTGCGCGAAGGGCGCGACCAGGATGCGCTGGCGATGACCGAGGCTCAGGGCGACGAGCCCGTGGCGCTCGGCCTGCTGATGGGGCGGGTGCTGGCGCTGTTTCGCCTGCAGCGGCGCGACGAGGCGGAAGCCATGCTGGCAGAGGTGCAGCGCTACAATGCCCACGCCCTGCCCATGCTGTGTGCCGAGAACCCTCGCCCGGTGTCCTCGGGGCAGGAGGGGTCGCCGACCCCGGCACGCGGGCCGAGGCCTGGCAGTACCGCACGCTCATGCGCGATCAGTGGCGCGCCACGCCGGGTGCCCTGGACTGGCTGCAGGCGCATGCCGTGCCGGGCTAGGGCACCCGGCGTGGCGCCAGCCCGGCAGGGGGAACGCTCAGGCAGGGCGCGGGGCGGGTGGCGGCACGATGTTGGGGTCGCGGCTGACCCAGATCGCCAGCGCGATGGCCGGCAGTCCCAGCGCCGTGGCAATCACGAAGAAGGTGGCATAGCCCTCTGCGGCCACCACCAGCCCGCCGAACCCGCTCAGGAACTTGCCTGGCAGTGTCATCAGCGAAGAGAACAGCGCGTACTGCGTGGCGGTATAGGCGCGCGAGGTCAGGCTCGACAGGAACGCGATGAACACGGCGCTGGCCAGCCCATTGGCCAAGTTGTCGCCCACGATGGCCAGTACCAGCATCGGCAGGCTCTGGCCTGCCAGCGCCAGGGCAGCGAACAGCAGGTTGGTCAGTGTGGCCGCGGCGGCGCCGAGTATCAGGATCGGCCCGATGCCGTAGCGGGCCACCAGCAGTCCGCCCAGAAGTCCGCCGCCCACGCTCATGGCAATGCCGAACACGTTGGTCACGTTGGCAATGGTGGCAAGCGAGAACCCTAGATCGATATAGAGCGGGTTGGCCATCGAGGCCATGGCCAGATCGCTGATGCGAAACACCGCGATGAACGCCAGCAGCCACAGCGCCTTGAACCGGTGGCGGCTGAAGAAGTCGGTGAAAGGGCAGACCACCGCACCGATCAGCCAGGCGCCGAGGCGCCGAGCGTGGCGTGGCTTGCCGCGGGTGGCGCGCAGGAAGGCGCGCACGCGCGGTTCGTGGATCAGCTGGGTGTTGAGCGAAAGGCGCTGGGGTTCGGGGCGCAGTAGCACCGTGACCACGCCGATGCCCACCAGCGCCGCCATGGTCAGGTAGGCAGCCTGCCAGGAGATCCATGACGCGACGTACAGCGCCCCGGCGCCAGCGGCCAGCAGGCCGCCGCGATAGCCGATGATGTAGGTCGAGGCCATGGCAGCCTGGACATCATCGGGCGCCGACTCGATGCGAAAGGCGTCGATGGCAATATCCTGCGTGGCTGAACCGAAGGCGACGAGCAGCGCGAAGGCAGCCACCAGCGCCAGGTTCTGCTGCGGGTCGAGGCTGGCCAAGCCCACCAGACCGGCGGCGATCAAGGCCTGGGCCAGCAGCATCCAGCCTCGCCGCTGGCCAAAGGTGCGCGTCAGTACCGGCAGGGCCAGGCGGTCCACTACCGGCGCCCAGAAGAACTTGATCGAGTAGAGCATACCGATCCACGCGAAGAAGCCGATGGCTGCCACCTGCACGCCGTCGCTGCGCAGCCAGGCGGAAAGCGTCGAGAACACCAGCAGAAACGGCAGGCCGGCCGAGAACCCCAGGAACAGCATGGTGAGGACGGGGGCGCGTAGGTAAATGGCCAGGGACGCTCGCCAGCTGCGCTGAGCGGTAAGGGGGACATGCGCTTAGACACTCCTTGCGGATCGGGGCGGGTGCCGCCCGATGCCGGTCTCAACGATGATAGAATGGGCCATCGCTCGGCGGGGCGGGCGCCAGGCTGCCCGATTGTTGCAAAGCCCCGGCAGCGATACCAGCAGGATATCCGTTCAGGAGCGAACCATGCCTCATTCCGATCCACAGCCGAACGAACTCGAGGATAGCCTGCCGCGCTGGTACGTCATCCAGTGCAAGGGGGAGAGTCCTTTCGCGCCGCCGAGCATCTGAGCAACCAGGGGTATGAGCTCTTCCATCCCGTGCTGGAAGTGCAAAAGAAGCGCGGCGGCCGGCTCGTCTGGCTGACCGAGCCGCTGTTTCCTTACTATCTCTTCATCCGCCTGGACAAGGTGGCCAGCAATTGGCGCCCAATTCGCTCCACCCGGGGCGTGCTGCGGCTCGTCACCTTCGGCGACCAGCCGCTGCCGGTCGAGGACGGGCTGATCGACATGCTGCGCGAGCGTGGCCACGCCAAGCCAGGCGAGACGGGCAGCATCTACTTTCGTGCCGGCGAGCAGGTGGAGATCATCGAGGGGCCGTTCAGGGACCTTCAGGCCGTGTTCCAGAGCCACAAGGGCGAGGAGCGTGCCATCGTGCTGCTCAACCTGCTGAACCGCCAGCAACGCCTGGTGATGCCCGTCGCGCAGCTGCGCTCCCGTCACTGAACCAAGTTTGCCGAGCTCAGGCAGACTGCCCAGCGGTTTTCAGGCGCTATCCGCCTCCAAAAACTGACCTGTATCAAGTCTCGCGCGGCGCACCGCAGGGGCTCGCTTACTGTTTTGATTCAGGTCAGTTTTCCTTCCCCCGACCGAGCTAGAGTGGAGCCATCAACAGACGCGACGGGAGAAGCACCATGTACTGGGATGATGCCGTAATCTTTGGACTGGTCACTGTCGCGATGATGATCGCATTTATGGGAGGTTGGGTAGGCTTCGTGATCCGCGACCATCGTCGCAAGCGCAAGCACTGACTACCCCGCCTGCTCAGCAAGTCGTCAGGAGGGGGGATTTTCCTCCAGTAGCCGGCCCGCAAGGGCCGGCATTTTTATATGCCTCATTTGTATGCCTCAACGGAGCATAACGTTACACTCCCACACAAAACGCTACCGATAACAATATAGGGTGATTCGCCATGCCGACTCTCGCTTGTTTCAAGCCTTGGCTGCTGTGGCTGCTCCTCTCCTGCTGGTTTCCCGTTCAGGCCTGGGCCTGGTCCAACACCGACTACGTGCTGCTGCGCGACGGCGAGCGTGACATTCCGCTGGCCGTCGACGAGCTGCGCGCCGCGGCGAATGTCGAATTCCGCTTCTTCGACCCTTATATGGCCGAAGAAGTAGAGGTGCGTGGTCTGGTCTTCCGTGAGGTACTGATCGAACAGCTTGGCCGCGTGCCGGAAGCGCTACACTTCCTGGCCTGGGACGACTACGACGTGACCCTGGGCGGGTGGGACGACCCCAACTGGATCCTCGTGACCCACCAGAACGGTGAGCCGCTCTCCTTGCTGCAGCGCGGCCCGGTGCGACTGGTGGAGCGTGACTATGGTCGTCGCGATCCTGCCAACCTGCGTAACTTCAACGACTGGATCTGGATGATACGCAGTATCGAGGCGGTTAGGTGAAAATTGCCCCTCCCTGGAGGCGGCATATGCACTGGCTCTGGCTGAGCCTGATGTGTTTCACCGTGCTGGTGCTGTTGATCGCCTACCAGTCGCGCTGGGTCTACCCTGAGATACACGCCTACTTCAGTCAGACCGGCAACCTAACGGGACAGCAGCTGGCGACGCGCTCACGCGATTATCTGCAGGAGGCACTGGATGTCCTGCTTCTCGATCCTGATGACGAAGCGGCCAGGCAGCAGGCGCACTTCCGGGTAACCTTGGCCTACAGCCTGTTCGATATCGGCGTGTATCGCCGCGAGTATGCCTGCACGGCGACCAGCCTGGGCCGCCTGGACGTGCTGCTGCCACGGCTCGAGGCGGGAACGCTGCTGTCGCCCGCCGAGTTGAGCCATAGTTTGCTGGAGCCGATCCGCTGCCTGACGCAGATTGAAATGGACCAGCTCGACCGGCGTTCCGCCGTCACCCAGGCGTTCGTGGAAGAGACCCGCCGACACCAGGGGCAGGTGCCGAGCGGCAGCCTGGTGATCTTCCTGCTTGGGCTGACCTTTGGCTGATGCACGAGCGCCAGCGTCGACAAGCCGCCAGGTCGGCGCGCGAGAGCCTGGAATGGATGGCGCGTGCGCTGCGCGACCCGCTTACCGGCGTCGGCAATCGCAGCGCCCTGGATGACGATGTCCTGGCGGCACAGGGCAGTGAGTTGGGCCTGCTGCTGGTCGATATCGACTACTTCAAGCAGTACAACGACAGCCTGGGCCACCCCGACGGCGATCGCCTGCTGCGTCGCCTGGTGCAACTAATCGAACAGTGCCTCGGCGTCGATGCACGGCTCTATCGCTTGGGCGGTGATGAGTTCGCTGGACTGATCGCATGCCACGACGATGCGACCCTGGCGCTGGCCTGCCAGCGCTTGATCGAGGGAGTGCATGATGCGGCCATTCCCCACCCTCGCATCCAGGCTCCGCTTGCGTCACCCTCAGCGTGGGGGCGGTGCGCTTCAGGGCCGGGCATGCCGAGCTGGAAGCCAGCCATGCCGCCGCCGACGAAGCGCTTTACCGCGTCAAGGCGCGCGGGCGTGACGCCTGGGCCATGGCGCAAGTGGACACCCGCCGGGTGACTGGCTAGGTTCACTAGTGCATGGCGGGCCAGCGGGACAACGGGGTTTCGCCAGCCGCACCAATTCGTAGCCTTTTCGCAGCCAGTAAAAGGGGAGCCAGGATGACGATCCCCCACGGCAACAGGGATGTGTCTCGCCCACCTGATCGCCAAAGCAGATGCCCAGAGTCGCGACTCAGCCGTCGCCGCTTTCTGTGCCTGGCCGGCGCTGGGGGCTTGCGCTCGGCCTCGGCGGCTGCGGTGACGAGGAGCGCTTCGCCCCGCAGCTGCCTTCGCGGGAAGAGTGGCTCGACCGCGGTCCGTTGACTCCCCGGCTGATCGAGGTGAACGGTGTCTCGCTGCATGCGCTGGAAGCCACCGAGGCAGCGCCTGCCGATGCCACGCCGCTGGTGCTGATCCACGGTTCGGGCCTGTCCGGTCGCTACATGATTCCCACTGCGCGGGAGCTGGCGCCCCATTTTCCCGTCTACGTACCCGACCTACCCGGCTATGGCGACAGCGGCGACCCCGGGCGAGTGCTGAACATCCCGCAACTGGCCGACTGGCTGGTGGCGTGGATGGATGCCATCGGGCTCGAGCGCGCCTCGTTTCTCGGCAACTCCTTCGGCTGTCAGGTCATCGTCGACCTGGCGATGCGCTACCCCGAGCGCACCGAGCGGCTGGTATTGCAGGGGCCAACCACGCCCCCCGACGAGCGCTCGACCTTCTGGCAATTCATTCGCTGGCGGCAGAACGAACCCTACAACCCCGAGATGTTGGGTGAGGTGACGATGCCGGAGTACGGCAAGGCCGGGCTGTGGCGCATGATTCGCTCCTATGTCTTCCAGGTCACCGACCCCATCGAAGAGAAGGTGCGTGAAATCGAGGCGCCGACCCTGGTGATCCGCGGCGAGCACGATCCCATCACCCACCAGGCCTTCGCCGAGCTGCTGGCGGACCGACTTCCCCGTGGCGAGCTGCTGATCCTGCCTGACGTGGCCCACACCCTGGTGTTCACCGCGCCGGTGCCACTGGCCGAGGCGACCCGCGCCTACCTGGAGGAAACCGCATGACGCCCACCGCGAGAAAGCGCGTGATGCTGGCAGAGGTCGTGCTGTTGCTGGTGCCGCTGACCCTGCTGATGGCGCTGCTGGTGCCGCTCACCTACGTGGCGTACCCGATCCCTGAGCTGCATGCGACACTGCTGGTATTCGACCTCGGCATGCTGCTCAAGCTGCTTGGCATCCTGGCGGCGTGGCGGCTGGCGGTGGGTTTCCTGCGCTTCGGCGCCGGGGGTGCGGCGTGCTCACCTGGCCTGGTTCGTGCTGCTGCTGGCCGCCGTCGTGGTCGGCATTGCCAGCGGGGTGGTGGCCATCGAGCAGAACCTGTTCTCGTCGGTGTATGCGACGCGGGTCGGTTTCAGCCTGCTGGCTCCCGCCGTGGTGCTGACACCGCTGGCCGCCCACCTGTGGTGGGAGCGCAGGCACGGTTCCGCCCAGGCGTCAGCGTGACACCCACCAGTGCTCCGTCCAGGCGCGCATCACCCGCTCGGGGTACCAGGTGTGGCCGAGGCTGCCGTTGTAGCGGGCCAGGGCGCGGGTGAGGTCGCCGCGCTCCACGGCGAGATAGTGGGCAAGAATGGTGCAGCCGTAGCGCAGGTTCAGCCACGGGTCCATCAGATCGTCGGCGGAGCGGCCCAGCTCGCGAATCCAGAACGGCATGATCTGCATCAGCCCCACCGCGCCCGCGGAGGACACTGCCTCGGCGCGAAAGGCGCTCTCCACCTGAATGACGGCGAGCACGATTTCCGGCGCCAGGCCGGCCAGGTGCGCTTCATGATAGACGCGCGTAAGCAGCTCGGCGCGAAGCGCCTCGTCGCGCACGAAGCGCGCCAGGCGCGGCTCCATCTGGCTCATCCACTGGCGGGTGGCCCAGAGCTGATCCGGCGAGGGGGCGCAGACATCAGCGTATCGAGAGTCTGGCGCAGCGAAGGGGGAATAGCCGGCTCGGCCGACAGGCGGGCTGGGGCGGCGTTCAGCGACACGGGCAGCGCGCCGAGGAAGCTGGCTTCCCCGGCATGGCCGTCACTGTCGATGCGCGGCTCTGCCACCACGGGTGCGGCGAGCAAGCCGGCCGCGACCAGCAGGGCCGCAGCCAGCG
This sequence comes from Halomonas sp. E19, assembly GCF_052439355.1. Taxonomy (NCBI): domain Bacteria; kingdom Pseudomonadati; phylum Pseudomonadota; class Gammaproteobacteria; order Oceanospirillales; family Halomonadaceae; genus Halomonas; species Halomonas sp. E19. The sequence goes on along the minus strand of NZ_JBNFWU010000001.1, from coordinate 1,833,226 downwards.
GCGGCTTAGGCGTTGACCTGTTCGCGCAGGAACTCGACGATCGTTTCGGCAGGCACCATGGTCGCTTCACTGTCACGCCGCCCCTTGTACTCCAGCTCGCCATTGTCCAGCCCGCGGTCGCCGACCACCAGGCGGTGGGGAATGCCGATCAGCTCCTGGTCGGCAAACTTCACCCCGGGCGCAGGTCGCGGTCGTCCAGCAGCACGTCGATACCGGCCGCCGTCAGCGCCTGGTAGAGCCGCTCGGACTCTTCGCGCACGCGCTGCGACTTGTGGGCGTTCATCGGCACCAGGGCCACCTGGAAGGGGGCGATGGCGTTGGGCCAGATGATGCCGGCATCGTCATGGTTCTGCTCGATAGCGGCGGCCACCACGCGGGTCACGCCGATGCCGTAGCAGCCCATCCAGGGATGTGCCGCCTTGCCGGTGTCGTCGAGCACCGTGGCGTTCATCGCCTGGGAGTACTTCTTGCCCAGCTGGAACACGTGGCCCACCTCGATGCCGCGCTTGATCGAGAGCGTGCCCTTGCCATCCGGCGAGGGGTCGCCTTCGACCACGTTGCGGATGTCGGCCACCTTGGGCAGTGCCACGTCGCGCTCCCAGTTGATGCCGAAGTAGTGCTTGCCGTCGATGTTGGCACCGGCGCCGAAGTCGCTCATCAGCGCCACGCTGCGGTCGACGATGATCGGCATGTCCAGGTTCACCGGGCCCAGCGAGCCGGGGCCGGCACCCACCGCGGCGCGAATCTCTTCTTCCGTGGCCATGGTCAGCGGTGCGGCCACCTCGGGCAGGTTCTCGGCCTTGACCGTGTTGAGCTCGTGATCGCCGCGCACCAGCAGGGCGATCAGGCCGCCCTCGGCGGCGCGCACCATCAGGGTCTTGATGGTCTTCTCGATCGGCAGGCCGTGCTGCTCCACCAGGGCGGCAATCGTCTTGGCGTTGGGCGTGTCGACCAGGCGCAGTTCCTCGCCAGGCGCGGCGCGCTCGGGGTTGGTGCCCAGCGGTGCGGGCAGCGCCTCGGCCTTCTCGATGTTGGCGGCATAGTCCGACTCGGTGGAGAACACGATGGCGTCCTCGCCGGAGTCGGCCAGCACGTGGAATTCGTGGGAGCCGGTGCCGCCGATGGCGCCGTTGTCGGCTAGCACCGGGCGGAAGTCCAGGCCCAGGCGGGTGAAGATGCGCGTGTAGGCATCGTACATTGCCTGGTAGGTCTCCTTGAGGCAGGCCTGGTCCAGGTGGAAGGAGTAGGCGTCCTTCATGATGAATTCGCGCGAGCGCATCACGCCGAAGCGCGGGCGGATCTCGTCGCGGAACTTGGTCTGAATCTGGTAGAAGTTGGCCGGCAGCTGCTTGTAGCTGGAGAGCTCGCGACGCATCAGGTCGGTGATCACTTCCTCATGGGTGGGGCCGACGCAGTAGTCGCGCTCATGGCGGTCCTTCAGGCGCAGCAGCTCGGGGCCGTACTGCTCCCAGCGGCCCGATTCCTGCCACAGCTCGGCGGGCTGTACCGCCGGCATCAGCACCTCCTGGGCACCGGCGCGGTCCATCTCCTCGCGCACGATGCGTTCCACCTTGCGCAGGGTGCGCAACCCGACCGGCAGCCAGGTGTAGAGGCCCGAGGTGAGGCGGCGGATCATGCCGGCACGCAGCATCAGCTGGTGGCTGATGACCTCGGCGTCGGCGGGCGTTTCCTTGAGGGTGGCGATCAACAGTTGGGTGGCGCGCATGGGTCCGGCGTTTCCTTCAGCGTGGGCTGACCTGAGTCGAGATGCCGCAGCGAGCGGCGTTCGGGGCATTGTAAGGCCAACGGGGAATCGCGGCAAAGGCTCAGCCCCGGGCCGCACGTTATCCGAGCGAGTATCGTCATAGCGCCAAGCAGAAGGCGTTGGCAGGGAAGGACGACGTCTGTTGTGCGCAGGCCATTTGAGGATGGCGCCCGGCGCTGCGGCGTGGCGGTTCGATCATCCGTTCCAGGTGAGAAATGTAAACGTTCGTATCAGGACGTATTGTGGTAATCTCCCGCCATTCCCATAGGCGCTGCGGTGAGCGATCACTGCCTCGACGCCGATAACCGATCATCCTGCGGAGCATCCATTCCATGCGGAATCGATTCCATCGCGTCCTGACCGGCCTAGTGCTGGGTGTTTCCCTCACCGCCCTGGTGGGCTGTGGCACCGTCTTCCATCCCGAGCGCAAGGGCCAGATGAGCGGCCGCATCGACCCGGTGGTGGCCATTGCCAACGGCGTGGGCCTGCTGTTCTTCATCGTCCCGGGTGTGATCGCCTACGCGGTGGATTTCTCCAACGGCACCATCTACCTGCCGGGTACCCAGGATAGTGCCAGCGTCGATACGCTGTTCCTCGATGTGAACATGGATGTCGCCACCCTGGAGAAGCTGCTCTCCGAGAAGACCGGCCAGCTGGTCAGCCTGGACAGCGAACTGCTGCGGGTCGAAGAGGTGGAAAGCCTCGACGAGGCCCTGGCCCTGGTGCGCATGGCCGGGATCAACGACAGGCAGCGCCTGGCCACGATGTAAGCGCGCCTACCGTTCCGCCATCGCCGCCTCGAGCCGTTCCAGCTCCTGGGGGCGATAGCGTTCTAGCAAAGCCCATAGCCTGGCGGCGGTTTCTGCGTCTGCCCGGCCACGATAGTCGGCGGGTCGAAAGCGCATCTGAAAGGCGCGCAGCACCGCCCGGGTCTCGCGGTCCAGCTCCCCTGTTGCCTCCAACGCATAGCCCCAGGCTTGCAGCGCACGCTGCAGCTCGGCAAGCGTTGGCGGTGTCTGCACGAATTGCTTCTGCCAGCGCGCCACGCTGTGCTCCTCCGGCCATGCCCCGATCCCGGCCTCGTGGAGTTCGTGCCAAGGAAAGCGCGGGCCGGGATCGACCTTGCGTGTTGGGGCGATATCGGAGTGCGCCACCACGTCGGTGGGGTGGATGCCATGGCGTTCGATGATGTCGCGCGACAGCGCGATCAGCGCCGCGATCTGTGCTGCGGGATAGGGTGCCCAGTCGATCTCGACCGCAGTCTCCGGATCCGCTTCGAGCAGGCGTTCCACCTCGGCGAAGGGGCGGTCGGGCCCCAGGTTGACGATCTCGATGCCGATGGAGGTGTCGTTGATCTGAGTGCGCTGTTTCCAGGCGCTGGCGCCGGCATGCCAGGCGCGACGCTCCTCGTCGACGAGCTGGAACACCAGCGGCTGGCCTTGCCGCTCCCTGGCGGGCAGCGGCAGCACATAGTGGGCGCTGACGTGAGGGCCGGTCAGTACCGCCAGCGATTCCGCCTCGCCCACATCGGTGTAATGAAGTACGAGATGCCGCACGCGGCTGGTGTGCGAGGGCGAAGCGTGGGAGCGGTCCACCACGTAGCCGTCACGCGGCTCCAGGTGAGTGGGCGTGCAGCCGCCCAGCAGGGGTAGCAGGACGAGAAGCGTGCCGAGGGGGCGCCGCATGATGAGCTCTCCTTGAAGATCCGTTCCCGGCTCAGGTCGCCATCACCAGCAGGCGCAGCGTGAGGCCGAGTATCAGCGTCGAGGCCACGCTGAGCAAGGTCCCCAGCAGCACGTATTCGGTCAGCTTGCGGTCCTGGGATTCGCGCAGGTCGCCGTAGCGCAGCACCGACTTGGCGGCCAGCAGGAAGCCAACCGCGGTGAGCTGGTCGAGCAGCACCAGGGTCAGCACCAGTACCCGTTCCAGCATGCCGATGCGAGCACCGGCCCGGGCTAGGGTGTCTTTGTCCTCGATCTCGTGGCTCCAGCGCCGCATCACCATGGCGATGGCGAACGAGAACGGCCGCGTCACCGCCAGGTAGGCCACAGCGACGCCCAGCACCTGGGGCGAGATCAGCCAGGCAACTATCTCCAGGAGCGGCGCCGCGGTGCCGATCCAGGCCAGCCACAGGGCGCCCAGCACCAGTAGATGCAGCGCCTGGTCGAGCAGGAACCAGCGCAGCTTGTTGGCGGCGAGATGCGCCTTGCCCAGGTCGATCAGCCAGTGGCTGGCGCCCACCGCCAGCGCACCGGCCAGGGCGGCGGGCAGCCCCGGTGCGCCGGGTGCGGCCAGGCTGGCGACGACCAGCACGGCGTGGGTGAGCGCCGTGTGCACCAGCACGTGCTTGAGCAGAGACACGGAGCGATGCTTGCGGCGTTCGCGGTCCGCGACCCAGCGGTAGGGCTGCAGCAGGAAGTCGCCGACAAGGTGCGCCAGCACCAGCGCCATCAGCAGCGAAAGCGGCATCGGTTCCATGATCATTCGGGCAGGCTCCTGCGGCCAGGCGGGCCTCGAAATGCGCCAAGGTGTCGGCAAGCAGCGTCCAGCGTGCCACACGCAGGCGCTTGTGTACGCTGGGCTGGCGAATGCCGAGCCGTTCGGCCATCGCCTGCTGCGACGGGCTGTCTGCAAGACTCAGGCCTACCACTTCCGCCGAATAGCGCGACCAGCCGTCAATCAGCGCGTCCAGGTAGCGCAGCAGCAGCGCCAGGCTGGCATCGTCATCGGTGCCGGGCGCCAGGGCGAGGCGTTCGTCGCTTTGGCCCAGGGCATCCAGGGCGAGGCCCGACTGCACGAAGGGCGACTCGTCGGCATCGGCCAGGCGCTGGTCGGGCTGCCAGCGGGCCGGGCCCACCGCGATGGCGATGCGGGCATCCCAGCGCTGCTCGGGTTCGGAGTGCTGGATCAGAGCGGCGCGCAGGGCGACGGCAGCCGCCAGTGCCTGCCCGGGATGAGGCAGGGCGAGCTGGAAACCATCGCCGCGGAAGCGTTCGGCGCGGCCGCCATGGCGCTGTGCCAAGGTCGCCAGGCTGTCGTCCAGCCTCCGATAGAGCCGGGGGCGATCGCTGACGCGGCGCGATTCGACCACGTCACCGGTCAACACCGCGATCCGCGCAAGGCCAGTGTGTGTCTGGGGCATGGGGCGCTCCTTGAGGAAACGCCTCTAGTATAGCGCTTAAAGGCTATGGCAATAGAAAATAGCCCTAAAGGGCTATTTTCTATTTAAATAACCTATTATGGCTATTATTTTTATTTGGCCAGCTCCCGCATGGCATCCTCGAGCCCTGCGAGCGTCATGGGGAACATGCGGTGGTCGATCAGCTGGCGAATCAGCTGGGTGGAGTGGGTGTATTCCCAGGCGCGAGCTGGCATGGGGTTGAGCCAGGCCAGGCGAGGAAAGCGTCGGCCAACCGCTTGAGCCACACCGCGCCGGCCTCCTCGTTGAAGTGCTCCACGCTGCCGCCGGGGTGGGTCACCTCGTAGGGCGACATGGCGGCATCGCCGACGATCACCACCTGGTAGTCGCGGCCATAGGTATGCAGCACGTCCAGGGTCGGAATGCGTTCGCTGCCGCGCCGATGGTTATTGCGCCACACGCCCTCGTACAGGCAGTTGTGAAAGTAGTAGTGCTCAAGGTGCTTGAACTCCGAACGGGCGGCGGAGAACAGCTCCTCGCAGACGCGGATGTGGTCGTCCATGGAGCCGCCCACGTCGAGGAACAGCAGCACCTTTACTGCGTTGTGCCGCTCCGGGCGCATGCGCACGTTGAGCAGGCCGGCGTCGCGGGCGGTGTCGCGAATGGTGGCGTCGACGTCGAACTCCTCGGCCGCACCCTGGCGGGCGAACTTGCGCAGCCGGCGCAGCGCCATCTTGATGTTGCGCGTGCCGAGTTCGAGGGAGTCGTCGTAGTCGCGAAAACGGCGCTCGTCCCATACCTTCACCGCCCGACGATGGCGTGAGCCCTCCTGGCCGATACGAATGCCCTCGGGGTTGTAGCCGTAGGCGCCGAAGGGGCTGGTGCCGCCGGTACCGATCCACTTGTTGCCGCCGGCGTGGCGCTCCTTCTGTTCCTCCAGGCGCTTCTTGAAGGTCTCGATCAGCTGCTCCAGGCCGCCCAGCGATTCGATCTGCGCCTTCTCTTCCTCGGAGAGCTGCTTCTCGAACTCGCGGCGCAGCCAGTCATCGGGAATCAGCGCCTCAATGGCCGCGTCGAGATTCTCCAGGCCGTCGAACCAGGCCGCAAAGGCGCGATCGAAGCGGTCGAAATGGCGCTCGTCCTTGACCATCACGGTGCGTGCCAACTGGTAGAACGCCTCCATGTCGGCGAACACCACGCCGCGCTCGACCGCCGCGTGCAGGTCGAGCAGCTCACGCAGCGACACCGGCACGCCGGCGCGCTTGAGGGTTTCGAACAGGCTGATGAACATGGCTCAGCGCCTCGGGTTGCCTTGGCGACGCAGCATGAACGCCAGCCGTTCGAGCAGGTGGGTGTCCTGCTCATTCTTGACCAGGGCGCCGGCCAGCGGCGGGATCGCTTTCACTGGATCGCGATGGTAGAGCGCCTCGCGGGCAAGTTCGTCGGCCATCAGCAGCTTGAGCCAGTCGACCAGCTCCGAGGTGGAGGGCTTCTTCTTCAGCCCCGGTGCCTGGCGCAGGTCGAAGAACACCTCCAGCGCCTCGCCCACCAGCCTCGGCGCGATGTCGGGGAAGTGCACATCGACGATCCGCTGCATGGTGTCGCGGTCGGGGAACTCGATGTAGTGGAAGAAGCAGCGGCGCAGGAAGGCGTCGGGCAGCTCCTTCTCGTTGTTCGAGGTGATCACGATGATCGGCCGGTGACGGGCGCGCACGGTCTCGCCGGTCTCGTAGACATGGAACTCCATGCGATCCAGCTCCTGGAGCAGGTCGTTGGGAAATTCGATGTCGGCCTTGTCGATCTCGTCGATCAGCAGCACTACGCGCTCGTCGGCGGTGAAGGCCTCCCACAGCTTGCCGGGCTTGATGTAGTTCTCGACGTTCTCCACGCCTTCGACGCCGAGCTGGGAGTCGCGCAGGCGGCTCACCGCATCGTACTCGTAGAGCCCCTGGGCGGCCTTGGTGGTGGACTTGATGTGCCAGGTGATCAGCCGTGTGCCCAGCGAGGCCGCCAGCTCCTCGGCCAGCAGGGTCTTGCCGGTACCCGGTTCGCCCTTGATCAGCAGCGGGCGCTCCAGGGTCACGGCGGCGTTCACCGCCTGCTTCAGGGCATCGGTAGCCACATAGGTAGAGGTCGAATCGAAAGCCATGGTCGTGCCTCGGCGAAAGCGTCGTGTAGGGGAAAGTCAAACAAGTGTACGGAAGGGCGGAGCGAGGGACAAACGCGAACCTTCACTCGGCATAGATCATCTTGCGCGTCATGCCGCCATCGACCACGAAGTTCTGCCCGGTGATGAAGCCCGCCGCATCGGAGAGCAGGTACTCGGCCATGGCGGCGATATCCTCGGGTCGGCCGATACGGCCGGCCGGGTGCTGCGCCAGGTCGACGGGGCGGTGTTCCACCGTACGGCGCTGCGTGGGTTTCTGCCAGTCGCCCACCTCGATCCAGCCGGGGCTGATGGCATTGACGCGCACCGCAGGCCCGAGGCTCACGGCCAGGGCGTGGGCCAGCGCTATCAGGCCGCCCTTGCCGGCGGCATAGGCCTCGGTGTGCGGCTCCGACTGCAGGGCCCGTGTCGAGCCGATCAGGATCAGGCCGCCGTTCGTGGTGCGCAGGTGGGGTGCGGCGTGCTTGGCGCACAGGAAGCCGCCGGTCAGGTGGGTGTCGAGATAGGCCTGCCAGGTAGCGAGCTCGAGGGCTTCCACCGGGGCCTGGAAGGGGTCGGCTAGCCCGGCGTTGTGGATCGCGCCGTCGAGCCGACCGAACTGTGCCATGCTGCGTGCGATGCTCTCGGCCACCTGCGTCTCCTCGCGCACGTCGGCCACCATCGCCAGCAGCTGCCCGGGCCGGCCCAGGCGCTCGCGGCACGCTTCGATGGCCTCGGCATCGATGTCGATCAGTGCCACCCGGTAGCCGCGGGCGAGGAAGTGGTCGGCCATGCCCAGGCCGATCCCTGGGCGCCGCCGGTAAGAAAGATCACGCGGGCATCCTGCATGGCTAGGCTCCTGTCAGTCTCGCTGGCGATACGCGTCCACCAAGGTGGCTGGGTCGTGCTCGGCGTGACCATGGCGGGCATGGGCGCGCATCAGCTGGGCGGCCAGGGCGCTCATCGGCGTGGCGCTGCCGGCGCGCTGGCTCTGGGCCACGGCCATGTCGAGATCCTTGAGCAAGGTGCGCAGGTGCCAGGGCGGATTGGCGAACTCGCCGGCCGCCATGCGCGGGGCGAGGATCTGGAACGGCCTGGAGTCGGCGAAACCGCCTGCCAGCGCCTCGGTGAGGCGGGTGGCATCCACGCCGCTGGCCTCGGCCAGCGCCACCATTTCGGCGATCACCGCCGCCTGGCAGCCGACGATCATCTGGTTGCATACCTTGGTCACCTGGCCCGCGCCCACCGGGCCCATATGGGTGACACGGGCCGAGAGCGGAGCGAGCAGCGGGCGCACGGCCTCGATGTCCGCCTGGGCTCCGCCGCACATGACCGCCAGGCTGCCGGCCTTGGCCCCGGCCACGCCGCCGGATACCGGCGCATCCACCCAGGCCATGCCGCAAGCGCGTGCCAGGCGCTCGGCATAGTCGCGGGTGGCGGCTGGGTCGCTGCTGGAAAGGTCGATCAGCCGCTGCCCCGGGCGGCCATGGGCGGCCACGCCGCCTTTGCCAAACACCACCGCTTCCACCACGGCGGTATTGGCCAGGCACAGCATTACCACATCCACGCTTGCCACCAGCTCGCCAATGGAACCGGCCAACGTGGCGCCGGCCCCCGCAGCGGTTCGGCCTTGGCCGGGGTGCGGTTCCACACCGTGACGGCGAAGCCGGCGTCCAGCAGGCGTCGGGTCATGGGATCGCCCATCAGACCGATACCGATGAAGCCGAGGCGAGGAAGTGTCATGGGGAGTCTCCGCGAGGCAATTAGGCAGGTTCTGCGCCATCATGCGGGATGGAAGGGATTTCCATCAACCATCCTCCATCCACCATCACGGGCAGCGGTGGAACAGTCAGTGCGAACTCGCCTTGCGAATGAGCCGAAGAAAGCAGGGCAGGGCGTGGAGAGGAGGTTGCCAAGAGGTGTCATGAGACCATAGGGAAAGCAGAGAGTTAGCGCAAAGGCCCGGGCCCGACCTGCAGGCCCGGGCGAAATCTCAGCCGGTGGCACGCCCGCTGAGCTTGTCGCGCAGGCGGTCGATCATCCCGACCCCAGCACCAACGCTCTTGTGAAAGAGTTCGGAGTGCGGTGCGCTGGGGTGCGGGCGGGTCGGGGCCAACTGTTTGGCGTTTTCGACTCGCCGCCCCATCTCGACCAGCTCGTCGCCCGGGATATGCGAGCGCAGCTTGGGAAACTGATCCGACTCTTCGTCGTCGGCGTGATGGCGCAGCTTCTGTTCCAGCTCGTGGATCTTGTCGAGAAAGCCCGGTGCGTCAGCGTCGCTATCCTCGAGCTGCTTCATCACCTGGACGATCTCGTCATGCTCCTGCTTGTCGTGTTCCACCTCTTCTTCACCGTTGGGCAGCTGCTTTTCCATCACCGGGTAAACATGCATCTCCTCGGCGACGGAATGGCGCATCACCTCGGCGATCAGCATGTCGGTGAGGTCTCGGCGCTGAGCGGCGTCCGGTGAACGTTTGATCTCTCCGATCAGGTTCACCATGTCCTGATGGTCCGAGGTGAGGATGTCGACGACATCCATGGCGGACCGGGTCACGTTAGGTTCCTTCATGAGACTCCCTCCATTGAGTCATTGCGCCCTTTGCAACAGGCCATCTCAACATAGACAGAGTCGGCTTCATCAGCCAAGCCCGGCGCAGGATATTGCGAGCTGCTGGGGTAACGCCCTCACGCGGCGAGGGCAACGGGTTGTGCAACGGTAGCCGGAACAGGATCTGGGCTGCCTAGGCCGCAAGTGCGTTGGCTGGTGCTTGATGACAGCCTCTTCGTACAGCCGGAAGGAGGCTTTGACGCCAGCCCAACCAAAGCTAGTACCCAATCGCCTGATTTGTGCCATAAAGAGATAGCGTGCCATGGTGCGTGGTTGCGCCATTTCAGCCCTGGCAGCGCAGATTGTTACCACCCTGACAATGACGAAATCGACCCGTCGACGGCAGGCTGTCCGCGCCGTGCTGGCTTCATGAAGGCGCCGCATGCCTGATCGGGGCCATGGCCAACCCGACGCCGCTCGCCGAGCAGGAGATTCGTGGGAGAACGACAATGACCGGTGCAATGGCAGACAAGAAAATGGCCCTGTTGTGGCTGAAGATTGCGGTAGTGTATCTACTGGTTGGCGTCATCTACGGCATCGTGATTGCCGCCAGCCATCAATATGCCTTCCGAAGCGTGCATGCACACATCAACCTGCTGGGCTGGGCAAGCCTGGCCCTGGCCGGTCTGATGTATCACCTGTATCCGGTTGCCGCGCGCAGCGTTCTCGGCCGCCTTCACTTCTACCTTCACAACGCTGGTCTCCCGGTGCTGCTGGTGTCTCTGCATTTCTATGCGGGTGGCATGCGACAGCTCGAACCCGTGGTGGCGTTGGCTTCCGTGATCGTCGGCCTGGGCATCCTGGCGTTTACGGTCAACGTCATCATGAACATGAAAGTGGCCTTGTCGACTGGCAACGTCGATAGCGCCTGAAGCGCCACGGCTGCCGGTTGAAAGCGGCCTGCCTGGGCCGCATCTGAACAGGAGGGGGCGTCAGCACGACTGGCCCAGGCGACCATCCACCGACAGGAGCCTCAGCCGCATGTTCATTGCCGTACTGACACTCGAAGTTGCCTTGCCGGGCTGCGCATCGCTCAAGGAGAAGCGCCAGCGCATGGGCGGGATTCACGAGCGCTTCGGCCGCCACCCGGCCGTGGCAGTGTGCGAGAGCGGTCAGCACGACCGGCTCGAGGCAAGCGAGTGGACTTTCGTGGTGACAGGAAACGAGCGACAGAAGGTGGAGTCGCTATGCAGCGAGATCGAAGACAAAGTACAGCGTACGGTGGACGGGCGAGTGATGCAGGTCTCGCGTGACATGCTGTAGATGAGCGCCGGGGCTGATAGGCGCCTTGATTTCGCATTGCATCAAAATGCGTCAGCCAGCCATTTTCATGATCATCGATGGTGCAGAAAGGGGGCGGCTGGCGGCGGCTGGCACAAAGCCTGCGTGCTGTTTTTCTCGCAAGTCTTTGTATTTTAAGGAGTTGTGTGATTGTTGGCTCGGCTGTCGCATTGTGTTTGGCAACGAGGCAAGCAACTCAGTATCGGGTTACCCGCTCAGCACTGAGTTACCAACCAACGCCTAGGAAGCTCGAAGTGGTCCCGCCTTCCTGGGTAACGTCGCCAGACGCTGAAAGACAGCAGGCGATATAGCGATGTGAGCTGGCGTGCTCCACCTGACCCCTTCGGGGGTCTTTTTTATTTTCCCGAGCGTGTGCGAACGTGTCGGCAAAGGCAATGCGACCTTTGTCGGTCGCAGTGTTCACATTTGCTTGGCCGGTCTACCCTTGCGGAACGGTATTCGCAATGCAGCAAGTCGCAGGGAGGTGACATGCGGGAAAGAATCGTGCTCGTGCTCAATGGCGGTGGTGCCCTGGGGGCCTACCAGTACGGTGTCTATCGAGCCCTGGTGAGACACCTCGACGAACAAGCGAGACGTGACATGGTGGTGGTGGGCGCCTCGATCGGTGCCGTCAACGGGTACCTGATCGCAACGCACCAAGGAGCGCCTGACGGGGGCCTGGACGCCATGGCGCGCTTCTGGCGTGCGGTCACGCAGCCTTCGCTGCCGTTCGTGCCGTTCTTCGACGCCAATAGCAAGCGCCTCAGCGCCAGCCTGACCGGCCTTGCGCTGGGTAACCCGCCGGTATTCTCGGCCGTGCCCGGCGGCTTCCTCGCTGGGCTGGCGACCTATCCCGCCACGGCAGGCTACGACAATCGCAGGCTGGTCGATACCGTGGCTTGCCATGCCGAGCGCTATTCAGCCAAGGAGGGCGAAGGCCCGCGGCTGATGATTCGTGCCATCGATATCGAGGCGGCCAAGCCTGTCTGGTTTGACAGCGCGGAGCAGCCCATCGTACCCACCATGATCGGTGCCAGCAGTGCCATTCCGCTGCTGTTCAAGCCGGGCTGGCATGAGGGACGGGCCTACTGGGACGGCGACATCTGGCACCGCGGCCTGTTGCAGCCTGCCCTGAAGCGGCTCGACTCGACGCTGCCAGGGCAGCGCTGGCATGTCATTACGGCGGAGCTGTTCAAGCAGACGCCGGGAACCCCTCAGGGATTTGGCGAAAGTCTGGATCACTTCAGGCGTCTGTTCTTCGGGGCGCGCAGCGACGATGAGGCCAATGAAGCGCTCCAATCGTATCCCGAGCTGCGCATAACGCGCATTCGACGTCAGCCTCACCCGGGCGAGAGCACTTCGCTGTGGGTCATGGACTGGGCGCCGGATCGGTTGGCGTACCTGATCGAGCAGGAGAAAGCGACGCCCGCCGGGCTCTGGCCAAGGCAGGCACTCGCAGTGCTTGATGCTGGTCTATAACGACAAGAGGCTGCCAGGTGAGTCTGGCAGCCTCTTCCCACCTTGAACGGCCAGCGCAGCGGTCATCCTGTCTCACTGCGCGGCGATCTTGGCTGGCGTGTTTCCTTCATGGGGCTTGCAAGCCGTGCCTTCCTTGGCTCAAAGGGCCGTTCACCTATCCGGCGAACGGCCTGTGGCTTGGCGCCGCTCGGCAATGGCCTTAGCGGCCCTGGTTCTTGCCGCCCTTACGGCCGGCCTCGGCGGCCTTTTCACGGTCGTTGGCGAAATTGCCACCGCTGTGCTGGCCACCTTTCTGGCCCGCCTCGGAGGCGCGCTGCGGGTCGTTGGCGAAGTTGCCGCCGCTTTGCTGGCCGCCCTTGTGGCCTGCCTCGGAGGCGCGCTGCGGGTCGTTGGCGAAGTTGCCGCCGCTGTGCTGGCCGCCTTTCTGGCCGGCTTCGAGGCCTTCTTCGGGTCGTTGGCAAAATTGCCTGGATTCTGGTTTTGTGCCATGTCAGAACTCCTTCCTCGTTTGCCTGTTGAACCACACAAGCGAGATCGTACTTCCGTTTACCGGCTTTCCGGCACTGCTGGCTCCTGCCATCACGACTAAACGTAGGAACCCCCAAGCCACCCATCAAGCTGTGCCGGGTTTCCTAATGCTAAGAATGGTGTAGTACCTAACGACACAATCCCTCGCACTGGGTGGCTTGGGCAGTCAGGGTGGCTTGGGGCGATAAATTGACATGGATCAATAAATGATGAGGTGGTCCCATGCATTAGTATTAAGTTGACTAGTGCTTCGCTGCGGCGTGAGGCTTGATGGCATGTCAAATACCCACATGCCTTTTCACTAATAATAACGGTCTCTCCATGAAAGCGACTCCTCCCAAACAGGCTGGTTTCACCCGCCTGAAGCAGCTGTTGGCCTTGAATCTGCAGAACAAGATTCTGCTCCTGGTCCTGGTGCCCCTGATCATCTCTTCTTCCTGCCTGCTGGTCCTCGAAGCACTCGAGCGCATCGATTCCAACCGCTCGCAGCTGGCGCAGCAGCGCGAGCTGATGCTCGAGGCACGCCGCCACGGGGTCGAAAGCATCGTCGGTATGGCCAGAACCCTGGCGCAGAGCGTCGGCAACGAAAGCGACGATCCGCGCATGGCGCAGCAGGTGGCCCTGGGCCTGCTGCGCGAGCTGCGTTTCGAGGAGGACAACTATGTCTTCGTCTTCGACTACGACGGCACCATGCTGGTCCAGCCGGCCGTGCCCCAGCAGGAGGGGCGCAACATGCTGGATGTGCAGGACGCCAACGGCAAGCCGCTGATCCGTGACATGATCGAGATCGCACGCGGCGGAGGCGGGCGGTATGCCTACGAGTGGACCAACCCGGCCACCGGCGAGGTGGAGCCCAAGTACTCCTACGCCACCCCCATCGCCGAGTGGAACTGGGTGATCGGTGCTGGCGTCTACGCCACCGGGGTGGATGCCGCCATGGCCGTGATCGAGCAGGTGGCCAGGCAGAATCTCATCGAGACGCTGGTTCGCCTGTTCTTCATTGCCTCGGCCATCAACCTGACCATTACCTTCTTTGCCATCTGGATCACCCGGCGTACGGTGCGCCAGATTCGTCAGACCGCCACCGACATGAACGAGATTGCCCAGGGCGTGGCCGAGGGGCGGGGTGACCTGACCCGGCGCCTGCGCGTTACCAGCAAGGATGAGATCGGCGAGCTCGCCCGCCAGTTCAACGGCTTCCTGGCACGCATCCAGGCCACCCTGCGCGAGGTACGGGGGAGCCAACGACGTCTTGCTGGCGTCCCAGAGCATTGCACGCAGCAGCGACGAACTCGCTTCACGCACCGACCAGGCCGCATCGAGCCTGCAGCAGACGTCGTCGGCCATGGAAGAGATCACCTCAACGGTGCAGAACAACGCCGAACATGCCCAGCAGGCCGACCAGCTGGTCAGGGCCAGCGCCGAGGTGGCTCGCCAGGGCAAGGAGTCCATGGAGCTTGTCGAAACCACCATGGAGGACATTCGTTCCGCTTCGGCCAAGATTGCCGAAATCGTTGCGCTGATCGATGGCATCGCCTTCCAGACCAATATCCTGGCGCTCAATGCCTCCGTCGAGGCGGCTAGGGCCGGTGAGCATGGACGCGGCTTTGCGGTGGTGGCACAGGAAGTCCGTACGCTGGCGCAGCGCTCTGCCAACGCGGCACAGGACATTCGCCAACTGATCGATGACTCGGTGGCGCGCACTCAGCACGGCGCAGAAATCGTCCACAAGGCTGGGGCGACCATGCAGGAGATATTTGCCAGCATCACCAAGGTGAACGATGTCATTGCCGAGATCAGCGCCGGTTCGCGGGAGCAGAGCATCGGCATCCACGAGGTCAATGCCGCTGTCAGCCAGATGGATACCATGACCCAGCAGAACGCCGCCATGGTGGAGCACAACAGCGACACCTCCACGGCCATGCGCGACCAGGCCGAACGGTTGACCCGACTGATCAATACCTTCGTGCTGGGCGACGACCCGGCTGCCGCGCCGGCGCTTCCGGCCTTGGCCATGCACTTGCCGGCGCCGGGCGTGGCTTCGTCGGCGCCGAAGCGCCAGCGTGATGCCGAGGTGGAGTGGGAAACCTTCTGACGCCTGCCTGCCGGCAGGCCTAGTCACTGCCCTGGGGCGCCGAGAGGCGAGCGGGGCGGCACATGCAACACCGCAAGCGGGGAGGCGATTGCCTCCCTTGCACTGCCGAGGTAGGAATCGGCAGGGTGCTGCCCGCTCAGGCTTCCTCTCGGTGTTGCCCGAACTGCAGTTGGGCCAGGTGGCGGTAGAGCGGGCTTTGTACGAGCAGTTCGGCGTGACGCCCGGCGGCCACCAGCCGGCCTTCGTCGAATACCAGCAGGCGATCGGCGGCGGTGACCGTGGCCAGCCGATGCGCGATCACCAGGCTGGTCCGCCCGGCCATCAGTCGGTCGAGTGCCTGCTGCACCAGGCGTTCGCTCTCGGCGTCCAGCGCACTCGTCGCCTCGTCGAGCAGCAGCACGCGAGGGTCCTTCAGCAGCGCTCGGGCAATCGCCAGGCGCTGGCGCTGGCCACCGGAAAGCTGCACGCCGCCGGGGCCGAGTTCGGTGTCGAAACCGGCCGGCAAGGCCTCGACGAAAGCGAGGGCATTGGCATCGCGGGCGGCAGCGCGCAGCTCGTCCAGGGTGGCGTCGGGCTTGCCGTAGCGCAGATTGTCGGCCACCGTGCCGGTAAACAGCACCGGCTCCTGGGCCACCAGGCCCATGGCGGCTCGCAGCACCTTGGGGTCGAACTGGCGCAGGTCGATGCCGTCCAGCGTGACCCGGCCACGCTCCGGGTCGTGAAGCGCAGCAGCAGCGCGAACAACGTGCTTTTGCCGGCGCCGGAAGGACCGACCAAGGCCACGCGCTCGCCGGCACGAATCGTCAGATCGAGTGTGCCGAGGGCCGGCGTGTGCCGTGCGGGATAGGTAAAGCTCACCTGCTCCAGGCGGATCTCGCCGCGCAGCGGCACAGGCAGGGGGCCGGCTCGTCCGGTGAACGAATATCGGGCTTGGCATCGAGCAGCTCCAGCAGCCTTTCGGCGGCGCCGGCGGCGCGCTGCACGTCGCCGGCCACTTCGGCCAGCGTGGCCACCGCGCCTGCCGCCAGTACCGCATAGAACACGAAAGCCGAAAGCTCGCCGGCACTGATCTCGCCGGCCAGCACCGCCTGGCCGCCTTGCCACAGCATCAGCCCCACGGCGGCAAATACCGCCAGCATGGCCGCCGCAGTGAGCCAGGCACGCTGTTGTGTGCGTACCACGGCGGTGGCAAACGCCTGCTCGACGCGTTCGCCGTAGTCGCGCCGATCGATCGCTTCATGGGAGAAGGCCTGCACCGTACGGATCCCATTGAGTGCCTCGCTGGCATAGCGGCCAAGTTCTGCCACCCGGTCCTGACTATGGCGGGAGAGCCGCCTTACGCGGCGTCCGAACCACAGGATCGGCAGCAGCGTGGCGGGAATACCGATCAGTACCAGCGCCGATAGCCACGGCTGAGTCACCAGCATCAGCGCCACCGCACCCAGCAGCATCACCAGGTTGCGCAGCGCCAGTGAGATCGACGAGCCGAACAGCGTCTGCAGCACGCTGGTATCGGCGGTCAGGCGCGAGGCGATCTCGGCGGCACCGCGGTCGCGCCGGCCGGCGCTCTCGAAGTAGGCCGGCTCCAGCTCCAGCAGGTGATCGAATACCTGCCGTCGAAGGTCCGCGGCCAGGCGTTCGCCGATCCAGCTCACCTGGTAATAGCGCAGCGCCGAGGCGCCGGCGAGCAGGCTGACGATGGCCAGCATCACGCCCAAGGTCTGGTTGAGGCGGGTGGCATCCGCGGCGAGAAAGCCCTGATCGATCACCAGGCGCAGCCCCTGGCCCAGCAGCAGCACGCTGCCGGAGGCCGCCAGCAGCGCCGCGGCGGCAATGGCAAGGCGGCCACGATAGGGAGTGAGCAGCGTCAGCAGGCGCAGCAGTACCTTGGGGCTGGGGCGGTCGTTCATGTCGGGCGTGTCGCTCTTGGCTGGCAGGGGAACACCTTACCAGCGGCGGCAGTTGGCCGACAGCGATGCAGAACCGTCTTGCTCTGGCGGTTACGCCAGCCGCGATTTCGCCGGCATCTGGCTGGGCGTGAGGCCGGGATCAACCCTGGCGCTTGAGCTGTTCCTTGAGCTGCTTGGGCACCTGCTTGATGATCAGACGGTCCTGCTGCTCGTCGTACTCGATGCTGGACCCGAGCAGGTGGGAGTCGAAGCTGATGGATACGCCGCCGGCGCGACCGGTGAAACGGCGGAACTGACGCAGGGTGCGCTTGTCGGGCGGAATTTCCGGCGACAGGCCGTAATCGGCGTTGCGGATATGCTCGTAGAAGGCCCGGGGCTGCTGTTCGTCAAGCAGCTCCGAGAGCTCCTCCAGCGTAATCGGCTCGCCGCGGCTTGCCTGTGCGCTGGCGTAGTCGATCAGCGCTTCGGTCTTCTCCCGGCTCTGCTCCTCGGGCAGCTCCTCCTGTTCCACGAAGTCGCTGAAGGCCTTGAGCAGTGTGCGGGTTTCGCCGGTGGCGTCGATGCCTTCGGTGGCGCCCAGCGCGCCGGCCAGCGCCTCGGCGAGCTTCTTGCCGCCGCGGTCGTGGATCCACGAGAGATAGTGGCGCGAGGCGACCCCTTCCTGCCACTGGCTCAGGTTGAGGCGCAGTGCCAGGCTCATGCGCGCCAGGTTCAGCTGGGTCGCCGGCACCAGGGTGAGTGCGTCATCGATGCCGAAGCCCTCGCGCTGATGCACCAGCCCCAGAGTCAGGTAGCGGGTCTCGCCGTGGCGATAGTCGAAGCACAGCAGGTGGCCCGACGTCGATAGATGGTCGTCGACCAGCGGCAGCAGCCGCTCGGCGAGAGCGCGGGTCAGAGCGGGGAAATCGTGGCGTTCCGCCAGGTAGTCGGCCAGCGCCTGGGTGACAGGCTGGGTCGCAGCCTCGGCCTGGGCCTGCTCGGGCAGGAAATGCCCCCACGCCTTGGTCTTGGCATGGTAGGCGTCGTGGAAGGCGGCAAGCAGCGAGTCCACCAGCGGGGTGGCCGGCAGCGGGGTGCCTGCCGCGCGCAGGGTGGCAGGCTGCTCGCTGGTGGCCTTGTCGATGTGATGGACGATGCAGTGCAGTATCGGCATGGCCGTCTCCGCCGTGAGCGCGCTGCAGGCAGCGCGGGGTGGGCTGTGCCGCTAGGCAGGGAAGGCGAATGATACCGGCGTGCAGGTCGAGTTCAACCGGCGCTTCGCCCAGCGACGAATTGGGCGCCGCTGGCGGTGACCTGGCCGGCGGCACCCGGTCAGGGCTTGAGGCGGTAGCCGGTCTTGAATACCCAGTTGACCACTGCCAGGGCAACGGCCAGGAACAGCGCGATGATGACCAGGCTGAGCCAGATGCTTACGTCGCTGGTGCCGTAGAAGCTCCAGCGGAAGCCGCTGACCAGGTAGACCACCGGGTTGAGCAGCGTCACGGCTTGCCAGAAGGAGGCAGCATGTCGATGGAGTAGAAGGTGCCGCCGAGGAAGGTCAGCGGGGTGACGATCAGCAGCGGCACCAGTTGCAGCTTCTCGAAGCCATCGGCCCAGATGCCGATGATGAAGCCGAGCAGGCTGAAGGTGATGGCGGTCAGCACCAGGAACAGCAGCATCACCAGCGGGTACTGGATGGAGAAGGGCACGAACAGGCGCGCCGTGGCCAGCACGATCAACCCCAGCACCACCGACTTGGTGGCTGCCGCGCCGACGTAGCCGAGCACGATCTCGAGATAGGAGATCGGCGCCGAGAGAATCTCGTAGATCGAGCCGGAAAAGCGCGGGAAGAAGATGCCGAAGGAGGCGGTGGAAACGCTCTGGGTCAGCAGCAGCAGCATGATCAGACCGGGCACGATGAAGGCGCCGTAGCTCACCCCGTCGACTTCGTTGATCTGCGAGCCGATGGCCGCGCCGAACACCACGAAATAGAGCGAGGTGGAGACCACCGGCGAAACGATGCTCTGCAGCACGGTACGCAGGCTGCGGGCCATCTCGGCCAGGTAGATGGTCTTGACCGATTGCAGGTTCATGCGCTCTCCCGAACCAGGTTGACGAAGATGTCCTCCAGCGAACTCTGGCGCGTGTGCAGGTCCTTGACCCGCACGCCGGTCGCCTCCAGGTCGGCCAGCAGCCCGGCGATGCCGGTGCCTTCTTCCTGGGGGGTGGCGTCGTAGGTGTAGACCAGCGCCTGGCCGTCGTCCGCCAGGGTCAGCTCATGGCCCGCCAGCGCCGCGGGGAGGCGCTCGAGCGGTTTGGCCAGGTGCAGGGTCAGCTCCTTGCGACCGAGCTGGCGCATCAGCACGGTTTTTCCTCTACCAGCACCAGCTCGCCGCGGCGGATCACGCCGATGCGGTCGGCCATCTCCTCGGCCTCCTCAATGTAGTGGGTGGTGAGGATGATGGTCACGCCCTGGTCGCGCAGCCCGCGCACCACTTCCCACATCTCGCGGCGCAGCTCCACGTCGACGCCGGCGGTGGGTTCGTCAAGAAACAGCACCTGGGGCTGGTGCGACAGCGCCTTGGCGATCAGCACGCGCCGCTTCATGCCGCCGGAAAGCTCCAGCAGGCGGTTGTCGCGTTTGTCCCACAGCGCCAGCGCCCGTAGTACGTTCTCGATGTGCGCGGGGTCGCGGGGCTTGCCGAACAGCCCGCGGCTGAAGCTGACCGTATCCCACACCGTGGTGAAGGCCTCGTTGGTCAGCTCCTGCGGTACCAGGCCGATGCGCTCGCGGGCCTGGCGATACTCGGTCACGTTATCGAAGCCATCCACCCGCACGCGCCCGCTGCTGGCGTTCACCAAGCCGCAGATCACGCTGATCAGGGTGGTCTTGCCGGCCCCGTTGGGACCGAGCAGGGCGAAGATCTCGCCGCGGCGAATGGTCAGGTCGACCTCGTTGAGCGCCTGGAAGCCGTCGCGGTAGCGTTTTGAGAGTCGCTCGACCTGGATCATCGGCGTGCCGACAGCGCCTCCGGCGCTGGGGCTAGGGTCGGTCAGCGTCAGCGGCAAGGGGTGCGCTGGTAGGGTCATCGGGTGTCCCTGTCTCGGAGAAGGCGAATCATTCCCCCATCCTAACCCGTGGGGAACGCCGCTGCAGAGCGCAGAGGCGATAAGCCGCCGTGGCAGGCACGGCGGCTAGCGGCGAGGTCGCGGTCGACGCGGCCTCAGCTGCGGCTGGTGATTTCCAGCAGGTGGTAGCCGAACTGGGTCTTCACCGGGCCGTGCACCTTGTTGAGCTCGCCGGAGAACACCACCTGGTCGAACTCGCGCACCATCTGGCCCGGGCCGAAGCTGCCCAGGTCGCCGCCGCGGGCGCCGGAGGGGCAGGTGGAGTGCTCGCGAGCGACCTCGGCGAAATCGCGGCCGCCCTCGATCTCGGCCTTCAGGGCCTCACACTTCTCTTCGCTGTTTACCAGAATATGCCGTGCTGTTGCCTTGGCCATGCCGTTCTCCTTATGCCTTGGGTGGGCTGAGTGTCTTGCCGGGTGCGCAGCATAACATGCGCGCCCGGCGAGGCAGAACGCTACCCCTCGTAGGCGGCCAGGTCGACCTGGGCCGCAGCGTCGCGCAGCGGGATCAGCGCCTGGTAGGCCGGCGAGGCGTACCACTGCGCCACGGCGTCGCGGTCGGGGAAACGCAACACCACGAGATTGGGGTGGCCCGGCTGGCCCGCCAGCACCTGGGTACGCTGGCCCCGCATCAGCAGCTCGCCGCCCCAGGGGTCAGCGTGGCGGGCACCCGCGCCACATACTCCATCCAGCGCTCGGGGTCATGCACGGTCACCTGACCGACGACATAGGCATGGCTCATCTGTAGGTCTCCTGGCGGGTTGTGTATGGCGCGTTAGCCGCCCACGCCAAACCTTAGCCGCAGGTTCTGCAGCCCGTCGAGCTCGATGCGCACCTCGTCGGAGAAAACCGGATGGCCGTGTACACGCACGGTGACCGTGGCGTCCGCGCCGCGATAGCTGACTTCGGCGCGCAGCGTGGTCTCGGTGCTCACCGGGGCCAGCCAGTGGTAGTCGATGCGGCTCACTTCCAGCGCCGACAGGCCGCGACGCTCCAGCTGCTCTTCGACGATGCGTTCCACGGCGATGCCGTAGTAGACGTAGAGGCCGCCGTAGGCGAGAGCGGCAAGCACGATCAGGGAGAGGAAACGCCCCACTCGAATTCTCCTTGGTGAAGATAGTCAGTTCCGCGCCGGCCCCTAGGGGCCGGCGTGCATGCTCCGGCCCGCTGCGCCATTGCCCGGGCGCGAGGCCGGAAGGAAGTGTGGCAGCAGACGCGACGGCAGGATAGAGGCAGTTGGGTGGGAAGCGCGTGCCGGGCAGGGGAGACGCTGCCTGGCCAAGGTCGAGGCGGCAGGTATGGCCCCGCGTGGTACACGAGGCTTGTCACGGGCGTGCCGGTTCCTGACAATTCCGCCTGGAGCGGGTTCTGTGGATGCGAGGTGCGTCGAGGAGGCGATATGGCAGGCAAGCGCAGGTGGTGCAGCTGGCTGCTGCTGGCCATGCTGTGGCCCGCGGCGGCGGTGGCCGAGCGTCTGGAAGGCGTTGTCGGCGATACCCACCACGCGTGGTTCATCCATCGAGAAGGTGGTGATTCCAGCGCCACCTTCTTAGACCTGGAGGACCGCTACCGCATTGAGGTCGTCGGTTTCATCGCCCCCGGGGCCATGCAATGGCGCGATTCGCTCTCGCTCGGCATCACCCTGGTGGAGGGAGAAGTGACAAGTTTCGACGTGCTGCACGGGCTCGGCCTCTCCGCCATGCCGCCGGTCTATACCTCCGAAGGAGGCGCGGTGATCCTCACTCTCGATGCCTTCGCGGTGGACGGCGGTCAAGCTCGGTTGGCCGGTCGCCTCGACGGACGGCTGGCCCTGCAGCCCGCGCTGGGGGCGACTCCTGACATCGACCAGGGCGTGGACATCGCGATTCGCTTCGATGTCGTGGCCTCGCGCATCGAATACTGAGCGTTTCGCCATGTCCCCTTCGTCACGCCTGGCCCGGCTGACCGAATGCCTGGCCCAGTGGCAGCCGCTGTGGCGTCCGCTGCCGTTTCAGCATCTTCATGCGCCCTGGCTCGAGCGTTTCCCCGGCCTCGCTGCGGCGCTGCTGCGGTTGAGCGATGCGGACGTCGACCGGCTGCAGGCCGAGCCCTGGTACGATTCGCCGCTGGCGTTCTGGCTACCTGTGACCGAGCTGGCCGATCTGGTAGCGCTGCCGCGGCTCGAAAGCGACGCCGCACCGCTGCCGGGCACCTGGAGCCAGCACATCGAGGGGCGCAAATGGCAGCAGATCGAGGCGTTCCTGGCTCATGCCCGGCTGAGCCCCGCCGCGCTGGCGGTAGAGTGGTGCGCTGGCAAGGGGCACCTCTCCCGCACCCTGGCACGCCAGCAGCAGCGGGCCGTCACGGCGCTCGAATGGGAGCCGGCGCTGTGTCGCCACGGTCAGGCGCTGGCCGCTCGCCAGCAGGTGACCGTGGACATGCGCTGTCAGGACGTGATGGCCCCCGAGGCGCTTACCTGGCTCAACGCAAGGACCCACGCGCTGGCCCTGCACGCCTGCGGCGACCTGCATGTGCGGCTGCTGCAGGCGGCCATTGCCACCGGCAGCGCGGTGACGCTGTCACCTTGCTGCTACCAGCGCACCGCCAGCCCGAGCTACTCGCCCCTTTCGCAGCAGGCGCAGCGCCTGTGTCACCTTCATGGCCTGGCGCTCAGCCGTGACGACCTAGCCCTGGCGGTGCAGGAAACGGTCACGGCGCCGCAGGGTGTGCGCCGCCGTCGCGAGCGCGCCGGCGCCTGGCGGCTGGGCTTCGACCTGCTGCAGCGCGAGGTGCGCGGAGAGCACGACTACCTGCCGGTGCCGAGCCTCGCCTACGGCAAACTGCCTGATACCTTCGATGAATTCTGCCGCTGGGCGGCCGCCTGCAAGCAGGTCGTTCTGCCGCCGCGGGTGGACTGGCAGGCGTTCGAGGCGCAGGGCTGGCAGCGCCAGGCGCAGGTATCGCGCTTCGAGCTGGTGCGCCACGTCTTTCGCCGGCCGCTGGAGGTGTGGCTGGCGCTCGATCGCCTGGCACTGCTGGAAGAGGCCGGCTTTGCCGCAGATATTGGCATTTTCTGCGAGCGTGACTTGACCCCGCGCAATCTTATGCTGCGCGCCGTCAAGCTAAACTGAAAAACGAGCACAGTCCTGCTGGGGCGGTCTCATAAAGATGACGATAAGCGCGGGCGCTGGCGCCAGGCCAGCGACCCGGCACGCGGGGAACGCAGTGGCGATATCCTATGAGAAGAACCTGGCCGGCGAGGCGGATTTCGCCGGGCTGGTCGATGACCTGGCGCTGCCGCTGCTGGTGGCCACGCAGGAGAGCTGCACGCTGCTGTACGCGAACCGCTCGGCGCGCCGCCAGTTCCAGCTCGCCAGCTACGCAAGGCTGCCCGAGATGGTGCAGTTGCTAGGCAATGCCGGCTACTCGGAGCTGGTAACGGCCCTGCAGGGCGCAGAGCGTCGCAGCGTGCGGCTGACGCTTCCTGCGGCGTCGGCCTCCATTGACTCCACGACCTCCGCCACTACCGTTTCTGCCGCTCTTGCCGACGTGCAGGTGTCGCGGCTGACCTGGGCCGGCCAGGAGGCCGTGGCGCTGCTGTTCGTGGTCCCGTGCGAAGTGCCCGCACCCAGCTGCAATCCGCTCTACCAGCAGATGTTCAGCACCAACCCGGCGATCAAGCTGCTGGTCGAGCCGCACAGCGGCCGCATCATCGATGCCAACGCTTCTGCGGCGGCTTTCTACGGCTATTCGCTCGATACGCTAAAGCGCATGAATGTCGCCGAGATCAACTGCCTGCCGCCAGGGGAGATTCAGCTTCGCATGCAGGCGGCGCGCGACCGCCGCCAACAGTTCTTCGAGTTTCGGCATCGCACGGCTGCCGGCGACATACGCGATGTGCATGTCTACGCCGGCCCGGTAACGGTGGACGAGCGTGAATACCTCTACTCGATCATCGTCGACGTCACCGACCGGGTGCGCTACTACAGCCAGCTCGAAGGCTACAACGAGCTGTTCCAGCACCTGCCCCTGGGGGTCTATCGCAACACCATCGGCCCGCGTGGGCGTTTCGCCACGGTCAACCCGGCGATGCTGAGACTGCTCGAGGCGGATAGCGAGGCGCAGCTGCTGGCGACCTCCATCGTCTCCCTGTTCGATTCGGCGGAGCAGCATCGCCAGCTCGGTGCGGTGCTGGAAAGGCACGCCAGCGTCACGCGGATGCCGCTGCGCCTGCGCACGCTCAAGGGGCGGCTGATCCACGTGGAGATGACTGCCCACCGTACCTGTTCGCCCGACGGCACCGTGGCCTACAACGGTGTCGTGGAAGATGTCACCGCGCGCAACGCCGTGCAACGCAACCAGCAGCGCCTGATCCACCTGCTCGATGCTTCGCCGGACTTCGTTTCGATCACCGATGCTGCGCAGCAGGTGGTCTACCTCAACAAGGCGGGCAGAGCGATGCTCCATTGCCAGGATGTTCCCTTGCACCTGCCGGATGCCCTGGCACAGGCGCACCCCGCCTGGGCGCGGCGACTGATCGAGCAAGAGGGCATCCCGCATGCCCTCAAGCACGGCCACTGGTATGCCGAAACGGCGCTGAACGGCCCGGAGGGGAAGTCCCGGTGTCGCAGCTGATCGTTGTACGCCGGGACGAGGAGGGCGAGCTGGACTGCATCGCCACCATCATGCGGGACATCAGCGAAACCAAGCGCTACCAGGCCGAGCTTGAGCACCTGGCCGGGCACGACTCGCTGACCGGGGCGGTCAACCGCAACCGCTTCCTCGGCGTGCTGCGGCGGGAGCGCGAGCGCGCCCGCCGGCATGGTGGCACGATCAGCCTGGTGATGTTCGACATCGACCACTTCAAGCGCGTCAACGACACCTTCGGCCACAGCGTCGGCGACGATGTGCTGCGCCAGCTGGTGACGCTGTGCGGCGCCATGCTGCGTGAGGTCGACGTGCTGGCCCGCTGGGGCGGCGAGGAGTTCATGCTGCTGCTGCCGGAAACGAGCCTGGGCGGTGCCGAGGCGCTGGCCGAGCGTCTGCGCCGGGCCATCGAGGTCTCGGACTTTGCCCCGGTAGAAAGGCTGACCTGCAGCTTTGGCGTCGCCGAGCTGATGGCCCAGGAGGCCGAATCGGCCTGCTTTCTGCGGCTCGATGCGGCGCTGTACCAGGCCAAGGCCAGCGGACGCAACCGCACCTGCCTGGCCGCCGACCGACCACCGGCCTGAAGCCGGGCACAGGCCCCGAACTCGCCCATCGGCCTGTGCAGTTGGCGCTTTGGCTCCTATCTTGAAGCAGGCCAGCGGGCCAGGCTGGCCCGGTTGGGTCTGGGCTTGCCAAGGCGGCTGCCAGACCAGGAGAGCCAACCAAGGAGGGCGAGATGACCTACGGACGGGGGCAAGCGGCTCGCGGCATGGCAAGGAAGTCGGTCGAGGCGGCAGGATGAGCCTTGTGGGAAGCGTTCGCGTGGCGACGGGAGTGCTGCTGGCACTGGCCATGCCGCTGGCCTGGGGGTACTGGCTGATGTTTGCCATGCCGGGCGGCTCCTATCAGGGCACGCCGCCGCCGCTGGACGCCGACGGCGAGGCGCTGCGCGAGCGGCTCCACGCGCATGTGCGGGTGCTCTCCGAGGAGATTGGCGAGCGGCACTACTGGCGGCCGGAGGCGCTCCATCAGACAGCCGACTACATCGAGGAGGCCTTCCGCGCGGCGGGGCACGAGCCCCTGCGCCACCCCGTGCCGACCGGCGATCGTACCTTTCACAATATCGAGGTGCAGCTCTCCGGCAGCGGCGAGGCACAGGAAATCCTGGTGGTCGGGGCGCATTTCGATACGGTGCGCGGCAGCCCCGGGGCCGATGACAATGCCTCCGGTGTGGCGGTGCTGCTCGAACTGGCCCGGCTGCTCGAGAGTGCGCCGCTGGATCGCTCGCTCCACCTAGTGGCCTTCGTCAACGAGGAGATGCCGTTCTTCGGCAGCAGCGCCATGGGTAGCTTGCGCTACGCCCGTCAGGCCAAGGCGCAGGGTGCCAACATCGTCGGCATGCTGTCGCTGGAGATGCTCGGCTACTTCACCGATGCGCCAGGCAGCCAGGCACATCCGCCCCTGCTCGGGCATCTCTTCCCCGACCGCGGCGACTTCGTGGCGTTTATCGGCAACCTGGAGTCGCGCGAGTTGGTGAAACAGGCCATCGGCGCCTTCCGCACCCATGCCCAGGTACCCTCCGAAGGCTTGGCCGCGCCCGAGCTGATTGGCGACATTCGCCGCTCCGACCACTGGTCGTTCTGGGAAATGGGTTACCCGGCGATCATGCTCACCGACACGGCGAATTTCCGGAACCCGTACTACCACGGGCCCAGGGATACCCACGATACGCTCGACTATGACACCATGGCTCGACTCACCAAGGCCCTGGCCAAGGCGCTGCAAGCCATGGCACAGGAGTAGGCGCCAACGAAGCTTCGCCGGACGCCCGTCCCTTGAGCTGTCGCCCGTTCCTTGGCTTAGGAGCCGCCGTGTCCTTCCATAATGCGCCACTCGACCTGGAACGCCTTCCTCGTCTCGAGGAGGCGCCCCTCACGCCGGTATCGCGCCGGCTGGCTCCCTGCCTGGCGCTGCTGCGGCTGATGCACTGGAGCGTGCCGGTGCTGTTGCTGCTTTTTGTACCGCTGCACAGCGAAGAATTTGCGCGTCTCCAGCCGTGGCTGGCGGCCGGCCTGGCCGGGCTCGGGCTGCTTATGGTGGGGCTGGCCTGGTGGGAGGCGCGTCGGCGCGCCTACGGCCTGCGCGAACATGACCTGATCTACCGCCGCGGGCTGCTGGTGCAGCGCCTGCAGGTGCTGCCGCTGGCTCGGCTGCAGCACGTCGAAACCCTCAGCAACCCCATCGAACGGGCCTTCGGTCTGGTCAGGCTCGCCTGCTTCACGGCAGGCGGAAGGGGCGCGGACCTGCTTCTGGAAGGCCTGCCGACGGCACGCGCCGAGGCGGTCAAGCAGCACCTGCTGGCGCGGCTGGCCGGTGCCGCCGACCGCGGCCCCGACGAGACGGCGGACGAGGCATGACGTACGGACACGGCACGCAGCAGGACGGCGCGGTAGAAGACGCCTGGCAGCGGCTGTCGCCCTTGGCTGTCGGCCTGGTGCTGCTCAATGCGGTCGTGGGAGGGCTGCGTCAGCACCTGCCGCTGCTGCTGGGGGCGGGGGCGGGCCTGGCCATGATCGAACGCATCGGGCTGCGCGAACTGGCCCTGGGTGCCGGCGGCCTGCTGGGCCTGGCGCTGCTGCTGAGCCTGCTCTACTACCGGCGTTTCCGCTATCGCCTGGAAGGCGACGTGCTGGTGGTGCAGAAGGGGCTGTTCGAGCATCGCGAATTCAAGGTGGCGGCGGGGCATATCCAGCACATCGTGCAGCACCAGCCGCTCTACCTGAGGCCCTTCGACGTGGTGCTGTGGGAGGCCGAGTCCCCGGCGGGCGAGGCGTCGCGCATCGCCCTGCCGGGTATTCCGCGGCGGCGGGCCGAGGCGCTGGAGCGTGGCCTGCGCGAGGCCGGGGAGCGCAGGCCGAGCCGCCTGTCGACGCCGACGCCCGGCCGGCCAGGCGCGAGGCGCCTGCGTTTCGCATCACCTGGCAGGGGGTGGTGCTACATGGCCTGGCCAGCCGCTCGGTCTACCTGGTGGCCGCCATGCTGTCGCCGCTGGTGCGTCCGTTGGAGCGCTGGCTGCACGATAGGCTTCCGCAACTGGCCATGGCCGGCGGGCTGCCTTCCCTTGGCTGCTGGTGCCGCTTGGCATCCTGGCGGTGCTGGTGCTGCTCGTTGCGCTGGCCATCCTGGCGGCCTGGTGGCGCTTCCATGGCTATGTACTGCACGACGAAGGCACCCGGCAGGTGCAGATCAGCGGACTGTTCCATCGCCAGCAGCAGACCCTGAGCCTGCCGCGGCTGCAGGTGGTGGAGTGGGTGCAGACCGGCCTGGGCCGACTCCTGGGGCGCGGCTATCTGGTGTGCCATCAGTTCGGGGCCCTGGGCAGCGAGGCCGCGGAAGCACGTCGTTTCGTGGTGCCGGGGCTCTCCTGCCGCCAGGGCGAGACGCTGACCGCACGCTTCTGGTCCGGCCATCGGCCCGCTGTGCCGCTGCGGCAGGTCGACCCCGGCTATCGGCGGGTGCTGCTGTGGCGTCATTTGCTGGTGCTGGGCGCACTGGGCGGGGCGCTGCTGACCCTGGTGGCAGTGCCCACGCTGCCGGCACCGGCCTGGGCGGCGCTGCTCGTGATGGGGCTGGGCGGCTGCGCGGGGCTGGCTCAGCTGCGCTGGCGAGCCACCGCCTGGGCGCAGGACGACGACTACCTGCGCATCCGCCGCGGTGTGCTGGGGCGGCGCCTCAGCGTCTTTCCCTTGCACCACCTGGTGGCGCTGAGCCTGCAGCAGAGCTGGCTGCAGCGCCGGCGCGGCTTGGTCACACTGCATATCGAATTGGCCAACGGCCGCCAGACCCTGCCCTACCTGAACGAAACCGAGGCGCGAAGGCTCGCCGACCGGCTGCTGGCCGGCGTCGAGGCGGGTCAGCTCGCCTGTTCGGGGTGACCGAAGCGGCGGTGCAGCCAGGCATTGATCGCATCGGACTCATAGAGCCACTCGTCGCGGCCATCCGCGTGGGCGATGCGCAGGCAGGGCACCTTCACCTTGCCGCCGCCTTGCTCCAGCGCACGGCGGTGGTCCGGGTCGAGCTGGGCATCGCGGATCTCGATCTTAAGCCCTAGGCGAGCCATCTCCTTGCGCACCTTGATGCAGAAGGGGCAGGCGCGAAACTGGTAGAGCGCCAGCTGGCGGCACTGCTCGTCGACCTGCGCCTGCGCCTCGGCGGTGCGTTCGACGCTCTGCGGCGTCGACAGCTTCTCGGCGATCAGCATGACCGGCGACAGGACCACCCGGACGCCGCGGAAGAAATAGCGAATCAGTTGGCTCATCGTGGCTCCGCTGCAAGTGTCGTGAAAGAAGGGGGCCCATGATGCCGTGCCGGGCCCCGGGTGCCAAGCGATGCGGCACTTGGCGCCGGGGGCGATATGGGGCAGGCTGGCAGCCACGATAGCAGCGAGGGCGAACATGAACGAGCGCAAGCGGTGGCGAGAGGCGTTGAGGCTGCAGTTGAGACAGACGGGGAGAGAGGGGGAGAGTGCAGTGGCGAAAGCCAATGCATCAGGCAGCGGCGGGGCTGGCCCTGCTGATGCTGACGGCCTGTTCGCCGCCGTCCGATGGCGTGCGGGAGGCAACCCTGGCGGTGCTGGTGCAGCAGGCCGAGCAGTTCGACGGCGCCCGCGTGGCCACCGAGGGCAGGGTGCGGCATTTCGAGACGCCGCTGCACTACTGGATCGAGGATGAGGATCTCAACCGGGTCGAAGTCTTCCCCCATGAGGACATTGCGCCCTACCTGGGCGAAACGGTGCGTATCATCGGCCACTTCGAGTACTCTTCCGGTGAGGGGCGTCGCTTGACGCTCGAACGCCTCGAACGGCCGTCGATGCCTTAGAGCGGACGCCGGCCAGGCAGGTCACGTGCGAGGGAAGCGCCATGATTCGACTGGCCCAGCGGCCACAGCTGCCGCCCCTGTCGGCCAGGGTAGAGGCCATCGACCTGGCGCGTGGCGTCGCCATTGCGCTGATGATCCTCAGCCATACGGTCAGCGGCCTGCACGGCCTCCGCCAGGTTCCCGACTGGGGCATGGTGCCGATCCATCTCCTCACCAAGTTCTCCTCCTCGCTGTTCATCGTCGTGTTCGGCATCGCCCTGGCCGTCGCCTTCCTGCCCAAGGTCACCGCCGAGGACTGGCCCAGGCGGCGCCTCAGGCTGATGCTGCGTGGCCTCGAAGTGCTGTTCTGGTACAAGGCGCTGACCATCGTCGAGATGCTGCCGATGTTCACGCCCCAGGACATCCTCGATACGCTGCTTTACCAGCGCTTCGCCATCTGGGTCGAGATCCTCGGCTTCTACGCGCTGGCGCTGCTGTGGCTGCCCTGGGCGCTGCCGCTGTGGCGGCGCATGCCGCTGTGGTCGCGCTTGCTCGCCCCGCTGGCGATCGGCCTGCTGTCGGCGCTGCTCGAGCGCCACTTCCACTTCTGGGACAGTGCGGTGCTCAAGGCCCTGCTGGTCGAGGACGCCGGCCACTACACCTGGGGGCAGCTGGCACGCCTGCCGCTGGTCATGCTGGGCCTGCTGATCGGGGAGGCGATCCTGCGCTGCTACGACAGCCCGGGCTTGCGGCGCAGGCTGGTGGCGGGGCTGGCAGTCTGCGGCGCGGTGCTGCTGGCAGGCTTTTTCACCCTCGCCTGGCCGGCGTTTGACGAGGCGCTGATGGCCGTGGCGTGGAACGTTGGCAAGCATCCACCGGAGCTGCCGTTCATGCTGTTCAGCCTCGGCGGTGCGCTGATGGTTCTGGCACTGTGCCTGTGGGGCGGCCGCCGGGCGGCGACCTGGCTGCTGCCGCTGACACTCATCGGTGGCGACGCCCTGCGTGCCTTCATCTTTCATATCGTGGCGATCTTCCTGGTGCTGCGCTTCCTGCTGGGGGCCTGGCAGGTCTACAGCTACCCGCAGGTGCTCGGCATCGGCGCACTGCTGATCCTGGCCACTGCCGGCTGGATCGCCCTGTTGCGCTGGTTTCGACGCCATGCGTGAGGATCGCTGCGGATGAGCCACCTTGGTCTTGTGTTAGGTGCACGGCGCGGCCTGCTGCCGTTTCTCGGTCTGCTGCTGGGAGTGTTGATGCTGCATCCCGGCCACGGCCAGGCCGATGGCTGGCTGGAGCGGCTCGACGCTGCGCAGGCGGAGCCCCCTGGGCGGTGCGCCTGCGCACCAGTCTCGGCCTGCTGGAAGCGGGCTTCGGGGGCGAGCTCGGCGTGCACGTGCGCCCACTGGACGGTGGCGACGCCTTCGGCTGGCGTGATGAGGAGTTCTGGTACCTGGCGTCGCTGGTCAAGGTGCCGGTTGCGGTGGAGCTGCTGGCGCGGGTCGAGGCGGGCGAGGTTAGCCTGGACGATCGGCTGGTGCTGCGCCGGCACGACTACGTGGACGGGGCAGGGCCGACCAACTGGGCGCCGGTGGGCACCGAGCTGACCCTGCGCACCCTGCTCGAAGCGATGCTGATCGTCAGCGACAACACCGCCAGCGACATGCTGATCCAGCTTCTCGGGCTCGACGCCGTCAACCGGCGGGCCGCAGCGCTGGTGGGCCCGCCTGGCGGGCTTGGCCCGATCACCACCCTGGTGGATGTGCGCCGCCACGCCTATGCGGCGCTGCATCCCGCCGCCTTCACCCTGTCCGGCATGGACTTCATCGCGCTGCGCCGGCACGAAAGTGACGCCGAGCGTCGGGCGGCGTTCGCCCGCCGCCTGGGCCTGACCCCGGGCGAGCTGCAGGCGGAAAGCCTGGATGAGGCCTTCCGGCGCTACTACGCCACCCCGTACAACAGCGGGCGGCTCGATGCCTTCGGCGAGCTGCTGGCCTCGCTGGCCGAAGGGCGTGCGCTGGGGCCGCAGGGCAGCGCGGAACTGCTTGCCGTGCTGGCGCGCACCTCCAGCGGCCCACGGCGGCTGAGAGCAGGGTTGGGGCGCGACATTCGCCTGGCCCACAAGACGGGCACGCAGCATCGGCGCGTCTGCGATGCCGGCATCGCCACTCGGGGCATGGGCGACGCCACGCGCCGGGTGGTGATCGTGGCCTGCGTGCGCGGCGAGCTCGACCTGGCGCGCAGCGAGCAGAGGCTCGCGGCGATAGGCCGTGCGATTCGTGAGGCCGGGGTCTTCGACGCCTTGCCCTGAGCGGTGAGGCCGGACCGATTGCTTGATTTCGATTCCGGTATGCTGCGCAAGGTGTTGCGTTATCGTATTTTTTGCTCGATGCTGGCTTTCTTTGCTGCATCGCCGCACTTCGTGGCCGCCCGGCTCGCTCTCCTCGTAATACAAGGCGTACCCTATGCACACTCAACGGCCCTCCGCACAAGAGTCCATCGAGAATCGCACCTTCGACGAGATCCAGGTCGGCGACAGCGCCTACCTCGAAAAGCGTCTGACCCTCGACGACATCAAGCTGTTTGCGATCATGTCGGGCGACATCAACCCTGCCCACCTGGACGATGACTTTGCCAAGAGCACGCGCTTTCAGGAAGTGGTGGCGCACGGCATGTGGGGCGGGGCGCTGATCTCCACCGTGCTTGGCACCGAGCTGCCGGGTCCGGGTACCCTCTACCTGGGCCAGACCCTGCGCTTTCGCAAGCCGGTGCGGCTCGGCGACACGCTGCGTGTGAGCGTACGCGCCAAGCGCAAAGAGGCCGAGCATGCGCGGATCACCTTCGAGTGCCTGTGTACTAACCAGAACGGCGAGACCGTGATCGAAGGTGAAGCCGAGGTGCAGGCGCCTACCGAAAAGGTGCGCCGGCCGCGTGCGGTATTGCCGCGGCTGCGCCTGGCCGAGCGGGGCCACCTGCATGAGATGCTCACCGCCGCCGAGCACCCGGCGCCGGTGAGCATGGCCGTGGTGCACCCGGTCGACGAGGTGTCGATCCTCGGCGCCTTCGAATCGGCACGCCAGGGGCTGATCCGCCCGGTACTGGTGGGGCCCGAGGCCAAGGTGCGTGCCGCCGCCGACGTGGCCGGGGTCGATATCTCCGACTTCGAGCTGATCGACGTGCCCCACAGCCATGCCGCCGCCGCCGAGGCGGTGGCGCTGACGCGGGCCGGCCGCGTCGAGGCGCTGATGAAGGGGCGCTGCACACCGACGAGCTGCTGCACGAGGTGGTCAAGCGCGACACTGGTCTGCGCACCGAGCGCTGCCTTAGCCACGTGATGGCCTTCGACGTGCCCACCTATCCGCGCCCGCTATTCATCACCGATGCGGCGATCAACATCTACCCCACGCTGGCCGACAAGAAAGACATCGTGCAGAACGCCATCGACCTGGCCCATGCGGTGGGCCTTGCCTCGCCTCGGGTGGCGCTGCTCTCGGCGGTGGAAACGGTCAATCCCAAGATCGCCTCGACCCTGGAGGCCGCCGCCCTGTGCAAGATGGCCGAACGCGGGCAGATCCGCGGCGGTGTGCTCGACGGTCCGCTGGCCTTCGACAACGCCGTGTCCGAGGCGGCCGCGGCGGCCAAGGGCATCGTCTCGCCGGTGGCGGGACGCGCCGACATCCTGGTGGCGCCCGACCTCGAGTCGGCCAACATGCTGATGAAGCAGCTCACCTACCTGGCCGACGCCACCGGCGCCGGCCTGGTGGTGGGCGCCCGCGTGCCGATCGTGCTCACCAGCCGCGCCGACGACGCCATCACCCGGCTGGCGTCCTGCGCCCTGGCGCTGCTGGCGGCAGAGCAGCAGAAGAGGGCACGGGCATGAGCGGCGAGATCCTGGTCGTCAACAGCGGTTCGTCGAGCCTCAAGTTCGCTCTGTTCGGCGCGGCCGCCGCGCCAAGCCCCATGGGCATGACGCTGCGCTGCCGAGGGCAATTCTCCGGGCTCAGCAGCCGGGCCAGGGTGGAGCTGGGAGAAGGGTTTGCCGAGACGCTCGGAGAGCCCCACGATGCCCCCTGTGCGAGGTGCCCCCGACCCTCGACCACGACGGCGCGCTGGCACGCCTGCTCGCCTGGGTGGAGGCCAATCCGGCGCTGGGCGACCTGCATGCCGTGGGCCATCGCATCGTGCACGGCGGGGCACACTACCGCGAGCCGCTGCGCCTCGACCCGGAAAGCCGGCAGGCGCTGGAAACGCTGGTGGCTCTGGCGCCGTTGCACCAGCCGTTCGGCCTGGCGCCGGTGCGGGCCCTGGCCGATTTGTGCCCCGCGCTGCCGCAGATCGCCTGCTTCGACACCGCCTTCCACGCCACTCAGCCGCTGTTGGCTCAGACCTTTCCGCTGCCACGACGCTTCCGCGAGCAGGGCGTGATCCGCTACGGCTTCCACGGGCTCTCGTTCGATTACGTCAGCCGAGCGCTGGCCGAGCAGTTGCCGGGCGGGCTACCGGGTGGGCGCGTGGTGATCGCCCACCTGGGCAACGGCGCCAGCCTGTGCGCGCTGCGTGATGGCAGGAGCGTGGCCGCCACTACCGGCTTCACCGCGGTGGAGGGGCTGATGATGGGCACGCGCAGCGGCAGCCTGGACCCGGGGCTGGTGCTGCACCTGATCCTGCAGGAGGGCATGAGCGCCGAGGCCGTGCAGCGCCTGCTGTACAAGGAGTCAGGCCTGCTCGGGGTGTCCGGCATCAGCGGCGACATGCGCGAACTGCTGGCCAGCCAGGCGCCGGAAGCCGCCGAGTCCGTGGCGCTGTTCGTCTACCGCATCGTGCGCGAGATCGGCAGCCTGGCGGCGGCCCTGGGCGGGCTCGACCATCTGGTGTTCACCGCCGGTATCGGCGAGCGCGCCGCGCCGGTTCGTGCCGCCGTGGCGCAGGGCTGCGAGTGGCTCGGTGCCCGGCTTGATGCTGCGGCCAATGAGGCCCATGCCGCCCGCATCAACGCTGCCGACAGCCGGCTGGGGCTGTGGGTCATTCCCACCGACGAAGAGCGCATGATCGCCTGGTACACCGCCGCGGCGCTGGCGCGCTGAGCGCGGTCAGGGCGGATCACAGCGGCTGCCAGGGCACCGCGGGCGGTTCGGCGAGCAGCTCGGCCACGATCTCCAGCGCCTGGCTCAGCGCCTCGCGGGAAGCGGCGGCGCTCAGGCACAGGCGCAGCGCCTGCGGGCGGGCTCGCTGCCGACGCAGAAGGGTTCGGCGCTGGTCACCCGCACGTTGCGCTGGGCCAGCGCATCGACCAGCACGGCGCTGCGCAGCCCTTCGGGCAGTGGCAGCCACAGGTTGGCGCCGTGGGGGCGGCCGCCGAGCGGGTGGCCGCCCAGCACCTCCCGCGCCAGGCGCTGGCGGGCGCCAAGCTCTTCGGTCTGCCAGGTGAGCAGGGTGCGGCTCTCTTCGCCGCTTACCCAGCGGCACACCGCCTCGACCATCAGCGGCGGCACCATCCAGCTCTGGGCGCGCAGGGCTTCGCCCAGGCGTTCGCGGGGCCGGGCGGGGCTACCAGGGCGCCGATGCGCAGCCCGCCGGCCAATACCTTGGCGGTGCTAAAGGCGAACAGCGTGCGTTCCGGCGCCAGCCGGTAGAGCGGCGTGCCGCGCTCCGCCTCCGGCAGGTACTGCACGCCATCCTCCAGGATCCAGAAGTCGTGGCGCCGGGCCAACTGCGCCAGCTGCTCGCGCCGGTCCTCGCCGAGCAGGCGGCCGGTGGGGTTGTTCTGGTCCGGGGTGACGTAGACCAGCCGCGGCGGCTGCTGGGCGCACAGCCGGCCCAGCGCCTGCATGTCCATGCCGTGCTCGTCCATCGGTACGCCCAACACCTTGAGGTGGGCCTGGCGCGCGGCGCCGATCAGCCCGGGGTAGGTGAGCACGTCGGCGGCGATGCGCTCGCCCGGCCGCGCCAGGGTCTGCAGCACCAGGCTGATGCCGTGCTGGCCGCCTTGGGTAACCAGCAGCGCCTCGGCCTCCACCGGCATGCCCAGTGCGGTCATCCAGGCCGCCAGCTGCTCGCGGTGCGCGGGCACGCCGCGCTCCGATTGATACTCCACGGCACGTTGCAGCACCGCATCGTCGGTGGCGATCTCCGCGAGCACGCGACCCAGGGCCTGGGCGCGCAGCGGGTGCGGCGGCGGCAGGCTCAGGCTCAGGTCGAAGGTGCCGGCCGCGGCGTCGCTGCGGCCGGCGAGAAAGGCTGCCGACGAGCCGGCGTCTTCCTCGCGTACGTAGGTGCCGCTGCCGACCCGCGCCACGACCCAGCCCTGCCGCTCGGCTTCGGCGTAGGCGCGGGTCACGGTGCCTATCGTGACGCCAAGTCGATCGGCAAGGCGACGCTGCGGCGGCAGCTTCTGACCCGGGGCCAGCTCGCCGCGGCGAACGGCATCGGCAATGGCCTCGGCAATGCTGCGATAGCGAGTGCCCTGGGAGGAAAGCGAGGGGAGCCATATTGTCATGGTGACAATAAAACCTTTGACGGAAATATTGCCCACATTATGCTGACAATTGCGCGCACAATCCAACCAAAACGCATAATTGTATGGGTGCAAAAGAATGGAAGCTCTGGCGTTCCTCGGCCTGCGGCCCTTTACATGATCTCGATGACCATCACTCCCGGGCCCAACAACGTGATGCTCACGGCCTCGGGCGCCAACTATGGCTTCCTGCGCACCCTACCGCATATCTTCGGCATCCTGGGCGGCTGCTTCCTGCTGTTCGCCGGCATTGCCCTCGGCCTCGGCCTGGTGTTCGAGCGCTACCCCGCGGTTCAGCTGCTGCTGCGCGTGGTGGGCAGCATCTACCTGCTCTACCTGGCGTGGAAGATCGCCACCGCGCCGCCGCCCGACCTGCGCCAGCGGGGCGAGGGCAGGCCACTGAGCTTCTGGCAGGCGGCGGCCTTCCAGTTCGCCAACCCCAAGGCCTGGGTGATGGGGCTGGCGCTGATGGCCGGGTTCTTGCCGGAAGGGGTAACCCGCTGATCAATGCGCTGGTGCTGGCGGCCTTTGCCGAGCTGGTCGGCCTGCCCTGCATCGCCCTGTGGGCAGGATTCGGCGTGGCCATCGGCCAGTGGCTCGACACGCCGCGCGCCTGGCGTATCTTCAACTGGGCCATGGGCGCGCTGACCGCCGCTTGTGCCTACTTCATCCTGGCCTGATCGAGACGCTAGCCGTATCTAAAGGAATTCGGATAGCTCCTCCGGGCTCATGTTGCCGCCGGTGATCACCACCACCACGTCGCCGTCGGGAGGTAGCGCGACCCGATCTTCCAGCAGCGCCGCCACGCCCACGGTCGCCCCCGGTTCCGCGACGATCTTGGCCTGGCAGAACAGGTGGTACAGGGCGCGGCCGATGGCATCGTCGTCGACCTGCACCAGGGCCCGGGTGGTTTCGCGGCATACCGGGTAGGTGAGCTCGCCGACGATGGCGGCGCCCAGGCTCTTGGCGCAGGTATCGACCCTGTCCAGCCGCGTAGGCGCCGCAGGCCCAGGCCTTGGCCATGCTGGCAGCACCTGCCGGCTCCACGCCGACCAGGGCAAGCTGGGGGCGCAGCGCTGCGACGGCCGAGCCGATGCCGGCGATCAGGCCACCGCCGCCCACCGGGCACACAATGGCGGTGGCTTCGGGCGCCTGTTCGAGTATTTCCAGTCCCACCGTGCCCTGGCCGGCCATGATGCGTTCGTCGTCGTAGGGGTGCACCAGGGTCAGGTCGCGTTCTGCCACCAGCCGATGCATCATTTCCCATGCCGCGTTGATATCGCCGTGCAGGATTACCTCGGCGCCGAGCTCGCGGCTGCCAGCTACCTTGAAGTGGCTGGCGTTCTCCGGCATTACGATGGTGACGTGTGCGCCGGCCTGGCCGGCCGCCCAGGCTAGCCCCAGGGCATGATTGCCCGCCGAAACCGCTCCCAGCCCCCACGCAGCGTTTCTTCACTGGCGGTGCGCACCCAGTGCAGGGCGCCGCGCGACTTAAACGAGCCGGTGCGCTGGAACGGCTCGCCCTTGAGCCAGACCCGCCGGCCCAGCCGCTCGGACAGGCCATGGTCGAGCAGCAGCGGGGTGGGCAGGAGCGCATCGGCAATGCGGCGCTGGGCTGCCTGCAGGCGTTCGAGCGGGAGCATGCGGCCTCCTTACAGCAGGAAATAGAACATGGTGAACAGGCTGGCGCCGGTGACGAGGAAGGCGAGGATCGACAGCAGGCCGTCGCTGGCCATGATCGCCAGGCCGAACAGGGTCAGCGCCACGCCAGCGATGTTGACTGTCAGTGGCACCAGTTCCATGGGCGGCATGGCCAGCGAGAGCACGAAGCACGCGAGGGCGGTCATCTGCATGCCTCGCGTGCCGGTCATGAAGGAGATGCGGTGCTGGATCAGGCGGTCGATCAGGCGCGAGGGCTTGCGCATCCAACCGAGCCCCTTGTGCACCTTCTTGCTCGACAGCTCCCGGTTGCGCAGCCAGGCTGGCAGCCAGAAGGTGCGCCGGCCGATCAGCAGCTGTCCGCACACCAGAAAGGTGAAGAAGCCCATCAGCGAGGGCATCGCCGGGGATACCGCTGATCACCGGCGCCAGCGTGACCAGCCCGGCCAGCAGCAGCAGGGGGCCGAAGGAGCGCCGTCCGGTGGCTTCCAGCACAGCGTCGAAGCGCAGCTTGCCGGACGGCGTTTCGATCGCCTCGATGGTGTCCAACAGCTCGATCAGATTGTGTGGTTCCTTCCGCTCCTTGGGCTCGTGCTCGCTCCCTTCCTTGCGATCTTCCATGCTCTCCTCGTCGGGGCGCTGCTTGCGCGTTCTGGAATCGAATGTCCTCCCAGCATAGCCCCTAGCGCGGCTAGGCCCAGCGCGGGTCGGCGGTAAAGGCCACCGTGAACCAGCGTCGCTCGGGCGGTGGGCTCAGCTGGGCGGCGATCTGCTCGCGGATCTCGTCGAGCACGGCGATACCGCGCTCGGCGGCAAACTCGGGCGTGGTGACGATATGGATCTCGATATAGTGGCCACGCCCGGCCTTGGCCACATGGCTGTGGTAGTGCAGCAGCCCCTCGCGCTGCATTACCGGCGCCATGGCGGCATGCACCTCGCGGTCGATGTTGTCGGGAGCGATCAGCAGGATCTCGCGCAGGGCACGCCGCACGATGCCGATCGGCACCGGCATGAAGCAGACCGTGAGCACCACCAGCAGCAGCGAATCGATATAGCGCGTCAGCGGCTCCCACTCGGTGCCCTGCAGCAGCAATCCGATGCTGAAGGCGACCAGCAGGGAGGTGGTGATGAGCGCCGACATCAGCCAGCCCTGCATGTCGATGCGGACGAACTCGGATTGCGCCCGTCGGTTGAGCCGACGCTGGTAGAACACCATGACGTAGCACAGCGTGGCCACCACCACGGCATAGCTGATGGCCACGTCGAAGGCTAGCGCCTGACCGCCTTCCATCAGCCCCAGCAGGGCGTTGAGGAAGGCATAGAAGCACAGCAACATCAGGATGCTGCCGTTGAGCGCCGCCACCAGCGGCTCCAGGTGCCAGTAGCCGTGCTGAAAGCGCTGGCTGGCCTCGCGTATCGCCAGGCGGGCCACTACTAGCGACAGCGCCGACATGGCGGCGTCGATGGTAGAGAACACCCCATCGAACAGGATCGACTGCGAGCCGGCCAGCAGGCCGAAGGTCACCCCCAGGCTCGAGACCACCAGGGTGACGACAATGGAGACTTTAAGCGCACGTTGCTCGAGAGAGGCTTGCATATCAGGTTCCCCGAAACCAAAACCCTTCATCCTAGCGAAGATGGCAAGCGTGC
Source organism: Halomonas sp. E19 (assembly GCF_052439355.1). Classification (NCBI taxonomy): domain Bacteria; kingdom Pseudomonadati; phylum Pseudomonadota; class Gammaproteobacteria; order Oceanospirillales; family Halomonadaceae; genus Halomonas; species Halomonas sp. E19. Next base: position 1,793,865 of record NZ_JBNFWU010000001.1, on the reverse strand, counting down.
GGGAGAGGCAAGCCCCTCTGCGGGCGCGTAGGGCCAGGTCGTTCGGTAAGAAATTGTAGCGTTGTGGCTGATGATGAGCCCAGCGGTAGATTCATGGGCGCTCGCTACTAGACTTGCCGTTAGGGAAGCCTGGCAAGCAAAAGGAGAGTGACATGACGAAGGACTCGTACGGCACCTTGCCGAAAGCCACGGTAGGCGAAACGCTTGCGGTAATGGGCGACGTCTTTGTGCCCAACATCGCCAAGGGCGTCATCATCCGTCGCCCCAAGGTAGTGGGGGCGGCGGAAAAACTCGGCCTCGATGCGCGGGCCATTAGCCGTCTGCAAAAGCTGAACGAAAAGTACGGTTCGGGCCCGCTGATGTTGAGCACGCCCGAGGGCAAGCCGATGGCGTTGATCCTCGACCCCGACCATGCCAATCGGGTGCTCAACGAAACCCCCGAGCCGTTTGCCACGGCCGAATGGGCCAAGCGCAAAGCGCTGGAGCACTTCGAGCCCGATATGGCATTGGTTTCTCACGGCCCTGAACGTGCTGAGCGGCGGCGCTTCAATGAAGAGGTGCTGCAGAGCGAGTGTCCGGTACACGGCCTGGGGGCTCGTTTCGTTCAGGTGGTCGAGCAAGAGGCCAATGAGCTGCTCACTCAGGTCGGAGGCCAGGATGGCAAGCTCGACTGGGACATGTTCGAGGCGAGCTGGAATCGCGTGGTGCGACGCGTGGTGCTGGGCGATACCGCTCGCGACGACCATGCCCTGACGGAGATGCTGGAGAAGCTGCGCAGTGCGGCCAACTGGGCCTTCCTCCACCCGGGACACGATAGGGTGAAGGACGACTTTCTCGAGCGAATCCGCACCTACCTGAGGCGCGGGGAAGCGGGCAGTCTGGCGGGGAGATCGCTGGCGTTTCGACCAACGACACCACCCAGCCCGAACATCAGGTGCCTCAGTATCTGTTCGCCTTCGACCCGGCGGGCATGGCGACCTTCCGCGCCCTGGCGCTGCTTGCCGCTCACCCCAACCAGGCCGAGCGGGCCCAGGCCGAAATAGTCGAGAATGCCGGTAAACCCGCCCCCGAACTCGTCTTCTTGCGCGCCTGCCTACTCGAGTCGCTGCGGTTATGGCCCACCACGCCCCTGGTGCTGCGCCAGACTACCGAGGTTACCGAGTGGGAAAACGGGACCATGCCGGCAGAGACCTCGATTCTCATGTTGGCACCGTACTTCCACCGCGACGATCGCCACCTGGATGAAGCCGATCGCTTCAACCCCGATCTTTGGCTCGAGCCGGAAGCCGCGCGTGATTGGCCGTTCATCCCTTTCAGCGGCGGTACCGCCATCTGCCCCGGTCGCCGCGTGGTGCTGACGGTGACCAGCCATATGCTGGCGAAGCTACTGCATGGCCGAGAGTTCCAGCTGAACCCACCGACGCGTCTTCTCAGCAGCAAGCCGATGCCGCCGCTGCTCAACAACTACGACTTGGAGTTCCAGGTCAGGACGCAATGAGTTCTCGCGTCGCCATCGCGCATGGCGTCAGCTATGGGCGGTTCGCTGCGCGCGCCGACGGGCCTTGTCTTCGTACATCCGCTCGTCGGCGAGAGAGAGTACCTCTTGGGCGGGTGTTTCCGTGGAGCTGGCACTGCCAAGGCTCAAACGGAGCTCCAGCGACAGCTGCTCGCCACTGGCGGTGGTAATGGTGCAGCACTGGCCTTCCAGATGCGTTCTGATCCGCTCGGCCAAGCGATTGGCGGCGGCCAGCTCCGAGGAAGGAAACAGCACGACGAATTCGTCGCCGCCGTAGCGTGCCAGAATGTCCTCTGCGCGACAGTGCGCCTGCAGGCGCTCGGCGACACAGCTGATGAGCTGGTCGCCTGCCACGTGGCCATACTGGTCGTTGACCTTCTTGAGCCCGTCGACATCCATCATCAGCACGGCGAAATCCAGCCCGGGCGGCTGGCTCTTGCCTTGAACGCTTGAAATAAGCGCCGACTCGAAGAAGCCCCGGTTATAGAGACCGGTCAAGCCGTCGCGCTCGGCCGTCTGCTTCAGTGCAAGACTCAGCAGCTTGTTCTCGGTAGCCGCCGCCAGTTGATCGACGAACAGGGGCAGCGTGCGCTCCAGAGCGCCGTCCAGAGTAGAGGCGCGCACGATCAACCAGCCCTCGTACCGGCTGAGGCGGCCTGCCATCGGCGTAGCGTATAGCGGCTCGCCTTGCGTGCCTGCGCGCAGATTGATGCTGCTCTCCTGCCGCTCTTGCAGCTGAGCCAGCAGGCCACCGAGGCGGCGTTCATCTTCCGGGCCGAGGTGCAAGCCGGCAACGGCCGCGTAGCGTGTCACTTCCGGACGCTGTCGTTCCTGCAGGAAGACGGCAAAGCCATACTCCGGGAAATTGGCCCGCAGATGCTTCAAGGAGTCGTCCAGCAGCGTTTGCGTGTTGCTGGCAAGGTTGGCCACCTCGCCGAGATCGAGCAGGGCGTGAAAGACCCGATTCTGAAACTTGATTTCTCGCATACTGCGGCCGATCTGGCGATTTTGCCCGTACATCACAAAGGCAATGGCCAGAAAGTAGACCGTTGCGCCTGCCCCCTGGTAAATGTCCACCCCGGTGCTGACGTAAGGCCGAAATGCAAAGCCGGTCAACGCGCCCCATCCCAAGGCGCCGCCAGCGAACAGGCCAATAGAGGCCAGCACCCGCCGTAGGCCACCCACGACCATGTTGTTCATGACGCAGGCAAGGGCGATGGCCACGGTAGCAAGCACATAAAAGTCCAACACGCTGCACCACAGGCCGAACAGCAGGCTATCGAACAGCAGGTTCTTGAACTCGGCTCGCTTCGAGTCCTGAGCCTTGACCGCATGCAGGTAGGCGACTGCCGGCCAAAGAAGCAGAAGCAGCCCGGGGAGAATCAGCGACCACCCCCTGTTTTCCACCACCGCTATCCATACCGTAAGGCCAAAGGTATGGAGAAAGGCAAAGGCACGCGGCGGTAGCGTTGCCCGGGCAAGCCGATGAGGACGCCTGGCACCCTGCAGCTTGTGAGAGAGGGCCGTGGACGTCAGCAAGAGCTCACTCTGAATTGAAAGCTAAACGAATGAGGCGGCACTAGCATTTTGGGCCCTGGGCGTCTCGAGGGTATTTCCGCTAGCCTAGCATTAGTGAAGCAGTAGACAGTACTCATCAATAGGATTGTTCGCATGAGGCGTACTCGTGGCGCATCGAGCCTCGCAAGGCGCTAGACTGTGTCGAGTCGCCGGTAAGGAAACTCACCATGACGCTCCCTGATAAGCCACTGTTCTGGCGCGATACGCGCATGCCCCATGTGGAGCTGCGCAAGGTAGAGGATGGACGCAAGGTCTGCTATGCGCCGCACAGTCATGCCCAATGGTCGCTGGGGGCGATCACGGCGGGAGAGAGCACCTTTCGCTACCGGAACGAGCGTCATCACGTCAGCGCCGGCACCCTGGTGACGATGAATCCCGGCTGGCTGCACGCCTGCAGTGCCCTCGAGGATCGGCCCTGGGGCTATCTCATGCTTTACGTGGATACCGAGTGGCTGACCGCGCTGCGCTGCCAGGCGGGGCTGCTGGAGGCACCCTACTGGCAGGACATCGCCACCGCGGTGATCGAGGAAGAGAAGTGGTACCAGGGGTACTGCCGCATGGCGGCCTGCCTGCTGGACCCCACGCGTAGCCTGCTCGACAAGCAAACCGAAGTGGTGGAGTACCTGTCGGCGCTGATGCACGAGTTGGCCGGCCAGCCGGCACGGCCGTTAGCCCGGGCGCCGGCCACGCTCACGGCATTGGCGGCCTATTTGGATGAGCACGCCAGCGAGGAAATATCCCTGGACGAGCTGTGCGAGCGCAGCGGCTACAGTGCCGGCCACTTGATCCGGGCCTTCAAGCGCCATTTCGGGTTCACACCGCATGCCTATCTGGTCAATCGGCGCGTCCAGCTCGGCCAGCACGAGCTGAAGAACGGCACGCCGATTGCCGAAGCGGCGCTGAACGCGGGTTTTGCCGACCAGCCGCACTTTCAGCGCACCTTCAAGCGGATGGTGGCCGCCACGCCGCAGCAGTATCGCCAACCCTCACTCGAACAATAGGCTCTCACCCGAGCTATAAGCTCTCACCCGAGCAACAGATAGAGGCAGCTGGCGGCCAGCAGCAGCGCCAGCGTTCGATTGACCGTCACCAACACCGCCGGGCGATGCACGTAGCGGCGCAGGAAGGCGCCGGCATAGACCCAACTGCCCAGCGACAGCCAGCAGATCGGCAGATAGAGGGCGGCGAACAGCAACACCTGATTCAGGTCGCTGCCACTGGTGTAGGCGCCGATGCCCGATGCCGAGGCCAGCCACGCCTTGGGGTTGAGCCACTGCATCAAGACTCCCGTCATGAACCCCGGCGCCTGCTGGGCTTCGTTGTCGGGCAGGCGGCCATCGTCGCGAAACAGCCGCCAGCTCAGGGTGAGCAGGAACGCCACGCCGGCCCAGCGCAGCGCCTGGTCGAGGCCCGGCACCAGGGCCAGTGCCGAATAGAGTCCCAGCCCCACGGCTATGAACAGCGCAATGAAGCCCAGCGTGGCGCCAGTGACGAACACCAGCCCCTGGGGAAGGGGTAACGGGTGCCGCTGCTCAGGCATACCAGGTTCACCGGCCCGGGCGAGATCGAAGCCGCAAGGGCAAACGCCGACATTGGCAAAATCATGGCAAGGCTCATCGTCATCCTCCTGGGTGGCAATGGCCTAGTCTCGCCGGTGGCGGCGTGGTGCGGTATTGAAGGAAATTGACGTGCAAGCGAGAGGATCGCTACCGGCCGAGGCTGGCCGGTAGCGTGGCCAGGCGCCTATTTGCCCAGCGCCTCCAGCAGCAGCTTGGCGGTGGGCTCCGATGAGGGCGGGTTCTGCCCGGTGATCAGCTTGCCGTCCTGGCGGGTGTAAGGGGCGAAGACTTCGGCTTTGGAATAGAGGGCGCCACCCTCCTTGAGAGCGTTTTCCACCAGATGCGGCACCACCTCGGTAAGGCCAACGGCCTCTTCTTCTTCGTTGGTGAAGCCGGTGACCTCACGGCCGTGGAGGATCGGATTGCCCTCGGTGTCGCGGGCATGAATCAGCACGATGGGCGCGTGGCATACGGCGGCGACCGGTTTTTGCTGCGCCCAGAAGGTCTCGATCAGGCGGATCGAATCCGCATCGTCGACCAGGTCCCACAGCGGACCGTGGCCGCCGGGGTAGAAGACGGCGTCAAAATCGTCGGCGCTGACCTCGCCCAGCTTGTGCGTATTGGCCAGCGCCTGCTGGGCCTTGTCGTCCTGCTGAAAGCGGCGGGTCGCGTCGGTCTGGCTCTCCTCGGCGTCGCTCTTCGGGTCCAACGGTGGCTTGCCGCCCTTGGGCGAGGCCAGCACCACCTCGGCGCCGGCGTCCAGGCAAACGTAGTACGGTGCCGCCAGCTCCTCCAGCCAGAAGCCGGTGGGCTCGCCGGTGTCGCCGAGGCGGTCGTGGGAGGTCAGGACCATCAGAATGCGTGGGCTCATGCTGCGCTCCTCTCTTGCTACCGGTGGACCATCGGGTCCATGTTGGTTGAAAGGCTATACAGGAGCGTAGCGTGTCTGCCGAGGTACGGCCCAGTCCCGTGCTGAACCGGTCTCGGCTTGCCGCCAAGGAGGAGAACCATGTTGCTCGAAGGGTCTTGCCACTGTGGTGCGGTTCGTTTCCGCGTCGAGTCGCCGCATCCATACCCGTATCAGCGCTGCTACTGCTCGATCTGCCGCAAGACGGCCGGGGGTGGCGGCTACGCCATCAATCTGAGCGGCCGCACCGAGACGCTGCAGGTCGAGGAGCGGAGCACCAGGGCGTATACCATGCCGTGATCGACGGCCAGAAGAGCAGCGGCGAGCGCCACTTCTGCAAACATTGCGCCTCGGCGCTATGGGTTTACGATCCCAGTTGGCCCGAGCTTGTGCATCCGTTTGCGTCGGCCATCGACACCGAGCTGCCGGTGCCGCCGGAGCGGGTTCACCTGCTGCTGGACAGCAAGGCCGCCTGGGTGGAGGTCGAGGCGAAGGAGGGCGACCAGTGTTTCGCCGGCTACCCCGAGGAGAGCCTCGCCGAGTGGCATCAGCGCAGGGGCTGGAAATGCCTTGAGCGTTCCGCCAGCCAGGCTTACTTTCGCCCCAGGTTGTCGATGGCGCCCCTTCCCAGCACCTTGAGCAGGCCGGCGCGGCAGGCTCGGAACAGGGGATAGAGCCGAGCCGTGCGCTCGGGACTGGCAAACAGCCGATACATCAGGCGATTGAACAGGCCGCTGCGGGTTCCGAGCAGCGTGAGGCGGTGCAGGGCCTCGCTGCCGTGATACCAGCGTTCCCCAATCTGCAGGGCAAAGCCTTCGTCCAGGTCGACGCCCATGGCGGTCAGTTCGCGGCGCGCCTCACTGTCCTGCCGGGCATCGATCAGTTCAAGTTCGCCCACGTCACGGCGGATGCGCTGCCAGCGTACGTAACGCCGGCACATCGGGCACTTGCCGTCGTACACCAGGTGCAGGCGACGGTTCGAGGCTGCCGGCACGTTCGAATCTTCCGCAGGCGGCATCTGGCGATTCCTTACTTCAGTGGCGAGGTGGGTTGCACCAGCATGGAGGTCAGGGCGGCCAATGCCCAGGCATCCTTCATTGTCGGCCGCCAAGCCGAACATAGAGGCAATGCCTTGGGGCAGCCAGGACATGACGCTGGCCGACCCGTTCGGCAACCGGCTAACCTTCACTAACGCAATCAGTACCTGAACTGAGCATTTTCCCCGCCAGGACCTGTCAGGAGAGCTTTCATGGACGAATCGAAGCAACGCGAGCTGATCGAGCAGTATATCGCTGCCTATAACGACTTCGACATCGAAGGGATGCTGGCCGTCCTGGCACCGGACGTCGAGTTCGAGAACTATTCGGGCGAGGAGCTGACCGCCTCGGCCAGCGGCCTCGAAGAGTTCCGCCTGCTCGCACAGCGGGCCAAGGGGCTCTTCACCGAGCGCTTTCAGCGTGTGACTTCTCTGGTCTTCAACCAGGACGGCGCCACGGCCGAGATCGATTACCGCGGCCGCCTGGCACAGGACATTCCCGGCGGGCCGAAGGCGGGCAGCCTGCTCGAACTGAATGGCGCCACCGAGTTTACGTTCGGCGGAGAGCGGATCGTCAGAATCGTCGACCGTAGCTAAATTGGCCATCGGCCGCCATGGGGCACCTAAATGGAAGCAAACATCGCCATACGTGAAGAAACAGCTGCCGATATCGATGCCATACACGACCTAACTGTCGCGGCTTTTCGAGAAATGGAACACAGCAGCTATACCGAGCCGTTCATCGTCGCCGAATTACGCGCCGCTGGCGCCTTGGCAGTATCGTTGGTGGCGGAGAGGGAAGGTCGGGTGGTGGGCCATATCGCTTTCTCGCCGATAAGCATCTCGGACGACACCACGGGCTGGTATGGCTTGGGGCCGGTTTCCGTACTGCCGGAATACCAGCGGCAGGGTATCGGCAAGGCGCTGATCGAAGAGGGCTTGGCTCGGCTGCAAGCCATAGGCGCCCATGGCTGCTGTCTCGTCGGCCACCCTGAGTATTACGTCAAGTTCGGGTTCCGTCATGTGCCTGGGCTCGTCTACGAGGGAGTGCCAGAGGAGTATTTCTTCGCCTTGCCCTTCGGCGATCGTGTTCCGCAGGGTAGCGTTACCTTTCATGAGGCGTTTCTTACAGTGGGACCGGAGGAGAGCAATAAGCCCCTTCGAATTGGCCCGTGCGGGAGGAAGCACATTGAAAAAGGTCCTGGTGGTTACCGGCGGCAGCCGGGGCATTGGCGCGGCCACCGCCCGCCTGGCCGCGGCCAGAGGCTACGCCGTGTGCATCAACTATCGCCACAACGAGGCGGCAGCACTGGCCGTGGTCGATGAAATTGCCCAAGCGGGCGGCGAGGCGATAGCCGTGGCGGGCGATGTCGGCCACGAGGCCGACGTGGAACGCTTGTTCGCCGAAGTCGACGAAAAGCTCGGCCCGGTCACGGCGCTGGTCAACAACGCCGGTATCCTGGAAAGGCAGATGCGAGTGGCGGAGATGGACGCCGCGCGCCTGAACCGGGTACTCACCACCAACGTGATTGGCAGCTTCTCTGCGCCCGCGAGGCCATACGGCGCATGTCGACCCGGCATGGCGGGCAGGGTGGGGCGATCGTCAACGTCTCCTCCATCGCCTCGCGGCTCGGCGCGCCGGATGAATACGTCGATTACGCCGCTGCCAAGGGCGCTATCGACAGCTTCACCATCGGCCTGGCCAAGGAGGTCGCGGGCGAGGGCATTCGGGTCAACGCCGTACGCCCCGGGGTGATCTTCACCGAGATCCATGCCAGCGGCGGCGAGCCCGACAGGGTCGAGCGGGTAAAAGCGGGCGTGCCCATGCAGCGCGGCGGCCAGCCGGAAGAGGTGGCCCGCGCCATCCTCTGGCTGCTCTCCGATGAAGCCTCGTACTCTACCGGCACGCAGTTGGACGTAACCGGCGGAAGATAGTACGGGTCGCACTTTATGTCACCGCCGTGGATGGGCGCCTCAGGCATAGCCGGTTACCGAAAGGCCCCGGGCGGTGTGATAGACTGCGCGCCTCGGCCTGCGCCAGCAACACTTCCCCATCGGTAGCCCGTCATGGAAATCAAAGTCAATTTTCTCGAAAATCTCAGGCTTGAAGCCAAGTTTGACGATTTCACCGTCATCACCGACCAGCCCATTCGCTACAAGGGCGACGGCTCGGCGCCAAGCCCGTTCGACTACTTCCTGGCGTCTTCCGCCTTGTGTGCGGCCTACTTCGTGCGGGTCTACTGCCTGGCGCGCAACATCCCCACCGAGAACATCCGCCTCTCGCAGAACAACATCGTCGACCCGGAGAACCGCTACAACCAGATCTTCAAGATCCAGGTCGAGCTGCCGGAAGACATCTCCGAGAAGGATCGTGAAGGCATCCTGCGCTCCATCGACCGCTGCACCGTCAAGAAGGTGGTGCAGACCGGCCCCGAGTTCCAGATCGAGACGGTGGAGAACCTCGACGAGGACGCCCAGGCGCTGCTGATGGTGCAGCCCGACGAGGACGCCTACACCTGGATCGAGGGCAAGGACCTGCCGCTGGAGCAGACCATCGCCAACATGTCCGGCATGCTGGCGGAGCTGGGCATGAAGATCGAGATCGCCTCCTGGCGCAACATCGTGCCCCACGTGTGGTCGCTGCATATTCGTGATGCCGCCTCGCCGATGTGCTTCACCAACGGCAAGGGCGCCACCAAGGAGAGCGCGCTGTGCTCGGCGCTGGGCGAGTTCATCGAGCGCCTGAGCTGCAACTTCTTCTACAACGACCAGTTCTTCGGCGAAGAGATAGCCAATAGCGCCTTCGTCCACTATCCCGACGAGGAGTGGTTCAAGCCAGGGCCCAACGACGCGCTGCCCGAGGGCATCCTCGACGACTATACCCGCGAGATCTACGACCCGGAGGGCGAGCTGCGCGGCTCGCACCTGATCGACACCAACTCCGGCAAGCGTGAGCGGGGCATCGTCGCCTTGCCCTTCGTGCGCCAGTCGGACGGCGAGACGGTCTACTTCCCTCCAACCTGATCGAGAACCTCTACCTCAGCAACGGCATGAGCGCCGGCAACACGCTGCCGGAAGCGCAGGTGCAGTGTCTCTCCGAGATCTTCGAGCGGGCGGTGAAGCGCGAGATCCTCGAGCAGGAGCTGGCGCTGCCCGACGTGCCCATGGCAGTGCTCGAGCGCTACCCGGGCATTGTCGAAGGCATCCAGGCGCTGGAGGCACAGGGCTACCCGGTATTGGTCAAGGATGCCTCGCTGGGCGGCCAGTTCCCGGTCATGTGTGTGACCCTGATGAACCCGCGCACCGGCGGCGTATTCGCCTCCTTCGGCGCCCACCCCAGCTTCGAGGTGGCGCTGGAGCGCAGCCTCACCGAGCTGCTGCAGGGCCGCAGCTTCGAGGGCCTGAACGACTTCCTGCCGCCGACGTTCAACTCCCAGGCCGTCTCCGAGCCGAACAACTTCGTCGAGCACTTCATCGATTCATCGGGGCTGGTCTCCTGGCGCTTCTTCAGTGCCAGGAGCGAGTTCGAATTCGCCGACTGGGACTTCTCCGGCACGAACGAGGAGGAAGCGGCCACGCTGTTCGGCATTCTGGAAGCGCTGGGGCTCGAGGCCTACATGGCCGTGCACGAGGACCTGGGCGCCCCGGTGTGCCGCATTCTGGTGCCGGGCTACTCCGAGGTGTACCCGGTGGAGGACCTGGTCTGGGACAACACCAACATGGCGCTGGACTACCGCGAGGACATCCTCAACCTCCACGCCCTGAGCGACGAGCAGCTCGCCCGGCTGCTTGAGCGCCTGGAGGAGAGCCAGCTCGACGAGCACATGGACATCATCACCCTGATCGGTATCGAGTTCGACGAGAACACCGTGTGGGGACAGCTCACCATCCTCGAGCTGAAGCTGCTGATCAACCTCGCTCTTGGCCAGCACGAGGAGGCGCTGGAGCGGGTCGAGATGTTCCAGCAGTACAACGACAACACCGTGGAGCGCGGGCTGTTCTACCAGGCCATGGCCGCGGTGCTGGAGATCGTGCTCGACGACGAGCTGGAGCTCGACGACTACCGGCACAACCTCACCCGCATGTTCGGCGAGACCACCATGGCCGCGGTGGTCGGCTCGGTGACTGGCGAGGTGCGCTTCCATGGCCTCACGCCCACCAACATGCAGCTCGAAGGCCTGGAGAAGCACCAGCGCCTGATCGAGAGCTACAAGAAGCTGCACGCCCACCGCGCCAGGCGCGCAGGCGTGGCCCTGTAAGCCAGCCAACAGCTGCAACGGCGAAGCACACAAACGCCCCGGGCCGGTTCATACTGGCTCGGGGCGCTGCGCTTTGTGCCATCTGAGCGAGATAAAGGGGGATCCAGTGGACAAGGTGGCGATATTCGTCGACGTCCAGAACGTCTACTACACGGTGCGGGAAGCCTATCGGCGTAACTTCGATTACAACGCATTCTGGAAGGAAGCGACCGGTGGCCGGGAGGTGGTTGGTGCCTTTGCCTATGCCATCGACCGGGGCGATCCAAAGCAGCGAGAGTTTCAGAATATCCTGCGTGCCATCGGCTTCGAGGTGAAGCTGAAGCCCTTCATCCAGCGTGCCGACGGTTCCGCCAAGGGCGACTGGGATGTCGGCATCACCCTCGATGCCATCCGCTATGCCCAGCAAGCCGATGTCGTGGTGCTGGTTTCCGGTGATGGCGATTTCGACCTGTTGGCACAGGAGATCCGCCATGTGCAGGGCAAGCGGGTGGAAGTCTATGGTGTGCCTCAGCTCACTGCCGCCTCCTTGATCAAGGCGGCAAGCGAGTTCCGGCCGATCGACCGAGGGCTGCTGCTGGGCTGATGTAGTACCCGTTATAGGCTGCCCCTATCAAGGCGAAAGCCTCCCCTCAGCTTGACGGTTGCGTGTCTGAATCCTTCACTGTATGTGCCGGTTTACAGGGTATTGCCTCTTCTTCTGACGCTGCTCAGAAGCGCCTAACAACAAAGCAAGCGATGCCATGCCATCGCCTCGCAAGCCCTGTAGGCCTCCATCTTGCCGAGGAGACACACCGTGACGGATCAGAAGCCTACACGCCGGGAGTATGGGGCGCGCACCACGTCCCGTCTGCAGGGCAATGAGCATTGGTGGCCCGACCAGCTCAACCTGAACGTATTGCACCAGAAGCACCCCGATGCCAGCCCGTTCGGGCCCGACTTCAAATATAGCGAGGCGTTCTCCCAGCTCAACGTCGACGAACTCTGCGCCGATCTCGATGCCTTGATGACCGACTCGCAAGACTGGTGGCCCGCCGACTGGGGCCACTACGGCCCGTTCTTCATTCGCATGTCGTGGCACGCCGCCGGTACCTATCGTGCGCTCGATGGCCGTGGGGGCGGTGGCACCGGTGCCCAGCGTTTTGCTCCGCTCAACAGCTGGCCCGACAACGGCAACCTGGACAAGGCACGCCGCCTGCTGTGGCCCATCAAGCAGAAATACGGCGAGAAGATTTCCTGGGCCGACCTGCTGGTGCTCGCCGGTAACCGTGCGCTGGAAACGATGGGCTTTCGCACCTTCGGCTTCGGCTTCGGTCGCTCCGACATCTGGGCGCCCGAGGATGACATCTACTGGGGCCCCGAGACCGAATGGCTCGCCACCAACGACGAGCGCTACACCGGCAGCTGGGAAGACGGCAGCCGCGTGCTCGACAACCCCTTGCCGCGGTGCAGATGGGCCTCATCTACGTCAATCCCGAAGGCCCCAACGGCGTGCCGGACGCCCTGAAGTCCGCCCAGGACGTGCGCGAAACCTTCGCTCGCATGGGCATGAACGACCGTGAGACCGTCGCACTTACCGTGGGTGGCCACACCTTCGGCAAGATGCACGGCAACGGCTCGCCGGATGCCGTGGGCGAAGCGCCGGAAGGCTCGAAGATCCACCTGCAGGGCTTCGGCTGGGCCAACAAGAACGAGACCGGCCTCGGTGAGTACACCGTGACGTCCGGCCTTGAAGGCGCCTGGACCCCGACCCCGACCAAGTGGGACCACACCTACCTGAAGACCATCTTCGCCCACCAGTGGGAGGTCAAGAAGTCGCCGGCCGGTGCCAACCAGTGGGAACCGGTTGAGGTGAAAGAAGGCTATTGGGTGCCCGACGCCCACGTGGAAGGCAAGAAGAACCCCCGGTGATGAACACCGCCGACATGGCGATGATCACCGACCCCGCCTATCTCGAAATTTCCAAGGAGTACCACGATAACCCCGAGGTGCTCGCCGACGAGTTCGCCCGCGCCTGGTACAAGCTGCTGCATCGCGACATGGGCCCGCAAGCCCGCTACCTCGGCCCCCATGTGCCGGATGAAGAGCTGATCTGGCAGGACCCGGTACCCGCACACCAGGGGCCGTTGGTCAACGACCAGCAGATCGCCACGCTCAAGCAGCAGATCGCCGATTCCGGCCTTACCGCCAAGCAGCTGGTGAGCACCGCCTGGGCCTCGGCCTGTACCTACCGCCAGACCGACCACCGCGGCGGCGCCAACGGTGCGCGTATTCGTCTTGAGCCGCAAACCGGTTGGGATATCAACAAGCGCTCCGGCGTGTTCGAGGTGATCGACAAGCTCGAGCAGATCAAGAACGACTCTGACGCCAACATCTCCCTGGCGGACATGATCGTGCTGGGCGGCAGCGTCGGCGTCGAGATGGCGGCCAAAGCGGCGGGGCACAACGTCACCGTGCCGTTCACCCCGGGCCGCACCGACGCCACCCAGGAGATGACCGAGGTGGATACCATCGCCTACCTGGAGCCGAGGCACGACGCCTTCCGTAACTACATGCAGCCCCAGGCGACCTCCATCCCGGCCGAGCACCTGATGGTGGACCGCGCCTTCATGCTCAACCTCAGCGTACCGCAGATGACCGCGCTGCTTGGCGGCATGCGGGCCATCGGCGTCAACGTGGGTGACAATAACGACGGCATCCTCACCGACCGCCCCGGCCAGCTGACCAACGACTTCTTCGTCAACCTCATCAGCATGGGCACCGTGTGGGAGCTGCTCGACGAGAGCGAAGAGCGCTTCGAAGGCCGCGACCGCAAGTCGGGCGAGAAGAAGTGGACCGCGACCCGCGTCGACCTCGTGTACGGCTCCAACTCCCAGCTACGCGCCATCGCCGAGGAGTACGCCGCCAACGGCGGTGAGGAGCGGATGATCGACCGCTTCGTGAAAGGGTGGGTCAAGGTCATGGAGAACGACCGCTTCGACCTGCACCGCTGAGCTAAAGCGCCAAAGCAGAATCCATTCCTGCAATGAACGAAACCCGAAGGTGGCTACTCACCTTCGGGTTTTTTCGCTTCCGACTTAAATCAAAAATGGTTGTCTTATCCCGCCTCATGCTTTTGTTGGAATTGCCCTAAGCGTTTCGGTTGGTTACGGTTGGTAAAAAGCTGCAGTAGATAGCTTAGGTGACCACATATACGCAAGGACTGCCGCATTAGGATGATGCGAACACCATCCATTCTGCCAGCAGGGGCGGTAGCGTGCCCCGACTCCCCAATTCCCCGCCAGACGAAACCAAGTCTTATTTACTTTTTCTAGTAACTTACTGAATTCAAATAGATTCGACTGCGTATGGTATTCTCTGACAATTGATTGATTCAGAAGAGATAACCCATGCGCCATGAAGGCAAACTCACCGAGTGGAACGACGCCAAGGGCTTCGGGTTCATCACACCGACCGCAGGCGGCCCTCGCGTGTTCGTTCACATCAGCGCCTTTCCCGCGATGGGCGCCGCCCAACAGTCAACGAGCCGATTACCTACCAGCTGACACAAGATAGCCAAAACAGACCGAGAGCCCAGAAGGCGTGCTACCTGAAAGCGGCACGCCACGCATCCCCACGCTCCAGAGGGCTGATATTGGCATGCGCCATAGCCGCTGCGTTCTTCGCACTCCTGGCAGCCCTAAGCGCTACCGGCCACATGCCAATACAGCTCCTAGCGGCATACGTGCTGCTGAGCATGATCACCTTCGCCATGTACGGCATCGACAAAGCCGCAGCAGGGAAGGGCAGAAGGCGCACACCGGAAGCCACGTTGCTCTTCGCAGGCTTGATCGGCGGCTGGCCCGGCGCGCTGATAGCGCAACGGCTGTTTCGGCACAAAACCAGGAAACAGCCGTTTCAAGCCATATTTTGGTGTGGGGTGGTGGTGAATTGTGTGGTGGCTGGGTGGCTGGTCTATTCAGGAGAGGCTGTGAGAGCTTGGGCTAGTTTGGGGTTCGGTTAACTGGCATGGTTCGTAGCACTTGAAGCGCCAGCTGCCTCTACATCTATTAGTTTGTATGCACACAGTATTATTGCTTCCGGCAAAACGCGCAAGCGCGCGAATTCTGCATAGGTGGCCGAGCTAAACTTAGGAGTCAGAAAAAACAATAAACTATAGATAGAATGGCGCGTTGGATAACTTTGTGGAACGTGCCAGCGCGTTCATCCAATATTAGGACGTGCAGTTCAATCACTGTTAGGCATCACAACCATCATCTCAGGTAGCTTAATGGAATCAGATACGACGATCTTCGATCACGACAGTCGTTTTGAGGTAGCACCAAAGGACCTCAAAACGTCCATTAGGAATAAATACAAACGTAGGCTTCGCTTCTTGGTGAACTCGCTTGATGATTTTATCTACCACGCAGAGCTCAGGCTTGATGCAAAAAAGGCTGGAAATATTCACAAGCGAAGTGAAACAGAGGACTTGCTGGAGAGCTGTAAGTCGCTCCGAGAAAAGCTTCCAGTACATGATGACGGAACCATTGATGAGCAGGTTTATAAGAATCTGTGCGATTTCTTTGATATCCCATACGATGATCCCGCAGATAGACAGTGACGCCTAACCAAGCCATTAAGTTCGCGCACTTCGTGTGCCGGACCTCGTTTCGCTCGGCCGCTTATGCGATCGTTAACTGCATTGGCGCAGGATTGAAGCTGACCAATCTTTTAATGTTGCTTGACGAAAAATAGCTGCAAAAATATATCCATAATCTTTATGGTGCTTGGTCAAAGTATGGGGTTGGTGGAGTTTAAAAGTGAGTAAAAATACGGAGCTTGAATACCCAGCTAGTGCTATAACAACGTGGAGTGGTTTTGTCTATCAAGGAAAAATTGCGCTCTATCACTGCCTCAAAATGATTTATCAAGGTGATGTGGGGTTTGAACTTCAATTAGACAGTAGTGACGATTTCGCCATTTACAAAAATGGTGCTTTGATAAGCGCTCATCAAGTAAAGGCTAAGATTGGAAAATATCGCAGCGAGTACATTGAAGCCTTGGAGAAATCTTCAGTTATCGAGTTCGACCGAACCAAGGGGGTTTCGCGTTACTTTCATGTATCCGTTCAGCTAGACAATACTAACGATTACATGGGGGAAAATGGAGAGATCGTACAGTTCTACGTGTATGGAAGCAATAAATATTGTGGCTTGGGCGAAATCGAGGGGTTGACAAAAGAGGTAATTAGGCAGATCTGTAACAACAAATCTATTGCTCTTAGCGAAGACCTCTTGAATTATAATTACTGCCTTCTCTCAGAAAAAATAAGCTCTAAGGCAGTGGCAATACATCGCCTTGTACAGGATGACCGCGAAAAGGCTAATAACGCTGCTTACGAGAACCGCCTTACGGCACAAAGCTTACTTGACGACATCTTGACCAAAAACCCCTACAATAGCACTGAGTATTATGCCGTTGATCTGAAAGCCAGACTTGCCAGTCATCTTGAAGAAAGGCTCGATCAAGCTTTGCCTAGCATGAATGATGAGATGTATGCCAGAGCTCAGAGTCTCTTTGAGCATATTCGCATTACAGATGCCAACGAATTGAAAACACTCTGCCAATTAATGAAGCCATCAGAGCGATTTTCAAGTATCCAAAAGGCAGATATCAGGCGCTATTCTTGGCTGATTGAGGCCATGAGTATTGAGCCGATACTAGAACATTTTCCTCACTACTTGGATAGTGAAAAAAGATTTTACCTACCTACCGCCCTCGACTTACCCTTACTTGATGACCGAGAAGGCTGTACGGCAGACCTGTTAGGAGAAATGGAAAGTAACGAAGATCTTCTCAAGCTGCTATTTGAATACAATAATCTCATTGCCAGCAGATCTACTGAGTCTTTCGTTATTAGCACCAAATACACCCATCCCGACGAACTGACTGACCAAGAGAGTAAAGACCGTATTGACAGCAATATAACCAAATCATTTTGCCTAAGAATAATGACCAAGGAAGACGCAGAGGCTCTACTAGATGATAAATAAGATTATTGATGAGGCGCTCATCGCTCATAAATTCACAAAAGAGCATGAGACTGAACTCACTAGTTTTTACAAGCGTGAATCTGGTTCCGCGATCAGATTTGCAATCCTGCATAAGCTGGACGAGCTTACCAGCCCAGCCGAACTGAATGCCGCTATTAACCAATCGGCACCCGATTCTTTCCACAGCCATCCAGCGTTCAAGAAGAACTGCGATCTGATCTGCATTCATCACTTAAATAAGTTGGCCGAATTCAAAGAACACGAAGAGCAGATATTCGCAATTGAAGAGGATCCTCACTTCTTCAAAAAGTATATTTTGTATTACAGTGACACTGAAGAAGCCGCGATTCAAGGTTATTCCTTTGACAAACTCGTAACCACTATCACGGACAAGAGCCTGTTCAGCAACTACAAGGACGACCCTCTGGCTGCTACACAGTATAGTGTGGCGGCGAAGATATTTATCAAACTTCCATTCCTCGAGCTCCCATTCGCCAAGGGGGAGCTTGTTTCCTTGCGCCTTCAGGCAGGCGAAGCGGTAACGGAAGAAGACCTCGACGAAACTTACGCAATCATTCAAAAATGCACGACGAATAATATAGATGAATTGATCAAGGAGCTGATAGCCAATGAGCTGGAAAATAACGCGAATTGAAGTTTCTAGCTTCAAAGCTTTCAGACACATAGATTTGGATTTGGGCACTTCATCCCTGTTAACCCTAGACGGGCCTAACGGGTATGGGAAGACCAGCATCTTCGATGCAATTGAGTTGTTACTTACCGGCCAGATCAAGAGAATTCATAATCTCTTTTCGACGCTGATGACAAAAAAACAAAAGAATTATGATGACAATCTGTTTTGGAATACCCGTTCTGGAAAGCAAGACCTGTCAATAAAAATCGAATTTTTAGATGGCGAACGCAAGCTGGTTTTAGCCCGGTACGCACCTGTTAGAGTATTCGATACCAAAACGAACAATCGAGCAGACGAATTCAAGCACTTTTCCCTCTACGAGTTGCCGGATTTCGACTCAAATTCCTATACAGCAGCCAACAAACGTGACAATAAGTTTCTCGATGAAGTATTTGGTAAAAATTTCAGGGAAAACTTCTCATTCCTGAACTACCTAGAGCAAGGGCAGAACAAACTGCTCCACACTCGTGTGGATGAGCGTAAAGATGCGCTCGGAAGCCTTTTCAACATCAGCGATATCGCTACTGAAATTGAAAACTGCAAGTCGGTTGCAGCAAAAATTACCAGGTACATAGGAGACGAAGAGCGCAAAGCTAAGGAGGCTTCACTCGAAGCCGAGTGTACAACCTTGCGTGAAATACTTCAGGCTGATCTGGGAAGCGTTGAGTACAAAAGACTATCGACTATTGAACCTGAGCCTGGTTGGGACAAAGAGGTGCCATTCCTCACCTATGACCAGGAAACTTACACTCAATTCCTTGAGTCCATCCATAAGCTGAATGACCTACTTCCTCAGAAAGCTGCCATTCGCATCCGAGCTGAAAATGAAGTAATCGAAGATGATATAAAACGACATTCGGAGTCGCTAAATAGCTTGGCGAAATTGGGCTCGGACATTAGCAAGCTCGACAATCTGGATAAAGTTAAAAGTGAGCTTGACCTACTAGCGAAAGCTTCGGCCATCATCAAAAGAGGGACTTCGGTTATCACCGCGGAGCAAGCCCGCACACTACCAGGCTGGGCAGCAGATCGGCTAGAGTGGTTTGAGTCGCAGATTACGTCACGCAATAACCTCCAGACAAAGAGCGTAGCCAACGATAGCACTGCAGCTGAGCTCGCTCGCTTGAAACAACAGCTCCTTGAAGAACACGCCAAGCTTTACCCGGACGATAAATTTTGTCCTCTCTGCGGTAACGACTGGAAAGCTCATGTGTCGATGCTCGAAGCTGTTGAGGAAAGAGCCCAGAAGATAGCTGACGCCTTGGACAAGGATGGTAAAGCCCTCATCGCCTTGATCACCTCGATGACTACTGAACTCTCCGCCCTTGAAAACTACATCCAAGGCCGCGAAGCGGTCCTGAAACCGCAGTACAATGATGCACTACATAAAGCACTGAAAGAAGCCAAGAGCCGCTTACCGGCAATCCAGCAGCTAGCCGAACGGCTGAAGTCTGAAGGCATCCAAATCACCTTCACGTTCAACGATGACGAAGTGGTGGTAGCGGCCCGTCTTGAAGAACTGCGTAATTTAATGAGCGCCAAGAAAACGGACGAGGCCTTGGTGCCACCGGAAGATTGGCGCCAAACCATTAATGCGGTGTTCAAGGACGTGCAGGACTTCTACATTCTCGATCCTAAAGATCTGAAAAATAAAGAGCGCTATATCAAGGCCAAGGCTAATGAAGCGCAGAGCATCAGGCTTCAAAAATGCCTAGAAGAACTTCAAAAAATCCAACGCGAGAACGATGCTGCTGGCAAAGCCAAAGACAAGGTCAACAAGCTGTATGCTACATTGAAGAAAGCAGAGCAAAAGTATTCTGATCAAACTATCTCGGAAATTGAACTCATTTTCCACATCTACAGTGGACGGCTCATCCAGAACTACCAGCGCGGTCTCGGGCTGTTTCTCGATAGCAGAGACGGTAAGCAACTACGGTTCTTGACGGCAGAAAAATCCGAGCATGATGCGGTGATGTCGATGAGTACGGGGCAGGTGTCAGCACTCAGCCTTGCCTTCTTCTTGTCTCTCAACAAGGTTTATTCAGACGTTCCGATCATTCTCATCGACGACCCATCTCAGTCTCTGGATGAGGTAAACATCGCTTCACTGACTGACCTGCTACGCTGTGAGCTCAATCATTGCCAGCTTATCGTATCCTCACATGAAGACGATATTTCTGCGTACATGCGTTATCGCTTTAGTCGCGCTGGGTTGACAACGAGCTCACTCAACATGCAACGTCTGGCAAAAGAAGCATCGTAACGGTTTGAGGAAATTGGTCCAGGTATTGGAGGTGGGGGTAACCGTGTTGTATACACCAGTTCATTTTTTAGCTTTGACTGTTTGGTCGAAATTAATTGTCATGTTGCCTTGGTTCTTGGTACAGCAGTTAACAAGCAGCTGCTGTCGGACTGTCAAAAGGTTTGGCTTCGCCACCACTTTTGCCAGCCGCAGAGCTGGGCGTTATGTGTCGCAAAGCTGGAGATAAGGAGTTTCGTTATGGCGAAAATAAGAACTACTGTGAGCCACCCGGATGGATTCCACGGGCTACCGTGGTATGAGATTAAAGATAACAAGATATATCCCACCGTTTCTCATCCAGACGGTTGGAGTGGGCTGCCGTGGTATGAAATAAAGGGCGACAAAATATATCCCACTGTAAGCCATCCCAAAGGATGGTCAGGCTTGCCATGGTTTGAAATTAAAGGTAACAAAATCAATTGTGCTGTTAGTCATCCAGATGGGTGGCAGGGCCTCCCGTGGTATGAAATCGTATAAACACATAACCAAGCGCAGCACTACGCAGTCTTCGGCTGCCGGACGCTCGAAAGCTCGCGCCGGTGTGCGCGGCGTTAGGGCGCTGCTTGCCCATACAAAGGAGGTAAAATGAAACGAGAGCTAACTGATCACGAACAATATTCGGATCTTTGGGAAAAGGAGTCACAGTTTCTAGAGTCGCATGGAATTTATAGCCTACTCTCAAAGATCACACCTTCAGGAAAGATTCTTGAATTCGGGTGCGGCATTGGGAATGGGACTCATCATTTATCTATAGATCATGATGTTCTATCTTTAGACAGCAATGGTCGGCTGATTGAAAAAGCCAGAAGCCGTGTAAACGGGAATGTGGCGTTTCATCAATGTGACTTTTTCCATCTGAACGATACAGATAAGGCTGTTATTTCTGACTTTAATCCTCAAGTTGTCGTTGGCTGGTTTATTGGTGGTTGTGGTATTGATATATTTAAGCATACCGAAGAAGAGCCAAATGAAGTAACAAAGTCAAAATTATATCGTGAGAAAATTGAAGATATTATCGTTTCTCCCAGCATCTGCTTAGAATCGGTAGAGTGCATTCACTTGGTAAATCGAGGTGGTCTTGCTGCTGGATTTTCCGAAGCTGAGGTTTTTAGAAGTACAAAAGATGACTATGATACACATGTGTTTGGAAAAGTTGGATTTGAAGTTGTTGAAGTAAAGAATATTGACTGGCCTAGAGAGGGTAGTGATTTCCAATACGGGTATGCTCATAATCCAAATTTTGCTGAAGGGCAAGTAACTCCTACTATCACGTCCATAGTGGCAAAAGAGTGAAGCCCTAACAATCGGCTGCAACAGACAAATTTTCGCTGTCACCTTTTGTGCCAAAATACGCACAAAAGTCGCCATCAAAAAATTGCCCGGTGAGCCGGGCGTTAGGGTCGCTCGTGGCTTGATTGGAAAGATAATGATAGATTTAGGATCGACCGAGTTCTTAATCCGAGTGAAAAGCCTTCCTGAGAAGGATTTCGAACTCTACTCATCCCGGTTGTTTGATGAGTGGGAAGCTAGTGTCGAGAGAGCGCTATCGATTCCTGATTATTACATTTCTCTTGTCATTGAAGAGGGATCCATAAGCGGGAGGGCTAAAATAGCGGCGGTTGCTGGTGCTATATATATGGGTGTTGCTAACTACGGTGGGTTTGTATCCGGGCTACAAACAATACACAGTCAAGTGAAGTATGTGAATAGCCTATTGTTCGAAAACGCTAAAGCCCCGTTTGATTGCACTAAGTCGAACGTTAAGGTTAAAAATAGCGGTGGCGCCATCTCCAGCTTGAACTCCTTGTTCCGTAAGGTTCAAAAAGGCGTCCTTACAGTCGAAGAGGCCATGTTCCAAGTCATGAAAATCTTCGGTGAAGAAGGTGAAAATATTCCAGGTTTTGTTGAGCAGCTTGAGCGAGAGCTGAATAACCTTCCGAGATATCCTAAGCAGCTCAGCTTTATTGATGCGGATGTTTATGAGTGCGAGGAGCTCGTTGGAGATATCAAGGCGGATAGACCATCAAGAGAACGAAGTCCAAAGCCCATTCCAGTCTCTCAGCAATATAGAATTGAAATTTGGCGCGAGTCTAAGAAATCCAAGAAGCAGGTTAAGTTTAGTAGAAGTTGAAGTTGCATACATAAGTGACCGTTTTCCTGGGTTCCTTCTTCATTGCCTTGAGGTATCCTTTCTTGAAGTCGATATAGCCCGCCATCCGTTTCATGTTACTGGCCTGCAGCAAGTGTTCGTGTTGTAGGTGATTCTATGGCCACATACTATTTTATGAAAGAGTTGGTATGGATAAAAAATTGCCCACCTACGAAGATCTGGTATTTGCTATTGCTAATTTTAACGAGCTGTACCCACGGCAGGGTGTTACGATTTCTTTGGGTGAAAAATTCGATTTAGCAAAAGACTATAACGATTTATCCGATTGGTTTTTCGGGAAAGTCGGTGTTTACATTCTTCTTAATGGTGAGAAAGAAGTAGTCAGGGTTGGATCGGCTACGGAAAACTTGTACTCGCGTTTGAATAATTATTTTGACTACCTAGATGACAAGAAAGTAGTGGGTACGGGGTTTTGGAAAGAGGGCGTAAGCACAAAATATATATGTGTGTGTGAAATTCCTCATGAGCAGGTGTTCGAGGCGCTGGCTTTGGAGAAGTACTTGTTGAGAATTTTGACCCCGCCATTGAACAAAGAAGGAAAGTCTAAGTATGTTTGGTATCGCAAAAAAATGCTAGCGGAACTGGATAGGCTTTCTGAGGTTTATGGCTGGGAAAAGGTGAGTGAGAAGTGGCACAATTAATATAGAGATTTATGTTTATTGAGATGCTTTTATATGCGCTAGTGCGTGCAGTGATGTCATTCACCTGATATATACTCTTCGCGGGCAGAAAAGAAACAATGCCTAGCATAGGTTTCATTAAAAGCTACGGCCCCTGAAACTATGGTCTTATCTTCTGCCGAACTTCACCTGTTGGCTGGCCTTCAAGGCTTGCCCGTACGCCAGCTCATCTGGGACCTGAACGCCATTTACTTTGTCAGCAACCAGCACACTCTGAAGCTCGAAGCACTTGCCGACCGGCCTCCGACATCGGACGCGGACCGATACGATGAAGCAAGCTACATCTGCGTCCATGAGCCGGAAACCTCCGGCCCCTTCAGCGATGCAGGCGAGGAAGGCTACTGGTATCGGGTTCTTGCCCGCGATATCCGAGTCGATAAGGTCGAGCTTGTTCGTTCCTATATTGGCACCCCCGGTTCTGTGTTGATCCGGCCTAACCACCGCGAGCTCTCCTCCGTGACGGTCACTCCTGCAGACTGCGGTGCGCTGATTACAACGGAGCTTGGCATCCTGCCAGCGGTTCAGCTTGGTCACAGTTTCGGCTTCTCTCATTGGCCGGAGCTACGGTTCTACTCGCGCGGCGAGGTAAAATCTGAGCTCGACGGCAACTACGAAATCCTGCAGCTTGGGGGTCAGTAGTCCAGATGCTGTGTACAACTGACTTGGTCGGCTGCCATCACGGCCCACAAGCGCATGAAGACCTCCCGAACGCTCATCCATAGCGTTGCATTTGGAACCTGAGACAGCCAAGGATCCCACCTGTGATCATCCCCCAAGACGGGCGCTTGCGGCTGGATCGTGAGCGCTTGAAGCAGCACCGCAAGCGGCTGGGCCTGAGTCAGGAGGCGCTGGCCGAGTACTGTTTTGACCGGCGCTTGTGCGTCTCTATCGCGTCCATCAAGCGGGCGGAGAGTGGCAAGGCGGTGCTGTATCGTACCGCGCGCCATCTGGCCGAGATCTATGAGGTCGAGGTCGAGGAGCTGTCGGCGGAGGCTGAAGAGGCTGCCGTTGTCGCTGCCGATATCGAGGAGATGGAGAGTGCCCGCGTACTGATCCAGTTGCACGCCGTGGCGGCGGATCCGTCGGCGCTGGCGAGCTGGGTGCAGCATTTCGGCGGTAGCCTGGAAGAAGGTGGCACGGCGCTATTCGGGCTGCCCCGGGCTTATCGCAGCGATGCGCAGCGCGGCCTGCTGTGTGCCGCTACCCTGGTGGAACAGGGGTGGCCCGCGGCGTGTATCTTCAGGCCGGCCATTGGCCCACGGCTGTGCCGCTTTCCATGTCGGGTGGGCAGAGCGGCGTGTGGGTCGAGCGTGGTGTGGCGGTGCAGTTGGCGGAGCGCTTCGTTTTCGATGACGAAGGTGGCGAGTGGCTGCGCTATCGCCAGCCCCGAGACGAGGCTCATGACGCCCGCTTCGAGCTGGTGGGGCGCCGGGTACAGCTGGGCCAGTTGCAAGCCATCCTGGAGAGCACTCCAGGCCTACCAGGCCGGTCATCTGATCTACATCCGTGGTGTGGCCGGCATCGGCAAGACGCGCCTGAGCGCCGAGTTTGCCGAGATGGCCGCGGCCCATGCCGATCATCACCAGGCCGAGGTGCTGGATTTCGGTACCCGTGCCGACGAAGGCCCGCTGATGCAACTGGCGCGTTCGCTGCTGCAAACCTCTGCCGAGGCGCAAGCGGAAATTCTGGACGAGGCTCTCCTGCTGGCCCGTCTCTCGGCGCTGCGCCTGCCGATGGATCACGCCATGCTGCTGCGTCCGCTGCTGGGCTTGCCTCAGTCGGAGGAGGCGCAGTCGCTCTATGCCGCCATGACCCCGCGACCCGCAGCCAGCGCTTGGTGCTGGCACTGCGCGATCTGCTCCTGGCGCGCTCCATTCATCGCCCGCAACTGGTGGTGGTGGAGGACCTGCACTGGGCCGACGAGGCGCTGCTGGCCACCCTCACCGGGCTGCTGCAGGGTACCCAGGAAGCGCCGGTGATCTGGCTGTTCACCTCGCGCCTGGAGCAGGACCCGCTGGAGAGCCGCCTGCGCCCGCAGCTGCCGGAGCTGCCGCTCACCCTGATCGAGCTGCCGCCGCTGCGCCCGCAGGAGGCCGAGGCCCTGGTGGCCAGCTACGGCACGGTGCCCGCCGAGCATGCCGCCCGCTGCGTGACCCAGGCCCAGGGCAACCCGCTGTTCCTGACGCAACTGCTGCTGTTCCATCCTCATCGCAGCCTGCCGGCCAGCCTCGCCAATCTGGTACAGAGCAAGCTGGATCAGCTCACCGATCTGGATCGTCGGGCCATGTGCATCGCCGCGGTGATGGGGCAGCGCTTCTCCCTGGCCTCGCTGCAGGAGGTGCTGGGGCAGGCCGATTATCAGCCCGAACTGCCCCAGCGCTACAGCCTGGTGCGCCCGCTGGAAGAGGGCAGCTACCGCTTCGTGCACGACCTGATCCTGCAAGGCATCTACGAGGGGATTCCCAAGATCCAGCGGGACAGGCTGCATCTGCGCCTGGCTGCGCTCTACGGTGAGGCGGAACCGGGCTTGCGGGCGCGCCACCTTCATCGCGCTCGCTCGCTGGAGGCGCCGAATGCCTTCCTGCTGGCGGTGGCGGCGGAAATGGCCCGTTACCGGCACGAGGAGGCGATGGCGCTGCTGAGGGATTGCCACACCATCGACTACGCGCCGAAGGATGAGTACCGGCTGATGCTGCTGCAGGGCCAGGTGGCGATGGCCACCGGGCAGATCCAGGCGGCGCGGGAGCACTTCGAGGCGGCGCGCAGCTTCGCCCGGGACGAACAGGAGCGCATCAGCGCCGACCTCTGGCTGGCCCGGGTGCTGAACATGCTCGACGAGCTGGCGGCGGAGGAGGCGATACTCGACGGCCTGCTGCCCCTGGCCGAGTCGCTGGAAGACCCCTTGCCGCTGGCCGAGGCGCTCTATCTCAAGGGCAATCTCTATTTCCCCCGGGGCGACTTCGCCACCAGCCGCGCCTACCACACCCGTGCCCTGGAGCAGGCCCGCCGTGGCGGCGACGTGCGCACCGAGATCCAGGCCATGAGCGGGCTGGGCGATGCCCACTATGCCGAGGGGCAGATGCGCAGCACCCTCGAGCTGTTCGACCACTGCGTATCGTTGTGCCGAACCCACGGCCACGCCGACCTGGAGGCTTCCAACCTGTTCATGCTGGGTACCGCCCGCATCTACGCCAATCAGACCGAGGCGGCGCTGGCCGACTGCTTCGATGCCGCTGAGTTGGGCAAGCGGGTCGGCAATCGGCGTGCCGAGGTGGTGGCGCGGCTCACGGCGGGGTGGATTCTGCTCTCCCAGGGCGAGCCGTATGCGGCGGAAGAGCAGATCGAACAGGCGCTGACGGTGGCGCGTGGCCTGGGTTCCGGCCGATTCGAGGCGTTCCTGCTGGAGAGTCGGGCCAGGGTCGAGCTGATCGGTGGGCGGCTGGGCGAGGCGCGGGCCAGCATCGAGCGTGCCTGGGAGCTGGTCGAACAGCACGGCCTGAAGGCCTTCATCGGCCCCTGGGTGCTGGGCACCCGGGCGCTGCTGGAAGAGGAGTCCGAGACGCGCCTGGCGACGCTACAGGAGGGCGAAGCGCTGTTGGATGCCGGCTGCGTGGGCCACAACGGCTATCGCTTCCTGATCGCGGCGGCGGAGGTCAGCCTGCTCGACGGGCGCCCGGAAGCGGCCCGCCACTACGCCCGGCGCCTGACCCAACTGATGGGGCGGAGCCCTGTGCCTGGGGCGAGCACCACCGTGCCCTGATCGAGGCCCATGCCGAGTGGTTGGAGAGCGGTGAAGCCGGCGCCTTGGAGCGTCTACAGGCTTGCTGGCAGCGGGGCGAAGCCGCTGGCCTGGGAATGACGCTGCCTTGCCCGGCCGCCACTCGCGGCTAGACGCAGGGATTGAGCCGCCGCTCGGGGGCCGCCAGCAGTAGGGCGACGAGATGCGCCGACTGCTCCAGGCACTGCTCCTGCAGGCCGGCGCCGCGGGTCCAGCCCCCGGCGAACAGCAGCGGGCAAACGTCCCGATGGCCCTCGTAGCGCCGGCGGGCCGTGCGCTGGTTGTAGCGCTCGATCTCCGTCTGCGCCTCGAGGCATTCGGCATCCAGCACGTTGTGCTTGAACAGGGTCCAGGCCTTGGCCTCCAGGGCGCTCTCGATCGCCGGCAGCCGGTCGCGGTAGCCGGCTGCGCCCAGGGCCGCACCGGCCAGCGATGCGGGGGCATCCGGGGCGAGGCATGTCGGTCGAGCATCTCGCTGCGAGGGATGCGGTTGAGGTCATCCACCAGGGAGACGAAGAACTGCGGCAGGCCCGCCCGGTCGTAGCAGGGTTCTCGGCGTCGTTCTGATGACGATTCACCACGTAGTCGATGCGGTAGGGGTGGAAGGTATCTTCGCGCCCCCGTACCTCGACATTGCGGGTGCGCCACAGGTTGGGGTTGGGCGGCAGGCGGGCGGCGGAGGTGTGACAGACACCGAAGCTGCGGGTATAGCGCACCTTGCCGATGATGTACTGCAACTCACGACGGGTCTCGCTCACCTCGTCGCTGAACGTCAGCAGCGGCAGGGCATCCTCGGCATGGGTGGCCATGATCAGCAGGTCCGCTTCCCAGCGGCGCTCGCCGGGGGCGCGCTCGGTGAGCGTCACGCCCTGGGTCGATAGCCTGGCTTCCACCTCGATACCCCGCAGGATCTCGACTCGCGGACCCTGCTTCAGCGGGCCGGTGATATGCGCAGCCAGTGCTTCCAGCCAGTGCTGGACGCCGTGCTCGAAGTAACGACGATCGGGCGGTGAGCCACCCTCTTGCAGGCGGTAATACTCGAAGGGCGCCTGCAGCGGCATGCCGCCGGGGCCGCGGTCGTCGGCGAAGTACATGGCCGAGATGCGCGGGTAGTAGACGGTGTGGCGGAGGCGCTCGAGCCGCTCCGGCAGCGCCGGGTCCTCCCAGTCGATATCGACATTCAGTGCATTGGCCGCCGCGCTCAGCATCTCGGCGGGTGCCGCAGCGCAGGCGTCGAAGAAGTCGTCCACCGTATAACGCGGCGTGATGCGCCGGCTCTCCACCAGGTCGATGGCGCTGCGGTGAAGCAGGGCGATCAGCACGGCCAGCCGGCCGCCATCGGCCAAGCTCAGCTCGTGGCTCGGGTCGCTGGCGCCGCGGAACAGCTCCCGGTCGTCGGTGAGCGCAACACTGCCGTCACGGCTGAAGTAGCTTGCGGTGTTTTCCAGCGGCTTCAGGCGCTCCAGTTCGCCGATCTCGGCGAGCAGCGTGCGCAGGTGGGGCTGGTCGCCAGGTTGACGTCATTGACTCCCAGGTCGGCCCAGCGCCGATACGGCGTATTGGGCTTGCCCGGCAGGCGTCGGTTGCCCAGGTCGACCCACACCGTCTCCGCATTGCCGCCCAGGCTGGCCTTGCGCTCGAACAGGGTAACCTCGATCTGCCGGGCCGACTCACGCCCCAGCTTCTGCAGGTAATAGGCCAGCGACAGGCCGGAAACCCCACCGCCAATGATGGCGATCCGCAGCGGTGTGTGGTCCATGATGAAGCTCCCCAGGCGATGAATGGCTCAAGGATCAACCAAGAGCCCGCTGCGACCAAGGGGGTAAGATGAGGTGATACCGAAGTGATCCGTTACGCTTCGGGCGGGTGATACCGGCGCTCGTGGTGGTGCCGAGGTGATTGCTAATGCAACAAAATCACTGTGTGTAATTAAAGCATGGCTTTATGATTTGTGTTGGCTGGCTGAGCCGGCCTCAAAAATATTATTCATATTTGGATGCGTGCAACGGGATTAATAGATGTTAGATCAAGTGATGGGGGCGGTCGCAAATGATGCTTCTTCGGAATTATTTTTCCTGCTTTTTGGTTCTTTTATTTTGTATGTGCTTCAGCAGTCCTACAGGAAGGTTAAAAACATAAGGCATAGACGTCGACTAAGACATGAGTTGTCTTTATATAAGAAAAGAAAAGACTCGATTAATGTGGTTGATCTTGCTAATGGAGATCCTGAGTTTGAGAAAAGAAACATTTTTTCTAGAGAGGTGTCAATTTTTGGCGCCCATCGTAGCTTGTTTTTGAGTATGCCTGTCGAGATAGAAGAGAAAATAATTTCAAGAGAGCGAGAGGCCGGCTACATGGATTCTCAGCTTTCAAAATTTCACGCTGACACATCATTTGATGGCGGCAGTGATTTTAAAGACCTGGCTGAGCTGACTGGTATAATAGAACTTCCATGCCTGATAAATAAACATAAAAACATTGTTGGGGAGGAGTTTCTTAATGCTAAGGAGAGGTTGATATTCAATGGGGATAAATATGGCGTATTCAACCTCAAGTTCACGCGTTTCGGTGATGACGAAAAGCCAGGAGTGGAGATTGATTTTTTCAAAACGGATTACTATACCCATAGAGTTTTTAGGTCTATCTATCAAGAGCTAAAGTTGAATGGCCATCCTATTGCATCAGCCGGGCTTTCTGATTTTTTAAAATATAAGCCATTTCTCACTTCTTTTGGTATAAATGCTCTGCTTATTTGCGAAGGAGGTCATGGAAAAGAGATAATATTGAGCAAGCGTTCTGGCAGAGTGCAGGGTGGGGTTCAAAAATACCATATTACAATGAATGAGGGGCTGTCGCAGACAGATAAAGATCCTTTTGGTAAGGTTGATCTCGAGCTTTGCTTCAAGCGGGGCTCCTCGAAGAGCTGGGAATTAATGATAAATTATATCAACACGGGGTGAAGGCTTCGTTTTATGATTTTTTCTTGAAAAAAACAATTTTGAGATTGGTCTGTCGGCAGTTTTTGAATTGGATCTTGATTACGAAAAAGATATAGAGCCACTGATTGCTCGCGATAAGCATCTGGAAGTGGATTCGTTTGTCGCTTTGCCGCTAAAAAGTAAGGTCATAGAGGGCTTTATTAATAGTAATGAATTTATCCCGCATGGGTTGTATGTCTTGGAAAGGGTATTGTTGAGAGAAAATATTAGTGTCGCGAAGAATGTTGCAAACGCATCATTTCGTACACGCTGAGTGACGTGAGCCATTCCTGTCTGTGAGTAGAGCTGTATGTGCTGTGAGTACAGGGATCGTATGCACAGTGATGGTATTCACCTGACAAAAAAGCCCCTGAGCCAGTTATCTGGCTCAGGGGCTTTGCGTTTCTGTTGGCGGCTTACTTCGCCGCCAGTGCCACGCCCACCTTGAGCGGTTCGGCCGACCGATGGTCTGGGTGATCCAAGTGCCGGTTTCGGCGAGCTTGTTGAGGTCGATGCCGGTGTCGATACCCAGGCCGTTGAGCAGGTAGACGACGTCTTCGCTCGCCACGTTGCCGGAGGCGCCCTTGGCGTAGGGGCAGCCGCCGAGGCCGGCGACGGAGCTATCCACCACGCTGATGCCCTCTTCCAGCACGGCGTAGAGGTTGGCCAGCGCCTGGCCGTAGGTGTCGTGGAAGTGGGCGGCGAGCTTGTCCATGGGGATGTCGCGGCTCACGGCTTCGATCATGCGCTTGGCGGCGAGCGGGGTGCCGACGCCGATGGTGTCGCCGAGCGAGACTTCGTAGCAGCCCATGTCGTACAGCGCCTTGCTCACCTCGGCGACCTTGGCCGGGGCGATCTCGCCTTCGTAGGGGCAGCCGAGCACGGTGGAGACGTAGCCGCGTACGCGCACGTTGGCCTTTCTGGCTCGCTCCAGCACGGGGGCGAAGCGCTCCAGCGATTCGGCGACGGAGCAGTTGATGTTCTTCTGCGAGAAGGCTTCACTTGCCGCGCCGAATACGGCCACTTCCTCCACGCCGCACTCCAGCGCCGCTTCCAGCCCCTTGAGGTTGGGGGTAAGGGCGGCGTAGGTCACGCCTGGGCGGCGCTTCAGGCCGGTCATCACCTCGCGATGATCGGCCATCTGCGGCACCCACTTGGGCGAGACGAAGCTGGCCGCTTCTATGTACGTGAGCCCGGCGGCGCCCAGGCGGTCGATCAGTTCCAGCTTGGTGGCCGTGTCGATCGGGTTGGGCTCGTTCTGCAGCCCATCGCGGGGACCGACTTCGACCAGGCGCACCTTTTTCGGAAATGCCATCTAACGTCTCCTTATTCCGCTGGCGCAAACTCGAGCAGCACGTCACCCTGGCCCACCGTATCGCCGGCGTTGAAGTGGAAGCTCTCCACGTGGCCGTCGGCGGGGGCGGTCATGGTGTGTTCCATCTTCATGGCTTCCATGACCATCAGCGGCATGCCTTTCTCCACCTTCTGACCGGCTTCCACCAGCAGCGCGACCACGGTGCCGTGCATCGGCGCGGTGAGGGTCGATTCGGCTTCGTGGTGGCCGTGGTCGATGGCGTCGATACGGCGCCAGAACAGGCGGGTTTCGCCACGCGGGTCGACCATGACGACGACGTTACCGTCGCGGCGGGCCTGCAGGCGGCGGCGGTGGCCGTTGAGGGTAACGGCCACGGCGTCGCCTTCCAGGTGCTGCAGGCGGGCGGTGAGGGTCTCGCCACCGATGGTCAGGTCCCACGGATCGGCGCCGCTGGCGCGGGTGCCTTCCACAATCACCACGCCTTCGGCATCGTGCACCTGGGCCACGGCCGGGTCGCACAGGGCGATGCGGATGGTGTGCGGGGCGTTGAGGCGGAAGCCGTCGTGGCGGTCCCAGGGGAGTCGCTTTCACATTCGCGGGCGAGCTGGTTGAGGCCGATCAGCGCGGCGCCGGCGTACTCTTCGATGCTGAACTGCTTGGGCGCGAAGAGGGTGGCCTCGTTCTTCTCGATGAAGCGGGTGTCGAGATCGCACGCCTTGAAAGCGGGATGGGTGGCCAGGCGCTGCAGGAAGGCGCGGTTGGTCACCACGCCCTGCACGTCGAGAGCTGCCAACGCCCGGTTGAGGGTGGCCAGGGCCTGGTCGCGGTCGTCGCCGTGGACGATCAGCTTGGCCAGCATGGGGTCGTAGTGCATGGAGACCACGTCGCCGGTTTCCACGCCGCTGTCCAGGCGTACCTGGCGCGGGTCGAGTCCGGCGCCTTTCAGGTCCATGGCGAAGCGCTCGAGCCTGCCGGTGGCGGGCAGGAAGTCCTGCTCCGGGTCTTCGGCGTAGAGCCGCGCCTCGAAGCTGTGGCCGGTAATGGTCAGCTCGTTTTGCTGCAACGGCAGCGCCTCGCCCATGGCCACGCGCAGCTGCCACTCGACCAGGTCCTGGCCGGTGATCATCTCGGTGACGGGGTGCTCCACCTGCAGGCGGGTGTTCATCTCCATGAAGTAGAACGAGCCGTCCTTGTCGAGCAGGAACTCGACGGTACCGGCGCCCACGTAGCCGATCTCCTTGGCGGCGCGTACGGCGGCTTCGCCCATCTCGCGGCGCAGCTCTGGCGACATGCCGGGGGCGGGGCTTCTTCGAGTACCTTCTGGTGGCGGCGCTGCACGGAGCAGTCGCGCTCGAACAGGTAGACGCCGTTGCCGTGGCTGTCGCAGAACACCTGGACCTCGACGTGGCGCGGCTGGGTCAGGTACTTCTCGATCAGCATGCGGGTGTCGCCGAAGGCGGCCTGGGATTCGCGGCGGCAGCCGTCCAGTGCGGCCTGGAACTGCTCGCCGCTTTCCACCACGCGCATGCCCTTGCCACCGCCGCCGGCGCTGGCCTTGAGCAGCACCGGGTAGCCGATCTGGTCGGCTTCGCGGCGCAGCAGGGCGTCGTCCTGGTCGTCGCCGTGGTAGCCCGGCACCAGCGGTACGCCGGCGTTGGCCATGCGCGCCTTGGCCGCGGACTTGTCGCCCATGGCGGCAATCGCCGAGGCGGGCGGGCCGACGAAGGTAATGCCGGCGGCGTCCAGCGCTTCCACGAAGGCGCCGTTCTCGGAGAGGAAGCCGTAGCCGGGGTGAATGGCGCCGGCGCCGGTGCGCTTGGCGGCTTCCACTACCGCTTCGACCTTGAGGTAGCTCTCACGGGCGGCGGCCGGGCCCAGGCGCACGGCCTCGTCGGCCTCGCGCACGTGGCGGGCGTTGGCGTCGGCGTCGGAGTACACGGCCACGGTGCGCAGGCCCATGGCGCGGGCGGTGCGCATTACGCGGCAGGCGATTTCACCGCGGTTGGCGACCAGCAGGGTGTCGAAGGGCGTGGTGCGGGATTCGTTGTTCTGGCTCATGAGCGGCGCTCCGTGGCGGTCTTGTCGGGGTCGGCCCAGGCGGGGCGGCGCTTCTCGAAGAAGCTGGCCAGGCCCTCCTGGCCTTCGGCGCTCACGCGCAGTTCGCTGATCACACGGCAGGTGTGCTCGCGAGTGGCCTTGCTGTCGGGTTCACGGGCCACGTCGGCCAGCAGCGCCTTGGTGGCGCGCTGGGCCTGGGGCGAGCCGCCCAGCAGGGTATCGAGCATGCCGCTTACCGCGGTGTCCAGCGACTCGTGCTCGACTACCTGGTGGGCCAGGCCTAGCTCCAGCGCCTGGGCTGCTTCCATAACCTCGGCGGTGAGCGCGAAGCGGCGCATCTGGCGCGGACCCAGGGCACGCTGCACGTAGGGGCTGATCACGGCGGGCGAGAGGCCGATCCTGACCTCGGAGAGGCAGAACTTGGCCTTCTCGCTGGCGATCACGATGTCGCAGCAGGCCGCCAGGCCCACGGCACCGCCGAAGGCGGCACCCTGCACGCGGCAGACGGTGGGGCAGGGCAGGGTATCCAGGCCGTGCATCAGCTGCGAGAGCTTTCGCGAGTCGGCCAGGTTGCCCTCGAAGTCGTACTCCACCATGCGCTTCATCCAGCCGAGGTCGGCGCCGGCGGAGAAGCTCTTGCCCTCGAGCCCAGCACCACCACGCGCACCTCGCCGTGGTGGGCGGCATCATGCAGCTTGGCCAGATGTGCATTGAGCTCGGCGATCAGGCTGTCGTCGAAGGCGTTGTGCACGTCGGGGCGATTCAGCGTCAGCCAGGCAACGCCGCGTTCGTCGATCTTGAGTTCGGAATATGTCTGCGTCATGGCTGCCTCACATCCGGAACACGCCGAACTTGGTGTCTTCCACTTCCGCGTTCATGGCGGCGGCAAGCGAGAGCCCCAGCACGTCGCGGGTCTGGGCCGGGTCGATCACGCCGTCGTCCCACAGCCGGGCGCTGGCGTAGTAGGGGTGACCCTGGCGCTCGTACTGCTCGCGGGTGGGCTGCTTGAAGGCCTCTTCCTCTTCCTTGCTCCACTCGTTGCCTTCGCGCTCGTACTGCTCGCGCTTGACCTGGGCCAGCACGCCGGCGGCCTGCTCGCCGCCCATTACCGAGATACGCGCGTTGGGCCACATGAACAGCAGGTTGGGGTCGTAGGCGCGGCCGCACATGCCGTAGTTGCCGGCGCCGAAGCTGCCGCCGATCAGTACGGTGAACTTGGGCACCTTGGCGCAGGCCACGGCGGTGACGAGCTTGGCGCCGTGCTTGGCGATGCCTTCGTGCTCGTACTTGGAGCCGACCATGAAGCCGGTGATGTTCTGCAGGAATACCAGCGGGATCTTGCGCTGGGCGCACAGCTCGATGAAGTGGGCGCCTTTCACCGCGGATTCGGAGAACAGCACGCCGTTGTTGGCGACGATGCCCACCGGGTAGCCGTGAATATGGGCGAAGCCGGTGACCAGGGTGTCGCCATAGTAGCGCTTGAACTCGTCGAAGTCGGAGTCGTCGACGATACGGCCGATCACTTCGCGCACGTCGAACGGCTTCTTGAGGTCGGTGCCAACGATGCCGTAGATCTCGCTGGGATCGAGACGCGGAGCCTTGGGTGCCTGCATCTTGAGCTGGCCGCGCTTCTGCCAGTTCAGCCGCGACACGCAGGCGCGGGCGAGCTGCAGGGCGTGGGCGTCGTTCTCGGCGTAGTGGTCGGCCACGCCGCTGATCTTGGCGTGTACGTCGGCGCCGCCCAGGTCCTCGGCGCTGATGCTCTCGCCGGTGGCGGCCTTCACCAGCGGCGGGCCGCCGAGGAAGATGGTGCCCTGCTGCTTGACGATGATTGACTCATCGGCCATGGCCGGCACGTAGGCGCCGCCGGCGGTGCACGAGCCCATCACCACGGCGATCTGCGGGATGCCCTCGGCGGAGAGGGTGGCCTGGTTGTAGAAGATGCGCCCGAAGTGGTCGCGGTCGGGGAACACTTCGTCCTGGCGGGGCAGGAAGGCGCCGCCGGAGTCGACCAGGTAGATGCACGGCAGACGGTGCTTGCGGGCGATCTCCTGGGCGCGGATGTGCTTCTTCACCGTCAGCGGGTAGTAGGTGCCGCCCTTGACGGTGGCGTCGTTGGCGACGATCACGCACTCCACGCCACTCACGCGACCGATACCGGTGACCACGCCGGCGGCGGGCACGTCGCTCTCGTAGACCTCATGGGCGGCCAGCGCCGAGAACTCGAGGAAGGGTGAGCCTTCGTCGATCAGGTGGTCGATGCGGTCGCGCACGAACAGCTTGCCGCGCGACTCATGCCGGGCGCGAGCCTTCTCGCCGCCGCCCTGGCTGATCGCCGCGGTCAGCTCGCGCAGCTTCATGACCTCGTGGCGCATGGCCTGGTCGTTGGCCTGGAAGCCGCCGCTGCGCGTATTGACTTGGGTGTTCAGGATGGCCATCTATCGGCTCCCTCAGATCTGGTAGGCAACAGAGTGAGCGCCGCCCGGGCCTGCGGGGTCCGGGCGAACGCCGTCAGGCTTACTTGGACTCGTTGAAGAGTTCGCGGCCGATCAGCATCCGGCGGATCTCGCTGGTGCCGGCGCCGATCTCGTAGAGCTTGGCGTCGCGCAGCAGGCGTCCGGTGGGGTACTCGTTGATGTAGCCGTTGCCGCCCAGCAGTTGGATGGCGTCCAGCGCCACCTGGGTGGCCTTCTCGGCGCAGTAGAGGATGACGCCGGCGGCGTCCTTGCGCGAGGTCTGGCCGCGGTCGCAGGCCGCCGCCACGGCATAGAGGTAGGCGCGACAGGCGTTCAGGGTGGTGTACATGTCGGCGATCTTGCCCTGCACCAGCTGGAACTCGCCGATCGACTGGTCGAACTGCTTACGCTCGTGGACGTAGGGCACCACGATGTCCATGGCCGCCTGCATGATCCCGATGGGGCCGGCGGCAAGCACGGTGCGCTCGTAGTCCAGGCCGCTCATCAGCACGCGTACGCCCTTGCCAACTTCGCCCAGCACGTTCTCTTCCGGCACTGCGCAGTCCTGGAACACCAGTTCGCAGGTGTTGGAGCCACGCATGCCGAGCTTGTCGAGCTTCTGTGCGGTGGAGAAGCCGGCGAAGCCCTTCTCGATGATAAAGGCGGTGATGCCTTTGGAGCCGGCGTCGGGATCGGTCTTGGCATAAACGACGAGCACGTCGGCGTCGGGGCCGTTGGTGATCCACATCTTGTTGCCGTTGAGGATGTACTTGCCACCCTCCTTGCGTGCGCGCAGCTTCATGCTCACCACGTCGGAACCGGCGCCCGGCTCGGACATGGCCAGCGCGCCGATGTGTTCGCCGCTGATCAGCTTGGGCAGGTACTTGGCCTTCTGCTCGGCATTGGCATTGATCTTGAGCTGGTTGACGCACAGGTTGGAGTGCGCGCCATAGGAGAGACCCACCGAGGCGCTGGCGCGGGAGATCTCTTCCATGGCGATACAGTGGGCCAGGTAGCCCATGCCGCTGCCGCCGTCCTCTTCCGGCACGGTGATGCCGAGCAGGCCCATGTCGCCGAACTTCTGCCATAGATCGTTGGGGAACTCGTTCTTCTCGTCGATCTCGGCGGCGCGCGGGGCGATCTCGTCACGGGCGAAGGCGTTGACGTGATCGCGCAGCATGTTCAGTTCGTCGGCGAGGCCGAAGTCGAGGGGCTTGTAGGACAGGTGCATGGCAGTACTCCTCTTGCCGTTGTCGCTGGCCACCGCGGTTGGCCATGTCGCTGGCCTTAGTAGTGGCGAGTGGTTGTGGCGAGTTGTTGTGGCGATGTCAGGTGGAGCAGGGGTGGCGCCGCACCCCTCGCAGTGTCTGGATGAGACAAGACTAGGGGAGGTTTACGTTAACGTAAAGTGCAGCCTATGCGCCTGCGACGAATGTCGAAGATATGCTGCCATGACTGGCTGAAAAGCGGACAAGCGTAGGGGGAACTGGGGCAAAGGGTGGGCCTGGGTGACGGGGAGGCGTGAGCAGCCGCCGTGACCGAGCGGCTGCTACCGGAGAAAGACAGGGCTAGCTCTAGTGACGAACTCAAGAGGGCTATCCGAAGCGGCGGCTATTTACGAGATGGCTTTAGAAAGAAGCGGGCCATCGCCAATGGCGATGGCCCGCAGCGCTCAGCCGGCGAACCAGAGCGCCAGCTGGTAGTAGAGCGGGATACCCACGATCACGTTCAGCGGGAAGGTGAAGCCGAGGGCTGCCAGCATGGCTAGGCCGATGTTGGCCTGGGGTATCGCCGTTCGCATCGCCGCCGGGGCGGCGATATACGAGGCGCTGGCGGCAAGCGCCGTGAGAATCATCAGCGAGCCCATAGGCAGGCCGAGCAGCAGGCCGACGGTCAAACCGGCCATGGCCAGGCAGAACGGTGCTACCAGGGCGAAGGTGAGCAGGCGCCAGTGGAACCACGGAATGGGGCGCAGGGTTTCCGCTGCGGTGAGGCCCATCTGCAGCAGGAACAGGGCGAGCACGGCGTGGAAGGCGCCCATGAACAGTTCGGTCACGGCTGCCCCTTCCCGGGGACCGTACATGGCGCCGATCACCGCGCCGCCGGCCAGCAGGATGACGCCGCGGTTGGTCAGGGTTTCATGCCAGATGCCCTGGAACGCCTCGCCTGCCTCCTTGCCGGCATGGCGGCGATAGAGCGCGATGGCCACCATGATCGCCGGCAGTTCCATCATTACCAGGTAGAGGGTGACTTCGGCGCCGATGGGCAGGGCGCGGCTTTCGGCGAAGGCCAGCGCCACGGCGAAGGTGCCCGCACTGACCGAACCATAGTGCGCCGCGATACTGGCACTGTCGGCAGGCGACAGGCGAATGAAGCGGCGCAGGATGGGCATCAGGATCAGCGGAATCAGGGCACCGAGAACGGCGACCGCCAGCAGTTCGTGGAACAGCGACCAGCGCAGGTTGCCATACAGTGCCATGCCGCCCTTGAGGCCGATGGTGAGCATGAGCAGCAGGCTCAGGGTGTCGTAGGCCGCCTTGGGAATGTTCAGGTCGGACTTGACGATGCCGGCAAGCAGGCCAAGCAGAAAGAACATTACGACTATGTCTGGCATAGGCTTCTCTTTTCGCGAAAGCGGTGACTAGGAATCATGCTAGCCGCGGATTGTGAGGATTGCGTGATATTGATACCAATAGAATCTCTGGGCAATTAATATAGAAAATAAACTATATCCCTGCTGGAAGCGCCTCTCATGAATATCCGTCACCTGACATTCCGTTTACTGCAAGTCTATGTGGCCGTCGTGCGCAGCGGCTCGGTCAGCGAGGCGGCGCGCCAGCTTCACCTGACCCAGCCCACCGTGTCCCAGCAGCTCAAGCGGCTCGGCGAGGCGGTAGGCGAGCCGCTGCTGAACAACCGCCAGGGCCGGCTGGTGCCCACCGAGGCGGGCCGCGAGCTGTACCGGGCCAGCCGGGAGGTGCTAGGCCGCTTCGATGACTTTCAGGATTATCTGGGTGCCCTGCGCGGCGGCGAGCGCGGCCGCTTCAGCATCGCCCTGGTTAACACCGCGCAGTACGTGCTGCCGCGCCTGCTCGGCCCCTACAGCCAGGCCTTTCCCGACGTTGATGTGACGCTGCATATCGGCAACCGCCGCCAGGTGCTCACACGCTTCGAACGCCAGGACGACGATCTCTATGTGTTCAGCCATCCTCCCTCGCTGACCCACGCCCTGGCCGGGCGTTTCCTGCGCAATCCCCTGGTGGTGGTGGGCCCGCGCGGCCATCCGCTGGCGGCGCTTGAGCGTGTCATCATGAGCGACTTGCTCGAGGAACGCTTCCTGCTGCGCGAGCCGGGCTCGGCCACGCGCATGCTGTTCGAAAGCTGGCTGCAGGAGCACGGCCTGTCACTGGGGCCGACCCTGCAGATGGCCAGCAACGAGGCGATTCGCGTCGGCGTGGCGGCCGGCATGGGGCTGGCCGTGCTCTCAGAGCACGTGCTGCCGCCGGAACACCCCGACCTGGTGATTCTGCCGGTGGAGGACTTTCCCATCGAGAGCCACTGGCAGTTCATCGTGCGTCGCGACCGCCGGCTGCCCCATGCCGCCTTGGGCTTCCTGCGCTTTGCCTCGGAGCATCTCGATGAGTGCGTGCAGCCGCGCTTCCTGGCCAATGAGCTGGTAGGGCTCCTCGGGCGGCTGGGAACGGAAGCCGGGGTTTAGGTGAGCTGCGCCGTTGTCATCTTCAGCACGACTTGGCAAAGCTACCCCTGCTTAAAAGGCACACCACGATCTACAACGAAAGGAGGCTCAAGAGGATTTGACTCCCCACCTGCCGCGCCCGCGCTCCGGTACCAGGCGGCCGAAGTAGAGCAGGCCGAAGATCAGCCAGGCCAGGGTGAGTATCAATGTGAAGACCAGCACCGCCGGTGCGCCGAACTGGGCGATGAGCGGCAGTGACGCTGCGGTGAACAGCCCGCCGCCGACCACCGGTTCGAACATCAGCTGCTTGTAGCCGAAGCTTTCGAAGGCGCCGGAGCGGTTCTTGGGGTCGGCCATGCGCATCAGCAGCAGGCCGGTGACGGTTACGCCCATGGACTGGCCGAAGTCGCCGATGCCGCGCTCGAACCAGTTCTCGGGGATCACCCGCGGGGCGATCACGATCAGTACGAATAGCGACCAACCGATGCCTGCAAGTGCCAGCAGCAGGAATGGAATGAAGTGCTCGCCGAGGGCGGTGAGCGACAGGGTGGCCAGCGCCGCGACGATGGTGAAGTCCAGCGCGGTGCCGGCAATGCGCGCCATGGTGCGGCTGGAGACATGCGGTTCGAGGCCGAAGCGTGTCACGCATAGCTGCACGATCACGCCGCCGATCATGGCGATGGGGAACAGCGGCACGTGGGCGAGGATCTCCAGGCCGTCGTTGGCGGCCCAGGTCTGCTGCTCGATCCACTGCAGGGCCGTGAGGATCAGCCAGCCGATGGCGATGGCGATGCCGACCAGGCCGATATGCAGGCTCAGCGGGTCGGCGGTTTCCTCTTCCTGGGCCAGGTCTTTCTTGAACTCGCTGTACTCCTCGGTGGGCGGCAGCTCGTTCTCCTCACCCTGGGACATGGCCTGGGCCTCGTCCAGTGCATCCGAGGTCTTGCGGGTCTTGTCCAGGTGGATGACGCCGCGCCGGGCGGCGATGTTGATCATCAGCGTACCGATCAGCACGCCCGAGACGATGCCCACGGTGGCAAGCACCAGCGCCAGGTCGGCCCCTCCTCGAAACCGAGCTCGGCGAAGGTGTCGGCCATGCCGGCCGCGGTGCCGTGGCCGCCCTCGAAGCCGATCTCTATCAGCGCGCCGGCCATGGGGTTCATGCCGAACACGGGCGCCAGGATGATCAACGCCAGTGACAGGCCCACGACGTACTGGCCCCAGGCCATGGTCTGGCCGACCACCACCTGGGGCCCGGCACGCATCCAGATGGTGCGCAGCCCGGGAATGGGGCGGCCGATGAAGAGGGCGGCGAACACCACGTTGATCAGCAGGCCGGGCAGGGCGGCCCAGCTTTCGAAGACATACTCGGGAAACAGGCCGGCGGCTTCCTCAAAAGGGGCCGTTACCGCACGGCCCGCCACCTCGGGGCCGAGCAGCAGCAGGATCGCACCGCCGATCACAGAGCTTGGTAGGAACAGTCGCCGCAGCCAGGGCGTCACGTTACGAATGGCATTGCTGGCCAGCAGCACCAGCGAGATAAGTACCAGCGCGATGAAAAGCTCGCCCACCGTCATGGTCATGTCGATCTCCTTCCTTGGAATCGCTCTCACGCTTCGACGCGTTTAGCTTAGTCGAACTTTGGGGCGCCACGTCTTCAGCGCCAAGCGCTTTGTTGCAGCCGACGTGCTTGGCTTGCCGAGCCGGGGTTGAGCATGCCATTAGTAATAGTTGATGCGTTCAGGACCCTTTGGCGATGACACGTTTATTCAAGAAGCACTATCACCCGGCCGGGACGGAGCCGGGCACCTTGCGCAATCTCACGCTGGAACAGACGGCCTTGCTGGGGCCCGCCAGGTACACGTTGGCCTGTCGCGATGCGGGCCGCTGGGGTGAGGTGCATCAGATCCGCCCCGCCGATATCCCAGAGGCCAGCGCACAGGGTCCGCTCTGCTGGCTGCATGTGCAGGGCATGCCCACGGCGGAGGCGCTGGAACTGCTGGGCAACCGGGTGGGGCTGCATCCGCTGGCACAGGAGGACATCCTCAACGGCGGGCAGCGGCCCAAGGTCGAACGCTTCGATGATTCGCTGGTCGTCATCCTGGGGATTCCCGAGATCGATGACGAGGGTGCGCTACATCTGTACCAGACGACCCTGTTCATGGGCGGCAATATCGTGGTCAGCGTGTTGGCGGAACGCCTTGACCCCTTCACCGAGGTGCGGCGTCGGCTCAGGGAGCGCGGTGGACGGGCGCTGTCCGAGCCCGACGACTTGCTCTATGGCCTGCTCGATGCCGCCGTGGATCACGCCTTCCCGGTGCTGGACAGCGTGGGCGAGCGCATCGAGGAGCTCGAGGTGGAAATCCTCGACCGTCCCGACAGCTCGACCCTGGAGCGGCTGCATGGCTTGAAGCGTGAGCTGATCATGCTGCGCCGCTATCTATGGCCAACGCGTGAGGTGATCAACCAGTTGCTGCGCGATCATGACGATCTGTTCACGCCCGATACGCGCATGTGGATGCGCGACGTCTACGACCACACCGTGCAGATAATGGACCTGGTGGAGAGCTATCGCGACATGACGGCGAGCCTGCTCGACGTCTATCTCTCGAGCATGAGCAATCGCCTCAACGAGAGCATGCGCACCCTGACCATCATCGCCACTGTGTTCATGCCGCTCACCTTCATCGTCGGTGTGTACGGCATGAACTTCGAACACCCCACCAGCCCGTTCGCCATGCCCGAGCTGGGCTGGTACTGGGGTTATCCGCTGGTATGGGGCGTGATGATTCTGGCGGCCGTCGCCATGGTGGCATGGTTCAAGCGCAAGCGCTGGTTTTAGCGCAGCGCGGGGCAGGTCGCGCCAGCTGCCCCGTTACCGCCGGCTGGGGAACTCAGCCCTGGCGAGGTATCAGGGCCTGCTCCAGGGTGGCGAGCCGACCGGGAACCAGGGCATCCTCCACTGCCGTGATGCGCAGCACATGGCCCAGCGCCGGATCGGCAGGGCGGGAGATCAGCTTGCCTTCGTCCAGCAGTGCCTGGTGCACTCTTCCGGCCAGCTCGGCGCTGGCCAGCCGCAGCCCCACGAAATTGGTGGCGCTGGGCAGCACATCGGCACCCAGTTCGCGCAGGTGGGCCGCCAGGCGTTCGCGGCGCTCACGCACCGACGCCACGTGGGCGTTCACCTCGGCAGGGTAGTCCAGCACGGTTTCGGCGGCGGCCTGGCTCAGCGTCGACACTGCATAGTGGATTCGTACCTTCATCATTACCGCCAGGGTTTCCGGCTCGGCGATGGCGTAGCCCACCCGCAGCCCGGCCAGGCCATGGGCCTTGGAGAGAGTGCGCAGGCGAATCACGCCCGGCAGCGTACGCCGCCCGAACTCGCCGTCGGCATCCTCGCGAAAATCATGGTAGGCCTCGTCGAGCAGCAGCCAGCAGTCGGCGGGTAGCGCGTCACGCAATGCCACCACGTCGGCGTCGCGGTGAAGGTGGCCGCTGGGGTTGTCGGGGTTGGCCAGGTAAACCAGGCGCGCGCGCTGTTCCCGGGCGGCCCGAGCCAGGGCGTCGAGGTCCGGTGCCAGGCGACCGGGCCCTTCGTCGTAGGGTACCTCCACCAGCCGGCAGCCGTGGCCCCGGGCAAAGTAGCTGAAGGTAGGGTACGTGCCCCTGGTGCTCACCACCACGTTGCCCTGCGCGACCACGGCGCGCAGCGAGAGTGCGATCAGGCTGTCGGCGCCGGCGTCTACCAGCATGGCCTCCAGGGGAATGCCCTTCTGCTCGGCGAGGCGCCGGCGGATGCCCAGCGCCTCGCCGTCACCGTAGCTGTAGACGTGGGCCGCCATGGCATCGCCGAAGCGTTCGCGCAGGGCCCGGTGGGGCATGTCGAGCCCCTCGTTCGAGCCCAGTTGGTGGGGGATCTCCCGGCCCAGCCGGCGCTCCAGCACGCGCACGCCGGGAAAGGGATTGTGGGGGCCGTCACCGGTCAGGTGCTCGGGAAAGTGGGGCATCGGATCCTCGTTCATGGGCTTTTTCCTTTTTCCAGCATCACGATCGCCACGGCGGCCAGCGTCAGCAGCAGGGCGAGGAATACCTTTATGCTCAACGGCTCGCCCAGCAGCAAGATGGCACTGGAGACGCCGACGGTGGGGATGATCAGGGTGCTGATGGTAGCTTGGGCGATGGTCAGTCGGTTGACGTTCATGAACCAGAGCATCTGGGCGAGGGTAATCGAAAACAACAGGTGGTAGCCAAGCGCCAGCCAGGTGCTGGCTTGCCAGGCGGCCGGGGGCGGCGGTGTTTCCCTGGCCATCATCATCACGATCATGGGCACCGCACAGAGCACGAATTGCCAGCCGGTGATCACCACCGCATGGCTCTGCCAGATGCCCCGCTTCTTGATCAGCACCGTGCCCAGCGCCCATGAAAGCGCCGCCCCCAGCATGATGGCCGGCCCCGCCAGACCCTGGGGCCCACTGGCCAGCGCCATCGGCCCCAGCAGCACGAGCAGGCCGGCCTGTCCGCACGCCAGCCCCAGCCACTGGCGGCGCGTGATGCGCTGGCCGAGAAGCCACCAGCCCAGCAGCAGCGCCCAGCAGGGCATGCTGAAGGCGATGATGGCCGCCTGGGAGGTCGGCATCCTGAGCTGGCCGAAGGCCGTGGCCAGGTTGAAGCCCAGGATGGTGAAGAACCCGGTGGCGATCAGCCAGGGCCACTCGCCGGCCGGCACGCGCAGCGGCAGCCGCCGCCAGCGGGCCCAGCTCATCAGCAGAAGGGCCCCGTGGAGAAGCCGATCGCCCGCAGCGTGAAGGGCGGCACGTCCATCAGGATGAACCGCACCGCCGGCCAGTTGCCGCCCCAGAACAGGCCGATGGTGGCGATCAGCAGCAGGGTGGTCAGCCGTCTGCTGT
The DNA here is from genome assembly GCF_052439355.1 of Halomonas sp. E19. NCBI lineage: Bacteria > Pseudomonadati > Pseudomonadota > Gammaproteobacteria > Oceanospirillales > Halomonadaceae > Halomonas > Halomonas sp. E19. The sequence goes on along the minus strand of NZ_JBNFWU010000001.1, from coordinate 1,749,943 downwards.
GCCGCAGGAGGGCAAGCTGGCTGCGTGCCAGGGTCAGGTTCATCGGGTTGCGCTCGGTAACGGTGCGGCACGCTGGCGCCACCCGCTGGGACCAAGCCCGCCGCCTTTCGTCACGAGTGTCAGCGTGACCTCGCGGCTGGCTCTTTGGCCTCTCCCGGGCCGGGTTGTCTTCGGGCTCATGCCGTTTCCAGTGCCTCCGGGCGGCCGGGAATGGCCTCTAGAAGCTGCCTGGTATAGGCCTGCTGCGGAGCCAGGAAGACGTCTCGCGCCGGGCCCTGCTCGACGATTCGCCCGTGCTGCATCACGATGATGCGATCGCAGATCTGTGCCGCCACCCGCAGGTCGTGGGTGATGAACAGCAGCGACAGCGACAGCTTCTGCTTGAGCTCCTCGAGCAGTTCGAGGATCTGCGCCTGGATCGAGACGTCGAGCGCGGAAACGGCTTCGTCGGCGACGATCAGTTCCGGCTCCAGGGCCAGCGCTCGGGCGATGCCGATGCGCTGCCGCTGGCCGCCCGAGAACTCGTGGGGAAAGCGGTCGGCGGTGCCGCCCAGGCCAACGAGTTCGAGCAGCTCGTCGGCCTGGGCCATCGCCCTGGCCTTGGGCGTGCCGTTGGCGATGGGGCCCTGGGCGATGGCGTAGCCGACCCGATGGCGCGGATTGAGCGAAGCGTAGGGGTCCTGGAAGATCATCTGGACCCGGTGGCGCTCGCGGCGCAGCGCCTCACCCTTCAGGTGCATGAAGTCGGTGCCGGAGAGGTGCATGCTGCCGCTGTCAGGGTGCTCGAGCCGCACCACGCAGCGCCCCAGCGTCGACTTGCCGGAGCCCGACTCGCCCACGACGCCGACGGTCTCGCCTTTCACCAGGGCAAAGGAGACGTCGCGCAGGGCGTGGACCTCCCGCGCCGGCTTGAACAGCCCGCCTCGCGAGCGGAACACCTTGTTGAGCCCCTCGACCTTCAGCAGCGGTGTGTCGGTTTCGGCACCGCGAGCCTCGGGAATCACGTCGCTGGGAATCGCCTCGATGAGCGCCCGGGTGTAGGCGTGCCGGGGGTTGTCCAGCACCGCCTTGGCGTCGCCCAGCTCGACGACCTTGCCGTGGCGCATCACGCAGACCCGGTTGGCGATCTCAGCCACCACCCCGAAGTCGTGGGTGATGAACATGACCGCCATGCCGCGGCGGCGCTGGAGGTCGAGGATCAGCTCGAGGATCTGGGCCTGGGTCGTTACGTCCAGGGCCGTGGTCGGCTCGTCGGCGATCAGAAGCTCCGGCTCGAGGGCCAGGGCCATGGCGATCATCACCCGCTGGCGCTGCCCGCCGGAGAGCTGGAAGGGGTAGGCGCGGATGGCTTTCTCGGGCTGCGGAATGCCCACCTCGTTGAGCAGGGCCAGTGCCTTCTCCTGGCGCTCCTGCCTCGTTCAGCCGGCCGTGGGCCTCGAACACTTCGCTGATCTGGGCGCCGACCCGCATCAGCGGGTTCAGGGCGGTCATCGGCTCCTGGAAGATCATGCCGATGCGCAGGCCGCGCAGCTGTCGATGCTGCTTCTCGGAGAGAGTCAGGAGCTCCTGGCCGTCGAAGATGGCCTCGCCGCCTGCCGGGCGTACCCCCTTCGGCAACAGGCCCATGACGGCGTTGGCGGCCATCGACTTGCCGGAGCCGGACTCGCCGACCACGCAGAGGATCTCGCCGGGATGGACGTCGTAGCTGACATCCTCTACGGCGTAGGCGCGATCGGCGCCCTTGGGCAGGGCGATGGTCAGCTGGCGCAGGCTCAGCAGGGGGCTTGGGTCTGTCGGGTTCATGGTGTTCCCCTCGCTCAGGAGCGCTCGCGGCTCAGTTTCGGGTTCAGGGCGTCGTCCAGCCCTTCACCCACCAGGTTGAGCGCCAGCACGGTCAGCAGGATCGCCAGCCCCGGGAAGAAGCTCAGCCACCAGGCCTGGCGAATTACCGTGCGCGCCGCCCCGATCATGTAGCCCCAGGACATCACGTTGGGGTCGCCGAGGCCGAGGAAGGAGAGCGACGATTCCAGCAGGATGGCGGTAGCGACCATCAGCGAGGCCAGCACGATGATCGGCGACAGGGTATTGGGCAGGATCTGGCGCAGGATGATAGTGCGGTTGGACTGACCGACCAGGCGGGCCGCCTCGACGTATTCACGATGGCGCAGCGACATGAACTCGGCGCGCACCAGGCGGGCGACGGGCGGCCAGCTGACCAGCGCGATGGCCACCACGATGGAGGTCACGCTGGGCTGCATGATCGCGACCAGCACGATGGCCAGAGCGAAGTTGGGAATGGTCTGGAAGAACTCGGTGAAGCGCATCAGGGCGTCGTCGATCAGGCCGCCGTAGTAGCCGGCCATGGCGCCGAGCGGAACGCCGATCATCAGGGCCACCAGGGTCGAGACCAGCCCGATCAGCAGCGAGACCCAGGCGCCATGCATGAGCCCGGCGGCCACGTTGCGTCCCATGGTGTCGGTGCCCAGCGGAAAGCCGTCGACCTCCAGCGGGGGCAGGAAGGGCCGCTGGACCATGCGCCAGGGGATTCGGGAAAGACAAGGGGGCGGAAATGGCCATCAGGATGATGGTGACCAGGATGATCAGCCCGACCAGGGCCCCGCGGTTCTGGGCGAAACGGGCGAAGAAGTTCATGAGGCCTCCTTGATGCGCGGGTCGGCCAGCCGGTAGACGAGATCAGTGAGGATGTTGAACACGATCACCAGGGCGGCGGAGAAGAAGAAGATCCCGAGCAGCAGGTTGTAGTCACGCTGCATCAGCGCCTCGTACATCAGGCGGCCGATGCCGGGCCAGGCAAAACCGTCTCGGTGAGGATCGCGCCGCCGACCATCTGCCCGGCCTGCAGGCCCGCCAGGGTGATGATCGGCAGCAGGGCGTTGCGCAGGATGTGACGGCGCTGGATGAGCCGTGGCGACAGCCCCTTGGCGCGGGCCGTCTTGACGTAGTCCTGCTGGCTGGCTTCGAGCATCGAGGTGCGCGTCATGCGGGTGTAGATGGCCATGAAGAACAGCGCGAGGGTGGTGGCGGGCAGCACCAGGTGCTTGGCGACATCCAGCGCCAGGGCCAGGCCGGTGTAGCCGGCGCCAACGGTGACCATGCCGTAGGCCGGCAGCCAGTCGAGATAGACCGAGAACAGCACCACCGCCATCAGGGCGACCCAGAACAGCGGAGTGGCGTAGAAGAGCAGGGCGAGTGCCATGATCAGCGAGCCGGTGGGCTTCTTGGCACGCGCGGCGGCCAGGGAACCGGCCAGGATGCCCAGGGCCAGCGACAGCACGAAGGCGGTACCGGTCAGCAGCAGGGTGGCGGGCATGCGCGCCATGATCAGGTCGAAGACCGGCATCTGCTGGCGGTAGGAGTAGCCGAAGTCGAGCATGGCGATGCCGGAAACATAGCGCCAGAGCTGGACGTACATGGGCTGGTCGAGGCCGAACTGCTCACGTAACTGGCGCAGGAACTGCTCATCGGTGGCTCCCGCCTCCCCGGCCAGTACGGCTGCGGGATCCCCCGGTGCCATATGGATCAGAAAGAAGTTGAAGATGACGATGAGAAACAGGACGACGACGGCCTTCAGTAGCCGCATGACGATCAATCTTGCATAGAGCATGCCATTACCCCCGTGACGACATGGTGCAGGTATAGGGCGGCCGAGGGCCGCCCCAGGCGGGCTCAGCGGTCAAGCCAGGCGTTCTTGAAGCCGTCGTTGAGGCCGATGCCGGTGGTCACCAGGTCCTGCACGTCGCAGCGGTAGATGGTCGGGAAACCGAGCTCCAGCAGCCAGCCCACCGGCACGTCCTCGTGGAGGATCTCCTGGACTTCCTGGTAGTAGGCCTCCCGCTGGGAGTCCGGATAGGCGGTGGCGGCCAGGTCGAACAGCTCGTCGACCCGCTCGTTCTCGTAGCCCTGCACGTTGTTCCAGGGCGAACCCTTGGCGATGTTGCTGGAGACATAGGTGCGCGAGATGCCCAGCGCCGGGTCGCCGTACTGAAAGAGGTAGGTGAAGGCGAGGTCGTAGTCCCAGTCGCCCAGGCGCTGGTTCCAGCCGCCCACGTCGGTGGACTGGGTGCGCACATTGATCCCCACTTCGCGCAGGTTCTGCTGTACGGCTTCGGCCCAGCGCACCCAGGTCTCGCCGTAGGGGATCGGCAGCAGGCGAACCTCTTCGCCGTCGTAGCCCATCTCCTCAAGCAGCTCGCGGGCGCGCTCGGGATCGTAGTCGTACGGCGGCAGGCTATCGTCCTGGAAGCGGGCGTTGGAACCGAAGGCGGACAGCGGCACCTGGCCCAGGCCGTTCCACAGCACATCGCGGGCGAACTCGCGGTCCATGGCATACATCACCGCCTGGCGGAAGCGCTTGTCGGCGGTGGGGCCCTCGCGGTTGTTCATCCACAGCATGGCGAAGGGGCTGAAGTACTCGTGGCCCGCCTCGGTGCGGCAGGTGTTGTCCAGGGCGCTCAGCCGCGGGATGTCGAAGTTCTCGACGGAGTTGGCCGGCAGCACGTCGAGGCGGCCGTTTTCATAGGCCACCGCTCGCGAGGAGGCATCGGGGATGATGTGCCAGTTGATCCCGTCGAGGTAGGGCAGGCCCTCCTCGTAGTAGTCGTCGTTGCGCACCAGTTGGATGACGCTGCCGCGACTCCAGCGTTCGAACTTGAAGGGGCCGGTGCCGATGGGGTGGCTGTTGGCCGGATTGTCGCGGAAATCGGTCCCTTCGTAGATGTGCTTGGGCATCATCGGCATGGTGCCCGCCTCGAAGGAGAGCAGGAAGGGGCCGAAGGGGTTGTTGAGCGTAAAGACCACGGTGTGGTCGTCCGGCGCCTCGATGCTTTCCACGTGGGAGAGAATGGTGCGGGTGCGCGGGTTCATCTCGCGCAGGTAGACGTCGGTGGAGAAGACCACGTCCGCCGAGGTGAAGGGCTCGCCGTCGTGCCAGGTGACCCCTTCGTGCAAGTGGAAGGTGTAGACCAGGCCATCGTCGCTCACCTCCCAGCTATGGGCGAGCTGCGGCATCGGGTTCAGCTCGGTGTCGTAGCGCAGCAGGCTTTCGTAGATGTTGCCGGAAACGGTCTGGGTCGGGGCATTCTGGTGAACGCCGGCGATCAGTCCCGGGGGTTCCGGCTGGAGTACCGTGTTGATGACCCCGCCCGAGCGTGGCTCTGCCAGCGCCGCGGTAGAGGCCAGGGTGGCGGCGGCGATGGCAATGGTCAAAGGCTTCTTCATGGTCTACCCCGTAGTGTTATGGCTTGTTGGTGGGACAGGTCGACTCTTGCGAGCCAGGGTGGAAACGCGCGATCAGCGTTGCGTCATGGCCGACTCGCCGCTCGCAGCACTGCATCACACAAGACTTGTGTGCCAAGGGCACAGTGTTCGGGCTCCGCGTACTCCCTTTCGTTGTGGCTGATGCCTTCCCGGCAAGGAATGAACAGCATGGCGGTTGGCGTCACGTAGCTCAGGTTCACCGCGTCATGGCCGGCACCGCTCATCATGGTGAAGGGGTCCAGACCGTGGCTGCGCGCCGCTGCCGACAGGTCATCCACTAGGGTAGTGTCGAAACGCGTCACCGGCATGTGCCAAAGCTCCTCGATGTGAGTCGTGACACCCTCGCGTTCGGCCGCCGAGGCCACGTGGGCGCGCAGGCGCTGATCGAGCTCTGCCAGGCTGGCTTCGTCGGTATGGCGTATATCGACCTGCAGGGTCACCGTGCCGGGAATCACGTTGCGCGAGGGTTCGGCGACCTGGAAGTCTCCCACCGTCAGGCGCGACACCCCTTCGGGATCCTCCAGTACGGTGCTGCGCATGGCCTCGATAAAGGCGGTAGCGGCCATCAGCGGATCTCGCCGGTAGCGCATCGGCGTGGGGCCCGCATGGGCGGAATCGCCGGTAAACGTGATGTCATACCAGCGCAGGCCCTGAACGCCGCTGACCACCCCGATGGGCAGTGCCTTGTGCTCCAGCACGGGGCCCTGTTCGATATGCAGCTCCAGATAGGCGCCCAGGGGCAGGTCGTCGCGTGTCAGGGTACCCTGGAAACCCGACTGATCGAGCGCCTGGCCAAGGGGCATGTCGGCGCGATCGCGGGCGGCGCGGAACGCCTCCAGCGAGAGGCGACCACTGTAGACGCCGCTACCGCCCATGGCGGGAGCGAATCGGCTGCCTTCCTCGTTGGTCCAGACGATGAGTTCCAGGGGCCGACGGGTGGTAATCCCCGCTTCCTCCAGCGTGCGAAAGATCTCGAGCCCCGCCAGCACCCCCAGGATGCCGTCGAATCGCCCTCCCAGCGGCTGGGTGTCCAGGTGGCTGCCGATGCCGACCGGCGCCAGGCTGTCATCGCGCCCCGAGCGGCGGATGAAAAGGTTGCCGGCCTGATCGGTGCGCCACTCACAGTTCAGCGCATCGGTCCAGGCGAGCAGCTGCCGTCTCCCTGCGATATCGTCATCGCTGAGAGCCAGGCGTCGACTGCCCCCGTTGGGCGATGGACCAATGCGGGCCATGTCCATGAGCGAAGACCAGAGTCGTTGGCTATCGATGCACGGGTTGTCGATGTACGGGCTGGGGGTGGCGCTCATGCCGCTTGTCTCCATGCCAGGTGGGATAAGATGACGCTGCGTTCGGCGTGCCGCCCAGCGGCGCCTGGCGCCCTGTCGAACGGTTTCATTGGATTGCCACAGGAGGTGGGCCCGATGCGGTCTGTGCATGACACCCTTGACTGGAACTTGCTGCGAACCTTCGTGAGCATCGTTCAGGAGAAAAGCATCAGCCGGGCAGCGCAGCGCCTCAACCTTTCCCAGCCTGCGGTCAGCCTTGCGCTCAAGCGGCTGGAGTCGCACCTGGGGCAGACGCTCATCGAGCGCGGCAGCCATCGGTTCCGGGTCACCGAGGCGGGCGAGCTGGTGTATCGAGACGCGCTCGAGATCTATGCCAACGTGGCACGGCTCGGCATCACGGTGCGCGACACCTCCCCCGAAGTGGCCGGCCAGATCACGCTGCTGCTGGTCAGCGGCATCCATTGCTCGTTCCTGGACGCGGTGTTGCGCGACTTCCATGTCCAGCACCCGCGCATCACCTGTGAGGTGAGCGTCATGTCGAGCCAGGATGTGGTGCAGGCGATGCTGCAGAAGATGGGCACCGTGGGGGTTTGCCTGATGCCCCATCCGGTCGAGGGCTCAGCAGCCAGCTGCTTGCTCACCAGCGCTACCGCTTCTACTGTGGCCGCTCCCACCACCTGTTCGGCAAGCAGAATCTTCCGTTGCAGGCCCTGGGGCGCGAGCCGTTTGTCTCCTTCACCAGTGCCCAGCTGTCCGGTGCGCTGGCGGAAATCGCTGTGTTCCGCGCCAGTGCGGCCATGACCGGGGATGTGGTGGTCACCTCCAGCAGCCTGGAAGAGATTCAGCGCTTCGTGCGCGCAGGCTGGGGAATTGGCTGCTTGCCGGAGCATACGGTCCAGGCGGATGTGGACAAGGGCAACCTGTGGCCGCTGCCGCCCTATGACGGCGTGCCGAATATCGACATTCACCTGGTCTGGCACGAAGATTCTCGCTTCTCCCAGGCCGAACGGTTGTTCTTCGATTACCTGCACAGCGCCATGGCATCGGTTGGGCTGGAACAGCGGCTGCCTTGAGGTGGCCTTGGTCGAGGGCATCCTGGTCGATCCGTCTTGTTGTTTACTCTAGGGGTACCGTTCCGAATCGCATAAGACAATTTTCCATTTTTTATCCATTGTATTAGCCCTGCTTATGCACCAGCGGGGCTTTTTTTACTTGCAAACCGGCGATAAGGGTGCAAAGCATAAAAAGCATGCTGGGTGGCCTGGAGGCGGCACACGTCGTGATGCCATCAGGAATATCTACCGGCTGGCGTTCTCGCTTCCACGACAATAACGGAGTCAATTCATGCTTAGCGAGTCGGAGCGTCGGGTCATCAATGTATGTGATGAGCTCTTTGAAGAGACCCTGTTATTGACGGAATCCTTGGTCAGGGCCTATAGCACACTGGGCAATGAGCGTGAGGCGCTTGAGATCATGGAGGCGTGGTATCGCCAGGAGGGTCTTGAGGTAAATCGAGTGCCCATGCGGCAGTCCATCCTTGACGAAATGACGGGTAATACGGCGTCGATAGAGGCCCGATACAACGTGATGGGCACGCTCAATGCGGCATCGACGGGGGCGCATCTGGTCTTCAATGGCCACTTGGATGTGGTGCCGGCGGAGCCGGCTTCCTTATGGACGCGCGCGCCCTGGGAGCCGTGGCGCGATGCTGACTGGCTCTATGGTCGAGGGGCAGGCGACATGAAGTCGGGTATCGCCGCCATGGCCATGGCTGTCAAGGCAGTTCGGCAGGCCGGTATCGCGATCGAACATCCGCTGACGCTGCAGACCGTCATCGAGGAAGAGTGTTCAGGCCATGGCGCACTGGCCTGCGTGAAGGCGGGCCATGCCGGCGATTTCGTGCTTATTCCCGAGCCTTTCGGTGCCACGCTGGTGTCTGGGCAGGTGGGCGTGCTGTGGTTTCGCATCGGCCTCGATGGCGTGCCTGCCCATGTGCTTGATACCAGCGCCGGAAGCAACGCCATCGAGGCGATTGCTTCGCTGTTTGGCGCCTTGAAATCCCTGGAAACAGAGATCAATGCGATGCCTCGTCATGCGCTCTATCAAGGCATGGAAAAGCCCTTCAACCTGAATGTCGGGCGCATCGAAGGAGGCGACTGGGCCTCCAGCGTTCCTGCGCATGCGAGCCTGGAAGGTCGCCTTGGCTTTCCTCCGGATATGGCTGTCGAAGACGTCATGGAAAGGGTCAGGCGCTGTGTCGATGAGGCGACAGCAGACCTGGGGGGCGGTATCTCCAATTTAAAGGTCGATTTTCATGGTTTTCGCTCCGAAGGTGTCGTTGTCGACATGCGCCATCCTGCGATTCATTTGCTCGGAGAGTGCCACCATGACCTCACCGGTGAAGCGGTCACGTCCCGGCCCTGACCTGCACCACTGACCTCCGGGCATTTCATGTGCATGGGGGTGACGGGCACCTGCTATGGACCGGTGGCAGAAAACATCCATGGCATCGATGAGCGGGTCAATCTCGAGTCTGTGCGGCATGTACTCAAGGCCTATGCCCTGTTTCTGTGCAGGTGGGGTCGAGAAACACCGCGGGATGCCACCTTGGCGCAAGGGCGCTGAATCCTACCGGCCTCGCTTCGGCGTGATGCGATGGGCTATGACTTCTCACCTTAAGGAGATGGTGCTGTGGAATTCTTCTATCACCCGGACCAGGAGCGGCATGCACCGCCCAGCTTCCTGTTGAGAGGACGGCAGGTCGCCTCACCGGAAGGGCCGGTGCGGGCGCGGATGCTACTGGAAGGCTTGGCCAGCCTGGGCATTGCGGTAACATCGCCGGCGACGACGGATAGCCCCCGCCTGCGCGAACGCCTTGCTCGGGTTCACACCAGGCGCTACCTCGACTTCCTCGAGACCATACATGCGCGCTGGTCCGCGCTTCCGGAGGCGGCCGAGGTGGTGTCGCCCAATGTGCATCCTTGCGGGGGCGGCCATCACTATCCTCGCCATCCGGTGGGTCAGGTCGGTTGGCACATGCACGACATGGCCTGTCCCCTGACGGCAGACACGTTTCGCGGCGTCATGGCGAATGCCGCCAGCGCCGAGGCGGCGGCAGAAGCCGTGCTGGCTGGTGCCGCGAGTGCCTACGCGCTGTGTCGCCCGCCGGGACACCATGCGGGGCCGGATCGCGCCGGTGGCTTCTGCTTTCTCAACAATTCGGCGTTGGCCGCCGAGGTGCTGCGCGAGCGGTATGCGCGGGTGGCGATCCTCGACGTGGATCTCCACCATGGCAACGGCACCCAGGACATCTTCTATGCCCGCGGGGACGTCTGGACCGGCTCCGTGCATGCCGATCCGGCTGACTTCTACCCGTTCTTCTGGGGCGGCGCCGACGAGACCGGCGAGGGTGAGGGCCGGGGAGCCAACCTGAATCGTGCCGCTGCCGCTGGGCAGTGACGGTACTGCGTTCATGGCCGCGCTGGAGACGCTGATCGAGGCCATGTCGTCGTTTCAAGCCGAGGCGCTGGTGGTGCCGCTGGGACTCGATGCCCACCGCGATGACCCGCTGGCAGGCCTGGCACTCGAGACCGAGGATTTCGAGGCGATTGGCCGGCGCCTGGCGGCCATTGCCCTGCCTACGGTGCTGATCCAGGAAGGCGGCTACCCCACCGAACACCTGGGCCGCAACCTGGCCGCCTTCATGCGTGGCTTCAACGGGGCCGAACGCCTCGGGGAGGGATGACATGCGCGTCGTGACCGCAAGCGAGGTGGCCGCGGCGCTGCCCTGGGAACCCCTGGTGCAGCGCCTGGCACACACCTTTCGAGAAGGCGTGGAGGCGCCGCCTCGTCATCACCATGCCATGCACCGGCCCGACGGCGAGGCCACCATGCTGCTGATGCCCGCCTGGGAGCGGGCGGGCTATATCGGGGTGAAGGTGGTCAACGTCTTTCCGCAGAACGCCGACCACGGGCTGCCGGCGATTGCCGGCGTCTACCTGCTGAGCGAGGGCGCCCACGGCCGCCCGCTGGCCTGCCTCGACGGCAGCGAGCTGACCCGGCGGCGCACCGCCGCGGCCTCGGCGCTGGCGGCCCGTGAGCTGGCCCGCGACGACGCCGTCACGCTGCTGGTGGTAGGCACCGGCAAGCTGGCGCCCATGGTGATCGAGGCGCATGCGGCGGTTAGGCCCATCCGGCGGGTGCGAATTTGGGGCAGGAACGCCGGCAAGGCCGCGGCGCTTGCCGCCGAGTATGCCGACCGCTTTGACAGCCGGGCGGTCAGCGACCTGGAAGCGGCTACGCGGGAGGCGGATATCATCAGCTGCGTGACGCTCTCCACGCAGCCGCTGATCCGTGGCGCCTGGCTTTCTCCCGGCACCCATCTCGACCTGATCGGGGCCTTCCGCCCGACCATGCGCGAGACCGACGCCGAGTGCCTGGTGCGTAGCGAGGTCTTCGTCGATACCTACGCCGGCGCCCGGGGCGAAGCCGGGGATCTTCTCCAGGCCATCGACGAAGGCGCCTTCGCCTTCGACGCCATTCGTGGCGACCTCGCCGAGCTGCTGCGTGGCGAGAAGCCAGGGCGCTCGTCTGCCGAAGCGATCACCTTGTTCAAGTCGGTGGGAGCGTCGCTGGAGGACCTGGCCGCAGCCATCGAGGTGTGGGAGCGGCTGGAGTCGCCCGAATGAACCGCGCGGCCACGGGTTTCTTCTGGCACGAGCGCTGCTTCTGGCATGACCAGGGCGCCATCGGAGTGTTCTCGGCGCCCGGTGAGTTCCTGCAGCCCCAGCCCGCCTCGGAAAGCCCCGAGAGCAAGCGGCGGCTCAAGAACCTGCTGGAAGCCTCGGGCCTGATCGACGAGCTTGCGGTAGGCAAGCCGCCGCCGGCCTCGCGCGAGGACCTTCAGCGCTTCCACACGCCGCGCTACCTGGACGCGCTCGAGCTCGGCGACCGCACGGGCGAGGGCGATGCCGGCGAGTGCGCCCCCTATCGGCCGGGAAGTCTGGCGGCGGCAAGCCAGGCTGCTGGCCTGGCGGTGGCTGCCATCGAGGCGGTGGCCACCGGGGCCTTGGCCAACGCCTATGCGCTGTGCCGGCCTCCCGGGCACCACGCCGAGGCCGACCGCGGCCGCGGCTTCTGCCTGCTTGGCAATATTCCGGTGGCAGTGATGCGCGCCCGTGCGCTTGGCCAGGTAGGGCGGGTGGCGATTCTCGACTGGGACGTGCATCACGGCAACGGCCAGCAGGAAGCCTTCTGGCACACCCCAGAGGTGTTGACCATCTCCGTCCACCAAGCGGGCAACTATCCGCTGGAGACCGGCGCCTTCGAGGAGCAGGGCGGGGCAGGGGCGCTCGGCACCGATCTCAACCTGCCGCTGCCCCCGGGTTGCGGCATCGGTGCGTATGAATACGCCATGGACACCCTGGTGCTGCCGGCGATCGAGGCCTTCGCGCCGGAGCTGATCGTCGTGGCCTGCGGCTATGACGCCTGCGCCAAGGACCCGCTGGGCAAGATGCTGCTCAACAGCGCCACCTTTGCGGCCATGACCGCCCGGGTGAAGGCCTTGGCCGAGCGGATCTGCCAGGGCCGCCTGGTCATGGTCCACGAGGGCGGCTACTCGGAGGGCTATGTGCCGCTGTGTGGTCATGCCGTGATCCAGACCCTGGCGGGGAGCCGGATCACCGTGCCCGACCCCCAGAATGACGAAATCGCCGCTTGGGGCTACCAGGCTCTGCAGCTCCACCAGCAGGCGCTGATCGACGGCTGGCGAGAGCACTGGCAAGCAGCCTGTTGGCGTAGCCCGCCACACCATGAAGGAGAAAGGAGATGACCCCGCTGCACGATCGCGATGGCTGGATCTGGATGGACGGCGAATGGCTGCCGTGGAGAGAGGCGCAGGTGCATGCGCTGACCCACACCCTGCACTACGGCATGGGCTGCTTCGAGGGCGTGCGCGCCTATGCCGGGCCCAACGGCACCCACCTGTTCCGGGTGGCCGAGCACACCCGCCGCCTGCTGGACAGCGCCCACGCCCTGGACATCCCCGTGGCCTTCGATGCCGAGACCCTGATCGACGCACAGCGCCGCTGCCTGGAGCGCAATCGGCTGGCGAGTGCCTACCTGAAGCCCACGATCTTTCTCGGCTCCGAGGGGCTTGGGCTGCGCGCTAGAGGCCTGTCGACGCACCTGATGATCGCGGCCTGGGACCTCGGCGCCTACCTGGCACCGGAGGCCGCCAGGATCGGCCTGCGCGCCCTGACCTCGTCGTGGGCGCGCCACCACGTCAACATCAGCCTGTGCCGTGCCAAGACCAGCGGCCACTACGTCAACTCCATGCTGGCGCTGAACACGGCGGTGAAGGCGGGCTTCGACGAGACCATCATGCTCGACCCCGAGGGCTATGTGGCCGAGGCCTCCGCAGCCAATGTCTTCGTGGTCCGCGATGGAGTGCTGCACACCCCCGAGGTCACCTCTTGCCTGCAGGGCATCACCCGCGACAGCGTCATTCGGCTGGCCAGGGACGTGCTCGGCATGGCGGTGGTGGAGCGGCGCATCACGCGTGACGAGCTCTATCTCGCCGACGAGGCCTTCCTGACCGGGACCGCCGCCGAGATCCTGCCGCTGCGCGAGCTCGACGGCCGTCATATCGGTGCCCGCAGCGGCGCCCCTGCCGTCGGGGATGCCATCCCAGAGGGCTCGGTTACCGCACGCCTGCAGGGTCTCTACCGTCGCCTGGTGCGCGGAGAGCTGGAAGACGACCTGGCGGCCTTCGCGGCCTGGCTGACCCCGGCGTGACGAAGCGCCAGTGCGGCGAGGTGGCACGCCGGGGGCTCCCTGAGCAGGGCGCCGGCACTTAGAACGTGCCCACCAGCGAGCCCACCGCGATGAGTACGATCAGCGAGATGATCGGCCCCACCACGGCCACCGCGGCAATGTCGAGGTAGGCCTGGCGGTGCGTCAAGCCGCAGATCGACAGCAGCGTGATCACCGCGCCGTTGTGCGGCAGGGCGTCCAGACCGCCGGTGGCCACGGCGGTGACCCGGTGCAGCAGATCGGGCGAGATGCCGGCCGCCTGGCCCATGGCCAGGTAGGTATCGCCGAGGGTGGAGAGTGCGATGCTCATGCCGCCGGAGGCGGAGCCGGTCATGCCGGCCAGCAGGTTCACCGCGATGGCCAGTGAAATGAGCGGATTGTCGCCGCCGGCGGTGGTCACCCAGGCGCTGATGGCGTCGAAGGCCGCCAGCGAGGCGATTACCGAGCCGAAGCCGACCAGGCTCGCGGTATTGAAGATTGGCAGCAGCGAGGCGTTGGCCCCGCTGTCCAGCGAGGCGGTCAGCTGCTGCAGGCGCGGCCAGTTGAGCGCAATCAGCACCAGGATGGAGAGCACCAGGGCGGCGATCACCGACCACACGCCGCGTACCGACTCGATGCTGGTGGCGCCATACACCGGGTTCGCCAGGTAGCCGGTATCCATGGCCGGGATGATTACCGTGGTGAACAGCAGATTGAGCGCGATCACCAGCACGATGGGGGCTAGTGCCAGGGGCAGCGAGGGCAGCCCCTGGCGCGGCTGTGGCTGTACCTCGGCCAGGTCGAAGCCTTCCCCGCGGCGCGCTCGCGCAGGTGATCGGCCGGGGTGGACTCGCTGTCATGCTCGCCATAGCCTTCGCCAGCGGCGCGGGCCTGCCTGGCGCGGTAGGTGAGCCAGGCCTGGCCCAGGCCCAGCATGACCAGTCCGGTCATGATGCCGAGCCCCGGTGCGGCGAAGGGCGAGGTGCCGAAGAAGGGCATCGGGATGGCGTTCTGGATCGCCGGCGTGCCGGGCAGGGCGGTCATGGTGAAAGTGAAAGCGCCGAGCGCGATGGTGCCGGGGATCAGCCGCTTGGGCAGGTTAGCCTTGCGAAACAGCGCTGCGGCGATGGGAAACACCGCGAAGGCCACCACGAACAGCGACACGCCGCCGTAGGTCATCACCGCACAGGAGAGCACCACGGCGAGAATGGCGCGGCTTTCGCCCAGGCGCTCGACGATGGCGCCGGCCAGCACCTCGGCGCTGCCCGAATCCTCCATCAGCTTGCCGAAGATCGCTCCGAGCAGGAACAGCGGGAAGTACTGGATGATGAAGCCACCGGCCGAGCCCATGAACACCTGGGTGTAGCTGGCCAGCAGCGGCGTATCCACCGACACCAGCGCCACCAGGGCGGCCAGCGCCGGGGCCAGGATCAGCAGGCTCAGGCCGCGGTAGGCCAGGTACATCAACAAAAGCAGTGCTATGACGATGGCGGCAATGCCGGTCATGCCTCGTCTCCCTTGCCGGTCTTGCCGTCACTAGCGCCCTTGTTGTCAGGCGCCTTGTGGTTGCCCCGCTTGCTGCCGGGCGACTTGTCGGTGGGCTGTTTGTCGGCAGGCAGCTTCGCACTGGGCTCTTCGGCGCTGGGCTTGTCCTGCTTGTCCTCATCGACATCGAGGCTCGTGCCGCTGGGGCGGGCGAGTGGGCGGAAGGTGTCGCTGAACACCGCATTGAGATCGAAGGTGGAGCACTGTCCCAGCTTGTCGAAGTTCTCCTTCAGCCACAGGTCGGCCCAGCCGCGGCCCTGGCGATAGAGGCGCGAGACGAAGTCCCACTGGGCGTTGAGCTTGCTCGAGGCGGAGAGCTTTTCAACCTCCTGCTCGGCATGGATCAGATGCAGGCGCATGGAGCGGTAGCGCTCCACCTCCAGTCCTTCGGCGTCGATCAGCTGCTGCAGCAGCTGGATGCTGCGCAGCTCCTTGATCAGGCTGGTATTGAAGGTGATCTCGTTAATGCGGTTGATGATGTCCCGGGCGCTATCTGGCAGCTTCTGGCGCACCAGCGGATTGACCTGAATGACCACCAGGTCCTGGCAGTCCATGTCGTCGACCAGCGGAAACAGCGCCGGATTGCCACTGTAGCCGCCGTCCCAGTAGGCCTCGCCGTCGATCTCCACCGCTGGGAACATGAACGGCAGGCAGGCCGAGGCCATCACCGTATCCACCGTGATATCGGGCTGTGAAAAGACCTTGGCACGCCCGGTACGCACGTTGGTGGCGGTGACGTACACCTTGGCCTTGCGACACGCATTGACCCGCTCGAAATCCAC
Source organism: Halomonas sp. E19 (assembly GCF_052439355.1). Classification (NCBI taxonomy): domain Bacteria; kingdom Pseudomonadati; phylum Pseudomonadota; class Gammaproteobacteria; order Oceanospirillales; family Halomonadaceae; genus Halomonas; species Halomonas sp. E19. Next base: position 1,734,261 of record NZ_JBNFWU010000001.1, on the reverse strand, counting down.
CAGCTTGCAAACCAGGTCCTTAAGCGGATTGAACTTCATCGGGTTGAGCTTGGCCGGGGCGATGAGCTGGGTGAGGCTCTCGAACATCAGGTAAGTCGGCGAGTTGTCGAGGCTGCTGTTGCCCATCAGCTGGTCCCACGGCGTCGGCTGGATGGGCGAGAAGCGCGCCGCCTCGCTGACGCCGCGCCAGAAGTTGTGCAGCGCCTGGCGGGCACCCTCACGTCCTCCGCGGTGCAGCCCGTCGGCCAGCACCACGGCATTCATCGCGCCTGCGCTGGTACCGCTGACGCCGTCGATCTCCAGCCGCTCCTCTTCCAGCAGCCGATCCAGCACACCCCAGGTCAGGGCACCATGCGAGCCGCCGCCCTGCAGGGCGAGATCGATATGCTTGCGTTCTTCCTTGGCCATGCCATCTCCCGGTGGTTTTCATATTGCATTGCAGTATAGGCCCTTGTGGCCGGCTTGCCTCCCACAATGGCGAAATGCCGAAGTGGGCCACATCGCGCATGAGGGCTTGAACTAAAGTCTAACAAAATGGATAATATGAAAAATGCTTCCATAAATAACGTCGGAGGCGGTTCCGCGAGGACCGTAGCGAATCCATGACTACCCTGAATTTCACCAGCATCTGGGATCTGCCCTTGATCAGCCGCCGCGAGCCGACGGAACCCGCCGCGACGGCACCTGCCGCCGAGCGCTTCCTCACCATCTGGGACAGCCCACAGCGCGTCGAGTCGGCCAGCCGCAAGCGCCCGGCACGCAAGCTGCCTAAGTTCTATCTCTAAGCGGTCGGTTTCCTGCGCCAGGCAGGGCCTGGCCAGAAAGCAAAGCGCCCATGCCGATCGGCATGGGCGCTTTTTTCAGCGTGCCTGCGCTGGGCGCGCCAAGTTACGCTTCAGCATAGTCGCACGCCGAGCAGCAGCAGCGAGGCATCGGCGGTTTGCCAGCCCCACCAGACCAGTGCCAGGGTGGCGGTCAGGGCGCTCAGCGCAGCGAGTGTCGTAAGATGCAGGCGAATCATGCCTGGGCCTCCTGTGGTGTGGCCCGCTTGACGGGCGCCTCGCTGATGAACCAGTGCAGCAGGGCGGCGATCACCGAGAGCAGAATGGCAAGCTTCCATACCACATCATAGTCGCCGTGCAGGTCGTAGAGCATGCCGCCCAGCCACACGCCGGTGAACGAGCCGACCTGGTGGAACAGGAAGACGATGCCGCCGAGCATGGAGAGGTGGCGTACCCCGAATACCGAGGCCACGATGCCGTTGGTCAGCGGCACGGTGGAGAGCCACAGCAAGCCGATGGCGATGCCGAACAGATAGGCGCTGGCGGGGCTCAGCGGCATGAAGACGAAGGTGGCGATCACCGCACCGCGGATCAGGTAGAGCCAGCTGAGCAGGCGTGGCTTGGAATAGATGCCGCCCAGCCAGCCGGCGGCGTAGGTGCCGAAGATGTTGAACAGGCCCACCAGGGCCAGCACCGTGCTGCCGACGTGTACGGCCAGGCCGTTGTCGAACAGATAGCCGGGCAGGTGCACGCCGATGAACACCACCTGGAAGCCGCACACGAAGAAGCCCAGGCACAGCAGCCAGAAGCCGCGGTGGCCGGCGGCTTCGTCCAGCGCCTGGCGCAGCGAGAGATCCGTGGCCAGGCGCGTGGAGGGGCGGTCCTTCAGCATGGCGCCGAGCGGTACCATCATCGCCGCCAGGGCCCCCATGGCCAGCAGCGCAGCCGACCAGCCCAGCCAGCCCAGCAGCCCCAGGGTGCCTGGCAGCATGGCGAACTGGCCGAACGATCCCGCCGCACTGACAATACCCATGGCCATGCTGCGCTTCTCCGGGGCTACGGCACGCCCCACGGCGCCCAGGATCACCGAGAAGGTGGTGCCCGAGAGCCCCAGGCCGATCAGCAGCCCGGCCGAGAGCGACATGCCCAGCGCCGACTCGGAGATCCCCATGAACAGCAGGCCCAGCGCGTACAGCGCGCCGCCGATGGCCACCACCCGGGCGGCCCCATAGCGATCCGCCAGGGCGCCGGTGAAGGGCTGGGCGAAGCCCCAGATCAGGTTTTGCAGCGCCAGGGCGAAGGCGAACACCTCACGCCCCCAGCCCAGGTCGCTGCTCATTGGCGCCATGAACAGACCGAACCCATGGCGCAGCCCCATGGCCAGTGAAATGACCAGGCTGCCGAGCAGGATCAGCAGCAGCGAGTGGCGGCGAAGGGCGTCCATGGCGTATTTCCCGTTTGCAGGCTAACGAGCATGAACTATCGCCCGTTATGGGTGCGGTGACAATGTCGCTGTTTGGCGACGTCGATGTTGCCGCTGTGCCACATGTGTAACAGCGCTTTACTTCGCTATCATGAACAGTGTTCGACAAACTGGAGAAACATCATGTCACGGCGCCTGTTACTTCCTTTTGTGCTCATCTTGGCCGCGATGCTGGTGGCTGGCTGCAGCTACCAGCCCGCACGCATCAAGTCGGAACCGCTGATTGTCATCGACGACGATCGCAGCGGGCATGCCGGTCGCTTCTGTCCTCCGGGGCAGGCCAAGAAGGGGCGGTGCTAAGCCGCATCGAGGCGGCAACGCATCGGCAATCAGCTGGCAGGTAACCCCCACGGTTCACGGAGTGGGCCACTGCCGGCAGACAGCTATAGAGAGTCGCACCCAGGATGGTGAGTACGACGACTCCGCATGGGACCTGAAGGGCATCTTCCGCTCAAGCCAAGAGGTTAATGCCATGAAACCGTTCCTGCGTCTTTTCGCCCTGGCCTTCCTGCCGCTCCTGCTGGTGCTGGCCGGCTGTAGCTATTCACCGGCACGCATCAGTCCCGAGCCGTTGGTGGTGGTCGATGGTTCCCATCGGCATCATCATGGCGACAGGCACCGCTATCGGGAACGCCATGTCGAGCGCCACTACTATTACGACGGCAGGCGTGACGACCGGCGCCGCTACCGGGGTTTCTGCCCCCTGGCCAGGCCAAGAAAGGCCGCTGTTGAAGCATTGAGCAGTTTCACAAAGCGTCGTGGCAGGGTATTTTGAAGCCCCTGACCAGAACGCTACAAGAAGCCGACATGCTCCACGTCTGCCTGCCGTCGTGCCCTCCAGCTGAACGAACTGCCCCAAGGAGCGAGGGGCGTGCACCGCCACCTCGGGGGCGGTGTTTGCCTGCTGCATCAAGGAAGAGCGCAATGAAGCTGTTCTATCATCCTGACCAGGCGCTGCATGCGCCGGCTTCGATTGTGCTGCACGGCCAGGAGATGCCTTCACCGGAGAGCACGAGACGGGCCGAACTGCTGGCTGCGGGCGTGACCGCCTGCGGGTTCAACCTGCTCGAACCGGATGACGTGGATACGCCGCGCCTGCGCAGCCGCCTGAGCCGTATTCACTCCGCGCGCTACCTGGCGTTTCTCGAAACCATCCATGCCCGTTGGTCTCGGCTTCAGCAGGCTTCCGGCCCGGTCACCTCCAGCGTGCACCCCTGCGGCGGTGGGCTTCTCTATCCCGAGCATCCCATCGGCCAGGCCGGCTGGCACCTGCATGACCTGACATGCCCCATCGACGCCGACAGTTTTCGCGGCATCCTGGCCAGCGCGGCCACGGCTCAGGCCGCGGCCGAAGCGTTGCTGGGCGGGCATGGCACCACGTATGCGCTGTGCCGACCGCCTGGCCATCATGCGGGCCCCGACCGGGCCGGCGGCTTCTGCTTCCTCAACAACGCGGCCCTGGCAGCCACGGTGCTGCGCGAGCATTTCTCGCGGGTGGCGATTCTCGACATCGATCTGCACCATGGCAATGGAACGCAGGATATCTTCTATTATCGCGGCGATGTCTGGACCGGCTCGCTGCACGTCGATCCTCGGCAGTCCTACCCCTACTTCTGGGGCGGGGCGAACGAGGAGGGCATGGGCGAAGGCCTGGGCGCCAACGTCAATCTGCCGCTGCCGCTCGGCAGCGACGCCGCCCGCTACCTCGACGCCCTGGATGCGCTCTCGGCACGAATGGCGGCCTTTCGCCCCGAGGCAGCGGTTGTAGCGCTGGGGCTGAACGCGCACCGCGACGACCCTGCGGGCGGCATGGCCCTGGTCACCGACGATTTTCATGCCGTGGGGCGCCGCCTGGCGGCCCTGGGCCTGCCCATGGTTCTGGTGCAGGAGGGTGGCTACCCTACCGAGAGCCTCGGGGCCAACCTGACTGCCTTGTTGAAGGGCTTGTTCGGCGAATGATCCGACCTGGCCCGTGGCACGAATGCTGTTGCTGTACCTCCCCCACTAAAACAGAGGAAAAGAGATGTCGGTCAACTACTTCGAAAGCAACGCCCGCATGAGCCAGGTCGCCGTGCACAATGGGACCGTCTACCTGGCCGGCCAGGTGCCGAGCGACGCCAGCGCTGACATGCGTGGTCAGACCGAGCAGGTGCTGGCGCGCATCGACGAGCTGCTGGCTCAGGCCGGCAGCTCCAAGGAGCACCTGATTTCGGCTCAGGTCTGGGTTACCGACATGGCCGAGTTCGACCAGATGAACGCCGCTTGGGAAGCCTGGGTGGTGCCGGGTCGTCCGCCGGTTCGTGCCGCGCTGGAAGCCAAGCTGGCCAAGCCCGAATGGAAGGTCGAGATCATGGTGATTGCGGCGCTTCCACAGGCATCCGCCTCGAACTGATCGGGATACCTCGCTCACCACGCATAAGCCGGTGCCGCCTGCCGGCGTGACCCTCGACCGCGCTGGGTCGTAGGGTGTCGCTTGGCCGGCGGCCTGGGGCAAGCAAGCGATCGCAGCAGACGCGGGAGCGACATGAGTCAAGCCTTATTCATTGGAGGATTGCAGGCGCTGTGCCTGATTGCCATGGCATGGGGGGCGGCGGCGTTGTGGTATCGCCTGCTGTTGCCGCAGCCGTGGCGCAAGGCGGTGTTGGTCGGCTGGCTGTTGCTGGCACTGTTGCTGGTCGTGCTGAACCTGCAGGGGATGCGGCTGGCGCTGCTTGGTCAGGCGCTGCTGGTGGCGGGCCTGCTGATCTGGTGGTTTCGCCTGCGCCCCACGCATGATCGCCCTTGGGCCGATGATGTCGTGCACCTGGCCACCGGCGAGGTTCGCCAAGGTGAGCTGATCCTGCCGCATGTTCGCAATTTTCGCTGGCACACCCGGGACGATGCCGATGTGGCTTGGGAGAAGCGTCGCTACGAACTTGCCAAGCTCGATTCGGTCGACCTGATCGTATCGAGCTGGGGGCGCCCCGGTGTGGCCCATGTCATGGTCTCGTTCGGCTTTGAAGGGGCCGACTTCGTGGTCTTCTCGGTGGAGGTGCGGCGCCTGAGCGGAGAGCGGTTCTCGGAAATTGGTGGGTTCTTCCGCCAGTACGAGATTGCCATCATTGCCGCCGACGAGCGTGATGCGGTGGGCCTGCGAACTCATGTGCGCGGGGAGAGGGTTTCGCTGTTTCGCCTGCGGATGCCGCGCAGTGCGATGCGCTCGCTGCTGCTGGCCTATGTCGAGGAGGCCAACGACCTGGCCGCTTCGCCACGTTTCTATAACACCTTAACCGCCAATTGCACCACGCTGATCTTTGCCATGGCGCGAGGTATCGGTGCCCGCCTGCCGTTTGACTATCGGCTGCTGGTGACCGGTCGGTTACCTGGGTATGTCTATAAGGTGGGCGGGCTGTGGCCCGGCTTCAGCCTGCCTGAGTTGATGCGCCGCGGCCGGGTCGACGAGCGTGCCCGGCAGGCCGAGCGGGACCTGCACTTCTCGCAGCGGATACGACACGACGTCCCCGGCTGGGACGACGACCGGCGGGCCTGAAGGCAGGCTTCCAGCATGACAGCGCGTCGTGCGCCAAGGGTGCTGAACCAAAGAAAACGCCACGCTGCGGCTCAGCGTGGCGATGGCTCCCTTGGCATCTTCCTGATGCCCGGCTGTCCCTGGCGCACTTCCCGTGCGCCTGCTTCCGTGTCCCATGATCGGCAGTGTCCGTTGCCTTTCCCTCTTCGGGTGGCGTCATCATTTCACCTTGCCGTGACAGCGACGTGACGTCCTGAAGGCGGCGAGATGAACGCGACGCCTTTCCAGCCTAGCCGTCCGAGGCGGCCGCTTCCAGTGAGCTGAGCAACCCCCGCAGCAGCGAGAGCTCCTTGCGGCTGGGCTGGGCCCGGGCGAACAGGGCCTGCAGCTGGGCCTCGGTGCGAGCGTGGGGCTGGGTCAAAAAGCCGCTGACCTGCATCACCCGGCTTAAGTGCTCCTGGAAATGCGCCATCTGCTCGCGGGTCGGCTGACGCTCCTCGGCAGGGCGCGGCAGGCGATACTCGCTCTCGGGCCGCAGGCGCCACGCCTTGAACGTTTCATAGGCGAGTACCTGTACCGCCTGGGAGAGATTGAGGATGCCGTACTCGGGGTTGGCGGGGATGCTGACCTGATGGCTGCACAGCCGAATCTCGTCGTTGGTCAGGCCGGAGCGCTCGCGGCCGAACACCAGCGCCACCGGGTCGCTTCCCGCATTGGCCACCAGCTCCCGGGTCATCGCCTCGGGTTCGTCGTAGTGGGGCAGGGGCAGACTGCGCAGCCGGGCGCTGGCGCCCACCACCTGAACGCAGTCGGATACCGCCTCTTCCAGCGAGGCCACCACTCGGGCGCGGTCGACCACGTCCTCGGCGCCGGCCGCCAGCCGCGACGCCTCGGCATCGGGAAAGCCGCGAGGATTGACCAGCACCAGCTCGGTCAGGCCCATGGTCTTCATGGCCCGCGCCGAGGCGCCGATGTTGCCGGGGTGATAGGTCTGCACGAGTACGATACGAATGTTGGCGAGCATGGGTCGGCTTGCTGACTAATGAAGAAGACGATAGTAGCGCAAAGCGTCTCAATTGGAACGGGCCGGGGGTACCGTCGGGCCGGTTTTGCGACGGGACTGCTTCGTCTGATACATGGCCTCGTCGGCGCGAGCCAGCAGGGCTTCGATGTCCTTTTCTCCAGGACGAGAGGTGGCGACGCCCACACTGGCACCCGCGTAGTCGAGCTGGATGATACCGAGGTCGAATACTCCACGGGTCAGGTCGGAGAGACGTTGGGCAATCACCTCGCGGACCGCGTCTGGCTGCTCGCGCGGGACGTTGCCGAACACGACGAACTCGTCGCCCCCGATGCGTGCAAGGGCGTCACCATCCCGGATGCCGGCTTTCAACGTTCTTGCCATCTCGATGAGAAAGCGGTCGCCGGCATCGTGTCCATGTTGATCGTTGATGTGTTTGAATCCGTCAAGATCGATGAAAGCCAGGTGAACGGTTGTGTTCATGCGCTCCGCATTGGCCAGCGCCCGCTTGAGTTCGGTTTCCATGGCGCGGCGATTGGGGATTCCCGTCAGCGGATCGGAAAGGGCGTACTCCTTGAATGTGGTGTGCTCCTGTCTGAGAGCGTCCAGCAGCCGATCCCTTTCGAGTTGACGGGCGATCAAGCGGCTGAACATGGCGAGCAGGCGCCGCGCGCGGGGACTGACAGGTTTCTTGTGCTTGCTGGCTCCGCACAGAGTTCCGTAGAGCTCGTGCTGGCCGATATGTACCGGCTCGCTGATATAGGTCTTGAGGCCAAGGGCACTCGCTGCCTTGGAATCTCCCCAGCAGCCAGGCACATCGTCGGTGAAGGGCGTGTTCTCATCCATTGCGCGCTTGCACAGGGTGTCCCCCAGGGCACCGTCAAGCCCTCGGGAATCTCGAGATCTCTGGAATTACGAGAGAAGACGACCCTCTGCACATTGTTTTCCGAGTCGATACGGGTCAGATAAGTCGATTCGAGTCCGGTGACGGCTTCCAGCAGCTCGAGCAGAGAATTGACCAGCGATTCCAGGCTGTCATCTTCGGCAACCGCCACGGCCAACTTGTCCAGTATATCCACCATGCTCGTCTCGTTCTCGCTTGTGACCGGTCGTGACGGCAGCGGAGCCGACCGTTTCCACCATAGTAACGCTTTTGAAACCGAGTCACATTCCTGCAAGACCGTCCATAAAGAACAAGCCCCGCACGATGGCGGGGCTTGCGAAGGGCTAAGGGGATGGCTGGCTTACATCATGCCGCCCATACCGCCCATGCCACCCATGCCGCCCATGTCCGGACCTTCCTTCTCTTCCGGATCGTCGGCGATCATGCACTCGGTGGTGATCATCAGGCCTGCCACGGAGCCGGCGGACTGCAGCGCAGTACGGGTCACCTTGGCCGGGTCCAGCACGCCCATTTCGAACATGTCGCCGAATTCACCGGTCTGGGCGTTGTAGCCGAAGTTGCCTTCGCCTGCTTTCACCTCGTTGAGGATCACGGAAGCTTCCTGGCCGGCGTTGGTGACGATCTGACGCAGCGGAGACTCCATGGCGCGCAGCGCGATGGCGATACCGTGGGTCTGGTCCTCGTTCTCGCCCTTGAGGTCCTTGATCTTGGTCAGCACGCGCACCAGGGCGGTACCGCCGCCAGGCACCACGCCTTCCTCGACCGCAGCGCGGGTGGAGTGCAGGGCGTCTTCGACGCGGGCCTTCTTCTCCTTCATCTCGACTTCGGTAGCGGCACCGACGCGGATCACGGCAACGCCGCCGGCCAGCTTGGCGACGCGCTCCTGCAGCTTCTCGCGGTCGTAGTCGGAAGAAGTCTCTTCGATCTGCGCGCGGATCTGGTTGACGCGGGCTTCGATGTCGCCCTCGTTACCGGCGCCGTCGATGATGGTGGTGTTCTCCTTGGACATGGTGATGCGCTTGGCGCTGCCCAGGTGATCCAGGTTGGCCTGCTCCAGGGTCAGACCGACTTCCTCGGAGATCACGGTGCCGTTGGTCAGGATGGCGATGTCCTGCAGCATGGCCTTGCGACGGTCGCCGAAGCCGGGCGCCTTGGCAGCCGCAACCTTGACGATGCCGCGCATGTTGTTGACCACCAGGGTGGCCAGGGCCTCGCCTTCGATATCCTCGGCGATGATTGCCAGCGGCTTGCCGGACTTGGCGACGGCTTCCAGCACCGGCAGCAGTTCGCGGATGTTGGAGATCTTCTTGTCGACCAGCAGCAGGTAGGGGTCTTCCAGCTCGACCGCCATGGTGTCCTGGTTGGTCACGAAGTAGGGCGACAGGTAGCCGCGGTCGAACTGCATGCCTTCGACCACTTCCAGCTCGTCCTCGAAGCCGCGACCTTCGTCGACGGTGATGACGCCTTCCTTGCCGACCTTCTCCATGGCTTCGGCGATGATCTCACCGATGCGCTTGTCGCCGTTGGCGGAGATGGTGCCGACCTGGGCGATGGCCTTGGAGTCGGTGCAGGGCACGGCCAGGGCCTCGATTTCCTTGACTGCCGCGATGACGGCCTGGTCGATGCCGCGCTTCAGATCCATCGGGTTCATGCCGGCGGTCACGCCCTTCATGCCCTCGGTGACGATGGACTGGGCCAGCACGGTGGCGGTGGTGGTGCCGTCGCCAGCGACGTCGGAGGTCTTGGAAGCGACTTCCTTGACCATCTGCGCGCCCATGTTCTCGAACTTGTCCTTCAGTTCGATTTCTTTGGCCACGGAGACGCCGTCCTTGGTCACGGTCGGTGCACCGAAGGACTTGTCCAGTACCACGTTGCGGCCTTTCGGGCCCAAGGTAGCCTTGACGGCGTTGGCCAGGACGTCGACGCCACGGGCCATGCGCTTGCGGGCGTCATCGGAGAACTTGACTTGTTTCGCTGCCATTTTTCGTAACTTCCTGTGAGTTCGTGAACGACGTATGAACGGAGTTGCGTAGGAGTGGCTTAGCCTTCAACCACGGCGAGAATGTCGGACTCGCTCATGATCAGGACTTCCTCGCCATCGATCTTCTGCTTCTCGACGCCAAAGCCATCCTTGAAAATCACGGTGTCGCCAACTTTGACGTCCAGCGGGCGAACGTCACCGTTGTCGAGAATCCGGCCGTTACCGACGGCGAGCACTTCGCCACGAGTCGGCTTTTCCTGGGCGTTGCCCGGAAGCACGATGCCGCCAGCGGTTTTTTGCTCTTCTTCAACGCGACGGATGACGACGCGATCGTGCAAGGGACGGATGTTCATTGCTCACGTTCTCCTGATGGTCTGTTATGCCATGATGAAAGGCATGGCGGTTCACATCACCCTTCCAGCGCGGCTGGAAGGTGGAGGCGAGGACGCCTTCCTTGTCAAAGACGCCGAGAGGTTCTCGGCATCGTAGCCTAGTGCTGACCGTGAAATGGGGCCGGGCAAGTTCCTTTCAAGGGCCAGCGCGAAAAATTTTTCGCCGCACGGTACAGCCGCCCGTGGCGCTAGCGGCGCGGCTCGTCACGGCTGATGAAATCACCTTCCAAGGGGTCACCCTGGCGGCCCTGACGGGGTTTGTCGTGGGCCTGGTGGTGCTCGGCGTCGGCATTCGTCTCCTGCTCATGTTGCCCAGGGCGAGGCCCTTGGCCACGGCCCGCGGCGGCAACCAGCACGCGAAGATGGGCGCCGGCCAGCAGCCGGCCCAGCGTGCGGCGGGCGCCGGGAACGATACATGCCAGCCCGAGCAGGTCGGAAAGAAAGCCGGGGGCCAGCAGCAGGGCACCACCGAAGATCAGCGCGGCGCCGGTCAGCAGTTCGCTGGAGGGCAGTTCGCCCTGGCTCAAGCGCTGCTTGGCCCGGCTCAATGCAGCCGTGCCCTGCCGGCGAATGAGATGCAGGCCAACGAAGCCGGTGGAGAGCAGCAGTGCCAGAGTGACCGGCAGGCCGATATAGCTGCCGACGGTAAACAGGACGACGAAGTCGAGCAGGGTGAACAGCGTGAAGAGGATCAGGATGGGCATGACGACTCCGTCTAGGTGGCTTCACGCTATGTGGGGGCGTCTGGTCGCAAATCAAGCGTAGCTGAAGGCGGCTGGCAATGGCGCTGGCCGGGCGCTACGCTGCAGTGCAAAAAGCGGCGAATCAGTTCAAGTTATGGCATCTTGCCGCCGATTAACCCTGTAGCCGCAGCTGCGGGAATAAGCGACGTCCAGGGAAGGGCGCTTGCCTGTGAGATAGCCGGCAGGCAATGAATGACAGACCACCTCTGGGGACAGTGAATGAAAGTCGAGAAACGTGTAATTGCCATTACCGGTGGGGCCCGGGGCCTCGGGCTTGCCATGGCGCGTCGCCTTGGGCGTCAGGGCGCGTTGGTGGCCTTGCTGGACACCGATGCCGACGCCATGGACAAGGCAGTATCCGCACTGCACAAGGAGAACGTGCGAGCCAGTGCCTTCACTGTGAACGTGGCGGACGAGGCCTCGGTGAAGCAAGCCTTCGGTGCGGTGTCGGCATCGCTGGGTCCGGTCAGCGGCCTGGTGAACAATGCCGGTATCCTGCGCGATGCGCTGCTGGTCAAGGCGAAGGACGGCAAGGTCGAAAAGACCATGTCGCTGGAGCAGTGGCGGTCGGTCATCGACGTCAACCTCACCGGGGTGTTCCTGTGCGGGCGTGAAGCCGCTGCCCAGATGATCGAGGCGGAGCACGACGGGGTGATCGTCAATATCTCCAGCATTTCCCGTGCCGGCAACATGGGGCAGAGCAACTATGCGGCCGCCAAGGCTGCCGTGGTAGCGCTGACCACCACTTGGGCCAAGGAGCTGGCACGCTACGGCATTCGCGCAGGCGCGGTGGCGCCAGGTTTCATCAAGACCGACATGACGGCCTCGATGCGTGACGACATGCTGGAGAAGCTGACCTCAGGTGTCCCGCTCAGGCGCCTTGGCGACCCCGAGCATATCGCCCAGAGCGTGGCCTTCATCATCGAGAACGATTACTTCACCGGCCGCGTGATCGAGTGCGACGGCGGCCTGCGGCTGTAGCTCGTTTCAGCCATGCATCCCCAAGGCGCTTATTGAATCGACGGCCTGCTGGTGGCCTGTCGCTGGGACAGCCGCTCTAGTGCCGAAGAGATGAAGCGCAGCGAGACCGGCATTATGCCGGCCTCGCCGTGTCGCCCAACCCAGTTGTCAGAACGTGATCTGATCCCGCAGCCTGGCGACCGTCGCCGGCCCGATGCCGCTGACCCGGGTCAGGTCGTCGGCGCTCTCGTAGTCGCCGTTCGCTTCACGGTCTTCGATGATTGCCTGGGCGCGGGTTGGGCCGATACCCGGCAGTTCTGTCAGCAGCTCCGCATCGGCCGTGTTGACGTTGATGGGTGCTACCTCCTGCGCCGAGGCCAGCGTGGCCACACTAAGCATCAGGCCCAGCAAGGCGGCTCGCAAGAAACCCTTCATGGGTCTTCTCCTTTTATCGTTGTCGATGCCGGGCACCGGCTGGTGCCCGATAAACGCTAATGCAGAACACGCTGAACCATGCAGAGTCCTGAGGCGATGCGAGACGTAAGCGTGAGCGCATTTCGCACGCGGTAGTGGTCCTGGCACGCTGTCAGCCAATCACGCGAAACAGAGTAGGCTCAAGCCTGGTAAAGGCGGGGTGGTGATGTCTGGAAAGCCGAGTAGCGTCAGAGCGCTCCGAAAAACAAAGACCGGAAAGGGAAAAGCCGGGGAAGGAAATGCAAGGAAGGTAATGCAAGTAAGGCATACAAGCGCCAGGGCAGTGCAGCTGCCGAAGCCTGGGCATTTTGCCTACCGGCGAGCGCCGGCAGGCATGGTCGGCTAGGCGTTCGCCACGGCGTCGGTGCGCGCCGCCAGGATGAAGTCGTTCTTGTGCAGGCCTTTCATTTCATGAGACCACCAGGTCACGGTGACCTTGCCCCATTCGGTGAGCAGGGCGGGGTGGTGGCCCGCTTCCTCGGCAATCTCGCCGACCCGGTTGGTGAAGGCCAGCGCCTGCTTGAAGTTGCGGAACTTGAAGACGCGCTCGAGCTGCTTGATGCCGTCGCGCTCCTCGACGCTCCACTCGGGAATGTCGCGCCTGAGCGTCTCGAGTTCGTCGTCGGTGACATGGGGTGCGTCCCAGCTGCACGCTTCGCACTGCTGTTCGGAAAGTTGGGTCATGGTCGCTCCTCGTCGGGGTTTGTTGGTATGGGTGTCGTCGCTTATGTTCAGGCTTACGCCTTGGCTGCCTTCGGGGCCGGCTCGAAGCGCGGTTCGTGCAGGCCCAGCTCCATGGCCCGGTGCACCATGGCCATGATGTCCTGCTGGGAAAGGTCGTGCAGGGTCGTGAGATCGTCCAGTACGTAGTAGAGCGGCTGCAGGATGTCGATGCGGTACGGGGTGCGCAGCGCCTCGATGGGGTCGAATGGCAGATGCTCGGGCGTATCCGACAGTGCGTGCAGGGTCTCCTTGGGCGAGGAGATGATGCCGCCACCGTAGATGCGCCGGCCGGCCGGGGTATCCACCAGGCCGAACTCCACGGTCATCCAGTACAGGCGCGCCAGGTAGACCCTCTGCTTGGGTTCGGCTGCGAGGCCCAGGCGGCCATAGGTGGCAGTGAACTCGGCGAAGGCCGGGTTGGTGAGCATCGGGCAGTGGCCGAAGATCTCGTGGAAGATGTCCGGCTCCTTGAGGTAGTCGAGCTCTTCCGGGGTACGGATGAAGGTGGCCACCGGGAAGCGCCGGTTGGCCAGCAGCTTGAAGAAGGTGTCGAACGGGATCAGCGCCGGTACCTGGGCGGTTTGCCAGCCGGTGGCCGCCTGCAGCACGCGGTCGATGTCGGCGAGCTGGGGGATGCGCTCCTCGGGCAGGGCGAGGCGCTCCAGGCCGTCGAGGTACTCCTGGCAGACGCGACCTTCGAGCATGCCGAGCTGGCGCTGCATTAGGGTCTGCCAGGTGGCGTTGTCCTGTTCCGGCCAGTCGATATAGCCATTCTCGTCGGGCAGGCGGGCGCGGTAGCCGGTCTTGCTGGCGACATCGCTCAGATGCGGATGGGATGACGTCATGGGGCACTCCGGTCGGCTGAAATCTTGTGTTTGTGTGGCGAACCTTTGACTCGAGTCTAGGGCCGGTGTGCGCCTTGCCTGTCAGGCTGCGGATGGCTTTTTTGACCGCAATTGAGGGTTTTGCGTAAAGAAATCATGACGGTGGATGCCGTTTCGCCTTCCCATAGCGTCGAGTTCGGCAACTTGGAGGTTTGTCCTGTCTCGGGTGTCACGTTATCTTTACAGGCGAGTCACGTCGGCTTGACGTGCTTTTTCGCGCCCGGAGGCACCAGCGCCATGAGATTGAGGTTTCACTGCCAGAACCGCATCGGCATCCTGCGCGATATCGTGTCCCACTTCGTCGACTACGGCCTCAACGTGGCGCGGGGCGAGGTGGGCGGTGAGCATGGCAACGCCATCTATCTGCACATCCCCAACCTGCTCAATGCGCAGCTGGCCACGCTGAAGCCGGTGCTCGAGGCGATACCGGGGGTGTTCGGGGTGCGCCGGGTCAGCCTGATGCCCAGCGAGCGGCGCCATCTCGAGCTCGATGCGCTGCTCTCGTCGCTCTCCGATCCGGTGATGTCGATCGACATGGAGGGCCATATCGTGGCTGCCAACCGGGCGGCGGGACAGCTGCTCGGGGTGCGCATCGACGAGGTGCCGGGGCTGTCGCTGAACCGCTACCTGCCCGACGTGGATCTGCCGGCGCTGGTGCGGCGCAACAATGCGCGGGTCAACGGCCTGCGCATCAAGCTGCGCGATGCGACCTTCCTCGCCGATATCGCGCCGCTGCACCGCGAGCACCTCGACGATGTGGCTTCCCTGGCCGGCGCGGTGGTGACCCTGCACAGCGCCGACCGGATCGGCGAGCGCATCTACCAGGTGCAACGCCAGGAGCTGCGTGGCTTCGATGCGCTGTTCCAGGCCAGCCCCCGGCTGGCCGCGCTGATCCGCGAGGCGCGGCGCATGGCGCCGCTGGACGCGTCGCTGCTGATCCACGGCGAGACCGGTACCGGCAAGGAGCTGCTGGCGCGCGCCTGCCATCTGGCCAGCGCCCGCGGACAGTCGCCGTTCATGGCGCTCAACTGTGCCGGCCTGCCGGAGTCGATGGCCGAGACGGAGCTGTTCGGCTATGCGCCGGGCGCCTTCGAGGGGCTCGCCCCGAGGGCAAGCTCGGGCTGCTGGAGATGACCGCGGGCGGCACCATCTTTCTCGACGAGGTGGGGGAAATGAGCCCGCGGCTGCAGGTCAAGCTGCTGCGTTTCCTGCAGGACGGCGGCTTTCGCCGGGTGGGCAGCGACGAGGAGACCTATCTCGACGTCCGGGTGATCTGTGCCACCCAGCAGGACCTGCCCCGGCTCTGCGCCGAAGGCCACTTCCGTCAGGATCTCTACCATCGGCTCAACGTGCTGTCGCTGGCGGTGCCGCCGCTGCGCGACTGTCTCGACGGCATCGAGGCCATGGCGCTGCACTTCATCGATCGCGCCGCGCGTCAGATCGGCTGTCGCATGCCGGCGCTGTCGCCGGCGGCGCTGGCCAGACTCTCTACCTATCACTGGCCGGGTAACGTGCGCCAGTTGGAGAACGTGCTGTTCCAGGCGGTATCACTGTGCGAGGGCGACGCCATCGAGCCGGGCCACCTGCGCCTGCCGGACGTGGGCGAGGCGCCGGGGCTCTCGGGCATCGATCTCGACGGCTCGCTCGCCGGCATCATGGGCGACGTGGAGCGTCGTATCCTGGCCTCGCTCTATCCGCAGTATCCCTCGAGCCGCCAACTGGCCAAGCGGCTCGGGGTCTCGCACACCACCATTGCCAACAAGCTGCGCCATTACGGCATCGGTGCGGGTGACGCCTGACCCTCGACCAGCGTCGTGCGAGCGGCCAGCTCCCTGACCTCGGCGTAACGGTAGGCTTCCAGCGCGCCGAAGCCTGCCAGGCGGCGCGCCTTGAGCCGGGTGAGCAGGGGGCTGGTCAGGCCGCACAGGAAGCGCGCCAGCAGGTCCGGCGTGGCGGGATGAGGCTCGTCGCTGGCTGCCAGCTGTTGCGCCAGCTCGCCCGCGAGCCGTGCGACGGTCTCGCGTGTTATGGGCTCGAGCGGTTCGGGTTCGGGCAGGTTGGCAATGGCGCCGCGGCAGGCCGAGCAGTGGCCGCAGCGCTCCGGCGCCCGGGTGTCGCCGAACCATTCGGAAAGCCGGCGGCTCAGACACGCCGCGCTCTCGAACAGCGCCAGCATGGCGTGCAGGCGCTCGATCTCGGCCCGCTCCTTGTCGTGGAAATAGGCGTGCAGCTCCTCGCTCAGGGCCGCGGCGTCGATGTCGCTGCGCAGCACCTCATAGACCTCGGTCATCTGCTTGCTTTCGAGCACCATCCAGCCCTGGGCGACGAAATAGTCCAGCGCGGTGAGCACGCGGGCGCGTTCGACGTTGAGCCCGCGCTCCTCGCCCAGCCGTTCGAGGGCCGCGAAGTCGAGGTTGAACCAGGTGCGGGCACGCTGCGAGGCGTCGACAATCGCCTGGACGAAGGTGCTGCGTTCGCCCTCGAAGCGCGATACCAGGACCTCGGGTTCGTCGTGCAGGCGGAAGCGGTACTCGGCGAAGTAGCTGTAGCGCGGCGCGATGACGCCGCGCAGCTCGAGCTGCACCAGCAGCGTCTTGAGCGGCAGCGGACGAATGTTGCTGTGCTGGGAGAGCGAATTGAGCACCAGCTCCCACTGGCGTGCGGCCCCGGCCGCCTCGATCAGCTCGTCGATCACCTTGCGGATGCCGTGAAGCTCCGGGGTGTCGCCGTAGACGAAGTTCTCCAGCACGTTGACGTGATCGCGCCCGGCCAGCATCAGGCAGTCGGAAGGCTTCCCGTCGCGGCCGGCCCGACCGATCTCCTGGCTGTAGTTCTCCACCGACTTGGGCAGGTCGAAGTGCACCACGTTGCGAATGTCGGCCTTGTCGATGCCCATGCCGAAGGCGATGGTGGCGACGATGCAGGGCGTTTGGCCGGCCATGAAGTCGCGTTGGATGCGCTCGCGGGTCTCGGCGTCGAGCCCGGCATGGTAGGCGGTGGCAACGAAGCCGGCCTTGCTCAGGTAGGCGGCCAGACGCTCGGCGGTCTGCTGCAGGGTGACGTAGACGATGGTGGGCTGGGGCGCCTCGCCGCCCAGCCTGGGCCTGAGCCACTCGACCAGCCGACGCGCCCGGGTCTCGGCCGGCACCGGCGCTACTTCCAGGTTGAGATTGGGCCGGTAGAAGCCGGTGGCGGTGACGTCGCCCTCGGCGATGCCGAAGCGCTCGCGCATGTCGGCGATGACCCGCGGCGTGGCCGTGGCGGTCAGCAGCAGTACCTGGGGGATGCCGAACTCATGGCGGTAGTGGGGCAGCTTGAGATAGTCCGGGCGGAAGTTGTGACCCCACTCCGAGATGCAGTGGGCTTCGTCCACGACCAACAGCGAGATCGGCACGCGGCGGATGAAGGCGCGGAAGCGCTCGTTCTTGAGCCGCTCCACCGAGACCATGAGGATGCGGATCTCGCCGCGCTTGACGCCTTCCATCACTGCCGCCGTTTCCTCGCGGCTCTGGCCCGAGTCGATGCTGGCGGCGGCGATGCCGTGGCGCGCCAGGAAGGCCAGCTGATCCTGCATCAGCGCCAGCAGCGGCGAGATGACCAGAGTCAGGCGAGGCAGGTGCAGCGCCGGCAGCTGATAGCACAGCGACTTGCCCGAGCCGGTGGGAAAGATCGCCGCCGCCGAACGGCCGGCGGTGATTGCTTCGATGACCGGGCGCTGGCCGGGGCGGAAGTCGTCATAGCCGAAGACCTGCTGTAACGTCTGGTCGATCACTGGGGCACTCCCTGCTCGGTTATTTTGCGTTGCGCTTATGCGAAAGGTGAAGGCCATGACGACCACCGGACGCACATTCTCGCATATCGTCGGTTTCGACGAATGTCCGTTCCGGCATGCACAGGCGGTACGCCATTCGCGCATGGCGGCGTGATACCGCTGTCAATGGCGCGGCTGCCAGCCTCGTGGTGGCCCTGAACGTGCAGCCGATTGGTGCGCCTGGCCCGGGTGGGTAGAATGGCCGTTTGCGATCCAGCGCTAACCGATCAAGGACGCGGCATGGCTCACCTGCTACGCATCGTGATGATTCACGGCCATCTGGAAGGGGTGGTCGAGCTCGGTGTGGACGGGCACACCAACATCTGCGGCACCAACGCCTCGGGCAAGACCACCCTGCAGCGGCTGGTCCCGGTGTTCTTCGGCGAGCTGCCCAACCGGGTGGTGCCCAAGACCCGGCTCAAGTTCGACGCCTTCTACCTGCCGCACCGCAACAGCTACCTGGTCTACGAATATCGCCGCGAAGAGGGCGACATCTGCCAGGCGGTGCTGACCCGCAAGAGCGAAGGCGGCGTGGAGTACCGCTTCGTCGCCGCCCCCTATCGCCCGGAAGACTACCTGGTGCAGAGCGAGGCCGGCGTCACCGCCCTCGACTACGCCCAGTGGTTCAGCGGCCTGCGCCGCGAGGGGATCACCACCTCGCCCAAGCTGGGGGCCACTTCCGAATATCGCGCGGTGATCCAGAACGACTTCACCCAGCACGGCAGCGGCGCCGGCAGCCGCCGCGAGCTGCTGCGCCTGCGCCAGGTCGCCGCACGTTTCAGCCTGGTGCGAGCTGGGCAACGCATTCGCCACATGGAGAAGCTGGTCTCGGCGGTGCACGCCAAGGAGGGCAAGATGGATACCCTCAAGACCATGCTGGCGGCCATCTTCGAGGAGGATGGTGTCGAGCTGCCGGTAACGCGGATCCGCAATACCAAAGCGCGCGAGTGGATCGCCCGCATGCGTCAGTCGAAGCGCCTGGAACCATTGCAGCGCGCCCTGGAGTCCCTCGAGCGCCTCGACCGGGAAACCGCCGAACTCGAGGCGACGCTGTGGCAGCTGCGGCCCCAGCTCGAGGCCGACCGCCATCGCGCCGAGCGCGCCGGCGCCGATCTCGAAGCGCAGCTGAACGAACGCCAGCGCGGCTTCCAGACCCTTGAGCAGGCCCATGAGGAGGCGCGTGGCCGCCTTAATGCGCGGATCAGCGAACTCGACAGCGTGCTGGACCAGACACGCCGCGACCTCGACGACCTGCAGCGCCGCTTCGAAGCCTACGCCGAGGCCGACATGCCGGGGCTCGAACGCGACCTCGCCGCGCTGCCCCAGTGGCGCGAGCAGCGCCAGCAGCTGCACGACCACCTCGAGGAGATCCAGCGTGTGGCGCGCGAGAGCCGCGCGCGCCTGGATGCCAGGCTGGTCGAGCTCGGCGACCTGCAGGCACGCCACGGCGAGGAGATCCAAGGGCTGGTCGATGCGCTGGGCGACGAGAAAGAGCGCAGCCGTGAAGCCCATGACGAAGAAGAGCGCCGCCTGGATGCCGACTACCAGACTCGCCGCGAGGCGCTGGACCACGGCTACCGGGAACGCCTGGAGCAGGGCACCGCCGCCATTTCCGAGCTCAAGGCGCGGCTGGCCCACGGCGCCCCGACCCCGGAGGAGACCCGCGAGGCCGAGCAGGCCCAGGCACGGGTGGACCAGGCCCAGAGCGAGCAGCGCGCCGCCGCCGCTGCGGTGGAGAGCGTACGCAGCGAGCACGAGGCCTGCCGTGAGGCGCGCGATCTCGCCGAGCGCGAACTTGAACAGGGGCGAGCGCAGCGCTCCCGGGCCCAGGCGCGGCTCGATGGGCTGCTGGCCCAGCGCGACCCCGCCCAGGGCAGCCTGCGCCACTTCCTGCGTCACCACTGCCCGGGCTGGGAGCAGAGCCTGGGCAAGGCGATCGACCCGGCACTGCTCGAGCGTCGTGACCTTGCCCCGCAGCTGAATCCGCACGCCAGCGACGACCTGTTCGGGCTGACGCTGGATCTTGCTGCCATCGCCTTGCCCGAGCATGCCCGGGACGAGGCCGCCCTGCTGGCCGAGATCGACGCGGCCGGACAGGCGCTGGCCCAGGCCCAGGAGGCCGAGCAGGGCGCCGAGAAGGCGCTCAGGGCGTCCCATGCCAAGGTGCAGGAGGCTGCTGCACGCCTAGAGCGTGCCCGCAGCAGCGCCCGTCGCGCCGCCGAGGAGGTGGATTACGCCCTGCAGGCCCGCAGCCAGTGCCATCAGCGCCACGCCGCCGCACGCCAGGCGCGCGAGGCCACCTGGCGCGAGGCGCTGGAGGAGCGCCAGGCCCAGCAGCAAGCGCTACGCGATGAACAGCGCCAGGCCCTGCAGGCGTTGGCCGATACCCACCGCGCCCAGCGTCTGGAACTCACCGCCGATTTCCAGGGGCGTATGGCTGGCCTCGACGGGCAGATCGCCCAGCACCGCCGCCAGCTGGCCGAATTCAAGGAGGAGACCCGCCGCCAGCGCGAGGAGCTGCAGGCCGCCTACGATCGCGAACTGGCCGAGCAGGGCGTGGATACGGTGACCCTCAGCCAGACTCGCACCCGCCTCAAGGCGCTGGACGAACGCATCCGCCAGACCGAGGCGCGACGCGAGGAGCTGGACGACTACACCCGCTTCATGCGGGTGGCCTGGGGCGAGCGCAAGCCGAGCCTGGTGGCGCAGGAGGCCGACCTAGCCCGTGACCACCAGGCCGCCGAGCGCGAGCGTGAGACCCTCGACCAGCAGTTCCAGGCCGCCCGGCGCGAGCACCAGGCGGCGGTGGGCGAGCTCAAGGCGCGGCGCAGCGTCGAGCAGCAGCTGCTGGAGATGCTGACGCCGCTGCTGGCCAGGCTCGAATCGCTGCCGCTTGCGAGCGCTCCGGCTCCCTGGGCGAGGCCCCGGGCGACACCGAGGAGCGCATCGAGCGGGCGCGCCAGGCACTGGCCGAGCATGCCCGGACCCTGGAGGCGCTGCGCCGCGGCTGCGAGAAGCTAGAGGCGGACCTGATCAAGGGCGCCAGCAGCGACTTCCAGGAGACCCTGGAGGCCGAGCGAGCCCGGCTCGAAGACCCGAGTCCGCGTCGCCTGCTGGCCGTGCTGGCCGGCATGCTGACGCTGCTGGAAGGGCAGCAACAGCAGCTGCTGCAGGAGGGCCGCAACCTTTCCGACGACCTCGACAAGTTCTTCACCGTGTTTCGTGACCTCAACCGGCGCATCAATGCCCAGAGCCGGCGCCTCTCCGACGAGGTGGCCGACGACCTCAAGCTGGAAGGCATCGGTCGCGCCGAGGTGAAGATCCAGTCGACCATCGACGAGCTCGGCTTCTGGGAGCCGCTCAAGCGCTTCGCCCAGCACTATCGCGAATGGCGCGACTCCGGCCAGCCGCTGCCCGGCGACGACTACCTCGACACCCTTTCCGATGTGGTGGAGCTGCTGCGCAGCGACCAGCAGTACAGCTTCGAGAGCCTGCTGCGCCTGGAGCTGCACCTCAATGAGGGCGGCACCGACCTGGTGATCAAGAACGACCGCCAGCTGCTGGAGTCCTCCAGTCACGGCATGGCCTACCTGATCCTGTGCAAGTTCCTGCTCGCCTTCACCCGGCTGCTGCGCGGCCAGGCCGAAGTAGCCATCCACTGGCCGATCGACGAGATCGGTACCTTGGCCTACCACAACGTCGAGAAGCTGTTCGATGCCTGCAACAACAACCGCATCCATATCGTCGGCGCCTTCCCCAATCCGGAGTCGGACGTGCTGCTGCTGTTCCGCAACCGCTACCTGATCGACCGCGACGAAGCCGACCCCGGCAAGCGTCGCCTCAAGCGCATCGAACCGCGTCTGAGCCGCCTGGCCCAGCGCCTGCAGGCCCGCGCCGAGGAGGTGGCGTCATGAGCGACGTGACTCACATCGAAGGCGCCGGGGCCGAGCGCTCCATGGTCGAGCTGGGCCCGCTGCTCGAACGCCTGTTGGCCGGCGAGTTCATCTGTGCGGTGAGCGATGAGGGCGCCTTTCGCCGCCTGCAGGATGAGGCCACCCGCGAGCGGATCGACGCCTACCTGCGACCGCTCAACCGCCGGCTGGCCGCCACCGATGAAGGCAGCGTCTACTTCCTGGCGTGGCGGCGGCTCGACGACGCGGCCCGCGAGCAGCTGTCGCGCCAGCTGGGCGACACCGTGGCCAGCCTGATGCCGCTGCTGGAGTGGCTGCAGCTGGTGCAGGAAGCGCTGGGCCGCGACGGCCTGGCCGCTCCCGGCGACGTGCTCAAGCCCGCCGACTTCAGCTCGCGCTGCGAGGATCACCAGGGCCTGCGCGAGCGTCTGGAGCGGCTGGCCACCGACCCCTTCTTCGGCTCCCAGAGCGACCAGCTCGACGCCCAGCTCAAGCAGGTCTTCAAGCGCCTCAAGGAGCACGGTTACCTGCAGCAGCCCCACGCCGATCGCCAGTACTTCGTGGTTACCGGCAAGATCGATTACCTGATCGACCTAGTGCGCTTCATCCGCGATGAGGAGAACCTGCCCATCGACGACCAGGCGCCGGCAGAGCAGGAGCGCCTGCTGTGAGCGGCGCCTCTCCCAATGCCCTGGAGAGCCGCCTGATCACGACCGGCGTGGAACGCCTGGCGCTGCTGGGCAGGCACGCCGAGGCGCTGATGGCTGGCTACGCCCGCGACGAAGTGCCGCTGGAAGGGCTGAGCACCACTGCGCTGAACCGGCTGCTGGCGGCGCGAATCCTATGGCGGCCGGACGAGCAGAGTGGAGTGAAGCTCGCGCCCAAGGTGCGCGAGCTGATCGCCGAGATGCTGGCCGACGAGACTCGCCGCCACGTCAACGCCGACGTGGCCGAGACCCTGGAACTGATGCGCAGCCTGGTGCAGAGCTATCGCGAGGCACGGGATGCCGGTGAATACTGGCGCCAGGAGCAGCTGTTGCTGCGCCTGCGCCAGGAGGTCGACGATCTCAACGGCCGCTTCGCCGACGCCATTGACAGCCTATGGCGGCGTCTCAACGGCGACTTCGGCTTCGTCGCCCGACTCACCGACAAGATCCGCGAGAACGAGCGCGCGCAGAAGCAGATCGTGCGCCTGCTCGACGGCCTGGCGCTTATCGACTTCGATGAATTCATCACTCTGGTGGGTGCCGATGGCGCCCTGCGCAAGCTGCTGGTCAGCCGGCTGCAGCACCAGCTCACCCACCACTTCACCAGCCTGCGCGAAGTACAGCGGCGCCTGATCGAGCTGATGGCACGTTTCCGCCAGCAGCAGTCGCGCAGCCGGCTGGTGGCCGGCATGGTGGGCTTCCTGCGCGAGCATCCCGGCTTCGTGCCCGGCAACTATGCGCTGCGCAGCGATGTGCCGGCGCTGGTTAACCGTGCCGCGCCGCTGGTCGCCGCCGGGGCGGTGGCGCTGGACCGAGATGCCGATGCCCACACGCTGGCTGAGCTGCTGCATCGCCTGCCGCGACCCAGCTCGCGTTCCGAGCCGGTTGCCGCGGCTGCCGCCACCGAGCGCCACGAGGAGAGCCGGGTGGCGGCCCGCCAGCAGGCGCTGAAGGAGGACGTCGAGCGCTTCTACCTGGCGGTGGTGGACCGCGCCGGCGAAGTCGTCAGTGCCCTTGACTATCTGCAGCAGGCCGAGCACGAGTGGGGCGCGGAGATCTGGCTGTTTCAAGTCATCGCCGAATACCAGGGCCTGCCGCGCAGCGAGCAGGGCGCCTTTCGCCTGCGCCAGGAGGAGACCCAGGCCAGCCCCTTCAACCAGCTGCGGCGGATCCACGACGTGGTGCTGCAGCTCGCCTGAGGACGTTACCATGCCGCTCTCACCGCGTGCCCGCAGGCTGTTGCGTGACATCGACCAGCGGCTGCGTCGCGGCCCCGTGGTGGATAAGCCACGAGGGAAGATCGTCGACGAAGTGCTGGCCTGGCTCGACGAGCGACACATCGATCCCGGCCCACGGCTCACCCACGCCTGGCTGCGCTTCGACCGCGCCCTGCTGGCGCAGATCGAGGACGCCATGGCGCTGAACGCAGAGGCGCCGCTGTCGGTGGTTCTCAGCGGGATGAGCAGCCTCGAGCAGGCCTGTCATGGCAACGCCGAAGAGAAGGGGCCTAGGGAAAAGCCCCGGGCGTACCGGGTGCTGGCCAGCCTGCCTGCCGGCGCCCCGCGGCCGGGAATTGCCCAGGGCACGCGGGAAGTGCTCGACCTGGACCGGCGCCGGCTCGATCTCGATGCCTTCGAGGTGCTGGTGCAGGTCGAGAACCTCGACTGCCTCTATGCGCTGCCGGCCGAGCTTCCGGCACTGGCCGCCTGGGCGCGGCCGCTGATTCTGTACCGCGGCGACAGCCACTACGGCGGCGGCTTCAGGCCCTGGTCGCCGCCTGGTCCCGCAGCGGCAAGCCGCACTTCTACCTCGGCGACTTTGATGCCAGAGGCGTCGGTATCGCCATGGAGACGGGCGCGACGCACCTGCTGCTGCCGCCGCTGGCGGGGTTGCCCAGCGCGCCAACGCCGAGCACTTGCCTCCGGAACAGCAGAAGTACCTGCCGACCCTGCGCCAGCGCAGCGCCAAATTGCCGGCAGGACATGCGCTGGCCGGCTACCTTGAAATTTTGCTCTTCGAGCAACGTGGCCTGCGCCAGCAGTGGTTCGGCAGCGAGCTGGTCCGAGTGCCGCTTGGCTAGGGCTGGCCTGCTTTTTTACTCAACCAGAAAGGTGACGTCATGCACGTGATCATCGACCTTTGCGTGGTTCCTCTCGGCGTCGGCGTGTCGGTCTCGCCGCAGATCGCCGCCTGCCAGCGGGTGATCGAGGCCTCGGGCCTGGAACATCACATGCACGCCTACGGTACCAACATCGAGGGGCCGTGGGATGAGGTGATGGCGGTGGTCAAACGCTGCCACGAGGAGGTGCATGCCATGGGCGCGCCGCGCATCACCACCACCATCAAGCTGGGCACCCGCACCGACCGCGAGCAGTCCATGGCCGACAAGGTGTCGAGCGTAGAAAACAAGCTACGCGGTTCGTGATTCGCTCATGCCGTGGGTAGCGGCGTAAGCCAGGCATCGCCCAGGCGCAGCAGGTGGTCGGTGAGGGCGTCGAGCACCTTGCCGCCCTGGCGCCAGTGATGCCAGTAGAGCGGTACGTCGATCACCTGGCCGGGTGACAGATCGACCAGCCTTCCTTCGGCCAGGTGCGGGCCGGCGTCGATCTCCTGCAGGCGGCCTTCGCTCAGTTCGCGCTGGGCCTGACGCTCCGGCACCATGCCGTAGCCGAGCCCGGCCAGGGCCAGGCCGACGAAACCCTCCGAAGAGGGGCAGAGGTGGTGGGGGAAGGGCGGCTCGACGCCGTGCATGGCCAGGTAGCGATGCTGCAGGCGGTCGTCGGGGCCGAACACGATGGCCGGCGCCCGGCGCAGCGCCTCCGGGGTGACACCATTGGCGAAATGACGCGCCACGAAGGCGGGGCTGGCCAGGGCGCGATAGCGCATGCTGCCCAGCGGATAACTGCGCGCGCCCTGAACCGGCGTGGGCGAGTCGCAGATACAGCCGGCCACGTCACCGTCGCGCATGCGCTTGAGCGCCACCTCCTGATCCTCCACCACTAGGTCGAACAGCACGGGATGCTCCTCGCAGAAGCGCCCGATGGCCTCCGGCCACCAGGTGGCCAGGCTGTCGGCGTTAATCGCCAGGCGCAGGCGCTGCTCGCCGCTGCCGAGCGCCGGTACCTCGCCGAGCAGGTCGCCTTCCAGCAGGCGCACCTGCTGGGCATGGTTGAGCAGCTTCCGCCCCAGCGGGGTGGGGGCGAGGCGGGGCTGCGCACCAGCACCGGCTGGCCCAGGCGCGCCTCGAGCAGCTTGATACGCTGCGACACCGCCGATTGCGTAAGGCCCAGGTAGCGTGCGCCGCGCTCAAAACCGCCCTGATCGAGCACCGCCACCAGCGCCTCGAGCAGTTTGTAGTCGAACATTAGCTAAGCTAATCCCTCAGTTAGTTTATTCATTTCTTTCATGGCTGCGGCGAGCTTAGCCTTGGCGACACGAACCGTTCAAACGAAATTGCCAAGGAGAAGACGCAATGTGGTTGTCATGGCTCAACGGACTGTTGATCTGCGCCGGGCTAATCGTTGCCATCGGTGCCCAGAACGCTTTCGTACTGCAGCAGAGCCTGCGCCGTCAGCATGCCTGGCTGGTGGCGGGGGTCTGTGCACTGTGCGACTGGCTGCTGGTTGGCGTCGGCGTGTTGGGCCTCGGCCTACTGATCGCCCAGCAGGAAACGCTGATGGAAGTCGCCCGTTGGGCAGGTGCCGCCTTCCTGGCCTGGCAGGCATCGCTGGCGTTTCGTCGGGCCTTCATCGGGCAGGCGCTGGTCGCGGGTGGCGGCGGTATCCAGTCGTGGCAGGCTGCCCTGGCAGCGACGCTGGCGGTGACTCTGCTCAACCCCCAGGTCTATCTCGAAACCGTGGTTCTGCTTGGCGCCATCGGCGCGGTGCAGCCGAGCCCGCTGGGCTTTTTCATCGGTGCCGCCATGGCGTCGTTCGGCTGGTTCTTCGGCCTGGCGGCGGCAGCGGGCTGGCTGGCGCCGCGGCTGGCCAGCCCCGTGTGTGGCGAGCCATCGACCTGGTGATCGGGCTCATCCTGGCCTGGGTGGCGTGGCGCTTGGCCAGCGGTGCCATGCTGCCGTGACGCGGGTAGACGAGGCTTGCTGTAACGTTTTTCTTACGGGGTGTCACGCTGACGCACCGCCGGCCAGGGCCGCCGCATGGCGCTTGGCCCGGGTGGCAAGTTTTCCTTACGCGCCGCCGTCGGTGGGGCGGCATTCGCGGTCTCGCTAAGCGACGGGGCGGCGTTCCGGCAGGGCAGGGGGCGCAGTAGGCTGCAGGCAGGTGTCGGCCCGCTGGAGCCGAATGCGACCCAAGTCAGTGCGCCTGACTCGTCAGGCTGACCCGCCCGCTGACCTCATAACAACGGCACTACCCCTGGAGGAAACATGAACGCACCCGCCAACACCGTCTCCCCGATCACCCGGGACAATCCGATCGGCACCAACGGCTTCGAGTTCGTCGAATACAGCGCCCCCAGCGCCGAAGGCATCGAGGAGCTGCGCGCGCTGTTCAACCGCATGGGCTTCACCGAGACGCGCAAGCACCGCTCCAAGCAGGTGTTCCTGTTCCAGCAGGAGAACGTCAACTTCGTGCTCAACGCCGAGCCGGACAGCCACGCCGCCGAGTTTGCCAAGGTGCACGGCCCCTGTGCCTGCGCCATGGCGTGGAAGGTGGCCGACGCCAAGCAGGCCTTCGAGTATGCCCTGGCCCACGGCGCCGAGGCGGTGGAGAACCCGGTCGGTCCCGGCGAGGTGGGCATTCCCGCGGTACGCGGCATCGGTGGCTCGCTGCTCTACTTCGTCGACAACAAGGTCGACAGCGAAGGCCGCACCATCTACGACATCGACTTCGAGCCTATCCCTGGCCGTTCGCCCAACGACAACAGCGTGGGTCTGAAGGTGCTCGATCACCTGACCCACAACGTCGACCGTGGACAGATGGACAAGTGGGCCGACTTCTATACCGAGATCGCCAACTTCCGCGAGAACCGCTACTTCGACATCAAGGGCAAGAAGACCGGCCTGCACTCCCGCGCCATGACCGCCCCCTGCGGCAAGATGCACATCCCGATCAACGAGTCCGCCGACGATAGCTCGCAGATCGCCGAGTTCCTGCGCGAGTACAACGGCGAGGGCATCCAGCACCTGGCCATGGCCACCGACGACATCTACGCCACCGTGCAGGGCCTGCGCGCCAACGGCGTGACCTTCCTCACCACCCCGGATACCTACTACGAGAAGGTCGACACTCGCGTGCCCAACCACGAGGAGAACGTCGAGGATCTGCGCGAGCTGAGCCTGCTGATCGACGGCGGTCCGGACGAGGGCGTACTGCTGCAGATCTTCACCGAGACCGTGATCGGTCCGATCTTCTTCGAGATCATTCAGCGCAAGGGCAACGACGGTTTCGGCGAGGGCAACTTCAAGGCTCTGTTCGAATCCATCGAGGAAGATCAGATCCGCCGCGGCGTGCTCAAGGCCGACTGACCGACAGGCGGCTCCCGGATGCGACGGGAGCCGCTTTTGGTTCCAGGCGCCAGAATGAAAACCTGAACACCTGACCTGATACAAGAAATTGACGTTGCACGCCTGGTGTTGCGCCGGGCATATTGCTGCGTCGATTCAGAACAACGACTCCCCGGGTGACTGATGACTACCGAGCAACAACCCCGTGTCCAGTGGCTAGGCCGCTGGGGCTTCGTGCTGGCGGCGACTGGCTCCGCCGTCGGCCTGGGCAATATCTGGAAGTTCCCCTACATGACCGGCGAGCACGGCGGCGGCGCCTTCGTGCTGGTCTATCTGGTCTGTATCCTGGCGGTGGGTGTGCCTGTGATGATGACCGAGATCGCCTTTGGTCGGCGCGGCCGCGGCAGCCCCATCGATGCGGTGCGCCGCGTGGTAACGGAGTCGGGGCGGTCGCCGCTGTGGTCGCTGCTGGGCTGGATGGCGATGCTGGCCGGCTTCATGATCCTCTCCTTCTACGTGGTGGTGGCCGGCTGGTCGTTCTCCTATCTGTGGAAGATGGTGACCGGTCAGCTGGGCGGCAGCGGCGTGGACGACATGGTGGCGATCTTCGTCGCCAATAATGAAAATCCCTTCAACCTGAGCTTCTGGAGCACCCTGGTAACGCTTGCCACCATGCTGATCGTGGGCAAGGGGGTACAGGCGGGCATTGAGCGCAGCGTCAGCTGGATGATGCCGGGCATGGTCATCATGCTGCTGATCCTGATCGGCTACGGCGTGTTCTCCGGCGGCTTCGGCGAGGCGTGGCGTTTCCTGTTCTCATTCAATGCCGGCAGCCTGACCAGCGACGGCATGCTGGCCGCCCTCGGTCATGCCTTCTTTACCCTGTCGCTGGCTTCGGGGGCCATCCTCACCTACGGCAGTTACCTGCCGGCGCGGGCTTCCATCGCCCGCACCACCTTTACCGTGGCCGCTGCCGACACCCTGGTGGCGCTGATGGCGGGGCTGGCGATCTTCCCGATCATCTTCGCCAACGGCATGAGCCCGGAGGGCGGCCCGGGGCTGCTGTTCATGAGCCTGCCGCTGGCGTTCCAGGCCATGCCGCTAGGCACGCTGTTCGGCATCCTGTTCTTCGTGATGCTCTCCATGGCGGCGCTGACCTCGTCAATCTCCATGGTCGAGGCCACGGTCTCCTGGCTCGTCGACAACAAGGGCATCACGCGGCGCACCGCAGCCTGGGGCACCGGGATCGTGCTGTGGCTGGTGAGCACTCTGGCGATGCTGTCGTTCAACCTGGGCGCTGACTGGACCCTGGCGGGACGCCATTTCTTCGACTGGCTGGACTACCTGACCTCGCGCTGGATGATGCCGCTGGGCGGCCTGGGCATGGCGCTGTTGGCCGGCTTCGTGCTGAAGAGCGAGAGTTTCCGCGAGGAGCTGGGCCTGGCGCCGCACTGGCATGCCCTGTGGCTGTTCATGGTGCGCTACGTCAGCCCGCTGGGCATCCTGGTGATCTTCGTCGATGCGCTGGGGATCGCCCGCGTCGAGTTCGGCATGCACTGGCCCTGGCTGCTGGCCGTGCTGGCGCTGATCACGCTGGTCGGCGAGGTGGCAAGCCCGCGGCTGCGTCGCACCCTGGCGGGGTGAAGGCAAGGCTTGCCCCGCCGGGGCAAGCCGCCTCGTGTCGGGCCGGCGGTCATGCGACAATGACGGCCCTGCACGTTCCGAGCGTAGACCATGCCTTCCCCAAGCAGTGAATCCATCGCCGAACTCCAGCGCCTGCGTCGCGGCCGTGCGCGGCGCGGCTGGCTCACGCGCAGCTTCCGCCTGCAGGTGATGCTGCTGGTGGGTGTGCTGCTGGCCGGCATGCTGCTGGCGCAGGGGGCCTATCTCAACCACCGCAAGGCCGAGATCATCAGCCAGCAGATGGGCGAGCGGGCGCTGGCGGTGGCGCTCAGCGTGGCGAACATCCCCGAGCTGATCGCCGCCTTCGACGACCCCGACCCCAGCGCTACCATCCAACCGATTGCCGAACGCATTCGCCGCGAAACCGGGGCCCGCTACGTGGTGGTGGGCAACACCGAGAGCCTGCGTTATTCCCACCCGCTGCCGGACCGCCTGGGCTTGCCGATGGTGGGGGCGACAACGACCGTGCGCTGCTGCACGGCGAATCCTATATCTCCGAGGCAACCGGTTCGCTGGGCGAGGCGATGCGCGGCAAGACGCCGGTCTTCGATGCCGACGGCAACATCATCGGCCTCGTCTCGGTGGGCTTCATGCTCGACCGCGTGGCGCTGGATGTCGGCGAGCACACCAGCCTCGGCTGGTGGCTGGTGGCGCTGATGATCCTGCTCGGCTTCGCCGGTGCCTACGGGCTGTCGCGCCACCTCAAGAAAGTGATCCTCGGCCTCGAACCCTATGAGATCGCGCGCCTGGCCATGGAGAAGGAGGCGATCCTGCAGTCGATCCACGAGGGCATCCTGGCCATCAACCGCGACGGCCAGATCACCTTGGTCAATCACCAGGCGCGGCGCTTCCTGCAGCTGCCGCCCGCCGAGCAGGTGCTGGGTCAGCCGATTCAGGAGGTGGTGCCCAATTCGCGGCTGCTGGAGGTGCTGGCGAGCGGCGAGCGGCAGTTCGACCAGGAGATGTGGCTCGGCGACCATCCGGTGGTGGTCAACCGGGTGCCGGTACGCGGCAGCGGGGAGATCGAGGGGGCGGTGGCGACCTTCCGCAGCCGCCGTGAGATCGTCGACCTCTCCAATGCACTAAGCGCCGCCAGCCGTGACGTGGACACTCTGCGTGCCCAGGCCCACGAATATTCCAACAAGCTCTACACCATTTCGGGCCTGCTGCAGCTCGACCGCATTTCGGATGCCCTGGCGCTGATCCACCACGAGACCCAGCGCCAGCAGGCGCAGATGAACTTTTTGATGAAGCAGGTAGGCGACCCGGTGATCAGCGGCACGCTGCTCGGCAAGCTGACCCGAGCCAGCGAACTGGGCGTGACGCTGGAGATCGACGAGCAGAGTTCGCTGGCGGCGCCCCTGACGGTGAGGGGCCAGGAGGTGGTGATGACCGTGATCGGCAACCTGCTGGACAACGCCTGCCACGCCGCGCTGCAGCAGGGGCACCACCAGCCCCGGGTACGGCTGTTCTTCACCGACCTCGGCGAGCAGCTGCTGATCGAGGTCGAGGACAACGGCCCCGGGGTGCCGCCGGCGCACGTTGAGAAGATCTTCGACGAGGGATTCTCGACCAAGCCGGGCAAGCATCGCGGCATCGGCCTGGCCCTGGTGGCGCAGCTGTGCCGCGACCATGGCGGCGCCATCACCCTGGAGGAGAGCGAACTGGGCGGCGCCTGCTTTGCGGTGGTGCTCGACCGCTCGCTGTGCAGGACGGTGCCGGATAGTACACCCGCTCAGCCGGTGCCGCGCCCGACCTGACCCGTCTGATTACACAAGCACAACGACGCCGCCACAGGGGAGACGCGATGACACCCACGGACAGCCTGGACGCCTGTTACGGCATTCTCATCATCGAGGACGACTTCCGCATTGCCGACATCCACCGTGCCTTCATCGAGCAAAGCGACGGCTTTCGCGTGGTGGGGCTTGCCGCCAACGGCGCCGAGGCGCGCCGGCTCATGGCCCGCCACGGCGACGAGGTGCAGCTGGTTCTGCTGGATGCCTACCTGCCCGATGTCGAAGGGCTGGAACTGCTGTGGCAGCTGCGCCGCGACTACCTGCATGCCGATATCGTCATGGTCACTGCGGCGCGGGAGGTGGAGACCATCTCCGAGGCGCTGCGCGGCGGCGTCTTCGACTACCTGATCAAGCCGGCGGAAGCCTCGCGCATGGCGCAGATGCTGGCCCGCTTCCGCCGTGAGCGGGCGGCGCTGGCCGGGCGCAGCGAGATGAGCCAGGAAGAGCTTGACCGGGCGCTGGCCCGGCTGCGGCCGGAGCAAGGCGTGGCGGCGGGGACGCGAAGCCTGCCCAAGGGCATCGACCGCTTGACGCTGAGGGCCGTGATCGCTGCCCTGGAAGCGGCGCGCGAACCGCAGGCCGCGATGCAGGTGGCGCGCGTGATGGGCGCAAGCCGGTCTACGGCACGCCGCTATCTGGAGTTTCTCGTGTCGGTACAGGTGGTCAGTGCGGAACTGGGCTACGGTGATGTGGGAAGGCCGGAACGCCGCTACCGGCTGACCGGCGATGTGACGGCCTGGTGTGAAGAGGGTTGATAGGCCCCGTGAACACAATGCGCAAAATGCCCATAACGCACAATTTATCGTTTATGGTCATAAGCTTGTCGCTTCCGGTCGGCATCTTCTAACGTTCACGGCGTATGCGGGCAGAGACCCGCCGTCACCACAGCACAACAACATGACAGTTCCAGGAGTACGCCATGACTGCCAAGCCTGCCCTTATCCGTTTCAGCGCCCTCGTGCTTCCGCTCGCCGCGGTAGCCGGCATGAGTGCCGCCGCCCACGCCGATGACTGGACCCCGACCCGCAATATCGAATTCATCGCCCCGGCCAACCCGGGCGGCGGTTGGGACACCCTGGTGCGCACCACCTCCCGAGTGATTCAGGAAGAGGGCCTGGCTGAGCGCAGTTTCGGCGCCATCAATGTGCCGGGCGGCGGCGGTGCGGTGGCCTGGGCGCAGATCGCCCGTGACCGCGGCAACCCGCACAAGCTGTTCGCCACCAGCCCGCCGATCATCCTGGTGCCGCTGGCGGGTGCCTCCCGCTTCGACCACAACGATTTCACGCCCATCGCCCGGCTGATCACCGACTACTCCATCGTGCTGGTGCGGGAAGATTCCGATTACGGTGACCTGAACGAGCTGTTCGAGGCCATGCGCGAGAATCCGCAGCTGAGCGTGGGCGGCGGCAGCGCCCCGGCTCCATGGACCATATCTCCATGGCCGGCCTGGCCGCGGCGGCGGGCCTCGATGCCTCCAGCGTCAACTACATCCCGTTCTCCGGCGGCGGTGAGGCCATGACCAGCCTGATGGGCGGCCATGTCGCGGCGGTGATCACCGGCGCCGGCGAAGCCTCCGGTCAGCTGGGCGAGGGCAGCCAGCTGCGTGCCCTGGGCGTCTCGGCACCCGAGCGCATGGGCGGCAACCTGGAGCAGGTGCCGACCTACCAGGAGCAGGGTATCGACTACACCTTCGATATCTGGCGCGGCGTAATGGGCACCCCGGACATGCCGGCCGAGGCGGTCGCGTACTACGAGGAGCTGTTCGCGCAGATGCTCGAGACCGATGGCTGGCAGCAGGCGCGCGACCAGCTGGGCTGGATCGATGCCTACCAGGACAGCGAAGCGTTCGGTGCCTTCCTGGACGAGCAGAAGGAGCAGTTCAGCACCATCCTCGGCGACCTCGGCCTGCTGGGCCAATAACCGACACGACAGCTCCGCTCGGGCCCGGGCCTCGCCTTGCGAGGTTCGGGCGCTCTCGAACGCGACACTTGGGTGACGCCCGCACGGCGGTCGCCCGGGGCAGACTTCCATGACACGAATCAACTCCAACCAGGTCATCGCGGTGATCCTGGCGCTGCTGGCGGCGGGCTACCTGGCCATGGCCTGGCAGATCCCTTCCTTTCCGCTGCCGCGTCCCATCGATTCCGATCTCTTTCCCAAGGTGCTGGGCTTCACCCTGCTGGGGCTTTCGGTGCTGCTGTTCTTCGAAAAGCCGACCGCCAAGGACGTGCCCGAGACGCCCGAGGCCGATGCACAGCCAGAACCCCTGCTGCTGCGGCCCTGGTCGCGCGTGGTGGTGACCGCCATCGCCCTGGCCGCCTATGCGCTGCTGCTGGTGCCGGTGGGCTTCGTGCTGACCTCGGTGGCGCTGGTGTTCGGCCTGGCCGCGTACTACGGCTACCGCCGCCACGCCGTCAACCTGGCCACGTCGCTGGGCGTGGTCCTGGCGCTGTACCTGACCATGACGCGCATCATGGGCGTCTATCTACCCACCGGCGTGCTGCCGATCTGAGCGAACGGAGAGCAAGCCCATGGAAGCCTTGAACAATCTCATGTACGGCTTCGGCATCGCGCTGGAGCCTATCAACATCTTCTACGTTTTCGCCGGTGTGTTTGCCGGCACCGTCATCGGCATGCTGCCGGGGCTGGGCCCGATCAGCGCCCTGGCGCTGATGATCCCGCTGACCTTCGGCATGGACCCCTCGTCGGGACTTATCCTCATGGCCGGGGTCTACTACGGCGCGATCTTCGGCGGCTCGACCTCGTCGATCCTGCTCAATGCCCCGGGTGTGGCAGGTACGGTGGCGACCTCCTTCGATGGCTACCCGATGGCCAAGCAGGGCATGGCGGGCAAAGCGCTGGCCATTGCCGCCTATGCCTCCTTCATCGGTGGCACCGTGTCGATCATCTTCCTGATGATGGTGGCGCCGCTGCTCGGGCGCGTGGCGGTGAGCTTCGGTCCGGCGGAGTACTTCGCACTGATGGTGCTGGGCCTGACCGCCGTAGTCAGTCTGTCCGACAAGTCGCTGGTCAAGGGGCTGATCGCCGCGGTGGTCGGGGTGATGATCTCGATCATGGGCATCGACCTGCAGACCGGCACCGAGCGCTTCACCTTCGGCTCGGTGCACCTGCTCGACGGCATCGAGTTCCTGGTGGTGGCATTGGGCATCTTCGCCCTGACCGAGGTGTTCTTCATGCTGCTGCGCGGCGGCGGCGGGAAGGAGCAGCCGCGCAACGCCATCGGCTCGCTGAAGCTGAGCCGACACGAGGTGCGCGAGATTGCGCCGCCGATCGCCCGCAGCTCGGTGCTGGGCTTCTTCACCGGCGTGCTGCCGGGTGCGGGCGCCACCATCGGCTCCTTTCTCGGCTACAGCATGGAGAAGCGTCTGGCCAAGGATGGAGACACCTTTGGCAAGGGCAACATCAAGGGCGTGGCGGCGCCGGAGTCGGCCAACAACGCGGCCTGTACCGGTTCCTTCGTGCCGCTGTTGACCCTCGGGGTGCCCGGTTCCGGCTCCACGGCAGTGCTGCTCGGCGCGCTGCTGGTGATGGGCGTGTCGCCCGGCCCGGCGATGCTGGTGGATCGCCCCGAGGTGTTCTGGGGCGTGGTGGCCAGCATGTACCTGGGCAACATCTTCCTGCTGGTGCTCAACCTGCCGCTGATCCCCTTGATCGCCAAGGTGCTCGACATGCCGCGGCCGCTGCTGCTGTCGCTGATCCTGATCTTCTGCATGCTGGGTGTGTACGGCATGAGCTTCAGCGTCTTCGACCTGCTGCTGCTGCTCGGCTTCGGCCTGCTGGGGCTCGGCATGCGCCTGTTCGGCTTCCCCGCTGCGCCGCTGATCCTGGCGCTGATCCTCGGCGATATCATGGAGGAGTCGATGCGCCGTGCGCTGCAGATCTCCGGCGGCGACTGGATGATCTTCCTCGACAAGCCGATCTCGCGCTGGCTATTGATCATTGCCGTGGCCTCGCTGCTGCTGCCGATGGTGAAGCGCTTCGTGCAGCGCCGGAATACGGCCCGCTAGCCGGACCGCCGCCTGCCACTCACGAAGGAGCCCCACGGGGCTCCTTCGCTGTTTAGGGGCGGGCGCTGAAACCTTCGACTGGTCCTGGCTGCGCCTGCGCGGCGCGGTTGCACGCTGCTGGTGCAAGCGGTGAGTGCGCCGGCGTCGGCATGCACCGCCAGGACTCCCCTGGCTGCACGCCCGTGGTGCGACAGGGTCGCTTCGTTGTGTGATTGGCAATCACATCTTTTTGAAACTATGGGTAATTTTTTCTCGGTGCAGGGGTTGGCGCATGGGTTGCAAAGTCTTGTCGGTTTGCCGGCACTGCCGTTGGGCAGTGTTCGTTCACCACAACAAGCCCTTCCAAAGAAGGCGACAGGAGAACCCATATGAACGCTTCCCGTCACACCAAGGCTTTCCCGCTTCGTCCCATGGCCACGGCGCTGCTTGCTGCTGGACTGCTGGGGGTGGGCAGCCAGGCGCTGGCCGACAGCCATCCGATCAAGGTCGGCATCCTTCACTCGCTCTCCGGCACCATGGCGATCAGCGAATCGACGCTGAAGGATACCGTCGAGATGCTCATTGCCCAGCAGAACGAGCAGGGTGGCCTGCTTGGGCGCGAGCTCCAGGCGGTGGTGGTCGACCCGGCTTCGAACTGGCCACTGTTCGCCGAGCGTGCCCGTGAGCTGCTCGAGCAGCACCAGGTGGACGTGGTGTTCGGCAACTGGACCTCGGTGTCACGTAAGGCGGTGCTGCCGGTGTTCGAGGAGCTCAACGGCCTGCTGTTCTATCCGGTGCAGTACGAGGGCGAGGAGTCCTCCGAGAACGTCTTCTACACCGGGGCGGCGCCCAACCAGCAGGCGATACCGGCGGTGGAGTACCTGATCAACGAGATGGGCATCGAGCGTTTTGCCCTGATCGGCACCGACTATGTCTATCCGCGCACCACCAATCGCATCCTCGAGGCCTTCCTCAAGGAGGAGCACGGCGTGGCGGATGACGACATCCTGGTCAACTACACCCCTTCGGGCACTCCGACTGGCAGAACATCGTGGCGGAGGTGCGCCGCTTCGGCAGTGAGGGCAAGCGCACGGCGGTGGTCTCGACCATCAACGGCGATGCCAACGTGCCGTTCTACCGCGAACTCGGCAACCAGGGCATCGACGCCGGCGATATCCCGGTCATCGCCTTCTCGGTGGGTGAGCAGGAGCTCTCCGGCATCGACACCGCTCCGCTGGTGGGCCACCTGGCGGCATGGAACTACTTCATGAGCGTGGACACCGACGCCAACTACGACTTCATCGACGCCTGGATCGAGTGGAGCGGTGATGAGGAGGCGGTCACCAATGACCCCATGGAGGCGCATTTCATCGGCTTCAACATGTGGGCCGAGGCGGTGCGCAAGGCCGGCACCACCGATCCCGATGCGATCAAGGATGCGATCATCGGCGTGACCGTGCCCAACCTCTCCGGTGGCTATGCCGCGATGATGCCCAACCACCACATCACCAAGCCGGTGCTGATCGGCGAGATCCAGGACAACGGCCAGTTCGACATCGTGTGGCAGACGCCCTCCACGGTGGCCGGCGATGCCTGGTCCGATTACCTGCCCGGCTCCCGCGACCTGATGGCCGACTGGCAGGCGCCGATGCGCTGCGGCAACTTCAACGTGGCCACGGGCCGCTGCGGCGGCAGCACGGCGGCCGAAGAGGCCGAAGCGGCGCTGGCCGAGTAAGTCCCGCCCCCGCTGCCCAAGTGCAGTGGGGGAGCACGCCTTCTCTACCGATTCGAGGAACGCTGCGATGAATTACCCCCGATTCCCGGCCAGGAGACGGCCGGGGCGAGGGCCGGCGGCGCCGTGGCCAGGGGCGAACATGACGCCACGCCTCGCGCCTTCTGGCCGATACGGATTGTGCTGGCGCTGGTGTTGGCGCTCGGTTTCATCATGACGACTCCCGCCATGGCGCAGGATGCCGACACGCACGATGCCGCCGAGGCGCTGCTCGAGGCGCTGGACGTTACCAGTTTCGTCGCCAAGGGCGAGGCCATCGCTGCCGTGGCCGAAAGCGAGGATCCGCGGTCGCGCTACTGGCTGCAGGCGCTGCTCGACGGACGCCTGCAGCGCGACCAGGACGGGCGTTTCGTGGTGGTGGTCGACAACAGCGGGCGCAACTGGCCGGTGGAGGATGCACTGACCGGCGAGCCGCTGGGCGAGATGTCGCGCCGCGAGCTGGACCGCATCGGCATCAACAACGCCCTGCGCAACCAGCTGCGTAGCCTGATTGCGGTGGTCGACCTGTATGCCGCCGACGTGCGGCTGCGGCGGGCCTCGGCCGAGCGTCTGCTGGGCGAGGTCGACGACGACCTGGCGGGACCGCTGGCCGAGGTGATCGCCGAGGAGCCCGATGCCCGGGTCCGCGAACGGCTGGTCCAGGCGCTGGCCATCTACCGCCTGGAACAGGGGAGATCGAGGCAATCGACGATCTGCGCGGCAGCCTGCACCCCCGCGTGCGTGTTGCGCTCGCCCGCGCGGCGTCGGGCGCGATGGAGGGCCGTGCCGCCAACGGCGACGATCCGATCGTGGCCGACGCCGCTCGTGAGGCATTGAACGGCATCGAGCAGATGCTCAAGGTCAACCGCGCCGCCGAGACGCTCTACTTCGGTCTTTCGCTGGGCTCGGTGCTGGTGCTGGCGGCGATCGGCCTGGCCATCACCTTCGGCGTGATGGGCGTGATCAACATGGCTCACGGCGAGCTGATCATGCTCGGCGCCTATACCACCTGGATGATGCAGCAGCTGCTGCCCGGCCAGCCGGGGCTGGCGCTGATCCTGTCGCTGCCCGCCGGGTTCCTGGTAGCGGCGCTGGCGGGCATCGCCATCGAGCGTGGCGTGATCCAGTTCCTCAAGGGGCGGCCGCTGGAGACGCTGCTGGCCACCTTTGGCATCAGCCTGATCCTGCAGCAGCTGGTGCGTACCGCCATCTCGCCGCTCAACCGCACGGTGGTCACTCCCGAGTGGATGAGCGGCTCCATCGCCATCAACGATGCGCTGTCGCTCACCCTCAATCGGCTCTACGTGCTCGGCTTTGCGCTGGTGGTGTTTGCCGCGCTGATGCTGATCATGCGCCGCACCCGGCTAGGGCTCGAGGTGCGGGCGGTGACCCAGAACCGCGCCATGGCGCGT
Source organism: Halomonas sp. E19 (assembly GCF_052439355.1). Lineage (NCBI taxonomy): Bacteria > Pseudomonadati > Pseudomonadota > Gammaproteobacteria > Oceanospirillales > Halomonadaceae > Halomonas > Halomonas sp. E19. The sequence goes on along the minus strand of NZ_JBNFWU010000001.1, from coordinate 1,695,841 downwards.
TCGATGGGCATTCGCGCCACGCGGGTCGACATCATGACCTTTGCCCTGGGCTCGGGGGTGGCGGGGCTGGCCGGTGTGGCGCTCAGCCAGCTCACCAACGTGGGGCCCAACCTGGGCCAGAGCTACATCATCGACTCCTTCATGGTGGTGGTGTTCGGCGGGGTGGGCAACCTGTGGGGCACGCTGGTGGCGGGGCTCTCGCTCGGTGTCATCAATCAGGTTCTCGAACCCTGGGCCGGTGCGGTGCTGGCCAAGATCATCGTGCTGGTGTTCATCATCCTGTTCATTCAAAAGCGCCCCCGGGGACTCTTCCCGCAGAAGGGCCGGGCGGCGGAGGGCTGATTCATGCAAGCACAACGATTCTGGCTGCTGCGGCCGTTCGGCGAGCGTTCAACGCTGATCTTTCTCGCCGTGCTGCTGGCGGCGATGACGCTGGTGACCGTGCTGCACGTGGCGCTGCCGCCAGGCCATCCGCTCTACGTCAGTGCTTATACCGTTAACTTGTTCGGCAAGTATCTGAGCTATGCGCTGCTGGCGGTGGCGGTGGATCTGGTGTGGGGCTATCTCGGTATCCTCAGCCTCGGGCACGGCGCTTTCTTCGCCCTGGGCGGCTACGCCATGGGCATGTACCTGATGCGCCAGATCGGCGACCGCGGCGTCTACGGCCACCCGGTGCTGCCCGATTTCATGGTGTTCCTCAACTGGGACAGCCTGCCGTGGTACTGGTACGGCTTCGACATGGCCTGGTTCGCCTTTCTGATGGTGCTGCTGGTGCCGGGGGCGCTGGCGCTGGTGTTCGGCTTCCTGGCGTTTCGCTCGCGGGTCACCGGGGTCTATCTGTCGATCATCACCCAGGCGCTCACCTTCGCCCTGATGCTGGCCTTTTTCCGTAACGAGATGGGCTTCGGCGGCAACAACGGGCTGACCGATTTCCGCGAGATCCTCGGCTTCAACCTGCGCAGCAGCGATACCCGGCTGGGGCTGTTCCTGGCCACCGGCGTGGCGCTGGCGCTGGGCTACGTGCTGTGCCGGGCGATCGTCACCAGCAAGCTGGGCCGGGTGTGCGTGGCCACCCGCGACGCCGAGGCGCGCACGCGCTTCCTCGGCTACCGGGTCGAGCGCTTCCAGCTGTTCGTGTTCACGGTCTCGGCCATGCTGGCGGGCCTGGCCGGGGCGCTCTACGTGCCCCAGGTCGGCATCATCAACCCCAGCGAGTTCTCGCCGCTGTTCTCCATCGAGATCGTGCTGTGGGTGGCGCTGGGCGGTCGTGCCACGCTCTACGGCGCGGTGATCGGGGCGATCCTGGTCAACTACGCCAAGACGGTGTTCACCGGGGCGATGCCGGACGCCTGGCTGTTCGCCCTGGGCGGGCTGTTCGTGCTGGTCACGGTATTCCTGCCCAGGGGCGTGGCGGGGCTGCTGGCGCTCAGGCTACGCCGCCGCCAACACGATGACGCATCACCCACGGGCAAGGAGGCGACGGCATGAGCATCCTGCGTTCCCTGGCCGACCGCGACCGGGTATTCGATTTCCTGGTGCCGGCGGCGTCGCCTGTCGACGTGCGCCACGGGCCGATCCTCTACCTGGAGGACGTGACGGTCAGCTTCGACGGCTTCAAGGCGATCAACGACCTGAACCTGACCATCGACGACGGCGAGCTGCGCTGCATCATCGGGCCCAACGGTGCCGGCAAGACCACCATGATGGACATCATCACCGGCAAGACCCGGCCGGATACCGGTTCGGTGTGGTTCGGCAGCCGCCATGACCTGCTGACCATGAACGAGCCAGAGATCGCCAGCCTCGGTATCGGGCGCAAGTTCCAGAAGCCCACGGTGTTCGAGGCGCTCAGCGTATTCGACAACCTGGAGCTGGCCATGGCCGCCGACAAGCGCATCCTGCCCACACTCACCGCGCGAATGAGCGGCGAGATACGCGACCGCATCGACGAAGTGCTGGCGACCATCGGGCTGTTGGCGCTGCGCGAGCGCCAGGCGGGGATTCTCTCCCACGGCCAGAAGCAATGGCTGGAGATCGGCATGCTGCTGATGCAGCGCCCGCGCCTGCTGCTGGTGGACGAGCCGGTGGCGGGCATGACCGAGCAGGAGATGGAGCGTACCGCCGAACTGCTCACTGGGCTTGCCGGCAAGCAATCCGTTGTCGTGGTGGAGCACGACATGGGCTTCGTGCGCTCGATTGCGCGCAAGGTAACGGTGCTGCATCAGGGCAGCGTACTGGCGGAGGGCAGCATGGATCAGGTCGCCAGCGACCCACGGGTGATCGAAGTCTACCTGGGTGCCGAAGCCGAAGAGGAGACGCTCTGATGCTGGCGATCGACAAGCTCAACCAGTTCTATGGCGAGAGCCACACGCTGTGGGATCTCGACCTGGCCGTGCCGGCGGGGCAGTGCACTTGCGTGATGGGCCGCAACGGGGTGGGCAAGACCACCCTGATGAAGGCCGTCATGGGCGAGGTGAAGGTCTCTTCCGGCAGCATCCGCTACGCCGACGACGTGGAGCTGACCAGGCGGCGGGTGGAGGATCGCTCGCGCCTGGGCATCGGCTACGTGCCGCAGGGGCGGCAGATCTTTCCGCTGCTCACGGTGGAGGAGAACCTGCGCACCGGCCTGGCGGCACGGGGCGACGGCAGGCGCAGCATCCCGGAGCGCATCTACGAGCTCTTTCCGGTGCTCAAGGAGATGAAGCATCGCCGCGGCGGCGACCTCTCCGGCGGGCAGCAGCAGCAGCTGGCCATCGGCCGGGCGCTGGTGATCGAACCGCGCCTGCTGATCCTCGACGAGCCGGGCGAGGGCATCCAGCCCAATATCGTGACCCTGATCGGCGAGGTGATTCGCAAGCTGATCGCGGAAGACGGCCTCACCGTGCTGCTGGTGGAGCAGAAGCTGCCCTTCGCAAGGAAGTATGCCGACCGCTTCGTGATCATGGATCGCGGCAGGCCGGTGGCCAGGGGCGAGATCGGCGAGCTCACCGATGGGCTGATCAAGGAGCACCTGACGGTATAGCACCGCAGGAGCGTGCCCTGCGGTGCTGGCGCCGGCGCGCCCTGGTCAGTGGCTGAAGGGGAGCGAGGAGTGGTGCAGCACGATGCGCAGCTCTCCCTCGTCGTCCAGGTGGTAGCCCCAGGTCTTGTCGACGGTGGTGGTGTTGCCGTCGGCATCGAGAATCGAGACGGTGCCCAGGGTCATGGCAACGTCACCGCTGATGAAGATGGCGGCGTTGTCGATCTCGACCTCCTGCCAGCCCTTCAGTGCGAAGCCGCTGTCGGCGGGGAAGTCCTCGTCGTGCCCGACGAAGTAGGCCAGCGCGCCCTCGGGAGTGGTGCGGAAGGTATGCGGGGCCTCGGCCAGGGTGGGCTTGAACAGCACTGGCCCCATTGCATAGCCGTACGCGCTGTCGATGATGTCGCGGGCAAGGGCGGTGGCGGCATCGATGCCTTCTTCCTCGTAGGTGCTCGAGATCGCGACCAGGGCGTCGCCCCAAGCCTGCTGGGCTGCAAGCACCTGCTCCTCGGTGATGTCGCCACCCAGGTGAGTGACTGGGGCGGCGCTGGCCAGTGCGCTCATGCCAAGACCCAGGGCGGCAGCGGCAATCGTCGTCTTGAACATCACGAATTCTCCTTTCGGTTAGGTGAACAGTACATTCGAAAATGCGCTGTCACTCTAGCGCAGCCCTGCGGCGAAGCCATTGCGGCCGTCGGCGCTTCCACGGTTTTTCCCCTTATTCGGCTGCCCTGCGGCCTGCTGCGCTCGAACCGCTCGCTGTGCTGTTGCTCATGCACCATCGTGGTTCGACTGTTCGGGCAGCTGCACCGGCGTGATGCAAATGAGCGCCGGCAGCTGCACCTCGATGTGGCAAGAATGTGTCTCGGGTCTTGGGTGGGTGTTGTTCAAGCTTTTGATAATAAACAATTTAAAGAGAGTGCTCAGGCTGTGGTACGGGCCTTGCTACTTCTGGGCAGATACGCTGAACGAGCCGCCAATGACCGCTTTCGCCACCTCCGCTTTCGCCAAGCCAGCGCCGCACTCCGGCCATCGCTTCGATGCCGAGCGTCACTGGGCGGCGTCGCTGACGCTCGGCTTCGACTGCCGCGATGGGCGCACGCGTATGGTCGAGGCGCGCCACCGCGGCCCGCTACGAGTGCAGCGGCCTTTCTACCCGGAAGGGCGAGATGGCGCCTGCCACGTCTACTTGCTGCATCCACCCGGCGGGTTGGTCAGCGGCGATGCCTTGAGCATTTCAGCGCGGGTCGAGCCGCAAGCACATGCGCTGCTGACCACGCCTGCCGCCAACAAGCTCTACCGGGCCGACAGCCACGGCGTGGCGCTGGGAACAGCGCACCAGTCTTAGGGTATCGCAGCACGGCATTCTCGAATGGCTGCCCCAGGAGACCATCGCCTTCGATGGCTCGCGGGGCGTGCAGGAGACGCTCATCGAACTCGATGCGGGGGCGCGTTGCCTGGGCTGGGAAGTACTGGCGCTGGGCCGGCCGGCGAGCCGACTGCCTTATGTGTCGGGACGCATCGATCAGCGCTTCCGGCTGTATCGCGACGGCAAGCCACTGTGGCTGGAGCGCCAACCGCTCGATCCGGCTCACCCGCGCTTCACCGGTCGCTGGGGGCAGGGCGGCGCCAGCGTACAGGCCACTTTATGGGCCCTGGGTCTCAGTGACGAAACCGCCGCCATCGAGGCACTGCGTGAGGCGCTCGCGGCGAGCCCGCGCTGGGCGGTGACCGTGCGCCACGGCGTACTGCTGCTGCGCTACCTCGGCCATGAACGCAACGAAGCCTGGGAGATCTGCCGGCAGGCCTGGGCCTGCCTGAGGCCGCTGCTCATCGGTGTGCCCGCTCATCCGCCCCGTATCTGGTTCACCTGACTCACCAGGAGAGACGCATGGAACTGACCCCGAGAGACAAGGACAAGCTGCTGCTGTTCTCCGCCGCCCAGCTGGCCGAACGACGCCGGGCCCGCGGCCTCAAGCTCAACTATCCCGAGGCCGTGGCGCTGATCAGCTTCGAGATCATGGAAGGTGCGCGCGACGGGCGCAGCGTGGCCGAGCTGATGAGCTACGGTCGCGAGATCCTCGGCCGCGACGATGTGATGGAGGGGTCGCCGAGATGGTGCACGAAGTGCAGGTCGAGGCCACCTTTCCCGACGGCACCAAACCAGTGACTGTCCACTCACCCATTGTGTAAGGAGCCATCCATGATTCCTGGTGAGTATCAGCTGAAGGGCGGCGAGATCGAGCTCTGCGCGGGGCGCGAGCGGATCACGCTGGAGGTGGCCAATACCGGCGACCGGCCGATCCAGGTCGGCTCCCATTATCACTTCGCCGAAACCAACCCGGCGCTGGTCTTCGACCGTGCCAAGGCGCGCGGCTTTCGCCTGGACGTGGCGGCGGGAACGGCGATTCGCTTCGAGCCGGGCCAGACCCGTGACGTCACGCTGATCCCCTTTGCCGGCAGCCGGCACATCTACGGCTTCCGCGGTGAGGTGATGGGCCCGCTCTCTATCGCGCCCGCCCCCGCGCGCAAATCGTCATCCGGCGACGCAGCGAATGGAGACCCGTCATGAGCACGCCTAACAAGATCGGCCGGCAGGCCTATGCCGACATGTACGGCCCCACCGTGGGCGACCGGGTGCGCCTGGGCGACACCGAGCTGTGGATCGAGGTGGAGCGAGACGCCACCCACTACGGCGAAGAGGTGAAGTTCGGCGGCGGCAAGGTGATCCGCGACGGCATGGGTCAGAGCCAGCGCGCCGACGCCACGGTGATGGACACGGTGATCACCAACGCCCTGATTCTCGATTGGTGGGGCATCGTCAAGGCCGATGTCGGCATCCAGGCGGGCCGCATCGCGGCCATCGGCAAGGCGGGCAACCCGGACACCCAGCCCGACGTGGAGATCGTCATCGGCCCCGGCACCGAGATCATCGCCGGCGAGGGCAAGATCCTCACCGCCGGCGGCATCGACGCCCACATCCACTTCATCTGCCCCCAGCAGGTGGAGGAGGCGCTGATGAGCGGCATCACCACCATGCTCGGCGGCGGCACCGGGCCTGCCACCGGCAGCAACGCCACCACCTGCACGCCGGGCGCCTGGCACATCGGCAGAATGCTGCAGGCGGTAGACGAGCTGCCGATGAACATCGGCCTGCTCGGCAAGGGCAACGCCAGCCTGCCGGAGGCGCTTGAGGCGCAGATCGAGGCGGGCGTCATCGGCCTCAAGCTGCACGAGGACTGGGGCACCACGCCGGCCTCCATCGACACCTGCCTGAGCGTGGCCGAGCGCTACGACGTGCAGATCGCCATCCATACCGACACGCTCAACGAGTCGGGCTTCGTCGAAGACACCCTGGCTGCCTTCAAGGAGCGTGGCATCCACACCTACCACACCGAGGGCGCCGGTGGCGGTCACGCGCCGGATATTCTCATCGCCTGTTCCAAGCCCTACGTGCTGCCATCGTCGACCAACCCGACGCGACCCTACACGATCAACACCATCGACGAGCATCTCGACATGCTGATGGTGTGCCACCACCTCGACCCGAACATTCCCGAGGACGTGGCCTTTGCCGATTCGCGCATTCGCCGCGAGACCATCGCCGCCGAGGACATCCTGCAGGACATGGGGGTGATCTCGATGATTGCCTCGGACTCCCAGGCCATGGGGCGGGTGGGGGAGGTGGTGTGTCGCACCTGGCAGACCGCGCACAAGATGAAGGTGCAGCGCGGTCTGCTGCCGGAGGACGAGGCGCTGGGCGCCGACAACTTCCGCGCCCGGCGCTACGTGGCCAAGTACACCATCAACCCGGCGATCACCCATGGCATCGGTCATGAGGTGGGCTCCATCGAGGTCGGCAAGCTGGCCGACCTGGTGCTGTGGAGCCCCGCCTTCTTCGGCGTCAAGCCGGCGCTGATCCTCAAGGCCGGCATGATCGCGGCGGCGCCGATGGGCGACCCCAACGCCTCGATCCCCACGCCGCAGCCGGTGCACTACCGTCCCATGTTCGGTGCCTTCGGCCGCGCGGCGAGCAAGAGCCGCGTGAGCTTCGTCAGCCAGGCGGCGCTGGACGCCGGCGTCGGCGAGCGGCTGGGGCTCGCGAGCCCACTGGTGGCGTGCAAGAACGTGCGCGGGGTGCGCAAGAGCGACATGAAGCTCAACGACGCCTGCCCCGAGCTCAGCGTCGATCCGCAGACCTATGAGGTGCGCTGTGACGGCGAGCTGCTGACCTGCGAGCCGGCTACCGAGCTGCCCTTGGCGCAGCGCTACCACCTGTTCTGAAGCCTTCGAGGATAGTGCCATGCTCGCAACCCCGCACTCACCACGCCACGCGCCCGAAACCCTGGCATTCCGGTCGGACTCCTGCGGTCGGAAAGACGGCACCTCCCTGTACCGGCTTTCCTCGATCTTCATCCATGAAGATCGCCCGCATCGTCTCGCCCGGACTGCCAGCGGTCGCGCGAGGTGGTTCGGCGGGGTGCGGCCTGTCACCGGCATGGCCCAGGGCCTGAATTCAACGAGGCAATCGCAATGCTGAAACTGATCGAACGCCTGGGACCCATTGAGGGGCGCCAGGCCAGCGACACCCTCACGCTGCCCTATGAGCTGCGCATTCGCGGTCGGCTCAAGGCGGTCAGCGACTCCGGTCGCGATCTGGGGCTGTTTCTCGACCGTGGCCCGGTGTTGCGCCATGGCGAGGGGCTGCGCGCCGAGAGCGGCGAGATCGTGCGGGTCAGGGCTGCCGACGAGCCGGTGGTGACCGCCCGGGTCGAAGCGGGCTTGCCCCTGGCGCGGCTCGCCTACCACCTGGGCAATCGCCACGTGCAACTGGCGCTGGGCGAGGACTGGCGGGGTGGTTACGTACGCTTCCCGCCGGATCACGTGCTGGAGGAGCTGGCCGAGCTGCTGGGGGCGAGTCTGGAGCGGCACGAGGCGCCTTTCGACCCCGAGCCGGGCGCCTACAACCAGCTTGGTCATTCACATACTCATGGTCATGACCACGACCACGCTCATGATCACAGCCACGACCATGAACATAGCCACAACCACGGTCATGGGCATCACCATGCCCCGTGAGGCGGCCCCCGTGAATGTCACGGCCCAGAGCGACGACCTGGCGCTGCTGGGGCTGTTGCAGTTGGTCAGCCCGGCGCTGCCGATCGGGGCCTTTGCCTTCTCCCAGGGCCTCGAGAGCGCCTTCGAGCTGGGCTGGGTAAAGGACGAGGCGAGCCTCGGCGACTGGCTGGCCGGCGTGCTCGACGACGGTCTGACCCGCTGCGAGCTGCCGGTGCTGGCGCGCCTGCAGCAGGCCTGGGCGGATGAGGATGCCGAGGCGATTGCACAGTGGGATGGCTGGCTTGCCGCCAACCGCGAAACCGCCGAACTTGCCGCGGAGGATTCGCGCCTGGGCGCCTCGCTGGCGCGGCTGCTGGGCAGCCTGGGGCTGCTGCCCGCTGAGTTGCCGAATGGGACTCCCGCGCTGACCGCAGGGGCAGGCTACGTGACGGTGTTTGCCTGGACCGCCCAGGTGCGCGGGGTGGCACCGCGCCAGGCCATGCTCGGCTTTGCCTGGGCTTGGCTCGAGAACCAGTTGGCGGTGGCCTGCAAGGCGTTGCCGCTGGGGCATACCGCCGCTCAGCGCCTGGTCGAGCGGTTGCGCCCGGCGTTGGTCGCCGCGGTGGATGAAGCCCTCGCGCTCGGTGACGACGCGCTCGGCCCTGCGCTGCCCGGCCTGGCGCTGGCCAGCGCGTTGCACGAAACGCAGTACTCGAGGCTTTTTCGGAGTTGATTGTGATGAACCGTGGCGTCAGGTGAATTGGTACATGACGCACTGGGGACATGGGGAGCGCTGGCGAATCCACCTCGCGCGGCCGCTGGCATGACGGCCGAAGCGAAGCGGTCGATCTTCATGGATGAAGATCGAGGAAAGCCGGCACAGGGATGTGCCGTCTTTCCGACCGCTGAGACCGGCCGTCGGGCCAGGGTTTCGGTCGCGTGGTGTGGTGAGTCGGCGTGTTCCCATGTCCAGGCACGCTGCATTCAAGAATGAACAAGGAGTAACGACATGACACATTGCCTACGCGTCGGCGTCGGTGGCCCGGTGGGGTCCGGCAAGACGGCCCTGCTCAAGCAGCTGTGCCTGGCGCTGCGCGACCACTACGACATCGCCGTGGTGACCAACGACATCTACACCCGCGAGGATGCCGACTTCCTGCTGCGCCACGAGGCGCTGCCGGCCGACCGCATCCTCGGTGTGGAAACCGGCGGCTGCCCGCACACGGCGATTCGCGAGGATGCCTCGATGAACCTCGCCGCCATCGACGAACTGCAGGAGCGGCATCCAGGCCTGGAGCTGGTACTGGTGGAGTCCGGTGGCGACAACCTCTCGGCCACCTTCAGTCCCGAGCTTTCCGACCTGACCCTCTACGTGATCGACGTCTCCGCCGGCGACAAGATCCCGCGCAAGGGCGGCCCCGGTATCACCAAGTCGGATCTGCTGATCATCAACAAGATCGACATCGCCGAGCAGGTTCACGCCTCGCTCGAGGTGATGGAGCGCGATTCGAAGAAGATGCGCGGCGAACGCCCGTTCGTCTTCACCAATCTCTACGACGGCATCGGCCTCGAGGAGATCATCCGTTTCATTCTCGACCGCGGCATGCTGCCGGAGCGCCGGCCCCAGGCCCAGCCGGCCAGTGCCTGACGACCATTCGACTACCTTCGGCCAGGAGATCGCCATCATGAAAACGACCTGTTCATCATCCACGCAGCTGGCTCTGCTCGCGGCACCGATGCTCCTCCTCCTCGCCGGGCTGGCCGTGGCCCACCCGGGGCACGACCATGTCCACGGCGGTGGTTTTGCCGCCGGCCTGGCCCACCCGTTGCTGGGGCTCGACCACCTGCTGGCGATGCTGGCGGTGGGGCTGTGGAGCCTGCGTCAGAGCCGCGCCTTCAGCCTTGCTGCGCCGGCTCTGGCCGCGGGCGGGATGTTGTTGGGAGCAGGGCTGGCCTGGGCCGGCATGGTATTGCCGGGCGTGGAGTTCGGCATCGCCATGTCGGTATTGCTGGCAGGGGTGCTGATCGCGGCGCTGGTCAAGGTACCCACGCTGGTGGGGGCGGGTGTGGTCGTGCTGTTCATGCTGTTCCACGGCCATGCCCATGGCAGCGAGATGCCCCACGGTGCCTCCATGCTGGCCTATCTGGCCGGCTTCACCCTGGCGACGCTGGCCATCACCTACGCAGGGCGTGCGGCGGGGGCGTGCCTGATGGCGCGTGAGAACCGTATCCTGCGGGCGCTGGGCGTTGCGATCGCCGCTGCAGGGGCGCTGTTCGCCTTCGGCTGATACTCGGTCGTCAGCGCCGCCCTGGGCTCATGCCGGGGGCGGCGCTATATCAAAAAGTTGACATGGAAGGCTCAACCGCGCAGCTTGAAAAGAAAATAGCTAGGAGAGGCGTATGGATACGCTTTGGTTGGCGCTCAAGATCGTCGTCACGCTGCTGGTTGTGATTCTTTTCGTGCAGAACATCGTGCTGGTCGAAGTGCGTTTCCTGACGTGGAGTGCCCGCATTCCGCTGGCGCTTCTGCTGCTGGGTATCTATCTATTCGGCATGCTCAGCGGCAAGTCGCTGTTCCATCTGCTGAGCCGACTGCGCAAGGATCGCCAGCGATCTACGAGGTGAGCCGGGTGGTGAATCGACTTTCTGCCGTTGCTCTGCATCGCCTTGCCTCGCTGTTTGCCTTCATGCTGCTGATCGTTCTTGCGCTACAGGCAGGAAGGGCTCAGCAAGCCCTGCTTGTCACCCATGAAGCGGTCGATGAAGGCCTCGCGCTGATCACGGCCATCCAGGATCTCCAAGTCTCCCTGCTCGAAGTGGAAACTGGCGAGCGGGGTTTCGTCATTACTGGGCGCAGCGACTATCTGGTGCCTTACCAGAGCGCTCGGCAGCGGCTCGACGCCGAGCGCAGCTTGCTACTCGAACGGCTGGAAGCGAAACAGCGCCTATCGAATGATCGGTTGGCCCAGCTTGCGGCATTGATCGAGCGCCGGGTGAGTATTGCCGAGAACAACATTGCCGTGCGTGGGAGCGACGGGTTGGAAGCGGCCGCATTGCGGCTTCTGGCTGCCGGAGGGCGTCAGACCATGGCGCAAATTCACGGCATCCTCGACCCCCTCAAACGGGACGAGCGTGAGCGGCTGGCCGTACAGAGTGCGCGTGCCGCTGAGCAGGCTGCTCGGGCAAGAACGGTGGGCATCATCGGGATCGTGTTCGTGGTGATCCTCTTTTTGGCGGCCTTTGGTGCCCTGAATCGCGTGCTCACCATTCGACGCCTGTTGCTCGAACGTGCCGAGCATCGCGAGGCAAGGCTCCATGCTCTTCTACACGCCATGCCTGATGACCTCTATGTGATCGATCATGATAGGCGTGTCCTGCGACTGGTGGGGGATATGCCAGTTTCGGAAGCTTTCGTGCGTGAATTACACGAGCATCTGGAGAGCAGCGGTACCGAAGAGCTGCTGCATAGTTTCGTCTGGCATGACCCCTACGATGCCGAGTTTGAAGTACGCATGCTTCCTACCTGGGACGATGAGCATCTTGTGATCGCTCGCAACATCACTCAGCGTCGGGAGATGGAGCGCATGAAGGCAGAATTCATCGCTACCGTCAGCCATGAGCTGCGCACCCGCTCACGGCGGTGAAAGGGGCATTGAGCATGCTGCAGCAGGGTTACGCAGGTGAGTTGACTGACGATGCTAGCCCGAATATTGCACCAGGCATGAAAAAGCGGCTGAAAATCGGTTATAATTCAAGAGCCTAACCAAGAATTAGCCGACACAGCCGCCATGACAAAATGTACCACGCCCACCGCCACCTTTCCACGCTGCAAAGGCCGTCAGATCACCGCCAGCTTCGATGGCGGCGAGGTCACCTCTGACGGTGGCATCCTGCTGCTGCGGCAGCTCGACCGCGAGATGGGCCTGACCCGCGCTATCGCTCGCCGGCTGAGTGATGACCGCGATCCTCAACGCTGCCTGCATCGCACCGAAACCCTGGTTCGGCAGCGCGTGTTTGGCCTGGCGCTGGGCTACGAGGATCTCAACGACCACCAGGCGCTGCGTCACGACATCGCCCTGCAGACCGCCGTCGATACCGACGGCGTGCTGGCCAGCCAGTCCACGCTGTGTCGCTTCGAGCAGCAAGCCGATCGGGACTGGGCGGTCACCATCCACGAGGAAATGATCGAGCAGTTCATCCGCTCGTTCCGGCGGCCACCCAAGAAGCCGCTCTACCTCGACTTCGATGCCACCGACGACCGGGTGCACGGCCAGCAGCTCGGGCGGCACTTCAACGGCTACTACAACCACTACATCTTTCTGCCGCTGTTCGTGTTCTGTGGCGATCAGCTGCTGGTCAGCTACCTTCGCCCGGCCTACCGAGATGCCGCCCACCACGCCGGCGCCATTCTTGCCCTGCTGGTTCGGCGGCTGCGCCAGGCGTGGCCTGAGGTAAAGGTCGTATTCCGCGGCGACAGCGGCTTCTGCCGCCCGCTGATCCTCAGTTGGTGCGAGCGCCACGGTGTCGACTACATCGTCGGCCTCGCCGGCAACCCGCGGCTGGCCAAGCTAGCCCTGGATATCGACTACGAGTCAGCTATCCGCTTCGAGAAGACCCGTGAGAAGCAGCGAGTCTTCGGCTTCATCGAGTACGCCGCCAAGAGCTGGAAGAAGCGCCGACGAAAGGTGGTCGTCAAATCCGAGACCAGTTGGCGTGGCTTCAACACCCGCTACGTGGTGACCAACCTGCGCGGCTGCAGCGCAGAGTGGCTCTACGACCACCGCTACTGCGCCCGAGGCGAGATGGAGAACCGCATCAAGGAGCAGCAGCTCCTGTTCTCAGACCGCACCAGCTGCCACCAATGGTGGTCCAATCAGTACCGACTGCTGCTCTCGGGGCTGGCCTACCTGCTCCTGGAGCGGCTGCGTCGGATTTACCTTAAGCGCACCGCCTTCGCCCAAGCCCAGGTCAACACCATCCGCCTGAAGCTGCTGAAGATCGGCGCCGTCATCACTCGCAACACACGGACCATTCGGCTGATGTTGAACAGCCAGTATCCGGAGCAGGACCTCTTCCTGATGTTGGCCAGCAAGCTGGTGCCGGGATAGCGTCGCGGCGTGCTGTCCCCGGCACAGAAAAGACATGGGGGTGGGGGAGGTGCGCCCTGAGCACAGGAACTTGATCAAAAAGCAGCCAAACTCCACCCCAGATCCCTTTTATCCCCACCGAGCCTGGCATCTGGGGACTTCTGACTGACCCGGTGCAACATCCGGGCTAGGCTGTTAGTACAGGTGGCCGATAAGAATGGTCAGCGTTTGGTGCGTCTGATTGATGACATACTCGATATCGAAAAGCTTGAAGCAGGTCAGCTGAAGGTTCACCTGCAGCAGGTTGATCTGCTGGCACTGGTCGAACAGGCGTTGGTCGACAACACGCCGTATGCCGAGAGCTTTGGCGTCAAGCTGCAGCATGAATTTGTCGTAACCCAAGCTGAGCTCGAGCTGGATCCGCATCGTTTTTCCCAGGTGCTTGCCAATCTGATTTCCAATGCCTGCAAGCACTCTCCGGCAGGCGCCACCGTGACCATTATCGTCAGGTTGGTGAAACATGCGGGGGCCGACTGGTGGGAGGTGGCGGTGTCTGACAGCGGCGATGGAATTCCGCTGGAGTTTCAACCGCGCGTGTTCGAGCGTTTCGCCCAGGCGGATAGCTCAGATCGCAGACGCAGCGGCGGCACTGGACTCGGCTTGGCGATCACTCGAGGCCTGGTCCATGCCATGGGCGGTGAGATCGGGTTTACCTCGGTGCCCAAGGCCGGTACGGAGTTCCAGGTGCGCTTTCCTGCCTTGCCTAAGGACGGTCGATACACAAAACAAGCTAAGGAATCGACATGATGACCACGAGCGACCACAAGCCTCGAATCCTGTTGGCGGAGGACGAGGAGGATGTTGCCTTTCTGATTCGCTTTCTGCTCGAGCGCCAGGGATTCGTGGTGGAGCACGCGCCAGACGGTCGTCAGGCGATCGAACTCCTCTCCGACACCCCCGGTCGATTTGGCGCTGCTCGACATCATGCTGCCCTACCATGACGGCCTTGAAGTACTGGAGCACCTGCGCCGACTGCCGGCCTGGCAGGACGTGCCCGTTATCATGCTCACCGCCAAGGCGCGTGAGACTGACGTGGTACGGGCCCTGGAGCTCGGTGCCGATGATTACGTGACCAAGCCGTTCCAGCCGGAGGAGCTGCTGGCTCGGCTGCGTCGTTTCATGAGGAGGCGTTGATGCAAGGTAGGGTGGATGCCCGATCTGCTGTCGTGGGGGCTGATCGGGGCGCTGCTGCTCGTGTCGACGCTCTCCAGCGCTGCACAGGCTCAGGAGCGGCGCACCGAAGTGGAAGCTTCGCTGCGCTACGATGCGCTGGACAGCGGTTTCGACGACTGGCTGACCCAGCGGCTCGATGTGCAGTCGACCCAGCGGGGCGAACCGACCTGGTACGGGGCACTGCACCGGGAGCGTCGCTATGGCACGTGGGATGAAGCACTGCTAGCGGGGGCTGCCGTGCCCTTGGGCGAGGCCTGGGTCGTGCAGCCCGAGGTGGGGCGCACGTTTTCGGCCGATTTTCTTGCCCGATGGCATGCCGACCTGCGCGTTCAGCGCGTGCTGGGGAGGCTACGTGGGCAGTGCCAGCCTGCGGCGCACCCGCTACGCGGGCTCCCAGGTCGACAGGCTGGCCCTGGGCATGGAGCGCTACTGGGGCAACTGGCGCGGTGCCTACACCCTCAATGTCAGTGACGTGGATGTGGCCGGCACCCCGGTAGGGCATGCGGTTGCGCTGGATTACTACTACGGCGAACGCAGTTCGGTGGGGGTGCGCGGCGCCCTGGGTCGTGAGGAAGAGGGACTGCCCGGCGGTGAGGTGGCGACCACGGATGTGGCCTCCGCGGCGCTGCTTGGTCGCCACTGGTTCGAAGAGAATTGGGCGCTGAGCTGGGAGCTCGGGGCGATCCGTCAGGGTGATCTCTACGACCGCTTCGGCGTTCAGCTGGGTGTGAGATATGCCTTCTGAGCTGGCGGCGCTGCCGCAGTTGCTGTACCAGGCAGTTCAAGTCTTGACCACGCCGCCCGAGGACCCGGTGCTGCGTTTTGCCGTCTACAGCGCCATGGCGCTGGCCGCATTGACCCTGGCGGTCATGCTGCAGGTGCTGGTGCTGACCGAGCTGGCCAGCCGGCGCGAGCGTCGCCGCCAGGCGTTCACCGAGCAGTGGCGGCCGCGTCTCGCTGCATGGAGCATGGCGCATGGCGATGCGCTGCCCTGGCCGCCACGCGGCAGGCAGCAGGAGATCTGGTTCATGTTGCTGTGGCTGCGGCTGCGACGCCAGGTACGTGGGCCGTCGCAGCAGCGCCTCAATGCGCTCTTCGAAGGCATCGGCATGAGCAGTCGCGTGGTGAGGCTGCTGCGTGGACGTGGCGTCCATCGGCGGCTGCTCTCGCTAAGCTGTCTGCAATACCTGGCTGATACGCGCTACTGGGCGGAGGTGACGCCGCTGGTGGACGACAGCAACCCGGTGGTGGCGCTGACCGCGGCGCAAACCCTGGTGGCGATGGATTCTGACCGCGCTATGCAGCGCATCATCCCGCTGGTAGAGCTGCGCCACGACTGGGCTCTACCACGTCTCGAGGCGCTGTGTCGTCAGGCTGGCCCGGCGTCAGTCAGCGGCCCTCTGCTATCGCAACTCGTCGAAGGAGAAGATCCACCGCTACGTCTGACATCGCTGCTGGTCTGGGCGGAGCCTAATCGTGTGGCCCCCTGGGCCAGTCGCCTGCTTGCCGAGGGCTTCAGTACACAGGAAGGAAGGGAGGTTTCCCTCTGTGCCGCCTTGAGCTGTCTGGGGAAGCGCCGTGATCCGCGTGACAGGGCGCTACTCCTGCGCTGGTTGGAGGCCAGCTCCCTCAGGTCCGCTTGGCGGCGGTTCAGGCGCTGCGTCGCCAAGCGGGGCCGGATGAGGTTCCTTTTCTCCTCGAGCGGTTGGCCGACGCCAGCTGGTGGGTGCGTCAGGCTGCCGCTGATGCCCTGGTCGAGCTGCCTGGTATGGCTGACGCCGACATTGAGGCCTGGCTGCAAGACGTGACGGATCGCTATGGGCAGGATGCCCTGAGGCGAGCCATTGCCGAGCGGCGTCGTTGAGGAGAGCGCATGGGCATCGATTGGGTGTGGTGGGGGCAGGTCGGTTTCATTGGTTATTTCATTTTGCTCAACGGCGGTTATCTGGCGCTCAATCTGCTCTCGATGGTGAGCCTGCGGCGCTATATGCGCCAGCGCGCTGAACTGGGGGAGCTGGCGCCCTATCTGGGGCTCGAGCCCGCCGTGTCGATACTGGTGCCTGCCTACAACGAGGCGGCCACCATACGCACCTCGCTGCTCTCGCTGCTGCAGCTGCAGTACCCCGAGTTCGAGCTCGTAGTGATCAACGATGGTTCCAAGGATGAGACCCTGGCGGTGCTGGTCGAGGCCTTCGAGCTTGAGCCATATCCTGAGCCGCTGCGACGCAGCGTGCCGCATCAGGAGGTTCGGGGCATCTACCGCTCCCGTCGCTACCCCAACCTGAAGGTGATCGACAAGGCCAACGGCGGCAAGGCCGATGCGCTGAATGCCGGGATCAATGCTGCCCGCCATGGACTGTTCTGTGCCGTGGATGCGGACTCCATCCTGCAGCGCGACAGCCTGCTGCGTGTGGTCCAGCCGTTTCTTGAGGACGAGCGCACCGTGGCCGCGGGCGGGACGGTGCGCATTGCCAACGGCTCGACGGTCCGCGGTGGCTTTCTGCTCGAGGCGGGAATCCCGGATAGCCTGCTGGCACGCTTCCAGATCGTCGAGTACCTCAGGGCGTTCCTGTTCGGCAGGCTGGGCTGGTCGCCGCTCAATGCGGTGCTGATCATCTCCGGAGCCTTCGGCCTGTTCGACCGTGAGCGTGTGGCCGAGGTGGGCGGCTACAGCACCACCACGGTGGGAGAGGACATGGAGCTGGTGGTGCGCCTGCATCGCTACCACCGCGAGCGCAAGATTCCCTATCGCATTCGCTACCTGCCCGATCCCATCTGCTGGACCGAGGCGCCGGAGGATCTGGGGACGCTGGGTCGCCAGCGCAGCCGCTGGCAGCGCGGGTTGGCGGAAAGCCTGAGCCGTCATGTGCGGCTGGCGTTCGGCCGGCGGGGCGGTGCGCCGGGGCGCCTGGCGTGGCCGTTCATGGCGCTGTTCGAATGGCTGGGGCCGCTGGTCGAACTGGCCGGCTACGCTTTCATGTTCGGCGGATTCGCCATGGGAATCATCTCGCCGGTGGCCCTGACCGTGTTCCTGCTGGTGGCTATCGGCATGGGCATCCTGCTGTCGGTCAACGGTCTGCTGCTGGAAACCCTGTCGTTTCGTGTCTACCAGAGGCGCCGGGACATGCTGCGGCTGTTTCTCGTCGCCGTGCTGGAGAACTTCGGCTATCGCCAGCTCAACACGCTGTGGCGCTGCCGCGGCCTGTGGCAGTGGTTTGCGCGGCGCAAGCACCAGTGGGGGTGATGAAGCGCAGCGGCCAGTGGGGGCAGTAAGCCGTTAGTCCACCCGCGATACCGGCTGGCGTCGAGGGTCGACATACCACGGCAGGCCCCGCCTGGCGTTGTGCTCGAGTTCGGCGATCACCTGGGCGCCCAGCAGCAGGATCACGGCACCGATTTCCAGCGTGAGCAGCACTACGATCAGCGTGGCAAGCGAGCCGTAGACGACGTTGACGAACGAGAGGTTGGCAAAATAGAACATCAGCAGCAGGCGTACCCTTCCCACAGCAGGGCGGCTACGAACCCGCCCACCACCGCCCGCCGGAGTGCGATGTTGACCACCGGCAGCACCTTGTAGATGGCGCTGAAGAGCAGGAACACGCCGATGAAGCTGAACAGGTTGAGCAGCGGGTCGGAGAGACCGGCGAAAGGCATGTGGCGCCCGACGATAGCCAGCCACAGCGCATCGATGGCCGCGGCCAGGCTCGCCAGCAGGGTAAGGGCCAGCAGGCCGGCACCCAGTACCAGCATGAACAGATAGGGCAGCAGCACCGACACCCACAGGCTGCGCTTTTGCGGCACTTCCGGCGCATGGAAGATGATCGCCAGCGCGTCTTCCAGCATGCGAAACACGAAGGAGCTGAACACCAGCAGCACCACGATGCCGAACAGGCCGATCATGTCTCGCGAGTCGAGCAGGGCGCGTACCGCGTCGAGCAAGACTTCGGCATGGGTTGGGGCGAGGTGCTGCACCTGCACACCGATCACTTCGAGCAGCAGGGCCTCGTTGAACACCTGGGTCAACAGCACGGTCAGCAGGGCGAACAGCGGAACGATGGAAAGCAGGATGTTGTAGCCGACGCCACCGGCCAGCAGCAGCCCCCGATTGCGCAGAAAGGCGGCCAGCACGCGCCAGAGAAAGCGCGCCACATGCGGCATCAGGACCAGCAACGCGCTGAATCGGGTCATGCGGACGGTAACTCCCTGTATGCGTTTTGGCCCATTTTGAATCCGTATTGGAACTCAGGCTTTAATCCTTTCCTGAACAAGGTATTACCGAACCCGGAGGCTCACAAGCGAGCCGCTTCGCTGGATGGATGCTGAAGGTTCGCTACACTGGTGGCTGACGGCAGGCGTGGCGCTTGCCATGCCGGCCCCCGTTCATCCGGACAGCAAGGAGAGCTGTAATGCGCAATATCATCTATATCATTGGCCTGATCGTCGTGGTTCTGTTCATCCTGTCGATGCTGGGCCTGCGCTGACACGGAGCGACACTGCCCTACCCGGAGTTCATGGCCGGTGCGGTAATCCCGCCCGGCCATGCTTTTGACTGGCCGTGTGATCGGCAAGGGGGCTGATAGCGGGTCACCGTCATGTTCCGTTCTGTGTCTCGGTTTGCAGCAGGAGGCTCACGATGCGATGCAGCTGCTCCTGCGAGAAACGTTGGCCCGCGGTGTCGGGGTGCGGGTCGGCGGTGAACACGACGGTCAAGGCACGGGCGGGAATCACATAGAGCCCCTGGCCGCCGAAGCCTCGCCCATAGTAGACCGGCGTATCCTCCAGGGTGGTGATGAACCAGCCGTATCCATAGCGGTCCCCCGTCCAGCGTGACGTGCCACGAGGCTGCCAGGAAGCTTCCACCCAACCCTCGGGCAGCACCCGTGTATCGCCGATCTTTCCATCGTGCCGATACAGCTCGCCAAGGGCGATCAAGGCATGAGGCGAGAGCGCCATGTCGTTGCCTCCGAAATAGATACCCTGTGGGTCGCGAGGCCAGGCTGGAAGGGTGATGCCGAGCGGCTCGCCCAGCAGGCGCCTGGCCAGGGCCAGGGTGCTTTCGCCGCTGGCCTGGGTCAGCGCTGCCGAAAGGATATGGCTGCTGCCGGTGGAGTAGAGCATCTCACCCCCGGGCCGATCAACGAAGGGGCGGGAGAGGGCATTGGCCACCCAGTTCCGGCTCGCCACCCACCCCCGTAGTGGCGCCCCGAGGTGGGCTCCAACCCGGCCTGGAGCGACAGCAGGTGTCCTACGGTGATCTCTTCGACGCGAGGATCGGTATCATCGGGTACCAAGGGGCCAAGCAGCTCGACGACGGGCTGGTCGACGCCGGTAATCAGCCCGTCGGCGATGGCGGCTCCGGTCAGGGCGGCCAGTACAGTCTTGGACAAGGACTTGATATTGACCGGCTGGGTAGCGGGAGGGCCGTTGTAGGTTCGCTCCAGTACGATCTCGCCCTGTTCGGCCACGACCAGGGTATGCAGGCGCTCGATGCGTTCGGCCGCTTCGCTCGTGCGGGTCAGGATGCTGTGGCTCAGGCGCTCGGCGGCATGCACCGGAGCGGTAGTAACCGCGAGTCCCGCAAGGAGCAGGCCCGCCAGGGCCAGGGAAGCAGAGCCCGGGACAAATGGATTCGATGCAACGCGCTTACGCTTGGGCTCGACATGCTGTGTCCTCCTTGGTCACATCCGGTCACGGTGCCTTGTGCCGATGTCGCCTTGCAGTTACCCGGTTCCTACTGCCATCTTGTGCCGGAAGAGGCATTCTGACAACTGAACGAACGGGGTTGCCATGGGCCATGATCTCCGCTTCCTGCTGCTGCTGACGCTGCTGCTGGTTGGCTGTGCCGGGCGCGTATCCCCGCCGCCCGTGGATACGCTCGAGGCGCCTGTCGAGATCTTTCTGTTGGACCATGGTCGCCATGCGAGCCTGGTCATGCCTCATCGAGAAGGGGGTGGCCCGGTACAGCTATGGCGAATGGAAGTGGTATGTCGAAGGCAGGCAAGGCGTGTGGCGCGGGGTTGCTGCCATGCTTTGGCCGACCCGCAGCGGCATCGGACGGACCCTACACGGTGACATCGACTCGCCCCATTCCCATCTTGATCGGCTGGCACCCGAGGGCATCGAGACGATCTATTCCCTGCAGGCCGACGCCGAGCTTGTCATAGCGCTGCAGCAGTCCCTGGATACGCACTTCGCACGGGCGCGCATGGAGCCTGTCTTCAGCGAGGATTACGGACTGTATTTCGTGCCCTACCCACGGGACTACTCCGCGCTTCATCAATCGAATCTGGTGGTTGCCCAATGGTTGCGCCAACTGGATGTCGAGGTGAAGGGGTCTCCCTGGCTCTCCAACTGGCGCATCGAAGCCGCGCCCTGACCGGCACACGCTCCCCGGAGGCGCCTTGCCGCAGCTTTCGCCCGGCCACTTCGCTATGTATGCTGACTGTGAACACAACAGCGCTGCCGCCCCTGCGCGGTAAGCTCATATCGACCAGCAAGAGGGACTTGCCCAATGTCGGAGACAACCGAGAGCCCACTCTACAAGGACAGGCGCGTCATGGGGGTGGTGGCTGTAGCGATTCTTGCCATTCTTTGGGCGATCTTTGCCCATAACAGTGCCAGCAACCAGCGTGAGCGCAGTGCCGTTCTCGAAGAGCAATTGGCCGCCGCGCAGTCAGAGCAGCGTCGCCTGGTGGCGGAACTGAGCGAGCGCGATCAGGCAGGCGAGGATATCGCTGCCCTGCAGGCCCGTCTCGATGACCTCGAGCAGCAGCGCCAGGCGGCAGAAGACGCCATGCGTGAAGAACAGGAGGCTGCACGCGCCCAGCTCGAGCAGCTGCAGGCCGAGGCGCAGCAGGCCCAGCAGCAGCTTGAAGAGCTGCAGGGGCAGCGCGGTGAGCTCGACGCTGAAGTGGAGTCGCGTCAGGCTGAAATTACCGAGATGGAGCAAACGGTTACACAGCTGCGCAGCGACTACGAAACGGTCGATCAAGCGCGCAGCGATGCCCAGACGGCTCGCCAGGATGCCGAGGATGCGCGTCAGGAAGCCGAAGCCGCTCGCCAGGCCGTCGAGGAAGAGCGCCAGCAGGCCGAGGCCGCCCGCCGCGAAGCAGAAGAGCAGCGTGAGCAGGCTGAGTCGAGCCTGCAGGAGTTGCGCCAGGAGACCGAGGCGGCCCAGCAGCGTTTCGATGCGCTGAGCGAGGCGCTCAATGAGCGTGAGCAGACCTTGCAGGCGATGGAAAATGACATCGAGGCGCTGGAAGCCTGGCGCACCGAGGTTGAGCGTGAGGTGGGCAACGTTAGGGATGAGCGCAGCGCCGCCATGAGCGAGCTGGAGGAGACCCGTCAGGAACAGGAGTCGCTGGCCGGCGAGATCGAGGAGGGGCGCAGCCAGCTAGAGGAGCTCGAGCGTCAGATCGAGCGTCGCGAGCAGCAGCTGCAGCAGCTCGAGACCCAGTTGGCCCAGTGGCGTGAAGCGTTGGCCGAGCTGGAGCTGCCGGCACAGCAGAACCTGCAGCAGCAGAGCGAGCAGGGTCAGCAGCAGCGCCAGCAGCAGGGCGAGCAGGGCCAGCAGCAGGGCGAGCAGGGCCAGCAAGAGCAGGAGCCGCAGGCCCAGCAGCAACAAACCGAGGCAGCCGCCGAGCGCGGTTGATTCGTCCAGCGGAACACGATGCGGCGGGCTTCGGCTCGCCGCATCGTCGTTTCAGGCCAAGGCTATCGGGCCCTCGGCGAGGGGCCAGGCACGTTATACTGTCGCCAGAGCAAGGCACGTACGCGCCTGCAAGGCACGTTGCCAACGTAGCAACCAAGGAGTCAGTCGTGATCGAAGGGGTCAAGCATATCGTGGCCGTGGCATCCGGCAAGGGTGGTGTCGGCAAGTCCACCGTTACCGTGAACCTGGCGCTGGCCATGGTGGCCGAGGGCTACCGCGTCGGCATTCTGGATGCCGATATCCATGGCCCAAGCCAGGCCCAGATGCTGGGCGTACCGGAAGGCGTGCGCCCTCAGCAGGCCGGCGAGAACAAGTTTCGGCCACTGGAGACTCATGGCGTACAGGCCATGTCGATGGCCTTCATGGTCGACACGCGCGAACCCATGGTCTGGCGCGGCCCGATGGTGGCGGGAGCCTTTCAGCAGCTGCTGACCCAGACTGCCTGGCAGGATCTCGATGTGCTGTTCATCGACATGCCGCCGGGCACCGGGGACATCCAGCTTACCCTGGCGCAAAAGGTGCCGGTAGATGGTGCGGTCATCGTCACGACCCCACAGGACATCGCCCTGCTCGACGCGCGCAAGGGCATCGAGATGTTCCGCAAGGTCAACGTGCCGGTGCTGGGCGTGGTGGAGAACATGAGCCTGCACGTGTGCTCCAACTGCGGGCACGCCGAGCCGATCTTTGGCGAGGGCGGCGGCGAGCGCATCGCCGGCGAATACGATACCCGTGTGCTGGGCAGGCTGCCGCTGGCGCTGTCGATTCGCGAGCAGGCGGATGGCGGCAGGCCCACGGTAATTGCCGAGCCGGAGGAGAGGTAACCGCCACCTTCCGCGACATGGCACGCCAGATCGCCGACACGCTGCAGGGGCACTCGCCCGAAGCAGGGCCGAGCATCTCGTTCAGCGACTGAGCGGCAACGGTGGCGTGGCCGTGACGCCCGCCTGCGGGGCCGCTATCATGGCGGCCCCACATCTATCATTCTTCGGCACTTCTTTCAGGACGTCCCATGAGCATCAAACCCGACAGCTGGATCCGCCGCATGGCCGAGCGGGAAGGCATGATTGAACCCTTCGAAGCCGACCAGGTGCGTTACGTGAACGATCAGCGGGTGATTTCCTACGGGACCTCCAGTTACGGTTACGACGTACGCTGTGCCGATGAATTCAAGGTGTTTACCAACATCCACTCCGCGGTGGTCGATCCGAAGAACTTCGATGAGAAGAGCTTCGTCGACATCAAGGGCGACGTCTGCATCATTCCACCCAACTCCTTTGCGCTGGCGCGCACTGTGGAGTACTTCCGTATCCCGCGCAGCGTGCTGACCATCTGCCTGGGCAAGTCGACTTACGCTCGCTGCGGCATCATCGTCAACGTGACGCCGCTGGAGCCGGAATGGGAAGGGCATGTGACCCTGGAGTTTTCCAACACCACCAACCTGCCGGCCAAGATCTACGCCAACGAGGGCGTGGCTCAGATGCTGTTCCTGGAGTCGGACGAGGTGTGTGAGGTTTCCTACAAGGACCGCGGCGGCAAGTATATGGGGCAGAGGGGAGTGACTCTGCCCCGTACCTAATCATTTACTCTTCGTCGAGCTCTTCGGCGGCGTCGGCGTGGGAGAGGCGTAGCCCCTGGGGCGGCAGCGGAGTGCCGTCGAGCTGGGCGTCTTCGCCTTCCAGGCGCAGGCGCCCCTCGAGGAACCACTTCACCGCGATGGGGTAGATCAGGTGCTCCCGGGCGTGCACCTTCTCCTTCAGGCTGGCTTCGGTCTCGCCCTCGCTCACCGCCACCACGGCCTGGATGGCGACCGGGCCGCCGTCGAGCTCCTCGGTGACGAAGTGCACGCTGCAGCCGTGTTCGGTCACGCCGTCGGCCAACGCCTTGGCGTGGGTATTCAGGCCACGGTAGGCGGGCAACAGGGAGGGGTGGATGTTGAGCATGCGGCCATGGAAGCGCTGCACGAAGCGCGGCGTGAGGATGCGCATGAAGCCGGCAAGCACCACCAGGTCCGGCTCGTGGCGCTCGATCACCTTGATCAGCGCGGCGTCATAGCTGTCGCGGCTGTCGTATTCGCCGTGGGGCAACACCACGGCGTCGATACCTGCGTCGCGGGCGCGCTGCAGGCCGTAGGCATCGGCCACGTTAGAGATCACCGCCACGATCTCACCGCCCAGACGGTCGTGGGTTTGCTCGTCGATCAGCGCCTGCAGGTTGCTGCCGCTGCCCGAGATCAGCACCACCACCCGGCGTGCCCCGGTGGGCTCGGGGTGAAGTCCGTCATCGTGTCGCCGTCGTACGCTCCACTCATGCCCCCAGATTCTCCAGCTGCACCGCTTCCTCGCCATCACCGCGGGCGATGATTTCGCCAATGCGATAGACCGTCTCACCCTGGGCCTGCAGGTGCGCACGCGCCTGATCGGCCTTGTCGGCAGGCACCACCACGACCATGCCGATGCCGCAGTTGAGCACGCGGTACATTTCCGTCTCTGCTACGTTGCCCTGCTGCTGCAGCCAGTCGAACAGCGCGGGGCGGGTCCAGCGCTTCACGTCGATGCGAGCGGCCAGGTGCTCGGGCAGCACCCGCGGCACGTTTTCCAGCAGGCCGCCCCCGGTGATATGGGACAGCGCGTGAACGGCGATGCCGCTCTCCTTGATCAGCGATAGCAGCGGCTTGACGTAGATGCGGGTAGGGGCGAGCAGGGCGTCGCCCAGCGACTGGCCGTCGATGGCGGTATCCAGCGATGCGCCGCTGACGTCGAGGATTTTGCGGATCAGCGAATAGCCGTTGGAGTGCGCGCCGCTGGAGGCGATGCCCAGCAGCACGTCGCCTTCGCCGACCTGGCTGCCGTCGAGGATCTCGGATTTCTCCACCACGCCGACACAGAAGCCGGCCAGATCGTAGTCGCTGCCCTCGTACATGCCGGGCATCTCGGCCGTTTCACCCCCACCAGGGCGCAGCCGGCCCGCTCGCAGCCTTCGCCGATGCCGGCCACCACGTCGGCGGCGATGTCCACATCGAGCTTGCCCGTGGCATAGTAGTCGAGGAAAAACAGCGGCTCGGCGCCGGCCACCACCAGGTCGTTGACGCACATGGCCACCAGGTCGATGCCGATGCTGTCGTGGCGGCCGAGGTCCATGGCAAGGCGCAGCTTGGTGCCCACGCCGTCGGTGCCCGAGACCAGTACCGGTTCGCGATAGCCGGAGGGCAGCTGGCACAGGGCGCCGAAGCCGCCCAGCCCACCCATCACCTCGGGGCGCAGGGTGCGCTTGGCCACGCCCTTGATGCGATCGACCAAGGCATTGCCGGCATCGATGTCGACGCCGGCATCCTTGTAGCTCAGCGATGCCTTGTCGGAGTGGGGAGAGGTGGAATCGGTCATGGCCTGTCCTGTACGCAAACGCGGTGAGTGGTTCATTGGCTGGTGCGACGCCCGGCCGCCTTGGCGGCGAGGCGCAGTGGGCAAGATCGGGCCGGAATTGTAGCATCACGACGCACGGCTCGCATCGCCGTGGATAGCCAACGCAGGGAGGTGGGATGCGTAGAGAGTGGTGGGTCCTGATCGGGGCGGTGGCCATGGTGTGGCTGCTGTTCCAGTTGGAAACGATGCTGATGCCGTTCATTGCCGGCTTGATCCTGGCCTACCTAGCCGATCCGCTGGCCAATCGCTTCCAGCGCTGGGGCATGTCGCGAACCCTGGCCGTCAGCCTGGTGTTCCTGGTACTCACGTTGATACTGGTGGTGGCGCTGCTGGTGCTCATTCCGCTGGCGATCCAGCAGGCGCGCCAGTTCGGTCAGGTGATTCCCGGTATCTTCGAGTGGGTCGAGACGGCGCTGGCGCCGCAGATTCGCGCATGGACGGGCCTGGACGTGGCCGCCGACCTCGACAACCTGCAGGAAACGCTCGGTCAGCATTGGCAGGACGCCGGTGGCTACCTGGCCCAGTTTCTCGGACAGGTGGGGCGCTCCGGTGCGGCATTTCTGGCCTGGGTCACTTATTTCGCCCTGATCCCGGTGGTGACGTTCTACCTGCTGCTCGACTGGGAGCGGCTGTTGACCAACCTGCGCGCCTTGGTACCGCGCCGGCTCGAGCCCGACGCGGTCCGCCTGTCGCAGCGCTGCGACGAGGTGCTTTCGGCCTTCCTGCGCGGGCAGCTGCTGGTCATGCTGACGCTGGGCGCGATTTACGCTATCGGCCTCACGGCGATGGGGCTTCGCTTTGGTCTGTTGATCGGCATGCTGGCGGGGCTGGCCAGTATCGTGCCGTTCCTCGGCTTTATCGTTGGCATCAGCGTGGCGCTGATCGTGGCTTTCTTCCAGTTCGGCAGCCTCCTGCCGCTGCTGGGAGTGGTCGGCGTGTTCACGGTAGGGCAGGTCATCGAAAGCGTGCTGCTGCAGCCAAGCTGCTGGGGGATCGCATCGGGCTGCATCCGGTGGCGGTCATCTTTGCCGTACTGGCCGGCGGCAATCTGTTCGGTTTCACCGGCGTGCTGCTGGCGCTGCCGGCCGCCGCCGTGATCATGGTACTCTTGCGCGAACTCAAGGATCGCTACATGCAGAGCACGCTCTACGATGCCAGCAAGCGACCGGGCTGTGACGAGGATTCCGCATGAGCCGAGCGCCGGCGCAGCTGCCCTGGGGGTCGGGCTGCGTGACGATGCCACCTTCGACAGCTTTCTGCCGGCGGCAAACGCCAGCCTGCTAGAGCATCTTTCGCGCCAGCCGGAAGCCGACGGCGAGCCTTTCCTCTATCTCTGGGGTGCGCCGGGCAGTGGGCGCAGCCACCTGCTGCAGGCCGCCTGCCATGCCGCCTCGGATCGCGACCTGCGGGCCCTCTACCTGCCCCTGCGCGAGCTGGGCACTTCCCGCCGCTGATGCTCGAGGATGCTGAGCGGCTTGACCTGGTGGCCATCGACGATATCGATTCGGTAATCGGCCGCCGCCGCTGGGAAGAGGGCTTTTCCATGCCTTCAACCGCTTGCGTGATGCCGGCAAGCGCCTGGTGGTATCGGCAGGGGCTGCGCCGCGTCAGCTACCGGTGAAGCTGCCCGACCTGGCGTCGCGGCTGACCTGGGGGTGACCTTCCAGCTGCAGCGGCTCGACGACGGCGAGCGCCTCAAGGCCCTGCAGCTGCGCGCCCGGGTGCGTGGCATGCAGCTGCCCGATGAGGTGGCGCGCTATATCCTGCATCGCGGTTCGCGGCGGCTGGATGAGTTGTTCGAGGCGCTCGCCGAGCTGGACCGGGCGTCGCTCTCCGCCCAGCGCAAGCTGACGATTCCCTTCGTCAAGCAGGCGCTGGGCTGGTAGCGCCTAGCGGCTGAGATTGACCTCGAGGCGCTGGCCGTTGCGCAGCGAGACCTGGCGCAGGATCACCTGGCGCTGACCGTTGGCCGGGTTGACCATGCTCCCCGACACGTAGAACTCACCCGGTGGCAGCCCCTGCAGCGAAGAGTGGCCGTTGCCGTCGGTGCGCGCATTGTGGGTATAGGCCTGGGCACGCGGATCGGCACGCTCCACGGCGCGTCCGGCCAGGGCGTGCTCGGCGGCCTCGGCCGAGTACGTGGTGACGGGGGCGACAGATATCGTCTCGTTGCCGCCCGGCGTGCCGTTGAGGCTGAGCCTGCCGCTGAGCGAAGCGCTGCCCGACTTGGGCAATGCGGCGTATTCGGCCGCGGGAAAGGCGACCTGACGCGCCACCCGGCCTGGTTCGGGCGCCGGGGCGCGCGCGGAAGGCTCGGCCTGCGGCGCATCGGGATCGCTGATATCGATGACTTCGATCCGCTCAGGGGGCGGCCCTGGCTCGATCATTTGACAACCGGCAAGCGACAGGCCCAGTAGGGCCGGAATGATCCAGGCTTTCATGTCTTGCTTCCTTTTGGCTATGCCCGTGCCGCTACGAGAATAAACGATGAATGAGTCGCGCAGACAGCCCGTGAGCTGAAAAAGCGCAGCCCCCGGCGAGTCAAGCTCGCCGGGGGCTGCTGCGTGAAGCGGGCGGCCGTCGGGCCGCGCCGGCTTACTTCGCCTGGGAAGCGGTCTGCGCCTGCTTCAGGTTGCTTTCCGCCAGCTTCTGGCTCTGCTGGAAGAAGTCCTGGTTCAGGGCGACGACCTTCTCGGCATCGCCCTTGAAGCGCTCGCCCAGTTCCTTGGCAACCTGCTGCTGACCTTCCAAATAGGTGCGCAGTCCGGCGGCATCCTGGACGTTCAGCAGGCCGCGCAGCTGGGCCAGGCTGGCATCGGCATAGGCCTTGGTGGCCTCGTACTGGGCGTTGACCAGCTTCTCGGTGTAATCGACCGACAGCGAGGCATAGGCGCGGGCCGGACCGGTGAAGAGCGAGTCGAGCTGCTTGGTGTCAAAGCTAAAGGCGTTGAAGTTGAAGGCATTTTTCATGGCGGAAATCTCCGTGGTCGCTAACGTGCCGAGCGGTGATTCCGCTCCGTTGATGGCAACGTATCAAAGCCTTTTTTGCACTGCAACATTTTTCTCGTTTCGTTATGTGCCACGGATTTCTTGTGGATCATGCGTCGCGGAAGGCATGTGCCGGCTGCCGCCGGGCGGTTGGGTGGGGCTGCCTTCAGGCCATGATTTCAATCCGATTGCGCCCGTTGCGCTTGGCCTGGAACATCAACTGGTCGGCGCGACGAATCAGGTCGTCGACGAACTGATCGCCTGGCCGCAGGGAGGCGATGCCGATGCTGATGGTCAACCCGCTGGTCTGGAGCAGGGTGCTGCGCAGTCGTTCGGCAATCTCGCGGGCACCGTCGGCCTGGGTTTCGGGCATGAGAATGAGAAATTCATCGCCGCCGTAGCGTCCGACCAGGTCGCTTTCCCGCACGCTGCTGCGAATTGAGCGTGAGACATCGCTCAGCGCTTTATCGCCGGCGGGGTGGCCCTGCTCGTCGTTGATCCCCTTGAAGTTGTCGATATCGAGCATCATCAGGCACAGCGACAGGTTGTAACGGTAGGCGCGCCGGAGCTCAGTCTCGGCCAGCTCCATGAAGTGGCGTCGGTTGAAGGTATCGGTAAGGTGGTCATGGGTGGCCAAGTGCGTCAGCTTCTGGTTGGCCGCCATCAGCTCGGCGGTGCGCTCCAGCACG
This sequence comes from Halomonas sp. E19, assembly GCF_052439355.1. Lineage (NCBI taxonomy): Bacteria > Pseudomonadati > Pseudomonadota > Gammaproteobacteria > Oceanospirillales > Halomonadaceae > Halomonas > Halomonas sp. E19. The sequence goes on along the minus strand of NZ_JBNFWU010000001.1, from coordinate 1,666,637 downwards.
CGGCGCTCCAGCGTCTCGTCTTCCTTGAGGCTGGCCGGCGTGGCCTCCTTGGAGATGCCGAATAGGTGGGTGACCTGGCCCGACGAGCCGGTGAGCGGAATCAGCAGCGTCTGCCACAGCCCCTGACGCTGGTTGCCATGTGGGTCCAGACTTTCGCCTTCTTCCTCGTAGCGTAGCGGAGCCGGGTCTCGACGCAGCGAGTGAAATAGGCGGTGATTCGGCTGCAAGTCGGAGTGGGAAGCACTTTCTCGATGCGTTCGCCGATGCAGGCGGCATCGTCGCGCAGCGTGGCCAGGCGAGTCGGGTTCACGGCTTCGACGATGTACTCGCCGGGCCCTTCCACCCGTACGATGAACATTTGCTCCGGGCAATATTCCCAAAGGCTGCGCAGCAGCATCATACCGGCGTTGGCATTGATCCTGTCCAGAAAGTGAGACGCCATCAAGGATGACGTAATCATCTGATATCCCTCCGTAAGTCCTTTTATTCGCAAGCTCCGTTCGTCCAGCCCTGTCTGGCCTGCCTGCTCATCGTTATGGTATCGCGCCGCAGCATAACCTTAGTTTGGCGAAGCTCTTGTTGCAGCATGGTTTTTTCATTCGGTTCCGGGGTGGTGACAAAGCCTGTGCGGCTTCCCGGCATGGTGCATCTCAGCCGGCGGGATGGGGGTGCTTTTCTATACTCACAGGACATCGCTAAGTGAAATGAAACGAAAACGGCGGTTCAAGCATGAACGGGCAGACACGGAACGCTTCCTTTGCCAGCTGCAGCACCTGCTTTCTCGGCGCCCTGTGCCTGGCGCATGGATTGACCCACCAGGAATCGGCGCAGCTCGACGCCATCATTCCGGCGCCGCTTCGGCTGGAGAAGGGGCAGCTTCTTGTGCGCCAGAACGATTCGTTCACCAGCCTCTTTGCCGTGCGCTCCGGCAGCCTCAAGCAGGTGACCGTCACGGACTATGCGGAAATGCTGGTCACGGCGCTGTGCCTGCCCGGCGACATGGTCGGATTCGACGCTATCGGCAGCGAGCGCATTGCGGGAGATGTGGTGGCGCTGGAAACCACCACGCTCTGCGAGTTTCCCTTCGCCGAGCTGGACGCCCTGTGCGGCCGCCTGCCCGGACTGCGCCGACGCCTGATGGCCAACCTCAGCCAGGCCATGCACGAGGAGCGCCAGCGGTTGCACCTGCTGCTCAGCAAGAAGGCGGAGGTGCGCCTGGCCTGCTTCCTGCTGGCCGTTTCCGAGCGCTTTCGTCAGCGAGGATTCTCGTCGCGCCATTTCCGGCTGCCCATCTCCCGCAGCGAGATGGGCAACTACCTGGGCCTGACCCATGAGACGGTGGGCCGGACCCTGACGGCGCTCCAGGCCAACCGGCTGCTCAGCGTGCGCGGGCGTGACTATCATTTGCTGGACCTCGAGCGGCTGGCGCTGCTGGCGGAGTCCACCGGGCGGCGCCAGCGTCGTTCCGATGGCGCTTAGCCGGCGCTGCGGCGCAGGGCGATGCCGTTGCGCTGCTCGATGAATTCGAGCATCACGCGTGCTTCGCTCTCCTTCTGCTGGGCGAACGCCAGGAAGGGGCGGTGCAGCTCCGGCGTGGCATTGGTATCGCTGAGCCATTGGAAGAAGTGGTGCGACTCGATGGCCGCGCCGAGGGCTTGCTGCAGCACCTGCTCGCCCATGATGTCATCCACGATGAAGGCGTGGCTGTGCGTCATGGCAAAGCTGCCGGCGTCGCGCGGTTTTTCTTCCACGCAGGCGCCCAGCGCCATGTCGTGAGCAACGGCTCGCAGGGCCTTCAGGCGCTGCTCGCACTGATTGCCCAGGGACGCCATGAGCTGGCTGGCATGCGGCATTGCCGGTAGGAAGCTAAGCGAGAGTCGGCGATAGCGTTGCAGTTCGCCTGCCTCGTGGGTGTGAGCGAGGGTGAGCTGTTCCTGGGGCAGGAGCGTAAGTGCGAGGGTCGTGGGTGTCATGACAAGATCCGCTGTCGTTGTTCTGGCCATCCGGCCTTCATTGTGTACCGCCGCCTCGGGTGGCGATGGCGAAGGCATAGTAAGCAACTCGCCACGCTGCGTGCGACGATAATTATCAAATCCCCAGCCGATATCGGTGTATCAAATTGTTGACTTGATATTCGTCAAATCGTGTGTTGCGCCTGCCTGTCGTCCGCATGCGATTGTGCTGTGCTTGCAAGGCTCGGGACGAGCCTCCATGGTGAAGGCAACAAGAGGCAGACGAGGGAGCGACATGAGCGACTTTCGTAGCGAGCGCGACAGCATGGGCGAGCTGCGCGTGCCGGCCCAGGCGCTTTACGGCGCCCAGACCCAGCGGGCGGTGGAAAACTTCCCGGTTTCGGGGCAGCCCATGCCGACGGCATTCATCCATGCCATTGCACGCATCAAGCTGGCCGCGGCCAGAGTCAACCAGGCGCTGGGCCTGCTCGATGATGAGCGGGCCGTGGCCATCACGCAGGCTGCCCAAGCCGTCATCGACGGTCGGCACGACGACCAGTTTCCGGTGGATGTGTTCCAGACCGGGTCGGGCACCTCCAGCAACATGAACGTCAACGAGGTGGTGGCCCACCTGGCCAGCCGCGAGGGGCTAAGCGTCGGCCCGAATGACCACGTCAACATGGGGCAGTCGAGCAACGACGTCATTCCTACCGCGATCCACCTGTCCGCCGCGCTGGAAGTCACCGCCCGCCTGCGCCCGGCACTGGTGCAGCTGCGCGCGACCATCGATGAGCGCGCCGTTGAGCTGGACCACGTGGTAAAGACCGGGCGCACCCATCTCATGGATGCGATGCCGCTGCGCCTCGGGCAGGAGCTGGGGGCTGGTCGAGCCAGGTCGGGCAAGCGATCGAGCGGCTGGACAGCACCCTGCTGCGGCTGTGCCGGCTGGCGCAGGGTGGCACGGCGGTGGGCACCGGGATCAATGCCCACCCGGAGTTCGCCGAGCGCATGGCGCGTGACCTGAGCGAGCAGACCGGCCTGGAATTTGTGCCCAACGACAGCTTCTTTGCCAGCCTGGGGGCCCAGGATGCCGCCGTCGAGCTCTCCGGGCAGCTGCGGGGCTGGCCTGCGTGATCATGAAGATCGCCAATGACCTGCGCTGGATGAACTCCGGGCCGCTGGCCGGGCTGGGCGAGATCGAGCTGGAGGCATTGCAGCCGGGCAGCTCGATCATGCCGGGCAAGGTCAACCCGGTGATTCCAGAATCCGCCGCCCAGGCGGCGGCGCAGGTGATGGGGCTGGACGCGGCGGTCGCCGTGGCCGGCCAGAGCGGCAACTTCCAGCTCAACGTGATGCTGCCGCTGATTGCGAGCAACCTGCTAACGTCCATCACACTGATGAGCAACACGGCACGGCTGCTCGGCGAGCGAGCGATCGCCACCTTCCGCGTCAGGGAAGACCGGCTGGCCGAGCCGCTGGCGCGCAATCCCATCCTCGTCACGGCGCTGAACGGTGTGATTGGCTACGATGCCGCTGCGGCGATTGCCAAATCCGCCTACCAGGCCAGGCGGCCGATCATCGACGTCGCCGAAGAGCAGACCGACCTCGGCCGCGAAGAGCTCGAGCGCCTGCTCGACCCGCAGCGCCCGACGCGCGGCGGTATCCCCGAATAGGCGGCTTTCAGGCGGCCAGGCCTTCGCGCTGCGCGGTGATGTAGGCGCCGAGGCGTTCGACCTGGCGCGGCGTCAGACGCAGGGTGAGCTTGGTACGCCGCTGCAGGATGTCTTCGCCGCTCAGGGCCCACTCGTGGCCGATCAGGTAGTTCACTTCGGCGGCGCTGAGGCCGCCTCCGAAGTGCTCGCCGAGGTCGCGCTCGCTGGTGGCACCCTGCAGGAAGGTCAGGCACAGGCTGCCGTAGCTGCGAGCGAAGCGGGCGGCTCGCTCGGCGCCAAGCCACGGGTACTCCTTCAGCAGCCGCTCGGTGAAGCTGGACTGATTGTCGATGTCGCCGCCCGGCAGCGGGCCGTCGCCGTCCAACTGGGGCCCATGTGGGGCAGGGCGGGGGCGAGCTGCTGCAAGGCGGCCTCTGCCAGCTTGCGATAGGTGGTGATCTTGCCGCCGAAGACCGAGAGCAGGGGAGCGCCGGAGGCGTCCAGCGCAAGGGTGTAGTCGCGGGTCATGGCGGAAGGGTCGGTGGACTCGTCGTCGCACAGCGGACGCACCCCGGCGTAGGTGGCAATCACATCCTGACGTGCCAGGGGCTTGCGGAAGTGGGCATTGACGACGCCGAGCAGGTAGGCGATCTCCTCCTCGCTGGCGGCGACTCGGCGCGGATCGCCCTCGTAGCGACGGTCGGTGGTGCCGATCAGGCTAAAATCATCCTCGTAGGGCAGCACGAAGACGATACGGCGATCGTCGTTCTGCAGGATATAGGCGCGCTCGTCTTGGTTGAGCCGCGGCACGATGATATGACTGCCCTGGATCATGCGAATCGAATAGCGCGAGGGGCGCTTGGCCTGCTCGCGCACGACGCGCTCTACCCAAGGGCCGGCAGCATTGACCAGCGTTCTGGCCTGGCGTTCGAAGCGTTCGCCGCTGCGCTGGTCTTCCAGCTCGATATGCCAGCGCCCCTGCGCTTCGCGTAGGCCGACACAGCGGGTCCGCACCAGGATCTCGGCCCCCTGCTGATGTGCCTGCAGGGCGTTGAGCACCACCAGGCGGGCATCGTCTACCCAGCAGTCCGAATATTCGAATCCGCGCTTGATGTCGGCCCTGAGTGGGTCGCTCGGCGTGAAACGAACACCGTGCGAGCCGGGCAGGGTCTTGCGCTTGCCAAGATGGTCATAAAGGAACAGGCCGGCGCGGATCATCCAGGCAGGGCGCAGGTGCGAGCGGTGGGGCAGGATGAACCGCAGCGGCCAGATGATGTGGGGTGCCTTGTTCAGCAGGATCTCACGCTCGCGCAGCGCTTCTCCCACCAGGCGAAACTCGTGGTGCTCCAGATAGCGCAGGCCGCCATGGATCAATTTGCTGCTGGCTGACGAAGTTGCGCCGGCGAGGTCGGCCTGTTCGCACAATCCCACGCTGAGCCCGCGACCGGCTGCATCGTTGGCGATGCCGGTACCGTTGATGCCGCCGCCGATCACGAAGAGATCAAGCAGGTCGTGGGAGGGAGATGCCATGGGTGAGGCTCCGATCGATCGCCGGCACGTGCCGGCCTGTAATGGTTGAAAACGAACATAGACCAATCGAAAACGAACATCAAGAGGGCGTGCGAAGATTGCCGGCGGGCAAGATGCCGGTGGCGTACAGCGAGAGCGGGCGTTAGGCGATATGCAGTGCCACGTCATTGGCCTGCATAAGGTGCAGGATACTCTCCGGGGGCTGGCGGTCGGTGAACAGGGCGTCGAGCTGGGCGATGTTGCCCTGACGTACCACTGGGTTGCGATGGAACTTCGAGTGGTCGGCGATGAGGAAGACCTTGCGCGAGTTGCGGATGAGCGCCTGGGCGACCCGGGCTTCCTGATAGTCGAACTCCAGTAGTGAGCCGTCCTCGTCGATGCCGCTGATGCCGATAATGCCGAAATCGACCTTGAACTGGTTGATGAAGTCGATGGTCGCCTCGCCGATGATGCCGCCATCGCGCGAGCGCACCTGGCCGCCGGCTACGATCACGTTGAAATCCTCCTTGTGCTGGAGAATGGCCGCCACGTTGAGGTTGTTGGTGATGACCTCGAGCCCCTCGTGCTCGAGCAGCGCCTCGGCCACGACTTCGTTGCTGGTGCCGATGTTGATGAACAGCGAGGCGTGATCGGGAATATGCCTGGCCACCAGTGCCGCGATGCGCTGCTTGGCCTCCAGGTTTAGGCTCTTGCGCGTGCTATAGGCGGTGTTCACCGTGCTCGACTCGAGGCCTGCACCGCCATGCACCCGGCGGATCAGGCCTTCTTCGGCCAGGGCATTCAGATCGCGGCGAATGGTTTGCGGCGTCACCGAAAAATGCTCGGTCAGCTGTTCGATGCTGGCGTATCCCTGGCGCTTCACCAGGTCGACGATGGCCGCTTGGCGCTGTTGCTGGTTCATCTCGGCTCCCTTGGGCTCTTGCCATGGGCGGGTCTGGCCGCGGGCGGGCCCGTCGGCACGGCGGACGCTGGTGCGCCGGGTATTCGAGGAGGCTGGCGCGTTGCGAACCTACTACAGTACCCTAAATGATCAAAAACGAACATGACGGGACGGGGCGTGCCATGGCCGACTATCTGCTTGCCATCGATCAGGGAACCACCAGTTCGCGAGCGATCCTGTTCGATCGCCAGGGGCGCGTGGCAGGCGTCGCGCAGCAGGAGTTCGCCCAACAGTACCCTCGCGACGGCTGGGTCGAGCACGATCCCGAGGCGATCTGGGACACGGTGCTCGATACTTGTCGCCAGGTGATTCGCGATACCGGGGTGGCGGTCGACGCCATCGCCGGGATTGGCATGACCAACCAGCGCGAGACGACGCTGCTGTGGGATCGTCAGACCGCGGAGCCGGTCTATCCGGCTATCGTGTGGCAGGACAGGCGCACGGCCGAGGCATGCTCAAGGCTGCAGGCGCAAGGTCACGAAGCCCTGGTGCAGGCAAGCACGGGGCTGCTGATCGATCCCTACTTCTCGGCAACCAAGCTGGCCTGGCTACTGGACAACGTGGAAGGAGCGCGAGAGCGGGCCGAGCGCGGCGAGCTGGCGTTCGGCACCGTCGACACCTTCTTGCTGTGGCGGCTGACCGGAGGCGAGGTGCATGCCACTGATGCTACCAATGCATCGCGCACGCTGCTGTTCAATATTCATACACAGCGGTGGGACGAAAGGCTGCTCGCCCTGTTCGACATTCCTGCCGCGCTGCTGCCCGAGGTGCGCGACTCGAGCGACGACTTCGGCATGACCGAGGCCAAGTGGCTGGGCGGGGCGCTGCCGATCGCCGGCGTGGCGGGAGACCAGCAGGCCGCGCTGGTGGGTCAGGCGTGCTTCCAGCCGGGTATGGCCAAGAGCACCTATGGCACCGGCTGCTTCATGGTGGTGAACACGGGCGACACGGCGGCCATGTCGCGCAACCGGCTGTTGACCACGGTGGCATACCGGTTGCGCGGCAAGCCCACCTACGCCATGGAGGGCAGCATCTTCGTCGCCGGTGCCGCCGTGCAGTGGCTGCGCGATGGCCTCAAGCTGTTCGCCGATGCGGCCGAGACCGAGGCGCTGGCCAGCCAGACCCGTGCGGGTCACAGCGTCTATCTGGTGCCGGCCTTCACGGGGCTGGGGCTCCGCACTGGGATCCCAAGGCGCGCGGCGCGATTTTCGGTTTGACTCGCGATACCGGCATCGCGGAGATCGTCGCCGCCGGGTTGCAGGCGGTGTGCTACCAGACCCGTGACTTGCAGCGCTGCATGAGCGATGACATGGGCGTCGAGCCCGGCACGTTGAGGGTCGATGGTGGCATGGCGGCCAACGCCTGGTTGGTGCAGTTCCTGGCCGATATGCTGGGCGTGCGCGTCGATCGGCCCCGTGTGCTCGAGACAACGGCGCTGGGAGCGGCTTATCTCGCTGGGCTGCGGCTGGGCTGGTATCGCGACCTCGACGAAATCGCCGAACTGTGGCACTGCGAGTCGAGCTTCGAACCCCAGATGCCCGACGCCGAGCGAGAACGACTTTATCAGGGTTGGCTGGAAGCGGTGGAGCGGGTCAAAAGCGCGCCGTGAGGCTTGCAAATGTCAGCGATATCGGTAAGATATGCATCCGTTGCCACGCGGTATTGGCAGCAAGGCAGCGTCTGACTTAGGTTGTCTGATACAGGACCATAGCTCAGTTGGTTAGAGCGCCACGTTGACATCGTGGAGGTCGGCGGTTCAAATCCGCCTGGTCCTACCAGTCATTCGATTTGCCAGCAGGACCATAGCTCAGTTGGTTAGAGCGCCACGTTGACATCGTGGAGGTCGGCGGTTCAAATCCGCCTGGTCCTACCAGATTCCGAAACGCCCCGTGACCTTGCGTCACGGGGCGTTTTGCCATGCGCGGGTCAATGAACGGCTTTAACGGCGGGCAACGGGCCGCCGCTCGAAGGCGCCGGCCCGCTGTCTACCGCTCGCGGGGTGCTTATTCCCAGCCGGGTACGGCGCCGCCGTCGAAGAGTTCATAGGCCCGCTGGGCCACTTCTTCGCTCTGGTAGGCGGAGACCAGCTGGCGAATCTCCTCGCGCTCCTCGTCGCCGGCACGTACGGCGATCAGGTTGACGTAGGGCGATTCGGCGCCTTCGCGGATCAATGCATCGTCCAGTCTCCAGGCCGGCCGGCTGGGCGAAGGTGTTGTTGATGAAGGCCAGGTCGACGTCAGGCAGCACGCGCGGCAGCTGGGCGGCCTCGATCTCACGGAAGCGGAAATTCTGCGGGTTCTCGACCACGTTGACCGGCGTCGCTTCGAGGTTTTCCGGGTCATCGAGCGTGATCAGCCCGGCGTTGTGCATCAGGATCATGGCACGACCGCCGTTGGTGGGATCGTTGGGCAGCGCGATGAGGGCGCGCTCCGGCAACGCTTCGATGGCCTCGTGACGCGTCGAGTAGGCGCCGATCGGATAGACGAAGGTGTACCCCGCCACGGCCAGGTTGTAGCCGCGGTCTTCGATCATGCTGCGCAGGTAGGGCTCGTGCTGGAAGGCGTTGGCGTCGAGGCTGCCGTCGGCCAGCGCCGCGTTCGGCGAGACATAGTCGGTAAACTCGATGACTTGCACGGTCAGGTCGTAGCGGTCCCGGGCGATCTGCACGGCTACTTCCATGACCTCGGATTCCGGCCCCGACATGGTGCCGACCTTGATCGTACGAGTTTCCGCGGCGCTGTCGTCGTTGCCGCAGCCGGCCAGCATGACGGCGCTGGCCAGAGCGGCGATGCCGAACAGGCGGTTGAGGGTCACTTGCATGTCACTCTCCTTGGTTGTGTCGCCAGGGTGGCGGTGTCACAGCGATGACGATAATGGGCTGGGTCGATGCGTTACTTGCGGTCGCTCTTGCGTACCAGGGCGTCGCCCAGACTCTGGAAGCCCTGCACCATGATCACCAGAATGGCGACGGTGATCAGCATGATGGTGGGGTTGAAGCGGTTGTAGCCGTAGCGAATGCCCAGATCTCCCAGCCCGCCGCCGCCCACCGCGCCGGCCATGGCCGAATAACTGACCAGCGTAACTACGGTGATGGTCAGCCCGGTGATGATGCCGCCCCGCGCTTCCGGCAGCAGCACCTTGCGGATGATCTGGTAGGGGGTGGCGCCCATCGACTGGGCGGCTTCGACCAGGCCAGGGGAATTTCGTTGAGCGCACCTTCGACCAGCCTCGCGACGAACGGAATGGCGGCAATGGTCAGCGGCACGATGGCGGCATTGGTGCCGATCGAAGTGCCCACGATCATGCGCGTGAAGGGGATGATCGCCACCATCAGAATGATGAAAGGGATCGAGCGGCCAATGTTGGTCACCATGCCCAGCACCTGGTTGAGCACCGGGCGGGCCAGGATCTGGCGCGGGCGGGTGACGTAGAGCAGCACGCCCAGCGGCACGCCGAGCAGCGCCGAGATCACGCCGGACACGGCGACCATGTAGAGCGTATCCAGGGTCGCCTGGAGGATCAGGTCAATCATCGCGCTGGACATGGCCGAGCACCTCCACATGCAGGTCGTGTTCTTCGAGATAGTCGATGGCGCGGCGGGTCTGCTCGGGGGGCCGAGCAACTCGGCGATCATCAGCCCCAGCGTGCGCTCCTGAATCGACTCCACCTTGGCCTGAAGAATGCTGACGTCGACCCCGCATTCGCGCGCCAGGCGCGAGATCAGCGGCGTCGAGACGGTATCGCCGGAGAACGCCAGCCGCACCACGGGGTGGGTGTGGTCGCCGGGTGCCTCCTCGAGCCGCTCGACCAGCGCCTTGGGCGGCTCGAGCTGTAGGAAGTCGTTGAGAAACTCGCGTCCCAGCCGGGTTTTCGGTGCGGTGAAGAAATCGCCAACCTCGGCCTCTTCGACTAGTTCGCCTGCGGAGATCAGGCTCACCCGGTGGCAGATCGACTTCACCACTTCCATTTCGTGGGTGATGAGCAGGATGGTGAGGCCGAGCTGCTGGTTGATCTCGCGCAGCAGGGCCAGAATGGAGCCGGTGGTCTGGGGATCGAGGGCCGAGGTGGCTTCGTCGCACAGCAGCACGCGGGGCTCGCTGGCCAGGGCGCGGGCGATGGCGACGCGCTGCTTCTGGCCGCCGGAGAGCTGTGCCGGGTACTGGCGAACCTTGTCTGCCAGGCCGGTGAGCGCCAGCAGCGGCATCACGCGCTCGCGGATGGCGGCTCGCGTCATGCCCATCAGCTCGAGCGGCAGCGCCACGTTGTCGTAGACGTTGCGCGTGGTGAGCAGGTTGAAGTGCTGGAAAATCATGCCGATGCGGTGGCGTGCACGATTGAGCTCAGCGGAGGAGAGCGAGGTCATCTCCTGGCCGTCTACCACGACGCTGCCTGTGGTCGGTCGTTCGAGCAGGTTGACGCAGCGGATCAGCGTGGACTTGCCGGCACCGGACAGGCCTATTACCCCGTGGATGCTGCCCTTGGGTACATGGAGGTCGACGTTTTTCAAGGCCTCGACCGTGCGCGTGGCGGCGGGTCGGGATGCGCCGAGGCGAAGGCCTCGCTTGGCGCTGCTGAGCGTATAGCTCTTGGAAACGTTGCGTAGCGTGATCATCTGGCTTCCACTGTAGGCATGCCGTGCGGGCGGCAGTGGGAGCGCCGAAACAAAAAGGCCACCCTGGCGGGTGGCCATCAACGCTGGACACACCCTTTTAGCTGCACTTCACGTCGAACCTCGGCAAGCCGATGCAGCAACGTGGGCGCCCGCAATCCGGGTACAAATCGGCGCCTGAAAATGTGGCGAGCATCTTACGACCAATGGCGAATGTTGTCAATTTATCTGGTTCATGTTTGCAGTAGGCGGGTTTGAGGCAGAAAGAAATCCTTTTTCTGAAAGTAAGTGCAGGTTTTTATTCTTTAATGGCGGGTGGCGTCTTGCCGCGGCAGATAGACGTTCGGGCCGCAACTTCTTTACACTTCGCCTTTCGTCCATCGCCTAGCCGGGCAGCTGAGGAGTCAGCCATGTTTACGGGCATCGTTCAGGGTACGGCGGTCATCGTCGCCATCGAGGAAGCCGAAGCGTTCCGAACCCATATCGTGGAACTGCCTGAGGCGCTGCGCGAAGGCTTGGCCCTCGGCGCCTCAGTGGCCCACAACGGCGTGTGTCTCACCGTGACCCGTATTGAAGGGGAGCAAGTGAGCTTCGATCTGATGCGCGAAACGCTGCGCGTGACCAATCTTGGTGCAGTGCAGGTGGGCGACCGGGTCAATATCGAGCGCGCGGCACGTTTCGGTGATGAAATTGGCGGCCATGCGATGTCCGGGCATGTCATGGCCATGGCCGAGCTGGTGGAGCTGGATGAGGCGCCCAACAACCGCCGGCTGTGGTTCGAGGTACCGCATGCGCTGGGCCGTTTCCTGTTCGACAAGGGCTATGTCGGGGTCGATGGCATCAGCCTGACGATCGGGCAGGCGCGGCGAGCGAATGCAGAGCATGGCCCGCGCTTCTGCGTCGACCTGATCCCCGAGACGCTGGCGCGGACCACCCTGGTCGACCGCATTCCCGGCGACCGCGTGAATATCGAAATCGACCCCCAGACCCAAGCCATCGTGGAAACGGTGGAGCGGGTGCTCGAGGCGCGAGGAGCCTGAGCAGGGCGGGTAAAACATCCGTTTCGTCAAGTCTGCGTTGGCTGCCGTTGTGGCGCCTGGCGCAGACTTTGCTTATACAGAGCGAACCGTGTCGCCGCCTTGCGTGGCGATGGGTGCCGGGCTCGCATCGCGAGCCGCCATTGAGTACCATGTGCGGCTTTTCTCGCCCCCTGGTCTCCAGTCCAGCCCTTGTGCGCAGGAACGCAAAACATGAAGAACATGCTCGAAAGACGCTTCAAGCTGACGGAACACAATACAAGCGTGAAGACCGAGGTTATTGCGGGAATCACCACCTTCCTGACCATGGCCTACATTATCTTCGTCAACCCCAGCATCCTCTCCCAGGCGGGTATGGACTACGGGGCGGTGTTCGTCGCTACCTGCCTTGCCGCGGCGGTGGGCTGTCTGATCATGGGGCTGTGGGCCAACTATCCGATTGCCCAGGCGCCCGGCATGGGGCTCAACGCTTTCTTCACCTACGGTGTGGTGCTCGGCATGGGCTACACCTGGGAAGCCGCGCTGGGCGCGGTATTCTTCTCCGGCTTCTGCTTCTTCCTGCTCAGCGTGTTCAAGGTGCGTGAGTGGATCATCCACTCCATTCCGCTCTCCCTGCGCCTGGGCATCGCCGCCGGTATCGGCCTGTTCCTGGCCATGATCGCGCTGAAGAACGCCGGCATCGTGGTGTCCAACCCCGCCACCTACGTGGCCTTGGGCGATCTGTCCGAACCGGCTGCCATCTACGCGCTGCTGGGCTTCTTCGCCATTACCGCCATGGCCTACCTGAAGATCACCGGGGCCGTGATGATCGGTATCCTTGGCGTTACGGTGCTGGCCATGGTGCTGGGCCACAACGCCTACGGCGGTCTGATGTCGATGCCCCCTTCCATTGCGCCGACCTTCATGGCCATGGACCTGATGGGCGCGCTCGACGTCGCCATGCTCAGCGTCATCTTCGCCTTCCTGTTCGTCGACCTGTTCGACACGTCGGGCACCCTGGTCGGCGTGGCCCACAAGGGGGCCTGCTCGACAAGGACGGCAAGCTACCGCGCCTGAATCGCGCCATGATGGCCGACAGCGGCGCATCAATGGCTGGCGCTGCCCTGGGCACCTCGACCACCACCAGCTACATCGAATCCACCGCTGGCATCGCTGCCGGTGGGCGTACCGGCCTGACCGCGGTTGTCGTGGCCGGGCTGTTCCTGATCAGCCTGTTCTTCGCGCCGCTGGCCGGTTCCATCCCGGCCTATGCCACCGCCGGTGCGCTGCTCTACGTGGCGGTGCTGATGGCCGGCAGCCTGGCCCATGCCAATTGGGACGACCCCACCGACGCCGCGCCGGTACTGATCGCGGCACTGGCCATGCCGCTGACCTTCTCGATCGCCGAGGGCATTGCGCTGGGCTTCATCAGCTACGCTGCGATCAAGGCACTTTCCGGGCGTTTCCGCGATCTCAACCCGGCGGTGGTCGTGCTGGCGATACTGTTCGCCCTGAAGTTCCTCTTTCTGGACTGATCCATTTTCTCACCGAGACCCGCGATGAGCATTTACGGCGACTACATCAAGTCTGTCATCCGTACCGTCCCCGACTGGCCGCAGCCGGGGGTGAACTTCCGCGACATCACGCCCTTGCTGCAGAACAGCTCGGCCTTTCGCAAGCTGATCGACAGCTTCGTGCACCGCTACCAGGAGATGGAGCTGGATGCCATCGCCGCCATCGATGCCCGCGGGTTCATCATCGGTGCCCCGGTGGCCTACGAGCTGGGCTGCAGCTTCGTGCCGGTGCGCAAGAAGGGCAAGCTGCCGTTTCGCACCATCAGCGAGACCTACACGCTGGAATACGGCAAGTCGGAGGTGGAGCTGCATTCCGACGCCTTCCGTCAGGGTGACCGTATCCTGATCATGGACGACCTGATCGCCACCGGCGGCACCATGCTGGCGGCCGCCAAGCTCATCACCCGCTCCGGCGGGCAGGTGGTGGAAACCGCCACCATTATCGACCTGCCCGAAATCGGCGGGTCGAACAGGATTCGCGAGGCCGGCTTCGGCGTCTTTGCAGTTTGTTCCTTCAATGAAGACGAGTGATACCACCATGAGCACCCCCGCTACCATCAGCACTTCACCGTCTCCTGGGATCAGCTGCATCGCGATGTGCGCGAGCTCTGCCATCGCCTGATCGAGCGCGACTTCAAGGGTATCGTGGCGATCACCCGGGGCGGGCTGATTCCCGCCGCGCTGATTGCCCGCGAACTCAATGTGCGCCTGATCGATACCGTATGCATCAAGAGCTACGACCACATGGACCAGGGCGGGCTGGATGTGATGAAGGGCGTGGAGCACGACGGTGACGGCTGGCTGCTGGTCGACGACCTGGTCGATACCGGCAAGACGGCGCGCAAGGTGCGCGAGATGCTGCCCAAGGCGCATTTCGTCACCGTCTATGCCAAGCCGGAAGGGCGCCCGTTGGTCGATCAATATCTCACTGAAGTGGCGCAGGACTGCTGGATCCAGTTCCCGTGGGATATGGGGATCGCCTACGTTGAGCCGCTGGCGGACCAGCTCAAGCGCTAGCAAGGGCAGGAGGAGCATGAACGGACCGCTACCCGATAGCTGGCGACGCTGGCTGGGGGATCAGTTCGACGCCCCCTACATGCAGTCGCTGCGTGACTTCCTGGCTGCCGAAAAGGCGGCCAGGAAGGTCATCTACCCGCACTCGTCGAACTGGTTTCGCGCCTTCGAGCTGACCCCGCTGGAGCAGGTCAAGGTGGTGATCCTTGGCCAGGATCCCTACCACGGCCCGAACCAGGCCCACGGGCTCAGCTTCTCGGTGCGCCCGGGTGTGGCGATACCGCCTTCGCTGGCCAATATCTACAAGGAGCTGGTCGCCGATGTGGGCTTCAGGCCGGTGGCGCATGGCTGCCTTGAACACTGGGCGCGCCAGGGGTGCTGCTGCTCAACACCTCGCTGACGGTCGAGCAGGGCAGGGCGGGTGCGCACCGTGGCCAGGGTTGGGAGCCTTTCACCGATCGCGCGATCGCCACCGTCAGCGAGCACGCCGAGCCCAGCGTCTTCCTGCTGTGGGGCAGCCATGCGCGCCAGAAAAAGCGTTGATCGATGCCTCGCGACACCTGGTGCTAGAGTCGCCGCATCCCTCGCCGCTCTCCGCGCACCGGGGGTTTTTCGGTAACCACCATTTCTCGCGGGCCAATGCCTTTCTCGAGCAGAACGGGCGTACGCCCATCGACTGGCAGCTGCCTGAAACCGCTGACTGAACGAAGGTAACCGGGTCGCAAGCCCGCCTTAACCTCTTGCGTCGATGAGGGTAGAATGGCGCGCGATTCGTCCATGCGACCAAGGTCGTTATGTCCATCCGCCGCGAAGAGGGTCTCCCCATGAGCGTCCACGCCATTCGACATCCACTGGTCCAGCACAAGCTCGGCCTGATGCGTGAAGCCGGCATCAGTACCAAGAGCTTTCGCGAGCTGGCCGGTGAGCTGGCCAAGCTGCTCACCTACGAAGCGACCCAGGACCTCGAGCTGGAAGAGCAGGAGATTCCCGGCTGGAGCGGCAAGCCGATTCCGGTGAAGCTGCTCAAGGGCAAGAAGGTGACCATCGTGCCGATCCTGCGCGCCGGGCTCGGCATGCTCGACGGCGTGACCGACCTGATTCCCAGCGCACGCATCAGCGTGGTGGGGCTTTATCGCGACGAGGAGACGCTGGAGCCGGTCCCCTATTTCGCCAAGTTCGCGAATGACCTGGACGAGCGCATGGCCATCGTCATCGACCCGATGCTGGCGACCGGTGGCTCCATGGTTGCCACCCTGGACATGCTGCGCGAGCGCGGCTGCCAGCAGATGAAGGTGATCGTGCTGGTGGCTGCCCCCGAAGGTATCCGGCGGGTGCAGGAGGCCTATCCCGACATCGAGATCTATACCGCTTCGGTGGACGATCACCTCGACGAAAATGGCTACATCGTGCCCGGCCTCGGTGATGCCGGCGACAAGATCTTCGGCACTCGATAGATCGGAGCCATACGGAGAAGACGCCCCTGAGATTGCCATCCAGGGGCGTTTTTCTGGCAGGACGCCTTCGCTTCAACCGACAAGACCTTCGCTTCACTACACGAGACAAGAAGGAAACCACCCATGAACGAACGCGTGGCGGCTGCGCAGGCGCCTTCCGAATCCCCAATGCGAGTGATCCTGACCGGGGCGCAAATGCTCTTTGTGGCCTTCGGTGCCCTGGTGCTGGTGCCGCTGCTGACCGGGCTCGACCCCAGCGTGGCACTGTTCACCGCCGGCGTCGGCACGCTGGTCTTCCACGGCGTGACCAAGGTCACGGTGCCCGTCTTCCTGGCCTCTTCCTTTGCCTTCATTGCGCCGATCCAGGGCTCGGTGGTGAATTTCGGGGTGCCCGCCACCATGGGCGGGCTGATGGCGGCGGGGCTGGTCTATGTGGCGATCTCTCAAGCGGTGCGGCTCAAGGGCACGGCCTGGCTGCACCGCCTGCTGCCGCCGGTGGTGGTGGGGCCGGTGATCATGGTGATCGGCTTGGCGCTGGCGCCGGTGGCGGTGAGCATGGCCACGGGTGAAACCAGTGACAACATCAGCTACGGGCCGGCCATCCTGCTGTCGATGGCCAGCCTGCTGGTGACCCTGGTGCTGGCGGTGTTCGGCCGGGGGCTGCTGCGGCTGATACCGATCATGGGCGGTATCGTCACCGGCTATGTGATGGCGCTGATAATGGGTTTGGTCGACTTCACGCCCGTGCGTGAGGCGGCCTGGCTGGCGCTGCCGAGCTTCACCGCCCCCAGCTTCCACTGGGCGGCAATCCTGTTCATGATCCCAGTGGCCATTGCGCCCGCGGTGGAGCATATCGGCGACATGGTGGCGATCGGCTCGGTCACACGCAAGAACTACCTGGAAAAGCCCGGTCTGCACCGCACCCTGCTGGGCGACGGCCTGGCCACCACCACCGCCGCGCTGTTCGGCGGCCCGCCCAACACCACCTATTCGGAAGTCACCGGCGCCGTGACCCTGACCCGGGCGTTCAACCCGAAGATCATGGTGGTGGCGGCCTGTATCGCCATCCTGCTGGCCTTCGTCGCCAAGCTCGGGGCGTTGTTGCAGACCATTCCCGGCCCGGTCATGGGTGGCATCATGACGCTGCTGTTCGGCTCCATCGCCGTGGTGGGGATGAACACCCTGGTGCGCGCCGGCCATTCGTTGACCGCGCCGCGCAACCTGGTGGTGGTCTCGCTGATCCTGGTGTTCGGCATCGGCGGCATGCAGTTCGGCGGCGGCCAGTTCACCCTGCAAGGGGTCAGCCTGGCCGCCCTGGTGGGCATCGTGCTCAACTGGGTCCTGCCCGGCGCCGAAGAGGAGTGAAGCGCTTCGCCCTTTAGGCGTGATGCAGCTCCTGCCGCCTTCGGAGAAGGTCGGTGGGGAGTTGGCGCTGACGATCACGCACTCCTCCTCGCCGAGATTGCGGAAGCGGTGGGGCAGGCGCGAATCGAAGTAGTAGGCGTCGCCTGCCCGCAGAATCCGTGCTTCGCCCGCCACGGTGAGTTCAATCTCGCCAGCGATCACCACCCCACCTTCCTCGCCCTCGTGCTCGAGCATGTCTTCGCCGGTATCGGCTCCCGACGGGTAGCGTTCGTGAATGATCGACATGCTGCGCCCGGGGCGGCGTGCCGCGACAAGCCGCCAGGAGAGATGTCCATCGCCGATCTCGGTGAGCTCGTCGGCACTGTAGAAGGCGCGGGGTACGGCCGGCTCGTCGCCGGCGAAGAAGGCGCTGATCGATACCGGAAGGGCATCGAGGATTTTCTTCAGCGAGCTCACCGAGGGGCTGACGCTATTCTGTTCGATCAGCGAAATGGTGCTGTTGGTGACGCCGGCACGCTTGGCCAGCTCACGTTGAGAGAGCTTGCGGGCCTTGCGCAGTTCGCGCAGCCGGGCTCCCACGTCAAATCCTGCCATTGGGTCGAATCCGTCGGGTCGTTCAATTTGTTTGACACATCATACCCGCTGAACCGGCCCGGGATAAGCGCCAAGACCTCCCTCGTGCCTCTTTCGACGGCGCATGGCGGCCTGACGTGGCACCGCAAGGGCGGGTCAGGCATCATGTTCCCTTTGCCGATGGACCCGCGGGAGCCGCTATGAACCCCAAGCACGATGTCACGGGTGTGATCCTGGCCGGCGGCCAGGGCGCCGCATGGGGGCTGCGACAAGGGCTGGGTCGAACTGGACGGCCGACCGCTGGTGGCACTGGCCCTGGAGCGCCTGGCTCCGCAGGTAGCCGAGGTGGTGATCGTCGCCAATCGCCATCTCGACGCCTACCGGCGCCTGCCGGCTCGGGTCGTGTGTGACGCCGAGGCGGGCTACCACGGTCCGCTGATGGGCATCTACAGTGCCATGCGGGCCGCTGCCACGCCCTGGGTGGCGATCACGCCCTGTGACAGCCCGGCGCTGCCGCACGACCTCGTGATGCGGCTGGCTGAGGCCATTGGCGACGTTGACATCGCGGCCGCACACGATGGCGAACGCCTGCACCCCGTGGTCGCCCTGCTGCGTACGCGGCTGGCCGATGACCTGCACGCAGCCTTGCAGGGGGAGCGAGCGATACGGCGCTGGTATACCGGCCACGCCTGGCGTCCGGTCGACTTCGCCGACTGCCCCGAGTCGTTTGCCAATCTCAACACCGAGGACGAGCGACGGCGCCTGGAAATGCGCCTGCAACAGGAGAAAGGAAATCCATGAGTTCTGCCATGCCAGCGCCGTTGCGTTTCGATGATCGGTTGCCCTTGCTCGGCATCGCGGCGTGGAGCGGCACGGGCAAGACGACGTTGCTGGAGCGCCTGCTACCCAGACTGACCGCCCGCGGGATGCGTGCCGCCGTCATCAAGCATGCGCACCATGCCTTCGATGTCGATCAGCCGGGCAAGGACAGCCACCGCCTGCGCCAGGCCGGTGCCGCGCCCATGCTGGTGGCCTCGGGGGCGCGCTGGGCGCTGATGATGGAGACCCCGGCCAGCAGGAGGCCGACCTGGCGGCGCTGATCGAGACGGTGCGCCCGCTCGCCCCCGACCTGGTGCTGGTGGAAGGCTTTAAGGCTTGGCCGCTGCCCAAGCTGGAGCTGTACCGCGCCGAGCTGGGCCAGCCGCTGCGGGTCGCCGACGACCCCTGGATCAAGGCGGTGGCCAGCGACGCGCCCCTGGTGACACCGCCCGGCGTCGATGCCCTGGCGCTGGACGACCTGGAAGCCATCGCCGACTGGGTGCTGGCATGGCCGGCGCGCTGGCCGACCGAGCAGGTGCCGCGTCTGGAGTAGGGCAGGACACCGTTATCCCGGCAGGCTTGCGTCCGCCCCGGTGGGCCGAGCGTACGCCATACTGACAGTCATCCTTCGTTAATCGAGGCCTTTTCCATGCCCCTCACACACCTCAATCAGCGCGGTGAAGCCCACATGGTGGATGTCGCCGACAAGCCCGAAAGTCGCCGCGAGGCCAGCGCGGCCGGTTATATCCAGATGAAGCCGGCGACCCTGGCGCTGCTGACACAGGGCGGCCTGCCCAAGGGCGACGTGCTGGCCACGGCACGCATCGCCGGCATCCAGGCGGCCAAGCGCGCCCATGAGCTGATTCCCCTGTGCCATGCCCTGGCCCTGACCAAGGTGAGTATCGACTTTCGCATCAATGAGGAAGCGTCGCGGGTCGAAGTGACCGCCGTATGTCGCCTCAATGGGCGGACCGGTGTCGAAATGGAGGCGCTGACCGCCGTTTCGGTGACCTGCCTGACGCTCTATGACATGTGCAAGGCGGTGGATAAGGAGATGGAGATCGGAGGCGTGCACCTGCTCTCGAAGCGGGGCGGCAAGTCGGGGGATTATCAGCGCCATGCCGCGGACCCCATCGTGACCGGAGAAGGCGCAGTGGGCCAGGTATCAGTCGGCACACGCTGCGATATCGATGCGGCCTGCGTGCAGGTGAAGTTTCTGGCCGAGCTGCGTGAACGCCTGGGCGTAAGCGAGGTTTCGATTCCCCTTGATAGCCTGGAGAGCAGTGATGTCGGCGGTCTCAAGGCATCGCTGCTGAAGCGTGACCAGCGCTTTGCACGACTGACCGAAGGCCGGGTGCTGTGCGCCGTCAATCAGGTCATGGCCATTGACGCCACGCCCATCACCAGCGATGACGAAGTGGCTTTCTTTCCGCCCGTCACAGGAGGCTGAGATGATCAGGGTTCAGCACGCCGCCTTCGACGCCGGTGCCGAGCAGCGCGACCTGTTGGCGGGACGCAGCGATATTGGCGCCATCGTCAGCTTCACCGGCCTGGTCCGTGACTTCAACGAACGGCCCGATGTGTCGGCGCTGACGCTCGAGCATTATCCCGGCATGACCGAGGCTGCGCTGCAGGCTATCGTGGCCGAAGCCGAAACGCGCTGGCCGCTGCAAGGGGTGCGCGTCATTCATCGGATTGGACGGCTTGCCCCGGGGATCCTATCGTACTGGTGGTAGTGGCGAGCGCGCATCGGCGTGCCGCCTTCGAAGCCTGTGATTTCATCATGGACTATCTCAAGACCAGAGCCCCCTTCTGGAAAAAGGAACACAGCGATACGGGCGATTATTGGGTCGGCGAACGTGAGTCGGACCTGCGCGATGCCGGTCGCTGGGAGAGAGAAACGATGACGACACCCTTGCAACTGATCGACGATTTTGGCAGGCGCGTTCGCTATGTACGCATCTCGGTCACGGACCGCTGTGACTTTCGCTGCGTTTATTGCATGAGCGAAGAGATGACCTTCCTGCCCCGCGCGCAGATATTGACGCTGGAGGAGGTAGGCATGGTGGCGCGAGCCTTCGTCGAGATGGGGGTGGAAAAGATACGCTTGACCGGGGGCGAGCCGCTGGTCAGGCGCGGGATTGATGCGCTGGTGGAACAAATCGCAGCGCTGCCGGGGCTTAAGGACCTGGCCATGACCACCAACGGCGCGGGGCTCGACAAGCACGCCGGCCGGCTGCGCGAAGCCGGGCTTTCCAGGCTTAACATCAGCCTGGATACGCTGGATGCTGAGCGGTTTCACCAGCTCACACGAACGGGTAATCTCGAGCGCGTGCTCAGCGGAATCCGCGCGGCGCGCAGCGCCGGCTTCGATAGAATCAAGCTTAATGCAGTGATCCTCAAGGGGCGCAACGACGACGAGATCGTGGATCTCGTCGACTTTGCCCGAACAGAGCGCGTCGACATCAGTTTCATCGAGGAGATGCCCCTCGGCGAGGTATCGGATCACTCGCGTGCGGAAACCTTCTGTTCGAGTGATGAGGTGCAGGCCGCCATCGAACGGCACTATCCGCTGCTGGCCACCACCGAGACCACGCTGGGTCCCTCGCGCTATTTTCGCATGCCCGACAGCGAGACCCGAGTGGGCTTCATCTCGCCGCACAGCCACAATTTCTGCGCCAGCTGCAACCGGGTTCGCGTGACAGCGGAAGGCCGCCTGCTGCTGTGCCTGGGCAACGAGCACTCCGTCGATCTTCGTGCTGTTCTCAGGCGCCACCCGGGCGATCTCGATGCCTTGAAGCAGGCGATCGTCGAGGCACTTCCGCTCAAGCCCGAGCGCCATCATTTCACTACGGATGGCGATGTCCAGATCGTTCGCTTCATGAACATGACCGGAGGCTAAACCCACCATTGCGTCTGATTTACGGGTGCCTTTCTCAGCCCGACTGAGCGCGATGGTCGAGCGGCTTTTCTTGCCTATTTGCTTTCACAGCATATACTTTTGACGAGTAAGCGATCCGCTTGCTCGTTTTTTTCTTGCATGGAGGAGGCCAATGTCCAGCGAAACTCTGGAGCGCATTGCTCGAAACAAGAACGTGGCGCGTGCTGCGGCCCGCCAGCTGAGCATGGAGCAGTTGCACAAACTCTCCGAGGTGATTGTCGAGGTCATCGAACAGAAAAAGAGGAAGACCAGCAGCGCAAGCAGGAAGAGGCCGACAAGGAACGCAAGCTGGCCGAGATCCGCGAAGCCATGAGCGATGCGGGGCTCTCCGTGGAAGATCTTGTCGGCGAGCCGCCGCGCCGCCGTCGCGGCCGTCCACCGAAGAACGCCACTCTTTCTTGAGCCAAGGATGCACCAAAGGCCTCCTGCCTGCCCATGGCCAACGGGCAGGGCCGGCAGGGTTAAGCCGAGCTGCTTGCCCTGCCGTCCTGCTGACGAGTCCTAGCCGTTTTCCAAGCGGCAGCCCAGAGAAGAGACCTCCGGTTTGACGGTATTTCCCTGCTAGGCGCCGCCTGACTGTAGCGCCTTTATCTAGCCATCCAGTGCCCGACGGGTGTCCCGACAGCGGCATGCGGCGTCGCAGCGCTGTGCCGCTGTTTACGATCTGCCAATGCGTCGGCCAGGCGCCAGGCCGATAGGCGCTTTTTTTACTCTTTATGCCAGGGCGCCCAGCAGCGACTGGGTGCTGACTAAGGCGTCGAGATAGCAGCGATGGAGCTGGTCAGCCGCCACCTCATCTTCCCCTGCCGCGAGTTGGTTCTCGTGGTTTTCGCATAGCTGAAGCAGTGCTCCCAGGGGCCTGTCCGTTCCGTCAGCGCCGCCATGACGGTTGGCGGGAGGGGAATCTGGGCCAACAGGGTGTCGCGTTCTTCTTCCAGCAGGGCGTCCATCAACGAGAACAGCCCCGTATTGAAGGCATCGTCTGGGTTCAGCGCAGGAAACGGTGCCGCCAGGTTGCGGCACATGTAGGCGCGGGTCAGCGCCGTTCTCAGCAGCAGCAGGGAGGTGGGCTGGAGGTTGGCCAGGGTCAGGGTAAGAATCAGGCGACGCAGCTCGATCAGGCCGAGCACCTGGACGGCGCGCTGCAGGTCGGTCACCGTACCGCCGCGATTGAAGAAGGCGGAGTTGGCGCGACGCAAGATGGCTACATGCAGGTGCGGTACCTGCAGCACAAGCGCCTGCAGGCGCTGCAGGTCGTCGTCCTCTTCATACAGGCTGCGGACCAGGCGGATCTGCGCGGCCCGGTTGCCGTGCTTGCCGCGTGATGTCGTGGCGATGACCTGGGGGCGGGTCAGGTAGCGTGCATTGAAAAGCTGACAGCCGATGGCCTGACAATGCGCCAGCTCTTCCATCGAGCGGACGTCTTCGGCATACAGCTTGATATGGCTCGAAGACAGCTGTTGATGCAGCGTCTCGTTGAAAGGACTCGATCCGGTGAGTGTCACGATGTCGGTGCGTGACCAGAGCGCCTTGGCGTGCTCGTTGAACAGGCTGCAAGGCATGATAATGCGATAACCCCGTTCGCGCAGGTCGTCGAGCCGCAGCAGCAAGGCCTCGTTGATGTCGCTCAGCTCGGCGACGGCGATGGCCAGCCGAGGGGCAGGGGTCGGCAGTAGTTCCGGCCGATCCAGCCACGCCAGGGAAGGGTCACAAAGAGTGACCTGCTTCCGAGCAGGCCGGCATCGCCAAGTTCGTACACCGTGCTGGCCAGCGCCTTTGCCGTTGCCTCCAAGGGTTCATCGCTGCTCGCGCCGCTGCGGTAAAGCAGTTGATCGGCTACGTGCCCGTGCTGGGCGTCATGGATCGGATACAACGCGATCGTGAACGTGGCGGGTTCGGAATGTGCAGGCATGGCGTGGCTCCTGGGCGGCGGTCACTTGTTATCACGAGTGACGTCTTGTTGTCAGCGCTGTTTGCGATTAAAGCGTCGATTCACAGCGCCTGCTGCAATGTCGTCAAGCGCGCTGCAAGCGTTGACTCTGCCAGCCCTTCCAGCCGAGGTCGCGCAAAGACATAGCCCTGCTGCTTGGTGATGTCATGGCGGCCCAGCCACAGTGCCTCGGCTTCGGTTTCCACGCCCTCGGCGACCAGGTCGATGCCCAGCGCTCTGCTCAGTCCTACCAAGGCCTTGAGGATCGCCTGGCGGCGTGGATGGCTGTCGCAGTCGATGATCAGCAAGCGGTCGATCTTGAGTCGGTCCGGCTGCAGCTCCGTGAGTAGGTCAAGGTTGGCGTAACCGTTGCCAAAATCGTCCAGTGCGGTGGTGAAACCCATGCCGCGATAGGTGTCGATGATGCGCTTGAGGTGCTGCTTGTCCTGCACCTTTTCGCTCTCGGTGATCTCGAAGATGAGATGCTGCAAAGGCCAGCCTACCTGTCGCGATATTTCCAGCGTTGCCTGGATGCATGCTTCGGGCTCGTAGACGGCATTGGGCAGGAAATTGATCGACAGCGGCACGCGCATGTTCAGCCGGCTGGCCAGCTCGATGGCGCGTACCCGGCAGGCCTGGTCGAAGCGGTAGAGCAGCGCAGGGGTGACCTGGGACAGGATATGATAGGCCGATTCATTGTGTGGCCCACGCACCAGCGCTTCATAGGCAATGACCTGCGCACTCGCGAGGTCCACGATGGGCTGGAAGGCCATGGTGAAATCGAACGGTAGCTCGCCCTCGCAGCGGACACATTTGCCCTCTTTTTCAGCGCATTGCCGCATGCTCTCTCCTTGTACGATGAACCTGTGCCCGTGACTTGCTCCGGCATGCCCTGGCTACCCTAGCCACTAAGGTCGGCACCGGCACGCGGAACTTGAGGCCAGTCGGGACGATATCGCAATGTCTGCCGCTGAGCCCTGCCGCAGCGTTCTTGCGGCTAGAGTTCCTTTCGCTAAAGTTCCGGCCCCCAGCGCCGATAGTCTAGTTCAGGACACGATGTCTCGTTCTCGCAGGAGTTTGCATGAACCCGTCTACCATCATCGGCATGCTTGCCAGTATCGTGTTGCTGGTCAGCGTGCTGTTCTTCACCGCCGAGTCGCCGCAGAGCTTTCTCAACCTGCCGGGTCTTGCCATCGTGCTGGCCGGCACCATGGCCGCCACCTTCATCAGCTATCCCCTTAGGGAGGTGCTGCGTGTCGTGCGTCTGGTAGGGCTGGTGTTCCGTCGCGAGAATACCTATACCCGCGATGACATCAAGGAGCTGGTGGACATCTCGCGGCTGTGGCTCAAGGGCGATGTGCGAGCGGTAGAAGAGGCGCTGGCCAAGGCGCGCAACCCTTTCCTGAGAACCGGTATCCAGCTGGTGATCGCCAACACCAAGGAGGAGGAGATCTTCGACCTGCTGCGCTGGCGGATCGCCCGGCTCAAGGCACGTGAACACGCCGAGGCGCAAATCTTCCGTACCATGGCCACCTACGCGCCGGCGTTCGGCATGATCGGCACGCTGGTGGGGCTGGTCAACATGCTGGAGGTCATGGAGGCGGGCGACCTTCACGTCATCGGCCCGCGCATGGCCGTTGCGCTGCTCACGACCTTCTATGGCATTTTGCTCGCCAACCTGATCTTCAAGCCGATAGCGGTCAAGCTGGAGCGCAGAACCGAAGAGCGCTTGATCGCTATGAACATGGTGCTCGAGGGCATTTCGCTGATCACCAAGCGCCGCCTGCCTTCCTTCATCGAAGAGACGCTGAACTCCTTCGTCGCCAACTACCACGATGAAATACGCGACCCGGCTCTGGCACGGGACGCCGCTGCAGGTGGGCAGGCGAGTAATGCTTGATCGTGACACGCGGCATGCGCTGCACTCCCCGAGTGTGGATGAGGGCGAGGGCGAGAGCTGGTTGGTGAGCTACCTGGATGTCCTGACGCTGCTCATCACCCTGTTCGTGCTGCTGCTCTCCATGGCCGGTAACGGCATGGCCCCCAGGGCAGCCAGTTCGGTGGCGATGCGCCACGCCTGATCACCCCCGAGGCGGAGCTGGCAGCGCTGCAGGTGGCCGGGCGGCTCTCGCCCGGTCTGATGCCTCGCAACGACGGGCTGCAGCCGCGCTTTCAGGGGCTCAACATCCAGGGAGTGAGTGTTGCCCAGGGGCAGGAGGGCATCACCCTGAGGATCGACGACAACCTGCTGTTCGATAGCGGCCAGGCCGCGCTGACGCTGCAAGGGCAGCAAGTACTGGCCAGCCTCAAGGAGGTGTTGGAGGGCTTCGAAGGCACGATTTCCGTCGAAGGCCACACTGACAGTATTCCCATCGCCACGGCTCGGTTCCCCTCTAACTGGGAGCTCTCGTCCTCACGGGCCATCGCCGTGCTGCGTTACCTGACCGAAATCGGCATCACGCCGGAGCGGATGCGCGCCGTGGGCTATGCCGAGACGCGCCCGCTGGCCAGCAACGACAGCCAAGAGGGGCGGGCCGCCAACCGTCGCGTCGAGCTGTTGCTGAAACAGACCCTGGGCAGCCCTTGAGCCGCAGCACCGCGGGGCAAGAGACTACGACGGATCGCCAAGCGAGCCAGAGGCAAGCACTGCATGACCGAGATCGATGAATAGGCAGGAGCGTTCGGCATATCGGCGCTGGACGGCGTGGCAGGCCACGGCGTTCTACCTCGCCATGATGTGCTGCCTGGTGCTGGCCGTTGGCTGGGCGCTGAAGGATCGTCACGCACGAGAGCTGGCTGCCGCCCGCGTGAACAGCCTGGCCCACGCCGACCTGGTCGCCGAGTGGGCGAAGGGCGCTTTCACCAGCACCGACAACACCCTAAGCGGCATGGCCAACCTGTTTGCCCTGGCATTGAACGATGAGCGCGGCGAAGGCCTGGCCGAGGCCTTCGAGATGCTGTTGGCGCAGCGTCAGCAGAGCCTGCCGTTTCTAGACTCGCTAGGTGTCATCGATCACCTGGGCGAGCCGCTGTATTCCACCGGCAACCCCGGCTTTCCCGGGCACGATCCCGAGGAGCGGGCTCATATCCGCCGCTTCCTGCAAGACCACGCGCAGCGGCTCTCGGCGGTTCACTGGCCAAGCGAACCGGGTGAGCACCGCATGCTCTACCTGCGCCGCATGTTCGATGGCGAAGGGCGTTTCACCGGGTTGGCGGCGGCGCGGCTGGACCTGTTCTATTTCACCCATGCGCTGGAGCGCCTGCAGCTCCACGAGGGCCAGAGCGTCGCCTTCCTCGACGACCAGATGCGCCTGATTGCGCGCCGCCCCGGGCTGTCCGGTCGCTCCGCGTCCCAGGCGCTGGGCATGCGGGTCGAGTCAGCGGAGCTGGAACAGGCTCTGCGTGGCGAAGAGGTGCGCTCGCTGACGCTACTTTCGCCGCTGGATGGCGACCGTCGTGTGGTGAGCATCGGCCGGGTCGAGGAGCTGCCGTTCTCGGTCATTGTCGGCCATAGCGTCGACCAGGTACTGGGCGCGTGGCGCGAGATGGTGCTCGTGCTTTCGCTGGGAGTGCTGGTCATGGCGGCGCTGGGCTGGCTAATCCTGCGGCACTACCTGCACCTGGTGCGCACCGAGGATGACCTCTACCGCAGCGAGCAGGCGCTGCGTACGCTGAATGGTTCGCTGCAGGCCGAGCTGAAAATCGCCGACCTGGCGTTCAATACCCATCTTGGCATGCTGATCACGGATGCCGACGGCATTATCCTCAAGGTCAACGCCACCTTCGAGCGCATCACGGGTTACCACGCGTCGGAGGTGCTGGGGCGCAATCCGAGCATCCTCAGCTCGGGCCACCATGATGCCGACTTCTACCGCCAGATGTGGGGAGCTATCGACGCCCAGGGTAGCTGGGAAGGTGAAGTCTGGAACCGGCGCAAGAGTGGGCAGATCTACCCGCAGTGGGTCACCATCAGCGCCGTAAGTGACCCCTCCGGCAGCATCAGCCACTATGTGGCCACCTTCAGCGACATGAGCCTGCGACGCGCCGCCGAACAAGAGGCGCACCGGCTGGCCTTCTATGACCCACTGACCGGCCTGCCCAATCGACGCCTGGTACTCGAACGGCTGGGGGAGGCGATCAGCCTGTGCCAGGGGCAGGGGGTTCGGTGCCCTGCTGCTGGTCGACCTCGACGGCTTCAAGTACGTCAACGATAGCCTGGGCCACGAGGTGGGCGACGAGCTGCTGCAGGCGATGGCTCGACGGGTCGAGAGCGCAAGCCGAGAGCACGACCTGGTGGCACGCATCGGCGGCGACGAATTTCTGGTGCTGGCCGAAGGCCTCGGCGTTACCCTCGAGGAGGCCTCGCAGCAGGCCGAACGCCTGGCGAAGCGGCTGCTGATTAGCCTGGGCGAGCCGTGCTGGCTGGGTGAGCGGCGCCACCTGCTCTCCGGCAGCATCGGCATCACCTTGCTCGGGGATGACGACAGCAAGGTCGAGGAGTGTCTGCAGCAGGCCGAGATGGCCATGTACCAGGCCAAGCAGGCGGGGCGCAACACGCTGCGCTTCTTCGACCCGGTGATGCAGGCGGTGGTAGTGCGGCGCGCCATCCTCGAGGCCGAACTGCGCCAGGCCGAACGCCACCAGCAGCTGCGCCTGCACTACCAGATTCAAGTCGATGCGCAGGAGCGGGTGACCGGGGTCGAGGCGCTGCTGCGCTGGCAGCACCCCGAGCTCGGCATGGTGCCGCCCTACGAGTTCATCCCTATTGCCGAAGCGAGCCAGCTCATCGTCAGCATTGGCCGCTGGGTGCTCGACACGGCCTGCCGTCAGCTGGCGTCCTGGGCGCAGATGAAGCACACGGCGGAGCTGACCATGGCGGTCAACATCAGCCCGCTGCAGTTCCAGCAGCCCGATTTCATTGACACCCTGGAGAGCATCCTGACGGCCACCGGGGCCAATCCGCAGCGGCTGAAGCTGGAGCTTACCGAGACGCTGTTCATGGCAGAGCCCGACGCCGTGTGTCGCACCATGATGCGTATCAAGGCACTGGGTGTGCGCTTCTCGCTGGACGACTTCGGCACCGGCTTCTCGTCGCTCTCCTACTTGAACCGGCTGCCACTCGATCAGCTCAAGATCGACCAATCGTTCGTGCGCACCCTATTCGAGGATAGCGCCAACGCGGTGATCTCCGCTTCGATCATCGACCTGGGCCGCAACCTGGGGCTTGAGGTCATCGCCGAGGGGTCGAGAGTAGGGCACATCGTGACTGGCTGAAGGCCCACGGCTGCTACGCTTACCAGGGCTACCTTTTTCTCGTCCGCTGCCGATCGAGGACCTGATGCCGCTGCTGGAAAACGCCGACGCCACCGCCGGCTGAGCCGGGGTGGCGTCGTGGGGGAAGCGGGTGCCTTCAGGCACGCCTGGCGCTTAGGGTGTCAGTGGTCCACGCGGCCGAGCAGCAGGAACTCGATCAATGCCTTCTGCGCGTGCAGGCGGTTGCCGGCCTCCTGCCATACCACCGCACGCGGGTCGTCGAGCAGCGTTTCGCTGATCTCCTCGCCGCGGTGGGCGGGCAGGCAATGCAGGAACAGGGCGTCGCGCTTGGCCAGGTCGAGCAGCGCCTCGGTCACCTGGAAGCCGCGGAAATCGGCTTCCCGCTTGGCCTGCTCCTCCTCCTGGCCCATGGAGGCCCATACATCGGTGGTGACGAGGTCGGCACCCGCCACCGCTTCCTGGACGTCGCGCAGCAGGGTGACCCGCTCGCCCGCCGCCGCCACAATGTCCTCGCGCGGTTCGTAGCCCTCCGGGCAGCATATCTTCAGCTTGAAGTCGAACTGGCGTGCGGCGTTGATCCACGAATGGCACATATTGTTGCCGTCGCCGATCCAGACGGCCGTACGCCCGCGTACGCTGCCGCGCAGTTCGGTCCAGGTCATGACGTCGGCCAGCAGCTGGCAGGGGTGGTAGTCATCGGTAAGGGCGTTGATCACCGGCACGCTGCTGGCGGCAGCATACGCCTCGAGGCCTGCATGGGAGAAGGTGCGAATCATCACGATGTCGACCATCTCGGCCAGAACGCGTGCGGTGTCCTCGATCGGTTCGCCGCGGCCAAGCTGGGTGTCGCGCGGAGAAAGGAAGAGCGCGTGGCCGCCGAAGTGCGCCATGGCCGTCTCGAACGAAACCCGTGTGCGCGTCGAGGATTTCTCGAAGATCATCGCCATGGTGCGGTTGGTGAACGGGGTGTAGCTGGGCCCTGGGCCCGCAGGCGGTTCTTGATCGTGATGGCGCGTTGGATCAGGTAGTGCAGCTCTTCGGGACTCAGGTCCAACAGGGTCAGAAAATGGCGTGTCGCCATGACGATCTCTCCGCGCGAAAAAACCCCCATCCTAGCCAGCCCGCAGGGATGCGCAATGCGCCGTGCATCAGTAGAATGAGCCCATGAAGAAGACTGAGTGCAGCGCTCGGGTAAGGCCTGCCTCGCTAGTCACCCTCCTATACACGCTACAGGGAGCGCCCATGAGCACGACCATCGAGAACATTCAGCGCCAGATCAGCGACAACCCCATTCTGATCTACATGAAAGGCACGCCGCAGCTGCCCCAGTGCGGTTTCTCCGCGCAGACCGTGCAGGCGCTCATGTCCTGCGGCGAGCGCTTCGCCTTCGTCAACATCTTGGATAACCCCGACATCCGTGCCGAGCTGCCGAAGTACGCCAACTGGCCGACATTCCCTCAGCTGTGGGTTGAGGGCGAGCTGATCGGCGGCTGCGATATCGTCACCGAGATGTACCAGACCGGCGAGCTGGAAACCCTGATCAAGGACGCCGCGGCGCGTGCCAAGGCCAACGAAGGCCAGTCCGGCGACGCCTGATTCAGGCTGTTACTGCCAAAGGCAAGCGCTACGCTCAAGCTTCAACAACCCGGCCCGCGCGCTATGGCTCGCGGGCCGGGTCGTTTCTGGCGATCTGCCAGCCCAGGGGGCGCATGGATACGTAAGGAAACCAAATGGTCCTGCCAGGCCATTGAAATCGCGGTGCGCGGCGGCCACGCTGGAACAGGAGGAGTACCCAGGCTGGAAGTTAACAGGGAGGTACCATGCAGACACCGCTGGAAATCACCTATCAGCACGTTTCACGCTCGGAGTGGATCGACGAGTACGTGCGCTCGCGGGTGGCCAAGCTGGAGCATTTCAGCAAGGATATCGTCTCTTGCCGCGTGGTCATCGAGCAGACCCAGAACCCCCATCGAACCGGCAATCCCTACCGTGCCTTGGTCGAGGTGACCCTGCCGGCCAAGGGTGAGCTAGTGGCGGAGAAGACGGACAAGGTCGTCGACCCCCAGGTGCAGCTGCGTCCGATCATCCGCAATGCCTTCGAAGCGATGGAGAAACAGCTCAAGAAGCAGACCGCAAAGCGTGATGGAAAGGTCAAGCAGCACTTCGGCGATCCGCTACCGCCGGTGGCAATGGTGGTGCGCAAGTTCGAAGCCGATGGCTACGGCTTCCTCAAGAGCGTGAGCGGCCAGGAGTACTATTTCCATCGCAATGCGGTGCTGCACGATGATTTCGAACGGCTCACCGTGGGAACGCAGGTTCGCTTCGAGCCCAACGAGGGCGATGAGGGGCTGCAGGCCAGCTCCGTGCAGATCCTCGACAAGCCCGGGGGCGGTGGGGCGGTCGAGGGCGATGAGGATCTCGACATCCCTGCCGGCTGGGAGCAGGATCCCGCTACCCGCCACTGAGGGCGGCTGACCCGGTCCGCATCGCCGGTGCGGGCCGGGGCGAACCGGATCTTTGGCGGAGCCTCTTCAACCAGACTGTTAAACAGTCTGTTAGAGCTCTTCCAGGCCCTGTTCGCGCTGGGCCAGCGCCCAGCCGCCGAGATCCTTGTAGCGATTGACGATGGCGCAGAACAGCTCCGCGGTGCGCTCGGTATCGTAGCGCGCCGAGTGGGCTTCATGATTGTCGAAGGGAATGCCCGCGGCACGGCAGGCGCGAGCCAGCACGGTCTGGCCATAGATCAGGCCTGACAGTGTGGCGGTATCGAAGCTGGAAAACGGGTGGAAGGGGTTGCGCTTGACGCCGCAGCGGTTGACGGCGGCATTCAGGAAGCCATGGTCGAAGGCGGCGTTGTGGCCGACCAGCACGGCGCGGGTGCAGCCGTGGGACTTGATCGCCTTGCGTACCGGGCGAAAGATTTCGCCCAGGGCTTCGGCCTCGGAAAGCGCCACCTTCTGGCGCAGCGGGTCGTCGAGCTTGATGCCGGTGAAGTCGAGCGCCGATTGTTCCACGTTGGCCCCGGAGAAGGGCTGCACGTGGTAGGCGTAGGTGGCATCGGGCATCAGATTGCCCTCTGCATCCATGGTCAGGGTCACCGCGGCGATTTCGAGTATGGCGTCGCGCTCGGCGTTAAACCCGCCGGTTTCCAGGTCCACCACCACTGGCAGGAAGCTGCGAAATCGCTGGGCCATCATCTCACGGCTGATCGCCTCGCTCATGCCCCTCTCCTCATGCTGTTCCTCTCCGCTGACATTGGGCGACCATTCGCCGGGCGGCGGCGCTGGCGCCGCGGCCGGGGTGCTTCCCTTCCGGGGCGAAAGTCTATCAGTTTGCCTGCGATACGTCCTGCGGCCGGTATTCGCCGGGCGGCAGCCACGCTATACTTCTCGTCTTGTGACGTTTACCTCAAAGGAGCCCTCCGAATGTCCGATGTCAAGAAGGTCGTGCTTGCCTATTCTGGCGGCCTGGACACCTCCGTCATCGTCAAGTGGTTGCAGGAAACCTACCACTGCGAAGTCGTGACCTTTACCGCCGACATCGGTCAGGGCGAGGAAGTCGAGCCGGCGCGCGCCAAGGCCCAGGCGCTGGGCGTGAAGGAAATCTACATCGAGGATTTGCGCGAGGAGTTCGTGCGCGACTACGTCTATCCGATGTTCCGCGCCAACACCATCTACGAGGGCGAGTACCTGCTGGGCACCTCCATCGCCCGCCCGCTGATCGCCAAGCGCCTGATCGAGATCGCCAACGAGACCGGCGCCGATGCCATCTCCCACGGCGCCACCGGCAAGGGCAACGACCAGGTGCGCTTCGAGATGGGCGCCTATGCGCTGAAGCCCGGTGTCAAGGTGATCGCGCCGTGGCGCGAGTGGGACCTGACTTCCCGTGAGAAGCTGATGGCCTACTGCGAAGAGCACGACATTCCCGTCGACTTCTCCAAGAGCAAGAAGAAGTCGCCGTACTCCATGGACGCCAACCTGCTGCACATCTCCTACGAGGGCGGCATCCTCGAGGATCCGTGGGCCGAGGCCGAGGAGGACATGTGGCGCTGGAGCGTGGCGCCCGAGGCCGCTCCCGACCAGCCCACCTATGTTGAGCTTACCTTCGACAAGGGCGATATCGTTGCCGTCGACGGCAAGGCGATGAAGCCCCATGAGGTGCTCGAGACCCTCAACAAGCTGGGCGGCGACAACGGCATCGGTCGTCTCGACATCGTCGAGAACCGCTACGTCGGCATGAAGTCCCGCGGCTGCTACGAGACCCCGGGGGCACCATCATGCTGCGCGCCCATCGCGCCATCGAGTCGATCACCCTCGACCGCGAGGAAGCCCACCTCAAGGACGAGCTGATGCCCAAGTATGCCAAGGTGATCTACAACGGCTACTGGTGGAGCCCGGAGCGGCGCATGCTGCAGGCGGCCATCGACGAGACCCAGAAGAACGTCTGCGGCGTGGTGCGCGTGAAGCTCTACAAGGGCAACGCCACCGTGGTTGGACGCAAGTCCGAGCAGTCGCTGTTCGACGAGTCCATCGCCACCTTCGAGGACGATGCCGGCGCCTACAACCAGAAGGATGCCGAGGGCTTCATCAAGCTCAACGCCCTGCGTCTGCGCATTGCCGCGGGCAAGGGTCGCCAGCAGGGCTGATCTCCCCGCTGCGCAGCGCATCCATGACGCCGGCCCACGGGCCGGCGTTCGCATTGAGGAAGGAAACTTCGCATGTTGAGGAAACTGTTGGGCGGCCTGTTCGGCGGCAGCGAGGCCAAGCCGGGCAACGCCGGGGCCGCCGAGCCGGTCGAGTATCACGGCTACCAGATCATCTCGGAGCCCGCCGAGCAGGGCGGCCAGTTTCGCGTCAGCGGCTGGATTCGCAAGCAGGGGGCGGATGGGGAAATGCTGGAGCATCGCTTCGAGCGCTCCGACCTGGTGCCGGGACAGGAGGCCTGCGACCAGCTGATGGTCAGCAAGGCACAGCGATTCATCGACCAGATGGGCGAAGGGCTGTTCGACGCCCGTTGACGCCATGAGTGGCGGCTCTTCGTCTTTTGCCCAAGGGCAACGGCGGCTGGGTGCCTTTACACTGGGCCAAGTGTGATAGCCCGGAGCCGCCATGCGCCTTCTTCACCGTGCCTCTCCGTGGCGCGACCTTTTCAGTGCCGATAATCTGCCCTCACCCGGTGAGCTGCCGCCCCTGCTGGCACCCTTGCAGGATGCGCTGCGCGAGCTGGGGCCCACGCCCAGCCTGGCGGCGGCCCATGCCTGGCAGGGCCGCCTGGTCGAGGCCTTGCAGCGGCTCGATCTTCCTGCCTGGCGCATCAGCCAACTGATCAGCGACCACAACGACATGCTCTATCGCCAGGCGATTCGTCTATCGCTCAACGAAATGCAGGGGCAGGGCTGGGGCGAGCCGCCGGTGGCCTACTGCGTGTTGACGCTGGGTTCGGCGGGGCGGCATGAAAGCCTGCTGGGGCCGGACCAGGACAACGCCATGATCGTGGCCGACTATCCCGATGCTCGGCACACCGAGGTCGATGGTTACTTCCAGTCGCTGGGGGAGCGCTTCACGGCGCGTCTGGACGAAGCGGGCATTCCGCTGTGCAACGGCCACGTGATGGCGCGCTGGCCAATGTGGCGCAAGCGGCTCTCCGAGTGGCGCGAGCAGCTCTCGCTGTGGACCCGGGAACGGCGGGTGAAGCGCGTGCAGCAGAGCAACATCCTGTTCGATTTTTCGCCGGTGTGGGGCGATGCGTCGCTGGCCGATGCGCTGGCCGACCATGTGGCGCGGCTCATGCCGCGCGCGTCGCTGTTCCTCGACGAGATGGCGGCCCTGCTCGATGAATTGCCGGTTGCACTGGACCGCTTCGGCCGTCTGGTCGGAGGCGGGCAGGAGGCGCCCCACGACCAGGCGCTGAATCTCAAGCGGCAGGGCGTGCTGCCGCTGGTCAATGCGGTGCGGCTTCTGTCGCTGCGCCATGGGGTGCGTGCCGCGGACACTCGCTCGCGACTGGCCGGGCTGGTGATGAAAGGAGCGCTTGGGCAGCGCCAGGCCGAGGCGCTCGTGCGTGCGCTGGACCGCTGTCAGGAGCGGCTGCTGGTCGTACAGCTGGCCAATCTCAAGGTTGGCGCCATGCCAGACGGCTGGGTGGACCTTTCACGACTTGAAGAGGACGAGCGACTGCTGCTGCGTCATGACATGCTGGTCATACGCAGCCTGGTGCGTTCGGTTCGCTAGGGCGCGTGTAGCGTCGCGCCTTGGTTGCGGCTACGCCTGGCAAGACACCCTCTTCGTCAGAAACAAAACGCCTCCTGCCGGCGCGGGCCGGGCAGGAGGCGAGTACCAAGGAGATTCTGCCTAGAAGGTTTCCCACTCCTCTTCCGCCGGGCGCTGCGCCCGCTTGCCGCCTCCTGCCGACGGCAGGGCGGGCCTGGGATCAATGACCGGACGTGCCATGAGCGTGGTGCTGGTGCTGGTGCTGGTGAAGGTGGCGCCGGCAGGCTGACGCACGGCGTCGTTGTCGCCGAGTACGAATTCGGCCATCAGCTCGTCGAGCCTGCGTGCATTTTCATGCATGGCGGAGGCCAGCCCGGCGTTCTGGCTCACCATGGTGGCGTTCTGCTGGGTCATGGTGTCCATTTCGGCCACGGCGGTATTGACCTGTTCGATCCCTGGGTCTGCTCGCGGGCGCCGGCGGTGATCTCGCTGATGACATCCGAGACCTGGATCACGCTCTGGCGCAGCGCCTGCATGCGCTCGGCCGCGCTCTTGACGATTTCACCGCCCTGTTGGGTGTGCTGCACCGAGGCGTCGATCAGTTGACGAATGTCCTTGGCCGCATCGGCCGAACGGCTGGCCAGGTTGCGTACTTCCTGTGCCACCACGGCAAAGCCGCGCCCGTGCTCGCCGGCTCGTGCCGCCTCGACCGAGGCATTCAGCGCCAGGATGTTGGTCTGGAAGGCGATGGAGTCGATCAGGCCGATGATATTGCTGATCTTGTTGGCCGACTCGTCGATCGCCGCCATCTTCGTCTGCATGTCGGTCATCGACAGGTTGCCGCGCTCTGCCAGGTCGGCAGCGCTGACGGCAAGCCCATTGGCCTGCTCCGATGCCTGAGCGGTATGCGCCACGGTGGAGTGAATCTGCTCCATGGAGGCGGACGTCTCCTGCAGATTGGCAGCGGCTTGCTCGGTGCGTGAGGAGAGTTCCCGGGTACCATCGGCAATGTCGCTGGCGCCGGCCAGCACGGTGCGGGCGCTGCTGCGCACCTCCAGCAGGGTGCGCTGCATGCGTTCTACGAAGCCGTTGAACTGCATGGCCAGTTCGCCCACTTCGTCGTGGCTCTGGGCGCTTAGGCGGCGGGTCAGGTCACCCTTGCCCTGAGCGATGTCGGCCATGGCCCGCGTGGTCTGCTTGATGGGGGCCAACACTTTGCGCGTTGTGAAATAGATGATCGCGAGCAGGGCGGTCAGCATCGCAGTGCCGACGATCAAGAGGGTGAACAGCAGGGTATGGGTGACGGCGGTGAAGGCGGCGTTGGGCATGGCAGCGGCCAGCGTCCAGCCTTCGGTGCCGGCAATCGGCTGCCACACCATGGTGGTGCCGATGCCTTCCGGTGAAACCACCCGGCCGATGCCGGGTTCGCCGGCGAGCATCTGCCGGCCGAGCGCGTTGGCGCCCTGAAAGCCTGCCTCGTCGGCTTCGGTGACGCGCAGGTTCATTCGCGTATCCGGGTTCGGATGGGCAACGACCATGCCGCTGCGATCGACCAGGTAGCCGTAGCTGTCGTCGCCGACGTCGATGGCGGAGGTGATCTCGGAGATCGCCGCCATGGAGAGCGTAAAGCCCAGCAGGCCGACGCGGTTGCCTTCGGCATCGATGATCGCCTCGGCCACGATGGCGGTGGGTTGGCCGGTGATCATCGAGATGACAGGGTCGGCGAGCAGTCGGTCGGCGCTGCCTTCCACCACCAGCGTCTGGAAGTAGCCGCGCGAGGAAATGTCGGCGCGTACCCCGGTGTGGGTCACGGTGTCGCCGCGTGCATTGGCGAAGTAGAAGGATTCGATCGTGGCATCGCCCGGGTGGCGCGAGATCAGCCAGTCGAGGTGAGCGGCCACGTCGACGCGCTCGGCCAGGCGTTCGTCCTTGGCCAGGCCGGACAGCAGCGTGCGATAGCCGTTGATCCACTGGCCGATCTCGTCGGCACGGGCTTCCACCTGGCGCACCGTCGTGTGCTCCACCATGGGGGAATGGCGCTGCTGAGCTGGACTTGCACGATCGCCCCGAGGGCGATGAAGGCCAGCAGAAGAGGAATGCCGACGGCACCGAGCAGTTTCTGGGTCAGCGTCAAGCGGGTAAGGCGTGTCATCTGTGAGATTCTCTTTGGTGTCTTCGATGCATGTGCGGTCCGACCGCTCGGCCGCCTGGCTCGCCTCCGGCGTGATAGCCTGCGGAAGCAACGGTCGTCGAGAGGCAGGGTCCTTGCCGCATGGTCCTTTTATCGTTAGGAAAGCGTTCTGCGTCTGCTGTCGTTATCGGCAGGCAGCAATGTTTCTTTAACTGTTCAGGAGTGTCAGGGGGACGTCATTCTGGCGCGCGCGGCAGTTCCAAGACCAGGCAGGCGCCCTTGAGCACGCTGGCCTCTTCCACCCATAGCCGCCCACCCAGGTGGGCGACGATGCCGCGGCTGATCGGTAGACCCAGGCCGCTGCCGCGCGGCCGCCCGCGGCTCTTGCCTGAGCCGGCGCCATAGCGCTTGATCTGGTGAAACTTCTCGAACACGCGCTCACGCTCTTCCGCGGCGATGCCGGGCCCGTTGTCCTCGACGCTGAGGCAGTAGTGCTGCTGGTGCGGATAGAGCCGCAGCAGCACCTGGGGGTTATCGTCATCGGCGAACTTGCCTGCATTGTCCAGCAGGTTGATGATCACCTGTTCGAGCCGGTCGGGATCGCCGACCACGAACGCCTCGTCGACCTCGATCTCGACGCTGAGGGTCACGCCGCGATCCTCCTGCAGGCGATGTACTGCATCCACGCTGTGTCGGGCCAAGGCGGCCAGGTCCAGGCGCTGCGGAGAGAGGGTGAGACGGCCGCTCTCGAGGCGGGCCAGGTCGAGGATCTCCTCGATCAGCCGCGACAGCCGCTGGCTCTCCAGCACTACCACTTCAAGGAAATGCACGCGCTTATCTTCGGGTAGGTCCTTGCCGTCGCGCAGGATCTCGGCAAAAGCCCGGATCGAGGTGAGCGGCGTGCGCAGCTCATGGCTGACCATGGCCACGAACTCGTCCTTGAGGCGATCGAGTTCGCGCAGCCGCTCGTTGGCCGCACGCAGCTCCTCGCCGATTCGGGCCAGCTCGTTGGACTTCTGCTCCAGGCGCCGGTTGTACTCCAGCGTCTGCGAGGTGGTATCGAGGATGCTGAGGATCGACTCCAGGTCCAGCGCCTCGCCGCGTACCACCGAGTTGATCAGTACCCGCGCCGAGGCGCTGCCCAGTGCGCCGGAGAGGGCCTGCTCGGCGCGGGCGATCAGTGCCGGGGGGCAGGGTCCTCGTCGGCCAGGTGCACCTCCTGGTCGGCCAGGATGCGCGCCGTGGCGGCGGCGCCCAGGTAGCGGTTGAGCAGGCTCTGCAGCTCGCCGCGGGTGGTCTGGCCACGCCACAGCGAGGTGTGCTGCAGGCTGGGGTTCATGGCTTCGGTGAACAGAGCCGCCTGGGTCTGCTCGACCGGGGTCTGGCGGGTGAACAATGAGACGCCAAGCAGCAGGCCGACATTGGCCAGCAGGCTCCACAGCAGGGCGTGGCTGTAGATGTCCCAGCCCTCCAACCCGAACAGCGCATAGGGCCGCAGCCAGGCGATGCCCCATGGACCCTGGGCCAGGAAGGCGGCGTCCAGCCAGCCGGACTGAGCGAAACCCGGCAGCAGCAGCGTGTAGACCCAAATGGCGAAGCCGGCCAACAGCCCCAGCGAAGCCCCAGCCCGGGTTGCGCCGCGCCAGTACATGCCGATCAGCAGGGCGGGGGCAAACTGGGAGGCGCCGACAAAGGAGACCAGGCCGATGGTCACCAGGCTGTAGGAGTCGCCGATCAGGGCGTGATAGAGATAGCCAAGCAGCAGGATCAACACGATCGCCACCCGGCGTATGCCCAGCAGCCAGCCGGCCAGCTCCCTTGGGAACTGAGGTGCAGGCGCTTGGAGCGCAGCAGCAGCGGCATCACCAGCTGGTTGCTGACCATGGTCGAGAGCGCGATGGTTTCCACGATGACCATGCCGGTGGCCGCCGAGAGCCCGCCGATGAACACCAGCAGCGGGATGCCCTCGAGCCCTGCCGAAAGCGGCAGCGTCAGCACGAAGCTGTCCGGGTCGCTGTTGCCGACCGGCAGCAGCAGCCCGGCCATGGCGATGGGGATGACGAAGATATTGATGGCCACCAGGTAGAGCGGGAATAGCCAGCTGGCGCGGTTCAGGTGGCGCTCGTCGACGTTCTCGACCACCAGTACCTGGAACTGCCGCGGCAGGGTGAGAAATGCCAGGAAGGCCAGTACCAGCGTGCCCACCCAGCCGGTGGCGCCTCCCGGCACGGCGTCCAGCCCCAGCGCGCCGCTCAGTTCGGGGGTGGCCGCGACCTGGCGGAACAGATCGAAGGGGCCGTTGAACAGCACGAAGACCACGAAGACGCCGACGGTCAGAAAGGCCAGCAGCTTGACCAGCGATTCGAAGGCGATCGCGGCGACCATGCCTTCATGGCGCTCGCTGGCGTCTAGGTGGCGGGTGCCGAACAGGATGATGAACACGGCCAGCACCAGCGCCACCCAGAACGACTTGTCGACCCAGAAGCTCTCTTCGGCCAGGCGCAGCTCCGCCGCTTCGGGATAGTTGACCAGCACGGCATGGCTGAGGGTGATGGCCTTGAGCTGCAGGGCGATGTAGGGCGTGATGCCAATCAGCGCGATCAACGCCACCAGGGCGCCAAGGCTCGAGCTCTTGCCGTAGCGGGCGCTGATGAAGTCGGCAATGGAGGTGATGCGCTGGGCGCTGGCGATACGCACCATCTTGCGGATCATGAATGGGGCCATCAGCATGGCCAGGGTCGGTCCCAGGTAGATCAGCAGAAAGCTGGGGCCGAATTCGGCGGCACGACCGACGCTGCCATAGAAGGTCCAGGCCGTGCAGTAGACGGCGATGGAGAGGGCGTACACGGTGGGCGAGCCGATCACCGAGCGGCCGCGTTCCGCGCGGCGATCGCCCCAGGCGGCGATCACGAACAGTAGCGCCAGGTAGCCGAAGGCTACCGTCAGCACCACCGGATCGGTTCTCATGGCTCAGCCGTCCTCTCGCCAATGCTCCAGTAACCAGGCGGCAAGCCCCAGCACCAGCCCCCAGGCGGCAAACAGGTAGAGCGGCAGCCAGGACAGCCCGCCGTTGGCGCGGTCGAAGACCAGCACCATTGGCGGCGTGAACAGCAGCAGCGCCAGGGCGACCAGGGCGACCAGCCGAGCCTGGCGGGTGGCCTCGTTCATGTGCAGGCGTCCTCCTTGTCGAAGGCGCTGGCCTGAAGCGCCAGGGCGCGCTCCAGGGTGTCGATGCCACGCGCCTCGAGCCGCGGCAGCAGTGCCAGCCACAGCTCGGCCGTCACCCGGGCGTCGCCCAACGCCGTGTGGCGCGTGCCGGGAGGGAAGCTGAGGTCGTAGCGTTCCGCCAGGGTGTCGAGGTCGTGGCCGTCGAGGCTCTCGTCCAGCGCGCGTGACAGCAGCAGGGTGTCCAGCACCGGCATGTCGAGGGTGACGCTGGCCCCGGGCGGCTGCAAGGCAAGGAGATCGAAGGCGGCATTGTGCGCCAGAATCACCGCATCGCCGATGTAGTCGCGAAAGCGCGGCAGGATCACCGGCAGCGGGGGGCGCCCATCACATCGTCGTCGGTGAGCCCGTGGATGGCGGTGCTGGCCGGCGGGATCGGCTTGCCGGGATCGACGCGAACGTCGAACACCTCGCTGGCCAGCAGCCGGGCGTTGACGATGCGGCAGGCGCCGATGCTGATCACGGTATCGCCGCGGCGCAGCTCCAGCCCCGTGGTCTCGGTATCGAAGGCCACCACTTCCAGGGCGCGCAGCGGGCACCTGGCCAGTTCGGCGTCCGGCGGCGGCAGGTCGGCAATGCCGAAATCGTGGAATTCCGGGCGCGGCGGCAATGCTTCGCGCGGGGCGCCGACGCGTTCCACCGAAGGCAGCGGCAGGCGCAGCCGCGCGTGAATGCCGTCGGCATCGGCGAGGCTCCAGGTGTCGCTGGCATGCTGGCGCAGCAGGTCGCCGACCCGCGGAGACAGCGGCAGGGAGTCGAGCCGCCGCTCGCTCCAGGCGGCCAGCTCCCGCTGGGCCAGCGGCGTGCCGCGCCATACCAGGTCGAGGTAGACGCGGCGGTTGCCCAGCAGCATCTCGCCTTCGAAGGTGGTATGGCCGGTATGCTGACGCAGCTGTGCCAGCAGCGACTCCAGCAGTGCCAGCAGCGCCGGGGCGTCGCCCTTGAACCAGGCCGGCATGCCGATGGGCACGACCTGGAGCGGGTCGTCGCCCAGGCGCTCGTTGAGCGACTGCCAGAGATCGTTCGACCACAGCGGCACCAGCCGCTCGCCCTGCTGCTGCATGTCCTCGATCAGCCGACCGAGCCCCTCCAGCGCCTGGCCCAAGGCGCGGCTCTCCTCTTCGATCACCGTTTCCAGGCGGGCGCGTAGGGCATCGTCGCCGCGCCCCGCATGGCGGGCGCTGCCGAGCGCCTCGGCGGCGCTGCTCAGGCTGGCGCCATGGCGGCGCAGCGGCGGCAGGCGCTCGGCCAGCTCGGCGCGGGCGCCCATCTCGCTGTTCCAGGCGGCGGTGGCGTCGGTCAGAGTCAGCAGCGTCTCCCCATTGCTGAGGGGACGCGACGCAGCACCGCGTGCAGCCAGCGTTCGTCGCAGGGGATCAGCAGCTCGCGGGGCGAGCCGTCCTCGAGGCAGCTGGCCGATGGCATCCTGTAGGCTGGTCACGGGCAGCAGGGTGTCCAGGCGTTTGCCCAGCCCGAGCCCGGGGTTCTCCTCGAACAGGCTCTCGGCAGCCTGGTTGAACAGCAGCAGCCGGCGGTGGTGGTCGCACAGCAGCAGCGGGGTGTCGAGCACTTGCAGCAGGGTTTCGAGCTCCTGGCGGATCCGGGCGGCGCTGCGGGCGCCTTCGGCATGAGCGGTAGCCAGGCGACGGCGATCGGAGCGCCACGCTTCGCGCACGCGCACCAGGTCGGGGCCCAGCCCGCGCAGCCGGCCTTCGGGGGATAGTCGTCGCGGGCGTCGGGATTGGCCACCAGCCGGGCCAATTGGACCTGCAGGTGACGCAGCGGGGTGAACAGCATGCGCTCGAGTAGCAGGCCGCAGAGGAAGATCGTGCCGCCGCCGGAAAAGCAGCCCAGCCACAGCACCAGGCGGGGAAACCCTGAGGCTGGAACAGGCTATCGAGCCAGGCGGCGAAAATCGCGCCGCCCATGATGCTGATGCCGCTGAGCAGCAGCCAGAGGCCGATCAGCCGCTGGCGCTTGGGCAGCCTGCCCTTGTTCATCAGGCATCCTCGGCCAGCAGGCGCTTGACCTTCTCGACCAGGGCCTGGGTGGAAAACGGCTTGGTCACGTAGTCGTCGGCACCCAGCGCCAAGCCCTTCTCACGTTCGACCTCGCGCCCGTGGGCGGTGAGCATGATGATCGGCAGGTTCGCATGTCGCGGGTCCTGGCGCAGCTGTTCCAGTACGTCGAAACCGCTGATGCCGGGCAGGCTGATGTCGAGCAGGATCAGATCCGGTGGGGAATCCTCAACGCTGGTCAGCGCCCCCTCGCCGTCTTCCGCCGTGACCACGTCGAAGCCGGCTTGCTGCATCAGGAATTCCAGCGACAGCACGATGTTGGGTTCATCGTCCACCACCAGTACCTTGGCCATTCACCACTCCTTAACAAGCTACTTTTATGTGTTGTTAGCCTCAGTCTAGTGGGGGCGTGCAGGCCGGCAAAGACGACCTTGGCAGAAGATGAGAGCCGGCGGCGGCCGCGGTGACTCGCCGCCGCGGCTGCCACCGAGAGCGAGGCGCGTCAGCGACGCGGTTCGCCCTTGGTTTCGAGCGGCTTGATCTTGGGGCCCAGCGGGCCGAGCCATAGCCATACCTGCAGCACGACGAGCAGCGGCAAGAGCCACGCCGGGGCGCCGGTGGTGGAGGCCAGCACGTGGAAGATCATGTAGGCGGTGATGCCGGCCAGCAGGCCGACCACGGGAAACATGAAGGGTCGGTTGTACCCGGGGCGGCGCGTCAGGCGAAACAGCGAGCCGGTGAAGGCGCCGAAAGTGGCAGCCATGGCCAGGGAAGCAGGATCTCTTGCATCGACAATGTCGCTCTCGGGAAGGCGGGTACCTCAGCCTAACGCGACGCCGCCCGGCGGGCTTTAAGACCTTGGGTGCAGCCGCTGCGCGCACCTGAAGCGGGAAAACCGCCTGCATTGGGTCGGGTGATCCTCTTCGACTTTAGGCGTAATCGCATGTGTGGGCAGGGGCACGGGTTGGACTTCACCGGCCCGGCTGGCCATCCTAGCCGTGCGGCGCCACGCTTGCCGCACGATAACTCTCGCCAAAAAGGTGAGCGTACAAGAAGAAAACCATGTCCTTACCAAGGAGCTGACCTATGAGCGCCATTGTCTTGCTGCTGCTAGGTCTTGGCGGAATGGCGGCGGGGTACTTCCTGTATTCGCGCTTCATTGCCGACAAGATCTATCGTCTGGACCCTGACTTTCGAACCCCGGCGCACGAGTTCGAGGACGGCGTCGACTACGTGCCGACCAACCGTTTCGTGCTGTGGGGGCACCACTTCACCTCGGTGGCCGGGGCCGCGCCCATCGTCGGGCCTGCCATCGCAGTGATCTGGGGCTGGCTGCCCGCCTTCCTGTGGGTCGTGCTGGGCACCATCTTCTTCGCCGGGGTCCACGATTCCGGTGCCATCTGGGCCAGCGTGCGCAACAAGGCGAAATCGGTCGGCGCCCTGACCGGCGACGTGGTGGGCAAGCGCGCCCGCAGCATCTTCATGATCGTCATCTTCCTGGTGCTGCTGATGGTGAACGCGGTGTTCGCCGTGGTCATCGCCGGGCTGATGATGAATTTCTCCACCGCCGTGGTGCCGGTATGGGGCGCGAT
Organism: Halomonas sp. E19; assembly: GCF_052439355.1. Lineage (NCBI taxonomy): Bacteria > Pseudomonadati > Pseudomonadota > Gammaproteobacteria > Oceanospirillales > Halomonadaceae > Halomonas > Halomonas sp. E19. The sequence goes on along the minus strand of NZ_JBNFWU010000001.1, from coordinate 1,622,819 downwards.
CCTGGTGGCGCTGATCATCGGTCAGCTGATCTATCGCCGCATCCTCAGCCTGCCGGTGGTGTCGATCCTCGGCGTGATCGCGCTCTATGGGCTTATCTTCATCGGCCCGTCGGTGCCGATCCAGATGCCCGCCGAAGTGGGCGCGCTCTCCGGCAACGCGGTATGGATCCTGATCCTGTTCGGCTATGCCGCCATCGCCTCGCTGCTGCCCGTCTGGGTGCTGCTGCAGCCGCGCGACTACATCAACGGCCTGCAGCTCTTCATCGGGCTGATCGTGCTCTATGGCGCCATCCTGTTCCTCAACCCGTCCCTGGTGGCCCCGGCGATCAACACCGACGTGCCGCCGGGCACGCCGTCGCTGCTGCCACTGCTGTTCGTCACCATCGCCTGCGGCGCCATTTCCGGTTTCCACGGTCTGGTCTCGTCGGGCACCACCTCCAAGCAGCTCAACAAGGAGACCGATGCGCGCTTCGTCGGCTACTTCGGTGCCGTAGGCGAGGGCATGCTGGCGCTGGCCGCCATCCTGGCCGCCACGGCAGGCTTCGCCACCTTCGCTGACTGGCAGGCCATGTACACTGCCTTCGGCCAGGGTGGGGTGAACGCCTTCGTCCAAGGCGGCGCCTACATGATCCACAACGGCCTGGGTCTCGATGAAGTGACCGCCGCCACGCTGCTCACGGTAATGGCCGCGCTGTTCGCCGGCACCACCATGGATACCGGCCTGCGCCTGCAGCGCTACATCTTCCAGGAGTGGGGCGAGATCTATCACCAGCCGTGGATGAAGAAGAGTGCACCGGCCACCCTGCTGGCGGTGGGCAGCTGCCTGCTGCTGGCCTTCGGCGCAGGCGGTGCGGGCGGCACCGGGGAATGATCATCTGGCCGCTGTTCGGCACCACCAACCAGTTGCTGGCTGGCCTTACCCTGCTGGTGATCACCGTCATGCTGGTGCGCCTGCGTCGGCCGATGTGGTACACCCTGGCCCCGCTGTGCTTCCTCCTGGTGATGACCATTGCGGCCCTGCTGATCCAGCTGCGCTCCTTCTACGAACAGGGCAACTGGTTCCTGCTGATCCTCGACGTCGTGGTGCTGGTGGCGGCGATCCTGGTGGCCATGGAATGCGCCTCGGCGCTCAAGCGGTCGCGCGCCGAGATGGCACGGCAGGAGTGACCGCACGGAGGCACGATGAAAGACGATCATGACAAGCGCCATGATCCTCGTCTCGAGCGGATGCGGGCCTGGCTTGGCCAGGCCCGCTTCTTTGCCGAGGAGGTCTACTCGGCGCGCTACCGTGGAGCGATCGCCCGGGCGCGACGCGACGAGGACGATCTGTTCATGCTGCTGGTGTTCTCAGAAATGATGGGCGTGCCCAACCCGGCGGCCTACTACACGCTGGAGCTGCAGCCGCTGCTGCTGGAACGCTTCCACGACTGGCACCGGCGCATGGGCATGGAACACTCTCCTCTCGACCACTTCCGGTGTTGCTGACCATGAACGAACTGCTGAACAAGCGTCTTCTGTGGGTGGGCGGCAAGGGCGGGGTGGGCAAGACTACGGTGTCGGCGGCGCTAGCGGTGCTGGCGGCGCGGCGCGGCCGCCGCGTGCTGGTGGTGTCCACGGACCCGGCCCACAGTCTGGGCGATGTGTTCGACCGTGAACTGGGTGATGCGCCCAGGCGCCTGCTGCCCAGCCTCGATGCCATGGAGATCGACCCGGACGCCGAGGTGGAGGCGCACCTGGCGCGTGTCACCGAACAGATGCGCCGCTTCGCCGCGCCCGAAATGATGAAGGAGCTGGAGCGCCAGATGCGCCTGACCCGGCAGTCGCCGGGTACCCAGGAAGCCGCGCTGCTGGAACGTTTGGCCCGGCTCGTTACCGCCGATGACCTCGGCTATGACCTGATCATCTTCGATACCGCGCCCACCGGGCATACCCTGCGGCTGCTGACCCTGCCCGAGGCGATGGCGGCCTGGACCGATGGACTGCTGGCACACAACCGCCGCTCAGAGTCGCTGGGCAAGGTGCTGGGGCACCTGACTCCCAAGCGCGGGCGCGACGTGGCCACGCCCTTCGACGACCCCGAGGAGGACCCGCTGAGCGATCTCGATGATCGTACCCGCGAGGTGGCGCGTACGCTGCTGCAACGCCGCCGCCTGTTCCACCGCGCCCGGCGGCAGATCGAGAACGCCGAGACTACCGGCTTCCTGTTCGTGCTGACTCCCGAGCGGCTGCCGATCCTCGAGACCGTGCGGGCAGTCGAGGCGCTCGAGGCAGTCAAAGTGCCGGTTGCCGGCACGCTGATCAATCGGGTCCTTCCCGAGGAGGCCGACGGCGAGTTCCTGCGTGCGCGGCGCGAGCAGGAGGCGACCTACCTGGCGCGCATCGACGCCGAGCTGGCCAGGTGGCCGCGGCCGCGGCTGCCCTGGTTGCCGACCGACGTGCAGGGCATCGAAGTGCTGGAGGAGCTGGCCACGCGGCTGGAGGCGCTGGGGTTCTAGCCGGCGCGCTCAGCCGGCAAGCAGCTCCAGGCGGCGGCTCTGCCAGTGCACCACGGCGGTACGCGAGAGCATCTTGCGTGCCAACTGCGGGTGCTCGCGATGTATCACCTCGGCGGCGAAGTCGGCCAGGAAGCGTGATTTCATCTCGGCGCGGGCACGGTCGACGCCGATCGTTTCGAACGGTGTCGAGGCCAGCAGCAGGAAGCCGTCGTCCGGAATCCGCCCGGCCTGCATGTTGGACGCGATGATTGCCGCGGCGGTGCCGATCGGCTGCGACAGGTCGGGGCTGTAGGGGCCAACGATCAGGGCGGTATTCGGCAGGTGCAGGAAGTCGAACCCGCGCCCGACGCAGATCACCCATTCACGGTGCTCCAGGTCGAGTTCGCGAGGTGTTCCGCGCAGCGCTTCCACGTGCGCCAGGTTGCCGATGAGCAAGGGCAGCAGGTCGCGGCGGATATCGGCCGGCATGTCGGGGCATAGGGTGGCGACGCGATGGTCCAGGCTGTCGGCGGCGCCTGGGTCGAGCGTGCTGAGGTCGAGGATGTCGCCACTGTCGCCGTGCAGCACCAGGGCATCCTGATCGGTTTCGAAGCCGCACACCAGCGGGTAGACGTGGCGCTGCTCGCGGCCGAAGATCCGCTCGGCCTGGTGGCGAATCTCGTGGGCGTGGGCCAGCGCAGCCTCGGCGTTGCAGGCGAAGCCAGCGCAGCCACGCCGGCGGTCGCCGCGCGAGAAGTGGTAGCTGATCAGCATTAGCACGCCGTGGCCGGTATGGATGGCCTGTTCGACCGCGTCGGTGAGGATCTCGCCCAGGTAGGGCCAGCCCAGGTGGAAGATGCCGCCAAGGTTGCGAAACGGCGTGATGATGCCGAGCGGCGTGCGGGTCGCGTGGGGCAGGTGGATGCGCCCGTCCATGCACTTCATGGCCAGGATGCGGGTCGGGTGGGCGGCCAGGTAGCGTTCGCGGGCCAGCCAGGCCGAGGGGCTGCAGAAGGTGTCGGCGTGCTCGCGCGACAGCGCCAGCAGCGCCTCGATCCGCTGTTCGATGGGGCGGTCGTGAAGTGACATGGGGGGCTCAAGTAGCGTTGTTATCGGGTTATCGTCACCGACTCGGCCGCGAGATGCAAAACGCCCTTGGTCGCACGAGTGGTTTTTCACGCCTTGGCCCACCCGATACGCCTCAACCGATGTCGACCTTTTCCTGGTACTCGCACAGATCCTCGATCACGCAGCTGCCGCAGCGCGGGCGGCGTGCCACACAGGTATAGCGGCCATGCAGGATCAGCCAGTGGTGGGCGTCGTGCAGAAACTCCTTCGGTACATGGCGCAGCAGTTTCTGTTCGACCTCGACCACGTTCTTGCCCGGGGCAATACGGGTGCGGTTGGAGACCCGGAAAATGTGTGTGTCCACCGCCATGGTGGGTTGCCCGAAGGCGGTGTTGAGGATCACGTTGGCCGTCTTGCGCCCCACGCCGGGGAGCGCCTCGAGTTCGGCGCGGGTGTCGGGTACCTCTCCGCCGTGCCGCTCGACCAGGATGCGGCAGGTCTTCATCAGGTTCTCGGCCTTGGTGTTGTACAGGCCGATGGTCTTGATGTGCCCCTTGAGCGCGTCGAGCCCTAGCTCGAGGATGGCCTGAGGGGTGTTGGCCACCGGAAACAGCCGTGCGGTCGCCTTGTTCACGCCCACATCGGTGGCCTGGGCCGAGAGCAGCACGGCGGTGAGCAGCTCGAAGGGGCTCTGCCAGTCCAGCTCGGTAGTGGGATGGGGGTTGTGTTCCCGCAGGCGGGCGAAGATTTCGTAGCGTTTCTGGGCGTTCATGCGGCATTCGCTTATCGCGGTTGGGTGGCCAGCAGGGCGTCGCGGGCCTCGGTGAGCAGGCGGGTCGCCTGGTCGAGCTGCGCCTCGGCCAGGTGCATGGCCTCGTCGTCCTGGCGGCGCTTGGCGCTGTCGTACTGCTGGCGCGCCCGCTTGAGCGCCTGCTCGGCGGCCTTCACCGCCATCTGGCGCTGCCGTTGCTCGCCGCCAGGGGCGGCGCTGCGCGAAGCCCGCGAGCGCTGCTGGATGGCACGGCGCTGTCGTTCGCGCTGCTTCTGCTGGGCTTCGCGTGCCAGCCGGGCCGTGCGCGCCTTGAACCGCTGGCGTGCAAGGCTGGCGCGCTGCCGCAGGTAGGCCTGACGCGCCGCGTCGCTGTCGGCGGCCTGCCATGCGGGGTGCGGCAGCAGGTCGATACAGTCGACGGGGCAAGGGGCCACGCACAGCTCGCAGCCGGTGCACTCCTGAACGATCACCGTGTGCATGCGTTTGCTGGCGCCGAGGATGGCATCCACCGGGCAGGCCTGAATGCACTTGGTGCAGCCGATACATTCCGCCTCGCGGATCACCGCCACTAGCGGCAACTGGGCGGGCTGGGCGAGAGGCAGTAGCGACTGGCCGGTGAGTTCGGCCAGCTGGGCAAGGGTGGCCTCACCGCCGGGTGGGCAGCGGTTGATGGGCTCTCCGGCCGCGATGGCCTCGGCATAGGGGCGGCAGCCTGGATGCCCGCACTTGCCGCACTGGGTTTGGGGCAGCAGGGCGTCGATGGCATCGATCAGTGTCGGTTGACCCGTCACGAGTGCTCCTGTTGGGCGCGTGAGAAAGCGTCGGCCCGTGCCGACAGGCAGGCATTATACGTGCTGGCCCGGGGTGGGCCTACCTGGGTGGGTTGACCAATGCCGCTTCAGACTGCCTGGTCGGCTACCTCGTGGAATAAGCACACCCGGTTGCGGCCGCTGTTCTTGGCCTGGTATAGCGCCTGGTCGGCGGCGCGCATGATTTCGCCGATATCGTCCAGAGTCTCCGGCACCCGTGAAGCGACGCCGATGCTGACGGTGACGCAGGCCCCGGTAAGCGATGCGGCATGGGGCAGCGCCAGGGCCTCGATGGCGGTCAGCAGCGCGGCGGCATGCTGCCTGGCGGCGTCGAGGGGGTATCGGGCAGCAGTGCGCTGAACTCCTCGCCGCCGGTACGGGCCAGCAGGAAACCGTGCTGGCTCAGCTGCTGGTCCATGCATTTCGCCAGCTCGATCAGGCAGGCATCGCCGGCGGGGTGTCCGTAATGGTCGTTGTAGCGTTTGAAGTGGTCGATATCGATCATCATCACCGCCACCTCGCCTGGTGCCGGCTGGCGGCCAAGCAGGGTGGCGAAGCGCTCGTCGAACAGGCGGCGGTTGGCGATGCCGGTCAAGGGGTCGCGCTGGGTCAGCGTCAGCAGCTGGGCTGACTGCTGGCGCTGATGGCGCCACAGGTGCCGGAATTCGCGTGCCAGGGTGCCGATCTCGTCGCGGCGGGCAAGGAAACTGCTGGGCATGGTCTCGGCCTGGTCATGCTGTAGGCGCTGGGTGAAGCGTGAAAGCTGGCGAAGGGGCGAGAGGACGATGTGCTCAAGCAGCCACAGCACCAGCAGCAGGGTCACGATCAGCACGCCGCTGGTCCAGTAGAGTGCGAAGCGGAAGGTTTCGAGCGTGACCTGGTAGCGCTGTCGCGGCAGCACTGCCTCAATGCGAACGGCGCGGCTTGGCGGCAGGGCAGGCACATAGCGGCTGGCCTGCATCTGCATGGGTGATAGGCGTACCAGCTCTTTGTGGGGCCCAGTGGATGGCACGCCGGCCAACGTCAGGTCGATGCCGGTGGTGTTGCGCAACTGGTCGACCCAAGGCTCGGAGAGCGGGCGCACCATGGCCAGCCAGCCTGCGGAAGGGGCTTCTTCTCGGCTCTGGTAGATGGGTGAGAGCGCGGCCATAGCGAGGTTGGGGAGTACCAGCAGCCAAGTGTGCGAAACCGGCTCCACGCCGCTGCGAATATAAGCATCGAGAAACGAGACTGCCGGAGCGGCCCAGCCGCAGGATGACAAGGCGCCGGGACAGGATCGGAACTGGCCCGCTTCATCGTAGCCGACCACCCAGTAGGCGGCGTTCTGGTTATCCAGGAACAACATTGTCTGCAGCTCGAGGGTTTCGAGCGTGGCTTCGTAGAGGTTCGAGTCGACGTATTCCGGCCGCTCGCCGCGCACGAAGTCGTAGGTGTCGTCCCAGTGCGCCCAGTCTTCCACAAGGCGTCGCATATGGTTGAGTTCGCCGCCCAGGGCGCGCTCGACCCGGTCGAGTTCGCTGCTGGCGAAGGTTTCTTCGTCTTCCAGCAGGATGGGCATCACCTGGTAACGCGCGACCAGCACCAGTGCCAGCAGCGCCAGCAGCAGCACGCCAAGCAACGCCAGCAGGAAGCGCTGCCTCAGGGAAGCCAGAGTGGCAAGATTCATGTGTGTGGCATGCCTACGGCCGGGAGCGAAAGCCCAATATATGCTTTCTTCGACCGCAGGCGGCCAAACTTTAATCTAGCCCGGTTATTTGACTCGCTGGCCGGGCTCCGCGCCGGCATCCGGCGAGAGCAGGTAGATGCCGTCGCCGCTACCTGCCGCCAATACCATGCCTTCGGAAACCCCGAAGCGCATCTTGCGCGGGGCGAGGTTGGCGACCATCACCGTCAGTCGGCCTTCCAGGGCTTCTGGCGCGTAGGCGCTGCGAATGCCGGCAAAGACGTTGCGCGTCTCGCCGCCCAGGTCCAGCGTCAGCTGCAGCAGCTTGTCGGCGCCTTCAACATAGTCGGCCTTGGCAATGCGGGCGATGCGCAGGTCGACCTTGGCGAAGTCGTCGAAGGTGATCCCCTCGGCAATGGGGTCGTCGGCCAGCGGCCCTTGGCGGCCTCTTTCAGCTTCTGCTCTTCCACCAGATCCTCCTTGGATGCCTCGATCATGGCATCGATCTTGTCGCGCTCCACCCTGGTCATCAGCGGCTTGAAGGGGCGATGGGGTGGTCGAGCAGTACGCCATGGCGGCTCGACCAAGCGAGAGAATCCAGCGCCAGGAATGCCTGCGCCTGCTCGGCCATGGCCGGTACCACCGGGGCCAGGTAGACCATCAGCTGGCGGAACAGGTTGATGCCCACGGAGCAGATGTCGAGCACCTCCTGCTCTTGCCCTTCCTGCTTGGCCAGTGCCCAGGGCGCTTTGTCGGCGATGTAGGTGTTGGCCTCGTCGGCCAGTTCCATGATCTTGCGCACGGCGCGTCCGAATTCACGCGCCTCGAAGTCCTCGGCGATGCCGTCGCCGGTGGCGATGAAGCGTGCCACCAGCTCCGGCTCGGCGCAGTGGGCCGAGAGCCTGCCGTTGCCCAGCTTCTTGACGAAGCCGGCACAGCGGCTGGCGATATTGACTACCTTGCCTACCAGGTCGGCATTCACTCGGGCGGCGAAGTCGTCGAGGTTGAGGTCAAGGTCGTCGACCCGTGAGGTAAGCTTGGCGGCGAAGTAGTAGCGCAGGTACTCGGGGTTCAAGTGTTCGGCGTAGGTGGCGGCCTTGATGAAGGTGCCGCGGGACTTCGACATCTTGGCGCCGTTGACGGTGACGAAGCCGTGGCAGTTCACCGCGGTGGGGGTGCGGAAATCGGCGCCGTGCAGCATGGCCGGCCAGAACAGTGCATGGAAGTAGACGATGTCCTTGCCGATGAAGTGATAGACCTCGGCCTCCGAGTCCTTCTGCCAGAAGGCGTCGAAGTCTATCCCTGTGCGGTCGCATAAATTCTTGAAGCTGGCGAGGTAGCCGATGGGGGCGTCGAGCCACACGTAGAAATACTTGCCCGGGGCGTCGGGGATCTCGAAGCCGAAGTAGGGCGCGTCACGGGAGATATCCCACTCGTTGAGCCCAGACTCGAACCACTCCTGCAGCTTGTTGCCGATCTGGGTCTGGACGTGGCCGCCGCGGGTCCACTCGCGCAGGAAATCGGCGAAATCCGGCAGCTTGAAGAAATAGTGGGTGGAGCTGCGAACCTCGGGGGTGGCGCCGGAGATGGCCGACACCGGGTCGATCAGCTCTGCCGGGGTGTAGGTGGCGCCGCAGGCCTCACAGTTGTCGCCGTACTGGTCGGCGGCCTTGCACTTGGGGCAGGTGCCCTTGATGAAACGGTCGGCCAGGAACAGGCCCTTTACCGGGTCGTACATCTGCTCGATATCGCGGGTGGCGATATGGCCACGGTCGCGCAGTCGGGTGTAGATCAGCTCGCTGAAGTAGCGGTTCTCATCGGAGTGGGTCGAGTGATAGTTGTCGAAGGCGACGCCGAAGGTGGCGAAGTCGTCCTGGTGCTCCCGGGAGACGCGTTCGATCAACGCCTCCGAGCTGATCCCCTCCTGCTCGGCGCGCAGCATGATCGCGGTGCCGTGGGCGTCGTCGGCGCACACGTAATGGCATTCGTGGCCGCGACTCTTCTGGAAGCGCACCCAGATGTCGGTCTGAATGTACTCGAGCAGGTGGCCGAGGTGGATCGAGCCGTTGGCGTAGGGCAGGGCACTGGTGACCAGGATCTTGCGCGGGGCGCTTGCATTGTTCGACATATCGGCTCTGGAATTCCCAAGAAAATCAGACCCTCGATTGTAGCCCTGTTGGGCGGTGACTGCACCCGGTGCGGTCATGCCCGGCAGGCTGACGCTTGAGCTAGGCTGAAGCTAGAACGGTGAGACAGGGAGGCCGACTTGGATCCGATCTTTTTCGAGGCGTTTCCGGCGCTGCTGCGCACGCTGGTACTGGGGGTGCTGGGCTACGCGAGCCTGGTGTTTCTGCTGCGTATCTCAGGGCGACGTACCCTGTCGAAGATGAACGCCTTCGACCTGGTGGTGACGGTCGCGCTGGGTTCGGTACTGGCGACCGTCATGCTGAGTCAGGACGTGACCCTGGCGCAGGGGGTGCTGGCCTTCGCGCTGCTCGTCGGCATGCAGTACCTGGTCACCTGGATGAGCGTGCGCCAGCGCTGGGTACGCCAGCTGGTGACCGGCGAGCCGGCGCTGCTATTGCTGCGTGGGGAGTGCCTTCCCCAGGCGCTGCGCAAGGCAAGGGTGACCCCGGATGAGATACGCGCCGCCGTTCGTGCCGCCGGCATGGCCTCGCTGAACGACGTCGAGGCCGTGGTGCTGGAAACGGACGGGTCCTTCAGCGTGGTGGGGCAGGCGCCCAGTGGTGAGGCGCCCAGCCTGGAAGGCGTGAAGGTGCCTGGCGCCGGACAGGAGGCTTGGAGAAGCCACTGAAAGGTGGCGCTCGCCGGTGCCAGGACTCCCCCATTAAGGAAGGAAAAGCCAATGCATGGAAAGATGCGTGGAGGGAAGCCGCTAGGCAGGGTGCTGCATTCGCACCCCTGGCTGGTGCTGGCGGCAGGCCTGGCCGCGGTGATGGCTGGTGCCACGCTGGCGGATCGTGCACGGCGCTGGCGCCTGGTGCGGCAGGGCCACATCGCCAGACGGTACAGTGCCGGCGTGGAGCCAGTTCGTGCGGTTGCTGCTCAGCGGTCTCTTCGAGCACCCCGCCGTCTTCTGGCTGATGTTGCGCGACTACGTGCGCATGAATGTCGCCTTGGGGCCCGAGCTGCGGGGCATGATGGCGGATGCCATCGAAACGCGCCTGCCGGGCCTCACCCAGCCTGTCATGCTGGTACGCGGCGGCAGGGATCTTCTGGTGCCTGCCAAGTGGTTCTTGCGTGCCGCTCGCCTGACCGATGCGGCACAGGTGGTACAAATTCCCGGCCGGGGGCATGCCGTTCACATCAGCGCGGCTGAACGGCTGGTGCAAGCCCTGCGTTCCTTCCTGCTGGAAGGGAAGTTGCCCAGCGGCACGGCTGGCAAGCTCAGCGGTGGCAACTAGACTGTTGGCAAGTGAAAAGACACAACGAAAGGAAGCCCCCACCGTCAGGGAGAGTCGCCATGGAACGTTCAGGCCGTATTGCCCCGCTGCATCCGTGCTGCGTCAACACAGATTCCAATACCCATTCCCTTCCCAATACCAACGCCATCCGCCCGGCATCGGCCCGCCTGCAGGGCACTGGCCGTGCCTGGCTGCTGGGCGCTTCCGCCGCCGTGCTGCTGGCGGGTGTCGGCCCGGCCCAGGCGCGTGAGCCGGCGGCTGAACAGCTGCTTGGCCATGAAGCGTCGGGCGAGGCTGCGTCGCTCGAACATCCCAGCGAGTATCTGCGGGTCAGCGAATTTCCTGGCGGGCTGGTGGACGCCGACCTGGCAACCTGGCAGGAGTACCTGCCCGACATTCAGGATATCGAGATACCCTCTTCGGCGGACGATTACCAACAGCCGGCACTGTTCTACGCCCCCGAAGGTGAGGAGGAGCGGCCGCTGCTGATGGTGCTGCACAGCTGGAGCACCGACTATCTGCAAAACATCGATATTCCGCTTGGACAGTTCGCCGCGGCCAACGACTGGGCGTTCATTCATCCCGATTTTCGCGGTGAAAACGACGGCCGGCCCGAGTCGACGGCCTCCGACCTGGTCATGTCCGACATGGAGGATGCCCTGGCCTATGCGCGCGAGCATGCCAACGTTGATGAATCGCGCATCTATCTGCTGGGCTATTCCGGCGGCGCCATGAACGCACTGCACCTGGCGAGTCGCAATCCCGACGTCTTCGCCGGGGTAGCCGCATGGGTGCCGGTCTACGATCTGGTTCGCTGGCACGAATGGAACGCCGAGCGCGGCGAAAAATATGCCGAGGAGATTGCCGAGGCCTGCGGCGGCGTGCCGGAAGAGGGCAGCGAGGCGCACGACGAGTGCGTGCAGCGCAGCCCCAAGGCGCATGTCCCCGACGTGGCCGGCCAGCTGCGCGTGCTGATCGCCCACGGCATCGACGACGATACCGTCCCCCCAACCAGGCGCTGTGGGCATTCAACGACCTGGTGGATGAGGGTGAACGGATTCCTGATGCTCAGATCGAGCAGCTGATGGAACAGGGCGAAATCCCGCAGGAGCTGCTCGAGCGTTCCACCCATGACGAACGGGAATTCCCCCTGTTCGACGAGGCCGAATCGCCGGTGCTGCTTTATATCCAGTCCGGCCCGGTGGAGCTCGTGCTGTTCGAAGGCGAGCATGAAATGCTCTATCGCCCTGGCTTGGAATGGCTGGCCCGGCAAGAGCGTGAGTAAGGATCAACACCCAGTTAAGGAAGAGAGATGAGCGACACGACCAAGGTTCGACGCCCACGCAATGTGGGCGTCCTGTTATTGGCGCTTGCTGCCCTGGCGGCGGGCGGGGCGGCGCATGCCCAGCAGGCACCGCCCGCCAGCCCGGGCACCTGGGCGGAGGTGAGTGAACCGCTGGCCGGCCCCCGCGCGTTATCGGTCCTTTCGATGGAGGCTGTATTGCAGGAGCCGAAGCGTTGCCACTGGAAGGAATCGGCTACCAGGCCGTGGATATCGAACGTAACCGCCACTATGGCCACCCGTCGCTGATTGCCTATATCGAGCGCCTTGGGCTGCGCGTCAACGAGGCGGGCTTCGGGCCGATGCTGGTGGGTGACATGGCCCAGCCGCGCGGTGGCCCCATGCCCTACGGGCACGTGAGCCATCAGACCGGGCTGGATGTCGACATCTGGTTTCGGCTCGACCTGCCGTTCCTCGAACGCAGCGAGCGGGAAGAGCTGGAGCAGCCGATCCTGGTCGACCCGCGCACCCAGCGGCTGGATGAGCGGTGGACGGCTGAACACGCCGAGCTGATTCGGCTGGCGGCCGATGATCCGCGGGTGGCGCGCATCTTCGTCGACGGGGCGGTCAAGCGTGACCTTTGCGAGCGCGAATGGGACGACCGCTCCTGGCTGCGCCTGGTGCGCCCTTGGCACTCCCATGATGAGCATCTGCACGTGCGGCTGCGCTGTCCGCCCGACCAGCCGGAGTGCATCGACCAGCCCGCGCCGCCTCCCGGTGATGGCTGTAATGCCATTGCCGCCACGCCGCGCCCCGAGGTCTACCCCAGCCCGGGACGTTCGCTGCCGCCCGCCTGCCGGGCGATTCTCGAACAGTAGTCCAAACCGCTGTTGTCGGCTCGCTGCGGAAGACCGAGCCGGGAAAGATACTCAGGGCCTGCCTCCGGCTTGAGCCACCAGAGACTGGCCTTTCAGGAACCTTTCGCGCCAGGCCCTCACCCGCTGGATGGGGTAGGGTTTGGCGCAAGCAATATGGGCTTCCATCAGGAAGTTCATGCGTGCTCCGCTGGGCTTGCCCGATACCACGGTGGCCAGCAGCAGTGTATCCAGCACTAGGCGCTGCTCCTCAGCGGATAACCGGGCAAGAGTCAGGCGGTGGCGGGGCCAGTCCACCTCCAGGTGCCGCTCCGCTGCGCCGGCCAGCGGCATCAGGCGAGACAGTAGATAGACGTGATTGGGATGCGCGTCCTGGTTGCGCATGAGCATCTCACCGACGGCATGCAGCAGGGCGTGGCGCGCATTGGCCCCTAGCGGTTGGCGCCTGGCCTCAAGATGGTCCATCCAGGCGTCGATGGCGTAGGGCCCTAGGGCCTGCTCCCAGGCCTTGTTCAGGATGCGCCAGGTGATGATGGCGTTCCAGGCGGCATACAGCGGCCCGGTGATCAGCGGCAGCACCCCGCGCAGGGCGACGCGACCCAGCACGCGACGTACCAACACCCGCAGCACGAAGGTGCTGACCCCGACCTTCATGCGATACATCACGGCCATGAGCGTGAGCTTCCAGCCGGCCATGTAGGCATAGGGGTCGATGCCGTAGATGCGATGGCGTGGGCTTGGAAACTCCAGGGCCACCCGAGCAAGGCCGCGCAGTATCAGGCCGGGGTGGGAGTCGCCGTGCAGCGGGGCCTCGGCGATGCGACTGATCGAGGCCACGCCACGCAAAGCATTCCAGTACAAAAACAGGATCTCCACCGCACTCACCACGCCTGCCACGGCGAAGAAGCCGATCCAGTAGGGCATCTGTTCCATCAGGGTCATGTCCTGCATCCCGTCCAGCATGCCCTGGCGCATGAACCACTCCATGCCGCCGATGATGCCCCCCGATAGGATGCCGGCCAGCATGGCCCAGCCTACCGCTCGGCGCCGGACACGACGCAGCGCTTCGATCTCACGGGGCTGGCGCGGCCGCTTCGGCAACTGCTGCCGGGCATTGTGCTTGCGTAGAAAGCGGGCCGCCCACCGTTCCAGCAGGCTGGGATCGGGGTCGTAGTGTCGTTCCGGTGCGGCATCGGCCATGGTCATGACATTCCATTGTCCAGAGAGGTTGCCTTCAGGTTAGCGCTTCGACCGGTGTCCGACGAACCGCAAGCGAAACGCTGTTTGAAAAACGTTGACGCTTCGGCTGGGCGAATTCTATTTAGCGCTACCGGCAATGTCTGCCGGAGCACCAAAACACTCTTGAGGGTACGTGAACATGGCTCTGCGCCGCTGTTTGCCCATTCTGCTGGTGGCCACCCTGGTGGCTGGCTGTGCCGGCAATACCACCATCGCTCCCCGCTACACGACCGAGAATCCGGATCTCCTGCGTATCGGTGGGGAACGCCCGTCCAACCCCGACGTGCGGACCGAGCCGTCCGGCTCCTTCTGCATCGAGGTGACCGAGCGCTGGAACGATCATGGCAAGACGCCAGACGGCCAGACGCTGTGGGCGAAGGACACCCTGCGCAAGGTCGTGCCCTGCAACTAAGTCATGCCTGCCACAAGCCATGCCTTGTAACACTATGAGGCCCGTCGCCAACCGTCGCGACGGGCCTTTTTGATGCGCATTGACCAGTTGCGCCGGATGGTACTTGGCTCAGGCCGAGGTGTGGCGGGGCGGGGGTGCCGGCCTGCATCAGTCGATCCACCTGGGGCAGACAGCGTGTCTGGGCGCCGGGAGTGAGGTAGGGACGAAGGATCGGCTCCATGCCCTTGAGTACCTGTACCGGCAGCGCCGAGGTGAAGCGGAAGCTGTCCGATTCGCTGCCTGGTACGAAGGCCGTCAGGGTGCCGAAATGGTCGTCGCCCAGGAAAAGACGTAGGTAGCGGTGCGGTTTCTAGCCTTGGACTGAAGCACCTGGCCGCTGCGGGACAGGGTCTCGATACGATTGTTGCCGGTGCCGGTCTTGCCACCCATGGCCAGAGGGTCGCCATTTTCCAGCGTGAAGCTGCCCTGCAGGCGACGAGCGGTGCCGCCTTCCACCACTTGCGAGAGCGTTTCGCGTAGCACTGCCGCTACTTCTGGTGCCATTACCCGATAGCGCTGGTTGTCGGCGGGTAGCCAGTGCGTTTCGTAGGGGGTATCGACGGCGAAGTGAAGGGTATCGATGCGTAGGGTGGGCAGCCGCACGCCGTCGTTGAGGATGATGCCCACCAGCTCGGCCAGCGCTGCCGGGCGGTCGCCCGAGGAGCCGATGGCGGTGGCCAGAGAAGGCACCAGATGGTCGAACGGGTAGCCGAGGCGCTGCCAGCGCTGGTGCAGGCCGACGAAAGCTTCCACCTCCAGCATGGTACGGATGCGCACGTCGCGTGCGCTGCGATGGCGGGTCTTGAACAGCCAGCCGTAGACCTCCTGGCGCTGCTCGCGGCTGGCCGCGGTGGCCTCTGCCAGTCTGGCCTCCGGATGGTCGAGCAGGTAACCCACCAGCCACAGTTCCAGCGGATGCACCCGAGCCACATAGCCCTGATCCGACAGCGTCAGGGCTTCCGGGGCATAGCGTGCATACAGTGCTTCGAGCTGCCTCTCTTCGAGCCGGGTGCCTTCGGGGAGCCACGCGTGCAGGAAGGCTGCAAAGCTGTCCCGATCGGCTTCGGGGAACAGGTAGCGATGCACTGCCGCCAGTCGGGGGCGGAAAGTGTCAACCCGCCGAGGAAGGCGGTGAGGCGTGCATCGCTGTCCTGCCCCTGGTACTTGCGCCAGAAGCGCTGCAGGAATACCTGGCTTTCGCGGTCGGCGAAACGCGCCAGGTACTCCTGGCGGCGCGGGTCGTGGTCGTTCTCCAGCAGGCTGCTGCGCGGTTCGCGCTGGTGGGTGCTGTAGCGCACCAGGTCGCGCATCAGGCGAATGAAGGGCAGGTTGAGCGACTCGCGCATCGCTTCCGTGAGGGTGGGGTTGCGGCCGTTGTCCTCGCGTCGAAAATTATTGAAGGTGTGGCGACCGCCGCCGGTGAAGAAGGCTTCGGCCGGACTGGCCGAATAGCGCCGTTCCATGGCGGCCTGCAGCAGTTCATGAAGGCCGAGCTCGGGATTGGCCGCCAGTTGGCCGAGCACCCAGTGGCTGAGGGTGTCCTGCCGGTCGATCTCGACCTGGCGCAGGGCTTCGCCGGGCTGGCCGGCGTGGCGCTGGTAAAGCTCGGCGACCACTTCCAGGTAGGTGGCGAGCACCCGAAGCTTGGCGGTAGAGCCCAGCTCCAGCTTGCTGCCTTCGTTGATATCGAAGGGCTGGCCGGTGTTATCGGTCTGCACGCGCACGCGGAAGCCATCGTCGCTGCGCTCCAGTAGCGTGAAGCTGTAACGCACGTCGGCGGTCTTATCGCCGCTCAGCAGCCGTTCGCCGAGCAGGCCAATCTCGGCGGCGAACTCGGGCTCGGCAAGGCGGTGCAGGTAGGCCGTGACCTCGCGCTGCAGGGCGCCGTTCAGCGTGGTGCGCGCCTGGAAATCGATGCGGTCCAGGTCATAGAGCGAGGTACCCAGCAGCGTCGCCAGGCGCTGGCGCGCCATCTGCAGCCCCTTGTCCTGCTCGACGCGAAGCCGCACCGGGTCCTGACTGAAGTCGCGGAAGGTGAGGTGCTGGCGCAGCGCCGCCTGGCTGAGCGCCGGGCTGATCCAGCCACTGTCGGCCATCAGGCGCAAGTAGCTGTCGGTGAGCCGTTCCAGCGCTGCTCGCCCTTCGGCCAGATACCATGAGGGCGCCGCTGCGCGATCATCAGCGCCGTGATCTGGCGCAAGGCCAGCCCGGCGGCCTCCTGCTCGCCCGGCTTGTCGGAGTGCGCGGAGAGCGTCTGGTTGAGCTGGTTGAAATCACTGCCGAACCAGATCCACAGGCCATCGCCCAGGCCGTGCACCTCGCCGTAGCCGGGGGCGGCTGCCAGCGGCACGGTGTTGAGATACTGCAGCGCCACGTCCTGGCGGGCGGTCAGCGTTTGCGGGCCATGCTGGTAGCTGCGCACGCTGGCCGAGACCATCTGGCGCAGTTTTTCCATGGGTGAATCGGTTCTTCCGCGGGGCGAATGGCGGTATTTCTCCATTTGCGTAGCCAGGGTGCTGCCACCAGATGACTGGCCGGGCATGTCGAGCGCGCGGCCCATTTGGGAGAAGGCCGCCTTGGTAAAGCGCGGCCAGTCCACGGCGGGGTTGGCGTAGGGTGTGCTCTCGTCCAGCAGATGGCGATTTTCGATGAACAGCAGGGTCTGGACAACCAGCGAAGGAATGGCGTCGAAGTGCGGATATTGCCGCTGAGGGTGGCGAAACTGGTAAAGCGTTTCGCCACGACATTCGTTCAGGGTAAGACCTGCCTGGGCCTTTTCTGCATAGGGAGCAAAGAAGCCCCGTTCGGTGAATTCCAAGAGCGGCCTGGAGAAGCGGGCCTGATGGGTGATGTCGTAACCGTTGTCCGTGAGGCGTTGTGCAAATTCGGGCAGGTGCGTATAGCCCAGCCGTTCGTCGAAGGGGCCATGGGTAGGAAAGTGAATACGGTCACTCTTGCCTGGGGCCAGGCGATAGCTCAGGGTGCTGGCGTAACGGGAAAGCTCTTGTGCCTGGAAGTGCGAGGTTCTGGCTTCGGCGACCAGCAGGGTGGCCAGGGTGACGCCAAAAAAGCCAGCAGAATGGCCAGTGTGATGTACAGGTAGCGATGGGAACGCACGCGTGCGGGAGCCGGCGTCAGCCTAGGTTCCTGCAGGAAAGGGGAGCGATGCTCGCTCGATTCACCGTCCGCAAGCCATGCTATGTCCGTGTCACGGTGATGTGGCGGATGTTGCCTGCGTGACCCCATGCGTTACCCCCTACTGGCCGGTTGCAACTCCCAGGAAACACGGGCGTCAGGTCTGCGCGTCTTCCACGGCAACGAAGTGGTGAGGCTGTTCGGTAGGCGCTCTTTGGCCCAAGGCGATGTTCGCTGGGCCAGCAGCTGTCACGTTTCGCTGTCGCTCACTTTTCGTTGTAGCTCACTAGAGCAAGGGGAGAAAGAGGATGGCCGAGTTATTTTTAAGGGCCGGTGGAGGGGGCGGCGGCAGTGACTCCCGCCGTGAAGAGCCCATCGACTGAAAAGCACAATGAAAGCAGTTGGACGTAGGGTAGTGTCCCCAGTAGAGGTTGTGGGGCAGTAAGTATGGCTTGTTTGGGTAATGATAGGGAAAATTGGATTAAAAAAAGCAAAATCCACTACGTGCTTTACCCTGAAACGGTCGGGCGTTTTACCGGCGCAGCGAAATGCCACCTTGCAAACGCAGCGCCGGGCACCTTCTGCGTACTCCTCGTCCTTAGTAGAGTGCCTGCTCTTCACTGACGACTTCTTTTAGTAACTCTAAAAACAAGCGGTCGGCTTCGGAATGCTCGGCGGGGTCCTCGGGAATGTGCACGCTGGTGGATTCGGAAATCTCGTTGGCGATGCGCGTCATGGCATCGTCGGCTCGGGCGTCGCCATAGTGTCGACGAGCGATGTCAAGGAGCGCTCGAGGATCTGGGGCTCCTGCAGAAGCTTCTTGATGAACCCACGCAACTCATTAATTACTCTGATTTTTTGAATTTCCGAGGCGGACATGGCGGTCTCCTTTTCGTATCGGCCGTGTCGTGTCAGAACCGACCATAGCATGTTTGTGTATGGGCAAGAGCGCCCTTTGCTCAACCGCCCCCTCCAAGCGCCGAGTTGGCTGCGTTGAAATGGCGTCAGTCTTACAAAAAAGTCGCGTTCCTACTGTTGGACAAAGGATAAACTTCGGTTACGCTTACTTACATTCATGAGAGAGACTGTCCATGCTCACCCTTGAAGTGCAAGAGTTTGCTACTTGGTGTTCGGGGAAGTGCAGCAGTCATAACATGCATAAGACTTGCTTATTTTAGTGAGTAAGAATCCAGCCTGCGGCCCTCTCCGAAGGCGTCGAAAAATAACAAGAAACGTCAATGACTCGCCGACACTGCTTTCGCCACGGGCACTGCGGGTGCGGCCTCATGTAAGGGAACCCCAATGAAACCTTCCGCCGAACCGTTTCGTGTCCATCGCTTGGCCAGGGCCGTAGCGGTGGGATCCACCTTGGCACTGCTCCCACTGTCTACTGCTCTTGCGCAAACCTTGCCGCCTGGCCTGGCGTCGCCGGGCTCCATCGACCTGCAGCAGGCAGTACGCCAGGCCATCACCACCAACCCCGAAGTGCTCGCCGCCTGGAGCGGGTTGAATGCCGCCGGGCATGACGTGGGCGTGGCGCGCGGCAATTACCTGCCGAGCCTCGATGCCGCGGCTGGTGTGGGCCGCGAGTGGCGTGAAGGTGACAACCGTGGCAGCTACAACACCGAGTTTGCCGAGCTGCGCTTGACCCAGATGCTCTACGATGGCTTCGCGACCCGCAGCGAGGTCGCGCGGCTCGATCGGGCCAAGCTGGTGCGCTACTACGAACTGCTCGGCGCCAGCGAGAGCATCGCACTGGAGGCGGTGCGGGCCTACCTGGACGTCAGCCGTTATCGTGAACTGGTGCGGCTGGCCCAGGACAATTATGCCGATCACCTTCGCGTGTTCACCCAGATCGAGGATCGGGTGCGCTCCGGAGCGGGGCGCGGGGTCGATCTCGAGCAGATCAGTGGTCGACTGGCACTGGCCGAGTCGAACCTGATGACCGAAGCCTCCAATCTGCACGATGTCACTGCTCGCTACCTGCGTATTGTCGGTACTCTGCCGGCCGAGAATCTGACGCCTGCGCCACCGCTGGATGACCGCCTGCCGCCTTCGGTCGCCGAAGCGGTCAATCTGGCCTTCCAGGGCAACCCGGACTTCCATGCGGCGATCGAGAACATCGAAGCCGCTCAGGCCCAGAAGAGCGGCACCCAATCTGCCTTCCAGCCACGCCTCGACCTGCGTGGTCGCACCGGCACCAGTAACAATGAAAATGGCTTCGATGATGTCGGGCGTCGCGACCGCCACAGCGTCGAGCTGGTCGCCAGCATGAACCTGTATCGCGGCGGCAGTGATCTCGCCTCTTTCCGGGCCGCCAGCGAGCGCGTCGAGCAGGCCGTCAACCAGCGCGACCTGGTCTGCCACAACGTACGCCAGTCCACCCAGATCGCCTTCAACGATACGCGGCGCCTGCGCGAGCAGATCCGCTATCTCAATGAGCACCGCCAGTCCATCGATCGGGTGCGCGGGGCCTACCAGCAACAGTTCGATATCGGCCAGCGGACGCTCCTCGACGTGCTCGACAGCGAGAACGAATTCTTCGAGGCGAGCCGGGCCTACGCCAATGCCCAGTACGATATCGCTCTGGCCGATGCCCGCACCCTGGCGGCCATGGGGCAACTGATGCAGACCCTGGGCGTGATGCGCGATGACATGCCGTCGCTGGCGGAGCTGCGCAGCGACGGTGTGGCACTCGAGCCGAGCATGCTGTGCCCCGTATCAGGTCCGGAAGGCTTCACGCTGGCCGACTTCACCCGTGGTATCAGCGCCCCGGCGCCTACGCGGGCTCCCGACGTGACGCTCTCTGCCGATGCGCTGTTTGCCGTCAACAGCGCGGAGCTTGGGCCCGATGCACGCCAGCAGCTGGCTCAACTATCCCAGCAGATTCGCGACCGAACCGACCTCGCGCGGGTCTTCATCGCCGGCCATGCCGACAGCTCAGGCAGCGATGCCATCAATGATCCGCTGTCCCAGCGTCGTGCCGACAGCGTAGGCGACTACCTGGCCGGGCAGGGCGTCGATCGTAGCCTGATCGAGACCCGTGGCTACGGCTCGCGCCAGCCGGTCGCCAGCAACAGCACGCCGGAAGGGCGCCGCCAGAACCGTCGTGTCGAGGTCACGCTCGAGCGTGTGGGTGAGAGCCTGGACATGAGCGCCTGGCCCGGCCTGCAGAGCCAGACGAATGGCGATGTACCCCAGCCGGCTGCTGCTAGCCCGTCCGAGGCATGGGCCGCTACACAGCCCTTTGCCGGGATCTACGCAGAAGTGCTGGCGGACGTGGTGCAGCAGCCTTTGGTGGCAAGTCAGGCAGAGCGTATCGCACCGGCGGGCACCTACCTGCAGGTCGTAGCCCTCAAGGATGCGCAGCGCGCCGAGAGTGTGGGGCATGAACTTAGCGACATGCTGGCTCAGCCGGCACGACTGGTCAGTACGCCGGGTCTGCATCGCGTGCAAATCGGTCCGATAGCTGACCAGCGGGAGCTCAGTGCACTGCGCCGCCAGCTGGAGCAGCTCGGTTATCCCGACAGCTATGCGGTGCAAGGGTAAACGTTGCGGTCGAGGCGAATCGCCGGGCCAAGGCTCGGATAAGCATGGCTGAAGGCCCGCCTGGTGAGTCACCGGGCGGGCGATATATCCGAGGTGACTGTGACGCAACAAGAAGTGCTCGATTCCGTGGCAGGCGCGGCTCGCTCGGCGGTTCGTGACGAATTGCTTGAGTGCCTGCAAACGATTGCCCTGGCACATGATCATGCTGTGACGGCCGAGTCGCTGACTGCCGGGCTACCGCTCGAAGAGGGGCGTCTTACCCCCGGGGTATTTGCTCGAGCCGCATCGCGAGCCGGCATGACGGCTCGCATCGTCAAGAGTCGCCTGGTTCAGCTCAACCCAGCGCTGTTTCCGGTCGTGCTGCTGCTGGAACCCGGGCGTGCCTGCGTGCTCCAGGCGCTTGACCTCAAGGGGCGTCGTGCACAGGTGATCTTTCCGGAGCTGGGGGATGCCGTTTCGGAGGTCAGTCTCGATGGCCTGGCCGAAAGCTACAGCGGCCAGGCGATCTACGTGCGCCCACGTTTTCGCTTCGACGCCCGTGGCCCCGAGGTAGGCACGCAGCGGGCGCGGCACTGGTTCTGGGGGTGATTCGGGAAAATCGCCGTCTCTATCGCGATGTCGTGGCAGGCTCGGTAGTGATCAACCTCTTCGCCGTGGCCATGCCGCTTTTCGTGCTCAATGTCTATGATCGCGTGGTGCCCAATCACGCTACCGAAACGCTGCGGATGCTCGCCGCCGGGATTTTTGTGGTGCTCTGCTTTGACCTGGCGCTGCGGCTGATGCGCAGCACCTTCGTTGATCTTGCCGCCAGCCGGGCCGACGTTAAGCTGTCGTCAACCCTCATGGGCCAGGTGCTAGGGTTGCGGATGGAGGCGCGGCCGGCCTCCACGGGCTCTTTCGCCTCGACGCTGCACTCCTTCGAGTCGGTGCGTGCCTTCATCGGCTCGGCAACCGTGGTGGCCCTGGTGGATCTGCCTTTCGTGCTGCTGTTTGCCGGTGTGATTGCACTGATCGGGGTGCCGCTGGTACTGCCTGTCGTGGGTGGAATCTGCATCGTGCTGCTTTATGCCCTGGCCGCCCAGGGCAAGATGCATGAGCTTTCCGAAACCACCTGGCGTGTCAGCGCGCAGCGTAACGCCACGTTGGTCGAATCGCTCTCGCACCTGGAAACGGTCAAGACGCTGCGGGCGGAGAGTCGACTGCAAAGCCAGTGGGAAAAGGCCACCGCCTTTCTGTCTCGCACCTCGGCCCAGATGCGGCTGGTCAGTGCCTCGGTGTCCAACGTTGCCATGTGGGCACAGCATACCGTTGCGGTGTGCGTCATCATCATAGGCGTCTACCTGATCATAGATGGCAACCTCACCCAGGGCGGGCTCATTGCCGCCTATATGCTCTCCTCGCGCGCCATGGCGCCGGTAAGCCAGGCGGCGGCCTTGCTAGCCCAGTATCACCAGTCGTCGACTGCACTGCAGTCGCTGGATGGCGTCATGCAGCGGCCGGTGGAGCGCCCTGAAGGCAAGTCCTTCATTAGCCGGCCCGTCGTGCGGGGCGAGATACGCTTCGACAAGGTATCGCTGCGCTACCCCGATGAAGAGCGCGACGCTTTGCGTGAGGTATCGCTTTCCATCGCGCCGGGTGAAAAAGTGGCGCTGCTGGGGCGAGTCGGCTGTGGCAAGACCTCCCTGAACAAGCTGCTGCTGGGGCTCTATGCGCCCACTTCCGGGGCCGTGATGCTCGATGGCGTCGACCTGCGCCAGTTCGACCCGGTGCAGTTGCGTCGCCATATCGGCTATGTGCCCCAGGATGTCAGCCTGTTTTTCGGCTCTCTGCGCGACAACATCGTTGCCGGTGGCGGCAGCGATGGCGTCGATGACGATGCCCTGCTGCGTGCGATCAAACTCAGTGGGCTAGAGAGCCTGGTCAATGCGCACCCCCATGGCGTCGACCTGCAGGTGGGCGAGCGTGGGCAGATGCTTTCAGGTGGCCAGCGCCAGGCTGTCGCCATCGCACGGGCACTGGTCCATGACCCCAAATCCTGCTGCTCGATGAGCCGACCAGCTCCATGGATCACGCCAGTGAAGAGAGCTTCAAGGCCAACCTGAAACAGTATGCCCATGGCAAGACCATGCTTGTGGTCACCCACCGAACCTCGCTGCTGTCGCTGGTGGATCGCATCATTGTGATTGATGGCGGCAAGGTGGTAGCCGACGGACCACGCGACCAGGTGGTGGACGCGCTGCGTAAAGGCCAGATCGGGAGGGCAGGCTGATGGCGATGCAACAAACCCCCACCCGCGGCAAGAGCGCCGAGCAGCAGGGATTCGAAGCGATTGGCCGGTTTTCGGACGTTGGAGGCAAAGCCTTCCGGCCCTTCATGGACCGGCTCTTCTCCACGCGGGTGACGGCGGCGCACCTCAATCGTGACTGGAGCAGCGATGCCGATTGGGCCAGGCTGCAGCAGGATCCGATTCGTGCCCGCCTGCTTCTTTATACCGTACTGATCGCCTTCTGTGCCCTGATTGCCTGGTCCTACTTTGCCTCGATCGATGAGGTGACTCGCGGCACCGGGCGAGTCATCCCCTCGAGCCAGCTGCAGCGCGTGCAGTCCTTCGACGGAGGCGTCGTGCAGGAAATACTCGTGCGCGAAGGCCAGCGGGTTGAAGCGGGCGAGGTGCTGATGCGCATCGATCCGACGCGCTTCGTGGCCACCTTCCGCGAAAACCGTGCCCAGGCGCTGGCGCTGAAGGCCAGGGCCGAGCGATTGCGCGCGCTGATCTCGGATACCCCCTTCGAACCGAGCGATGAGCTGCGTACGGAAGCGCCGCAGATCGTGGCCC
Organism: Halomonas sp. E19; assembly: GCF_052439355.1. Classification (NCBI taxonomy): domain Bacteria; kingdom Pseudomonadati; phylum Pseudomonadota; class Gammaproteobacteria; order Oceanospirillales; family Halomonadaceae; genus Halomonas; species Halomonas sp. E19. The sequence continues at coordinate 1,599,241 of NZ_JBNFWU010000001.1, read as the reverse complement.
AGGAGCGCGAGCTCTACGAAAGCCGAAGGGAAGAGCTGCGCGAACAGGAAAGCATCCTGCGCGACCGCATACGCCAGCGCGAAGAGGAACTCAACGAAGCCAAGGCACGGCGTGATACCGCTCAGCGCGAGGCCAACATGGCCACCCAGGAGCTGAACCTGACGCGGCCGCTGCTGCAGTCGGGCGCGGTGTCCGAAGTCGATGTTCTGCGGCTGGAACGGGAGGTCTCGCGCGCCTCGGGTGAGCGGAACCAGGCGGCGGCGGCCGTGGCACGCCTCGAGGCCGCCGTGGAAGAGGCGCGAACCCAACTGCGCGAGCTCGGCGTCGAGCGTCGCAGCCAATGGCGCAACGACCTGGCGCTGACGCTTGGCGATCTCAACGCGCTCGATGAAACCAGTGCCGGCCTAGAGGACCGGGTGCGCCTGGCCGAGGTCCGCTCGCCGGTGGACGGCGTGGTGCAGCGCTTGAGCATCACCACCCTCGGCGGTGTGGTTCAGCCCGGCCAGGAAGTGGTGGATATCGTGCCCAGCGGTGACCAACTGCTGGTCGAAGCACGGATCGCCCCGCAGGACATCGCCTTCCTGCGCCCCGGGCAGCCGGCCACCATCAAACTCACGGCCTACGATTTCGCCATCTTTGGCGGTCTATCCGCCGAGCTCGACCATATCAGCGCCGATACGATTACGGACGACAACGACAACACCTTTTACCTGGTGCGCGTGCGCACGCTCGAAGGCGAGGGTCTGGGTGGCGAGATCCAGGTCATCCCGGGCATGACCGCACAGGTCGACATCATGACCGGCAAGCGCACCGTGATGCAGTTCCTGCTCAAACCCGTTCTGCGGGCCTGGAGCAACTCCATGGGGGAACGATGATGGCACACTGGTTTGTCAGTTCACGGCAAGGTGATGTCCCGCGCTGGCACAGCGCATTTCCCGATGGCCGGCGAACCGGCGCGGAGCAGGCACGCACACGGGTTCAGCCTGGTGACCATGCCTGGATCATGACAGATTGCCCTGGGTGGTCGGCACTGGCTTCCTCCTTGGTCAGTCAGGGAGCGACTGTGCTGGTGCTGTCGATGGCGCCGAGCGAGCAGGAGGCGATGCTCGCCTTGCAATCGGGCGCGCGAGGCTATGCCCATGCGCTCTTGGCGCCCAATCTCCTGCAACAGGCTGCGCTGGTTACCGCCAACCAAGGCGTCTGGGTGCCGGCTGAGCTGCTGAACAGGGTGCTTGGCGCTACCTACAAAGGGCTAGGCGGAGCCGAGCGCGTATCGCAGGAACTTCTTTCCGAGCTGACGGAGCGTGAGCGTGCCGTGGCGATGGCCGTTGCCGAAGGGGTCAGCAACAAGGAAGTGGCGCGCCGACTGAACATCACGGAGCGTACCGTGAAGGCACATCTCGGCGCCGTTTTTCGCAAGACGGGCGTACGCGACCGCATGCAACTGCTGCTCAAGCTTGCCGTTCAGGATGAACGCATCGTCTGAAGCGGAGTGCCTTGGCCTTAGTAACCGGGCTTGTAACAGCTAAGCCCGGTGTGGCTTGCCTTAAGATCGTGTAGCCACCTCTTGGTTCTCCTCATCACTCCTTTCGCCTCCAGTATTTCCTGCCTTCCTCCTCTGCCGTTACCCGGCTGTCCTTCGGTCCAATAGCTGTGTATCGAGATGTAACGTAGCGTAGAGATATCACCATCACCTCGCATGGCCATTCCGATCGAAATTGGCCGGCACACATCCGAAAAGGGCATCTCATGGCGATTGCAACCGTCATTTCCATCACCGGTCAGGCATGGGCCCGTGATGCGCAAGGCAATCTGCGCGAACTGCGCATCGGTGACACCCTTCAAGAGGGTGACGTGCTGGTCACATCGGAAGGTGGTAACGCGCAGCTGGATTTCGACGATGGCCTGGCGCCCACTCTGGTGGAAGCCGGCGAACAAGTTTCTCTGCCTTCCGAGCTGGGCACCGAGAGTGACCTCGATGCCTCCGATTTCGCCGCGCTGGATGACGACCTAGAAGCACTGCTCGCCGCGCTGGACGACGACACGATCGACCTGCTGGATATTCTTGATGCGACCGCCGCGGGTGCCGGCGGTGGCGGTGGTGCCGATGGCGGCCACAGCTTCGTGCGTCTGGCGCGAGTGGCCGAAGAGACCGACCCGCTGGCGTTCGATTATGGCCTGAATGACCTGGGTGGGGCGCCTGAGGAGGAGGGCGGCTTCTTCACGCTGACGGAAGATGAAGTACCCGAAGAGCCTGTTATCCCCGTAGTCATCGCGCCCACGGCCGAAAGCCTGCAGATTAGCCTTTCAGACGCCCTGGTGGGTAATTCTGGAGCGATTGTCAGCGGTACGCTTAACTTCAGCTTTGGCAATGGTGAAAATGGCAGTATTTCCTTTGCCAATATGGATGGTGTGGAAAGCCAAGTAGGCCAAGAAACTATCCTCTATGTATGGGATGCGTCGACCAATACGTTGACGGCTTTTTCCCCGGCACGCGAACTCGAACTCTTCACTATTCAAGTGAACCCAGCCACCGGCGCGTTCACCCTCACGCAGTTGAACAACTTGCTGCACGCAGCGGGGACGGACGAAGCGCTGGCAAGCCTTGTATATACCGTGACCAGCAGTAGTGGGACGGCAACGGGCACGTTCAACATCGTAATTGCAGATGACCAGCCCAGCGTCAGCGTCGGCAGCATCGACCTAGGCAGCCTCGAACTCAGCACCGACGACACCCAGACCCGCGGGGAAGGCACCTCCACGGCGACTGGCAGCGTGGCCACGGCCTTCGCCGCGGCCATCACCGCTAGCTACGGTGCCGACGGTGAAGGTAGCGTCGCCATCGACGGCTACACCCTGAGCCTGGGCGAGGTCGAGCACGGCCTGACCAGCGGCAATGTGCCGATCGTCTTCACGCTTGAAGACGGCGTCGTCATCGGCCGCGCCGGTGAAGCCGAAGTGCTACGCATCGAGATCGACACCGCCAGCGGCGACGTCACCGTGACCCAGTCCGCGCCCGTGGACCATCCCGCCCAAGGCGCTGACAGCGTCGGCCTGCCGGCTGGCCTGGTGAGCGTGAGTGCGAACGTCACCGTCACCGACGGCGATGGCGACACCGCCACCGATACGCTGACCGCCGACCTCGGCGGCACCATCCGCATCGTCGACGACGTGCCGGGCGTGGAGGTGGGCAGCGTCGACCTGAGCGACGTGGTCCTGACCACCTACGACCAGGACACCGTCGGCAGCCCCTCCGTGGCCACCGGCAGCGTGGCCACGGCCTTCGAGAACGTGGTCGACGTCCAGTACGGCGCCGACGGTGCGGGCAGCGTCGTCGTCGACGGCTACGCCCTGAGCCTGGGCGAGGTCGAGCACGGCCTGACCAGCGGCAATGTGCCGATCGTCTTCACGCTTGAAGACGGCGTCGTCATCGGCCGCGCCGGTGAAGCCGAAGTGCTACGCATCGAGATCGACACCGCTACCGGCGACGTCACCGTGACCCAGTCTGCGCCCGTGGACCATCCCGCCCAAGGCGCTGACAGCGTCGGCCTGCCGGCTGGCCTGGTGAGCGTGAGTGCGAACGTCACCGTCACCGACGGCGATGGCGACACCGCCACCGATACGCTGACCGCCGACCTCGGCGGCACCATCCGCATCGTCGACGACGTGCCGGGCGTGGAGGTGGGCAGCGTCGACCTGAGCGACGTGGTCCTGACCACCTACGACCAGGACACCGTCGGCAGCCCCTCCGTGGCCACCGGCAGCGTGGCCACGGCCTTCGCCGCGGCCATCACCGCTAGCTACGGTGCCGACGGTGAAGGTAGCGTCGCCATCGACGGCTACACCCTGAGCCTGGGCGAGGTCGAGCACGGCCTGACCAGCGGCAATGTGCCGATCGTCTTCACGCTTGAAGACGGCGTCGTCATCGGCCGCGCCGGTGAAGCCGAAGTGCTACGCATCGAGATCGACACCGCTACCGGCGACGTCACCGTGACCCAGTCTGCGCCCGTGGACCATCCCGCCCAAGGCGCTGACAGCGTCGGCCTGCCGGCTGGCCTGGTGAGCGTGAGTGCGAACGTCACCGTCACCGACGGCGATGGCGACACCGCCACCGATACGCTGACTGCCGACCTCGGCGGCACCATCCGCATCGTCGACGACGTGCCGGGCGTGGAGGTGGGCAGCGTCGACCTGAGCGACGTGGTCCTGACCACCTACGACCAGGACACCGTCGGCAGCCCCTCCGTGGCCACCGGCAGCGTGGCCACGGCCTTCGCCGCGGCCATCACCGCTAGCTACGGTGCCGACGGTGAAGGTAGCGTCGCCATCGACGGCTACACCCTGAGCCTGGGCGAGGTCGAGCACGGCCTGACCAGCGGCAATGTGCCGATCGTCTTCATGCTTGAAGACGGCGTCGTCATCGGCCGCGCCGGTGAAGCCGAAGTGCTACGCATCGAGATCGACACCGCTACCGGCGACGTCACCGTGACCCAGTCCGCGCCCGTGGACCATCCCGCCCAAGGCGCTGACAGCGTCGGCCTGCCGGCTGGCCTGGTGAGCGTGAGTGCGAACGTCACCGTCACCGACGGCGATGGCGACACCGCCACCGATACGCTGACCGCCGACCTCGGCGGCACCATCCGCATCGTCGACGACGTGCCGGGCGTGGAGGTGGGCAGCGTCGACCTGAGCGACGTGGTCCTGACCACCTACGACCAGGACACCGTCGGCAGCCCCTCCGTGGCCACCGGCAGCGTGGCCACGGCCTTCGCCGCGGCCATCACCGCTAGCTACGGTGCCGACGGTGAAGGTAGCGTCGCCATCGACGGCTACACCCTGAGCCTGGGCGAGGTCGAGCACGGCCTGACCAGCGGCAATGTGCCGATCGTCTTCACGCTTGAAGACGGCGTCGTCATCGGCCGCGCCGGTGAAGCCGAAGTGCTACGCATCGAGATCGACACCGCTACCGGCGACGTCACCGTGACCCAGTCTGCGCCCGTGGACCATCCCGCCCAAGGCGCTGACAGCGTCGGCCTGCCGGCTGGCCTGGTGAGCGTGAGTGCGAACGTCACCGTCACCGACGGCGATGGCGACACCGCCACCGATACGCTGACCGCCGACCTCGGCGGCACCATCCGCATCGTCGACGACGTGCCGGGCGTGGAGGTGGGCAGCGTCGACCTGAGCGACGTGGTCCTGACCACCTACGACCAGGACACCGTCGGCAGCCCCTCCGTGGCCACCGGCAGCGTGGCCACGGCCTTCGCCGCGGCCATCACCGCTAGCTACGGTGCCGACGGTGAAGGTAGCGTCGCCATCGACGGCTACACCCTGAGCCTGGGCGAGGTCGAGCACGGCCTGACCAGCGGCAATGTGCCGATCGTCTTCACGCTTGAAGACGGCGTCGTCATCGGCCGCGCCGGTGAAGCCGAAGTGCTACGCATCGAGATCGACACCGCTACCGGCGACGTCACCGTGACCCAGTCTGCGCCCGTGGACCATCCCGCCCAAGGCGCTGACAGCGTCGGCCTGCCGGCTGGCCTGGTGAGCGTGAGTGCGAACGTCACCGTCACCGACGGCGATGGCGACACCGCCACCGATACGCTGACCGCCGACCTCGGCGGCACCATCCGCATCGTCGACGACGTGCCGGGCGTGGAGGTGGGCAGCGTCGACCTGAGCGACGTGGTCCTGACCACCTACGACCAGGACACCGTCGGCAGCCCCTCCGTGGCCACCGGCAGCGTGGCCACGGCCTTCGCCGCGGCCATCACCGCTAGCTACGGTGCCGACGGTGAAGGTAGCGTCGCCATCGACGGCTACACCCTGAGCCTGGGCGAGGTCGAGCACGGCCTGACCAGAGGCAATGTGCCGATCGTCTTCATGCTTGAAGACGGCGTCGTCATCGGCCGCGCCGGTGAAGCCGAAGTGCTGCGCATCGAGATCGACGCCGCCAGCGGCGACGTCACCGTGACCCAGTCCGCGCCCGTGGACCATCCCGCCCAAGGCGCTGACAGCGTCGGCCTGCCGGCTGGCCTGGTGAGCGTGAGTGCGAACGTCACCGTCACCGACGGCGATGGCGACACCGCCACCGATACGCTGACCGCCGACCTTGGCGGCACCATCCGCATCGTCGACGACGTGCCAAGCATCGACATCGGCGCTGCCGCCGAGCTGGCCAGCCTGCTGACCACCGACGCCGCGCTAGGCACCGACAGCGCCGCGCTGCGCGACTTCTTCAACATCGTGAGCACGTCCTTCGGTGGCGACGGCGCGGCCGCCGAGGGCAGCAAGGCCTGGAGCTACAGCCTGAGCCTGGGCAACGGCGTTGCCGGCAGCGTGGCCCAGGACGGCAGCGGAGAAAATATCTCCAGCGGTGGCCAACTGGTCTACTTACACCTGATCGACGGCAGCGTCGTCGGCAGCACGGCGGCCAGCGCCGATGACGTCGACGGTGACAACACCGTCTTCGTCGTCTCCCTGGCCGACGGTAACCTGGTGCTCGACCAGCAGCAGGCCATCGACCACCCGACGGCGAGCAATGCCAGCGAAGTGCTGCACCTGGGCGCCGGTCAGATCCTGCTCACCGGCAGCGTGACCGTCACCGACGCCGACGGCGACCAAGACACCGATAGTGCCATCGTCGACCTGGGTAGCCAACTGGGCTTCCAGGACGACGGCCCGAGCCTATCTGCCCTCAACCTCGCCATTGCCAACGTAGCCGGAATATACGAGGGGACGTACGAGTTCGATGTAGGCGGCGATGTGCAGGGCTTCCTTGGAAGCTTTGGCGAAGGCTCGTTGATCTGGACTGGCATGCCGGCGGGTTATGAGCTGACCATCACCGACTCCGGTAATACCTGGATCACCTACACGGCGAAGTCAGGTTCCTTTGAGTTCTTCAATCTCACGCTGAACGCGGACGGCACTTATGCCTTCGATCTGCTGTCGCCTGCACCTGTCGTTGAGACGACTATCGATAGCTTGCTGAGCGCTTTCGATAAGGACAACTTCTATAAGGAAGGAGGTAAGGATGCCTATCTGTTCACGGCAGACGTATTCGACGGTAAATTTGCCTTGGCAGTAACGGCTTACAGGAACGGTAAACTTGAAGATGTGAGTATGTCTTCGACCGACCTGGGCGTAAAATCGAATGTGGTGCAAGGCCAGCACAACGAAGTGCTAAGGTTCAATGTACTGCCTGTAGAGGGCCAAGGAGCGATAGGTGTTTCCACCTTCGCATTCAGCGTTTCCGGCACTGCCGGCTCCAGCGCCGGTGACAGGGCGAAACTCACCATATTCGACGTGAATGGCGGCACAACCATATACTATGCCACCTTGTTGACCGGCAACGGTGAGTTCATCTTCAACATTGATCCGACGATTAATGTCGATTACATGGAGCTGGCACCGGCAGGCACCAACAGCTTTAAGATTGATGGCGTTTCGACCAGCTATGTCACCCAGATCTACCCGGACGACTATCAGCTCGATTTCGTGCTGACGGGGTCGGATGCCGATAGTGACACCGCTATCGCTGACTTCTCCGTCTTCGTCAAGACCACTGAGACCGGCAGCTATGAAATCACCGGTTCCGATGGTAACGATGTGGTGCATGGTACTGAGGGAGACGACACCCTCATCGGTGGTGCCGGAAACGACACTCTAATCGGGGGTGCCGGAAACGACACCCTAATCGGGGGTGAAGGCAATGATGTCTTCCAGTGGAATCTGGGCGATCAAGGGACCAGTGATACCCCGGCCATCGACACCGTCAAGGACTTTAGTCTGGGTAACAACGTGCTGGACCTTGCCGACCTGTTGCAGAATGAAAGCATCGAGACCTTAGATCAGTACATCTTTGCAGCACAGGAGGGAGCTGACACGGTGCTATACATCAACCATGGGGGCAATATCGGCGTAAATGGCGACAACGCTACTCAGGTGATCGTGCTGGAGAACTACGTGATAGAAGAGGCAGTCGACTCCTCCGCCATCTTGGCCGAGCTGCTGGCCAGCAACCAGCTCAACATCGACCAGTAACCTTTCCTTTAGCAAATAGCTAGACCCACGCCCTGCCTGGCGACACCGGGCAGGGCGTTTGTTACTCTACGTAAAGTCCTTCCAGAGGCACTGCCATGTACATCAAGCGCAACGAATCGGGCCAGGTGATCCAAGCCAGCATAGAGAAGACAGAAGAGTGCGATGAGTTCGTGCTCCCCTGCACGCCTGACCTGCAGCAGTTTCTTGAAGTGAACAAGGAGATCGAGAACCTGGCCATCTCCCGCACGGACATGGCCTTTGTGCGCGTGCTGGAGGATGTCATCAACGTACTGATGGACAAGGGAGTGATCAGCTTCACCGACCTGCCCGAGCCCGCGCAGCAGAAGCTACTCGAACGCCAGTCGCTGCGGCAGCGCATCAATCACGTGGGCTTGCTCTCGGATTCCGACGATGCCGGGATCATCTAACCCAAGGCAGCCATAGGCCGGGGCGGCCGACCTTTGGCAGTGGTTCTTGTCTGTCGTTCTATCCGCTGCGGTTGCTGTCGTCCTTCTCGTCGAGGCTGGCGGAACCCTGCCGCACCCCCGGTCCCGTCACGCCATCCAAGCCCAGCTCGAACAGCGCCTTGGCGGCGTTGCGGTGTGCCACGCCTTCGGCAATGACCAGTATCCCAAGCGAGTGGGCCAGGGTGGCCATGCCGCGTAGCAGGCTTTGCTGGTCGTTGCGCTGCTCGATGTCCTGGCTCAGTGCGGCGTCCACCTTCATGAAGCTAAGGCCTAGGTCCTGCAGCCCAGGTAGCTTGCCGAACTGGGGGCCCACATGCTCCAGGCCGACCTTGCAGCCCAGGCCAAGCAAGGCGTTGCACAACGTTTTCAGCGCCTGTGGCTGTTGCACGGCGACCGACTGCGGCAGCTCGAACCAGAGCCGCGGGGCCAGGTCCGGCCGTGCACGCAAGGTTGTCAATAGCTCTCCCATGAAGTGGCCGTCCTTGAGGGAATCGACCGACAGGTTGATGCCGACCGGCTTGCCGCTGATCGCCGTGTCGTTCAGGGCGGCTTTGGCGACGGCGAGGTCCAGCTGCGGGGTCAGTGAAAGGCGAGCCACCCATGGCAAGAACACGCCGGCGGGCTGCCACTCGCCTTTCAGGCGCAGGCGAGAGGGCACTTCGTGGTGAATCAGCTTGCCGGCGCTGTCCAACACGGGGTAATGGGCTAGAAAAACGCCTTCGTCCAAGGCCTGTTCAAGGGCTTGGCGCCACTCATCATGGCTGGTGAAGAGCACATTGGCGGCAGGTACCGCTACGATGCGCTGACCGGTAGCACCTTGCTGTTCCGCGGCGGCCAAGGCGCCGTCCAGGCTGGCCAACAGGTCGGCCCGACTGTCGCCCTGGGTATAGGCGCACAGGGCGGAAGGCAACGAGAGGTCATTGCCGAACTCATTGGCCAAGGCTTCCAGCGCCTGTTGCAGGTGCTTGCCCAGCGCGTCGAGGTCATGCTCGCGTGGCAGTATAAGGGCAAAGTCGCTGCCGTTCAGTCGTCCTACCTGCCCAAGGCCATGCTGCTTGGCGACTTGGGAAAGGCATTTTGCCAGTTGGGCCAGCAGGCTATCGGTCCTGCCATGGCCGAGCCGTTGGTTAACGTGGTTGAGCTGAGCTACGCGAACCATGGCAAGGGCGCCGCTGGCGTCATCGCCTTCGCGATTGAGATGCGCGTGCAGGCTGTCGAGGAAGGGGCCTCGAATCAGCGTGTCGGTGACCGGGTCGTGCTGCATGCGCCGGCGCAATTGGTCTAGCTTGTCGCTCTCTTCGCTGAGCATGTGGCGAACTGCCTCGGAAAGGCGGTTCATGGCCTGCACCACCTCGCGCAGTTCCAGCGTGCGCGGCTCATGTGCCATGGTAAAGCGGCGTTCGCCGATCGCCTGGGCCTGGCTGACCACGTCGCGCAGCGGGCGGCGTATGGTGCGCACAATCCAACTGGCCAGCAGCAGGCTGAGCACGCCGGCAAGGGCGAACCAGCCGGTTAGTTTCAGCGTGCTCTGCCAAAGCGAGCGGTAAGCAAAACTGTGTTGGCTGGCCAATTCCAGGGTACCGTACTGCTGCCAGCCATCCTGGACCACGGCCTGGCCGGGCGGCACCTCGAAGCGCACCAGGGAGACGAACCAGGCCGGGACGTCGTTGATATGATCACCTGTGCTGCGCTGGGTGATGACCCGGCCGGCTGGGTCCCGGAGTTCAATCAGCCGGTAGTGGCCGGTATCGAACTGAGCGGCAAGCAGTAACTCGATGATTACCGGGTCCTTCTCCATTTGGCTCATGGATAGGGCGAGGGCGTTGGCGTTGTCGCTGTTCTTGATACGAACTTCCTGCTCGATGTAGTGCCGGCTGGTAGTGACGCCGATCAGCAGGCTGCCGGCAAAGGCCAGCAGCAGCAGGGTGGCGATGGTCAGCCAGAGCTGCTTGATCAATGACATCGTGTGTTCCCCGTTCCCCGAGACGTTGTCGCGTTATGGGTGTTGTCGGTTCTGGCTGCGTCATAGAAACCCCTGCTGCTGCATGCGTTCGATCACGCTGCGCCAGCGTGACAGCCTGGCCACCGGGTCGGCCCGCGACTGGCTGGTACCGCCGGCCCAGAGTCCTTCGCTGTTGAAGCTGAATACGGGGTCGAGGTCGGTCCGCTGGCTAGCGGGGGTGATTGAGGGCACCAGGTTGTCGAGTACCAGCGGTATCGCCGCGGGAGTCTCGTAATAGCCAAGCACCATGTGGGCCTGGGAGATCTGGCTGCGGCCTATTCGGGCGCGCACGTAGATCATGCGCAGTCTTGCGCCGGGTACGCCAAGCTCCTTGAGGCTTACGTATTTAGCGATGGAATAGTCCTCGCAGTCGCCCTGACGCTTGCCCATGGTCTCAAGTGGGGTTGCCCAGTGATCCTCGCGCCCCCAGTTGTCGATGTCGTCTACCCAGCGGATATGGCGATTGAAAAAGTCGTTGACCTCGCGAAGCTGCAGGTCGAGTGCGCTGCCAGTCAGTCGGTCAAGTAGGGCGAACCACTCATTGAGCAGCGCAAGCCCTTGGGCTCCGTACAGCCGCTGCATGCTGTCGCGCAGCCTGGCGCGGTCAATTCGCGCCTCCAGGGAAGGGGCAAGCCCGAGCCCACCGGCCAGCAGCATGGCTCCCAGGCCCGCCAGGAAGCGGCGGCGGCCGGGAGAAACGCCGGAGGAAAATGGGCGCGGGGGCATAGGAAACTCGAAGTGTTTCTAAATGTAAGCAAGCCTTTGCCGAGTATAGAGGAGGGCAGGCAAGGGAACGATATTTTTCATGCCAGAATAAGGGGCATTCTAGGGCAGGTGTTCGGTTCGTCTCAGCCTTTGCCGGGCCCTTGCCAGACTCGCAGCCGGCCGACCCAGGGCAGTGACAGGGAGCTCTCCCGCAGGTCGCGTGCGGCGCCGTCAAGGCTCTGCTGAGGGGGTAGAACACCCACATAGACGGAAATGTCGATGCGGTCGGCGAGGTAGTGAAGATCCACCGCTACGCGCTGCTGCCATGCCGGGCAAGCGTGCCAGGCATCATCGAGCATGGTCTCTACATCCTGGCGCAGCGGCAGGCCGGGGCGCAGGCTGTGCTCGGTTTCGCCGGCATCGTCTTCGGGGTCGATGTGGAAGGTAACCTCGGCCAGGTCGGTAAAGGCCTCGCGCAGCCGGCGACTCACGGCATTGCCGATTTCATGCGCCTCGGAGACCGTCAGCCTCGGGGCTACCACGATGTGCAGGTCAAGCACGTTCTGGCTCCCCAAGGAGCGGGTGCGCAGGTCATGCACGCTCTCCACGCCGGGCACCGACTCGGCCAATGCCTGCATGCGCGTGCGCTCGGCTTCCGGCAGGGCGGTGTCGATCAGCTCGCGGCTCGACTCCCACATCAGCCGCCACCCCACCTGGCCTACCATGACCCCCACCACGATGGCGGCCAGCGCATCCACCCAGCCGGCACCGAACTGGGCGGCTACCAGGCTCACCAGTACCACCACGGTCGAAAGCGCATCGGAGCGGGAGTGCCACGCATTGGCTTCCAGCAGGCGGGATTTCACCCGTCGCGCCACGCGAAGCGTATAGCGAAAGATCCACTCTTTGGCGACCAGCGCAACCACGGCCACGCCAATCGCCCAGGCGCCAGGGGCGACGAACGGTTCGCCGCCTATCAGGCGCATCAGGCTGGCCCAGGCAATGCCGCCAGCCACGAAGATCAGTACGCTGCCAAGCATCAGCGTGGCCAGGGTCTCGATACGCCCATGGCCGTAGGGATGGTTGCTGTCCGGCTCCTGGCGTCCGTAGTGGGTGGCCGCCACCACGAAGCCGTCGGTTACCAGGTCCGAGAAGGAGTGGATACCGTCGGCTACCAGCGCCGCCGAGCCTACCAGCAGGCCGGTCACCAGCTTGAGCAAGCCCACAATTAAGTCGATGACGGCGCCGATCAGCGTGACCTTGTGGGCCTCGCGTGTCTGTGCCCCGCGATCGAGCGGCAGATGGGCGTGCTGGCTCACGCATCCCCCAGGCTGCAATCGGCTAGGCGTTCCGCCTTGTTACGCACCGGGTTGGCATACTGGGCCAGCCACCAGGGGTGCAGTTCGGCCGGCACCTCTTTGAGGCGGGCCTGGAAACGGGCGCGATCGGCGCTGCTTACCTGGCTCAGGTCCACCAGCTCGGGCGCATCGCCCAGTGCCTCCAAGGCAAGATAGTGGCTGGGGAACAGCTCATAGCCACCTATCACCTGGCGGTCGATCTCGGCGGCCACGGCCTCTGGCGTGTCGAAGCCAGGGCCGAGCGGCCTGCCGAAGCGCAGCTGGACACGCCCCTTGTGCCCGGTGATACCGGCGACGATCGACTGGATATCCTCGAACTCGCTCTTCTCGTAGCGCCCCTGGCTATGTATGGCATGCAGCTCGCGCGCCTTCTGCAGGTCGCAGGGGTCGTACTCGTAGCTGATCGATACCGGTACCAGCCGCAGTTCGGCGATTGCCTCGCCGATCGGTGCGGCGCGATCCTCGCGCCGGCGCGCCATGGTCAGCATCTTGATGATGGCCGTGTCGGTACGGTCGATGCCGTCCTTGGCACGGCCTTCGCGCTGCGCCATCCAGATCGAGTGCTGGTCTTCCACGATGGAGTGGCGAATGTAGTCGGAAAGGGTCTGGTAGGCGGCCAGCATGGCGCGCTTGCCGCGCAGCGCGCGCGGCACGATGAAGCTCTTGTTGAGCCGCATCAGGTCGGTCACATAGGGCTTCTTCAGCAAGTTGTCGCCGATGGCGATGCGCACCGTGTCGCGGCCTGCCAGGTGCAGGGCGTAGTTGACGAAAGCCGGGTCGAGCGAGATGTCGCGATGGTTGCCGATGAACAGGTAGGCGCCTTCCGGCGGCAGGTGCTCGAGGCCTTCCACGCGAAAGTCGTCGGTGGAGGTGCGAATCATGCGCTCCATGTAGTAGGCCACGCGCAGCTGGAAATCGCGCACGCCAGTCACATCGCGGGTCTGTCGCCGGATGGCATGGGAGGCCAGGCCGCGCGCCAGCCAGGGCAGCGAGCGGCTGAGGCGCGGCAGCCGATAGCGCGTCAAGGCGTCGAGCAGTTCGCGGTCGCTGGCCAGGCGGGCCAGTACATCGGCCACTTCACTGTCCTGGTAAGGACGAATGGCGGCCAAGGGTCCGGCGCGGTAGGGCCGGCGGGGGTATCGGTCATCTGCGTATCTTGTTTGCCGGGGTCGTTCATGAGTGGCTCTGGGGTGTGCTCTGGGTGGCTTCGCCGCCCAGCCATTCGATCAGCTGTTCGATTTCTTCCGCCAGCGCCTGGGTCATCAGCATAAAGTCGGCCTCCAGCCGCACCAGCGCATCGCCATCGTCCTCGGTTTCATTGGCGGCGTCGATCAGGGCGTCGCTGAACCGCAGGGACTTGAGCGTCAGGTCGTCGTGCAGCACGTAGCCCAGGCGGCCCTCAACTTCGATGGCCAGGCGGCTGGCCTGTTTGCCGGCGGCAAGCAGCTGCTGGATCTCTTCGCTGTCCAGGTCGACCTGGCGAGCACGCAGCACGCCGTCGTCGCCCTTGGCCTTGAGCTCGACCTGGTCGCCCAGCTGCAGGCCGGATGGGCGTGAACCCTCCTCGGCAAGCCATTGGGTCATGGCGCGCATCGGCAGCGTCTGGGCGGTCAGCGGCGTCACCTTGAGGCTGCCCAGGGTCTCGCGCAGCAGGTCGAGTGCCTCTTCGGCACGCTTGCGCGAGCTGGTGTTCACCGCGATTAGGTGGCGTCGGGTATCCCACCACAGGTCGACCTTCTGGCTGCGGATGAACGCCCGCGGCAGCAGCTCCTCGTAGATCTGCTCCTTGAGCTCCTGTTTCTCCTGGCGGCGTAGCTTGCGCCCCTCGCGGGCCTCGATCTCGGCACCGCGCTCTTCCAGCTCCTCGCGCACCACGCCGGCGGGCAGCAGCCGCTCCTGGCGTAGCAGGGTCACGAGCCGCTGGCCCTGTAGTTCGTGCAGCAGGGTGGTGGCGTTGCGACCGGCGGGAGGGCACCAGCCAACGCGCCTGGCCTCTTGGCTCGCCGGTGCTCGCGCCGCCTGCGCGGCCAGGGCCTCTTCGAGGTCGGCGGCTGCGATGGTGGCTGCGTCATGCAGGCGATAGAGATGCAAGTGCTTGAACCACATAGCGGGTACCCGGAGCAAAAAGGAGGCATATTATGGACAACGGCGATGGGCGGTTCCAGTGGCAAGCCGAAGCGCTGGCCAAAGATTCTGCGTAGATCAATTTTCATACCGCCATTTTCAAACCCCTGTTTGAATTTGGACAGGCGGGCCGCCTAGAATTCAGGGTTGCCGCATTGGCGGCCTTTAGGCGAGTCAACAAGGAGAGCTGCATGGATACCCGCTTGTCCCGTGTCACCCTGCGCGTGCGTGGCTACCACCTGGATGGTTACGGCCACGTTAACAATGCGCGCTACCTGGAGTTTCTGGAAGAGGGGCGCTGGGGCTATTTCGATGACCGTCCCGAGCTTGCCCGTTTCTTCGCTAGCGGTAATCCAGCCTTCGTGGCCGTCAACCTCAACATCAACTATCGGCTGGCGGCGGTGGCAGGCGACGATCTGGAAGTGCTGACGCACCTTGCCGAGGTGGGCAGCCGTAGCGCCCGCATGCACCAGGTGATCCGCCGCCTCAAGGATGGCAAGCCGGTTGTCGATGCCGACCTCACCTTCGTGCTGCTAGACGTCAAGGCCCAGCAGTCCCTGGTCATCGAAGGCGAGATTCGCGGTGCCCTGGAGCCACTGGTGCTGAGCGAAGGCTGAGAATGGCGGGGTGGGCGTCGTCGCTGCGGCCAGGCTCGCCCCCGAAGGGCGCCTTAGCGCCCTGGCGGCATGCATGGGCGGTGTCTCCTGCGGTGCCCTTGTGGGGTCCGCAGTGGTATCATGGCAGGCTGTAATGGCGCGCCATGAGGACGCGTTACCCCGCTGCTGTGCAAAGGATTCGACAACCCATGGGTGACATCGCCAGAGAGATTCTGCCAGTCAACATCGAGGACGAGCTCAAGCAGTCGTACCTTGATTATGCGATGAGCGTGATCATCGGGCGTGCGCTGCCCGACGTGCGCGACGGCCTCAAGCCGGTGCACCGGCGCGTGCTGTTCGCCATGAACGAACTCGGCAACGATTGGAACAAGCCCTACAAGAAGTCGGCCCGCGTGGTGGGCGATGTCATCGGTAAGTACCACCCCCACGGCGACAGCGCGGTCTACGACACCATCGTCCGCATGGCCCAGCACTTCTCCATGCGCCATGTGCTGGTCGACGGCCAGGGCAACTTCGGCTCCATCGACGGCGACAGCGCCGCGGCCATGCGTTACACCGAAGTGCGCATGGCGCGGCTCGCCCATGAGCTGCTCGCCGACCTCGATAAGGACACCGTCGACTGGGTCGACAACTACGACGGCACCGAGCGTATCCCCGAGGTGCTGCCGACCCGCGTGCCCAACCTGCTGATCAACGGCTCCTCGGGCATCGCCGTGGGCATGGCCACCAATATCCCGCCGCACAACATGGGCGAGGTGATCGACGCCTGCCTGGCGCTGGTCGACGACTACACCCTTACCGTTGACGACCTGCTGGCCTACATCCCTGGCCCCGACTTTCCCACTGCCGGCATCATCAACGGCCGGGCCGGCATCCTCGAGGCTTACCGCACCGGCCGCGGGCGCATCTACGTGCGCGCTCGGCACACCATCGAGCACGACGACAAGAGCGGCCGCGACCACATCATCGTCACCGAGCTGCCGTACCAGGTGAACAAGGCGCGGCTGATCGAGAAGATCGCCGAGCTGGTCAAGGAAAAGAAGATCGAGGGCATTGCCGAGCTGCGCGACGAGTCCGACAAGGATGGCCTGCGCGTGGTGATCGAGGTCAAGCGCGGCGAATCCGGCGAGGTGGTGGTCAACAACCTCTTCGCCCAGACCCAGCTGCAGAACGTTTTCGGCATCAACATGGTCGCCATCGAGAACGGCCAGCCGAAGATTCTCAACCTGAAAGAAGTGCTGGAAGCCTTCATCCGCCACCGCCGCGAAGTGGTCACCCGGCGCACGCTGTATGAATTGAAGAAAGCGCGCGAGCGCGGCCACATCCTCGAAGGCCTGGCCGTGGCCATCTCCAACATCGACGAGGTGATTGAGCTGATCAAGGCCTCACCGAACGCCGCCGAGGCCAAGGAGAAGCTGCTGGCCAAGCAGTGGCAGCCCGGACAGGTCACCGCCATGCTCGAGCGTGCCGGCGCCACCTCATGCAAGCCCGAGGAGCTCGAAGAGGGCTTCGGCCTCAATACCACCGGCTCCGAATATCGGCTTTCGCCGGCCCAGGCCCAGGCCATCCTCGAATTGCGCCTGCATCGCTTGACCGGCCTCGAGACCGAGAAGCTGCTCGACGAATACCTGGCCATCCTGCAGAACATTGCCGAGCTGATGGCGATCCTTGCCTCCAGCGAGCGCCTGCTCGAGGTGATCCGCGAAGAGCTGATCGCCGTGCGCGACCAGTTCGGCGACCCGCGCCGCACCGAGATCCAGGCCAGCCACCTGGACCTTTCCATCGAGGACCTGATCGCCGAGGAGGACATGGTGGTCACGGTGTCGCGCACCGGCTATGCCAAGACCCAGCCGCTCTCCGACTACCAGGCCCAGCGCCGCGGTGGTCGCGGCAAGTCGGCCACCGCCATGAAGGATGAGGACGTCATCGAGCACCTGCTGGTGGCCTCCACCCACGACACCGTGCTGCTGTTCTCCAACAAGGGCAAGGTGTACTGGCTCAAGGTCTACGAAATGCCGGCCGCTAGCCGTGGCTCCCGTGGCAAGCCGCTGGTCAACCTGCTGCCGCTGGACGAAGGCGAGGCGATCAACGCCATCCTGCCGGTGAAGGACTACAGCCCCGACTGCTACATCTTCTTTGCCACTGCCAAAGGCACGGTCAAGCGCACCAGCCTTGACCAGTTCTCGCGTCCGCGCAGCGTCGGCCTGATCGCCATCGACATCGAAGAGGACGACCGCCTGGTGGGCGCGGCCATTACCTCGGGCAACGACCACGTGATGCTGCTGTCCTCCAACGGCAAGGCGATCCGCTTCGAGGAGACCACCGTGCGCGCCATGGGTCGCACCGCCCGCGGTGTGCGCGGCATGCGCCTGCTGGAAGGCGCCGAGGTGATCAGCCTGATCATCCCCCAGAGCCAGCAGATCGATGCCGACGCCGACAATGATATCGAAGGCGGGGAAGATGCCGTGCTGGAGAACGGCAACGGCGGCCAGATCTACATCCTCACCGCCTCCGAGAACGGCTACGGCAAGCGCACCCGGCTCGAGGAGTTCCCGCTGCGCGGTCGCGGCGGCCAGGGCGTCATCGCCATGCAGACCAGCGAGCGCAACGGCTCCCTGGTTGCCGCCATGCAGGTCTACTCCGCCGACGAGATGATGCTGATCACCGACCGCGGCACCTTGGTGCGTACCCGCGTCGATGAGGTCTCGATCACCTCGCGCAACACCCAGGGCGTGATGCTGATTCGCCTGGGCAACGACGAGACGCTGGTCAAGACCGTGCGCATCGACGAGCCCGAAGCCGAGAACGAAACCGAGGCGGAGGTCGAGCCTGGCAGCGGTGCCGAGAACGCCTCGGAAGATGCCCTGCAAGCCGAGCGCCAGGGCGGGCCGGATGTGGACAAGGGCGAAAGCCAGAACGACGAATAAGGCTAGCCACCAAGTCGAGCGATGAGCGCCGGGGGCAGGTCATAGCGAGGTCTTTTGCCAGGGCTGGCAAAAGTAGCGCCAGGGAAGGAGTCACAGCGCCCTCGCATGACGTGTCGACGGATCCGCTCATCGCTCATCGGTTCAGTAACCATGCTGGAGCTGAGACGGAACACCACGCTGATGACACGCCACTATAATTTCTGCGCCGGTCCCGCGGCGCTGCCCACCCCGGTACTGGAACGCGCCAGGGAAGAGCTGCTCGACTATCAGGGCCGTGGGCTCTCGGTCATGGAGATGAGCCACCGCTCGACCGAGTTCGTCGCCATCGCCGAGCAGGCCGAGGCCGACCTGCGCGAACTGCTCACCATCCCCGAGAACTACAAGGTGCTGTTCCTGCAGGGCGGGGCGAGCCTGCAGTTCTCCATGGTGCCGATGAACCTGCTGGGGCAGGGTGGCACCGCCAACTTCCTTTATACCGGTATCTGGGGCAAGAAGGCGCTGGCGGAAGCCAAGCAGCTAGGCTTCGCCGCGCACATGGCTGGCTCCAGCGAGCCCAGCGGCCATGCCGAAGTGCCGAGCCAGGCCGATATCGCGCTCTCGGCCGATGCCGCCTACCTGCACTACACCGCCAACGAGACCATCGGCGGGCTGGAGTTCGACTACATTCCCGAGGTTGGCGTGCCGCTGGTATGCGACTACTCCTCCAGCATCCTGGCCGAGCCGCTCGACGTGTCGCGCTTTGGTGTGATTTACGCCGGCGCCCAGAAGAACATCGGCCCTGCCGGCCTCACGCTGGTCATCGTGCGCGACGACCTGCTCGACCGCCGCTGCCAGCGCATCCCCAGCCTGTTCGACTATCAGGCCATGGCCGAGGCCGGCTCCATGGTGAACACGCCGCCCACCTACGCCTGGTACCTGGCGGGGCTGGTCTTCCAATGGCTTAAGCACGACATCGGCGGGCTCGACGCCATGGCCGCGATCAATGCGCGCAAGGCGGCCAGGCTGTATGCCGCCATCGATGCCAGCGACTTCTATTCCAACCCCATCGCGCCACGCAACCGCTCGCGCATGAACGTGCCCTTCGTGCTGGCCGACGATCGCCTCGACAAGCCGTTCCTGGCCGAGGCCGAACAGGCCGGGCTGCTCAACCTTCAGGGGCACCGCAGCGTCGGCGGCATGCGGGCCAGCCTCTACAATGCCGTACCCGAAGCGGCGGTAGAGGCGCTGATCGACTTCATGGCCGACTTCGAAAAACGCAGGGGATAAACCCATGACCGATATCGCCAATCTCGATGCGCTGCGCGAACGTATCGATGCGCTGGACAGCGAGATATTGCGCCTGATCAGCGCGCGTGCCGAATGCGCCCAGCAGGTGGCCGAGGTCAAGACCCAGAGCGACCCCGGCGCCGTGTTCTACCGCCCCGAGCGCGAAGCGCAGGTGCTGCGCCGTATCATGGAGCTCAACACCGGCCCGCTGGACAGCGAGGAGATGGCGCGTCTGTTCCGCGAGATCATGTCCGCCTGCCTGGCCCTCGAACAGCCGGTCAAGGTGGCCTACCTGGGGCCGGAAGGCACCTTCACCCAGCAGGCGGCGCTCAAGCACTTCGGCGCCAGTGCCGTTAGCCTGCCCATGGCGGCCATCGACGAAGTGTTCCGCGAGGTCGAGGCGGGGGCGGTCAACTACGGCGTGGTGCCGGTCGAGAATTCGACGGAAGGCGTCATCAGCCATACCCTCGACTCCTTCATGGACTCCTCGATCCGTATCTGCGGCGAAGTGGTGCTACGCATTCACCACCACCTGCTGGTCTCCGAGTCGACCCTGCGTGACAAGGTCTCGCGCATCTACTCCCACCCGCAGTCCTTCGCCCAGTGCCGCAAGTGGCTCGACGCCCACTTCCCGCGCGCCGAGCGTGTGCCGGTTTCCTCCAACGCCGAGGCCGCCAAGATGATCAAGGGCGAGTGGCACAGCGCCGCCATCGCCGGCGACATGGCCGCCAAGCTGTATGGCCTCGAGAAGATTGCCGAGAAGATCGAGGATCGCCCCGACAACTCCACGCGATTCCTGATCATCGGCAACCAGCACGTGCCCATGTCCGGCGAGGACAAGACCTCGCTGGTGGTGGCCATGCGCAACCAGCCCGGCGCGCTGCATGACCTGCTCGAACCCTTCCATCGCCACCAGATCGACCTCACCCGCCTGGAGACGCGGCCTTCGCGCACCGGGGTGTGGAACTACGTGTTCTTTATCGACTTCAAGGGCCACATCGACGAGCCCCGGGTGGCGGCGGTACTCGAGGAGATACGCCTGCGTGCCTCCGAAATGAAGGTTCTCGGCTCCTACCCCTGGGCGTGCTCTAGTCGTGGTGGAGCGCGGAATGGCAGAGGCAACGCCGAGCCGCATGACGGGCGGCTTGGTCGACGAGCCCAAGGTGCTCATCGTCGGCCTCGGGCTGATCGGCGGTTCGCTGGCGGCAGCGCTGCGTGCCGCCGGCTTCGGCCAGGGTGGCCACCCCGGAACGATCGTCGCCTGCGACCCCAGCGCCGATGAGATCGCCCGCGGCATCGACATGGGGCTGATCGACAGCGGCGCGACGCAGCTGGCCTCGCTGGTCGAAGGCGCCTCGCTGATCGTGCTGGCGGTGCCGGTGCTGGCCATGCAGAGCGTCATGAGCGAGCTTGCCGCGCTGCTGCCCGAGGCGCAGGTGAGCGGCGGCGCACCTCAGGTGGTGGTTACCGATGTCGGCAGCACCAAGGCCGCCGTGCGCGACTGTGCGCTGCGCGCCTTCGGGCGGTTGCCGTCCGGGCTGGTGCTGGGCCACCCCATCGCCGGCTCCGAAAAGAGCGGCGTGTCCGCCGCCAACCCCGCCTCTACGTCGACCACAAGGTGATCCTCACCCCCACCAGCGAAACCTCCCCGGGCGCCCTGGCGCGGGTCACGGCACTGTGGCGCGCCTGCGGCGCCGAGGTGCTGGAGATGGACGTGGCGCGCCACGACCAGGTGTTGGCGCGCACCAGCCACCTGCCGCACCTGCTGGCGTTCTCCCTGGTCGATACCTTGGCACGCCAGGACGAACGGCTGGAGATCTTTCGCTACGCCGCCGGCGGCTTTCGCGACTTCACCCGCATTGCCGGCAGCGACCCAGTGATGTGGCGCGACATCTTCACCGCCAATCGCGAGGCGGTGCTGACGGCCCTGAACGACTTCGAGGCGGGGCTGGCGCGGCTGAAGCTTGCCGTGGAGCGGGGCGATAGCGACGCCATGCTCGCCATCTTCGACCGCGCCAGCCATGCTCGACACTACTTCGACTCCCTGCTGAATCAGACCAGTTATCAGGCGGAATACCAGATGCAACAACAAGGAAAGCTCACCTTCCGAGCCGCCCCCGGCGGACGCGTGGCCGGGCGCATTCGCGTGCCCGGCGACAAGTCGATCTCCCATCGTTCGATCATGCTGGGCGCACTTGCCGAAGGCGTGACCGAAGTGAAGGGCTTCCTGGAAGGGGAGGACAGCCTGGCCACCCTGCAGGCCTTCCGCGAGATGGGTGTGGCCATCGAAGGACCGCATCAAGGCCGTGTCATCGTGCATGGCGTCGGCATGCATGGGCTCAAGGCGCCGGCCGGGCCGCTCTACGTGGGCAACGCCGGCACCGCCATGCGCCTGTTCGCCGGGCTGCTGGCGGGCCAGGCCTTTGACAGCGAGCTGATCGGGGATGCCTCGCTGACCAAGCGCCCCATGGGCCGCGTGGCCGACCCCTTGCGCCTGATGGGCGCCAAGATCGACACCGCCGAAGGCGGGCGCCCGCCGCTGAAGATCCATGGCCGCCAGCCGCTCAAGGGCATCGACTACGACATGCCCATGGCCAGCGCCCAGGTGAAATCCTGTCTGCTGCTTGCCGGGCTCTACGCTGAAGGCGAGACCCGCGTGCGCGAACCGGCGCCGACCCGCGACCACACCGAGCGTATGCTCGCCGGTTTCGGCTACGAAGTGCACCGCGAAGGCGACACCTGCTGGCTCCGCGGCGGCGGCAAGCTTACCGCCGCGCCGATCGACGTGCCGTCGGACATCTCCTCGGCCACCTTCTTCCTGGTGGCGGCGGCGATCACCCCAGGCTCCAACCTGACGCTCGAGCACGTTGGCATCAATCCGACCCGCATCGGCGTGATCAACATCCTCAAACTGATGGGCGCCGACCTGTGGCTGGCCAACGAGCAGGAGGTGGGCGGTGAGCCAGTGGCCGACCTGCATATCCGCTACGCCCCGCTCAAGGGGATCGACATTCCCCTCGACCAGGTGCCCCTGGCGATCGACGAATTCCCCGCGCTGTTCATCGCTGCCGCCAACGCCACCGGCGTGACGCGCCTGCGCGGCGCCGAGGAGCTGCGGGTCAAGGAGTCCGACCGCATCCAGGCCATGGCCGACGGCCTGGCCGCCATCGGCGTGACGCATACCGTGGTCGAGGATGGCATCGACATCGTCGGCGCCGGCGACCGTGAGATTGCCTACGGCGGCGGTCGCATCGACAGCCTGGGCGATCACCGTATCGCCATGTCCTTCGTGGTGGCGGCGCTGCGTGCCGGCGAGGAGATCGTCATCGACGACTGTGCCAATGTGGCCACTTCGTTCCCCGGCTTCACCGAGCTCGCCCGTACGGTGGGGCTGATGGTCAACGAAGAGCGAGGAGGGAGCGCATCATGAAGGGCACGGCCCCGGTGCTGACCCTCGACGGCCCCGGCGGGGCCGGCAAGGGCACCATCAGCCGTCTGGTCGCCGAGCGCCTGGGCTGGCACCTGCTCGACAGCGGCGCGCTGTATCGGCTCACCGCGCTGGCGGCCATGCGCCATGGCGTGGCGCTGAACGACGAAGCCGCGCTGGAGCGGGTGGCCGCCGGTCTCGACGTGGTGTTCGTTGCCGAGGCAGAGAGCACCCGCGTGCTGCTCGAAGGTGACGACGTCAGCCGCGAGATCCGCACCGAGCAGGTGGGCGATGCCGCCTCCCGGGTGGCGGCGCTCAACGGCGTGCGCCAGGGCCTGCTGCAGCGTCAGCGCGACTTTCGCCAGGCCCCGGCCTGGTGGCCGACGGTCGTGACATGGGCACCGTGGTGTTCCCTGAAGCCGAACTCAAGGTGTTCCTCACCGCCAGCCCCGAGGAACGGGCGCGCAGGCGCCACCTCCAGTTGCAGCAGGCGGGGGTGGATGCTAGTCTATCGAGTCTTTTGAAGGAAATTCAGGCGCGCGATGCTCGCGACATGCAGCGCAGCGTGGCACCGCTCAAGCCGGCCGATGACGCCATCACGCTTGACACCACGAGCCTGAGCATACCGGAAGTGGTGGAACGGTTGACGGAGTGGCTGGCCCAGCGCGGCCTCGCCCCTGCGACTTGATCTCCCTTGCGGCTCCCTCGTTCGGATGTCATGGCATGGTCGGGCAACACCTCATACTTGCACTTGCAAGCCCGGCCAGGTCCAACCAGCGTTAACATCCGCGTGGGATTGGGTAAATAAGGCCCGCACTCGCTGGTGGTGCGGAGAAGGCGGCAACGCCTCAACACCGTTGATCACGTAGGAAAATCATGAGCGAAAGCTTTGCTGAACTGTTTGAGCAGTCACTTCAGGACATCAACATGGAGCCGGGCGCCATCGTCACGGCTACCGTCGTCGACATCGAAGGTGACTGGGTCACCGTCAATGCCGGCCTGAAGTCCGAAGGGCAGATTCCCGCGGCGCAGTTCCGCGACGACAATGGCGTGCTCAGCATCGCCATTGGCGATGAAGTCAGCGTTGCCCTGGAAGCCGTCGAAGACGGTTTCGGCGAGACCCGTCTGTCTCGCGAGAAGGCCAAGCGTGCCGAAGCGTGGAAGATTCTGGAAGCCGCCTTCGAGAAGGAAGAGATCGTCAAGGGCGTGATCAACGGCAAGGTCAAGGGCGGTTTCACCGTCGACATCGACTCCATCCGCGCCTTCCTCCCCGGTTCCCTGGTCGACGTGCGTCCGGTTCGCGATACCACGCACCTCGAGCACAAGGAACTCGACTTCAAGGTCATCAAGCTCGACCCGAAGCGCAACAACGTGGTGGTTTCCCGCCGTGCCGTGCTCGAAGCCGAGAACAGCGCCGAGCGTGAGGCCCTGCTCGCCACCCTGCAGGAAGGCCAGCAGATCATCGGTATCGTCAAGAACCTGACCGATTACGGCGCCTTCGTCGACTTGGGCGGCGTCGACGGCCTGCTGCACATCACCGACATGGCCTGGAAGCGCATCAAGCATCCGAGCGAGATCGTAGCCGTGGGCGACGAGATCAACGTCAAGGTGCTGAAGTTCGACCGCGAGCGCAACCGCGTCTCCTGGGTCTGAAGCAGCTGGGCGAAGATCCGTGGGTCAACATCAAGGACCGCTACCCCGAGGGTACCGTGGTTCAGGCGCGCGTCACCAACCTCACCGACTACGGCTGCTTCGCCGAGCTGGAAGAGGGTGTCGAAGGCCTGGTTCACGTTTCCGAGATGGACTGGACCAACAAGAACATCCACCCGTCCAAGGTCGTCAACATCGGCGACGAAGTGGATGTCATGATCCTCGATATCGACGAAGAGCGTCGTCGTATCTCCCTGGGTATCAAGCAGTGCACCCCGAACCCGTGGGAAACCTTCAGCGGTCAGTACAACAAGGGCGATCGCGTCTCCGGCTCGATCAAGTCGATCACCGACTTCGGCATCTTCATCGGCCTGGAAGGCGGCATCGACGGCCTGGTTCACCTGTCCGACCTCTCCTGGTCCGAGACTGGCGAAGAAGCCGTGCGTCGGTTCAAGAAGGGCGACGAAGCCGAAGCCGTCATCCTCTCCATCGACCCGGAGCGCGAGCGCATTTCGCTTGGCATCAAGCAGCTCGACTCCGACCCGGTGGCCGAGTACCTGGCCGTCAACGACAAGGGCTCCATCGTCACCGGTCGTGTGATCGAAGTCGACGCCAAGGAAGCCCACGTCGAGCTGGCTACTGACGTCGTCGCCGTGCTCAAGGCGTCCGAGATCAGCGCCGACCGCGTCGAAGACGCGCGCAACGTGCTGAGCGAAGGCGACACCGTCGAGGCCCGCATCGTCAACGTCGATCGCAAGAACCGTGCGATCAACCTGTCGATCAAGGCCAAGGAGCAGGACGACACCCGTCAGAACCTGAAGAAGCTGCGCGAGCAGGAAGTCGACACCGGTGGCCCGACCACCATCGGCGACCTGATCAAGCAGCAGATGGGTCAGGACTGATCGTCCTTCGGGCTCCGTTCGCGGAGCCCGAACCCGGCTCTCGTAGCCAAAGAAAACGCCACCCTAGGGTGGCGTTTTTGCGTCTGGGTTTCGCTTCAAGCGGTTGCTTTCAAATCAAGCGCTATAGAAGTCCATGAACTTGACGGGTTGCTCTTCTTCTATCACCTCGGCCCACAGGTCGTATTCGTCGGCGTGGGTGATGCGGGCGCGTACCACGTCGCCGGGGCGCAGGGTGCGCTTGGAGTCGAGGAACACCATGCCGTCGATCTCCGGGGCATCGGCTTCGCTGCGCCCCACCGGGCCCTCCTCGTCGACCTCATCCACCAGCACCTCGATCTCGCGGCCGATCTTCTGCTCGAGGCGCGCGGCGGAGATCGCCTGCTGGTGCGCCATGAAGCGCTCCCAGCGCTCCTGCTTCACCTCGTCCGGCACCGGCTCCAGGCCCAGCTCGTTGGCCGGTGCGCCCTCCACCGGCGAGTACTGGAAGCAACCTACGCGGTCGAGCTGGGCTTCACTGAGCCAGTCGAGCAGGTACTGGAAGTCCTCTTCGGTCTCGCCGGGAAAGCCGACGATGAAAGTGGAGCGAATGGTCAGCTCGGGGCAGATCTCGCGCCAGCGCTGGATGCGGGCCAGGGTCTTGTCCTCGAAGGCCGGGCGCTTCATTGCCTTGAGCACCTTGGGGCTGGCGTGCTGGAAGGGGATATCCAGGTAGGGCAGGATCTTGCCTTCCGCCATCAGCGGGATCAGCTCGTCCACGTGGGGGTAGGGGTAGACGTAGTGCAGCCGCACGCGAATGCCCAGCTCGGAGAGCGCCTCGCACAGCTCGGTGAGGCGGGTCTTCACCTCGCGGCCGCGCCATTCGCTCGGCGCGTAGCGCAGGTCGACCCCATAGGCGCTGGTGTCCTGGGAGATGACCAGCAGCTCCTTCACGCCGGCCTTGGCCAGCCCCTCGGCTTCGCGCAGTACGTCGCCTACCGGCCGGCTGACCAGCTTGCCGCGCATGGAGGGGATGATGCAGAAGCTACAGCTGTGGTTGCAGCCTTCCGAGATCTTCAGGTAGGCGTAATGGCGGGGCGTCAGCTTGACCCCTGGGGCGGCACCAGATCGATGTGCGGGTCGTGGGTAAAGTCGTACGGGGCGGCGGCATGTACGGCATTGACCACCTGCTCGTACTGCTGGGGCCCGGTGACTGCCAGCACGCTTGGATGCACGTTGCGAATCGCACTCTCGTCGACGCCCATACAGCCGGTGACGATGACCTTCCCATTCTCGGCGATTGCCTCGCCGATGGCATCCAGCGACTCGGCCTTGGCGCTATCAATGAAGCCGCAGGTATTGACCACCACCACGTCGGCGTCGTCGTAGCTGGGCACGACCTCGTAACCTTCGGTGCGCAGCTGAGTCAGGATACGCTCGGAATCTACCAGTGCCTTGGGGCAGCCCAGCGAGACGAAACCGACCTTGGGAGTGGACATGCAGAACCTCTTGGAAAATGCGAAGCCAGTGGGGGGCGCAAGCCCGGGCTGGCCCGAAAAGGGGCAGGGCGGTTACCCTGAAAGTCGAAGGCGAAATTTTAGCGCTGTCCACGAGCATAGGGAACCGCATGGCCACCATTGAACACAGTGCAATTCTCAAGGCGTCGCCCGAACGCGTCTTCGCCCTGCTGGAGCGCGTCGAAGAATTTGTCGACTATTCCGACCTGATCCAGGCGATCGAGCCGCTTGGCGACGAGCGCTACCGCTGGCATGTGCGTGCGGTGGGCATGGACTGGACCTTTGACGTGGCCGTAACCGAACGCACGGCGCCGCATACGCTGGCCTGGGAGTCGATCGAAGGCGTGCACAATCAGGGCTGCTACCGGTTGACCCCGGTGGAAGAGGGCACCGAGGTGTCGCTGACCCTGACCTATACCATCCGCAACCGCCTGGTGGAAAAGGCCGTGACCAAGGCCGCCCGGCCGCTGGTGAACAAGGTGAGCCGGCAGATCCTCGAACGGGTCGAGGCCAGGCTATAGCGTCAGGCTGTGCTGTAGAAGCGTGGAGAAAGGTCGTAAAAAAGTTAGCGCCCTACCTGTTTCTTTGCCACGGCCAGGACTAGAATCTGCTTGACGAGGCCGCTTCGGTCTCGATCGAGGATAGGACCATGATCAAAGGGCTGATGTGGTGTCTGGCCGTGCTGTTCGCCCAGCTGGGGCTGTTGAAGTATGTGGATCTTCGCGTGGCGGCCATGCCGCGTCTGGAGGATTCGCCGCCTGCCGACACGCCCTCGAACGAGGATGACGCGAGCCTGAATGCCTGAGCCTTGCCGGCGGGGTGACCCGGCGCGCCCTCCATGGCAACATGGCCCTTCGCAAAAAGGGTCGGGTGGAGAGTCGATGGCAGAGGTTTCCTCGCTGCGCAGACGCTGGCGCTGGGTCGTCCTGGGGGCCAGCCTGGCCATGGCGGCCTATCTTTGGGTCTGGCACTCTCCTGATCTCAGCGCCTTTCGGCAGTGGGCCGAAGAGACCAGCCACCACCCCCTGGTGGTGACCAGCGTTATTCTGGTGATGGCAGTGACGCTGGCCATCGGCCTGCCCGGCAGCATCGGCCTATGGCTGATCGCGCCTTTCTATCCGCCCCACGTGGCTACGCCCATGCTGATCTTCGGCAGCGTGCTCGGTGCACTGGGTGCGTACCAGCTGGCGGCGCTGGCCGGCGACCGCTGGCAACCCAAGGGGCTGACCCGCAAGGTCATGCTCATGCTCGAAGCGCGCAGCGATCTTCTCACCCAGTGTGCGCTGCGCGTATTGCCGGGCTTCCCCCATTCGGTGATCAATTTTGCTGCCGGCCTCCGGCGGCTGCCGCTGGGTACCTACCTACTGGCGGCCACGCTCGGGCTCGGCATCAAGTGGGCCGTCTATGCCAGCGCCATTTATAGCGGCCTGGACGCCATCGCCAACGATGAAAGCTTTCTCAGTGCCGATATCCTGCTGCCGCTGGTAGCGCTGACGCTGCTGCTGCTGCTGGGCTCCTGGATGCGACGCCGGGTGGAAGAGGGGCGCGAGGTCTAGCCACGCGCCCCGCCTTGACCGGCTGGCAGGCTTGGCCGGTTGGTCGACTTGTCCGGCTGGCAGGCGCCCAATCCCGTCCCCTTGCCGCCAGGGCCACTGCCTAGCGGGTCACCATCAAAGCCTAGCGGGTCACCACCACTGCCTAGCGGGTCACCACTACGGGCAGCGGGATGCGCGCCAGCAGCTCCGGATCTTCCTCCAGCAAGTGGGCAAGCTCCTGACGTGTCAGCAGCAGGCCGCCAGCGTCGGCATGCAGTAGGGCGCGCTCGAGCTCGGCGGCATGCTGCCACGGCAAGGGCAGAGTGCCTTCGAACAGCACCGACATCCACCCGGGAAACGCCAATGCCGCATCAGGAAGCGGCTCGGCCGTACGAGCCGGTTGCGCAAGGCGGTGCAGCGGGCCGCGACGAAACGGGTGGCGCTCGTCCCACAGCAGTACCGTGCAAGGCGCCTCGAGGATCAAGCGGCGGCTGGTGGAGCCCAGGCGGGTTCCGTAGCGCTCGGTCGCACCGGCCTTGCCCAGCACCAGTACATCCGCCGAGGCGGTGCGGGCCAGGGCCTCGTTGACCACCTGGCCGCGGCCCACTTCTAGCCGGTGCGACAGGTCACGGCCGGCCACCGCCAGCTGCAGCGCTTGGTGCACACGCTGAAGCTGGCGCGCAATGACGCTTTCCAGCCGCTCCGCCGTGAGCGGGCGCGACAGGCCGGACTGGGCGCCGATCTCGCAGGAGAAGGGAAAGGCCGCGCAGCGCAGCAGGTCCAGATCTTCCACATAGACCGCCACCAGCTCGGCGCGGCGGCGGCAGGCCAGGTCCACGGCGGCGGCCAGTGCCGCCTGGCTGTGGCGCGAGCTGTCCAGCAGCGCCAGAACCCGCGACAGGGGTTCGCCCGGGGCATCACTGCCGCCCTGCGCATCGGCGGGTGTTGCCACGCTGCGCACGTCATCCTTTCGTCCGCTGTGCCTAGGCATCGCCGCGCTCCTCCGGTGCCTGGCCGCTGCTCCGGCCCGAGTCGCCATCTTGTCCGCGCTCGCCGTCCTCCTTCGCTTGCTCAGCCGCCCCTGCCTTGGCCGCGCGGTGGAAGGCCGCCAGGCGCTCTACCACCAGGGCATTGAGCGAGCCAGCAGGGTAGCTGCCCTCGGCATCGGCTTCGCCAAGGGGCATGCCGGTCAGCAGGGTCAGCGCCTCGTCCAGGTGGGCAATGGCATAGACGCGGAAGCGGCCGGCCTCGATGGCATCGCGCACCTCGCGCTTGAGCATCAGGTGCTCGACGTTGGTGGCGGGCAGCAGCACGGCGTTGCCCTCCGTGTCGCCGCGTGCCTGGCAGATATCGAAGAAGCCCTCGATCTTCTCGTTCACGCCTCCCACCGCCTGTACGTTGCCGTGCTGGTCGATAGAGCCGGTGACGGCGAAGCGCTGGTCGATGCCGACCCGGGCGATGGCCGAGATCAAGGCGCATATCTCCGCCACCGAGGCGCTGTCGCCCTCAATGCCGCCGTAAGACTGCTCGAAGGCCAGGCTGGCGGAGAGCGAAAGCGGCGTGTCGGGGGCAAAGCGGCTCGCCAGGCAGCGCGACAGGATCATCACCGCCTTGGAGTGAATGCGCCCGCCCAGCCGCGCCTCGCGTTCGATATCGACCACCTGGCCGGGCCCCGGGCGGGCGGTAGCGGTGATGCGGGTTGGCTGGCCGAAGGCGAAGTTGCCCAGGCTGAGCACCGACAGGCCGTTGACCTGACCGACTCGGTGCCCGCGGGTTTCGATCGCCACGGTGCCGCGGGCGATCAGCGCATGGCTGCGCTCGCGCAGGCGGTCGGCGCGCAGGCGCTGCTGGGCAATGGCCTTTTCGACGTGCGCCCGGGCGATGAGGCTGGCGCCGTCGCGGTCGGCCCAGTGATCGGCCTCCTCGAGCAGGTCGCTCAGTGGGCGGCGGCGCGCCGTCAGCCTGGTCTGGTCGTCGGCCAGGCGGCTGGCGTGTTCAAGGGTGGCGGCCACGCCGCTGCGGTCGAGCGGGCGCAGCGAGGATTCCCGCGCCAGGGTGGCGACCATACGAGCGAACAGCGGCTGGTTGGCCGGGTTGCGCTCCAGTTCGTCCTCCAGGTCGGCCTGCACCTTGAACAGTTCGAGGAAGTCCGGATCCTGCTCGCACAGCAGGTAATAGAACATCCGCTCGCCCAGCAGCACCACCTTCAGATCCAGCGGAATGGGCTCGGGCTCCAGGGTTGTGGTGCTAATCAGGCCGTAGGCCTGCTCCAGCGACTCGGTGCGGATCTCGCCTGCCCGCAGTACCCGCTTCAGCGTTTCCCAGGCACCCGGCTGCATCAGCAGGCTGCGCACGTCCAGCACCAGGTAGCCGCCGTTGGCGCGGTGCAGCCCGCCGGCGCGGATCAGGCTGAAGTCGGTGAGCAGCGTACCGTTGTGCACGTGGTGCTCGATGCGCCCGACCAGGTGCTGGTGGCTAGGCAGGTCGAGGTAGACCACCGGGCCGCCCTCGCAGCCCAGGTTGTCGACGATCAGGTTGAGGTGGAAGCGGCTGAACACTGCTTCCGGCGGAATGTCGGGCTCCTCCTCCAGGAAGGCGTCGACGTGCATCACCAAGGCTTCGCGTATCGCCTTAAGGTGGGCCATCACCTCGTCATGGTCGGAATAGCGCTCCTCCAGCTCTGCCAGCGGCGCGCCGATGGCCGCCTGCAGCATCTCCTCGTTCAGCGCGGTGACCTGTTCACGCAGCTGCTTGGCCAGGCGCGGCATCTGGCGGATGGCCTGGGTGAGCTTGCGCTGCAGCACCTGCACGGTGCCTTCGATGCGCTCGCGCTCGTCCTGGGTCAGCTGCTCGAAGGCATCGGGCGTCATCATCTTGTCGTCGGCGGTGGCCGGGGCGAAGGTGAAGCCGTTGGGCGTGGAGAGCAGCAGGATGTCGTGCTCGCGGGCCTCGCGGCGCACCACCTCGATGGCGTCGCGCTGGCGCTCGCCCATGGCCTGCTTCAGCTCATGCAGGCGGTTCTGGTATTCGTCGCCCTCGAAGATCGCCGGAATGGCGGTACGCAGCTCCTCGGCCAGCTGCTCGATGTCGGCGCGCAGCACCCGACCCATGCCGGTGGGCAGCAACAGGTGGCGCGGTCGGCTGGGGTCGTCGAAGTTGTAGCGATAGGCGATGTCGGGCGGCGTCGGCTCGTCCCGCGAACGTTCGGTCAAAAAGCGCCCCACCATCTGGTGCTTGCCATGGCCAGGGTCGCCCAGCACATAGAGGTTGAACCCCTCGCTGCGCATGGCCGTGCCGAAGTCGAGCGCCTCGCGTGCCCGCGCATGGCCGCTGAGCATGTCCAGCGAGGCCAGCTCGCTGGTCACCTCGAAGTCGAAGGCGTCTTCCGGGCAGGCGCGATAGACCTGCGTCACGTTCAGGGGTGTCGGCACAGGGCCCTCCATCGTCTACGGGTACGCTGCCAGGCGGCGCCGGGCGTGCGGCAGCCTTGTTCGCAGTATGGCGAACTCCCGGCGCCAATGCATGATGCATATCAAGCCCTTGGCGGATGCAGCGGCTCAGCGATAGCGGTAGACGCGCAGGCTCGGCAGGTAGGGCAGCTCTTCCAGTTTCTCGTCGCGGCGGCGTGCCCGGGTGCGCTGCTGGGGCGGGGCGGCTGGCGGCAGGTTGTGGTCGGGCAGGCGCCCGCGCGGCGCAGGCAGAAACAGCGGCAGCGCCACGTTCATGGCACGGCGGGTGCGGCCATCTTCCAGCGGCTCGCAATAGAACAGGTTGGCGCGCATCAGCGGCGCCTGGCTCTGCACCTGCGCCAGCGGCTCGCTGGAAGGCAGCGCGGCCAGCTTGCGTAGCTGGATGCGCACGTGCGGGGCGTCGCTGTCCAGCGCCAGCAGCTTCTGCTCCACCTCGCGCACCGTCAGCCGCTTGATCGAGCGGCCGCTGGCGTACCAGGCCAGCCGCACCCGTGCCACCGGCGCTTCGGCCACGGGAATGGCACGCCAGCACTGCTTGAGATGCAGCCGGGCGAGGCCGCTGCCGCGCAGGTGGTCGTGCAGGTGGGGGTGGCGGAAGGGCAGCACCGCCTTGGCCTCGGCTAGCAGCGGCGGATATTCCGTCTTGATCCTGGCTAGCCGTGCGGCGAAGTCGGCCTTGGCGACGTTGACCCTGGCCACCTCTTCGAGCAGCGCTGGGGTGGCGGCCACCAGCCCCACGTGGCTGCGGGTCACGCGGCCATCCTGGCCGTCGGCGTACCAGAAGTCGAGCAGGGCGCGGCGCAGCCATTCGGGGCTGGCCTCGGCCTGGAAGGCCCAGGCCTGGGCGGGCGAGGCGGCGTAGGCGTCCAGCAGGGCCTCGCTGCGTTCGATAAGCGCGTCGAAGGCGGCTTCCAGCTCGGCCAGCAGCCGGTAGGTCGGCGCCGCGGGCTGGGTCACGGCCGGTGGTCTCGCTCGGCCCGGGCCAGCCACTCGTCGATGTTGGTCTCGTCGAGCGCCGGCTCGCCGGCAATACGGTGCGACTCATCGGCCCAGGCGCCCAGGTCGATCAGCTTGCAGCGTTCACTGCAGAAGGGACGGTAGGGGTTCTGCTCGCTCCATGCCACTTTCTTGCGGCACTGCGGACAGGCGACGGTCAGGGGCGTTGATGATGTTGGCTCATGAATCCAAGGTGGTGGTGACTTTGCGCTAGTGTAGCGGCTAGCCGTCGCACCAGGCCAGGCTGAAACACCGTATCACTGACGACGGTCGGCCTTGAGATAAACCGCGTTACGGTCACGCTTGCCAACGGCAATGACGAGAACGACAAGTTCCTGTCGGCGAACTTCGTAGACGAGGCGAAAACCGGCGCTGCGCAGCTTGATCTTGAACCGGCGGTCGCTGCCTGAAAGTTGCGCTGCCGGTCGAATCGGGTTTATCAATACGGCGGCCAGCTTTTTCTTGAACTGAACGCGCACGCTCTCGTCAAGCTTGTGCCACTCCTTCAGGGCCTCCTTGCGAAAGCGCAGCTCATAGCTCATCGAGGGTAACCGTAATTTCCTCTTGGGTGCTGCGCTTATCTGCGATTCGGTTCAACTCGGCATCCTCCAGCTTTTCCAACAATTCCTCATAAGCTGCAGCAGGTATGCAGTAGAAGGCGGGTTCATTGCGATTCAACACGGCGACGGAAAACCTTCCCCAGCCGCGACAGTCGCCATGGGGTTCTTTTTCAGTTCGGAGATGCTGGCCGTTGTATTGGCAAGAATGGTATGGGGCATGGGACCTCCTCATTATCATCAAGGAGACCATTTTAAAGATCTTTTTAGCGGTCTTTCAAGTGGTCGCCATCTGCCGATAGCGCCGATCCAGCTCGGCTATCTGCGCGGCCAGCGCCGCTTCGCCGCCGCTGTTGTCGAGCACGTCGTCGGCACGGGCCAGGCGCTCGCTGCGCGGCATCTGGGCGGCGACGATGGCGCGGGCCTGGGCTTCGTCGACGTCATCGCGGGCGGCGGTGCGCTCGATCTGCAGGCTTTCCGGCACGTCGATTACCAGGCAGCGGTCGGCCAGCTCGCTCTGGCCCGATTCGAACAGCAGCGGCGACACCAGCAGCACGTAGGGGGCGCCTTCGGCCTGCAGCCGCGCCAGGTGGGCAAGGATACGCTGGCGAATGCGCGGGTGCGTCACGCCTTCCAGCCAGCGCCGCTCGGCCTCGTCGGCGAACACGATCTCGCGCAGGGCGCGGCGGTTCAGGCTGCCGTCCGCCAGCAGCACTGGCGGGCCAAAGCGCTCGGCAATGTCGTTCAGCGCCGGCTCGCCGGGTTCGACCACTTCGCGGGCCACGTCATCGGCATCCACCCAGGGAATGCCGTGCGCCGCGAAAGCGCGTGCCACGGTGCTCTTGCCGGAAGCAATACCGCCGGTGACGCCTACGATCACAGCCATTCTCCCGTCTTGTTCAGAAAGTGAAGCCAAGGTAGGCCGCCATCAGCGGCTCGCCGACCAGCAGCGCAATCATGCCGGCGCTGGCCAGGAACGGGCCGAAGGGCATCGGCGCGCCGCGCAGGCGGGGCAGGGCGAGCTGCATGGCGATGCCGACGATGGCCCCCACGCCGGCGGAAACGATCAGCACCATCGGCAGGTAGGGCCAGCCCAGCCAGGCGCCCAGGGCCGCCAGCAGCTTGAAGTCGCCGTAGCCCATGCCCTCCTTGCCGGTCGCCAGCTTGAACAGCCAGTACACGCTCCACAGCGCAAGATAGCCTGCCATGGCGCCGATCACTGCGCCGGGTAGCATCAACGGCTGGAACAGCAGCTGGTAGAGCAGGCCTGCCCACAGCAGCGGCAGGGTGATGGCATCGGGCAGCAGCTGGGTGCGCAGGTCGATCACCGCCAGCGCCAGCAGTGCCAGGCAAGCGGCGTAGAGGAACAGGCTCTGCCAGCCGGCGCCGAACAGCGCCAGTACGGCCAGCGCCAGGCCGGCGCCGGCCAGCTCCACCAGCGGATACTGGGGGCTGATGCGCGCCTGACAGTGGGCGCAGCGGCCGCGTCGCTTCAGCCAGCCGACCACCGGCAGGTTGTCGTGCCAGGCTATAGGCGTTTCGCACCGCGGGCAGATCGACCGCGGCACCAGCAGGTTGAAGCGGGGCGACTCCTCCTCGGGGAGTTCGAGCGCCTCGCGGGCCTCGGCCCGCCAACCGTGCGTCAGCATCACCGGCAGGCGCACGATCACCACATTGAGAAAACTGCCCAGGCATAGGCCCAGCAGGGCCGCCAGCGGCCATATCGCCCCATTCACAGCACCGTGCCCAGCTCGAAGATCGGCAGGTACATCGACACCACCAGGCCGCCGACCAGTATCCCTAGCACCACGATGATCAGCGGTTCGAGCAGGGAAGTAAGGGCGTCGACCTTATTGTCGACCTCCTCCTCGTAGTAATCGGCCACGCGGTTGAGCATGGCGTCCAGCGAGCCGGACTCCTCGCCGATGCCGACCATCTGCACCGCCAGCGCCGGAAAGCGCTCGGTCAGGCGCATGGCGAAGTGCAGCTGCTGGCCGGTGGCCACGTCTTCGCGGATCTGCCGCGAGGCACGCTCGTAGACCAGGTTGCCGGTGGCGCCGGCGGCGATGTCCAGCGCCTCCACCATGGGCACGCCGGCGCCGTAGGTGGTCGCCAGGGTGCGCGAATAGCGCGCCACCGCCGACTTGTCGAAGATATCGCCCAGCACCGGTAGCCCGAGCAGGAAGGCATGCACGCGATAGGCGAAGGCAGGGGAGCGCTTGATGCCCTGGCGCATCAGGTAGACGAACGCCACCAGTGCGCCGAGCCCCCACAGCCAGTACTGCTGGGCAAACTCGGAGAGCGCGATGGTCATGCGGGTCATCGCCGGCAGCTCGGCGCCAAAGCCGTGGAACAGGCTTTCGAACTGCGGCACCACCTTGATCAGCAGCAGCGCCGTCACGCCGATCCCCACCAGGATCACCGCGATGGGGTACCACAGCGCCTTCTTCACCCGGCCCTTCAGCGACTCCACCTTCTCCTTGTAGGTGGCAATACGATCGAGCATGCGGTCCAGCGAGCCGGAGCTCTCGCCGGCCTCCACCAGGTTGCAGAATAGGCTGTCGAAGTGCTCGGGGTGCTGGCGCAGCGCCTGGGAGAAGCTCGAACCCGCCGCCACCTCGTTCATCATCTGCTGCACTACGGCGCTCATGGCCGGCTTGCGAATGCTTTCGGCCACTACCTGGAACGCCTGCAGCACCGGCACCCCGGCGCGGATCATGGTGGCCATCTGGCGGGCGAACAGCATCACGTCGCGGGGCCGAATGGTGCCCATACCGCCGCCCAGCCCGCCCTTGCGGCGCACGTTTTTGACGATGATGTTCTGGTTGGCCAGCTCGCGTTCCACCTCGAACTTCTCGGCGGCGACCATCTCGCCATTGACCCGGCGCCCGCCCGGCCCTTCCCCGTCCAGCGCCAGCGGTGCAGTTTCAGCTTCCGAGGCGCTTTCGCCGTTCTGGTTGCCATAGGTTCCCTGCTGCGTGTCGTATCGTTATGGTAACGCGTCAATCTTTGGTGACGCGGTTGATCTCAGTCAAGCTGGTGATGCCCTGCATTACCTTGAGCAAGCCGCTGCGGCGCAGGTCCGGGTGGCCCTCCTGCCGCGCCAGGCGGTCGAAATCCATCGAATTGCCGTTGCGCATGATCAGCTGGCTCATGGCGCTGCTGATCGGCACCACTTCGTAGATTCCCGTGCGCCCCTTGTAGCCGTGGGTGCAGTGGCGGCAGCCCACCGCCTCGTACACCGTGGCGCTTTTCACCTCCTGCTCGGTGAAACCTTCGGCCAGCAGCGCTTCGCGGGGATCTCCGCCTCCTGCCGGCAGTGCTTGCACAGCCGCCGCGCCAGGCGCTGGGCGATGATCAGGCTCACCGAACTGGCGATGTTGAACGGCGGCACGCCCATGTTGGCCAGGCGGGTCAGGGTTTCCGCGGCGGAGTTGGTGTGCACGGTGGAGAGCACCAGGTGGCCGGTCTGGGCGGCCTTCACTGCGATCTCGGCGGTTTCCAGGTCGCGGATCTCGCCCACCATCACCACGTCGGGGTCCTGGCGCAGGAAGGCGCGCAGGGCGCTGGCGAAATCCAGCCCGATCTTGGGCAGCACGTTGACCTGGTTCACCCCCGGCACCTTGATCTCCACCGGATCTTCGGCGGTGCAGACGTTGCGCTGCACCTCGTTGAGCAGGTTCAGTCCGGTATAGAGCGTCACCGTCTTGCCGCTGCCGGTGGGGCCGGTCACCAGGATCATGCCCTGGGGGTGGCTAAGCACGTTCTCGTACAGGGTGCGCTGCTGCGACGTGAAGCCCAGGGCATCGATGCCGATCTGCGCCGAGGTGGGGTCGAGGATTCGCAGCACGATCTTCTCGCCGTACACCGTGGGCAGCGAATTGACGCGAAAGTCGATGGAGCGCGACTTCGACACCCGCAGCTTGATGGCACCATCTTGGGGCAGGCGCCGCTCGGAGATGTCCAGCCGCGCCATGACCTTCAGCCGCGCGGCGATGCGGGTGCGCATGGCGAAGGGCGGGCGGGCGGCCTCGATCAGCATGCCGTCGACCCGCATGCGCACCCGGTAGCTGGTCTCGTAGGGCTCGAAGTGGATGTCCGAGGCGCCGCGGCGAATGGCGTCGAGCAGGATCTTGTTGACGAACTTGACGATGGGCGCGTCGTCGGCGCCGCTCTGGCTGAGTTCGGCGGCGCCTTCGTCGGCGATGTCGATGCCTTCGTCGAACTCCAGCTCGCTGACCGCGTCGTCGACCCCGGTCAGGGTATCCATCATGCTGGTCTCGAACTGGGCCAGGTAGGCTTCCAGCACCGGCACCAGCTGGTCGACCGGGCACAGCACGGCGTCGATGCTCAGCCCGGTGGCGAACTGCAGCTCGTCGAGCAGCGCCAGGGTGGAGGGTAGGGCACCGCCACGGTCAGGCGGTGGCTGCGCCGTACCAGCGGCACCACGCACAGCTTGCGCAGCAGCTTTTCCGGGTACTCCTTGGCCGGCGGCAGGCTGGCCAGGCGCAGCGCGTCGAGGTCGACCAGCGGCAGGCCGTACTCCCAGGCTGCGCACAGGGTGGCCTGGCGTGCGGTGGCCAGGCCCGAATCGATCACATGCTGCAGCAGGCTCACCTCGGCTTCGCTGGCCTCGCGCTCGGCGCGCTCGGCGGCGGCCCGGTTCAGCAGCCCGTACTCCACCAGGCGCCTGGCGAAGCCGCGCAGCTCCTCGATGTTCACCGCCCGGCCTGGTGCGGTAGCGGTGGCGTCCTGGTCAGCCCCGGCAGGGAGCGTGCGGTAATCGTTCATGGTGCCTCGCCGTTGAGCCGCAGGGTGGGAAAGGTCATCCCATTCTAGAACGTCGTCAGCCGGTGTCCTACCCATGTAATTCATGCGTCCTTTATATTAGTTATGGTGCATTTCATGCATTGTTACCGGTGCAACAGGTCAGTCAATAGTAGGTCACCCCTTGCACAGTGACTAACTGTAAATTAATGTAATTGTTAGGGGCAACTCCGTTTAAACGCACGGGCCATGCCCGGCGGCAAGCAGCGGCGGCAATGCCGCCACGTGACGACGCCCGCCAAGGCGCACGACCGCAACGGGCACAGCAGGGGAACCATGGCGATGAAGATGATACAAGCAATGCGGTGCAAGCCGGCAGCGAAGCGCGGTCAAGGGGCTTTACGCTGATCGAACTGTTGATCGTGGTGGCGATTATTGGGATTTTGGCGGCGATTGCGGTGCCGCAGTATTCGCAATATCAAGAAAGGGCAGCGATCAACGCCTGTAGTGCTGAGCTTAAGTCTTATGCTACAGCTGCAGCAGGTTCTATTCTTAACGGTATGACTGTGCCTCAGCTCCCGGATGGAGGTGCTTGTACATTTGCCGAGGTGCAGCGGTGCCAACTAACTTAGAAAATACTGTAGCCGGATCACCCCGCTCACCTGCGAATGGGTTTACTTTGACTGTGACAATTGGTACTGGTGCAATTGTTACAACTGGGCCTACTGGTTAAGACCTAAAAAAACTTGCGATTCAGCTCAGCATGATCTAAGAGTGCTATGCAATCTTAGATCATGTTTGCGTTTTGAGAAAAAATATATTGAGAAAACATAGGACACCCA
This sequence comes from Halomonas sp. E19, assembly GCF_052439355.1. Taxonomy (NCBI): domain Bacteria; kingdom Pseudomonadati; phylum Pseudomonadota; class Gammaproteobacteria; order Oceanospirillales; family Halomonadaceae; genus Halomonas; species Halomonas sp. E19. Next base: position 1,560,093 of record NZ_JBNFWU010000001.1, on the reverse strand, counting down.
CTGATCACCACCTCGCCCCGAAGAGTTGATTTCGCTTGTTGCTCCCTGCCAAAGCATGACCCTGCCTCGCGCTGCATTGGTATAGCTGGCCGCACGCCTGATATCACCTCGCCAATCGCTGCGCGCCATGCCTTCCTGTGCGGTGCCGATAGCATCAGCGGGGCTGCCAGAATAGCCGCTCGTTGGGTCGTCTAGCGGCTTAAAAAGTCTTGTGAAAGATGTGTTCTAAATAGATCTTAACATCATCGCCCATCAAGTCATTTTCGAAAAAATTATGTAACAGCGCATTTACGCGAGCGCCACGTAAAGCGCCAGGCAGTGCTCGGCGAAGCGGCAGCGCTCAATCCGGTCGCCTACGTTGTCCAGAACGCCATTCGGAGCAGCGTTATTCTGACGATGGTGAGGCCAGCATTGCCGTTTCACTTCGCCCGCCAAGCAGCCGCTTTTTCGCTACCAGGTTTTATCTTGCAGAACTTGCGCGGGCGGCAGGGCACCGCAAGCGTGTGCCAAGCCGCGATTGGCCATGCGGTTTGAAGCCCTCTACCCCCTCTGCCGCCTTCAACGCGTGAGCACAGGCGGCAGGCAATAGCAGGCTGAAGGCATTCGCTGCAGGCTTATTCCGGCTGGTCAGGTTTGTTTTAGCGCTTTGCTGGGAATTTTCAAAAAAGGCGTTAAATCAATAGGATGTGGCTGGTTTTATGTTGTCGATTTTATCTTGAAGGGTTTGGTTATGTTGTCGGGAACTTCTTCGGTGGGCCCCGCCATACGACCTGGAAGCGCGAGAAAATAATGCGCCGGCTAATTTGACGCTGCGCCTTGGGTTGAACTAAAACTCACTACATGTATTGTCATTCGTTTCCTGTTGAGGTATTTATACCCCGCATCCGGTCATTTCTACATAGCAAGGAACCTGCCCATGTCTCTTCTCAGCGAATTCATGCAAAAGGAACAGCAGCTCAAGCAGCTGCAGGCGGAGATGGAGCGCCTGCAGAACGACGAGCGGCTTAAGGCCGAGCTTGAGTTCAAGGACAAGCTCGAAGCCCTGATGCGTGAGTTCAACAAGAGCTCCGCCGATGTGATTAACCTGCTTGAACCCCAGGGCGGTAGTCGGGCGGCCAGTTCCGCCAAGGCCCCGCTGCGGCCGGTTCGCGCCGCAAGCGCAAGCTGAAGATCTACAAGAACCCCAACTCCGGTGAAGTGATTGAAACCCGCGGCGGTAATCACAAGACGCTGAAGGCGTGGAAAGACGAGTTCGGTTCCGACACCGTGGAAGATTGGCTGGTTCGCGTGGAGTCTTGATCCGGATTAAGCCGCTGGCGGGGCAATGAAGAGTATTCGCCGCCGCGCAGGATCGCTTTCCCCGCAACGATAAGGCCGGGCCCCGCAGGGCTCGGCCTTGTTGATGGAAGAAGCTTCGAGAGCGTGCGCTATTCCTGGAAGATCGGCACCTGCATTTCGATGCCTTTGGGGGTGTCGATCAGCGCTATCGCTTCGCCGGTGGTAAAGGCGTGCCGACTTGGCAGAACTTCACTGATCAAATGGTAGGCCGCGGTCGCTATCGCTGCCTCGTCGTCGATATGCGCGCAGGCATACTCCTGTGCCGGCAGTTCTACAACGCGAAACGCCCAGGGTATGGCCATGCCGCTGGCGGCTTCTGTGGTGATTTCGGTGCCGATATCTATCTTGTCGAGCCGGCACGGCAGCAGCATGTTATGCAGCAGGGCGACGGCAGGCGCTTGCCTTAATCGTTCAGGCAGGGCTTCGGCACCTTTCGTGGCATCCGCCCAGTGCTGCAGGGTAGGAAATAGCGCCATTGTCTTGTAATGATAAAGCCGCGATACCAACGCTTGACGCGCCGGCAGGCGGCGAATCAGGAAGCGGGGGAATCGCTGGCGGGCAGGCGCTGGGCGTTGGCATATAGCTTGGCATGAAAGGCCCGTCGAAACTGCCGTGGGGTCAGCTCGTGCAGGCGCTGGAAGGCGCGGCTGAAGGCCGAGTGGTTCAGATAGCCGCAGCGCATGGCGATGGTGTGAATGGGGTAGGGCGTGAAGGCCAGCAGCTGGGCCGCCTTTTCCAGCCGCAGGGTGTCGCGGTAGGCGCTGGGCGACAGCCCGAAGCACTGCTTGAACCGGCGCCGCACCTGCGAGGTTGAATACCCAAGCCGGCCGGCGAGATCCTCTATTCCTTGCTGGCTGCCTAGCTGCTCCTGCAGCCAGACTTCCGCCCGCATCATCTCGTCATACATCGTTAGTCCCTTGTACTTGAGCCTGCAGCAGGGCGATGCCTGCTGTTCCTTTTTATGCGCTGCGTGGAGGGGGCTTCGTAGGAGGCAAGTGCGGATGAAGCCGGTATGTGGGCTTCACCCCTGGGGCGTTTGAAGGCGCTAGCGCAGAGCTGCGTATTGCCTGTTACACTGCCTCTCTTGCCAATTCCCTGAAGACCGCTTCCTTCAGCCATGGCTGAAAATGGGCCTGTAGATTTGTGCGTTGCGGCACAGCAGCCAGTGTTGTTATGGTTTTTCTCGTTCTCTTTATGCGCTTTTGATAGAGGCAAAGGCAAGTTTGGTGAACAAGAGTGACCGTTTGTGCATATTTTGTTGCAATAACAAGAAATGAGAATAAATTAGATGCGTAATTCTCTTTACCCCATGCCCAAGGGAGGAGGGGTGTGCTTCGCTAACCAGGCCAATGGCGCTATACTCTGGCCGAGCCACTCTTCGAGTGTCGTCAGGCACTTGAGCATTTACGGAAGCCGATGAAACAGCAAAAATCCAATCGATCGATGGACGAGCGCGAAAAGCTGCGCAAGTTCCGCGAGCTCGACGACGCCTTTGCCGAAGCCCTGCGCGAATTGGAAAAGCCCAATTCGCGGCTTTCCATTCCCACCGGCCCGCCGGTGCGCAGCCTGGCCGAGCTGGAAGAGGAAGATGAGCAACAGCGTCAGCGCCTGTTCGAGAAGCGCCTGATGTCGTTGATGCGCGAATACGCGCAGCCAAGTGAGAGCGTGGCCGTTCTGCTGCGCACCCTGCATTCCCTGGGTCATATCGCTTGACCCCGCCATGACCTATTTGCTGGTGATGGGCGGCGTGATGCTGTCTGTCCTGTTCACCCTTGGCTGGCTGCTGTTCCGCCTGCTGCGGCTTGCCGGCGGCGCGCTGCCGGGCGGGCGGCGCAGCTCGGTGCGCAAACCTGCCAAGGGGCGGGCTAAGGCGGCAAGGCCTGCCGCGAAATCGAAGGGCAAGGCGGCGGCCAACAAGGCCGCCAGCGCCAAAGCTGCCCCTGCCAAGCATACTGAGAAACCTCCCTGGCGGCTGACCCAACGGCTGGCGCAGTGGCATGCCGCTCTGCCGCTGGCGCTGGTGCTGTCGCTGATCTACCTGGCCGCACGCCTGGCGGAACACGGCATGAGCTTTCGCCCACCGCATACGGTGCCGGGGGCTATCAAGTGTTGGTGGCCGGGCTTGGCTGGCTTGCCGCCTTGTTGATCGGGCTGGCGCTGGTGCAGCGTGTGGCGATGTGGCGCTGTCGTTGATGCGTTGAATAAGTGTCGAAAATCTCACCGCTACCAATGACTTAAGTGTCGCGAACCGCAATCACGATTTGTGACTGGAGCCATGCAGATGAGTGCCGTAGAATTGTCCGACTCCAATAACGATACATGCAGGGACCAGTCGAGCCAGGCTCGGCGGCGGATCGTGAAGGGGCGCCACAAATAGTTGGCTGCCGCAAGTCGTTTTGATCAATTCGCTTCCGTCCCCGGTATCGCTCAGGCTTACAGGGCAAGGGAACTGTCCGGCGAAAATCCCCGGGCGGTAGCGTGTCGCGAATTATTAGACAGTAGCAATGCTTTTTTGCCAGCGGGCATTTGCTTGCTTTGCCTTCGTTCAACTTCTTTTGCTTTGTCGAGGCAAGCTCCGACATCAAGCGCCTCATGCGTGCCCATTAGCTTTTTCAGTACCAGATTGCATAGCCCCTTGCGTCACAATTGTCTACAGTGTGTCGAATTGATGACGATTCGATGGCACTAACTAGTGATGGGGCTGGTGACCTATGGGGCTGGCGAAACAATTGAATGGGCTGCTGGCTCCGGTGGGCTGGCAGCTGCGGCGAATACCTGATCGTGTTCCGCTAGGCAAGAAATATGTGTCCGCGGGTCATCTGGTCGAGCTGATTGGACCTTCCGGGGTTGGTAAGTCGCATCTTTATGCGCAGCTGCCGGCCTCGCTCAAGTCAGGCTGGCTTTCGCGGCGATGCGTGAGAAACCATGTTCGGCACAGTGAAGTGCCATTTGATGATGTCGCCAGCCCCGACAACGAATTAATGGAAACCCTGTTGCGCTGGAAGCATGAGAATCTCTGGGCTGAGGAGATCAGCCTGGGCCGCAAGGTGAAGCTCACCGATTTTTTCACCTACGAAATGGCGGCTGATGCGTATGCGAGGCTGCACTGCCTGCTCAGTTGCGGGGTGCTGTCCGACGAAGGTATCACCCACAACTTCACGCACGAGCTCCTGACCTGGTACGACACCCGCGCCAAGCACAATGCCGGCGATCTCCGAGCAGCTGCGCTTCTTCTTGCAAGGCCGTAGCATTATCCTGCTGGATGCCTCTGAAGAGTTCATCATGACCAACCTGAAGCGTCGCCATGCCGCTCAGCAAGGTAAGACAATGAACGATAGGGTGGCATTTCGGCAGGAGCGAGAGATCATTGAAGGCACCATGGCATTGAGAGCGCTCAAGCAGCGCTGGGTCGACGTAGCTCAGTCCATAGGCGTCCCTGTACTCAAACTCGATGCTAGCCGGGACCTAGCGCTCAACGTGAATGAAGTGGTGGGTTTTCTACAAGAGCGCCTCAGGGGCAGAAGCGGAAATCCTCTACAGCATGCCCCAGAATCGCGAGTGGCGCCTGGTGGTGAGGCTAGAGTGTCAACGCCGGGTCGGCGCAATGTGCGCTTCAACGGGTAGGGGATTCACTGAGGGGTATGAGCATATTCATGCTTCACCTGTAGCGAAGCAGGTTTACCATCGGCATACCGTGTAAACCGAGAAACGACGAAGGGACGCAAATGAAGATCACCGTATTCGGAACCGGCTATGTGGGATTGGTGACTGGCACCTGCCTTGCCGATGTCGGACATGACGTCATGTGCATGGATGTGGATGCCGACAAGATCGCCCGGCTGAAAGAGGGCGAAGTGCCAATCTACGAGCCGGGTCTCGAACCCATGGTGAAGCAGAATACGGCAGCCGGGCGGCTGCGCTTCACTACCGACGCCGCCGAGGCAGTGGGCTTCGGTACGCTGCAGTTCATTGCCGTGGGCACCCCGCCCGATGAGGATGGCAGTGCTGATCTGCAGTACGTGGTTAGCGTGGCCAAGAGCATCGGCGAGCACATGCGCGACTACAAGGTGATCGTCAATAAGTCGACCGTGCCGGTGGGTACCGCCGACAAGGTACGTGAAACCGTCACGCAAGTGCTGCAGTCGCGCGCCGAGCAGGTCGACTTCGATGTGTGCTCCAACCCGGAGTTTCTCAAGGAAGGCGCTGCCATTGAAGATTTCACCCACGGTGCGCGCATCGTCGTGGGAACCGATTCCGAGCGCGTCAAAGACCTGATGCGCGACTGCTACGCCCCCTACAACCGCCTGCGCGACAAGCTAATGTTCATGGATGTGCGTGCCGCCGAGCTGACCAAGTATGCCGCCAACGCCATGTTGGCCACCAAGATTAGCTTCATGAACGAGATCGCCAACCTGGCGGAAAAGCTGGGTGCCGACGTCGAGCAGGTGCGCCACGGTATCGGCTCGGACCCGCGTATCGGCTATCACTTCATCTATCCCGGCTGCGGCTACGGTGGCTCCTGCTTTCCCAAGGATGTTCAGGCGCTGGCCCGCACCGCTGCCCAGGTGGACTACCAGGCCGAACTGCTCAACGCCGTGGAAGCCGTTAACCACCGGCAGAAGCAGACCTTGTTCCGCAAGCTGGAGCAGGCGTTCGACGGCGACCTGAGCGGCAAGTGCATCGCCCTGTGGGGGCTCTCGTTCAAGCCTGAAACCGACGACATGCGTGACGCCCCCAGCCGCATGCTGATGGAAGCGCTATGGCAGGCGGGCGCCAAGGTACAGGCGTTCGACCCACAGGCGATGCGCGAGTGTCGCCGCATCTATGGCGACCGAGACGATCTGGTGCTGGTAGGCGACCGTATTCAAGCGGTGAAAGGCGCCGATGCGCTGGTGATCTGCACGGATTGGAAAGACTTCCGCGCCGTCGATTTCGAATGGCTGAAGCAACAGCTTTCCACCCCTGTCATCGTGGATGGGCGTAACCTGTTCGATCCGCAGCGGGTGAAGCAGGCTGGGCTGCTTTATTATGCCGTGGGGAGAGGGATTCGCTGCGCTAAGGCAACGCCCCGGCCCGCCTTGGGCAGCCCCGGATTCAACGTGGCTAACCAAATAAAGACGATACCTTACCCGAGCTGCTTAGGCGGCTCGGGTAAGTCGTTAAAGGCCAATACGTTTCGAATAAGAACAACGCCACCATGAGCACGCCATTCCAGATTATTCATCACGGCGGCGGCAGCGGTGTTACCGGCAGCTGCCACCGACTTCAGATAGCGCCCGACCGAGCCCTGCTCATCGACTGCGGCATTTTTCAGGGGCAGGACGCCGAACAGCTCGACAGCCTGGCCCAGCACCAGGTGCGCTTCTCGGTGGAGGACGTGCTGGCGTTGGTGGTTACCCACGTGCACATCGACCACATCGGCCGGCTGCCCTACCTGGTGGCGGCGGGCTACAAGGGGCCGATACTCTGCTCGGTGCCCTCGGCGCGGCTGCTGCCGCTGGTGATCGAAGATGCGTTGAGGGTCGGCTTCACCCACGACCGCGCGCTGATCGAACGCTTCCTGGCCGAAGTGCAAGAGCGGCTGGTGGCGCTGGACTACAAGACCTGGCACACCCTGCTCGACGACGATCGCCACTGCATACGCATCAAGCTGCAGCGCGCCGGGCACATTCTCGGCTCTGCCTACGTGGAAGTGGACACGCTGGACAAAGCCGCCGGCCAGCGCCAGCGCACCGTGTTTTCCGGCGACCTGGGCGCCCCTTCGCACCGCTGCTGCCGGCGCCGAAAGCACCGTACCGCGCCGACGTGCTGGTGCTGGAAGCCACCTACGGCGACCGCAAGCATGAGGACAGGCGACAGCGCCGCAGCCGCCTGAAAGCGGCTATCGACAGGGCACTGGAAAACGGCGGCACCGTGGTAATCCCCGCCTTCAGCGTGGGGCGCACCCAGGAGCTGCTCTACGAACTGGAAGGGCTGATCCACGACGCCCGAGACGCACGCTGGCAAGACCTCGAGATCATCGTCGACTCGCCCCTGGCTGCCCGTTTCACCGAGGTGTACCGCGAACTCAAGCCCTACTGGGATGCCGAAGCCCACCGCCGGCTGCGCAGCGGCCGCCACCCGCTCAGCTTCGAGAACCTCTATACCGTTGACAGCCACGACGCCCACGAGCGCACCGTGAGCTACCTGAGCGATACCGGCAGGCCGGCCGTGGTGATTGCCGCCAGTGGCATGGTCAGCGGCGGCAGGGTAGTGAACTACCTGAAGCACATGCTGGGCGACGAGCGCCACTGCGTGCTGTTCACCGGCTACCAGGCGCCCGGCACCCCCGGGCGCGACATCCAGCGCTTCGGCCCCGCGGCGGCTGGGTGATGCTTGAAGGCCAACGCATCGACATTCGTGCTCGCGTGGAAACCGTGAATGGGTACTCCGCCCACGCCGACCAGCTCGACCTGCTCAACTTCGTGCGCCGCATGCGCTACCCGCCGCGTGAAGTGCGCCTGGTGCATGGCGATGCCCACGCCCAGGCTGCACTCAAGGCCACGCTGCAGGAATGGGCCGAAGGGGCAGGGCACGAGTTGGAAGTGACGTTGGGGGTTGAGCAAGGTGCCGGTGCGGCGCTGCCTGAGATTGCGTGAATAACAGCGTAAGTATTAATTGGTTTGACACTAGAGACAGTAAAAAAATCTATGACGACTCCAAATAGCCCGTACCCCTACCAAAATGATGATGAAATCTCGTTGGTGGACCTCACGAAAATATTGATCCATCGTTGGAAAGCGATGGTGCTGGTGTTTTTGGTGGTGGTCTTGGGCGCGCTCGGTTTTGCCTTAATGCAAGATAGAACTTATCACTATACTTCTATCTACGAAGTGGCACAGCGGTCGATCGGGAGTGGAAGTGACGCCGGGCTGGAATCACCTGCTGCGGTAGTTGCCAAAATCAACAGTCTGTACCTAGGACCAACAACCCGCCAATTGCGCGACCAGGCCGAAGTCGAGCGCCTACCTTTTGACGTCAATGTCAGCAATCCGCAGGATACTCTGCTGATCAACGTGACGTCGGAAGCTAGCGAAAACGACCAAGAGTTGGTTCTCGCCATGCATACCCTGCTGCTCGAACGGGTAGAGCAAAACCAGCAGCGCCTGCTGGAGCGAACCCGGGAAAACCTGGAACGACAGCTTGAGCGGGCTGAGCGCAATTTACAGGCAGCAGAGCGTGTGGAAGGCTTGCGTGCCGCAGAGATGCTGGTGAGTCATATGGAAAGGGTGGCTAATCTTCAAGATCGGCTGACTCAACTGAACGAAGGCCAAGTGGTTCAGGTTGCGATACAGAGCTTGGAGCCTACGGGCACAAGTCGAAGCTTGATACTTGCGCTTGGTATTGTGCTGGGTGGAATATTGGCGCTGATGGCTGCGTTTCTTTCGCATTTTGCCAGCTTAGTGCGGTTGAGTTTGAATGATGAGTGAGGTGATAACCCTTGCTTATCGATGAGGTGCATATAAAGCAATGGCTTGCTGTATGTGGCGTTGTAATTCTGAAGCGCCATACTGAATTTTTGCAGAGGGTGTGGTGAAGTGCCTTTTCTTGTGAAATTGCAGAATTTTTGAGCTAACTAAGGGGATGCTTAATAAGGCTTGCATTGAGAGTCTCCAATTAAGCCATAAAATATAAATAATCGTTTAACTTTCGATAGTATATTTTTGTTTCAATACATATATTTTTTTAAATTTAAATATATGCAGTCTGAATGGTTGCTTAATATCTAATTAACTCATTTTTTCGCTATGGGTTGCGTGAGAAGTAGGGTGGCTAGCAGCTGGCGATTTTTTATAGCTTGCTTTATTTGATCAGCAAAAATTAACTCAAAGAGGTTTTAATTGGCTTTTCTAGTTAATACTGTCGTCAGCTTTCCAATGGCAAAAATTGCTAACTTGGGATTACGCGGAAGTACATTAATAGCTAAGTTCATGCTTTTGTTCGTCTTGGCATATTACCTTGAGCCGATTGATGTCGCCTTGTACGGCTTGATCTCAGTTACGATATTCTACGGGCTCTATTTTCTTGGCTTTGATTTTTATACTTATAGTACTCGAGAAATTCTTGGGAGCTCTCATCAACATTGGGCAAGATTGTTGAGAGATCAAGCCGTTTTTTTTGGTTTGACTTACTGCATTGTTCTTCCATTTTTTTTACTGCTTTTTCTTTTGGATTATTGCCTTGGTCCGTGGCGCCATGGTTTCTTGTTTTGGTCGTACTTGAACACCTCGGTCAAGAAATAAATCGTTTGCTAGTAGCAATGTCGCGACCGCTGCTAGCCGGGGTCGTGCTTTTTTGCGATCAGGCCTCTGGTCTTTTGTTGTTGCGATCATGTTTTGGTCCTCAGAGGCTTCCAGGAGTCTTGAGTTTGTCTTTCTAGCCTGGGCCATTAGCTCTTTTCTGGCTTGCTTGCTAGGTGTCTGTGCGCTGAGGACGCTGGACCGATATTGTCTTAAAGATAAAATCGATTGGCACTGGATAGGTCAGGGTGTCAAAGTGGCCGTGCCTCTTTTATTGGCTACTTTGGCAATCCGTGCAGTATTTACTATTGATCGCTATTGGATAGAAAATATCGCCGGTGCCGAAGTGCTGGCTGCGTATGTCTTGTTTGCCGGCATTGCTAATGCGGTGATGGCTTTTTTGGATGCGGGAGTTTTTGTCTTCTTATACCCAAGAATAGTCAGTGCCTTCAAGGAAGGTAATGCGCTAGCTTTCAAGAAGGGTATGTCATTGCTTTCTAAACAAACTTTTATTGTTACAATTTTCTTGTGTCTGATGGCAATAATTATTATTCATCCAGTTCTTAGCTGGTTAGAAAGAGATATCTATTCGCAACATGTAGAACTTTTATATTTATTGCTGGCTGCCATATTTATTTTTGCTATAAGCATGGTGCCTCATTATGGTGTTTATGCTATGTCAAAAGATAAATATATAATAGGCAGTCATCTTTTAACGCTAATCGTTTTTTTATTAGTTGCTGCTGGGTTGGCTAGTGTCTCGCCAGTTTATGCTGTGCCGGTGGCCCTTTGTATTTCTTTAGCATTTATGTCCGTTTGCAAGTTTTCGGCATATTTCTTTTTGAAGTCAAGATTGACCTGGGTTTCAGCCTAAGTGAATTGATATTGGAATATGAGTTTAAAGTGTGAGCTCCAGCTAATTGCTAGAGTAAAAAGGTAAAAATAGGAAAATAGAATGTTTAACGATGCATCTATCTTGGTCACCGGCGGCACCGGTTCCTTTGGCCACACCTTCATCCCCATGCTGCTGGAGCGCTACAACCCCAAACGCGTGATAATCTTCTCTCGCGACGAGATGAAGCAATGGGAGATGGCCAAGAAGTTCGAAGGTGACACCCGCGTGCGTTTCTTCATTGGTGACGTGCGTGACCGCGAGCGGGTCTACCGGGCGCTGGATGGCGTCGACTACGTGGTGCATGCAGCGGCCACTAAGATCGTGCCTACCGCTGAATACAATCCCTTCGAGTGTGTCAAGACCAATGTGATGGGCGCCATGAACCTGATCGATGCCTGCATCGACAAGGGCGTGAAGAAGGTGGTGGCTCTTTCCACCGATAAGGCCAGCAGCCCCATCAACCTGTATGGTGCCACCAAGCTCACCTCCGACAAGCTGTTTGTGGCCGGCAATTCCTATGCCGGCGGCCACGATACCCGGTTTGCGGTAGTGCGCTACGGTAACGTCATGGGCTCTCGCGGGTCGGTGATCCCTTTTTCATGTCAATCCGTGACAAGGGCGTGCTGCCGATCACCGATGACCGCATGACCCGCTTCATGATTAGCCTGGAGCAGGGCGTGGAGCTCGTTTGGCACGCTTTCGAGGACATGGAAGGCGGCGAGATCTACGTCAAGAAGATCCCTCCATGAAGGTCACCGACCTGGCTCGGGTCATCGCCCCGGAAGCCCGGCAGGAGGTGGTAGGTATCCGCCCCGGCGAGAAGCTGCATGAGCAGATGATCGGCGCTGAAGATGCCTACTACACCTACGAATACCCCGAGCACTACAAGATCCTGCCCGCCATCAACAGCTGGGACAAGGACGCCAACCGCATCAAGGATGGCAAGAAGGTGCCGGAAGGCTTCGTCTACGCCAGCGACAACAACGGTGAGTGGATGTCTGATTCTGAGCTCAAGGCCTGGATCGACGCCAACTGGGAAAAGATCGGAGCCATCTGATGATTCCCTACGGACGCCAGGATATTCAGCAGGCCGACATCGACGCCGTGCTGGAGGTGCTAAAGTCAGACTTCCTGACCCAGGGCCCGGTGGTGCCCGCTTCGAGCAAGCGGTGGCAGGGAAGGTCGGCGCTCGCCATGCGCTGGCAGTCAATAGCGCCACCTCGGCGCTGCATATCGCATGCCTGGCGTTAGGCCTGGGGGAGGGCGACTGGCTGTGGACGACGCCGATTACCTTTGTTGCCTCTGCCAATTGTGGCCGCTACTGCGGCGCCCAGGTCGACTTCGTGGATATCGATCCGCGCACCTATAACCTCTGCCCGCAAGCGCTGGCGACCAAACTCGAGCAGGCCGAGGCGGAAGGGCGCCTGCCCAAGGTGGTCGTGGCGGTGCACCTGTGTGGCCAGCCGTGCGATATGCAGGCGATCTACGCCCTTGGCCAGCGCTATGGATTCCGGCTTATCGAGGATGCCTCCCACGCCATCGGCGGCAAATATCAAGGCGACTACATCGGCAGCGGCCGCTACGGCGATATCACCGTGTTCAGCTTCCACCCGGTGAAGATCATCACCACCGCCGAAGGCGGCATGGCGCTGACCAACGACGATGATCTTGCCCAGCGCATGGACCTGCTGCGCAGCCACGGCGTGACCCGCGATCCCGCGCTGATGACCCACGAGGCGGATGGCCCCTGGTACTACCAGCAGGTCGATCTCGGCTATAACTACCGCCTGACCGAGCTGCAGGCAGCCCTAGGGCTTTCCCAGTTGGAGCGCCTGGACGACTATGTGGCACGGCGCAATGCCCTGGCCGAGCGGTACGATAGCGCTCTGGCCGAGCTGCCCGTGACCACGCCCTGGCAGCAACCCGACAGCTATTCCGGCCGTCACCTCTACGTGATCCGCCTCCAGCGCGACCGGATCACCCCGACCCACCGCCAGGTGTTCGAGCGCCTGCGCGAACAGGGCATCGGCGTGAACTTGCACTACATTCCAGTGCATACCCAGCCCTACTATCGGGCGCTCGGCTTCAAGCCCGGCGACTTCCCCGCCGCGGAAGCCTACTATGCCGAGGCGATCAGCCTGCCGCTATTCCCGACGATGACGGAAACGCAGCAGGATGAGGTAGTGACCGCACTGGCCCGGGCTCTGGAGGTCGCATGACACAGGTGCCAGAAGGGCAGGCCATCGCGGTCATCCCCGCCCGCGGCGGCAGCAAGCGGATTCCGCGCAAAAACATACGCGAGTTTGCCGGCAAGCCGATGATCGCCTGGTCGATTGATGCAGCGCTGGCCAGCGGCTGCTTCGCCCGAGTGATCGTCTCCACCGATGATGACGAGATCGCTGCCGTGGCCGAGGCGCAGGGCGCCGAGGTGCCGTTTCGCCGCCCGGCCGCGCTCTCCGATGACCATACCGGCACGATCCCGGTGATTGCCCACGCCATCGATTGGCTGGACGAGCAGGGCGAGGTGCCTGACGCGGTTTGCTGCCTCTACGCCACGGCGCCGTTCGTGCAGGCCAAAGATTTGCAGACTGGGTTTCGCGCCCTGCAGGCAAGCAGTGACGTCGATTACGCCTTCTCGGTGACCAGCTACGCCTTTCCCATACAGCGCGCGTTGCGCCTGACGCCGGAAGGGCGCGTGACGATGTTCCAGCCCGAGCACTTCCATACCCGCTCCCAAGATCTCGAGGAAGCCTGGCACGACGCCGGGCAGTTCTACTGGGGCCGCGCCGCCGCCTGGGGCAAGGGCACACCGATCTTCAGCGAGCGTGCCGTGCCGGTGCCGCTGCCGCGCCACCGCGTCCAGGATATCGACACGCCGGAAGACTGGCAGCGGGCTGAATGGCTGTTCAAGGCCTGGCAGGCCCGGCAACAGGGCGACTGGGCATGAGCGAAGCGCCGATAGCCTCCCGCCTTCAGGGGCAGGTAGTTGCCTTCCGCGCCGACGCCTCGCTGGAGATCGGCAGCGGCCACGTCATGCGCTGCCTGACCCTCGCCAATGCCCTTCAGGCCCAAGGCGCCCAATGCCATTTCCTCTGCCGGGAGCACCCGGGGCATCTGTGCGAGATGATCGAAGCCCGTGGCTTCATGGTCCATCGGCTACCACAGGAAAAGAATGAAACCGAAACAGGTATCATCCCTAGTTCTGAGCCTGAGCCTGCCCATGCCACCTGGCTGGGCGCGAGCTGGGCCCAGGATGCCGCAGCTAGCGGAGCGATCCTGCCCGAGCTGGCTCCCGCCTGGCTGGTGGTGGACCATTACGCCCTGGATCATCGCTGGGAAACGGCTGTACTCAACTATCTTCCTAGGTCAGCAACGCGTCTGCTGGTGATCGACGACCTGGCGGATCGGCGCCACATTGCCAATCTGTTGCTGGACCAGAATCTCGGGCGTAATGCGGAGGACTATCGTGGCCTCGTGCCCGAGACCTGCCAGGTACTGGCAGGGCCACGCTATGCGCTGCTGCGCCCCGAGTTCTGCGAATGGCGCGAGGCCAGCCTTAGCCGGCGTGCCCAAGAGCCTGGGCTGAAGCGCCTGCTGATTAACCTTGGAGGCATGGACAAGGACAACGTCACCGGCCAGGTGCTAGATGCCCTGACCAACTGCGACCTGCCTCATGATTTGCAGATTAGTGTGGTGATGGGAGCCACTGCCCCCTGGCGTGAGACGGTAACGGCTCAGGCCAAAGCGATGCCCTGGTCCACGGAGGTGGTGGTCAACGTCAGCGATATGGCCCGGCGCATTGCCGAGGCGGACCTCGCCATCGGTGCCGCCGGCAGCACCTCCTGGGAGCGCTGCTGCCTGGGCCTGCCCACCCTGATGGTGGTGCTGGCCGACAACCAGCGGGAGATTGCTGACGCCCTTGCTGCAAAAGGCGCGGCGCTGCCGCTGGACTCGGCGGATCTCGGGGCGTCGCTGCTAGGCCAGTTGGCCATGCTGGACGCCCACGGCGCGCTGACGGCGATGAGCCTGCAGGCCGCAGTCCTGGTAGATGGCGGTGGGAGTGATCGGGTAATCATGGCACTTGGCAGTATGCATCAGGAAGAATCGAGATGAATATTACCCTGCTCTGTACAAGTCCTGAGCACCCAGTCAATGACTGGTTGCTGCGTTGGAAAATACGTCACCAAGGCTTGCACGATGTTGTGGTGTGCCGTGATCGTGAAGAGCTTCCTGGTGGAGATATTCTCTTTCTGATTTCTTGCAGTCAGATCATCGATGCTGAGACAAGAAATAATTACTCACATGTCATGGTTCTTCATGCTAGTGATTTGCCAAAGGGGCGGGGATGGAGCCCACACATTTGGGAGTTGCTCGCAGGAAATGACACTATTACTGTGAGCCTCCTTACGGCTGCGGACGGAGTCGATACTGGCGAAATCTGGGCTAAGCGGAGATTCTCTGTTCCTCCACATGCGCTTTATGACGAGATCAATGAGAAGCTTTTTGACACCGAGCTGGCATTGTTGGATGAAGCGATAAAGCTAGTCGAGGGCGGCGTCAGGCCGATGAGTCAAACCAGTGACATTATGCCTAGCTATTACAGGAGGCGAACTCCATCCGATAGTGAAATTGACCCGCATCAGCCACTGAGTGAACTATTCAATACCATTCGTGTTATGGACCCACAGCGCTTCCCGGCGTTTTTCACGCTGCATGGCCATACTTACACGATTGAAATCAAGAAGGTGTCTCCTGATGAAAGAGATTAGTATTAATGGTCGGGTGATTGGTCCCAGCCATGCCCCCTATATCATTGCTGAACTTTCGGCCAATCATAATGGCAAGATAGAAACGGCCATGCGCATCATCGAAGAGGCCGCCAAGGCGGGCGCAGATGCGATCAAACTGCAGACTTATCGTCCCGACACCATAACGCTTGATAGTGACCTGCCAGACTTTCAAATTACTGAAGGGCTGTGGAAGGGGCGTACCCTGTATGAGCTGTACGAGTGGGCCCATACACCCTGGGAGTGGCACCAGCCGCTGTTCGAGCATGCCCGCAAGTTCGGTATAACTATCTTCAGCTCCCCCTTCGATACCACCGCGGTTGACCTGCTTGAAGAGCTCGGCGCCCCGGCCTACAAGATCGCCTCCTTCGAAGCGGTGGACCTGCCGCTGATTGAGTACGTGGCCAGGACCGGCAAGCCGATGATCATTTCCACCGGCATGGCCGACGCCGAGGAGATTCAGGAAGCCATTGACGCCGCCCTTGGCGCCGGCTGTGAGCAGCTTGCCATCCTGCACTGCGTCAGCGGCTATCCGGCTCCGCCGGAGGACTACAATCTACGCACCATTCCCGACATGGTCGAGCGCTTCGGCCTGGTCACTGGACTTTCCGACCACACCATCGACAACACCACCGCCATCACCAGCGTCGCGCTGGGCGCCAGCCTGGTCGAGAAACACTTCACCCTCGACCGCAACGGCGGTGGCCCCGACGACAGCTTCTCCCTGGAACCGGCCGAGCTCGCCGCCCTGTGCCGCGATGCCAAGACCGCCTGGCAGGCTCTGGGCAAGGTCGACTACGGCCGCAAGTCCAGCGAGCAGGGCAATGTGAAGTTCCGGCGCTCTCTATATTTCGTCAAGGACCTTAAGGCAGGAGAGATCATTACCGAGGATGCAGTGAGGAGTGTGAGACCGGGATATGGTTTACCCCCGAGCCATTTTAAAAATATTCTTGGAAAGAAAGTTACCAAAGATGTTTTTGCCTATACTGCCGTCAATAATAATTTAATCGAAACTTGCTTATAGGTAGGTTAACATGCATATTTTCATATGCACTAAGCCACTGCAAATTATGGTTGCAATGATGCTCAGGAAAATGAGTGTTTTATCTTGCCTATATGTGGTTAATAGCTTTGATTCAGCAAAGGAAGTCTCACGATCTCCTGAACTTGCTTCTTATTTTGATGAAGTGATTTTTTGTGGTTCCCGAGAAAATGCTATTCATGCAGCAAGAAAAAAAATGTAAAGATACTTTATGTGGACTCTGATATGGGGCTCAGAACTCATTTTAGCCTTCTTTTTTTAAATTTAGGAGGATGTTTTCTGAGGTCCATGTTTATGAAGAAGGTTTAGGGACTTATCGTGATGACATAGTGGCAACTAAAGCCAAGAGAATTTTTTACAGGGTGTTTGGCGCACCCATATGCATGGGAGGCGGCATAGTATCAAAGAATATACATGTCTTTGACATATCAGAGCATAACGCCAAGCTTCCACAATTGATAAAAAAAGTGTTTTAATAACTCGACCTCTCTCTGAGTTCGTAAAGGAAAATGAGGCTAGCCTTACTCGCATTTTCTCTCCTGGTTTTTCTAGTGAGAGCCTTGGGGAAGGCGAGGAAGCCTACATTTATTTAAGTGATTGGACTATCAATTTCGATGATTTGAAGAGCATGCAAGGGAAAAAACATTCATTTCTAAAGCCACATCCTCACATTGATACTAAGGGACTTAAATGCTTGAATAAGAGTATTGGTGGCATTCGACTATTGCCTGCATCGTTGCCGGCCGAAATTGTCCTGCTGGTTCTTGCTGGAAAGTTCAATAAGGTGCATGTACTACATAAAGGTAGCAGCACTATGCGTTACTTGGCAGGAGAAAAAAACATCCTCCATTGATAGACCTTTAGTAGAGCATTTATTATTTCATATACATCTTTAGTGCAAGCATAATTGCATCTCTTTATTAATGTGACTTTTGCTATGTTTATAAGAGCTAGCGGGGTGCTTTTTACCTCAGTATTTTTTTCTTTTTTTAGGCGGTTGGGTTCTGTCGGAGCCCGTAAACAGTAACGCAAGTTTAAAAATATTATTTCTTATTCTTATCGCCGCTTGTTTTTTTCTATCAATATTGTCAAGCGGTGTTGATGCATTAAAGTATTTTTTGCTTCTTTGTTTTTCATCAATCCCATTCTTGCTTTTTTTAGAAATACATATGCCGTGCATTTGATGGTTTCTGCGATAATGTTTTGCATATGGTATATGATAAATTCTGTGGATTATGAAAAATCCAGGAGAATATTATTAATTGCTTGGTGGGGAGGGGCTGTTTCATGCGTTTCTGTGATTTCTTCCATGTATTTTGGCTTAATTGAAAATGAAGAGTATTATGTTGCTACAAGCGGGGTAATAAAAAATTCGTTAGGGTTTTTTAATCCTAATTCCGTAGGGCTGTTGTCACTGAGTGTTTTCATTATTGCTATGTTGGCAAAGAGTAGGCTTGCTGTATTCTCTTCTGCGCTGTTGTTTTTGTTTGTGGCAGTGAATGCTATGCCTAGGGCATCTTTAGGATTGTTGCTGGTATTTCTTTTAATAATCTTGTTTTGCAAAACAAGCGATATCTCAGTAAAAAGAGTTGCATTGTTGATTGTGTGGACTTTTTCCTTCATTTGCATTTCCTTTTTTGTGTTTTACGACTTGTGGGGTCTGGAAACAAATAGTGCGTTTTTTCTCATGGTCGATAAGTTTCTTAGCTACCGCGTTTCGATAGCGGTTCATTCTGAAAGTTTCACGATGGCGAATATTTTTTTGCCATCGCCCGATTTTATTAACTTTGATCTTGCCTTTGTTACCATTGTTTATAATTTTGGAGCCTTGTTGTCCTATCTTTTCTTGTTTGTCCTGCTTCTTGTGATTTTCTGTGCGCGAAGAGGTGATGTTGACATCTTGCTAGTCTCGTTGACTTTAATGTTTTCATCTCTATTTGTGGAAAATATAATGTATGCGTATTTTGCTTTAGGAGTGATAGGGGCTGCTCCTCTTGCAATGTCTTTAATGTATGTTTTGAGAAGCATTTCCCCTAAAAATTCCCCCACTAACTTTGGGATAAAAATGAAAGTCATTGCTATTTCTTTTTCATTCTCTAGGGGGGCTGCGATAGCTGCGTCCAAGTTTTCTAACATCCTTTTAGAGATTCCGTGGGTTACGTTGGATCAGGTCAAGGCTGATTCGGATGTTAATGAAGGCGGCGGTGTTGCATACACAATTCACTTAATGAAGCGCATTATTTCTTATTCTCTCCTAAAAGTCATGAATGATAGTAATCCTGTCAAGCATTCTTTGAATATTTTTTCATCTCGTAGCCTGCTGAAGTGCTTTCGTTCTCAGGGTAAAGATCTTGAACTGGTCTTTAATTTTCATTGGTTGAATAATGATCTGCTAAGTGTGTTCAGGTTTTCAAGCTTTCCCAAGTGTAGTGTCATCACGCTTCATGATGAGTGGTTGTATTGTGGTGCTGAGCACTATGTAGATATTGAAAGTGGAGATATGTCATTCCGCGATGGCTACCGTTTTTTCAATAGGAAAATACTCGGATTAAATTGGAATTATATAATATGGAGGTTAAAGCTTCGGAGTCTTAGGGGTCGAAATGATATAATCTTTACAGTACCTTCTTCTTGGATGCTTCAGCGCGCTAGTTCCAGTCTTATCTTAAAGGGAAAGGATGTGCGGCTTATGCCGAACCCGATACCTACAGATATTTTTATACCTGCTTCCGATGAAGAGAAAAGACAGCTTAGGGAAAAGTTCGGGCTTTCTGGGAATGATGTATTGATTTGTCTTGGGGCTGTGAATGGAAAATTAAATCCTTTGAAAGGATATGATTTGGCCGAAAAGGCTTTGGCCAGCCTTAATAAAAAACTTAGTCAAGATGTTATCGGAAAGGTGTGCTTGGTTTTCTTTGGGCATGGTGATTTTGAAAGAGGCTATTTCCAAGGCGTGCGCATGATTAATGTCGGCAAGGTGTCAGGCGCTTCAGCCATGCGTGATATATATGCCATGTGTGACTGGACCCTCGTTCCTTCAAAGGTGGAAGCTTTTGGGCAGGTGGCGGCAGAAAGCCTGGCATGTGAAACTCCGGTGATTGCTTTCAATACTTCCGGCCTAAAAGATGTTGTAAAGGATCGCGTTAGTGGCTTTTTGGCCGAGCCTTTCAATTGTGACGATTATGCAGATTGTATAATGAGCGCGCTCATGATGGATTCAGATTGTTATCTGGAAATGTCGAGGGCTGGGAGAAGTCATATCGAAGAAAGCTTTTCTACCCTTGTCGTAAAAGAATCGTATTTGTCTGTGTTGAATGATTCGCTGATGCGAAAGCGAGAACTGATGGAAAAGGAGCGGTGATGCCTAAAAAAATTGCTTTGATCACAGGAGTTACTGGGCAAGACGGTTCCTATCTCGCTGAGTTTTTATTGGGTAAGGGTTATGAGGTCCACGGTATCAAGCGCAGGGCTTCGCTGTTTAATACACAACGTGTCGATCATATCTATCAAGATCCGCATGTCGAGAATCAAAACTTTGTTCTGCATTATGGCGACTTGTCAGATTCCTCGAACCTGACTCGGATAATTCAGCAGGTGCAGCCCGACGAGGTTTATAACTTGGCTGCCCAGTCCCACGTGGCTGTAAGCTTTGAGTCGCCGGAGTACACCGCGAATGTAGATGCGCTGGGTACGCTTCGGCTTCTTGAGGCGATTCGCTTGCTGGGGCTTGAGAAGAAAACGCGATTCTACCAGGCCTCCACCTCTGAGCTTTTCGGCGAGGTGCAGGAGACACCCCAGCGCGAGACTACGCCGTTCTACCCGCGCTCGCCCTATGCAGCGGCCAAGCTGTATGCCTACTGGATCACCGTGAACTACCGCGAGTCGTATGGCATGTACGCCTGCAACGGAATTTTGTTCAATCATGAGTCGCCGCGTCGGGGCGAGACCTTCGTCACCCGCAAGATCACTCGTGGTCTGACCAATATCGCTCAAGGCCTTGAGCAGTGCCTCTACATGGGCAACATGGATGCGCTGCGCGACTGGGGCCATGCCAAGGATTACGTCCGCATGCAGTGGATGATGCTTCAGCAGGAAGAAGCTGAGGATTACGTAATTGCGACCGGAAAACAAATATCGGTGCGTGATTTCATTCGTATGAGTGCCTTGGAACTTGGAATTACATTGCGTTTTGAAGGGCAAGGTATCGATGAGGTGGCAATTATTGAAGCGATTCAGGGGGAGCAGGCACCAGCTCTGAAAGTGGGTAATATTATCGTACGTGTCGATCCTCGCTATTTCCGGCCCGCGGAGGTAGAAACGCTGCTTGGCGACCCCAGCAAGGCCAAGAGCAAGCTAGGGTGGGAGCCTGAAATCACTGTTGAGGAGATGTGCGCTGAGATGGTAGCTGAAGATCTCAAGGTGGCCAAGCGGCATGCCTTGCTCAAGCAGCACGGCTACGAGATCCGGTTGCGGTGGAGGGCTGACCATGCCAGATAAGCTTGACCAGAGGATATTCGTCGCGGGACATCGTGGCATGGTCGGTTCGGCTATAGTGCGTCGTTTGCTGGCGTTGGGCTATTCCAGCATCCACTCTGCTACCCGCGATGAACTTGATTTAACCGATCAGGCCCAAGTGCAAGCCTTCTTTGCACGCAACCAGATCGATCAGGTTTATCTGGCAGCGGCCAAGGTGGGGGGCATCCATGCCAATAACACCTATCCCGCCGAGTTCCTCTATCAGAACCTTATGATCGAGGCCAACGTTATCCACGCTGCCCACCAGGCGGACGTCTACCGGCTGCTGTTCCTAGGTTCATCGTGCATCTATCCCAAGCATGCCGAGCAGCCGATGCGCGAGGATTCGCTGCTTAATGGTACCTTGGAACCTACCAACGAGCCCTATGCCATCGCCAAGATAGCCGGCATCAAGCTCTGCGAGAGCTATAATCGCCAGTATGGTCGTGACTATCGCAGCGTAATGCCTACAAACCTCTATGGCCCCAACGACAACTTTCACCCAGAGAACTCCCATGTGATTCCTGCGCTGCTGCGCCGCTTTCACGAGGCGAAGCTCAACGGTGACAATGAAGTCGTGGTGTGGGGTAGCGGCACTCCAATGCGCGAGTTTCTCCACGTGGATGACATGGCTGCAGCAAGTGTTCACGTGATGGAATTGGATGCGGACACCTATGCGGCCCATACAAAGCCAATGCTTTCGCACATCAATGTGGGAACTGGAGTGGATTGCACCATTCGTGAGTTGGCCGAAACCGTCAAGCGGGTCACGGGCTTTACAGGTGGGTTGCGCTTTGATGCCACTAAGCCCGATGGCACACCGCGCAAGTTGCTGGATGTTTCGAGGCTAAACGCGTTGGGCTGGCAAGCTAATATCACGCTAGAGGATGGCCTAAAAGATGCCTACCAGTGGTTTCTGGAGAATCAGGATCGTTTCCGCGGCTGAAACTGATGAATGAATTACAGACCACAGAAAAGGGATGGTTAAGTGACGACGCCTTTGGTCAGGTTGTGGCTAATACACCATTGGTGTCGTTGGACTTTGTGGTGACCAATCCCTTAGGAGAATGGCTGCTTGGGCAACGGCAGAATCGACCAGCCCAAGGCTACTGGTTCGTACCGGGCGGGCGAGTACGTAAGAATGAGACTCTGACAGCCGCGGCTTGGCGTCTCACCGCTAATGAACTCGGCCGCCCTCAGTCTCTAGCGAACATGAGTTTTCTAGGCGTATATGAACATTTTTATGCAGATAGTATGTTTGCCTCCGACCTTACGACTCACTATGTGGTACTGGCCTACCAGTTTGGTTTATCGCTAGAGCTTGATTCTCTACCTCGCCATCAACACAACCGCTATCGCTGGTGGGCGCCCCAGATTAATTGTGAGCATGCTTCCGTCCACCCCAACACGCGAGCGTATCTCCCAGCCGTTTCAGCACTAACATCCACCTCACTTGTTTAGCTAAAACACCATGATTAAGGAGATCCCCCATGTTGACGCCCGTAATCATGGCCGGGGAAGCGGTTCGCGCTTGTGGCCTCTTTCCCGCCAGCTGCACCCGAAACAGTTTCTTTCACTGATTGGTGAAGCAACTATGTTGCAGGAGACTTTGCAGCGGTTGGCGGCGCTTGAGCACTCCGCTCCGCTATTGATTGGGAATGAAGAGCATCGTTTCCTGATTGCCGAGCAGCTTCGCCAGGAAGGTATTCGAGACGCTCGTATCCTCCTCGAACCGGAAGGGCGTAATACTGCCCCAGCGATAGCCCTTGCGGCGTTACAGGCCATGGCACAAGACCCTGATGCGTTGCTACTGGTACTTTCAGCCGACCACATGATTCGGGATGTAAACGCATTTCATCGTAGTGTGTGGTGCGCCCAGGCGCTGGCGGAGCAGGGCCAACTGGTGACCTTTGGCGTGGTCCCCACTCACGCGGAAACTGGCTACGGCTATATACAGCGTGGGGAAAAGCAGGGCGATATGGGTTATAGAGTGCGCCGTTTTGTCGAGAAACCCGACAGGGCAACCGCCGAGAATTATCTCGTTAACGGAGACTATTACTGGAACAGTGGTATGTTTTTGTTTCAGGCCAAGCGCTATCTTGTAGAGCTTGAGCGTTTTCAGCCAGCTATGGTCGAAGCATGCCGCGCAGCCTTGGCGGGGGCTAGCGAAGATCTCGACTTCATTCGACTCGATGCGGAAGCCTTCATGGCATGTCCGTCAGATTCTATCGACTATGCGGTATTGGAACACACTGAACATGCCAGCGTTGTCCCATTAGACGCAGGTTGGAACGATATAGGCTCTTGGTCTGCTCTATGGGAGGTTAGTTCACGAGACGAACAGGGCAATGCTTGCCATGGTGATGTACTCTTGGAAGATAGCCATGATTTGCTTGTGCACGCTGAGCATCGCCTGGTCGCCACGCTTGGTGTCGAGAACCTCGTAGTAGTGGAAACCAAGGATGCGGTGTTGGTCGCTCATAAAAATAACGTTCAAGACGTCAAGCGGATCGTCGAGCGCCTAAAGGCTGAGGGACGGAGCGAGCATCATAATCAACGAGAAGTCTATCGCCCTTGGGGTGTCTACGACAGTGTCGACCAGGGCCATCGTTATCAAGTCAAGCGTATTACGGTAAAACCCGGTGCAAAGCTATCCGTGCAGATGCACCACCACCGCGCTGAGCATTGGGTAGTAGTGTCGGGCACGGCTAAGGTCACTAATGGTGATAAAAGCTATCTGGTCAAAGAGGACGAATCGACATACATTCCGCTTGGGCAAGTACATGCTTTGGAAAATCCTGGAAAAATTCCGCTTGAATTAATTGAGGTTCAATCGGGATCCTATTTGGGTGAAGACGATATCGTACGCTTCAATGACCGCTATGGACGCTGCTAATGGCTAAGCCTTTGACGATTTCTGTGATAACTGCTTGTTTCAACAGTCAAGCGACTATCGGAGAAGCTATCGCAACGCTAAAAGAGCAAACTTGGCCTAGTGTTGAACATGTAGTCATCGACGGTGGATCAAAGGACGCAACGGTTGCCATTGCTCGCGAGACGTTGGAGGAGGGCGATGTACTCGTCACCGAACCTGACCAAGGTATCTATGATGCCCTGAACAAGGGCATTGCCCACGCCAGCGGCGAGGTTGTCGGCTTTTTGCACTCCGACGACCTCTACGCAAACAGCGAAGTGCTGAGTCGGATAGCTGAATGCTTTACTGATCCCGCTGTAGGCGCAGTTTATGGTGACCTTCAATATGTGCAGGCAGACAATCCCGAACGGGTAATTCGGCATTGGAAGTCAGGTCAGTACAATCCCAATAAACTAAAACGTGGCTGGATGCCACCACACCCTACTTTTTTCATGCGCCGTGAGCTTTATAGAGAACTGGGTGGTTTCGACCTAGCATATAGAATATCAGGTGACTATGATGCCATGCTTCGTTATTTGAGTAGCGAGAAAGTCAGAGTCATATATTTACCTGAAGTTCTAGTGAAAATGCGTGTGGGTGGGGCCAGCAATGGCAGTCTCAAACAAATACTGAATAAATCGCGGGAAGATATAGCGGTGATGCGTAACAATGGGATTAATCCTATAGTCGCGTTGCCTTGTAAGAATTTGTCAAAGCTACCGCAGTTTATCAAGGCTCGTATGAGCTAACCCCGCATATGCCGAGACTGGTGAGCTGCTCTGCGGTGGCTGACTTATTGCTTAAAATTTTAAAGAGACATAAGAAAGATGTCCGAAGGGATAACAGGGATGACAAATCGGTTTCGGTATGAGCGCCGACACTCTCGCTGGTACGAGGCGCTGCTACTGGGGTGGCCATTTCAGCTTATTGTGGGTGCACTGGTAGTGGTGGGCTTGCCCGCTTGGGAACGGTGGGAATGGGGTTTTTGGGAATACTTTCCCCCAGTACGCAGTAACACGATTATCGCTTGTCTTCTGGCCTTCGTGGGCATTCTCTGGACACTCAGGCGGATGCACCGTTTTCCTGGCGCGCGTGTATCGGCGCTTATTGCGCCTACCATCTCGGTGGCCTATCTCCTTGTGGTGGCAGTCCTCTTCTTTAGCCGGGAGGAGTACACGCGGCAAGTACTATTCACTAGCTATTTGATGAGCTTGGGCTGGTTCTACATGGCCTTCTTCCTGGGCAGGCGTTACCGCCGTATGAAGCTGGGGGTTGTGCCGGTGGGGCGTGTGGGCGAGTTGCAACCCACACCTGATATTGAGCTGCGCGGTCTGGAAGAGCCCGACTTGGCCGGTGTCCGTTATGATGGTGTGGTTGCCGACTTGCATACTGATGAGCTCAGCCCAGAATGGGAGAGGTTTCTGGCACGCTGCACGCTTCATCACATTCCCGTCTACCATGTCAGGCAAATTCAGGAATCGATGTCTGGACGTGTGCGCATCGAGCACTTGACTGAAAACGAATATGGCAGCTTGCTGCCATCGCTCAGATATCAAAGTTTCAAGCGCTTTATCGATTTGGTAGCGGCGTTACTGCTAGTGCCGCTTCTTTTACCGGTCATGCTGGCCACGGCTCTGGCCATTCGCCTGGATAGCCCCGGGCCCGCCCTATTTATTCAGCAGCGAATGGGCTTTAGGGGCGTGCCTTTCAAAGTCTATAAGTTTCGCAGCATGTATGTTGACCATGAAGGATGTGGCTTCACCGAGGGGGAGGAAGATCCGCGTATCACCCGGGTAGGGCGTTTTATCCGCAAGTATCGCCTGGATGAGCTGCCCCAATTGCTGAACGTGATTAAAGGTGAAATGAGCTTCATTGGACCACGACCCGAGTCCATGGAGCTTTCTGAGTGGTACGAACGGGATGTAGCCTTCTTCAGCTACCGCCACGTGGTGCGACCCGGCATTTCCGGTTGGGCCCAGGTGGAGCAGGGCTATGCCGCCGAAGTTGATGGTATGACTACCAAGCTGCAGTACGACTTCTACTACATCAAGCACTTTTCGCTGTGGCTGGATATCCTGATCGTCTTCAAAACATTGAAGACGATCGCGACGGGCTTTGGCGCCCGGTAACCTTATCCCTCAAGCGAGTAAAAGTCTCCGGCGTTATCCTCGAAGGCATCGGCCAAGCGGATGTAGCTCCTGAAGGTGCGTTGATCACGATGTGCGCTGATGCGCTTGATCTGCAGGTCGTTCTTGCCTCGCAGATGCGCCTCGGTAATGAAGCCAGCGCGAAAACTGTGTGGTGAATAGCCCTGAGCGGTCAACCCGGCCTGCTCCAGGGCTTTTTCATTCTGGCATAGAGGTTTTGTGCGGTCATGCGGCTTGGTCTTCCTTCAGAAACCGGTCCACCGTAAATGTAGTTTTCCGCTACGTTTCGCCTGATAGCAGGAGATCTCGCGATGAAGTGTAACCGACATACCGAACAGCTGATCATCACCATCTTCAAGGCAACGTGCCGAGCTGGCCCGGCAGAACGGCGTGACCGACCAGATTCTCTACCGCTGGTAGGCCAAGTACAGTGGCATAAAAGTCTCTGAGGCCAAGCGCCTGCGTGAGTAGGAGGCCTAGAATACCCGGCAAGAAGCTGCTGGCGGAGCGCGCCCTCAATACTGCCGTGCTCAAGGAGATCGTCTAGGAAAAGTGGTGACGCCCCAAAGCGAAGCGGTGTGCGGTGAAGTATCTGGTGACAGGCGGCTGGCTCAGCCAGCCGCCTGTCGGTTGCTGGGACGGACCCGTTGGCCTCTGGGCGGCACTTTCGTGTGCTGAACATCTTGGACGATTTCAGCCGCGAGTGTGTCGGCCAGTTGGTGGACCCCTCTATCTCGGAATGTCGTTTGGCCCAGTTCCTCGACGAGATCGCGAACCAATTCCCACTGCTGGCCTCGATTGTCTGCGATAACAGACCGGAGCTGACCAGCAAGGCGATGTTCTTCTGGGCACGTGAGCGAACGGTGACGCTGGCCTTCATCCGATCAGGGATGTCGACGCAGAATGCGTTCATCGAAAGCTTCAACGGCAAGTACCGGGACAGCTGCCTCAACCAGCGCTGGTTCCTGCGCCTGCCGGATGCACGGCACGAGATTACTCAATGAAGAACCCACTGCAACCATGTCAGACCGCACAGCTCGCTGGGCCATTTACCACCCGTGGCTATGCCAATGTGCCTTAAGGAGTGGATCCTCACATTGAGGACGGACCTAAACCAGGGGCAAGGTTGCTAGGACGATTCAGGTACTAGCTGCCTCATTCAGGTCATTCGGATGGTATACTGCTGCGGGCGCTCATCATGAGCGCCCGCGGTGTATGAGGAGCTGCCGCTCACCTTAGCTTTGCTCCTGCTGATGCTTCAGGATGATTATGAATCGTTTGTTCACAACTCCGATAGCCGTGCGGCTCAACCTTGTTGCTCTTTTTTGATCTTAGCGGTGTTAATCGCCACACCCATCCGTAGTCAAATTTTCTCTGCTTTATTAATGATTTATGGCATCGGATACTTGATTTCCCATCGTAGTACGTTGGTCGTAACACGCATTGATTGGATAGTGCTCGGGTTGCTCAGCTTGTACGTTGTCTCGAAAGTTCCGCTATTTGTACTGAGTGGCTACAATTCACGCTACTTATCGCCAGGATTGCATATGCTGGCGATGGCGCCGATTTATCTTATGCTTCGCCATTTGGTAGTAAGGCTCGAGCTGGCC
Organism: Halomonas sp. E19; assembly: GCF_052439355.1. Classification (NCBI taxonomy): domain Bacteria; kingdom Pseudomonadati; phylum Pseudomonadota; class Gammaproteobacteria; order Oceanospirillales; family Halomonadaceae; genus Halomonas; species Halomonas sp. E19. The sequence goes on along the minus strand of NZ_JBNFWU010000001.1, from coordinate 1,532,566 downwards.
CGCTTTCGTTTCTCTCTCGAATGGGGGGTGATTGTTGGGAGTCTAGGGGCTTTTTTCTTGGCACTCTATCAGTGGTTTACTTTGCCCCGAGTGGATGGTTTCTTATTTAGTATAAATTTCAGCTATCTGACATGCGCTATGGGCTTTCTCGCGTTAGCTTTGGTACGTGGCTCCAGGCGCAAGGGTTGGCTCATCACGGCGGGAGTTGCGGTTCTGGCGGCTTGCGTAATGACGCTGTCGCGAGGCGGCATTCTTGCAATACCCTTCCTTTTACTTCTTCTGCTCGGTCTGAACATGGATCGACTCGGGTGGAAAAAGCCACTCTTGGTGCTGGGAGGATTGGCATTCCTTTCGCTAGCGGCTTACACGTTGGTGCCTGCAGTTGAACAGCGTGTGCAATACACCATCAGTGAGATAAGCAATATCGCGAGTGGAAATGTGTCAGATGCGGTGTCTACCGGTGGACGTTTGCAGCTCTGGACAGCAGCTTCTCTTGCATTTGCTGAACGCCCCTTAATTGGACTGACATATACTGAGCGTGAAGCTCAAATAGCAGAGCTGATTGAGCAAGAAATCCTTACTGAATGGGTTGCAACGGTAAGTCGAGGTCATGCCCATAGTCAGTACTTTGAAATGGCGGCCTCCGGGGGATTGATAGGTCTGTTTGCGTTAGTTGGTTTTTTGTTGGTTCCGGCTGTGTATCATTTGAAGTTGTTGTGGCGTGATCGCAACAATATTTATGCGTTGACAGCGTTTATTTTTACAAGCGGGTTTTCTTTTTATAGCTTGACGGAAGTCGCCATTAATCATGAGCTGATGGTAACCTTCTATAGTTATATGCAAGTATTATTGCTCGTGTTAGCGTTTGAACATTACACTAGGAGAGTGTCGTCATGTCCTGGGCAATAATCCACCGTATTCGTGTTTGGCGAGACAGCGCACGCCGTGGGTTGGTGTCCCGCTTGTACGACAGAAAAAAGGAGAATATTCAGAAGGTTGATAATATTCGCCGTATAGTTTTCGTACGCTGGGATGCTAAATGGGGCGACTCGGTGGTATTTTCTTTTGTCCCGCGTGAACTGCATCGAGACCCCGAGATTTCTGTGGAAGCCATCACAACTGCTGATATGGCCCCGATGTTTCGTGATATTTTTGGTGTCGATAAGGTCTATGAAGCACGTAAGCGAGCCGGTTATGGCGAAATACGCCGCTTGGCTCGCCGTATCGGGCAGGTAGATCTATTGGTATTTTTTAGCCATCAGGCCAATCATCGTGCGATTTACTTGTTAAGTCAGATACAAGCAAAGCACATAGCCAGCCTGGATGATACGATTGGGTTGGTGGACCTGAAGTTGGGTGAGCTGACTCAAGGTCAGCATTTTGCCGAAAAATATGTAACCCTTTTGAATAAGTGTGGCGTCAACGAGGTGGATGTCAGCTATATCGTACCTCGTGATGCGCAAAGTGAAGCGCGGGTAGCTGAATTTTTACCAGGGCATCGGCCTTTCGTGTGTGTCAACGCCTATAGCAAGGGTAGTGCTCGCAGCTTGAACTCTGCCACCACCGAGCGCCTGATCGAACTGCTGCTGGTCAACCTTCCTTTGCATGATGTGTGTGTACTGTCTGCACCAGGCAAACAGCAGGAGGTCGAGCGAATCTGCCACCGTGTGGGAGCAGGAAGGCTTTTCTGTCTACCTGATACATGTAGTATTTTCGATAATATTGCGCTGATTTCTCGTGCGGATGCGATGATATCGGGTATCACATCGACTGTGCATATTGCCGATGGGCTGGGTATACCTTCCTTCGTACTCTTTCCCTATGACCCAATAGACCGAGATGACTGGCATAGCCGCCATCCTGCATCAATCAATTTCTTGGCGGAGCCCAGTAATCCTCTCGATGTCAATCGTCTAAACTGGCCCCGTCTCGAAATCGAGATGCGTTCTTTTACTCGTTCACTTGAGCTTATGCGTCTCGATTTTTCGGATACTGGGCGTGAGCCGGCTTCAGGTGGTGGGTAACATCACAGCACATAGCATGACTCATGTGAATTTCTTCCCTCGAAGCGGCTGAGCTGAAGCGATTCAAGTTTGCTATAAAGGAGGTTAGAGTGAGAAATTTCGTTGTTTTGGCTTTTGCCAGGCTGGTTAAACTATTGGCCAATATTTTTAAAGTGGCCTCCTACGGCTTTCACTTCCTCTTACCTAACAAGCGCTTCACTATTCCCGAGCGGGCCGCGCCGTGGTGGCCATCGAAGCGTGCGGCTGAGGCGACGGTACCGCGCCTCTTGTGGCAGACCAACTTCACCGACAAGGCGACGCTGCCGGTCTACCTGAACTACCTGTTCAACCGCCTGATGGCGCCGAGCTTCGAGTATCGCTTCATGATCACCGAGGCCCGGGCAGCCTTTATCCAGGAAAATTTCTCGCCCGACATTTTCGAAGCTTACGCTCGTCTTCAGGTAGGCGCGGCCCAGGCCGATTTCTGGCGTGTGCTGGTGCTGCAGAAGCACGGCGGGGTTTACCTGGATATCGACGCCCATGCCGTATGGCCGCTGGCACGGATCGTCAAGCCCGAGATGGAAGAGCTGTTCGTTACCACCAAGCGGGGCGATATCAGCAACTACTTCATCGCCAGCAAACGGAACAATCCGCATCTCGCTTTGATCGTTCAGACCATACGCAACAATATCGAAGACGAGGCCGACAAGAATATCTTCGAGCTGACCGGCCCCGGGGTGTACAACAAGGTGCTGCCCCGGGCAGAGGTGCGCACCCGTTCCTACCGCTATACCTGCAACCAAGGCAACTTTACCAACGAGTATTTTCAGTACATTGACAAGCCCCAAGGTAAGTGGACCAAGGAGCAGCACCAAGTGGAAGTGGTACGTAAGCGAGAGACAGTTGAATAAAATTCAATATTTCCTGCCTTCTCGATGAGTTTTTGAGAAGGTTTGGCTTCGTATGCCGAAGTGTGACGATCCCCTGTTTTCTGCACACTGGCATTTGCGGCTTAGGAGGTGCAGAAGCTAGAGGGGCATGATGCTGCAAGGGCGACATCATTCATTGGTCGCAGCCCTGCAGTCCATCTTCGCAGTGAGTGGCCATGAACCGGCGCCGTATGACTGAGGCCCAAGTAACGGTGTCACGCTGTGGGCTGATAACTTTTTGAAAGTACTGGTTGTTTGTTGGGTTGTCTTCGCTCCTTGCCGAGCGAGTGGGGTATGCCTTCCAACCTGCTAGGTATTGGCCGCGCCGGTAAGACAGCGTTCAGACTTGCCTGTCTCGTCATGCGACTCAGGTGAAGAACATGTCACAAAACACCGGGACGGTCGGGCAGGCACCTTACGCGGAAGCTACGGCCTTCAAGCCCATATCCTTGGTCCTCGGCCTCACCATTGGCCTTGGGGTATTTTTCCTGCTGCCCGATTCACTTGCACTAAATGCGCGCATCGTGGCGGGCATTGCCATGCTGATGGCCACTTGGTGGATGACGGAGGCAATACCCATTCCCGCCACGTCGCTGCTACCACTTGTGCTGTTTCCTTTCTTCGATATCGCCTCTGTAGGGGCCACGGCTTCGCCTTACGCGCACAGTATCGTCTTTCTGGTATTGGGCGGGGTACTGCTCGGATTGGCAACGCAGCGTTGGAACCTGCATCGCCGCTTTGCACTGCTGACCGTGCTTACCGTGGGTACCAAGCCGGCACAGATCGTCTTCGGCCTTATGTTCGCCAGCTGGTTCATCACCATGTGGGTCAGCAACACTGCCACCGCCGTGATCATGATGCCGATTGGTGGCTCCATCATCGCCTTGGTAGCGTCTTTGGGTAACGGCGACGATACGCCTAAGTTCTCGGCTGCGGTACTGCTCGGCATCGCTTACGCCATTACTATCGGTTCCATGGCGACACTGATCGGTCAGCCGCCTATGGCGCTGATGCGCGCCTATATGGAAGATACCCATGGACTCACCATCGGCTTCGGCCATTGGATGCTGATGGGCGTGCCGTTCTCCTTTACCATGTTGATGTTAGCCTGGGTCGTGCTCAACAAGCTGGTGTTCCGCTCAGAAGTCGACGACATCCATGGCGGGCGACACATGATCGAGACAGAACTCAAGGCGATGGGGCGGCTCACTGTGGAAGAGCGCCGCGTGCTCATGGTGTTTGCCGGTGCGGTGTTCTGCTGGGTATTCCTGCCGCTTATTGCCAGGATCACGGCCGTTCAGGAGGCGATGCCCTGGCTGTCGAATATCAATGACACCAGCGTGGCGATTCTCGCCGCCATCCTGATGTTCGTGATTCCTGCATCGAAGGGTAGGGGCGCGCTGCTCGAGTGGACGGCCACCCGCGACGTTCCCTGGGGCGTGCTCATCCTCTTCGGTGGTGGCTTGACCCTCTCGGCCCAGTTCACCGCGACCGGTCTGAGCGCTTGGATCGGTGAGAGCGTCTCGGGATTGGCTGGGATGCCGCCTTTGCTAGTGCTGTCCGTCACGGCCATGGTCATCATTCTGCTCACCGAGCTGACCAGCAACACCGCGACGGCAGCGGCCTTCTTCCCGATCATGGGCGCCATTGCGGTCGGTCTGGGCATTGAGCCCTTTTTGATGACCATTGTGGTAACCTTCGCCGTCAGCTGTGCCTTCATGCTGCCGGTTGCCACGCCCTCCAACGCGGTGGCCTTTGCTACCGGCGATCTGCCGATCAAGCACATGATCCGTGCTGGCATCTGGCTCAATCTAATCGGTCTGCTGGTAATCATCGTGGCGCTCTACACCATTGTGCCGCTGGTGTTCGGCGTTGCGTTCTAAGCGATAACCGGCAGTCCTGGACGGCGCCCGCGTGGCGCCGTCTCCGTTTTTGTGACAGGTCAGGGCAAATCGCCGCTGCGGACCACGGCCTTGCGTTCTTCATTGAGCCGATGATCGGCTTTCGGCACCAGCAAGTTAGCCAACCTCAGACTTCTTTGCAGAACTCTGGCTTGGCAGCAGCATATCTCCAGCAGGAAAGCCCTCCAGACGGGCGCTACACTCGTCGAAATACGCGAAGCGCCCCCAGGCCACTCGATCCCCCACCATATAAAGCCGACGCTTCGCACGACTCACGGCGACATTGACCAGATTCGGTGTCTCGGAGGCCCAGGCTTTGGCGCCGTTACGCGCCGGATCACCTCCCAGTACCAGGATGACCACGTTGGCCTCCCGTCCCTGTACGGTATGGATGGTGCCCGCGCGCAGCCCGGGATACTCCTTGGCGACGGTCTGCAAGTTCGCCACCACGCTACGGAATGGGGAAATCAAGAAGATCTCCTCGGCGGCGACGTTTGCCTGCTGCAACTGCTGGATTAGCGCCCGAACCGCGTCACCCTCCGCCGGTATCCAGTGGCCGCGTGCGTCCCTGGCCGGAATGTTGATCCAGGCACTGGGAGGAAGGTCGAGCGGCTCATTGGACTTACCGTGCACCATGGCATTGGCATAAGCGACGGCATTGGAAATCTCGAACATCGGACTGTCACAGCGGCGATGCACCAGGAGGGGCATGCCGACCCAGGTATCGCCAATCCGACTACCGTGTGAGCTTGCCTGATCGGCGAGAGCCTGCACGGAAGTGAACCCGGGTAGCCAATCTGTGCTGACGTCATGGCTGGTCGCCAGCACGCCTTGGAGTCGATCCGGCACCGTGACGACCGGCTGAAGCTGGAGCGGATCGCCAACGACCAAGGCTCGCCGGGCGCGCCATAGGGCACCCGCGGCGGCCTGTGGCGTCGCTTGCCCAGCCTCATCAATCATCAGCCACCCAATGCTCTCACGGCCGAGATGCTGAAACTGCCGATGGAAGGAGGCAAACGTCGTGGAGACCACCGGCACCAGCAGGAACAGTGAAGCCCACAGGGATTGCGCCACTGGCGCCTCGAGGTCTGCCGGCGCCTCGCCTCGCAATAACTTCACCATCCCGCGCAGGTTGTGCTGCAGAGGCTTGCCCGCGCCAAAGACAAAGGCGTCATGCAGATCCAGGGCGGCGATAAAGACCCTCATGCGCGCAGCATCCCATTCGGGATCGGCCCAGGGCGACAGTACCTCCTTCACCTGCGGTGGCTCACGCATATGCTTGAGCGTGACACAGTGGGCCTCGCCGAAGGTCGCCCGGTATTGCGCGACTACCTGGGTATAGCCCTGGTAAGCGGACTCGAGATTGGCCATCGACGAGACGCACTCATCAATCGCTTTCTTCTGTCGGATGTGCCTCTTCTCGGCACTAACAAGCTGCTGCTTCGTTTCCCGGACACGAGCCAACTGATCGGGGATCGCAGCCGCCAGCGCCTCCTCACATAAGGACTCGCACGCCGCCAGGAGTTTCTCTTGTGCAGCAAACCAGGCTTGCTCACATTGTTTCAATGTCTGGTGAGCCTTGGCATATTCCGCCTCGTGCTGGTCACGCAATGCCTCCCAGGCAACGACGCGCCTCGAGGTAAAAAGGCGATGCCACAGCTGGAGAGTTCGGGACGGGCGATGGTCGTTATGGTGGTTCCTGTTCCTCTCGGCGCGCTGTGCCTGCTTCTCGGCTTCCGCCCGCTGACGCTCGCGGACCTCAATGCGCATCGTCGCCTCGACTTGCTGGCGCTCACGCGCCTGGCGGACCTCCGCAAGCGCCTGCGCTTGTGCTTGCTGGGCCAGGGCGTAGGTATGGCGGCAACGTTCCAGCTCTGCCGCGATGGCGTCGTGTTCACCCTGTAAACGGCGAATCTGCTTGCGCAGCGCGTCGATCGACTTGGCTTCACGCTCCATCAAGGTTGCACAGTTGAATACGCGCTGGCGCTCGTGACGCAATCGCGCCTCCTCGGCCAGGGCGGCCTGGAAGGCGTGAACGGCTTCATTCCAAGGCAGAATGCCGCTTGGACGCTCGCCCTTGAGCGTGATATGGGCACGCCGATGCCCAGGTTCCTTAGGTGATTCGTTCCCCCAAAAGGCATCCGCGAAGGTGCGGCGATTCGCACTGCGGCCCAGGCAAGCCGCCAACAGTGACCACGCCTCCTGTCCCTCGGGCAGCAAGGTCGAGGCAATCTCGGTAAAGGGGCTCTCTCGCTGGGCCAGCGGCGCATCCACGTCCTCGAGGCGAGGGAATTCCAGCGTGATGTTCTCCACCGCGCCATTGTTACTCGAAGCGACAACGATCCCGAAGTCACTCAGCGAGGCGTCAAGGCGGCTGTATTTTTGCTTCCAGCCTGCGGTCGCCCAGGCGTCCACCAGCGGGGCGAATGCCGCGGCCGGCGTCGAAAACCTCGCCAACACCTCGGCGCGCTGAACAATGACCCCCGCCACGATATCTTTGAGCAGGGTGGTCTTGCCGGTACCGGGGGGCCATTCACAGCCACCATCCCGCCTGCGCTCCCGCCCAGGGTGCGAAACGCATGATTGACCGCGAGCTGCTGACTGAAGACAAGGGGAAAGCGGCCTTTGCCAGGCCAGCGACCCTTGGGGTAGCGGGCAGGTTCCAACAGCTGCCAGGCCTGCCCGACGTCTTCGCGTAGATCGATCTGCTGCAGCGGACGTTGGCCCAGGTATTGCGCCAATGCCGACCCTATTTCCCCGCGTGATACCGCGGCCTGCACCTGCGCTAGATCGGTCAGGAAAAGACTGTTCAGCATTCCCAGCTCCGAACTCGCCAAAGCACTCACCGTTGCCGGTGGGGAAGGCTTGGGTTCGCGCGTGTCGGCCTCTTTGGGCGGCTCGACGATATCCTCAGGCAATGAGGAGGCAGCGCTGGGCGCCGGATTGTCTCTCGCGCTGCGTTGGCGCCGGCAATTCACACGACACCGGAGCGTGTTGAGCGCCTCAGTCGGCAAGTGGAGCCGATGAAAAAGCCAACCCAGGAAGTGATCCAGCAGCTCAGAGGTCAGCGGCTCCCCAGCAAGCTCTGCAGCGAAGCGCTCGCGGATCTCTGCATCCACTTCATTGAAGGCTTCTACCGTCAATGCCTCGCGGGGAAGGGTGGTCTTCCCGCTGGCTTGCAAGCGACGCAGCACGCCGTATGCCCAGGCAAAGGTCGGGATGACGAGGGAATCCGCAATGGCATAGCCCGCACTTGACACCTGGAATCCCAGCGAGGCCGTGCCCTGCGGTTCGCGTTCGTCACGTACCACGGTGGGTACCTCGTCGCCCAGCCAATCCTCGATTTCGGCGCGTGCCGCGTTGACCAAGAGGGGACCGGCGTAAACCGCGTAGACCCACTCTTCGGCCGGCTCGCCCCGAGTGGCGTAACGGCGCGCACGGGTACCGTCTTTCACACGCAGGTCAACTGCATCGCACCGGTAAGCGCGATGGGGATGGCCGAGCTCCCAGGGCAGGGGATCGCTCGCGCGGATGTTGTACACCGGCTCCCTCACATCGCGCCCAGGATCTGCCTTGGGCACTGATGCCGGCGTCAGCCATTCCACTACTCGCCAAAATTGAAGGATATCGTGAGGTGCGTCCATTGAGTGCCAGCCGATCAGCTTTCTGGATGATCTGACAGCGTATCAGATCGCCCTTATATCTGTTCGAGATAGCACCACTATGCCCGCAGGCACCGATTGAACCGTACCGGGATTGCCGAGGCTCCAACCTTGAGCGGATGGTTCTTTGATCAGGTCATCGCCATGACGACTCTGGACCGGCTGCTGCATCACTCGACCAGGTGGCACATCAAAGGCGAGAGCTACCGACTGAAGGACACGTCGAGCCGGATGGGTGCCTACTGAAATCTGGACAACCTTCAGTGCCGTTGTCCACCAATGGGGTTGAGCATCGCCCGCTTCTCGTTCCCTGCGCACCTTGTGGTGGCAAAAAAACGCGTGGAACCAGGGATGGTGGCATTTCTCACCCCAGGAACCCCGCCGTTGGTGAGTTCCTGACTTTTTCATCAGGAATTTGCGCTAGCTCAGGCAAACTACTCGAAGCGTGAGTGGAAGTGATGAAATGTAAAATTCTTTGCGGCATGATGAATCTCGTATGACAAACAGGAGAAACGCCATGCTTACTACGCAAGACCTTGAAATGGGCTGTGAAGTGCTGAGCCACTGGATCTCCCAGGCACTTGCCCAGCAGGCCGCAATCGACGCGCTGGCAAACTACATTTGCTGACGCTAGGCCCAAGGACCACGGAGGGTCCCGTTACCTTTCGGTTTCTGTGCTGCTGTATTGACTAGCTCTGACCCCGCCCTTCACCTTACCTGCCGTTGCTCCCGACCTCCACACGTGTTCAGATTTTGTCGAAGTGCTTGTCATTTCGTCCTCCTGCGCTGATTTCTCCTTGCCATTACCCTTTTTCTCCTTCGTGCGGCTGAGTTGTATACTGTAAGCTTGCACATTGCGGCTGCTGGGCTTCAGATGCGGGTTGACGGATGGCTGCCCATCGGCAGTGCCGGTACCCTATTGGAAGGTTGATAAAGATCAAGTCACCTGGCGATGGGTTTGGTGGCTTGTTGGCTTGCATTGCGTTACGCTTCTCACCTTCAAGCAATCTGTACAGCTTTTGTAGAAATGTGGCGTGGGCAGCGCAGCCAATGCGCACGCTGCCAGAAGGACTTACGGCATGACAAACAAAGAACGGGTGGATGAGGGCGAGTTGTCGCCGCTTTGGCAGGCCATCGCCACAGAGCGTCCCGTCAAGATCCTGAGCCAAGAGCTCAAGCATTTCTATACGGCGGTAGAGCAGAGTCCACTCGCCACGGGTATCACTGACCCCAGTGGTCGCTTGTTGTACGTGAACCAGCGCTTTGTCGAGGTGACGGGGTATTCCCGCGAGGAGCTGCTGGGCCGCACCTCGGCACTCATCAAGTCCGGCAAGACCCCCGAACAAACCTACCAGTCGATGTGGCTATCCTTGCGTGCCGGCCAGGCGTGGCGCGGCGAGCTGCTTAACCGCCGCAAGAATGGTGAAGAGTACTGGGAGTACGAATTGATCACCCCCATTTTGGACGCGCAGGGAAAGATCACCAGCTTTGTCACCGTCAAGCAGGACATCACCGAGCGCAAGCGGCAGGAAGATCAGCTTCGCCTGATGGCCACGGCCTTTGAGACGGGGCAGGCGACGCTGATCACGGACGCCCAGATGCGTATCGAGCAGGTCAATCGTGCCTTTACGCTGATCACCGGATATCGAGCGGAAGAGGTGATGGGCCAGACGCCGCGCATGTTCAAGTCGGGTCAGCATGACAAGGCGTTCTACGACAAGCTTTGGCAGTCGCTGGAAGCGCAAGGGCACTGGCAGGGTGAGATCTGGAACCGCAACAAGAAAGGCAACATCTACCCGGTATGGCAGTCGATTACTGCGGTACGGGGTGATGACGGGGCAGTGCGCCATTATGTGTCTGTCTTCCATGACATCGCCGAGCGCAAGAGCGTTGAGCAGACCCTGGCGCACGAGGCGACGCGCGATCATTTGACCGGGGCTGCCAATCGGCGTGCCTTTGATCGGGCGCTGATCACGGCGGTACGCAGCGCCAACGAAGAGGGAGGTGATTTTGCCCTGCTGTTGCTTGATATCGACCATTTCAAGGCGGTCAATGACAATTACGGGCACGATGTTGGCGATAGCATTCTGCATGCCTTGACCCTGCTGGTGCAGCAGAGCCTGCGTAAGAGCGACCTTCTGGCTCGCTGGGGGGAGAAGAGTTCACCCTTCTGCTGCCGGGAACGCCGTTGGAGGGTGCCTGTCAGCTGGCGGAGCGGCTGCGCTGCGATATTGCCCAGGCCACCATGCCGGGTCCCAAGGTGACGGTTAGCATCGGCCTGACCGCCTATCGCCAGGGTGACAGTGCGCGCGACCTGCTGGCCCGCGCCGATGCCGCCCTTTACGACGCCAAACACAAGGGCCGCAATCGTGTTGAGGTTCGCTCAGATAGCACGGGCAGTGCCAAGCACCAGGCAGCAATAATTGCCAACTTACTCAATCGACCTCGCTTCATTGACGAATATTCCGGCGTGGCCCAGCGAGTACAGCTGACCCGCCTGCTGGAAGAGGCGCTGACGCTGGCCACCCAGCGCAAGAGTTCACTGACGGTCTGTACGCTGGACATCGACCACTTCAAGAATGTCAATGAGCGCCTCGGCCAGGCACGGGCAGACCGTTTGATCCTTTCGCTGGCGCAGCGAATCAATCGCCATCTCGGTCGAGAAGATACCATCGTGCGCACGGGTGGGGACGAGTTCGTGCTGCTGCTGCACGACATTGCCGACGACTCCCTGCTGGAAGAGCTTTTGCGTGTCATTCGCGAACCTTTCGTGATTGGCGAGCGTTCGATCGCCGTGACGGCTAGCCTGGGCGTCGCCAGCTTTCCTACCGACAACGTCGAAGCGGAAGGGCTTCTGCGTCATGCGCAGCTGGCCATGTACCGGGCCAAGCAGGGAGGGCGCAACGCCATCCATCGCTTCGACCCCGGCCTTGACCAGCAGATGCAGCAGTGCCAGGCCAGGCGGCGGCGTTTCGAGCAGGCCATCGCGCGCAACGAACTCTGCCTGCACTACCAGCCGCAGGTGGATATGCAAACCGCCGAGGTGGTGGGCTTCGAAGCCCTGGTGCGCTGGCAGCATCCCGAGCAGGGCCTGCTGCCGCCGGCTGACTTCCTGCCGCTCCTGGAAGGAACCTGGCTGGAGCAGGCCTTGGGAGAGTGGGTACTGCAGGCGGTGATGAAGCAGTTGGCGATGTGGCAGGGCGAGGGAGCCAGCTGCCGGTGAGCGTCAATATCAGCCCTTCGCACCTGCTGTCGCCGCAATTTATTTCGCACCTTACCGGCCTTCTGGCCAGCATGCCTGCGGTTTCGCCAGCTCGCTTGAAGCTTGAGGTGGTGGAAACGGCAGCCATGCACGATATAGCGGCTGCGCTGGAGGTGATTTCGCAGTGCCAGGCCATGGGGGTGCAAGTGGCCATCGATGATTTCGGCACGGGCTTCTCTTCGCTGACCTACCTTCGCCAGCTGCCGGTTGACCTGATCAAGGTCGACAAGAGTTTTGTCAGGGATATGCTCAGCGATACCAGCGACCGGGCCATTGTCGAGAGCGTCATCTTCATGGCCAAACGATTCGATCGGGACCTGCTCGCGGAAGGGGTGGAAAGCCTGGAGCATGCCACGGAGCTGTTGAGCCTGGGGTGTCGCCTGGCGCAGGGCTATGGTATTGCCAAGCCCATGCCCGCCAGTGCGCTGCAGGGATGGTTGAGCGAATGGCCAACGCGGCATGAATGGCAAGGATTGGCGGTTTGCTAATCGGTAGGCCGCTTACCTTGGCTGCGCGAACACCTGTGTCCAGAAAGGGGAGTAAGGCGATTCGGGTGCTTCGTAAGCGGCCGAGCCCATCTCGGTAAAGTCTTGGTTCATGATGTTTGCGCAGTGCCCGGAGCTATCCAGCCAGCCCTCCATAACCGAATCCACATCGCGCTGCCCGGCGGCAATGTTCTCTCCCACCGCCATCCACTCATACCCGGCATCGCTCACGCGGGATGCCACACCCTGCTCGTCCATGCCGGCGTGGCCGAAAAACTCCTCCTCGGCCATCTCCCGGGAATGGCTGAGAGCCGCTTCAGCCAGCTGGCAGCTCCACTCGAGCGGCGCCGCTGCCTCATGGGTATCTTCACCACACTGACGAGCTTCGCTGCGCGCTTCGTTCACGCGGTCGAGCATCTCTTGCTGGCTGGGCGTCAACTCGCACGCTAAAGCGTGAAGTGGCAGCAGCACCGTTAATATACCCAGCAGAAGTATTGCTGGTTTACCAGTAGACAGAGCTCGTTTCATGGCCTTTTCTCCAGTGATAACTCGCGAAAATAGCTTAGTGCATAAGTTGTTTTTTTACAAAGCCATGAGATGTATGTAGTTATATTATGCCCGACTTGTTGAGTCGGGCTTGTTTTTAAATAGCTATTTGTCTACGTTTTTTTATGGTTTTTGCAAAACCAGAAATTACTACCATAAATATCCCAATCATAAATCCGGCAACAACCGCCAAAACCAGCATCAAGCTTTTCTTGGGTGAATCTGGTTTAGTAGGCTGATACGCCCAGCGGACAACCTCGGCAACCTGGATTTCATCCGCTGAAACACTATTGCTTCTTAAAAGTAGGTTCTCTTCTTTTAATCTGTTGTATGTGTCTATAAAGGGAGACTCTTCTTCTCTGGCTAAGATCGCCTCGATTTCCCTGTTATTCTGGAGGCTTGAAATTTCTTTTTCAATTTCACGGATTTCAGCCGTTTTTACTTCTTCGTAAAGATTCTGTTCAATGACCTGCCTTTCGGTTCTCAGGGCTTCGGTGCCCATGAAATACAAAGGTAATCCATTTTGAGAATTAATTTCAGCATAAATAACGTCTCGTTCGCCCTGCTGTCGGCCAAGTTCTCTAGGCGTTGTCGGTTGTAAAATTCCTAACTGTTCAGCAATCTGCTCCGCTTGGCTAAGCAAACGAATTCTTTCCTCTCGTTTTGCGATTAAAGCGTTTTTTCTGCTTCTAGCCTGTCGTAAAGTTGCAGTAGCCGTACTTGATCTGCCTCATTTTGCCGCAGCACAAATGAGCGAGTCGATTCCTGGTATGCCTCAATCATCGCCCGCATCTGACGCTCATTTTGAGTAATAGTGCTTGTGATAGCTCGCTCGGCGCGATTCTCGAGAATGATTCTATACTCTCGCTGACTCCAATGGTAGTAAGAGTTTAAAAATTCAGCACCATAGTAAGGGTTTATATGTTTGAAGCGTAAAGCACCTATTTGATCTTTTTCTGTAGGCTGAGAGAAAAATAATTTCTCCCCAAATATAGAGCGTGCTGAACTTTCAAATTCTTCTTCGTTGATATTTGTGGCTAGCAGTAAAATGTTTTTGGCATTTTCATCTTCTTGAATGTAACGCAAAAAATTTTCATAAGCGGATAGCCGCTGAGACAGTTCCGACGTAACGCTATCTTCTGAGTAATGTATTCCTGGTACGGTGTTTAGTGAGCGCAAGCCGTCTCTAGCATAAGTGTATTCCAGCTCTGTTGTAAAAGAAGGTGTTGTTATCATTAGAAAAATAAAAGCACTCGCAACAGATAATAAAGTAGAGGCTGCGATGATTTTCCAGTTATCGATAAAAGTAATGATGAGATCTCGAAGGTCGATCTCGTCATCATTGTAGCTAGGGGTATAAGTGCTCACTGATTTTTCCCTTTAATAGCTAGAATTGCTGAAATAGTCATTAAATGTAAGCAAGCTGCAATGACAATGTAGGAGTTACTAATTAAAATAACTTTTTCATTCGTTGACAAATACAATAGTAAAAAAATTGTAGCTAGAGTTAAGATCGCGGTTGTCCACATTCTGTAATACACCAGTGCGACGCCAGGTATAATTAGAAATAGTGGAAAGCAAACAGTTGCTGCAACTACGGGGCGTTGAATTAGAGTTCTCATTCCTGCGTACCTGTTACGTAATGCTTTTTTTGATGCAGGCATGTTAGCAAATTGGTTTCGACTAGGAAAGTTCTCCGCCTGGTGCGCAGGATGAAGAGCCTCACTGCATTGACGCCTATCAAGAATGAAACGTGCTGGTTTTGCAATCCATGAAATAATGACTTTGTCAATAGAAAAAATCTTACATGAGCGGGCTGTTGGCTTACAACGTGTTGTTGTTAACCCAAATAGCTGAGTGAAGTGTGTACAAACAGTCAGGAGGCTCTCAGGCAATCGAGCGACCGTTTGGTTTGATGACTTTCTCCTGACTGGTTAAAAAATCTTTACAGGGAGATAGGGGCATGCCTTTCCAGTGCCCGCTTGAGCAACACGCGTTGCCGCGGCACCAGGCCTACCTTCAAGCCCAGCGGGCGAAACACCCGATTCAAAGCGGCAAGCGAGATGTTGGCGCGGTCGCGCTCCAGGTCGGACAGGGTGCGTCGACTGATTCCCACCAGGCTAGCGTATGCCTCTTGCGAAAGCCCTAGCACGTCTCTGCGCAGCAGGCGCAGCGCCTGGCCTTCGCTGATCTCTTCTGAAATTAGTTGGCGCGCCACTTCCAGCAGCTTCTCTTCTCGCTCATCTGGGTTCAATTCACGCTTCTTCATCTCGTGCTCCTCGTCATAGTAGACGCCAGCGCTTCAGCCTTTCATCCAGGTTGCCTAGGCCAACGGCGGGCATTTCCAGAATGCGCTCGGGAACGCCGCGCACACGCAGGCGTTGCTGAAGGCCTCGCAATTTCTTAGCCATGGACTTGAGCTCTTCGAGCAGATTCGACGGGGAGACTAGGTCGCCAAGCGCCTCGGCAATGGCAGGCCAGTCGAACTCGCCGCCTTCTTCAAAGGGCGAGCCCCAGCGTATGGTGCGGGTGACTCCTTCCGGGTCGGCTTTCATGGGGGCGAAATCATACACAGGGGCGTGCCAGATGCCTTCCGGGCGTTTCAACAGTGCCGCATTCCTGCCGTGATTGTCCGAATTACCAAAGGCAACATTGAGCAGGTCGCGTTTGACCCATTCGATGACAAAGCTAGCTCGATCGAAGCGCTCACCTTGTTCAGCTACGCGATATTGGCGCTCCAGTAGGCCCACGAGACGCTTCAGCACGTCGATGTGCTGGAGATGTGCCCCGGGAGCGGCACCCAGCAGGGCATAAACTGATTCCAGCCCATACCGAGTCAGGCCTTCTTTGTTCAGCTCGACGTCGAAGCGTGGCAGCCACAGTGAAGGGGAGCGCTCGCCCTCGATCAGGCGCATGTTACCCGTGTTGATGGTGTCGATCCCCATCGCCTGTAGTTCCTGGTAATAATGGTATTCGGCACGCAGGATGTCGCAGTCGTCCTCGCTTCGCTGTCCTCGGGGAAACTTCACCAGATAATGAAGATCGGCGTTGGCAGGATCATCCTGCCAGGTGTCGATCCAGATTCGATCGTTCCGGTCGCAGCGAATCAGCAGCTTGGGTGCTTCGCCCCCGCCCCGGTGGCGCCGCCGCTGGCGGCTCCCATCTGCTGGGCATATTCAAGAAAGTCGGTATGGCGTTCGACGACCTCCTGGAGACCAAAGCGCCGTTGCGGCAGGCGAGAGCCGGGTGTTCGCTGCGGCAGCGCTTCCTTGATCCGCAGGTTTCCTACGGGGGCGATCGTGCCATGCCGGAGAAGCGCGCTGTCCTGTTGCCCGACCGGCATGTCGTGAAGGCCGAGATGATCGACCCAATAGCGTCGGCTGGCACCGGCGGGCATGATGTCTTCGAGGAAGCCGAACCATCTGGGCGACTGGTGCTTCAGCATCAGTTCCACCGGCAGCGTCAGGCTACAGGCGTGTTCATCGTCGCGAAACATCCATTCCAGCGCATATTCCTGCCTATAGGCCAGGAAGGTGGCTCCGCGCACGCCTAGCGTGGGGTCGGGAAGCTCCAATAAGGCGGCATCGTGCCAGTGTCGGTCGTGATAGATCTGGATAGTGAGCTGCATATGCGGCACCGCTGTGCAACATGATGCTCAATTATAGTCGTGAGATAGAATTTTGAGCAGTATTTAACTCATATAAAAGTTTTTTTCTGCTAAGTGAGCACTCTTTCGCTCAATTTGGAAGCAGGCCGATTGTTTATGCTTTTCCCATTTTAAGCCAGCCAAAACGAAAAACCGCCGCTCGGCATGATCCGTAAGCGGCGGTTTTTACTGTGTTTAATGGTCGGAGCGACAGGATTCGAACCTGCGACCTCTGCAACCCCATTGCAGCGCGCTACCAAGCTGCGCCACGCTCCGACTTTGTTGGCATCGCATCATGACAGGGTGCGGCTTGTCATGCTGTTGCGCTGCGATGCGTGTTCCGGTGGCTAGGAGGTGAACCCCTGGAGCCCCGCGAACGAGGCGTATACTAGCGTGTTGGCCGGCAAATGAAAAGCCCCTTTTATGCTTTTCTTTCAACTGCTTGACAACTTGGGGCCGGTTGGGGTTGCGAGTGCTGCGATGAAGTGCCCTGCTGCGTCCCGTCTCATGTGGCGGGCAGTTACAAGCTACATGAGTAAGGGAAGCGGGGGAGAAGGTCGGTATGCCGCCGTGCTAGGTCGCCAAATACAGGCTTGCGATGCGGGCCTGCATTTGGCGCTTATGTTGATAGGAAGCGGGTCGGCACTGCTACAGCTCTTCCCAGATTCGCTTGCGGATGTCATGCGACAAGGTGGCTACCTGCTTGAGTCGCTCCATCTGCTGGTCGGCGACCTCATTGGCAATCTCCTGATAACAGGCGTTCAGCTTGCTCGGATCCCTTTGTGGGTTTCATAGCACTGGCTGAGCTGACGGCTGGATTCCGCGAGGGCAGAGAGAAACTTTGCCTCCTGCTGCATTAGCTGTGCCAGGTTTTCAATCCAGGCCAGCTGCAGGCGTGACATGGGCGTGGCGCTGTGCATCCACTGTTGCGCCCACCATTCCAGCATGGGGTTGGAAACGTCAAAGGCCTGACTGAAGCCCGTTGGCGTTGTTTGGTTGGTAGCCATGGCTAAGCTCCGAGCCCTCTAGAGGGCGGTCAATGAAAAAGCTCCTGACTCCAGTGTAGCCCAGCCTGAGCGGGGCTTCGCGCGTATCTGCTGCGCTGCAGTATGAAATTGGCTGGTCCTTTCGGAGCGCCGTTGAGCTGGCTGGGTGCGGCTGTGCCATGCTGGGTGGGACAGGCTAAGGGGGTGGACAATGTGGGGAGTGATCAAGTCGGTGCTGGCAGCGTTTCTCGGCGTCCAGAGAGATGAGCAGCGACGCAGTGATTTCGAGACAGGCAATCCGCTGGCCTTCATCCTGGTGGGCATCGTGCTCGCGTTGGTGCTGGTCGGCGTGATTGCCTGGGTGGCCATCACGGTGGCCGGATAGCGCATTTTGCAGCAGTGTTGCGTTGACGGGCGCGTTAGCCAAAAGGCGGGTGGCTCGGCAGTGTATTTCCTGAACCTGCTTCTATACTTCCTGCAGTAGCGGCTAATGTTCCTGAATACGGGATCCGCCCCTGACAGACGGGATGCCGCTGACGACGACAACTACAAAAGATGGGGAGGCGTCGATGCGCACTCTGCTCGCATGGTTGGCAGGGGTGTTGGCCCTTGTCGGCTCGGGCCAGGTGGCTCTGGCTAGCGGCTGGAACATGCCGGTTGGGGTTACCGACCTCAGTAGAGAGATCTACAACCTTCACATGGCCATATTCTGGATCTGTGTCGTAATCGGCGTGATCGTCTTTGGGGTCATGTTCTATTCGCTGTTCCGCTATCGCCACTCCAAGGGGGCAAAAGCCGCCAATTTCCACGAAAACACTACCGTCGAGGTGTTCTGGACGGCCATTCCGCTGCTGATTCTGATCGGCATGGCAGTACCTGCCACCGCAACGCTGAAGAAGATTTACGACCCTTCCGATGCCGAGCTCGATGTGATGGTGACCGGCCAGCAGTGGCGCTGGCGCTATGAGTATCTCGGTGAGGATGTTGCTTTCAACTCCAACCTGGCGACACCG
Source organism: Halomonas sp. E19 (assembly GCF_052439355.1). NCBI lineage: Bacteria > Pseudomonadati > Pseudomonadota > Gammaproteobacteria > Oceanospirillales > Halomonadaceae > Halomonas > Halomonas sp. E19. Next base: position 1,514,133 of record NZ_JBNFWU010000001.1, on the reverse strand, counting down.
CGCGCTCAGATCCGTGGCGACGAGGCCCGCAGCGAGCACTATCTGCTGGAAGTCGATGAGCCTCTCGTCCTGCCGATCAATCGTAAGGTCCGCTTTCTCTTCACTTCCGATGACGTGATCCATGCCTGGTGGGTGCCGGCACTGGCGGTCAAGCAGGATACCGTGCCTGGCTTCATCACCGAAAACTGGGTAAGGATCAACGAACCCGGAATCTACCGCGGTCAGTGCGCCGAGCTGTGTGGCGTGGACCACGGCTTTATGCCGGTTGTCGTCCACGCGGTGGAGGAGGATGAGTTCGACGCCTGGCTGGCTGAGCGCAAGGAGATGGCGACCCAGGAGGCCATGGGGGTCGATCGCGAGTGGGAGCTGGCCGAACTGATGGAGCGGGGCGAAGCCGTGTACGGCAGCATCTGCGCGTCCTGTCACCAGCCCGAAGGCCAAGGGCGCCGCCGGCCTTTCCTGCCCTGGCCGGCAACGAGCGTATGGTCGCGGACATCGAATGGCACAAGGATGTCGTGATCAACGGCGTCTCGGGTACGGCGATGCCTTCCTTCCGCACTACGCTCAACCCTGTGGAGCTTGCGGCGGTCATCACCTATACGCGGAATGCCTGGGGCAACGATGCCGGGGATTCTGTACAGCCCGCTGAAATCGCCGAACGCCTGCAACGCTGAAAGAGGCCACGGCGCCATGCGTCGTGGCCACCCTGACAAGCAGCGCCATAACAAGATAATGAAAGGAGTAGTCCGATGGCCCCCAAGGTACCTCCTCAACCTACCTTTGAGCAGAGCAGCACCGCTGCGGAAGCCGGGCATGGACACGCCCACGAGGCTCCGCCCCGAGGCATCCTGCGATGGCTGCTGACCACCAACCACAAGGAAATTGGTACTCTTTATCTAATTTTCTCGCTGGTCATGTTCTTCATCGGTGGGATCTTTGCCCTGGTGGTGCGTCTGGAGCTGTTCCAGCCGGGCTTGCAGTTCGTCAACCCGGAATTCTTCAATCAGATGACCACCATGCATGGCCTGATCATGGTCTTCGCCGCGGTCATGCCGGCGTTCACGGGGCTGGCGAATTGGATGATTCCGCTGCAGATCGGGGCGCCTGACATGGCCTTGCCGCGGCTCAATAACTTCAGCTTCTGGCTACTACCCATCGCCTTCGGATTGCTTCTTTCCACGCTGTTCATGCCGGGCGGTGGGCCCAACTTCGGCTGGACGTTCTACGCGCCACTTTCCACCACCTATGCACCGCCTTCCACTACCTTCTTCATTCTTGCGCTGCACCTTGCCGGGATCAGTTCGATCCTGGGTGCCATCAATATCATCGCCACCATCCTCAACATGCGTGCTCCCGGCATGCGCATGATGGACATGCCGCTGTTCGTGTGGACCTGGCTGATCACCTCCTTCCTGCTGATCGCGGTGATGCCGGTGCTGGCCGGCGTGATCACCATGATGCTGATGGACATCAATTTCGGTACCAGCTTCTTCAATGCCGCAGGCGGCGGGGACCCGGTGCTGTTCCAGCATCTGTTCTGGTTCTTCGGCCACCCCGAGGTCTATATCATGATCCTGCCGGCCTTCGGAATCGTGTCGGCGATCATTCCGGCTTTCGCCCGCAAGCGCCTGTTCGGTTATGCCTCCATGGTCTATGCCACGGCAGCCATTGCGGTGCTGTCGTTCCTGGTCTGGGGGCACCATATGTTCGTGGTCGGCATGCCGCTGGCCGGGCAGCTGTTCTTCATGTACGCCACCATGCTGATCGCGGTGCCTACCGGGGTGAAGGTGTTCAACTGGGTCACCACGCTGTTTCGCGGATCGATCAGCTTCGAACCGCCCATGCTGTTTGCCCTGGCCTTCGTTGTGCTGTTCACCATTGGCGGCTTTTCGGGGCTGATGCTGGCCATCGCCCCGGCCGATTTTCAGTATCACGATACCTATTTCGTGGTGGCGCACTTCCACTATGTGCTAGTGCCTGGAGCCATCTTCTCCATCATGGCCGGGGTCTATTACTGGCTGCCTAAATGGACCGGTCACTATCCTAACGTCCGCCTGGCCCAATGGCATTTTTGGCTGTCGGTGATCGGGGTCAATCTAACCTTCTTCCCCATGCACTTCGCGGGGCTGGCTGGCATGCCACGGCGTATTCCCGACTACGCGCTGCAGTTCGCTGACTTCAACCTGGTCTCCTCCCTTGGCGCCTTCATGTTCGGCTTTTCCCAACTGCTCTTCGTTGCGGTGATCATCCTGTGTGTTCGGGGGAGCAGAAGGCGCCGGCCCAGGCCTGGGGGAGTTTGCCGATGACCTTGAGTGGAGCGTGCCGAGCCCGGCGCCGCTGCATACCTTCGAGACCCCACCGAACTTTCAGCGCCCGGCGCATTGAGCTGAAGCGTACAGTGCCGGCCTGAAGGAAGGAGGAAGGTGATGCGTGACAACGAGACAGCAGAGCAGCAGCAGGGAGTGCGCCGTACGGTGTGGCGCAGTGTGGCCGCCTTGGTGGGCATGTTTGCCTTCGCGTTTGCCTTGGTGCCGCTCTACGATGTGTTCTGTCGGGTGACCGGCATCAACGGCAAGGTAGACACGCGGGCCCAGGCGCTGCTGCACCAGGAGGTAGACGAATCGCGCCTGGTCACCGTGCAGTTCATCACGCGCAACGGCTCCGGCTTGCCCTGGCGGCTCGAGGTGGAAACGCGCCAGGTGAGATTGCATCCAGGGCAGACCTCCGAGGTCGCGTTTACCTTCAGCAACCAGAGCAATGGTGAGAGCTGGGGGCGTGCAGTACCCAGCGTATCGCCCTCTACCGCCACCCGCCACGTGCGCAAGTCGTCCTGCTTCTGTTTCGAAGAGCAGCGCCTGGAAGCGGGTGAGCGCCTTGAACTGCCGCTGGTGTTCCAGCTGGCTCGCGACCTCCCGCCCGAGGTCAATACCGTGACGCTGGTCTACACCCTGTATCCCATCGAGGGCGCGAAGGCGCCGCTGCAGGCCGGTGCCAAGCGCGATGAAGGAGGTGAGGCATGAGTGGTGGCAGCTATTATGTTCCTGCAACGAGCAAATGGCCGGTGCTGGGCTCGCTGGCCCTGGGGGTAATGATGATCGGCACCGGTATGGTGCTGGTCCATGATCGAGGCACTCCTGTCATGATGCTGGGCCTGGCGGGGGTCATCACCGTCATGGCGCTGTGGTTTCGCGATGTGGTTAACGAGTCGCGCGAGGGGCTTTACGATGCCCAGATGGACCGCTCCTTCCGCTGGGGCATGGGCTGGTTCATCTTTTCCGAGGTGATGTTCTTCGCCGCCTTCTTCGGGGCGCTGTTCTATGTACGAACCTTCGCCGTTCCCTGGCTGGCCGGAGAAGGCACCAAGGGTGCCACGGCGTTGCTGTGGCCAGAATTTATCGCTCACTGGCCGCTGCTCAGCCCGCCCGATGCTTCCATTGCCGGGCCAGCTCAGGTCTTCAGCCCCTGGCACTTGCCGCTGGTCAATACCCTGATCCTGGTGTCTTCCAGCATCACCCTGACGGTGGCCCATGAAGCGCTGAAGGAGGGGCATCGCCGGGTTTGCCGCAACTGGTTGGCAGGCACAGTGCTGCTGGGGCTCTGCTTTATCGTGATCCAAGGGGTTGAATACTACGAGGCGTACGCACACTACGGCATCACCTTGCAGGCGGGTATCTACGGCGCCACGTTTTTTATTCTCACCGGCTTCCACGGGGTGCATGTCATCGTTGGCACGCTGATCCTGATCGTGATGCTGGTCAGGGTGATGCGCCACCATTTCACGCCGCAGGAGCACTTCGGCTTCGAGGCGTCCTGCTGGTATTGGCATTTCGTCGATGTGGTATGGGTCGGCCTGTTCCTGTTCGTCTATGTCTTCTAGGCTGAAGCGGCGAAGCTGCGCTGGGGCCTCAGGTGGGCCCCAGTTGCCCGGAAACAAAACCGAAGAAAAGTAGCGCAAGCAGCAAGGCAGCGAGTGCCACGCGGATCTTGAGCGATACCAGCAGGCGGCGTGACTGAGGATCGTCACGCAGAAGGAAACCAGCACCGGCAGCCAGGCTGACCAGCATGGCCACGAACACGGTCGCAATCAGGATCTTCAACAGCATGCGTCACTCCATCAAGGGGCAGGGGTAGGGCACACGCCACCGGCGACACGCTTGCCGAGCTGGCGCCTGGGCCTCTGGTATCTGTTTTGGCTGCTGCTCGTCGCCTTGGGCCTGGCTCTTGGACTATGGCAGTGGGAGCGTGCCGACGACAAGCGTGACTACCTCACGCAGCTGGACGAGGCGCCCACGCTGGAAGCGCCTGCCGAGTTCCCTCCCGAAGGTGCGCGCCTGACGCTGCGAGGAGAGTATCTTCCCGAGCACACCCTCTTTCTCGATAACCGCACCCATGATGGCCGCTTGGGCGTGGCGGCCTTGACCCCGCTGCGCACCGAGGATGGGCGCGTCTGGCTGGTGCAGCGTGGCTTCATGGCAACCGGGCCGAGCCGTGCCATGCCGCGGGTCGACACCCCGGAGGGCGTGGTGACGCTCTACGGCCGCTGGCAGAGGGCAGGCAGCCTGGCACCGCTCTTCGGTCCCAACCAGGAGGAGGCGGTTGCAGCGCATCGAACTCGAGGCTTGGCCGGAGCTCGAATTTGCCCACTCGGGCTGGCTTCATCTCGAGGTGGGGCCGGGTTTTCTCGAGAGCTGGTGGGAGCCCAGCGTGGTTCCGCCTAGCCGCCATTTGGGCTATGCGGTCCAGTGGTGGGGGCTGGCGCTGGCCGCCCTTGTGGTCATGCTGCTTGGTGGTAGACGGCTGCGAGCCGATGTCGAGCATTCCGTTTTGTAATGACGAGGAGGGGCCATGCACGCCACGACACCCATGCGCCACCAGCGATTGAAGCTGCTGGCCTTGCTTGCCATTTTTGCCCTGCCCATGATCAGCGCCTGGGTCATGGTGCAGTGGCGCATCGGCATTCCCGACCAACGTACCGCCCATGGCGAGCTGGGCCCGGATGCGCCGCAGCTGGAACACTGGCCCTTGGCCGGCACGCCGGTTCGGATCGAGGAGGGCGACTGGATCCTGGCGTTCGATTGCAGCCAGGAGTGTGGTGCCATGGCCGACCGGTGGTGGCGCCTGCATCGCGCGTTGGGGCGCGAGGCGCCGAGGCTAAGCCGGCTGCGCATCGGTGGCGATGCGGCGGCATTGCCGGGTGAAGCGGTAGCCCAGTGGAGGTCGCTGCCTGCCTGGCACGCGCCGGGCCAGATCTGGGTGCTGGACCCTCAAGGCCGTGCGGTACTGACCTATGGTGCGGAGGTGGAGCCGCGAGCGGTGCTAGACGACATCAACCATTTGCTACGCAGGAATCCGGATACGCGTATCACGCCTCTGCGTGAGATCAGCCAGCGCTGAAAGCGTGCGTTCGCAACTCACGCACGGTACATCCATGATGGAGGTGCAAGTCCCGGTGACAAAGGAAGGATCCCTACCAATGAATGCGACTGAGCATGAGCCAAGGGTGCGATTGCTGCTGATGCTGAGCCTGGCAGGCGTGGTCTTCACCACGCTGGTGATACTGGTCGGCGTGTGGACGCGCCTGGTGGACGCCGGCCTTGGTTGCCCGGACTGGCCGGGCTGCTACGGCAGATTGGTGGTTCCCGATGCCGAGCGCGCCCTGGCTCACTCGCCGGATGCCCCGCTGGAAAGCTTCAAGGCGTGGGTCGAAATGATTCATCGTTATGTGGCGTCGGCGCTTGGGCTGCTGGTGATTGCGCTGCTGCTCTTGGGCATGCCGCTGAGGCGCCAGGCCGGCTATCCGTGGCGGCTGAGCCTGGCGCTGCTGGGCGTGATTCTGCTGCAGGGTGCCTTCGGTGCCTTCACGGTGACCCTCAAGCTGTGGCCTCAGGTCGTGACGCTCCACCTCCTCGGCGGCCTATCCGTGCTGCTGCTGTTTCTTTGGCTGCACCTGGCGCTGCGGCGGTTTTCGACCGGGGCGGCGAAGTCCATTCGGGGGCGTCGACGCCTGTCCCCGCTATGGGGGCTCGCCATCGGCATGCTGCTGCTGCAGGTGGCGCTGGGCGGCTGGGTGTCGAGCAACTATGCCGGTATCGCCTGTCAGGGCTTCCCTACCTGTAACGGCCAGTGGTGGCCGGAGATGGACTGGAGCGAAGGCTTCCACCTGACCCAGACGGTAGGACCCAACTACCTGCACGGCCAGCTGCACGCCGATGCACGGACCGCCATTCACCAAGGGCATCGGATCGGGGCGCTGCTGCTGGGCCTTGCATTGGTTATGTTGGCGATGCGGTATTGGCAGGAGGCGCACATGCGGCCCTGGTTAGGCGGGCTGGTTATCGCTTACGGTATCCAGCTCGGCCTGGGCATCGCCAACGTGCTGTTGTGGCTGCCGCTATGGCTGGCCCTGCTGCATACCGCCGGTGCAGTAGCGCTGGTGCTGCTGTTGGCCCTGGCCGTTTGGCACTGGCGCGAAACGCTGCCTCAGGCAATTGGTTCCAAACGATGTGACAAGGAGTGGGCACATGTCTAATGCGGTCTTGAAGCGCGCGCAGGAAAGCGCAGCGTGCTGGCACTATGGGACCGTCAGGCCGGCGACTGGACCTGGCAGGATCTGCTGACGCTATGCAAGCCTCGTGTGGTGGTTGTGATGCTGGCCTGTGCCCTGGTGGGCATGGCGCTGGCGACCCCGCACTGCCCGACCCGGCAACGGTGGTGTTCGGCCTGGCGGGCATCGGCATGGCAGCCGGGGTGCGGCGGCGTTCAATCACGTGGTCGACCGACGCCTCGATGCGCTGATGCTGCGAACCTCGCAGCGCCCGCTGGCCACGCAGCGCATGCCCACCGCGCTGGCACTTGGCTGGGCCACGCTGCTGTCGGTGCTGGGTATTGCGCTGCTGATGTGGCAGGTCAACCTGCTCACGGCCTGGCTAACCCTGGGCTCGCTGATCGGCTATGCGCTGATCTACACCGCCTTTCTCAAGCGGGCCACGCCGCAGAACATCGTGATAGGCGGAGTGGCTGGGGCGGCACCGCCGCTGCTTGGTTGGACTGCCGTCACAGGCCATCTGGGCCCAGAGCCGCTGCTACTGCTGTTGATCGTCTTTGCTTGGACGCCGCCGCACTTCTGGGCGCTGGCCATTCATAAGCGCGATGAATATGCCCGTGCCGGTGTGCCGATGCTGCCCGTAACGCATGGGGAAGCCTTCACCCGCCTGCAGATTTGGCTGTATGGCTGGCTTACCGTAGCCATCACCCTGATGCCCTTCGTCATTGGCATGAGCGGGGCGGTCTACCTGCTGGGAGTCCTGGCGCTCAACGCCCGCTTCATGTACTGGAACTGGAAAGTATGGCGTGGCGTCGATCCCCAGGCGCCGTTGGCGGCCTTCTGGTTTTCGATCCGCTATATCTTGGGTGTCTTTGGCGTGCTGCTGCTCGATCACTACGCTGCGCTGTGGGTCGTTTAGCCAGATGGGTCGTTTAGCAGGTAGGTCGTTTAGGCCGGAAGATCGTCTTGCGAGGTTAGTCGTCTTGCTGGGTAGGTGTGCGCACCCCGGGCACCTGGCCTTCGCCAGGTGCCCGAAGGCGTGCTACCAGAGCAGAAGGATCAGGTAGTAGGCCATCACGGTAACGACGGCCGTGCTGATCAGGTTAAGGGCGAAGCCTGCGCGCATCATGGCTTGGATCGTCATGTGCCCGGTGCCGAAGACGATGGCGTTGGGCGGGGTGGCGACCGGCATCATGAAGGCGCAGCTGGCGGCGATGGCGGCAGGCACCGTGATCAGCAGCGGCGACACGCCCTGCGACATGGCCAGTGCTCCCAGCAGCGGAAGGAAGGCTGCTGCCGTGGCGGTATTGGAGGTGATCTCGGTAAGGAAGATGATCACCAGCACCACGATGGCGACCATTGCCAACAGTGGGAATACGCCAAACACACCAAGCTGCTCGGCGATCCATTCGGCCAGGCCGGAGCGACTGATCGAGCCGGCCAGGGCCAGGCCGCCGCCAAACAGCAGCAGGATTCCCCACGGAAGCTTCTGGGCTTCTTGCCATACCATCAGTCGCTCGCCCTGGCCGCGCCCGCTGGGCACCAGAAACAGGGCGATGCCGGCGGCAATGGCGATGCTTGTGTCAGACAGCCAGCCTAACCCCAGGTCATTGAGCAGGGGGCGTATCACCCAGGCGATGGCCGCTGCGAGGAAGATCACCCCCACCCGCAGCTCCGGGGAGCTCATCTTGCCAAGCTTGGTCAGTTCATCCCGCACCAGGTTGCCCCCGCCGCTCTCACCGCCGCTTTGCACATTGAAGCCGCGGCGTGTCAGCCACCACCAGGCGCCCACCATCATGACGGTGCTGATGGGCAGGCCGATCAGCATCCATTGGGCAAAGCCGATATCGATGCCGCGCTCTTCGGCCAGGTAGCCTGCCAGCAGGGCATTGGGCGGCGTGCCGATCAGCGTTGCCACGCCGCCGATGCTCGCCGAGTAGGCAATGGCCAGCAGCAGGGCGGTGGCATAGCGCTTCAGCTCGCTTGGGTCGCTGTCGCCGAGCAGGTTGATCACGGACATGCCGATGGGCAACATCATGATGGCCGTGGCGGTGTTGGACACCCACATGCTGAGAAAGCCGGTGGCGATCATGAAGCCGGCGATCTGCCGGCGGGGCTGGTGGCCCACCACGCGGAGCACATGCAGTGCGATGCGTTTATGCAGGTTCCAGTACTGCATGGCGATACCGAGCAGGAACCCGCCGAGGAACAGGTAGATGATCGGGTTGGCATAGCTCGATGCGGCCTGATCCATGGTGCCGATGCCCAAGGCAGGGACCATCACCAGCGGCAGCAGGGAGGTGACCGGAATGGGCATGGCTTCGGTCGACCACCAGGTGGCCATCAGCAGCGCCATGCCGACACAGGCCCAGGCGGGGTCTGACATGCCGCTGGGTGCGGGCAGGACAAGGGTCATCACCACCCAGAGTGGACCAAGCCACAGCCCGATCTGGGCGGCTCGCGAAGGACCGGGTGTCCGTTCCGGTGTGTCGCGTTGCGTTTCCATGAGTTCTCCAGGGTCGCATAGGGGAAATGTGCCGGGAGCACGGCGCGCGATTCTACTTAAGTTGGCGTTATACTTCAGTAGTAATAAGTGTAACCCCTTGAAGGAGAGGCTGAATGCCGCTCAACCTGACGTTCATCGAAGCGTTGCGATCGCTGTGCGAGACTGCAGGCCGTGAGATTCTGGCGGTACGCCGCCGTGACTCGGGCTGGCTGGCAAAGGACGACGGCAGTCCTGTGACGCAGGCCGACCTGGCGGCGCAGCGCTGCCTCGTCGAGGGGCTGCCGGCATTGCTCGATCTGCCGTTGCTCAGCGAGGAGGCGAGACTGCCCGCCTGGGCGCTACGGCAACAGTGGCAGCGCTATTGGCTGGTGGACCCGCTCGATGGCACGCGGGAGTTCATCGAAGGGTATGAGGATTTCACTGTCAACGTGGCGCTGATCGAGGAGGGGCGCGTGGTGCTGGGTCTGGTGCATGCACCGGCCTTGGGGAGTACCTGGGGCGGTGGCGTGGGGCTGGGTGCCTGGTGCTGGCGCGACAACCGACGGCGTGAGATATGCGTCAGCCCGGGGTGGCCCCTACGTATTCTTGCCAGTCGTGCGCACCTTGATGCGCAGACCCAGGAGTGGATTGCAGGCTATCCGGACGCCCTGCTCGAGCGCTGCGGCAGTTCGGTGAAATTTTGTCGCATTGCCGAGGGCGAGGCCGATCTTTACCCCCGCTTCGGGCCGACCTGCGAATGGGACACCGCGGCGGGCCAGGGAGTGCTGGAAGGGGCCGGCGGGGTGGTGCTGGATATCGCCACCCAGCAGCCCGTGCGCTACAACCGCGGCGAGAGCCTGGTCAATGGCCCGTTCCTGGCCTGCAGCGCCGGTAGTCTGAGCGTGCCGCCAGGTTCGGCATGCCCTTGAACCACGCCACGTCACGCCACGTGGTGCCCCGCCTGGCTTGCGTTACAATGCAGGCCACAGCCAAGAGTAAGGGAGCTCCATGACGACCACCACAGCACTGATTCTGCTAGCGGTAGGCTTGGCCATCATTGCCGGCCTGAGCGCATACGCCTATACGCTCTGGCGAGAGGTGAAGCGACGCGAGGCCTTCCGCGAGGCCGAGCTGCGCCGCGCGCATGAGAACTGTTTGTCCAACCTTGAAATCGTCGCGTCGTCGCTGTTGCAGGAGCAGGTTGAGGTGACTGAGGGCTCGTGGCGCTGCAAGATGCTGCTTGAAATCCTCGACCCCAGCTTACTGGATAGGCCGGCATTCCAGCCCTTTGGTGAAGTCTATGCCCGTACTCGCCACCTGCACACCCACTCGGCGCGCAAGTCACTGACGCCGCGAGAACGCATGCGCGAAGACCGCGAACGCCTGCAGGTGGAGGACGAGTGGCGCGAGGCCGTGCTGAAGGCGGCGGAGCAGGTGATGATCTTCCGCAAGAACTGGCCGAAAAGCCTCCATTGAGGGCGGGGTTGCTTGCAGGCTTTTTGGTCGGTTTGCCATTGTACGAAATTCGTACAATGCGAGGTGATTGCAGCACAAAACGAATTCCGGCAAGCTAAACAGCGGCTTGCCGAGTCATGTTGGGCATGGCTGTATGGCTGACGGTGGCACACGGAAACTGCGGCCAGGTTTTCTCCCTGGCCAAATCCGGCCTACACTGTGAGCCGTTGGGTCAATGAGTGTCCTGACCTTCGGTGCCCACGATGGCGTCCGAAAACGAAAAAGAAGGAGTCTTTAAAATGAAAAGATCGACGACTGGCTTACTCTTGGGATCTGCGTTGGTCATCGGCCTGTCCGGCTGTGCGACCAACTTCCAGCAAGGTGGTGAACGTGCCGGTGGTGGTGCCACGGCCGGTGCCGGCGCCGGCGGCAATGCCTGGTACCAGCAGCCGGTAGTCTGCGGTATCGCCGGCGGCCTGATCGGCGGCAGCATTGGCTATGCCGTCAGCGGCAGCTCCGATGAGGATCAGGGTATCGCCGTCGGCGGTGCCACCGGTGCCTCCATTGGCGCTCTGCTGTGTGCCGACCGTACACCGGCCCCGGCCCCGGTCGTGCAGCAGGAGCCAGAGCCGATGCCCGAGCCCACTCCGCCGCCGCCCCCGCCGCAGTTCGAGCCGGTAGTGCTCAGCAGCGAAGTCACATTCGCCTTCGATTCCGCGGAGATTCGACCGGGCGCCCACCAGACGCTGAACCAGGTGGCCAATACCCTGCGCGAAAACTCCGACCTGCGTGTACGCATCGAAGGGCACACCGACTCCGTGGGCTCGCCGCAATACAACGTTGGCTTGTCCCAGCGTCGCGCTGACTCCGTCAAGTCGTATCTGGTATCTCAGGGCATCGCCGAGCAGCGCATGACCACTCGCGGCTTCGGTGAAGAGCGCCCGGTAGCGACCAACGACACTGACGAGGGCCGTGCCCAGAACCGCCGTGTCGAGATTGTCAACTGGGATTGATCTTCGCTGCAGGTAGCGAGGATAGGCTGTCCCGGTTCGTTCTAGCAACGAGCTGGTGATAAGCAGAAGGGCGCCTTCGGGCGCCCTTGTTGCGTTCATGCGCCAGGGCCGCGACGGCAGGCTGGCCGCCTCGGATCGTGAAGGTGCCAGGAATATTGGGACTCGACATTAGCCTTGGTCGTGTGCCTTCTGCTACGCTACGCGGCTGCCGTGACGCACGGCGGGGCGCGATGTGCGCACCCGTATCGCCCAGAGTAGTGGGTGGGCCGTGAGGGTCCGGTTTTCCTAGCCTTTATCATCGCTATCAATCGCGACACGTGATCCCTGGTATGGATCACCACTGCGCAAAGGACGCTTCAATGCCCATCGTGACCCTGCCTGACGGCAGTCAGAGAACCTTCGACAAACCGCTTTCCGTGATGCAGCTCGCTGAGTCCATCGGCCCCGGCCTGGCCAAGGCCTGCGTGGCGGGCAAGATCGACGGCGTGCTGGTGGATGCTGCCGATGTCATCGATCATGATGCCAGCGTAGCCATCATCACCGCTCGTGACCCGGAAGGCCTCGAGATCATTCGCCACTCCTGTGCCCATTTGATCGGGCATGCCGTCAAGCAGCTCTATCCCGATGCCAAGATGGCCATCGGGCCTGTCATCGACGACGGCTTCTATTATGACATCGACTTCGGTCGCTCCATCACGCCGGACGATCTCGCCGCCATCGAAGCACGCATGCAGGCGCTGATCGAGACGGAATACGACGTGGTGCGTGAATACGTCGAGCGCGACCGGGCGCTGCAGGCTTTCGTGGAGCGCGACGAGCCCTACAAGCAGGAAATCGTCAGCGCCATCCCGGAAGGGGAAACGATTCGCCTGTATTACCACAAGGAATACACCGACATGTGCCGCGGGCCGCATGTGCCCAATACCCGGCACCTGAAGGCCTTCAAACTGACCAAGCTGGCCGGTGCCTACTGGCGCGGCGATGCCAGCAAGCCGATGCTGACGCGGATCTACGGCACCGCCTGGGGCGACAAGAAGCAGCTCAAGGCGCACCTACAGCGCCTTGAGGAAGCCGAAAAGCGCGACCATCGCAAGCTGGCCAAGCGCATGAATCTCTTTCATCTCCAGGAAGAGGCGCCCGGCATGGTGTTCTGGCATCCCAACGGCTGGACCATGTACCAGGCATTGGAGCAGTACATGCGCCGGGTTCAGTACGCGCACGGCTACCAGGAGATCCGTACGCCGCAGGTCGTTGACCTGTCGCTGTGGAAGAAGTCGGGGCACTGGGGGCACTACAGTGACCTGATGTTCACCACCGAATCGGAGAAGCGCGAGTATGCGGTCAAGCCGATGAACTGCCCCTGCCATGTGCAGGTGTTCAACCAGGGGCTCAAAAGCTACCGTGATCTGCCGCTGCGTCTGGCCGAGTTCGGCAGCTGCCACCGCAACGAGCCGTCCGGCTCCCTGCATGGCCTCATGCGCGTACGCGGCTTCACCCAGGATGATGCGCACATCTTCTGTACCGAGAAGCAGATCCAGAGCGAAGCCGAGGCCTTCATTGCTCTGACGCTCAAGGTCTACAAGGAGCTGGGCTTCGACAATGTGGAGCTCAAGCTCTCGACTCGCCCCGAAGACTTCATGGGCGAGGCAGCGCTTTGGGATCGCGCTGAAGAGGGGCTCGAGGCCGCGCTTGATGCCACCGGCCTCGAGTGGGAGCTGCAGCCGGGTGAAGGGGCGTTCTATGGACCCAAGATCGAGTTCGCCCTGCGCGACTGCCTCAACCGCGTATGGCAGTGCGGTACCCTGCAGCTCGACTTCAACCTGCCGGGCCGGCTCGGCGCACAGTACGTCGACGAAGATGGCGAGCGCAAGACGCCGGTCATGCTGCATCGGGCCATTCTCGGCTCCTTTGAGCGTTTCCTTGGCATACTGATCGAGCACTATGCCGGCGCCATGCCGCTGTGGCTGGCGCCTGAGCAGGCGGTGATACTGAATATCACCGATGCACAGCGCGATTATGCGCTCGATCTGGAGCAGCGCCTGCAGAAAATCGGCCTTCGCGTCAAGGCGGACTTGAGGAACGAGAAGATCGGCTTTAAAATCCGCGAACATACGTTGCAGAAGATTCCCTATCTCCTGGTTGTCGGAGATAAGGAAGTCGAAGCCGACTCGGTTGCCGTGCGCACGCGCACCGGCGAAAACCTGGGTACCATGACCGTTGATGCCTTCATTGAGCGGGTGCGGTCCGAGGGTTGGTAGCCGCAGGTTGGTAAAGACAGGTTGGTAACGACATCGTCAATTACCGGAACGGAGACGGAACGATCAAGCGAAGCAGCCAGCGCGCACGTCCGCAGGACAAGCGCCCCCAATGAACGAGCGGATAACCGAGGATCAGGTTCGCCTGATCGACAGCGACGGCGAGCAGCTGGGTGTCGTACCCACCAGCGAAGCGCTCGAGCGTGCCGAAGCGGCCGGTCTAGACCTCGTCCAGATTTCCAATGCCGATCCGATCGTCTGCAAGATCATGGATTACGGCAAGTTCGTCTTCGAGCAGAAGAAGCAGAAGGCAGCTCAGAAGAAGAAGACGAAGCAGATTCAGGTCAAGGAAGTCAAATTCCGGCCTGGCACCGACGAGGGCGACTATCAGGTCAAGCTGAAGAACCTGATCCGCTTCCTCGAAGGTGGCGACAAGGGCAAGGTCACGCTGCGGTTCCGCGGACGTGAAATGGCGCACCAGGACATCGGCCGCAAGCTGATGGAGCGGATCGCTGCGGATCTCGAGGAGATCGGGACCGTGGAGGCCTTCCCCAAGATGGAAGGGCGTCAGATGATCATGATCATCGCCCCCAAGAAGAAGTGATCCGAAGGCCAGCCAAACGGGTGGTCGGTGCAAGCCGGCCATCGGCCCCGGATTTTCTGAAAAATCTCGAGCGGAGTTAGACTCATGCCGAAAATCAAGAGCAACAGCGGCGCTGCCAAGCGCTTCAAGAAGACGGCTAACGGCTTCAAGCACAAGCAGTCGTTCCGTAGCCACATCCTGACCAAGAAGTCGACCAAGCGGAAGCGTCACCTGCGTGGTACGAAGCTTATCCATGACGCCGACAAGGCCCTGATTCAGCGCATGCTGCCGAATCTGTAAGCCTTAGACCTCAGGTCGCCCATTTCAACGTCAGGAGAAAGCCATGACTCGTGTCAAGCGTGGTGTCGTCGCACGTCGTCGTCACAAGAAGATTCTTAAGCTGGCCAAGGGCTACTATGGTGCCCGTTCGCGCGTTTTCCGCGTCGCCAAGCAGGCCGTCATCAAGGCGGGTCAGTATGCCTACCGCGACCGTCGTCAGCGCAAGCGTCAGTTCCGCGCGCTGTGGATCCAGCGGATCAATGCCGCGGCTCGTCAGCACGGTCTGTCCTACAGCCGTTTTGTCGGTGGGCTGAAGAAGGCAGGCATCGAGATCGACCGCAAGGTGCTGGCCGACCTGGCCGTGCACGAAAAGGCCGCCTTTGCTGTCATCGCCGAGAAGGCCAAGGCTGCCCAGTAAGTGACATCGACCGATGGCGAGGCGCCGGCAGCTGCCGACGCGCAATGATGCCAGACCGTCGCAGGGGAAGAGCAGCCGCTCTTCCCCTGTTTTTTATGCGACTAGCCCCTACTATCTAGCGATTATTCAGCCAAGATCAACGACTTCGGAGCTCAACGGATGGACCATCTACCCACACTGGTCGCCGAGGCCCGCACTGCCATGCAAGCCGCAGACAGCATTGCGGCACTCGATGAGCTGCGCGTGCGCTACCTCGGCAAGAAGGGGGAGATTACTGCCCTGCTCAAGGGGTTGGGCAAGCTACCGGCGAGCGAACGGCCGGCGGCGGGTGAGCGGATTAACGAGGCCAAGCAGACGCTCGCCACCGAGCTCGACGAGCGGCGCCAGGCGCTGTCTAGCGCAGCCCTCGAGGCTAAGCTGGCCGCCGAGCGCATCGACGTCACGCTGCCCGGGCGGGGCAGGCCAACGGTGGGCTCCACCCGGTGATGCGCACCCTTGAGCGCATCGAAGGGCTCTTTACCCGGATCGGCTATCAGGTGGCAGTTGGCCCAGAAATCGAAGACGACTACCACAACTTCGAGGCGCTCAATATTCCCGCGCACCATCCGGCGCGGGGCATGGCTGATACCTTTTACTTCGATGCCACACGCCTGCTGCGTACTCATACCTCCCCGGTGCAGGTGCGCACGATGAAGGAGCAGGAGCCGCCCATTCGCATTGTCTGTCCCGGCCGGGTGTATCGTAGCGACTCCGACCTGACCCATACGCCGATGTTCCACCAGGTCGAGGGACTGTTGGTCGACGAAGACGTCAGCTTCGCCGACCTCAAGGGCACCATCGAAGACTTCCTGCACGCCTTCTTCGAGCGTGACGATCTCTCGGTGCGTTTCCGCCCCTCCTATTTCCCGTTTACCGAACCCTCTGCCGAGGTCGATATCCAGTGTGTGATGTGCTCGGGCGAGGGTTGCCGGGTCTGTTCTCACAGCGGCTGGCTGGAGGTCATGGGCTGCGGCATGGTGCACCCGGACGTGTTCCGCCATTCGGGCATCGACGCCGAACGCTACAAGGGCTTCGCCTTCGGCATGGGCGCTGAACGCCTGGCGATGCTGCGCTATGGGGTGAATGACCTGCGCATGTTCTTCGATAACGACCTGCGCTTCCTGCGGCAGTTCGCGTGAACGTGCGGCGCTATATCAACTTCGGCAGAACACAGGATGAGTCATGAAATTTTCCGAACAGTGGCTGCGTGAGTGGGTTTCGCCGCAGCTAGGCGCCCAGGGCCTCGCCGATCAGATCACCATGGCGGGTCTGGAGGTTGACGCCGTGCAGCCGGTGGCTGCTGCGTTCAGCGGAGTGGTGGTGGCCGAGGTGGTGAGCAAGCAGCAGCACCCCGATGCCGACAAGCTCAACGTGTGCCAGGTCAACGATGGTGGTGCCGAGTTGGTTCAGGTGGTGTGCGGTGCGCCTAACGTGGCGGTGGGGCAGAAAGTGCCTTTCGCCCGCGTCGGTGCCGTGCTGCCTGGCGACGTTAAGACTACTGATTTCAAGATCAAGAAGGCCAAGCTGCGGGGGGTCGAATCGCGAGGCATGATCTGTTCTGCCTCCGAACTGGGTCTTGCCGAAGAGACCTCGGAAGGCATTCTCGTGCTGCCGGGCGAGGCGCCCGCAGGCGAGGATTTTCGTCACTGGATGGGACTGGACGATCACACCATCGAGGTAGACTTGACGCCCAACCGCGGCGACTGCCTCAGCCTGAAGGGCCTGGCTCGTGAAGTCGGTGTGCTCAATCGCCTGCCGGTGGCAGGGCCGTCTATTTCGCCGGTGACTGCGACTCACGACGAGACCTTCCCGGTGCGTGTCGAGGACGGCGAGCGCTGCCCGCGCTATATCGGCCGGCTGATCAAAAGCGTGAATGTCGCGGCACAGACCCCGCTGTGGATGGTGGAACGACTGCGCCGCAGCGGGCTTCGCGCCATTGATCCGGTGGTCGACATCACCAACTACGTGATGCTCGAGCTGGGTCAGCCGCTGCACGCCTTCGATCGGGCGAACCTGCACGGTGCCGTGATCGTGCGCCTGGCCCGCGAAGGCGAGCGCCTGGTGCTGCTCGACGGCCAGGAAATTACCCTCAACGGCTCCACCTTGGTGATCGCCGACGAGCGTGGTCCGCTTGCCATCGCCGGTGTGATGGGCGGTGAGCACTCGGGTGTCAATGAAGCCACGCGCGATATCTTCCTCGAATCGGCGTTCTTCTCTCCGCTGGCCGTGGCGGGCCAGGCGCGCTCCTACGGCCTGCATACCGACGCCTCGCATCGCTTCGAGCGGGGCGTGGACCCGAATCTGGCACCGCAAGCGGTGGAGCGGGCCACGGCGCTGCTGCTCGAGATCACCGGCGGCGAGCCGGGCCCCTGGTCGAGGTGACAAGCGATGCGCACCTGCCGGCCGATCGCCAGGTGACACTACGCGAACGGCGCCTGGAGCAGGCGCTCAGCAAGTCGCTGCCCGGCGAGGAGGTGCAGGAGATCCTCGAGCGGCTGGGCATGACGGTAAAGGCCGATGCCAGCGGCTGGCACGTGCAGGTTCCCAGCTGGCGCTTCGATATCACTATCGAAGAGGACCTGATCGAGGAGGTGGCCCGGATACACGGCTACAACCGATTGCCGGTGCGACGTCCGGCGGCGCGCCTGGCACTGCGCCCAGATCATGAGGCGCGTACGCCGCTGGGCAGGCTGCGTCGACAGATGGCCTCGCGGGGGTATCAGGAAGCCGTCACCTACAGCTTCGTGGCACCGGAATTGCAGCAGGCGCTGCTGCCCGATGCCATATCGCCGCGGCTGGCCAATCCCATTTCCAGCGATCTTTCCGTCATGCGCGCCAGCCTGTTTCCGGGCCTGGTGAGAGCGCTTGAGTACAACCTCAACCGCCAGCAGAACCGGGTTCGCCTGTTCGAGACGGGCCTGGTGTTCCGGGGTGACCTGGATGATCTGCAGCAGATCCCGATGTTTGGTGCCCTGGCGTGTGGTTCACGACAGCCGGAAGGCTGGGCTGGCGGGCGTGACAACGTCGACTTCTTCGACCTTAAAGGCGATGTCGAGAGTCTTTTGGCCTTGGGCGGCGAGAGGGAGGCATGGCGCTTCGAAGCCGCCGAGAATCCGTCGCTACATCCTGGCCAGAGCGCGCGGCTGCTGTATCGCGGGAGCCGGTTGGCTGGATCGGTGCGCTGCATCCTCGCGTCACGGCCGAGCTAGGGATTCGGGCAGAAGCGTATGTGTTCGAGGTGCGCCAGGATGCGCTGGTGCATGGTAGCCTGCCGGAATTCGCGCCGCTGTCGCGCTACCCGGAAGTGCGCCGCGACCTGGCGTTCCTGCTGGCGGAACAGCAGCCGGTGCAGGCGCTGCTCGACTGCGTGCGCAAGCAGGCAGGGCAGTGGCTGGAAGAGCTGAGCCTATTTGATGTCTACCAGGGCAAGGGGGTGAAGGAAGGCTACAAGAGTGTCGCCCTGGGCTTGACCTGGCAGCATCCTTCGCGCACGCTAAATGACGAGGAAATCAATCAGTTGGTCGATGCCATTGTCGCTGAATCCCATCAGCACCTCGGCGCGGAACTGCGCGGTTAACCTGGCGTCCCGGAGCATGTGTGGATGACGGGGGCTGCGGTTCTCGCCGCGGCGCCCGTTTCCGGGCCGCCACCTCAAGGCTGATGGTGAAGGCGGCGGGCTGGACCGCCACTCTGAAGGAGTAGACATGGGAGCGTTGACCAAGGCGGAACTGGCCGAGCACCTTCACGCCGAGTTGGGACTGACCAAGCGGGAAGCCAAGGCGATGGTGGAGGCCTTCTTCGAGGAGATCCGCGCCTGCCTGCGTGAAAACGAGCAGGTAAAGCTGTCCGGTTTCGGCAATTTCGATTTGCGCGACAAGCGCGAGCGCCCTGGGCGAAACCCCAAGACCGGGGAGGAAATACCCATCTCGGCGCGCCGGGTGGTGACGTTCCGACCAGGGCAGAAGCTCAAGAGCCAGGTGGAGCGCTACGAGGGCCCGCTTACCCATTGAGGCGCAGCCATCGGCACGGAGGTCATCCGAGCGGATGGCCTCTTGTGAGCGCGCGAACAGGGTGCGGATACTCGACGTGCAACGGGATCGACAGCGTACGAAGGCAGGTGAGTGACGGTTTGCCGTCAGATGCCGCCGCCGCGCTCAAGCGCCCAGGTGATGATCACCTTCAGGATATAGCCGAGGACACCGGCGCCCAGCACAATGAAGAGCATCAGGGTGCCGAAGCGTCCGGCCTGGGATTTTTTGGCAAGATCCCAGATGATGAAGCCCATGAACAGGATCAGACCGCTGATCATGATTGGGGTGATCCAGGTCTCGAAGGTATGCAGCATGTCACCTCCTTGGTAAAGACCAACGATTATACTCGGGCTTTGCCTAGCCTGCACCCCGACCGCTCCTTCCGCCACGACCTGCGCAGGCTGATTTTTTCCTGCGGGCGTGGTAATATCCTACAAAATTACTCAGTTATTATTCCCCGACATGCCTATGCTCAAAATTTTCGTTGGAACCATGTATGGTGGTGCCCTGGATGTCGCCGAGCAGGTAAAACCTCTCTTCGAAACAGTGGGTTATGAAGTGGCCGTGCTGGAGCAGCCGACCCTGGCGGACCTGACCGATGTCATGCCGGACCTGGCGCTGTTCTGTGTCTCGACCACAGGCAGCGGCGACTTCCCTGGTAATTTTGTGCCCTTCGCGCGTGAGCTGGACGAGCGCTGCCCATCGCTTACGTCGCTGCGGTACGGCGTAATTGCGCTAGGCGACAGCTCCTATGGCGACACCTTCTGCGGAGCCGGGCGGCGGCTCGATGAAATGCTGCAGGGCCTGGGCGCGCAGCGGATCGGCGAGCGGCTCGAAGTCGATGCCATGGAAACTTTTATGGCCGACGACGCTGCGCTGCCCTGGGTAGAAGCCTGGATCGCTACCCACGACCTGAAGGTGGGCGCATGAACGGCACGCCAACGGCGGAGCGGCTTAGCCTGATGCTGGGTCTGATCGTACTGATGCTGGCTACGGTGCCGCGCTACCTGGCGGGCGACCACGGTAACCGCTTGTCGCTGATCCTGCTGGCGCTTGGCGTCGTGGCCGTGGTTGCCGTGCTCAATTGGCGGCTGCTGCCGGTAGCCGAGCGTAGCCGCTTGCCGGCACTGGTCGGGCGCTTCGGCCTGGCGTTGGTGGCAGGACTGGCGCTGATGAGCGGCTGGCACGCCCTGTTCACCGCCTGGATCAGCTGGCAGCTGTTGCTTGCTCACGGCGCGACGCTGGGACTGCTGCTGCATGCGGTATGGCTATGGTGGCGTCCGCTGCCCGGTGAGGCCTGACGCGGCGCTACGATGGCCCCTTGCACTAAGGACACTATGTCAACACCCGGTAGTGCCGAACCGGCCTCTGCCGGGTGTTCTTGCGGGCGCTCCGCGTTTAAGCAAGGCGCGTTAGCTCAAACCAGGCGGTAGCAGGGAACGTACTCCCGTCCCGGTAGCTTCATTCGCCCTTGGGCGACGAAAGAGCCCAGCAGTTCGTCGAGACGGCGCATCAGCTCGGTTTCGGCGTGCAGCAGGAAGGGCCCATTGGCCTCGATGGCACGCAGCCCCTGTTCCTTGACGTTGCCGGCAACAATACCCGAAAAGGCCCGACGCAGGTTGGCTGCAAGTTCGTGTACCGGCTGGTTGCGATGCAGGGCGAGATTGGCCATGGCCTCGTGCGTGGGCTCGAAGGTTTCCTGAAAATTCCGAGCAATGGTCAGGCGCCAGTTGTAGTGGAAAGCGTCCTGGTGCACCCGGCGAAACTCGGTGACGGCATCGATCCCTTTGCGCATGGTGCGGGCAACAGCTATCGGGTCATCGACAACGATGGTGTACTTGCTACGCACCGCTTCTCCCAGGGTATAGACAAGGAATTCGTCGATTCGCTGGAAATAGTCGGCGGCACTGGCCGGGCCGGTAAAGATCAGCGGCATTTCCATGTCAGCGTTGTCGGGATGCAGCAGAATACCGAGCAGATAGAGGATCTCTTCTGCCGTGCCGACCCCGCCCGGGAACACGACGATGCCATGGCCAATGCGAATGAAGGCCTCCAGACGCTTTTCGATGTCCGGCATGACCACCAGCTCATTCACCAATGGATTGGGTGCTTCGGCGGCAATGATGCCGGGTTCGGAAATGCCCAGGTAACGCCCGTCGGTGATGCGCTGCTTCGCGTGCGCCAGGTTTGCTCCCTTCATGGGGCCTTTCATGGCACCCGGGCCGCAGCCCGTGCAGATGTCCAGCTCACGCAGGCCCAGGTGGTAGCCGACGTCCTTGGTGTACTCGTACTCCTCGCGGGCGATGGAGTGGCCGCCCCAGCACACCACGATGCTCGGGTCGCGCCCCGGGTGCAGGGTGCCCGCCTTGCGCAGGATGTGGAACACGGCATTGGTGGTGCCTTCTCCCGTGCTGAGGTCGAAGCGTGCGTGGTGCTGGATCTCGTTATAGACGTAAACGATGTCGCGCAGCACCGAGGACAGGTGCTCGCGAATGCCGCGGATCATCTTGCCGTCGACAAAGGCCTGCGCCGGTGCGTTGGTCAGCTTGAGGCGGATGCCGCGATCCTGCTGGATCACCTCGATGTCGAAGTCGTGATAGGTTTCCAGTAATACCAGGCTGTCGTCGGTCATGCTGCCTGAGCTGAGCACGGCGAGGGCGCAGCGCCGCAGCAGGTCATGCAAACCTGCCTTGGAGGTGTCCCGCAGGCGGTTCACTTCGTGCTGGGAGAGTACTTCCAGGCTGCGAAGGGGAGAGATGATGCTGGATATGGTGTCAGGCATGTAACTGTCCTTGTCGTTGTCGCTAGGGTTATCAGGATGCTAACACGCTGATAGCTCTGGCGCAGCGCTGCGCCGGGGCAGTGGGGCTGGTAGAATGGGCACATCAGGTTACGGCCAGCCGAACAAGCGACGCGCCATGTTCAACGCCCAGTACTTTCGTACTTTCATCACTTTGGTCGAGACCGGCAGCTTCACACGCACGGCTGAACGTCTGGAGATGACGCAGCCCGGTGTCAGCCAGCATGTGCGCAAGCTGGAACAGTATCTCGACAAGTCGCTGCTCGAGCGCCAGGGTCGCCGCTTCACCCTGACCGAAGCCGGCCGCCGGGCCTACGATTACGGGCTGCGCCTCTTTTCCGACCACGAACAGTTCCGCCATTCGTTGGATGACGAGGCGCTCGATACCGGCGAGTGCCGTATCGCCTCGCCGGGTAGCGTAGGGCTCATGTTCTATCCTTACATCCTGGGCCAGCAGCAGATGTCCCCGGGGCTTACTGTCAGCTATAGCTTCGCCTTCAGTCATGAGATCGTTGCCGACGTGCTGACCGGGCGACATGACCTGGGCATCGTCACCGAGCCGATTCGCCATGCTGAACTCGACTGCCGCCTCTGGCACCAGGAACCCCTGTGCTTGGTGGTGCCGGCCGATTTTGCCGGGACCACGCTAAGCGAGCTGATGGGGCTCGGCTTCATCAACTATTCCGACGGCGTCAGCCATGCCGGTACGCTGCTGCGCAGTAATTTTCCGGACGAGTTTCGTTCGATGAGCCAGTTTCGCCGCCAGGGTTTCACCAACGAGGTCGCCATGGTGCTGGACGCGGTGGCCCGCGGTCTTGGGTTCACGGTGGTTTCGCGGCTGGTTCTGGAAACTTCGCCCTGGCAGCGCCAGGTCAAGGAGCTCGATCTTCCAGTCACTGAGCATGAAACCTTGCATCTGGTCAGTCGCTCGGGATCGCGGGTGCCGCGTCGCTATGAGCGCCTACTGGAGGGGTTCCGCGAGCAACGCATGCGAGAGCGGTTTGGCCATGGTGAGATGGTGTCACCGCTGGATTCCTTTCCATCCGATTGCTAGCCCCGGCCCGTGACCAGGCTAGCAGAACGGCCCGCCGATCGCTCGGCGGGCCGTTCTGCTTGGCAGCTTCAGACGGCGACGTGTCAGTCGCGATACTCATCGATGCTTGGGCAGGAGCAGATCAGCTGACGGTCGCCGAACACGTTGTCGACGCGATTGACTGCCGGCCAGTACTTGGCTGCCTTGACGGCCTCGGAGGGGAAGGCGGCAAGCTCCCGTGAATAGGGCCGTTCCCAGGTGCCGTCCAGCAGGTCGGCCTGGGTGTGCGGCGCATTCACCAGCGGGTTGTTGTCGAGCGGCCAGTCGCCACGCTCGACGCAGGCGATTTCCTCGCGAATGGCGATCATCGCGTCGCAGAAGCGATCGATTTCATAGCGCGATTCTGATTCCGTGGGCTCCACCATCAGGGTTCCAGGCACCGGGAACGACATGGTGGGAGCGTGGAAGCCGTAGTCCATCAGGCGCTTGGCGATATCTTCCTCGCTGATGCCGGACGCTGCCTTGAGCGGGCGGATGTCGATGATGCACTCGTGTGCCACGGTGCCGTTCACGCCCCGGTAGAGAACCGGGTAGTGGGCCTCGAGGCGCTTGGCCACGTAGTTGGCGTTGAGGATGGCCAGCTCGGTGGCTTGCTGCAGGCCGCGTGCCCCCATCATCTTGATATACGCCCAGGAAATGGGCAGGATCGCGGCCGACCCGAAGGCGGCGGCGGATACGGCGCCGCACTCTTCACGCACGCCGGCGATGGGTGTGACCACATGATTCGAAACGAATGGCGCGAGGTGCGCCTTCACGCCAATCGGACCCATGCCGGAGCCGCCGCCGCCGTGGGGAATGCAGAAGGTCTTGTGCAGGTTGAGGTGACTGACGTCGCCGCCGAAGTCGCCGGGACGGGAGAGGCCAACCTGGGCGTTCATGTTGGCACCGTCGATGTACACCTGGCCGCCGTGCTGATGCACGATGGAACACGCCTCGCGCACGCCTTCTTCGAACACCCCATGAGTGGAAGGGTAGGTGAGCATGATCGCCGACAGGCGCTCGCTGTGCTGGGCCGCCTTGGTCCGCAGGTCGTCAAGGTCGATGTTGCCGTGGCTGTCACACTCCACCACGACCACCTTCATCTGGACCATGGCAGCCGAAGCGGGGTTGGTGCCGTGCGCGGAACTGGGGATCAGGCAGACATCGCGATGGCCTTCGCCTTGCGCCGCCTGGTAGCGACGAATGGCCACCAGGCCAGCATATTCCCCTGGGCGCCGGAGTTGGGCTGCATCGAGATATGGTCGTAGCCGGTGACCTCGACCAGAAAGGCCGCCAGCTCGTCGATCATCTGCTTGTAGCCCACGGCCTGGTCCTGCGGCACGAAGGGGTGCAGCTGGCCGAACTCGGGCCAGGTGATTGGAATCATCTCGCTGGTGGCGTTGAGCTTCATGGTGCACGAACCCAGCGGAATCATGGCGTGGGTCAGTGACAGATCCTTGTTTTCCAGGCGCTTGAGGTAGCGCAGCATCTCGGTTTCACTGCGATAGCGCTGGAAGGTTGGGTGGC
This sequence comes from Halomonas sp. E19, assembly GCF_052439355.1. Taxonomy (NCBI): domain Bacteria; kingdom Pseudomonadati; phylum Pseudomonadota; class Gammaproteobacteria; order Oceanospirillales; family Halomonadaceae; genus Halomonas; species Halomonas sp. E19. The sequence goes on along the minus strand of NZ_JBNFWU010000001.1, from coordinate 1,489,632 downwards.
TCAGGAAGCCCGAAGTACGCTGGCAAGCCGCCGGGATGCCGCTGATGCCCCCGCAGTCACCTGCTCGTCCAGTGTCGTGACCGAAAGGCCGTGTTCCTCGCCGATCAGCACGTCGAACAGCACGTCGAGATCGTGGGCGGTAGTGGTCTCGTCGAGACTCACGCCGATATCGCCGTCGGCAAAGTAGCGCAGGTTGATCTCATGGGTCAGGGCGCGGCCATGGATCTTGCCGGCATCGACGCCGGTGAGGCGCAGGGTGTCGAACCAGCTGTCGTGCGCCAGCGCTACGCCCCTGGACTTCAGCCCTTCAGCCAGCAGCGTGGTCAGGCGGTGAATGCGGTTGGCAATGGTGCGCAGCCCCTCGGCGCCGTGATAGACGGCATAGAAACCGGCCATGTTGGCCAGCAGTGCCTGGGCAGTACAGATGTTCGAGGTGGCCTTTTCGCGGCGAATATGTTGCTCGCGGGTCTGCATCGCCATACGCAGCGCGGTGGTTGCCTCGGGCATCCTTGGACACGCCGATGATGCGACCGGGGATGGAGCGCTTGAGCGCATCGGTGGTGGCGAAGTAGGCGGCGTGCGGGCCGCCGTAGCCCATGGGAACGCCGAATCGCTGCGTGTTGCCGACTACGATGTCAGCGCCGAGGGCACCCGGCTCCTTGAGCAGCACCAGACTCATGATGTCGGCGGCCACGCAGGTCATGATGTTGCGTTCGCGCGCCCCCGTCAGCAGCGAGGCCAGGTCGTGGATGCGGCCGCTTTCACCCGGGTATTGCAGCAGTGCGCCGAACACGTCGTGGTCGGCCAGGGTCTCGGCAGGCCCGGTGACCAGCTCGAAGCCGAAGAAGTGAGCGCGCGTACGTACTACATCCAGCGTCTGGGGCAGCACGTCGTCGGCCACGAAGAAGGTGTTGCTCTTCGATTTCTTGTTGGCGCGCTGACACAGCGCCTGGCCTCGGCGGCGGCGGTGGCTTCGTCGAGCAGCGATGCATTGGCCAGCTCCATGCCGGTCAGATCCATGACCATCTGCTGGAAGTTCAGCAGCCCCTCCAGGCGGCCCTGGGCGATTTCGGGCTGATAGGGAGTGTAGGCGGTATACCAGCCTGGATTCTCCAGCACGTTGCGCTGGATGACTGCGGGTACGTGGGTGTTGTAGTAGCCCTGACCGATATAGGTCTTGAAGATCTTGTTCTGCTTGGCCAGGCGCTTTAGGTAGTCGAGCGCTTCGGCTTCGGTGCGCGGCGCGTCGAGCTGCAGCGGGCGGCCGAGGCGAATGTCGGCGGGCACCGTGCGCTCGATCAGTGTCTCGAGGCTGTCCATGTCCAGCGCCGCCAGCATGGCGGCAACATCTGCGGCTCCGGGGCCGTTGTGGCGACGGATGAAGGCGTCATGGTCGGCCAGTTCGGCCAGGCGGCGAGTGTCGATAGCCATGGAATAACCTGTCAGTAGTACCGTGAAGAAACCCCGGCCGGAAGGCCGGGGTGGGGAGAGGGTCGGTTCAAGCGTCGCTGTCGACAACGGCCTGATAGGCGTCGGCGTCGAGCAGTGTCTCGAGGCTGCCTGCATCGGCCAGGCGGACCTTCATGATCCAGCCGCCTTCATAGGGTGAGGCGTTGACCGTTTCCGGCGTCTCTTCCAGCGCTTCGTTCACTTCGACGATTTCGCCGTCGAGGGGGCGTACAGGTCCGAGGCGGCCTTGACTGATTCGATGACACCGAATTCATCGCCCTTGGCGAGCGTAGTGCCTACCGAGGGCAGTTCGACGAAGACCACGTCGCCAAGCGCTTGCTGGGCATGGTCGGTGATGCCGATGGTGACGGTGCCGTCGCCGTTGTCCAGCACCCACTCGTGGCTTTCGTTGTAGCGAAGATTGGCTGGAATCGAGCTCATGGTGTTTTCCTATACGAAAAGGTTTTCTGAACGCAGGCATGCTAACGCCAATGGACGTATTTGGCGAGTCCGTCGGCGCATTCTCATGGCGTGTTTTATGCTGTTGCCTGAGGGAGTTTGCTGCGCAATGCGGCGCTGATACCGCGTACACGCGGCAACCCCTGCCGGTCGACAGCCTGCGCCGGGGTCACTACGCTGTCAGTTTAGCGGGTCCGCCTCATTGCCGATACTGGCTTTGGCTAGGCTAGCAAAAAAGCCGTTCTTGGAGAAAATAGGGTAAACTTGTTTCCAATAAGAAACGGAGGTGGAGTGGCTCCCCTGGGACGGCATAAGAAGGATCGGCGAGAACATGGGGGCCTACTTTCCGCTGGGTGGTCTTGGCTTGGTGTTTTCCGCTATGGTACGCCGGTTTGTTCTGCCATATGTGCGAGCGTTTCGAAGTGCAGTCGACGATCGTTCTGCCGTGGTGGGCAATGGTGTGCCCTGCTGTCGAGCGGCTATCCCGGGGGCGGTACACCGTTGGCAAGCCTGACAACAACTCCGTACAACAGAGGGATACGTAAGTGGAAACGTTGACATCGATATTCAACGCCATCAATGGCGTGGTGTGGGGCCCCTTGATGCTCATCCTGCTACTTGGGGTGGGCGTCTATCTGCAGGTCGGCTTGAAACTGATGCCTATCCGTAAGCTGGGCACCGGCTTCCGGCTGATGTGGGAGGGACGCGACGCCAAGCCGGTACCCGGCGAGAAACGCAAGGCTGAGGAGGAAGGGGAAATCTCTCCCTTCAATGCGCTGATGACGGCCCTTTCGGCCACCATCGGGACCGGCAACATTGCCGGCGTGGCCACTGCCATCGCGCTGGGCGGGCCCGGGGCGGTGTTCTGGATGTGGATCACCGCCCTGGTCGGCATGGCGACCAAATTTGCCGAGGCGGTGCTGGCGGTGCGCTATCGGGAAACCGATAGCACCGGTTTTCATGTCGGCGGCCCGATGTTCTACATCAAGAATGGCCTGGGACGTAAGTGGCTGTGGCTCGGCGGGGCGTTCGCCTTCTTTGGCGCCGTGGCGGCCTTCGGTATCGGCAACACCGTACAGTCCAACTCGGTAGCCGATGCCCTCGACTCCACCTTCGGCATCCCCCACTGGCTGACTGGCGTGGTGATCATGGTGCTGGCCGGGGCGGTGATCCTTGGCGGCATCAAGCGTATCGCCAAGGTGGCTGGCAAGCTGGTGCCGATCATGGGGATCGCCTACGTGATCGCCGGCCTGCTGGTGCTGATCGTCAATGCCGGTCAGATCGGCGAGGCATTCGGGATGATCTTCTACTATGCCTTCAATCCGCATGCCGCGGTGGGTGGTTTCGCCGGTGCCGCTGTGATGGCGGCGATTCGATTCGGCGTGGCACGCGGCATCTTCTCCAACGAGGCAGGCCTTGGTAGTGCGCCAATCGCCCACGCCGCCGCCAAGACCAAGAATCCGGTGCGCCAGGGCATGATCGCCATGCTGGGCACCTTCATCGACACCATCATCATTTGCACCATCACCGCGCTGGTCATTCTGACCTCTACGGTGTGGGTAGAGGGCGAGGCGGGCGCATCGTTGACGGCGCTCTCCTTCGATGCCGCGCTGCCCGGCTGGGGCAACCAGATCGTGTCGCTGGCGCTGGCAGTGTTTGCCTTCACCACCATCCTCGGCTGGTCTTTCTACGGCGAGAAGTGCTTCCAGTTCTTGTTCGGCACCCGCTCGATCATGCTCTATCGGGTGCTGTTCGTGCTGGCCATTCCGCTGGGTGCCATCGCCCAGCTGGGCTTCATCTGGCTGATGGCCGATACCTTCAATGCCCTGATGGCGATTCCCAACCTGATCGCCCTGGCGCTGTTGTCACCGGTTGTGTTCAAGGTCACCAAGGATTACTTCGACGGCAAGGAAGTGCTGCCTGGCGAAGAACTTGACCACAACAAGAGCTGAGCGACGGCCTTGTGGCCCGCTCGGGAGGTGCCTGCAAGGCACCTCCTTTTTCCCTGAGGAGTCCGAGATGAGCCAACTCAAGCATACGCCGCTGCACGCCCTTCATCTGGAGCTGGGGGCGAAGATGGTGCCCTTCGCTAGCTACGACATGCCGGTGCAGTACCCGCTGGGCGTCAAGAAGGAGCATGAGCACACCCGCACCTCCTGCGGGCTGTTCGATGTGTCGCATATGGGCCAGATCCTGCTGAAGGGCCCGAATCCCGCGCAGGCCCTTGAGACGCTGGTGTGTGCCGATATTGTCGATTTGCCTGTGGGCATGCAGCGCTATGCGCTGTTTACCGGCAACGAAGGCGGCGTACTCGACGACCTGATGGTGGCCAATGCCGGTGACTGCCTGGTGCTGGTGGTGAACGCGGCGTGCAAGGACCAGGACGTGGCGCTGCTCGAGACCGGGCTGGACGCTGACCACGGCATCGAGGTGCTCGACCGCGGCCTGCTGGCGCTGCAAGGACCGAAGGCCGCCGACGTGATGCAGCGTTTCTGTCCGGAAGCCTGCGAGATGATCTTCATGCAGCATGGCCGCTTCGAGATGGCCGGTATACCGGTATGGATCAGCCGCAGCGGCTATACAGGGGAGGATGGCTTCGAGATCTCGGTGCCCGCAGACCAGGTCGAGGCGCTAGCGCGGCGACTGCTGGCCGAACAAGAGGTGGAAGCGATTGGCCTGGGCGCACGCGATTCCCTGCGGCTTGAAGCTGGCCTGTGCCTCTATGGGCATGACATCGATACCGAGACCACGCCGGTGGAAGCGGGCCTGATCTGGGCCATTGGCAAGGCGCGCCGACATGGAGGCGAACGTCCGGCGGGCTTCCCGGGTGCCGACGTGATCCTGCATCAGGTCGACGCCAAGGACCATCGCCGCAAGCGGGTCGGCCTGCTTGGCGAAGGGCGTGCCCCGGTACGTGAGGGAGCAGAGTTGTTCGATGAAGCCGGACGTTCGATCGGTCGTGTGACGTCAGGCGGATTCGGCCCCAGCGTCGGCCAGCCGGTGGCCATGGGGTATGTCACGATCGAGCAGGCGGAGATTGGCACCACCGTTTATGCTGAAGTGCGTGGCAAGCGCTTGCCCATGGCAGTGGCGAAGATGCCGTTCGTGGCGCCTGGCTACCATCGGGGCTAAGCCTTAAACCAAGACTCATCCTTATACCGTTACCTTTCTTCCAGTTCGAAGTAGGCAGGGACATGCGATAGGGGCAGGAGGGCCGTGGCCACCTGCCTCGGGAGTGCGCTCAGTGGATGATACCGCCGTGAACGAGCCTCAGTCGCCGCCTGCCGGAGCGGCACTTCGCTTTCGCTATTTGCAGGCTCTGTGGAGCCGTCGCCTGGCCTCAATGGCGCTTGCCGGTGCCGGCATGCTGCTGGTGTTGCCTTGGCAGTGGCTGGTCATCGTGCCGGTCCTGCTGCTGCTGGCGGCGTTGCTGGCCGATGACTCGCCTGATGCGGTTGCGCCGCTGAGGGATGACTGGCTGATGATGGCTGCCCTGGGGGCTATGGGCTGACCTGGCTGGTGATGGCGCAGTGGCACGGCGAGAGCGTGCGCGGCGTTGCCCATGCCTGGCCCGTTGCGCTGGCCATCGCCGCCTTGGTGGCCTTCGCCAAGCTACGTGCGACGGCAACCTGGCTATGGGCTGGGCTGGCGCTGGGTAGCCTTGCAGGAGGCGCCTGGGCGATCTGGCAGAAGCTGATCGAGGGCTCTCGGCGTGTCGAGGGGCATGAGCCCTTCAACGCCATCCTGTATGGCAACCTGGGGCTTCTGCTGGGGCTGCTGTGCCTGGCCGGGCTTGGGTGGGCCTGGTCCCGCCAGGCTCGCTGGCGCTGGTCGCTACTGATGGTGGCCGGCGGTCTGTCTGGCCTGCTGATCTCGGCTCTCTCCGGCACGCGGGGCGGCTGGATCGGCCTGCCCCTGGCGGCCTGGGTGCTTTACCGGGGGCACGTCAGCCGCATGTCGGTGCGCTGGCGGCTGGGCTTGCTGTCGACGCTGTTGCTCTTAATGGCGGCGGCGTACCTGGTGCCGCAGACCGGGGTTGCCGAGCGGGTCGAAAATGCCAGGGTCGGCGTCGAGCGTTACTTCACCGGTGACGATGACATGAATTCGATCAGCGCCAGGGTCGAGATGTGGAAGGGGGCGGTAGAGCTGATTGGCGAGCGGCCGATGACCGGCTGGGGCATGGCCGGTTATCGCACGCTGATGATCGAACGCAGCGAGGAGGGGCGCCAGGACCCGCTGCTGCGCCGCTTCTGGCATGCCCACAACGATGCGCTGGATGCTTGGGTCAAGCGTGGCCTGCCGGGATTGCTGGCGCTGCTGGGTCTCTATGTTACGCCGCTGTGGCTCTTTGCCCGGGGGATCGGCTCCGGCTCGGGTGAGCGTCGGTCCCTGGCGGTGGCGGGCACGCTGCTCGCCGTGGCCTTCATCGATTTCGGCCTGACCTACAGCCTGCTGGCTTACCCGGCGGGAGGCTGGATCTATGCCCTCCTGCTGGTGCTCTTTTGGGGGCTTTACCGTCAGGCTCGCTGATCGGCATGCCCCTTGTTGACCTGTTAACCTGTTGGCTCAGCGCAGCACTCGCCGCGGGTCGATCGGCTTCCCGCCCAGGCGCAGGTCGAACAGCAGATCGTGGCGTTCGGCGGCGCTGTTGAAGCTGACCTCACAGAGCGGCGTTCCGCGGGTAACCCGCGCGCCATCATCCACCAGCAGGGTGTCGCACAGGGCGTAGACGCTCTGCAGGTTGTCGGTGTGATGCACGATGACCACGCGTCCCAACTGGCGCATGCTGCCGGCGAAGCGCACATCACCATCGGCGACCGCCTTGGCCGGGCGCCGCGGCTGGTAGCCAGCAGCATGGGTTGCAGGGTGCCGCGGCTGTCGGTGCCGAAGGAGCGCACCACGCGATAGTCGTCCAGCGGCCACGGCCAGTTGCGCGCCGAGGCAGGCAGGGCGGGAGCGTTCGAAGGTGCAGACGCCGGAGCGGCCGCCGTCCCGCTGCCGGCCTGGCTGGGACGGCTCGGGCTCGACGCTGCAGGTGCTGCGGCAACGGCGCTGCCGGAGCCGCGTAGCGGCACGTGAAGCACCTGGCCCACCCGTAGCTGGGTGGGCTCAATGCCAGGATTGGCCGCCTGAATACGTGCCGGAGTGGTGTTGAAACGCCGCGCAATGGCCGAGTAGGTATCGCCGGGGCGTACCTGGTAGCGGTAGGGTCCGCCTGACGGCGCGCGCTCCTGCTGAGTGGGTACGAGCAGGCGCTGGCCCACCGCCAGCCGATTGGGGTTGACGTCGGGGTTGAAGCGCTGCAGGCGCGCCAGCGGTACATCGGCGCGAGCGGCGATGCTGCCCATGGTGTCGCCGCGCTGTACCTCGATCCAGCTGCCCGAGATGCCGGGGTCTGCGCTGCGCTGAACCACGCTTGGGCGAGTGTTGCCGCCTCCAGCGCAGGCGCTGAGTAAGAGAGCGAGTGCCAGGATCAGTGCGAGTCGAGCGCCTGGTCCTTTTCTTGCCACAGGGCATTGAGCCATGAGTGGAAGCGTTCCTTGTAAAGCGGGTCGTCGTGATAGCTGCCGGTGGTCATCCAACTGGGAACTTCCAGGCGCCGTGCCGTCAATGTCACGGGGCCTTCGCGCCCACATAGAAAGCCCCAGAAGGTTGGATGGGGGTTTTCATAGTGCAGCGTCATGTCGAGGATGCCGCTGAGCTGGTCCCCGAGCTGATTAAGCACCTGTGCGGTGCCGCCGGCCTTGGGCCGCAGCAGGTGGCGATAGGGGCTCTGCTGGGCGTCGCGCTTGGCTGGGGTGAAGCGTGTGCCTTCGACGAAATTGAATATGGCAATAGGCATCTCGCGTGCGCGTCGACACATGCGCTGCGTGGCTTCGCGGTCGATGCGCGCCAAACGCGGGCTGCGTTCGAGCTGCTCCCGGCTGTAGCGTCGCATGAAGGGGTACTCCAGGGCCCACCACGCCAGGCCGACGATGGGGATCCAGATCAGCTGCTGCTTGAGGAAGAATCGCGGCATGGGAATCCGCCGATGCAGTGCCATCAATAGCAGAAAAATATCGGTCCAACTGCGATGGTTGGAAATGACCAGCCACCTTTGTTCCCTTGAGAGTCCGTCGGGCACCTCCATCGTCAGCTGGGGCTTGAGAAAGTGCCGAATCCACCAGAGGTTGGCGCCGATCCAGTTGAGGGCCACGCCATTGAGCCCTTTCAGTACGATCAACCGCAGGGGGCGCCCCGGGGTAATCAGTTTCAGGGCCGTCAGGAAGATCAGCGGCACCCCCAGAACAGGGTATTGGCCACGATGAACAGAACGCTGGCGATCCCTTTCAGGGTCGACATGCCGGGCTCCTTGCGCTGCGTTTCCGATTAGCCGCCCATGCTAATGGATCAGGAAATCCTGCCCAGCATCAACTTGGCTCATGCGTGCCAACGCTTCATGCGGGCCGCAGTGCCGATGGACGCTGCGTACTCAGATTGGCGCAGGCGGTGTGATGCCGCCCCATGGGGTCGGCTCGCACAGGGTGGTCCGCAGCACATCATTCAGTGCGCGAGCGGCAATCGAGAGCTCCTGGCCATGGCCGACCACCACACCCACGGTACGCGAGATCTGCGGGTCGCGCAGGGGCAGGCAGCGAGCCCCGAGCTCGTGCATCTGCTCGCGACACAGCGAGGGCACGGCACTGACCCCAAGGCCGCTGGCGACCATCCTGCCTACCGTCGCCAGCTGGTGACTCTCGAAGGCCACCGGCAGCTCGATGTTGCGCTGCGCCAGCGCCTGCTCCAGCAGGATGCGGACCATCGAAGGGCGCTGCAGGGTGATGAAGTCATGGGCCAGAAGCGCTTGCCACCCCACAGCGGGAGCACTGGCCAGCAGCGACTGGCAGGGCACCACGGCAATGAAGGTGTCGTCGAACAGCGGGAGGAAGTCGATGCCCTCCTGGGTTTCCGGCTCGAAGGCGATGCCCAGCTCCACCTGCTGGCTGCGCACCATGTCGATCACCTGTTCGTTGATGACGTCGTGTACTGTGACGTTCACTCGCGGAAAGCGCTCGCGAAAGACGCGCAGCGCGCTAGGCAGGCGGTTGCAGGCAAGGGAGGGCATGGCCGCTAGCGCCACGCGGCCCAGTTGCAGCGTGAAGCGCTGGCGCAGCAGTTCCTCGGTATTGTCCCACTCGGCCAGCAGCCGCTTGGCCAGTGGGAGCAGGATCTCGCCTTCGGGTGTCAGGCGCACGCTGCGTGTGCTGCGTATCAACAGCGGACCGCCCAGCGTTTCTTCCAGCCCCTTGATAGTCAGGCTGAGTGCAGGCTGGGATAGATGCAGCCGCTCGCAGGCTTGGGTAAAGCTCAGGGTCTGGGCGACGGCCAGGAAGGCGCGTAGCTGCTTTACGGTCATGGTGGCCATCTTTTCATTTGTTTTTTGTATAAATTGATAAAAAACAAACTTAACAAATATATTGGCTGGGTCAACACTGTTCCGGTACTGTCATCCTTCCTTTTCACAACAAGACGAGGCTTCGCGATGTCCGGATTCGACAAGCGCGTTTACTCCTACGAAGACGCCATGCAAGGCATCGAGAGCGGCATGACCGTGGTAGCTGGTGGGTTTGGCCTGTGCGGCATCCCCGAGAACCTGATTGCCGAGATCAAGCGCCGCGGCGTGAAGGATCTGACCGTCATCTCCAATAACTGTGGCGTCGACGGTTTCGGCCTCGGCCTGCTGCTGGAAGACAAGCAGATCAAGCGATTCTACGCGTCCTACGTTGGCGAGAACGCCTTGTTCGAACAGCAGATGCTGAATGACGAGATCGAGGTCATCCTGACTCCGCAGGGGACTCTCGCCGAAAAGATGCGCGCCGGCGGAGCCGGAATTCCTGCGTTTTATACCGCCACCGGCTACGGCACCCCGATCGGTGAAGGCAAGGAAGTGCGCGAGTTCAATGGGCGCCACTACATCCTGGAAGAGGCCTTCCACGCTGATTTCGCCATCGTGAAGGGCTGGAAGGCCGATCGCTATGGCAACGTGGTCTATCGCGACACGGCGCAAAACTTCAATCCGCTGGCGGCCACCTGCGGCAAGATCACCGTGGTGGAGGTCGAGGAGATCGTCGAGCCGGGCGAGCTGCGTCCCGATCAGATCCACACCCCGGGCATCTACGTCGATCGCATCATCCAGGGCACCTTCGAGAAGCGTATCGAGAAGCGCACGGTGCGCGAGGGCTGATCGCCCCGCTTCGCTGCAAACCTTGCACGGCCAACCGAACGGCCAAACGCTTCTCAACCGAACACAAGAGGCAAACAAGATGGCACTGACTCGCGAACAAATGGCGCAGCGCGTGGCGAAAGAGCTCAAGGACGGTTTCTACGTCAATTTGGGCATTGGGATCCCCACCCTGGTGGCCAACTACGTGCCGGATGGCATCGACGTGATGCTGCAGTCCGAGAACGGGCTGCTCGGCATGGGACGCTTTCCCACCGAGGATGAAGTCGATCCGGACATGATCAACGCCGGCAAGCAGACCGTGACGGCGCGTCCGGGTGCTGCGATCTTCAGCTCGGCGGAATCTTTCGCCATGATTCGTGGCGGTCACGTCGATCTGACCGTGCTGGGGGCCTTCGAAGTCGACCAGGAAGGCAACATTGCCTCATGGATGGTGCCTGGCAAGCTGATCAAGGGCATGGGCGGCGCCATGGATCTGGTGGCCGGTGCCGAGAACATCATCTGCACCATGACCCATGCCTCCAAGCACGGCGAGTCCAAGCTGCTGGAAAAGTGCACCCTGCCGCTGACCGGTGCTGGCTGCATCAATCGTGTGCTGACCGATCTGGCCTACCTTGAAATCGAAAACGGCGCCTTCATCCTCAAGGAGCGTGCTCCCGGCGTCAGCGTCGAGGAGATCATCGAGAAGACCGCGGGCAAGCTGATTGTGCCGGATCATGTTCCCGAGATGACTTTCGACGCCTGACCGTAGGCTTGGCTTCGGCGATTACAAGAACCCGGGTCCGGCCCGGGTTCTTGCATGCTGGGCAGTGAATAATCCAGGTCACTCTGCTGTGGCGATTTTGTGACCGATCGTTGCGAAGCCGCATTATTGCTGGGATGGCGCGGCATGGGAGCTTCGCCTTGCACAGCATTATCCACAGTTTCTGTGGATAACCTCTCAAGGGATCAAGCCATCTCGCAGCGGGTATGCGGCGGCAAGAGAGCCTCCACTGCCCGCTCATGGTGGCCATTGAGCCGTTTTTGTACCAGCGCCAGGCCGCCCAGGCAGATGCGATGTTCATCGCCTTCGGCAAAAGCCAGCCGGCGCGAGCTGGTGGGATAAAAGCGGTACTGGAGGATCGGTGAGACGGGAAAGACACTGTGGCGATGATCGTCGCTGCCCTTCAGGCCCGTCTGCTCAAGCTTGGTGTTCAACTCCTCCAGCGCCATGCCCAGTTGCTCGCAATCGAAGCCCGCATGATGCATTCCCGGACCCATCACCGAGAGCCAGCCAGCCAGCGGGTGCGCCTGGTTGACGAGGCGGTAGGTAGGCCAGTCCGGCATATCCCACGGGCGTCCGCGACACAGCAGGTTCTTGCCGCGGGTATCCTTGGGGTGACTGGTCGTCACGAGGCGCGCCAGGGCCTCCCTGGGTTCGCGAGAGAGCGCCCCCAGCTGTAGCTCGGCCAACACCAGCCAGGCGCCTTCGTCGGGTGGTGCCAGCAGGCAGATCAGCAGGCCCCGGTCGGCCATGGCAAAGCGCTGCATGGGACGATAGCCAAGATGCCCTAGCGTCGGCAGCAGGTCTGCCACTGCAAAGGGTGTGCGATTGAGGGTGAGTAGCACCAGGTATTCCGCCGGCGTCTCGAGTGGCCACAGGCGCAGGGCTCCGATATCCGGATGGTGGTGGATATAGTCGAGCCAGAGCTGTTGGATGAATTCTTGCCGTTGCATCGCGCCGTCCTTATGTCCTGATGCGCCTACTTAGGCGTCAGTATAGGAGGTGGTGGCAAACGGCTTTCAACGGCGTCAGGACGTTCAACGCAGCATGAACGCTGCACGGGAGAGCGACACGTCATCAGTGGCGGACGCCTCAGGCGCAGGGAGGAGTCCCAGCGAAGTTGCCTGAGGAAAGTTGCATGAATCGAATGGTTTGGGGGAGGTACTAGGAATAGTGCTTGAAGAATAGTGCTTGAAGAATGATGCCTGAGCAATGGTGCTCGAGGAATGCCAAGGCGCCTACCAAGCAGGGCGAATGAGCACTGCCCGTTCGACGCCAAGCGGCCAGGATCAGGCTAGCAGGGCCTTTTCTCTCACGTACTGATCGAACTCGGTGAAGCCTCCTACGTGCGTCTGGTCGACGAAGACTTGTGGCACGGTACTCACGGGTTTGCCAATGGTCTTTTCCAGGTCGGCCTTGCTGATGCCTTCCGCCCAGATATCAACATAGCGATGTCCCTCGATGGCACCGGCGCTTTCCAGGCGCTCGGCGAGGGCCTGGGCGCGAACACAGAAGGGGCAGCCGGGGCGACCGAAGATGACGACGAACATGGCAAGTCTCCAGTGGAATTCGACACTATTGTGGCCCAGCCAGGCCTTGCTCTCCAACAGCAGGCTGCTAGCCGGTCCATTGCAGTGAGCTATCGCGGGCGGTGTCAGGCCCTCGTGATCAGGACAAGGGCAGCGCGTTGGCGTCCGCTGCGCGCAAGAGTTCCTTCATTTCATCGAAGAGTTCGGGGCTCGCTACCAGGATGTTCTCGCCGTACAAGTCTTCCGGTATGCCGTCGGGACAGGGGTAGAGGTGTCCCGTTCGGGCTCCGGCTTCACGGGCGATCAGCAGCCCGGCGGCAAAGTCCCAAGGCGAGACGCTTTCGTAGTAGGCATCGAGGCGCCCGCACGCCACATCGCACAGGTCCAGCGCCGCCGAGCCGTTACGGCGGACATCCTGACAGTGTTCCAGCACTGCCATGAGGCGCCGCATCAAGGGGGCGGCTGTCCCGGCGATAGGGGAAGCCGGTGCCCACCAGGCTGCGCGCCATGTTGCCCGTGCGGCTGGCATGGATCGACTTGCCGTTGCACCAGGCGCCCTGGCCGCATAGCGCCGTGTAGGTTTCGTTGAGAAATGGGGCGTGCACGACCCCGAGCCGAGCCTTGCCTTCGCTGACCCAGGCAATCGAAACGCACACGTGGTGCAGGCCATGGGCGAAATTGACGGTGCCGTCGATGGGATCGATGACCCACAGCGACTCGGCATCGCGCATGACTTGAGGATCCGGCGATAGCTCCTCGCTGAGGCGGGGCTCGTCGGGCAGGCTGGCGGCAAGACGTTCACTGATCAGGGTGTCGACAGCGAAGTCGACGTCGGTAACCAGCTCATGGTCCCGCTTGTAGCGGAGCCGAAGACCTGTCGGCGTCGTGCTTCAGCAATGGCGTCTCCGGCTTCCCGGGCGATCGAGACGGCCAGTTCGAGTCGCTGTAAAGGGAGCATGGGCGTTCCTCGTCACAGGGGAATTGCCAGAATAGCAGCCAACGCCTAGGCTGCCGAACCGATCGCAGCGCCCCAGTCCACGCCACGAGGTTACGACCATGCAGAGCCTGACACACGACCAATACCAACGCCTCTTCCAACTGGCCAAGGCCTGGCAGCGCGAGCGCAGCGACGCCTTCAAGGGTTCGCCGAACTACAACCCGCGCCTGACCTGCGATGCGCTGTGCTTTCAGGAACTGCTGCTTGAGGAGGCGGAAACCGCTCCTGGGCGCTACCTGGCGGGTGCCTTGGTGACCCCGGTATCGCTGTCGCTGGTGCTGCTGCCGGGTGACGCAACGGCCGCCATGCCGAACGAAGAGGGGCCGTGTGATTTCATGCTTCCTCTGGGCGCTACCCGTTCATGGCGGAGCGGCTCGATGCGACGCAATGGTGCTGGCGCTGCGAGCTGCTCGATGACCTGAGCGATATCGAGTCGCTCCAGGAGGCCAGCCGCCTTGCCCAGCGGCTGATGGACAAGGTGCTGGCGCCACCGGCATGATCCGGGGCGCTGGTGTGCGGTGCAGTAGCGGCTTATGCTGATATGGCTTTGGCCCACTCATTCAGCCTTGTAGAAGGAACGTGTCGATGACCAATCCAACTAATCCTGCGCCTCGCGTCGCTCTGGTCACCGGAACCGCCAGTGGCATTGGCGAGGCCGTGGTTCGCCAATTCCGCGAGATGGGGCACCAGGTGCTGGCGGTGGACTACAACGAACAGGCAAGGGAAAAGGCCGAGGCGGTGGGAGCGGCGTTCTTCCAGGCCGACCTGGCCGATGGTGAGGCTTGCAAGGCCGCCGTAGCGGAGGCGCTCAAGCGCTTCGGCCGGGTGGACATCCTGGTCAACAATGCCGGGATCCAGCATGTCGCTCCGTTGGAGGAGTTCCCCGAGGCCAAGTGGCGCCAGATCATCGACCTGATGCTGACGGCTCCTTTCTGCTCACGCAGGCGGTATGGCCGTCCATGCGTCAGAATGGCTGGGGCCGGGTCATCAATATCGCCTCGGTGCACGCGCAGGTAGCGTCACCGGGCAAGTCTGCCTACATCAGTGCCAAGCACGGCATGATCGGCCTGACCAAGACGGCAGCGCTGGAGGGTGGGGCGCAGGGCATCACCGTGAATGCCATTTGTCCGGCCTACGTCAAGACGCCGCTGGTGGAGAACCAGATCGCCGACCAGGCGCGGCTGCACGGCATGGACGAGCAGCAGGTGGTCGAGCAGGTCATGCTCAAGAACGCGGCGGTCAAGCGGCTCATCCAGCCGGAAGAGGTATCCGGCCTGGTTGCCTACCTGGCGTCGGATGCGGCCGGTGCGGTGACCGGCTCGAGCTGGAACATCGACCTGGGCTGGACGGCCCAGTAATCAGCGCCGCACCGGGCGTTTTTGCAGCTTGCGCTGCAGCGTGCGGCGATGCATGCCCAAGGCACGGGCAGTGGCAGAAATGTTGCCGTCGTGCTCCTGCAGTACCTTCTGGATATGCTCCCAGGCGATGCGGTTGATGGAGGGCAGGGCCTCGGCGACTTCAGCATCAGGGTCTCCGCCCTCCCGGCCCAGCGCCACCAGGATCTCCTCGGCGTCGGCCGGTTTGCACAGGTAGTTGACTGCACCCAGCTTGATGGCTTCCACGGCGGTGGCGATGCTGGAGTAGCCGGTCAGCACCACGACGCGACAGCCCGGCACGATGGCCAGCAGTTCCGGCAGCAGCTTCAGGCCGGAGCTGTGCTCGAGCTTGAGATCCAGCGTGGCCAGCCCCGGACGGTGGCGCTGCGCTAGCTCAAGGGCCTGATCGGCATCGTGGGCCACCAGCACGTCATAGCCGCGCCTTGCCATGGCGCGTGACAGCACGTGGCAGAACATTTCGTCGTCGTCGACTATTAACAGCCGGGTTTCAGCGTCTTGCATGGCATCCTCGTCGCATCGCTCATGACTTGCTTCTATAATTTTTCAAGCTTCAATGATGTGTTATGTGTCTCCGAGCGGCAGGATCACTTCGGTCAGTGTCCCTCCGTCCGGGTGGTTATATAGGCTTACCACACCTCCGAAGCGGTTGATGGTGGCGTGGGTCAAGAACAGTCCAATCCCTAGCCCCTTGCTCTTGGTCGAGACGAAAGTTTCGCCAAGGCGATCGGCAATCTCCAGCGCCACGCCGGGGCCGTGGTCACGAATGTCGATGACCACTTCCTCGGCGTTCCAGTCCAGCCGGATCTGGATGTTGTCCGGATTGGCGTCGGCGGCATTGTTGAGCAGGTTGGTGATGGCCTGGTCCAGGGTGGCGTCGACCTTGAGCCAAGGCGTGCCCTGCTGCGAGGCGATATCCACTACATGGCTGACGTCCGGACGCAGCACCAGCCAGCGCTGGATCACGCCCGTCAGCCAGTCGCGGGCATCGCACGCCTCGGGGTTGGACAGGCGCTGCCTTTCGGCGCTGCGCACCAGGTCGCGCAGCCTCGTCTTGCACACATCGACCTGCTGGCGCAGCAGGTCGATGTCCTTTACCAACTGGGCGTTGCCATGCGCATCCTCGCGCATGTCACTGAGCAGTACGGCCATGGTCGACAGCGGCGTGCCCAGCTCATGGGCGGTACCGGCGGCCTGGGTGGCTACGGCCACGATCTGCTCGTTGCGCAACGCCGCTTCGCGGGTCTGCGACAGGGCCTGCTCTCGGCTGCGCAGGGCGTTGGCCATCTTGACGATGAAATAAGCCACCAGGCCGGCGGAGAGGGCGAAGTTGAGCCACATGCCGACCACGTGCAGATTCACGTCGCCGCCGTGATGGTCAAGCTGGGGCACCGGCCGGTAGTCCAGCATCAGCAGGGTATAGGCGGCCATGGCGGCCGAGGCGATGAACCAGGCATGGCGCCAGGGCAGGGTGGCTGCAGCGATGGTGACCGGCACCAGGTAGTAGTTGATGAAGGGATTGGTGGAGCCGCCGGTGAAATAGAACAACACCGTCAGCGCCGCGATATCGGCCAGCAGATGAACGACATACTCGCTGTGACGTACGGCCCACTGTCGATCCAGGCGCCACCAGGTGAACAGGTTCAATAGCCCCATGCTGGCGATCACGCCGATCACCGGCAGCACTTCAAGCTGGAAATCCAGCCATTCGATCCCGATGATGACGGCGGCAAGAAACCCCATCCAGGTGATGCCACGAATGATCGTCAGACGGATCAGGTTGTGGCTGGGCGTGGAGAGGGGCAGCGGCAAAGGGGGCGGAAGGCATGACGACTCCAGGCAGGGCGTTGCCCATGATACCGTGACACGGGGTCGTGGCGTGCCGTTTGCCACCTTGGGCGAGACTTGCCCTACACCTCGGTCGGGCAAAGCCGTAGAATGCGGGCACTTGACACCCACGCACCGATGACCGGTGCCATGACGACGAATCTTACCCTGATGTCTGATGCCGACCTAGCCCGGGAAGTCGGGCTGCGTAGAACCTTCGCGATCATCTCGCACCCCGATGCGGGCAAAACCACCATCACCGAGAAGATGCTGCTGTTCGGAAATGCGATCCAGCTTGCCGGGTCGGTGAAGAGCAAGCGCAACGACCGCCACGCCACCTCCGACTGGATGAAGATGGAGCAGGAGCGCGGCATCTCGGTGACCACCTCGGTGATGCAGTTTCCCTATGGCGGGCGCATCGTCAACCTGCTCGACACGCCGGGCCACGAGGACTTCTCCGAGGACACCTACCGTACCCTGACGGCAGTCGACTCCGCGCTGATGGTGATCGACGGTGCCAAGGGCGTCGAGGATCGCACCATCAAGCTGATGGAGGTGTGTCGTCTGCGCACCACGCCCATTCTCACCTTCGTCAACAAGATGGACCGCGACATCCGCGACCCTATCGAGGTAATGGACGAAGTCGAAACGGTGCTCAACATCCAGTGTGCGCCGATGACCTGGCCGATCGGCATGGGGCGTCATTTCAAGGGCGTCTACCACCTCTACAACGATGTGATTCATCTCTATACCCAGGGGCAGGGCAACCGCATTCCCGATGACAAGCGCATCCAGGGGCTCGACAGCCCCGAAGTCGATGCAGTGCTCGGTGCGGAGGCGGCCGAGGAGCTGCGCATGGAGGTCGAGCTGGTGCGTGGTGCCTCGCATGAGTTCGATCTCGATGCCTACCGGCGCGGCGAGCTGACCCCGGTCTATTTCGGTACCGCCATGGGCAACTTCGGCGTGCGCGAGATGCTGGATGGCTTCGTTGAATACGCGCCGCCGCCGCAGCCCCGCGAGACCGATACCCGCTCCGTCGAGGCTGGCGACAGCCGCTTCACCGGCTTCGTGTTCAAGATACAGGCCAACATGGACCCCAAGCACCGCGATCGCATCGCCTTCCTGCGCGTCTGTTCGGGCAAGTACGAGAAAAACATGAAGATGCGTCATGTGCGCATCGGCAAGGACGTCAAGATCGCCGACGCTCTGACCTTCATG
The DNA here is from genome assembly GCF_052439355.1 of Halomonas sp. E19. NCBI lineage: Bacteria > Pseudomonadati > Pseudomonadota > Gammaproteobacteria > Oceanospirillales > Halomonadaceae > Halomonas > Halomonas sp. E19. The sequence continues at coordinate 1,471,775 of NZ_JBNFWU010000001.1, read as the reverse complement.
GCCGCCGACCGCGCCCACGTTGAGGAGGCCTGGCCAGGCGACATCATTGGTCTGCACAACCACGGTACCATCCAGATCGGCGATACTTTCACCATGGGTGAGGAGATGCGCTTCACCGGCATTCCCCACTTCGCCCCGGAGCTGTTCAAGCGCGTGCAGCTCAAGGATCCGCTGAAGCTCAAGGCGCTGCAGAAAGGCTTGCAGCAGCTCTCCGAGGAGGGGGCCACCCAGCTGTTCCAGCCGTTGGACAACAACGACCTGATCCTGGGCGCCGTGGGTACCCTGCAGTTTGACGTAGTCGCCCACCGGCTCAAGGAAGAGTACAAGGTCGACTGCGTCTACCAGCCGGTCAACGTGCAGACCGCCCGCTGGATCTACAGCGACGATGCCAAGAAGCTAGAGGAATTCAAGCGCAAGGCGAGCGCCAACCTGGCGCTGGATGGCGGTGGCTACCTGACCTACATTGCCCCCACGAGGGTCAATCTGCAGATGACTCAGGAACGCTGGCCCGAGATCCGCTTTGCCGCGACCCGGGAGCACTGATAGCTAGCCATGGAGGCGCCATGTTGATCGATGCCCACTGTCACCTGGACTTTCCCGACTTCGACGCCGACCGTGAGGCGATGTTCAAGAGGGCCAGGGCCGCCGGGGTGGGCCACTTCATGGTGCCCGGCACCACGCGCAAGCGCTGGCCAAACGTGCTGGCACTGGGCGAGCGGCCCGACGTCAGCATCAGCCTGGGCCTGCATCCCTGTTTCATCGGCGAACATGGCGAGGAGGACGTGGAGGCGCTCGCCCAGGCGCTCGACGCCCACCCCGAGGTGAAGGGGGTAGGCGAGTGCGGTATCGATGCCCGTTTCGAGGAGACGCTGGAGGCCCAGTGGGAGCTGTTCAATGCCCAGCTGCGGCTGGCCAAGACGCGCCAGCTGCCGGTGGTCATCCACTGCGTGCATGCCAACGACAAGGTGTCCAAGCGGCTGCGTGAGCTCGACCTGCCGGCCGGCGGCCTGATACATGCTTTTGCCGGCTCGCCGGACCAGGCCTGGAAGTTTCTCGACCTGGGGTTCGTGGTGGGACTGGGCGGGGCGGTGACCTATGAGCGGGCGCAGCGCCTGTGGCGCGCCGTGAAGAGCCTGCCAGAGGATGGCTTCGTGCTGGAAACCGACAGCCCCGACATGCCACTGTGCGGCTACCAGGGCCGACGCAACGAGCCGGTCCGCATCGACCAGGTATGCGATATGGTGGCCAAGCTGCGGAATGTCTCGACCGAGGCGATTGCCGCGCAGAGTACGGCAACCGCCAAGCGAATCTTCGGGCTCGCCTAGCCGGCCCGCTGGGCCAGGCTCTCAGGGTCGACGCGTTCGATGGAGTAGGGAAGCTTCAATAGCTTGGCTGGCTGCCCTTCGACCCTGAGCGGTTCGGCATGGTCGCGGGTGCTCAGCACCGCCAGGATCTCGGCCTGGCCGTAGGCGTCAAGCTCGGCGGCCACTACCTCGCCGGCGCTCTTGCCCTCTGCATCGAGCACGCTGGCGCCCAGGGGCGGCACTTGCTCCCCTCCAGTTGGGCGCGCGACAGGCGCTTCTTCACCTGGCCGCGGAAATGCGCTCTGGCTACCACCTCTTGCCCGGTATAGCAGCCCTTCTTGAAGCTCACCCCGCCCAGCGCCTCCCAGTTGATCATCTGCGGCAGCAGGGCATCCTGATGCGCCGGCGTCAGCCAGGCGAGTCCCGCCTGGATGTCCTGCAGGCACCACACCGCATTGCCCACCAGCGGAGCCTGTGCGGCCAGTTGGGCGACCAGCGCTGCTGCCTGCGCCTCGGGCAGGCAGATCAGCAGCCGCGGCTGGGGCCCCGGGTGGGCAAGCAGCTGCAAGGTTTCATCGCCCGCCTGGTGCCAGAGTCCGGGGGAACCAGGTCGCAGCGCACCTCCGCCAGCGCCTGGGCCTCTCGGCCGATCAGCCCCACCAGCGCGAGGTCGTCACGCACCTGCAGTTCGCACTTGTAGAACGGGGCAAACTTCGCCAGATGCTGGCGCAGCGGCTGTGCCAGGCCGCGGTGAAGGATCAGCCGGTAGCGTTCGGGGGTGATGCGCAGCAGCTGGGCATTGGCCAGCATGCGCCCCTTGGCGGTGCAGAAGCTGGTCAGCGGTGCAAAGTGGCCGTCAGCCAGTTCGACCTGTGCGCTGGTTTGCCCCTGCAGCAGCTTGGCGGCGCCCGCGCCGGCCACGTCAAGCATGGCGAGGTGGACCAGCGGGCTGGTCACGGTGCCTTCCAGGGCGGCTCTAGCCGGGTCGGGGGTGTCGAACTCCACGCGTTCGTCGCTCACTCGCCGTCCGCCCAGGGCGGTCATCCAGTCACTCATTGCCTGTGGCTCCAGGTCGTGTTCAGGGGTGGGTATTCAAGGTATGCGGCCGGTGCTGCGACATTGCAAGCGGCTGCCGCTCCCTAGTAGCCATGTTAGACTGTTCTTTCGTTATGCTTAGGAACGGGAGTCGTCCATGGCACAGGTGTCGCTGAGCTTCACAGGGGTGGAAAACGCCGAACAGATCAATCGTATCACCGAAGCCCTGATGATGGTGGATGGCGTCGAGAGTGCTGAGGTAGGTCGCCATGGAGCCGACGTCGAAGGCCGGGCCAGCCGCGAGACGCTGCGGCGTGCCATCGAATCCCTGGGCCTTCCCATCGTCGTCAAATAGCGGAATTACGCAGAATGAAACAGACCATCCAGATTGTCAGTGAGCGCAACCGGATTTTTCGCCAGCAGGTGCAGATCGAAGGGTTCGAGGATCTCTACGTCGATGTGCCCAAGGCCTACGGCGGCGAGGGCAGTGCTCGGACCCCCACGACTTTTTCGATCTCTCGCTCGGGGCTTGCAAGGCGATCACTGCGCAGATGTACGCCCAGCGCAAGAAATGGCCCCTCGAAGGCATCAGCGTTACCGTCAATCGTGACGACAGCGAGGAACAGAAGGGCATCTATCGACTCGAAGTGGTGATGACCTTCCACGGCATCGAGGATGCCGAGCAGCGTGCCCGGCTCGAGGAGATCAGCCACAAGTGTCCGATTCACCGCCTGATGACCAGTGCCACCGTGGAGGTCACCACGCGTAGTGCCGATGTGGTCGAGGCCTGAGCGGGGCGCATTGCACCGCCGGCCCCGAGCCGCCTGGAGATGATCCTTGCCGGGCGCCATGAGGCGCCCGGCGCGTTGCCGGAGCCAAGATGAGCAAACCGTTTCGCCTGAATGCCAAGTTCAAGCCCGCCGGTGACCAGCCTGCCGCCATCGAAGGCCTGGTGACGGGGCTGGAGGCGGGCCTGGCCCATCAGACCCTGCTCGGCGTGACCGGCTCGGGCAAGACCTTCACCATGGCCAACGTGGTGGAGCGGCTGCAGCGCCCCACCATCGTCATGGCGCCCAACAAGACCCTGGCCGCCCAGCTCTATGGCGAGTTCAAGTCGTTCTTCCCCGACAACGCCATCGAGTATTTCGTCTCCTATTACGACTACTACCAGCCGGAGGCGTACGTCCCCTCGTCGGACACCTTCATCGAGAAGGACGCCTCGATCAACGAGCACATCGAGCAGATGCGGCTCTCGGCGACCAAGGCACTGCTCGAGCGGCGCGATGCGCTGATCGTGGTCTCGGTATCGGCGATCTACGGCCTGGGCGATCCTGACCAGTACCTGAAGATGCGCCTGCACTTCACTCGCGGCGAGCTGATCGACCAGCGCAGCTTCCTGCGCCGCCTGGCGGAGTTGCAATACACCCGCAATGACATGGACTTCAAGCGCGCTACCTACCGGGTGCGCGGTGACGTGATCGACATCTATCCGGCCGACTCCGACGAGGAGGCGGTACGGGTGGAGCTGTTCGGCGACGAGATCGACTCGATCCGCCTGTTCGATCCGCTCACTGGCGAAACCCGCGGCGAGGTGCCGCGCATGACAATCTATCCTAAGAGCCACTACGTAACGCCGCGTGAGACGATCCTCTCCGCCGCCGAGGCGATCAAAGTCGAGCTGGTCGAGCGTCTCGAATGGCTGCGCAAGAACGACCGCCTGGTGGAGGCCCAGCGACTCGAGCAACGCACGCTCTATGATCTGGAGATGATGAACGAGCTGGGCTATTGCAACGGCATCGAGAACTACTCGCGCTATCTTTCGGGGCGTGCACCCGGCGAGCCGCCGCCCACCTTCTTCGATTACCTGCCGTCCGATGCGCTGGTGTTCATCGACGAGTCACACGTTAGCGTTCCCCAGGTCGGGGGATGTACAAAGGCGACCGCTCGCGCAAGGAGACGCTGGTCGAATACGGTTTCCGCCTGCCCTCGGCGCTGGACAACCGTCCGATGACCTTCGAGGAGTGGGAGGCCATCTGCCCGCAGACGATCTTCGTCTCGGCCACACCTGGCCCCTACGAGGCCAAGCACGCCGGCCAGGTGGTGGAGCAGGTGGTGCGCCCCACCGGCCTGGTTGACCCCGAAATCGAAGTGCGACCGGCCACTACCCAGGTCGATGACCTGCTGTCGGAGATCCGCCTACGCGCCGAAGTGGGCGAGCGTGTGCTGGTCACCACCCTGACCAAGCGTATGGCCGAAGACCTCACCGAATACCTTGACGAGCATGACGTGCGGGTGCGCTACCTGCACTCCGATATCGACACGGTGGAGCGGGTGGAGATCATACGCGACCTGCGCCTGGGCAAGTTCGACGTGCTGGTGGGCATCAACCTGCTGCGCGAAGGACTCGACATCCCAGAGGTGTCGCTGGTGGCGATCCTGGATGCGGACAAGGAGGGCTTCCTGCGCAACGAGCGCTCGTTGATCCAGACCATCGGCAGGGCGGCGCGCAACGCCCACGGCAAGGCGATCCTCTACGCCGACCGGGTGACCGACTCCATGCGTCGCGCCATCGACGAGACCGAGCGGCGTCGCGCCAAGCAGATCGCCCACAACGAGAAGCACGGCATCACGCCCACCACCGTGACCCGCTCGGTGGCCGACATCATGGAGGCGGCGCAGGCGCCGGGGCGCAAGGGCAAGGGCGGCGCAGCGAGCGCAAGGTGGCCGAGGGTGCGGCGATCTACGACCTCAACGAGCTCTCGCCGACCGATCTGGCCAAGGAGGTGGCGCGTGTCGAGGACGCCATGTTCGAGGCGGCCCAGAACCTGGAGTTCGAGGAGGCGGCCAGGCTGCGCGACCGGCTGCATGAGCTGAAGGAGCGGCAGCTGGCGCTTGGGTAGGCATCGTTGATTGACTGCTGCTCACCACGGAGCGAGGGGCGCCGTGGGCAGGCCGAAGAGGAGGTCTTTTGCCAGGGATGGCAAAGGTAGCGTACAGGGAAGTATTTACAGCGCCTCCTCGCAGGCCTGCCCGCGGATCAGCCCCGAGCGGGGCAAGATACTAAGGAAACACTCGATGCCCGAAGGCCCTGAGATTCGCCGTGCCGCCGACCGCCTGCACGAGCAGCTTGCCGGCAGGCGGCTGGAGTCCGTGTGGTTCGCCTTCCCCGAACTGGCCGCTGAGGCCGACTCGCTGGTGGGGCGAGAGGTCACGGCGGTGGACAGCTGGGGCAAGGCGTTGCTGACCCGCTTCGACGACGGTCGCGTGCTCTACAGCCACAACCAGCTCTACGGCGTATGGAAGCTCCACGACGCCGAACGCGAGCCCGATACCGAGCGCTCGCTGCGCGTACGGCTGACGGCGGAAGGGCGCTCGGCCAGCCTCTACAGCGCCTCGGACGTTTCGCTGTGGCCGGCCGAGCGGCTCGCCGAGCATCCGTTTCTCTCCCGTCTCGGCCCCGACCTGCTGACCCACGGGGTCACGCCGGAGCTGGCCGTGGCGCGTTTGAGCGAGCCGCGCTTCGTGCGCCGTCGGCTGGGCGGGCTGCTGCTCGATCAGGCACCTTTCGCCGGCATCGGCAACTACCTGCGCTCCGAAATTCTTTTCTTCGCCGGGCTGCCGCCCACGGCCCGGGTCGTTGATCTGAGCGACGAGCGGCTGGAAGGGTTGGCGCGAACCATTCTTGCCGTCACCCGGCAGGCCTACGACCAGGCCGGTACCACCAATCGAAACGATTGGGTGATCAAGGCGCGACGACAGGGCGAGAGCCCTCGGCTGTGCCGCTTTGCCGTGTTCGAGCGCGACGGCAGGCCTTGTCACGCCTGCGGCACGCCGATCGAGCGACGGATGGTCGCCTCGCGTCGGCTCTATCTTTGCCCGACGTGCCAGGGAGTTTGGCCAATTGTACGTTAATATACCGTTATCCTTTCATGCTGTGCTCACCCTGCCCAAACTACAAATCTTGAGCAGGGCAGCAAGCTGCCGCTAGTTCTTGCGCTTGAACAACGAGCGGCCCATCTGCTTGGCGGAAAGCTTGGCACTGTGTAGGCCGCTCGAATCGCCTTTCAACATAGATGCCAGGTAGCTCTTGGCCTGCGCGAACTCGACGTGCGGCGGCAGGGGCGCGATATCCCCGTCGGTATAGGCATTGATCACCACCGGGCGGTCGGAGGTGAGTGCCTCGTTCCACACCCGGTCGACGTCGTCGGGCTCGCGCATGACCAGGCCCTTGAGGCCGAGCAGCTCGGCATACTGGTCGTAGCGAAACTCAGGCAGCTCCTGCGAGGTGTCGAACTTGGGGTCGCCCTCCATCACGCGCTGCTCCCAAGTCACCTGGCTAAGATCGTGGTTGTTGAGCACCAGCACGATGCAGCGTGGGTCTTCCCACTCCTGCCAGTATTTGGCCAGGGTGATCAAGGCATTGTTGCCGAGCATCTGCATGGCGCCGTCACCCACTAGCGCGATGGCGGGCCGGTTGGGGTGGCAGAACTTGGCGGCGATCAGGTAGGGCACGCCGTTGCCCATGGAGGCCAGGCCGCCGGAAACCGACCCTAGCATGCCGCGGCGAATCTTCAGGTTACGCGCGTACCAGCTTGGTGGCGCTGCCTACGTCGCAGGCGAGCATCACATTCTCGGGTAGCCGTGACGAGAGGCTCTGGAACACCAACTGAGGGTTGATCGGTGAGGCCTCGGTGGCGGCGCGGGCCTCGGTCTTCTCCCACCAGTCGTCGATCCAGCCCTGCACCTTCTTGCGCCATTTGTCGTTGGCCTTTGGTTCCAGGCGCTCGGCCAGGGCTGCCAGTGTGGCCCCAGCGTCGCCGTGCAGGTTGATCTCGGTGGGGTAGCGTATGCCCAGCGCTTCCGGTACCACGTCGATTTGAACGGCACGTGCCTGGCCGGGCTCCGGCAGGAATTCCACATAGGGGAAGCGGGTGCCGACCATCAGCAGGGTATCGCACTCCTTCATCATCTTGTCGCTGGCCTCGGTACCAAGCAGGCCAATGGCGCCGGTCACGCCGGGCAGGTCGTCCGGCACCATGGTTTTGGCCAGGATCGCCTTGGCGATACCGGCGCCGGTCAGGTCGGCTACGTGGATCAGTTCGTCAAGCGCATGCTTGACCCCGGCACCAGCTAGGATGGCGACCTTCTTGCCTGAATTCAGGATTTCGGCTGCGGTGTCCAGGTCGGCGGTTGCCGGCACCTGACTGGGGAAGCGGTAGCCGACTCCGGAGAACACCGCGCCATGCTCCATGGGAGGATCCTCCATGGGCAAATCCTGCACATCATTGGGCAGGATCACGCAGGTCACGGTGCGACGGGCAGTGGCGATGCGCATGGCCTGGTCGATGACGTGGCGGGCCTGGGCTGGCTCGGTGACCATCTGCACGTACTCGCTGGCGACGTCCTTGAACAGCGCCATCAGGTCCAGCTCCTGCTGGTAGTCGGTCCCGAGGCTCTTGCGGGCCTGCTGGCCGACGATGGCCACGGTGGGCATGTGATCCTTGCGCGCATCATAGAGGCCGTTGAGCAGGTGCACCGCACCTGGGCCGGAAGTGGCGACACAGACGCCTACCGTGTCGCTGAACTTAGCATGGGCGCAGGCCAAGAAGGCGGCCACTTCCTCGTGGCGGGGCTGGATGAGGCGGGGATTGCCGTCGGCGCGGCGCAGGGCGGACATCACACCGTTGATGCCGTCGCCTGAGTAGCCGTACAGCCGCTCCACACCCCATTCGCGCAAGCGGGAGATGATAAAATCAGACACGGTGGGTTGCATGATCGCTCCTTTGATCGAGGCGGTGTCGAGTCCATGAACGGGCTAACTGCAAGCGTAGAGGCGGAGAACCGTGGCGACAAACCCACATAGAGTCATTATACCGTTACCTTTTATTTAAAACACGAAGAGCTACGACCTTGGCGGCACAACCCTGTCGACAACGATGCGATACGGTATAATTCGCCACCGTTCGAGCCCGCCGCTTCGCGCTTGCGAATCCAGAAGCGGGCATGCCGACACTGCCGAGGAGTTCCTTGCACATGACCGTGATCCGCCAGGACGATCTGATCCAGAGCGTCGCCGACGCCCTGCAGTACATCTCCTACTACCATCCCAAGGATTTCATCGACGCCATGGCGGCGGCGTACGAGCGGGAGGAGAACCCGGCGGCCAAGGACGCCATCGCCCAGATTCTGATCAACTCGCGCATGTGCGCCATGGGCCACCGTCCGATCTGTCAGGACACCGGCATCGTCACCGTGTTCGTGCATGTGGGCATGAACGTGCGCTGGGACGCCGAGATGAGCCTCGACGACATGATCAACGAGGGCGTACGTCGTGCCTACCAGTTGCCCGACAACGTGCTGCGCGCCTCGGTGCTGGCCGATCCGGACGGCGCCCGCAAGAACACCGGCGACAACACGCCGGCGATCATCCATCACAAGATCGTGCCCGGCGACAAAGTCGAGGTCCACGTGGCGGCCAAGGGTGGCGGCAGCGAGGCGAAGTCCAAGTTCGCCATGCTCAACCCGTCGGACAGCGTGGTCGACTGGGTGCTCGAGCAGCTGCCCAAGATGGGCGCCGGCTGGTGTCCGCCCGGCATGCTCGGCATCGGCATCGGCGGTACCGCCGAGAAGGCCATGGAGATCGCCAAGGAGGCGCTGCTCGATCCCATCGACATCCAGGAGCTGCAGGCGCGCGGCGCGTCCAACCGTGCCGAGGAGCTGCGTCTGGAGCTGTTCGACAAGGTCAACAAGAGCGGTATCGGCGCCCAGGGCCTGGGCGGCCTGACCACGGTGCTCGACATCAAGGTCAAGGACTACCCGACCCACGCCGCCAACAAGCCGGTGGCGATCATCCCCAACTGCGCGGCCACCCGTCATGCGCACTTCACCCTGGACGGCTCCGGCCCGGCGGCACTGCCGGTGCCCAAGCTGGAAGACTGGCCGGAGATCACCCGCGAGGCGGGTGACAACGTCAAGCGCGTTAACCTAGATACGGTCACCCCGGAAGAAGTGCAGACCTGGCAGCCGGGCGATACCCTGCTGCTCAACGGCAAGCTGCTCACCGGACGCGATGCCGCCCACAAGCGCATGGTCGACATGCTTGCCAAGGGCGAAGAACTGCCAGTCGACATGAAAGGTCGCTTCATCTACTACGTCGGGCCGGTGGATCCGGTGGGCGACGAGGTGGTAGGTCCGGCGGGCCCGACTACCGCCACGCGTATGGACAAGTTCACCCGCACCATGCTGGAAGAGACCGGCCTGCTGGGCATGGTGGGCAAGGCCGAGCGCGGCCCGGCCGCCATCGAGGCGATCCGCGACAACAAGGCGGTCTACCTGATGGCCGTGGGCGGCTCCGCCTACCTGGTGGCACAGGCGATCAAGAAGTCCCGCGTGGTGGGCTTCGCCGACCTGGGCATGGAAGCGATCTACGAGTTCGAGGTCGAGGACATGCCGGTCACCGTGGCGGTCGACAGCCAGGGCGCCTCGGTACACCAGACAGGCCCCGCCAAGTGGAAGGAAATCATCGCCGAGCGGGCCTGATCTCGCCTCGACGGCTCCGCGGCCCCGCCAACTGGCGGGGCCGCTGCCGTCTGGGGTATGCTGCAGTGTGCTGTTTTTCAGGGAGATGTCATGGCATCCTGGCTTTTCGGCCTCGCGATTTTCCTGATCCATCTACTGGGAATCCTGTCGGCGATCCTGGCGCTGCTCTCCAGCCGTACCTCACAGGGCGCCGTTGCCTGGATCATCTCTCTCGTGACCTTTCCCTACCTGGCCGTGCCGGCCTACTGGATCTTCGGTCGGCCGCGCTTCTACGGCTATGTCTCCGCCCGCGGCGAGCGGGATACCGTGCTACGGCGCATCCTGGCGCGCTATCGCGAACGTCTGGAGCCGTTCCTTGCGGATCCGCGCAATCCTGATATTCGCGCCGTGGAGCAGCTTGCCATGATGCCGTTGACCAGCGGCAACCAGGCCGAGCTGCTGATCGATGGGCAGGAGACCTTCGACAGTCTCTTTGCCGGTATCGATGCAGCCGAGGATTACGTCCTTGTACAATTTTTCATCGTTCGCCACGACGCCCTGGGGCACCGGCTAAAGGAGCGTCTGCTGCGTGCCGCTGACCGAGGCGTACGGGTCTACTTCCTGTTCGATGAGGTTGGCAGCCGCAAGCTCTCCGAGGGTTACCTGCGTGAGCTATCGGAAGGCGGGGTAGAGGTGAGCCCGTTTCGTTCATCGCGGGGATTCAAGCATCGTTTCCAGCTCAACTTCCGCAATCATCGCAAGATCCAGGTGGTGGATGGCCGCCAGGGTTGGCTTGGTGGCTTCAATGTCGGCATCGAGTACCTGGGGCAGCATCCGCGCCACGGGCCTTGGCGGGATACGCATCTCAAGCTTACCGGGCCCAGCGTGCTGGGCCTGCAGGAAGCCTTCTGGGAGGACTGGCACTGGGCCACCGGCGAGGTGATCAACTTGGCCTGGGAGCCACGCACCGACTGTGAAGAGTGTCAGAACGTGGTGATCGTGCCCTCTGGCCCTGCCGATCGGCAGGAGACGGCCAGCCTGCTGGTGCAGCATGCCATCCACAGCGCCCATGAGCGGCTTTGGGTCACGAGCCCCTATTTTGTTCCGGACCAGGGTGTGCAGGATGCCTTGCGCCTGGCGGCCATGCGGGGCGTAGACGTGCGCATCATGATGCCGGAGCGTCCCGATCACCTGCTGATCTACCTTTCGGCCTTCTCGTTCCTGCCCGACATGGTGCGAGCCGGGGTCAAGGTCTATCGCTACCAGCCCGGCTTCTTACATCAGAAGGTGATACTGATCGACGATTCGGCGGCGGCGGTGGGTACGGTGAATCTCGACAACCGCTCGTTTCGCCTGAATTTCGAGATCACTGCCTTCATCCCCGACCGACGCTTTGCCGCGCAGGTACGACTGATGCTGGAGCGTGATTTTGCCGACTGCCGCCGGATCGGTTTCGACGAGATGCAGAACCGCCCGCTGTGGCAGAAACTGGTGTCGCGAGCGGCCTATCTGACCGCCCCCATCCAGTGATCATGCGCTCTTGGGTTCGCCAGGGGCTGGGTTACATTAGTGGCCTGTTGGATAAAGAACCCTGTCGACACAAGTACGTATCGGCATTCTCAATCTTTTCTCTGCGGCGGGAGTCACGGTGAATCTCGAGACAAAATGGCTGGAAGATTTCGTGGCGCTGGCCAACACCCGCAGCTTTTCCGCCTCTGCACGGCAGCGCCATGTGACCCAGCCGGCGTTCAGTCGCCGTATCCGTGCCCTCGAGCAGGCCGTCGGTGTCACTCTGGTGGACCGCTCGACCACACCCATCAACCTGACCCCAGAAGGGCAGCTGTTCCTGGTGACGGCACGCAATCTGGTGGAGCAGCTTAACGAGTGCCTGGGGCATTTGCGTGGCGTCTCCATGGCTCGTGAGGCGCTGGACATCGTGGCGGCGCATTCGCTGGCACTCAGCTTCTATCCCGAGTGGATATCGCGCCTGCAGGAAGGCCTGGGCGAGCTGCCCACTCGGCTCGTGGCCATGAACGTCGGCGAGGCGATCCACGTGCTGCGTGAGGGTAACTGCGACCTGATGCTGGCCTACCACGACCCCTACGCCACGATGCAGCTCGATGGTGAGGTCTTTCCCTCGTTCTCCATCGGGCAGGTCAAGATGCTGCCGGTCAGCGTCCCTGATGCCAAGGGCAAGCCCCGCTTCAGCCTGGAAAGCAAGGACACCATTCCCTATCTGGCCTACACCCAGGGCGCCTTCCTCGGGCGCAGCGTGCGCATGCTGCTGAAGAACGAACCGCTGCGCCTGCGCCTGCGCACGGTCTACGAGACCGCCATGGCCGAGGGGCTTAAAGGCATGGTGCTGCAGGGGTCGGGCTCGCGTGGATTCCCGACTTCTGTGTCCGCGATGAGCTCAGGAGCGGCAAGCTGGTACGCGCCGGTGACGAGAAGTGGGATGTGCCGCTGGAGATCCGCCTCTACCGCTGCTCATTGGTGCATAAGCCAGGCGTTGAGAAGCTGTGGCGGCAGATGATGAAGCTGCCCCGGGATTTCCTCCAGGCCTGAAAAACACGCCACGGCTGGCTGCACCGCCCAATCGCTGCGCTAAGGCTGTTCAAATTCGTTCCCGATGAATTTGTTCGCGGTGCTTGGAGGCGGCACATATACCCCCTATGCTCCATCTCCTGCGCTCCGGGCGCCTTGCGCTTGGGGCGCTCGCCGATCCCTGGAGCACTTTTTTGTGCCGCTAGATCCCGCCGAAATCGGCCGGCAGGCCGAGAAAATTCTGAATGATGAAAAAGTGGTCCTCGAACAGGCTGTCCGGTTCGAGTTCGGCCAGCGGTACCCAGCGCGCGTGATCGCCGCCCTTGACCGGCTTAAGCTGCGGCAGCTGCTGGTCGGGGCGCAGGGCGAAGTAGAAGGCTTCGGCCAAGGTCCGTCCACGCCAACTGCGGTGCGGCTCATCGAACAGCCGCTGCCCGCGCAACGAGCCCTTTAGCACCGCCTCCGGTACCTTCAGCCGCACGCGTTCGCGCAGCTCCCGCAGGCACGCATCGAGCAACCGCTCATGGGGGCTGATGAAACCGCCGGGAAGTGCCAGCAGTCCCTTGCCGGGAGCGGCCGTACGGCGCACCAGCAGCACATGGCCTGATTGCACCACCACGGCGTTGACGGTGACGAAGATAGGAGGATAGGGCGCATTGACCCAGGCCTGGCGGTACTGTTCAAGCAGTTGCTGCTCTTCCATCAGCTGGCGGTGGGCGTCGCTGTCGGCAAACTCGCGCAGGGCCTCGACCACGCCGGGAGGCAGGTCGTGGACGGCACCGGTGCTCAGGTAGTCGGCGGTGGAAGAGGATGAGCGAAACAGGCGCTCGCGGATCTGACTGGCCGAGATGCCTTCTACCAGCGGTACGCTGACCGACTCCCACTGCGGAAACAGCGAGAGATAATAGCTCGACTGGCCGCGGCTGGCACCGATCAGCCCGATGCGCGGCAGCCTGGCATGATGATGGCCGGCAATGTCGCGAACCTTGCGCTGCACGTCGCGCACCCAGACATCGTCGTTATAGAGGGCATCGAGCAGCGGCACGATATCGAGCCTGCCGTTCTCCTCGTCGTCGAAGCAGCTCCTGAGAAGCGCCTGGCGTTCAAGAAAATGCCAGGGGTTGCGCAGCGAGCGGGCCTGCCAGGCGGAACCGACCAGAACGATGACTTGCCGGGCGTGGCGCAGAGCCTCGTTGATGACCGCCAGGTGCCCTAGGTGCGGTGGTTGAAAGCGCCCGATGAAAACAAGACAGTCGAACTGATAGTCGGAAACACGCATCGGAACTCCTTCATGGGCGGCTCGGGCCTTATTATGGTGGTCTCGTCCGTGACGCTGCAACGTGAGCCGGCCAGGCCGACAGGTCGGCATCGATCGGATATGCTGTAACGCATGACGGCAAACAAGGAGATGTCGTGGAACGGATTTCGTTCATGCTGTGGTGGCGTGCGATCAAGGAGGCGGTCAACCTGTGGCTGGAGCGCAACGCCTTCAGCTATGCCGGTTCGCTGGCCTTCTACACGCTTTTTCCCTGGCCCCGACCGTGATCATCGCCGTGGCCGTGATTGGCGTGGTCTTCGGCGAGGATGCCGCCCAAGGGCAGATCGTGGCCCAGTTGCAGGGCACCGTAGGCGAAGAGGCAGCGCGCATGGTGGAGCAGGCCGTGGCGGCCTCGCGCATCGAGGAGTCGGGACTGCTGCCGACGCTGCTCGGGGTAGGGGTCTGCTGGTCGGCGCCACCACCGTCTTTGCCCAAATGCAGTTCTCGTTGAACACCATGTGGGGTGTGACGGCCAAGCCTAGTCGCAACAGCATGCTGGTATTCCTCAAGCAGCGCATCCTGTCACTTACCGTGGTGCTCGCCATCGGCTTCATCCTGCTGGTTTCACTGGTGGTCGGCATCATGCTGCGCGCCATGCTGCAGGTGGCGAGCACGGCGGTGCCGCTGGCCGGTCCGCTCACGGCAGGGGCTGAATTCGTCGTCTCACTGGCGGTCATCACCGCCTTGTTTGCCACCATCTTCAAGGTTCTGCCTGACGTGGTGCTAGGCTGGCGTGACGTGCTGCTGGGTGCGGTAGTCACGGCGCTGCTGTTTGCGGTGGGGCGCAGTGCCATCGCTTCGTATCTGGCCTATACGGCCACCGCATCCACCTATGGCGCGGCAGGTTCGGTGGTGATGATCCTGCTGTGGGTCTATTACAGTTCGCTGATCCTGCTGTTCGGAGCGGCGTTTACGCGCAGTCACATGCTGGCGAGAGGACGTCGGGTGATACCGCGCAACAGTGCGGTTCTCGTTCGGCAAGAACTGGTGATCGAAGAACCGACCGGGAGTGAATCGAGATGAGCCGATGCTGTGTAAAGGCCCGGGTGGCCGGCAAGGTGCAGGGGGTTTGGTATCGCCGCGCCGTGCAGGAGCAGGCGCTCCAGCACGGCCTGACCGGCTACGCCAAGAATCTCCCCGACGGGCAGGTCGAGGTGCTGCTGTGCGGCAATGGCGAGGCGGTCAACCAGGTCGCCAGCTGGTTGTGGCAAGGTCCGCCGAACGCCAGGGTGACGCATGTCGAGCTCGAGGCGATCGAGCACCGCGAACCGGACAGTTTCGTCTGCTTGTAACGCCTTAACCCAACGTATCGGCGATCCATTCCACAACTGCCTCGCCGTCCACTTCGAGACAGACTTCCGCCAGGGAGTCTGCGACCAGCGGGGCTGAATGAAGCCACGGCCCTCCGGGGCGAAGATGGTCTGACCTTCGGCAGCCCCTTCGGTAACGACCGCCAAATGCCCCGGGGCGGAGGTGAACAGCTCCGGGCGCAGCAGCCACGCCAGCGCGCAGCTGTCGTGGGGGCAACAGCCGTCGATACCGAGGAATTCGCGGTAGAAGTCGCGGTAGAACGCATAGCTGCCGGCCAGCACTCTGCCCAGCTCACCCTGACCCGCCTCGATGCGCTGCATGTGGGCCGGCGTCAGCACGCAGCGATGGGTCACGTCGAGCCCCACTAGGGTCAGCGGCCAGCCGGCGGTGAGCACCCGCTGGGCGGCGTGGGGGTCGTTGAACATGTTGGCCTCGGCCACCGGCGTGACGTTCCCGCCCTCGCGAATCGAGCCCCCCATGACCACCACGCCCTTGACCTTCTCGGTGAGCTGGGGATCGAGCTGCAGGGCGGCGGCCAGGTTGCCCACTGGCCCCACGGATACCAGCATCACCTCGCCTGGCCGGCCATTGACGGTGTCGACGATGAACTGGGCGGCGCTGCGCGAATCCTTCTTTCCCTTCATTTCAGGCAATTCGATGTCACCCAGGCCGTTGGCACCGTGGATGTGTGCCGGCGCCGGGTGGCGTGGCTTGACCATGGGGCCCGCGGCACCCTGGGCCACGGGAACATCGCCGCGACCGGCCAGCTCGCACAGCAGCAGCGCATTATGCGTGGCGGTCTCGACGTCGACATTGCCGTAGGTAGTGGTCAGCCCCAGCAGCTCGATGTCGGGGTGGCGTAGGGCGATGGCGATGGCCTGGGCGTCGTCGACGCCAGGGTCGGTATCGAAGATGATCGGATGTGACACGTGGCCTCCTTGTGGGTGTCAGGCGCTCTGTGAACCGGTGAGATATCGCTCGACCTCGTCGCGCGAAGGAATGCTGTCGGCGGCACCGGGTTGCTGCACGCCGAGAGCGGCAGCATGGGCGGCCAGCATTAGGCACTCAGGGATGCGGCGCTGTTCCTGTAGCGCCGCCAGGAAATAACCGATGAAGGTATCGCCGGCGCCGGTGGTGTCGATCGCCTCGACCGGCAGGGCAGGCTGGAAATGGCGCTCATCGCCTGCCTGGTACCAGGCCCCTTCATGGCCCAGCGTCAGCACCGTGGCTGTTTCCGGCAGGCGTTGGTGCAGTCCGTAAAGCAGTGCCTGGGCGTCGCTCGACTCCGGCAGCCCGGTCAACCAGGCGGCTTCGCCTCGGTTGACGAACAGCAGGCGGCAGGTTTCCAGCGGCAGCGTCAGCACCCTATCGGTCATGGGGGCGGGATTGAAGGCGATGGCGAGGCCGTGGCGGTGCGCGCCATCGAGCAGCTCGGGCAGGGCGTTGCACTCGTTCTGCACCAGCAGCCAGTCACCGGGGCGAGCTGCCTCGACATAGTGCCACATGGTGGCGGCGGGTAAAGCCGTGGTTGGCCCCGGGGTACAGCAGGATGGCGTTCTCGCCTTGGTCGTCGACCTGAATGATGGCGTGCCCGCTGGGCTCGTCGACCAGCTCGACGTGGTTGACGTCAACCCCGGCGCGGGCCAGGCGATCGCGGGCCCAGGCGTCGTGCCGCCCCAGCCGCCCCCAGTGACAGACCTGGCCGCCGGCCAGGGCCATGGCCAGCGACTGGTTGGCCCCTTTGCCGCCGAGACCGACCCGGTAGCCATGGCTGGCCAGCGTCTCGCCGGGGTGCACCAGGTGAGGTACCCGATAGATGTGGTCGAGGTTGATCGAGCCCAGGTTGTGCAGCATGGTCAGGCTCCGTTCTGTTCGGCCTTCCATTGGCGCAGGTTCTCGCCTGTCAACATCACGATCCGCTGACGGGCTTCCGGGGTGATCCAGGCGTTGTGCGGGGTGACGATCAAATTGAGCGGTTCGCTCAGGGCATCGAGCAGCGGGTGGCCGTCACGAGGCGGTTCCACCGGCAGCACGTCCACACCGAGGCCTCCCAGGCGCCCGGCACGCAGCGCCGCCAGCGCCGCCTCTTCGTCAATGATGCCGCCCCGGGCGCAGTTGACCAGCAGGGCACCTGGCTTGAGCGAGGCGAGCAGGGCGGCATCGACCAGGTGGCGTGTGGCCTCGGTGAGGGGCAGTGCAGAGAGATGACGTCAGCTTCAGGTGCCAGTGCGGCGAGCCCCGGACGGCTGTCGTTGGCTTCGTTACCGGGCCGAGCGGCGAAGGTCACCTGCATGCCGAAGGCCTCGGCCAGGGCGGCGACGCGCCGGCCAAGCTCGCCCTGGCCGACGATGACCAGGCGCTTGCCCTCCAGCTGCAGAGTGCCGTGCTCCATCAGGCAGAAGAAAGGGCTTTCATTCCAGCGCCCGGCCGCCACGTCACGCTGATAGAGCGGCAGCCGATTGGCCAGCGCCAGGACCAGCATCAGGCTGTGCTGGGCCACGCTGGCCGTGCCGTAGGCCGTGACGTTACGCACCGCGATGCCGAGCCGATTGGCGGTGGCCATATCGATGTTGTTGGTGCCGGTGGCAAGCACGCAGATCAGCTTGAGCTCGGGCAGTGCTTCCAGCGTGGCCGCATCGAGTACTACCTTGTTGACGATGGCGACTTCGGCCCCGGCCAAGCGTTCGCGGCTTTGCTCGGTGGTGCTGGTCGCGTGCACGTCTAGCGTATCGACCTGTTCACGCAGTGCGACGAGATCGATGTCAGGGCCCAGGCTGGCGGCGTCGAGTAACACGGCTTTCATGCTGGATTCCTTGTGTTGGTTGACCTGGGCAAGGCCGGGACAGGCCCTGTCAGGCGAGTTATACTAGCCGGCTTTCACGGCAGGCTTGGAAAGCGCGCCGCTTGACCCTATATCGCCGTTGGTTGCGCGCTGTCGAATCAGGAGTGAATTGAACCATGCCCATCTATGAATACCAGTGCAAGGCCTGCGGCCATCGTCTGGAGAAGCTCCAGAAGCTCAGTGCCGCTCCCTGACCGATTGCCCCGCCTGTGAAGCCCCTGCGCTCGGCCGACTGGTGTCCGCCGCGGGCTTCCGTCTGGCCGGCGGCGGCTGGTACGAGACCGACTTCAAGTCCGGCAGCAAGAAGAACCTGGCCGGCGACTCATCGGGCGGTGGCGGCGACAGCAAGGCACCAGCGAAGGAAGGTGCGGCGGCCTGACCGTGCTCGCTCCCGACAACCCCATCGACAACGCTTAACGTAAACAGGATACGACATGCGCAGCCATTATTGCGGCCAGCTCAACGAGACCCTGGTGGACCAGACGGTCACCCTGTGCGGCTGGGTTCATCGCCGCCGTGACCACGGGGGTGTGATCTTCCTCGACATGCGCGACCGCGACGGCATCGCTCAGGTGGTGGTCGACCCCGATACCGCCGAGGCTTTCGCCACTGCCGACCGTGCTCGCAGCGAGTACGTGCTGCGTATCTCAGGCCGCGTGCGGCTGCGCCCCGAAGGCACCCAGAACCCCAAGATGCCCACCGGCATGATCGAGGTGCTGGCCAAGGACGTCGAAGTGCTGAACAGCGCGGCCACGCCGCCGTTCCAGCTCGACGAGCATGGCAAGGTCGGCGAAGAGGTGCGCCTCAAGCACCGTTACATTGACCTTCGCCGCCCCGAGATGATCGAGAAACTGCGTTTACGCTCGCGCATTTCCCACCATGTGCGGGCCTTCCTCGAGGGGCAGGGCTTCCTCGATATCGAGACGCCGATCCTGACCCGCGCCACCCCCGAGGGCGCGCGCGACTACCTGGTGCCCAGCCGCACCCATCCGGGCAGCTTCTTCGCCCTGCCGCAGTCGCCGCAGCTGTTCAAGCAGCTGTTGATGGTGGCCGGCTTCGATCGCTACTACCAGATCGCCAAGTGCTTCCGCGACGAGGACCTGCGCGCCGACCGCCAGCCGGAATTCACCCAGATCGACATCGAGGCCTCCTTTATCGAGGAGGACGACATCATGGGCATCGCCGAGACTATGATCCGTGAACTGTTCCAGGACGTGCTCGACGTCGAACTGCCTGCCTTCCCGCGCATGACCTGGGCCGAGGCCATGGACCGCTATGGCTCCGACAAGCCGGACCTGCGTATCCCGCTGATGCTGGTCGACGTCGACGACCTGATGAAGCAGGTCGACTTCCAAGTCTTCTCCGGCCCGGCCAGCGCCGAAGACGGACGCGTGGCAGCGCTCAAGGTGCCGGGTGGTGCCAGCATGTCGCGCAAGGTGATCGACGACTACACCAAGTTCGTCGGCATCTACGGTGCCAAGGGGCTGGCGTGGATCAAGGTCAACGAGCGTGCCAAGGGCATCGAGGGGCTGCAGTCACCGATCGTCAAGTTCATGGAGAACGTGATCGAGGAGCTGCTCGACCGCGTCGGCGCCGAAGATGGCGACATCGTCTTCTTCGGTGCGGACAAGGCGCGCGTGGTCAACGAGGCGCTGGGAGCGCTGCGGGTCAAGCTGGGCGAGGACCTCAACCTCTATACCCGCGCCTGGGCGCCGCTGTGGGTGGTCGACTTCCCGATGTTCGAAGCCGACGACGCCGGCCGGCTCAGCCCTCTGCACCACCCGTTTACCTCGCCCTCGTGCAGCCCCGAGGCGCTCAAGTCCAACCCGGCCGCGGCACTCTCGCGGGCCTATGACATGGTGCTGAACGGCACCGAGCTAGGCGGCGGTTCGATCCGTATCCACGACCAGCAGATGCAGAGCACCGTGTTCGAGATTCTCGGCATCGGCGAAGAGGAGGCCCGCGAAAAGTTCGGCTTCCTGCTCGACGCCCTGCACTATGGCGCGCCGCCTCATGGTGGTCTGGCCTTCGGCCTCGACCGCCTGGTCATGCTGATGGCCGGTGCTCGCACCATTCGCGAAGTGATCGCCTTCCCCAAGACCCAGAGCGCCGCCTGTCCGATGACCGACGCACCGGGTGAGGTAAGCGGCGACCAGCTGCGCGAACTCAACATTCGTCTGCGCCAGAAGGCCAAGGCGGGCGAGAGCGAGTAATGCATCGGCGCTGAACCCGCTGCCGTCTTACTGTTCCTTCACCGGCGCCTGCAAGGCGCCGGTGGTGTGTGCAGGAGCCTTCATGTTCCAAACGCTGCAGCACCTGGCAATGCCGCCACCAGCCCGCTCGAGCAGAGCCCGCACCGCTGACTGCCTGCCATGCTGATTCTGGGCATCGACCCCGGGTCCCGCATCACCGGCTATGGCGTGCTGGACGTGACCATGCCGACGCCGCGCTACGTCGCCAGTGGCTGCATTCGACTGCATGACGTCGAGCTTCCGCAGCGTTTGGCACGCATCTACGCCGGGCTGTCAGAGCTGATTACCGTGCATCGCCCGGGCGAGCTGGCCATCGAGCAGGTATTCATGTCGAAGAATCCCGATTCTGCGCTCAAGTTGGGACAGGCGCGCGGCGCGGCCATCGTCTGCGCCGCCAACCATGGCCTGCCGGTAGAGGAGTACGGGCCGCGCCAGATCAAGCAGGCGGTAACCGGCAGCGGAGCGGCGACCAAGGCCCAGGTGCAGCACATGGTCGTGTCGATCCTGGGGCTCAGCGGCGTTCCCCAAGCCGATGCGGCCGATGCCCTGGCCATTGCGCTGACCCATGCCTACGCCCGCCTGGGGCTGGTCCAGCAGGGCAGTTTCGGCGGCCATCGCAGCCGCCGGCGCGGGGCTCCTGGCGCGATTTTCAGCCTTGAAGCGTGCGTCTGGCGAGCGGCGAAAATATTTTCGAACACCGTTTACGGTGGGCTGGTAAGGCGCTTGGGCGACCAGTATAGTGGCGCCAAAGAGGCCCTGGGCCCGGGTGGCGCCATGATAGCCGGGCTGCCTCTCAACGACGAATACATAGTGGGAGCCCCATGATCGGACGCCTGCGTGGCACTCTGCTCGACAAGCAACCGCCCTGGCTGGTGGTCGATGTGGCCGGTGTCGGCTATGAGCTCGAAGCCTCGATGACGACCCTGGTGGCACTACCCGCCGTCGGTGAGCCGGTGTCGCTGTTCACCCATCTGACGGTCCGCGAGGATGCGCACCTGCTCTACGGCTTCGCCCGCGATCAGGAGCGTGCGCTATTCCGGGCACTGATTCGCGTCAACGGTGTCGGGCCCAAACTGGCGCTGGCCATTCTTTCCGGCATGGAGGAAGACGCCTTCATTCGCTGTGTCATGGAGGACGACATCAAGGCCCTGACGCGGCTGCCGGGGGTCGGCAAGAAGACCGCAGAGCGGTTGATCGTCGAGATGCGCGACCGCTTTCCCCACTGGGAGCATCCGGGCGGCTCGGGCCTGTTCGCCGATAAGGCCGGCACCGGGCTGCCGGCATCGCCAAGCCATCCGCTGGCCGACGCCGAGGCCGCCCTGGTCAGCCTTGGGTACAAGCCAGCCGAGGCGGCCCGCATGCTATCGGGGCTGGACGAGGGGCTCTCCACCGAGGCCATGATCAAGGCGGCGCTGACGCGGCGCCTGGCCGGTTGATACGGCATGCTCGGGCACGCGAAGGAACCGGGCAGTGAGGCGGGTGAGGGGAAGTGGCGAACATGACTGCAGGTGGTGGCCATGCTGGACAATGATCGACTGATAGCCGCCGAGGAGCGGGCCGGGGAAGGGCGTGTCGACCATGCCATTCGCCCCAAGCGCCTGGCCGAGTACATTGGCCAGGCACGAGTCCGTGAGCAACTGGGCATCTTCATCGATGCGGCTCGCGGGCGCGACGAAAGCCTCGATCATACCCTGGTGTTCGGCCCCCGGGGCTGGGCAAGACCACGCTGGCCAACATCATCGCGGCCGAGATGGGCGTGGGGCTGAAGTCCACCTCCGGCCCGGTGCTCGAGCGTGCCGGTGACCTGGCCGCCATGCTTACCAACCTCCAGCCCGGCGACGTGCTGTTCATCGACGAGATCCATCGGCTGTCGCCGGTGGTGGAGGAGATTCTCTATCCCGCGATGGAGGACTACCAGCTCGACATCGTCATCGGTGAGGGCCGGCGGCGCGCTCGATCAAGCTCGACCTGCCGCGCTTCACGCTGGTGGGCGCCACCACCCGTGCGGGGCTGCTCACCTCGCCACTGCGCGACCGCTTCGGCATCGTGCAGCGGTTGGAGTTCTACACCATCGACGAGCTCACCGAAATCGTCGAGCGCTCGGCGCGGTTGCTCGGCGTCGAAGCGGATCGCGAGGGGGCGCAGGAAGTGGCGAGGCGCTCGCGCGGCACGCCGCGAATTGCCAATCGACTGCTGCGCCGAGTCCGCGACTTCGCCCAGGTGCGCGCCGATGGACGCGTCGATGCCGAGGTGGCCGATCAGGCGCTCAACATGTTGCACGTCGACCATCATGGCCTCGACCACATGGACCGGCGCCTGCTGCTGGCCATGATCGAGAAGTTCGACGGCGGGCCGGTGGGCGTTGACTCGCTGGCGGCCGCCATCGGGGAGGAGCGTGACACCATCGAAGACGTCATCGAGCCCTACCTGATCCAGCAGGGACTGATGATGCGCACGGCGCGAGGCCGCGTGGTGACGCGTCAGGCCTGGCTGCACTTCGGCCTGGCCCCCACGAAACGGCCGTCGACGCCGCGGGCGAGGTGCGTCCGTGACGCCGTTCCAACTTCCGCTGCGGGTCTATATCGAGGATACCGATGCCGGTGGCATCGTCTATTACGTCAATTACCTGAAATTCATGGAGCGCGCCCGCAGCGAGTGGTTGCGCCACCAGGGTTTCACGCAACGCGACCTGCTTGAGGCAGGCATTCAACTGGTCGTGCATCGTCTGGAGTGTCGCTACGCCAAGCCGGCGCGCCTGGATGATGAACTGGTGGTCACGGCCGCCGTCGAATCGCAGGGCCGCTGCCGCTTGCGCTTTACGCAAGCGGTGCAGCGCCACGGGGAACCCCTGTGCGAAGCGAAGGTCGACATCGCCTGCCTGGATGCCAGCCGCCTCAAGCCTACCCCCTGGCCGCCGGCCCTTGCCGCGGTACTCAACGGTTAACTGCTAGTCGACGAGGATGCCCGTGAACGACACCATGTCCATTCCCTATCTGATCATGAGCGCCAGCACCGTGGTGCAGCTGGTCATGCTGCTCCTGGTGGTCGGCTCGATCCTCTCCTGGATCGTGATCTTTCAGCGCACCCTGGCGATGCGGCGCGCACGCGCGGCGCACCAGGCCTTCGAGGAACGGTTCTGGTCGGGCGTCGACCTCAACGAGCTCTATCGGGAGACCCCTCCGAGCAGGAAACCCAGGGTGCCGAGCATGTATTCCGCGCGGGCTTTCGCGAGTTCAACCGGCTGATGCCCAAGACCAAGAGCCCCGACGCCATCCTCGACGGCGTGCAGCGCAGCATGCGCGTGGCCTGGTCGCGCGAAGAGGAACGCCTGACGCTGCACCTGGTGTTCCTGGCCACGGTGGCCTCGGCCAGTCCCTATATCGGCCTGTTCGGCACCGTCTGGGGCATCATGGGCTCCTTCCAGTCGCTCTCCATGACCCAGCAGGCCACCCTGGCAACCGTCGCCCCCTGGATCGCCGAAGCCCTGATCGCTACCGCCATGGGGCTGTTTGCCGCCATCCCGGCGGTCATTTTCTACAACAAGCTGTCGTCGGAGTCGGGGCGCCTGCTTGGCAAGTACGAGGACTTCGCTGAGGAGTTCCACTCCATCCTGCATCGCAATCTGCAGGGTCGTGGCGACGCAGGATCGGCCTGAGGAGGCGTACGATGCACGGACCCTTCAATAGAGGTAGCCAGCGCAAGCCGATGGGCGAGATCAACGTCGTGCCCTTCATCGACGTCATGCTGGTTCTGCTGGTCATCTTCATGATTACTGCGCCCATGCTTACGCAGGGGGTGCAGGTGGAACTGCCTCAGGTCACCTCCGAGCCCATCGAGAGCCAGGAGGATCGCGACCCGATCATCGTTTCCGTGGACCGCGAAGGAGGCTACTACCTCTCCATCGGCGGTGACGAGATGGCCGTGGACCTCGAGGAGCTGGGTGACCGCGTGATCATCCTGCTCGATCGTCAGCCCGGCACGCCGGTCATGGTGCGCGGAGACCGCTTCGTGCCCTATGGCGAGGTCGTGACGCTGATGAGCACTCTCCAGGTGGCTGGCGTGACCAATGTCGGCCTGATCTCCGAGCCGCCGGCGCGTGACTGAGAAACGAGGAGAGGCGATGGCTCGGAAGGAGCGACGTGCGCCCTTGCAGCAGGAGACAGAGGTTGGCTACGGCCTGCCGGCGGTTTTCTCCATCGGTCTGCATCTGCTGGTGGTGATACTCAGCATCATCACGCTGCCCCAGCGTGAGCCTGACGCGCCTGAGTCGAGCTCGATCGTGCAGGCCACCCTGGTCAGCACCGAGACCACCACCAACCAGGCGCAGCGTGCGGAAGAGGCGCGTGCGCGTGCCCAGGCGCGCCAGGCCACCGAAGAGGCGCAGCAGGCGGAAGAGGCGGCCCGGCAGGCGGAGGCCGAGGCGCGTGCCGAGGCTGAACGCCAGGCGGCCGAGCAGCAAGCGGCCCGCGAAGAAGACGCGCGACGCCTTCAGGCCGAGCGCGAAGCGGCCGAGGCCGATGCCCAGCGCCGTGCCGATGAGGCCGAGCGCCAGGCGCAACTGCGCCAGGAGCAGGAGGCCGAACGGCAGCGACAGCAAGAACAGGCGGCCGAAGCCGAGCGGCAGCGTCAGGCCCAGCAGCGCGAGGAAGAAGCTCGGCGCCAGCAGGAAGCCGAGGCGCAGCGTCAGCGCGAGGCGGAAGCCCAACGCCAGCGTGAAGCTGAAGAGCAGGCGCGCCGTGAGGCGGAAGCCCAACGTCAGCGTGAGGCCGAGGAGCAGCGCCGTCGCGAGGCCGAGGCGGAAGCCCAACGCCAGCGCGAGGCCGAGGAGCAGCGCCGTCGGGAAGCCGAAGCGGAAGCCCAACGCCAGCGCGAGGCCGAGGAGCAGCGCCGTCGGGAAGCCGAAGCGGAAGCCCAACGCCAGCGCGAGGCTGAAGAGCAGCGCCGTCGCGAGGCCGAGGCGGAAGCTCAGCGTCAGCGTGAAGCCGAGGCCCAGGCACGCCGGGCCGCCGAAGCCGCCAGCCAAGGACTCGATCGCGCCATCGAGGGTGAGTCCGATGCCGTGGCCAATGCGCGCCAGGCTCAGGAGGCTGCCAACAGTTTCATCAACATTGTGCGACGTGCCGTGGAGCAGGCATGGGTAATCCCGCCGGGCGCTGGCAGCAATCTGGACGCCACGGTACAGGTTCAGCTTGGCCCGTCGGGTGAGTTGTTTGGCGCTACCATTAGTCAAAGCAGTGGTGACAGCAGTTTCGATCGTTCGGCGATACAGGCGGTCGAAGCGGCAGCACCCTTTGCAGAACTGCGGCAACTGCCGGCAACGGCACAACGAGACTTCCGTCAATTCAATCTGCGATTCAGACCGGGAGATGTACGCTGATGAAAGCCCTGATGACCGCCTGGCTAAGCGTCGTGCTGCTGATGTTCAGCACGCTAGCCCAGGCCAACCTCACCATCGAGATCACCCGCGGCAGCGACCGGGCGACGCCCATCGCGGTGGTGCCCTTTGCCGCCGACGGTGACGTCCCGGAGGACATCGCCCGGATCGTGAGCGATAACCTCCAGCGCAGCGGCTACTTCGACCCATTGTCGCGCAACGCCATGTACGACCGGCCGAGCCAGAGCGACGAGGTGCGCTATGGCCAGTGGCGGGCGCTGGATGTGCGCTATCTGGTGGTCGGGCGCGTCAGCCGTGAGGGCGATGGCTTCCGTATCCGCTATGAGCTGATGGACGTGAGCGGCGAGCGACGCATGCTCGGCGAGAGCGTCACGGCTGGGCGCAACGAGCTGCGCGGCGGTGCCCACTATGTCAGTGATCAGATCTTCGAGGCGATCACCGGCATTCGCGGTGCCTTCTCGACGCGTATCGCCTATGTCACCGCCCAGGGGTAGGTGACCAGATGCAGTTTGCGCTCTACGTGGCCGATGCCGATGGCCACAACAGCCAGCAAGTGCTCAACTCACGCGAGCCGATCCTGTCACCGGCCTGGTCTCCCGATGGCCGCAAGCTGGCCTATGTGTCGTTCGAGACCGAGCGGCCGGCCATCTACATCCAGGAACTCGCCACCGGACAGCGCATCCGTGCCACCTCGTTCGAGGGCCTCAACGGGGCGCCGTCCTGGTCGCCCGATGGGCGCCGCCTGGCGATGTCGCTGTCCAAGGACGGCCAGCCAGAGATCTATTTGATGGATGTGGCATCGCGCAATGTCGAGCGCATCACCAACAGCTCCAGCATCGATACCGAGCCGGCCTGGGCGCCCGATGGCCGCAGCCTGCTGTTCACCTCGGATCGCAGCGGTGGGCCGCAGCTGTATCGCTACCATCTGGCCAACGGCCAGACCGAACGCCTGACCTTTACCGGTAACTACAATGCCCGCGGCCGCTTTGCGCCGGATGGCCAATCGATCTATCTGGTGCACCGCAGCAGCAATGGTTACCAAGTGGCTCGGCAGGATCTCGGCTCGGGCCGACTGGTCGTACTCAGTGACTCACGTTGGGATGAATCGCCTAGTGTTGCGCCCAACGGGACCATGGTAATCTTCGCCACCCGGCAAGGTAGCAGCGGGGTGTTGGGGGCCGTGTCGGCAGATGGACGTTCGTCCTATCGGCTGCCATCGGCACAGGGTGACGTGCGTGAACCCGCATGGTCACCGTTTCTGAACTAAAGCTCGATGATCGGTGTCATTCGATTCCTCCAAGGAGTTTGACGATGCAATTCAAGTCCTATGCCAGGAGCCTGGCAGTCGCTTTGTCTCTGGCTCTCGTGGCCGGCTGTTCCAGCACCGGAGGGTCCCGTGACGGGTCCATGGATGGCACCCGTACCGGTACCGGAAGTGGTGTCGCTGGCTCTGGCGTAGCCGGCTCCGGTCAGGTCGGTGGTACGGGCATCAGCGGTGACCGTGCCGGCCAGCAGGCCGATGGCCGTATCCCTGATGTGCGCGTGATCTACTTCGATTTTGATCGTGACAACATTCGTCCCGAGTTCGAATCGGTGCTGGTATCGCATGCTCGCTACCTGCGTTCCAGCGGCGCTCGCGTCGTGCTGCAGGGCCATACCGACGAGCGTGGCACGCGTGAATACAACATGGCGCTCGGCGAGCGTCGTGCCAATTCGGTGAAGCGTTTCCTCGAAGTGCAGGGCGTGTCGCCCTCGCAGCTCGAAGTCGTCAGCTATGGCGAAGAGCGCCCGGCCGTAAGCGGCAACAACGAAGCGGCCTACTCGCAGAATCGTCGCGTGGTGTTCGCCTACTGATTGGAACGGGCGCGAAGCTGCGCCTATGGAGTGTTACATGAGACACAGTCTGAAAAGGCTGTGCGGCGCGGGAGCCCTGGTGCTCCCGCTGTCCGTAATGAGCCTAGCCGTAGCCCAGCAGCGACCGGTGATCGAGGACCGCAGCCCGCAGCCCCGCACTTTTCTGGATCAGGCAGAAGTGCGCGAGGAGGCCGGCGGCAGCCTGGTGATCTTCAACCAGGTTCAGGAGCACCAGCGCGAAATCCAGCAGCTGCGTGGGCAGATCGAAGAGTTACGCCATCAGCTCGAGCAGCTGCGCAACCAGACGCGCCAGCAATACATGGACCTCGACGAGCGGCTCATGGCCGGCAGCGCCGGTATCGAGACCCGCCCGGAGGTGGATCAGGAGGCGGCGCGCCAGGTGCGCGAAACGCCGTCGCCCAGCGGCGCCAGCGCCGGGGCGCAGGCCGAATACCAAGCGGCCTTCGCCAAGGTGCAGAGCCGCCAGTTCGGCGAGGCCATCACCGCATTCGAGCGCTTCGTGCAGCAGCATCCCGACAACAATCTCACCCCCAACGGCCACTACTGGCTCGGTGAGCTGCACTCCGCGGAAGGCAACCTGGACGAGGCGGAAACGGCATTTCGGCGGGTGATCGATGACTATCCGCAAAGCAGCAAGGTGCCGGATGCGCTCTACAAGCTTGGCTTGATCAAGGCGCGCCAGGGCAACCTGCAGGAGAGTCGAGCCCTGCTGGAGCGTGTGCGTGAGAACCATCCCGACAGCAGCGCGGCGGGGCTGGCCAACGACTTTTACGTCAGTCCCTGTAGGACTGGCTACTTAAGGAGCCGACATGAGCTGCAAGATCGACTATCAAGCGCCGAGCCATCTGCTTGAAGATCGGATCATCCTGGTGACAGGGGCAGGCGACGGCATCGGCCGCGAAGCGGCACTGAGCTTTGCGCGCCACGGTGCTACCGTGGTGCTGCTGGGACGCACCATCGCCAAGCTGGAAAAAGTCTACGACGAGATCGAGGCATTCGGCGGGCCGCAGCCCGCCATCTTCCCGCTCAACCTGGAAGGGGCCACGCTCAAGGACTACCACGACATGGCCGAAACCCTGGACAAGGAATTCGGTCGTCTCGATGGCCTGCTGCACAACGCCGGGCTGCTGGGGCGCATCACTCCCTTCGAGCAGTACAACCCGGAGCTGTGGGAGCAGGTCATGCAGGTCAACATCAACGGGCCGATCTGGATGACCCAGGCGCTGCTGCCGCTGCTCAAGTCGTCCCGCGATGCCTCGGTGGTCTTTACCAGCTCAAGCGTCGGCCGTAAGGGGCGTGCCTTCTGGGGGCCTACGCCGTTTCGAAGTTCGCCACTGAAGGCTTCGTCGAGGTGCTGGCCGACGAGCTGGAGCACCTGGGCACGATTCGCGTCAACAGCCTCAACCCTGGCGCCACGCGCACCAAGATGCGCGCCAATGCCTATCCGGGCGAAGACCCCGACACCCTGCGCAGTGCAGCGGAGATCATGCCGACCTACCTGTGGCTGATGGGGCCGGACAGCCACGGTCACAACGGCCAGCGATTCGACGCTCAACCGCCCCGTGCCTGAGCGTTCCCGCTACTCGATGGCGAGCTGCAGGGCCTCAACCAGCGCTTCGCAGGTCTCGAACCAGAGATCGGCGGGCCAGCTGAGGTAGTCGTCGCCCTCCTCAATGTAGCCGTAGCCGACTGCCACCGCCGGCATGCCGGCGGCGCGAGCCGCCTGCATGTCGCGCACATGATCGCCGATGTACCAACACTGCGAAGGCGCTACCCTCAGGGCCTGGGCCGCGGCCAGCAAGGGCTCCGGAGCCGGCTTCTTTACCGGCAGGTCGTCGGCGCAGAGCAGGGCGCCGGGCCTCAGCCCGAGCGCTTCCACCAGCGGTGCGGCGTAGGCGCGGGGTTTGTTGGTCACGATCCCCCAGGGCCGCTGCAAGGCCTCCCAGCGCTGCAGCAACATGTCGAGTGGCGCAAACACATAGCTCTCTTCCGCCACGGCCTGGCCGTAGGCATCCAGCAGGAATTGTCGCGCTTCGGCGTGGGCTTCATGCTCGGGGGCGAGGCCAAGGGCCAGCGCCACCAGGGCGCTGCCGCCATTGGATACCTGCGCCCGAATCGCCGGGAAGGGCAGGGGCGCCAGCCCATGGTGGGCCCGCAGCGCGTTGGTGGCGCGCGCCAGGTCGGGCGCGGTGTCGACCAGCGTGCCGTCGAGGTCAAACAACAGCCCTTGAGGCATCGGGGTCATGCCGGCTCCTGCGGCGTCTTTTCGCGCTGGCAGTGCACCAGGTAGTTCACCGTCACGTCATGGCTCGACAGCCGGTAGCGCTGTGTCAGCGGGTTGTAGACCAGGCCGCTCTGCTCGCGCACGACGATGCCGCTTTCCCGGCACCAGCCCGCCAGCTCGGAAGGGCGAATGAACTTACGGTAGTCGTGCGTCCCCCGTGGCAGCAGCTTCAGCACGTATTCGGCCCCAATGATCGCCAGGGCATAGGCCTTGGGGGTACGGTTGATGGTAGAGAAGAACAGCTGCCCACCCGGCTTGACCAGCGTGGCACAGGCGCGAATCACCGAGCCCGG
This sequence comes from Halomonas sp. E19, assembly GCF_052439355.1. Lineage (NCBI taxonomy): Bacteria > Pseudomonadati > Pseudomonadota > Gammaproteobacteria > Oceanospirillales > Halomonadaceae > Halomonas > Halomonas sp. E19. The sequence goes on along the minus strand of NZ_JBNFWU010000001.1, from coordinate 1,441,804 downwards.
GTTGGGTACGTGCTCGAGCATCTCGAGACAGGTCACCACATCGAACTCGCCGGGATGCTCGGCCGCCATAGCCTCGGCGCTGGCCTGGCGATAGTCGACCGACACCCCGCTTTCGAGTGCATGCAGGCGAGCCACGGCCAGCGGCGCTTCGCCCATGTCCACCCCGGTGACCTGGGCGCCGCGACGAGCCATGGCCTCGGCCAGGATGCCCCCACCGCAGCCGACGTCCAGCACCTTACGTCCCGCCAGCCCACAGCGGGCGTCGATGAAGTCGAGGCGCAGGGGTTGATGTCATGCAGCGGCTTGAACTCGCTGTGCGGGTCCCACCAGCGGCTGGCCAGAGCCTCAAACTTGGCGATCTCGCCCTGGTCGACGTTATGGTGGAGGCTTGCGCTCATGTGGTCTCTCCGTGTGAATTGGTCTCGCACCCTGGCAACATTCTTTACCTTCGGTATCATGCTCTATTCTACCCGTAGCAGCCTGGGCTTTCCCATGACGGAATCATGGCGACGCCCGGGGGGACATCCACAACCGACAAGGAAGGCACCATGATCCGCAAGGCCGTTCTGCCCGTCGCCGGTTTCGGCACTCGCTGCCTGCCCGCTTCCAAGGCAATTCCCAAGGAGATGATCACTATCGTTGACCGCCCCGTGATCCAGTACGTGGTCAACGAGGCGGTGGCAGCGGGCATCCGCGACATCGTGCTGGTCACCCATGCCAGCAAGAGCGCCATCGAGAACCACTTCGACAAGCACTTCGAGCTCGAGGCCACCCTCGAGGCCAAGGGCAAGCAGGAGCTGCTCGATGAGCTGCGGGCCATCGTGCCCAAAGGTGTCAACATCATCAGCGTGCGCCAGCCGGAGCCCCTGGGGCTCGGCCATGCCGTGCTCTGCGCGCGCCCGGTAATCGGCGACAGCGAGCCCTTTGCCGTCCTGCTGCCCGATGTCCTGGTCGACGACGAGGGGCTGGCACGCAATGATCTGGCCGGCATGATCGATGCCTTTGAAGCTACCGGCCGCACGCAGCTGATGGTGGAAGAGGTTGACTGGGCGACGGTGCACAAGTACGGCATCGTCAGCCCCGAGGGCGAGCCGCCGGCGGCCGGGCAGTCTTGCCGCCTGGCGGGCGTGGTGGAAAAGCCCGCTCGCGAGCAGGCGCCTTCCAACCTGGCGGTGATCGGCCGCTACGTGTTGCCCGGCAGCATCTTCTCACTGCTGGCCGAAACCCCCGGGGGCAGGTGACGAGATTCAGCTGACCGATGCCATCGAGACCCTGCGCCAGCGCGACGGCGTCGATGCCTGGCGCATGTGTGGCAAGACCTATGATTGCGGCCATCAGCTGGGTTACCTCGAGGCGACGCTGGTCTACGCCCGCCGCCACCCGCGCTTCGGCGAGGGGTTCCGTGAGCTGATGGCTCGCTATAGCCGGGCGGAGTGACGTCGATGCGTATCGAGCTACATGGAAGTGAACTGGCCGCGGTCACGGCGGCGGCCGCACTCTCGTGGGTGGGGCATCAGGTGCACTGGATTCCCCACGCCACGATTCCCTGGGCGGCCTTGTTGGAGGCCGACTGGGTGCGGCGCGAGCCCGACCTGCTCGGCCACCTGCAGGAGAGCCTGCAGCAAGGCACCCTCACGGTGTCCGACGACGCCTCGCTGCCTTCGGCGGAGCCGATCGACGTGCTTTGGTTCTCGCTGTCGCCCGAACAGCGTGAAGAGGCAGGACGGCTGGCCGAACAGGCCGCACAGCGGCAGAGCAAGCCGCTGGTCCTGGTCAACCACTCCACCTTCCCGGTCGGCGAGACCGAGCGCCTCGAGGCGCGCCTGGGCAACTACGAACGGCGTGCGGTCGCCTTGGTCGACATGATCGAGGAGGGGCGGGCCTGGGATAGCTTCACGCGTCCTGGCCGCTGGCTGCTGGGCTGCGATGATGAGCGCGCCGAGGCCCAGGTGCGTGAACTGCTGCGTGCCTTCAATCGCCGTCGCGACGTCATGCAGCTGATGCCGCGTCGCGCCGCGGAGCTGACCAAGCTGGCCACCATCGGCATGCTGGCCACCCGCATCAGCTACATGAACGAGATAGCCGGCCTGGCCGACAGCCTCGGTGTGGACGTGGAGTACGTGCGCCAGGGCATGGGCGCCGACTCGCGCATCGGCTACGAATACCTCTACCCTGGCTGTGGCTTTGGCGGCCCCAATTTCTCGCGTGACCTGATGCGCTTGGCCGATGTGCAGGTGGCCAGCGGCCGCCAGTCGGCGCTGCTCGAACAGGTGCTCGATATCAACGAGCAGAAGAAGGAAACCCTGTTTCGCAAGCTCTGGACGCATTTCAATGGTCAGCTGGAAGGGCGCACGGTGGCGATCTGGGGCGCGGCGTTCAAGCCCGGCTCGGCGCGCATCGATCATTCCCCAGCACTGACCCTACTGCGGGCGCTCTGGGCCCAAGGAGTGCGGGTGCGCCTTCACGACCCGGCGGCCATTCCCGCCGTGCGGGCCGAGGTGGGCGACCATCCGCTGCTCGAAACCTTCGACGCCGACCCCTACATCGCGTGCCAGGGCGCCGACGCCTTGATGTTGGTGACCGAGTGGAAGCATTATTGGAACCCGGATTGGGCTCGGCTGGCCAAGCACTTGCGTGAACATCTGTTACTCGATGGCCGTAATATCTACGACCCCAACCACGTGGCAAGCTGGGGGCTGGTCTACCGCGGCATAGGTCGGCGCGCTGACCCGAAGGTGGCTGGCTCCTCGCATTGAGGCAACAGCGAGCGCGCAGGCGTGGCCTCTGTTTATCATCGGCGGGCGCCTGCCGCACCTGTCCACAAGGAGTTAGCTCATGCCCGAATCGCGCCCCGTCGAGCGACGCCCTATCGTGCCTGACCCTGATGCCAGCCTGACGCGTTCGCGCCGCTACGCTCCCCCGGCAGCGGCTGTGGCCCGTCAAGCTGGTGACGCTACTCCTGGTGGTGGCCGTGGCGGGGCTCGGCTGGCTGGGCTGGCAGGAGCAGCAGCGGTTGCATAACCTGTGGCAGCAGCTGGCCGGCGAAATGTCCAACCTGCATGCACGCTTCGATGCCGAAGAAGGGCGCGGCGACAGGCTGGAAGGCATCGAGTCGCGGCTTTACAGCATCGAGGCACACGGCGAGTCGGTCGTGGCGCGGATGGCCGGCCTTGAGGCCGAGGTGCGCCAGGTCACCCAGCACGATGCGCCACGGGTGGAAAGCCTGGCCGAGACCCTGGCCGCCATCGAAGCGCAGCTCGACAGGCTGAACGAGGAAGCCCAGACGCGCGATGCCTTGCTCGGTGCCATTCGGCTCTCCGTCGATGCCATCGAGCGCGCTGGCGAGGAGGGTAGGCAGGCACTGGCGGCACGGCTCGACACCGTGGCCGAAGGCAGCCAGCAGCATGCCGCCCAGATCGAGGACACTGACGCGCGCCTGCAGGCACTCGTGGCAGAGCGCGATGATCAGCAGGTGAATCTGACCGAGCGGGTCGAGGCACTGGAACAGCGTTTCGACACGGCGCTCAACCAGCAGGCAATGCAGATCGACGAAAGACTCGAAGCCCGCGATGACGCCATGACGCAGCGCCTGGCGGCCCTGTCGGAGCAGCTTGAGTCGCTGAACGAACAGCTGGACGCAATCAGCGAGGTGCAGCAGGGCCTGCCGACAAGAATCACCGCCATGGAAGCGGAACTGCTCGAACTTAGGCAAGCCCAGCTATCCTTGAGCGCAGGGCTTGAAGCCTTGCAGCAGTAACGTCGCAAGCCGCCGGGCCCAAGCCCTGCGGTTTTAAGGAGTCAGTCAGGAAGCCGTTGATATGAGGAAAGGCGTGATTTCACGCATGGGTGCGACGGCCTTGTGTCTTGGCATGGCTCATGCAGCGCTCGCGCTCGAGGCACGCATCGACGGTCTCGAAGGCGACGTCGCAGACAATGTGCGCTTCTACCTGGCCAGTCTCGACGCCGAGCAGTACGATCGGCGCCGCCTGGAGGGGTGGTGGCACGCAGAACACGTGAAGCCATGCGCGTGTATGGCTATTACGAACCGCGCCTGGCCATTGCCCTGGACGAGACGGAGCCGCCCCAGCACGTGGCGCTGACCATCGACCCCGGGCCGCGCGTCAGGATCCAGGTGCTCGACGTGAACCTGGAGGGCGAGGCCGCGAGCGATAGCCCCTTCCGCGACACCGTCGACGCCCTGCCGCTCGCCGTCGGCGATCCGCTGTTGCATGCACCATGGGATCGCATGCGCAACCGCCTGGCCAACCTGTCGCTCGAGCGCGGCTACTTTGATTGGCGCTTCACCGACCGCCGCATGGAGGTCAGACCCTTCGACGAAAGTGCGCGCCTTTATCTGACCCTTGACAGCGGCCAGCGCTACGATTTCGGCCAGGTCAGCATTCGCGGCAGCCATATCGTCGAGGAGCGCCTGCGTAGCATGGCGCCCTTCACTCCGGGCGAACCCTACCTGGCCGGCGACGTTGCGCTATACGCCCAGCGCCTTGGGCAGTCGCGCTGGTTCAGCTCGGTCAGCGTCCGCCCACGCCTCGATGCACGGCGCGAGCTGGCCTTCCCGCCGCCGACGCTGGGCTGGTGGAACGAGGTGACGACGGAAGGGGAGGCGCTGCTGCCACGCGGGCCCACGCGGCTGCGCATGGCGCGACCGCCCGGCCCCCAGCTGTCGGCCCAGGCGCTCGCCGCCGCCAGTCAGCTGCACGCGCCCGAGCGCCCCAATATGCCAATCGACATAGAGGTGGCACCGGCGGACCGGCACCATTTCGAAGTCGGCGTGGGTTTCGCCACCGACGTGGGTCCGCGGCTTTCCTTCAGCTGGGATCAGCCATGGATCAACCGCTACGGGCATAGTCTGGATCATGACCTGTTCATCTCCCAGCCGGAGCAGCGCCTGACCGGTACCTATCTGCTACCGCTGGATGATCCACTGCGCGACCAGTACCGTTTCCAGTACGGCTTCCGCCACCGCGACATGGACGATACCCGTACCAACGAACTCTCGCTCGAGGCGGCACGGCGCTGGGAGTTCGACAACCGCTGGGTGCAGACGGTCTATGTGCGTGCCACCTACGAGGACTTCACCCAGGGCGGTGAGGCCGAAAGCGTCTTCATCTACTACCCCGGGGTCAGCTGGTCGCGCACGCGCACGCGGGATCCCCGCTTTCCGACCTGGGGCGATCGCCAGCGCATCGCCTTCGAATATTCCGACAGCGCCTGGGGTTCCGATGCCGACTTCCTGCGCATGACCGGCGACACCGAATGGATCCGCATGCTGGGCGAGCGGCTGCGCTTCGTGACCCGCCTGAGCGTGGGCGCCATCGAAACCGATGACTTCTCGCAAATTCCGCCTTCGCTGCGCTTCTTCACCGGCGGCGATCGCTCTGTGCGGGGCTACGCCTTCGAAAGCCTGGCGCCACGCAACGAGGAGGGGCGCCTGATCGGCGGACAGCAGCTGCTGGTCGGCAGCGCCGAGCTCCAGCGTCATGTCACGGGTGACTGGTGGGGAGCGCTGTTCCTCGACAGCGGCGACGCCTTCACCGACTGGTGGCCGGAGCAGCTCAACACTGGCGTTGGGCTGGGGGTGCGCTGGATCTCGCCGGTTGGCCCGGTGCGCTTCGACGTGGCCCACCCGTTCGACGACGAAGAGAATGCCTGGCGCATTCACTTCACCATCGGCCCGGAGTTTTGAGTGTGAGGTTACTGTTGTGGTCCCTGCTGCGCCTGTCGATTCTGTTGCCACTGTGGCTGTTGGGCCTGACGCTGCTCGCCCTGGGCCTGGCGCTCTCGCCCTGGGGGACTGGCCTGCTGCTGCAGGAAGGGGCCAAGCGAGGCTTCTACGCACTGGAAAGCGTCGAAGGGGCCCCGCTGGAGCGCCTGGTATTGCGCGGCTTCGCGCTTGACACCGCCACCTTGTCTTTCTCCGCTACACGCCTTGAGCTGGCCTGGGCCGACGACTGCCTGCTGCAGGGGCGGCTGTGCATCGATCAACTGGTCATCGAAGACGCCCGCATTGCGCTGGACGCGTCGCCAACAGAGGACGAAATCACACCCGCCGCGCAAGAGGACGCTCCCGGCGAGCCCGTGCAGCTACCGATTCCCGTCGAGCTCCGCTCGCTCGAGCTCATCAACGTCCAATTACACCTGGCCGATGGCACCCGAGTGGCTCTTGATCACGGCAGTAGCGCTGCAGAGGCGGGAGCGTCGCGGTTGGAGCTCGGCGCCACCCACCTCGAGGGGCTGCGTGTGAGCCTGCCGCCGCCGTCGCAAGCGCTGGTAAATGAAGCGACGCCGCTGACCGCAGCGAGCCTGGAAGCCGCCGAAGAGGTCCAGGCCCCCGTTACTACTGCCGAGTTTCGTTTTCCCCTGGCGATCGAGGCGCCGGAGCTCGCCCTAGACAATGCGCGCGTCGTGCTGGGGGATGGCACCCGAATCACCCTGGAGGAGCTTCGCGCCGGCGTGCATGCCGAGGACGACTTCCTGCAGCTGCTGCCCAGTCGACTCCGCGGCATGACGCTGGCCTTGCCACCGCCGCTCGCTGCGCTGGTTTTGGCCGCGGAAGACGGCGCCCCCACGGCTCGACGAGGCAGCGCTATTGGCCGCCCAGGCTGTACAGGCGCCGGCCTTATCCACCGAGCCGGTTCAGGAGCTTCCGCTGGCGGAGCAGGCGCGGCGCGAGCTGCCCAGTGTGACCTTGCCGTTCCGTCTCTCGGTGCCACGTCTGCAGGTCGAGGACATTGCCATCAGCGGCCCCCTCGACTACCACGTTCGCCAGCTAGCCGTGGGACTCGAGGCCGAGGAGCAGAGGGTCGAGCTCCATTATCTGGATATCGCCAGCCTCGACGCCGATGCCAGGCTCAGCGGACGCGTGGCGCTGCGCGACGACTACCCGCTGGAGGCCAGGCTCGAGGTAGCACTATGGCTCCCTGTCCTCATGCCGGAGCTGGCGAGTCAGCGCCTGACCCTGGCGCTAAGCGGTGACCTTTCCGATCTGCGTGCCGAGCTTGCGGCAGCCGGTCCGGTTGATGCACAGCTGACGGCCGGCGCGGATCTCCTCGACCCCACACTACCTTTCACGGCCGCCCTGGATAGCGACTTTCTGCAATGGCCGCTGCCTTCGCGGTGGATGCTGGAAGTGCCCGAGTCGCCCGAGGAGACACTGGACGAACCCTTCCTCGCTGAGGATGTGAGGGCGCGCGTCAGCGGCGATCTGGAACACTACACCGCCGCCCTGTCGCTGTGGCTGGAAGGCCCTGACGTACCGCGCACCCGCGTGGCGATGACGGGCAGCGGGGACAGCAGCCACTTTGCCTGGACGCCGCTGTCGATGTCCCTGGGCGACGCTTCGGTGGTCAGCCGCGGGCGCATCGACTGGCAGGACGGCCTTGGCCTGAATGCCACGCTGCGGCTCGATAATCTTGACCCCGGTCGCTTCACCGATGCCGTACAAGGACGGCTGAGCGGCAATGTCGATATCGCCTTCGAGCAGGCACCTGACGGCTGGGAGCTTGGCGTGCCAAGGCTCGCCATTGCCGGTGAGCTGCAAGGCCTGCCGCTATCGCTGCAGGCGCGCCTGGCGGGCGACAGCGACATGCGCTGGAGCGTCGAGGAGTTCGACTTCCGCCAGGGCGAGCGCAATCGCCTGACCGCCAGCGGCGAGATTTCCGACCGCCGCATGTCGCTGAGCGGCGATATCGCGCTCAGCGAGCTTTCGGCCTTGCATGAGTCGCTGAGCGGCAGCCTGCAGGGCCGCTTCCGAACCGCAGGCACGCTCGAGGCGCCACGGCTGGAGCTCGACCTCGACGGCAGCGAGCTGGCCTTCGATGACAACCGTCTGGCAGCGTTGAGCCTGAGCGGCACGGTGCAGGGTCTCGACGACCCCGCACTGGACCTGCGCCTGGCTGCGACGGGGATCGCTGCCGCCGGCCAGCGTTTCAGCGAGGTGACGCTGGACCTCGAAGGACGGCTGTCGGCCCATCAGGCCAGGCTGAATGCCGTGGCCGGCCCCGACATGCCGCTGTCGCAAGCCTCGCTGACGCTGCAGGGCCGGCTCACCGAGGACCGCCAGCGCTATGTGGGCGAAATCGATCCCTTGGCGGTGAATACCGAACATGGGGAGCTGCGCCTGGCGGATCCGCTGCGCTTCACCGCCGACCTGGCGGCCGGCAGCGCCCAGGTGCAGCCGTTCTGCCTACGCCGCGAGCAGGGCGGCCGCCTGTGCCTCGATGAAACGCTGCAAGCCAGTGGCGACCAAGGGCAGATGGCGCTGTCGGTGCAGCAGCTGCCGATGGCGTTGATCAACGAATGGTTGCCCGACGATTGGCGCGCCGGTGGCGAAAGCAACCTGCAGCTGCAGGTGCAGTGGCGCCAGGGAGGCGACCAGTGGCGAGTCAGAGGAGGGCTGGACAGTGACCTGTCGCTGCAGGGGGTGGATATCTATGGCCAGCCGTGGTCGCTACCTGCGACGCGTCTGAACCTCGATATCGATGCCACCCAGTCTCGCGCCGATCTCGACGTGGATCTCAACCTGGCCGGCGCCGGGCGCCTGACGCTGCAGCTCGGCCTGCAGGATCCGATGGGAGAGGGCGCCTGCAGGAGCCTTGACCCTGGCCGAGGTGGACCTCTCACGCTATCGCACCCTGGCCGCTGGGGTCGATACGCTGGAAGGTGTGCTTAGCGGCCGCGTCGAGATCAGCGGAACGCGTGACTCGCCCAGTCTCGATGGTGCGCTTGAGCTGGCGGGGCTTCAGGCCGCTGGCATGGACATTCCGCTGTTTGTCGAGGATGGCCGCATACGCGTCGAGTTCCAGGGCGATGGTGCGCGTATCCTCGGCTTCGTTGCCACTGACGACGGACGCCTGGTGATCGACGGAACGGCCACTTGGCCGACCCTCGAGACCTGGCGTATCGCCATCGGCGTGGACGGCACACGACGCCCGCTGCTGGTGGCACTACCCGAGTTCGGCCGGCTGCGTGTGGCACCGAACCTGCGCATCCGCATCGACCCGAGCGAGCTGCGCGTACGTGGCGAGGTCCAGGTGCCCTGGGCGCGACTGGAGATCGGTGAGACGCCGCCGGCCGCCGTCAGCCCGAGCCCGGACGAGATCATTATCACGCGGCGAGACGAAGCCCGGGCCCAGCGCTCGGAGGCGCTGGATGTACGAGCCGGCGACGACGAGGCGGCCGCGGTGGCGCTGCGCGAGGCCGGCATGCGCCTGGATGTTCGCATCGATCTGCTGCTCGGCCCTGACATGCTGCTGGCCGCCTCCGGGCTGGAAACCGGGCTGCGCGGTACCCTACAGGTGCGCCAGCAGGACGGCCCGGTCCAGCTGTTCGGCGAGGTCATTCTGACCGATGGCCGTTTCCGCGCCTTTGGCCAGGACCTGCTGATTCGCCAAGGCCAGCTGCTGTTCAGCGGACCGCCGGACCAGCCGCTGCTCGACTTCGAGGCCATCCGCAATCCCGATGTCACCGAAGACGGCGTGGTGGCCGGGCTGCGCGTCACCGGCTTCGCCGCGGAGCCGAGCCTCGAGATCTTCTCCGAGCCGGCGATGAATGAAGCCTCAGCGCTGTCCTACCTGCTGCGCGGCAGGGCGCCGCGGGACGGGGATACCGACGGCGCCCTGACCTCGGCACTGGTGGGCTTGACCCTGGGTCAGACAGGCGGTGCGGTAGGGGCGTTGGGGCGTGCGTTCGGCATCGATGACCTGGCCCTGGAAACGGCGGGCGTGGGCGATGAAAGCCAGGTGGTCGTCACCGGCTACCTGACCGAGGACCTGCGCATCAGCTACGGGGTCGGCATCTTCTCGCCGATCGCCGAACTGACCCTGCGCTACACGCTGTGGCGCAACCTTTATGTGCAGGCTGTCTCCGGGGCGGCCCAGGCCGTCGACCTGGTCTATATTTTCACCCGACCCGGCAGGCCGCCGGGCGGCAGCGAAACCCCGTGAAGGCCACTACCAGGAGACCAGCATGATCATCGATCCCTCTCTGGCACTGCCAGGTCGCGACACGCCGCTGCGCGTGTCGGGCGTCCATGCCGTCAGCGGTCGCTCGATGCTGCCGCCATTTCCGCAAGGGCACGAGGTCGTGGTGCTAGGCCTGGGGTGCTTCTGGGGGCCGAACGCTTGTTCTGGCAGCTGCCAGGGGTGCATGTCACCGCAGTGGGCTATGCCGGTGGGGTGACGCCGAATCCGACCTACGAAGAGACCTGCACCGGGCGTACCGGGCATACGGAGGTAGTCCAGGTGGTGTTCAATCCGCAGGAGCAGGATTTCGAGACACTGCTGAAAACCTTCTGGGAAGCGCATGACCCGACCCAGGGCATGCGCCAGGGCAACGACATGGGCAGCCAGTACCGCTCCGCGATCTATACCACTCACGACGCCCATCTCCGCGCGGCAAAGCGCAGCCGCGATATCTACCAGTCTGCCTTGGCCCAGGCGGGACGGAGCACGATTACCACCGAGATCGCGCCGCTGACCCACTTCTATCTGGCCGAGGAGTACCACCAGCAGTACCTGCACAAGAACCCGGGCGGCTATTGCGGCCTGCGGGGCACGGGCGTCAGCTGTCCGATCGGCTGAGTCGCGCGCCGGTCGCTTGCCGCCAGATGTCGTCCTGCGGACGCCAGGCCAGAAGGGCCTGTTCCACGCGCCTGGCCAGCCAGGGGCGCAGTCGACCTTGGCGCCACTCCATGAAGCCCACATGACCGCCGTGCTCGGTGATCTCCAGGCGTACGGCATCGGACGGAACCGGAAGCCGTCTAAAGAGATTCGCCGGCATGAAGGGGTCGTCATCGGCATGCAGGATCAGGGTGGGCAGCTCGATGCTGTCCAGCAGCCTGCCGGCCGAGGCACGCTGATAGTAGTCGGCGGCATCGCGAAAGCCGTGCAGCGGGGCGGTGACGGCATCATCGTAGGCGCGCAGGCTGTCGATGCGCGCCAGCCCCTTGTGGTCCAGCGCCAGGGCAGGCCGCCGCGATTCAGTTTTACCTGGACCTTGGATTTCAGCGCCTTGAGCAGGTGGCGTTCGTACACTCGTGAAAAGCCGCGATGTAGGGTATCGGCGCTGGCGGCCAGGTCGAGCGGGGCGCTGACGACGATGGCGCCGGCCAGGTCGAGACCATCGCCGCCTTGTTCGGCGACCAGCTTGAGCAGCATGTTGCCGCCCAGCGACACGCCTGCGGCCACCTTGAGCGCCCTGGGATAGCGGTGCGAGAGTTCGCCGAGCAGCCAGTAGGCGTCCGCCGTGTCACCGCTGTGGTAAGCACGCGGCAGGCGATTGGGCTGGGCACCGCAGCCGCGGAAATGCATCAGTACGGCACGCCAGCCCAGGCCCGTGGCGGCCTTGAGAAGCCAGCGAGCATAGGGCGAGTCGAAGGAGCCTTCCAGCCCATGGAACAGCACGAAGAGCGGGGCGGTCGGCTCTGCCGGCTTGGGGAGCGCCCAGTTGAGCTCGACGAAATCACCGTCTGGCAGCTCTAGCACCTCGATCTCCCGCGCCAGGCGGGGCAAGGACATCAGCCGAGGCAGCAGGGTCTGCACGTGAGGGTTGGCGGCCCCACGCGGCGGCGTGAAATCGGCACAAAAATAGCGCTCGCTCATGGTCGCCTCACCGGACCCTGGCCTCCACTTCCCGCTCGTCGGGCGTCAAGTTCAACGCAGCGTCAGCCGTGATCAGCAGGTTGTCTTCGATGCGTATGCCACCGTGCGGCGCCAAGCGTGCCACTCGCGTCCAGTCGATCGTTTTCCCCTGCGGCTGTGCCTTGAGCGGCTCGAGCAGCATCGGAATGAAATACAGCCCCGGCTCGATGGTCAGCACCATGCCGGGCTCCAGGTCGCGCGTCAGGCGCAGGGCCGGATGCGCCGGGGGCGGTGGCAGCGAGGAGCCATCGGCGGCGCGGCGCCCGGCGACATCGTGCACCTGGAGCCCCAGCAGATGGCCCAGCCCATGCGGGCAGAAGGCGTACGTCACGCCCTCATTCACCGCGGCCTCGGGACTACAGGTGATCAGCCCGCTGTCGCGCAGAAGCTTCGCCAGCCCCTCATGCATGGCCATGTGTAGCACCACATAGGAAAGCCCGGGGCGCAGCTCGGCCACCAGGCGCTGCTTGAGTTCGGTCATGCCGCGGATCAGGTCAGCGAACAGCGGGTCGGCGTCGGCGCCTGCCCAGGTGCGGGTGATATCCGCGCAATAACCGCGATGACGGGCGCCGGCATCGACCAGCAGGCTGTGCCTGCGCGCCGGAGGCCGAACCTCATAGTGCTGGTAGTGCAGCACACTGCCATGAGCATTGATGCCGACGATATTGCCGTAGGGCACCTCACTTTCACGCTGGCGTGAAGCGCCAAGGTAGGCGAGCTGGACGTCGAGTTCGGCGCCGCCGGCCAGGAAGGCGTTGCGGGCGGCCAGATGGCCGACCATGGCCTGCCGATTGGCCTCCATTAGGCAGGCTATCTCAAAGTCGCTCTTGCGTACGCGGGCCTCATCAAGTGCCTGCCACAGCGCGGCGGGGTTGAGTTCGGCGCCGAGCGCCTGGGCAGTGGCGGAGTCGAGATCTCCCAGCACGGCGAAGCGGCCGGGTGTGGTGGGCGGCGGCGTCTCGAAGCGTCCTACCACGATCTCCATGCGCTCGGTCCATGCTTCGTCCGGCAGACGGGTCGGCAGGTGCCAGAAGTCATCCGGGGCGTGCAGGAAGAGAGTCGGGCGCTTGCCGGGGATGATGCGCAACCAGCAGTGCGCCATGCCGGGCTGGCCGGTCCAATGCTGGAAATGCCCAAAGCTGCTGTAGCTGGCGTACTGGTCGTCGCCGAAATGCAGGAGCGGCCTCCCGCTGAACAGCCAGACACCGTCATACCCGAGCGCTGAGAGCCGCTCGGCGTAGTATCGTTCGAGCCCATCGAGATGCGCCTGTTGCAGTGGGGCGAAAGAATCGTTCATGCGGGTTCCCTGCGTGGTGTCGCACATGTCCGTGGCTTGGGCAGGCGCCGGCGTCCGCTGTGCCCGGTTGCACTGACGATGCCGGCTGGCTGCCACCGTCGAGTTCACTCGTGCGTTTTTCTACGGATCGAGTAGGCCGCGGTCAAGCGCCGCACTCCCACTGTCCATCCACGGGCTGGTAGTATCGGCGGAGGCAACGCTGGGTCTTGTACGCCAAGCCCGCATGACTAGGAGATTTTCGTGCCAGATTTCGACTACGACCTGTTCGTCATAGGGGCCGGCTCCGGCGGCATCAGGGCGGCGCGTACCGCCGCAGCCACCGGGGCGCGTGTGGCAGTCGCCGAGGACCGCTACCTGGGAGGCACCTGCGTCAACGTGGGCTGCGTACCCAAGAAGCTTTATTCCTATGCCGCGCATTTTCAAGAGGCCTTTGGCGATGCCGATGGTTTTGGCTGGAGCCTGCCAGAGGCGCCAACCTTCGACTGGGCCACGCTGCGCGACAACAAGACCCGCGAGATAAACCGACTCAACGAGATCTATGGCAGGCTGCTGGAGAGTGCCGGTGTCACGCTCATTGAAGGGCGCGCCAAGGTGCTCGACCCGCACCGGGTCGAAGTGGCCGGGACCGTTCACAGTGCCGCCAAGATCCTCGTCGCCGTGGGAGGCTGGCCTTGGGTGCCCGAGTTCCCCGGCCGCGAGCATACCCTGACGTCCAACGAGATCTTTGATCTTGATACCTTCCCGAAGCGCTTCCTGGTGCTGGGCGGCGGCTACATTGCCGTGGAGTTCGCCAGCATCTTCAACGGCCTGGGCAGCGAATCACACCTGGTCTATCGCGGCGAGCTGTTCCTGCGTGGATTCGACCGCGAGGTAAGGAGTTCACCCGTGAGCAGATGGAAGAGCGGGGCGTCCGGCTGCATTTTGAGACCAACATCGAAAGCATCGAGAAGGGCGAATCAGGCTTGACCGTCAGCCTGACCAACGGCGAGACCCTCGAGGTGGATGCCGTGCTTGCCGCCACCGGGCGCAAGCCGCATCTGCAAGGCTTGGGGTTGGATACACTGGGCGTTGAACTGAATTCGGATGGCACCGTGCATGCCAATGAGCGCCACGAGACCTCGATCCCTTCAATCCTGGCCTTGGGCGACGTGACCGGTGGCCCGGAATTGACCCCGGTGGCGCTGGCCGAAGCGATGCACCTCGTGCGCTGTCATTTCAGCGATGATACGCCGCCGCCTCTGGATTACTCCCATATTGCAACCGCGGTGTTCTGCCACCCTAATATTGGCACGGTGGGCCTGTCGGAGGAGCAGGCGCGTGAGCGCTACGCGGCTATCCGCGTGTATCGCACCGACTTCAAGCCGATGAAACATTCGTTGTCGAACAGCCGGGCACGCTGCTTGATGAAGCTGATCGTCGACGACGAAAGCGATGTGGTCGTTGGGGCGCACATGGTCGGCGACGAGGCAGGCGAGGTGATTCAGGGCATCGCCATCGCGGTCAAGGCGGGCCTGACCAAGGCGGATTTCGATGCCACCATCGGCATTCATCCCACCGGGGCGGAAGAGTTCGTGACGATGCGCACGCCGACGCGACGCTGATCCCCTTCGTACCATCGCAGCGGTTACCGCTGCGACAGTCCTGCATCGGGCCGCCCTAGGGCGGCCCGTTTGCTTAACCATGGCGTGCCGCTGGGGGTGGTCTAGACTGAGAGTGGTGTAAGGGTGGGTGGTCAAAGCGGAGCGTCGTCTCGGCCGAACCCGGTGCGGCTCGCTTGGTCTTGATTAGCGGGCATAATTTTGTGTTATGGATGAAGGCTTAAGTCATAACCTTAATTTTGATTTATCCGACGGCCCTGTTATCATTATCTCAACCTCGCTACAGCGAAGCCTTACCATGAACGTGACAACACAGCCTTTTACGCCTTCAGCTGAGCTGGCCCGTCCAAGTGTGGCCGATGCCGTGGTCGGCAGCGACGCCTCGCCGCTCTTCATTCGCAAGCCTAACCCCGACGACGGCTGGGCGGTGTATGAGCTCGTCAAGTCCTGCCCCCCACTGGACGTCAATTCCGCTTACGCCTATCTGCTCCTGGCAACCCAGTTCCGCAATACCTGCGCGGTAGCCACCAACGCAGAGGACGAGATCGTCGGCTTCGTGTCTGGTTATGTGAAAAGCAACGCGCCGGATACCTATTTCCTATGGCAGGTAGCCGTGGGCGAGAAAGCGCGCGGTACCGGCCTGGCACGTCGCCTGGTCGAAGCAGTCATGACCCGGCCCGAGCTTGCCGAGGTCCACCATCTGGAAACCACTATCACGCCGGACAACCAGGCGTCATGGGGGCTTTTCCGCCGGCTTGCCGACCGCTGGCAGGCCCTCTCAACAGCCGGGAATACTTCTCTACCGACCAACTTGGCGGGGAACACGACCCGGAGAATCTGGTGCGTATCGGCCCCTTCGATACCCGCCGGATCTAGCCCTGTCCATCAAGAATGAAGCGGGATGGCCGTCAGGCGGCCGTCCACTCTCTTCTCATGTCTTTTTTTACCTCACCAGGAGGTCTTCAGATGCAAACCCAGACGCTTGAACGCATGGAATCCAACGTACGGACTTATTCGCGTTCCTTTCCGGTCGTTTTCACTCAGGCCCGAAATGCCAGACTGACCGACGAGGAGGGCCGCGAGTACATCGATTTCCTGGCGGGCGCCGGCACCCTCAACTACGGCCACAACAATCCTCATTTGAAGCAGGCGCTGCTGGATTACCTGGATAGTGACGGGATCGTGCACGGCCTCGACTTCTGGACCGCCGCCAAGCGGGACTATTTCGAAGCGCTGGAGGAGCTGATCCTCAAGCCGCGCGGCCTGGACTACAAGATCCACCTGCCGGGGCCGACCGGCACCAACGCCGTCGAAGCCGCCATTCGCCTGGCGCGGGTGGCCAAAGGACGTCACAACATTGTGACCTTCACCAATGGTTTCCATGGGGTGACCATGGGGTCGTTGGCGACCACTGGCAATCGCAAGTTCCGCGAGGCCACCGGTGGCATTCCGCTGCAGGGTGCCGCTTTCATGCCGTACGATGGCTATCTAGGCGAAAACACCGATACTCTGGACTACTTCGAAAAATTGCTGGCCGACAAGTCCGGCGGCCTCGATGTTCCGGCCGCGGTGATCGTCGAGACCGTACAGGGTGAAGGTGGCATCAATGTCGCCGGTCTCGATTGGCTCAAGCGCCTCGAGCAGATCTGTCGCGACAACGATATCCTGTTGATCGTCGACGACATCCAAGCTGGCTGTGGCCGCACCGGGAAGTTCTTCAGCTTCGAGCACGCCGGCATCACGCCTGATATCGTCACCAACTCGAAATCATTGTCAGCCTATGGGCTGCCGTTCGCCCACGTGCTGATGCGCCCGGAGCTCGACCAGTGGAAGCCGGGCCAGTACAACGGCACCTTCCGCGGCTTCAACCTGGCGCTGACCACTGCCGCTGCGGCACTGCGCAAGTATTGGCAGGACGACACCTTCGAACGCGATGTGCAGCGCAAGGGCAGGGTGGTAGAGGACCGCTTCCAGAAGATTGCCACCTGGATCAGCGAGCAAGGCGTGCCGGCGAGCGAACGCGGCCGAGGCCTGATGCGTGGCATCGACGTGGGCACCGGCGAGCTGGCCGACAAGATCACCAGCAAGGCCTTCGAAAAGGGGCTGATCATCGAGACCAGCGGTCAGGATGGTGAAGTGGTGAAGTGCCTGTGCCCGCTGACCATTCCCGATGAGGATCTGCTCAAGGGGCTGGATATCCTCGAGGAGAGCGTCAAGGAAGTTGTCGGCTGAGGGGTGGCAACACAACAAGCAGCGCGATCGGCTGCCACGGCAGCCGATCGTTGCAATATTATGTTTCGAACTTTTGTTTCGATATTTTGAGCGGAGCTACGTGAACCATGATCGTTCGCAATCTCGAGGAAGCGCGCAAGACGGACCGACTGGTCAAGGCGGAAACCGGCACCTGGGACAGCACGCGGCTGGTACTGGCTGGCGATGGCGGTGGGTTTTCCTTCCACATCACGCGTATCTACGAAGGTACCGAGACCCACATTCATTACAAGCATCACTACGAGTCGGTCTACTGCATCGAGGGTGAAGGCGAAGTCGAGACCCTGGCCGACGGCAAGATCTGGCCGATCAAGCCGGGTGACATCTATGTGCTGGACCAGCATGACGAGCATCTGCTGCGCGCCCACAAGACCATGCACCTGGCCTGCGTGTTCACGCCGCCGATCACCGGCAAGGAAGTGCACCGCGAGGACGGTTCCTACGCACCGGCGGACGATGGCTCCTGACCCGAAGCGAATGTCCCGCCAATGAAACCCCGGCATGCCGCCGGGGTTTCTCGCTTGCAGGGTTTCTTGGTCGCAGGCAAGGCGTTCCCGGCATGGCCAGGGTTGGTGATGTCTATAGCAAAGTGCGCATAATGTATATTATGTTAAATGATGAATTCGCCAAGGCGTTGGACAAAACCGTAGCTTAATCCTTATCATCTCTCGTCACTTTCTTGCGCTAGGCTGGGTTGTGCCTCTCCCGCCGTTTCGCCTCGTCACCCATCGTTCTCGGTTCTGTCCCCGGAGGTTTTTGATCCATCATGCGACCACGCACGCTGCTGACACTCGCCCCCTGGTTGCTGACCTCCTTGGTACTGACAGGTTGCGCCGTTGCTCCTCAGGCAGAGCCCGAGCCCACCCTAAGCCCGGATGCCTTCGAGGCCCGCATGCAGCAGCTCGAACAGCAGCTCGCCCTCAGCTGCGATCGCCTCGATGACCGCCTGAAGCGCCAGGATCTTTACCAAGACACGCTGTTCCGCGAACTGCGTGACTCCGGCGCCACGCTGCGCGAGATCAACTTCAACCTGGCTCGCCTGGAGCAGCGTGGGGAAGAGCCTATCGTGGTCACGGCTGAATGCCGCGAAGAGATCAGCGAAACGCTCAACGACAAGGAGCTCGTTGGGCGTTCGGAGTGGATCGGCCTGCCCGACGTGGGCACCTATCTTCGGGCGCGGATCGATTCCGGGGCCAACACTTCGTCCCTGTCGGCCAAGGACCTGACACGCTTCGAGCGCGATGGTGAGGACTGGGTGCGCTTCCGCCTGGGGCTGACCGACGACGATGTGGTGGTGGAAGGCGTCAAGAATGAGTGGATCGAGCGGCCGGTGATTCGACGCGTGCGCATCGTGCAGGCTTCCGGCAGCGAAGCTCGCCCGGTCGTGAGCCTGATGATGACCCTGGGTCCAATTCGCGAGCAGGTCGAGTTCACCCTCAACGATAGAACGCACCTCAACTATCCGGTACTGCTCGGGCGCCGCTTCTTGATGGATATCGCCCTGATCGACGTGGCCGAAACCTACCTGCATCCTCGACCTGAATTTCCCGGCGGGCGGCCCGCCTCGGAAGCCGCCGAGGACGAAATCGTCGACCGAGACGATGACGAGATCTAAATCCGCAGCCCACGCCTGACCAAGGACGCTTCATGTCGCGCTTGCCTTTCTACCTTATCGTGGGCCTGCTGCTGGTGCTGGGGTTGGCACCAGCCTGCATCGTCACATTCAGCTCGAGGTTCCCTGGACACCGGGCGAACAGCGTCTGGTGTGGGAGGTGGAGGCCGTGGTCGATTTCACCGCGCTCGGCTCTCCGGTACGGGTCGACCTCGCCCTGCCCTCCCACCAGCGTGGCTACCGCATTCTGACCGAGAACACCGCCTCCCCGGGGTACGGCCTCTCCTTCCTGCAGGATGAAACCGGTCGCCGCGCCCAATGGTCGATTCGCGAAGCCGCCGGTAGCCAGCAGCTCTACTACTCCGTGCGCCTGCAGGTGACCGAGGACCGGCGGCGCCAGAATATCCGCCCCCCGGCGCTGCGCGACATCAGCTGGGAGCGCCCCTACGACACCGCCGCCGCCAATGTGATCGAGCGTGCCTGGGCCCGCAGCGCTGACCCTTATACCTTCGCCCGTGAGCTGATCCACGAACTCAGCGGCGAGCGCCAGGGCGAGAATGCCCGCCTGCTGCTGACCCAGTTCGAGCGCAGCCCACTGGTGGTAAGGCTGCTCAACGAGGCCGGCGTACCGGCACGCGAAGTGAGCGGGCTGCTGCTGGACGACGGCCGTCGTCGTCAGACGCTGACCCCATGGATCCAGGTGTTCGAGAACGACGAGAGCTGGACCCTGTTCGACCCGATGACCGGTGCCCAAGGCCAGCCGGAGAACCTGCTGCTGTGGGAAACCGGCGGGCGGGCGGTGCTGGAGGTCCAGGGCGGGACCAATTCACGCGTGACGTTCTCGATGCTGTCGCGCAGCCAGCCGGCGGCGGCTGCCGTTCGCAGCCAGCTGGCTGACGACACCCTGCTCAACTTCTCGATTCACAGCCTCCCGCTCGAAGAGCAGGCGCTGTTCCAGACCATCCTGCTGATCCCCATTGGCGCGCTGGTGGTGGTGTTCCTGCGCATCCTCGTCGGGATCAAGACCTCGGGCACCTTCATGCCGGTGCTGATCGCCCTCGCCTTCATTCAGACCACGCTGCTGACGGGGCTGATCGGCTTCCTGCTGATCGTCTCGGTCGGCCTAGTGATCCGCAACTACCTGTCGTACCTGAACCTGCTCTTGGTGGCACGAGTCTCGGCAGTCATCATCACGGTGATCGCCATCATCTCGATCTTCTCGGTGCTCTCGTACCGGGTGGGCCTCAACGCCGGTCTGACCATCACCTTCTTCCCGATGATCATCCTGGCCTGGACCATCGAGCGCATGTCGATCCTGTGGGAGGAGGAAGGACCCAAGCAGGTGCTGATCCAGGGCGGCGGCAGCCTGGTCACCGCGGTGCTGGCCTACCTGGCGATGAACAACCCGTGGATACGGCACATCACCTTCAACTTCCTGGGCGTTCAGCTGATCATCATGGCGATGATCCTGCTGATCGGCAACTACACCGGCTACCGCCTGCTCGAACTGCGGCGGTTCAAGCCCGTCACCGAGGATTGAGCCATGTGGGCAAGGCCAGGCCAGCTCCTTCGACGCGGCATCATCGGCATGAACCGCCGCAACATTCGCTACATCGGCCGCTACAATAGCCGGCGGCTCTACCCCTGGTGGATGACAAGCTGAAGACCAAGCTGCTGGCCGAGCAGCATGGCATTACCACCCCGGCGCTGATCGGCACGGTGACGACCCAGTTCGGCATCAAGGGGCTGCAGGAGATGATCGCGGGGCATTCCGGCTTCGTGATCAAACCGGCCAAGGGCAGCGGCGGCAAGGGCATCCTGGTGATCGAGCACGTCGAGAATGAAGGCTACATCAAGCCGAGCGGCGTGCGCCTCGAGCTGGAAGACCTGCACCGGCATATCTCCAATATCCTGTCGGGCCTCTATTCCCTGGGCGGCACGCCTGACGTGGCGATGATCGAGGCGCTGATCAACTTCGATGTCCAGCTCTCCGAATACACCTACGAAGGGGTGCCCGACATACGGGTCATCGTCTTCTTGGGGTATCCGGTGATGGCCATGATGCGACTTTCCACGGCCGCCTCCGACGGCAAGGCCAACCTGCACCAGGGCGCGGTGGGCGTGGGGCTGGACATCGCCACCGGAACCGCGGTGCGCGGCGTGCAGTTCGACCGCTCGCGACGCGACCACCCCGATACCGGCCATGAGCTGGCCAGCCTGCGCATTCCGGACTGGACCAATCTGCTCAAGCTGGCGTCGGGCTGCTACGAGATGACCGGACTGGGCTACCTGGGCACCGACATGGTGATCGACCAGAACCGCGGCCCGATGCTGCTTGAACTCAATGCGCGCCCCGGCCTTGCGATCCAGATGGCCAACGGCGAGGGGCTGCGCCCTCGGCTGGACCTGATCGAAAAGCAGCCGCCCGGCCTTGATGTCGAGGCGCGAGTGGCCTTCGCGCAAGCGCATTTTGCCCGTCGCGGCGAGCTCAAGCCCGCCGTATGAGCCGGGCGCTGGTGACTGCCTGGCGCAACGCGTAGAATGCCTACTTGTCCTGAACCTGCCGGTTTCCTCATGACCGACTCCAGCGCCCTGCTTGTGCAGGCGGAAAGACAGTGCCAGCGAAATGGCGTGCGTTTCACCCCCATTAGGCGGCGAGTGCTCGAGATGATCGCCTCGACCGCCGGCGGCCTGAAGGCCTACGATCTGCTTGATCGCCTCACCGTCGAACATGCGGCGGCGCGCCCACCCACCGTCTATCGCGCCCTCGACTTCCTGATCGAGCAAGGCTTTGTGCATCGCATCGAATCGCTGAATGCCTATGTCGCCTGCCCCTGCCCCGAGCACAGGCATGGCTTCCAGCTGCTTATTTGCCGCCATTGCGGGCGCGTGGAGGAACTGCACCTGGACGAGGTGAATAGCCAGCTCAGCGAGCATGCACGCGCGCTCGGCTTTCGCGTGGAGCGGCAGACCATCGAGCTACTGGGCAGCTGCCAGCACTGCCTCGGCCAGGCGGTAAATGCATGAGGCTGATTCGGCCTGCCAGCTTTCAGTAAGAATAGGAATGACGACATGACCACCTTCAAGGCGCTTGAACGCGGCAGCCAGGGCGAGACTCACCCGCTGGAACAGGTACTCGATGCGGCGCTGTTCAACGCCGAAGGACTGATTCCCGCCATTGCTCAGCAGTACGACACCGGCGAAGTGCTGATGATGGCCTGGATGACCCGCGAAGCGCTGGAAGAGACGCTGGCCACCGGGCGTGTCTGCTACTGGTCGCGCTCCCGAGGCAAGCTGTGGCGTAAGGGCGAGACTTCGGGCCAGCAGCAGCAGCTCAAGGCAGCCAGCCTCGACTGCGACGGCGATACCCTGCTGCTGCAGGTCGACCAGACGGGGCCGGCCTGTCATACCGGTCGGCGCAGCTGCTTCTATGTGGCGCTGGAAAAACCCGCGGCAAGGATCAGCAGCGATCCCTTGATCGACCCCGAGCAGCTCTACCCCACTGCTACTGCGGCGCGCTGACGGATGCCCTGCCTTGCCGCCTGGCTGTATCGTCTGGGTCGGCTGGCCGGGCGCGGACTGGGGCTCGTTCTGATCGGCCTGGTTCGTATCTATCAGTGGGTAGTGAGCCCCCTGCTGGGGCCACGCTGCCGTTTCTGGCCCAGCTGTTCGCACTATACCGTGGAGGCCATCCAGGTCCACGGCCCGCTGCGCGGAGGCTGGCTGGCCGCCAGACGTATCGTGCGCTGCCACCCCGGCAGCGCAGGTGGCATCGATCCGGTGCCGGGCGGGCCTAGCGAGCGGCTCTGTCGCGACGATCCCGAGCTCGACCAGCACTTTCGCTGCCGCCATGGCCAGCATCCCGAAAAACGCTGACCCGCCTACAGGCTTCGCTCAGGCGGCTTCGCTCTCCGCCACCTCGTAGATCTTTGCCAGCATGGCATGCAGCCCGTTGCTACGTGTCGGCGACAGGTGCTTGTCCAGCCCCAGGTCCTGCAGGAAGTGGGGGCTGGTCGCACGGATTTCTTCCGGCGGGCGGTCGTTGTAGATGCGCATCAGCACGGCGATCAGGCCAGAAACGATGGCGGCATCGGAGACCGCCTCGAAGTGGATCACGTCACCGTCTCGGCGGTGGTGTACCCAGACGTTCGACTGGCAGCCCTGAATCTTTAGCTCCGGGGTTTTCCACTCTTCGGGGAACGGCGGCAGCTGCTTACCCATGTCGATGATGTACTGATAACGATCCATCCAGTTGTCGAACAGCTCGAACTCTTCCCGTAAGGCCTGCTGGGCCTGCTCGGCCGTGGCTTCGGTGGTCATGTTGCCTCCCATGTTGGCTTGATCGCCATTATACCGATTCGTCGGCCCGGCCGGGCAAGCCATGGGCGGACTGCTGGCGATGCCACTCCTCGTCCTCCGTGTGCAAGTACCTGGCCGTGGTATCAAGGCGAGCATGGCGTGCGGTGCTGGCGAGATAGCGCAACTCCACGCCGGCCTGGGCCTGGTGGGTCAGCGCCGTATGTCGCAGCCAGTGGGGTGTGGCGGCGCGCAGCCTGGCCACCTGGGCCATGGCCGGCTCACCCGCTTCCGCCTTGAGTGCCTCGGCGGCCTCGCGGAAGGTATCGCGTATCAGCCGGTAGAGCTGGTTGTCACCCAGCCCGCGGCAACCATCCAGTCCCCGCAGCACGGGACCCTCCTCGCCTGGCCGCGGCAGCGCCACAAGCCCAAGTACGGTTCGCCATTCGCCTAGCAATGCCAGCATGTCGGCGGGCACCGGGATGCGTGCTACCTTCCCCCCTTCCCCACTACCCGCCACCACCAGCGCCCTTCACGCTCGAAGAAATCACCCATCTCGGCCGTTGCCATCTCGCTGAGGCGGGGTGCCAACAGGTAGGCAAAGCCGAAGAGAATGCGCCGCCGCTGCCAGGCATAGCGTTGCCGCCCGTCGCTTTCGTCACTAAGCGGGCGTTCCAGCCACTGCCATAGCCACTCCCATAGCGGCCGTTCGAGGTAGCGCTCGATGCCTGCCTGGCGGTTGTCGAGCCGGCGGCGCTTGTCGCGCATAAGTCGGAAGGGGTTGTGCTCGACCCACCCCGCCTCAACCAGCCAGGCAAACAACCCCTGCAGGATCACCAGGCTCTGTCGACGACTGGCGGGCGACAGCGGCCCGCGGAACGGGCGCCAGTCCGGCGCATGGCGCGGCCGCGGCGGCCCGATCCAGCGCTCTTCCGGCATGGGGGCAGCCAAGAAACTCTCGAATGCATCCAGGTCATAACGGCGCAGCTGTGCAAGACCGCGACCTTGTGGTTCGAGCCACAGCAGCAGACGTTCGGCTTCACGGCGATAGGCACGCAGCGTCTGCGGGCTGGCACGAAACTCCGCCAGCCACTGGGCCACAGCTTCGGCATCGCTGCGGGCTGCAATACGCTGGGCCTCGCCCTGTCGGTACGAAGGTGAAACTCTATTTGAATCAATTACCTGGGAATAATTTACGGCAGTGATAACCGGCCTTTTCGCATCTCTTTCTGGCTTGTCTGGCGGCACCATCTGCTGGGCTCCTTAAACGCTGTGCCCTTAGTCTCAGGTGTAGCGAGCATTAATTCAAGATAAGGCGGGTAATCTTGAATTTATTGCCGAGCATTATTCGTAATTACATATTACGTATAATGTAATTTACTTCCCCTTTCGTCGAATGGCGCTATGCTGCGATTTGCGGGCGCAGGGAAGTGAAACAACAAGCGACGCCTGCGGCATAACTCAAGGAGCAAGCGCTTGTTCTTTCAAGGAGAGCCGTGATGGCACGCAGCGGTGTGCAATATGAAGACGTTCAGCGGGCAATCGAGGCCCTTCAGGCCAAGGGGGAAGCGCCGAGCGTGCAGAAGATTCGTGAAGTATTGGGAACCGGCAGCTTCACGACCATCAGCGATCATCTGCGCGAATGGCGAAACCGTCGTGAAACCAATCGCGAGAGCCCGACTCCCCTGGCATTGCCGGAATCCGTACAGCGGCTCGTCGAAGGGCTATGGGGCAAGGCGCAGGAAGAGGCCGGCGAGGCCCTTGGCCGCTATCGTGAAGAAGCGGATCGCCAGGTCGCCGACGCCAAGGAGGCCATGCTCAGCGCCCAGCGGCTGGTCGAAGATGCCGAGCAGCGCGAAACCGCGCTGGCGGCACACCTGGCCGGCACCGAGCAGCGCCTGGAGCAGCGCAGCGCCGCTTTGGCGAAGGCCGAAGCCGAGCGCGAGCAAGCGCTGGAGCGAGCCAGCCAGCTAGCCGAGCGACTGACCCGCAGCCTGCAGCAGCTTGATCAGCTCCAGGTCGACAGCGAGCAGCAGGCGCAGGCCTACCAGCAGGGGCTGGCCGAGCGGGACGCCCAGCACCAGGCTCGTCTTAACCAGGAAGAGCAGCGCCATGAATCGGCGGAAGCCCGCCTGATGGGGCTGCTCGACGAGGCGCGACAGGAGCGGCTGTCGAACGAGAAGCGACACCAGGCAGCACTGCAGCAGATGGAAAAGCGCCAGGAAGCCCTGCAGCGACAGCTGCACGAGACGCAGGCGGTGTTGGCGCAAGAAGAGAAGCGTCATCGGGAGACCCAGTGGGCCAAAACCCGCGCCGAAGAGCGAATCGATACGCTACGCCACGAGCACTCGCTGCTGCAGGCGCGCATCGATGACCAGAAGCGTCATCTCGATGAGCAGGCGGGGCGAATCCGGGCGTTGGAGCAGGAACTGTCGCGGCGCATCTGGCAGGAGCCGGGCGAGCGGCACCGCGAGGAGGCTGCGGAAAGCTCGGAGACGGAGCCCTCCGCAACCGAGCGCTGAGACTCTTCGGGATGCTTTCAGCGTTTAGATTCTTTCAAGACACTCGGAGTCTATCCTCATGGCGCCTCTGGTGCGCCATGAGGGTGCTGCGATGAGAAGCTCAGCGGTAGTAGGCGTTGCTGGTGTCGGTGTGATCGGTGACGTCGCGGATGCCGGCGAGCTCGGGAATGCGCTCCATCAGGGTTTTCTCCACCCCTCCTTCAGCGTCAGGTCGACCGCAGCGCAGCCCTGACAGCCGCCGCCGAAGGCGAGGATGGCCACGTTGTCGTCGGTCAGCTCGATCAGCTTGATCTCGCCGCCATGGGCCGCCAGCCCCGGGTTGATCTCGCTGTAGAGAATATAGTTGACCCTGTCTTCCATGGGGCTGTCGGCATTGACCTTGGGCATCTTGGCGTTGGGTGCCTTGATGGTGAGCTGCCCGCCCATGCGGTCGGCGTTGAAGTCGACCACCGCCTCCTCGAGGAAGGGAATGCTGTTCTTGTCGACGAAGACCTTGAGCTTGGTGAAGCCCAGCGCCTGATCGGTAGGTTCTTCCTCACCGGGACGACAATAGGCAAGGCAGGTTTCGGCGTAAGGGGTACCCGGCTGGGTGATGAAGATGCGCACCGCGATTCCCTCGACGTTCTGCTTCTCGAGCAGTTCGGCAAGGTAGTCCTGGGCGCTGTCGGTAATCTGGATGATCTCGCTCATGCTGTTCTCGCTGGTCGGGCCGGCGCCGTCGGTGCCGACCATAGGTGACATGCCTAGTATGGTAAGCAAAACCCCGGCACGACACAATCCCGACCAATTTGGTCGGTTTTTGATCAGCCCTGCCCCCAGGGCCCTGTTTTTGCTACCATGAGCGGCCAAACTGACCGCACCTGACAAGACGCCCTTCCTCAAGGCGCCCCTGCGGTCGACCCTATGGACCGTGATTTCGCTGGAGACCGACTCGACCCATGGCCGCCCAACCCTCTGCACTGACCGCCTCTCTCACCGAGCGTCTCGGCGAGCGCATCCTCATGCTGGATGGCGGCATGGGTACCATGTTGCAGAACGCCCGACTCGATGAAGCCGACTTTCGGGGCGAACGCTTTCGCGACTGGCCTTCGGACCTGAAGGGCAACAATGACCTGCTGGCGCTGACCTGCCCCGAACTGGTGGCGCGTATTCACCGACAGTATCTGGAGGCCGGCGCCGACATCATCGAGACCAACACCTTCAACAGCACTCGCCTCTCCCAGGCCGACTACGGCATGGAGGCGCTGGTGGTTGAACTTAACCGCGAATCGGCACGCCTGGCGCGTGAGGTGTGCGATGCCGTGGCGGCCGAGACCGGCGTGCCGCGCTACGTAGCCGGCGTACTTGGCCCGACCTCGCGCACCGCTTCGCTGTCGCCCGATGTGAATGACCCGGCCAAGCGTAACGTCACCTTCGACGAGCTGCGTGACAATTACTATGAAGCCGCCGAAGCGCTGATCGAGGGTGGCGCCGACCTGATCCTGATCGAAACGATCTTCGATACACTCAACGCCAAGGCGGCCATCTTCGCCCTCGAGACCCTGTTCGACGATCGCGGCGAACGGCTCCCGGTGATGATCTCGGGCACCATCACCGATGCCTCCGGGCGCACCCTCTCGGGCCAGACCACCGAAGCCTTCTGGAACTCGGTGCGCCATGCCAAGCCGCTCTCCGTCGGCCTTAACTGTGCGCTGGGGGCCGAGGAGCTGCGCCCCTATCTGGAAGAACTTTCCAACAAGGCCGATACCTTCGTCTCCGCGCACCCCAACGCCGGGCTACCCAACGAGTTCGGCGAGTACGACCAGACCCCGGATGAGATGGCAGCCATCGTTGCCGAGTTCGCCCAAAGCGGCCTGGTCAACATCATCGGCGGCTGCTGCGGCTCGACCCCGGAGCACATCGCGGCGATCCACGCCGCGATTCGGGACGTAGCGCCACGCAAGGTGCCCGAACGGCCGCGGGCGTGCCGCCTGTCCGGCCTGGAGCCGTTCAACATCGAGAAGAGCTCGCTGTTCGTCAACGTCGGCGAGCGTACCAACGTCACCGGCTCGGCGCGCTTCAAGCGCCTGATCGTCGAGGAGGACTTCACCACGGCACTGGAGGTGGCGCTGGACCAGGTCGAGAACGGCGCCCAGGTCATCGACATCAACATGGACGAGGGCATGCTGGAATCGCAGGAAGCGATGGTGCGCTTCCTCAACCTGATCGCCGGCGAGCCCGACATCGCTCGTGTGCCGATCATGATCGACTCCTCCAAGTGGGAGATCATCGAGGCCGGCCTCAAGTGCGTTCAGGGCAAGGCGGTGGTCAACTCCATCTCGCTCAAGGAGGGCGAGGCGTCCTTCATCGAGCAGGCCACGCTGTGTCGCCGCTATGGCGCCGCGGTGGTGGTCATGGCCTTCGACGAGACCGGCCAGGCCGACACCTTCGCACGCAAGACCGAGATCTGCCGGCGTGCCTATGAGCTGCTGGTCGAGCGGGTCGGTTTCCCGCCGGAAGACATCATCTTCGACCCCAACATCTTCGCCATTGCCACCGGCATCGAGGAGCACGACAACTACGCCGTCGACTTCATCGAGGCCACCCGCTGGATCCGCGAGCACCTGCCCCACGCCATGGTCTCGGGCGGTGTGTCCAACGTGTCGTTCTCCTTCCGCGGCAACGACCCGGTGCGCGAGGCCATCCATTCGGTCTTCCTTTACCACGCCATCCGCGCCGGCCTGACCATGGGCATCGTGAACGCGGGGCAGCTGGCGGTCTATGACGACCTGCCGGAGGAGCTGCGCGAAGCGGTCGAGGACGTGGTGCTCAACCGCCGCAGCGACGGCACCGAGCGCCTGGTCGACCTGGCTGAAAAATACAAGGGCGACGGCAGCGGTGCGGCGAAGAAGGAAGATCTCGAGTGGCGCTCCTGGCCAGTCAACAAGCGCATCGAGCATGCGCTGGTGAAAGGCGTGACAGCATTCATCGAAGAGGATACCGAGGAGGCCAGATCGCAGGCCGCACGCCCCATCGAAGTGATCGAAGGGCCACTGATGGACGGCATGAACGTGGTCGGCGACCTGTTCGGCGCCGGCAAGATGTTCCTGCCTCAGGTGGTCAAATCGGCGCGGGTGATGAAGCAGGCGGTGGCCTACCTCATTCCTTATATCGAAGCCGAGAAGAGCGAGGACAGCCAGGCCAAGGGCAAGATCGTCATGGCCACGGTGAAGGGCGACGTGCACGACATCGGCAAGAACATCGTCGGCGTGGTCCTGCAGTGCAACAACTACGACGTGGTCGACCTCGGCGTCATGGTGCCGGCGGAGAAGATTCTGCAGACCGCCCGTGAGGTGAGCGCCGACATCATCGGTCTCTCGGGGCTGATCACACCCTCGCTGGACGAGATGGTCCATGTGGCCAAGGAGATGCAGCGCCAGGGCTTCACGCTGCCCTTGCTGATCGGCGGCGCCACCACCTCCAAGGCACACACCGCGGTGAAGGTCGACCCCCAGTACGCGGAGCCGGTGATCTACGTGGCCGACGCCTCGCGGGCGGTGGGCGTAGCCGGCAAGCTGCTCTCGCCGACGCTGAAGCCCATCTATGTGGCCGAGATCAAGGCAGAGTACGAACAGGTGCGCGACCGCAACGCCAAGCGCCGTCCCAAGGCCGCGGACCTGAGCTACGCCGAGGCGCGACAGCGCAAGCTGCCCATCGCGTGGGATAGCTACACGCCGCCGCGCCCCGCCGTCACCGGACTGATGACATTCACTGGCTACGATATCGAAGAGCTGCTCGAGCGCATCGACTGGACGCCCTTCTTCATGAGTTGGGAACTGGCGGGCAAGTACCCGAAGATTCTCGACGATGCCGTGGTAGGTGAGGCGGCGCGCAACCTGTTCGCCGATGCCCAGCGCGATGCTGCGCAAGCTGATCGACGAGAAGCGCGTCGAGGCGCGCGGGGTAATCGGCCTGTGGCCGGCCAACAGCGTCGACGATGACGTCGTCGAGGTATATGCGGACGAGACGCGCAGCGAGGTGATCGAACGACTGCACCATATTCGTCAGCAGACCACCAAGAACCGAGACGGCGTCTGCTACAGCCTGGCCGACTTCATTGCGCCGAAGGAGAGCGGCAAGCCCGACTGGATCGGCGGCTTTGCCGTGACCACCGGGCACGGCGTCGAGGCGCTGGCGGAGCGCTACAAGGCCGCCGGTGACGATTACAACGCGATCATGGTGCAGGCGCTGACAGATCGCCTGGCCGAGGCCTTCGCCGAGCGCATGCACGAACGCGTGCGTAAGGAGTTCTGGGGCTACGTGCCCGACGAAACGCTCGACAATGACTCGCTGATCGCCGAGAAGTACCAGGGTATCCGGCCGGCACCAGGCTACCCCGCCTGTCCCGACCATACCGAGAAGCGCACCCTGTTCCGCCTGCTCGACGCTACCGAGAACGCCGGCATCGAGCTGACCGAAAACTTCGCCATGTGGCCGGCCGCGGCGGTATCGGGCTGGTACTTCTCGCATCCACAGTCGAAATACTTCTCCACCGGCAAGATCACCCGAGACCAGGTCGAGGCGCTGGCGCAGCGCAAAGGCATGACCCTGGAAGAGATGGAGCGCTGGCTGTCGCCGGTGCTCTCCTACGACCCGCCTGACGAGGAAGACGTCGCCCGTGCCGCTTTCGTCACGGGCTTCGCTCCCTTGCGGCCATTGCCCGAAGGCGCATCGCGCTCCGGTAGAGGCGATGCACCGAGGTTGACGTCTTATATTACTTTTCGTATAAAAAATATGAAGATTTATTCTTTCATAGAATAATGCTGGGGCGTTAAGGTGCTCCCTGACGCTTCGCCAATCCCCTAAGCAGCAGGACCGGCTGAATGTATCGCTATGACACCCATGACCAGACCCTGGTCAATGAACGCGTTGCCCAGTTCCGTGACCAGATGAATCGCTATCTGGCCGGACGCCTGAGCGATGAGGAATTCCTGCCGCTGCGCGTGCAGAACG
This sequence comes from Halomonas sp. E19, assembly GCF_052439355.1. NCBI lineage: Bacteria > Pseudomonadati > Pseudomonadota > Gammaproteobacteria > Oceanospirillales > Halomonadaceae > Halomonas > Halomonas sp. E19. The sequence continues at coordinate 1,411,559 of NZ_JBNFWU010000001.1, read as the reverse complement.
GGCTCTATGTCCAGCGCCACTCGCCGATGCTGCGCATCGCCATCCCCTACGGCATGCTGGCGTCCTACCAGCTGCGCAAGCTGGGGGACCTGGCGCGCGACTACGATCGTGGCTATGGCCACTTCACCACCCGTACCAACCTGCAGCTCAACTGGCCGAAGCTGGAGACGGTGCCCGACATGCTGGCCGAGCTGGCCAGCGTGCAGATGCATGCCATCCAGACCAGCGGCAACGACATTCGCAATACCTCGACCGACCAGTTCGCCGGCGTAGCCGAGGATGAGGAGGTCGATCCACGCCCCTGGTGCGAGCTGATTCGCCAGTGGTCGACTTTCCACCCGGAATTCACCTACCTACCGCGCAAGTTCAAGATTGCCGTGACCGGTGCCGCTGAGGATCGCGCCGCCATTCAGGTTCATGACGTGGGGCTGCGCCTGTGGCGCGACGACAAGGGCGAGGTGCGCGTGCGCGTGCTGGCCGGTGGCGGCCTGGGCCGCACGCCGATGATCGGCGAAGTGGTGCGCGACGACCTGCCGTGGCAGCACCTGTTGACCTACCTGGAGGCGCTGGTTCGCGTCTATAACCAGTTCGGTCGCCGCGACAACAAGTTCAAGGCGCGCATCAAGATTCTGGTCAAGGCGCTGGGCGTCGAGGAGTTTCGTCGCCGGGTCGACGCCGAATGGGCGCACCTGAAGGATGGCCCGCAGACGCTGACCCACGAAGTGGTGGAGGCGATGCAATCACACTTCGTCGACCCGGATCGTCGCGCCATCGGCGCAGAGGCGATGGCCGAATTCGAGCGCCTGCGCGGCGAGAATCGTGCCTTTGCGCGCTTCGTTACCAATAACGTCCAGGGGCACAAGGTGCCGGGCTACAAGTCGGTCACGCTGGCACTCAAGCGCCGCGGCCATTCGCCGGGCGACCTGACCTGGGAGCAGATGCATCAGGTGGCAGACCTGGCCGACGAGTTCAGCTACGGCGAAATCCGCGTGACTCATGAGCAGAACCTGGTGCTGGCCGACGTGGCCGTGGATCGGCTCGAGGAGCTCTGGCATCGCCTGGAAGCGCTTGGTCTGGCCAACCCCACCGTGGGCACCCTGGCCGACCTGATCTGCTGCCCGGGGGCGACTACTGCTCCTTGGCGAATGCCAAGTCGATTCCCGTCGCTCAGGCGATCCAGGAGCGGTTCGAGGACATCGACTACCTCTACGACCTGGGGCCGCTGGAACTCAACATCTCTGGCTGCATGAACGCCTGCGGTCATCACCACGTCGGCCATATCGGCATTCTCGGCGTCGACAAGAAGGGCGAGGAGTGGTATCAGATTTCGCTCGGCGGCGCCCAGGGCAACGACTCCTCGCTCGGCAAGATACTCGGCCCTTCCTTCGACCGTGAGAGCGTTCCCGAGGTGATCGACAAGGTCCTGCAGGTCTATGTCGGCGAGCGTGCCGAGGAGAGACCTTCATCGAAACCTATCGCCGAATCGGCCTCAAGCCTTTCAAGGAGCGGGTATATGCCTGATCAGAACGCTGCGACGCGCCCTTTCATTCGTGACGGTCAGCCGGCCGAGGACCGCTGGGTGTTGATCCGCGAGGATGAGGCCGTGCTGCCGGATGCTCCGGCGATCGTGCCGCTGGCGCGCTGGCAGGCGCGGGAAGAGGGCCGTGTGCTTGCTCCCTGGCTTGCCAGCGGCACCGAGCTTACGTCTGAGCTGGCCGCGGAGCTGGCTGAGGCCCCCTGATCGCCATCGACTTTCCGAAGTTCACCGACGGTCGCGGCTACAGCGTCGCTCGCCTGCTGCGCGAACGCTACGGCTACACCGGTGAGATTCGCGCCATCGGCGATGTGCTGGTCGACCAGGTGTTCTTCCTGACCCGCTGTGGCTTCAATGCGCTGTCGCTGCGCGAGGATCAGTGGGTCGAGGACGCTCTGCATGCCCTCAACACCTTCAGCCGCGCCTACCAGCCGGCGGTGGATGTGGACGAGCCGCTGTTCCGCCAGCGCATGCGCGATGGTGTGAAACGCGCCGAGCCGGCTCTCGTCTAAGCGCCGCCAGCCTGCCGCACAAGCCGCACTCTACCGGCTTGTGCGGCCCTTCTCATCCTCGGCGCTTCTGCTGCCGTTCGCGATTCTCCGCCTTCGCCCGCGCACTCTTGCGTAGCATCACCCAGGTGGCACCCAGCCCACCGTCGGCTGGCTGCGCCGAGACGTAGGCCTGCACCTCATCGAACTGGGCCAGCCATTTGGCCAGGTAGGAGCGCAACACGTTGGCGGCACTGTCGACCTCATGGCCGCGGCCGTGCACGATCAGTACCGAGCGCAGGTCATGGGCGTAGGCTTCATGGATGAACGATGGCAGCATCCGGCGACACTCGGCCAGGGGCGGCGCAGCAGGTGCAGGCGCGACTGCGCGGTATAGCCGCCATGGCGCAGGCGATCGACGACGCCGTGCTGGATGCCGTCGCGGCGAAACTCCATGGGGTCGAACGGCGGTAGCAGTTCGACGAAGTCATCCGACAGGAAGCTGTCCTGGCCCAGCTCCGCCTGGGCGCTCTCGCGGCGGGCAAGCTGGGCCTCCGTGGGGCGACTGCGGCGCGGGCCCGGGCTGGCTCGATTGGTGCCCCTGCGCAGCGGCTTCACATCGCCCACCAACGCCCTGAAGTCCTGGTCCTCGAATGCCGACGGGTTCATGGGCTACCTCCGCTGTGATCAAGGCTGGGAAGTGACACGACTAGTCATCCTAGCAGAGCGCTAACCAAGGTTAGAACAACCGGACATGGCCGCCGTCGGCGTGGCAGGATAGCGAGGACTTCATTGCAAGGAATGCGCATGCGCCCCCGCCCACGCGATATCGTGCTGAGCCTGCTTGTCCTCCTGCTGGGAGCGCTGAGCTGGCTGTGGCTTACCATGCTGAGTCCCTTCACCTATGATCGCCCCGCCCACCTGCCTGAGGTCGACGAAGGGCCTCACGCCGTGTTCGTCTACGGCACCCTGCGCCTGGCCCCCGTTCGCTGGCTGGTGATGGGGCGCGCCGGAGAGACCGAACCGGCGGTACTCGCCGGCTTCCGCCGCGATGGCCTCGACCTGGTCGAGGCGCCGGGGAGCGAACCGCAGGTGAGCTGGTCATCGTGTCTGCCGAAGAACTCGAGCAGTTGGATCGCTACGAGCGACTGGGCATTCGCTACCAGCGCGTGCCCTGCAGCTCGCCGATGGTCGCACCGCCTGGGTTTATCGCCGCTTGAACGACGCCGAGGCTCCCGCCGGTGAAGGCGCCGGCGGCTAGAAAGGTGATGACTACGCATGAGCATGAGAGAGATTCAGGCAAGCACGGCAAGGCAACCAAGGCGCTGATCGCAGGGCTCCCTTCCCTGGCTGCGGTTGTGGCCGGCAAGGCTGCCCTTCTACAATGCCGGTACCTTTCAAGGAACGAGGAGTCTCGCATGGCCATTACGCTTTACCACAACCCCGCTGCTCCAAGTCACGCCAGGCATTGGCGCTGCTGGAAGAGCGCGGCGCCGACGTGACGGTGCGACGTTATCTCGACGAGCCGTTGAGCGAGGACGAGCTGCGTGACCTGATGTCGCGGCTAGATGCCGACGGCGAGGCGCTGGTGCGTACCCAGGAGCCTGAATGGCAGCAGGTCGAGGAGGACAACCTGCAGGACCAGGAGCAGGTGATTCGTGCTATCGTCGCCCATCCCAAGCTGCTGGAGCGCCCCATCGCCGATGATGGCAAGCGGGCCGTGATCGGTCGTCCCCCGAGGACGTCCTCGCCCTGCTCCATGCAGACGACTGATCTCCGTTCTTTCTGGCCGGCTACTCTGGAGCAACGATGCGCGACTCCCTGCCCTACGTGTTGATCCTCTACTACTCACGCCACGGTGCCACGCGAACCATGGCCGAACAGCTGGCGGCCGGCGTTGAGTCGTGCTCCGGCATCGAAGCCCGCCTGCGCACCGTGCCCCCGGTATCGCCCACCTGCGAGGCCGTCGATCCCGAGATCCCGGCCGAAGGGGCCATCTATGCCGAGCTGGATGATCTGCGTCACTGCGCCGGACTGGCGCTGGGCAGTCCGACCCGCTTTGGCAACATGGCGGCTCCCTTGAAGCACTTCATCGACTCGACCAGCGCGCTGTGGCTCAACGGCGCGCTGGTAGATAAGCCTGCTACCGCCTTCACCTCCACCTCGAGCCTGCACGGGGGCAGGAGACCACGCTAATCTCTATGCTGCTGCCGCTACTGCACCACGGTATGGTCTATGCGGGACTGCCTTACAGCGAAATCGAACTGATGTCCACGACATCAGGCGGCACTCCCTATGGTGCCAGCCACCTGGCGGGGCAGCGCAACGACCAGCCGCTGACCGACACCGAGCGTTCGCTGGTGCGTGCCCAGGGCAAGCGCCTGGGCCGGCTGGCCCTGGCGATGACCAGCCTGAGGGAGCCGTCATGAGGCGATGGGTGGAATCCCTGGAGGCGCGCCATGGGCTCGACCCGCTCACCGAGCGCAGCCGCCAGCTGGTGCTGGGTAGCTACGTGGTACTGCTGGCCCTGCTGATCTGGAGCGGCCTGGCCATGGAGGCCGGTACCAACCCGCTTACGCCTATCCTCATCCGTGTCCTGCCGTTGGTCCTCTTCCTGCCCTCCATTCTGGGTCGACGCCCGCGTGGACATGCCTGGCTCGCCTTCGTCAGCCTGCTCTACTTTATCCAGGGCGTAATGGTGGCGACCCTGCCCGGTCAGGGCGTGCTTGGCATTGCTGAGGCGCTGGCGTCGCTGGGTCTGTTCACCGGCTGCATGTTCTATGCGCGTTTCCGCAGTCGACAGATGAGAGAGAACGGAAATCCCTAAACTCCTGGCTGGGTTTACTACGAAGTTGGAAAATAACGATGGTATCCACTGGAATTTGGCCCAACGTGCCATAAAATAGGCCGCAAGGCACGTTGCCACCGGCGTCGCACAAGGAGGCCGCCCCCAGTGTCCCCATCGCTTTCCCCTTCCGCTTGGCGCAGCGCCGGCGCGCGTACGGTGCCGGTCATGTTCGGTTACCTGCCCTTGGGTGCCGCCTTCGGCATCCTCGCCATCGAGCTCGGCATGCCTTGGTGGGCCGCCCTGCTCATGTCGCTATTCATCTATGCCGGAGCAGGGCAGTTTCTTGCCGTCGCACTGCTCGCGGCCGGTGCCGGCCTGGTGGAAGTTGCCGTGGCCACGCTGATGCTCAATTCCCGCCACCTCTTCTATGGCTTATCCCTGATCAAGCGCTTCCAGGGCGCGGGCTGGCGCAAGCCATATCTGATCTTCTCGCTCACCGACGAGACCTATTCCCTGCTAACCACCCAGCCGGCAGCGGAACAGCGTGACCATGGGCTGGCGTTTCGCATCAGCGCGCTCAACCAGCTGTGGTGGGTGTTGGGTACGCTGACGGGCGTCATGATCGGCAGCGCGCTCGATTTCGACAGCCGTGGCATCGAATTCGCCCTGACGGCGCTGTTCATCGTCCTGACGCTTGAGCAGGCGCGGCGTTTGCGCCAGGGCCTGCCCTTCGTGATCGCCTTGCTGGCCGGCGTAGGCGCCATCCTGCTGGTGCCGGACCAGCACATGCTGCTGACGGCCATCGCCGCCGCCAGCCTGATGCTGCTGGCGCACTACCACCACGGTCAGCGCGGCGCTCGGGACGAGGTGCCGACTGTATGAGCGCAATAGAGCTGGGCATCTTCATCGCCGTCTGCGCAGTGGCCACGCTTGCCACCCGCCTGCTGCCCTTCGTGGCCCTGGCGCGCCAGGCCGATCACCCCCTCATCCTGCACCTGGGACGCTACCTGCCCCCGGCGATCATGCTGATTCTGGTGATCTATGCGCTGCGCGACTTCCGCCCCTTGATCCAGGCAGAACTCAACGTCGGGCCCAACGGGCTCCCTATGCTGGTGGCCTCGCTGGTGGTGGCGACACTGCACCTCTGGCGGCGCAATGCTCTGCTGTCGATCATGGTCGGCACCGGCGCCTATATGCTGATGGTGCAACTGGGCTGGGCCGTCGCTTGAGCCGTTCGGCCGGCAGGTTTGCGCTTGTGATGGACAGCCACAGCGGCGACCATAGACAAAAATTCGAAAGGAGAACGCCATGACACGCAATATTGCCGACATTCGCCGCGATTACGAAGGCGGACGGCTCGAAGAGGGCCTGGTTCCCGCCGATCCGCTGGTGCTGTTCGATGAGTGGATGGCCCTGGCCGTGGACTCGGAAGGCGACGACGCCAACGTCATGACTCTGGCGACGGTGGACAGCCAGGGGCTTCCCCATGCCAGAATCGTGCTGCTCAAGGGCTACGATGAGCGTGGCATGGTGTTCTACACCAACTACCACAGTCACAAGGGCAGCGAATTGGCCAATGTGCCGCATGCCGCCCTGGTGTTCTGGTGGCCCTCGCTGGGCCGCCAGCTGCGGGTCGAAGGCCTGGTGGAGCAGGTCAGCGAGGAGGAATCGAACGTCTACTTCGACAGCCGACCCCGCGCCAGTCAGCTTGGCGCCTGGATCGCCACCCAAAGCGTGGTCATTCCGGACCGCCACTGGATCGAAGAGCGGCAGCACCGCTTCGAGCAGGCCTACGAAGGCCAGGAGATTCCACGGCCGGGCCACTGGGGCGGCTATCGGGTCATGCCGCAGATGCTCGAGTTCTGGCAAGGCCAGCCCAGCCGGCTGCATGACCGCATCCGCTACGAGCAGCGCGACGGACGCTGGTCCTCCTTCCGCCTGGCTCCCTGACGGGTTTTACGCCAGGCGCCTCTGATGGCGCCTGGCGGCATAGACTGGAGGTGTCAGGCGCCACCCGCAGGGCTCAATCGGGCAGGCTTTCCAGGCGTAGCCGCTGCCACTCGCTCTGGGGTTCGTTCAGGCGCATCACCGCATCGACGACTTGCTCTTCCATGTTGTAGCGACAGGTGAAACCCAGATGCTTCATCAGGGCGCGCATCGGGTGGTTGTCGACCATCACCTTGCCGATCATCTCCAGCGTGCCGATGCTCCTACAGTAGGCGATCATCTTGTTCATCAGCAGGCTGCCGAGCCCCTGCCCGGCCATGTCGTCGCGCACGATGATCGAGAACTCCGTGCGGATGTTGTCGGGGTCGTTCCAGACGCGCACCACGCCTAACATCTCCTTGCCGCCTTCTTCCTTGTGATGCTCGGCGATGAAGGCCATCTGGCGGTCATAGTTGATATGCGACAGGATCGACAGGTCGCGCTGGCTCAAGTCCGACTTGTTGTGGAAATAGCGGAAGCGGATGCTCTCCTCGGAGAGCTGCGCGTGGAAGCTGGTGATCAGCGGAGCGTCTTCGGCGCGTATGGGGCGCACCTCCACCTGCATGCCGTTGCGCAGGGTGGTCCATTCGCGCAGCTCTTCCGGATACGGCATGATCGCGAAGCGCGCCGGGTGGCCAAGGTCGAGGGCGAAATCCACCGCCACCAGGCCGTCACGATTGAGCAGCAGCGGATTGAGCTCCAGGCCCCGCAGCTCCAGCAGATCGGAGGCCATCTGCGAAAGCTTGACCAACAGCTGGCACAGCCGGGTAAGGTCGCGTTCGGGATGCGAGGAGTGCTCGCGGATCAGCCTGGCCGCATGGGTGCGGCCTATGACGTCGGCCGCCAGCGTCATGTTCAACGGCGGCAGCGCCACTTGGCGGTCGGCCAGCACGTTGACCTTGTAGCCGCCGATTCCGAACACGATGAGCGGGCCGAACACCGGGTCGCGGGTGATCCCGGCACACAGCTGCATCGAATGCTTGCCACGCTGCATGGGCTGCAGGCAGTACTCGCGAATCTTTACCGGAGGGAATTTTTCGCGCAGCTTGTCGCCCAGCACGACCAGTCCTTCCGCCACCTGCTGGGCGTCATGCAGGTCCTGCATCAGCCCGGCCGACAGCTTGTGCGGATGCTTGCGATAGCGGAACGGTCGACAGTTGCCTTCGTGCACGATCTTGAGCGCCCAGGGCCCTCGAACGCCTGGCTGGCCTCGGCGGCCTCTTCCGGCGTATGCACGTAGCGGCTGGGCGCGGTGGGGATACCGTAGGCTTCGAGCACCTTGGCCGTTTCGGAGTGCGACAGAGTCTCGCGCCCTTCCGCTCTGGCCTGCTCGATCAGCTGGCGGCACTGGGCGCGGATATCGGCGGTGGTGGAAAACGGCAGGCTTGGTGGAGTCTCCTGCAGCAGCGCTTGCACCCGCTGGTAGTCCACCATGTGCATGAAGGCCTTGACCGCCTTTTCCGGCGATACATAGGTCGGAATGCCCGCCATGCTGCATTCATGGCGGGCATACAGGGCCCCTTCCAGCCCCATCCAACTAGTCAGCAGGTTGCGGCGAAAGCGCTTGCGGTTGGCGATGATCGCCTGGGCCGTGACCTTCGACGGCGCCAAGCGCGTGGGGGCGTGAACGACCAGTACCGCATCGACATTTGGGTCTCCGGCCACAATCTCCAGCGCCTCGACCATCTTTTCAGGGTGCCGTTGCCGCCTAGGTCCACCGGGTTATCGCCCGGCTTACTCATGTCGAAGTCGCCCTTCCTCAACGCCCGACGCGTCTCATCGCTGAAGCGGGCCAGCCGACCGCCCGAGCTGATCAGCTTGTCGATCGCCAGCATGGCGGGCCCCAGGCCGTTCGACACGATGGCCAGCCGGTCGCCCTTCAGCGGCTTCATCTGGGACAGCGTCATCAGCGCGTCGAAGAGTTCGTCGGAATCGTTGACCCTGACCACGCCCGCCCGCGACAGCGCGGCGTCGAACACCATGTCGCGGTTGGCAATGCCCGGCGTGGGCGGCAGGTTGGTCAGGTCCGACTCCGGCGTACGTCCGCTCTTGATCGCGAGCACCAGGCGGTGGCGCGAGGCGTCGCGCAGCGCGGTCATGAAGTGCTGGGAGTCCTGGATACGCTCCAGGTGCAGCAGGATCGCCTGGGTGGGGGCGTACTGATTGATGTAGTCGATGAGGTCGGGAAGCATCACGTCGACGCTATCGCCGACCGTGATCAGATGCGAGAAGCCGATGCCGCGGCCTGCCGCCCAGTCGATCATGGCATTGCCGAGCATGCCCGACTGACCGAGGTAAGCGACCTTGCCCGGCTTGACCGGCTGGCTGGCATAGGAGGCGTTGAGCTTGCGGCCCGGCACGATCAGGCCCATGCACTCCGGCCCAAGCACCCGGATACCCGACTCCATCGCGGCGCTGAGCATGCGTTCGCGGATCGAGCTCTCGCCCTCTTCGGCATCATCGAGATCCGATCCGCCGGACAGAACCAGGGTCGCCTTCACGCCGATGCGCCCGAGCTGGCGAATCAGCTTTGGCAGGGTGGGCGCGGGCGAGCAGATCACGGCAAGGTCTGGGGCTTCCGGCAGGTCGCGGACACGCGCCACGCAGGGCTGTCCGAACACGCTTTCGTACCCTCTCAGGTTGACAGCCCAGAGCGTCCCCGGGAAGCCTGCTTCCTGCAGGTTGCGAATCACGATGCCACCGATGGAGTGGGGCTTCTCCGAAGCACCGATCACTGCGATGGTGCGAGGTTCGAAGAAGTGCCGCAAGAACCGGGTACTCAAATCGCTCCCTCCGCCTGGTCAGGTTTTCCTACTCTGTGTACGACTTATTGACAGTGTTATGCAAGGGGTTACGCGGATTATGGTGATCCAAGTCACTCTGGAGCCACCCAATGATCACGGCGTATATCACTCACCCTCACTGCCACCTTCATCATATGGGTCCGGAGCATCCCGAAAGCCCCTTGCGCCTAGAGGCCATCAGCGCCCGCCTGGCGCTGAGTGGCCTGCTGCAGCAAACCATGCAGTCCGACGCCCGAGAAGCGACCGAGGAGGAGCTTGCCCGTGTGCATCCGCTGCGGCATCTGCGCGCGCTCGACAAATGCGTGCCCGAAACGGGGATCGTAACGCTCGACACCGACACCATGATGAATCCGGACAGCCTCGAAGCCGCACGCATGGCGGCGGGCGCGGTGATCCGTGGCGTCGACCAGGTCTACCGCCGCCAGGCGGATAATGTCTTCTGCGCTGTCCGCTCCCCGGGGCATCACGCCGAGGCTACCGACGCCATGGGCTTCTGTTTCTATAACAACGTGGCAGTCGGGGCCGCACACGCCAAGGCGAAATACGGGGCACGGCGCATTGCCATCCTCGATTTCGACGTCCACCAGTGCAACGGCACTATCGATATCTTCAAGAACGACCCGGAAGTCCTGATCTGCACCAGCTTCCAGTTCCCTTCTATCCCTGGCGCTACCTGCGCAGCGAATGGCAGAACGTGGTCAATACGCCGCTGGAGGCCGGCACCGACAGCGCCGCCTTCCGCCGCGCGATCGAGGATGACTGGCTGCCGGCGCTGCATGCCTTCAAGCCGGAGCTGGTGCTGGTCTCGGCCGGCTTCGATGCCCACCGCGAAGACGCGATGGCCGAACTCTGCCTGGAAGACGAGGACTTCTATTGGGTCACCCGCCTGGCCCTCGACATCGCGGCACTGTATGCCGACAACCGCCTGGTTTCGGTGCTGGAGGGCGGCTACGACCTCGACTCGCTGAGCCGCAGCGCCGAAGCGCATGTCAAGGCGCTGCTTGGCCTGCCCTTCGAGGATTGACATGCGGCGGGAGTCAGCCAAACAAGGCACGGCAGGCGTCTTGTGGTAGGCTTCGGGGAAATCTGTTTCCTATAGTGAAATCCATGCCCGCCAAAACCGACCAGCAGGCCGCGCTGAAGATTGCTGCCGGCCGCAAGCCCTTCGTCGAGCCCCTGCGTCTGGGTGAGCGACTCAAAGAGATTCGCCTGGCCAATCACTGGACACTTGAGGATGTCAGCCAGCGCACGGGGCTGGCTCGCTCGACTCTGTCGAAGATCGAGAATAATCAGATCTCGCCGACTTTCACCGCCGTGCAGAAGCTCATCAACGGCCTCGGCATAGACCTGCCCCAGCTGCTGACACCGCCACGCGTGCAGCCGCGCACCATGGGGCGCCGCGACCTGACCCGCCAGGGTGAGGGGCAGCATCATCCGACCCCACCTATGAGCATGAACTGCTCAGCTGTGAATTGGCCCAGAAGCGCATGATTCCTTCAAGACGATCGTGCGTGCGCGTCATTTCGATGAGTTCAGCGAGTGGGTTCGCCACGACGGCGAGGAATTTCTGATGGTGCTGCAGGGCGAGATTCAGCTCTATACCGAATTCTACGAGCCCTTGCAGCTCGCCCAAGGCGACAGCATCTACTTCGACAGCGACATGGGACATGCGCTGGTCTCCGTCAGCGAGGAAGATGCCGTCGTGCTGTCGGTCTGTACTCGCGGGGATGCCGCCTGACCCCGGCCCGTCTGCCTTCGGCAGTTCGCGCCGCAGCCATGCAACACAAGGAGCGACACCATGCAGCATCTCGACGATGCCACCCGTACCCAGCTCGAAGCCGCCGCGTTCCGTCGCCTGCTCAAGCACTTGGACGCCAACAAGGACGTGCAGAACATCGACCTAATGATCCTTGCCGATTTCTGTCGAAATTGCCTGGCGAAATGGCTGGTTGCCGCCGCCGAGGAGCGTGACGTCGCGCTCGATGACGAGGCGGCGCGTGAGCATGTCTACGGCATGCCGTACGCCGAGTGGAAGTCGCGCTACCAACAGGATGCCACGCCGGAGCAGCTGGCGGCCTTCCAGGCACGGCAGGCTGGCAAGCAGGAAGACAAGTCATGAGCGAGGCGATGATTCCGCTGCGTATCGCGGTGCTGACTATTTCGGACACCCGCGATCTCGGCAGCGACAAGAGCGGTGCCCTGCTGATCGAAAGCCTGACGGAAGCGGGTCATCGGCTCGTCGAGCGGCGCATCGTCATCGACGACATCTACCAGATCCGCGCGGTGGTGGCCGAGTGGATCGCCGACCCGCAGGTTCAGGTCATCCTGACTACCGGCGGCACCGGCTTCACCGGGCGGGATTCCACGCCCGAGGCGGTGTCCGTCCTGCTGGACAAGCGTATCGAAGGCTTCGGCGAGCAGTTCCGCCAGCTTTCCGCCCAGGAAATCGGCAGCTCCACCATCCAGAGCCGCTGCCTGGGCGGCCTGGCCAACGCCACGGTAATCTTCTGTCTGCCCGGCTCCAGCGGCGCCTGCCGCACCGCCTGGGAAGGCCTGCTGGCCGAGCAGCTCGACAGCCGCCACAAGCCGTGCAATTTTGCCAACCTGGTGATTCCCGAGCGAGGCCAGCATGGCTGAGCTGCAGTCCGTCGAAGCAGCGCTGGCCGCGCTGCTTGACCAGCTCGTGCCCGTGGAGTCGGAAATCGTGCCCTGTGAGCTGGCAGCACAGCGCGTGCTGGCCGATGAGGTCATTGCACGGCTCGACGTGCCGCCCTTCGCCAACAGCGCGATGGACGGTTATGCCTTGCACCACGCAGACGCTGGCCAGACCCTCCCTATTGCCCAGCGCATTGCAGCTGGGAGCGTTCCGCAGCCGCTGGCACGGGGAACCTGTGCCAGGATCTTTACCGGCGCCCCGCTGCCGCCAGGCGCCGACTGCGTGGTCATGCAGGAAAAGGCCGAAGCCGCCGGCGAGGCGGTGATGATGCCTGCCAACGTGCCGCTCGATAACAACGTTCGCCACCGGGGCTGCGACGTGACCGCTGGCAGCGTGCTGCTCGGCCGCGGCCACCGCCTGAACGCCGCTGCCCTCGGCCACCTGGCCAGCCAAGGTATTGCCAAGGTGGCGGTACGCCGCCGCCCCCGTGTTGCCCTGCTCACCAGCGGCGACGAGATCGTCGAGCCCGGCCGACCTTTGTTGCCGGGCCAAATCTACAACAGCAATCGACCGATGCTGAGCGAGCTGTTGCAACGCTTCGGCGCCGAACTTACGTTCGTCGCCAGCATGCCCGACGACGCCCAGGGTACCCGCAATACCCTCCGGCACGCGGCGGAGCTAGCCGATGTGGTGGTCACCACGGGCGGAGTCAGCGTGGGTGAAGAGGATCACGTCAAAGCGGCCATCGAGGCGATCGGTCGGCTCGACCTCTGGCGTCTGGCACTGAAGCCCGGCAAGCCGCTGGCGCTGGGGCGCCTGGAAGACAGCCGCGGGCGCGAGGTGCGATTCGTCGGCCTTCCCGGCAACCCCGTTTCCAGCTTCGTTGCTGCCTGGCTGTTCCTGCGTCCGCTGCTGGGCGCTCTGCTCGACTGCCCCGAACTCGCCAACCTGCCTACGCTCAAGGCGCGTGCCGGCTTTGCCACACGTACTGGGCCGCGGCGGCACTACATGCGTGTGGCCCTGGCCATGGACGATGACGGCATCACGGCACAAGCCTACGCCGACCAGGGCTCGGGCGTGCTCTCGTCGTGCGTCGTGGCCGACGCGCTGGCCGTTATCCCGGCAGACAGCCGGGTCGAGGTGGGCGACCCGGTCTCCTGCCCGTGGCTTCGGGCCGACTGAAGCGCGGGTGGCTCAGGCCCCGGGGGCGACCTCGAGCTCGGCGGCAACCGCCGGCCAGAGCTGCATGAAATCCTCTCTCAGCTGGTCATAGTCCGCTTTCAGCCAGGGAACGAGAGCCTCCAGGTGATTCGGTCCCGACAGGCGCTGGCCGATGCCGCTGACCGCCCGGCAGGTGAACGCAAAATCGGAATAGCGATGCAGCCAGTCCTGTGCGATCAGGGCCGGAATCATGCCCGCCAGTCGCGCCGGCGCTGGCCGCTGACGTAACACTCGGTAGCTGCGAGCCACCAGCTCGGATTCGCGGCGGTGCAGCGACAGCTGGCGTGCCACGAAATGGTCCCATACCAGGTCGAGCGCGATACCAGCGTAACGACGATGCGGGTGAGGGCACGACGACGCGCCGAGAGCACCGTGGGATGTGCATCCACGAAGGCATCGACCCGGCGGTGATGGCGTATCCCCAGGGCCACGTCCTGCGGCCAGGCAGAAAGGTCGCTGCCCTTGACCCCGTCGGCGATCAGGTTGCCGTAAAGGAAGGCATCGCTCCCTGCACGGGCCAGCCAGGCATGGGCAAGAAAGTTCATCGCATCAGAGGCAGTTGGCCGGCTTGGGCAGCCCGGCCAGACGTGCCGCGACCTTGGCCGGGCTATCGGGAAAAAGCGTCAACAAATGCACCGAGCGGCCCTTTTCGGGGCCTAGCGCCTGACCCACCGCCTTGACCAGAGGGCGCATGGCGGGTGCCGCCTCGTAGCGCTGGTAGAAGTCGCGCAGCACCCTAATGACCTCCCAGTGCTCTTCGGTCAGCGCCCGCCCCTCCTCTGCGGCAAGAGCCTTGGCCACGTCCGGCGTCCAGTCGGCGAGGTCAACCAGGTAACCTTCTGGGTCGAGGGCAATCGGGGAGCCGTCGACATCGAGATAACGATCGGTAGCGGTAGAAGCCATCAGAACCAGCTCACTGTCTTGTCGGCTTCTTCGGTCAGGGTCACGAAGCCATCGACGTCCACCACCTGGACGCCTGCATCGCAGCGCCCCTCCAGGCCACGGGCGACGAGATCTTCACGCAGGGCAAAGATGCGACCTTCTACCGCCTGAAAATGGGGAACCTGTGTAGCCAATGCCCCGAGCACGCCATCCTCGACCAGCAGCAGGCGGTCATCGGGTCCCATCCCGGCCAGCGCATCGCGATAGGCGAGACTGGTGCCAGGCGAGCGGTTCAGTATGTGTAGGATCATGGGCTGCCTCGCATCGTGCTGATGTGCCGGATCGTAAGACGTCAGAACGTCAGGACCAGGGCATGCCCGTCGATCAGCCGGGCAATGGCCGCACTGTCGACCAGGTGGCAGGCAAGCGACAGGTCCTGTACCGAAAGGGCCTGTGCGGCCCTGGCCGAATCGTCCACGTAGATCGACTCGATGTCGTACATGGCCAGCATGTCGAGCGTGGCGGCCGTACCTTTCTGGCCCAGAGCTCCCGGGCCTTGGCCTTTGGCCAGCGCCGCCACGCCATCCCCTGGAACAGCAAGCTTACCTGCTGCCCGAACGCCGCGGCGACCAGGGCGGCGTCCAGTCCTTCACGTAACCAGCTGCTGCCATGGGGCGCATGCCGAAGCACGACCAGCAGGTCGCCGTACCGGGCCGCATCTCGTTGGCTCATGGCGGCCTCCTCAGGGCGCAAAGGTGACAAGGCGATCAACCTCCTGACCCAGACCAATCAACTGGCCAAGGCCGGTCAGCTCGAAGGGCGCTTCGACGCTGTGGCCGCTCTTGCCGTGTCGCAGCGCCTCGCGCTCATCGAGCAGGCCGCGGCGCAGCGCTGCGGAAATGCAAACCTGTAGCTGGGTGCCATGCGCCTGGTGCAGTTCGCACCAGGCATCGTAAAGGTGCGGTTCGTCCTGCGGCGGCGCGGCCAGTCGGGCTGCGTTGTACACCCCATCATGATAGAAGAACACGGCCTCAAGAACGTGTCCTCTGGCAAGCAGCCCGGAAGCAAAGCGCAGCGCGGAATGGCTGGCCTGGCTGCTGTAGGGCGCCCCTTGGACGAGTAAGGCATATCGCATGGAGAAAGCTTCCATCAAAATGCGCAGGCCCGCTTGTGCGGGGCCTGCGAACAGCTACCGCTTTGCGATCAATCGTTGCTCATGATGCCGAGCAGTGCCAGCAGGCTGACGAAGAGGTTGTAGATCGAGACGTAGAGCGTGATGGTGGCAAGGATATAGTTGGTCTCGCCGGCGCGGTGCACAATCTCGCTGGTCTGGTAAAGGATGGCCGCCGAGGCGAACAGCACAAAGCCAGCCGAAACCATGAGCATCAGGGTCGGGATCTGGAAGATCAGCCCCGCCACCATGGCCAGGATCAGTACGATGGCACCGGCCATGAGGAAGTTGCCGAGGAAGCTGAAGTCCTTCTTGCTGACCAGCGCCACGGCGGAAAGGCCGATGAAGGTCAGGCCGGTCATGGCCAGTGCATTCATGATCAGCGCCGCGCCGTTGGGCAGGGCCAGGTAAGCGCTGAGAATGGGGCCGAGCGTGAAGCCCATGAAGCCAGTAAAGGCAAAGGTTGCCAGCAGGCCGGCGGCCGAATTGGCAGTCTTGTGGACCAGGAACATCAAGCCGTATGCGCCGATGAAGAACACGAAGATGTTCATCCGTTCGACGCCCATGGCCATGGCGGCACCCGCTGTGACGGCGGAGAACAGCAGTGTCATCGCCAGTAGCGCATAGGTATTGCGCAGCACCTTGTTGGTGCTGACGGCTTGGGACGAGTGCTGGGCCACATGTGTGTCGTGGTAGGCCATTGATCCAGAGCTCCCTGTGGTTGATCTTTGTTGATCTCTGCAGTGGACCAAGAATGCCGTTCGTTGGTTCCCGACGCAACCCCTTAGTACTGCAAGGATCAACGCCTGATCATCGCAAGCACTTGCGGCAACTGTATACCGTCGTCTTGTTGCCTTGCCGGCGGTTGCCGGCCTCGACTGGCGCTTTCTTGGGCGGAGCCTGGCGCGAACCCCTTGACCTACAGAGCAAAACTGGTAATATTCGCCCCCGTGAGCCGGAGGGATGGCAGAGCGGTTGAATGCACCGGTCTTGAAAACCGGCAAGGGTTAACGCCCTTCCAGGGTTCGAATCCCTGTCCCTCCGCCATTACATGAAGAAAAGCCACTGTCATCAGTGGCTTTTCTTTTTCTGGGGGTTATTCCCAAGCATGGCGGTCTGGCCACCGCTTGCAAGGTGGCGTTGGCAAAGGCTGGGCGAATCCCTTTTTCAGGAGGCTCCCTGAATGGCACTGAAAGCCACTATCTTCAAGGCAAGGCTCCAGATAGCCGACATGGATCGCCATTACTACGGCGAGCATGCCCTCACTCTCGCCCGCCACCCCTCGGAGACCGACGAGCGCATGATGCTGCGCCTGCTTGCCTTCGCTCGCCATGCCGAGGAAGACCTGGCCTTCGGCCGCGGCGTCAGCGCCGACGATGAGCCAGACCTTTGGCTGAAGAACCTGAGCGGCGAGATCGATCTGTGGATTCAGCTTGGCCAGCCGGAAGAGCGTGAGGTACGACGCGCCTGCGGCCGGGCCAAGCAAGTCGTTCTCTACACCTACAGTGGCCAGGGCGCCAGGATCTGGTGGGAGCAGCTTGGCAACAAGCTCGCCGGGCTTGCCAACCTCTCGATCTACGATATTTCGCCGGAGAGCATGTCGGCGCTGGGGCAGTTGGCGGCTCGCAGTATGGTTCTGAACATAACGCTTCAGGATGGCGCGCTCTGGGTGAGCGATGACAAGACGTCTGTTGAGGTGGAACTTCACGCACGCCTGGCCCATTGACGGATACCTATACCTTCGTCGCAAATTTTCTAGATTGTTAGCCGCCTTATCACTATTGCAGTGCAATAACGCATGTTAAGATTTTGGGGTTTTTCCCTCCCCTTTCCATGCAGGAACGACCCCATGCCGACTGGCAGCTGCTACCTCCCCAGACTTCGGGCGCAAGCCCGGTGGTCGAGTCTTCTATTGCTGTTATTTCTTGCTATTACGTTCAGTCCCGATGCCTTGGCTGCAACAGGCTCGCTTGACTTAACGGGCTCCACGGTGGGCCTGATCGCCGTCGCCATCTTCGTCCTGGCTTATGCGCTGGTCATGGGCGAAGAGAAATTGCACATGCGTAAATCGAAGCCGGTGCTGGTGGCGGCCGGTCTGATCTGGGCCATGATCGGCTGGGTATATGTCCAGTCGGGAATGCCTGCCGACGCAGAGCACGCCTTTCGCGAAACGCTTCTCGAGTTCACCGAGTTGATGCTGTTCCTGCTGGTGGCGATGACTTATATCAACGCCATGGAGGAGCGCCGCGTCTTTGATGCCCTGCGCTCCTGGATGCTACGCAAGGGCTTCAGCTACCGCCAGCTGTTCTGGATCACCGGTGGGCTGGCGTTCTTTATTTCTCCCATCGCCGACAACCTGACTACCGCCATGCTCATGTGCGCCGTCGTCACCAAGGTGGCCGAAGGTGACCGACGCTTCATTAACCTATGCTGTATCAACATTGTGATCGCCGCCAACGCGGGCGGAGCCTTCAGCCCCTTTGGTGACATCACCACGTTGATGGTGTGGCAGGCGGGCATCATCCAGTTCTCGGAATTCTTCACCCTGTTGCTGCCGTCACTGGTCAACTTCCTGATCCCGGCCTCGGTGATGAGCTTCTTCATCAAGGCTCACCGGCCGGAAGGCGTATATGAGGATGTCTGGCTCAAGCGCGGAGCCAGGCGCATCGTGCTGCTGTTCCTGCTGACGGTGGCCACGGCCGTGGCCTGTCACACCCTGCTGCATCTGCCCCCAGTGCTGGGCATGATGACGGGACTTGGCTACCTGCAGTTCTTCGGCTACTACCTGCGCCGCAGCCTGCCACGCTCGATAGAGCGCAAGCGCGAGCGCTACACCCGGCGAGGAGACGAACGCAAACTGGCCCAGTTGGGTAGCGTCGTGCCTTTCGATGTCTTCAACCGCGTCGCACGCGCTGAATGGGATACGTTGCTGTTCTTCTATGGCGTAGTGATGTGTGTCGGAGGACTGGGCTTCATGGGCTATCTAGGGCTGCTTTCCGAAACCCTTTATACGGGCTGGAGCGCCACCTGGGCCAATATCACGCTGGGGGTGATTTCGGCCGTGGTCGATAACATTCCGGTCATGTTCGCCGTGCTTACCATGCAGCCGGAGATGTCGCACGGCCAGTGGCTGTTGATTACCCTGACCGCCGGCGTGGGGGGCAGCCTGCTCTCGATTGGCTCGGCGGCAGGAGTCGCCCTGATGGGCCAGGCAAGAGGAAGCTATACGTTCATGGGGCATTTGCGCTGGGCACCGGTGATCCTGCTGGGCTATATCGCCAGCATTGTCGTGCACCTGTGGCTGAATGCGGCAAGCTTTGCCAACTAAGGCTCCTGCCAATGACTGCGCCCGGCTTAGGCCGGGCGCAGTTGTTTCGAGGGTCTTTACAATTGTGGCTTTGCGAATGGGTCTTGCCGTTAGCAGGCTTGTAAAACGGTTTCGTCGAATGAGGCGTGGCTAAGTCGCCACGGTCAATCGAGTAAAGCCGGTCCTGCCTTTTGCAGCAGAAACGCCCATGCCCCAATGTATAACGTCAGAAAATGAGCATCAGCAGGCCAATGACCACAAGCAGGCCAATGAGAAAGATGATACCGGCTGTGCTGGCGAGAAATTTGAGCATGGTGTGACTCTCCTTGTCGCTGTGAAACGTCGTTGCGGGAAACGTTGAGGCATCCAGGCCGTGGCCAAAGGCTCGTTGGTTCTGCCGACACGACACTGCGAGTGGCATCGGCCATGTTCCGCTGTTCCCGGTTCGGCAGGCGTCGATGCAGCTGCACGAAGGCTCACCCTGAAGATAGAGCCCACCCTAGGGGGCGCAAGCGAAGCGGCGGTTAGTAAAGGCGCAGCCCGACCCGAGTGATCCGGTTACCTTCCATGGCACTGACGACCCAGTGGATGCCATGCCAATCCACGTCATCGCCGACCACCGGGTGGCCTCCGACTCGCAGCGAAACAAATTCCGCCAGCGTCATTTCGCTCTCTCCCGGGCTCAGGGTCAGGCCGTATACAGCGGCGATATCGCGCATCAGGGCATCCCCATCGAAGGTGAAGGTGCCGAAGAAGGCCCGCTCCTGCTTCAGCTTGGCGTTGCCGCTGAACAGGCGATTGAGCGCCGGCAGATCATGGCTACGCCCGATCACGCAGATCACATCCCCCACCTTCAGCCGGGTGCTGCCCTTGGGGTGCAACATGGCGTGCTCGCGAAACAGGGCGGAGATCACCGCGCCGGAAGGAAAGCGCAGCAGGCGTATCGGCACGTCGTCGAGGTCTTCGTTGTCCACGACATAGACGAACATCTCGAAGTCGTTTTCTGGCAAGATGCCCAGCGGCCCGCGGTGATTGGGCGAGACGCCCAGGGGCACCTCGACGCGCATCCAGCGGGCCATCAGCGGCAAGGTCCCTCCCTGGATCAGCAGCGACATCAGTACCACCGCAAAGGCCACGTTGAAATAGAGCGCGGAGTTCTCGACCCCCCGATGACCGGGAAAATCGCCAGCACGATGGGTACTGCACCGCGCAGCCCCACCCAGGAAATGAAGCCGATCTCTCGCCAGCGGAACTTGAAGAAGGGCTTGATGGTGATCAGTACCGCCAGGGGGCGCGCAATGAAGATCAGCGCCAGAGCCACCAGCGAGGCCGGCAGGGCAAATTCCAGCAGCCCCGATGGACTGACCAGCAGGCCCAGGATGAGGAAGAGTCCGATCTGGCTCAACCACGCCAGGCCATCGTGCACAGGCAGGATGAAATTGAGGTGACGACCGGGCTGGTTGCCGATCATCAGCCCGGTGAGGTAGATGGCCAGGAAGCCTGACCCGCCGAGCAGGCTGGTCAGGCCGAAGACGCAGAAGCCAAGCGCCAGGGCCAGCAGCGAATAGAGCCCAGGCGCCAAGTCGAGCGAGCGCAGCAGCTTGGCGCTCAGCCAGCCGCCCCCAGGCCGATGACCAGGGCCAGGCCGAACTGCGATACCAGGAACAGTACCGTCGAGGCTGCGCCTCGAATGTCCCCTACCAGCATTTCGACCAGCAGCAGCGTGAGGAAGATCGCCATGGGGTCGTTGGTACCCGACTCGATCTCTAGGGTGGCGCTGACGCGTTCGTTGAGATGCACGCCGCGCCCACTGAGCATCGAAAACACGGCCGCCGCATCGGTAGAACCGACGATGGCACCCACCAGCAGTCCCTGGATCAAGGTCAAGTCAAAGACCCACATGGCGATCAGGCCGACTACCGAACTGGTGACGAAGACCCCTAGCGTAGCCAGCGACAACGCGGGCCTGAAGCCGACGCGGAAGGTGGTGAGGCGCGTGCGAAGCCCGCCATCGAGAAGGATCATGGCCAGCGCCAGGTGACCGATCAGGAAGGCTAGCGAATAGTCATCGAATTGAATGCCCAGCACGCCGTCTTCACCCGCCAGCATACCGAGCCCAAGGAAAATCAACAGCAAGGGCAGCCCGACCAGGGAGGAGAGGCGACTGGCAAGTACGCTCAGGGCGATCAGGAAGCCCGAGAGCAGAAAGAGCGTGTTGATCGTATCCATACCGTTCCCCGCTGGCGAAGGGGTCATTATGACATGCCACACCCGCCGGCACAGGGGTAGCTTTGCTAGCCAGCGAGGAGCAGGCGACGCTAAACTGCCGTTTTACGAAGATTTACACTGGCGCCGGAGACCCGCCATGGGCAGTCCACCTCATGCTCGCTGCTACCATTTAGGGCGCCTTGCTGCGCTGCTGCTGCTGTGCTTGCAGCTGACGCCTGCCGTCGCCGAAATGGAAGGCGAAGCAGCGCAGGCTCTAGCGGTCCCGCAGGCCAGTCAGGAGAGTGAATCAAGGCTTGCCACCGGGCCGCTGCCGACGGAAGCCTTGGCCTCTCCGCCGCCCACGCCTCTGGTTGCGGTGCCCCCGTAGTCGACGGGCCCTCGTTCCTCCGCCTGCTCGTGCCCAGCGCTGCGCTGAGTGCAAGGCCAGCCGAGAAGACAATACTCGAAGACGCGCCGGCCACCGTGGCAAGCCCTGAAGTGCCACTGGTGATCAGCGCGCCCGCCGAACCACTGGTGCCCCCGCCGGTTAAAAGGCTGGAGGTGACGCTTGACTGGTACCCGGGCCCTGAACACGCCTTGCTGCTCATCGCGCGCGAAAAGGGTATGTTCAAGCGCCGCGGGCTGGAAGTCGCCCTGGCCACCCCCGCCGACCCCAGCGTACCGGCGAAGCTGCTGGCGGCCGGCAGGACCGACCTGGTCGTCGGGCGCCAGACGCAGCTGCACCTGCTGGCCGACCAGGGGCTTCCGCTCGTTCGCGTGGCTACCCTGGTCGACACGCCCATGGCAGGCCTGGCCTTGCGGGAATCCGTCCTAGCGGGCTCTCCCTCCGAAATCAGTTACGAGACGCTGACCTTCGGCTATATCGACCAGGACGGCCGTGACATTCTGCTGGCACGCGCCCTTGCCCACTTGATGGATATCAGCGCGGCCCTCGACCTGGTCGAGACGCGCGAGGTCAACTACGGTGTGCTCACTGCGCTTCGTGAAGGCGAAGTAGGCGCCATGCTGCTGCATAAGCGCTTCCTGCCACCGCGCCAATGGGCGGACGAGGGCATCGCGACCCGACTGCTGCCCGTTGAGGAACTGGGCCTTCCGCCGCATGATGGGCTAATCCTCATGGCCAATCGCGACCAGATCAACGGCAAGCGCGACGCCATACGGTATGTGGTCGCCGCACTGGAAGAGGCCGCCATGTGGATCGTTAACCATCCTGAGAAAGCCTGGTCGATCATGGCGGAAGCGGAGCCCTTGCTGAATGACCCCAACCTGCGTGAAACCTGGAAGGACATCATGCCGCGGCTGGCATTGCGCCCCGCCGCGGTCGACCTGGGCCGGTATCGGCGCTTCGACCACTATCTGCTGGAGGCGGGCCTGCTGGAGCGAGGCACGCCGGCAGAACGCCTGACTGTCGATCTCGACGGCCAGGCGCCCTGAGCAGCGGGTTACGCCCGCTGCTGCGCCAGGAAGGCGTTGACTTCGGCCTGGAAGGCCTCAGGCTGCTCGGCATGCAGCCAGTGCCCCGCCTGCTCCAGCGTGCGAATTTCCGCCTGGGGCAGCACCGCCAGGATCTCCGGGCGCATCGCGTCGGTCACGTAGTGGGAGCGCCCGCCCCGCAGCAGCAGGGTTGGCCCTTCATAGGCTCCCTCACCGGCCGGCCCCTGCATGATATCGCTGTACCCCGCTTCGATCTGCCGCAGGCCGATACGCAATTCAAGGCCCTGCTCGCCGCGCTCCAAATTGGTGGCAAGGAACAGCCGCGTCGCGCGGTCCTCAACGTGCTCGGCCAGCAGCTCATCGGCCTCCCGCCGCGACGCCGGCTTGCCCGCGTCGACGGAGCGAAGCCCGGCGAACACGGCGTCATGGCCGTGGGAATAGGGCAGAGGCGCAATGTCGGCCACGATCAGCGAGGCCACCCGCTCAGGAGCCAGTCGTGCCAGGCTGATTACCACCTTGCCGCCCATGGAGTGCCCGAGAAGGTGGGCGCGCTCGATAGCCAGCGAATCCATCAGAGCCAGCAGGTCCCCTGCCATCTGCGCATAGTGCATGCCCTCGGCATGGGGTGAGCGACCATGGTTGCGCAGGTCAACGGCCACGACGCGCCGCGCCTGCTGCCACTGCTTGACGTGGGAGCGCCAGTTGTCGGCGCTGCCCAGCAGCCCATGGACCACCACCAGCGGAATGCCCTCTCCTCCGGTATCGGTAAAAGCGAGTTCGACCGTCATGCATGTCTCCCTGGGTCGGTTGTGGGGTCAGGTGCGCTGGGGTGTCAGCTCCTGCTTCCCGGTGAGGTCTACCAGCCGGCGGCTGAGCCATGCCAGCAGCACGCCGTAAAGCGGCAGGAAGAACAGCAGGCTGATGGCGAGCTTGATCACATAGTCGACCACGGCGATTTCCATCCAGTTGGCCGCCATGAAGGGGTCGGGGCTGCGGTAGAAGGCCATCGAGAAGAAGGCCGCCGTATCCGCCAGGTTGCCGAATACGGTCGATACCGCTGGCGCCACCCACCAGGCGCGCAGTCCGCGCAGCCGGTCGAACACCTGAACGTCCAGCAGCTGACCCAGGACATAGGCCATGAAGCTGGCCAGGGCAATACGTGCCACGAACAGGTTCCACTCGCCCAGCGCCTCAATCCCCGCATAGCCGCCGCGGGGAAATACCACGGATACGACGTACGAGATGATCAGTGCCGGCAGCATGACGCGAGTAATGATAGCCCGCGCCGGCTCCTTGCCGAACAGGCGTACCGTCAGGTCGGTGGCCAGGAAGATGAAGGGAAAGCTAAAGGCTCCCCAGGTGGTATGAAAACCGAATAGCGTGAAGGGAAGCTGGACCAGATAGTTGCTGGCGGCAATGACGACAATATGAAACGTGACAAGCAGCGCAACGCAGCGTCGCTGCTGCACTTCGGTCAGGACGAACATGAGCTTTCCTTTTTTGCGGATGAGGGGTAAGGGAACCCTCGGTTTCTCGAGGCGCGGATTATACGCACTGCCGTGGAGCGTGGCCAATCCACCCTGACGTGAAACGCCGCCCCGGGGGCGGCGTTGCAATCCCGGCAGGCTCAGACCTGGCGGGCTTGGTGCGCGGCTCCGATTTCGCGCGCCTTCATGGCTTCGTGAACATCCTGCAGGCTCGCCGGGTCATCAATGGTCGACGGTACGCCGAATTCCTGGCCATCGGCGATATTGCGCAGCAGCTTGCGTAGGATCTTGCCCGAGCGGGTCTTGGGCAGCCGGTTCACCACCAGCACCTGCTTGAAGCAGGCGATCGGGCCGATCTTGTCGCGGACCAGTGCGATCAGCTCGTTTTCCAGCGCCACTTCATCGCCGTCGAAGCCATCCTTGGGGATGACCAGCCCGACCGGAAGCTGGCCCTTGAGCGCGTCATGGATGCCGATCACCGCGCACTCCGCGACGGCCTTGTGGGCACCAACGACCTCTTCCATCTCGCCGGTCGAGAGGCGATGGCCGGCGATGTTGATCACGTCATCGGTGCGGCCCATGATGAAGAGGTAGCCATCCTGGTCGAAATAGCCGCCGTCACCGGTCAGGTAATAGCCCGGGTAGGCCGCCATGTAGGCACTGTGGAAGCGCCGTGGGTCTCCCCATACACCGACCAAGCATCCGGGCGGCAGCGGCTGCTTGATGACCACGCTACCCTGCTCCATCGCCTTGGCTTGCTCGCCTTCGCGATCGAGGATCTGCACGTCGAAACCGGGCACCGGCACCGTGGCACTCCCGGCCTTGGTCGGCATCGGGTCGAGGCCATGCAGGTTGGCAGCGATCGGCCAGCCGGTCTCGGTCTGCCACCAATGGTCGATCACCGGCACGTCGAGCAGGTCATCGAGCCAGTGGAAGGTCGGCGGATCGAGGCGCTCGCCGGCCAGGAACAGCGCCTTCAGGCAGGAGATGTCGTACTGCTCCAGCAGCTTGCCGTCCGGGTCCTCCTTCTTGATCGCCCGGAAGGCGGTCGGGGCGGTGAAGAAGCTCTTGACCCGGTATTCGCTGATCAGTCGCCAGAACGCCCCAGCGTCGGGTGTCTTGACCGGCTTGCCTTCGTAGACGACCGTGGTGCAACCGCGCAGCAGCGGGGCGTAGACGATGTAGGAGTGCCCCACCACCCAGCCCACGTCGGACGCCGAAAAGAACACGTCGCCCGGCGCCACGTCGTAGATCGCTTCCATGGAGTAGTGCAGCGCCACGGCATAGCCGCCGGTGTCGCGCACCACGCCCTTGGGCTTGCCCGTGGTGCCCGAGGTATAGAGTACGTACAGCGGGTCGGTTGCCTTTACCGGCACACACGCTGCCGGCGTGGCCTGGGCCGTGAGCGCCGCCCAGTCGTGGTCTTTTTCGCCCAGCGCCGCCTGGAGCTGTTCCCGCTGCAGCACGACGCAGGCCTGGGGCTTGTGCTCGCTCTGCTCGATGGCAGCATCGATGATGGGCTTGTAGGAGATGACGCGATCAACCTCGATACCGCACGATGCCGCCACCACCACCTTGGGCTGTGCATCGTCGATACGCACCGCCAACTCATGCGGGGCGAAGCCCCCGAATACCACCGAATGGATCGCACCCAGGCGGGCACAGGCATACATTGCCACCAGCGCTTCCGGCACCATCGGCATGTAGATGACCACACGGTCGCCCTTCTCGACCCCGAGCGACTGCAATGCACCGGCGAACAGGGCCACCTCGTCGCGCATTTCGCGATAGGTCAGGGTGCGCTTCTTGCCGCTGACGGGGAGTCCCAGTAAATGGCCGGCTGATCGGCGCGACCATTATCCACATGGTGGTCCAGGGCGGCATGACACAGATTGAGTTCGCCGTCGACAAACCAGCGGGCATGGCCTTGGTCATCGTAATCAAGGATCTTGCTGGGCGGAGTGAACCAGGGTATGCGACCCGACTGCTCCTGCCAGAAGGCTTCAGGCTGATCAATCGACTGACGAAAGGTGGCGTTATAGGTTGTCATGAGCGTCTATCCAGCATCGTGGCGTTACAGGAATTGTTGACACTCTAGAGAAATCCTGAGGAATTACCTTCATACCATCGGCTAATCTGGCGCTCTCCTCCCTTTATCCAACCTAAATTGTCGACAATATTGCAGCTATCGAGACGCACCTTGCACCACTTAAGTTGAATCTTCGTTTGACAGCCGTCGCTTCCCTATCAATGATAACTAAATCAGTAATGGCATGAATCATGTGTGCTGCACCCGAGCTGAAGCAGGAGCACCGGCCAGCAGCGCCTGCCTTCACGCCATTGACACGTCATTCGCCTGGGGAGCCCTCCGGGCCCGTTCGAGGAGATGACCATGAGCACTTCGCACAGCGCAGCGACGCGTCTTCTCGCCGCCGGCGACCCGGCCATCGACCAGGCCACCGCGCTGCTGAAGGCGCTGGCCAACGAAAACCGATTGCGCATCCTGTGCCTTCTCGACGACACGGAGCTCTCGGTCACCGAGCTCAACCAGCGCCTAGCGCTTAGCCAGTCCGCGCTTTCCCAGCATCTGGCGATTCTCCGCCGCGAAGGCCTGGTCAACACGCGAAGGGCATCGCAGACCATCTACTATTCGCTGCTGGGCGAACAGGCACGCAAGGTGGTGGAAACGCTGGCCAGACTCCAGCAGCTCTAGCGCACGGCGCATCACTTCTTTTCCCAGCGTCCCGCGTCAAGGCGCTCCAAGATGCGCTCCAGACCTGCCTCGATGCCATTGGACACCGCCATGCCCAGTCGCCCTCCCAGGTTATTGCGCGCCTCCAGCCGGACGCTGAGCACACGCGCTTGCGGCAGGCGTGACATCAAGTAGGCCTCGCTGGTACCCAGCGCATCGATCATGCCCTTTTCCAAGGCATCGCGACCGTACCAAATCTCGCCGGTAGCAACAGCTTCGATATCCAGCCCCGGTCGATGCCTGGCGACATGCGCCTTGAAAAGTTGGTGGGTGTGCTCCAGGTCGGACTGGAACTTATCCCGTCCCTCGTCGGTATTCTCGCCGAACACGGTCAGGGTGCGCTTGTACTCACCAGCGGTCAGCAATTCGACGTCAATATCGTGGCGCTTGAGCAGGCGATGCAGGTTGGGCAGCTGGGCAACGACGCCAATCGAGCCAATCACGGCGAAGGGGCAGCACGCAACTGGTCGGCGGCACAGGCCATGAGATAGCCGCCGCTGGCGGCGACCTTGTCCACGCATACCGTCACGGTGAGACGGGCCTCCTTGAGCCGTTCCACCTGGGCGGCGGCCAGGCCATAGGCGTGTACCAGCCCGCCTGGCGACTCCAGGCGCAGCACCACCTCGTCACCATCGCTCGCCGCTGCCAGCACGGCCGAGATTTCTTCGGCGAGGCGCTGCACCCCGTTGGCCTTGATGTCACCGCGAAAATCAAGCACCCACACGGTCGCCCTCGGCTTCGCCTGCTCTTTCGAGGCCTTGAAACGCTGCTTGTCGTCGCGCCGAAAGCCCTTCAGCAGGCGCTTGCGCAAGCTGGGTTCGGCAGCCGCCAAGCCAGCCGGCGGCGGCGATGTTCGTAACGCTGGTTCAGCTCTTCAATGCGCAGGCGCAGCCTGTCGCTTCCCGCCTCGCTTCTGGCGCGCGCAAGCACCGCGATGACTATGCCCAGCACTAACGTCAGGATTGTCAACTGGGCGGCAAACCGACCGATATCCATCAACCATTCATTCACTGGCACGACTCCACTTTCTCAGCTTTTCATCATCCTGACGCGAGGCGTCGGTCAGCACAATGGGCTTGATTGAAACGATTGTTTGAAATACCCTCCTAACCCTCTAGCCTTATGCCCAAACCCCTGACGGAGGAATGCCTCACATGTCGAACTCGATCTTTGAAAAGCTGCAGTCCCGCTTCGATCCCCAGGCTGCCAAAGGCATGGATGACGTGTTCCAATTTCACTTCAGCGACAACGGCAGCCATTACCTGGTGGTGAAGGATGGCAGCCTGAACATCGAGGAAGGCGAGCACGATGACCCCTCCGTATCTCTTTCGATGAGTTCCGAGACGCTGAAAGGCATCATGAATGGCGAGGTTAACGGCATGACGGCCTTCATGACCGGCAAGCTCAAGGCGACCGGCAACGTGATGCTGGCTACCAAGCTGACCAGCCTGTTCCCCAAGCGCTGATACACGACGCCAAGCCGGGCAGCTTTAAAACAAAGCCGGGAAAAGCAAAGCCAGACAAAACAAAGCGGGCCACCTCTGGGCGGACCGCTTTGCTTTATCCCTCCTTTCGCGCTATCTCATGTCGTGGCTGCGCTTGGGCGCGGCTGACCGCTTA
The DNA here is from genome assembly GCF_052439355.1 of Halomonas sp. E19. Taxonomy (NCBI): domain Bacteria; kingdom Pseudomonadati; phylum Pseudomonadota; class Gammaproteobacteria; order Oceanospirillales; family Halomonadaceae; genus Halomonas; species Halomonas sp. E19. Next base: position 1,383,200 of record NZ_JBNFWU010000001.1, on the reverse strand, counting down.
CTTCGGCAAGGTGCGTCTCGATCAGCGCGCGCGAGATGGAATAGGGTGGCGGCAGCTGAGGCAGCCGGCTCGGCATGAACCAGGCCGCATCGTCGATTTCCACCCCATCGATGCGAATGCGCCGGCTGGCCGCCTCGGCAAAGAAACCCAGCATCAGCGCATGGGGGAACGGCCACGCCTGGCTGCGAAAATAGCGCACTCGGCCTACCGTCACGCCCACCTCCTCGAACACCTCTCGGTGCACGGCCTCCTCGGCCGATTCCCCCGGCTCGATAAAGCCTGCCAGGGTGGAAAAGCGCCCCGGCGGAAAGCGTGGGCTGTGGGCCAGCAGCATGGCATCTCCATGGGTCACCAGGGTGATGATGCAGGGTGAGATGCGCGGGTAGTTGCGGTGTCCGCACTGCTGGCAATGCATGGCGAACTCGGCATCCAGCGGAGCGGCGGCAGTGCCACAGCGGCCACAGAAACGATGGTCGTTCAGCCAGGCGGCAACCTGCAACGCCGTGGAAATCAGCGGAAAGTACGACTCCGGCAACCGAGCCAGCCAGTCGCGCCCGCTGGGCCAGTGCGTTTCAGCACAAGTATCGAGTGCCAGGGCAACAGGTTCATCATGCCAGTAACACAGCGGCTGCATGGCCGCGCTCCAGGGTTGAGCAGGCTGCAGTAGCAGGCCCTCCGGGCCGGGCGCTATGCGGCCTTCCGCAATGCGTATCACCCTGCCAGCACGCTCCAGGGGCAGCTCACGGCGCAGCATCAGGCACCACTTCCGTTGTGCTGGCCTCAGCGTTCAATGCATCCCAGTGGCACACCCCGGCGACCTTGCGGATCTGGGCCAGCTTGGCCTCATGAGCAGTTAGCTCAACCGTAGCCGGCCGAACCACTCGTAGTGCGCCCGCCGGCAGCGACAGGCGTCGAATGGCGTGGCCTTTGGCCATGGCCTCGCCCCTGCCCCTTCGTCCGCGTCCAGCGTCAGTGCGGTCTGGCCGCCCGTCATGGCCAGATACACTTCCGCCAGGATTTCAGCGTCAAGCAGGGCGCCGTGCAGCACCCGACGACCGTTGTCGATCTCGTAGCGTTTGCACAGCGCATCGAGGTTGTTGCGCTGGCCCGGATGGCGGTCGCGGGCCAACTGCAGGGTATCCAGTACCTCGCAGTGTGCAGCGACAGGGCCGAGCCGAGGTTCACCGCGCTGCGCCTGCAGCCGCGAGAACTCGTGATCAATGAAGCCGACATCGAAGGCGGCATTGTGAATCACGAGCTCCGCACCGCGCACGAATTCCCAGAACTCATCGGCAATGGCGGCAAACACCGGCTTGTCGGCCAGAAATTCGTTGGTAATGCCGTGCACCTGGATGGCCTCGGCTTCAACTTCACGCTCTGGGTTGATGTACTGATGGTACGTCCTGCCCGTAAAGCGCCGGTTGATCATTTCGATGGCGCCAATCTCGATAAGGCGATGTCCCTCGCGGGGATCGATACCGGTCGTTTCGGTATCCAGTACGATCTGACGCATGACGCTGCTCTTTCGTTTACGTAGGGTTGCGTACGGTACGCCTGGCCGGTCCGTGGGCATCGATAGCGGCGTTGGCCAGCGCGTCGGCACGCTCGTTGCCAGGGTGGCCACTGTGGCCCTTCACCCAGTGCCAGGACATGTCGTGGCGCTGGGTTTCTTCCAGTAGGGCCTGCCACAGCTCGGCATTCTTTACCGGCTGGCGTGCCGCGGTCTTCCATCCGCGCTTCTGCCAGCCATGGATCCACTCGGTGATGCCGCGCCGCAGGTACTCCGAGTCGGTCCACAGCTGTACCTGGCAGCGCCGCTTCAGCGCGCGCAGCGCCATGATGGCAGCCATCAGTTCCATGCGGTTGTTGGTGGTGGCCGGCTCGAAGCCATTGAGGGTCTTTTCATGCTTGCCGCTGATCAGCACGGCCCCCAGCCGCCGGGCCCGGGGTTGCCGCGACAGGCGCCATCAGTGTAGACGATGACGTCGGGAAGCGGCGTAGCGTTTGGGGTGTCACTCAACCTCTGCGGTCCTTTTGCTGGTGGTTTCCTGGGCGCGCCGCGCCACCCGAGAGGAGGCATGTCCCAGCGCACCCCCGCCTAGCGCGCTGCCCAACCGCAGCCGCGGACGCTGGATCTGAGCCAGCTTGGTGCTGCGCCTTGCACGGATGATGTAGCTGTCTCCAAGGGGCACATTGTGTCGACGCCCCAGGGTTTCCAGCGACGCATTGCCGGGCATGCGGCCCGGCAGGTGAAAGCCGCAGTAGTCTACCCGTTCGATGCGGAAATCGACAAACGCAAGCCAGTCGCGCAGCTTGGCCGGGGTACGCCAGCTGCCGCGCCAGGGCAGTCGGTCACGGCGCCCGGGATAGAGTCGCGACAGGCCGGACAACCCCATCGGTGCCCAGCCGAGGATGATCAGGCAGCCGTCGTCGGCGGTGATCCGAGCGGCCTCCTGCAGCAGGCGGTGAGGGCTCGGTGCGACTTCCAGCAAATGATGCACGAGCACCAGGTGAAGGCTCTCGTCGGGCAGCGGCAGCGCATCGGGCTCGCAGACCAGGGTGGAGGGCTGTTCGGAAAGTTCGACGCTGGGTGCCCAGCGCATGCTATGGCGGATCGGTGACATATCAATCAGCGAAGGGGCCATGCCGAGCTCCAGGCTGTGGCCGCCGTGCAGGCGTTCGCAGACCGGGCCCAGACAGGCTCGTTCACTCTTCCAGTGGGCGATGCCGTCCGCACTCGACCAGTAGCGCCGTCCCTCGCGGTAGAGTTGCGCGAGAGTCAGCATGGCTTGCGGATTTGACATTGACGACCAAAGCCTCCAAGATCAGCGGTTTTGCAACCAAGATAGATGACATTGGCGATTTCCACCGCCTTCGCGATGCCCCTCGGCCGCTCTCTTCGTCGTTCCACTGCAACGGAGCCATGCTGCGGCCGCACGACCCGGCACAAAACGGTTGACGACGCGACGAGGACAGTCTGACCATGCTCAGCGTGACACCGATTCCCGCTTTTAGCGACAACTATATCTGGCTGTTGCGACAGGATTCGAGCCCCGACGTATGCGTCGTGGACCCCGGCGATGCCCGCCCGGTGATCCAGATGTTGGAGCGAGAGAACCTATCGCTAACCACTATTCTAGTCACACATCACCACCCGGATCATATCGGCGGCCTAACGGAACTCATCGAGCGCTATGCCCCCCATGTGATCGGCCCCCGTAATCCGCATATCCAGGGTATCGACGAACACGTCGGCGAAGGCGACAGCTGCCGCGTGCTCGGCCGACAATTCGATGTGTTCGAGGTGCCGGGCCACACGTTGGACCATATCGCCTTCTTCACTGCCGGCATTCCACCGCTACTGTTCTGTGGCGACACCCTCTTCTCAGGTGGCTGCGGCCGGTTGTTCGAAGGCACGCCGCAGCAGATGTTCCATTCGCTGCAGCGTCTTGCCGAGCTGCCCGCCGATACGCTGGTGTTCGCCGCTCACGAATACACGCGCGCCAATCTTGAATTTGCGCGTGCGGCCGACCCCGACAACAGCGATGTGCGCACGGCGCTAGCCGACACGATGCTCGCCAGAGAGCTCGACCGCCCCACGCTGCCCAGCAATTTGGCTCGTGAAAAGCGCATCAATCCGTTTCTGCGCACTGCCGACGCCGGGGTGCGGGCCGCCGCGGCACAGCATGGCGGAACCGATACCGACGAAGCCACCTTCGCCACCCTGCGTGCCTGGAAGGATAGATTCTGATGCGCCACACCATTGCCACCCGCCCTTCAGCCAACCGCAGCTGCGAACTGGAGAGGGAAACATGACGTTTCGAACGACTCGGCGCCGGGCCATTTGCCTTGCCAGCCTGCTGGCGGCGCTCGGCGCTACCGCCTTACCCGGACTAAACGTACAGGCGGCCCCGGCGTTCGGGGCCTTGCAGCCGATCCCCACCCACCACTTCTGGGACGATCTCCAACTGAGAGCGCAACCCGGCGACACCTGGGAGCGACTGCGCGACAATCTGCAGTGGCAGGATCGCTACCAGCATGAACGCGTGCAGCACTGGATCGATTACTACCGCTCCAACCCGGCCAACGTTCTTGGCATTGTCGAGCGGGCCCGCCCCTGGCTCTTCTGGATCAATGAACAGGTGGAGCTGAGGGGCCTGCCGGGCGAAATCTCCCTGATTCCTTTCATCGAAAGTGCCTTCGACCCCCACGCGCTGAGCCATCGCGGTGCCGCGGGCCTGTGGCAGTTCATGCCGGGAACGGCAACGGCCCTGGGGCTGCGCAGCCAGGGTGGCTACGATGGCCGCCTCGATGTTATCGCTTCCACCCAGGCGGCGCTGGATTACATCGAACTGCAGGCCGAACAGTGGTACGACGGCGATATCGAACTGTCGCTGGCGGCCTACAATGCCGGAGCGGGTACGGTGAACCGGGCGCGCCACAGTGCGGCGGCACAGGGTGCGCCGAACGACTACTGGCACCTCAGCCTACCGAACGAGACCATGCACTACCTGCCCAAGCTGTATGCGATCGCCGCTATCATCGCCGAGCCCGAACAGCACGGCGTTGTGCTGCCCGATATCGACGATGCACCCGCCTTCGCCAAGGTGCCGGTCGAAACGGTAATCAATCTGCAGCAGCTTGCGGCGGCCACGGGCGTGGACAGCCGCGAGCTGCGTGCGCTCAATCCCGGGCTGACCAACGGCCAGGCCAGCCCCGCAACGGCAGAGGTGGTGCTGGTGCCCATCGAGCATGAAGAGGCAGTACTGGCACGCCTCACCGCACCGAGCGTCGAGCCTGGGCCCGGCAGCACGGAGCGTTACATCGTGCAGCGGGGAGACAGCCTGTCGGCGATTGCCTCGCTCCACGGCGTGAGCCTGGTGGAGCTGCGACAGCACAATGGCCTAAATGGCGATGTCATCCAGATCGGCCAGGCGCTGGAGATTCCGCGCCGCAGCCTGGCCGCACGCTGAGCGGGACTGAAGTAAAGGTTTACAATGCACAGTGGGCCTGACACCTTATGGCCATTGCCTGCATGGGCGGTGGCCATCAAGGAAGTCATTGATGCGGTTTGTCATTCATAGCCTTTTCCTCAGCCTTTCACTTATCGCCTGGGCGCCACTCGCTCTGGCGGACGAGGCCACAGAGGCCGTTACCGTTCACGGCCTGTCGTTGTACGACGAACCGGCGCTCGCCGCCGACTTCCCCACTTCCCGTATGTGAACCCCGAGGCACCCAAGGGCGGCACCATGACCCAGGCCGCGGTGGGCAGCAGCTTCGACTCGACCAACCCCTTCATCATTCGCGGCACCCCTGCCATCGGTGTGGGCGAAATCTACGACACCCTGCTGGTCGAGAATCTCGACGAGCCTTTCAGCGTCTACGGCCTGCTCGCTTCAGGAATGCGGCTCGACCCCGAGCGCTACTGGATCGAGTTCGACCTTCGCCCCGAGGCCCGCTTCCACGATGGCGAGGCGGTGACCGCCGAAGACGTGGTCTTCAGCTTTTACCTGCTGATCGAGCAGGCCAACCCCTTCTACCGGGCCTATTACGCCGACGTAGAGCGCGTCGAGGCGCTCGATCGCCACCGGGTGCGCTTCGAATTCTCCAACAATGACTCCCGCGAGCTGCCGCTGATCGTCGGCCAACTGCCAATCTTGCCGAAGCATTACTGGGAGTCGCGCGATTTCACCGCACCGACGCTGGCGCGTCACCCGGGTTCCGGCCCCTATCGCATCGCCGAGGTGGAACCCGGCAGGCGCATCGTCTACCAGCGCGTCGAGGACTACTGGGCTCGCGACCTGCCGGTGAACCGCGGCCGCCACAACATCGACCGCCTGGTCTTCGACTACTACCGGGATCGCGACATCGCCTGGGAAGCGTTCAAGGCCGGCGTGATGGACTATCGCATCGATGCGCGGGCCGCCACTTGGGCGATCGGCTATGACTTTCCTGCCTACCGGGACGGCCTGGTCCGCCGAATCACCGTGCCCGATGGCCATCCGTCCAGGATGCAGGCCTTCGTCTTCAACCTGCGCCAAGAGAAGTTTCAGGACCCTCGCGTCCGCGAAGCGCTCAACCTGACGTTCGACTTTCCTTGGCTGAACGCCAACCTCTTCTATGACTCCTACTATCGCACCGAGAGCTATTTTCAGAACTCGGTGATGCAGGCCGAGGGGCTGCCGAGTGAAGCGGAGCGGGATCTGCTGGCGCCATTCGCCGACCGACTGCCGTCGCGGGTCTTCGATGAACCGCTGCCCATCGGTCACCCCGAGGACCTGCGCGAGCGCCTGAGGCTCGCCTATGACCTGCTGCTGCAGGCAGGCTACGAAGTACGCGACGGGACACTGGTGAACGCCGAGACCGGGCGCCCGCTGACCATCGAGGTGATGCTGTTCGATAGCGGGCTGGAGCGAGTCGTCCAACCGATGCTGCGCAACATGTCGCGCCTGGGCATCCAGGGCCGCTTGCGCATCGTGGACATCAATCAATACCTCAATCGCCTGCGCAGCTTCGACTTCGAGATCATTACCGGGCAATTTCCGCAGTCGAACAATCCCGGCAACGAGCAGCGCGAATACTGGACCAGCGAGTTTGCCGAGAGCCCTCAGAGCCGCAACCTCATGGGACTCCAGCATCCGGTAGTGGATCAGCTAGTGGACCGGCTGATTCGCGCGTCGAGCCGCGAGGAGCTGAACACAACCGCGCAGGCGCTGGATCGTGTGCTGCGCTGGGAGTTCATAACCATCCCCCACTACCATTCGGGCGAGACGCGTATCGCGATATGGGACAAGTTCGGCTATCCCGAGCCCTTCCCGACCTACGGGCTCGACCTGTCGGCCTGGTGGGTGGACATCGAGCGAGAAGCGGAGCTCAATCGACGCCTGCGGCGTCGCTGAGGCCACTGCCGTTTATATCAGGGAGCCAATGTGAGCCGTTATATTCTCCGACGCCTGCTGCTCATGGTACCGACGCTGATCGGCATCATGCTGCTCAACTTCATCATTGTGCAAGCAGCGCCCGGCGGGCCCATCGACCAGATGCTGGCCCGCTTTGAAGGCATGGATGGCATGGCCAGCACCCGCCTGGATGCCGGCGGCGGCGACGTGGTGATACGCGATGAATCCCGCGCCGCACGCGGGATCGACTCCCGCTTTATCGAACAACTCGAGCAGCAGTTCGGATTCGACAAGCCCGCCCATGAGCGCTTCCTGACCATGATGCGCGACTACGCCACCTTCGATTTCGGCAACAGCTTCTTTCGCGACCGGCCGGTGGTCGATCTCATGATCGAGCGGCTTCCGGTGTCGATCTCCCTGGGCCTATGGACCACGCTGTTGGTTTATTTGATCTCCATCCCGCTGGGCATACGCAAGGCGCTGCGGCACGGCTCGCGCTTCGATGTCTGGAGCTCCGGGTTGGTCATCGTCGGCTATGCCATCCCGGGCTTTCTGTTCGCCATTCTGCTGATCGTACTGTTCGCGGGCGGCAGCTACTGGGATCTCTTCCCGCTGCGCGGGCTGACCTCGCCCGATTTCGACGAGCTGTCGACCTGGGGCAAGATCAAGGATTATTTCTGGCACATCACCCTGCCCGTCACGGCCATGACCATCGGCAGCTTTGCCACCTTGACCATGCTGACCAAGAACAGCTTCCTGGACGAGATCCACAAGCAGTACGTGCTGACCGCTCGTGCCAAGGGGCCAGCGACCGCAGGACGCTCTACGGCCATGTCTTTCGCAACGCTATGCTGATCATCATCGCCGGCCTGCCCGGCGCGTTGATCACCATCTTCTTCACCGGCTCGCTGCTGATCGAGGTGATCTTCTCGCTGGAAGGACTCGGGCTGCTGGGCTTCGAGGCCGTCATGCAGCGCGACTATCCGGTCATTTTCGGCACCCTGTTCCTCTATACCCTGATCGGGCTGATCCTCAAGCTGGTGTCTGACCTCACCTACGTGTGGGTGGACCCCCGCATCGATTTCGAGACACGGGAGTCCTAACCGATGGCATGGTTTTCACCGCCAATGAAAGGCCTTTCCTCACTCTCGCCGATCACGCAGCGCCGCATTCGCGTGTTTCGCCAGAACCGCCGGGCGCGCGTGTCGCTGTGGATCTTCCTGGCGCTGTTCATCGTCAGCCTGGGTGCCGAGCTGATCGCCAACGACAAGCCATTGCTGCTGCGCTACGACGGCCAGTGGTACACGCCGCTGCTGGTCGACTATCCCGAGACCGAGTTTGGCGGTTTCCTGCCGACGCGGACGGACTACCATGATCCGTTCATCCAGGCGCAGATCGCGCAGCACGGCTGGGCCATCTGGCCGCCGATTCCGTTCTCCTACCAGACGCTGGACATGCAGATGATGCGGCCCTCCCCTTCGCCACCGGATCGCCGCCACTGGCTTGGTACCGATGACCAAGGCAGGGATGTGCTGGCCCGCGTCATCTACGGCTTTCGCCTGTCGGTATTCTTTGCCCTGGTACTGACCGCTGGCTCGTTGGCCATGGGCGTGGTCATCGGGGGATACAGGGCTATTTCGGCGGCAAGACCGACCTGATCGGGCAGCGGCTCACGGAGATCTGGTCCGGGCTGCCGGTGCTGTTCCTGCTGATCATCCTGGCCAGCCTGGTGCAGCCCGGGTTCTGGTGGCTGCTCGGCATCATGCTGCTGTTCTCGTGGCTAGGGCTTGTCGATGTGGTGCGCGCTGAATTCCTGCGGGCGCGAAACCTGGAATACGTGCGTGCCGCCAGGGCCATGGGCTTGCCGTCGCGGCTGATCATGTGGCGCCACGTGCTGCCCAACGCCATGGTAGCCACGCTCACCTTCATTCCGTTCCTGTTCACCGGTGCCATCACCACCCTGACCGCGCTCGACTTCCTCGGTTTCGGCCTGCCGCCCGGCTCTCCTCGCTGGGCGAACTGGTGGCCCAAGGCAAGAACAACCTGCATGCGCCCTGGCTTGGCATTACCGCTTTCGTCAGCCTTTCACTGATGCTCTCGCTGCTGGTCTTCATCGGCGAGGGCTGCGCGACGCCTTCGATCCGCGCCATATCCAGCACGCTCCCACCGCCACTCCGTTGACCAGGACCCAGCCCAATGCCTGATTCCGCCTCTCGCGACCTGCTGCACCTCGACAGGCTCACCATCAGCTTCGACGGCAAGCCGGTCGTTCAGGAGCTTTCGCTCCACGTCCGGCGCGGTGAAACCGTGGCCCTGGTAGGCGAATCAGGATCGGGCAAGTCGGTGTCGGCACTCGGCACCATGAACCTACTGCCCGACAATGCCCAGGTCAGCGGTGACCGTTGGCTGGGTGAGACGAACCTGGCCAACCTTAAATCCCGCGACTGGCAGGCGCTGCGCGGCGGCCGCGTCGGCTTCGTATTCCAGGAGCCCATGACGTCGCTCAACCCCTGCACACCGTGGCCAAACAGATCGGCGAAACGCTGCGGCTGCATCAGGGTCTGACGGGGCGCGAAGCCAGGGAGCGTACGCGCGTGCTGCTTGAACAAGTGAAGCTGCCCCGCCCCGGCGAACTGCTCGATGCCTGGCCACACCAGCTCTCCGGCGGCCAGCGTCAGCGCGTCATGATCGCGATGGCCATCGCCAACGACCCAGAACTGTTGATCGCCGATGAGCCCACCACGGCGCTGGATGTGACTGTGCAGCAGGAGATCCTCGCCTTGCTGGCGGAGCTGCGCGACCGTCACGGCATGGGCATGCTCTTCATTACCCACGACCTGAATCTGGTACGCCGCCATGCCGATCGCGTCTGCGTGCTGTATGCAGGCAAGGAGCAGGAAACCGGGCCTGTGGCCGAGGTGTTCCAGGCCCCTCGCAGCGACTACACCCGGACCCTGCTGGCTGCCGAGCCGGTGGGACGACCGCAGCCGGTGGCCGACGCCGCCCCGCTGCTGCAGGCACGCCAGCTGTCGGTCAGCTTTCAGCGACCCAAGCGGCTTTTCGCCAAGCGGCCGCCTGCGTTCGAGGCCGTCAAGCCGCTCGACCTCACGCTTGCGCCGGGAGAAACCCTGGGTATCGTGGGGGAATCCGGTTCGGGGAAGACGACGCTGGCGATGGCACTGCTGCGCCTGGTCGAAAGCCGTGGGGAGATCGTGTTCGACGGCGAGCGGCTGGACTGCCTGCGCGGAAATGCTCTGCGTGCGCGTCGTCGACGCTTTCAGGTGGTGTTTCAGGACCCCTACGGCTCGCTGTCTCCGCGCCTACCGGTATCGGATATCGTCAGCGAGGGGCTGCGGTTCCACTGCCCCGAGCTAAGTGAGCAGGACGTAGTGGCCCGCGTACAGCAGACGCTGCAGGAAGTTGGCCTGCCGAGCGACTGTGCGGCCCGCTATCCGCATGAATTCTCAGGTGGCCAGCGCCAGCGGATCGCCGTGGCCCGCGCCCTGATTCTCGAACCTGAGCTGGTGGTGCTCGACGAGCCCACCTCGGCCTTGGATCGTACCGTACAGAAGCAACTGGTCGAGCTGCTGCGTGAGCTGCAGGCGCGACGGGGTCTGAGTTACCTGTTCATCAGCCATGACCTGGCGGTGGTACGCGCGATGGCACATCGAGTCATGGTTTTGAAGGAAGGTGCGTTGGTCGAAGAAGGTGAATGCCTGTCGCTCCTTGAAGCGCCATCCCAAGACTATACGCGTGCTCTGGTGGCGGCCGCAGGCCTGACGACTCAGGCTTGATTCCACCCAAATTGGCGATGTCTGTGAGGACAAGAATGATAACGGTATAAATGTCTTAACGAAACGCTTCAACCTCCGCATCCGTCAGCGTACGCCACTCGCCTTCTGCAAGATCATCCAGCGAAAGTGGCCCAATTGCCACCCGCTGCAGGTCAACCACTGCATTGCCAAGCGCGGCGAACATGCGTTTCACCTGGTGATAGCGGCCTTCGTACAGTGTCAGTGCCACTTCGGTCGGCGACAGCACGTCGAGCTCTGCCGGCAGCGTCGGCTTCTCTTCACCTTCGAGCAGGATACCCTCATGAAAAATCACCACGGCGTCGTCTGGGTGCGCCAGGGGTTCGGCCAGCCTGGCGCGATACACCTTGCCACAGCGTTTTCGCGGCGAGGTGATCCGGTGCGCCCACTGTCCGTCATCCGTGAGCAGGACGAGTCCGGTGGTATCCACGTCAAGCCGGCCAACCGGCTGTAGGCGCTCCGCCTTGGGCAGGTCAATGAGATCGATGGCACGCGGATAGAGTCCCCTGCGGGAAGTGCATTCCACCCCTGCCGGCTTGTGCAGCATCACGTAACGCAGCCCGACCAGTTCCAGAAGTTCATCGTTCCAGTGCACCCGATCGGTGGGATCGAGATGTGTCGCCGGCTGCTTGACGATCTCACCGTTGACGCGAACCTCGCCACGCTGCATCGCCTTTTTGGCCAGGCTGCGGGTCAGGTCGGTCGTTTCCGCCAGGAAGCGGTCGAGGCGCATCAGAACCCCACTCCGTCGGCCAGGGAAAAGTGGTCGGCATCGCGCCAGGCGGGAAACTTCTGGCGAAACTCCTCGAGCTCGGCGTGACGCAGCGTGGCTGTGCGAATGAAGCTGCTGCCCTGCGGTTCGTCAATGATCGGCTCGCCCTTGACATCCACCAGCATGGAATCGCCGCTGTACTGCATGCCGTTGGCATCCTCACCGACGCGATTCACCCCGATGACGGGGCACAGATTCTCGATGGCGCGCGCCTGCAGCAGGATACGCCAGGGATGACGCCGCGGCGCCGGCCAATTGGCCACGCACAGCAAGGCATCGTATTCGAAGTGCTCACCTGGCGCCGGGCTCTGGCGAAGCCAAACGGGGAAGCGCAGGTCGTAGCAAACGCTCAGCAGGATACGAAAGCCCTTGAGCGTGACGATCACACGCTCATGCCCCATGGAGTAGCGCTCATGCTCACCCGCCATGCGAAACAGATGCCGCTTGTCGTAATAGACGATGCTGCCATCCGGGCGGGCCCACACCAGGCGGTTGAAGTAGTGGCCGCCCTCTTGCACCGCCACGCTGCCGGTCACCACGCAGTTGCGCTGCGCTGCCTGCTGCTGCAGCCAGGCCACCGCACGGCTCTCACCCATCGGCTCGGCCATTTCGCGTGAATTCATGGTGAAGCCGGTGGAGAACATTTCGGGCAGCACGATCAGATCGGTGTCTTCACCGCTCAGATCGCCCAGCAGCGCCTCGAGTCGTTGGCAGTTGGCCTGCGCATCTTCCCAGCGCAGATCGCACTGCACCAGGGTGGCACGTAAGTCGCTCATGTCGGTTCCCTTGCAGGTATCACTCGTGGGCTCAGACTAACCCAGCGGGCGCGTGGCGTCAGTACATCGCCAATAGCTGCACGAGCAATGTCGGCATGGTCAGCCATCGAATAGCCTGCTAAGTTGGTGGTTTTACGCGAGAGAGCCCCCATGACAGCGCGCCCGGCCAGTGAACAAGACGCCACTCGCGGTGTGGCATATGGCTTGGGCGCCTATGTGATGTGGGGTTGCTTTCCGCTGTTCTTCGCCCTTTTCGACGGCGTGCCGGCTTTTGAAGTCCTGATTCACCGGATCATCTGGTCGTGCCTGTTCCTGGCGGGGCTGGTTACCCTGCTGAAACGCTGGGCTCCCATTCGCCAGGCGCTGGGCGAGCCGAGCCGCCTGGGTGCAGTCTTGGCCTGTGCCCTGCTGATCGCCTTCAATTGGGGGCTGTACATCTATTCGGTGGAAACCCGCCAGGTACTGCAGGCAAGCCTTGGCTACTTTCTTACGCCGCTAGTGAATGTAGCGCTGGGGATGCTGGTGCTGCGTGAACGTATCTCGGGCCTGCAGGTACTGGCGATAGGCCTGGCCGGGCTGGCCATCATCATTCAACTCTCGCTGCTTGGCGTGCTGCCCTGGATCAGCCTTGCACTGGCGCTCAGTTTCGGCACCTATGGCCTACTGCGCAAGCGGGTTCCGCTCGATGGCCTGTCCGGCCTGTTCGTCGAGACCCTGCTGCTGCTGCCGCTGGGCCTGCTAACTCTTGCGTGGCTCTCACTGGTTGGCCAGTCGCACTTCCTGGAGGCACCCCGCACCTTGATACTCTTGGTCGCTAGCGGGGTCATCACCGCACTGCCACTGCTTGCCTTTGCCGGCGCGGCACGGCGCCTGCGCCTGGCCACCCTGGGTTTTCTGATGTACCTCAACCCCAGCATCCAGTTCTTTATCGCCCTGTGGGTCTTCCATGAGCCGTTGACCACCGCTCAGCTGCTGACCTTTCTGCTGATCTGGCTCGGCTTGGCACTCTACTCGTGGTCAGCATGGAGCACGCGACCACGCCCAGTGCTGGTACCCACCGGTACGGACGAACCGCACAAGCCGCAGTGAGCCGCCTCTCTAAGAGTCCCCACGCGCAAGCACTTCGGCCTGCCCCGTTCCCTCCGGACCAGGGCATGCCCGAGCCAGGCCTTACACCGGCATGACGGTGCGTGAACTTTCCTGACGCATTTCGAAGCTCAGCGGGATGGGGGCTCCACCTGCGGGGCAGCCGATTCCGGCTTGTAGCCCACCCGGAAACCGCCCCAGTGCTTGCCCGACACGTAGATAGGCACCGACAGGTCATGCATGATCTCACCGGTGTCACGTTTGTAGGTTTGCAGCAGCAGCGTCTGTTCATGGGTTCCGCAACGCTGGCCGGTCGTATCCTCGTAGATGCGCTTGTTGCGGCAGAATTTCAGGTCATGCTCGTACTCGCCGGTGGGCGGCCGGCTGCTCTTCATGTTGTGCGTAGGGATGTAGCCACGCCGATCGATGGCGATGGCGTAGGCCAGGCCAAGGGTTTCCAGCAGGGGCTCCTGAATTTCAGGCAAGCGTTCGTCGCAGAAGGTGTCATAGCCTGCGTGATATTGAACGGGATTGGTGCCGGGAATGGGCACGTAGCGAGGATTGAAGAGATTGGCCTCATCGAGCTCACCACGCTTGATCGCAGATTCGAGCAGAGCACCGATCTTGGTGGCTGCCCCGCGCGCCGCCTCAAAGGCCTGCTGGTGGCGCCCTTCCAGGCGCTGCTGGGCAAGGCCGGCATCGACGGCTTCAGCGCCGCCCATCAGCGCATGTGCTTGCTTGGCCAGGCCATGCATTTCCCGATTGCCCTGCTCGGTCTCCTTTTCGAGCAGGGTGAGCGTGCCGGCGACACGCTGCGAATGGCGCTGGGTGTCGTCCATGGCCTCGGCAATGGAGCGAATCTCGCTTTCCACCTGGTCGAAATGCCCGGTCATCTCGGTCAACTGCTCGCCTACCTTGCCCATTTCGCTGGCACGCATGCCCACGCGCTGCATGAGATGACCGATGGTGTCCACCACGCGATGGCTGCTGTCGCCAATATCCGCCACCAGCGCCTCAACGTTGCGAGTGGCATCCGACGTACGGCCGGCAAGCTGACGCACTTCACCCGCAACCACGGCAAAACCGCGGCCATGCTCGCCGGCTCGGGCCGCCTCGATGGAAGCGTTGAGCGACAGCAGGTTGGTCTGCTCGGCAATCTCTTCAATCAGCGAGGTGACGTTGCGCACGCTCTCGGCCTTCTGACCGAGTACGCTCAACAGCTCCAGCGCCTCCTCCGAACGCTCTGCCAATGCACGCATCTCGGTGATCACCAGCTCCAGCGATTCACGACTGACATGGCTGGCGTCGCGCGACCGGCTGGCCAGGCTAGCCACATTGGCCGCACTCACGGCCACTTGCTCGATGGCTGAGGTGATCGCCGCCATGCTCGAGGACGCCTCGCTGACCGTGCGCTCCTGACGCGTCAGGCGCTGATCCATGCAATCGGCATGATGCGATACTTCCGCCGAGGCAATGGCGGTAGTACTCGCCTGGTGGATAAGACCGTTGGCCATGCGGCGCAGCGACAGGTAGTCGCGGGTGACCGGCAGCCACGCCGAGACGCTGCCTTGCTCAAGGGCTTGCGCGCCCGCCCGATAAACCCCAACCAGGCCTGCCTGCGCCAGGATGCCTCCGCCAAGCGCCCCCAGGAGGACAGGCAGCAGCGCCATCCAACCGGCGTCAATGGAGAAAGAAAGCAACAGCCCCCGGCCAGCGACCCCATAGCCAGCAAGTACATCAGAATTCGCATGGCGTCTTGTCTCTTTGTTATTGGAGTGGGATGAGAGTAGCGCCATGTGGGTAATGAACGCACCCCCACTTTCGACTCACAGACCAAAGCTCGACTCAAGCTGGGCCGGCTTTGGCCGACAACCTGGGGCCCGCCCGGGGCGGCGGCACTCGCCGTCGCCCCCGGGCTGCCAAGCTGACTCACGCCTGGCTGGCGGCCAGCGCCTGGTCCAGGTCAGCCAGGATGTCGTCGATATGTTCGATACCAATGGAGAGGCGCACCATGTCGGGCGTCACCCCGGCTGCGCGGAGCTCCTCGTCGTTGAGCTGACGGTGGGTCGTCGATGCAGGAATGGAGGCACAGCTCTTGGCATCGCCGATGTTGACCAGGCGCAGGACCAGGCCCAGCGCATCGTAGAAACGCGCGCCAGCCTCGCGGCCGCCCTGGATGCCGAAGCTGAGGATGCCCGAGGCACGCCCGTTCATGTAGCGCTGTGCCAGGGCGTGGTCCTTGTGGCTGGGCAGGCCGGCGAACTGGACCCAGGTGACCGAGGGGTGACGCTCGAGGTACTCGGCAACCCGCTGCGCGTTGTCACAGATACGCTCGATGCGCAGCGACAGGGTTTCCAGGCCCTGCAGCAGGTTCCACGCCGCCTGGGCGGAGAGCGCCGCACCCATGTTGCGCAGCGGCACCACCCGGGCCCGGGCGATGAAGGCGGCCTCACCGACGTCGCGGGCGTAGCTCACCCCGTGGTAGGAGGTATCGGGCTCGTTGAGCAGCGGGAAGCGCTGAGCATGCTCGGCCCAGGGAAACTTGCCGGAATCGACGATCACGCCGCCGATGGTGGTGCCATGCCCGCCGATGTACTTGGTCGCCGAATGGATGACGATATCGGCCCCATGCTCGATCGGACGCCATAGGAACGGGGTGGCCACGGTATTGTCGACGATGACCGGCACGCCGTGGCGATGGGCCGCTTCCGCCAGGCGCGCCATGTCGATCACGCTGCCGGAGGGGTTGCCCACGCTTTCGCAGAACACCGCCTTGGTGCGCGCATCGATCAGCGACTCGATGCCGTCAATGTCGTCCTTGTCGGCGAAGCGCACCTCGATACCCTGGCGCGGCAGGGTGTGAGCGAACAGATTGTAGGTACCGCCATAGAGTTCGCTGATGGAGACGATATTGTCGCCGGCCTCGGCGATGGTCTGAATGGCATAGGTAATCGCCGCCATGCCGGAGGCCACCGCCAGGCCGGCGATCCCGCCTTCCAGCGCGGCGATACGCTGCTCCAGCACCGCGCACGTAGGGTTCATGATGCGCGAGTAGATGTTGCCCTCGACCTTGAGGTCGAACAGGTCGGCCGCATGCTGGGCGCTGTCGAAGGAGAACGACGTAGTCTGGTGAATGGGCACGGCCACGGCGTGCTGGTCGTTGGCGGTGTATCCGTGGTGAAGGGCGATGGTTTCCGGCTTCATGGCGTATCCTGTCGGCATAGGGCGTGAGCGGGCCGTTTCGACTCGCGGCGGCGGATAACGGCTATATCACGCGATGCTAACCAAGACTCAACCCAATCACCAATATCGTTTAGTCTGGTTGACCGACCCTGACGTGAAAACACGGATGCTGCGACGCTACCTGCCGATTCTCACATGGCTGCCCCACTACAACCGACGCCTGGCCACTGCCGATGTGCTGGCGGGGGTGATCGTTACCATCATGGTGATCCCCCAGTCGCTGGCCTACGCCGTGCTGGCCGGTCTGCCTGCCGTGGTGGGGTTGTATGCCAGCCTGCTCCCGGCGATCGCCTATGCGCTACTGGGGACCAGCCGCACGCTGGCCGTCGGCCCGGTCGCCATCATCGCGCTGATGACCGGGGCGGCCCTGTCAGGCGTTGCCGCACCGGGAAGCGCCGAGTATCTGCATGCCGCCTTGATCCTGTCCCTGCTCTCGGGCGTGATCCTGCTGCTGATGGGCCTGCTGCGCATGGGGTTCGTGGCGAACTTCCTCAGCCACCCGGTCATTGCCGGCTTTCTTACCGCCTCTGGCGTGCTTATCGCTGCCAGCCAGGTGGGGCATCTGGCGGGCCTCGACCTCGCCGCGCGTGACCTGCTGCCAAGGTTGGCGGAGCTGATCACGGCCCTGCCAGGCCTGCACCTGCCGACGCTCGCCATCGGCCTCGGCACGCTCGCCTTCCTGCTGCTGCTGCGGCAACAAGGGCGCCCGGCCCTGCGCCGCCTGGGCCTCTCTCGCCCCCTGGCCGACCTGCTGACACGCAGCGGGCCGGTCTTCGCGGTATTGGTCACCGCCACCGTCACCTGGCAGTTCACGCTGAACGAGCGTGGTGTCGCCGTGATTGGCGATATCCCCCAGGGGCTGCCTGCGCTCAGCCTGCCCGGCTTCGATGCCGGGCTGTGGCAGGCCCTGCTAATACCGGCCCTGCTGATCAGCGTGGTGGGCTTCGTCGAGTCGGTCTCCATGGGACAGATGCTGGCCGCTCGGCGCCGCGAGCGGATCTCACCCAACCAAGAGCTGGTCGCGCTGGGCAGCGCCAACCTGGCCGCCGGATTTTCTGCCGGGATGCCAGTCACCGGCGGCCTGACCCGTACGGTCATCAACCACGACGCGGGGGCCCAGACCCCGCTGGCCGGGCTATTCACCGCGCTCGGCATCGGCGCCGTGACCCTCTTCCTTACCCCGGCACTGGCCTACCTGCCGATCGCCACCCTCGCCGCCACCATCACGGTGTCGATCCTCACCCTGATCGACATTCCCATGATTCGCCAGACCTGGCGCTACTCCCGCAGCGACTTCTCGGCGATGGCCGTGACCATCCTGCTAACCCTGGTGGAAGGCGTCGAGGCCGGCATCATCAGCGGCGTGGTGCTCTCCATCGGCCTGTTTCTCTACCGCACCAGTCGCCCCCACAGCGCACTGGTCGGACGTATCCCGGATACCGAGCATTTCCGCAACGTCGAGCGTCACACCACGGAAACCGTCAGCCATGTGGCCCTGCTGCGTATCGACGAGAGCCTCTATTTCGCCAACGCGCGCTATCTCGAAGACACCGTGTATGACCTGGTGGCCACCCGCCCGGAGCTCGAGCACGTGGTGCTGATCTGCTCCGCCGTCAACCTGATCGATGCCTCGGCGCTGGAAAGCCTCGACGCCATCAACGCGCGCCTCAGGGATTCTCGGGTGACCCTGCACCTGGCCGAGGTCAAGGGTCCAGTCATGGATCGCCTGAAGCGCAGCGACTTCCTCGACGACATGACCGGCAGGGTCTTCCTCAGCACCTTTGCCGCCTGGCGCGAACTGTCTCGCCCTGCCGAATAGTAGAGAACCGAGCACGCAGCATCCTGCTTCTTCCATATTGCCTTTGGTCTATCAACCCGCGCCTAGACCTTGGTCTGAGGTGCCCTCACCTGCCTCTGTAGGAAAGCGCCAACTTCTTGTTGTGACAGAGAGACTCGGCGAGCCTTAGGCCATGTTCCGCAGAGCGGAAGGCTGACGATACATCATTCTTGCGGACTCATTGACACCACCACGGTGGCTTCCTAGTATCGAACTCAGTTTCGGAATTAAATACCGCATAGCAAAACAACAACCGGCACAATACAGGAGACATCTATGCGCCAGCTGCCCTGCTCGCTCGCTCTCGTAGCACTTCCGCTCTCGCTGCTCGCTGCCACAGTGGCCCAGGCCAGTGACGTCGAGCTTCCCCGCACCATGGCCTGGACCGCCTACGGCACCAGCTCCAGCGGCTATGCCCAGGCGGTGGCCATCGGCAACATGCTGCAGAGCCACTACGGCACCTCGGTGCGCATCCTGCCAGGCGACAATGATGTCTCGCGCATGACGCCGCTCAAGCAGGGCCGCGTCGACCTTTGCGCCTGCGGCATCGCCAGCTACTACGGTGCCGAAGGCGTCATGATGTTCGCCAACCGCGACTGGGGCCCGCAGCCAATCCGCGTCATCACCACCTCCACTGCCTCCTTCGGCCTTTCACTGGCCGTTGCCGGCGATCTCGGCGTCGAGACACCGGCCGACCTGGCCGGAAAGCGCATCGCCTATATTCGTGGCGATGACGCCCTGAACAAGGGCACCGAAGCCTACCTGGCCTTCGGCGGGCTGACGTGGGATGACGTCGAGCGAGTGGATTTCCCCGGCTATGCCCGCTCCTTCGACGGCATCATTGCCGGTAACGCCGATGCCTCCTTCACCACCACCGTCACCCCGCCGGCCCAGCAGCTCGCCAGCAGCCCACGCGGCATCAGCTGGCCGGTGCTCGACCCCGACGACGCCGAGGGCTGGGAGCGCATGATGGCGGTGGCCCCCTACTTCCGCCCCCACGAGGTGACCGCCGGGGCCGGCGACGTCAGTGCCGACAACCCCGTGCCCAGCGCCAGCTACCCTATCCGATCGTGGTCGCCAACCGTGACCTCGACGACAAGGTCGCCTACGGCCTGATCAGGGCGCTGCAGGACAACTATGACGACTACAAGGATGCCGCGCCCGGCGCCGTGGGCTACGCCTTCGAGTATCAAGACCTGCAGTGGGTCGTGCCGTTCCACGACGCGGTGGTGGCGTACTACGAGGAGATCGGCGTCTGGACCGACGAATTGCAGGCGCATCAGGAGGCGCTGGTAGAACGTCAGGAGCTGCTCCTCGCCACGTGGAACGACTTCCTGGCCGACGCGCCCGACGACGAAGACGCCTTCGAGGAAGCCTGGATGCAGGCCCGCGCCGAAGCGCTGCGCGAGGCTGGTCTCGACCCGGTCTTCGAGTGAAGCCAGGACCTCAGCCTGACCCGGGGCGGCCATGCCGCCCCTTCCCCGATTCACGGACGCCGCCATGACCCCTCCCACTCCCCTAACGAATCGACGCGCCAGCTCAAGGAGAAGGTCACCCATATCCGCACGCTGCCGCTCGCGCTGCGCTGGATCCCCGGCGCGGTGACCGTGGTATTGATGGCGATGACCCTGGACTATCTGTTCAACCTCGGCTGGCTGCGCTTCGTCACCGGGCTCGAGACCCAGTTCTATTACGCCGTGGTGGCGCTGCTGCTGCCGCTGGTCTACCTGCTGTGGCCGATCACCCCGTCTCTGCAGCACCGCCCGGTGCCCTGGTACGACTACGCGCTGAGCCTGGCCACGCTGATCGTCGGCGGCTACTTCGTTTACCACGCCGAATCGATCCTCGAGCGCGGCTGGGCCTTCGCCGCCCCCGACACCGCCATCCTGGCCAGCTACGCCTGGTGGCTCTTGATCGTCGAAGCGGCCCGCCGCGCCGGGGGCTGGCCCATCGCCGTGATCGTGGCCATGTTCTCGCTCTATCCGCTGGTGGCCGACGTCGTTCCCGGGCCGATCCAGGCGTTCCCCTCCACCCTGGAGGAGACCGCCATGTATCACACCATGAGTACCGAGAGCATCATGGGCGTGCCGCTGCAGGCCTTCGCCGGCCTGGTGATCGGCTTCCTGGTGTTCGGCGTGGTGCTGCAGAAGAGCGGCGGCGGGAAGTTCTTCATCGACCTGGCCTTCGCCCTGCTGGGGCACGTGCGCGGTGGCCCGGCCAAGGTCTCGATCTTCTCCAGCGGCCTGATGGGCTCGATGAGCGGCAGCGTGATCAGCAACGTGCTGACCACCGGCGTGCTATCGATTCCCGCCATGCGCCGCATCGGCATGGGCCGCTCGTTCTCAGGCGGGGTGGAGGCCTGTGCCTCCACCGGCGGCGTGTTGATGCCCCCGGTGATGGGCGCCACCGCCTTCGTCATGGCGATGTTTCTCGACGTGCCCTATTCCGCCGTGGCGCTGGCCGCCGTCATCCCCTCGATCCTCTACTTCCTCGGTCTGTTCATCCAGATCGACGCCTATGCGGCACGCCACGACATCAAGGGCCTGCCGGCGGCCGAGCTGCCTTCGCTGTGGCAGACCCTCAAGCAGGGCTGGTACTTCATCTTTGTCTTCGCCCTGCTGGTGTGGATGCTGCTGGTAATGCAGCGCGAAGCGGTGGCGCCCTTCTACGCCACGGCGCTGCTACTGGTGCTCAACCAGTTCTCGCGTCGCAATCGCTGGGGGCTCCGCGAGCTGGGCGAGTCGCTGTCGTCGGCGGCCAAACTGTTCGCCGAGCTGATCGCCATCCTGGCCGGCGTCGGCATGCTGGTCGGGGCACTGTCGATGACCGGCCTCTCCGGCACCATCGCCAACGACTTCATTCACATCGCCGGGGGCAGCGTACCGCTGCTGCTATTGATGGGTGCGCTCACCAGTTTCGTGCTGGGAATCGGCATGACCGTGACCGCCGCCTACATCTTCCTCGCCGTGGCCCTGGCCCCGGCGCTGATCCAGGGCGGCGGTCTCGACCCCATGGCGGTGCACATGTTCATCCTCTACTGGGGAATGCTCAGCTTCATCACCCCGCCCGTGGCGCTCGGTGCCTTCGCCGCCGCCACTGTCGCAGGGGCGCGCCCCATGGCCACCGGGCTGCAGGCCATGCGCCTGGGCAGCGTGATCTACTTCATCCCCTTCCTGTTCGTGCTCAACCCTGCGCTGATCATGCAGGGCGAGCCGCTGCAGATCGGACTGGTCTTCGTCCAGGCGCTGATCGGCATCGTGCTGTTCGCCTCCGCCATGCAGGGCTATCTCATCGGCGTGGGCCGGCTCGGCGTTGGTGTCGCCAGCGAAACCGTCATCCGCGGCCTGGTGCTGATGGCAGGCCTGCTGTTCGCCCTGCCCGGCGGCGGCATGGTCCCGCTCAGCCAGCTCGAGCTGTTCGCCCTCGCCCTCGCTGCGCTGGTACCCGCCGTACTGCTGGCGCGCTGGAGTCAGCGCCAGGCGCGGCCACGTTCGGCGACCCTGACGCCCCCATCGACTCATGAGCCTGACGATGCGCGATACGCTTACTCTTCTACCAGCCACTGAGAGCCATGCCCCATGACGACTCCGGTCAGCTACCAGCGCCATGACGACATCGGCGTGATCACCATCGACAACCCGCCGGTCAACGCCCTGGGCCAGGCCGTCCGCCAGGGCCTGATGGAGGCCGTCGCCCGGGGCCACGAGGATAGCGAGGCGCGGGTGCTGGTGCTCCTCGCTCGCGGCCGTACCTTCATTGCCGGCGCCGACATTCGCGAGTTCGGCAAACCGCCCCAGGCGCCGATCCTGCCGGAGGTGATCGCCTCCCTGGAAGCCGGTGACAAGCCCATCGTCGCCGTGCTGCACGGCACCGCGCTGGGCGGCGGGCTCGAGGTGGCGCTGGGCTGCCAGTTGAGGGTGGCCCTGCCCGGCACCAAGCTGGGCCTGCCCGAGGTCAAGCTCGGCCTGCTGCCGGGCGCCGGCGGCACCCAGCGGCTGCCACGGCTGAGCGGCATCGAGGCGGCCCTCGACCTGATCACCAGCGGCCGCTTTGCCTATGCCGACGAGGCACTCGCCCTGGGCATCGTCGACGCCGTGGCGGACGCTGACGACCCGCTCGAGGCGGGACTGGCGGCGGCGCGTGACGTCCTGGCCGGCAAACGTACGCCGCGGGTC
This sequence comes from Halomonas sp. E19, assembly GCF_052439355.1. Classification (NCBI taxonomy): domain Bacteria; kingdom Pseudomonadati; phylum Pseudomonadota; class Gammaproteobacteria; order Oceanospirillales; family Halomonadaceae; genus Halomonas; species Halomonas sp. E19. The sequence goes on along the minus strand of NZ_JBNFWU010000001.1, from coordinate 1,360,600 downwards.
ACCGGGGAGCTGCCGCCCCCTGTCGCCGATCCAGCGGCCATCGAGCGCTACCGGACCCAACTGGAAAGCGAGGTGCCGGAACTCTACTCCCCTTCCGCTGTGTCGAAGCGATTGCCTTCAGCAGTGAAGGCAGCCTGGCCGATGGCCTGCGTCGTGAGCGCGAACTGTTCTTCGCCTGCATGGATTCACTCCAGCGCGCCGGGCTGATCCACGCCTTCTTCGCCGCTCGCGCACCGCACCGGGTGCCCGACGCCAGTGAGCCGCCGACATTCGAGCACCTCGCTGTGCTGGGCGAGCACCCGCTGTTCGAACGCCTGCGTGGAAAAGCCGAGCAAGCCGGCATCGTTCTCGCCGACCGTCCCGCCGAGGCCACTCAGGCGTGTCTGATCGCCGGTTCCGACACGACCTGTCCGAGTCATTGTCTGAGCATCGTTGTGCTGTCGCCCGAGGCGGCAGAAGACCTCACCGCCGTCGCTGCCGACCTGGCGCTGGTCGTGGCCGCCGGCATGACCGAACTGGTCGCGCTGCGCGCCGACGCCGAACGGCAGCAGGCGGTGGCCTATGCGCTGAAGGCGCTGCGTCTGCCCGTGACGGTGAGCCGTCAGGGCAGCCTGCTGGCCACGCTGGCCAAGGCAGCACGCGACGACGCCGCCAATCCCCGGGCGGCCATGGAGGCAGCGAGCCTGATGCTGGCCGAGCGCGGCTGGGCCTACCGCGAGAGCGATATCGACCTGCTCGCCATCGAGGCGCTGGGTTACCCGCGCCACCTGGGCGGCCCCCACCGCCAGGCCACTCTGGCGTTGGAAGAACGCCGCTGCGGATAAAGGCTGCGCCAGCCATTTACCAGGCGGCGAGCAGAAACCACCCTGTCAGCAGCGGAATGCAGGCCAGCAGGAAGCGGGCGTTCCAGCGGTAGCCGATATGACGGGAGGAAACGCCGGTGAAGCGCGACAGGATCAGCATCGAAGCCGTGATCGGCGATGACATCAGCGCCAGCGCCCAACCCACCATCAGGGCGGCACCAGTCAGTGCCGGCGAGAGTCCTTCGATTGGCAGCGAAGGCAGCAGACCCACCAGCAGTGTCACGGTCACGATGGGGTTGACCCCGACCTGGGCCAACCCCACCACCAGTAGCATCGCCAGCACCGCGTTGGCAGCACCCAGCGGCGCGATGAAGGTCAGCAGTGGCCCCAGACTTTCCACCGGGACCAGTGCCACGCCAAGATGGCCGAGATACCCCGCCGCCCCCAGCACCACGACCTCGTTGCCGATGGGCGCCACCAGCCACGGCAACTGACGCCGCAGGCTCGCCAGGGCCGCCGGAACACCCAGCAGGCCGAGCCGACGCCGTTGCCAGGCCAGCCAACCGAATGCGCTGAGAGGCGCCCCGACCAGGGCGGCGATCGGCAAACGAAGTTCAAGCCACCAGGACAGCAGGAAAACCAACGAGACGATGCCGAACAGCAGCAGGCAGAACGCCCCCAGCGGAGCCGGTGAAGGCACCGCGACCGCTTCGCTGCGAGCCACAGGGTGCGGGCCGGTCAAGTGGTCAATGCCCCACCCCATCAGGAAGATGAGCAGCGCCGCGCCCACCACATAGGGGGCCAGGTCGATCCAGCGCAGCTCCGGCAGGCTCGAGAGTACTACCGCTACGCCGATACCCATGGGCGAGATCAGCGGTGCCAGGGAAAACCACGCAGCAGCGCCAGCATCATCCGCCGCTGACGTGCCTGACGGACCCAGGCCCGCCCTTGGGCCGCCGCCAGGGTGTTGCTCTTCTCGATCATGCCGGCGAACAAATTCAGCACCCCGATGTTGAGGATAATGCCGAACAGTGCCGAACCGGCAGAAAGAATGGGATAGCGTCGCGTGGGCGGCTGCAGCAGCATGGCGGTGCCGCAGCGGCGTACCAAGCGTGAGCGGTAGGCCGGCAGGCGCAACAGGCCGAGCGCCACGACGAAGGTAGCGAAAAAGCGAAACGTCCGGCGGCCTCGAACAGCAGCCGACCCGGCGCCTCGGCCTGCCACAGCGCCAGCAGGCTCCCCATGGCGGCGGCGGACAGCAGCCCTAGCGCCATGGGCGAGAGCCGGCCGCCAAGCATGACCAGGTAGCCGGCCAGGGCCAGGATAGCCAGCGCCTGGACCACAGCGCTTCCGAAGACAAGATGAAACAGCGTGCACAGCGTAACGATCGACAACAGGCCGGCGCGCAGGCACGCCGCGTTCACTCGGGCACACCCTCCGCCGACTCGCTGCCGCTGCGACGGCGAAACGCTCCTTCGGCCATAGCCAGCAGCGTGCCCTCGGCATCGATGACTTCACCGCTTGCCAGGTAGACCTTGCGCCCTCCACCGCGCACCCTGCCGGTGGCACGCAAGGTGCCGGTCCCGGCTGGGCCCACGAAGGTGCTGGTCAGCGACAGCGTCATGCCGCGGCGCACCCGCCCGGGGTCATCGCAGTAAAGCCCGGCGAGGCTCAGGGCGCTGTCGAGCATCGACGTGAGCACCCCGCCATGCACAATGCCACTGCGATTGAGGTGGCGGTCGTCTGCTACCAGTTCAACCACCGCAAGTCCTTCCGACCACTCCACCACCCGTATGCCGAGCAGCTCGTGGTAGCCCATGAGTGCAGTTTCTCTCATGCCTCCTTCTCCCGGCCCGCCATGTCGCGCAGGCGGCCTTTGAGGATCTTGCCGCTGGCCGTGGCCGGCAGCGTGTCCATCAGGATCAGGCGCGTGGGCCGCTTATAGGGCGCCAGCCGCGAGCCGATGAACGCACGCAGCTCCGCCTCGCTGAGCGTGGCGCCGGGCTCGCACTGGACGAAGGCGACCACCTCCTCATTGCCCTCCACCTGGCGTCCCACCACCGCCGACAGTGTCACGTCCGGATGCTCATTGATCACCGCCTCCACGTCGGGTGGATAGATGTTGAAGCCGGAGCGGATGATCAGCTCCTTGCTGCGGCCGACGATATAAAGCTGGTCGTCGTCATCGAAGCGGGCGATGTCGCCGGTGTTCAGCCAGCCGTCCGCGGTGAGGCAGGCCCGGGTGGCCGTGGGCTGGCGAAAGTAGCCTTTCATCACGTTGGGTCCACGTACCCACAGCTCGCCGGCGCCGGCATGTGCGGGTTCGTCCTCGCCACCGTCGCCCAGCGGCGCCAGGCGGTACTCCAGCAGCGGCAGTACGCGCCCTACGGTGTTGCTGTCGAAGCAGTCGTCGATACGGGTCTGGCTGATGGTCGGGCTCGCCTCGGTGAGGCCATAGCCGTTGTGCAGGGTCAGGCCGAACAGGGCCTGGACACGCCCCTTGAGATCGCCATCGAGCGGCGAGCCCCCGCCGAGATGTAGCGCAGCGCCGGCGCCACCAGGCTTCTCCTTCGCGGCGAAGGTACTCCAGCGTGCGTGCGAACATCGCCGGCACGCCTTGCAGCACGGTGATGCGCTCATGCTCGAGTGCGGCCAGCATGGCGGCGGCATCGAAGCGTGGCACGGTGTAGAGGCAGGCGCCATTGTAGAGCGAACCCATGCACACCGATGACAGGCCGAACACGTGCGACACCGGCAGCACCCCGTAGACCCGCTCGCCCTGGCACAGGTGACGCATGCCGCCCGAAATGGAGGCGATATAGAGGATGCCGCGATGGGTCAGCATCACTCCCTTGGGCGTGCCGGTAGTGCCGGAGGTATAGATCATCGCCGCCACCTGCTCGGCGCCGCTGGCGGCGACCGGCTCCGGTGCCACCTCAGCCAATGCGGAGAGATGCAGTCGGCCCAGTGAGGCATGCTCGAGCGCCTCGGCGCCATGGCGTTCGCCATGGGACTCGGCGTCCGGCGAGGCCTCGCTGGTATAGAACACCCGCCGCGGCTGGCAGTTGTCGCGGATGACATCTATCTCCTGGGCCGAGAGGCGCGAATTGACGATGGCCACCCAGACGTCGCGCTCGCTGGCCGCCAGCAGCAACGCCACCAGCGCTCGGCCATTCTCGCTCACCGTCATGATGCGATCACCGCGGCGAATGCCCAGTGAATCAAGCCACTCGGCGGTGGCATGAATCGCATGCCCCAGCTCGCCGTAGCTCCAGCGCACCTCGCCGTCGACCAGCGCCGGCTCGTCGGCCAGGCGCTCGGCATTCTGCAGCACCCGGGTGCTGAGTCGCTCGGGAAGCTCGGCCACCAGCTCGCTCGCCATACGGCCGAAGATCGCCTCGTCGGGCGCCTGGCGGATGTCCGACTTAGCCGTCGGCGCACTCCCAACCGCCATCAGGTCACCTCCCGCACCATGTTGCGCGCGATCACCACCTGCTGGATCTGGGTCGTGCCCTCGTAGATGCGGAACAGGCGAACGTCGCGATAGAAGCGCTCCACCGCGTATTCCGCCATGTAGCCGGCACCGCCGTGCACCTGCACCGCCCGGTCGGCCACGCGGCCCACCATCTCGGCGCAGAACAGCTTGCAGCAGGAGGCCAGCGTCGAGACGTTCTCGCCGGCGTCCTTGCGCCGTGCGGCGTCGAGCACCATGGTGCGTCCCGCGTAGGCCTCGGTCTTGCTGTCGGCAAGCATCGCCTGCACCAGTTGGTGCTCGGCCAGGGGCACGCCGAACTGCTTGCGCTCGATCGCGTAGTTGAGCGACTCCTCCACGAGTCGGTCGGCCACGCCCACGCATACGGCCGCGATATGCAGCCGGCCTCGATCGAGCACCTTCATGGCGGTCTTGAAACCTACCCCTTCCACGCCACCGATGATGTTTTCGGCGGGTACACGGCAGTCTTCGAAGATGATGTCGCAGGTGTGGGCACCCTTCTGGCCCATCTTGTTGTCCGCCGGGCCGCGCTTGAGCCCCGGGGTGTCGCCCTCGACGATGAAGGCGCTGATACCACCCGCGCCCTTGTGGCTCGGGTCGGTGCGCGCCATCACGGTGAAGATGTCGGCTTCGGGGCCGTTGGTGATGTAGCGCTTGGTGCCGTTGAGCACGTAGTGATCGCCGTCGCGCACGGCCGTGGTGCGCAGGCTGGCGGCATCCGAACCGGAATCGGGCTCAGTCAGACAGAAGGCGCTTAGCAGCTCACCGGTGGCCAGACGGGGTACGTATTTCGCCTTCTGCTCGGGCGTCCCGTCGATCAGGATACCCTGGGCGCCGATCCCGTTGTTGGTACCGAACACCGAGCGGAAGGCCGGCGAGGTCTTGCCCAGCTCCATGGCCACCAATGCTTCTTCTTCCATGGTCAGAGCCAGGCCGCCGTACTCCTCTGGAATCGACAGGCCGAACAGCCCCAGCGCCTTCATCTCTTCGAGCAGCTCCGGCGGCACGGCGTCTTCCTCTGCCAGCCGCGCCTCATTGGGGATCAAGCGCTCGCGCACGAAGCGGGCGATGGTGGTGGTCAGCTGGTCGAGCAGTTCGGGGTCGCGAATCATGACGAGTCCTCACGCAGGAGAGAAGCGGCCGTTCGACGGGCATTGCCCTAAAGCGTCAAGGCCAGGCCTGCCTTGTTTCGCTTAGCAGAACGTAAGACCGCATTTGGTTGTCTTGCACTCTTGCATAGCCTAGGATGTCAGTCAATAAATGAAATGTTGTTTCGCAAAGCGAAACCAAGGTACAAACCAGAAGTACAACAATTCGGAAGCACAAAAGCTTAAAAAGCAGCCCAGAGAGGATCTTCATGCTGAACAACATACCGACTCCCTTCCGTACCCTGGGTATCGTAGGCACGGGTGCGATGGGCCGGGGCATTGCCCAGATCGCCGCCCAAGCCGGGCTGACCGTCTACCTGCATGACCTGCGCGAAGGGGCAGTTGCCGAGGCGCGCCAGTACATCGGTGGCCTGTGGCAGCGCGCCGTGCAGAAGCAGCGCCTGAACGAGACCGATGCCGAGCGCTACCGCACTGCCCTGAAGCAGGCCGAGGCCCTGTCCGACCTGGCAGGCTGCGATATCGTCGTTGAGGCGATTGTAGAAAAGCTCGAGGCCAAGCAGGCGCTGTTCCAGCAGTTGGAGGCCATTCTCGGCAATGAAGCCGTACTGGCGACCAATACCTCGTCGCTATCGGTGACGGCGATTGCCTCGGGCTGTCGCCATCCGCAGCGCGTGATCGGGTTTCACTTCTTCAACCCGGTACCGCTGATGAAGATCGTCGAGGTGATCCCCGGGCTGCGCACCGCTGATGACGTGACCGATAGAGTGGAGGCGCTGGGACGCGCCATGGGTCACTTCACCGCCCGCACTACCGACACCCCGGGCTTCCTGGTCAACCATGCCGGTCGCGCCTACGGCACCGAGGCGCTGCGTATCCTGGGCGAAAGCGTGACCGACCACGTTACGATCGATCGCATCCTGGTCGATCAAGGCGGATTTCGCTTGGGCCCTTTTGCGCTGCTCGACCTCACCGGGCTCGACGTCTCCCATGCGGTGATGGAGTCGATCTACCACCAGTACTACGAAGAGCCGCGCTTTCGCCCTCGCCCCTGACGCGCCAGCGCCTGACGGCCGGGCTGCTCGGACGCAAGAGTGGCGAAGGCTTCTACCGCTATGAGGAGGGCAAACCCCAGCTGCCCTCCGAGCCCCCCACGCCCGAAGCCGCGCCGCGCCCGGTGTGGATCGGCACTGAGGATGACGAAGCCAGACGACAGCTCGCCGCGCTGGTGACCGCAGCGGGCTGGCCGCTGGACAGTGCTTCGGCTCCCTCTTCGGAAGCGCTGTGCCTGGTCGCCCCGCTAGGCGAAGATGCCACAACCTGCGCACTGCGCCTGGGCCTGTCTCCCGAACGCTGCGTGGCCGTCGATCTGCTGGCCGGCCTCGAGCGGCGCCGCAGCCTGATGACCACGCCAGCCACCCAACCTGCCTATCGCGATGCCGCCGCGGCCCTGTTTGCTCGCGACGGCACGCCGGTCAGCATCATCAATGACAGCAATGGGTTCGTGCTGCAGCGGGTGGTGGCATGCATCGTCAACGTCGGCAGCGACATCGCCCAGCAGGGCGTGGCCGCCCCATCGATCATCGATCGCGCCGTGGAACTCGGCTTGGGCTATCCACTGGGGCCGCTGGCCATGGGCGACCATTACGGCCGCCGCCGCATTCTCACCATTCTCGACAACCTTCTGGCCGCTACCGGCGATCCCCGCTACCGCGCCAGCCCCTGGCTACGCCGCCGTGCTGCCCTCGACCTTACCCTGACAGCGGCCTGAAGCCCCTGCCCAATAGGAACTCCCATGCAAGACGCCTATATCTTCGACGGACTGCGTACTCCCTTCGGTCGCCATGGAGGCAGCCTCGCCGCCATACGCCCCGACGACCTGCTCGGCCACGTGCTAAAAGCGCTCGTCGCACGCAACGCCTTTTCCATCGAAGCCTATGAAGAGGTGCTGGCCGGCTGTACCAACCAGGCCGGCGAGGATTCGCGCAACATCGCACGGCACGCGGGGCTGGTCGCCGGCCTACCGGTCGAAGTGGCGGCCCAGACGGTCAACCGCCTGTGCGGCAGTGGCCTCGCGGCGGTCATCGATGCCGCTCGCGCCACACGGCTCGGCGAGGGTGAACTGTTCCTGGCCGGGGGTGGAATCCATGTCCCGCGCCCCCTATGTGCTGGGCAAGGCGGAATCCCCTTACGCCCGCAACCAGCCGCTGTACGATACCGTAATCGGCTCGCGCTTCCCCAACCCCTGGATTTCCCGCGAATACGGCAGCCACAGCATGCCCGAGACCGCCGACAACGTGGCCCAGGATCTCGGCATCGGCCGCGAGGCGAGCGACGCCTTCGCCGCTCGCTCCCAGTCCCGCTATGCCGAGGCCCAGACCCGCGGCTTCTATGACGACGAGCTGCTGGCCGTGGAGGTCGCCCAGGGTCGCAGGCAACCACCGCAGGTGGTAACGCAAGACGAACACCCGCGCCCCGACACCGACGCCGACAAGCTGGCCAGGCTGGGCCCGTTGTTCGAAGGCGGCGTGGTCACGGCTGGCAACGCTTCCGGCCTTAACGACGGCGCGGCGGCGCTGATCGTGGGTAGCCTCACCGCGGGCGAGCGTGCCGGCATTGCGCCACGGGCACGTATCGTGGCCAGTGCCGTAGCCGGCGTGCCCCCCGTGTGATGGGGCTGGGCCCGGTACCGGCCAGCCGCAAGGCGCTCGAAAGAGCCGGCCTAACCCTCGAGCAGATGGACGTAATCGAGATCAACGAGGCCTTCGCGGTGCAGGTGCTGGGCTGCGTCAAGCAGCTGGGACTCGATCCCGACGACAGCCGCCTCAACGCCAACGGCGGCGCCATCGCCATCGGCCACCCGCTGGGTGCCTCCGGCGCTCGCTTGGCGCTGACCGCACTGCGCCAGCTCGAAGCCGGAGCAGGCCGCTACGCACTGGTCACCATGTGCATCGGGGTCGGCCAGGGCATCGCCTGCATTATCGAAAGAGCGGAGCGCTGAGCACCCCTGCCGCCCCGGGCTCGGCCGCCAACGGACTGACCCGGGGCAATATGCGATACTCGCCCAACGACCTCGCGACAGGGAACCACAATGAACACACCTGCCCCGCTGGAAGATGACGGCACATTGCCGACCAAGGACCGCAACTTCGTCACCGCTCTGGCCCGCGGCCTGGAACTGCTGCGCGCCTTCGGTGCCGGCGAGGAGTATCTTGGCAATGCCGAGCTTTCCAGCCGCACCGGGATTCCGCGCCCGACGGTGTCGCGGCTGACCTACACCCTGACCCAGCTCGGCTATCTTCGGCATAACACCCGGTTGGAGAAGTATCGCCTTGGCCCCGGCATCCTGGCCCTGGGCTACCGCTTCCTGGCCAGCCAGGGCATTCGCGACATCGCTCGCCCTTTCATGCAGCAGTTCGCCGAAGCCACCGATTGCAATGTCAGCCTCGGGGAGCCGGACAAGCACGACATGGTGTATATCGAAAGCTGCCATGGCAGCGGCCCACTGATCGTGCGTCTCGACATTGGCTCGCGCCTGCCGATGGCGACCACGGCGATCGGCCGCGCCTGGCTGTGCGGGCTCTCCGAAGCGCGCCGCGAGGCGGTGATGGAGGAACTGGCCAAGGCGCATGGCGCGGACTGGCCGGGGCTGGAAAAAGGGATTCGGAGAAGTCAGGAGGATTATGCTCGCTATGGCTTCTGTCTCTCGGAGGGCGACTGGCAGTCGCAAATCAGCGCCGTGGCTACGCCGCTGATCCTCGAGGATGGCGCCGAGGTAATGGCGATCAACTGCGGCGGTGCCGCCCACCGTCTCGGCCATTCGATCATGGTCGACAACCTGGGGCCGCGACTCAAGGAAGTGGCAAGGCGCATCCTGGCGGAACTGCAGCACGGCAACGCACCCTGACGGCTGCCAAGCCGCCCCTGTCACCCGCCCGGCGATCAGGATATAGTGCAAAAAACCGTGAGGTGACGACACCTTGCAACTGAACGCCAGGAGAATTGAGTCGACTTCATGCCCGACACTGCTTCTCGTCCCGGCATGCTGGTGCAGGAGGCCGATCGGTTCAGCGCCGAGGGTGACTGGACGCTGCCGCACTACGCCAGGCTGAGCGCCGTTGCCGCCAAGGCCAGGGCCGCCGAAGAGATTGCGCTTGATCGCCTCGGTGCCCTGGATACCTCCGGCGCCTCTGTGCTGGTCGATCTGCTGGGCGCCGACCGGGTGCAGGAGATAGACCGCTGGGCACCGGCGCTGCCACCGGAACGCCGCAGCATGCTCAAGGCAGTGGCCAAGGCGCGGAGGCGTCGCCGCCGCCTACCGAACCACGGGCGCTGCCGATACTCGGTGCATTGGCCGAGCTGGGCCGGCGCGTCGAGGCACTGGGCCGCCAGCAGCTTCAGCTCGCCGGCTTCATCGGGCTGACCCTGACCAGCCTGCTGGCCAACCTGCCGCGCCCCTGGCGCTGGCGCATCACCGCCCTCGTCGCTCATATCCAGCAGACCGGGCTCAACGCCATTCCCATCGTGGCGCTGCTCACCTTCCTGGTCGGCGCCGTGGTGGCGTTTCTCGGCGCCACGGTGCTGCGCGATTTCGGCGCCACCATCTATACCGTCAACCTGGTCACCTACTCCTTCCTGCGTGAGTTCGGCGTCTTACTCGCAGCCATTCTGCTGGCCGGGCGAACCGCCAGCGCCTTCACCGCCCAGATCGGCGCCATGAAGGCCAACGAAGAGCTCGATGCCCTGCGCGCCCAGGGCCTGAGCCCCATGGAGCTGCTGGTGCTGCCCCGAGTGCTGGCGATGATGATCAGCCTGCCGATCCTCACCCTGGTGGGCATGCTCAGCGGCATGCTGGGCGGGGCGCTGGTCTGTGCCCTGGCGCTGGATATCTCTACCACGCAGTTCCTGGCCATCCTGCAGCGCGAGATACCGCTGCGCCATTTCCTGCTGGGGATCGGTAAGGCGCCGGTATTCGCCTTCATCATCGCAGTCATCGGCTGCCTGGAAGGCTTCAAGGCCAAGGCCAGCGCCCAGTCTGTCGGTGAGCACACCACCTCCAGCGTGGTGCAATCCATCTTCATGGTAATCCTGCTCGACGCACTTGCCGCCATGTTCTTCATGGAGATGGGCTGGTGAGTCAAGCGTCCGATACGGTGGTCGAAGTACGCGACCTCACCAACCGCTTCGGCAGCCATGTGGTGCATAACGGCCTCGACCTGGATATCCGTCGCGGCGAGATTCTCGGCGTCGTGGGCGGTTCCGGCACCGGAAAGTCGGTTCTGCTCCGTAGCATCGTCGGGCTCAAGCGGCCGGACGGCGGGTCGATTCACGTGCTCGGCGAGGACCTGCAGCGGCTGGCGCCCGACCGGCGAGCACGAATCGAACGCCGCTTCGGTGTGCTGTTCCAGCGTGGCGCGCTCTTCAGCTCGCTCAACCTGCAGGAAAACGTCGCCCTGCCGCTGATCGAACACCTGGGAATGGCCCGGGCGGACGCCGAACATCTGGCGCGACTCAAGCTGGCCCTGGCCGGCTTGCCTTCCCAGGCAGCCCAGCTGATGCCGGATGCGCTGTCGGGCGGCATGGTCAAGCGTGCTGCCCTGGCTCGTGCGCTGGCCCTCGACCCGGAGGTGCTGTTTCTCGACGAACCCACTGCCGGCCTGGACCCCATCGGCGCCGCCGCCTTCGATACACTGCTGATGACGCTACGCGACGCCCTCGGCTTCAGCGTCTTTCTGGTGACCCACGATCTCGATACGCTCTATACAGCCTGCGATCGCGTCGCGGTCATCGCTCACCGCCGGATCCTGGTCGCCGACCGCCTGGACGTCGTGGAAGCGACCGACGATCCGTGGGTCCGCGACTATTTTCATGGCCCGCGAGGCCGCGCCGCCCGCCACGCGGCCCACGCTGCAAAGGAGGGGTGATGGAAACCCGAGCCCACCATGTCGTCATTGGCCTGTTCACCGTACTGGCCATAGCAGGCGGCCTGCTGTTTGCGCTGTGGCTGAACCACACCGCTGGCGACCGCGACTACACCCATTACGAGGTGCTGTTCAATCGAGGGGTCAGCGGCCTGTCCGAGGGCAACGCCGTGGAATACAGCGGGGTCCGGGTCGGCGACGTCGTTAACCTGAGACTCGATCCGGTCGATCCTCGCAACGTGCGAGCGCTGATTCGCGTGCAGAGCCACGTGCCTATTCGTCAGGACACGCGGGCGCGCCTTGCGCTGGCCAATATCACCGGCAGCATGTCGATCCAACTGCACGGCGGCACACCGGAGAGCCCACTGCTGATTAATCGCGGCGAGGCACCGCCACAGATCGTGGCCGATCCGTCGCCGCTGGGTGCGCTGCTCAGCGACAGCGAAGAACTGCTCGGCAACGTCAACAGCGTGCTGTCACGCCTCGAGGCGCTGCTGTCGCAGGACAATATCGACAGCGTGGAGCAGATCCTTGCCAACCTGGAGCGCACCACGGCTCAACTGGCCGCCATCGGCGATGCGCCGAGTCAGGTAGCAGAACGCATGGTGGAGGTCACCCAGGAAGCGGCGCGCGTGCTGGCGGAGCTGCGCAGCCTGGCGGAGCGCACAGGTGGGCTATTGCAGGGCCCCACGGAGAGCATGCTGCGTGAAGCCGGCCAGCTCACCGGCAGTCTGGCCCGGGCGGCCCAGCAGATTGAACAGCTCATGCAGGACAACCAGGGTGCGTTGGAAAGCGGCATTCGTGGGGTGCAGGGACTCGGCCCCGCCACGCTCGAACTGCGCAACACCCTGTCATCCTTGAATCGCCTGGTGCGCAGGCTGGAGGACAACCCGACCGATTTCCTGCTCGGACGCGACCAGATAGAGGAGTTCACCCCATGACCCCGCTGCGGCTACCCCTGCTGGGTCTGCTGTTCCTGATGCTCGGCGCTGCCGGCTGCACCCTGGTGCCGCAGCGCACCCCGCTGGCACTCTACACCTTGCCCGATGGCACCGTTCCGCCAGCACACGCCAACGCTGCCCGGCAGGACACGCGCACTCTGCGGATCGACACGCCACAAGCCAGCGGCCTGCTCGACAGTGCTCGCATCGTGGTCGTGCCCACTCCGCACCAGCCTCAGGTCTACGAAGGCGCACGCTGGGCCGACGACATGCCCCGCCTGCTGCGCAATCGCATGCTGGATGCCTTCCAGGCCGATGGCCGCCTCTCGCGTCTCGTCCATGATGGTGCCGCGCTGGTCGCCGACTTCGAGCTTGCCAGCGACCTGCGCGCCTTCCAGAGCGAGTACCACGCTGGCCGTGCCCCGCAGGCGGTGATCCGCCTGGACGCCCGCCTGATCGATGCCCGCTCCCAGCAGCTGCTGGCCAGCCGACGCTTCGAGCAGCGCCACCACGCGCAGAGCGAAGCCCTGCCCGATGTCGTCACGGCCTTCGGCGCAGCGGCGGACCAACTCACCCTCGAACTCGTGGCCTGGGTGGTGGAACAGGCTGACCGGGGCGATACGGCGGCCCGTTGAACCCACCCTCGGCTCAGGCCGTCGAATATAGACAATTCATCATAATGTCTTGCGGTTACCGTTATCGGCAGCAATTGGTTATGATGCGGCTAAAAGCAAGGATGTACGCCATGGATAGTTCGCCCCGACAGAACCTGGGCATCAGCGCCTATAGCTGGCTCAAGCATGACATCATCCGCGGCATCTTCCAGCCGGGAGAAAAACTGCTCATGAGCCGGCTCAAGGATCGCTATCGCCTGGGAATCGGCCCGCTTCGCGAAGCCCTGTCTCAGCTGGTGGCAGAGCGGCTGGTAATTGCCATCAGCCAGCGGGGCTATCGAGTCGCCCCGATGTCCCTGGCCGAGCTGAAGGACATCTATGACGCCCGAGCCCAGCTCGAAGGGCTGATACTCACGCTTGCGATCGAGCGTGGCGACGACGCCTGGGAAGCGGAGATTCTGGCCACGGCTCATACCCTCTCCAAAGTTATGGAGGTCAATACACCGGACGAGCTGCTCGATGTCTGGGACACCCGCCACAAGGCCTTTCATACTGCCATCGCCAGCGGCTGTGGCTCTCCTCACCTGCTTCAGGTCCGCGAAAGCCTGTTCGATCAGGTCGAACGCTATCGCCACCTCTGGCTGCGCGAAACGGTCTTCTCCGAAGACGCCCTCGAGCGCAAGCGCCAGGAGCATGCCGCGCTGGTCGAGGTGATTCTCGCCCGTCGTGCCGAGCAGGCCGGAGAGATGATGCGCGAGCACCTGATGACACCGGTACCGATCATCACCGAGGTGATGACACGACGCGGCCTGGCCTGACCGTCACCTTCCTGTCACTACACTCGGCCATACTGTGGCCGTGACAAGATGAAACTCACGTTTTATTTTGTAGAGACAACCGGCCAAGCGCAGCCCTATCGTTGCCGGCCCGAAGGAGGGCGTTATGCCACACATCCTGCGTTTTTCACGTGAAGTCGAAGACCGGCTGGAACGCCTTCTTCAAGGAACCGATCTCAGCAAGGCGGAGCTGATCGAGCGCTGCCTGGGTCGCGGCCTGGCAGAGCTGGAAGCCGAGCTGCTGATGGAGGGCGCCGATGCCCGCCTCGACCCGGTAAATGGCCCGACCATCGACCAGCTGCTGCGCGAAAGCGGCTTGGGCGCCTGAACCGGCTTTTGCAAACGCCCCCTGGCTTGTCATCATGCGCCAAAGACAGCTCGGAAACGACGGTAGGCCGCGAGAGCCCGTTCCGGAGTGTCTGGCGCCAGACGTATCGCCTGGCCCGGCAGGCACTGGGCCAGGCGTGACGCTGCCAACGGTGTCAGCGCACCGAGCCTGGGGTAGCCACCTATCGTCTGGCGGTCATTGAGCAGTGCGATGGGCTGGCCATCCGGCGGGACCTGCACTGCGCCAAGACCGATTCCTTCGGAGATCAGCGAATCACCACGGAATTCAAGTTTCGGTCCCGTGAGCCTGACCCCCATGCGATCGGCACGATCGTCCACCCGCCATGTCGCATTGAAGGCCCGGAAAAGACTTCGGCCGGTGAATTCGCCGATCTGGGCGCCGGGCAGCAGGGACAGGGCTGCAGGCACTCGATAATCGATCCGCGCCTCCGCCGGGGCCTGACGCAAGCCGCCCCCGGCGGGAGCGGCAGGCATCACCGTCAGTCGATCGCCCTGTGCCAGCTTGCTGCCGCGGCCGTCGAAACCGCCGAGCCCCTCACGTACTACGCAGGCGACGCTGCCTAGCACTGCATTAGCGTGGAAGCCTCCCGCCACCGCCAGATAAGCGCGCAGACCATTGACCGGCGAAGCGAAGCTCAGCCGCTGGCCTTTCCCGCAAGGGAAGCGCTGCCAGATGGGCAACGGCTGGCCATCGAGGCTGGCCCCCAGGTCAGCCCCGGCCACGGCCAACACAAGGTCACGCTCGGCCACAAGGGTGAGCCCGCCGAACGTAATCTCGAGCGCCGCAGCCCCCAGGCATTGCCGGCGAGTCGGTTGGCCCAGCTCCAAGCATGGAGATCTGCCGGCCCTCCTTGGGTCACGCCAAGGCGACGCACGCCGAAACGACCGGCATCCTGAAGCAACGCCAGGGGTCCTGCTTGTTCGACGCGAAAACCGATAACGGTATACTCATTCATCGACGAGCCTCCGTTGGGGTGGTATCGCCTCCACGGGCCTCGAAGGTGTGGCGGTCAACCGGCACGAAGCGCACCCTGTCGCCCACCTTGAGCAGGCTGAAACCGTCGCGGTCGCGATCGAACAGGCGCACCGAGGTGCGGCCCAGCAGGTTCCATCCTCCCGGCGTCACGGCGGGATAGGCCGCCGTCTGGCGGCCGGCAATCGCCACGCTGTTCACCGGCACCCACTTTCGCGGGGTAGCCAGGCGCGGCATCTCCAGGCAGGCATCCAGCAGGCCCATAAAGGCAAAACCGGGAGCAAAGCCGAGGGCGAAGACGCGATAGTCGGTACCGGCATGACGTTCGATCACTTTCTCGACGCTCATGCCGGTATGCCCGGCTACCCGCTCCAGGTCTGGCCCGACGCTTGGGTCATACCAGGTGGGCAGCTCATGCACGTCTCCCGACGCCGTGGCACCATCCGGCACCAGTTCGTGGAGCAGTGCCTGCAGGCGGTGACGCGCCTCCAGTGGGGTCAGGTTGAGGGGGTCGAAGACCACCAGCAGCGTGGTGTAGGAAGGCACCAAGTCTACCAGAGCGGCGCCGAAGGCCGCCTCGCTGCGCCGCATCAGCGCCGTGATCCAGGGCAGATTCTGCTCGTCGATGCGCTCGAACAGTCGCACCATCCAGCCATCCAGCCCGGCCGACTCCAGCCGCGGCAATTTCACTCTCCTGCCGCTCACGAATCGTCCCCAAGCGCATCCAGTGCCTGGCGAATGGCCTTTACGGCGGCAATGGACTCCGGGTTGTCCCCATGCACACAGAGCGTGTCCGCGATTAGCACAAGGTCACTGCCATCGCTGGCAACAAGCGGCCGACCGGTAGCGATACGCCGCGCCTGGTCGACGATGACCTCGGGATCATGGTGTACCGCCCCTGGCTCGCGGCGGGCAATGAGACGCCCGTCGCCGTCATAGGCGCGGTCAGCAAAGGCCTCGAACCAGAGGGTCACGCCTTGTTCTCGCGCCAGGGCGCTCACCGCCGAGGTATCGCGGGTTGCCATGGTCATCAGTGGCAGCCCGGGGTCATAGGCCAGGATGGCACGCATCACCGCCGTCATGATCTCGGGGTCACGCGCCATATCGTTGTAAAGCGCCCCATGCGGCTTCACGTAGCTGACCTCGATACCCTCGGCCCGGCACAGCGCCGTCAGAGCACCCAACTGGTACAGCACCATGTTCTCGATTTCGGCCGCCGAGCAGGCCAGAGAACGACGCCCGAAACCAACCAGGTCGGGATAGGCGGGGTGCGCACCTACGCATACGCCGTGCTGGCGGGCCAGGCGCACCGTCTTGCGGATGACATCGGGATCGGAGGCATGGAAACCGCAGGCCACATTGGCAAGGTCCACGTGAGGCATCACCTCGGAGTCGCGTCCCATGACCCAGGGGCCGAAGCTTTCTCCCATGTCAGCGTTGAGCAGCAGCGTCGTCATGGTTCCCTCGCCTAGGCAAAAGGAAGAATTTACCAGCGTTTCGACGCGAAGCCACCGGGGCACAAACCTTACCGAGTGCGCTCGGGCGCCGACGGCTCTGCCCACTCGCGGGGGTTTCGCGGATAGTAGCGCTCGGGCTGGCGCTCGACATGGGTGAAGAAGCGTGTGTCCTTGTAGGGCATCTTCATGAAGCCGGACACCCCGAGGCCCTCGATGAGTCCGACCGCATCGAGAATATCCTCGAGCCGGGCGCGAAACTCGGCCTCGCGGGCGGGGTCGAGCAGGCGATAATAGCTGTGGATCTTGAGATGCTGGGGCAGCGCCTCGAAGATGATCATCCCGGTATGGTGAATCTCGTTGAGCGCCTCGAGCGAGGTGATGATTGGCTCGGGCAGCACCAGGAACTCCTCAGGATCGGGCCCATCCTCGAAGTAGCTATGCAGTCGGCTGCTGTCCTCAAGCTCCGGCACGGCACTCACTTCGTAGCGCAGCCGCATGCCGGGCGTAATGGCGAAGGGATGAGCCGGGCCTTCCCGGTCCAGGTGCAAGGTATCGCGGGCATTGAACAGGCAGCTCTTGAAGATGCCTTGTCGATAGATCGCCCGGGCCAGGTTGACCATGTTATTGACGGCGGCGACGAACGCCGGCCGCAGCCCGGGGTCATGCAGGTTGAGCGAGGTGTCGATGTAGACGCCATCGGCCTCCCAGCGCACCGCCAGCCCACCCACCACCGGGTACCTGCCGAGACGGCTCACCGCCGCCAGGAAGGCCTTCTCGGTTTCGCCCATGCCCTGCATGAAGTTCTTGTAGTAGCGATCGAGCTGCACATCGTTGATGTCGTTGAGGGTCTCATGCCCTCCTCCTCACGCAGGAAAGCCTTACGCGAGCTGTAGACCACCGTGTCGATCTCCCGCGTCGACGGCCTTACCCAGGTCGGCACCAGCGGTACCTCGGCCGGCTCCGGCAAGTCGATCATCACCACCCGGGCCAGCCTCGGCATCTCGCTGATGAAGTGATCCCCGGCCCGGCGGCGAATGCGGGGTCGTCATCGAGCATGCCGTCGAGCATTCGCGCAAACTCCATGGGCAGGCCCAGGGAAGTGGCCGGAATAGCCCGCTGCCCGAAACGGCATGACTGTGCCGACGCCAGGGCGTAGAGCGTGCCGGCCGTGCCCTGCTCGTCAAACCGCGGCGACGAGAGCGCCCCGTTGAGCTGTTCGTCGCCGATGAAATAGACGTCGCCGAGGCGTGCATTGGTCTGCTGCAGGTTGTCGGACATCAGCTCCATGACGTTGGACGCCACGAACTGCTGGTTGGCGTCGAGCTGGGCAAAGACGGAGGAGCCCCAGTCGATCAAGGCAATGGTTTCCCGCTCCGCATCGAACACCAGGTTCGACGGCTTGATATCGCCATGCACGATAGGCCGCCCCGAAGGCCCGGCTTCGCGCCGCAGGCTGCGCAGGATATCGGCAAGCTGATCGGCGATTCGCACCACCAGGCGCGGCGAAAGCCGCCCTTGCCGTAGCGAGACCTCTTCGAGATTGAGCCCCGGCGCCCGTTGCATGACCAGGATCGACTGGTTGCGCACGCGTTGGAAGGCCACCAGCCGAGGCACGCGGGGGTGCACGACCTGCTCCAGCATGAACGCCTCCTCCTCGAGGCGATCCTGCAGCTGCTGGGGCAGGTTGACCCGGGTAAACTTGAAAACGTACTCCTCGCCATGGGGCGCGATGCCGGCGAACACGAAGCCATAGGCGCCCTTGCCGATCAGCGCGATCTCGCGGTACCCCAGCTGTTCGAGCTGAGCCTGGCACAGCGCCACCCACGCCTTGAGCTTACGCGCATCGTCATGACTGAGCAGGTAGATCGACTGCTCTTCCGGAATGTAGAACTGCTGTAGCTGTGCCTGGGACATGGCGGGCATCCCCACAGGAGAGAAGACGCCCGAGCCATTGGGCTCGGGCGGCGGCGATCAGCCGAGATGAAGCAGCATGGTTTCCGGCGCTTCCAGGTAGCCCTTCCAGGCGTTGCAGAAGCGCGCAATGGTACCGCCATCGATGACCCGGTGGTCACCGGCCCAGGTCACGGTCATGATCGCCCGCTTGGCCAGCTCGCCTTGCGCATCGAAGCGCGGCAGCCACTGGCTCTTGCCGATGGCGACAATGGCCAGCTCAGGGGCGTTGATGATGGGCGCCGCGTAGGTGCCGCCGAAGGCGCCGATATTGGAGATGCTGATGGTGCCCCCTTGAGATCCTCCTGGGCCACCCGACCTTCGCGGGCGGCGCCGGTGAGGCGCTGGATCTCGCGTGCCACCTCCAGCACGCTACGCCGCTCCACGTGCTTGACGTTGGGCACGATCAGCCCGCTCTGGCTGTCCACTGCCATGCCGACGTTCACTGAGGGCAGATAGTGGATCTCGGTGACCTCGGCATTCAAACGGGCATTGAGAATCGGCTCTTCGCGCACCGCCAGGGCCAGCGCCTTCATGAAGAAGGGCATCAGGGTAAGGCGCACCTGCTGCGCCTCGGCCAGCGGCTTCAAGCGCTCGCGCAAGGCCAGCAGTTCGGTGACGTCGATCTCCTCGCCGTACTGGAAGTGCGGGATAGTAGTGGCCGACTCGACCATGCGCCTGGCCATCACCGCACGTACACCGCGAATCGGCTCGACCCGCACCTCGCCCTCCGCGGCCTGAGGCACCGGGGCCGGCTTGGCCGGCGATGCTGCGGACGTGGACGTCGCCGCCTCCTGAGTGGGGCTCGCCTCCCCGTGCTCGAGATGTCGCAGCACGTCCTCCTTGAGCACGCGGCCATCCTTGCCCGAGCCGGCCACGGCGTCCAGACTCAGGCCGTGCTCGCGCACCAGGCGCCGCACCGCCGGGCTTGCGGGAGTGCGCCCGTAGGCCCCCCGTCCGCCGCCCTCGCCTCCAACGGCGGCGCAGGGAGCAATACTGGCGGAACTTTCAGCGCTGGCCACCGACCCCGAGCTCGCCGGGGCGGGTTCGCTTTCGCCGGCCAGGTCCGGCACATAGGCAAACAGCGGCGCATGCACCTTGGCAATCTCGCCCTTGGCCACATGCAGCTTGCTCACCACGCCGGCTTCCGGCGCGGTGATCTCGACCAGCGCCTTGTCGGTCATCACGTCGACCAGCGGCTGGTCTTCGGCGATGGCCTCCCCTTCGGCAACACGCCACTCGACGACTTCACACTCGACGATGCCTTCGCCGATATCGGGCAGAATGAAATCCTTTGTCTTGGCGGATGACGCGGGGGCCGTTGACGCCTGGGCGGCAGGCGGGCCTCGGCGGCAGGGCTGACGGCTTCCTCTTCCACCCGGGGGCGCGGCGGTGCGTCTGGCGTCGCAGGCTCCTCCCCCACTGCCTCGTAGGCAAACAGCGGGGCGTGCACCTTGGCGATATCGCCTTTCGCCACATAAAGCCGGGTGACACGGCCCGCCTCGGGGGCGGTGATCTCGACCAGCGCCTTGTCGGTCATTACCTCGACCACCGGCTGGTCCTCAGCGATCTCCTCGCCTTCGCTCACACGCCACTCGACCACCTCACACTCCACGATACCTTCGCCGATATCGGGCAGCTTGAAATCGCTCATCGTTCTCTCCTGTCCTGATATCGGGCGTCAGTACGCCACGGATGCCTTGATCGCCTCGAAGATCTTCAGGTGGTCGGGCAGGTACTCCTTTTCCAGCGTCAGCGGGAAAGGCGTATCCAGCCCCGTCACCCGTTCGATAGGCGATTCCAGGTACAGGAAACAGCGCTCCTGGACGGTAGCGGCGATCTCGGCGGCGAAGCCACCGGTACGCGGCGCCTCGTGGGTGATCACCAGCCGTCCGGTCTTCAGCACCGACTCGACCACGGTGTCTTCGTCCCACGGCATGATGGTGCGCAGGTCAATGACTTCACAGGAAATGCCGTCCTTCTCGGCCAGTTCCACGGCGCGGTCGATCACTTCCATCTGGGCGCCCCAGCCCAGCACGGTGACGTCGCTGCCCTCCTTGGTCACCTCGGCTTCGCCGATGGGCAGCTGGTAGTCCTCCTCGGGCACTTCGCCTACCGCGGCACGGTAGAGGCGCTTGGGCTCGAAGAAGATGACCGGATCAGGGTCGCGAATGGCCGAGAGCAGCAGCCCCTTGGCCTGGTAGGGGTTGCGCGGCACGAGGATCTTCAGCCCCGGCGTGTGTGCGAAGTAGGCCTCCGGCGACTGGGAATGGTAGAGACCGCCGGAAATCCCGCCGCCATAGGGCGTACGGATGGTCAGGCCACCGACGTTGAACAGGTCACCGGAGCGAAAGCGGAACTTGGCCGACTCGTTGACGATCTGGTCGAAGGCCGGAAAGATGTAATCGGCAAACTGAATCTCGGCCACCGGCACCGAGCCCTGGGCGGCGAGGCCGTTGGCGAAGCCGATGATGCCCTGCTCCACCAGCGGCGTGTTGAAGCAGCGAGCCTTGCCGTATTTTTCCTGCAGATGACTGGTGGCGCGGAACACCCCACCGAAGATTCCCACATCCTCGCCGAAGCAGAGTACCTTGTCGTCCTCGGCCATGGCGATGTCCAGCGCGTTGTTGATCGCCTGCAGCATGTTCATCTTGGGCATCTCAGGCTCTCCCCTGGTCGTCGCCAGCGGTGGCATCTGGCTGGGTGTCGCGCACATCCGGGTCGAGGGATCGCGCGCCTTTCGGGTAGGCATCCGGATACTTGCGGATATGGCGCTTGAGGCCATCGAGCTGGCGCTGCAGCGCCGGCGTCACGTCGGCATAGACGTCTGTCACCAGCGACTCCAGTGGCGGCGGTGGCCGCTTCTCGGCACGCTTCATGGTGTCGAGCACCTCGCGGCGCAGGGTCTCCTGCAGGTTCTTCTCCTCCTCTTCGCTCCACCAGCCCTGGTCCAGCAGCCACGCCCTCATGCGTGAAATGGGGTCCTTCTCGCGCCAGGCCTCCTCCTCCTTGCGGGAACGATAGCCGGACGGGTCGTCCGACGAGGAGTGAGCCGCCAGCCGATAGGTCATCGCCTCGATCAACACCGGTTCGTTGCGCTCCACCGCAATGCGGCGCGCCTCCTCGGTGGCACGATAGACCGCCAGGACGTCGTTGCCGTCGACACGGATCGCATGCATGCGATAACCGAAGGCCCGCGGTGCGATGCCGTCGGCAGCGAACTGCTCGCTTGCGGGTGTGGAGATGGCGTAGCCGTTGTTGCGACAGAAGAAGATCACCGGCACCTTGTGCACCGACGCCATGTTCAGCGCGGCGTGGAAGTCGCCCTCGGAGGCGGCCCTTCTCCGAAGAAGGTAATGGTGCAGTGCCCTTCGCCGGCCAGCTTCTGGCCATAGGCATAGCCTGCCGCCTGGGGGATCTGGGTGGCCAGCGGGGACGAGATGGTCATGTAGTGCAGCTTACGCGACCCATAGTGGATCGGCATCTGGCGACCCTTGCCGTAATCGAGCTCGTTGCCGAACAGCTGGTTCATGAACTCGTCGTAGCTGAAGCCACGGTAGACTAGCGCGCCCTGCTCTCGGTACTGCGCCATGATCATGTCGGCATCTTCCAGCGCTGCGGTGGCACCGATCACGGCGGCCTCTTCACCGGTGCACTGCATGTAGAACGACAGCCGGCCCTGGCGCTGCGCGGCCATCATGCGCTCGTCGAGCACCCGGGTGGCCAGCATGGCACGGTAGATCCGGAGCGCCGTTTCCTCATCGAGGTCGGGCGCATCGGCCTCCTCGTGCAGGGTTCCATCCTGCCTGAGCAGCCGGAACGTGGGGATATGCAGTTCATCGCCAACCATGAAGCGTGGCGTGTGGATGTCGTGTGTTGTTGTCATCATCCTGGTCCTTGGGTGGTGGCAGGAGGAAAACCGCCCCTTTTGAGGGCAGTGTCGACGCAAATGGCGTGGGCTGCCAGAGGTCGTTCCCAGCAGTCCGCCAACGCTGGAAAGGTTGACGTTAACGTAAGATGCGACCAAACGCATCCCCTTTGACATTGGAAATTCTGCCTATTCGGCAGAAAGGCGGGAAATCTTGTGGCTTTTGTAAACAAACTCCCTGTGCCGGGCGGCGCTCAACGCCGCGGCGTGACGAGTCGCTCGAACACGCTATCGACGGTGAGAGCGAGCAGGCCGATGAGCAGGGCACCCTGAACGATATAGGCCGTATTGTTGTTGACAATGCCGGCAATGATCGGATCGCCCAAGTTGCTGGCACCCACCGTGGCGCCAAGCGCGGCGGTGGCGATATTAATGGTGACCGAGGTGCGAATGCCGGCCAGGATCACCGGAGCGGCCAACGGCAGCTCTACCTGCAGCAGCCGCTGCCGCCGGGTCATGCCCATGCCGCGCGCCGCTTCATGCACCGACTGGCTCACCCCGCCAATACCGACCAGGGTATTTCGCACGATGGGCAGCAGCCCATACAGCACCAGCGCGACAATGATGGGAACGGTACCGAAGCCCAGCGCCGGCACGGCCAGGGCCAGTACCGCCACGGGAGGAAACGTCTGGCCGATGGAAGCGAGCTGCGACACCAGCGGCAGGAAGTCGCGACCCGCCGGGCGCGTAACGGCTACCGCAGCACCTACTCCCAGCAGGATCGACAGCAGCGACGAGAAAGCCACCACCAGGACATGCTGCCCCAGCAACGCAGCGAAGCTGGCGCGAGGATAGATTACGGCCCGACTGTGGGGCTCGATGAAACGAAACAGCGCTTCGAACTGTGCCATGCCGAAGGTGAGCACCAGCAGTGCCAGCAGCCACCCCAGCGGCACCGCCCAGCGCTGCAGGCCCTGGCTCAGTACGACGCGCGGCGTCTCGGTGACCTTGGCGCTCATCCCGGCTTGGCTCCGAGCAGCCGACGCAGCGACAGCTCGCCGATTGGCAGGTCGTCACGGTCGACCACGGTCAGCCGGTCGACGCGGTGCCACAGCATGACCGACAGCGCCTGGCTGAGCGGCGCCTCCAGGTCGATGCGCTCGCTGGCGAGCAGCCGTGGCCCCAGCGGCAGCATGCGATCCTTGACCCTCAGCAGCGCCGCTTCCTTCAGGCCGCGATCCTGGCCCCCAGCAGCGACTCCACGAAAGGGCTGGTCGGTTCACGCAGCAGCTCGATGGGAGCCCCTGCTGCACGATCCGCCCGGCATCCATCACCACCAGTTGGTCGGCCAGCGCCAGGGCTTCATCCATATCATGGGTGACAAAGACGATGGTCTTGCGCAGCCGCGCCTGGAGCGTCAGCATTTCATGCTGCAGGGTGCGCCGAGTGATCGGGTCCAGCGCCCCGAAGGGCTCATCCATCAGCAGAATGTCGGGATCCGCCGCCAACGCCCTGGCCACGCCGACGCGCTGGGCCTGACCGCCCGACAGCTGGTGCGGGTACTTGTCGGCAAAGGTTTCCACCGGCAGCCCAAGCAGCTGCATTAATTCCTCGACGCGCTCCCTGACCCGCTGGCGCTGCCACTTGAGCAGCCGCGGCACGACGCCGATATTGCGTGCCACTGTCCAGTGAGGGAAAAGCCCCGTGCTCTGGATCACGTAGCCGATGCGGCGGCGTAGCAGCGCCTCCTCAAACTCGCCTACCGGCTGGCCATCCAAGCGAATCTCACCTTCATCATGCGCAATCAGCCGGTTGATCATGCGCAGGGTGGTGGATTTGCCGCAGCCCGACGTGCCCACCAGCACGCACAGCTGCCCTGGTTTGATGCTCAACGTGACAGCATTGACCGCCGTGGTGTCGCCGAAGCGCTTGGTGACCCCTGAAAGTTCGATCATCCAGCCCCTCCTGGGCGCAGGTAGTCGGTCAAGGCGCCCAGCAGGGCGTCCGCCAGCAGGGCCAGCACGACGATCGGCAACGCCCCGAGGAGCACCATGTCCATGGCCGCCTGCCCCAGTCCCTGAAAGATGAAAGTACCGAGCCCCCGCGCCGATCAGCGCCGCCACCGCCGTCAGGCCGATGGCCTGCACCGTGGTGATGCGCACGCCCTCCAGCACCACCGGCAGCGCCAGCGGCAGGCGCACCTGCCAGAACACCTGGCGCTGGCTCATGCCCATGCCGCAGGCGGACTCGATGACGGCAGGCTCTACGCCTTCCAGGGCCACAAAAGGTTGCGCACCATGGGCAGCAGGCTGTAACCGAGCAAGGCGAGAAAGGCCGGCGCCCAGCCGATACCGCCCACCCCAAGCGCACCCAGCCAGTCGACCCGGGCGCCAAGCCAGGCCAGCGGCGCTAGCAACAGGCCGAACAGCGCCAGGCTGGGAATGGTCTGCACGACGTTGAGCACTGCAAATACCGCCTTGCGGGCGCCGGCATGGCGGCGCATGAGCATGACCAGCAGCGCAGCCAGCAGCAGGCTTGCGCCGACCGCCGCACCCACCAACCGGAGATGCATGCTTAGCGCCGCCATGAACTGCTCGCTGCGCGCCTGGTACTCGCGATTCAGCGCCAGCGGCTCAAGCCATAGGGACAGCGCCAGCCACCAGGCCAGCACCACGGGAAGCAGCAGCAGCCAGCCTTGTGGCCGCGACAGCCCGAGGCGGGTGCGCAGCTCGATCATGGCCAGCAACAGCAGAAAATTCAGCAGCCAGAACGAAGTGCCGATACCGATACGCGCCTGGGGCAGGTCAGGGCTCACCAGCGTGGAGGCCGCCGCCGACAGCCAGAACGGCAGCAGCAGCAGCACAGCCATCACGGCGGCCAGCGCCAGCCAGAGGCTCCGGCGGTCGGGCCGCCAGGCCAGAACCACCACGGCCAGCAGCGGCAAGGCCAGCAGCAGCGCCGGCCAGCCGCCCATGACAGTCAGCGCCGCCTGGGGGATACCGGGCACGATCCGGTTGGCGGCCACCGTGACCGCATCGAGCGAGAGCCACGCCAGCAACGCCATCAGCGCAAGGCTCACCAGCACCCAGTTGGGTGCCTGCCTGCCTTCAATCACGCCTCACTCCCGCAGCTCGGCCAGGTACTCCTCGGCCACCTGGCGCGGGTCGCGCCCTTCCACCGCTACCTGGCCATTCAGCGCCTGCAGGGTCTCCAGGTCCAGGGATTCGAACAGTGGTCTGAGCAGCTCGGCAATCTCGGGATGAGCCTCGAGCACCTCCTGGCGCACCACGGGCGCCGGCTGGTAGACCGGCTGCACGCCACGCGTATCCTCCAGCACCACCAGGTCCAGCGCATGGAGGCCGCCGTCGGTGCCGTAGGTCATCGCCGCGTTGACGCCGCTGGTCTGCTGGGCGGCGGCGCGCATGGTGGCGGCCGTATTGCCCCCGAAAGCACCAGCAGCTGATCCCCGCTCAGCTCGAAGCCATAGGCCTGCTGGAAGGCAGGCAGCGCCTGTGGCGAATCGACGAACTCGGCGCTGGCGGCAAACTTGAACTCACCGCCTTCGGCGAGATAGCGGGCGAGGTCATCAAGGCTCTCGAGCCCATGCTCACGCGCCAGGTCGCCGCGCACGCTCATGGCCCAGGTATTATTGGCCTGTGCTGGCGTCAGCCAGGCCAAGTCATTCTCGGCATCCCGTTCACGAACCGTCTCGTAGGCGCGCGCGGCGTCGTGCCAGACGTCGCTGTCGGTCATGTCGAAGAAGAAGGCGCCATTGCCGGTGTACTCCGGATAGAGATCGATCTCGCCGCTCAGCAGCGCCTGGCGAACGATATTGGTGGCACCCAGCTGCAGCCTGTCTTCGGTTTGGATTCCGCCCTGCTGCAGCCGCTGGATGATCAGCTGGCCCAAGACCGCCCCTTCGGTATCGATCTTCGAGGCCACCGTCACGCTATCGTTGGCCTGCGTGCCACTGACCAGCAGCATGGAGCCCGCCGCAAAGGCAGCCAGGCCGGACAAGACGCGTCTCATGTCATCACCCTCCCTTGTGAATGTCACTAGAGTATAAGGCGTGTACAGTTTGACTGTCAGACCCGATCTCAACGCGGAGTCCCCATGTCCGACGACGCTGCCCGCCTGCTCAGCCTTTGCCATCATCCGCTGGTACGCGACCTGGCGTGGATCGTGCTGACACCCGACCTCATCACCACCGCCTGGCCGGGGCGCCCCGACAGGAAACCCTGGGCCTGGCGGCGCCCGCTCGGCTGCGCGACTTCCTCGCATCACAAGAAGCCAACCCGCAGGCGCTGGAGCGTCGCGTCGGCGATACCGCTTCCGGTCGCATGGGACATTATCACGAGCGCCTCTGGCAGCACCTGCTCGATACCGCACCGGGCACTCGCCTCTTGGCCAGCAACCTGCGTGTCCACCAGGGCAAGCGCACCCTGGGCGAGCTCGACCTGCTCTACCGCCGCCGCGACGATCCTGGCCTGGTGCACCTCGAAGTGGCCATCAAGTTCTATCTGGGCCTGCCGGAAGGCCCCGGCACGGCATCGGACCCATCACGCTGGATCGGCCCCGGCGGCGCCGATAGCCTGGCCACCAAGCGCGAACACCTGGTCCGCCACCAGCTGCGCCTGACCGGCCAACCCGAGGCTCGCACGACCATCCAGCAGCTCATTCATCCCCGCGACCTCGGCCCGCCTGAACCAGCCCCCATTCGCACCCAGATGGCCATGCCGGGCGTGCTGTTCTACCCCTGGCTTGGTGACTTGCCTTCGCCTCGTGAGGCGAGCCCCGACCATCTGCGCGGCCAGTGGCTGCACTGGCCGGCCTGGCGCACCCTGCGCGATGGGCTACCCGCCCAGACGCGCGCGGCCTGGCTGGCCAAGCCTCACTGGCTGGCCTTGCCGCGCAATGAGGCTTTTCTTCCCCTGCGTGACATCGAGGCACGCCTGGCAGAGCACTTCTACGTTCCGCCTCACCGGTCCAGATCGCCCTGCTCGGCCACGCCAGCCATGGCGCAGGCCACCGCAGGCTGTTCGTGGTGGATGCCAGCTGGCCATTGCAGGTGCCGCTGCCTCCTCGTCCGCTGGCCTGACTCGAGACCGCTGGCTTGCGCCAAAACCACTGCGCCCGGCCGAAGCCGGGCGCAACAGGCGGTCACTGACCGTCCCTGCCCCTTCCCTTCACTGGCGCGAGGCTTCGTAGATCCAGCTCGTGCCTTCACGGGAATCCTTGAGCACGATGCCGAGGGCGACCAATTCATCGCGAATGGCATCGGCGGTAGCGAAGTCGCGCGCCTGCTTGGCCTCGGCCCGCCGTGCGATTCTGGCTTCGATCTCGGCCTCCGGCAGCGGCAGGGCCACCTGGTTGCCCTGAAGGAAAGCCGCCGGCTCCTGCTGCAACAGCCCCAGCACACCGCCCAGTCGACGCAGCTCAGCGGCAAGGGCAGGCGCCTGGTCAGGCGCTTCCTTCCTTGACCGGTTCAGCTCGCGGGTCAGGTCGAACAGCACCGAAAGTGCCTCGGGCGTATTGAAATCATCGTCCATCACGCTGACGAAGCGCTCAGCGAAGCGGCTGTCTACCTCTCCGCCATCGATAACTACGCCCTCTAGCGCAGTATAGAGACGCTCCAACGACTTGCGCGCCTCGGCGAGGGATTCGGGGGCATAGTTGATCGGGCTGCGATAGTGGCTGGCCACCAGCAGAAAGCGCACCACCTCGGGGTCGTGACGCTCGAGGACTTCACGAATGGTAAAGAAATTGCCCAGCGACTTGGACATCTTCTCCTGATTCACCCGCACCGCACCGGCATGCATCCAGGTATTGACGAACGGCTTGCTGTTCGCGGCCTCGCTCTGGGCGATCTCGTTCTCGTGATGGGGGAAGGTCAGGTCCGGGCCGCCCCCATGGATATCGAAGGTCTCGCCCAGGCAACACTTGGACATGGCCGAGCATTCGATGTGCCAGCCGGGACGCCCGTCGCCCCAGGGCGAGGGCCAGCTCGCCTCCCCCGGCTTAGCCGCCTTCCACAGCACGAAGTCGAGCGGGTCTTCCTTGTGCTCATCGACCTCGACGCGAGCACCGGCACGCATTTCGTCGAGGTTCCGGTTGTTGAGCTTGCCGTAGCCCTCGAACTTGCGCACCCGATAGTAGACGTCGCCGTTGGCGGCGGCATAGGCATAGCCCTTGTCGATCAAGGTCTCGACCATGGCGATGATCTCGCCGACATGCCCGGTCGCCCGGGGCTCGTGGCTAGGGCGCTCGACGAACAGACGCGCCTCGTCCTCGTGCATGGCGGCGATCATGCGCTGGGTCAGCGAGGCAATGCTCTCGCCGTTCTCGTCGGCACGCCGCAGGATCTTGTCGTCGATGTCGGTGATGTTGCGCACGTAGGTGACGTCGTAGCCGCGCCAGCGCAGGTAGCGGGTCACCACGTCGAAGGCCACCATCACCCGGGCGTGGCCCAGGTGGCAGTAGTCATAGACGGTCATGCCGCAGACGTACATGCGCACCTTTCCCGGCTCGATCGGTGCGAAGGGCTCCTTACGGCGCGTCAGCGTGTTGTAGATCTGCATGTCAGCCCTTCTTCTGGCCATCGTTTTTCTGGCCATCGCTCTTCTGAATCTTGGCCCAGCTGTCCTTCAGTCCAACGGTGCGATTGAACACCAGCTTGCCGTCGCGGCAGGCATGTCGGTCGGCGCAGAAATAGCCCATACGCTCGAACTGGAAGCGCGACTCCGGCGCGACTCCGGCCAGGCTCGGCTCGCCCATCGCCTGGCAGACCTCAAGCGACTCGGGGTTGAGGTGCTCGAGGAAATCGGCGTCCTTGTCCTTGTCAGGCTGCTCGACCAGAAATAGGTTGTCGTAGAGGCGAACCTCCACCGGCACCGCATGGGTCGCGCTGACCCAGTGGATCACGCCCTTGACCTTGCGCCCCTCAGGGTTCTTGCCCAAGGTGTCGAAATCCACCGAGCAGCGCAGCTCGGCGATCTCCCCGGCCTCATCCTTGACCACCTCATCGCAGCGAATCACGTAGCTGTTGCGCAGCCGCACCTCCTGGCCCGGCGCCAGGCGGAAGAACTTCTTGGGCGGCGCCTCCATGAAGTCGTCGCTGTCGATGTAGATCTCCCGAGTGAAGGGGATGCGGCGAATGCCCATGTCTTCGCGAGCCGGATGGCCAGGCACCTCATAGACCTCCTCGTGGTCTTCCGGCACGTTGGTCAGCACCACCTTGAGCGGCTTCAGCACGCACATGGCACGCGGCGCGTTGTCCTCCAGATCCGCCCGAATGGCATGGTAGAGCATGGCGATATCGACCAGGCCACCGTCGGCACGAGTCACACCGATCATTTCGCAGAACTTGCGGATCGACGCAGGGGTATAGCCGCGCCGGCGCATGCCGGACAGGGTCGGCATGCGGGGGTCATCCCAGCCGTCAACGATGCCCTCATCGACCAGCAGCTTGAGCTTGCGCTTGGAGGTGAGGGTGTAATTCATGTTCAGGCGCGCAAATTCGATCTGGCGCGGGCGCGCCGGCACCGGGAGGTTGGCGAGGAACCACTCGTAGAGCGGGCGATGGTCCTCGAACTCCAGGGTGCAGATGGAATGGGTCACGCCTTCGATAGCGTCCGACTGGCCGTGGGCAAAGTCATAAGAGGGATAGATCTTCCAGGCATCGCCGGTCTGGTGATGGCGCGCATGGCGGATACGGTAAAGGATCGGATCACGCAGGTTGATGTTGGGCGAAGCCATGTCGATCTTGGCCCTCAGCACCTTCTCACCTTCGTTGAATTCACCGGCGCGCATACGCTCGAGCAGATCGAGGTTCTCGTCCACGCTGCGCTCGCGCCAGGGGCTCGGGCGCCCTGGCTCGGTCAGGGTGCCACGGTATTCCCGGATCTCGTCCGGCGACAGGTCATCGACGTACGCATTGCCCTCGCGAATGAGGTGCTGGGCCCAGGCATAGAGCTGCTCGAAGTAATCCGAGGCGTAGCGCACCGTGCCGGCCCACTCGAAGCCGAGCCAGCTGACATCTTCCTTGATCGCATCGATATAGGCCTGCTCTTCCTTGGCCGGGTTGGTGTCGTCGAAGCGCAGGTGACAATCTCCACCGAACTGCTCGGCCAGACCGAAATTCAGACAGATCGACTTGGCGTGACCCACGTGCAGGAAGCCGTTGGGCTCCGGCGGAAAACGGGTCACGATCCTGTCGGCACGGCCGGCCTCGATCTCCTCGCGAATCTGGTTACGAATGAAATTTGGCGCGCTGGCGGTTTCGGTGGTCATAAGGATGCGGCAAACCTCTGGTTGGATTGCATACTGCAGGATGGCAAGGCCGGGGGCGCCACTGGCTAAGGGGGCGCCAACCCGACGCGCTTCGCGCATCGATGCAAAACGGCTATTATAGCGTCACGCCCATGCACGGCGCCAAGGCGTGCTCTCGTACAGGAAAAGATGGATGATTATTCTGCAGACCAACTTCGGCGACATCAAAGTCGCGCTGAATCACGACAAGGCTCCTAAGACTGCGGCCAATTTCGAGCAGTATGTTCGTGACGGTCATTATGATGGCACGCTGTTCCACCGCGTCATCGATGGCTTCATGATCCAGGGCGGCGGTTTCGACCAGGAATTCAACCAGAAGCCGACGCGTGAGCCGGTAGAGAACGAGGCTGACAACGGCCTGAAGAACCTGGCCGGCACCCTCGCCATGGCCCGGACGCAGGACCCTCACTCCGCCACAGCTCAGTTCTTCATCAACGTGGCGGACAACGACTTCCTCAACCACAGTGGCAAGAGCATCCAGGGCTGGGGCTACTGCGTGTTCGGCGAAGTGGTAGAAGGCCAGGAAGTGGTCGAGAAGATCAAGGGCGTTGCTACCACCCGCCGCGGCATGCATGCCGATGTACCGGCCGAGGACGTGGTCATCCAGCGCGCCTATGTCGAAGAAGAAGAAGCTGCGGAATAAACGGCATTCCCCGACCGAGGCCGCCGGGCTCCGCCCGGCGGCTGAACTTACAAGCGCCATGGAGACTCGTCAATGAGCAGGACGCTGCTGATTTCCGACCTGCACCTGCACCCCGGCGCCCCCGCAGTGACCGAAGGCTTCCTGCGCTGGCTGGACGAACGCGCACAGGGTGCCGACGCGCTCTATATCCTGGGCGACTTCTTCGAAGCCTGGATCGGCGACGACCTGCTCGACCACGCGGACCAGGACCCTACCGGCAATGCCGAACTGGCCCTAACCGTTGCCCGTGCCCTTCGTTCGCTTGCCGATGGCGGCACGGCCATTTATCTCATGCATGGCAACCGCGACTTTCTGCTAGGCTCACGCTTTGCCAGCGCCATAGGCGCCAAGCTGCTGTCAGACCCCGCGGTGCTGAATCTCGGCGGAGCCCCGGTGCTGCTGATGCATGGCGACAGCCTTTGCACCCGCGACAAGGCCTACATGGCATTTCGCGAGCAGGCACGTCATCCTGACTGGCAGGCGCAAGTTCTTTCCATGCCGCTGGCCGACCGGCAAATGCTTGCGGCCGCACTGCGCCAGCAGTCGGGCGAGGCCACTTCGAACAAGGCCGAATCCATTATGGACGTTACGCCGGAAGAGGTGCTGAGCGTGATGCGCGACTACGGTGTGAGGACCCTGATCCACGGCCACACGCATCGCCCGGCCCAGCACGATTTCGAACTCGACGGCGAGCCCGCACAGCGCATCGTGCTTGGCGATTGGCAAGCCGACCAGGGGTGGGAAGTGCTGGTGGAAGGCAATGGCAGACCGGAGCTGCGCTGCTTTTCGCTCTAACGGCGCCACCATAACAAGCCTACTGTTCCGTGCCCGACATCTCGCCCCGGTGCCTGTCGGGCTCAAGGCTGCTCTATCACACACTGCTGCAGAGCTTCAGCAAGCCAATGCGCATCCGGAATGGTGCCGTCTTCGCCGATTACCTCCAGACGAGAGTCCTGGCGCCAGGCACTGGGCTCGAGGCAGGCGGCGCCTCCTCCGCGGTTATAGCGCACCCAGCTGCTATCCGTATGCAGCACACCCTTGATGCGAAGCCCCGCGGGCAATGAGCCGAGTAGCAGCGTCAGTCGGTCGAGATCGAACACCTCGTAAGGCGACCAGCGCCAGCCAAGCGTGGTGTAGCCCAGCGCAGCTCCCTGCTCGAAGGTCGGTGAGCCTGGCTGCGGCATGGCTGGCGCCCAATCTTCCAACATGACCACTTTCGACGCCTGCGCGCGCAGCTGACGATGAGCCGTATTCTCATGGCCTACTCTCGCTTGCCACGCCGGTTCGGCATGCGGCTGAAGCAACAAGGCAATGGGAAAGGCGCCATGGGTCACCTCTATCACCCAACGACGCAGCGGCCAGTGATCTCGCGCCAGGGCATGGGCGGCATCGAGCTGCTCCGCCGTGGCTAGGTCCGCCTTGGCGATCACCACGCCGTCTGCCATCTCCAACTGGTCACGAAAGGTAGGATGCTCGTTCACACGCGCCTCGCCCAGGCGTGTCGGATCTAATACGGTGATCACGTCGTGCAGCTCCAGCACCTCACGAAATGCTTCACCACGAAGGAGTTCAAGCACACCCGCAGGATGACCCAGGCCCGAAGGCTCGATGATCAAGCGGTCGGGGCGATGCCGGTGCAACAGGTTGACGAGCGTAGCTTGAAGCACAAAGGCCAGTTGGCAGCAAAGGCAGCCTCCGGGCAGACCCTCGACAACGACATCATCGCGCTCATCGAAAAGCGCTTGATCGATCCCCACCTGGCCGAATTCATTGACCAGAATGGCCCAGCGCTCGGCTGCCGGCTTTTGTGCGAGCATGCCTTGAATCACCGTGCTCTTGCCGGCACCCAGAAATCCCGTAATGAGGTGCACAGGAATGGCAGTGAGCGGTGCCTTATTCATACGTCCAACCCTTTCCAAATAATGTTACACAATACCATTAAAGGCAGAGCCGCGCTGTGCTTCAGTAGCGAGCGCGAAGACGAGGCATGACTAGTGAGGTGTACTAAGAGAACCCAAGTGAAGGTAACGGTATAAATTCTCATCAAAGAAAAGCGAGGCGCCGCCTGACGCCCCCTACCATCCCACTCATCCCTTAGCGGTGAATATCAGCCGTTTCACGCAGATGCTGCTGCAGGGCCTGCACCGCCGACTGAGCGCGCAACTGCTCGGCCATGCGAGCCACAAATTCCTCGACCTGCGGGTCGGATTCACCTTCCTGAACCTGGTCCAGAGCAATCAGCACTACGCGGCCGTTCTCGCTCACGTGCCCGAAAACCGGCTGGCCCGCCTGCGGCTGCGGCAGGCGGAAGGCCGCCTGAAGCACCGGCCGCGGGACATCACTCTGCTGGCGCGTGGCACCACTGACCTGCTGCCAGGTCAAATCCAGTGATTCACCAGCGCGCAGCTGCTCGACACGTTCACGTGCCACTTCCAGCAGGGCTTCGTGCTGCTTGCGCCGCGTCACTTCGGCCAGCACGCGGTCGCGCACCTCGTCGAGCGGCTGCACCATGGCTTCACGATGCTCGGCCACACGCAGGACCATGCGACGATCTTCATCCAGCTCGATTACCTCGCTGTTGAAACCCTCGCGAAGGACGTCTTCACTAAACGCTTCACTCATCACGCCTGGCTCGGACAGCACACCCTGGCCGCCCTCACGCGACACCCAGTCACTTTCGCGCAAGGACAAGCCAAGGCTGTCTGCCACACTCTGCAGGTCGTCGGCGGCAAAGCTCTCGTCGATCAAGGCTTGAACGCGCTGATGGAAGGCCGATGTAACTTCGCCAAGGGCGAGATCGCGCTGTAGCTCATCGCGCATCTCCTCGAGCGGTGGCTGATCGAGATCGGTAACCTGGATCAGGTGCAGACCGCCACTGCTCTCGACGATGCCGGATACCTGACCAGGCCTCAGTGAAAAGGCAGCTTCGTCGAAGGCATCCCCGAAGAAGCCACGACTGATCACACCAAGATCCCCGCCCTGCTCGGCAGTGGATGGATCTTCGGAGTACTCCAGCGCCAGGTCGGCAAAGGCGTCGCCCTGCGCCAGGCGCTGGCGAACTTCTTCCAGACGAGCGGCTGCCTGTTCACGATCACGCTCGGCACCAAACCCCACCATGATGTGCGATACACGCCGGTCGGCATCCTGGCCACGCGCCTCCCAGGCCTGGCGGATCGCCTCGTCGCTCACGTCGACCTGCGCCGCCATTTCCTGGCGATCGATGATCACATACTCAAGGCGGACCTGCTCGGGGCGCCGGTAGCGTTCGGCATTGGCGTCGTAATAGCGCTGCAGGTCCTCTTCGCTCACGTCCACCGCCAAGGGCAGGTCGTCGGCATGGAGCACATGGTAGCGGAAGCTGCGGGACTGCCCCTGCAGGTTGGCCAGGGTTTCACGCTCACCGGGTAGGGTAAACTCACTGAAGGCCAGCCCCTGCTGCAGCTGCTGTCGCTTGAGATCGACACGCAGCGCTGCTCGGAATGAAGCAGGCGAATAGCCTGCACTGGCAAGGCGGTTTCGGAACAGGTCCGCGTCGAAACGGCCATTCTGGTTGTGGAACTCAGGCAGGGTCACGATCACCTGGTCGAGCTGCTCATCGGAAAGATGCAGGCCACCATCGCTGGCAAAAGAGGCGAGCAGGCGCTCACCAATCATCTCGTCCAGTATCTGTCCGCGCAGCGCACGCTCCTGTTCAGGCGGCACCTGCCCGGAACGGATGGCACGCTGCACTTCCATCTCGAGTTCCTGACGGGTGATGGACTGCCCATTCACCTTGGCGACCTCATCCCCACCGCCACCAAACAGCCCAACCAGGGACTCGACGCCAAACAGGGCCATGGTCACCACGACGGCGCCCACGATGATCTTTGCACCCCAGCTTCTGGAGCGGTCACGTATACTTTGCAGCATGCAGGCCTCTGCTGATGATGGTTGGGTGGCAGACGCGCGACATTATAATGGGGCAGGCACCTTCAGGGCCATGGCCAGCGGGACGCGACGCGACTTACCGACACATCAAAAAGAAACGCATCGCCAAAGCGATGCGCCCTGTATAACCGTTGTCGAATCCGGCCCCATGCCAGGCAGCCTTCGTGCAACGTCATTCGCTCAGTTGACAGAGTCCTTGAGCGCCTTGCCGGCCTTGAAGGTGGGCACCTTGGCGGCGCTGATCTGGATCGGCTCGCCGGTCTGCGGGTTACGCCCGGTGCGTGCAGCACGCTCCTTGACGGAGAAGGTACCAAACCCCACCAGAGAGACGGTGTCACCTTTCTTGAGGCTTTCGGTGACGGTGTCCACCATGGCATCAAGTGCACGTGACGCAGCCGCCTTCGGAATATCAGCAGTCGCGGCAATGGCTTCGATCAGCTCGGATTTGTTCACACTTCACCCCTTGACTATTTCAGGAAATGGCTCTAATCGGCATACCTTTTGCCCGGCAACACGATCACAGCATGGCTGCAATTTATAGCAATGCTGCAAAAGATGTGTCAAGCAACTTGCGGCGCCAAACCGCGCCATGCCAGGGTTTTCACCCTGGCATGATGCGAAAAATACCTTTAATGCGTGCTGATCATCGAGGTAGTAGCTGCGGTTTCATCGGCTCGAGACTCATCTCCACCTGTCACCGGCCTTTTGGCCAATGCCGCTTCGAGCACCTCGTCAATCCATCGCACAGGACGAATATCCAGAGCACCCTTGATATTGTCCGGCACCTCCTTGAGATCCCGGCGATTCTCCTCTGGAATTAGCACGACCTTTATACCACCGCGCCGTGCGGCCAGCAATTTCTCCTTCAAGCCTCCTATCGGCATGACCTCGCCACGTAGATTGACCTCACCGGTCATGGCCAGGTCGCAGCGCACAGGGCGTCCGGTATAGGCCGATACCATCGCCGTCACCATAGCGATGCCTGCACTGGGTCCATCCTTCGGCGTCGCGCCCTCGGGAACATGGATATGCAGATCCTCTTTCTCGAACCGCTCCGGGTCGATCCCCAGCGACTCGGCGCGCGCCCTTACCACGGTATGGGCAGCGCTCACGGACTCTTTCATGACATCGCCCAGCGAGCCCGTCTTGTTGATGCGCCCTTTGCCAGGAGTGACCACCGACTCGATGTTGAGCAACTCCCCACCCACCGAGGTCCAGGCCAACCCTGTGACACGCCCAACCTGATCTTCCTTGTCGGCCAGGCCATAGCTGTAGCGACGCACACCAGCATAGGCCTCGATGTCGTCAGCCGCCAGTTGAGCAGGCGCCTGAGCACCCTTGCCTTCCTGCTCCAACCGCTCGCGCAGCACCTTGCGGCACACCTTGGCGATCTGGCGTTCCAGCTCACGCACACCCGCTTCCCGGGTGTAGTAGCGAATCAGCTCCAGCAGCGCCTCTTCTTCGAAATCGAGTTCGCCAGCTTCAAAGCCGTTCGCAGCCAGCTGCTTGGGCACCAGGTAGCGACGCGCAATCGCGAGCTTCTCGTCCTCGGTGTACCCGGGTAGACGGATGATCTCCATGCGGTCAAGCAACGGCCCCGGGATGTTCATCGAATTGGCCGTGCAGATGAACATGACCTCCGACAGGTCGTAATCCAGCTCGAGGTAGTGGTCGTTGAACTTGTCGTTCTGCTCGGGATCCAGCACCTCCAGCAATGCCGACGCTGGGTCACCGCGATGGTCCATGCCCAGCTTGTCGATTTCATCGAGCAAGAACAGCGGGTTCTTGACCCCGGCCTTGCTCATGCGCTGAATCAGCTTGCCCGGCAGTGAGCCGATATAGGTGCGGCGATGACCACGGACCTCTGACTCATCACGCACCCCACCCAAGGCCAGGCGCACATATTTGCGATTCGTGGCGCGCGCTATCGACTGACCGAGCGAGGTCTTGCCGACGCCAGGGGCCCGACCAGGCAGAGTACCGGCCCCTTGAGCTTCTTGACGCGCTTCTGGACCGCCAAGTACTCAAGGATCCGCTCCTTGACCTCATCGAGACCGTAATGGTCCTCGTCCAATACCTTATGCGCATGAATCAGGTCGTGCTTGACGCGGGTACGTTTTTTCCAGGGCACCGAGACCAGCCAGTCGAGGTAGGAGCGCACCACCGTGGCTTCCGCTGAGTTCGGCGACATCATCTTGAGCTTACTCAGCTCCTGGGTGGCCTTGTCGCGGGCTTCCTTGGGCATACCCGAGGCTTCGATGGCCTTTTCGTACTTCTCCGCCTCGTTGGGCACATTCTCCAGCTCACCCATTTCCTTCTGGATGGCCTTCATCTGCTCGTTCAGGTAATACTCGCGCTGGGACTTCTCCATCTGATCCTTGACCCGCGAGCGAATGCGCTTCTCGACCTGCAGCAAGTCGATTTCCGATTCGATCAGGGCCATCAGATGCTCGACTCGATCGCGAACCCGGTCCATTTCCAGCAGCTGCTGCTTGTCGTGGATCTTCAGTGACAGATGGGCGCAGACGGTATCGACGAGACGGCTCGGATCCTCGATGCCGGATAGCGAATTGAGAACCTCGTTGGGCACCTTCTTGGAGAGCTTGACGTACTGCTCGAACTGATTGAGCAGGACGCGTACCAGCGCCTCCTGCTCCCGCTCGCTCAACGGCTCGCTATCTCGCAGAACCGAGATTGCCAGGCTGTAGCCGTCGTCCGTATGGCGAACTTCACGCAGGTCGGCTCGGGATACCCCTTCGATCAATACCTTGACCGTACCATCAGGCAGCTTGAGCAGCTGCATGATCTCCGCCACGGTGCCGATCGTAAAGAGGTCGTCTGCATCGGGATCGTCATGCCCGGCCTCGCGCTGGGCGACCAGCAGTACACGCTTGTCTGCCGCCATAGCGGCATCGAGCGCCTGAATCGACTTCTCCCGGCCGACGAACAGCGGTATGACCATCTGCGGATACACGACCACGTCGCGCAGCGGCAGGAGGGGCAGACTCAAGGTCTGTTCAGCGTTCTGCAACATCGCAGACGTACCTCAACGAATCGAAATGGTTACGGAAGGGAATGGGGGCGAAGGCGCCTGAATGCAAGGATGACACTGCCAGACATGGCGCGGGCCGCCAGGCGGCCCCTCAGCATTGGCTTTCCATGGCATTGCCTGGGCTCAGCCGTCAGTCCCGTCGACGCGCTGCTCCTGCTGCGAGTAGATCAGCAGCGGTTCGCTTTCGCCGGCAATCACCGACGCATCGATCACGACCTTGGTCACCCCTTCCATGGAAGGAATTTCGTACATGGTATCAAGCAAGACGGATTCCAGGATGGAGCGAAGGCCACGAGCACCCGTCTTGCGCGTCATTGCCTTGGCGGCCACCGCACGCAGCGCGTCCTCACGGAATTCAAGCTCGACGCCCTCCATCTCGAACAGCTTGGCATACTGCTTGACCAGCGAATTCTTGGGCTCCGTCAGGATCTGGATCAGCGCGTCCTCGTTGAGCTCGGTCAGGGTCGCAATGACCGGCAGCCGCCCCACGAATTCCGGGATCAAGCCGAACTTGACCAGGTCTTCAGGTTCGACCTCGGCCAACAGGTCGCCCACGCCCTTGGTCTCATCCTTGCTCTTCACCACAGCGCTGAAGCCGATGCCCCCTTTCTCTGCGCGATCGCGAATGACCTTGTCGAGCCCGGCAAAGGCACCACCCACGATGAACAGGATGTTGCTGGTATCGACCTGCACGAACTCCTGCTGCGGGTGCTTGCGCCCACCTTGGGGAGGCACGGAGGCCGTGGTCCCCTCGATCAGCTTGAGCAGCGCCTGCTGCACGCCTTCACCAGAGACATCTCGTGTGATCGACGGATTGTCCGACTTGCGTGAGATCTTGTCGATCTCGTCGATGTAGACGATGCCGCGCTGGGCCTTCTCGACATCGTAATCGCACTTCTGCAGCAGCTTCTGGATGATGTTCTCAACATCCTCACCCACATAGCCCGCTTCGGTCAGCGTAGTGGCATCGGCGATGGTGAAAGGTACGTTGAGCAGGCGCGCCATGGTTTCTGCCAGCAGCGTCTTGCCACTGCCGGTCGGCCCGATCAGCAGGATGTTCGACTTGCCCAACTCGACGTCGTCGCCCTTCACCCCTGCCCGAAGACGCTTGTAGTGGTTGTAGACCGCCACCGACAGCACCGTCTTGGCTCGGTCTTGGCCAATCACATAGTCATCCAGGGTGCGACGGATCTCACGCGGAACCGGCAGGCGCTCCTCATCGCTCTCGGCGTCGGCATCGAGAACTTCCTCACGAATGATGTCGTTGCAAAGATCGACACATTCGTCGCAGATATAGACGGACGGGCCTGCTATCAGCTTCCTGACTTCGTTCTGGTTCTTGCCACAGAACGAGCAATAAAGCAGCTTGCCGCCTTCGCCCTTGCCTTTGCCGTCGGCCATTCGCGTACCTCTGTCGCTTTGGCGGCCAGGGACCGCCAATGAATCACTTTAAGTAGGGGCGTACTGGATCACGCTATCAGGATACAGGACGCTTATCCAGTACGGCGTCGATCAGACCGTACTCGACCGCCTGGCTGCCGTTCATGAAATTGTCGCGATCGGTATCGCGGGCAATGGTCTCGATATCCTGCCCGGTGTGGTGCGCCAGAATACGATTGAGCTTGTCACGGATACCCAGAATCTCGCGGGTGTGGATCTCGATGTCCGAGGCTTGCCCCTGGTAGCCGCCCAGCGGCTGATGGATCATCATGCGTGAATTGGGCAGGCAGTAGCGCTTGCCCGCTGCGCCACCCGCCAGCAGCAGCGCACCCATGCTGGCAGCCTGACCGATACAAACGGTGGACACGTCGGGCTTGATGAACTGCATGGTGTCGTAGATCGACATCCCCGCCGTGACGGAGCCGCCCGGTGAATTGATGTAAAGGTGGATGTCCTTGTCCGGATTCTCGGACTCGAGAAACAGCAGCTGAGCCACCAGCAGGTTGGCCATGTGGTCTTCCACCGGCCCCACCATGAAGATCACCCGCTCCTTCAGCAGACGGGAGTAGATATCATAGGCCCGCTCTCCGCGCGCGCTCTGCTCCACTACCATCGGCACCAGGCCGCCGGCGTTTTGTGTCTCGAACTCGTTGCTCATCAATGTGATGTCCTTGCATCCGATGAATGGAAGCGGGTGACGCTCCGCCGCGCCCGCAGCTCCTCGCGAGCACGGCGGCAAGGCGTGTCAGCTCTTGGCTTCCTGAGCTTCTTCCGCCTCGGCGTTTTCATCCTGCTCGTCCTGGTCCGCCTGTTGCTGAGCCGCCGCCAGCACCTGCTGGTAGGTCATCTCAACATCCTTGACGCTTGCCTGTGCCAGCAGCTGGTCCACCGCCTTTTCTTCGAGGATAGCCGATTTCACCTGCGTCTTGAGCTGGTTGTTGCTCATGTAGTACTCGACGACCTGCTCGGGCTCCTGGTACTGCTCGGCAAGCTCCTCGACCTTGGCGCGAACATCATCGTCGCTGGCATCGAGGTTGTTGGCCTTGATCACCTCGGCCAGCAGCAGGCCAACCTGAACGCGGCTCTTGGCTTGCTCGGAGAACAGCTCATTGGGCAGCTGGGAAACGTCAAAATCCTCGCCGAGACCGAACTGCTGGGCCGCCTGACGCTTGAGGGCGTCGGTTTCCTGCTGCACCAGAGACTGCGGGACCGGTACGTCATTGGCTTTCTTCAGCGCTTCGAGCACCTGCTGCTTGAGACGGTTGTCTACCGCCTGCTTGGCCTCGCGCGCCATGTTCTTCTTCACTTCGGCACGGAATTTATCGACATCACCGCCTTCCACTCCGAAGCGCTGGATAAATGCCTCATCGAGCTCAGGCAAGGCGCGGCCCTTGACCTCATGCACCTTGACCTGGAAGGTGGCTTCCTGGCCGGCAAGGTGCTGGGCCTGGTAGTCCTCGGGGAAGGTCACTTTGAGCTCGCGCTCCTCACCCGCCTTGGCGCCAACCAGCTGATCCTCGAAGCCGGGAATAAAGTTGCCAGAGCCCAACACCAGGTCGTGCCCTTCAGCACTACCGCCTTCGAAAGGCTCATCGCCAAGGAAACCCTTGAAGTCGATCTTGACTTGATCGCCATCTTCCGCGGCACGCTCGACCACTTCCCAGCTGGCGTTCTGCTTGCGCAGCGTCTCGATCATCTCATCGAGATCGGCGTCAGAGATATCCACCACGGGACGCTCGACTTCGGTACCCTCGATCGAAGCGAGCTCGATCTCCGGATAGACCTCAAGCGAAGCGACGAACTCGAGATCCTTGCCCGACTCATTGACGGTCGGCTCGATGCTGGGGAAGCCGGCAGGATTCAGGTTTTCCTCGCTGATGGCACGCACATAGCGCTCACGCATCAGTTCGCCCACGACTTCATTGCGCACGTCCTGGCCGTAACGCTGGCGCACCACCGTCATGGGCACCCGACCCTTGCGAAAGCCATTCAGGCGAACGTTTTTCGCGGTGTCCTTGAGGCGGGCCTCGACGGCTTCGTCGACCTCTGCAGCCGGCACCTGAAACGTGACGCGGCGTGCAATCTGGGAGGTCGTTTCGACGGAAACTTGCATGAATTGTCCTCTGGGGGCGTTCGGTTGAAAGCGTGTAAGGTCAAAGGAGAGATTTTAAGAATCCCACCCTGCGCTGGCAAGCATTCCCCTGTAGATGGGGGCATTGCGCCGCTTTGCAAGGCGCCTTAGCAATGAGAAAACGGAAATTTAAGGGAAAATGACAGGAAGAAACGAAGCACAGCAAAGCGCACGAACTCGCCATGCCCGCAAACGGAAAGAACCCACCCGGCAGGCCGAGTAGAGTCGTTACGGAATAACGATGGAGAAAAAATATAACCATGAAGGGTGCAATGGGGTGGATGATGGGGATCGAACCCACGACCACCGGAGCCACAATCCGGGGCTCTACCACTGAGCTACATCCACCATTGCAAGTGCCTGCGTCGATGTGGGGTGGATGATGGGGATCGAACCCACGACCACCGGAGCCACAATCCGGGGCTCTACCACTGAGCTACATCCACCATATCGACAACAGCTTCTACCACTACGCCTTTAACAACCACAGCGCTTCTACAACCACAGCCACCAAGAACTGCCCAACGCTTCGGAACACCTGCAGGCATCTCAGCACGCAAGCTGGCACGCCCAGCAGGACTCGAACCTGCAACCTACGGCTTAGAAGGCCGTTGCTCTATCCGGTTGAGCTATGGGCGCATTCTACTTTTTACGCCGCCCAACCGCAACCCGTTTCGCTTTTTTCACCAAGCCAAACAAAAGGTTGTGGTCGGGGTGGAGGGATTCGAACCCCCGACATCCTGCTCCCAAAGCAGGCGCGCTACCAGACTGCGCTACACCCCGCCGACCTTGCGCGGCCTCGATGCGCCTCACTGGCCTCATCGAGCGCTGCGTATTCTACGCAAGATTCAGCGAGGGTCAATAGCTGCCTGACTCCACGAGGCTTTTGCGCTTTGCCTTGCGACCCCAACATGCGAAAATTGGAGGCTCGATGTCGCCAACCGGCCATCCGGCCACTCAGCATTCATCCACGGGGGAGAGACGATGACCGCCCAACTCATCGACGGCAAGGGCATTGCCGCTCAGGTCCGACAGCAGGTCGCACGCCAGATCGAGGCGCGCCGGGCCGAGGGCAAGCGCATACCTGGCCTGGCCGTCGTCATTGTGGGCGAGGACCCCGCCTCCCATGTCTACGTCAGCAACAAGCATCGCGCCTGCGAGCAGGCAGGCATCCTCTCCTTCCGCCATGAGCTACCCAGCGACACCTCCCAGCAGGCGCTTGAGTCCCTGATCGACACACTTAACGCTGACTCGCGCATCGACGGCATCCTGCTGCAACTGCCGCTGCCTGCCCACCTAGATGCTCGTCCTCTTCTCGAACGCATCGTGCCACACAAGGACGTAGACGGATTCCACCCCTACAACCTGGGGCGCCTGGCTCAGCGCCTGCCGGTGCTGCGCCCCTGCACGCCCAAGGGCATTATGACCCTACTGCAGGCTAGTGATCTCAAGGTTCGCGGCCTGGATGCCACAGTGGTAGGCGCCTCGAACATCGTTGGGCGCCCCATGGCACTCGAACTGATGCTGGCTGGCTGCACGACTACCGTCTGCCACCGCTTCACACGCAACCTCGAGGAGCACGTGCGCCGCGCCGAACTATTGGTGGTTGCGGTCGGCAAGCCCGGCCTGGTGAAGGGAGAGTGGGTGCGCGAGGGCGCGATCGTCATCGACGTCGGCATCAATCGCGAAGAGGATGGCCGCCTGGTGGGCGACGTGGAGTTCTCGCCAGCGGCCGAACGTGCCGCCTGGATCACCCCGGTACCGGGAGGCGTGGGCCCGATGACGGTAGCGTCGCTGCTAGAAAATACGCTCTTCGCCGCGGAGCGCCATGATGCCATGCAGCAGGGCAACACGCCCATTTGACCCCCACC
Source organism: Halomonas sp. E19 (assembly GCF_052439355.1). Taxonomy (NCBI): domain Bacteria; kingdom Pseudomonadati; phylum Pseudomonadota; class Gammaproteobacteria; order Oceanospirillales; family Halomonadaceae; genus Halomonas; species Halomonas sp. E19. The sequence goes on along the minus strand of NZ_JBNFWU010000001.1, from coordinate 1,316,859 downwards.
CTGACACAGCCGGCCGGACCCGCTAGAATTCGTGCCTCTTGTTGAAGGCTCGCCCAGCCAACCGCCCAGCCTCATTGATGAAAGCCCAGCGCGGCGTCGGCAGCCCATTGGAGAAATCTAGACAGATGAAACGCATTGGCATCATTGGCGCCATGGCCCAGGAGGTGGAGCATCTCGCTTCTCTGCTGGAAGAACGCCGCACCCGTACCCATGTCGGCTGCACCTTCCACCATGGGCGGCTACACGGCGTGGATGTCATTATCCTGCAGTCCGGAATCGGCAAGGTTAACGCTGCCATCGGCACCACGCTGCTACTGGACGTCTATCAGCCCGAAGCCATCATCAATACCGGCTCTGCCGGCGGCTTCGGTGAAGATCTTGCCATCGGCGACGTGGTGATCTCCAGCGAGGTTCGCCATCACGACGTCGATGCCGTTGCCTTCGGCTATGAGCATGGCCAGGTGCCCAACATGCCTGCGGCCTACCTGCCCGACCCGCGACTCGTCACCGTAGCGCGTGAAAGCGTCGAGGCACTTGGTGAAGTCAAGGTGGTCGAAGGCCTGATCGCGACCGGGGATGTGTTCATGGCTTGCCCGGAACTCGTTGCCAAGACACGCAGCCGCTTCCCGACCATGCTGGCAGCGGAGATGGAAGCCGCGGCGATCGCCCAGACATGCCATCTCTATGGCTGTCCATTCGTGATTATCCGCGCCCTTTCCGATATCCCAGGGGTGGCGACAACCATCTGACCTTCGAGCAATTCCTGGAAACGGCGGCCGCTCACTCGGCGCGCATGGTCGAAACCATGGTTACCCGCCTGGGACAGACAGAATGGCATAGCGCTCCCCAGCCCGAAGTCATCGCCGACTAAACTCCGCCTGATGCAACGGCCGCCGTCAGGCGGCCGCTGGCACACCTACCCGCCAGGATCAACCGCGCAGGCGCCAGCCCAGCGTCTCGCCTGCCTGCAGCGGCACGATCACCTGTCCATCCGCATAAGGCAACGACTCCGGCATCTGCCACGCCTCGCGCACCAGGGTGATGCGATCCCGATTGCGCGGCAGACCGTAGAAGTCCGGGCCGTAATGGCTCGCAAAGCCCTCCAGCTTGTCCAGCGCCCCTGCCTGTTCGAACGCCGTGGCATAAAACTCGATGGCTGCCGGAGCCGTGTAGGCGCCGGCGCAGCCGCAGGCAGACTCCTTGTCTCCCTTGGCATGCGGTGCACTGTCGGTGCCGAGGAAGAACTTGCCGCTGCCCGAGGTGGCCGCTGCCAGCAACGCCTCGCGATGCCGCTCGCGCTTGAGAATCGGCAGGCAATAGTAGTGAGGCCGAATCCCGCCCGCGAGCATGTGGTTACGGTTGAACAGCAGGTGATGCGCGGTAATGGTGGCCGCCACGTTGGCCGGCGCCTCGGCAACGAAGGTGGCCGCTTCAGTGGTGGTGATATGCTCGAACACCACCTTGAGGTCTGGATGCCGCTCGAGCAGAGGTTTCATGATGCGCTCGATAAAGACCGCTTCCCGGTCGAAGATATCGATATGGGCATCGGTGACCTCGCCATGTACCAACAGCGGCATACCCAGGCGAGCCATGGCGGCGATGGCTCCATCGCAGTGGGCAAGGTCGGTAACGCCAGAGTCTGAGTTGGTCGTGGCCCCAGCCGGGTAGAGTTTGACGGCATGCACATACCCACTGGCAACCGCTCGCTCAATCTCGTCGGCCGGCGTGCGATCGGTCAGGTAGAGCGTCATCAGCGGCTCGAACGCAGACCCCACCGGGCGCGCGGCCAGGATTCGCTCGCGGTAGGCCAGCGCCTGCTCGGTCGAGGTAACAGGCGGACGCAGGTTCGGCATGATGATAGCGCGCCCCATCTGCCGTGCGGTGGCAGGTACCACCGCCTGCAAGGCTTCTCCGTCGCGCAGGTGAAGATGCCAGTCATCGGGGCGGGTCAGGGTGATTTCGTTCACGGCGTATCCTGTCGTTCAGCATGAAGGGGACGAAGGCGCAGTATACCGGATGCCCGCACCTTGACCCGCGCCAACGGCAGCATTGCCGGAAGATTTCCCGTATCATCGGGTCCGTTTCAACCGTACGAGAGAAACCTATGCCCAGGGTCCGCCACTATGCAGATATCGTCGCCGTTCTGGCCGGCCTGCTCTGGATCCTGCTGTTCTGGTCGATCAGCGTCTCGGCGCGCCTGGACAGCATCGAGCCCACCCTGGCGGCACTGCTCGCCCTGGGCACCATGGTCATGGTGAGCTTTGCCCACCGCCCCTTTCGTGTCCTGTTGAGCCGCTTTCACGTACGCAAACGCCGCACGGAAATGTGGATGCACATCCTCGCCCTGCCTATTACCCTGGCACTGCTCATCGGGATTGTGATCGAGACGCTGCTGACCCCGCTGAACGGCGAGCAGAAGATGCTGCTGTTCAATGTGCTGGCCACCGCAGGATGGATCGTCTATGTGATGACACTGGTGATCAAGTTCATTCACCACCAGCTGCGCCGGCGGAGCTGATCCACCGGCGCATGCGCACGCTCAGCAATCAGAAACGGTCCGCACGGAAGGGCTGCATATCGACCGCGGTGGGTTCGCCTTCCAACATTTCGGCCACCAGGCGACCGGTCACGGGCCCCAGCGTAAACCCCTGATGCGCATGACCGAAGGCCAGCCATAGCCCTGGGTGACGCGGGGCCGGCCCGATAACCGGTTTCATGTCGGGCAGGCAGGGGCGCGCGCCCTTCCAGGGTATCTCTTCGAGGCGCTCGCCAAGGGCAGGATAAAGCGCTCTGGCGACACGCTCGGCCGCCGCCAACTGGCCATAGGCGGGCGGTGCATCCAGCGCCGCCAGCTCGGCGCCGGTGGTTAGGCGAATACCCGCCCGCATGGGAGCCAGGATATAGCCCACCTCGGCATCGAGCAGCCAATGTTGAAGGTGGCGTTCCGGTGCGGCGCCATAGTGCATATGGTAGCCGCGCTTGACGAAGGTAGGCAGACGATACCCGAGCGACTCGAGCCAGCCCCCGACCATGGGCCCAGCGCCACTACCACATCCTGCGCCTCATGAGCCCCGCTTTCGCACAGAACTCGCCAGCCCTGGCCGTTGCGCTCGACACCTTTCACCTCGGACTGCACGAAGCGCCCCCCTCGGCCTCGAACTGCCTGGCATAGGCGGCCACCAGAGCGCCTGGGTCGGACACGCTCCAGGCATTGGTCCAGTGGATGGCGCCGATCGCGGCCTGGCCGAGCTGAGGCTCACGCTGATGCAGCTCGGCCGCATTCAAGGCCTCATAGGTAACGCCGAAACGCTCGGCGGCTTCTTGTGCCTCGCGCAGGCGCTCATCCAGCTCGCCACGGGTACGATAGATTTCAAGCCAGCCATCGTCGCGCACCAGATCGCCGGCACCGGCCGCCTCGATCATGGGGGCATGCTCCTGGGTGGAGAGGGCGATGAGCGAGGCGTACTCAGGGATGATGCGAGCATGCTGTCGCGGTGCGGAATGGCGCCAATAATCGAACAGCGGGCCTGCGTAGCGCAGCATTCCGGAAAGTTGGTAGCGAATATCGACACGGCGATTGAGCAGCGACGAGAGCAGCTTGACGAGTTTACGAGGAAAGGGATAGGGCCGTACCGCTTCGCGCTGGATGAGACCCCCATTGCCATAGGAAGTCTCCTGGCCAGGCGGGCGGCGATCCATCAACTGCACCGCATGGCCGCGGCGGGCCAGATGCCAGGCAATGGAAACGCCGACCATGCCGGCTCCCAGGACGATGGTTTCGCGGGACATGCCACTCCTCCAGTTGCACCGCGCTTCGGCCCCGTGCCGAAAGCAGGCGCCTAGTCTATCAGCGCTCTCCGCTCGGCGCTGATAGTTTCCCTACCGGAAGGAGGCCGCTGCTAGTTACTGCGACGCCTGGCCCGGCGACCCGCCCAACTGCTCCTGCACCTGCAGCTTGGTGCGAATGAAGTCGGAGTGGCTGACATGCAGCAGATCGGCCAGGCGTCGGATCCGGTGCTCTTCAAGCGAGTTATGGCCGCTATCGGCATTGGCGAGCTGCCACATCATCCTGACCAGCTCACAGCGCTGGTTATAGGCGTAGTGCTGCTTGATGAGGCTGACGAACTGGTAATGATCGACGGAAGTCTCCACCTCCTCCCTGGCCATCTCCATCAGCGCATCCACATCCTCCTCGCCGAGAGAAAGTGGCGCTGCAGCAGCTTTCGCAGAGCAGCGATCTGAATGTCATCGGTATGATAATCGGCGCGCATCACTTCGCACAGCAAGGCGGCCGTGGCCAGCTCGAGCGTCGGCGCCGGGTCAGATGACGCCTCCGGTTCTGCCAGGACCTGCTGGAAGAAGCGCTGGATACTATCAAGCATAGCAAGCTCCCTACGGTTTCTTGGCTTGAGACCCACGACGCTCCGCAGCGTTCCGGGCCATAGCGTTGCGCCAATCGCTTTGGCCAAAAGAGATGACTGCGCGGGGCAACAAGGCATCGCGCAGCATGACGTACTGCAAGAGGTCTGCAATCGCTCGTGGAAATCGTATACTTGCTAATGACTTGATACTGCCTTAGCCGCCTCCAGATGGCGTGCCGGCATGATACCGCCTAAGAAGGACACCCCATGCAAGTATCCCTAGAGGCGCTGGCCACCATCGTTGGTCGCGGCAATGTGATCAGCGGCGCAGATGTCGCCCAGCGGCGAGTGGACTGGATGACTGGCGCACCCTGCCGGGCCGGCGCGATCGTAAGACCTGCCGATACCCAGGAGCTGGCCTCCATCATGCGGCTTTGCCATGCTCACGCCCAGCCAGTGGTTACCCACGGTGGGCTTACCGGCCTGGTGCATGGCGGCGAAGTAGGACCCGATGAACTGGCCATCTCGCTGGAGCGCATGACAGCCATCGAAGCCATAGATCCTGTGGGCGCCACCATGACGGTACAGGCCGGAATCCCCCTGCAACGTGTGCAGGAAGCGGCCGAGGCCGAGGGGTTTGTGTTTCCGTTGGATCTCGGCGCGCGCGGCTCCTGCACCATCGGCGGCAATATCGCTACCAACGCGGGCGGTGTCAGAGTGATTCGTTACGGCATGATGCGCCAGCAAGTGCTGGGGCTCGAGGTGGTGCTGGCCGATGGCAGCGTGGTGAGTTCGATGAACCACATGCTCAAGAACAATGCCGGCTACGATCTCAAGCAGCTCTTCATCGGCAGTGAGGGCACCTTGGGCATCGTCAGTCGTGCCGTGCTGCGCCTGCAGCCCCGAATGGCCAGCGAGCGTACTGCGCTGGTAGCCTGCCCCGATTTTGAAGGTGTCACCGGGCTTCTTCGTCACATGGGACGGGAACTCGGCGGCAGCCTGGGCACCTTCGAGGTGATGTGGCGCAATCACTACGCGCTGCTGACCGAAGAGAGCGGCCGCAACACCCCGCCACTGCCTGCCAACTGGCCCTACTACGCCATCATCGAGTCGCTGGGCGGCGACGATGAAGAGAACGCCGCCCGCTTTGGCGCCGCGCTGGAGTCGGCGCTGGAGGCGGGCCTGATCGAGGATGCGGTGCTCGCCCAGTCCGACACCCAGCGCCAGGGCATCTGGGCGATCCGCGAGGACATCGAAGGGTTGATCCAGCAACTCCAGCCGATGTTCACCTTCGACGTCAGCCTGCCCATCTCCGATATGCAGCGCTACGTGGCCGCACTGGAAGAGGGGCTAGCCGCCCAGTGGCCCCATGGCCGGCTGGTAGTATTCGGCCACTTGGGTGACGGCAACCTGCATGTTTCGGTCAGTATCGGCAGCGGCGAGCCCGCAGCCCGTCGTGCGGTAGAACAGTTGGTCTATGCACCACTGGGCGAGTTAGGCGGTTCGGTATCCGCCGAGCACGGTATCGGCCTGGAAAAGCGCGATTACCTGCAGCTGTCGCGCAGCGCCGAGGAGCTCGCCCTGATGCGTACGCTCAAGCACGCCCTCGATCCGCTCGGCTTGCTCAATCGAGACAAGGTTTTCGCATTGCAGAACTGAACAGGCCAGGCACCAAGACCTCGCACCAGCACAGCCGCACGACTGCCCCCGGCAAGAGGCTTGACATAGAATCAGGGGCCGATGCCAGGTATCCAGGAGAACTCGATGATCCGCATCCGCCCCTATCAGCCAGGCGACTGGCCCGCCATGTGGGATTTCATCGCCCCGGTGCTGCACGCCGGCGACACCTACGCCGTGCCGCACCAGATCGGTGAAACCGATGCCTTCCGCATGTGGGTGGAGCTGCCCCGGGCCGTGCGCGTGGCCGTAGACTCGGCCGGCAACCTGATTGGCACCTACTATCTCAAGCCCAACCAGCCCGGGCCTGGCGACCACGTCTGCAACTGCGGCTACCTGGTGGCCGAAAAGGCGCGCGGCCAGGGCATCGCCGGCAAGCTGTGCGAAGACTCCCTGCGCTTGGCCCGCGAGCTGGGATTCACCGCCATGCAGTTCAACATGGTGGTCTCCACCAACACGGTAGCGATCCGGCAGTGGCAGAAGTACGGCTTCGAGATCGTCGGCACCCTTCCCTGCGCCTTCCGCCACCCACAGCAGGGGTTGGTCGATGGGCATGTCATGTACCGCCTGCTTTAGCCTTGGTCGAGTCCTGTTCGCACCTTCTGAGCAAGGCGATTGACCCTGCCGGGTCGGCTGGGGCATGCTCCACAACGGTTTGACCCAAAAAGGAAATTAGAAAAATGAAATCCTTCTCACGTTGCACGCTGGCACTTGGCGTCTCTTTCGCCTTCATCGCTACCGCCCAGGCGTCGGACTTCGCTGACATGGACCCGGTCACCCTGCGCCTGGCCCATGTGGTAAACGAACAGGACGGCTTCCATATCGCCGCGGTGAAGTTCCAGGAACTGGTCGCCGAGCGCACCGAAGGCGCGGTTTCGATCGACATCTATCCCAATGCCTCGCTGGGTGACGAGCGCACCCTGCTCGAAGGCATGCAGATCGGCACCGTGGACATGGGCGTGATCACCAACGGGCCGGTCGCCAACTTTATCGAAGAGATGGCGGTGTTCGAACTGCCGTTCCTGTTCCCCTCGCCGGAATCCGCCTATGCCGTGCTCGACGGCGAGATCGGCCAGGAGCTACTCGACAAGCTCGCCGATGTCAATCTCAAGGGCTTGGCCTATGCCGAGCGCGGGTTTCGCAACCTGACTAACAGCGAGCGGCCCGTGCGTACGCCGGATGACCTCGACGGGCTGCGTATTCGCGTGATGGAAAACCCGGTCTATACCGACACCTTCCGTACCCTGGGCGCCAATGCCATCCCGATGGCCTGGACCGAAGCGTTGACCGCCATGCAGCAGGGCACCATCGACGGCCAGGAAAACCCGGTGAACGTCATCCATTCGTTCAAGCTCCACGAGACCCAGAGCCACATGACCCTGTCGCGGCACACCTATGCCCCGGCCCTCTTTGTTATGGGCATGCCGGCCTGGAACCGCCTTCCTGAAGCCGCTCAGGACGTACTGACACAGGCTGCGCAGGAAGCCGCGGAGCACGAGCGCCGGGTCAATGCCGAGATGGAAGCCAGCCAGCTCGAGGCGCTGCGTGCCGCCGGCATGGAGATCGTCGACGACCCGGACCTGGAGGCCTTCCAGGAGGCGGTGGCTCCGGTGTACGAGAAGTACGGCGCCCGCTTTGGCGACTACCTGACTCGTATCCAGGAGGCGCTGCAATAAGTGAGCGCTCTGCTGCACGCCCTCACCGGGCTCCTGCAGCGCATCGAACGCGCTCTCGACGCCGTCATCCAGCCCATCGTGTTTATGGGCATGGCGGCGTTGATCGGCGTGATCACGCTGCAGATCGTCTCGCGAGTCTTCTTCACCGCGGTGGGCTGGACCGAGGAAGTGGCGCGGTTCCTGCTGATCTGGGTCACTTTCCTAGGAGCGACTCTAGCCTTCCAGCGTGGGCGACATATCGCAGTGACCTTCGTCGTCGACGCGTTGCCCAATCGCCTCGCTCAGTTGGCTCGCATCGCAGCGGTCCTGGTGGCACTCGGCTTCATGCTCGCTCTCATGGTCATCGGCTATCGCTACATGCAGATACAGAGCTTCCAGCGCTCCGCCTCGCTGCGTCTCTCCATGACGTATATCTATGCCGTGATTCCCCTCTCGGCGGCCATCATGGCCTGGTATGCGCTGGTCGATATCGTCGAACTGATCGCCAAGGGGCCGCGCGCCGTTGAGACCGGAAGCGGCAACGCCGAGGAGCCACCGGCATGACGGGCCTGCTTTTCCTGCTGTTTTTCGCCTTCATGCTGCTAGGTGTGCCGGTCGCCCTAGCCATTGGTGCAAGCACACTGCTGGCTCTCAACGCCCAAGGCGTGCCGTTGATGGTCGTTACCCAGCAGATGTTCCAGGGATCAACTCCTTTGCACTGGTCGCCGTTCCAATGTTCATCCTGGCCGGCGACCTGATGGCCCAGGGCAAGGTAAGTGAAAAGCTGGTCGACTTCGCCGATGCCCTGTTCGGCTTTTTGAAAGGCGGGCTTTCCATTGTCTCGGTCGGGGCCGGCATGTTTTTTGCGGCCATCTCGGGTTCGGGTGCCGCCACCACCGCTGCGGTGGGGTCCAGCCTGGTGCCAGAACTCAAGCGAAAGGGCTACGATCCAGCGTCGGCAGCCAGCCTGATCGCTGCCAGTGGCACTATCGGCGTGGTCATTCCTCCTTCCGTACCGATGATTATTTACGCGGTGGTTGCCCAGCAATCGGTATCGAAGCTGTTCCTGAACGGCATCCTGCCTGGGGTTCTGATGGGCATTGGGCTTGGCACCATCGCCATTATCCAGGCCTACCGGCGCAATTACCCGCGCGGAACGACACTATCCCTGGCCACGATATGGCGCACCTTCAAGAGCGCCTGCTGGGGCTTGATGACGCCGGTTATCATCCTCGGCGGCATTTTTTCCGGGATCTTCACGCCGAGCGAGGCCGCCGTGGTGGCCGTCAACTATGCTCTTCTGGTATCGCTGTTCGTCTATCGCGACCTCACCTTCAGCGAGGTCTATCGCATACTGATCCGCTCGGCGATCACGACATCGGTCATCATGCTTGTCATCGCCACCTCTGCCGTGTTGAGCTGGACCCTCTCGAGCTGGCAGGTACCGGGTGCCATCGCCCAGGCAGTGCTTTCGCTGTCTACCAACCCTTACGTGATCATGCTGCTTATCGTCGCGGTGATCCTGCTCACCGGCGTGTTCATCGAAACCGCCAGTGCCCTGATCATCCTGACCCCTGTCCTGCTGCCACTGGTGTTGCAGCTGGGCATCGATCCGATTCATTTCGGCATCATTATCGTGATGGGTCTAGCCCGGATGTTGCACCGGGTCAGTCAGAAGTCCCCAGATGCCAGGCTCGGTGGGGATAAAAGGGATCTGGGGTGGAGTTTGGCTGCTTTTTGATCAAGTTCCTGTGCTCAGGGCGCACCTCCCCCACCCCCATGTCTTTTCTGTGCCGGGGACAGCACGCCGCGACGCTATCCCGGCACCAGCTTGCTGGCCAACATCAGGAAGAGGTCCTGCTCCGGATACTGGCTGTTCAACATCAGCCGAATGGTCCGTGTGTTGCGAGTGATGACGGCGCCGATCTTCAGCAGCTTCAGGCGGATGGTGTTGACCTGGGCTTGGGCGAAGGCGGTGCGCTTAAGGTAAATCCGACGCAGCCGCTCCAGGAGCAGGTAGGCCAGCCCCGAGAGCAGCAGTCGGTACTGATTGGACCACCATTGGTGGCAGCTGGTGCGGTCTGAGAACAGGAGCTGCTGCTCCTTGATGCGGTTCTCCATCTCGCCTCGGGCGCAGTAGCGGTGGTCGTAGAGCCACTCTGCGCTGCAGCCGCGCAGGTTGGTCACCACGTAGCGGGTGTTGAAGCCACGCCAACTGGTCTCGGATTTGACGACCACCTTTCGTCGGCGCTTCTTCCAGCTCTTGGCGGCGTACTCGATGAAGCCGAAGACTCGCTGCTTCTCACGGGTCTTCTCGAAGCGGATAGCTGACTCGTAGTCGATATCCAGGGCTAGCTTGGCCAGCCGCGGGTTGCCGGCGAGGCCGACGATGTAGTCGACACCGTGGCGCTCGCACCAACTGAGGATCAGCGGGCGGCAGAAGCCGCTGTCGCCGCGGAATACGACCTTTACCTCAGGCCACGCCTGGCGCAGCCGCCGAACCAGCAGGGCAAGAATGGCGCCGGCGTGGTGGGCGGCATCTCGGTAGGCCGGGCGAAGGTAGCTGACCAGCAGCTGATCGCCACAGAACACGAACAGCGGCAGAAAGATGTAGTGGTTGTAGTAGCCGTTGAAGTGCCGCCCGAGCTGCTGGCCGTGCACCCGGTCGTCGGTGGCATCGAAGTCGAGGTAGAGCGGCTTCTTGGGTGGCCGCCGGAACGAGCGGATGAACTGCTCGATCATTTCCTCGTGGATGGTGACCGCCCAGTCCCGATCGGCTTGCTGCTCGAAGCGACACAGCGTGGACTGGCTGGCCAGCACGCCGTCGGTATCGACGGCGGTCTGCAGGGCGATGTCGTGACGCAGCGCCTGGTGGTCGTTGAGATCCTCGTAGCCCAGCGCCAGGCCAAACACGCGCTGCCGAACCAGGGTTTCGGTGCGATGCAGGCAGCGTTGAGGATCGCGGTCATCACTCAGCCGGCGAGCGATAGCGCGGGTCAGGCCCATCTCGCGGTCGAGCTGCCGCAGCAGCAGGATGCCACCGTCAGAGGTGACCTCGCCGCCATCGAAGCTGGCGGTGATCTGACGGCCTTTGCAGCGTGGAAAGGTGGCGGTGGGCGTGGTACATTTTGTCATGGCGGCTGTGTCGGCTAATTCTTGGTTAGGCTCTTGAATTATAACCGATTTTCAGCCGCTTTTTCATGCCTGGTGCAATATTCGGGCTAGCGATCGGCATGATCACCCCGCCGGTGGCGATCAATCTCTATGTGGCATCCTCGGTAACCCAACTGCCACTGGAGCGCATCACGCGCGCCATAGTTCCGTACTTGCTGGGGCTGATCGGCGTGCTGCTGCTGGTAGTTTACGTGCCGATTCTGCTCGGCCTGTCAGGGCATTAAGTCGCACTTGACGCCCAGCCAGCCTGGCCTCAGGCTGGCCAAACCATCGCTGCCTCGCTAAGGAATCCTTCGTGCACCACTCGATTCGAGCCGCCTTCATGCTCGCCGGCCTGTCACTCCTCCTGACCGCCTGTACCACCTATACCTACGACGACGGCAGCCGCAAGACCCTATGGGGTATTCCAGCGGAAGAGGAAACTCGCCGCTACGAAGACGACCACCAGGCAGATGGCGTACGCTACCGCGTACCCGGACAGATCGAAGAATAACGCGGCCGTTGCCTCAGCGGTGGTAGCGCAGCACCACGCTGAGGTTGTTCGCCGGCATCTCGATGGCCTGCTCCAGCATGAAGCCGTACGGGTGGGCCTCGGCAACGACTCGCTCGAGATCGCGCACGCCCCAGCGTGGATCGCGCGCCTTGAGATCGGCATCGAAGGCCGCATTGCTCTCGGCGGTATGCCGGCCATCGCGGCGATAGGGGCCATACAGGTACAGCACACCCCCTCACGCAGCCGCTCAGCGGAACGAGCCATCAGTGCCTCAGTAACTTCCCAGGGCGAAATATGCACCAGGTTGATGGCGACCACGGCATCGAAGGGCCCGGAAGGCCAGATTCCACTGACATCCAGCGGCAAGGGCTCACGGAGATTGCCAAGCCCAGCATGGGCACACCAGGCTGAGATGGACGCCCGCGCCTCCGGGTTCGGGTCGCTTGGCTGCCATGTCCAGCCAGGCCGAGCCTGCGCGCAGTGCACGCCATGCTCACCGCTACCGCTGGCCACTTCCAGCACCACCGCGTGGTCAGGTAACACCTGAGACAGCACATCAAGAATCGGCTGGCGATTGCGTGCGGCGGCGGGACTATTCATTCGGCGATTCATGAAAGCTGAGGGTCCTGCAATACGTGGGGAGAAGAGCAATGCCCCAGCAAGGTGCCGGGGCAAAGCGTCAACGGCGGCGCTGGGAGTCCTGCCCTTGCGAAGAGCGATTCTGGCGGCCGCGGAAGCCATCCAGCATCTGCTTGCCCTTGCGCTTGAGTCTCGCGCGGTTTTCCGGCTTGCGCAGCCACCAGGCGGCTGCCATTCCTAAAAGCTTCCTCATCCTGACCTCCTTTGTCCGGCATTGCCCTTTCTGTATGGCTTGCGGTTTGCGAAGAATCAAGCGTAAGCGGTCCATGGCGCCCAGCGGTCGCAAAGACAGCCATTCTTTGCCAAGGTAAGACAGCCACTATCATCAAGGAGGACGCCATGACGCGCACGGCACGTGTCGAACCCATCACGGAAGAGCAGCCTGAGGCCATCCTCGTATCAGGCTGGCGGGTTGTGGATGTCACGGATCCAAGTTCGCCGCAGGAGATTTCACGTCACGAGACCGAGCCGGAGGCCATTCGCGCGGCCCGCGAGTATGAACACGAGACGACGCAAGAGCCCGACTCTTCTCCTGACGACACCCAGGACTACGACGCTTCCGACCCCAAGGGCGGCAAGAACCTGTCCTGATAGCACACCCGGCGCACGCCGGGTGTGCGTTTCGGCTCAACGCAAGAAGGACCGCCGTCGGATTATCTCCCCGACTTCGTCCGGCTGGGTTTCGTGCCTTTGCCTCTCTGGCCGCCGGCTGGCTTGGGCTTCCCTGCCCAGGCTTTCGGTTACTCGATTTGCCAGCGTTCTGGGCCACCTTCCCCTTGCCAGCGGCACGCTCCTTCGGCGCCTTCGCCGCGCCTGTCTTGGCCTTGGCCTTGGCAGAAGCGTTGGCAGGTGTCCTACCCTTGTCGTCGCGCCCGCCTTTGGCCGCGGATTGCCCTGCTCCCTTGACCGTCCGGCGCTTGCCAAGTGTCCGCTCGGGCGACGTCCTTGCGTCACCCGGTGATGCTTCGGACTTCGAAGCCTCGGTCAAGGCAATGATCGTTTCGAGCTCCTTGCGGGTCAGGTCGCGCCAGTCTCCAAGCGCCAGACCCTTGAGCGAGACGTTCATGATGCGGATTCGCTCGAGCCGGGTGACTTCATAGCCAAATTTTTCGCACATGCGGCGGATCTGGCGGTTCAACCCCTGCACCAGGGTGATATTGAAGACGAACGTCGACTCCTTGATGACCTTGCAGCGCTTCGTCACCTCGCCCAGGATGCGCACGCCACTGCCCATGCCGGCGATGAATTCGTCGGTGATCGGCTTATCGACGGTGACCCGATACTCCTTTTCATGATGGTTGCTGGCCCGCAGGATCTTGTTGACCATATCGCCATCGTTGGTCAGGAAAATCAGCCCCTGGGAATCCTTGTCCAACCTGCCGATAGGAAAGATGCGCACCCCATGCTGGATGAAATCGACGATATTGTCCTTCTCATTCGGGTCGGTGGTGCTGACGATGCCCACCGGCTTGTTCAAGGCGATGAAGACGCGATCCTCAGCCTCCTGGGGCTCGATAAGCTGACCGTTGACCTTGACTACGTCACCCGGGAAAACCTGGTCTCCCGTCTTGGCACGCTTGCCGTTGAGCCACACATTGCCCTGCTCGACATAGCGATCCGCCTCGCGCCTGGAACAAAGTCCGCTCTCGCTGATGTACTTGTTGATACGTGTAGATGAACCGATGGCCATGACGCGCTCTTACCGGAGTGATACGGAAACTGTCCCGCATTCAAGCATGCCACGCCATGTACGTGAAAGCCTTGTCGCAGCGGTCCATGTCGAGTGATATCAAGGCTGGCCGCTTGACACGTCATGGGCAAGCCCTCCTGCCGCGAGGCTGTAACAAGGAGGCGCTGGGAGTAGACTATGTATAGACATGAACGTCACAGGACACCCGCTTGCCCATGAACAGCACGCCTCCACTCTACCTGCAGATCCAGCAACACCTGCTAGAAAGGATTCACAGCGGCGAGTGGCCGGCACATCACCAGATTCCCCGGAGGAGCGCCTGGCGCGCGATTTTGGCGTCAGCCGCATGACCGCCAACAAGGCGATCCGCGACCTGGTGCAACGGGGCTACCTGACCCGTCAGCCGGGGCTCGGCACCTTCGTCACTGACCGCAAAGCCGAATCGTCGCTGGTCGACGTGCACAATATTGCCGAGGAGGTTCGCAGCCGCGGGCATCACCACGACAGTGACGTACTTCTGGCACAAGCCATCGCCGCCGACGATGAAGTAGCGCTGCGACTTGGCGTGCGTCTGGGCACGCGGGTGTTCCACACACGCATCGTGCATCGTGAGAACGGCGTGCCGATTCAGCTCGAGGACCGTTTTGTAAACCCACGCTGGGTGCCGGATTACCTTGACACCGACTTCAGCCGACGTACGCCCAACGAAGTGCTGGTAGCGGCCTGCCCAATCACCGACGTGGAGCACGTGGTCGAGGCGGTGCAGGTTGACGCCCCAACCGCCGAACGGCTCGAAATGGAAGCCGCGCAACCCTGCCTGAGCATGATACGGCGCACCTGGTCCGGCGAGCACCTGATCAGCTACGCCCGGCTGATCCATCCTGGTCATCGGTATAAGCTGCGCTCGTCGCTATCACGCCGCACCGGCTGAACCGGCTCGAAAGCCGCCAGCCATCCCAAAAAGTCGCCAGCCATCCCAAAATGTATAGACATAACGTCTTCACACCTCCCTACTCCAGCCCAGCGCTATAGCGCGGCTTCATTAGCAGCCGTCCTGAATGAACCTCTCTTCTGCTTGACGTGGCGGACCTCATTGCACTTAATGTATATACATTAAAGCAACGACCGCAGGACTCGCCATGCCCGCAGCCACACGACCGCGCCTTCTCTGGCGCGAGGTCACGCTCTTCGACGGTCACGACACCCTGCCCGAACCGATGGCGGTGATCGTGGCGGGCGACACCATCGAGCGTGTCGTGCCCATGCGTGAGCTCGACCCGAACGAGACCGCCGACTGCCAGCCCCTCGGCCAGGGCGGCGTAATGACCCCGGTCTGGTCGACTGTCACACCCATCTGGTATTCGGCGGCTCACGGGCCGACGAATTCGAACGCCGTCTCGAGGGCGCCAGCTACGAGGAGATCGCCCGCCGCGGCGGCGGCATCCTCAGTACCGTGCGTGCCACCCGGGAAGCCAGCGAAGCGCAGCTGTTCAGCCTGGCCAGGCCGCGCCTGGAAGCGCTGATGCGCGAAGGCGTGACCACGGTGGAGATCAAGTCCGGCTACGGCTTGAGCGTGGCCGACGAGCTGAAGATGCTGCGCGTGGCGCGCCGCCTCGGCGAGACGCTGCCGGTGCGGGTGGTGACCACCCTGCTGGGGGCCCACGCCCTGCCACCGGAGTACAAGGGCGACAGCGACGGCTACATCGAGCTGGTGTGCCGCGAGATGATCCCGCCGCCGCCGCCGAAGGACTGGCCGATGCGGTGGACGTGTTCTGCGAGAAGATCGCCTTCTCGGTGGCCCAGTGCGAGCGCGTCTTCGAGGCCGCCGAAGCCCACGGCCTGCCGATCAAGGCCCATGCCGAGCAACTCTCGAACCTGGGCGGCAGCGCCATGGCGGCCCGGCATGGCGCACTTTCCGCCGATCACATCGAATATCTCGACGAGCAAGGCGTCAACGCCCTGCGCGAGGCCGGCAGCGTCGCGGTGCTGCTGCCCGGCGCCTTCCACACCCTGCGCGAGACACAGCTGCCACCCATCGCCGCGCTGCGCGAGGCCGGCGTGCCCATGGCCATCGCCACCGATGCCAACCCCGGCAGCTCGCCGCTGTTCATGCCGACACTGATGCTGAACTTCGCCTGCACCCTGTTCCGCCTGACGCCGCGCGAGGCCCTGGCCGGCATGACCGCCCACGGCGCCCGGGCGCTGGGCCTGCACACCCGGCAACTGGGGCGCATCGTCCCGGGCGCACCGGCGGACCTGTGCCTGTGGGACGTCGGCTCGCCCGCCGAGCTGGCCTACGCCGTACAGCCCGGTCGTCTGCGCCAGCGCATCTTCCAGGGCCAACGCAGCTTGCATGGAGAACCAAGCCATGACCAAACCCAGCACTGACCTGCACCTGGTCGACCCATCCATCGACATGTCCCTGTGGGCCGGCCGCGAAGACCCGGAACCCGACAGCCTGCGCTGGCATCAGGTGATCACCCCGGTGAGACCGGACAGCGCCCCTGGCGCCGCCCTGCTCGGCTTTGCCTCGGATGCCGGCGTGGCCCGCAACCAGGGCCGCGTGGG
Source organism: Halomonas sp. E19 (assembly GCF_052439355.1). NCBI lineage: Bacteria > Pseudomonadati > Pseudomonadota > Gammaproteobacteria > Oceanospirillales > Halomonadaceae > Halomonas > Halomonas sp. E19. Next base: position 1,300,602 of record NZ_JBNFWU010000001.1, on the reverse strand, counting down.
TGCCGCCGAAGGCCCGCGGGCCATTCGCCGCGCACTGGCACCGCTGGCCTGGCATCGCAGCGCCCCGGTGTTCGATGCCGGCGACGTCAGCTGCCACGGCAACGACGACCTGGAAGCGGCACAGCAGCGCCTGGCAGAGCGCATCGCCAGCCTGCTCGCCCGCGGCCACCTGCCGCTGGTGCTGGGTGGCGGCCACGAAGTGGCCTTCGGCAGCTGGTCGGGCCTGGCGCGTCACTTCGAGGCTCAAGGCGAGGCCCACCCGCGGATCGGCATCGTCAACCTCGATGCCCACTTCGATCTGCGCGACCCGACCCACGTGCGCTCCTCCGGCACGCCCTTCGCCCAGATCGCCGCCGAGTGCCACGCCCGCGGCTGGCCGTTCCGCTACGCCTGCCTGGGCGTTAGCCGTGCCAGCAACACCCGCGCCCTGTTCACCCGGGCCAGGGAGCTGAACGTGCTGGTACGTGAGGACCACGAGATCGACGCCCTGCGCCTCGATGCCATCGTGCGCGAACTAGGGCGCTTCATGGCGCGCTGCGACCACCTCTACCTCAGCATCGATCTCGACGTGCTGCCCGCCGCCGAGGCCCCGGGAGTGAGCGCCCCCACCGCCCGCGGCGTGCCCTGGCGCTGATCGAACCGCTGCTCGAGGCCGTCCGCGACAGCGGCAAGCTGCGCCTGGCCGACGTCGCCGAGCTCAACCCGAGCTTCGACATCGACGGCCGCACCGCCAAGGCCGCGGCACGCCTGATCCACCGGCTGACGCTGGATACCTGAACCGACCCACAACGATTTGCAACACCAGAGAGAACACAACGATGAACAGCCATACCACGCCTGCCGATCCCCGCCACGACGCCAGCCGGCAAGTTGCCTCCCCCACCGGCAGCGAGCTCAGCTGCAAGAGCTGGCTCACCGAAGCGCCCATGCGCATGCTGATGAACAACCTCCACCCCGACGTGGCCGAGCGCCCCGAGGACCTGGTGGTCTACGGCGGCATCGGCCGCGCCGCCCGCGACTGGCAGTGCTACGACACCATCGTCGCGACCCTCAAGCGCCTGGAGGACAACCAGACCCTGCTGATCCAGTCGGGCAAGCCGGTGGGGGTGTTCGAGACCCACAAGGACGCCCCGCGGGTGCTGCTGGCCAACTCCAATCTGGTGCCGGCCTGGGCCAACTGGGAGCACTTCAACGAGCTCGACCGCAAGGGTCTGATGATGTACGGCCAGATGACCGCCGGCTCGTGGATCTACATCGGCTCACAGGGCATCGTTCAAGGCACCTATGAAACCTTCGTCGAGGCCGGGCGCCAGCACTACGGCGGCGACCTCACCGGCCGCTGGATCCTCACCGCCGGGCTCGGCGGCATGGGCGGCGCCCAGCCGCTGGCGGCAAGCCTGGCCGGCGCCTGCTCGCTGAACATCGAATGCCAGCAGTCGCGCATCGACTTCCGCCTGCGCACCCGCTACCTGGACGAACAGGCGGACGACCTCGACGACGCCCTGGCCCGCCTCGAGCGCTACACCGCCGAGGGCAAGGCGATCTCCATCGGCCTGTGCGCCAACGCCGCCGACGTGCTGCCGGAACTGGTCAAGCGCGGCGTACGGCCGGACATGGTCACCGACCAGACCAGCGCCCACGACCCGCTGCACGGCTATCTGCCTTCCGGCTGGCGCTGGGACGAATACGTGGCCCGCGGCAAGCACGAGCCCGAAGCGGTGGTCAAGGCCGCCAAGCAGTCCATGGCGGTGCACGTGGCGGCCATGCTCGACTTCCAGAAGATGAGCGTACCCACCTTCGACTACGGCAACAACATCCGCCAGATGGCCAAGGAAGAGGGCGTGGCCAACGCCTTCGACTTCCCCGGCTTCGTCCCGGCCTATATCCGTCCGCTGTTCTGCCAGGGCATCGGCCCGTTCCGCTGGGCCGCGCTCTCCGGCGATCCGGAGGACATCTACAAGACCGACGCCAAGGTCAAGGAGCTGATCCCCGACGACCCGCACCTGCACCGCTGGCTCGACATGGCCCGCGAGCGCATCAGCTTCCAGGGGCTGCCCGCGCGCATCTGCTGGGTCGGCCTCAAGGACCGCGCCCGCCTCGGCCAGGCCTTCAACGAGATGGTCAAGAACGGCGAGCTCAAGGCCCCCGTGGTCATCGGCCGCGACCACCTGGACTCCGGCTCGGTGGCCAGCCCCAACCGCGAGACCGAAGCCATGATGGACGGCTCAGATGCCGTCTCCGACTGGCCTCTGCTCAATGCCCTGCTCAACACCGCCGGCGGCGCCACCTGGGTCTCGCTGCATCACGGCGGCGGCGTGGGCATGGGCTTCTCCCAGCACGCCGGGGTGGTGATCGTCGCCGACGGCACCGACGACGCCCACGCCCGCCTCGGCCGGGTGCTGCGCAACGACCCCGGCACCGGGGTGATGCGCCACGCCGATGCCGGGTACGATATCGCCAAGCAGTGCGCCCGGGAAAATGGGTTGGATCTGCCGATGCTCGATAAATAAAGGAGCCATTCATGACCCATCTCGACATTCGACCCGGCAAGATGACCCTGGCACAGGCGCGCCAGGTCTTCGAGGCGCCGCTGCGCGTGACGCTGCCCGACAGCGCCGACGCCGCCATCCAGCGCGGCGTCGACTGCGTCAATCGTGTCGTCGCCGAGGACCGCACCGTCTACGGCATCAACACCGGCTTCGGCCTGCTGGCCCAGACCCGCATCGACCACGACAACCTGGAAGAGCTGCAGCGCTCGCTGGTGCTGTCCCACGCCACCGGCGTGGGCGAGCCCATGGAAGACGCCCTGGTGCGCCTGATCATGGTGCTCAAGGTCAACAGCCTGGCGCGCGGCTTCTCCGGCATTCGGCGCGAAGTGCTCGACGCCCTGCTCGCCCTGGTCAACGCCGAGGTCTATCCGCACATCCCGCTCAAGGGCTCCGTGGGCGCCTCCGGCGACCTGGCACCGCTGGCCCACATGAGCGTGGTGCTGCTCGGCGAAGGCAAGGCACGCCATCGCGGCGAATGGATTCCTGCCCGTCAGGCCCTCGAGATCGCCGGGCTCCAGCCGCTGCGGCTCGCGCCCAAGGAGGGCCTGGCGCTGCTCAACGGCACCCAGGTCTCCACCACCTACGCCCTGAAAGGCCTGTTCGAGGCCGAAGACCTGTTCGCCGCCGCCACGGTGTGCGGCGCACTGACGGTGGAAGCCACGCTCAGCTCACGCTCGCCGTTCGATGCCCGCATCCACGACGCCCGTGGCCAGCGCGGCCAGATCGATGCCGCCGCCGCCTACCGTCACCTGCTCGGTGAGCGCAGCGAGATCAGCGACTCCCACGCCCACTGCGACAAGGTGCAGGACCCCTACTCGCTGCGCTGCCAGCCCCAGGTGATGGGCGCCGTACTGACCCAGATTCGCCAGGCCGCCGAGGTGCTGGCCGTGGAGGTCAACGCGGTCTCCGACAACCCGCTGGTGTTCAGCGACGAAGGCGACATCCTCTCCGGCGGCAACTTCCACGCCGAGCCCGTGGCCATGGCCGCCGACAACCTGGCCCTGGCCCTGGCCGAGATCGGCTCGCTCACCGAGCGCCGCGTCTCGCTGATGATGGACACCCACATGTCGCAGCTGCCGCCGTTCCTGGTGGAGAACGGCGGGGTCAATTCCGGCTTCATGATCGCCCAGGTCACGGCCGCGGCGCTGGCCAGCGAGAACAAGGCCCTGGCCCATCCGCACAGCGTCGACAGCCTGCCCACCTCGGCCAACCAGGAAGATCACGTCTCCATGGCGCCGGCCGCCGGCAAGCGGCTGTGGGAGATGGCCGACAACGTGCGCGGCATCCTGGCCATCGAGTGGCTGGCGGCCTGCCAGGGGCTCGATTTCCGCGTCGACGGCAGCGGCCATCGCCTGACCAGCACGCCACGCCTCGAGCAGGCCAGGAAGGCGCTGCGCGGCCAGGTCGACTACTACGACCGCGACCGCTTCTTCGCTCCCGACATCGAGAGCGCCACCCGCCTGCTCACTTCGCGGGTGCTCAATGCGTTGGTGCCGGTGGAGCTGCTGCCCAGCCACTGACCCAGCCGCCCCATTGAGGTAAGATACGCTGCCCCGGCGCTTCGGCCCGGGGCTTTATGCTGCAAAACCCGCATCATCACACCCGTTTATTCATCCAAGAGCCACACATGAATGCCATCGTTCTGGCCATCCTGGTCATGGTCGCCTTGAGCCTTGCCCGCGTCTCCGTCGTCTTCGCCCTGATCGCCGCCAGCCTGGTGGGAGGCCTGGTGGCGGGCATGCCGCTGGGTGCGATCATGGATGCCTTCAACCAGGGCCTGGGCAAGGGCGCCACCATTGCCCTTTCCTACGCCGTGCTGGGTGCCTTCGCTGTAGCGCTGTCACGCTCCGGCGTCACCGAACTGATTGCCAGCCGAGCCATCCGCGGGCTGCACCTGGACGACCAGCCGTCGAGCCGCCGCTGGGTCGCCTTCACCCTGCTCGGCGCCCTGCTCGCCACTGCGGTCAGTTCGCAGAACCTGATCCCGGTGCACATCGCCTTCATTCCGGTGCTGGTGCCGCCGCTGCTCAAGCTGATGAACCACCTGCGCCTGGATCGTCGCGTGGCGGCCTGCGTCATCACCTTCGGCATCACCGCGCCCTACATGCTGCTGCCGGTGGGCTTCGGCGCGATCTTCCTCAACGACATCCTGCTGGCCAATCTCAACGAGAGCGGCGCCGAACTGGGCCTGGAGGTCACCCGCGGCATGGTGCCGATGGCCATGCTGATGCCCATCGGCGGCATGGCGCTGGGGCTCGCCGTCGCCGTGCTGTTCAGCTACCGCCGGCCGCGCCACTACGAGGACCGCGACCTGGCTCACGGCGACGAGACACCCGCCGAGGCGGCCAAGCACCTGGCGCCGTGGCAGATGGCGGTGCTCGGCGCCGCACTGGTGGGCACCGTGGCGATCCAGTTGCTCTCGGGTTCGATGGTGCTGGGCGGGCTGTTCGGCTTCGCCCTGCTCTCGGTCAGCGGCGTGTTCCGCTGGCACGAACAGGACGACATCTTCACCGAAGGCATGCGCATGATGGCGCTGGTGGGTTTCATCATGATCAGCGCGGCGGGCTTCGCCGGGGTGATGCAGGCCACCGGCGAGGTGCCCGCGCTGGTGGCGGGCTCGGCGGAGCTGATCGGCGACAACAAGGGCCTGGCGGCGCTGATCATGCTGCTGGTCGGCCTATTCATCACCATGGGCATCGGCTCGTCGTTCTCCACCGTGCCGATCATCGCCTCGCTCTACGTGCCGCTGGCACTCAGCTTCGGCTTCTCGCCCATGGCCACCATCGCCCTGGTGGGCACCGCCGCGGCGCTGGGCGATGCCGGCTCGCCGGCCTCCGACTCGACCCTGGGCCCCACCGCCGGGCTCAACGCCGACGGCCAGCACGACCATATCTGGGATACCGTGGTGCCGACCTTCCTGCACTACAACGTGCCGCTGATCGCATTCGGCTGGGCGGCCGCCATGCTGCTGTAGCGTCGAGCCTCACATCGTCCCGCAGCAGCTCTTGAACTTGCGGCCGCTACCGCAGGGGCAAGGGTCGTTGCGGCCGGGCTTGAGGCGCGCCAGGGTCGGCTCGCCGTCGACATAGCACCAGCGCCCCGCCTCGTGCACGAAGCGTGAGTTCTCCTCCAGCACACCCCGGCGCCTGCCTTCGCGGAAGGTGGCGCGAAAATGCACATGACCACGCTCGCCCGCCGCGCGGTGATCGAGCACCTCGAGCCGTATCCAGTGGGTGGCCTCGTCCCGGTTCAGGTCCGTTGGGCGAGTGCTGGCGTGCCAGGTCGCCAGCAGGTAATCGTCGAGCCCCAGGGCGAAGGCACTGTAGCGGGAGCGCATCAGCGCCTCGGGGGTCGGCGCCGCCTCACCCGCATGAAAGCGGCCGCAGCAGCCGGCATAGGGGCGGGTCGGATCACAGGGGCAGCGTGCCGGGTCGCTCATGCTTGCTCTCGCTCAGTTCGATCGAGGTCGCATCATAGCGCATCACTCCGTTGCGCCCTGCTCGCTTGGCGCGATACATGGCCACATCGGAGGCCTCGAGCAGCACTTCGGGCGTCGTGGCGTGCTCTGGATAGCTTGCGATACCGATGCTGGCTGAAATGCAGGCCTTGATCTCACCAATCAGGAAGGGCTGCGCCAGGTCATGGCACAGGGCTTCGCCCAAGCGAAGGGCATCCTCAGCGCCCGTTCCTTCCAGCAGCACCAGAAACTCGTCGCCACCCAGGCGCCCCAACACGTCGGACTCACGCAGCCGGGCGCGCATTCGCAGCGCCACCGCCGTCAGCAACTGGTCTCCCAGGGCGTGGCCATGGGTGTCATTGATGGGCTTGAAGCCATCCAGGTCGATGAAAAGCAGCGAAAGCAGCCCATGGCGGCGTTGAGCCAGGACCAGCGCCTGGTGCAGGTGGGCCATCAACAGGGCCCGATTGGGCAGGCCGGTGAGTGGATCGTGCTGGGCCTGGTGCTCCAGGCGTACCTGAAGCTGCTTCTGCTCGGTAATGTCGTTCACATAGCCGGTGGTAAGCACGCTGCCATCCTCAAGCCGCTGCGGCAGGTCGTAAGCCTCGACCCACAGCATGTGGCCTTCCCGGTGGATCATGCGGAACTCACTGTGCCACGGCCGGAGCAGCTCCACGCACGCCAGGCTCTCCTCCATAACGCGCGAATAGTCGTCGGGATGGATACGGTTGAACAGCATGCGGCTGTCTCGCCTGGCGTCTGCCGCTTCCACGCCGAACATTTCGTGGACACGCCGTCCAACGAACGTGAAGTGCCACTCCCCTCGCTGGTGTAATGGAGCTGATAGATGAACCCCGGCAGCCAGTCCGCCACCTGCTCCAGGCGATGAGCAAGGTGACGATCCCAGGTGATATCGCGGGCCACGCCGAGTATTCGTACCACGGTGCCGTTGGCATCGAAGATCGGCGTCAGGCTCAGCTGCCAGGCGAGCTGGCCGGCGGGAAAGTCCAGCGTGGCATCGAAGACCCGAGGGGTCTTAGCACGAACGCAGGCGCGCAGCTGCTTCGCCAGCCACCTGGCCTGGGCCGGTGGCAGCAATTCCTGCCACTGGCGGCCTACATAGCACTGAGGAGTGAGGCCAGTCTTACGGGCGGCAGCAGCATTCACCAGCCGAAACTGAAACACCTTTCCCCCAGTGACATCCATGACGAAACACACGTCCGTGCAGTTCATGAAAAATTCATGAAGCAGACCGTCACTTTCGTTCATGACGACGTTCCCCCTACACTGGAACCACTAGCATAGGCCGAGCACGCCCCATGCCTATTGTCCTATGGCCCAGTGACCCTTAATTGACAGCAGGATGCGTCAATGTGTCGCAGTCATGGGTTAGCGAACAAAGCTTGCCCTGCATCACTGCAGCGCAGCATGCTGCTGTGATACAACGAGTTTATCCCATTTGCAATCGGAGAAAAGGAAATGCCCGATCGCCAAGACGCTCCCCGTACCGCCTGGCACGCCATGTCCCTCGACGAGGCAATGGCCAAGGTCGAAAGCAGCCGCGACGGATTGAGTGATGACGACGCCTCCTCACGACGCGAACAGCATGGTCCGAATCGGCTGAAGCAAGAAAAGGGGCGGCCTTGGTGGCGGCGATTGCTCGAACAGTTCAACAACGTGCTGATGATCATCCTGCTGGTGGCAGCGGTGGCGAGCCTTTTCCTCGGCCACACCCTGGATGCCCTGGCCATCGTCGCGGTGGTGATCATCATCGCCTTGATCGGCTTCTTCCAGGAGGGCAAGGCAGAGCAGGCCCTGGAGAGCATTCGCAACATGCTCTCGCCGCAGGCCAGCGTGCTGCGCGACGGCAAGCGCCAGACCATTTCGGCGGAGGACCTGGTGCCGGGCGACATCGTGATGCTGGAAAGCGGCGACCGTGTTCCCGCCGACCTTCGCCTGCTGGAAGCCAAGCGGCTACGCACCGAGGAAGCGGCGCTGACCGGCGAGTCCACGCCGGTCGACAAGCAGACCGATCCCGTGGATGAGGATGCCGACCTGGGCGATCGCAGCGCCATGGTCTATGCCAGCACCATTGTGGTGCAGGGCACCGCCCAGGGGTAGTGGTGGAAACCGGCACGCGCACGGAGATCGGGCGAATCTCCGAGATGCTGCGCGGTGTCGAACAGCTCAAGACCCCCTGCTCAGGCAGCTAGACAGCGCGGGCCGCGTGCTGGCGATCTTCATTCTTGCCGCGGCGGCCATCACCGCTGCGATCGGCGTGGTGGTGCACGACGAACCCGTCAGCGCCATGTTCATGGCCGCGGTGGGCCTGGCCGTGGCCGCCATCCCCGAAGGCCTGCCGGCCATCGTCACCATCACCCTGGCGCTGGGCGTCCAGGTCATGGCCAAGCGCAACGCCATCATCCGGCGCCTGCCTGCGGTCGAGACCCTGGGCTCGATCTCGACCATCTTTTCCGACAAGACCGGCACCCTCACCCGCAACGAGATGACCACCCAAGCGATCTGGCTTGCTGAAGGCGAGTACCGGCTCTCGGGCATCGGCTTCGCCCCGGAAGGCAAGCTGCATGAGGCGCCGCAGGATCCGGAAAGCGCCGAGCATGGCGACGAGATCCGCCTGGACGACCATCCTGCGCTGGCCCACTTCCTCAAGGTCGGCACCCTGTGCAACGACGCCGAGCTCGCCCAGGAGGAGGAGCGCTGGGTCATCCACGGCGACCCCACCGAGGGTGCCCTGGTGGTGGCCGCCGCCAAGGGCGGCTTGGACACCCACCAGCTGCGTGACGAACACCCCCGCCAGGACGCAATCCCCTTCGAATCCGAGCGCAAGTACATGGCCACCCTCAACGAGCTGGACGGCAAGCGCCTGCTGGTGAAGGGCGCCCCGGATCGGCTGCTGGAGATGTGCCACAAGGTACGCACTGCGGATGGCGACCAGGAGCTCGACCCAGCCGAGTGGGAGGAGCGCATCCATGCGCTCTCGTCTCGCGGCCTGCGCGTGCTGGCGCTGGCGGAGAAGGACGCCGATGCCCTCTCGGGGAACTCGACGATGCCGACGCGGAAGAAGGGCTGGTGCTGCTCGGCCTGGTCGGCCTGCTCGACCCGCCGCGCGAAGCCGCCATTGAAGCCGTCAAGCAGTGTCTCGAGGCGGGGATTCGCCCGGTGATGGTGACCGGCGACCATGCCGTGACCGCGCGCGCCATCGCCGAACAGCTCGGCTTCGCCCATACCGACAAGGCGCTGACCGGGCGCGAGGTCGAAGCGATGTCCGATGAGGAGCTCGAGTCGTGCATTCTCGAGATCGACGTCTTCGCCCGCGCCGCCCCAGAGCACAAGCTGCGCCTGGTCAAGGCGATGCAGGCCCAGGGCGGCATCTGCGCCATGACCGGCGACGGCGTCAACGACGGGCCGGCGCTCAAGCGGGCCGACGTCGGCGTGGCCATGGGCATCCAGGGCACCGAGGCGGCCAAGGAAGCCGCCGAGATGGTGCTGGCCGACGACAACTTCGCCACTATCGTCGGGGCCATCGAAGAGGGCCGCAAGGTCTACGACAACATCCGCAAGACCGTCACCTTCATCTTGCCCACCAACGGCGGCCAGGGCCTGGCCATCATGCTCGCCGTGCTGGGCGGCACGCTGCTGCCGGTCACGCCGCTGCAGGCCCTGTGGGTCAACATGGTAGTGGCGGTCACGCTGGGCCTGGCGCTCGCCTTCGAAAAGAGCGAGGACGACATCATGCGGCGCGAACCGCGCGACCCGTCCGCCGCGCTGCTCGACCTGTTCCTGCTCTGGCGCGTGGTATTCGTCTCGATCCTGCTGCTGATCGGCGTGTTCGGCATGTTCAGCTGGATTCTGCAGGTCCAGGGCGGCAGCGAGGAGCTGGCACGCTCCGGCGCCGTCAACATGCTGGTCATGGGCAGCGCGGCCTACCTGATCAACAGCCGCTTCCTGGTCAACAGCGCCCTCTCGCTGCGCGGCATCTTCGGCAGTCGCCCCGTGTGGCTCGCCATCGGCTTGGTGGTGATGCTGCAGCTCGGCTGGACCTACCTGCCGTTCATGCAGGCGGTGTTCGGCAGTGCCGCCCTGGGGCCCTGCACTGGCTGGTGATCCTGGCCGCCAGCGTGGCGCTGTTCCTGATCGTGGAGCTGGAGAAGTGGGTGCTGCGCAAGCGGAGCGCTCACGGCACACCCAAGTCCGGTCAGCGCGACCAGGCCAGTGCCGCCACCCAGTAGCATCGCTCGCTGGGCCCGGCGCCTGGCGCTGCCGGCGCTGCTGTGGTGGGCCATCAGCGGCGGGGATCCTGACGGCTGGCGCTGGGGGCTGCCCGCCGTGGTGGTGGCGGCGCTGGTGATGCCGGCTCCTACCTGGCCGCTCAGGCCGTTGGCCTGGTTGCGCTTCCTGCCAGCTGCCCTCTGGCTCGGCCTGCAGGGCGGCATTGAGGTTGCTTGCCTGGCCTGCCGCCGCCCCTCGAGCTAGATACCCGCGTGATCGAGCACCGCTGGCAGCAGCTGCCGGACGGCCCGGGCGGCTGTTCATGGCCAGCCTGATCAACCTGATTCCCGGCACGCTCAGCGTACGTATCGAGCACGATCGTCTGCACGTGCATGTGCTGCATTACCGCCACCACATTCCCACCGCACTGCAGCGGCTGGAGCGCCGTGTCGCCCCGCTGTTCGCTGCCCCTCGCACGTCGGAAAAGGAGGCTCGATGACCGCACTCTATCTCGCTGCCGCCGGCCTGCTGCTGGCCAATGCCGGCGTGGGTGCCTGGCGCATCCACCGAGGCCCCACCAGCGCCGACCGTATGGTGGCCGCCGAACTGATCGCCACGTCCACCATCGCCGTGCTGCTGCTTCTGGGCAGCCAAGGTGCCACGCCGCTCACCGACGTGGCGCTGCTGTTCGCGCTGCTGGCCGCCATCGGCATGGCCAACTTCGTCACCCGCACCTGGACGCTGCTGCGCGAGGAAGGCGAGACCCGCGAGGAGGCACGCCATGACTGACGCACTTTGGGTGGTGGGACAGCTGTTGATCGGTGCCGGGGTGCTGTTCTTCCTCGCCGGCAGCCTCGGGCTGATCCGCTTTCCCGACGTCTACGCGCGGCTGCACGCCCTGACCAAGGCCGACAACCTGGGCCTGGGGCTGATCTGCCTGGGCCTGGCCCTGCAGGCACAGGGCCTAGCCGAGGCGGTCAAGCTGCTGCTGATCTGGGGGCTGATGCTGGCGGCCTCGGGCATCGGGGCCACCCTGATCGCCTCGACGGCCATGGCCTGCGGCATCACTCCACGCACCTCGGCTCACGCCAGCTCGGACGCCGGATCCGGGCAGGGCGGCGACGAGATGCCTGCCGTGAAGGAGGAAGGAGTGCGCAAGTGACAACATTGGCCTGGGGCTTCGACGCGCTGCTGGCAGCCGGCATGCTGTGGCTGGGCTGGCAGGCACTGTTCCTGTCCCGCCGCTTCGCGGCAGTGGTGCACTTCATGGCGTTTCAGCTGCTGATGGCACTTGCCTGGGTGCGCCTTTCGGCGCCGGACATCGCCCTGGCCGAGGCCGCCGTCGGTGCCGGGGTTACCGGCGCACTGCTGCTGACCGCGCTAGGCCGGCTGCCGGCCGGCACCAGCCTGGGAGCTCACCCGCACCGCTGGCAGCGCCCCTGCGCTGGATGGCGCTTGGCGCCGCCTGCCTCAGCGCTGGCTGGCTGGCCTGGGTGGCCCACTCTCTGCCTCGCCCCGGCCTGGCGCTGGAGGTCACCGGCGCACTCGATGCGACAGGCGTCAGCCACCCTGTCACTGCGGTGCTGCTGAACCTGCGCGCCCTCGATACGCTGCTGGAAGTAGCCGTCATGCTGGGCGCCGTCATGCTGATCTGGTCGCTGGGGCCGGCACTTCGCCCCTATGCCCCGGCCATTGCCCTGCCCGGCCTGCCCGCCCTGTCGCGCCTGCTGCATCCGCTCTTCCTGCTGGTGCCCGTCTACCTGCTGTGGCGTGGCTCACACGCGCCTGGCGGCGCCTTCCCTGCCGGCGCCGTGATGGGCGCCGGCGGCGTGCTGCTGCTGTTGGCCAATGGCGTCACCTGGATCCATCGGCCGGCCAAGCAGCCGCTGCTGCGCCTGCTGCTGTGCGCCGGCCTGGCACTGTTTCTCGCCGTGGGGCTCGGCGGCCTGCTGTTGACCGGCACCTTCCTGGCCTTGCCGATTCAACTGGCGACCGCGCTTATCGTAGCCGTCGAAATCGCCACCGCACTCTCCATCGCACTGATGCTGATGGCTTTCTATCTCTACGGGGAGCCCGGGCAATGAGCGCCTTCTACACCTTCATCGCGACCCTGCTGTGCGGCATGGCGGTGGTCGGGCTGTTCCAGACCCACGACCTGCTGCGCCGTATCCTGGCACTCAATGTGCTGGCCAGCGCCGTGTTCCTGCTGCTGGTGGGCCTGGCCAAGACCCCCGCGGGCATCGACCCGGTTCCCCATGTGATGGTGCTGACCGGCATCGTCGTGGCGGTAAGCACCACCGCCGCCGCTCTGGCACTGGTGGTCAGGGCCGAGGTACGCAGACGGCAAGAGGCCAAGCGGTGACACCAGTCCAGTCGGTGGCGCTGGCGCTGATCGTCGTCGCGCCCCTGTGCCTGGCGCTGACGGCGGTGCTCGGCTGGCTCGGCGCGCGGCAACAGGTGGGCCTGGGCCTGGCGCTGATCCTGGGCAGCCTGGCCACGCTCGCCAGCGCGCCCCTTCAGGGGCAAGCGCTGCAGCTGGCGCTCGGCAACTGGCCGCCGCCCTGGGCATTGCCTGGCAGCTGGATCTGCCCACCCTGATGATGCTGGGCATGACGGCGTGCGTGGCCGCCGCGGCCAGCCTGGCGCTGCTGGCGGATCGCGCCAGCGCCGACGACCGCTACCTGTGGCCGCTGTGGTGGCTGCTGTGGGCCGGCCTGAATGCGCTGCTGCTGTCGCAGGACCTGTTCAATCTCTACGTCACCCTGGAATTGGTCACCCTGGCGGGGGTCGGTCTGGTGGCGCGTTCGCCGGGCGACCCTATGGCGCGGCGGCACTGCGCTACCTGCTGGCATCGCTGCTGGCGTCGCTGCTGTTCCTGCTGGGCGTGGCCCTGCTCTATGGACAGACGGGCCGCCTCGATATCGCCCTGCTGAGCCAGGCCGTGCAGGACGACTCCACCCTCCGGCTGGCCGCCACCCTGATGACGCTGGGCCTGCTGATCAAGTCGGCCATGGTTCCGCTGCACACCTGGCTTCCTGCCGCGCATGCCCGGGCCCAGGCGCCGGTCAGCGCCATGCTGTCGGCGGTGGTCGTCGCGGTCACGCTGTTCTTGACCTGGCGACTCTGGCTGGGGCCGTTCGCGATATTGCACAGCCTGCAGACCCACTGGCTGGGGCTGACCGGCGCCGTCGCCCTGGCCTGGGGCGGTATTCAGGCCGCCCTGCAGACCCGTCTGAAATTGCTGATCGCCTGGTCGACGCTGTCGCAGAGCGGCTATGCCCTGCTGATGCTGAGCCTGCCAGGTCCCACCCGCTCGACCCCGACGCTGGCGCCGCAGGGCCTGGCCTTCGACGGCGCGCTGCAGGTGCTGCTGGCCCACGGCCTGGCCAAGGGCGCGCTGTTCCTGGCCGCCGGTGCCATCATCGCGGCGCATGGGCACGACCGGATGAGCCGCCTGGCCGGCAGCGCCCAGCACCTGCCGATGGCCTGGCTGGCCATGGCCCTGGCCGGGGCCAGCCTGCTGGGCATCCCGCCGACGGGTGGCTTCGTCGGCAAGTGGTGGCTACTGCAGGCATCGCTGGAAAGCGGCAGCGTCGCCATCTCGGCGGCGGTGCTGCTCGGCACGTTCTTTACCGCCGCCTGCCTGTGGCGGCTGTTCGATATCGGGCTATGCCCCTGCCCAGGCGCCCGGCAACGCAGGCCACCCCAGCCGGTGCCAATCGCACCTCCCGCCACCTGGCCGTGCTGGCGCTGGGGCTGGCCGCCCTGGCCTGGGTCTGGGGGCTAGTGCTGCTGGGCCGAGGGCAGGCGGGCCTTCACGGCCTGCGCCTCGACTCGATCGGGCTTGCCTTCCTCGCCCCTGCCCTGGTCGTCTGGCCGCTCGTGATCCTGGCCACCCGCTACTGGCGCGCCACCTTCCCGGCGGCGAATCGCCTGCTGGGTCTCCTGCTGCTGGGTGCGGCGGTGCATGTCATGGCGCTCCTCGCCGACGACCTGCTCACCTTCTATACCGGCGCCGCGCTGCTAAGCCTGCTGGGCTGGGCCATGGTGCAACACGACGGTCACCGGGCGGCACGCCTGGCCGGCGCTGGCTACCTGGGAATGATGCTGCTGGCTGAAGTGGCCATGCTGCTGGGCCTGGCCTTGATCGCCAACGAGAGCCGCGACCTGCGGTTCAGCCAGCTCGGCAGTGAGGCACTTTCGCCGCTCGCACTGACGAGCCTTGGCCTGGGGCTGGCCATCAAGGCCGGTGTTCTCGGTGTACACGCCTGGCTGCCCGTGGCACACCCCGTCGCGCCGCCCATGGCCAGTGCCATCCTGTCGGGGCTGATGATCAAGCTCGGCCTGCTCGGGGCGCTGCGCCTGCTGCCCTGGGGGAAGCGACACCCGGCTGGGGCGCGCCGCTGGTGGTGCTGGGCTTCGCCGCGGCGTTCTATGGTGCGCTGCGCGGCGTGTTCCACACCCATACCAAGGCGATTCTCGCCTGGTCGAGCGTCAGCCAGATGGGGTTGCTCACCGCCCTGCTGGGGCTGGTGCTGCAGGCCAGGGCAACCCAGGCCGCCATGGCGGCACTTCTGCTGCTGGCCGCCACTCACGCGCTGGCCAAGGCCGCGCTGTTTCTCGGGGCAGGCATGGCCAACCGCCTGCAGGGGCGCGACCGTCGGCGGGCGCTGTGGGGCCTGGTGCTTCCTGCGGCCGCCCTTGCCGGCGTGCCGCCAGGCGGCGGCGCGCTGGTGAAGGCGGCGATGGAGTCGGCGTTCCACGCCAGTGGCTGGCCCGCCTGGCCGCTGTTCGGTGCCGGCCTGGCGACCACGCTGCTGATGCTGCGGCTGTTCTGGCGCCTGCATCGTACGTCCCCGAGCAGCAGACCCTGGCGGTGCCGGCCTGGCTGTGGATCGCCTGGTGGCTGCTCGGCGCGCTTCCCGTGCTGCTGGCTTGGGCTTGGCACTGGCAAATGCCGCTCACCGAAACTCCCGGCTATGCCCTGGCTTCGGCGGCCATCGCGCCGCTGCTGGCGCTGGGGGTGCTGCTGCTGGCGCGAATGGGCCAGCGCTTCCGACCGAGCCTGAAGCTCCGGCGCCTGCAACTGCGCCTGGGCGCCAAGGGCGAACGCACGCTGATCCGGCTGGCCTGGCGGCTAAAGCGGGGCGAGGCGTGGCTGATGCCCTGGCCGGCGTTTGGCATTGCACTCGGTGTCATGGCGCTCGGCATGGCCGCCGGCGCCCTGCTGGGATAATGACGACGGCGGCAGGCCTGGAACCGAGCCTCAGCGTCGCTTGGTCCGCGCAGTGGCCTCGGCGGTGGTGGGGTCCACGGGCCAGGGGTGCTTGGGGTAGCGGCCGCGCATCTCCTTGCGCACATCGGGGTAGCCGTTGGCCCAGAAGCTGGCGAGATCCGCGGTGACCTGCAGCGGGCGCCGGGCCGGCGACAGCAGGTGCAGCAACACGGCGACACGCCCCTCGGCGACACGCGGCGACTCCCGCCAGCCGAAGGTCTCCTGCAGCTTCACCGCCAGCACCGGTGGCCGCCCCTCCAGGCACGGCGTGTAGTCGAGGCGTATCTGCGAGCCGCTGGGCACTTCGAGACGCTCCGGCGCCAGCGCATCGAGGCGGCTGCGCAGCGACCAGTCGAGACTGTCGAGCAGAAAGCGGCCCAGCGGCAGCCGCGCCACCGCGTCGAGGCTTCTGACGCCGTCGAGGTGCGGCCCCAGCCAGGCGTCGAGCTCGTCGAGCAGCGCCGGCAGCGACCAGTCGGGCCAATCCTGCTCATCCTCACAGTCTTGATCCCCCGAGAGCCCAACGCCTGGCGCAGCAGCGCTGCCCTGCCGCGCAGCTGCTCGGCGCTGTCGTCGAAGGGCAGCTCGCCGCGCCGGCGCAGGGCGTCGAGCAGCGCCTGGCGCACCGCCTCCGGCGGCAGCGACTGCAGCGGCTTGCGCTCGAGCACCACCGCCCCCAGGCCGCGTACCTGCTCGCCGATCAGGCGCCCCTGCTCCTCCGACCACTCCAGGCTCGCCCGCCACTCTTGTGTTTCGGGAAACAGCGCCTCGAGCCGCGCTCGCTCGATGGCCACGCCGCGGAAGATGCGCGCACCGCTGGCCTGGCCGTCCAGCTCGGCGGCCACCAGCAGCTCGGCATGGGCCAGTGGATGGCGCTCGGGCAGGGTCGCCAGTCCGCCGGAGGCCAGGCGGAAGCGACCCGGCCCGGCATCGTGCTGGATACGCTGCGCGACGCGGTCCGGATAGGCCAGCGCCAGCAGCTCCCCAGCGGCGCCAGGCTCGAGACCTCCAAGCCCACGCCGCCAATCCGCGCCAGGCGCTGGGCCTCGCGCTGCCATTGACGGTGAGCGGTGGGCTGCGCCAAGCGGGCCTGCAGCGTGCGCTCCAGGTCCTGTTCGCCGTCGAGATCGCGCCCCTCCAACGTCGCCACCAGGGCACAGGCCAGCGGCGCGGCGTCGAGCTCGCCGGCACGCGCCAGCATCGCCGCCAGGCGCGGATGGGTGGGCCAGCGTACGCAGCTTCGACCCAGCTCGGTGAGCAGGAAGCCCTCATCCATCAGGCCGAGCCGCTGCAGCAAGCGCCGCCCCGCCGCCAGCGCCCCGACGGGCGGCGGCGTGATCCAGGCCAGCCCGGCCGGGTCGACGATGCCCCAGCGGGCCAGCTCGAAGGCCAGCGGAGCGAGATCGGCCTGCAGCATCTCGGGCTCGCCGTGAGCCGGCAGCGGCTGCTCCTCGGCCCACAGGCGCAGGCAAAGCCCCGGCCCCTGACGCCCGGCCCGGCCACGGCGCTGGTCGGCGCTGGCACGGTTGACGCGACGGGTCTCCAGCCGGCTGAGCCCGCTGCGCGGCTGGAACACCGGCACCCGCTCCTGACCGGCATCGATGACGATGCGTACGCCATCCACGGTGACGCTGGATTCGGCGATGGCAGTGGAGAGCACCACGCGCCGCCGACCGTCGGGCTCGGGCTTCAAGGCGCGGCGCTGCTCCTCCAGCGGCAGCCGCCCGTGCAGCTCGCGCACCGCCAGTTCGGGCCGACGGCTGGCCAGCTCCTCGCCAGGCGGCGGATCTCGGCCACCCCGGGCAGGAACACCAGGGCATCGCCTTCGCTCAGGGCAAGGGCCTCCCCTACCGCTATCGCCTGCTGGCTTGCGGCATCGTCGCGAGAGCTGGAGCTAGAGTTGGAGTTGGAGTTGGAGCGAAAGCTGAGCGGACGATAACGAGTCTCCACCGGGAAGCTTCGCCCCTGGCTTTCGAGCAGCGGCGTGGCTTCGCCGAGCACGCCGAGCAGCGCCTCGACGTCGAGGGTGGCCGACATCACCAACAGGCGCAGATCGTCACGCACCGACTGGGCATCCAGCGCCAGGGCCAGTCCCAGGTCGGCCTCCAGGCTGCGCTCGTGAAACTCGTCGAAGACGATGCCGCTCACCCCTTCGAGCAGCGGGTCGTCCTGCAGCATCCGCGTCAGCACCCCTGGGTGACCACCTCGAGCCGCGTGCTGGGCCCCACCCGGCTCTCGCCGCGCATGCGGTAGCCCACGGTCTCGCCGACTCTTTGACCCAGGCTTTCCGCCATGAAGCCGGCGGCCAGGCGCGCGGCCACCCGCCGCGGCTCCAGCAGCAGCAGGCGGGCTGCGCCGCGCTCACCCAGGCACCAGGCCTCGTTCAGCAGCGCCAGCGGCACCCGGGTGGTCTTGCCCGCCCCGGGTTCGGCGACGAGCAGCACGCGGGAATGCGCGGCCAGCGCCTGGCGAATCGCCGACAGCTGGGCATCGATGGGCAGTTCGCCGCCGGGCGTCATCGAATTGTCATCTCGCTTCATATACGATTTGCCATATATTTCGCCACCCGACATTCACTCACGACTTTCTCTACAGACACGAGAGCCCCGACATGACCCTACGCATCGGCATCAACGGTTTCGGTCGCATCGGTCGCTTGGCGCTGCGCGCCGGCTGGACCCACCCGGACCTCGAGTTCGTGCGCATCAACGACCCGGGCGGCGACGCCGCCACCTTCGCCCACCTGCTGCAGTTCGACTCGGTACACGGCCAGTGGAGCGGCGGCGGCGATGATATCACGTCGACCGAGGACGCCATCGAAGTGGCCGGCAAGCGCATCGCCTTCAGCACCAATCGCGAGATCGCCGACACCGACTGGTCCGACTGCGACGTGGTGATCGAGTGCTCGGGCAAGATGAAGAGCAGCGCCAAGCTCCAGGGCTACCTGGACCAAGGCGTGAGGCGCGTGGTCGTCAGTGCCCCGGTCAAGGAGGAGGGCGTGCTCAACGTCGTGCTGGGGGTCAATGATCATCTGTTCGACCCGGCCAAGCACCGTATCGTCACCGCCGCGAGCTGCACGACCAACTGCCTGGCACCTGTGGTCAAGGTGATTCATGAAAAGCTCGGCATCCGGCACGGCTCGATGACCACCATCCACGACATCACCAACACCCAGGTGATCCTGGATAGCCCACACAAGGATTTACGTCGTGCCCGGCCTGCGGCATGAGCCTGATTCCGACGACCACCGGCTCGGCCAAGGCGATCACCGCGATCTTCCCGGAGCTCACCGGCAAGCTCAACGGCCACGCCGTGCGGGTCCCGCTGGCCAATGCCTCGCTCACCGATGTGGTCTTCGAGGTCGAACGCGAGACCACCGTGGAAGAAGTGAATGCCCTGCTCAAGGAGGCCACCGAGGGCGAGCTTGCCGGTATCCTGGGCTATGAGGAGCGCCCGCTGGTCTCCATCGACTATCGCTCCGACCCGCGCAGCTCCATCGTCGACGCCCTCTCCACCATGGTGGTCGCCGGCACCCAGGTGAAGCTCTACGCCTGGTACGACAACGAGTACGGCTACGCCTGCCGGACCGCGGAGCTGGCCGCCAAGGTGGGGAACGCCACCGGGGTGGAGAGCAACAAGGAATGATCGCCCGCGTTGCCGCCCTGCCCCGCGAGGTGCGCCAGTACCTGCTGGTGACCGGCAACTATTGGGGCTTCACGCTCACCGACGGCGCCCTGCGCATGCTGGTGGTGCTCTACTTCCACCAGCTTGGCTATTCGGCGCTGGAAGTGGCGCTGCTGTTCCTGTTCTACGAGTTCTTCGGCGTGGTGACCAACCTGGTGGGCGGCTGGCTGGGTGCGCGGCTGGGGCTCAACCGCACCATGAACCTGGGGCTGGGCCTGCAGATCGTCGCCCTGGCCATGCTGCTCCTTCCCACGGCCTGGCTCACGGTGCCCTGGGTGATGGCGGCCCAGGCGCTCTCGGGCATCGCCAAGGACCTCAACAAGATGAGCGCCAAGAGCGCGATCAAGGGGCTGGTGCCGGCGGGCGACTCAGGACACACCTCGCTCTACCGCTGGGTGGCGCTGCTCACCGGCTCGAAGAACGCGCTCAAGGGAGTGGGCTTCTTTCTCGGCGGGCTGCTGCTCACGCTGATCGGCTTCCAGGGGCGATACTGGCCATGGCGCTGATGCTCGCCGGCGTGCTCGGCCTCTCGCTGCTGCGCCTCGACGCCGACCTGGGCCGCGCCAAGGCCAAGCCCAAGTTCCGCGAGATCCTCTCCAAGAGCCGGGCGATCAACATTCTCTCGGCGGCGCGCATGTTCCTGTTCGGCGCCCGCGACGTGTGGTTCGTGGTGGCGCTGCCGGTGTTCCTCGCCACCCAGTTCGGCTGGGACCATTGGCGGGTCGGCGGCTTTCTGGCGCTGTGGGTGATCGGCTACGGGGCGGTGCAGGCGGTGGCGCCACGCATCACCGGGCGTACGGCGGGCCGCAGCGCCGCCATCGCCTGGGCCGCGGCGCTGGCGGCGCTACCGGCATTGATCGCGCTCGGCCTTCAGTGGGAATGGCAGCCGCACGTGGTACTGCTGGGCGGGCTGTTGCTGTTCGGCGCGGTGTTCGCGGTGAACTCCAGCCTGCACAGCTTCCTGATCGTGCGCATGGCGCGCTCGGACGGGGTCTCGCTGGACGTGGGCTTCTACTACATGGCCAACGCCATGGGCCGGCTGATCGGCACCCTGCTCTCCGGCTGGCTCTACATGACCGGCGGCCTCAGCGCCACGCTGTGGGTGTCAAGCGCCATGCTCTTGGCGACGGTGGCGATCAGCCTGGCGTTGCCGAAGGAGGCTTGACCCCACACCCCTTGAGGATCACCTGGGTCAGGAAGCGGGTGATCCGCTCCAGGTCGGCGTCACTGAGCTCCTCCTTTCCAGTGATGCCGAGCACCTGGGCCTGGAAGTCGGCGTAGTGCTGGGTGGCCGACCAGATCAGGAAGATCAGCCACACCGGATCGACCGGATCCATCAGCCCGCGCTCGGCCCACTGTTCGAAGACCTTGGCTCGGGTTTGCACCCACTCGCGCAGCCCACCGCGCAGGTAGTCCTGCAGGAACGGGGCGCCGCCGAGGATCTCCGCGGCGAAGAGGCGTGAACCTTCGGGGTGACGCTGCGAGAGTTCCATCTTGCTGCGAATGAAGGCTTCGAGCACCTCAGCCGGGTCGTCCTCCACGCTGATATCGTCGAGCAGGGCGTTCCAGCGCGCCATCATGCGCTCCAGCAGC
This sequence comes from Halomonas sp. E19, assembly GCF_052439355.1. Taxonomy (NCBI): domain Bacteria; kingdom Pseudomonadati; phylum Pseudomonadota; class Gammaproteobacteria; order Oceanospirillales; family Halomonadaceae; genus Halomonas; species Halomonas sp. E19. The sequence goes on along the minus strand of NZ_JBNFWU010000001.1, from coordinate 1,279,814 downwards.
CGCACGTAGAGGCCCCGCTTGTTGCCCATGTAATAGAGCACGTTGGACTTGGGCAGCCCGGCCTCCTCGGCAATGGCCTGCACGCTGGCCCCGCGATAGCCGTACTGGGCGAAGACACGCTCGGCGGCTTCGAGTATCTCGCGCTCGTTGCGCTTGCGCGTGGCGCCGTTGCCATCGCTACCCGAACTGGGGCGGCACAGCGACTCGGTTTCAGACATATCGGACATCGGAACCTACCCTGGTGCGAAGGGAAGGCCAAAGAGTGCCTGAGCCCCTTCGCGCTGCCAATGGCGCTTTAGGAGAAAACGGGCGCGGCGCACCCCGACCAGGCAACCGGGTCTTGCAAAACAGTGGATCCTGGCCCAAGCTGATGACATCTTGACCACATGGTCAACACAAGACTTATTACGCTTCCCCGCAGGCCGTCAGGTCTAGAATCACAAGGTCAACAAGAGACAAGACGATGATCCACTTTCTGCTCAATGGGCAGCCACGCCAATGCGAGGCGCTGCCCGAAACCAGTGTGCTCGACCTGCTGCGCGAAACGCTCGGCGCTACCGGCACCAAGGAGGGCTGCGCCTCGGGCGACTGCGGCGCCTGCACGGTGGCCATCGGCGAACCCGGCCCCAATGGCGAGCTGCGCTATCACAGCGCCAACGCCTGCATCACGCCCGCGCACCAGCTCAACGGCCGCTACCTGGTCACCGTCGAGGGTCTTGCCCAGGGCGAAAAGCTGCATCCCGCCCAGGCCGCCATGGTCGCGTGTCATGGCAGCCAGTGCGGTTTCTGCACGCCGGGCATCGTGATGTCGCTGTTCACCCTGCATGAACAGCAGCGCCATACCCCGCTCCCTCACGCCGCAGCGCCTGGAAGCCGCGCTGGGCGGCAACCTGTGCCGCTGCACCGGTTATCGCCCGATCCGCGATGCCGCCCTGAGCATGAACCAGCATCCCGAGAATCGCCCGCTGTGGCTCGATGCCGCCGCAGAGACCCAGCCAGCAGAGCCCAAGAATGAGGCGAAGGCGGCCGATAACGACGCCGCCTTCCTGCAGCCCACCACGCTTGCAGCACTCACCGATTGCCTGAAGCGGCACCCCAAGGCGCGGCTCGTCGCCGGTGCCACCGACCTGTGGCTCGAATCGACCCAGCGCCTGGCGCGCTTCGAGCACGTCATCGACGTGACCCGGGTCGCCGAACTCAACGACATCGACGATGCCACGCTGGAAGACGGCCGCAGCGGCTGGTGGATCGGCGCCGCCGTCACCTACTCGCGTCTCGAACCGCTGCTGGAAGCGCACTACGACGCCTTCGCCCACCTGCTGCACCGCCTCGGCTCCCAGCAGGTGCGCAACCGCGGCACCCTGGGCGGCAACGTCGCCAACGCCTCGCCCATCGGCGACACCCCGCCGGTGCTGCTGGCGCTGGGCTCGCGTCTGCGCCTGGTCGGCCCCGAGGGTGAGCGTGAATTGCCGCTGGACGACTTCTTCCTCGACTACAAGCGCACCGCGCTGCGTGAGGGCGAAGCCATTCGCGCGATCTTCCTGCCCCACCCCGAGGCGGGCCAAACTCTCAAGGTGTGGAAGCTGTCCAAACGTCGTGAGGACGACATCTCGGCGGTGCTGGGCGCCTTCGCCTACCGCCTGGAGAACGGCGTGATGCGAGATGTGCGACTCGCCTTCGGCGGCATGGCGGCCATCCCCAAGCGGGCCGCCAATGCGGAAGCGGCCCTGGAAGGCAAGGCGCCGGACCTGGAGGCCTTCCAGGCGGCTCGCGAGGCCCTGTCGAACGACTTCCAGCCCATGAGCGACGTGCGTGGCAGCGCTCACTACCGCCGGCTCTCCGCCGCCAACCTGCTCGAGCGCCTGCGCCTTTCGATCGCCCAGGCCGACACCGACAGCCCCCGGGAGGTGATGCTCCATGCGTACGCTCACTAAGCTGAAGAAAAATGCCGACGACATGAGCGCGGACTCCGCCGTGGCGCGCGAGGAGCTAGAAGGCCGCATTCAAGGTGCCAGCCCGCTGGCCCGCGATACCGTCACGCCGGGCACGCATCCGCACTCTCGCGCCCACGAGAGCGCGATCAAGCACGTGACCGGCCGCGCCGCCTATATCGACGACCTCAAGGCACCGGCTGATGCCCTGCACGTGGCGCTGGCGCTCTCGCCCGTCGCCCATGGCCGGCTGACCCGGCTCGACCTGGACAAGGTGCGCAGCATGCCCGGCGTGGTCGACGTGGTCGGCTTCCACGACGTGCCGGGACACACCGATATCGGCCCCGTGTTCCCGGGCGATCCGATCTTCGTCGAGGAGGAGATCAGCTACGTCGGTCAGGTGCTGTTCGCCGTGGCCGCCGAGAGCCATCGCGCCGCTCGCGAGGCGGTGAACACGGCGCTGGCCCAGGGCATCGCCGAGATCGACGAGCAGCCGGCCTGCCTCGATCCGGTGGCCGCCGCCGAGCGCGGCGAATTCGTGCGCCCCACCCACGTGCAGCAGAGCGGCGATTGGGAACAGGCCCTGGCCAGCGCCGCCCACGTGGTCGAGGCGGAGCAGTTCGTCGGCGGTCAGGAGCACTTCTATCTGGAAGGTCAGGCCTGCCTGGTGCAGCCAACCGAAGACGAAGGCGTGATCGTGCATACCTCCAACCAGCACCCCAGCGAGACCCAGAAGCTGGTGGCCGAGGTGCTCGGCATTCCGTTCCACGCCGTGACCGTGGAAGTGCGCCGCATGGGCGGCGGCTTCGGCGGCAAGGAGACCCAGGCCTCGCCCTGGGCCTGCATCGCCGCGCTGATCGCCCGGCGCACCGGCCGTACCACCCGCGTACGCCTGCCCCGCGCCGACGACATGCGCGCTACCGGCAAGCGCCACCCGTTCCACAACCGCTACCGCCTCGGCGTGGATGAGCAGGGCGTGATCCAGGGCGGCGAGATCACCGTGATCGGCGACTGCGGCTACTCCCCGATCTCTCGGACGCCATCGTCGACCGCGCCATGTTCCACAGCGATAACGCCTACTCCCTGGGCGAAGCCCGGGTGACCGGCCACCGCGCCCGCACCCACACCGCCTCCAACACCGCCTTCCGCGGCTTCGGCGGCCCCCAGGGCATGATGGTGATCGAAGCGGCGATGGACGACATCGCCCGGCGCATCGGCGAAGACCCGCTGACGGTGCGCAAGCGCAACTTCTACCGCCCCGGCCGGCAGACCACCCACTACGGCCAGCAGGTGGATCAGATCAAGCTGCTGCGCGAGCTGGTCGAGCAGTTGGAGACCAGCAGCGAGTACTGGGCGCGGCGGCGTGCCATCACCGAGTTCAACGCCGAGAGTCCGATCATCAAGCGCGGCCTGGCGCTCACCCCGGTGAAGTTCGGCATCTCCTTCACCGCCAAGCACCTCAACCAGGCCGGTGCCCTGCTGCACGTCTATACCGACGGCAGCGTGATGATCAATCACGGCGGCACCGAGATGGGCCAGGGCCTGCACACCAAGATCTGCCAGGTGGTGGCCCGCGAGCTGGGGCTCGACGTCGACGAGGTGCGCATCACCGCCACCCGCACCGACAAGGTGCCCAACACCTCACCCACCGCGGCCTCCAGCGGCGCCGACCTCAACGGCCAGGCCGCCCGCGACGCCTGCGTGAAGCTCAAGCAGCGCCTGTTCGACTTCGCCCATGAGCACCTCTACAAGGATCAGGGGCTCGACCGCGAAGAGATGCGTATGGAAGCCGGCCACCTGGTGGCGGGCCACGGCGAGAGCGAGCAGCGCATTCCCTGGGGCGAGCTGGTCCAGTCCGCTTACCTCAACCGCATCTCGCTCTCCGAGAAGGGCTTCTACGCCACGCCGCTGATCCACTACGACCGCAACGTCGGCCAGGGCCGCCCCTTCTACTACTACGCCTTCGGCGCCGCTGTGGCGGAAGTGAGCGTCGACACCCTGAGCGGCGAGTACCAGGTCGAGCGGGTCGACATCCTGCACGACGTGGGCGACTCGCTGAACCCGGCCATCGACATCGGCCAGGTGGAAGGCGGCTTCATTCAGGGCATGGGCTGGCTGACCAGCGAGGAGCTGAAGTGGAACGAGGCCGGCCGGCTGATCTCCGACGGCCCCGCCACCTACAAGATCCCGACCTATGGCGATCTGCCGCCGGTGTTCAACGTCAAGCTGATGGAGGGCCACCCCAACTCCATGGCCAGCATCTATCGCTCCAAGGCAGTGGGCGAGCCGCCCTTCATGCTCGGCATGGCGGTGTGGTCGGCGCTGCGCGACGCCCTGGCCAGCCTGGCCGACTACGCCGAAGCGCCGCGACTCGACACCCCGGCCACGCCGGAGCGGGTGCTGCTGGCCGCCGAGGAGCTGCGTAGCCGCTACGACAGCGCGCGGCTGGAACGAGGCGCGCCGTAATGAACGCGCCACGGCCCACTCCCTGGCACGAAGCGCTGCACCGACTGCAGCGCGAGGGCTGCCCACGCGCTGGCCACCGTGGTGACCAGCGCCGGCTCCACGCCCCGCGAGCCCGGCGCGCGCATGGTGATCAGCGAGAGCGACGTGTTCGACACCCTGGGTGGCGGCACCTTCGAGTTCCAGGTGATCGACGCCGCCCGCGAGAAGCTGGCACAGGGCGACGCCGGCATGAGCCTCGAAGCCTTCGCCCTGGGCGGGCGCAGCGGCCAGTGCTGCGGCGGCTTCGTCAACGTGCTGCTGGAGGTGTTCCCCGGCAGCGCGGCTACGCTTGCCATCTTCGGTGCCGGCCACGTCGGCAACGAACTGGTACGCCTGGCCGCCCCGCTGCCCTGGCGGGTGCTGTGGCACGACAGCCGTGAGGGCGTATTCCCGGCCTGGACCACGGAACAACCACGCCTGGCCTGCCGTCACGCGCCGGACCCGCAGGCTGCCGTGGCGGCACTGCCCGCAGGCAGCCACGCGCTGGTGCTGACCCACGACCACGCCGAGGATCGCGCCCTGGTCGACGCCCTGCTCCAGCGGGACGACATCGCCTCCATCGGCTTGATCGGCTCCAAGAGCAAGTGGGCCAGCTTCCGTTCGCGGCTCACCGATGCCGGCCACGACGACGCGGCCCTGGCCCGGGTGCGCTGCCCCATCGGCATGACCAGGGACGCAAATGGCGAACCGGCCCGAGGCGGCGACAAGACGCCCTACGCCATCGCCATCGCCGCCCTGGCCGAGCTGCTGCCGATGGTGGGCAATGCCGAACGCGCCGACCAGCGTGGCCTGGAGCCGGCCGAGCTGCGCCGAATATTCGACTAGCAATTTTATCCGGCGGGAGCTTTGCCGCTGGCAGGCCTCCGCGAAGGCGCTGTGAACCCTTCCATGGGCGCTACATTTGCCATCCATGGCAAATGACCTTCGCTACGACCTGCCACCGGCCGCTCCTGTGCCATGCTCAGACAAGCTCAAGCTTCAATGGATAACGAGCCCCAGACATGACGAACAACGACTCCCGCGTGATACGCGCCGAACTGCTGAGCTTCGATGCCGATCCCGGCGAAGGCGACAGCCCCGCCGAAGGCAGCGTGCGCCATTACGCCGACGGCGCGCTGTGGCTGGAGAACGGCCGCATCAAGGCCATCGACGACTACGCAGCGCTGGCGCCACGCCTGCCCGAAGGCATCGAGACGGTGGATCATCGCGGCAAGCTGGTGATGCCCGGCTTCATCGACAGCCACGTGCACTACGTGCAGTTGGAGATCATGGCCTCCTACGGGCGTCAGCTGCTGGACTGGCTGAACGAGTACACCTTCCCCGAAGAGTGCGGCTTCGCCCAGCGCGAGCGGGCCGAGGTGATCTCCAACGCCTTCCTCGACGAGATGCTGCGGGTCGGCACCACCACCGCCCAGGTGTTCTGCTCCAGCCACCCCACCTCGGTGGAAGCCTTCTTCTCGGCCTGCCGCGAGCGCGACCTGCGCATGCTGGCCGGCAAGGTGCTGATGGACCGCAACGCCCCCGAAGCGCTGTGCGACGACACCTACGGCGGCATTCGCGACACCGAGCGGCTGATCGCCGAGTGGCACGGCACCGCGCGCCTGGGCTACAGCCTGACTCCGCGCTTCGCGCCGACCTCCACCCGCCAGCAGCTCGACGCCACCGGCGGCCTGCTGCGCAACGACCCGAGCCTGTGGCTGCAGACCCACCTCTCCGAGAACCCCGGCGAACTCGACTGGGTGGCCGAGCTGTTCCCCGAGAGCCGCGACTATCTCGAAGTCTACGAGCAGTCCGGCCTGGTCGGCCCGCGCAGCACCTTCGCGCACGGCATACACCTCGACCAGGAGATGCGTGGCAGGCTGGCCGAGCGCGGCGCCAACATCGCCTTCTGCCCCAGCTCCAACATGTTCCTCGGCAGCGGCCTGTTCGACCGCCTGGCGGCACGCGAGGTCGGCCTCAACATCACCTACGCCAGCGACATCGGCGGCGGTACCGATCTCTCCGGCCTCGCCACGCTCAAGGCCGGCTATCAGGTAGGCCAACTGCGCGGCCAGCCGCTCACCGCCTGGCAAGGCCTATACGGCCTCACCCTGGGCAACGCCAAGGCGCTCTCGCTGGACGACAAGATCGGCCGCCTCGCCCCCGGCATGGAAGCCGACTTCGTCGTGATCGACCCCGACGGCTCACCGCTGCTTGGGCGGCGTCACGCGCGTTGCAAGACCCTCGGCGAGCGGCTGTTCGCCCTGATGATGCTGGGCGACGACCGCAGCATTCTGGAAACCTGGGCCGGGGGACGCTGCCAGCATCGCCGTACCTGAGCAGGCAGTACCAGGTCATCATCATGACAAACAAGGAAGCTATTAGGTCGACTAACGAGGTACTGGTGGCGTCGTCATGCTGCATGGCATTATTCGCTTAATGCGAATGTTATGTAGGTAAAGTCGTGGCGACCCATCACAAGAAGACTCATCGGCACGCGACCCGTTGGCGGCACCTGACCGCTCTTGTCGGGCTGACGCTTCTTTTCGATGCGCATGCGGTGGCGCACACGCCCCAGCTGCCAAGCGAGCATCTGCTGGCAGCGCTCTATCAAGGCGGCCATGTCCTTTACCTGCGCCATGGTCCCACGGACGCCGGTGTGCCTGATCAGGTGCCGGTAGACCTCGCCGATTGCACCACCCAACGTCCCCTGTCCGCTGAAGGCAGGCAGCTCATAGCGGTGCTGTCCGAACAGCTTGCGCATTTCGACTGGCCTCTTCACGAGCCCATCCGCGTCAGCCCCTTCTGCCGGGCACTGGACACCGCCCGTGCGGTCTTCCCCTCCGTGCGCCTCGAAGCCGACCACTACCTGCAATACACCGCTGCCATGACCGACAGCGAAAAAGCGCCAGTGATTGCGCGTACGCGCGAACTGCTGAGCAAGCCCGTCGCCGCAGGTGCCAACCGCGTCGTGGTAGCACATGGCCCCAACCTGGCCGACCTGATGGATTACTTTCCCCCGGAAGGCACCCTGGTCATCTTCTTGCCCCAAGGTAACGGCGACTTTCTCTACCGCGCTTCCATCCAACCCGACCAGTGGCCGGAGCTGATGAAGCCAGAACCTTGAGCGGGGAGGTTGGGGATGAAGCCGGGCCGACGCCTGACCACGCTATTCCTGTTGCCGACAATGCTGGTGCTGGCCCCGGCCCTGCTTCTTGCCTATGTGGCCATGTCAGGGCTGCAAGAGCAAATCGGGCAGAATCACAGCCGCCAACTGGCCGATCTCAATACCCTTCAACAGGCCGCTGAATACGAGCGCGCGCTGGCTCAGCTGCATGCCGAGGTCATCGAAACCCTGGACCTGGCCCATGCCGGCGAGCTTGATGCCCTGGCCCGCTACCGGCGGCACTCCGCTTTCGTGAATGCGCTGGCTGACCTCGGCCAGCAAGTGACCGAACTCAGCGAATCCCCGCTGCTGGTTGACCTGAATCACGGCAGCGCCGCGGCCATGCTCGGGGCATTTGGTGAGTATCGTCGCTTCATCATCATGGCCAGCGATAGCGCCACCATCGATGCCAACACCGCACAGCACTACATGATGGCAGCCCAGGGCCAGTTCATTCGCTTTTCCAGCCTGGCCCATCATTTCTCCGCCGCGCTGGCGGAACGCGCCGCCCAGCGCAGCAGCGATTCCCATGCAGCCCAGCTCCGCCATTTCAATCGCCTGGGCTTTTATGCAGGGATAGCGCTACTGATACTGCTCGGCGTCGCCATCCTTTCTGCCAGACGGCTGAATCGCAACCTGCTGATACTGGCCAATGCCATCGTGGGACTGACCAAGAAGCGCGACGGCATGCCCGAGTTGGAGAGTCTCCAGGCCATGGCTGATGACACCCGAGGTGAGCTACGCCCTATTGCCACAGCCCTGCTGCAGCTGCGCGAGAGCGAGAAGCAGCGCCGATTGGCGGAAGAGTCACTGCACCGGTTGACCTACTTCGATAGCCTGACCGCCCTGCCCAACTGGCGCATGATGGCCGAACAGCTTGACCATGCGCTGCAGCTGAGCAATCGCACCCGGGCCTACGGCGCGTTGATCTATCTTGACCTCGACCTGTTCCAGAGCGTCAACGACAGCTATGGCCATGGCACCGGCGACCGGCTGCTGCGAAAGGTGGCTCAGCGCCTGGAAACGCACAAGCTGGAAGGCTGTACGGTAGGTCGGCTGGGCGGCGACGAATTCGTGCTGATCCTCGACTCGCTCTCGACCCGCTACAAGCAGGCCGCTACCGATGCCGAAGCGTTCGCCGATCGGCTGCGTCATTGCCTGACGCAGCCATTCAGCATCGATGAAAAGCAGATCTTCATTTCCGCCAGCCTGGGGGTCGCCATGTTCCGTGGCGAGGAAGACAGCACGGAAGCGCTGTTCAAGTATGCCGACGCCGCCTGCCACCAGGCCAAGAAGTCAGGGCGAAATGCGATCTTTTTCTACGATCCGGATGTTCAGGCCACCCTGGAGTACCGCAACGAGCTGAAGCGCGACCTGCGTCTTGCCCTGGAACGCGAGGAGTTCTTCGTCGTCTACCAGCTGCAGTTCGATACCCAGGGCCACCCCATCGGCGCCGAGGCCCTGGTGCGCTGGCAACACCCCCAGCGGGGCCTGGTCTCGCCGGCCGATTTCATTCCCCTGGCAGAGGAAAGCGGCCTGATCGTGCCGCTGGGATACCAGGTCATGGAGAGCGCCTGCCGCCAGCTTGCCCTGTGGCAGCAGGATCCGCGAACCGACCACCTGACCCTGGCCGTGAACGTTAGCGCCCGCCAGTTCTACCAGGGCGACCTGGTGGAACAGATCGAGCGGATCCTGGCCGTGACCGGCGCCAGCGCACAGCAGCTCAAGCTGGAGCTCACCGAAAGCACCCTGCTGGACAAGATGGATGACGTCGTTGCCACCATGCATCGTCTAAAGATGCTGGGGCTGCGCTTCGCCATCGACGATTTCGGAACCGGCTACTCCTCGCTGCAGTATCTCAAGCGCCTGCCGCTCGACCAGATCAAGATCGACCAGAGCTTCGTCAACGATTTTGCCCACAACCCGGACGGCATTGCGATCGTCAGGGCCATCATCGCCATGGGCCTGGCACTTCAGCTCGACGTGATTGCTGAAGGGGTGGAAACGCAGGAACAATGGCAACTGTTGAGCCAACACGGCTGCCATGCCTTCCAGGGCTATTTCTTCTGCAAGCCGCTGCCCGCCGATCAGCTTCACGCTTTTCTCGCATCGGCCTCCTCCAAGCCTACTGCCGCTGGCCACGCCTCGCCTACACCCCGACCCTGAAAGCTTTCCTGGTTCAGCCCGGGTGCCTTTAAGCGCCTGTGGGCTACGACGTTAGTCGGCACCACCTGTCCAACCGGTCAGACATTGGCTAGGCTGAGGGTCGCGCATACCTGACCACCCGGTCAAACTCATGCCCGATGACAACGACGACATACCAACAACAATGGACGCTGCAATGGAACCGACCTCCCTGACAGACAAGGTGACGCCTCAACCGCGTGCGAACGAACTGGCGCGGGCGCGCTGGCTGGATGCCTACTTCGGCGTGACCCGGCGCGGCTCGACGCTCAGGACCGAGATCCTCGCCGGCATCGCCACCTTCCTGGCTTCGATGTACATCATCGTGGTCAACCCGGCGATTCTCTCCGACGCCGGCATCCCTTCTCGGCGGCGCTGTCCGCCACCGTGCTGATCAGTTTCATGAGCAGCCTGGCCATGGGCCTGTATGCCCGCAACCCGATTCTGGTGGCGCCGGGCATGGGCATGAACGCGCTGTTCACTTACACCCTGGTGCAAGGCGCCGGGCTTTCCTGGGAAGTGGCACTGGGCTGCGTGTTCTGGTCCGGCGTGCTGTTCGCCACCCTGGCGATGTTCAACGTGCGCGAAGCGATCATCAATGCGATTCCGCCTTCGCTGCGCTATGCCATCACCTGCGGCATCGGTCTGTTCATCACCTTCATCGGCTTCAAGAACGCCGGTTTCATCGTCGGAAGCGACGCCACCCTGGTCACCCTGGGCAGCATGGACGCCTCGCTGATCACCTTCTTCATCGGCATGATGGCCACCGCCATCCTGGTGATCATGCGCTTCAACGGCGCGCTGATCCTGGGCATTGCGCTGACCACCCTGCTGGCCACGCCCATGGGGCGGATGTGGGGCGGCGACGTGGTGGTGGAGTGGAGCGGTATCGCCGCCTGGCCCGACTTCAGCGCGGTAATGCAGGTGGATATCTGGGGCGCGCTCAAGGTCGCCTACCTGCCGTTCATCTTCGTCATGCTGTTCACCAACTTCTTCGATGCGCTGTCGTGCTTCATGGCGCTCTCCGAGTCCGCCGATCTCAAGGACAAGGACGGCAATCCGCGCAACCTCAAGCGCTCCATGACCGTGGACGCCTTCGCCTCGATGATCGCCGCACCGCTGGGCACCAGTGCAGCGCAAACCTTCATCGAGTCCGGCGCCGGCGTGGCCCAGGGCGGGCGTACCGGCCTGGTGGCGGTCACCATCGCCCTGCTGTTCCTGCCGTTCCTGTTCCTCTCGCCGCTGCTGTCGCTGGTGCCCGGCATCGCCACCGCACCGGCCCTGGTGCTGGTCGGGCTATTCATGCTGGCGCCGGTGAGCAAGATCGACTGGACGCAGTTCGAGCAGGCGTTCCCGGCCTTTCTGGCGATCATCCTGATGCCGCTGACCTACTCGATCACCCTGGGCATCGCCTTCGGTTTCCTGAGCTTCGTGTTGATCAAGCTGGCCACCGGCAAGCTCTACGACATCAAGCCGGCGATGTGGGTCTCGGCTGCGCTTAGCGTGGTGATGCTGGTTACTACGCACTAAGGGACTGAGCCTAAGAGGCGAAGGGGCGAGCACTTGCCCGCACCCTTTTCATTGGCGATGGATGGCGGCGTCGATGAGCCGGAACAGCACCAGCGCCGCCAGCGCGGCGGCGAAAAGCGTCGGCAGCAGGTAGTCGGCGCGGGTCAGGATCCAGAAATGCACCACGCCAAGCGCCGCCGCCACGTAGACCAGGCGATGCAGCCAGTGCCAGGCCGTCCAGCCCATGGCCTTCCGCACACGTGCGAAGGAAGTAACAGCCAGGGGTACCAGTAGCAGCAGCGCAGCCACGCCGTAGCGAATGTAGGGCAGCTCGACCATTTCACGGCGAATCCAAGGCCAGTCCCAATACTGGTCCAGCCCCATCCAGGCCAGCATGTGGGCCACCAACCAGAAGAAGGCCCACAGGCCGATTTGGCGGCGGGCTACCATGAAGCCGACCCAGCCGGTGAAGCGAAAGGCCGGGCTGAAGGCGATCGTGGCCAGCAGCAGGGTCAGCCCCGTCTTGCCGGTGAAGTGCACCACCGCCTCACCGGGCACGGCGCCCAGGTCTCCGTAGAACCATTGCCACCCCAGCCAGAGTGCCGGCAAGGCCCCGATGGCCAGCACCAGCAGACGAAAGATGGTGATGCGCGCGCGCCCGCTCAGCATGAGCTGACTCCACGCGAAGCTCGTCGCTTCATCAGTAGTGCTCACTCAGGTCCATGCCGGCGTAGAGCGACGCCACCTGCTCGCCGTAGCCGTTGAACATCAGCGTTTCGCGCCTACCGCTCTCGCCGATCCTGCGCTCCCGCGCCTGGAGACCAGCGTGGATGGTCAACCTGCGGATTGACGTTGGCATAGAAGCCATACTCGGCGGGGTTCTGCGCCACCCACGAAGGCGTGGGGCGTTCCTCCACCAGGGCGATGCGCACGATCGACTTGATGCTCTTGAAGCCGTATTTCCACGGCACCACCAGGCGGATCGGCGCACCGCTCTGGTTGGGCAGGACTTCGCCGTAGAGGCCGACGGCCAGCAGCGTGAGGGATGCATCGCCTCGTCGATGCGCAAGGCTTCGCGATAGGGCCACTCGATGATGGAGCGGCGCTGGCCGCGCAGGTTGTCGGGGTCGTGGATCGATTCGAACACCACGTAGCGGGCGCGCGAGGTCGGCTCGTGGCGTTTGAGCAGGGCCGCCAGCGGAAAACCGATCCAGGGCACTACCTTCGACCACGCCTCGACGCAGCGAAGGCGGTAGATGCGCTCCTCCAGGTCCTGGTGCTTCAGCACATCCTCGAGGGCAAAGGTACCTGCCTTGTCCACTTCCCCTTCGATGGTCAGCGACCAGGGGTCGGTGACGAGCCGGTGCGCGAAGGTCTCGGGGTCGCGCTTGCCGGTGCCGAACTCGTAGAAGTTGTTATAGGTGGTGATGTCACGCAGCGAGGTCAAGGGCTCTCCGTTTGCCAGCGATACGCTGGGCAAGTCAGCGGCAAGGCTGGCCTGCAGCCCGTCGCGCCTGGCGCTGGCGGAAGGCGACCAAGCCAGCCCCGGCAGGGCCGCCGCCATCCCCAGGGCCGCCCCATGACGCAAGAAACGACGGCGTGACTCGAACAGCGCCCTGGGAGTCACTTCCGACTCGGGAATCCTCGGGTAACGATAGCGCACGGTACGGGCCTCCTCTGGCAGAGACAGAACAGGGAACACGAAAGTCAGCGTAGTACAAGGGTTATGCAAACAAGCGTTATAAATACCGAAAGACATTTTGACACAGCTCAAACCCCACCCTATTCCGAGCATTCCACTTGGTTGATATGCGTCAAGCCAAAACCCTAAGCTTGCAGGGCAACAAGACCCTTATGCCTTAACTCCTGCTGGAGATTCGCCATGATTCAACACGCTCTTGCTCGACCGGCCCGTCTCGTCGCCGCAGTCTCTCTGGGCGCCGCGCTTGCGGTTTCGGGCGGCGTGGCTGCCGATGATGGCCTCGGTGACTATCGCGACCGCTTCGAACCACTGCCCCACCTTCCGCCCATTCCGGCACACAACTCCTTGACCGAGGAGAAAGTGCAGCTTGGCAACATGCTGTTCTTCGAGCCGCGAATCTCCTCCAGCGGCGTCATCAGCTGTGCCACCTGCCACAACCCGGCGCTGGGCTGGAGCGACCGCATTCCGCGCGCTACCGGCCACGACGGCCAAATCGGCGACCGCAATACCCCCACCGTGCTGAACTCCGGCTTCCTCAACGCACAGTTCTGGGACGGCCGCGAGCCCGATCTCGAGGGCCAGGCGCTGGGTCCGATCCAGGCAGATATCGAAATGGCCATGGACCTCGATGCAGCCCTGGAGCGGCTCGAAGGCTTCGAGCTTTACCAGGAGAAATTCGCCGAGGCCTTCCCCGGTGAAGAGAATCCGATCAACAAGGAGAACCTGGCTCAGGCGCTGGCCAGCTTCCAGCGCACGTTGAACACGCCGAATTCCCCGTTCGATCGCTACCTGCAGGGTGACATGGCGGCGCTCAACGACCAGGAGAAGCGCGGCATGCAGGCCTTCGTCGACACCGGCTGCATCGCCTGCCACAGCGGCCCGGCGCTCACCGACAGCAACTTCTGGGCGATTCAGGTGCCCGGCTCCACCGATGTGGGTCGCTTCGACGTGACCGGTGACGAAGCCGACATGTACAAGTTCCGCACCCCGACCCTGCGCAACGTGGGCGTGACCTACCCGTACATGAACAACGGCGCCACCGAGACACTGGAAGAAGCCGTGGCCATCATGGGTCGCGAGATGCTGAACCGTGAGTTCGAGGACGATACTATCGCTGATATCACCGCCTTCCTGCACACCCTGACCGGCAAGATGCCCGAGTTCGAAGTGCCGGCGCTGCCTTAGGCTGGCCCAGTCGCAGGGACATTTGAAGGGAACAACAATAACGACACGCCCCGGCACTCGCCGGGGGTATTTCGTTGTCAGACGCTGCTGGCCAGCTGGCGATGCAGCTCGAGGCGGCGCTTGTCGCTTATGAAAGCCGCCTCGATAGCCGTGCCGGCCAGCTGCACGAAGACCTCACGCGACCAGCCGAAGGCTTCGTGGCAGGCAAGGAAATTGGCCAGCATGCCGCCACCGAAGTAGGCGGGGTCGTCGGAGTTGAGCGTCACGCGCAGCCCGGCGTCAAGCAGCTGCGGCAGCGGGTGGGACGCGAGATCCTGCACAACCTTTAGGCGCACGTTGGAAAGTGGGCACACCGTGAGCACCACGCCCTCGTCACGCAGCCGGTTCACCAGTGCCGGATCCTCCAGACAGCGTACCCCATGGTCGATGCGACACACCTCGAGCAGATCGAGCGCTTCGCGGATATATTCCGGCGGCCCCTCCTCCCCGGCATGGGCCACCCGGGGAATGCCCAGCATCTTCGCGCGCCGGAACACTTCGGTGAATTTCGACGGCGGGTGACCCCGTTCAGCGCTGTCCAGACCCACGGCATCGAGCAGCTCCCAGTAGGGTGCCGCTCGTTCCAGCACCGCCATGGCCTCCTCGGCGGGCCGGTCGCGCAGGAACGCCATGATCATGGCGGTCGACATGCCCAGCTCGCGCTCGACCTCACGGCAGGCCAGGCCAAGCCCTTCCATCACCGTTTCCAGTTCGACGCCGCGGGCCAAGTGTGCCTGGGGGTCGAAGTGCATCTCCACATGCACCACGCCGTCGGCATGGGCACGGCGAAAGTAATCCATCGCCAGGTCATGGAAATCCTCTGCGCTCCTGAGCACACTCATGCCCTGGTAATAGAGATCGAGGAACCCCTGCAGGTCGTCGAATTCGTAGGCCGCCTTTACCGCCTCGACAGAATCGTAGGGCAGCGTGACACCATTGCGCTCCGCCAAGGTAAACATCAGTTCCGGCTCGAGCGAGCCTTCGATATGCAGGTGCAGCTCCGCCTTGGGCAGCCGCTGGAGGAAATCGCGCATGAGGTCACCTCGTTGCCGGTTTTCTTGTCATCCTGAGACATATCAGCGATTTGCGCAAACGGTCAGCTTTCCTGCCAGCAGGCGCACCTCGCGGTCGATACCGGGCGGGTCGATGCCGCCCGCACCGCGCTGATGGACCAGGTAGAGCACGGTTCGCCCCGTTAGCCAGGTATCCAGGTGCAGCGCCAGCCGCGCCGCGGTGGCGGCATCCAGGCCGGCGAACGGCTCATCGAGAATCACCAGCCCCGGGTCGCGCAGCCACAGCCGCGCCAGCGCCAGGCGCCTGGCCTGCCCGCCGGAAAGCGCGCGCCCACCCTCGCCTACCGGGGTCTCGAGCCCGGCCGGCAGTTCACGGGCCCATGCCGCCAGGTCCACCCACTCCAGCGCCTGCCACAGGCGGGCTGTGTCCGCCTCGGGCGCCGCCAGCCGCAGGTTGGCGGCCAGGCTGTCCTGGAACAGGTCGATACGCTGATCGAGCACCGCCACCCGCGCCCTCAGGTCGGGCTCCGCCACCCGCTCCAGCGCCACGCCCCCCAGCGTGATCGCACCTTTGGTAGGCGGCAGGCGCCGCGTGACGAGCGCGGCTAGGCTCGACTTGCCGGCACCCGAGGTGCCGGTCACGGCCACGCGTTCGCCTGCCGCTATCGCCAGGTCGATGCCCTGCAGCGCTGGCTCCAGGGCATCCTGATAATGCAGCGCAACGCCATCGAGCCCGAGTGCCAGAGGCCCTTGCGGCAAGGGCGAGTATGAAGCTTGGCCCTGCCGTGGCGCCGCCCGCTCCAGCCGGTTGAGGCGCTCAGCGGCGCCATAGGTAGCACCCATTTGAGTGAAGGCGACAGGCAAGCCGGCCAGGGCCTCGCCCACGGCCAGCACGGCCAGCGGCACCATGACCATGACAGCACCGCTGATGGCCTGCTGCTGCCAGGCCAGGGCGGCCAGCCACAGGCACAGCAGCATGCACAGACCCACCATGGCATTGACCAGCGCCATGCCCAGCCCGCCCCGCCACCCCAGCCGGGCCTGGTCCCGCTGCAGCTGCGCCTCCTGCGCCAGCAGCGCCTGGCCGTGATGTTGCCGCGCATCGTAGGCCTCGAGTTCGGCCTGCCCCTGCACATGCTCGATGGCGAGGCTGCGCAGGCGCTGCAAGTGCGACACCTGGCGCCGGCTGGGCGCCATACCCCACCAGGCCTGCCCGGCCGTCAGCCACAGCCAGGTCGGCCCCAGCAGCAGCAGCACGGCAAGCCCGGCGGCGGGGACCCACAGCGCCAGGAAACCCGCCAGCAGCAGCAGCGCCAGTAGCGCCACCGCCGGCGGTGCCAGCAGGCGCAGATAGAGCGCGTCCAGCGTATCGATGTCTGCCGTGAGCCGGTTGAGCCAGTCGCTGGCGCGCTGGCGCTGCAGGGTGCGCGCGTCCAGCCTCGCCAGGGCGGCAAACAGGCGGCCGCGCAGATCGGCCAGCAGGCGCAGCACCGTATCGTGGTTGTAGAGTCGCTCCAGGTAGCGCGCCACGGTACGGGTCACGGCGAACAGGCGGATGCCGCCTCCCGGCACGTAGACGTCCAGCCGCGCGGCGAGGCCGGCGGCCAACGCCAGGCCGGTCAGGGCACTGGCGGTGATGAACCAGCCCGATAGCGCCAGCAGGGCGATGGCGGAAAACAGCGTCAAGGCCAGCAACAGCACCCCGACGGCAAGGCGCCGACGGCGCTGTGCCAGCAGGCGCAGCCAGGGCGCCAGCGTGGTCGAGAGCCTAGGGTCCGCCATGGCCATCCTCCTGGCGCGGCAGCAGCCCGCCGGCCTCGAGCATGAGGTGCCGCGTCGCCAGGCCTTGCAGCGCCGGGTGGTGGCTGGCCACGACCAGCGTACGCCCGCGCCGGCGCAGCTCGGCGAGCGATGCAATCACCTGCGCCTGGGTGGCGTCGTCAAGGCTGGCCGTGGGCTCGTCGAGCAGCACCAGCGGCGCGTTGGACAGAAACACCCGCGCCAGCGCCAGGCGCTGGGCCTGGCCGCCCGACAGCCCGACGCCGCGCTCGCCTAGCGGCGTGGCCATGCCGTGCGGCAATGCCGCCACCAGGGGCCGAGGCCGACCAGCGCCAAAGCGTCGCGCAACTGGGACTCGCTTGCATCGGGCGCTGCCAGGCGCAGGTTGTCGGCCAGGCTGCCGTGGATGAGCAGCGGGCGCTGGTCCATCCACGCCAGCGTCAAGCCGGTGCGCGCCTGGCGCTGGCCTTGGTTCGGCGTCACGAAGCCGGCCATCACCTGCAGCAGCGCCGACTTTCCGGCGCCCGAGGGGCCGGTGAGAAGCAGGCATTCGCCCTCCTGTATCACCAGGCTGAGCGGGCCAAGCACGCGCCCCCGTCCCGGATGCTCCAGCGTGATCTCGCTGAGTCTCAGCAGCGGACCCGGGGCGGCCAGCGTCACCGCGGCGGCAGGATTCGCCCTGGGGGTCTCGTTGAGGAAGGCCAGCAGCCCATCCGCGGCTCCGAGCGCAGCCGCCCGGTCATGGTAGTGCTGGGCCAGGGTGCGCAGCGGCTGGAAGAACTCTGGCGCCAGCAGCAGCACCAGCAGGCCGCTGAACAGCGTCAGCGCCTCCGAGGGGCCGTAGTCGATGTAGCCCAGCAGCCCGAAGCCGACGTAGATCGCCACCACCGCGATGGCGACCGAGGCGAAGAACTCGAGCACCGCGGAAGAGAGAAGGCGACGCGCAGCGTGCGCATGCTCAGGCGTCGGTAGTGATCGGCGGCCAGGTGCACGTCCGCGGTCGCCTCGCGGGTGCGATGGAAGAGCTGCAGCGTGGCAATGCCGCGCACCCGGTCGAGGAAATGACCTGCCAGCCGGCTGACCGCGGCAAACTGGTCGCGATTCAGACGCTCGGCCCCCATGCCGACCAAGGCCATGAACAGCGGAATCAGCGGCGCCGACAGCAGCAGGAACAGCGCCGCCAGCCAGTCGAGCCAGAACACCACGGCTAGAATCAGCAATGGAATGGCCACGGCCAGGCGAAGCTGGGGCAGGAAGCGCGCGAAATAGCCGTCCAGCGCCTCCACCTGCTCCACCAGCTGGCTGGCCAGGCTCGCCGAGTGGCGCTCGCCGGCACGCACCGGGCCCAGCGCCGCGAGATGCGCCAGCAGTTCACGCCGCACCGCATGACGAATGCGCAGGCTGGCCTGCTGGCCGGCTACCTCCTGTCCCCACTGGGCCAGGGCACGTACCAGCAGCAGCGAGACGATAGCCAGGAAGGCCCCGCTCAGCGAGGCAAGCTCGGCGCCATCGACCAGCAGCCGGCTGATGATCCAGGCCAGCCAGGCCAGCTGGGCGACCGTGGCCGCCCCGGCCGCCACCCCGCCCAGCCAGGCCAGCGCCAGCCAGCCCTGCTGCTTGGCGCCGTGCGCGGCAAGCCAGCCGCGCGGGGTGCGCTTCCCCGGTGATTCGCCCATGCGCTAGTGATAGCCTTCGCCGGCCCTCACCTTGCCGCGGAACACCCAATACGACCAGAACGTGTAGCCCAGCACGAAGGGCAGCACGAACAGCACCCCGATCAGCAGGAACAGCTGCGATTCTGGCGCCGAGGCGGCATCCCAGATGGTGTAGTTGGGCGGCACGATCCAGGGCCACTTGCTGACCACCAGCCCAAGGTAGGTGAACAGGAACATACCCAGCGTAGCCATGAACGGCAGCAGCTCGCGCTGGCGGCGCACCGACCAGAACACGCCGAACATGCATAGCAGGGTCAGGGCGGGGAGGATCCAGATCACGTGAAGGTGTCCGAACCAACGCTCCCACACCACATCGTTCACCAGCGGTGTCCATACGCTAATGATGGCGAAGATCACCAGCACCGCGATCAGCAGCGGCGTGGTCAGCTTGTAGGCCCAGGCCTGAATGTAGCCCTCCGACTTGAGGATCAGCCAGGTGGTGCCCAGCAGCGCATAGCCGAACATGATGCCGATACCGGTCAGCACTGTGAACGGCGTCAGCCAGTCGAAGGCACCGCCGACGAAGACACCGTTCTGGGTCTCGAAGCCCTGAATATACGTGCCGACCACGGCCCCTGGGCAAAGGCGGCCACCGCCGAGCCGCCGCTGAAAGCAAGGTTCCACAGGCGCCGGTTGCGCCGGTCGCGCCGCGACTTGAAGCGCAGCTCGAAGGCCACCCCGCGAAACACCAGCCCCGCCACCATCAGGAACACGCCGATATAGAGCGCCGGCAAAAACACGGTGTAGACCAGCGGAAAGGCCGCCAGCAGCCCGGCACCGCCCAGTACCAGCCAGGTCTCGTTGCCATCCCACACCGGCGCGACCGTGTTCATCATCACATCGCGGGCATCCTCGTCCGGGGCGAACGGGAAGAGGATGCCAAGGCCCAGGTCGAAGCCGTCCATCAGCACGTACATCATGATGCCGAAGCCGATGATCAGCGCCCAGATCAGGGAGAGGTCGAACATTTCCATGGCTCAGCCCTCGCTCTTGGCAGGATTGTCGTCAAACGGCGTATGCGTGGCGGAGAAGGGCCGCTTGGGTGTCTCGAAGTCGTCGACCATCTTCTCCTCGTCCTTGGGCTGCATGCCGTAGCGAATGACGCGGGTCAGGTAGTAGGTGCCGGCATAGAAGATGATGGCGTAAACGCTGATGTAGCCGATCAAGGTGAACAGCGCCATGCCGCCGGTCAGCGAGGGCGTGACCCCTTCGGCGTGCGTCATGATGCCGTACACCAGCCACGGCGCCCGCCCCGACTCGGTGGTGATCCACCCTGCCAGCACGGCAATGAACGGCGTGACCGACATCAGCCGCAGCGTCTGCAGATAGCGGCGCGAGTGATAGAGCCTGCCGCCGCGGCGCAAGTAGAGCCCCACCAGCGAGACCGCAATCATCAGGAAGCCGATGCCGATCATCGTCCGGAAGGACCAGAACACCAGGGCCACCGGCGGCTGCTCCTCGGGTGGCGCCTCGAGTATCCCGGGTACCTCCCCGTACAGCTCATGGGTAAGGATCAGGCTTGCGGCGTAGGGAATGCCGATCTCGAAGCGGTTCTGCTGGGCGGCCTGGTCCGGCCAGGCGAAGACCAGGAAGGGCGCCCCCTGCTTGGTCTCCCAGTTGCCCTCCATGGCCGCCAGCTTGGTCGGCTGGTACTCCAGGGTATTGAGGCCATGCAGGTCACCGACGAAGGCCTGGGTCGGGGTCAGTACCAGCAGCATCCACAGGCACATGGAGAGCGCCTTGCGGTTGGCCTCGACGTCCCGGCCGATCATCAGGTACCAGGCGCTGACGCCCGCCACCACGAAGCCGCCGGTGATGAACGACGCCATTGCCATGTGCGCGAAGCGGTAGGGGAACGACGGGTTGAAGATCGCTTCCATCCACGAGGTGACGCGGAAGCTGCCATCGATGAAGTCGACCCCGCCGGCGTGTGCATCCAGCTGTTGGCCGCCAGGATCCAGAAAGTCGAAATGAAGGTCCCCAGTGCCACCATGGAGGCGGCGAACAGGTGCACCCCTTGCGGCACGCGCCCGCGACCGAACAGCAGCACGCCGAGGAAGGCCGCCTCGAGGAAAAAGGCGGTGACCACCTCATAGCTCAACAGCGGACCAATGAAGTTGGCGCTGGCCTGAGAGAAGTTGCTCCAGTTGGTGCCGAACTGGAACGACATCACGATCCCCGATACCACCCCCATACCGAAGGCCACGGCGAACACCTTGGTCCACAGGTAAGCCAGGCGGTCCCAAGCGGGATTCTGCGTCTTGTAGAAGAGCGCATGCAGCACGGTGATGTAGGACGCCAGGCCGATGGTGAAGACGGGAAAGATGGCGTGGAACGATACGACAAAGGCGAATTGCAAGCGGGACAGGAGTAGGGGATCAAGCTCCATGACGTAATGCCTCTTGGCTGCCTAAGAGTTCACGTCCAAAGGGATGCGGGCGCACACATACAGGGGTGCATTGTTATGCCTGCGGCAGCGCTGCAAAGCGCTGCCGTGACGCATTCCTCCTCGGCACTTGGGTAGAGCCTAGAACAGAGCGCTATGCAAGGGATAGCTGATATACAAAACCCTACAATACGCTACCCAAACCAGGCTCCGAGACTACCGTGTCTTGTGCTTGTGATGTGCTTGAGCCGATCAAGCCTACTAGAGCGAAGCGCTCACGTCCTGTTATGACCTGTGACGTGTTGTCGCGTTCACCCCCGCCAGGCCCCTGCAGCACCAGCCACACCATGTACAGCAGATAACTCACGAAGCCCAGCAGCAGCGCCCGCCCTCCCAGCGGTTGATGCGCCCGGGGCGCCCTCGCCAGCCCAGGGCGAAAACCACCATCAGCGCCGTCATGACGGCCATGACGCTCCAGTCGCGCAGCAGCACCTCGCTGCCCACCTGGATCGGCTGGATCACCGCGGCCAGCCCGACCACCCCCAGGGTGTTGAACAGGTTGGAGCCCACCACATTGCCGACCACCAGGTCGTGCTCGTTGCGCCGCAGTGCGCTGAACGAGGAGGCCAGCTCGGGCAGCGAAGTGCCAATGGCCACCACCGTCAAGCCTATGATCAGGTCGCTCACGCCCAACCCCTGGGCGATCGCCACCGCGCCCCACACCAGGATGCGGGAACTCAGCACCAGCAGCGCCAGCCCTACCAGGGTCCAGACGATCCCTGCCCGCAGCGACATCGGCTTGGCATCAAGGCTCTCCTCGGTCTCGTCGGCCAGTGCATCGGGGCCGGAACGGCGCGCCTGGTGAATGCTGAGCGCGATGATACCGGCCAGCAACAGCAGCAGCAGGCTGCCTTCCAGCCGGCCGATCATTCCTCCCCACATCAGCAGCGCGGAGAGCAGGGTGACCCCGGCCAGCAGCGGCAGCTCGCGGCGGATCACGCCCGAATGCACGGCCAGGGGCGACAGCAGCGCCATGAGGCCGAGAATCAGCCCGATGTTGGCGATATTGGAGCCATAGCCATTGCCCAGCGCCAGGCCCGGGTTGCCCTGGCCGGCGGCCAAGGCCGAAACCATCAGCTCAGGCGCCGACGTGCCGAAACCGATCACCAGCATGCCGACCAGCAGCGGTGAAACGCCCAGCAGGCGCGACGTAGCCGCGGCCCCGTCGACAAAGCGCTCGGCGCTCCAGACAAGCAGCACCAGACCCACTGCCACGGCCAGAAAGGGAAGCCACATGGTATTTCCTCGGGAACATTCAGGGGCGAATGTTTGTATATGGTAGGCGCGCCGTCAACGTGTCACACTTCAAGAAGGCGAGGAATGCCACACCTGACTGGGTCGCGTAACTCAAGTTTTTGGCATCCCAGCCATCACTTCCTTGGTTCGCAGGTACTATCGCTCGTGTCGAGGTCCACTTTCAACAGCTCCCCCATGCGGCAACATCGCCGCCTGGTCGGGCACCTGCACAACGGCACAGCCGGCGACGTCTGCGCGCCTGCCATGAATGCGACCTGCTGGTGAAGCTGCCGCCACTGCGACCCGGAGAGCAGGCCAGCTGCCCGCGCTGTAGCCACACCCTGGTCAGCCGCCACCGACGACCCGCTCAGCGCAGCATGGCGCTGGCCCTCGCCGCCCTGATAGCACTGCTGCTGGCCGTGTCGTTTCCTTTCGTCAGCTTCAGCGTTGGCGGCTTCGGCAACCGCATCGAGCTCACCCAGACCGCCACCACCCTGATCGGTTTTCACCAACCGGTGGTCGCCATCGCCGTGATCCTGACCATCGCCGTACTGCCCGCCGTGTACCTGCTGGGCGTGATCTGGCTGCAGCTCGGCTTGCTGCAGCGCCGCCCGCTGCCGGCCAGTCGCGCCATCGCCCGCTCGCTCGCCCACCTCAACCCATGGATGATGGCCGATGTCTTCATCATCGGTGCGCTGGTCAGCCTGATCAAGATCGCCGGCATGGCGCAGATCGAATTGGGTATCGCCTTCTGGGCCTTCTGCGCCTTCGCCCTGCTGCTGCTGTTCACCATGCAGTCGATCGACGCCGACTGGATGTGGTTCTCGCTTGCCGGCGAGCCCCGGCCCCGCAAGGCGCCCGCACCGGAGTCACTGCCGCCGAACAAGGCCTGACCGGCTGCCCTACCTGCGGCCTGGTCAATCGGCTCGACGCCGACGGGCATGGGCAGTGCGGACGCTGCGGCGAGCCCCTCCATACGCGCCTACCGCACAGCCTGCAGCGCACCTGGGCCTTGCTCGCGGCGGCCACGATCCTGTATATCCCGGCCAACGTCTACCCAATCATGACCACCACCAGCCTCGGCCATACCGCACCCTCCACCATCGTCGGCGGCGTGGTGGAGCTGATCCAGTTGGGCTCCTGGCCCGTCGCCGCGGTCATCTTCGTGGCCAGCGTGATCGTCCCGGTCGGCAAGCTGGTTGCACTCGCCTGGCTGTGCCTGGTGGTAAAGCGCAGCAATGAACTCAACGCCACGAGCCGCACGCGGCTCTATCGCCTTACCGAATTCATCGGCCGCTGGTCGATGGTGGACGTCTTCGTCGTCGCCATCCTGGTCGCCTTGATACGGGCCGGCGCCCTGATGTCGATCACGCCCGGGCCCGCCGCCCTCGCCTTCGGTGCCGTGGTGGTGCTGACCATGCTGGCCGCCATGACTTTCGACCCGCGCCTGATCTGGGACTCGCCGCTGCCGCGCGAAGCCTCCTCCGTGCAAGGAACCCCCTGAATGAGTGTGTCACCTCACGACCGAACCGACTCCCGCGACCTGCACCGGGCACGCGCCACGCCCCAGCGCCGCCTGTCGCCGATCTGGATCGTGCCGATCGTGGCCGTGCTGATCGGGCTCTGGCTGGTCTATGACAACTATCGCAGCCGCGGGCCACTGATCACCCTGACCATGAGCAACGCGGAGGGCATCGAGGCGGGCAGCACCCTGATCAAGACCCGCAACGTCGAGGTCGGTCGCGTCGCCAGCGTGCGCCTCTCCGATGACCTCAGCCATACGGTGATCACGGCGCGCATGGCCCCCGATACCGAGGCCATGCTCACCGAAGGCAGCCGCTTCTGGGTAGTCAAGCCGCGCATCGGCCGAGAGGGCATCAGCGGCCTTGGCACCGTGCTCTCGGGTGCCTACCTGCAGCTGGCGCCAGGGCCCGGCGAACCGGGCGTGCGTGACTTCCAGGTCAGCGACCTGCCCCCGGTGGCGCCCGCCGATGCCGCCGGGCTGCGCGTGAACCTGATCAGCCAGCTCGGCAATTCGCTGCGCCCCGGCGACCCGGTCTCCTACCAGGGCTATACGGTTGGCCGCGTGGAGGAGGTCAACTTCAACGCCGAGTCGCGCCGCATGCATCAGCGCATCTTCATCGAAAGCCCCTATGACCGCCTGGTAACCGACAGCACCCGCTTCTGGTCAGCCAGCGGCGTGGACCTGCGCCTGGACGCCAACGGCATCCGGGTCAACGTCGAGTCCCTGGAGGCCCTGCTGGGCGGCGGCGTCACCTTCGGCGTGCTGGAAGACCTGCCGCGCGGTGCTCCGGTAGAGAACGACGCCACCTTCAACCTCTACGCCGATGAAGACAGCGCCCGCCAGGGCACCTTCAACCGCTACCTCGAGTACGTGCTGCTGGTCGAGGACAGCGTGCGCGGCCTGGCCCGCGGCGCCCCAGTCGAATTTCGCGGCGTACGCATCGGCACCGTCGCGGCCGTGCCCTGGCAGTTCACCGCCTCGCAGCCGGAAACCCGCAACGGCTTTGCCATTCCCGTGCTGATTCGCATCGAGCCCCAGCGGCTGGGGATCGAGAACCAGCAGGTCGACCTGCAAGAGTGGGACGAACGCTTCCTGCGCCTGTTCGGGGTCGGCCTGCGCGCCTCGCTGAAGTCGGGCAACCTGCTGACCGGCGCCATGTTCGTCGACGTCAACTTCCACCGCGACGAAGCCGACACCTACGTGGCCGAGACCTTCAGCGATCGCAGCGTCTTCCCCACCATTTCCGGTGGCTTTGCCCAGATCGAGGCCCAGGTCACCGCGCTGCTGGATAAGCTCAATGCGCTGGAGGTGGAACCGCTGCTGGCCGGGATCGAACGCAACCTGAACGCATCCGAGGCCATGCTGGATGAAGTGCGTCAGCTCAGCGGCTCGCTGCACACACTGCTGGAGGACCCGGCCACCCGCAGCCTGCCCGGCAACCTGAACGCCACGCTGGCGGCGCTGCAGGAGACCCTGGCAGGGGTATCGCCCGACTCCAGCGGCTACCGCGAACTCACCGCGGCGGCCGAGCGGTTGGAACGGCTGATGCGCGACCTGCAGCCGGTGACGCGAACGCTCAATGAGAACCCCCGTGCCCTGTTCTTCGACAGCCTGGACGCCGAAGATCCGCTGCCCAGGGCCCCACGGCGCCCGTGAGCCATTCACTGAGCCATAGGAAGCAAGGAGAAATGCGATGACCCGATCCAGCGAAGGCTGTATTCGCCACCTTGAAGGAAGCAGCGCATGAGGCCCATTCATTGGCTCAGCCTGGCAGCGATCGCCCTGCTGAGCGGTTGCGCCAGCCCCTCTGCGCCTGCCGAACGCTTCATGCTGCCAGGCACCACCGCTACGGGCGTCGCCGCTGGCAATGTAGAGCAGGTGCTGGTCGTACAGCCGCCAAGGCTGGCGCACTACCTCGACGTCGACGGCATCGTGCTGCAGCTCGATGACATCACGCTGCATGCCGCCCGCCAGCACCTGTGGGCCGAGCCGCTGGGGCGTCAGCTCGAGCGCGGCCTGCGCGCACGCCTGGCCGAGCGTCTGCCCGAGACGCGCATCCTGCGCGACGACGGCGGCGCGGGGCAGCGCGGCGCCCTGCGCTTGCGCCTCGACGTGGATACCTTCCAGGGCCGCTACGACGGTGTAGCGGAGGCCGGCGGCCAATGGCAGATGCTCGATGACCAGGGCCAGGTGCTGGCAATGCAGCGCTTCCAGGTGCTGACCGAGCTAAGCGATGACGGCTACCCCGCGCTGGTGCGCGCGTTGGGCCGCAGCTGGGACGGCGTCGCCGACGACATCGCCACGGCGCTGCGGCGCCTGCCCCGCTGAGGCGGGCGCCGCGGCAAAAAGCTGCAGCGCGAACAATAAGCTGGCATAATATCCAGACGCGGCGACTCGTGGTCCCTCCTGCCGCGCCCCTGAACCGATTTTTTCACGCCTTGGCCCGGGACTGGTCATGGACTTTCCATGACAGGGCGAGGGCGTATCTGCGGAGACCGCATGACCTTTTCCGACCTCGGCCTGCGTGCCGAACTGCTCCGTGCCGTTGAGGCACAGGGCTATACCGTTCCGACCCCCATCCAGCGCCAGGCCATTCCCGCCGTTCTCAAGGGCGGCGACCTTCTGGCCAGCGCCCAGACCGGCACCGGCAAGACCGCCGGCTTCACCCTGCCGATGCTGCAGCGCCTAGCCGATGGCCCCCGCCCCGGCCCGCGCCAGGTACGCGCCCTGGTGCTCACGCCCACTCGTGAACTTGCCGCCCAGGTCGGCGAGAGCGTCGCCGACTACGGTCGCCACCTGACCCTGCGCAGCCACGTCATCTTCGGCGGCGTTGGCCAGCAGCCCCAGGTCGACGCCATCCGTCCCGGCCTGGATGTCCTCATCGCCACGCCGGGGCGCCTGCTCGACCTGCATCAGCAGCGCCATGTCGACCTTTCCAAGGTCGAGATTCTGGTGCTCGACGAAGCCGATCGCATGCTCGACATGGGCTTCATCCACGACATCCGCAAGGTGCTACGGGTGCTGCCCGAGAAGCGCCAGAACCTGCTGTTCTCGGCGACCTTCTCCGACGAGATCCAGGCCCTGGCCGACCGCCTGCTGGATGCCCCGGAAAAGATCGAGGTGGCCCGCCGCAACACCACGGCCGAGACCGTCGACCAGTCGGTCTACCGGGTCGACCGGGAAAAGAAGCGCGAGCTGCTGGCCCATCTGATCAGCGAACACCGCTGGCACCAGGTGCTGGTCTTCACCCGCACCAAGCACGGCGCCAACCGCCTGGCCGAACAGCTCTCGAAGCAAGACATCCCGTCCATGGCCATCCATGGCAACAAGAGCCAGTCGGCCCGTACCCGAGCCCTGGGCGCCTTCAAGTCGGGCGAGCTTCAGGTGCTGGTGGCGACCGACATCGCGGCTCGCGGCCTGGATATCAGCGAACTGCCCTACGTGGTGAACTTCGAGCTACCCAACGTGGCCGAGGACTACGTGCACCGCATCGGCCGCACCGGCCGCGCCGGCAGCGAAGGTCAGGCGATCTCGCTGGTCTGCATCGACGAGCACGGGCTGCTGAAAGGCATCGAGCGGCTGATCAAGCGCGACCTGGACAAGCGCATCGAACCGGGCTTCGAGCCCGACCCGAACGCCAAGCCCGAACCGATCGAGAACGGACGCAACTCCCGCGGGCGCCGCAACGGCAACGGCGCCACTGCCGGCCAGGGCGCACGCCAGGGCCGCAGCGAGCGCAGTACCAACGACGGGGATGCCCGTGCCCCTCGCCGTCGGCGCAGTCGCGGACGCAGCCAGCGCGCTTGACCATGGCGCTTGGTTGCGGCACGCCGATATGGGAAGGTAGGCGGCTTATCGGTAAACGCTGAAGAAGGTGTCCGCCATGCAGGTGCTCGGATATGTCTCAGCCAAGGAGGGCGATTCATGTTGAGGTGGCTAACCGGAAAGCACCCCATTCCGGTCTGGGTGATCAAGCAGATTGATCGCGATCTGCTTCACCTGTGCGGCCAGGGCAGCGTGCTTCCCGAGACCAGACGCAGCGACGTAGTGGCCAGCCTTCACGAAGACCGCTACCAGGGTGCCGTGACGCTGGGCGGCAGCGGCCCGGTGCTCAATGCCCGGCTGTTCGCCGCCCTGGTGCCGGTGGAGTCCCTAGCCCTGGAAACCCACGGCGAGGCCATGTGGCGCGGCAGCCGCTGGCTGGTATCCCAGGTACCCCAGCGCTGCTGGGCCTATGAGGGACGGCTGGTGGCCAAGCCGCCGCCCCCAGGATCTCCGCACCGCTGGTCAGCGTGGAGGATGTCTCCGAGATCCGCCGCCAGGCCCAGGTTGCGGATGCCCGTGGCAACATCGCCTTTGCTCTACATGACGACGGGGAGCCCTCCTGCTGGCGCCACGCGAGCCCACCGCGTCCCCAACCCGCCCATTCCCAGCCAAGCATGGAGATTGGCGCAATCATGACTGACGTGCGGCCCGACTCGCGGCGTATCCTGCTGTTCTTTTTCCTGATGGTGCTGGTCGGCCTCAATCTGCGCCCCGCGCTCTCCTCCATGGCGCCCCTGCTGCTGCGCATCCAGCAGGACACGGGGCTTACGCCGCTGGCGATCGGTGCACTGACGACCCTACCGGTGCTGTGCCTGGGCATCTTCGCTCCCCTCGCGCCTTGGCTGGCCAAGCGGCTCGGGGCGGAGAACACCCTGTCGCTGGCCCTCATCGCGCTTATTCTCGGCCTGCTGCTGCGCGGCGCCCTTCCGTGCTCGCCCTGTTCGGCGGCATGGTGCTGGTGGGCGGCGCCATCGGCGTGGCCGGCACCCTGCTTCCCGCCCTGGTGAAGCGCGAACTGCCGGCCGGCGCCGACCTCATGACCGGCGTCTACACCATGGCACTGTGCCTCGGCGGCGCGCTGGGTGCCGGCCTGAGCATCCCCTTGGCCAACCTGCTGGGGTCCTGGCACCTCAGCCTGATGAGCTGGGCGCTGCTGGCGGCCATGGCGCTGCTGGCCTGGCGGCTCTTGATGCCGCGCACGCCGCAAGCCACCACGGCCGCCAGCAGCGCCGGTTCCATACGCGGCCTGCTGTCGCAGCCGCTGGCCTGGCAGGTCACACTGCTGATGGGCACGCAATCCTCGCTGGCCTACATCGTTTTCGGCTGGCTGCCTGCGCTGCTTCAGAAGCGCGGCTTCGGGGAGTCGGAAGCGGGCTGGTTGATGGGCGCCTCGGTCATGGTGCAGCTGATCTCAGCGCTGGGCGCTCCCTGGCTCGCCCGGCTGAGCCGCGACCAGCGACCGGCTCTGCTGCTGGTACTGGGCTGCATCGCCGCCGGCCTGTGGCTGCTACTGCAGGGGCCGCTGGGCTGGCGCTGGGTCGGCGTTGTGTTGCTCGGGCTCGGCCAGGGGGCAGCTTCAGCCTGGCCCTCAGCCTGATCGTGCTGCGCACGGCCAATTCGCGACTCGCCGGCAAGCTGTCGGGCCTGGCCCAGGGCGGCGGCTATACGCTTGCCGCCATGGGCCCGCTGGCCGTGGGTGTGCTGCTGCAACTCAACGCCGACCTCGGCGTGATCACCGCCGTACTGCTCGCGGTGGTTGCCGCCGCGGCGCTGCTGGCACTGTTTGCCGGCCGCAACCGCAGGCTCGACATCGACGACCAGGGGCGGCTGGTGACGCGCTAGGGGACCGACACCACGGACGCTTGGAGCGCTTGGAGCGCTTGGAGCGCTTGGAGCGCTTGGAGCGCCACAGCCTGGCATGAGCTTCAGCCTGTCATCCACGCAGCGTTGATATAGGTCAACACCGACGGCCCGGCGCACCGTGCTAGGCTCAACACAAGCCTGGCTAGCGCGAAAATGGTCAGGCTCGAGCCTGGCCATCGGCAGATTTCGCCACGCCGCCACCGCCTTTCGGCACGACAACGCAGGGTCACCATGAGCGACACGCCAGTGCGGGTGTTCCAGGCCCGAGGCCTCAAGCGCTTTTATCGAATGGGCGACGTCACCATCCAGGCGCTGCGCGGCATCGACCTGGACCTGCATGCCGGAGAGCTGGTCGTGATGCTCGGTGCCTCGGGCTCGGGCAAGTCGACGCTGCTCAATATCCTGGGGGACTCGACGTAGCCAGCGAAGGCAGCCTGCATTACCGGGAGCAGGCATTGACCCACGCCAGCCAGCGCCAGCTGACCGAATTTCGCCGCCACCATGTTGGCTTCGTCTTCCAGTTCTACAACCTCATCTCCAGCCTCACGGCACGCGAGAACGTCGCCATCGTCACCGATATCAGCCGCGATCCGCTGCCGCCCGAGGAAGCCCTTGCCATGGTGGGCCTCGAGCAGCGCCTCGACCACTTCCCCTCGCAGCTCTCCGGCGGGGAGCAGCAGCGGGTGGCTATAGCCCGTGCCATCGCCAAACGCCCGGCGGTCCTGCTCTGCGACGAACCCACCGGCGCCCTCGATTCGCGCACCGGCATCCGCGTGCTCGAAGTGCTCGAAGCGATCAACCGCACCACCGGCACCACCTTGGCGATCATCACCCACAACGAGGTGATCGGCGACATGGCCGACCGGGTCATTCGCTTGCGCGATGGCAAGATCGACGCCATGCATGCCAATGCCTTGCGCCGCCCGCCGGCCACGCTGCGCTGGTGAGCCAATGGCGACCCTGCACCGCAAGCTGCTGCGCGACCTGCTGCGCCTGAAGGGCCAGGCCCTCGCCATCGCTGCGGTGATCGCCAGCGGGGTGATGACCCTGGTGCTCTCGGCGACGACCCTGGAGTCGCTGACCCGCGCCCAGGAACGCTTCTACGCCGAGTACCACTATGCCGACCTGTTCGTCGACGTGAAGCGGGCGCCGCTGCGGCTGGTGGAGGAGCTGGCAACCCTGGAGGAGTCAGCCGCGTGCTGCCCCGTGTGCGTGCACCGCTGCGCCTGAACGTGCCCGGCTTCGACGAGCCGATACGCGGCCTGGCCCTGTCGATCCCGGATGGGCGTCAGCCGCTGCTCAACCGGCTGCACCTGCTGGCCGGCAGCCTGCCGGAAGCCGGGCGTGCCGACCAGGCGGTGGTAAGCGACGCTTTTGCCCGCGCTCACCGCCTGCAGCCGGACGATACGGTCGTCGCGATCATCAATGGGCGCTACGCGCGCCTGCAGATCAGCGGCATCGCGCGCAGCCCGGAAGTGATCTACCAGGCAGCACCTACCGATCTGCTGCCCGACTACCTGCGCTACGCCACGCTGTGGCTGAACGAACGCGCCTTGGCCCAGGCCTTCGGCATGGACGGCGCCTTCAACCAACTGCTGGTCAGCGTTCAGCCCGGGGCCGATGTGGCCAGCGTCAGCGACCGGCTCGACGGGCTGCTGGACCGCTACGGCACGACCGGCACCCAGACCCGCCATGATCAACAGTCGCATCGCTTCCTCGAGGAAGAGCTCAGCCAGCAGCGTGCCCAGGCCACCATCCTGCCCGCGATCTTCCTGACCGTGTCGGCATTTCTGCTGCATGTGGTGATGGGACGCATCATTCTCACCCAGCGCGAACCGCTGGCCATGCTCAAGGCTTTCGGCTATCGCAACCGCGAACTGGCGCTCCACTACGGGCTGCTGGCGGGCCTGATCACAGCGTTGGGGTGGGCGCTGGGCGTGGTCCTCGGTGCCTGGGCGGCCAGCGGGCTCGCCGGGCTCTACGCCGACTATTTCCGCTTCCCCGCCATGCCTTTTCGCGTGCCCCCTGGGCGCTGGCGCTCTCCTTTCTCGTCGCCGGCCTGGCCGCCCTGGCAGGCACCTGGCAAGCGGTGTGGCGCGCCGTACGAGAGCCGCCGGCCGAGGCAATGCGCCCACCTACCCCCAGCACTTCCAGCGCACCTGGCTCGAGCGCTCGCGGGCCGGCGCGCTGCTCAGCAACGAGGCGCGCATCGTGCTGCGCCACCTGCTGCGCCACCCGGGCAAAGCTCTGCTCTCGACCCTCGGCATCGCCCTGTCCGCCGGCCTGCTGCTGATGGGGGCCTACCAGCTAAGCGCGGTGGAACGCATGCTCGACCTGCAGTATGGCAAGGTGCTGCGCATGGACATGGAGCTCACCTTCAGCGACCCCACCGCCAGCCGTGCCGTAGGGGAACTGCATCACCTGCCGGGCGTCCTCGCCGTGGAGCCGTGGCGACGGGTCGCCGTGACCCTGCGCCACGAGCACCGTCACTACCGTACAGCGCTGCTCGGGCTACCGGCCGAGCCTGCGCTACGCCAGGTACTTGACCGCCAGGGCCGCCCCCAGCCGCTGCCGCACGACGGCCTGATGCTGACGCGCTTTCTCGCCGAACAGCTCGGCCTTGAGCTCGGCGATACCATCGAGGTAGAGGTGATGGAGGGGCGCCGCCAGCGTCTCAGCCTTCCGCTTGCGGCCATGGTGGATGAACCCATCGGGGTCGGCGCCTACCTGCCGCTGCCACGTCTCAATGCGCTGCTGGGCGAAGGGCCGACGCTCAGCGGGGCCTGGCTGCTGGTCGACAGCCGCGAGCGTGACGCTCTCAACGACGCCCTGCAGGCGATGCCGCGAGTGGCCGCCATCGGCGTACTGGCCGATGCCGAGCGCGGCATTCGCGAGTACATGGACGAGACCGTGCTCACCTTTGCCATGATCTTCGTTGCGCTGGCCGGCTCCATCGCCTTCGGCGTGGTATACAACAATGCGCGAATCGCCTTTGCCGAACGCGCGCGCGAACTGGCCACGCTGCGAGTGCTGGGCTACACCCGCGGGGAGGTGTCGCGCATCCTGCTCGGTGAAATCGCCTTGCTCACCCTGGCCGCCATTCCGCTTGGCTGGCTTATCGGTGCAGGCTTTGCCCTGCTGCTCAACCAGGCCTTCAGCAACGACCTGTTTCGCATTCCCCTGGTCCTGACCCCTACGCGTTCGGCTTTGCCGCCCTCGGCGTCATCGCCGCCTCGGGCATCGTAGCGCTACTGGTGGTACGGCGCCTGGGGCGGCTCGACATGCTTGGCGCCTTGAAAGCCGTCGAATAACGAGGAGTGCACCCCATGAATCGCTGGATTCCCCGCCTCGGTCTCACCCTCGTGACGATAAGCCTGGTCGCGCTGCTTGCCTGGGCACTATGGCCTACGGCCGTGCCCGTCACCACGGCTACCGTCGCCGCGGGGCGCTTTACCGAATCGGTAAGAGAAGAGGGCCGCACCCGGCTGCGCGACACCTGGAATGTCTCGGCACCGATCGCCGGCTTCCTGCAGCGCGTCACGCTCGAGGTCGGTGACCCCGTGGAAGCCGACGAGACCCTGTTTCGACTGGAACCAAGTCCGGTTCCGGCGCTGGATGCGCGCACCCGCCAACAGGCAGAGGACAGCCTTCAGGCGGCCCAGGCACGGTTGCGCACCGCCGAGGCCAACCTGGACACCGTGCGGGCCGACCGCCGCTTTGCCGAAGCGGAGTTCCGCCGCTACCAACAGCTGCATTCGCGCAACCTGGTCTCGACGGCCGAACTCGAGCAGCGGCGTAACCAGCGCGACCGCCTGGTGGCGCTTGAAAACGCTGCCTCGTCGGGCGTCGAAGTGGCGCGCTTCGAAGCGGAGAGCGCACGCGCCCTGCTCGACGTCGCCAGCGGCCAGCGGATCGCCCCCGGCGATATTCCGGAGCTCGAGGTCCGGGCCCTGTCTCGGGCATCGTACTG
Source organism: Halomonas sp. E19 (assembly GCF_052439355.1). Lineage (NCBI taxonomy): Bacteria > Pseudomonadati > Pseudomonadota > Gammaproteobacteria > Oceanospirillales > Halomonadaceae > Halomonas > Halomonas sp. E19. The sequence continues at coordinate 1,246,242 of NZ_JBNFWU010000001.1, read as the reverse complement.
TCCCGCTATCGCTGCTGCGAAGGCAGCGTCGCCGCCGGCGAACCCATCCTCGAGCTTGGCCGCCCCAGCGACCTCGAAATCCAGGTGGACCTGCTCTCCATGGACGCCGTACGCCTGCGGCCCGGCATGCCGGTGCGGCTCACCGGCTGGGGCGGCGACGCCCTGGACGGCCAGGTGCGCCGAGTCGAACCGGCCGGATTCACGCGTATTTCGGCGCTCGGGGTCGACGAGCAAAGAGTTCCGGTCATCGTCGACTTCGAAGCGGACTTCACCCCGCAGGCGCATGGGCTTGGCAGCGGCTTTCGCATCGAGGCAGAGTTCGTGCTGTGGGAAGCCGACGGTATTCTCCAGGTACCCACCAGCGCCTTGTTCCGCCACCAAGGAGAATGGCATGTCTTCGCCATCGATCAAGGGCGCGCCTGGCGCCGCGCCGTGGTAATCGGTCGCCGCCAGGGACTGGTCACCCAGGTGTTATCAGGCCTCGAGCCCGGCGAGCTGATCGTCAACCACCCTGGCGAGCGGGTCGACGACGGGGTGCGCGTCGCCCGTCAGGATTGAACGCAAGCGGGATGAGCCGAGGCGCCAGCACGGGTATCATGGCCGCCTCCCACTCCTTCAGGCACGAGGAAAGCCCCATGGCACCGCCCAGCACTCCCGGTCGCACTCTTCTGGTTCTCTACGCCGGCGGTACGCTGGGCATGCTTCCAAGCGCCCAGGGGCTTGTCCCCGGCAGCGACATCGAGGCCAGGCTGCGGCGAGCGCTGGCGACCCTGCCACCTTCACGCCAGGCGGCGCTGCCCGACTTCACCGTGCACGAGATGCCGCACCCCATCGACTCCAGCGCCGCCACGCCGTTGGACTGGCGCCGCCTCGGCGACGTCGTCGCTAAGGCGGTGGGAGACTATGCCGGCGTGGTGGTTTTGCACGGCACCGATACCCTGGCATGGACGGCGGCGAGCCTGGCCTACCAGTTACAGGGGCTCGACCGCCCCGTCGTAGTCACCGGCGCCATGCAGCCGCTTGAAGCCGAGGGCAGCGACGCCCGCGACAACGTGGAACTGGCGCTGCGGTTCGCCGGGCAGCCCCGGTTGCAGGAGGTGGCCGTGGCCTTTGCCGGTCGGCTGATGCGCGGCGTGCGCACCCGCAAGCTGCACAGCCAGGCCCCCGACGCCTTTGCGAGTCCCAACTACCCGCTGCTGGGCGAACGCGTCGGCGAAGATGCGGTGCTCTACCCCGGCCGCGGCCTGGAAGCGCAGCAGCGCGGTGCACCCCGCTTCGAACAGCCGGACTACGCCCCGCTTGCCCAGGGCGGCGTAGTGCGCATTGCCCTATGGCCAGGCATCCAAGCGTGGCAGCTGGCCGCCTGGCTGGGAGAAGCGCGGGTACAGGGCGCCCTACTGGAAGTGTGGGGAGGGGGCAATATAGCGCCCGACGAAGCGCTGCTCGGCGTGCTGGCGCAGGCCACGGGCGAAGGCAAGCTGCTTGCCGCCGTCAGCCAGTGCCCGGTCGGCGGTATTGCGCCAGGCCATTATGCCGCCGGCCAAGGCCTGCGACAGGCCGGGGTAATGTCGGCCGACGACATGACGCCCGAGGCGGCCATGACCAAGCTGATCCATCTGCTTGCCCAGCCCCTGCCCACGGAAGAGCGGCGCCGACGCTTCCTCACGCCCCTGGTGGGCGAGCGTTGAAACTAACGTTTGACGCCTCGCCCCCGAGCGTGGCGCAATGCCCTTCGTCAAGGTCTACGTTAATGGCATGCCGACTTGCAAGGAGCGATCACATGGAACAACCCGTGCATCGATTCAGCGAACTCTTCGAGCAGCTGGGCCTCCCCTCCGACGCAGCATCCATCCAGGCCTTTATTGAGCAACATGCCCCCTGCCGGATACGCTGGCGATCTACCAGGCCTCGTTTTGGAACCGGGCCCAGGCCGACTTCCTGCATGCCGCTCTCGAGGAAGACGCCGACTGGGCAGAGGTCGTCGATCACCTCGACGCCTCCTTGAGAAAACGCTAGCCAATCAGTCACTCGCGCGGTTTCGTTCTGATAGGATAGGGCGCGGGGATAGGATAGCGTGCGGGGGTAGCTCGTAAACCACATGGACAGAAACCATCATGTCGTTCGATAGGACGTCGTCCGCTCCAGCGGCCCAACAGGGAAATGTGCCCACCGACCTGCCCCCTGCCGGAAGGCCTGCGCGAGCGGCTGTTGCACTGCCGCAGCCTGCCCAGCCTGCCCGCCGCCGCGCTCAGGGTGATCATGATCGCCCGCTCTCCAGAACCCTGCCTGACCGACTTCGCCAAGGCGATCGAACAGGACCCTGCGCTGACGCTGCGTCTGATCGGCCTGGCCAACAGCGCGCTCTATGCCAGGGGTGGAAGCCCGGTGGCCACCAGCCGCGATGCCGTGTCGCGAATCGGGCTCGATGCCACCCTAGCTACTGCCATGAGCTTCGGTCTGCCCCGCACCCATTCGGGGCCGCTGGAGTACGACTACTTCTGCCAGCGCGCCATCATTGCCGCCACGGCCGCCCAGCAGCTGGCCCAATCGCTCTGCCCCGGCGACGCCGGTTCGCTGTTCACCGCCGCGCTGCTGCAGGATATCGGCATCCTCGCCTTCGAAGCGATTGATGGCGACAGCTATGCCGAACACATCCCCGGGCTGCGCGACCACGCAGCTCTGCGCGACGCCGAACAGCTGCGCTATGGCTGCGACCACAGCGTGGTGGGCGCCTGGCTTGCGGCCAGTTGGGGTGTGCCTCTTTCCCTGGCCGTTGCCATCCACGAAAGCCACGGCCCACTGCGAGACGGCGACCCCAGGCGCCTGTGCCTACGCCTTTCAGGACTGATCGCCGACTTCTGGCTCTCTCACGAAGCTGCCGGCCGGCTGAGCAAGCTCATGCGTCGCCTGGCCGCCCTGGAAACACTCGATATCGCCATGCTGGTCTCGGTGGTGCAGGCGCTGGAGCAGCGCCTGCCCACCATGGCTCGGCTGTTTGAGATCACCGCGCCCCCGAGCGCGACAGCACGCTGCTGCTGGCGGAAGCCAAGGAGCTGCTGTTCCAGCAGAACCTTAACCTCAGCACGCGCCTTGCCGAACAGCAGCAGGAGCTGGAGACGCTGCAGGCCCGCCATGCCGAAATGGACGAGCAGCAGCGCCTCGATCACCTGACCCGGCTGGCCAACCGCGCCTGGCTCGAGCAGGAGCTGACGCGTCAGTTCGACTGCGCCAGGCGGTGCGCGCACCCGCTGTCGCTGATGTTCATCGACCTCGACCACTTCAAGCGCATCAATGATCGCTACGGCCACCGCTTCGGCGATGAAGTCCTGGTACGCTTCGCCACGGCCCTGGCGTCCATGGTGCGGGAGCATGACCTCGCCGGTCGCTATGGCGGAGAAGAGTTCCTCATCATCATGCCCAACACCCGGCACGGCCAGGCGACCGCACTGGCCAATCGCATTCGCCACTACCTGGCCACCCAGCCGCTGGCCAAACCGGAAGGCGAGCCGCTGTGCGTGACCGCCTCCATCGGCATCGCCTCGCTGGACGAAGGGCGTGGCTTCCTCGACGCCAAGGCCATGATCGACGCTGCCGACCAGGCCATGTATGGCATCAAGCACAGCGGGCGCAACGGCGTGGGTCACCATGCGGGTTCCGCCCCGCCACTGTCGGACACGCCGGCCCCCGGCACGTCTCCCTAGTGCTACTTAGATACGACGGGACAGACACGACGGGCGGCCACTGGCCGCCCGCATTTCATAAGCATATGGTCATCGAAACGTTTCGCTAGCCCCGCAGGTCTCGCATCAGCAGGGCAAACTCGATGCGCTCAGGCGCAATGGCCTCGCCGGGCACCGGAATGCGCACTACGTGGCCCGAGCCGGGCGCGACCTGCACGGCCTCGCCCTGCTTGTTCTCGATATGTTCGAGGGTGAAGCGCCGGTTGCCACCGGGCAGCATCAACTCCACGCCGTCACCTACCTCGAAGCGATTCTTGACCTCGACTTCCAGCACACCTCGTCCCGAATCGTAGCCGATCACCTCGCCGACGAACTGCTGGTGCACGCCCACTGAATTGCCACGCTCGTAGTTCTGATACTCGTCGTGGACGTGGCGACGGTAGAAGCCCTCGGTGTAGCCACGGTTCGCCAGGTTGTCGAGCTCGTCCATCAAGCGCATGTCGAAGGGGCGCCCGGCCACGGCGTCGTCGATGGCGCGGCGGTAGACCTGTGCGGTGCGTGCCACGTAGTAGTGCGACTTGGTGCGACCCTCTATCTTCAGCGAGGTCACGCCCATCTCGGTGAGCCGGGGCACATGCTGCACGGCGCGCAGGTCCTTCGAGTTCATGATGTAGGTGCCATGCTCGTCTTCAAACACCGGCATCAGCTCGCCGGGGCGAGTGGCATCCTCGATCAGCGCAGAGAGCTCGTCCTGCCCTTCCACGCCGCCGGCCGTCGCGGTGCTGTAGTTCGCGCTGCCGCTGCCCGATGCAATCAGGCCGCCCTGGCCCGGCGTCCACACGCCGCTTCCCGCATGAGCCGCCGCGGAGTTGGCCGGCACCAGGTCGCCGGTCTCGTCCTGGGCTGCGGCCACGGTGTTGTACTGCCAGCGGCAGGCGTTGGTGCAGGTGCCCTGGTTAGGGTCGCGGTGGTTGAAGTAGCCGGAAAGCAGGCAGCGGCCCGAGTAGGCGATGCACAGCGCACCGTGCACGAAGGTTTCGATCTCGAGATCGGGGCATTCGGCGCGAATCTCGGCAATCTCCTCAAGCGACAGCTCCCGCGACAGGATGATGCGGCTGATCCCCTGCGCCTGCCAGAATCTGGCCGCCGCCCAGTTGACCACGTTGGACTGCACCGACAGGTGGATCACCTGCTCGGGCCAGCGCTCGCGCACCATCATGATCAGCCCCGGGTCGGACATGATCAGCGCATCCGGCCCGGCCTCGATCACCGGGTCCATGTCGCGCAGGTAGGTCTTGAGCTTGCTGTTGTGCGGCGCGATGTTTGACGCCACGTAGAACTGCTTGCCCTGCTCGTGGGCATAGGCGATGCCGCGATGCAAATTGTCGATCTTGAAGTCGTTGTTGCGCACACGCAGGAGTAGCGCGGCTGGCCGGCATAGACGGCGTCGGCACCATAGGCAAAGGCATAGCGCATGTTCTTGAACGTCCCCGCCGGGGAGAGCAATTCGGGAGCTTTCATGGGTCACCGTTGTCAGGACGATGGCACGCTCGGCACTTCTGGGGTGGCGTATGCGCTCGGCAACGTCAGGAAGCGCCCTGGTGCAGGCAAGAGGGGCGAAAAGTCTAGCAACTACGGCAGAGCCTGGCCAGCCTTCGCCCCAGCCGGTAGACTGGCCGCGCCGGACCGGATCCCGGTGCCTCGCCCAGGCGAGACCTGACAAATTCTCCGCGACAGAGCCCCAGCATGAGCCAACCGCACTCCCCCGCCACCGTGGTGATCTACTCCGGCGGCATGGACTCCTATACCGTGCTTCACCGCGCCCTGCGCGAAGGACTCGCGGTGTCCGCCCTTTCCTTCGATTATGGCCAGCGCCACGCCCGCGAACTGGAGGTAGCCAAACGCGTTTGTCGCAGGCTCGGCGTCGCCCATCAGGTTATCGACATCCGCGCCATTCACGGCCTGGTCGACGGCTCAGCGCTGACCGACCCCAGCCGCGAGCTGCCCGACGGCGAATACGGCGAGGAGAACCTCACCGCCACCGTGGTGCCCAACCGCAACATGATCCTGCTCTCGCTGGCCATCGCCAAGGCGGTGAACATCGGGGCGTGCCGCGTCGACTACGGCGCCCACGGCGGCGATCACGTGCTCTACCCCGACTGCCGGCCCGCCTTCGTCGAGGCGATGAATGCCGTGGCGGCCATCGCCAATTTCGAACGCGTCGAGATCCACGCTCCCTACCTGCGTTCGACCAAGGCCGAGATCCTGGCCGACGGCCTGGCCATGGGCCTCGACTACGCCGACACCTGGACCTGCTACCGCGGCGACCCCTTGGCCTGCGGGCGCTGCGGCAGCTGCCGCGAGCGCCTGGCCGCCTTCGCCGCCAACGGGGTGGTCGACCCGCTGGCGTATGCCAGCGATGCTCCGCGCCCCGATCTCGCCGAGGACGACGCCTGATGTACCACGTCAAAGAAGCCTTCTACACGCTGCAGGGGGAAGGGGCGCAAACCGGGCGCGCCAGCGTGTTCTGCCGCTTCACCGGCTGCAATCTCTGGTCGGGGCGCGAGGCGGACCGGGAACGCGCCGCCTGTCGTTTCTGCGACACCGACTTCATCGGCACCGACGGTCAGAACGGCGGCCGCTTTGCCAGCGCCACGGCACTGGCCGAGCACCTCACGGCGCTGTGGCCCAGCGCCTGCGGCGTCGCCACGCCCTACGTGGTCTTCACCGGAGGCGAGCCGCTGCTGCAGCTCGACGCCCCGCTCATTGCCGCCATGCATGCCCGAGGCTTCGACGTGGCGGTAGAAACCAACGGCACCCTGCCCGCACCAGCGGGCATCGACTGGCTCTGCGTCAGCCCCAAGGGCGATGCACCGCTGGCCCTGAGTTCGGGCGATGAGCTCAAGCTGGTCTACCCCCAGCGGCAGGCACCGCCCGAGCGCTTCGCGGAGCTGGAGTTCAAGCACTTCTTCCTGCAGCCCATGGACAACCCCGCCGCACCGGGCTCCCGCGAACACCTGGAAGCCACCCTGGCCTACTGCCTGGCGCATCCGCAGTGGCGCCTTTCGCTGCAGACCCACAAGATCACGGGGATCGACTGATGACGCTATTCGTCAACCGGCTGAGCCAGCTCGACGCGTCGCTGTGGTGCCCGCAACGCGGGCTGATCGGTGTCAGTTGGCTGGTCGATGTCGAGCTGGATGGTGAGCTCGGTGAGGACGGCATGCTGTTCGACTTCGGCCTGGTCAAGCCGTGGATCAAGTCGCGCCTCGATGCCGGTGCCGATCACACCCTGCTGGTGCCGAGCCATGCGCCCGGGGTCACCATCAGCGAATGTAGCGAAGGGCTCAGCGTTCGCACGCTGCTGCCCTACCCCATGGAGGTGCGCGCGCCGCGGCAGGCTTTTACCCTACTGCCCTGGGCGGAGATCACCCCGCTGCGGCTCGCCAGCTTCCTGAGCCGCGAACTGATGAAGCGCCCTCCTTCCCGGGTCAGCGACCTGCGCCTGCGGCTGCGCGAGGAGACCATCGAGGGCGCCGTCTACACCTATAGCCACGGCCTCAAGCGACACGCCGGCAACTGTCAGCGCATCGCCCATGGCCATCGCTCGCGGCTGCATATCTGGCAGCGCGGCGAACGCTGCCCTGCCCTTGAGGCTCGCTGGGCAACTTGGCTAAATGATCGCTACTTGATCGACCAGGCGGACTTGGCGCCCCAGGCCGAGCAGGAGTGCCGCCACAGCCTGACCAGCCGCTATCGTGCCGAACAGGGTCGCTTCCATCTGCGCCTGCCCATGGAACGCTGCATCGTGATGGACGTTCCCACCACGGTCGAACACATCGCCGCCTGGCTGGCCCGCCGGATCGCCGAGGAGACCGGCAGCGCGACGCGGGTCCAGGCCTTCGAAGGTATCGACAAGGGCGCCATTGCCGAGCACAAGCCATGACCTTCGTTAGCACCGCCCAGGTCGAGCCTGGCGAGTCGTACGCCACTGTACCAGGCTGCCGCCCCGGCTGCGGCGCCTGCTGCATCGCGCCCTCGATCAGCTCGCCCATCCCTGGCATGCCGTCTGGCAAACCCGCCGGCATGCGCTGCCTGCAGCTCGATGCCGATAACCTGTGCCGACTGTTCGGTGCCCCAGAGCGGCCCGAGGTGTGCCGCCGTTTCGACTATGACGCCGAACTGTGTGGCACCAGCCAGGGCGATGCCATGCAGCGCATTGCCCTGCTGGAAGCCGACACCCGGTAAGCCACGGCGGCGCCGATTGACCTTCGCCAGGATAGGCATTCGGCGAGGCGTATCCGTCGACTAGGAGCCGTCCACCGTCAGCCGCCCTTCTGCACCCACCGCCAAGACCTCGCGCCGATCCAGCAGCATGCGCCAGCGCACCAGCACAGGCGCATCGCTGTGGCTGACGCCGTTCAGCAGGCGCCGGAGCTGCTCGCGGGCCTGTTCGTCATGCTCGTCCACCAGGGTCAGCCAGGCCTCCAGCGCGCACAGCTCCTGGTGCAGGTTGTCGTGCTGGCGGGAGCACTCCAGAGCCTGCTCCACCAGCCGGCGCACCTCGTCACGCGAGCGCCCAAGGCGGTGCCGCACCTGGGCCAGCTGCACCGCCAGCTCCGGCACGAATAGCGTGCTGCGCTCGCGGGCGATCAGCAGCGATTGATCCAGGTAGTCCTCGGCGCGCACCAGCTCGCCCAGGGCGACGCAGGCGTCGCTGAACCACAGGATCGGCCGGTGGTAGCGATCCCTGCCGGTGATCTCGCCCAACTCCTCGACCGCCAGCTCGACCAGCGCCAGGCCGTCACGGTCACCCGACAGGGCCCGGCGCCAGCCGAGGATGCCCTGAGCCGACACTTGCCACAAATGCAGGTCCGGCGTTTCAGTCAGCGTCACGGCCTGCTCGGCGCGCCGTGCCGCCAGGTGGACGTGACCGAGCTGGCGATAGAGCGCCGCCGCGAACAGCAGGGCCATGGCCAGCGAGCTGGGGTGGCCGATCCGTTCGGCCAGGCGAATGGCCGCCTCGACCTGCTGCTCGGCGCGCCGATAGTCGCCGCGCAGGCAGACGGCCCAGCCCTGGAAGCAGGCAGCTGCGACCTGGGGATGCTCCGAGAACGGCAGCCATTCGATCATCATCGGCTGCTCCAGCGGCGCGATCTCGTCGAGGTGATCAAACGCCTGGCCGATGCGCCCGGCCCAGTATTCACAGTTGGCCCGCGCATAGTCCGCCAGCCGGCGATAGCGAGGGTCTTCCAGACGGCTGGCGATGGCGGCCAGGCTGGCAGCCAGCGAGAACGCATCGGCATGGGCATGGCGCTGGCTGCAGCCGACCCATAGCCCCCACTTGACCAGAAAGGCCTGTTCCAGATCCTCGGCCTCCTCGGCCTGGCAGCCTTCGTGCTGCACCAGCAGCTCGCGGGCACGCACGAAGCTTTCGTGGGCCGTGGGCGAGCCATGGCCTTCCAGGGCGAAGGCGGCCTGGCCGCGCACCGTCAGCAGGCTGATCTCGCGTTCGGCCTGGTCCTCCACGTGGCGCAGGCTGGCCAGGCCGAAGTCGGCCATCTTCAGCGCCGTGCGGTTGGCGCTCACCTTCAGCGCTTCGCGTGCCGCCAGTTCGAAGTAGCGCGCGCCGCGCGCGTAGTGTCCGCTGCGCCGCAGATGCGTGGCAAAGTCGCCCGGATGGCGGCTGATCCAGGCCGGGAAGCGCTCCTCGATCAGGCTCACCACCTGGCGGTGGATACGCACCCGAACGTCGCGCGGGCAGGAGAGATAGGCCGCTTCCTGCAGCAAGAGGTGGCTGAACTGGAACTCGCGGCTGTTACCCTCACCGCCGGCGGGCTCGATGATTTCGAGCCGGCGCATCTGCTCCAGGGCACGGTTGAGCGAGGCCATTTCCCAGCCGCTGCACTCGGCGAGGAAATCGAGCCGGAAACGCCGGCCCAGAACGGCGGCAACATGGGCGACCTCGCGATCACCGTCGAGCTGGTCGATGCGCCCCGCCAGCAGTCCCAGCAGCCCCCGAGGCAGTTCATCGAGGTGCACGCTGCGCCCCTCGCGACGATCCATCTCCAGGCGGCGGCAGATCTCCTGCATGTAGAGCGGCACGCCGTCGCAGCGCTCGATGATCTGGCCGCGCAGCCGTGGGCTCAGGTGCAGCCGATAGCGCCTGGCCAGCTGCGACAACAGCCGCGACGACTGCATGGCGTCGAGATGTCCCAGCGAGAGCTGCTGATCCCAGTGCAGCCGCGTCGGCAGCGCCTCGCGCCCATGATGGCTGGCCACCAGCAGGAAGGCACAGTTGATCGGCAGCCGCGCCTGCAGCCCGGCCAGTACCCGGAACGAGGGCTCGTCGAGCCACTGCAGGTCGTCGATCATCAGCACCAGGGTGCGCTCCATCGCCTGGCGCTCGATCACCCGGCACAGCAGCGCCACGACCAGTTCGGCGGCCTCGCCGCTCTTGGCCAGCCGCGACACCTCAGGCGTCTCGCGCACGCCGAGCGCCTCTTCCAGCAGTGCAAACTGCTCCTCGCTCAGGGAAAGCTCGGCCGACTCCTGCAGCAGCCCACGCAGGCGCTTGCTGTTCAGCTCACCGCCCAGCCGCCAGCGCAGCAGCGTGCGCGCCACGCCATAGGGCTCCAGCACCGAGAGCCGCGTGGTGGGCTGCCAGCAGATGGCGGCATCACGGCTCAGCTCCAACTGGCGGAAGCCGACCATCAGGGCCGACTTGCCCATGCCCGAGGCGCCGCGCACCAGTACACTCTGGCGCAGGCCGATGCCCGCCCTCGCCAGGGCGTCGCGCAGCGTGCGCAGCGGCCCTTCGCGTCCCACCAGGCTCGGCGGCATGGCGTCGCGGCCACCTTCGTTGTGACCCAGCACCAGGGCACGCAGGCGCACCCGGCCATCGCTCGCCACCAGCCGCGATGAAAGGCGCGGCTGCAGGTCCAGCGCTGGCGGCATGTGCTGGCTGGCCTCCTGGGAGATCACCAGCTCGCTGCCCTCGGCGGCGCTCATCAATTCCAGCGAGCCCTGGGTTACCTGGCCCAGCGGGTCGACCAATTGCCGCTCAGGCAGGTACACCACCCGTCCGCTGTTGAGACCGGCCGCCAGTTCAATGCGCGGTGGCTCCTCGGCACCGGACCAATGGCGGGCCACCTCGTCGGGCAGCACACGACGGCAGTGCTCGTAGAGGGCCACCAGCTCGGCCAACTGGTGCGCCGGCCCATGGGTACCGAAGCAGGCCAGGCCCAACCCCCGGTGGCACCCGGCAGCCAGAAGCCGCCCAGGTGATGACACTGCTGCTCGAGCCAGCGCATCAGCTCGATCTGCAGCGCCAAACAGGCGCGGGTCTCGTCGCGCGCGGAGAAATCCCCCTTCACCCGCAGACGGATGGCCATCACCGAAAGCTGGCGCTGCTCGATCTCATCTTCGCGCAGCGGCGAGCTGCCCGCTGCCAGGGTGCGCGAGAAGGCCCCTGGGGCGAGAGGCGCTGCAGGTCTGGGCTGCCGTCGGACCAGTGGCGCGCCAGTTGGAGGAACACCGGTTCCGGCTGCTGACCGGAGAGCGCCAGCAGCTGCAGGTAGGCGTTGTACTGCTCGTGGGCGGCCGCCAGTTGGCCCTGCTCGGCCAACTGGCGAACCAGGCGCTCGTGGAACGGGCCGTAACCGGAAAAGCGGCTGACCAGCGCCTGCAGCAGGTCGACGGGCACGTCGTCGTGCTGGTCCAGCACCTCTTCGGCGAAGCGGATCACCCGCTGCCGCCATTCGTTGCGCAACTGCACCAGCCAGCGCTGGAACTCCGTGCACGCGGGCAGCTGCAGTTCCTCGACCAGATCGCCGCGATAGCGCTTGAGCAGCTTCTCCAGGGTCGTAACATCGCTCGGCGCGTCGAGCAGCTGCTGCAGCTCGTGGAGGTCGAAGCGCCAATTGTCGGGCTTGCGAAAGGCGATGGTCTGGCGCGACACCACCAGTACCCGCTCCGCCTCTTCGCCCAGCGATTGCCGCAGGCAGTGCAGGGCGTGGCGCAGGTTGGTGCGTCCGGAGGACAGGCCCTGGTCGGGCCACAGCAGTTCCGCCAGGCTCGCCCGATTGACGGGCTGGGTGTGCAGCAGCAGATAGACCAGCAAGGCCTTGACCTTGTCGTAGCTGAACTGCGTCAGTAGGTCATCGCCGAGCATGAGGGAAAACTGGCCGAACAGCGCCAGGTGGTCCCAGTCGCTGTCAGGTTTCTCTACGGTAGCGTCCTGCATCATGTAACCCTGCGTGGCGAGGGTGGCACCCTCAGACGGGTACACCACTATGGAAACGAAACGCCTCATCCGGCGCGACGATCAGTTCAGCTTCCCGCTCAGCGAAAAAGGCTACCCGGTCGTCGATAGGCTCAGCTGCGACGTGTCGCGCCAACATTATGTAATCTTCGTAATGACGCCCTTCCGACTTAACCAGAGAGCGATAGAACTTGGCAAGCTCGTCGTCCAGGTGCGGTATCAGGCGGGCGAAGCGCTCGCAGCTGCGGGCTTCGATGAAGGCGCCGATAATCAGAATATCGACGAGCCGCTCGGGTTCTTGAGGCCGAAGATGCCTGCGCAGTCCTTCGGCATAGCGCGAGGCGCTCAGGTGGCGGTAGGCAATGCCGCGCGCCTCCATCAGTTTGACCACCTGCTCAAAATGCAGCAGCTCCTCGCGGGCCAGCTGGGACATCTTGGTCAGCAGCAGCGGCTGGTCGACGTAGCGATAAAGCAGGCTCATGGCCGTCGAGGCGGCTTTCTTCTCGCACTGGGCGTGGTCGATCAGCAACAGCTCCGGATTGTCCAGCGCCCAGGCCACCCAGGCATCCGGCGTGGGGCAGGCAAGAAAGGCAAGCAGATCCGCCGGTAGCAGGGAATCGCGACTCATCATATCCGGGGTGTCGTGCATAGGGTCTCACTCGGTTCAGGCAACGAGGCAGAGAGGGCGCAGCCGGACCTGTCAGCGGAGCGGGCCAGGCGAGCCTTGACGCAAGGCTTCCTGCAACAAGGCCTCGCTCAGGCGCTCGTGCAGCTCGACGATGCTCCAGCTCGCGGCGTCTCCCCGGGCCTGCAGGCCATAGCGGGACAGCGTCTGCATCCGACCGCGCCCGACCCGCAGCAGTTCGATGGCTCGGGAAAGCGGCGGCTGTTCGGGCCGAAAGCGCACTCGGTGTTGCGTCATCTGCGCCGTGAGGCGCTCGGCATCGACGATACGCAGGTACCTCGCCGCCACCTGCTCGCGCAGCCCATCCAGCTCGAGCATGCGGGCACTGCGCTGCTCGCTGGTCATGGCAAACCAGCCGACGATGTCGGCATCGCTACGCTGGCACCCGCGACAGATCGGATCGCCCAGGGTCGTCGAGCAGAGCCCGACGCAGGGTGAGGAAACACGCTCGCTCATGGCATCACCGCGCCCTTCTGCTTCGTACTTTTTCATGGGCAACCTATGTTAACGCGGGGCGCGGGCGGAGGCACGCTGTAGCCGAGCAACATCGCGACGACCAAAGTTCAAGGCAGCGGAACCGGGCCCAACTTAACATTGTCGACAGTTTGCCGTAGAATCGCGCCACCCAGTGACTACGGTTGTTTCCCCAACCAAAGCGGTAATTTCGCGGATGTTCATCGCCGTATCGCGCCGCTTTGGGCAACACACCAGATGAGGGCCCCAACGTGCTTGAAGCCTATCGCCAACATGTCGAAGAACGCGCCGCCGAGGGCGTCCCGCCGAAGCCCCTGAATGCCGAACAAGCCGCCGCGCTGGTCGAGCTGCTGAAGGCCCTGCCCGCTGGCGAAGAGGAATTCATCCTTGACCTGCTGACCAATCGCATTCCCCGGGCGTCGACGAAGCCGCCTATGTGAAGGCCGGTTTCCTCACCGCCATCGCCAAGGGCGAGGCAGCGTCTCCGCTGGTCGACAAGGTGCACGCTGTCAAGCTGCTGGGCACCATGCAGGGCGGCTACAACATCGCCACCCTGGTCGAGCTGCTCGACAACGAGGCGCTGGCCAAGGAAGCCGGTGAGCAGCTCAAGCACACCCTGCTGATGTTCGACGCCTTCCACGACGTGGAAGAGCGCGCCAAGAACGGCAACGCCGTGGCCAAGGACGTCATGCAGTCCTGGGCCGAGGCCGAGTGGTTCCTGTCCAAGCCGGCACTGGCCGAGAAGATCACCCTCACCGTGTTCAAGGTGCCGGGCGAAACCAACACCGACGATCTTTCCCCCGCGCCCGACGCCTGGTCGCGCCCCGACATCCCGCTGCACGCCAACGCCATGCTCAAGAACGAGCGCGAAGGCATCGTGCCCGAAGTGCCCGGCACCACCGGCCCGCTCAAGCAGATCGAAGAGGTGAAGGCCAAGGGCTTCCCGGTCGCCTACGTGGGCGACGTGGTCGGCACCGGCTCCTCGCGCAAGTCGGCCACCAACTCCGTGCTGTGGTTCTTCGGCGACGACATCCCCAACGTGCCCAACAAGCGCGCCGGCGGCTTCTGCTTCGGCGGCAAGATCGCGCCGATCTTCTTCAACACCATGGAAGATGCCGGTGCCCTGCCCGTCGAGATGGATGTCTCCAAGCTCGAGATGGGTGATGTCATCGACGTCTACCCCTACGAGGGCAAGGTGTGCAAGCACGGCACCGATGAGGTGCTGACCACCTTCGAACTCAAGACCCAGGTGATCCTCGACGAGGTGCGCGCCGGCGGACGCATCCCGCTGATCATCGGTCGCGGCCTGACCGGCAAGGCACGCGAGTCGCTGGGCCTGCCCCAGTCGGACGTGTTCCGCCTGCCCGAACAGCCCAAGGACACCGGCAAGGGCTTCACCCTGGCCCAGAAGATGGTCGGCAAGGCCTGCGGCATGGAGGGCGTGCGCCCGGGCATGTACTGCGAGCCGAAGATGACCACCGTGGGCTCCCAGGACACCACCGGCCCGATGACCCGCGACGAGCTGAAGGACCTGGCGTGCCTGGGCTTCCAGGCCGAGCTGGTGATGCAGTCGTTCTGCCACACCGCCGCTTACCCGAAGCCGGTCGACGTGGAAACTCACCACACTCTGCCCGACTTCATCATGAATCGCGGCGGCGTTTCGCTGCGTCCGGGCGACGGCATCATCCACAGCTGGCTCAACCGTATGCTGCTGCCCGACACCGTGGGCACCGGTGGCGACTCGCACACCCGCTTCCCGCTGGGCATCTCCTTCCCGGCCGGCTCGGGCCTCGTCGCCTTCGCCGCCGCCACCGGCGTGATGCCGCTGGACATGCCGGAGTCGGTGCTGGTGCGCTTCAAGGGCAAGCGCCAGCCGGGCGTCACCCTGCGTGACCTGGTCCACGCCATCCCCTACTACGCCATCAAGCAGGGGCTGCTGACCGTGGCCAAGGCGGGCAAGAAGAATGCCTTCTCCGGCCGCGTGCTGGAGATCGAAGGGCTCGAGGATCTCACCGTCGAGCAGGCCTTCGAGCTCTCCGACGCCTCCGCCGAGCGCAGCGCCGCGGGCTGCACCATCACGCTGTCCGAGGAGAGCGTGGCCGAGTACCTGAAGTCCAACATCACCCTGCTCAAGTGGATGATTGCCAACGGCTACGGCGACAAGCGCACCATCTCGCGCCGCATCCAGGGCATGGAGGAGTGGCTGGCCAACCCGAGCCTGATGCGTGCCGACGCCGACGCCGAGTACGCCGAGGTGATCGAGATCGACCTCGAGGAGCTCAAGGAGCCGGTACTCTGCGCGCCGAACGACCCGGACGACGCCCGCCTGCTGTCCGAAGTGGCCGGCGAGAAGATCGACGAAGTCTTCATCGGCTCGTGCATGACCAACATCGGCCACTTCCGCGCCGCGGGCAAACTGCTCGAGAAGCAGCCGGCCGGCAGCCTGAAGACCCGCCTGTGGCTGGCACCGCCGACCAAGATGGACCAGCACCAGCTGACCGAGGAAGGCTACTACGGCATCTACGGCCGCGCCGGCGCACGCATGGAAATGCCGGGCTGCTCGCTGTGCATGGGTAACCAGGCCCGCGTTGCCGCCAAGAGCACCGTGGTCTCGACCTCCACCCGCAACTTCCCCAACCGCCTGGGCGACGGCGCCAACGTCTACCTGGCCTCGGCGGAGCTGGCGGCGGTGGCCGCGGTTGAAGGCCGCTTGCCCAGCGTCGAGGAGTACCAGCGCTACATGGGCGAATTCGACGCCATGGCCGGCGAGATCTATCGTTACATGAACTTCCATGAGATCGAGGAGTATCAGAACGCCGCTTCCAACGTGATCCCGGTCGCTCAGGAAGCCTGAAACCCGATCTTGATAGAATCAAGTTCGACTCCGATGCTCGCAACATCGTAGGCGCCTGGCCTCCAGGCGCCGGAGCCGATGAACGAAGCGCCCTCTCGCAGGGCGCTTTTTTTGGTTCTATACAGGGCACGTTATTGTTTTCCTTCCGGACCCGACGTGGGCGGTTTCGCCCGCTGTCGCTCGGCCCACTACCTTTGGTTACGCGCCCCGGCTTGAGCGGCCAGCGCCGCCCGGCTAACTTTAAATAACCAGCATGAGCATGAATAACAGTGACATGAATGACAGCGTCATAAATGACAGAATCATAAATGACAGCGACATGGGCTCATGCAAAAAACGAAAAGGGACATTTCGTCAGCAAAGGGATTCAAGGAGCATGCTCATGACCATTCGCCTCTTGCTCACCGCTTCATTTACCTGCGCTGCCCTGGTGGCGGCCGGCAGCGCCATGGCCGGCTCACCCCACGAGCGCTACGCCTACCTGGGCCTGGGCACCGGCTTCAGCTCACTGGAGAACGACCGCGCTGAGGTAGACAACTTCATCGAGAGCGGGGCGCGTCATTTCAGCATCGATGACAACGACAACGCCTGGAAAGGGTTTGCCGGGTATCAATTCAACCGCTATGTGGCGGCAGAGATCTTCTATGCCGACCTTGGCCGCGTGCAGCTGCGCGGACGCGATGGCGGCAGCGCCGATCTCGACTCCACGGCGTACGGCGCCAGCCTGGTGGGCCAGCTTCCGGTCACCTCCTGGTTTACCCCTTCGCCAAGGTCGGGGCGGCCAGTTGGGACACGACGGTCACCGGCAACTTAGGCGATGAAAGCCTGGAGCTGCGCGATCAGGATGGCTTCGACCCCGTCTACGGGCTCGGCGCCCAATTCAATTTTCACCCGGTGATGCTGCGCGCCGAGTACGAGCGCTACGATTTCGACAGCGACTACACCATCGATTCCTTTACCGCGTCCGTAGGATTGCGCTTCTAACCCATCACCCCACGCCACCGACGCCGTCACCACGGCGTCGTCCTGCGACGAATCGACGAGCGCCGGGCCCGCCGAGCGTGTGGCATCATGCCAGCACCCTTCAACGGCAAGGAGCCCGGCAATGAGCGCCATCATCACGCCCGATATCTGCGATGCCCACCCCGAGGTCAAGGTCCTCGATCCAATCTTCGTCAACTACGGTGGCCGCGAGGCCTTCTGCGGCCCGGTGCGCACCGTCAAGTGCTTCGAGGATAACTCGCTGGTCAAGGAGGCGGTCGCCGAGCCCGGCGAAGGCGCCGTGCTGGTCGTGGATGCCGGGGGCTCACAGCGCTGCGCCATGCTGGGCGACATGCTCGCCGAGCAGGCCGCCGACAACGGCTGGGCCGGCGTGGTGATGTACGGCTGCGTGCGCGACGTGGACGTACTGGCCGACACGGATCTCGGCGTGCAGGCCTTGGGCTCGCATCCGCGCAAGAGCGACAAGCGCGGCGAGGGCCAGCGCGACGTGGCAGTCACCTTTGCCGGCGTGACCCTGCGTCCGGGCCAGTGGCTGTATGCCGACAACAACGGCATCGTGGTAGCCGAGGAGCGCCTCGCCCTGGAAGGCTAAGTCCAAGCTGTGAGCGAGGGGTGGCACCCGCCCCTTGCCTGCGAGAGGCGCTCGGTGCCACCCTAAAGGCATGACATTTCATCCGCTTTCGCCATCGACCCTGGGCCTGGAGCTGTTGCGCAGCCTGCGCGAACACGTCCGACCGCTGCTGGCCTACCACCTGTTCTTCACCCTGCTCGCCTCCAGCCTGCTGCTGCCAGCCATCGCCTGGACGCTGACCGGTCTGCTTGCTCGCTTCGACCGCCCCGTGGTCACCAATGCCGAGCTGCTCTCGCTGCTGCTCAGCCCGGCGGGCCTGCTCTGGTCCCTGGCGGCCATCGCCCTGGTGTTTCTCGTCCTGTACCTGCAGCAGGCCGGGATGATCCTGGTGGCGGTGAAGCGTCGCGACAACCACTACCGGCTGGCCTTCGTCGCGCTGTGGCAAAGCCTGCGACGCCTGCCCGCGCTTGCCGGACTGATCGTGCTGCAGGTGGGCAGCCATCTGCTCCTGCTCGTGCCGGTAGTGGTGCTGCTCGGCTGGCTCTACGAACTGATCGTTGGCGGGCTCGACCCCTACTATGTCATGCGCATGCGCCCGGCCGCGCTGTGGTACTACCTCGGCGTGGCGGTACCGCTCGGCCTCGGCTGGGCGGCGCTGGCCGGCGGGCTCTACGTGCGCTGGATCCTCGCGCTGCCGGTAGCAGTGCTGGAAGCCCTCCCGCCACTGGCCGCCCTGCGCCGCAGCGGCGAACTCACTCGCGGCCAGCGCGGCAAGGTCGCGCTGGTAGTGCTCTCGCTGCTGTTGCTGATCCTTGCCCTGCCCTTCGGCGCCGGCCTGCTGTTCGACCGCATCGTGACACCTATGCTGTGGTGGCTGCCGGAACGCAACGCGGTGCTGATTCCTGCCATGCTGGCCTACGTGACCGGCTACGTGCTGGTCACCCTGGCCATCACCTTCGTCGGCATCGCCGCCAATGCCCTGCTCTCGGCGTGCCTGTACCTGCACCTGGCCCACCGCGAGCCGCGCCCTGCTCCGCCGCCGCCCGATGCTCACCCGGGCCGACTCGCCTGGGGCATCGAACTGGCCGTGTTAGTGTTCGCACTCAGCCAGGCGTGGTTGATCGTCAACAGCTTCGAGCTGCGCGACGAGGTGACCAACATAGCCCACCGCGGCAGCTCCATGGCCGCGCCCGAGAACACCCTGCCCGCCATCGAACAGGCCATTCGCGATGGCGCCGACTACGTCGAGATCGATGCACGGCTGACCGCCGACGGGGCGGTGGTGCTGTATCACGACCGCAGCCTGCAGCGGCTGACCGGCGACCCGCGCAACGTGCGCGACGTGCCGCTGGCCGAGCTTCGTGAGTTCGACGTAGGTAGCTGGTTTGGCGACGCCTTCGTGGGCGAGCGGATCGCTACGCTCGATGAAGCACTGGCCGCGGTACGCGGGCGAAGCGCGCTGATGATCGACCTCAAGCCCGACCACGGCGCCGAGGCCGCGCTGGTCGAGGGCGTGCTCGCCGCGCTGCACCGCGAAAGCGAGGCGCGACAAGCCTGCCTGACACGCGGCGAGGCAGCGCAGCTTGCCTCTCGCTGCGGTGACCCCGACGTGGTCGGCGAAACCCGCCTCGCCATCATGTCACCGGCCGTGGTGGACATGATCAAGGCGCAGGAGCCGGAGCTGCGCGTGACGCTGCTGGCCCAGCTAGTGATGCCGGGCACGCTGGATCGTCGCCGCTTCGATGCCCTGGGGCTGCGCCACAATCGCATCAGCGAAAACGAGATCCGCCTGGCCCGCCAGCTCGGCTACGAAGTGCACGCCTGGACGGTGAACGACCGGGCGCGCATGTCGCAGCTGATCGACCTCGGCGTCGACGCCATCATCACCGACTACCCGGACCACCTCGCCGAGCTGCTCGATGAACGACGCGAGCTCAGCGATGGCGCCCTACTGCTGGTCAAGCTGCGCAACTGGCTTCGGCGGTGAGGCGCAAAGGCGTCAATCGCCCATCACCACGCCTTCACGGCGCGGATCGGCCCCGCCGAAGAAGCCCTCTTCGGTACGCTGGATGGCCTGCAGCCCGCTGGTCAGCTCACGCTCGCTGACCTCATGACCGCGTGCATTGAGCGCGTCGATGAGGTCAGCCGGGAAGCGACCCTCTTCCACATAGGCCGGACCGCCCAGGGTGATGGCATGGGGCAGGTTCAGGGCTTCCTGGGCATTGAGCCCCCAGTCGAGCATCGCCACCAGGGTCTTGGCGGTGTAGTGGATGATGGCAGCTCCGCCCGGAGAGCCCAGGCTCGCGACCAGTTCATCACTCTCGCGGTCGAACACCAGCGTCGGGCTCATGCTCGAGCGCGGCCGCTTGCCGGGCTCCACGCGGTTGGCGATGGGCGTGCCGTCGGCATCCAGCGGGCGGAACGAGAAGTCGGTCAGCTCGTTGTTGAGCAGATAGCCTCCCGCCAGGCCGGTACCGCCGTCGGCCAGCATGCGCGATCCAAAGGCCGCCTCGATGGTCGTGGTCATGGCCACGGCGTTGCCCTCCTCGTCGATCACGCTGATGTGGCTGGTACCGTATTCCGGCTGGGCCGGCTGAATGGCCCAGGCCGCATCCTGCCCGCTGGGCCGGCCAGGCTTGGCAGCGTCGGGGCCCATGCTCTCCTCGCCGATCAGCTCGGCGCGGCTGGCCAGGTAGGAGGGATTGAGCAGGCTTTCCCAACTGCCACCGGGGGATCGACGAAGTCCGGATCGGCGATGTACATGCCACGATCGGCAAAGGCCAGCCGCGAGGCCTCGAGGAACTGGTGCAGCCACTCTTCGCTGGGGTGGTCGTCGACCAACACTTCGTCCACCCCGGGCAAGTGCTCGAGCATGCCGAGGATCTGCATGATGGTGAGATGGCCCGACGAAGGCGGCGGAAAACCGCAGACCCGGTAGGCCTGCCAGTCGGTACACAGCGGGGCGCGCTCCTTGGCCACGTAGGTGGCCATGTCCTCCAGGCTGATGGCGCCGGGCCGACGCGGGTGGTTCTGCACGCGCTGCACGAGATCCTCGGCAATCGCTCCGGTGTGCATCGCCTTGCTGCCATGCTCGGCGATTTCACGCAGCACGGCGCCGAGCGCCGGATTGCGAAGCTGTGCCCCAGCCGCCAGCGGCTCACCCTGGTCATCGTAGTAGAAGGCACCGCCCAGCGGATCGTCGCGCAGCCGTTCTTCGGCCGCCAGGCTGGTATGGAGCCGCGGACTAACCTCGAAGCCCTCCTCGGCCAGGGTGATCGCCGGGATGAACAGCTCCCGCCAGGGCAGCTTGCCGTGACGCTCGTGGGCCATCTCCAGCATACGCACCGTGCCAGGCACACCAACCGAGAGGCCACTGGCGGCGGCTTCGAGGAACGCCAGGGCTCGCCGTCGCCATCGAGGAACAGCGATTCACGTACGGCCCTTGGCGCCGTTTCGCGGCCATCGTAGGCTGCCACGTCACTGCCGTCGTAATGCATCAGGAAGGCACCGCCGCCGATGCCACTCGACTGCGGCTCGACCAGGGTCAGCACCATCTGCACGGCGATGGCGGCATCCACCGCCGAGCCGCCTGCCTTGAGAATCTGGTAGCCCGCGTCGGTGGCAAGAGGATTGGCGGCGGCCACGGCAAAGCGCTCGGTGGCCCAGCCCGGTTTGTCGGTGAAGCCCGAGGCGGTTTCGGGGGCGATGGCGGGAGCTTCGTACTGAAAGGTGACGTCGGCTTGCGCCAACCAGGGCAAACCCACTATGACGAGAGACGTAGCGCTGGCTAGCCAGCGACGGCGAAATGAAACTGAACGGTGGTCCATCAGAAGTCCCTCGGTAACTCCATGTAAGAGGCTATAGCATAGGCGAAAAAAGCCCGGTTGACGACCGCCAACCGGGCGACTATGTAAAACTGCGTAACCGAATTAGCCGAGGGTTTCGCCGGCGAGCATGAACCAGGTCTCCAGCACCGCATCAGGGTTCAGCGAGACGGAATCAATTCCCTGTTCCATCAACCACTTGGCGAGATCCGGATGGTCGGACGGCCCCTGGCCGCAGATGCCGATGTACTTACCCTGGGCACGGCAGGCTTGGATCGCCATGGCCAACAGTTTTTTAACGGCCGGGTTTCGCTCGTCGAACAGGTGCGCCACGATGCCCGAGTCGCGATCCAGTCCCAGGGTAAGCTGGGTCAGGTCGTTGGAGCCGATGGAGAAGCCGTCGAAGTACTCGAGGAACTCGTCGGCCAGCAGCGCGTTGGCCGGCAGCTCGCACATCATGATCACCTTGAGCCCCTTGACGCCGCGCTCGAGGCCATTGGCGGCCAGCAGCTCCACCACTTCCCGCGCTTCTTCGGTGGTGCGCACGAACGGCACCATGATCTCAACGTTATCGAGGCCCATTTCGTCGCGCACCCGCTTGAGCGCCTGGCACTCCAGCTCGAAGCAGGGGCGGAAGGCATCGGAGATATAGCGTGACGCCCCGCGGAAGCCGAGCATCGGGTTCTCTTCGCCCGGCTCGTAGAGCTTGCCGCCGATCAGGTTCTCGTACTCGTTGGACTTGAAGTCCGACAAGCGCACGATCACCCGCTCGGGATGGAAGGCGGCCGCCAGCGTGGCGATGCCCTCGACCAGCTTGTCGACGTAGAAGCTCACCGGGTCGGCGTAGCCGGCCGTGCGCAGGTCGATGGTCTGCTGCAGCTCCAGCGGCAGGGTGTCGTATTCCAGCAGCGCCTTGGGGTGCACGCCGATCATGCGGTTGATGATGAACTCCAGGCGCGCCAGGCCAACACCGGCATGGGGCAGCCCGGCGAAGCTGAAGGCGCGGTCGGGGTTGCCGACGTTCATCATGATCTTGAAGGGGATTTCCGGCATGGCATCGACGCTGGTCACGCGGCGGTCGAACTCCAGCAGGCCCTCGTAGACATGCCCGGTGTCACCTTCAGCACAGGAGACAGTGACATCGCGGCCATCCTCGAGCAGCTCGGTGGCATCGCCGCAGCCGACCACGGCCGGAATGCCTAGCTCACGCGCGATGATCGCCGCATGGCAGGTACGCCCGCCGCGATTGGTGACGATGGCCGAAGCACGCTTCATGATCGGCTCCCAGTCAGGGTCGGTCATGTCGGTCACCAGCACGTCGCCCGGCTTGACCTTATCCATCTCCTCGGGCGAGAACACCAGCTTCACCGCACCACGGCCGATACGCTGGCCGATGGCCCGGCCAGCCACCAAGGTGCGCCCCTTCTCCTTGAGGTGGAAGCGCTCCAGCTTGCCGCCCTCCAACTGGGAAACCACGGTTTCCGGCCGCGCCTGGACGATGTAGAGCTCGCCGTCGTCGCCATCCAGCGCCCACTCGATATCCATCGGGCGAGCGTAGTGCTGCTCGATGGTCATGGCCTGGCGCGCCAGCGCCATGACCTGATCGTCGTTGATACAGAAGCGGCCGCGATCCTTCAACGGCACGTTGACGGTGGACACCGACTTGCCCGCGCTGGCGTCTTCGCCATAGACCATCTTGATCAGCTTGGAGCCGAGGTTGCGGCGCAGTACTGCCGGGCGCCCGGCCGCCAGGGTAGGCTTGTGGACGTAGAATTCGTCGGGGTTGACCGAACCCTGCACCACCGTCTCGCCCAGGCCCCAGGAGGCGGTGACAAACACCGCATCGGGATAGCCCGACTCGGTATCAAGGGTGAACATGACGCCGGAAGCGCCGGTTTCCGAGCGCACCATCTTCTGGATGCCGGCCGATAGCGCCACGTTCTCATGGGCGTAGCCGCGGTGGACGCGGTAGGAGATGGCGCGGTCGTTGAACAGCGAGGCGAACACCTCGTGAACGGCACGCTTGACGTTGTCGAAGCCTTCGATGTTGAGGAAGGTTTCCTGCTGACCGGCGAAGGAGGCATCGGGCAGGTCTTCCGCGGTCGCCGAGCTGCGCACCGCCACCTTGAGATTGGGATGCTGGCTGGCCAGCGCCTCGTAGGCCGAGCGCAGGTGCTCTTCGAACGCAGGGGGCAGCGGTGTATCGATGACCCACTGGCGGATCTCGGCGCCGACGCGTGCAAGTTCCGTCACGTCATCAACATCTAGCCTGGAAAGGGCCTGGTTGATGCGCTCGTTCAGCCCTTCGTGAGCGAGGAATTCACGGTAGGCATGGGCAGTCGTGGCAAAGCCGCCGGGTACGGTGACGCCGGCTCCCGACAGGTTGGAGATCATCTCGCCCAGCGAGGCATTCTTGCCACCCACGCGCTCCACGTCATCCATGCCGAGTTGGTCGAACCACAGGATGTAATCTTCTACATTACCTTCCACAAATCCCCCTTGACCTTGCCATGGCCTTGATCGTCGATGCCTGAGTGACAGGCAAGAAATACAATGCTCGTCACCTTACCCGCCTGCGTCCATATTCGCCATTGGTCTAACATCGAAGTCAGTGGAGGATTTTTACAACAGTCGCCCGTTTTGCTGCGTTTCTGTAGTTTGCCGGGGCATTCGCCGCCTCCCTTCCTTGCCCCGGCCCCGGCAGGCTGGAAAATATGCCCCACGACGCCAAAGGAAATCGCCCATCATGCCCCGCACCGCCTTCTTCATCTCCGACGGCACCGGCATCACCGCCGAGAGCCTCGGCCGCAGCCTGCTGGCCCAGTTCGAGAACATTGAACTGCGCATGCTGACCAAGCCATACATCGATACGCTCGAGAAGGCGCGTGCGCTGGTCGACATCATCGAATCCACCGCCCAGCGGGACGGCGAGCAGCCGATCATCATCGATACCATCGTCGACGAGTCGATCCGCGAAGTGATTCGCAGCGCCACCGGCTTCAAGGTCGACATCTTCTCGACCTTCCTCAAGCCGCTAGAGCAGGAGCTGGGCAGCCATTCCAGCTACAGCGTGGGGCGCACCCACTCGATCGGCCAGGACGAAGTCTACATGGACCGCATCCACTCCGTGCACTTCGCCCTGGACAATGACGACGGCGCAAGAACACACCAGTACAGTCAGGCCGACGTGATCCTGATCGGCGTGTCACGCTGCGGCAAGACGCCCACCTCGCTCTACCTGGCGCTGCAGTTCGGCATCCGTGCGGCCAACTATCCGCTGACCGAAGACGACCTCGACGAAGACGGCGTGCTCAAGCTGCCCAAGGCCCTGGCCCAGTACCGCCACAAGCTGTTCGGCTTGACCATCGACCCGAGGCGCCTGGCCGCCATTCGCCACGAACGGCGGCCCAACAGCCGCTACAGTTCACTCGACCAGTGCACTCAGGAAGTGGAACAGGCGGAGGGGCTCTATCGGCAGATGCACATCCCCTTTATCGATACCACGCGCTTCTCCATCGAGGAGATCTCCACCCGGATGATCGCCGAAACCGGCCTGAGCCGCCGCTTCTCGCCCCGCTGAGCTCAGGCAGGCGGCACGCCGGGCTGCGCTGCGGCCCGGCATAGCCCTTCGTAGCGGCGCAATACCGCCCAGCACACCACGCACAGTCCCAGGTAGCCGCTGAGCCCACGCGCGTCGCGCAGCATCGACTGGGTGAGGCCGAAATCAATGAAGGCCACTACCACCATGACCCCGGCCGCCCCGAGCACCCGCACGCCGGGGTCGACGTGCGCAGCGTTCAGGCGCCGCCAGAAAAGCACGAAGGGCGCGCCGTAGAGCAGCAGCAGCGTAGCCAGCCCCAGGCTGCCACGCCGGGCCGCCGTATCGATAATGTCGCTGTGCAGCTGGTCGTAGCGCGCAATGCCCGGATGGAAGCTGCCCGCTTCCACCCACTGGTCCCGCTGACGCTGCAGCCGCTCCTCGCCCCAGCCCACCAGCGGCCGTTCTGCGAACAGCGCCACCCCCGCCCGCCACATTTCCAGACGCGCGCCGATGGAACCACGGCGTGAATCCTCCTGCCAATACTGCTGCGCGTTGACGACTGCCTTCTGCAAGCGATCGACCACGCCACTCTGAGGCAGCAGTGCTACGGCGAGCAGCAGGCCCACCAGCGTGGCCGCGATGGCGTTGAGGGTACGCGGAGGCACCAGCGGACGTGCGGCGCGATATACCAGCAGCAACATCAGCGGTGCCGCCATCCAGCCGCCGCGGGTGCCGGACAGCAGCGAACCGAGCATTCCCGCCACGCCCGCCAGCATGGCCCCGGCCAACAGCAGTGGACGACGGTAATCGCGGTGGCGTATCAGCCAGAGCGCCCCGAGCAGCGCCAGACCACCCAGCAATAGTGACAGGTTGCCGAAGGGAATGGCGTTCATGCCATTGCTGGCACGAGCCTTGCCTAGCACGAGACGCTCATGCATGGCGATACTGCCGGCCCCCAGCGCACCACAGCTCACGGCCAGCCATAGCAGCCGCGGGCCCGGCGTGAACGTCCTGAGCGCCACCAGCAGCAGGCAGGCCAGCAAGGGCCAAAGCGGCAGCAGCACGCCTTCGCTCCCGCGGCCCACCGGCCAATGGCCCGAGCGCCAGACGTCCAGCCACCAGAGCCCCCGTAGGCAGCGAGTGCCATCAGCAGCAGGCCATCCTCGCGGTCGAGTTCTAGCGGGATGTCGCCATGAGCCCATGCCCACACCGCCAATGGCAGCAGCGTGGCCGCCGCCAGCAGTGGAAAAGTCGCATAGGCGGAAGGCAACACAAGAAGAAAGGTCAGGAAAGCAAAAACCCAGCCCCCGCCAGCAAGCGTGACCACTGCCATTGACCCGCATGTGCCAAAACTTCAGGAGAAGCGTGGGGAAATTCAACCAGCCATAGGTGACGGTCCATTAGGGCAGCCACAACCTCGCATCAAAGTTAGAATTCAAAGGAAGGAAGAGTTTGTCGACTCTGTTGCCAAAAGTACCATGCGCGAGATAAGCCGTGCTGCTCATCTCTGCACACCTGCCCATCAACTGCACAGGAGGCTCCATGCCAGCACCTCACGGTTCGGACGTCCCCAAGACCACCCGCAACGTGCATGATACGCACTACGCGACATGGCTCGGACGGTTATCTCACTTTCGAGAAGCCTGTTACTCAGCTTACGAGCGCAGCCTGGCCGATACGCCATTCACCTTTATAGGTGCCAACGCCTATCTCCAGGACCACGATGCCATCTTGCAACACACCCAGCGGGCATTAAGCGACTTCCGTGACGCTGACGCCATGTATGTTGCCGCAGCCCTGGTCCTGCTGAACGACATGCGTCCTCTTCCGACACGCTTGATTATGGATGCGTTCGACACCGATCTGGCCTCTTTTGCTATCCAGTGCCTGCCGCCCGAAGAAACCGGGACCAATGCGCTTCAACACTATGAGGCTATGCTGCATTTCCTTGCCAACGCGTCCAACAAGGTGCAAAACGTTCACCTCGCGCTGCGGCTGGGTCAAGTTCAATACAGCCCAGAGGCTGTCGGCCTCCTTCCCTATTGGAGAGTTGAGGCAGAGACCATGGACCAAGGAGAACCACTTCTGCGTCAACGCGTCCTGGAAGCCATAGATACCGCATCAGCGACGAAGACATGACGATACAATAACGGTACGCCTCAAGGCGACGTCCACTTCATGAAATCGTGCAGCGCCGGAACCTGCAGTGCCATGTCGTCGGAAAAGGCGTACTCCCCTTCCCACTCCCTGCTGCTGGCATAGGCACGCAGCCAAAACTTACGGTCGTCCGCCGTCAGCTTGTAACCGCTCATTTCCTCTGCACCCCTCAAGCGGGAAGGCAAGGCCCAGCCTCGTTTGGACAACTTGACAATGGTTACGACAAGGTGGGTCAACAATTCTTGTTCAGGCGCCACACGCTCGTGAAACTCTGGCCAAAACTCTTTATCTTCCGTCGAGCCCTGCCAGCCTTTATTTACCCTCACATCATCCAAATCATCATAAGGGTGCGAGTGGAAAGTGCCGACAAGTTCGATATTCTGCCAATGCCTCTCGAAGAACTTCTTCTTGGCGATGATGGAATTGAAATTTGGCTGCACCCAGTCTTCATGTCGTGTGGCTGAGGTTTCCACGGTGGCCATGGTCGCCACCACTCGGGCCGGCAAATCGCCCTTGGCAGGAATGGAATACCCCCAAAGCAGGCCGAAGGTTTCCAGCTTTCCATATTCCTTCGACGGCTTTTTCTTGCTGTGCTCAAATTCGTAAGACTCGAATGCCGTGGTGAACAGCTGCGGCACTACATACTCTTCAATATAGGTAACTTTGGTCATTTATTATTCCCTACGCAAAAAAATCCGAACCAATACTGCTCGCAAGGCAGCACGACACTTAGCATTCATGGACTCACCTTGCGCCGAAACCTCGCCACAGGGTCCAAAGAGTCTTCAGCGAAATCAGCACATCCAGCCAGAGGGAAAAGTGCTTAATGTAATAGAAATCGTATTGGAGCTTTTTTGACATCCCTTCAATTTCCGCGGCATACCCTTGCTCCACCTGGGCCCAGCCTGTAATCCCCGGGCGCACCACATGGCGATAGCTGAAAAACGGCACATCTTTTTCATACCAAAGGGAAAGCGAGGCGGACTCAGGCCGTGGACCAATAAAACTCATCTCACCTTTCAGAATATTGAAAATTTGCGGCAGCTCATCCACACGGTATTTTCGAATCCATCTTCCCAAAGGAGTGATGCGGGGGTCGTCCTCGGCGAGAGTAAAATCTTCCCCGCTCATATCCACATGCATACTGCGAAATTTGTACATCAGAAAGGGGTTTTGCCGATAACCCATACGTGGCTGGAGAAACAGAGCAGGCCCGGGGCTATCAAGCTTGACAAGCAGGGCGACAATGGCCATGACGGGAAGCAGGATGGGCAGCAGCAGCAGCGCCCCAAGCAAATCTGCAATACGCTTGAATCCAAGATAAGCCAAGGAAGGAAGAAGACTGCCAAATTCGTTCTCAGAAAGATGGTCAACCTTGACCCTCCCGGACATCGATTCCGCCACCTGGCGAATGTGATACACAGGTATATGGCAAAGGGTGCAGCGCGCAAGGAATTTCTCCCACTCTGGCGGAAGGTCGGTGGCCCGCAAGTCTGCCACCACCCCGTCAAAGCGAACCCCTCCAAGATCCGGCGATTCCAAAAGGCGAAGATCCGCCTGGCCAAGGCTTCGAAGCTGCTTCGTTTCTCCAAAGGGGACCAAGGCCAGTTTCAAGGTGCGAAAACGACGGCCCACGGCAAAACCAATGTAGAACCAGGCTAGAGAAACCACAAAGCTGCCCAGCAGGAACTGACGCGAGTAATCCTGGCGAGACAGAAGCAATATTGCCATGGCGAATAAAAAAGCCGCCGTGACGGTCGGAAAGATGAGTGCAACCGATTGCGAACCAGGATAGCGCTGCATTCGCCTTAACGTGAGCATGGATGCAACAAACGCGCCCCCTACTGCTATATGCGTTGCCAGGTGAAGCTCCGGCAATTCGTGCCAGAACCCCCATCCCCAGACCTCCAGCACGGGCAACCCCAGAACTAGCGGCAAGCCGATCAGCAAATGGCAGCCCAGGCCAAAAAGAAGCACTTCATACCAGCGGGAATGCCGGCGCTCGAATTGCAGGATCATGGAACACCCAGAATCTACACCACGCCTCCGTCCTGCCGCCCCGTGGACGGCAAGACGAAAACTAAAGGGTTACGGTAGGGTCAGGCAAACTACAGAAAGGACAACCCAAACAAATCAGAGAAAAACAGTGCAAGAGACAGCGCCGCCCTGGCGAGCAGACGCTGTCATGCATAAACGCAGCAGGAATAACCACAGCAGCAGGGAAACAGCCAGGTACGTCAATCGGGCTCGCGTCGCGATTCCGGGTTCAGCGCACCACGCCCTCACGACGCAGCCGAGCGATATCAGCGGCACTAAGCCCCATCTCGGCGAGTATCGTATCGCTGTCCTGGCCCAGCCGGGGCGGCGCGACGTCACTGACGGCAGCCTGGCGGTCGAAGCGCAGCGGGCAGGCGACCTGCGGCACGTCGAGGTCGCCGCGCCTAAGGGTGCGACGCATTTCACGATGCTTCACCTGCGGGTCGTCGAAGACCTCGCTGAGGGTATTGATCGGCCCGGCGGGGATGCCACGGGCCTCGAGCTCGGCCAGCCAGTCGTCACGCCGGCGCGTGAGCAGCTCGGCCTGTACCAGCGGTACCAGCACATCACGGTTACCAACGCGCGCCGCGTTGGTGGCATAGGCCGGGTCGATGGCCCACTCAGGATGCCCGAGCAGCTCGGCCAACCGCGCAAACTGGCCGTCGTTACCGACGGTGAGCACAAGGTGGCCATCGGCGCAGGCAAATGCCTGGTAAGGCACGATATTGGGATGGGCATTGCCATGGCGCTGGGGCGAGACACCGCTGACCAGCGTATTGAGCGCCTGGTTGGCCAGCGCCGCCACCTGCACGTCGAGCAGCGCCACGTCCACATGCCGCCCTTCCCCGGTGCGCTCGCGTTCATGCAGCGCGGAAAGCACGCCGATGGTGGCGTAGAGCCCGGTCATCACATCGGTAATCGCCACCCCGGTCTTCATCGGCATGCCGTCGGGCTCGCCGCCGATGCTCATCAGTCCACCCATGGCCTGGATCATGAAGTCGTAGCCGGCGCGGTGGGCATAGGGCCATCCTGGCCGAAGCCGGTGATGGAGCAGCCGATCAGCCTGGGGTTCAAGGCCTTGAGGCTGGCGTAGTCGAGCCCATACTTGGCCAGGCCGCCCACCTTGAAGTTCTCGAGCACGATATCGGCCCCTTCGGCGAGCCGGCGTACCAGCGCCTGGCCTGGCTCGGTGGCGATATCGAGGGCCAGCGACTGCTTGCCGCGATTGGCGCACAGGTAGTAGGCCGCCACCCGTTCGGCGTCATCGTCGCCGGCCAGCCACGGCGGGCCCCAGCCACGAGTGTCGTCGCCGCGCTCGGGGTGCTCGATCTTGATCACCCGCGCCCCCAGGTCGGCGAGCAGCTGGCCGGCCCAGGGCCGGCCAGCACGCGCGACATGTCGAGCACCACGATACCGTCGAGCGGTCCGCTCATGGTTGCACTCCTTGTCGCCCGGTTCAGTTGACGAATGACTGGATGCCGGTCTGGGCACGGCCGAGGATCAAGGCGTGCACGTCGTGCGTACCCTCGTAGGTGTTCACCGCCTCGAGGTTCATCACATGGCGAATCACGTGGTACTCGTCGGCAATACCGTTGCCGCCGTGCATGTCACGCGCCACACGAGCGATATCCAGGGCCTTGCCGCAGTTGTTGCGCTTGATCAGCGAGATGGCTTCCGGCACCAGCTGGCCCGCGTCGATCATGCGGCCGACCCGCAGCGCGGCCTGGAGGCCCAGGGCGATCTCGGTCTGCATGTCGGCCAGCTTCTTCTGGATCAACTGGTTGGCGGCCAGCGGGCGGCCGAACTGCTTGCGGTCCAGGGTGTACTGGCGCGCGGCGTGCCAGCATGCCTCGGCGGCGCCCATGCTGCCCCAGGCGATGCCGAAGCGGGCCCGGTTGAGGCACGAGAACGGGCCCTTGAGGCCGGTCACGCCCGGCAGGCGCTGCTCGTCGGAAACTTCTACATCCTGCATGGCGATCTGGCCGGTGATGGAGGCGCGCAGGCTGAACTTGCCCTCGATCTTGGGTGCCGAAAGCCCCTGCATGCCCTTCTCGAGAATGAAGCCGTTGATCACGCCCGCGTCGTCCTTGGCCCACACCACGAAGACGTCGGCGATCGGCGAGTTGGTGATCCAGCTCTTGGTGCCATTGAGCCGCCAGCCATTCTCGGTGCGGGTGGCGCGGGTGGTCATGCCGCCGGGATCAGAGCCGTGGTCCGGCTCGGTGAGGCCGAAGCAGCCAACCCACTCGCCCGTTGCCAGCTTGGGCAGGTACTTTTCGCGCTGGGCTTCGCTGCCGAAGGCGTGGATCGGGTACATCACCAGGCTCGACTGCACGCTCATGGCGCTGCGGTAGCCAGAGTCGACTCGCTCCACCTCGCGGGCGATCAGACCGTAGCTGACGTAATTCATACCGGCGCAGCCGTAGCCGTCGATGGTGGCACCGAGCAGACCCAGCTCGCCCATCTCGTTCATGATCTCACGGTCGAAATGCTCGTGGCGGTTGGCCTCGAGCACGCGCGGCAGCAGCTTCTCCTGGCAGTAGTCGTGAGCGGTCTGGTGGACCATGCGCTCGTCTTCGTCGAGCTGGTCGATCAGGCGGAACGGGTCTTCCCAAGTAACGGGGGTGATCTGAGTCATCGCGGCTCTCCTGGTGGAATTTCTACATTTTGAACGAATGTAGACCAACGCCACTTCAATGCCAACCCCTCGCACACCTTTTTCTGCCCTTCTTTACGCTTCCAACCCGCCAGGCTGCCTCCAACCTGCGCCTTCAACCAAGGCGCACGCCATCGAGGCGCCGGTGAAGGAGGCGCCACGCCACCAGGCCCACCAGCACGTTGGCCACGAACAAGCCGATGAATACGCCTTGCGGCCCGCCCAGCGTGCCGCCCAGCCAGGCCAGCGGAACCGTGAGCAGGAACAAGCGAATCACCGAGAGGCGCATCGCCCGGCCAGGTTCATGCAGGGCATTGAGCGACGAAACTGCCAGTATCACCACGCCCTGCGCACCCAGCCCCAGCGGTACCCACCACAGGAAGCTGCGCAGCACCTCGCCCATGGCCGCACCGTCCGCGTAGCTTGCCACCAGCCACGGGGCAAGGGCCTGCAGCAGCAGCCAGATCAGCAGCTGCCAGGCCAGCACGAAGGCGAAGCAGCCGACGATGGCGCGGCGCACCCGCTCATGCTGTCCCGCACCGTGGTTCTGACTGACCAGGGGTGGCAGGGTCATGGAAAGCGCCAGCACGCCAATCTGAGCAATGGCATCGATACGCGTGCCCACGCCATAGCCCGCCACCGCATGATGACCATGTTCCGCCACGATGCGCGTCACCAGCGCCACGGCCAGCGGCGTGAATACGCTGGTGATGGCGGCCGGTATGGCAATGCGCGACAGCTCGCGCCACGAGGCCAGCAGCCCGCCCAGGGTGAGGTGGCGCAGGTCGAGGCAGTCACGCAGCTCACGCTGAAAGAACAGCGCCGCCGTCATGGCGCCCCAGCTCAATACCGTGGCCAACGCGGCACCCTGCACACCCAGTGCAGGAAACGGGCCCACACCGAAGATCAGCAGCCAGTCGAGCAGGCCATTGAGCAATGCCGCCACCGCCATCATCAGCCCGGGGATCAGCGTATTGCCCTGTGCGCGCAGCACGCTATTGAGCACCCGCGGCACGATCACCGCCGCCGCGCCCAGGTACCAGATGCCCATGTAGTCGCGCACATGAGGCATCAGCGCGGCATCGGCCCCCAGCAGGCGAAACAATGGCTCAAGCGTGGCCAACCCCAGCACGCTCAGCATTACGCCGACCGCCAGCGCCAGCAGGGCGGCATCGGTCGCGCGCCGCCGCACGGTTTCGATATCCCCCTGGCCCAGGCGCCGCGCCACGACCGCTGAGGTGCCGATCCCCAGGCCAATCGCCAGGCTGATGACGGCAAATACCACCGGGAAGGTAAACGACACCGCCGCCAGCGGTGCCGTGCCCAGCCGAGCAATGAACCAGGCATCCACCAGGTTGAAGCTCAGCATCGCCACCATGCCGCCGGCCACCGGCAGACTCTTGCGCCAAAGGGTCAGGGCAATGGGGCCTTCGAGAAGCTCGCGGCGCAGAGGGCGCTGAAGGCCGCGCCCGGCATTGAGGGGTTGGTCATGAAGCCTCGGCGAGCAGAAACGGGCACTGGATTGTGCCGACAGGCAGTTTACGGCAAGTGTGAAGGATAAGACCGTCAAGCGGAGATATCGCGCACGGTTGCCTTGTGCCTTGCCGGCATCGGCGGGACGGGATCTGCGCAGAGCAACGGCTCCCTGACCAACCCCAGGGCGCTGAAAATACGCGCATTCGTCTGGCGCACGTCATACAGGTTCTGCGCCATCAAGCGGCCGTTACGCCCATGCTGCACAATCAGCTCAGGGGCATGCACATAGCTCAGCATGGCCTCAGCCAGTGCCGGCACATCACGCGGCGGCACCAGCAGGCCGTTGTGACCGTGCACCACCGTATCGCGGCAGCCCACCCAGTCGGTGGTAATGACCGGGCGGGCCATGGCCATGGCCTCCTGGTTGCCGCGGGGCACGCCTTCGCCATACCAGGACGGCAGCACGTACACGCTGGCATCGGCCAGCCAGTCCCGGACATCGTGCACTCGATCGACCCACTCCACCACGCCTTCCTCATGCCACGCCTCGAGCTGGCGGCGCGGCACCGAGCGAGAAGTGGCATCGGCCCCGCCCACCAGCCGGAACCGCGCCTCGGGCACACGCGCCTTGACCAGGCGCGCCGCCTCGACAAACTCGTACACGCCCTTGGCCTTCAACATGCGTGACACCATGACAAAGCGAAGCGGTGTCAGCTGCGGGGCTGCCGGCGCGAAGTGGTCCAGGTCGAGCCCTATGCCATGAATGCGCGCCACTCGGTCGTTGGTCACCATGCGGCTGAGCTGAAAAAACAGCATGTCGTCACGGTTGAGAAAGATGGTGCGCTCGGTCAGTGCCAGCGCGCGGCGGTAAAGCGCCGCCACCCCATGGCGGATCAGCTTGCGCCGCCAGCCCAGCGTCTTGGCCCGGCCCTCGAAGGCATAGCCGCGACCCTCGACCATGGAAAAATGGCGTGGCACGCCTGCCAGGTGTGACGCAAACGCCCCGTAGATCACCGGCTTGATGAAGTAACCGAAGGTGGCATCGGGCCGCAGCCTTTTCAGGCAGCGGGCCAGCGCCCAGGTGTCGTAGAGATCACGCAGCGGATTCATGCCGGTGTTGGAGAGCGAGATGTCCACCGGCTCGGCCCCAAGCGCCTGAACGGCAGCTCGCACCTTGTCACAGTAATCCGGTGCCAAGGCATAGACGCGAATGCCATGCGCCGCCAGGTCGCGTATCAGCGGCCCCCGGAAGTTGGCCAGCGAGAATGCCTGGCTGGTGATGATAGCAAGGGTCTTGATCTGCATCGGAAAATACGCAGCCGAAAGAGCGCGCTCCGCAAGGAGCGCGAAATGAGAAAGAAGAAAGAAAAGAAAAAGCGAGAGAGTGCGAGAAGAGAGCTCGGCGTGTGCCGGTTATTTCAACCCAAACAGGAAGCGAAAGCAGAGCCGAGCGCCCTTCTGCCACCACAGCGGCTCGACGTTGCCGGACGCACGCCACTCGGCCAGCTCATCGAGCACCCGCTCCGGCGTAGTGAAGTGCCCAGTGGTACGGCTCACATAAGTGGGGTAGAGAATCAGCACCCCGGCGACAAGCGCATCCAGGCTCAGTTGCCGGGTACGGCGCGTACAGGGCACCTTGTCCTCGGTGAGCCCCCAGCCGGAATAGAAAGGCTGGCCGTAGCAGACCACGGGCTTGCCGCGCAGCAACGCCTCGAAGCCGGTCAACGACGTCAGGAGGTGTACCTCGTCGACCTGGTCGAGCAGCTGTTGCATGGGGGCGTCGGTCACGACTGCATTGCAGTAGCGTTCCGCCCCCTCCTCGCCTACCCCCTTTGCCCGGGCGCCCGCCACCACATCGGGGTGCGGTTTGTAGAGCAGGTAGGCATCCGGGCACGCTTCCCGCACCGCACGCAACACCTCCATGTTGCGGCGCAGCCCCGGCGCGCCATAGGCCAGCGAAGCATCGCTTTCCACCTGGCCCGGCACCAGAATCACGCGGGCGGCGCCTGGCGGCCGCTGCCAACTGCCCTGCCCCACGTTGTACTTGGTGATACCCGCCGCCACCAGGCGGCGACGCAGCAAGGCGGCACGTTCGAGAAGCTCGGGGTCGTCAATGCCCTGCTGCAGCAACACTTCCAGATCAGATGGCCGGGTGGCGTCGTAGTAAAGCCCCTGGCGGTCGAACGCCCAGGAGAGCGGCGTGGTGAAATTGGCCCCAAGCCCCACCGAACGAATGAAACCGTCTTCGATGCGCACCAACGGCGTGCCGGCGGGCAGGCGCTTGGCCATCGGCTTGTACCCCCATACCAACGCCGTCTGCCCTGGCGCCACCCTTTCCGGCCGCCGGGTGAAGCGCAATCGGCTACCCGCCACGAAGCGCCGCACCCCGGCATGGCGCCAGGGCGCGAAACCCAGCGCCACCATCTCCGGCGGGAAGCGCTCGCGCATGCGTCGCTGCAGCCCCAGCCACTCGATCACCCGCTCCGCCTCGCAGCGCTCGCCGGTTTCCGGGTCGACATAGCGCGGGTATTTCACCAACGCGGCAAAGAGCAGCTGCTCCAGGGGAATCGGCACACGCCGCTTCGGGGCCGCAAGCGCATCGTGGGTGAGCCCCCAGCCGGCATAGAACGGCATGCCGAAGGTATACACCGGTTTTTCCCACAGCAGCGCTTCAAAACCCACCTGGGAGGTAACGGTATACACCGCCTCGGCCTGCTCGATCAGCCGCACGGGGTGAACCGAATCGGCAAGCACGCTCACCCTGGGCTCATGCTGCAGCGCCTCGAGATCGAAGTGGCCCTTCTTGCGGCCCGCCACTACGTCCGGGTGCACCTTGAGCAGCACCTGCCGTTCCGGGTCGTCATCCAGCGCGGCCTGCAGCATGGCATCGAAGGCTCGATCATTGGCCAGGCCGTAATGGATCGACGCGTCCCCCTGGGTTTGATCGATCACCAGCGCATAGCGCGCCGGCAGCTCGGAAACGATTTCACGGGCATGGTTGTATTTCGACACGCGTGCCCGTTGCCACAGCAACCGCAAGCGCTGGGCCCTGTTGCGCTCCGCCTCGCTGAGCGGCGCACTGGCCAGGCGTTCCAGCGCCGAGGCACCGGTAGCGTCGTAATAGATTCCGCTATCGTCGACCGCCAGTGACAGCGGTGGCGAGTCGGCCCCCAGCCCCAGCGAGCGTACGAAGCCATCTTCGATGCGCAGCAGCGGCAAGCCGCGGCCCCGCGCCAGCCGCTCGGCGCGGGCGGCCGAGGGTTTGCGCCCCCAGGCCAGAACCGCCTGGGGCGTGGCCGGCAGCGGCATGAAGCGGTCGCGCAGGTCGCCACGTACCAGATGCAGGCGGGCCTGCAGAAGCTTGTCTAGATATGGGGTGCGCAGCGAGCCGCGGCCCGCTACCAGATAGAGAGCAGAAGAGAGTTCAGACACAAGGTTTCAAGCGCTCCAAGGCCGAAGCACGGCGGATTCCACCGACGTAAGAAGTTCACGCAATGACTGTCATGTTCACTGGGGAAGAGAGAGTCGCGCTAGCTAAGCTCGGTTAGCCAATTCGGCGCCAGCGTATCAATCAGCTCATGGGCCAACTGAGGCCCCATCTGTAGCGATACAGTCGCATGCTCGAAGGCTGCCTGCTTTTCAGACACCAGATGCTGAAGTGCCCGCTTCAGTCCCTGCAAAATGACGCGCTCGCCATATTCATCGCAAGCGGCCCTCCATGCATTCGAAGGAATGTCACCCCATTCACGACGCATCATGCAAAGATCGAAAATATCCTTGCGGTGACCTTGGTATCGATCCGCATTAGCGGTCAGTTTGGTGGCAAAGCACCCTTCCCGCCCGACACAAGGAATGGGAAACAGAGACTGATCAGGATCAGGTTGAATCAAATCGTTATTGAAATGAATGATTTCCAACTTGATAGGGTGGCCAGGCCCTTCCAAGAGGGCGCGGATCGCATCGCGATCGGCGCGAATTTCTCGCCCATTGCAAAGTGACAAGGAGTGCCCCGGAAGCAAAAGCGGACCAAAGCTTTGCGAGGTGATGGCCGAGCGGGCAGCGCGATATGCGGCCTTGCCCACGCAAAATAGATCGATATCAATAGATTCGCGAAACTCATCCAGCTCAAGGGCGATACGAGTACCGCCACCAAAGAGAATGTTGTTGGCACGCAAAAACTGGGGATTGAAATGCGTCAGAATGCGGCCGATAGCTTGATGGTGCACCCGGCGATAGTTCATGCCACTAGCATGTGCCCACGGCCATAGGCAACCGTTAGCCTACGTATCAGCTCTCGTTCGCCTTCATCCAGCCGATCATGGGCCACAAAACGCCACCTTTCCTCGTAGAGGCGAAATGCCACATCAGGCGCAACCCAACGCTCTGCCCGATCCCAAAGGATCAGGTCAAGCTCCGGGTAGTCGTGACGATCGATCAGTTTCGTGTCCATGGTCAGCCTTTTTCGCAACTGGATGCTGCCCCATTAAAATAGCCAGCTGCCCATGGCTAGTCAAAACCAACTGCTGGCAGGCCCCACGCCTCGCGCCTGCGGCACGCTCTCCAGTATGCGGGTTTGCCCATGTCGTTGCCCAAATAATTGCAACCGCCCACCACCAGGCTCACTTTCCCAGCGCTCGTGCGCAGCTCTGCTGGGCTGCGCTTAGCATGCGCTGCCGCTGATCAGGCGTTGCGGCCAGCTCCATGATGGCGTTCGACCAGGCCGTCTTGTCCATGGGCAGCAACCTCCCGTTCACGCCGTGCTGCACCAGCTTTTCGAAAACAGAGCCGCGGGGTAGAGCCCCACCGCACCGGCGGCGGTAATGTCGAAGAACTTGGTATAGGAGCGGGCGCGATTGAAGCGGTTCTCCACCATGGGGGCCAGGCCGATATGCCGCCCGGGTTGCGCCAGGAAGTGCTGGTAGGCATCCCAGGGCATGGGATGCACCACCGTGACGCGGGGCAGGCCCGCATAGCGCCGGCGTACCGCATCGCCGCCGATGATCTCGAAGCTGAGCCGTTCCTCGGCCGCCAGCACCTCCGCGACGACATCGCGCAGCCAGTGGATCTCGTCACCGTGGGAAGCGCTGCCATGGTAGAAGAGCCGTACGGGCTGCTGCGGCATCGGCAGTGGCGCGGGCTCCGCCAGGCGCGGGTGCCAATCGGCATACTTGTGCTGCAGGTAGGGGTCGAGACCCACAGCTGCGCTCGCCGGCTGCGCAGCCGGCCTGCATGCCTGGCACCCAGCCGGGCCAGCTTGCGGCGATAGCGCCACGGCATGCCGCGCGAGGCCTCGGTATCCAGAATGTCGTCGTCCATGAAGTAGACCAGCCCCGCCAGCAAGCCGTGGCACGCTTCAAGCTGCCGGCGCCAAGCCGGAGGAACATAGCGCACCAGAATCACCAGTGCACCCTCGAGCTCCCCTGCCGACATGGCCTGGTCAAAGCCGCGCATCAGCACCTCCGCCCGGGTGTTCTGCAGCAGCGGGCGCAGAAAGAAATCGGTCGAGGGGTTGGGGCGCTCCTGAACGACGACGACACGCCGAGCCACGGCCAGTTGCTGCGCTGGCGTCATTTCCGCCATGGTGTCTCCACGCGTGGCGCATGGCCGAGGCTGAAGTCGGGGCGCCGATAGTTGAGGTTGGGATTGTAGAACAGGTCGTGCTCCAGCACCTGCGCCCAGCGCTTGCGCATATACGCCGCTTCCGCCGCGGCACGGGCCTGTTTCTCGGGGTTGTCGTCCTTGCCTCGGCTGACCGACTCCAGGTGGTACAGCTCGGCGTAGGGGGTGAAGTGCACCTGCCAGCCCGCCTCGCGCACCCTCAGGCAGTAGTCGACGTCGTTGAAGGCCACGGCCAGGTCGGCTTCGTTCAGGCCGCCCAACCGTTCGTAGAGGTCGCGCCGGGTGACCAGGCATGCCGCCGTCACCGCGGAGAGCGCCTGGGCCAGCACGGCACGGTCGCAGTAACCCGGCGCATCGCCCGGCAGGCGGGAATGCAGGTGATCGGCCAGCCCGCCCGGCCCCACGGCATCGCCGGCGTGCTGCACCCGGCCATCGGCGTAGTAGAGCTTCGCCCCCACCACGCCCACCCGGGGCTGCAGCAGGCGACTGACCATCTCCTCCAGCCAGCCCGGGCTGATCACCTGGGTATCGTTGTTGAGCAGGCACAGCACCTCGCCCTGCGCCTGGCGCGCCGCCGCGTTGTTGATCGCGGAAAAGTTGAACGGTGCATCGAAGCGAATCACCTTCACTCGCGAATCGGCGCTAATGGCGTCGAACCAGGCCAAGGTCTCCGCCTCGGCGCTTTGGTTGTCGACGATCAGCACCTCGTAATCGGCGTACGTGCTTTTTCCAGCACGCTCTCGATGCAGGGCCGCAGCAAGTCGAGGCCATCCCGCGTGGGCACGATGATCGAGACCTTGGGCACCGGGCTCGGCAGCGCATAGTGCACACGGCAGTGGCCGCGGGCGGTTGGGGTCACACGCGCATCAACGCCCTTCGCCGCCAGGGCAGCTTCCACTGCTTGCACTTCGCCGCTGCTGACCTGCGGCCACGGCTGCGCCAGCGGCTCATCGACTTGCCGATACCACAGCACGGCCGGCACATGCACCAGCTGCGCCTCTCCAAGGCCATGCGCCAGCATCAGCTGCAGGCGGTGTTCGCTGCTGCCGAGCAACTGCGCCGCCGTAATAAGCCCCAGCCGCTCGCTTCTCACCAGCCAGGCCGCCCCTAGGTAAGCGGTAGCACGCAACAGCTCCTGGTTGGCATCGGGCTTGAACACCGGCACGTGTCGCTCATCGTTCTCTGCGAGGTGATCGTGGTCGCTGTAGATCAGCTCGGCCTGGGCGTGGCCGGCTGCCGCATGCAGCCAGCTGAACAGGCCGTGCTCTGCCAGCACGCAGCCGGGCGGCAGCCACAGGCTCCAGCCGGCACCCTGCCCCGGGCGAGGCAGCGCCAGGCCGACATGGCCGGGGCAGCCGGAATCGCGCAGCGCCTGGGTGGCCAGGTGAAAGCCCGCCTGATTCCTTCCGCCACCAGCAGCACGACACGCAGCTCGGTGATCAGCTGGCGGCCAAGCGAAGCCAAGGTAGCGGCCAGTGCCGCCGGCCCAGTGGCGGGAACCACCGGCACTACCACCTGCACCCGCTCGCCGCCTGGCCCCGGCGGCAGCGCTTCGGCCTGGCTCAGCCGCGGCCAGCGCTTGCGCAGTTGGCGCCGGTCGCGCTCGTCCAAGGTATCGAATTCGCGCACCCAATCCGCGTATGGCATCTGCACCGCCGAGGCACGAAAGCGCCCCGCCAGCGCATAGGCACGCGGCAAATCCAGGAAGGGCGTAAGCCAGCCCATGCCCGCCTGACGCAGCCGATGGCGCGGCTGGCGGTAGTAGACATGCAGCACGCGGCGCCCCATGCGGTACCAGCGCCGCAGGCGAGTCACGGGGGTTACCGACAAGGTTTCGATACGCGCCTCGCCTCCGGCACCCAAGGGTTCCAGCACCAACCGCCGGGTGCCGGCCGGCAGCTTGACCAGCTCCAGCAGGGTGCCTTTCAGGGTAATCGGCAGCGGTATTGCCGCCAGCAGGGCATCGTGCTGATTGAACGCCAGCAGGCGAGCGGAGAGATTCCAGCCATCGCGCCAGAAGCGGCCATCCAGCATGATCCAGCCGCCCCCGACCCCTGCCATTGCCGGGGAAATATCGAGAGCCGGGCGTGATGACAGCACAGGCTGGGTCATACCGCCTCCCCACGTAGCGACTCCGGTATGACCTGTGCCCAAGCCGTTAGCCCCAGGTGCGCTAGCCTCTCTTCGCTTGCCACTACACGGCGCTTTTCAAGCTGCTGCCACTGCTCCGCTGTCAGATGGGTGCACTTTTCGCCAATGGCGGCGACGAGGCTGTAATCGGTGCGTGGCACTTCGACCACGAAGCGGGCGTTAGTCTGGCAAACGAGAAAACCGGGCTGGATACGCTTCACCACGTCAGTATCTATGTTTCCAGCACTGTGAACGAAGACGATGCGCGCAAAGAAGCGGCATAAGTAATTGAACATCGAATAACTGGAAGACGACCCAAAAATCAGGCAGGTCTCTTTACACAACGCATTAGCATATTCAATTACCAGCAGCCGCCCAAAATTCGGCAGACCATTATCATAGGTCTTATATCGGGCATAATTGAATGAGCTGAGCACTTCGACAGTACAGGTTTGTCGTGGGGCCAGCTTATT
The DNA here is from genome assembly GCF_052439355.1 of Halomonas sp. E19. Classification (NCBI taxonomy): domain Bacteria; kingdom Pseudomonadati; phylum Pseudomonadota; class Gammaproteobacteria; order Oceanospirillales; family Halomonadaceae; genus Halomonas; species Halomonas sp. E19. The sequence goes on along the minus strand of NZ_JBNFWU010000001.1, from coordinate 1,204,800 downwards.
GCCGAGATCGCCACCCACCTCACGCGCCTTGTAGCGGTCACGCGAAAGCACTGACTGGCATGCCTTAGCATCCAAACCCAGCCGTTCCGCCAAGGCCATTGCGGCGGTCATGGCCCCCGGTGAGTCCAATGCGTGTCGGTGCGAATAAATGCCTTGTCCCCCAGATGCTTCAAAGCGGCAATGGGATGGACCACATTCCGCCCATTAGCCAGGGCTTGGATCTGATCCATCGCCCCCTCTGCGCCTTCTTGCATGGGATGGTAACGCCGCCCAAGCACGCTCTCCTTGGAAGGAGCTACGAGCAAGGCCCAAGGAATATCGTGCTGCTTCGATAGCGTGTTACAGCGCGTAAGGTAATCCTGCCAGCCGGCCATTCCTTCCGCGGTGAGCTTCATGCGCCCGGTAAACTGATCCACGCTGCCATTGGTATCGTTATCGAGAAACAGCCAACCCTGCCGCCCCACCAGCACCTTGACACTGCTTTCCTGCTCAGGCTCAGGCGGGAGATGCACGTCACGCAGCAGCCAGCGCTGCCGGTCCAACTCAAGCCATAAACGAAAATGCGCCAAACGGGGGGTACGTGAAAGCGAAAACCACATTGGCTCTGCGGATGTTCCTCAGGCGCCTGCTGCAACACCTTTTCGATAACGTCCGGCCGCGCCAACGCCAAAGGATGGTGGAGCTCGAACGTGGGCCGCCATTCAGCCACGATACGAACCCGCTGAAGATCGCCAGCCATATCGGGTTTCAGCAAAACCCAGCCCTGTACGATACGCCCCGAATTACCGACCCATGCCTCTCGCTGTGGTGAGGGGTAATCCAGCTCCCAACGAAACACAGGGCACAGGTTCGATGCGCCAGGCGTTTGCCAGAGCCGCCTCAGGCGCTTCACCCAATGGCGAACCGCGCCTTTGCCTTTTTCCGCGAGACCACCCTGTGCTTGCCAATTATTAACCACTACACCAACCCCATCTTGCGGTAAGCACTTTTCAAACATGCGGTCATGACATGCGGACTGAAACACGCCAAAGCACGCTGCCGAGCCTTGGCGCCCATAGCCTGCCTCAGTGCCTGGTCGGCGGCCAGTTTCATCACCGCTTCGGCAGCGGACTGGGCATTGCCGAAAGGCACCAACAAGCCGGTTTCACCATGGGCAATCAGTTCTGGCAATGCCCCCCACTCATACGCCACCACAGGCCGCCCCGCGGCCATGGCTTCCAGCACGGTGCGCCCGAAGGATTCCTGGAAGCGAGACAGATTCACCACAACCCCTATTTCGGCTAGCGCTTCTGCCGGCTCGGTAACATAACCGCGGTATTCGAGATTAGCAGGCGCTTCGCCACGTGCCTGGCGGCGTAACAGTGCCTCTACGGCCGGTGTGCGCGGGCCGAAAATGGCCACCCGGGCCAGGGGCGTCAGCCGAGCCAGCTCTTCGGCCATCGCTTCGAGGTCTGCCAATCCCTTCTTCGGCAGGTTGCTGCTGAGCATGCCCACCACAAGCTTGCCTTGCCCAGCGCATGGCACGGGTATTTCCAGCAAAGGGCCATCTCGATGGTATTGGGCACCACCTGGACCTTTTCGCCGACGCCGCCCAGCCACTCGGCCACACAGTGGGAATTGGCGATCAATCCATCGGCCATTTCGAGGGCTCGTTCACGCAGCTGCGCGGGCTCGGCATTCAGCGTCTCGCACAGCGTTGGGTCGTGCTCCGGCAGCTCACGCACATGCATCAGCGCAGGTAGGCCCTCGGCCCGTGCCGCAGCGAGCGGTTCATCCAGCACAAGGGTATTGGCGTGCACGAGATCAACGCAGAATCGCTGCATCAGCGCCCGAAAACGTTCCACCGTAGCGGGCTCCGGCACCTTGCCTTGCTGCCACCAGCCGTAGGGCAGCACCGCCACGCCCAGCGAGAGCGCCTGCAGCGCCTGTCGATACCCGGCGCTGCCCGCCGCCGGCAGCGCGACCACCAGGTTCATCTCCAACGCGGCCAACGCCCTGGCCGTATCGAGCAGGCTGCGCTCGGCTCCATAAAGGGTGGTGCCCGCGGCATGGCCCACCAGCAACACGGTAGGCCGACCTGAACGGTGCTCCCGCTCACCGGTAAACAGCGGGCAAGGCGCATAGCCCAGCTCACGCCCCTCGCGGACATAGTGAAGCAGCGGGTTGATCCCCAGCGTGGCCACCTGTGGGTAGCGGGCCAGATAACCCGAAACACTGAAGCCTGGGCCTGGGTCGCGCCCCTCGGAAGCACCAATTTCCCAGAAGTGCTCCAGCGGCTCGATCCTGCTCGACTGCAGGTCGATATGGGTGCGCAAATACCAGCCGGCATCGAACAGCCCCGAGGCCTGCAGCTCATCCAGCGGGTGAACGGTACGCACGGACAGTGCCACACGGCAGATGGCAGCAGGGGCCGGAAAAGGGCGGTATTCAGGGTGCGCCGGCAAATACAGCTCCTCTGAGTTCGCACACGCCGCATGCCAGCGCCGCGCGCTCTGCATGTAATCGCGGCGAACGCCGACGAATTGACTAGCCAGGTGAGTGGCGCCGTGCTGGCTTAGCGAACCTTCATCCGCACGCCCGATACTGAGCGGCACGCCGGGGGCCACCTCGATGATTGCCTGTTTCCCCAATGCTGCCACCAGCCGCTCACGATACTCGCTGTCGGCGTTTACCCTCACCTCGTCCCACACTCCCACCCGCTCAAGCACCGCACGCCGCACCATCAGCGACGAGAGGTTGGGATATACCCAGCCAAACTCATCCAGCCGCCACCGATGAAATAACAGCGCCGGGGTTGCACGCACCCACCAGGAGAGGCACGCCATGGCGTGTGGCGCCGGCTGCAAGGCCTGAACCTGTCGGGCGATCTTCTCGGGATGCGACCAGTCATCACTGTCATGGGTGGTCAACAGTTCGCCACGTGCCTCGTCCATGCCGCGATTGCGCGCCGCATAGGCGCCTCGATTTTCCGGTTGGCTTACCAGTCTCAAGCTAACGCCTTCAGGGCACTCCCCATCAGTCGCTCCACCACTTCGGCACCGGCATCGCTGCTAGCATCGTCCACCACGATGATCTCAAGCGGCCGCCACGTCTGTTCAAACAGGCTGCGCAGCGCCGTAGCGATACTGCCTTGAGCGTTGTAGAGCGGCACGATGACGGAAACCAGGGGCAAGCGTGCGCTGCGGGTTCGGTGTGAAGCGCCAGGGTGCTGTGCGCTGGCGAGGTGTGGTGGGGCAGTCGTCAGGTTATCCAGGCCCAGCGGCTTGCAGGCATCACGCAGTGCCACTTCCCGCAGCCTAAGCTGGGCAAAAAGGGTGTTGAATGCTTTAAGGCGGCCTGAAGCGTCGCCATGCACAGCTTGCGCATTGGCCTGGGCCAGGTAGGTATCCGCCTGGCCCGGAAAGCGCTGCTGCAGCTCGGCCAGCACTTGGCGCAGGGCTGCTTCATCCCCTTGCCGGTGTTGCGCCAGGCGACACAGCGCCTCCAGCGCCAGCAACAGCGGCCCTGCCCCCACCTCGCTGGGTGCTGTATACAACAGACGGCTGATATCAGGCGTTATCAGAAGCTCGACCACAGCCGGCCACTGCCCCTGCCAGGCAAACCAACGCGCCAGTGCCCAGCGGGCAAAAACCTGTTCTTCCGGCATGGCATCGGCGCCTTCCACCAGCCCTTGCAAGCGCGGCACCATCACCGATTCAGCCCCGCGCCACAGGCAATGGTCCCAGGCCAGGGCGCGGTTACGCCGGGGCAAGCGCCCCTCCGCCCTGCCGTACCGGTAATAGTGCTGCCAAGGGTCCATTCCTGCTGCGGCTACATCGGGGTACTCAGCTAAGTACCAGATAGCGTCGAAAGCAGGATCGGTCGCTTCCGAAGAATCTGTTTTACCCCGCTTTCTATCTCGCCTTTGCTTGAAGGCTTGCCAAAGTGCGTGCATCGGTTTCTCTTAACGAGCCGCAGTCATGCAGCGGGCTTGGCCAAAGCAGCGGCAATCTGCTGCGCGCAACGGTTGGCTAGCTCAGCGACATCCGCTTCCACCATCACACGAACCAACGGTTCTGTGCCGGATTTCCGCAGCAGCACTCGGCCACGGCTGCCTAACTGGGCTTCAACTTCCCTCACAGAAGCCTTGACTGCCTCGCTTTCCAGCGGCTCCCTGCCGCCACTGGCCTGGTAGCACACATTGATCAGCGTTTGTGGCAGCTTACGCATGCCCTGCTTGGCAACATGCAGAGATAGCCCCTGACGTACCATCGCCGAGAGCACGCGTACGGAAGCAATGATGGCATCTCCGGTAGAGGCATGGTCGAGGCTCAGCAAGTGACCGGAACTCTCACCCCCAAGCCGCCATCCGGTAGCGTTGAGCTGCTCCATCACGTAGCGGTCGCCTACCTTGGCACGGCGGAAGGGAATGTCCAGCTCGGCCAGCGCCCGCTCAAGCCCCATGTTACTCATCTGCGTACCCACCACGCCGCCTGTATAGCCTTCATGCCACGCTTCCCGGGCCAGCAGGAACAGCAGCTCATCGCCGTCGACCACCGCGCCGGTATGATCAACCATCATCAAGCGGTCGGCATCGCCATCCAGCGCCACCCCCAGGTCGGCACGCTGCTCTATCACCGCCGCCCGCAGGCTGGTCAGATCTGTCGCGCCGCAGTGGTGGTTGATGTTCACCCCATTGGGCTCGGCATGCATCGCTACAACCTCGGCGCCCAGCTCACGATACACAGCAGGCCCCACCTTGTAGGCAGCGCCGTTGGCACAGTCGAGCACGATCTTCATGCCGTTGAGGCTCTGCCGGCCCAGGAAGTGTGACTTGCAGTATTCGATATAACGCCCCGCCGCATCCTCGATGCGCCGCGCCTTGCCAAGCCTCTCCGAGCTCACACACGCCATGCCTTCATTAAATGCCCGCTCCAGCCAGCGCTCGATCTCATGCTCTTGCGCATCGGTCAGTTTCTGGCCCGACTGCGTAAACAGCTTGATGCCGTTATCGTAAAAGGGGTTGTGCGATGCACTGATCACCATCCCCGCATCAGCCCTAAACGTAGTGGCCAAATAGGCGACGGCGGGCGTGGGCAACGGGCCTACCAAGGCAATATCCACGCCCGCGGCAGAAAGGCCCGCTTCCAGCGCCGACTCCAGCATATAGCCGCTGGCCCGGGTGTCCTTGCCGATCAGCACCTCGCTGACACCCTCAGCGCCCAATACCTTGCCGGCTGCCCAACCCAGCTTCATCGCGAAATCAGGCGTCATGGGAAATTCCCCTACTCGCCCGCGAACGCCATCTGTTCCGAAAAACTTGCGCATAGTCGGTGCTTCCTGCCCTATTGATTCATGATCATCATTAGCCGCTTATTCCACCGTCACGCTCTTGGCCAGATTCCTGGGCTTGTCCACATCAGTGCCCTTCACTAGCGCCACGTGATAAGCCAATAGCTACAGCGCCACTACGTGCAGCACGCGACTGAGCAGCCCATAGTGTTCGGGCATGATGAGCACGTTCATGCCAGGGCTTGACACCGCTCGGCTGCCGCCGTCGGCGAAGATATAGAGCTCGCCGCCCCGGGGCTCCCTCCTGCATGTTGGCCTTGAGCTTCTCCAGGCCAGAGGGAAGAAGGGGGTACATTCCGTTGCGGCCAAGGCACCGACAATTCCGCCAATAGAGAACCCGTTAATCTAATTCAAGTGAACACGATTGATCGTGCGATAGGAGATGAGAAAACTCAGGAGGTGGAACACCCAAGAGCCGGGGCCATATGGTTTTCAGCCAGGGCAAAGTAAAATCGGGTGAGCACCTTCAGCCCGCGGCGCTCCTGAACGTCACCCGTAGCACCTGGCTGGGTTCCACCTGATTGGCCTTGTAGGAGATACAGCTGAAGACCCGGTCTTCCTTGCGCCCCTTGGCCACCGAGAGGTTATCCGGTATCTCGCCCTCGAACTCGATGGTCAGCCGGTTCCCCGTGGGGCTGGTGACCACTACCTGGCTGTTCTCGATGGTCAGCGTCTTGTCCTTGGGGAAGTGCCATTGCAAGGTGACGTTGCGCTGCTGGCCGTCATCGGCAGAGAGCGTATCCTCCACCTCCACCACCTTGGCCGCGGCATCGAAGGCCACCTTACGCTCGTGAACCACCGGGGGCAGCACGTCCAGCTGCATGGTGAGCTGTGGAGCAGGCTCGGCTTCCGAGTGATCGGTTACCTGCCAGGCGCTGAGCCGGTGCTCGAACTCCTTGGCATAGCTGGCGTGAGAGATGATCGGCACGTTGTGGCCGGGGCGGCCCCGCATATACTTCCGCACCGGGTCCTTGTTGATGTAGTTGTAAAGGCCCGAATCAATCAGCCAGTCCTCACCTCCGGCATAGAGGCTGATATGCCCCTCATCCTGCTGGTGGTGGTAGCGGCTGGAACAGCCCACCTTGGCGATCAGATGAAAGGCCTTCTGGTAGTGTTCCTTGGCGGGCCACTGGTCGCGGAAAATCGCGTAGCCGGACCTAGGGTAGACGCGATTGAGCACTGGGGGCCTCACACCCTGCTTGCCCTGGGTCAGGGCATAGAGGAAGTGCTGGTACTCCAGGCGGTGGCCGAACATGTCTCGGTAGGCATCCGAGGTGGGCAGCTGCTCGGTATCGCCAATGGGCGGCAGCTTGCCGTCCGGACGCAAGATATGGGTGATGAAGGAAAGCGCCTTGGCCGAAAACTGGTTGAACTGCTCGGCCAGGTCCCCAAGCACCTCCTCCGGGTAGTCCTTGATGATACCCAGGAACACCTTGAATACGAAAATGTGATAGGCAGGGCTGTTCTCGACGTGGACGCCCTCATCGGTGAAGGCAAAGGTCAGCTCGCTGCTGATGCGCCGAATAGCGATCTGCTGCCACTCCCGGGCCTGCTCACCCTCGAACACGGTGCCGAGCAGCAGCAACACCCGAGCCTGTTCCAGGCCGTGGTTGGTGTGCTCGGAGTAAAAGCTATCCTTGGCCAGCCACTGGCCATGCACCTCCAAGGCATAGATTATATAAGAAAAAACTTCCTTGTTATCGCAAGCCCAAGCTGGAGCATACTCATGACAGTAGAAATACAGGAGCAGCAACTGCTCCGCCCTTAACGCAGTACCGTGATCATGCCAAACAAACTCGAATGGATAGAGCTTATTTGTATTGATGTATTGATTAACCCAAGACTCCACCCCTCTAAGTGCAAATTCAAGCACCTCAATTTTCCCAGAGACTGCATGATACGACAACAGGCCAGGCAAGAATGCGAACCAGTGTAGACGCCATTGCCAGCTACGGTTTTTGATATACTCCTTTTCCCAATCCTCCCATTTGCTGAATTTCACAGGAGCGAATGGCGCCAGCTCCATAGATTGCTTTTCGAATAAATTTTCACCTGAAACCTGATTCCTTTTCGACTCTATTAAATTCCTAATTTTTTTTGACAACAGCTCACGACAATCAAGAAGAGAAGGGGGAAGTCTATCTTTAAATGTATCACTCTCATAACTCCTCTTCACTTCAAGCGCCGGAGCCTTAGAACACCCAAGAAACATATCACACCCTTTGTCTACATAATCGACAAACAAAGGTATGTCTAACCTATAATCAGTAAACCTTTTTTCCAGCTGATCACTCGAGTACTTTCTTGCAACCTTCTTATCAACCTTTATATTAACCTCTACGTCCTCTATGATTCCAAGAGGTGTTATCAAAGTCCTTCTGCGACATACATTTGCCGGCTGAATTAAACTTTTCCTATTAGAGTGGACAACACCAGGAACCTTGCATATATTAGAAACCCAGTTAGCACAGGTTCCCGACATTGTTATATAAAAATCGGAAACCCGAGCATAAGCAACTTTCTTTAAAACCTGAGAACCGATTAACGAACAATACTCATTATTTTTTAATTTAGCATCAGATATAATCAACTTCAAACATCGCTCTTGATGAGCAATCATCTTTAAGTCGTGCTTATCAAGAGCTTCTCGACCAGTATATCCGTCAAAAACAAAAAATGGAGCCGCGAACCTTCCCCTCGCCCACTTTATAATTTCACATATACCCTCTATCTCATTAAGCCAGCTACGCCTCTCCCCACTTGTTATGCCGACCCACACCACATCTCTATCACACAAAAATTTAGGAACTGAATTAATGTAAAATTCCTCAGACTTACCGATAAGCCACGCCCGGAATTTGTCTCCCACAGAGTTTTCATCGAGCCTTTTTTGTCTTCTAAAATACAGATAATTTTTACCAACGGCGGCTTCACCCACAGACCTTACCGCTTCTCGCTCGAAATAACTGGATTGATCGGAAAGCCTTAAATAATAACCACCAACATTAGCACGCAACTCATAGTCGGCAAATAAAAAATCAAAGAAAACATGCGCCGGGCGCTTTTCCTGTATAAAATTTACAACCACTCCGTCGCCATCAACCGAAAAGTCTAACAACCTAGGATTAGAAATAATCTCCCGATGAAATGGAGAGATAGAGAAAACTTCCGAATCACCGTCTATCAAAAATACGCCAGACCGAAAAAAATAGACACCATCAACAACATTTTTCCTACTTACAAGTACTGCCCCTCCTCCACCATAATCTATTCCAGTGAAGGAAATCATACTCAATGCGAACGAGAACTTACATTTAAAACGAGAGTCACTTCCGGCCGCCAAAGACTTTAGAAAGTCTACCGCACGGACTTCATCCCTGCCGCAAACTGCCAAAATATCTGCCAAACTCTGCTGGTCGATATTGTTATTTTTTTCGATCTCTGAAAGATCTTTTCTCTTCAGGTCTTCTAATACCAGAGTCTTTGGCGACAAATCTAAAATCTTAATCAACAAAGTCTCAATAACTTTTTTCGATCAGGGTCAGCCTGATCAAAAATTCCATCTAGGTTTTTTGAGGAATAAAACCCGTCATCAGAAAAAAATCAGAAAACTTGGATAAAGCTGCCATCAAATCATCATAAAATCCACTATCAACCAACTCTTCCGCAGACAGGCTCTTTTGCGCCATAATGTGGCCAAGCAATGAACCAAGTGCCTCAGCATCCTTGCGCTCATAAAAACCATGCCACTTACTCTCAATTTCCGAAGCAAACCCCATAAAAACGCCTCACCAACTCAATGTAAAACTATCACGGTATACTCAAAAAAACCCAAGAAAAACCATATAAATTATAGCTCTATTTTAGAGCCATTATAACCTCAACTGCTGCACCAGCGGACCAATCAACCCAGAACATCTTTAATTACAGGATTATTTTTTGAAACACCCTTTACAACTTTAAGCCCTATCACACAAGATGCATATTTAGGAGCCAACCCATACCCCGGCCTCACACTCCTTACCGCCTCCTCGGTAATCACATCCCCGGCCTTAAGATCCTTGACGAAGTACAGCGAGCGGCGGAACTGTGCATTGCCCTGCTCGCTGGACTTTCTTCCGTAGTCGACCTGGCCGAGGGCCTGCCAGGCGGTCTTGGCATCGCGGCACAGGGCGGCGAGTTCGGCCGGCTCCAGGGAGAAGCTGTCGTCGGGGCCGCCGCCGTTACGGTCGAGGGTGAAATGTTTCTCGATCAGGCTGGCGCCCAGCGCAACGCTGGTAATGGCGGTGGTGTTGTCGATAGTGTGGTCGGAAAGTCCAGTGACCAGGCCGAAGCGCTCGACCATGTCGGGGATGGTGCGCAGATTGTAGTCCTCCGGCGGGGCGGGATAGCCGCTGACGCAGTGGAGGATGGCCAGCTGCTCACAGCCGGCGCCACGGGCGGCATCGATGGCTTCCTGGATCTCCTCGGCGTCTGCCATGCCGGTGGAGATGATCATCGGCTTGCCGGTCCTGGCCACGTACTCGATCAGCGGCAGGTCCACCGCTTCGAAGGAGGCGATCTTGTAGGCCGGGGCGCCCAGTTCTTCGAGCAGGTCCACCGCGGTGGTATCGAAGGGGAGCTGAAGATGGTGATACCGAGCTTACGGGCATGCTCGAAGAGCGGCTGGTGCCACTCCCAAGGCATGTGGGCCTCTTCGTAGAGCTCGTAGAGGGTGCGTCCGTCCCACAGCCCCCCTTGATCTTGAAGTCGTCGCTGTCGCAATCCAGGGTGATGGTATCGGGGCGGTAGGTCTGCAGCTTGACGGCATCGGCGCCGGCCCTGGCGGCCTCTTCGATGATGCGCAGGGCCGTTTCCAGCTTGCCGTTATGGTTGGCCGACAGCTCGGCAATGATATAGGGAGAGTGGCCGTCGCCGATGCGGCGGCCGTCAATCTCGATCCAGGGCGATGTCATGGGGTATCGGCTCCTTGTGAGTCGCGCCATTCCTCGGCCAGCAGGCCGAAGCCAATGACGTCGTGATAGGTGTTGCCGTCATGGAAGTGGTCGCGGTGAGTCGCTTCGCGGCGAAAGCCGAGGCGCTCGTGGAAGCGCTGCGAGCGCGTGTTGTCGGCGAGGACCTCGCCACACAGCTTGTGCAGCTTCAGGGTCGTGAAGGCATAGGTCAGGGTGCATTGCCCCAATCCCTGGCCACTGCCCCGGGGGCCTCCGGGGCGAGGTAGAACCCCAGTCGGCGCGCCCGGCTGCAGCGTCCACCACGTTGAGGTTGACGAAGCCCAGCGGCTCGCCCTCCTGCTCGTAGATCAGCAGGTGGCGCTGGGGCGCCTGGCTCGCGCGCGCGAACCAGCCGCGGTGCTCCTCCAGGGTAATCAGCCGTTGGGTATACATGTGCCGGCGCACCTCGGGATGGTTGCGCCAGGCCAGCACGCGCTCAAGGTCCTGCGCCTGCATGGGCCGCAGCCGGCAGCTGCCTGTCCGCTCAAGCGCTGCCAACACGAGGGCCGTGCCCTGCCCGTCTACCAAGTTCGCTGCCTGCTGGCTCATGGCCGTGAGTGCGCCGGGGGCGTCAAGGACAGCCAACTGGCCGGCCAGCGATGCCTCGAGATCCGCCGGCTCCAGCGGCAGCGCCGCGCCGTTTGCGGCAAGGGCGTCAGCGATCTCGCGCTGGTTATCGGCCAGCACCACCATCAGGGTGGGCAGGCCCAGGCAGCAGCGCTCCCAGGAAGTGCTGCCGGCGGCTCCGATGGCGAGGTCCGCCTCGGCCATGCGTCGGGCCATGTCGCTGACGTTGACCACCACTTCGGTGGGCCAGGGCATTTTCTTGGCCTGAGCCGTGACGGACTCGCGCCAGGGGCAGCCGCACCCATCACCACGCTGATCTGCAGGTCAGCCGGCAGGTCGCAGCCGCTCAGGGCGTCCAGCACCTGGCCGGTGACGTTATCCTTGTCCACGCCGCCGAGGTTGATCAGCAGGCGGTGCAACTGAGGGACGCGAGCGCGTCGACTGAGACTGGCCTGGCGCCACTCGCGGAACTCGGGGCGCAATAGTGCATAGCGGGGGCCGGCAAGCACCTGGCACCGTTCAGGTATCAGGCCACGATAGTCCTCCACCCGCCGGCCCAGGTTCTGATCCAGCAGCAGATCGGCGAGATGGCGCCGATCCGCCAGGTCATCGATCACCAAGAGGCGCGGCCTCGAGCCGGCAAGCCCGTCGAGCACCGCTGTTTCCCAGCGGTGGTCCAGGGCGTAATGGTCCACCACCAGCCAGGCGGGAGCCAGCTCGGCCAGGAGCGGCAGACAGGCTGCGGCGTCTTCGTCCCAGCTCGCGCCCAGCCGGTGGGCATGGTCTGGCTCAGGCTCGGTGCCAGGCGTCACGGCTGTGTCGGTGTCGCACGCTTCCTGCGCTAGTCGATGGACCGGGTAGTCACGGGCCTCGATCAGTTCACACAGGTGCCCCGGGTGCTCCCGGCAGAGGAAGTGGCATTGGCCGCCCTGGGCCTGCAGGGCATCGGCGAGGGTCAGGCAGCGCATGACGTGGCCGCTGCCGATCTCCAGCGAGGCGTCGGCACGGAACGCAACCACCTGCCCCTTGAGGCGCGAGGGTATCGGCGCCTCGCTCATGCCCAGTCACCCTGCTGCTGGGCCTGCCAGGCCTTGAACAGCCATTCGGCGCGCTGCCAGTCTTCCGGCGTGTCGATATCCTGGACGCGGTGGCGCGGCAGCGTCACCGGCACGGCACGCTCGCTGAAGATCGGCGTACCGTTGCGCCAGGCGGCGGCACGGCCCCAGTAGAACTGGCCGGCATCGTGCCAGGCTTCCTCGAGATCCTGGGAGCGGGTGTGGAAGTGCTCGGGTTGGAACATGGCCACGCGCCCTTCCGGGGTCAGGCGCAGCGCACGCTGAATCGGGAAGGCGTAGCTGGTCACCGAGAAGGCGTAGTCGACGTCATCGCTTCCCTGCAGGGCACGAAGCCCGTCCTGTAGGTCCTCGGCCTGCACGAACGGCGCCGTGGCGTAGAGGCAGCAGACCGCATCGGGCGCCCCGCCCTGCTCGCCAAGCCAGTCGATAGCGTGAGCAATGACCGGGAGGGTGCCGGTGTGGTCATCGGAGAGTACGGCCGGGCGGCGAAACGGCACCTCGGCGCCATGCGCCTCGGCCACGGCGGCGATCTCGTCATCGTCGGTGGAGACGATCACCCGGGCAAAGCAGCCGCTGGCCAGCGCCGCTTCGATCGACCAGGCGATCATCGGCTTGCCGGCAAACTCGCGGATGTTCTTGCGCGGAATGCGCTTGCTGCCGCCGCGGGCGGGGATGACCGCGATGGCCTGCCCTTCTGCCGCCGGTGTCATGCAACCTCCAGGGCGTTAGCCAGCGCCCTCACCACCTCATCCTGCTGGGCGTGCGTCATGGTGGGATACATCGGCAGGCTGATCGCATCGGCGTAGTAGGCCTCCGCTGCAGGGAAGTCACCGGGCTTGAAGCCAAGCTCCCGATAGTAGGGCTGGGTATGCACCGGAATGTAGTGCAGATTCACGCCGATGCCCTGCTCGCGCAGACGTTCGAACGCCTGGCGGTGGGTCGGGGTGATTCGGTCGCGCTTCAGGCGGATGACATAGAGGTGACGGCCGGAAACACTGTCCGGGTGCTGCCAGGGCGTGGTCACGGGCACCTCGGCCAGGGCGGCATCGTAACGCGCGGCCAGGGCATTGCGCCGTGCCACGTAGTCGTCCAGGCGCTCCAACTGGGTGAGCCCCAGGGCCGCCTGCAGCTCGGTCATGCGGTAGTTGTAGCCGAGATCGATCTGCTGGTAATACCAGGGGCCATCGGCCTCATGGGTCATCAGCGACGGATCCGGGTCACGCCGTGGCTGCGCAGTAGGTCCATTCGCTGGGCAAGACCCTCGTCGTTGGTCAACGCCATGCCGCCTTCGGCGGTGGTGATAATCTTCACCGGGTGGAAGCTGAACACGGTGATATCGCTGTAGCGGCCGCTGCCGACGTACTCGCCCTGGTACTTGCCGCCGATGGCGTGGGAGGCGTCCTCGATGATCCGGAAGCCGTAGCGCTGGCCTAGGGCGTGGATCGCCTGCATCTCGCAGGGCTGGCCGCAGAGGTGCACCGCTACCACCACCTTGGGTAGGCGCCCTTCCGCCTCGGCGCGCTCGAGCTTGGCCGCCAGTGCTTCCGGACAGAGGTTATAGGTGCGCGGATCGATATCGACGAAATCGACCTGGGCGCCGCAGTAGCGGCCGCAGTTGGCGGAGGCGACGAAGGTGATCGGCGTGGTCCACAGCCAGTCCCCCTCCCCAAGCCCAGCGCCAGGCAGGCGATATGCAGCGCTGAGGTGGCGCTGTTGACCGCCAGCGCATGGCGCGCCCCCACCTTGGCCGCCACCGACTGCTCGAAGCGCGGCACCATCGGGCCCTGGGTCAGGAAGTCCGACTGCAGCACCTCAAGCACCGCGTCGATGTCGGCCTGCTGAATATCCTGGCGTCCGTAGGGAATCATCAGATGGCTCCGATCTTTTCCCAGTTGGCGTCGATCCAGGCCTTGAGCTCAGAATCAGACATCCACTCACCGTTGTTGTCGCTGGCGTAGACGAAGCCTTCCGGCACCTTCTTGCCATCCTTGATGCGGTTGGCGTCCTTGTCCCAGCTGTTGATGGCCGGCAGGATCTTGTAGTGCTCGGGGTATTCGTAGGTGTAGTAGGCATCTTCAGCGCCGATCATCTGCTCATGCAGCTTCTCGCCGGGGCGGATACCTACCACCTCCTGCCGGGCTTCCGGGGCGATGACCCGAGCCAGGTCGGTGACCTTCATGGAGGGGATCTTCTTGACGTAGATCTCGCCACCCTCCATGTCCTCGAAGGCGTGCCAGACCAATTCGACGCCCTCCTCCAGGCTGATCATGAAGCGGGTCATGCGATCGTCGGTGATCGGCAGCACACCCTTGTCACGAATCGACATAAAGAACGGAATCACCGAGCCCCGCGAGCCCATCACGTTACCGTAGCGCACCACCGCGAAGCGCGTGTCGTGGCCACCCGCGTAGGAGTTGCCGGCGACGAACAGCTTGTCGGAGGTGAGCTTGGTGGCGCCATACAGGTTGATGGGGCTGCTAGCCTTGTCGGTGGAGAGCGCCACCACCTTCTTCACTCCCTTGTCGATGCAGGCGTCGATCAGATTCATGGCGCCCATCACGTTCGTCTTGACGCACTCGAAGGGGTTGTACTCGGCGGTTGGCACGATCTTGGTAGCCGCCGCATGCACCACATAGTCGACGCCATCCAGCGCCCGGTAGATCCGCTCCCGGTCGCGCACATCGCCAATGAAGAAGCGCACACGGGAGTCACCCTCGAACTTCTTGGCCATCTCCCACTGTTTCATCTCGTCGCGAGAGAAGATGATCACGCGCTTGGGGTTGTAACGCGCAAGCAGCATGGGGATGAAGGTGTGGCCGAAAGAGCCGGTGCCGCCGGTAACCAAAACAGATGCATTGCTAAACATTATACACTCCAGAGCAAATCAAAAATCATCTTCCAAACTTTTTAAAAAGATTTATCACCTCAGAAACACCATGATTTTTTTATGAGCAGACTGCGGCCTTACCTCAACATACATTGGCTGCTTCATCGAATGCATATGAGAAATAAAGCCTAGGCCTTGCTCTGAGAAATAATCAGATCCCTCAAGCTGATTAAAACACAGAAAATATTTGCACGACGTTCTTTTTCTCAACACTTTCTTAAGATCGTTATATTTATTATCGGGACTGCTGATTATATAAGAAAAATACTTCTCCATTCCATTTTCTGAATATTTCGAGCCCAACAAAACAGTCTGAGGGACATTAGCATAAATTGCCCTAGCACCTAACAAATGGCCATAGAGAATACTTGCATACCCCCCATGCTAGAACCCCACATATAGAGGCGACTTTTTCCGGATCTTTCCCTCACATAACTCAATATCTCGGGCATTGCGTCCAGCCAGAAAAAGTCTTCATCTTCGCCTAAATACCACGAACCCAGGCCGTCATAGCCATAATTATCCATTGGGCATACTACATTCCAGTTCGGGCTTTTAAAGGCGGATGGGGTTTCATTATAGCCGTGCCCGTGGAATACAAATAAGATTGGCTTGTTTAGATCTTTTGCAGGCGTAAAGTAGAAAGCAAAACCTCTGCCACTTATTTTAATTTCTATTCTTTCAGTTTCCATTTTCTATCTCACACCCTGAAGCGTCCCTATGAGAGTATTTCTGACATCGCCCATATCAAACTTTTCTTTTGCAAAAGCCTTCAAGCTGGCCTGATTTCTTGGGCCAGCCTTTATGCCCTCAGCCGCTGCCTTGGCATCCGGATACACCCACTCTGTGGGATAAATCTCATCCGCTCCTTCCCACGGCAGAATGATGGGCGTACAGCCTGATGCAGCCCCATCAGCAATGGTGAAGTGGAAGCTTTCAAAGTCACTGGTGGAAAGCGCAAAATCGATGCCGGCGTACCACTCGGGCATATCGTTGCCGTGGGGGTCGAAGATCACCGCCCCTTTCAGCAGCGGGTCCTCTTCCAGGCGGCGGTACTGGGTCTCATACCAGGCCATTTCCTCCGGGCGGTTGGCCATCCAGGGGTACTCTTCGGGCCGCTTGCCCTTGATCCTCAGGATGTAGCCGTCGTCTTCCTTGCGTAGCTCACGCAGGATATCCAGGACCAGATCGAAACGCTTACGCTGGGGCACGATGCCCACAAAGCCCAGCACCTTGCCGTTGGTAGGCTTGCGCGGTACCGACTGCAGGCCTGCCACATCCACGCCGTTATAGACCACCACGCCGTTTTTCTTGAGCACCGGGTTCTTGGCGATCCCCTGACGCAGGATATGGGGGCCGACGAACATCACCGTATCGAAGGCCTCGAAGGGGATCTTCGGGAATAAAGCGTGATCGATCTCCTGCAGGTGCAGCCTGCCTACCAGTTTCTGCCCTTCCCGCTTGTGCTTGCCGTACCAGATGGCGTTGCCCAGGGTCCATTCGCAGAACACCGTATCGGCCTGGCGTACCAGGCGCTTGCTGGCGATCTCGTTGTGCTGGTTATGGCCGGTCCAGAAATCCAGCAGCAGGCGAATGCCCGCCTGGGTGAAGTAGGGGTAGAACGGCTTGATAAACTTGAGGTCGTGGCCGGCGATCACCACGGTCTTCTTGGGCGCGACGTTGGGCGCCTGCTCGTGCAGTTGCGGCGGCTTGCGCAGGGCCAAGGCGGGCTGCTGTGCGGCCCAGCCGGTAAGGTCGCTGGCCGGCATGCCGGTAGTGGGGCGCACCAGCTGCAGCCCGGCATCGATGGGGTGATTCGCCAGCGCCACGCCGGGCCACTCGCCTTCGGCCAGTTCCGGGCGGCGGCTAAAGCCGATGCGCGCCTGCGGGGCGTAGACCGTCGGCCAGGCGAGGTCTTCCAGGTCTTCCGGCTCCAGGCCCGCCAGGGCGCGAGGGTCCGCCAGCAGCCAGAGGCTGCCCGCCTCGGCGCTCTGTGCCTGGGGGCTGTCGCAGGCAATGCCGGCGGCTTCCAGCTTGGCCTGGGTATCTTCCTGCCACTGGTTGGCCAGAATGCGCTGGGGGCGCAGGGTCTGGGCCAGGAGCCGCCCTGCCGCCGCATTGGTGAGCTCTTCGGTCAGCAGCGTGATGGCGGGCGGCTCGGGGGCCAGCATCACCACACCGGCGGTGCGCAGCATCTGCACCAGGCGGTGCTGGGTGGTGTGGGCCCGCATGATGGCCCGTGCGCCTTTCAGGGCGACCCGCCAGCGGTAGGCCGGGTGGTGAAGCAGGTTCTCCAGGGCCTGGGCCGCGTCGCTCTCGGTACGCACAATATGCCCGGCGCCTTCCATATAGCGGTTCATGCCCATGGCCGGGCCGGAGATCAGCGGCGAGCCGCAGGCGGCGGTTTCCACCACGCGGCGCGAGAACATGGTGGGGGAGTCCAGCACCGAGTTGACGTTGATCTGCACCGGATGGGCCTTGTAGGCCTGAATCATCTCCTCGTAGCTGAGGCTGCCCGCCACATAGCTCCCCAGCGGCCCCGGGTACTTGTAGGGGGACTCCGGGTCATCGTGCTGGCGGTCGTAGATCGTGAGGCCCAGCGGTGCGGCGGCGCTCATGATCTTGTCCATGTACTCGGTGCGCTCGGGGTAGCGCTTGCCGTAGTAGGTGCCCTCGTAGGCCGCGGTGGCCTGCCACTCGCGGGTTGAAGGCAGCAAATTGTGAATCCTCGGCGAGGCATAGAAGGGGCCGCTGCTGGCGGTCTGGCTAAGGGCACCCGGGGTGGCCAGGTAGGGAATGATCCGCCGGCTGTCGGTGGTGAAGACGTGATCGCACAGGGCGGCGGCCTTGCGGAAGCGGTCGAAGTGGACCGGGTCTTCCTTGTTCCAGAACAGCGAGGGGATGCCCTGCACCCGGCAATGGGCCAGCAACTCGCTTAACGGCGCAAACTCCTCATCGTTATAGTAGCCCACCTTCTTGTGCCACTGCCAGTCGTTGCCCTTCCAGGCGGACTCCACGAACATGGCATCGATGGGCTGTTTGGCCAGCTCTTCTCGCCAGTTCTCCGGCGAGAGCGGCACCACCTTGACAGCGCTGGCCAGGGTGTCGGTGGTGAACTGATCGGCGATCAGCCCCAAGGTGATCTGCTCCAGCCGCTTGGCGTTGTTCTTGCCAGAGGCGGCCTTGGCCACTTCCGCGGCCCTGTTCCGGCGCACGCGCTTCAGGGCATCGGCGTAGCGGCGCGTGACGTGGTTCCAGGTGCGCTCCTGCTCGATCCAGGCGCGGGCGGCCTGGCCCAAGCGCGCACGCTCTTGGGGGCTGTCGATCAGCGCCTGCAGGGCATCAGACAGAGCCTTGGCGCTGTCCTTGGTAAACAAGCGGGCGCGTTCGCCGTTCGGCCCGGCCATGGTGGTGTGCGGGGAAACGTCAGAAAGCACCAAGGCCTTGCCCATGGCCATGGCTTCCAGCGGCTTGAGGGCGGAGACCATTTCGGTGACCGCCGATGAGAGGCGCGGGATGGGCAGAATATCCATGCAGGAGAGATAGCGCGGTACCTGCTCGAACGGCACCCGGCCGGTAAAGCGGCACTCCCCTTCGATACCCAGTTCCTTGGCCTTGGCCTTGACGGTGTCGATCACCTTGCCATCGCCCACCAGCACAAAGGTAAAGGCCTGGCCGTTCTTCTTGAGGGTGGCCATGGCTTCCATCAGCAGCTCCAGGCCTTCGTAGGCCACGGCGCTGCCCGCATAGCCGATCACCGGCACGCCGGGCTTGAGCTTTAGCTCCTGGGCGATGGCGGCATCCGCAGCCATGGGCTGGAAGCGCTCGGCGTTGACCGCGTTGGGCACCACCTCGATGCGCTCGCGGGGCACACCCCAGCTGGCCAGTTCGTCGGCCAGCTCTTCGGTGAGGGTAATCACCAGGTCCGCTTCCAGCGCCGCCTGCTGCTCCAGTTCGCGCATCAGCTGGTAGCGTTCGGAACCGGCCCACTCCGGCTGGGTGGAGGCCTGGGTGACTTCCCAAAGGCCACGCACTTCATAGACGAACGGCAGGCCCAGGTGGCGGGCCGCCATCAGCGCCGGCAGCGCGGTGATGTGGTTGGAGGCGGCGGCGATGATCTCCGCCCCGCTGGTCTGGGCTTCGCGCAGGTAGTGGTCGGCGGCTTCGGCCAGGTAATAGTCCAGCGGGGTCTTGTTGAGATTCCAGCCCGCACAGGCGGCGTAGGTAACGCCTTCCACCTCGGCTTCGTGATAGCCCTTGTTGATGCCCTTGGCGCCGGCATCCCAGGGAAGCCGGGGCGCGTGGTGGCACGCACCTTGAAACCCGCCTGCTGCAGGCCGACCGCCACCCCGTGGGAGCGGGTAGAGTAGCCGTTGGTGGCGTGAGGCACCGATTGGTGCAGGCAGTAGAGCACGTGTTGGCGGCGGCTCATCAGCCCGGCATTGGGCTGGCGAGGCGGCAGCGGCCAGCCGCCCTTGAGCCTGGCCATACCGGCCACGAAGGTTTGGAAGTCACGCTTGGGCTTGTCGAACTTCATGCCGCGGGCCTGCAGGCTCTCCAAGGCACGCAGGGTATCGGTGAGATTGCCCTGGCGGTAGAACCACTGGCTGGCGGTGGCGTAGTCCACCTGGCTGACATCGCGCAGCTTGACTTGCTTAGTTGGCGCCACCGGTGCCGCTTGCGGCTTTGCCGGCTCGGTCGGCTTGGCTTGCGCCTCACCCGCCGCCTTCTGGACCGGAGCATTCCCCTCCCCTTCAGCGCCCGCACCATCGGCTCGGTATGCGCGGAGAACAGCAGCTCGGTACTCGGCTTCGGCACCGACAGCTTCAGTGCCTTCTGAAGGGCTGTGGTCAGACTTGCGGCGCTGCCCGCCTCGAAGCTCACCACGCCATCAAAATTGGCGGCGTACTCGGCCAGGGGCGCCACATCAGACACCACCAGCCGCTTGCCGTAGGCCAGGGCCTCGGCGGCCTTCATGGGCGGCACCAGCTGGCACACCGCCAGGGGCTTGCGGGGATCACCACGGCATCCAGCAGGGCGTAGTAGTCTGCGACGTGCTCATGCGGTACTCGCCCGACCTGAATCAGCCAGGGTGGGGTTTCCTTCAAGCCGGTATCGGCTAGGTGGGCAGCTGAAGCCCCGCTCTTGTTTTTCAGACTCTCGTTTATGAGAGTAAGGGGCTGGCTACCCCCACCAGCAGCAGTTTGAGCTTTTCGCCCTTTTGCACCAGTTCGGTGCAGGCTTCGAGCAACACATCCAGACCTTCATAGGGGCTGAAGCTGCCGATATAGCCGATGACCTTCTCGCCTTCCTGAATGCCCAGCTTTCGCTTCAGTTCCGGGTTGGCGGGCCTGGGTTCGGGAAGCTGGCTTATGCCGTTGGGCACCAACTCGATTCTTGCCGGGTCGATATCGCGTTTCGCCAGCGCGTCTTTCATCGCCTGGCTGAGGGTGAATACCTGGCTGGCTTGCCTGGCCACGAAAGCATCGCGTTCCGCTTCGTGCTTGCCGGCTTGGCTACTGGCATAACCGGGCTCTTGGGCCTCGCGGGAGAGCTCCCAGAAGCCGCGTACTTCGTTGTAGAACGGCAGGCCCAGGCGCTTGGCGGCGATCCACGCCGGCAGGCCGACGATCCAGTTGGATGCCGCCAGCACCGCCTGCGGCCGGTATATGCGGAAGAGTTCGATGAAACGCTCCGCACTGGCGTGCAGCTGCTCGCGCTCGCTGCTCGGCGTGCGGCCTTGGGGCCACGGGCTATGGAGGTAGCGCACCCCTTCGACGGTTACCTCAGGGGCAATGCTGCCCTGCGCCGCGCCCAGCTCCCACGGTCGCCCCGGGCGCACGAAGCACAGGGTTTCAAGGCCGTGCTGGTTCAGCGCCTGTGCAATGCCCTGGGTGCGAATGGCGTAGCCGTTGCTGGCGTAGCTTTGGCCGTGGCTTACCACATAGGCAATACGCCCCTGAACGGGGGCGTAAAGGGGGTGGTGGGTTGTGCTGCGAGCTGGGCCGCGAAGTGAAGCAGGTCGTCCATCAATGTTGCGCCGTGAGGTGTGGGAAGGGGCTGTGGTGTACGCCTTCGAGGCATTGAAATGTGGGCTTGTATCAATGGGCGCGGCGGTCGTGGCCGGAGCGACGCTCGAAGCCAAGCAGGCCGGCGGCATCGATCACGCTAGGCTTGCTGCGTACCGCGCTGGTTTGCTGGATGAAGGGCTTGTGCTTGACCAGCACGCAGACCACGTCGGCCTGGGCCAGGGCGTCTTCAAGACTTGCCAGTTCCACGTTCGGCAGGGCCAGGGCCTGGGGCAGCGCTTCGATATTGGGTTCCACCACCTGCACCCGGCAGCCCAGTTCGGCCACCTGCCGGGCAATGCCCAGGGCGGGGCTTTCGCGCAGGTCGTCAATGTCCGGCTTGAAGGCAATGCCCAGGCAGGCCACGGTGATATCGCGGCGGGTCTTGCCGGGTTCGCGGGTATGCACGGCGTGTAGTGCATCCTGCACACGGGCGAGCACCCAGCCGGGTTTGGCATCGTTCACTTCGCGGGCGGTGCGAATCAACCGGGCCTGTTCGGGGCAGGCATCGACGATGAACCAGGGGTCCACGGCGATGCAGTGGCCGCCTACCCCGGCGCCGGGGCTGAGGATGTTCACCCGTGGGTGGCGGTTGGCCAGGGAGATCAGCTCCCACACGTTGATATCGAGTTCGTGGCAAACGATGGAAAGCTCGTTGGCGAAGGCGATGTTCACATCGCGAAAGCTGTTCTCGGTGAGCTTGGCCATCTCTGCGGTGCGGGCGGTGGTGGGCACGCACTCGCCTTCCACCACGATCTGGTAGAGCGCGCAGGCCGCTTCGGCGCACTTGGGTGTCATACCGCCGATCACGCGGTCGTTTTCCACCAGCTCGCGAATCACGTGGCCGGGCAGCACCCGCTCGGGGCAGTGGGCGATGCGAATGTCCGAGGCTTCGCCGTGGGTTTGCGGGAAGGTGAGGTCGGGCCGTGCTTCGGCCAGCCAGGCCGCCATCTGGTCGGTGGCCCCTACCGGGCTGGTGGATTCCAGCACCACCAGGTTGCCGGGCTGAAGTAACGGGGCGATGGAGCGTACGGCAGCTTCGATATAGCTGAGGTCGGCCTTGTGGTTCTGGCCGTTTTCGTCGGTGTGGAACGGCGTTGGCACGGCCACCAGGAAGGCGTCGGCCGGCTCCGGCGTGGTGGTGGCGCGCAGGTAGCCTTCGGTGACGGCGGCGTGCACTACCATGTCGAGTTCGGGCTCGATGATGTGGATCTCGCCCTTGTTGATGGTTTCTACCGTTCTCGGGTCGATATCGACCCCCACCACGTTGACACGACGAGAGGCGAAAACGGCGGCGGTGGGCAGGCCGATATAGCCCAGCCCGATCATGGAGATGGTGTTGAAGCTCATGAATTCATCCGTGAGGGTGTTAAGAGAGAGGTAAAGAGTTGGGAGTGAGGAGTGAGCGTTGCGAATCAGCCGTCGTGTAGAGGGGGAGCGTTCTTCTAGCCCCTGACGTTCACTGCCTCACGCCTTGCTGCGGTTTCACGGGCGACCAGGGCGTCCATGATGCGCTGGCAGGCCTTGCCGTCGCCGTAGGGGTTGTGTGCCACGCTCATGGCCTGGTAGGCGTTTTCATCTAGCAGCAGCCGACTGATTGCCGAGGTGATCACATCCACGTTGGTGCCCACCAGCTTGACGGTGCCGGCTTCCACGGCCTCGGGGCGCTCGGTAGTGTTGCGCATGACCAGCACCGGCTTGCCTAGGGTGGGGGCTTCTTCCTGAATGCCGCCGGAGTCGGTCAGGATCAGATGGGCGCGGTTCATGAGGTAGACGAAGGGCAGGTAATCCTGCGGTTCGATCAGGAAGATGTTGTCGACGCCGGCCAGCAGGCGGTTGACGGGCTCGCGCACGTTGGGGTTCAGGTGCACGGGATAGACCACCTGCACGTCGGGGTGGGCATTGGCGATATGCGCCAGCGCCTGGCAGATGCGCTCGAAGCCACCGCCGAAACTCTCGCGGCGGTGGCCGGTGACCAATACCAGCCGCTTGGCGGGGTCGAGAAAGGCGAAGCGCTGTGCCAGGCCGTTGGCCAGGGCGGTATCGTTTTCCAGCTTGTGCACCACATTGAGCAGCGCATCCGTCACGGTATTGCCGGTCACGAATACCGCGCTGGGGTCGACCCCTTCCTTGAGCAGGTTCTGCTTCGAGGTGGGCGTGGGGGCAAAGTGCTTGGCGGCCAGGGCGCCGGTGAGCTTGCGGTTGGCCTCTTCCGGCCAGGGCGAATAGAGGTTGCCGGTGCGCAAGCCCGCTTCCACATGGCCGACCGGGATCTGGTGGTAATAGGCGGCGAGCGAAGCGGCAAAGGTGGTGGCGGTATCGCCATGCACCAGCACCATATCGGGCGTGAACTCTCTGAAGACGCTTTTCATGCCGTGCAGGATGCCGGTGGTAACATCGGCGAGGTCCTGGCCCGGCTTCATCAGGTTGAGGTCGAAGTCGGGCGTAAGCTCGAACAGGGAGAGGACCTGGTCGAGCATTTCACGATGCTGCGCCGTGACACACACCTTGGCTTCAAAGCGGTCGTCGTTGGCCAGCTGCAAGGCCAGCGGTGCCATCTTGATGGCTTCGGGGCGAGTTCCGAATACGGTAAGAATTTTCATGATCCACCCTGCGTACTTGGGTTTCAGAGGGGCCTGGTCGTGTCTTTTTTCGTCAGGTTTTTGGCGTTGTTCGGCGGGATAACCAGGCTTAGTTCATTCGCAGCTCAAGTTCCTGGCAGCGAATGAAGTAGTGTTCGAGCAAGCGTTGTGTCTGCTCCAGCTGGAGCGATAGTCGCTCGTTTTCGTTGTCGGGTATGGCGGCGTGGGCGTGTTCGTACACGCTTGGCATTAGGGCCGGCAGTGCGGCGTGCGGTGCGGCTGTGCTGGGCGGCAAGGCGGTGCGGGGCCGTAGTGCCTCTGCGCCGGTGCTTCTTCCTTCGTGCCGGCCGAATTTCAGGTAGTGCACCAGCGGGTTGGCACCCGAGCGGGCGACATCGGGGTATTGTTCGAGATAGAAGCGGGTATGGAAACGGGACGACGGGTTGCGCCCCACCCGCCAGCCGTAGCGCACGTAGTGCGCCACCGAGCACATGCCGATACGCGCCACATCGGGGTATTCGGCCAGGTACCAGGCCTCTTCAAACAGGGGTGATTGCTTGATCAGCTCGATCTGTTCGTTGATATCCATGCGTTCAGTTGCCATGCCATGCGTTGATCCGGCGTTCTTCCGCCTTGCCGAACTTCAGGTAGTGCACCAGCGGGTTGAGGTCGCTGGCTGCCACATCGTGGTAGGTTTCCAGGTACCACTGGGTGTCGAAGGAAGGCCCCGGCGCACGCCCTTCGCGCCCGCCGAAGCGCAGGAAGTGCTCCAGCGCGGGCATGCCGCTCTGCTGCACATCGGGGTACTGCTGCAGGTACCAGGCGTCATCGAAGAGGCCGGAAGCCCGAACCAGGCGGCTTTCTTCCTTCAGCTGGCGGGCTGCCTTGCCCTTCAAGCCGCGTGCCTTGCCCAGCTGTGCCAGGCGCAGGGTGAACGCATTGCCGGAAGGGGCTGTTGCAAGGTGGCCAACTGCTGGTCTTTTTCTGCCAGCATCTTGGTCAGCTCGGCCAGTTCCTCGAAGCGAGCCTGCTGTTCTTGTTCCAAGGCACGCTGCTGAGCCGTTAGCTGATGACGTTCCTGTTCGTGGTGCCGCTTGGCCTGCTCGAGCTCGGCGGTGGCCTGGGCAAGGCGCTGCTGTAGCCCAGCCATTTCCTGCTGCAGGTCGTTTTTTTGTTGTGCCAGCCGTTCGTGATCGCGCTGCAGCTGGGCATGGCGTTCTTGGAAGGTTTGCCGCTCACGGGCCGCTTCGTTGCTCGCTTGCTGCAGTTGGGCCAGCTGCTGTTCGGCAGCCTTCAGCCGGCGGGCCGTATCGGCTGCTTGCTCCCTGTGCGTGTCGCGTTCGCGCTCGGCCGTTTGCAGCCGTTGGTTCAGCTCTTCTTCGGCAGCCTTCAGCCGGCGGGCCGTATCGGCTGCTTGCTCCCTGTGCGTGTCGCGTTCGCGCTCGGCCGTTTGCAGCCGTTGGGCCAGGGCTGCCATGTCATCGAGGTGGCGGGTCAGCTCGTCTTCCAGTCGAAGGTGGCTTTGGGCCAGCGCCTCTTTTGCAGTTGCCAGCGCTTTTTTCCGCTACCAGCTGTTCTTTTTCCTCCTCCAACCGTTCTTTTTCCGCCACCAGCAGCTGTTCTTTTTCCACTTCTGCCGCTGCCAGCTGCTGCTGCAGTTGCCGCTCCGCCTCGCTTTCACCCTGAGCCGACGACGTGCACGCCAGGCCCAGGCGGGCAAACACTTGCTGTATCAAGCGGTATGCCTGGTGGCTTTCGTCGAAGGCCAGCAGCCGCTGAACCGTTTCGCTTTGCTGCTTGCCTACCGCCACGACAGCAAGCCCTTCGCCCTGTCGAAACAGGAAGTGCGGGTGTGTGTTACGCAACTGCCGGTAGAGCGACTCGCCAGGCTGGCCGACACCCGCCTGACTGATCACCACCACGGCCCGAGAGGAGAGCCTGGCCTGCCACTGCGGCCAATGTGGCTCGATATGCTGGGCAACCCCCGGCGCCACATGCAGCAGATCGACACTGCCGGCGGCCAAGCGCTCTAGCGCCTGTGCCTGGGTCGCCCGCGCCAGCTGGGCAAATTCCTGGTACTGGGCTTCTGTGTATTGCATCAACGCCACCGGGGGCTCGGATACCGTGAACCCGGTGCACTCCGGAAAGGCAATATGGCGCTCCATGGCCTGGCAGAAACCGCACCAGGAAGCGCCGTCACTTACGCCCAGCTCTACCAGGCGGTGTGGCTGGCTGGCTTCCACCAGCCAGAACGCAACGGGCACATGCACCAGCCAGCTCGACGCTTCCTGATACTTCGGCCGCCAGAACATGGATTGCAGCGAAAGCTGAGGCAGCAGGACATGCGCCGGCGTTTGGTTTTGCGATGCAGCTGGTTCGGCCAGGAGATTGTGTGACATGGCGGCTTCGTCTTGAAATTGATGAAGGGTGTTGGGGGATTGGCGATGGATGACAGCGAGGCCGTGAGCGAGAGGAGCGTAGGCGTCTCGCTTGGTAGGGTCGTCAAGCGTTGAAAAGGGGGCCTGGGCATCCCTTTCCGATAGCGTGGGCGGCCCTACCCAGGGCCACCGCTCGCATTGCCAGTCGATGGCAAGCGTGGGGTCGTCCCAGCGAATGGCGCGTTCGTGATCGGGGGCGTAGTAGTCGGTGGTCTTGTAGAGCACATCGGCACTTTGGCTGAGCACCACAAAGCCGTGTGCGAAACCTGGCGGCAGCCACAGCTGCTGGTGGCGCTCGGCGCACAGCCTGGCACTTGCCCACTGGCCGAAGGTGGCCGAGCCGGGGCGGATATCCACCGCCACGTCGAGGATCTCGCCGGCCAGCACGCGGATCAGCTTGCCCTGGGGCTGCTGGGCCTGGTAATGCAGGCCCCGCAGCACCCCTTGGCGCGAGCGGGAGTGGTTGTCCTGCACGAAGGTAATATCCAGGCCGGTCGCCTCGGTGAAGTCGCGCTGGTTGAAGCTTTCCATGAAGAAGCCGCGTTCATCGCCGTACACCTTTGGGGTGATCAGCAGTACGTCGGGGATAGTGAGCGGTTGTACTTGCATTGGGATCAGCTCAGTTGAAGCAGGCTGGTGAGGTATTCGCCGTAGCCTGTCTTGGCGAGTGCTGCTGCACGCTTGGCAAGCTCGGCATCGTCGAGCCAGCCGTTGCGCCAGGCGATCTCTTCCAGGCAGGCGATCTTGAGGCCTTGGCGATGCTCGATGGTCTGCACGTAGTGGGCGGCATCCAGCAGGCTGTCGTGGGTGCCGGTATCCAGCCAGGCGAAGCCGCGGCCGAGTTGCTGCACGGTGAGTTCGCCGCGCTGCAAGTAGGCGTTGTTCACGCAGGTGATTTCCAGTTCGCCGCGCTCGCTGGGCCTGACCTGCTTGGCGATTTCCACCACGCGGTTGTCGTAGAAGTAGAGCCCGGTCACGGCGAAGTGCGACTTGGGCCGGACGGGCTTTTCCTCGACGGAAACCGCCCTGCCCGCTGCATCGAACTCCACCACGCCGAAGCGCTGCGGGTCTTTCACGTAGTAGCCGAACACCGTGGCGCCCTGCCCTTGCGCGGCGGCCTGGCGCAGCTGGCCGGTGAAGTGCTGGCCGTGGAAGACGTTGTCGCCCAGCACCAGGCAGACAGGCGCCTTGCCGATGAAGGCTTCTCCGATGATGAAGGCCTGGGCGAGGCCTTCAGGGCTGGGCTGTTCGGCGTATTCGAAGCGCACGCCGAAGGCCTCGCCACTGCCCAGCAGGCGGCGGAAAAGCGGCAGGTCCTGCGGGGTGGAGATGATCAGGATTTCGCGAATGCCGGCCAGCATCAGCACCGAGATCGGGTAGTAGATCATCGGCTTGTCGTAGATCGGCAGCAGCTGCTTGGAAAGGCCGTGGGTGATGGGATAGAGCCGGCTGCCGCTGCCACCCGCGAGAACGATGCCCTTGCGGTTCATGGCTTGAGCTCCGCCAGCACGCTTGACAACCCCTGTTGCCAGCCGGGCATCTGCAGGCCCAGGGCGCGCTCTAGCTTGCTGAGGTCCAGCCTGGAGTTGAGCGGCCGTTCGGCTGGCGTGGGGTAGTCGCTGGTGGGGATGGGCTGCACGTTTGCGGGGGTGATGGCCAGCCGTTCGCCGCGTTCGATGGCCTGGCGGAAGATCTCGCAGGCAAAGCCGTGCCAGCTTGTCTCGCCCCGGGGGCGAGATGGTAGATACCACGGGCCATGGGCGCGATGCGGGGTGATACCAGCGAAGTCAGGGCCAGCGCCGTGGTGTCGGCGATCAGCCTGGCACTGGTGGGCGCTCCGACCTGGTCGTTCACTACCTTGAGTTCGCTGCGTTCACGCCCCAGGCGCAGCATGGTGTTGAGGAAGTTGTGGCCCCGGGCGCTGTAGACCCAACTGGTACGGAAGATGAGATGCTGCGCACCGCTCTCGATGATGGCCTGGTCGCCGGCCAGCTTGCTCTTGCCGTATACCGAAAGCGGCTGGCAGGGGTCGTCTTCCTGGTGCGGGCGCTCTCCTGCGCCTGCGTACACATAGTCGCTGGAATAGTGCACCAGCCACTTGCCGTGCTGGTGGGCGTAGTAGGCCAGCTGTTCGGGTAGCTCGGCGTTGAGCTGGTAAGCCTCTTCCTGGTGCTCTTCCGCTGCGTCCACCGCCGTCCAGGCGGCGGCGTTGACGATCAGGTCAGGCGCGAAGTGGCGCAGGAAGCCGGCCACGCAATTCAGGTCGGCGAGGTCCAGCGCGGCCCGGGTGGGCGCCATCACGTTGCCCAGCGGCGCCGGGCTGCGCTGCAGTTCGAATCCGACCTGGCCGGAGGCACCCAGCAGTAGAATCTTCATGATATGACCCCCAAACGCTCCCCTTGGTAGCTGCCGTCTTTCACCCGTTGCCACCAGCTTTCGTTGTTGAGATACCACTCGACGGTCTTGGCAAGGCCGGTTTCGAAGGTTTCCGCGGCACCCAGCCCAGCTCGCGCTCGATCTTGCCGGCGTCGATGGCGTAGCGCCGGTCGTGCCCCGGGCGGTCGGCCACGAAGGTGATGAGATCGAGATGCGAGGCAAGGCCTGGTAGGTGCGCGATACCCGCCCGCTCGTCCAACAGGCGGCAAAGCGTCTGCACCACGTCCAGGTTGGTCTTTTCGTTGTGGCCGCCGATGTTGTAGGTCTCCCCTACCTTGCCTTGGGTGGCGGCCTGGATCAGCGCGCGGGCGTGGTCTTCCACGTAGAGCCAGTCGCGGATTTGCCGGCCATCGCCGTAGACCGGCAGGGCTTGCCCGCCAGGCCATTCAGGATCATCAGCGGGATCAACTTTTCAGGAAACTGACGCGGCCCGTAGTTGTTGCTGCAGTTGGTGATGAGCGTGGGCAGGCCGTAGGTGCGCTGCCAGGCGCGAACCAGGTGGTCGGAGCCCGCCTTGCTGGCGGAATAGGGGAGCTGGGCGCGTAGGGGTGGTTTCGGTGAAGCGCCCTTCCGGCCCTTCCAGGTCGCCGTACACTTCGTCGGTGGAAATGTGGTGGAAGCGAAACCCGTTGGCCTTGGCGGGGCTGGCCACCTGCAGCGCCTTCCAATAGGCGCGTGCGACTTCCAGCAGCGTTGCCGTGCCGACCAGGTTGGTCTGGATGAACTCGGCGGGGCCGTCGATGGAGCGGTCGACGTGGCTCTCGGCGGCAAGATGCATCACCACGTCGGGCTGGTGCTGCTCGAAGACTGCCTGCAGTAAGCCAGCATGGCAGACATCGGCCTGCACGAAGGTGTAGCGGGGGTTGGCGGCGACGCTGGCCAGCGAATCGAGGTTGCCGGCATAGGTGAGCTTGTCGAGATTGACGACGCGGTGGGGGGATGGGCGAGCAACTCGCGCACCACGGCGGAGCCGATAAAGCCGGCCCCGCCGGTGACCAGGAAGGTCTTCGGCTGGATAGACATGATTTTCGCGTTCCCTACGTGAATCGTTTTTCTATTCAGGCCATGCGTAAGTGGCCAACGGCCTGCGCTGAACGCAGGCTCAATCCTTATGATCGCGAACGATGGCTGCCATTAGGTGCGCGATGACCGCGGCCAGCAGTGCCAGGAGGGCATAGAGGGTGATGTTGTAGAGCCGGCGCGGCTGCTGGGAGTATTCCGGCAGGGTTGGCATCTGCAGCACCGATACCTGCTTCATCTTGCGGGCGGCTTCCACGCGGGTGCTTTCCAGCGCGGCGATGGCGGTGGCGTAAAGCTCGGTGGCGAACTCGGCGCGCATGCGCAGGGTTTCGAATTCGGCGGATAGCCGGTTCAGCGCCAGGGCGCCGTTGTTGTTGGCCAGCCGGGCGCGCTCACGCTCGACCTGCTGTTCCAGCGCCCGGATTTCATGGCCGACACGCAGCATTTCGGCGGAGCGCTCGCTCTGGTAGTTGCTCATGGCCGATTGCCTGGCGCTGAGCACTGCCAGTTCGCCTTCCAGCCGGGCAATCACTTCGCTGCGGCTCTGCACGGTGCCGGTGGGCGAGACCATGCCGTGCTCGTTCTGGAACGCCAGCAGGTTGTCGCGGTGTTCGAAAAGGCGCGCTTCCAGGGCGGCCACCTGCCCTTCGATGAAGCGCACCTGCTCTTCGGCCAGGCGCTGGCCCATGTCGTTCATATGGCGCTCGCCTTCCTGCAGCAGCAGGTTGGCGATGGCCTGGGCGGTTTCGGGGTCGTAGGCCTGGGCGCGAATGCGCAGCACGCTGGCGTACTCGTCGAAGATGACCTCCACACGCTTCAGGTAGTAGCGGTGGAATTTTTCCATGGGCACATCGGCGCGGCTCAGGCGCGAGAGCGGGTCGATGTGCGCCTGCGCATAGTGGTTGCGCAGGTCGAGCGCGGCGTCGAGCTTGCGCAGCATGTCCACCGAGCGCAGGTGATCGCGCAGCAGCAGCAGGTCCTTGGCACCGGCGGCGCCGGACATCAGCGAGGCGATATTGAAGCTGTCCAGCCGAACTTCGGGGCTGTCGAGCACGATGTGGCTTTCCGAGACGTAGCGGTCGCTGGCAATGGCTGCCCAGTACAGGGTGGAGCCCAGAATGAACAGCAGGGCCACGACCCAGTAGGGGTGACGGCGAAGCAGGGTTTTCGCAGAACGCATTAGTCGTTGCTCTTGGCTTGCGGCGTTGGCTGAGTTTGTTCGGGCGGGGTTTTCGCAGGCTTGGCGGCTGCCTTGGCCTTTTGGGCTCGGGGGCTTGTCGATGCTGGCGTGGTAGGCGTCGATCGCTTCCTCGATGTCGTCGTACCAGGTGGCCTTGCCTTTATCGAGCCATACGCCGGCCTGGCACAGGTCGCGCAGGATGCCCACGCTGTGCGACACCATCACGATGCTGGCCTTGCCCACCCGATCCTTGAACGCTTGGGTGGCCTTGGCCTTGAAGGCGGCATCGCCCACCGAGGTGGCTTCGTCGGAGAGGTAAACGTCGAAGTCGAACGCCAGCGAGAGCCCGAACGCCAGGCGTGAGCGCATGCCGCTGGAGTAGGTGCGCACGGGGCGGTCGAAGGCGGGGCCGATTTCGGCGAATTCCTCAACGAACCGGGTGACCCGCGGGATCTCGTGCTCACCGCCGTGTACCCGCGCCACGAACTTGACGTTCTGGCGCCCGGTCATCGAGCCTTGAAAGCCCCCACCCAGGCCGATGGGCCAGGAAACGCGGCAATGGTGGCGTATCTCTCCCCTGTCGGGGGTGTCCATGCCGCCGATCAAGCGCAGCAGGGTCGATTTTCCGGCGCCGTTGCGCCCCAGCATACCCACGCTGATGCCCTGGGGAATGCTGAAGTTGATATCTTCCAGTACCCAGCCCTGGCTGCCATGGTGGCCGTGGTAGCGCTTGTAGACATTGCGCACGTCGATCATTTGGCCAGTACCTTCTGGGCGAAGCGCTTGTGCATGGCCAGGCCCAGGGCTATGGCCGCCAGTGCCCACAGCTGCAGATAGAGCAGGTCGATCCCGTTGATGGTGTGGTAGCCCTCGAAGAAGGCTAGGCGCATGCGTTCGATGCCGTGCAGGATGGGGTTGTAGAGCAGGTACTGCTGCACCGCGTAGGGCAGGAAATTGGGTGGAATCATCACGCCTGAAAGAAAATAGAGCGGGAACATGATCATGCGCACCACCTTGGCCACTTCCGGCACCAGGGCGGCGCATACCGAGAGCACCAGCCCCAGGCCCAGGCCCAGCAGCCACATCCACAGCCATACCCATAGCGCCATCAGTGGGTCGAACGGCAGGATCTCCATGCCCAGGAAGGTAGCGCCGATGATCAGCAGCACGAAGATCAGCGACTTGAGCATGCCTTCCAGGAAAGCACGCACCAGCACCGGGTCGACCGGCTTGACCTGGCGGTAGGCGAACAGCGCACGGTTGGCCTCGATGGCGTTCATGCCGCGGGTCACGCCTTCTCGAAACAGAAAGAAGGTCATCAGGCCGACGATCAGCCAGGGGATGAAGTCGGCATTGGTGATGAAGCGCATGCGGCCGAGCAGTTCGCGCACCGCCACCATGAGCAGCACGTGAGCGATCGGTTCGAGGAACATCCAGAACCAGCCGAAACGGTCGCCGGTGATACGCCCCAGCGCCTCGCGCAGGAACATGGCGCGCCAGACGCTCCAGGTGACACGCCAGGGTGCGCGGCTGGTATCCGCTCTGCCCTGCCGGCATTACAGGTCCAGCGCCACGCGGGTGGTGACGGCGATCTGGAACAGGATCTGGCTAAGCGTGGAGGCCAGCTGCAGGTTCTTGGTGGGCGCCTTGGGCAGCACCAGGATCTCGTCGCCGGCGCGCAAGGTGATGTCGCCGGCGTCGCGCACTTCGCCATTGGCCCGCGCCACCAGGATGGTGCGCTTGTCGGCATTGGCGGTGAAGCCCCTGCCCGCTCGATGTAGTCGCGTACCCGCTCGCCCGGCCTGAACACCACCGACTGCGGCACGACAACCTCGCCGCTGATCAGCACAGCATCGGAGCGCATCGGTATGGTAATGACATCGCCATCCTGCAGGCGCACGTTGGCGATGGTGTCGTCGTGGGCGACCACCAGCCGGCCGTTGGGCTCGACTTCCCTTGCACGAGCGACGAACTGGCTGATCAGCTCGGCTTCGCGCACGCGAATGCCGGCTTCTTCTGCGGTGGCGGAAGAGGCGCTGAGATAGGTGGTTTCCAGCCGGCGCAGGCTCTCTTCCAGCGATTCCTGCTGACGCTGGCGCACGCTTTCCCGCCGCAGCGAGATGCTCTGGGTATCGGCCAGGTTGGCATCCACGGGGATGTTGTCCAGCAGCTCCAGCAACGTGACATCCTTGGGCAGCACGAAGCGCGACGGGCCGCGATAGGAGCCTTCCAATTCCACGACGATGTTGGTGGTGCGCTCGTCGGCGCTGAACTGCACGTGGTCGCCGTCGCGCAGCGGTAGCCGGCTGAATTCGGCAAGCTCAAGGTAGTCAGCCGCGGGGCCGCCTTGGCGGCTGCCGCGTACCAGCGCATGGGAAACGCCTGCCTGCAGGGGTGCCAGGTCCAGCACGGTTTGGCCGGAAAGGGTGCCGCCCTTCAGCTCGAAGTGGTAGGGGCGGCGCACATCGCCGCTTACGGTGACCGAGTCGCCGCGCCGCTCCACCACGATGGTGTCGCCGTCCTGAAACTGCACGCGGGGCAGCTCGCCGGTCAGCAGGAAGTCGTAGAGATCGGCACGCAGCAGCTCTCGTTCACCGCGCAGCACCCGCACGCTGCGGTAGCTGCCGAGCTGTTCATCGATGCCGCCGGCCTGGTCGAGGAAATAAAGCAGTGCGTCGCTCGGAACCCCGGCATAGCGCCCCGGGTTATTCACGAAACCGGTTACGAACACACCGATGGGCTGCACACCTTGCAACTGGGTATACACCTCAACATTTTCAGGATAGAGGCGCCGCACTGCCTGGTTGACCCGATTTTCAAGTTCAACATGGCTTACCCCTTCTACCGCCACAGGGCCTATCGTAGGTATGAACAGGTTGCCCTGAGCATCGACCGGAATGACCTGATCGAACTCGAGGGCCCCCACAGCCTCAGCACCACCTGATCACCCGGCATGACGCGATATTGGGGGTTGAGGCCATCACCGCGCATGCCGCGGAACCCCCGGTGAACAGGTCTGCACCGAACGGCTTGATGGCTTGGCTATCGGCTTGGCTTGAACCCAGCGGCCCAAAAATCCCGGCTTGCCGCTGCACGGAGCGGTTGGCCACCGCGGCGTTGGCTTCCGTTTGGCCACGCTGCCGCTCGGCGGCCTGCGTCTGTTCACGCGCTTCGCTGAAGTCGCCGAAGTTGGCCCGCCCCAGGCTCTGGGCGTGCACCGGGACGACAGCACTCATCATTAGGCCCACCACGGCGGCCTTCGCCCAGCCGGCGCGAAGAAAAATCAGGGGGTGATTCATTGAGTTGATGCTCCGGCGTATCAGTTCAGGGCGCGCACTTCAGCCCAGCGTGTTTCCGAGGCACGGCAGGTCAACACTTGGCGCACACCTTCGCCCAAAGTGACCGTCAGCCTTCTGCAGGGCCGACCGCTGGCAGCAACATAACTCTCCTCGACGGAAAGCAGGGCGCCAGCGCCCCGGGGCTGGCTGCCGGCTGGTACACGCTGCCCGCTGTGGCGCCTTGGAGATAGCTTGAAATTCGCTCGTCCAGCAGGCGCTGCTGAGGGGCGTGCTGCGCAGCACTCCAGGCAGGAGGAAACGTTGAATTTTTGTTAACCGACATGGGGGCGCAACCAGTAAGCAAAAGTAATGCGGCCACTCCAATCAAGGCTGAAGAGATTTTTTTCACTCTCAATACGTCGCACTGAAGTAGTACCTGCTTCGTCACATGAACTGAACCACTTGAAGCGAGGCAAACAGCACTCGCTCGCGCGCACCTTTAAATTCGCAAACACTAAATATCGCCGACTTCGAGCACGCTACCGCCCCGGGGCTTCACAGCAACTCCCCGAGGCCAACCTGGTTTTATATCTTAACTGCATGAAAAATAAGATTTTTACTTACAATATTTCGCCAATTCTAAGGCTTTGCCCTTCAAGGCGAGGACGGATGCTACCGCAGGAGAATGAGATCAACAAGACGGAATGGATGACATATATCATTCCGATAAGGAAAATTTTACGACTTCTTCCTTGTAAGAAAATGCTTACAAAAAACTCAGAAATAACCACCATAAGTGCCAGAAAATAGCTAAGCAATGGGTTAATTTCGTGCTACCTCTAATAGATTACAATCGGTAAAATGCGTCACTCTTCCTGAGTTACAGGAAGAAACACCTTCTATTTCCGTAGGGAGTATCACAATGAAGAAATCGATGGCCCTGTTGGCCGTGACTGCCATGCTGGCCTCGCCGCTGGCCATGGCACAGACCGCAACCGAAACGACTACCGGCACCCAGGCAGCCGGCACCAGCGGCACTGCCACCACAACTGGAACAACGACCACCACGGGTACTTCTGGTGCTGCAGGTGCTGGTGCAAGCGCAGCCGCTGGGGCAGCCACTGGACCGCTGGCGGGTATCGCTACCGCTACTGGACTTTCCACGGCAGCCATTGCGGCAATCGGGGTTGCTGCTGCGGTAGCGGTGGGCGCGGCAGTGGCTTCGTCCTCTAGTGGTGGCAGCACCGGCACCACCGGCACTCGTTAATCATCGCCGTGCTGATGCATAGCTTTGGGGGCCGCCTGCGGGCGGCCTTTTCATACGGGGTGGCCTTGTGCGGTATGGCCGTAGCGCTGGCTGGCTGCGCCAGCGATGGCCTGACACCTTTGGGCGCCTCCGTGCAGGCGTTGGTGCAACAAGGAGAAAGCCCTGACGTGCAGGCAGAAGCGATACCGTACGCCAGCCTTGTGATACGCGCCGGCCAGGTGCGCGGCTTGATGGTGATGGGAGCCAGCATAGGGTCCTACAGTTTCTGGCCCTCGCGCGACGGCTTGCTACTCGAGTTCCAGGAAGATGGCTTGACGGCACTCAGTGGCATGGAACAGGAACTGATCTCATCGCGTTATCACACAGGTAGCGCCACGCCTGCCGAAGAGGTTGTCGCCACCCCTTGAGGCTGGCTTCACCGTCCGCCTTCGAAGTGACGAAGCGATGGTTGACTGAACACGGCCAGGTATACAGCGACAGCGCCTATGGTGAGCTGATTTGTACAGAAACGAGCCTGCGCAAGCTGCCGCTTGGCGCTCGCCTCTTGCAGCACTGCACGGAACGCTTGATCTGGTCCGATGGCACGACCACCACGGCTTCGCTGTGGCGTGACCCGGCGACCTTCTGGCTATGGGAATACGACGGTCAGATGTGGCCTGGTGCACCACGCCTCCATTGGCAAGTCGCACGCCACTGGTGGTAACCATGATGAGAGATCGATGAACAGAGCACCTGCCCTGCTTGGTCACGTAGTGGCCTGCCTTCTGCTGGCCCTTGCCCTGCTGGCATATGGCCAGCCGATACGCGCCACTACGTTGGCCGAAGCGTGGTTCGACCGGCTAGCCGAGGCACCATCACCGCCCGACTGGGCTTACAGCGTAGCCCTTCGCAAGACGGATATAGCAGTGTTTGATAAACACCGAGATGCAACACTGCTGGCACTGGATAACCTCAGCGAGCGTGAGCCAGCACCTTGGCAGCAGCAGTGGCGCACCGCCCTCGCGACACAAGCGACAGCCGAAGCAATACGTAGCCCAGGACGCTTCGACTTGCCTTATATGCTCGCCGATCTTCGCAGAAACGTGGCATTGGGCGCCCTTCAGCATTTTGGCGTATGCGAAGCCCCACCATGGGTAGAGATTTGGTCATCTGCCGGAGTGGTTCGTGTTCCTTGGCATTCTGGTGCCACTAGTCATTCCTTACTGAAAGCCCAACCCCGAAAGGCGCTGTCGGATGTGGATCGCGTGGTGGTGATTGACCCCATGGGCAAGGTGACGAATGCCGGCCAGGCAGCCTGGAATTGGCAGCCTATCGCCGTTTCACCTGGCAGCCGCCTAGTCGTAGTAGCTCGCGGTAGCCGCACGATGCGTGCCGACCTGGAGTACCTAGCCGATTCGACTTCGCGCTTCCTGGCCATGCAGATGCCAGGCGACGACTGCAGACTGGAGAGGCAATGACACTGCTACACCATCAACTAGTCCAGGCTGTGGCATTAGGCAATCTGCTGCTCCTCGCCATACCTGCCACCGCCAATGGCCTGGGCCAAGGCCACAATGATTTTGGCAGCATCGGTCTGATGCAGACCCCAACGGCTCGCATGGCCCCACTGGGGCATTTCGCGGCATCATTCAACCGCAGCGCACCTTATCGGCGCTACGGGATTTTCTTTCAGCCTACTGAATGGCTGGAGGCGGGCTTTCGCTATGTGGAGATCGAGGACCGGCTCTACGGTGAAGAGATTGCCGGCGACCGCAAATACCTGGACAAGGGCTTCGACGGCAAACTGAGGCTATGGCAGGAGAGCCGCTATTTACCGCAGGTGGCCGTCGGCCTGCTCGATGCCGGAGGCACCACCCTGTTTGGCGCCGAGTACCTGGTGGCGAGCAAGCGCTGGTACGACTGGGATGTTCATCTGGGCCTGGGCTGGGGCTACCTGGGGCGCGCCGGGGACATGGGTAATCCGCTGGGCTGGGTGGACAAGCGCTTCGATGAGCGCCCTCGCTTTGCCGGCAGCGCCGACGGCGGCGAACTTTCTCTGTCTCAGATGTTTCGCGGGCCTACCGCCTGGTTCGGCGGCATCGAGTACCAGACGCCTTGGCAGCCCTTGCTGCTGCAGCTTGAAGTGGAAGGCAACGACTATTCTGCCGATCGCGCCGAATCGGACCTTACGCAGGATTCGCGGATCAACTACGGCGCCCGCTTCCGGCTGAGCGACAGCGTTGCGTTGCGCGCCGGGTGGCAGCGCGGCGATACGGCCATGCTGGGCCTTAGCCTTTCTACCAACCTGGCGGGGCTTTCCCAGATCAAGCGTGACCCTGCACCGGTTGCGCTGGAACCTGCCCAACCCTGGCATACCATGGACTGGCAGGCGGTAAGCGCTGAGCTTGAGGAAAATGCCGGCGTTAGTGTAAGGCGGATCCCGGCCACTGACACTATCCTGCTAGTGGAAGCCGAGCCGACTCGCTTCCGCTCATTGATCCAGAGCGGGGTGCGCGCCGGCCGTATCTTGCATAACCGCACCTCTAGCGAAATCGACACCTTCGAGCTGAGCTGGTACGAACGCGGCCTTGCCATACGCGAGGATCACTATTCCCGCCAGGCGCTGGTGGAAGTCGTTCAGTCACGTGACGCTGAACCACGTTTCTTCGATGAGCTGGCGCTCACGGCAAACGCCGCCTCCCACCGCAACGACTTGTACTATGCGAAAACCCTGTATGAAGCCTCACCGCAACGTTTCAGCTACAGCCTAGGCCCAGGACTAGCCCAGAATTTTGGCGGTCCCGACGGCTACCTTTACCGTTTATTCGTGGATCTTGACGGCGAATACCGCACCGACTGGAACGGTTGGTTCTCCGGTAGCCTGAGCGCAACGCTTGCCGACAATCTCGACAAGTACGAGTACATTGCCGAGTCGAAGTTGCCTCGGGTGCGAACCTACATCGGCGACTATCTTGCCGATACCGACATTGGCATCGGCAACCTGCAATACACGCACACGGCGCAGTTCGGCCGCGACTGGTTCGCCATGGGCTATGGCGGCTATCTGGAAATGATGTATGCCGGCGTTGGCAGTGAATTGCTCTACCGCCCCTTTGGGCAGCGCTGGGCATTAGGTGTTGACCTCAATGCAGTGAGGCAACGGGATTTCGACCAGCGCCTGAGGCCTGCGCGACTACGATGTGCTGACGGGGCACCTTTCGGGATACTGGGAAACCGGCTTCGAGGACATCCTGGCGAAGGTAAGCGTGGGACGCTACCTGGCCGGTGATATCGGTACGACACTGGATCTCTCGCGGGAGTTTGCCTCTGGCGTGCGTATCGGCGGGTGGGCCACCTTCACCGATGCCGGAAGCGACTTCGGCGAAGGCAGTTTCGACAAGGCACTGTATCTGTCGATTCCGTTGGATGCATTCTTCATTCGTTCAAGTCGCGGCCATGCTCAGGTGGCCTGGCAACCGCTGACACGAGACGGCGGTGCCAAGCTGGGACGCCGCTATTCGCTCTATGGACTGACGGACGAGCGGCGCTTGAACCGGCCGTTCGAAAACGTCGAGACCTTTTGGCGCTGAGCCGTCGTTTTTGAGTGGTGCAAGTCTTCGCGGGGTGCCTGACCGGCACCCCGCGTCGTTTCAGCCTTTCTCACCTGCTCGATAAAGCTTCTGGATGCTGGAGAAATCCAGCCCGCCGTTGCCTTGGGCGGCATGCAGGGCGAATAGGTTGCGCGCCTGGGAGCCCATCGGCACCGCGGCCTTGCTGCCCAGCGCCAGCTCCCAGGCCAGGCCCAGGTCCTTGGCCATCAGGTCGGTGAAGAACCCGCCCTGGTAGTCGCGTGAGGCGGCGGAGCCTTCCATCACCCCGGGCCAGGGGTTGTAGACGTTGAGCGCCCAGTTGCCCCCGCTACTCTGCTTCATGATCTCGGAGAGCACCCCCGGTTCAAGCCCGTTCTTGACCCCCAGCGCCAGCGCTTCCGCCGTGCCGCTCATGAGGATGCCGAGCAGCATGTTGTTGCAGATCTTGGCCACCTGCCCCGCGCCGATCTCGCCGGCGTGGAAGATGTTCTTGCCCATGGCTTCCAGCACCGGGCGCGCCTGCTCGAAGCCGGCCTGGCTGCCGCCGACGATGAAGGTCAGGGTGCCGGCCTGGGCGCCGCCCACCCCGCCCGAGACCGGCGCATCGAGGTAGGTCAGCCCG
Organism: Halomonas sp. E19; assembly: GCF_052439355.1. NCBI lineage: Bacteria > Pseudomonadati > Pseudomonadota > Gammaproteobacteria > Oceanospirillales > Halomonadaceae > Halomonas > Halomonas sp. E19. The sequence goes on along the minus strand of NZ_JBNFWU010000001.1, from coordinate 1,165,485 downwards.
CGCTCGGCGGCTGCAGCACCTACGCTGCGCGCATCGTCCGGCGAGATGGTGGAGGCATCGATGATCAGCGGCTTGCCTTCGAGGGCGTCGAACAGCCCCGGCGAGTCGTCACGGCCCAGGTAGAGCCGCCGGACATGCTGGCCGGCAGGCAGCATGGAGATGATGACCTCGGCGCCGCTGACGGCGCTCTGGGCGCTGGCGCAGGCGTAGGCGCCCGCCTCTTCCAGGCGCTTCATGGCGGTTTCGACCAGGTCGAAGACACTGACGTCGTGGCCGGCCTTGACCAGGTTGAGGGCCATGGGGGCACCCATGTTACCCAGGCCGATAAAGGCGATTTTCATGCATGCTGCTCCTGTTTGTCGTTGTCGAAGTTCCATTGGCATGGACGCTAGGCGGATGCGCCGACCTATCCAAGGTCGCGCAGCGGGTGCTCGTCATCGCGCCAAAGCGGCACCATCATCGCCTGCAGGTCGGCCTCGGGCACGCTGGCCACGTCGGCATGCCGCCAGCGCGGGTTCTTGTCCTTGTCGATGAGCAGGGCACGCACCCCTTCCGCGATGTCGCCCTCGCGGCAGCACTGAACGGAGAGGTTCAGCTCGTCACGGAAAGCCTCGGCCAGGCTGGTGTGACGATGGCGCTCCAGCATGCGCCAGACCAGGTGGGCACTCAGCGGGCTACCGACGGCCAGGCGCTCGCGGTTGGCACGCAGCCAGGCGTCGTCGCGGTCATCGGCAAGAATCGCCTCCACCGCCTGGGTCACATCGGCCGTGCCCACCAGACGCTGCAGGTGGTCGAGGTGCGACCACACCTGGCCGGAGGGCGCGTGCGAGCGATCCTCGAACGCTGCAAGCGCGCTGCTCACCCCGGCGCGCAGTTCTTGCGCGCTGCGCTTGCCGTAATCCGCGCCGGCCAGGGCATCGAGCAGCGCGGTTCGCCGTTCGCGTGGTACGAAATGGTCGGCCATGCCCAGGTCCAGCGCATCGCGGGCATTGAGCTGGGCGCCGGTCAGCCCCAGGTAGGCGCCCACGCCGCGCGGCATGCGGTTAAGAAACCAACTGGCGCCGATGTCCGGGTACAGGCCGATGGAGATCTCGGGCATGGCGATGCGGCTGGTCTCGGTCACTATGCGGTGGGAAGCCCCGGCCATCAGGCCCAGGCCACCGCCCATGACGATACCGTCGCCCCAGACGAGGATCGGCTTGGGGTAGGTATGGATGCGGTAGTCGAGCCGATATTCCGTGGTGAAATAGGTTTCAGCGAACAGGCTGTCGCGCCCGCTGCCGCGATTGTCGCCCTCCTCGGTCATGGAGCGATAGAGAGCCACGATATCGCCGCCGGCGCAGAAGGCTTTCTCGCCCGCGCCTTCCAGCCATACCGCAACAATACTGCGGTCGACCGCCCAGGCGTCGAGCTTGGCCGCCAGCTGCCGGGCCATGTCCAGCGACAGCGCATTGAGCGACTTCGGGGCGTTGAGGGTCGCCACACCCACCCGACCACCGTCGGAGGTGGAAAGCTCATCGAAGATGACCGCCAGATCCGTCATGCGTTTGTTCTCTCCCGATTGGTTTGCCCGCATCATTGCAGCGCTTCGATCACACCATCGGCCAGCAGGCGACGCGCCACGATGACGCGCATGATTTCGTTGGTGCCTTCAAGTATCTGGTGCACGCGAGTATCGCGCACCAGGCGCTCCAGCGGGTACTCCTTGATATAGCCATAACCACCGTGGAGTTGCAGCGCCTCGTTGCACACCTGGAAGCCTATGTCGGTGGCATGTCGCTTGGCCATGGCACAGTAGGCGGTGGCCTCGGGGTCGCCCTGGTCGAGCCGCCAGGCGGCATGACGTACCATCAGGCGCGCTGCGGTAAGCTCCGTGGCCATGTCGGCCATCTTGAACTGCAGCGCCTGAAAGTGCGACAGCTCGCGGCCAAACTGCTTACGGTCGGCCAGGTAGTTGCGCGCCAGGGTCAGGGCCTGCTGGGCCGCCCCCAGCGAGCAGCTGGCAATATTGAGCCGACCGCCGTCTAGCCCCTTCATGGCGAAGCGGAACCCCTCGCCTTCGTTGCCCAGGCGGTTGCTCACCGGCACCCGGACATTGTCAAAACTGATCAGCCGCGTCGGCTGGCTCTTCCAGCCCATCTTTTCTTCGTTCTTGCCGTAGCTGATGCCCTCGGCATCGGCCGGCACCACAAACGCGGAAACTCCCGCAGCGCCGCTGTTCGGCTCACCGGTACGCGCCATCACCACCAGTACCTGGGTAGCGCCGGCGCCAGAAATGAACATCTTGGAGCCGCTGATCAGGTAGTCGTCGCCCTCGCGCACGGCGCGGGTGCGCAGGCTGGCGGCATCGGAGCCGGCACCGGGCTCGGTCAGGCAGTAGGAGCCCAGCAACTCGCCCGTCACCATGGCCGGCACGTACTGCTCGCGCAGCGCCTCGTCGCCCCATGAGGCAATCATCCAGGTGACCATGTTGTGAATGGTCAGGTAGGCCGTGGTGGCGATGCAGCCCTGCGACAGCTGTTCGAAGATGAGCGAAGCGTCGAGCCGGGTGAGGCCCAGCCCGCCGTACTCCTCGGGGGTATAGATGCCGAGAAAGCCAGTCTCGCCGGCGCGCCGAATCACGTCCACGGGGAAATGGGACTGCGCGTCCCAGTCGGCGGCATGCTCGGCAAGCTCGGCCTTGGCAAAGTCCGCTGCCGCCTGGACCAGCGCCCGCTGGTCGTCGTTCAGGGAAAAATCCATCGTGGTGTCCTCTTGTAGTTGGTGATGGGCGCAATCGACGAACCCAAAGACAAGGCGGCTCGCGTCGCGGGAGAGCCCCGCAATGTCGACCAACCTAGCACTTGCTAGGTTTTAGCGCATACCTCCCTTGGTCGACAACCACTTTACGTTAACGTCAACGTCGTCTAGTGTTGCAGGCAGTTGGAGGAGCCCGCGTCGCGGCCCGACTAGACAGGAAGACAATGATGACAACAACAGAGCCGGAAACCAGGCCAACAGTCAATGGCAGCCATCCTCTCCCTCGCCAGCGCCGGAACTACTCCATCGGTGAGCTGGCCAAGATGTTCGAGGTTACCCCGCGCACCATTCGCTTCTATGAGCAGGAAGGCCTGCTGGCGCCCGAGCGGCGCGGCCAGACACGTATCTATCACGAGAAGGACCGAGTCCGCCTGAAGCTGACGCTGCGCGGCAAGCGACTGGGCTTCTCGCTCGCCGAGATTCGCGAAGTCATCGAGATGTACGATGCCATGCCCGACGGCAACTGGCGGCAGCTGCAGCGGCTGTTGGAAATTCTGGCCGACAAGCGCGCCAACATGGAGCGCCAGCTCGAGGATATTCGCCTGATGCAACGTGAGCTCGACGACGTGGAAGCACGCGCTCGGGACGTCCTCGAGCGACTTCGCCGCTAGCCATACGTTTGCCATTTTCCGCGCCACTGTCTCAACAGCTATCGCAACAACTATTCGCAACAACAACTTGCTACAACACGATGGGTATCACGATGACACGCCAACACGTCCTCAACAGCTATGTCAGCGGCATCAGCGACACGCCGCTGAAAGGAGAAACCATCGGTGATTGCTTCGACGCCACCGTCGCCCGCTTTCCCGACGGCGATGCCCTGCTGAGCCTGCACCAGGGCCTGCGCTACACTTGGAAGGAGCTGCAGCAGACCGTCAACCAGGCGGCGCGCGCCCTGCTGGCCCTGGGTGTAAGGAAAGGCGACCGGGTCGGCATCTGGTCGCCCAACTGCGCCGAGTGGACCATTACCCAGTTTGCCACGGCGAAGATCGGCGCCATCCTGGTCAACATCAACCCCAGCTATCGCACCCACGAGCTGGAGTACGCGCTGAAGCAGTCGGGCACCTCAACGCTGATCCTGCAGGGCAAGTTCAAGACCTCCGACTACGTGGCCACGTTGGCAGAGCTGGCGCCGGAGCTGCGCGACGGCGCCCGTCCACCTTCTCGGCGGCCAAGCTGCCCGAACTCAAGCGCGTGGTATGCCTCGACGCCGAGCGTGCGTTGACCGGCATGTTCAGCTGGCAGAGCCTGCTGGCGCATGCCGACGAGGTTTCCGAAGAGCACCTGGCCGAGATCCAGGCCACGCTGCAGTTCGACGAGCCGATCAACATCCAGTACACCTCGGGCACCACCGGCGCGCCCAAGGGCGCCACCCTGTCGCACCACAACATCCTCAACAACGGCTTCTTCGTCGCCCGCACCATGGGCTTCACCGAGAAGGACCGCCTGGTAATCCCGGTGCCGCTGTATCACTGCTTCGGTATGGTGATGGGCAACCTGGGCTGCGTGACCCACGGCGCCACCATGATCTACCCGGGCGACGGCTTCGACCCGGAAGCAACGCTCAAGGCGGTATCGGACGAAAAGGCCACCGCGCTCTACGGCGTACCGACCATGTTCATCGCCGAGCTGGAGCACCCCAATTTCGCCCAGTACGACCTCTCCACCCTGCGCACCGGCATCATGGCCGGTTCGATCTGCCCCATCGAAGTGATGCGCAAGGTGATCGACAAGATGAACATGCAGGACGTTACCATCTGCTACGGCATGACCGAGACCAGCCCGGTCAGCACCCAGACCCAGACCGATGCTCCGCTCGACAAGCGCGTGACCACGGTGGGCACCATTCACCCCCACCTGGAGGTGAAGCTGGTCAGCCCCGAAACCGGCGCGGTGGTGCCGCGCGGCGAGACCGGCGAACTGTGCACCCGCGGCTACAGCGTGATGCTGGGCTACTGGAACAACGAGGAAGCCACCGCCAAGTCGATCGACAGCGCCGGCTGGATGCACACCGGCGACCTGGCCACGATGGACGAAGAGGGCTACATCGCCATCGTCGGGCGCATCAAGGACATGATCATCCGCGGCGGCGAGAACATTTACCCGCGCGAGATCGAGGACTTCCTCTACACCCACCCGGCCGTATCCGACGTGCAGGTCATCGGCGTGCCCGATGAAAAGTACGGAGAGGAAGTGATGGCGTGGGTGAAGCTGGCCGAAGGCCAGAAGCTCAACGCCGACGAGCTAAAGGAATTCTGCAAGGGCAAGATCGCCCACTACAAGATCCCCCGCTACGTGAAGTTCGTCCATGAGTTCCCGATGACTGTCACCGGCAAGATCCAGAAGTTCAAGATGCGCGAGGAAGCGACCCACGAGCTGGGCCTGTAATCCCGCGTCATCCCGTCGGCTTGACCCAGCGCGCCCCTGCCCAGGCAGGGGCGCGCTGGTTTCGTTTGGCGCCCACTCGATATAGGCTGTAGCAAGATATTCAACACTCGTTGCCAATGGAAGGTATGCCATGTCACAACCACAACAGCCCAAGACAGCCGCCGGATTGAGCCAAGCACAGCTGGACGCCTACTGGATGCCCTATACCGGCAATCGCCAGTTCAAGCGCGATCCACGCATCATCGTGAGTGCCGAAGGCAGCTATTTCACCGATGCCGCGGGTCGGCGCATTTTCGACGGGCTCTCCGGCCTGTGGACCTGTGGTGCCGGCCACTGTCGGCCGGAGATCACCGAGGCCGTGACGCGTCAGCTCCAGCAGCTGGACTATTCACCTGCCTTCCAGTTCGGCCACCCCAAGGCCTTTGAGCTGGCCCACCGGATTCGCGGCCTGATGCCCCAGGGGCTCGACCATGTGTTCTACACCGGCTCCGGTTCGGAGAGCGCCGATACCGCACTGAAGATCGCCCGCGCCTACTGGCGCAAGAAGGCAAGCCAAGCAAGACCAAGCTGATCGGCCGCGCCAAGGGCTATCACGGAGTCAACTTCGGCGGTATCAGCCTGGGCGGCATCGGCGCCAACCGCGCACTGTTCGGCCAGGGCATCGACGCCGACCATCTGCCCCATACCCTGCTCAAGGAGAACGCCTTCACCAGAGGCATGCCCGAGCGCGGCGCCGAGCGAGCCGAGGAGCTGCAAGAGCTGATCGCGCTGCACGACGCCTCGAACATCGCCGCGGTGATCGTCGAGCCGTTGGCCGGCTCGGCCGGGGTGATTCCTCCGCCCCAGGGCTACCTGCAGCGACTGCGCGAGATCTGCGATCAGCACGATATCCTGCTGATCTTCGACGAGGTGATCACCGGCTTCGGCCGCATGGGCGCCATGACCGGCGCCGAGGCGTTCGGCGTGGTGCCGGACATCCTCAACGTGGCCAAGCAGCTGACCAACGGCGCGGTACCCATGGGCGCGGTGATCGTGCGGGGTGAGATCTACCAGACCTTCATGGAACAGGGCGGCCCCGACTACATGCTCGAACTGCCCCACGGCTACACCTACTCCGGGCATCCGGTGGCCTGTGCCGCGGCGCTGGCCGCACTCGACGTGCTCGAGAACGACCGCCTGATCGAGCGCGTGCGCGAGATGAGCCCGGTCTTCGAGGAGACCCTGCATGGGCTCAAGGGCACCCGCCATATCAGCGATATTCGCAACTACGGACTGGCCGGGGCGCTGCAGATCGAGCCCTACCCCGGCGAGCCGGCCCGCCGTCCCTTCGAGATCGCCATGAAATGCTGGGAGAAAGGCTTCTACGTGCGCTACGGCGGCGACACCATCCAGCTCGGGCTGCCCTTCATCGTCGAGCGCGACGAGATCGACCGCCTGGTCAATGCGCTGGGCGACGCCATCGGCGAGCTGGACTGAGCGCCCACGCCGCTAAAACGCCACAAGCCAGGCGATAGACGCCTGGCTCGTGCAGTCTGGCTGGACGCCGCGCTACAAACCCTTGGGGGCAAAGATCCCCGGCGCGTTGCGCCGGTAGCCCTTGTAGTCCATACCGAAGCCGAAAACGTAGCGATCCACCACTTCGAGGCTGCAGTAGTCGGCCTTGAGGCCCGGCACCGCCTTGCGGTCGTGCCGCTTGTCCACCAGCACAGCGGTGGAGATGCTCGCTGCACCCGCCTCGCGGCGGTAGGCAAGAATAGCGGCAAGCGTTGCCCCTCGTCGAGGATATCGTCGACGATCACCACATGGCGACCCGCCATGGGAATTTCCGGCGACACGCGCCAGAACAGCTCGCCGCCACGCAGGCCGCCGCGATAGCGGGTTGCGTGAAGGTAGTCCACCTCCAGCGGGAAGCCGAGCCGGGTCAGCAGGTGCCCGGTGGTGATTAGCCCACCGTTCATCACGCAGTAGAAGACGGGCAGCTTGTCACCCAGGTCGGCGGTAATCTCGGCGGCCATGCGATCCAGCGCTCGCTCGACCTCTTGCTGGGAGATCAGGCAGTCGGCGGTCTCCATGACATCGCGCATGGTCGCCAGGGATTGATGAAAATCGGCTTCGAGTTTCGGCATGTGGGGTGTCAACACCAATGGCAAAGGGATAACGGAAATTGCGAGGCTCAGCTACCGGCCAGGGCTTCGAGGCGGGCATGCACGCGGCGCCAGCGCCCCAGCGCCTCCAGGGCATCGAGCTCCGGGCGGGCACGCCCATAGCGCAAGCGCGCCGCGGGGCGGGTGGTTCGCCCGTGGCAGGCCTCAAGCGCCTCCAGCGCCGCCGCGCGGTCGTTGCAGACCAGCACCATGTCGCAGCCGGCCTCGAGCGCCGCCAGAGCGCGCTCGCCGGGCCGGCCGGCGTATTCGGCACCGGCCATGCCCAGGTCGTCAGAAAAGAGCGTGCCCTTGAAACCGAGATTGTCACGCAGCATGTTTAGCCAGCTCGGCGAGAAGCCGGCCGGCCGGGGATCGAAAGCGGGATAGACCACGTGCGCTGGCATGACGCCGTCGAGGCGAATGGCCAGTTGGGCGAAAGGCACCAGGTCGTGCTGGCGCAGCGCCTCCAGCGGCCGCTCGTCGACGGGCAGTTCCAGGTGGGAGTCGGCGGCCACGCCACCATGACCGGGATAGTGCTTGCCCACCGCGGCCATGCCCGCTTCGTGCAGGCCGGCAATGAAGGCGCCCGCCATGGCGGCCACCGCCTGCGGGTCGGATGAAAAGCTGCGATCACCGATCACGCCGGAGATGCCGGTGTCCACGTCGAGCACGGGGGCAAAGCTGAAATCGAGGCCGCAGGCGGCCATCTCCATGCCGAGCAGCCAGCCGGCATCCAGGCACAGCCGTAGGGTATCCTCGGGTGCCGCGGCGTAGTCACGGCCAAGCTTGCCCATGGGCGGCAGGCGCGTCACGCCTTCGCGCAGTCGCTGCACCCGCCCACCCTCCTGGTCGATGGTCAGCAGCAGCTCGGGGCGCAGGGCGCGGATCGTTGCGCACAGTTCACGCACCTGGCGGGCGTCGACGACATTGCGGGAAAACAGGATCACCCCGCCGACTTCGGGGCGCAGCAGCAGCTCACGCTCCTCTCCCGTCAGTTCGGTGCCTTGCAGGTCCAGGATCACCGGACCGAGAGTCTGCGTCATGATCGGATTCCTTGGGCCAGAAGGAGGGTGATTCTAGACGAAAGTCGGCGATGACGACAGCCGCCGACCCGGCGGCAGGCGCAAAGACTGCGCCAGGTCAACCGAGCTTCAGGCCTTGGACGGCAACGCGTGCAGCCATACCGGGGTTCCCGGTGGCGCCAGGGCGAACACGCGCAGCAGCGCTTCATCGCGCAGTCGCACGCAGCCATGCGAGCGAGGCACGCCCATGGGCTGGTCGGGCGGAGTACCGTGGAGATAGATGTAGCGCCGCTGGGAGTCGACCGCCCCGCCGCGGTTGCTGCCGCTTTCCAGCCCGCACAGCCAGAGGATGCGGGTCAGGATCCAGTCGCGCCCGGGATGCGCCGCAGCCAGCTCGGCGGAATAGGTCTCGCCGGTGGGCCTGCGACCGCGAAACACCGCACCCACCGGCTGGTCGCCACCGATCGCCGCGCGCACATAGTGCCACCCCAGCGGGGTCTGGCCGCTGCCCTCTTGCTGCCCCGTTCCTGCCAGGGCCGTCGAGACGGGCCAAGCTTCCAGGCGCTGCTCGCCACGCCAGCAAATGAGCTGCTGACGCGTCACGTCGATTTCGAGCCACACCCCCTCGGCGGGGGAAGTTCGGCAAGCCGTGGCGTACGCACTTCAGCTCGCCTTGGCCGGCTGCAAGGCGGGCGGAGGCGGCAGCGGTGCATTCATGGCGGCCACCACCACAGGGCGCAGGCGGCGAATCAGGTCGCGCACGGTAACGTGCTCGTCGTAGTCCTTCTCGGCGATATCGCGCAGGGCATCGAGCCCCGACAGGGTGAAGATCACCGTGCCCAGCATGAAATGCAGCCGCCAGAAGCGCTCACCGTCGGGCAGCTCGGGCGTGGCCCGCCGCACCAGGTCGGTGAACCGCGTGAAGACGCTACCGTACTCATCCTGGATATAGCGCCGCAGGTGCCCTTGCGCCTGGCTGTAGGCAAGCCCCAGCAGCTTCATGAAGACCTTGAGGCTGTGCTTCTCGGCCGGCACCTCCAGCACGGTACGCGCCATGGTTTCCAGCAGCTCCTCAAGCGGAATCACGCCGCCTGAATGGCGCTGCTCGAGCTCATCCAGGGCATGGTGGAAACGCACCGTAAACGGGTCCAGGTAGCGCGCGAAGACCGCCTGGATCAGCGCCTTCTTGGAGCCGAAGTGATAGTTGACCGCCGCCAGGTTGACGCGCGCCTTGCTGGTAATAGTGCGCAGCGAGGTTTCGGCGAACCCGCGCTCGGCAAACAGCACTTCGGCGGTATCGAGGATGCGTGTGACGGTATCGGTTTGAGCCATGGGCGCGACCTGCCAGAAACAGTTGTTTTAAACATTACAAAAGTCTACGGCAATGCCTTCAATCTCTCAATGTCTATCCTTCCCATCTCGTTTAAAACGCTGCATGAGAACGCTGCTGGCTAGGAAACCGTTTTTTACTGGATAGACTTCCATGCTGTATACTTGAACAATACGTCATGCTCGGACCGCCTCGCCGGTCGGGCCAACGCCAGACCTCTACCGCCAGACCTCTACCGGGAGCGCTCATGACCCGCCCGCTTACGCCGCGCCAGCAGAATGTCTATGACTTCATCGTCAAGACGATGAACGAGTTTGGCTACCCGCCGACCCGCGCCGAGATCGCCAAGGCGCTGGGGTTTCGCTCGCCCAACGCCGCCGAAGAGCACCTGCGCGCACTCGAACGCAAGGGCGTGATCCGGGTGATCCGCGGCACCTCGCGGGGCATTCGCCTGCCGCTTCAGGAAAGCGAGCCCAGCGTCGGCGCCTCCCCGCCAACGAGGGCCTGCCCATTATCGGTGAAGTCGCGGCCGGCAGCCCCATCCTGGCGGCAGAGCACATCGACCGCTACTGCCCGCTTCCCCCGGACTATTTCACCCCTCGCGCCGACTATCTGCTGCGGGTGCGCGGGCTTTCGATGAAGGAGATCGGCATCCTCGAAGGCGACCTGCTCGCCGTGCATCGCACGGAGCGGGTACGCGACGGGCAGATCGTGGTGGCCCGGCTGGACGACGAAGTCACGGTGAAGCGCTTCCATCGCAGCGGCTACCGGGTCGTGCTGGCCGCCGAGAACGCCGACTTCGCGCCCATCGAGATCGACCTGCGTCACCAGGCGCTGGAGATCGAAGGCATCGGCGTCGGTGTCATTCGCGGCGGCAGCGGCCAGGCGCTCGGCTAAGCGCTGGCTGCGCCCGGCAGCGAGTTTCGTCACTTCGGATGAACCGCAAGATTCTGCATGCCGACTGCGACTGCTTCTATGCTGCGGTGGAAATGCGCGACAACCCCGCGCTTCGCGAAGTGCCGCTGGCGATCGGCGGTAGCGTCGAAGGACGCGGGGTGATCGCCACCTGCAACTACCCAGCGCGCGCCTTTGGCATCCATTCCGCCATGCCCACCGCCAGGGCTCTGCGCCTGTGCCCCCAGTTGACCCTGCTGCGCGGCGATTTCGAGCGCTATCGCGAGGCGTCGCGCCAGATCCAGGCCATCTTCCACGAGCTGACGCCCTGGGTGGAGCCGCTGTCGCTCGACGAAGCCTTTCTCGACGTCACCGAGGTGGCACGTTTTTCAGGCAGCGCTACCTGGATGGCGCGCTGGCTGAAGGAGGAGTGCCTCAGGCGCGTGGGGATCACCGTTTCGGTGGGCGCGGCACCGTCGAAGTTCCTGGCCAAGATCGCCAGCGACTGGGAGAAGCCCGACGGCCTGACGGTCATCGCTCCCAGCCAGGTCGACGAGTTCGTGCAAGCGCTCCCGGTGACCAAGCTTCCCGGCGTTGGCCCAGCCACGGCCAAGCGCCTGCAGGCGATGGCGATCGCCACCTGCGACGAGCTGCAGCGAGTGCCGCTGGAGCACCTGCTGCAGGAGTTCGGCAAGTACGGCAAGCGTCTGTACGAGCTGGCCCGGGGTATCGACGACCGGCCGGTTTGCATTGAACGCGAGCGCAAGTCCGTCAGCGTGGAAACCACTTTTGCCACTGACCTACCCGACCTGGACCACTGCCACCGCGAGCTGGCGCCGCTGTGCGAGCGTCTCGAGGCCAGGCTGGCGCGCCACGGCAACCCGCCCATCGCGGGCACCTTCGTCAAGGTGCGCTTCGATGACTTCTCGCTGACCACGCTCGACGCCCGCGGCGGCTGGCCGTGCCTGGCCACCTATGCTGCGCTGATGGCGCAGGCCTGGGCCAGGCGTGAACGACCCGTGCGCCTGCTGGGCGTAGGCGTAAGGCTGGTGCCGGACGATGCGCGGCGCCAGCTCACCCTGCCGTTGGCGGAAGCCTGAGCCCCACCCGGCATCGACTGAGCCCTACTGGGTCGAGTCAGCCTTACGGGGGTCGAGCAAGCTTACTTGGTATCGATGTAGCGGTGTCGGTCGAAGGTCGCCACCCAGCTGGGGTGATAGACCATCAGGCAGCTGAGCAGCATGCCGGTAAGGAAGGCTTCCGACGGCATCAGCAGCGGCAGGAACAGCATGTATTCGCGAGCCAGATGGATCGCCTCGAGGTCCGTCGCCCCCAGCATGATGAGCGCCACACCCGCCAGCCCGGTGCCCAGCGTGGCCAGGGCGGCGCCGAAGAAGCCGCAGAGAAACAGGAACACCATCAAGTTGTCCGGAAGGTAGCGATCCACCAGGCGCCACACGGATACCACGATCGTCACCGGGATCACGCCGGTCAGCAGCACATTCACGCCCAGGAGCTGCCACTCCGCCTTGCCGAGTGCCACCAGCGCCAGGTTGGCGGCCAGGTTGGTCAGAAGCGCCAGAGGCGCCTTGAAGAGCAGCGTCAGCAAGGCCGTGAGCATGAGGTGCAAGGTCAACCACTCGACCGACTGGGCCCGCAGCTGCCACAGCAGCACCACGATCAGCGTGGCGGCCAGCCAGCGGTGCTGCAGGCCGCGATCGTCGAGCAGCGCCCGCCATGGCCGCTGCGCCAGGGCCAGCAGCAAGGTGGCGAGGGACACGGCCCCGCACGCCAACAGCAGCCAGGGCGCCAGGATCAGTGCGGAGAACGACATCGGCAGCGCTTCCTTGCGAAGGGTCAGGCAAAGACGACGGTCTTGTTGCCATGGATGATGACCCGGTCCTCGAGATGCCAGCGTAGCCCGCGCGCCAGCACCGCCTTCTCCACGTCGCGTCCGAAGCGCACCAGGTCCTGAGGCGTGTGGCAGTGGCTGACGCGATGGATATCCTGTTCGATGATCGGTCCGGCATCGAGTTCCTCGGTCACGTAGTGGCAGGTCGCACCGATCAGCTTCACGCCACGCGCATAGGCCTGGTGATAGGGACGCGCTCCGACGAAGGAGGGCAGGAAGCTATGGTGGATGTTGATCACCCGGCCGGCATAGCGCTGGCACAGGCGGGGCGGCAGGATCTGCATGTAGCGCGCCAGCACGATAACGTCGGCCTGCAGCGCTTCGACCTGCCGCTCGACCTCGGCAAAGGCGGAGGACTTGTCGTCCGGCACAACCGGAACGCAGTGATAGGGCAAGCCATGCCACTCCACCAGGCCGCGCATGTCGTCGTGATTGGAGATCACCCCCACCACATCGCCATCGAGCTCGCCCGCCGTCCAGCGGTAGAGCAGGTCCACCAGGCAGTGCGACTCACGCGACACCATGATCACCACGCGCGGCCGCCGCCGGGTATCGCGCAGCGCCCAGGTCATGTCGAACTCGCGGGCGACCGGTGCGAAGGCGCTCTCCAGCTCCTCGGCGGTCATGCCGATGGAGTCGGCCAGGATCTCGTAGCGCATGAAGAAACGCCCTGCTTCCAGGTCGGAATGCTGGCTGGCTTCGGTGATGGAACCACCGTGGCCGGCGATGAAGCCGGAAACACGCGCCACGATGCCGCGGCGGTCGGGGCAGGAGACGACAAGACGATAGAAATGGGACATGGGAACCGTAGGCGACATAGCGATAAGTGGGTGCGCATTGTAGCGAACTGGACCGCACGGAACACGCCCGTATCGCCGAACGTGCATTGTGATGGGTCGGGCCGTTCCCGTATAGTGAAGGCAACTTTGTCCGGTCCTGATTTGCCGATGCTCTCTTCTCGCGCCACCATTCGTCCTCGACAACACCTACCGCTGTATTTTCTGCCGCTGGGCGGCTGCGGCGAAATAGGCATGAACCTGAGCCTATATGGCCATGGCGGTGAGTGGATCGCGATCGACTGCGGCATGATGATCCGCCAGGACCTGCCCGACAGCCCGCTGCAGGTGCCCAGCCTCGACACGCCTGCCGCGCTCGGCATCACGCCTTTGGCGCTGTTCATCACCCACGGCCATGAAGATCATATCGGCGCGGCGGCCTGGCTGTGGCCCAAGTGGCAGTGCCCGATCTACGCCACGCCGCTGGCCGCCGGGCTGCTGCGCAACAAGTTCACCGAGCGCGCCCTGGCCACCGAGGCCATTCGGGTGATCGAACCCGGAGAAGCCATGGAGAGCGGCCCCTTCACGCTGCGCTACCTGCCGCTGACCCATTCGATTCCGGAAAGCTGTGCGCTGCTGATTGCCGCGGGCAACCGTCGCGTGCTGCACACCGGTGACTGGAAGCTCGACCCCGAGCCCTTGATCGGCCACTCCGTCAAGGGCTCGCTGTTTCGCGCCCTGGCGCCGGTCGACCTGGTCGTGGGCGACTCCACCAACGCCCCCTCCCCGGCCATTCGCGCAGTGAAGGCGAGGTGGCCAGGGCGCTGGAGCAGCGCCTGGCCCAGTGCGCCGGGCGGGTGGTGGTGACCTGCTTTGCCAGCAACCTGGCCCGGGTGCTGGCCATTGCCCTGGCAGCCGAGCGCTGCGGGCGTCGCGTCAGCCTGATGGGGCGCGCCATGGAACGCATGGTGGCCACCGCCCGCGGCCTTGGCTACCTCGACGACATGCCGCCTCTGGTGCCGGTCAGCGACCTGGGCTACCTGCCGCCCGAAGAAGTGCTGGTAATTGCCACCGGCAGCCAGGGCGAGCCGCGCGCCGCGCTCAGCCGCATGGCCAACGGCCGCCACCACAGCCTGGAGCTGGGGGTCGGCGACACCGTGATCTTCTCGGCCAAGGCGATCCCCGGCAACGAGCCGCAGATCGAGCGGCTCAAGCACGGCCTTGCGCGTCTAAGCGTGACGATCTGGGATGAATTCAACCATCCGGAGCTGCATGCCTCGGGCCATCCGTCGCAGGAGGAGCTGCGCACCTTCTACGGCTGGCTGCAGCCTCGCCTGCTACTGCCCGTGCATGGCGAACACACCCATCAGGAGGCACACCGCCAGCTGGCGGCGTCGCTGGGTATCGAGGCTCCCCTGTCGCCGGTCAACGGCGACCTGATTCGCTTCGACGCCGACGGGCTGACCCTGGAGTCGCGCCACCCGCAGCGCCCCTGCATCGTCAATCAAAACGCCATCACTCCGCTGCCCGGCCTGTCGGAGCGCGGCTCCTCACGCCACGGCACCCTCTACCTGGCGATACCCGTGGCCGCCTCGAGCCCCGGCTGGACCCGCATCGGCCGGCTGATGCTGGATCGCCACGGGGTTGGCGCGCTGGATGAGGAGAGTTTCGTCGATTGGCTGGACGAGCAGCTGGAGACGATCGAGGCCGACAGCCTGGCCAGGCTGCGCCTCGCGCTGCAGCCGCTGATCACCGCCTGGCTGGCGGAGCACTTGCGCCACCTGCCGGACGTCCATCTCCAGCTGATGGCGGTAGAACCACCGGGCCTGCGCTGACCGGGTGGTGGGTAACCGGCCAAGGTCTGCTCGGTCATGGCGCTTACGGGCAACAGGCAACGCAGGGGAGAGACGGAAAGGCAGCGCTAGTCGTCGGCCAGGCGCGCTCTTAAGCGGCTGACCGCCTGGCTGTGCAGTTGGCACACCCGCGACTCGGTGACCCCCATCACCACGCCGATCTCCTTCAGGTTCATCTCTTCCTGATAGTAGAGCGCCATCAGCAGCTTCTCCCGCTCCGGCAGCGCCTCGATGCCCTTGACCAGCTGGGCACGCTTCTGCTCGTCGACCAGCTGGTGGTAGGGCGTGTCCCGCGAGGTATCCTCCATGCCGGGCTCTACCCCTCGGCCAGCAGCACCTCGAAGGGCAGCAGGTGGCCGCTGTTGGTGTCGCTGAGCAGCTGGCGATAGGTCTCAAGCTCCATATCCAGCTCGTGGGCGATCTCGTGCTCTTCCGCCGCCCTGCCCAGCCGCTGCTCGAGGCGGCGCACCGCCTCGTCCAGCGTGCGCGCATTGCGCCGCACGCTGCGCGGCAGCCAGTCACGGCCGCGCAGCTCATCCAGCATGGCGCCACGAATGCGCTGGTTGGCGAACGTGGCGAAGGTGGCGCCCTGCGAGGCGTCATAGCGCCCCATGGCCTCCAACAGGCCGACGGTGCCGGCCTGAATCAGGTCATCCAGTTCCACGTTGGCCGGCAGGCGTACCTGCAGGGCCAGCGCCTGGCGCCTGACCAGCGGCAGGTACTCTTCCAGCATGTCCGTCTGTGCGATCTTGCCTCGTGCTGTGTACATGTCCTTGCTCCCGCGGCCGTCAGCCCTCTTCCACGGTAGGATTGCTGAGAATCCGATGGCACCCGTCAGCGCCGCTCATGATCGACGATGACCTGTAAGCCCTGCAGGGTGGCGATGCGTTGCCGCGCATCCTGCAGGGAAAAGCGAAAATGCAGCGCGGCGTCGGCGGGCAGTCCGGCCAGGGCCTCGCTGTGCCCGCGCGCCCCAGGCAGGCGCATGCAGGTATCCTGGTGACACAGCCAGGCATCGACCGCCGCTCCCGGCGGGGCCTGGTACTGCCAGCCGATCCGGCGAATCACTTGGCCCTGCGCCAGGGCAGGGCTCGGCGGCTGCAGCGCGGCCGAAGCGATCTGGCGATCGGCCATGGCCACCTGCACCGCTGGTGCCGTGGCCACCCAGCTTCCCGCCGCCTGGACGCTCGACGCCTGGGCGGCAACCAGCCCCACAAGTGCAGCAAGGACGAGGCGGCGACTCATCGCGCCAGCACCAGCAGGTCGACATCGAGATAGCTTGCCGCCACATGGCGAAGGTTCATCAACAGTCCCTTGCGACCCACATGAGGGGGTGCACGGCCAGCAGGCGCTGCGGCCCGCCCTGCTCCACCACCTGGCGCAGCTGACGAAACGCGCGGCGAAAGGCGTCAAGATCGTCCTCGACCCACAGCGCCCAGTGCGGCTGCTCCATGGCCAGCACCGGCAGGTGCGGGCTGGTAACGGGCAGCGCTACGATGCGCCAGCTGGCCGGATCTCCCACCCAGCGTCGCCCCTCCTTCGCCCAGGCTTCGAGCAGCTGGGTGACCCGCTCGGTCTGGCCCACCGAGGCGCCGGGCAGCCCGAGCACCATCAGGGTACGCACCGCACCGGCCGATGGCGGCGCGACGCGCATGGGCGCAGTGGCTGGCGTGGACGGCGCAGGACGCGCCTTGGCCGGCGCCCCCGCCTTCGGTCGCCAGCTGCAGCAATGCCTCGGCGATGTGCATCGGGCACTCCCCGCTGGCGCCGAGGACGAGACCCATTCGCGCAGGCCCGCGGCCTGATCGGTTCCCATCTAGCCTGTCTCCCTCTCGCCAAACCCCAGTTGTCGAATCGCATCGCGGATCAGGAACAGCTGTACCAGGGCGCCAAGCAGGGCGCTATCGCGGCGTCGCTGACGCCCACCGGCCAGCCCCAGCAGTTCGGCACGCAGGTCGCGTGCCGAGTCATCTTCGACCAGGTCCAGCTGAAGGGCCACGGTGGCCAAGCCGCCCGCCAGCAGCAGCCGCAGATCGGCACGCACCTCGCCGAGTTCGGCCGGCGTCAGCTGCTGCCAGGCACGCCGGGCCAGCTGGGGCAGCGCATCGCTCTGCAGCTGGGTCACCAGCAGCGGCTCCAGGTCGTTGCCCAGGCGGGCCGGCGCCAGCCAAAGCGCCGGGCCAGCAGCTGGTCGTTCTCGCCATCGCGCAGCTCACCCAGCCAGGCCTGGGCCGTTAGCTCGTCGCCGCGGCGCCCGCTGCCCTTCAGCGCCAGCGTCACCGGTAGCCGAGCCAAGTGCAGGCGGCAAGGCGCCCCGCGATAGCGGCTGTCTCTTTGCGCCATCGGCTCCCCCAACCCGGCAAGTGCCGCAAGCGGCTGCTTTTCGCCCGCGTAGACGACGCGCTGCCCCCACGCACCAGGCTGCACCAGGCCAGGCCTTCGCGTTCCAGCCAGGCACCGGCTTCGGCATCCGGCAGGCCACGCAGCAGGTGCAGTGAAGCTCCTGGGCGCGGGCAGCGGCCAGCCGAGCCTGCAGGCCCGGCGGCTGGCGGTGCTGCAGCCAAGGCAGGGCCGACCAGGCACCATCGTGGTCGAGGGCCACATCCGGCATCGCCCAGGCCTCACCCGCCACCTTGGCCCGCTCGCTCCACATCACGCCCAACGGGTGCAGGGGCGAGGGCTTGGCACACAGCGCATCGAGGCGCTGCTGCTGCACCGAGGGCGGCAGGCCGAGCAGATCCCACCCCGCTTCCAGATGTTCGAAGCCGACCAGGCGACGACGCAGTTCACGCAGGATCACCGCAACCCGCCGGCCCTGGCTCAACAGGCCGTACTGGCGCGTGGCGGCGGGCGCCGCTGCCTGGCGGCTGCCCGCCCCCGCACCGGGCGGCGCTGGCTCAGGGCCAGGTGCACCAGCGAGTCGGGGGCGGCCAGCGACATGTCTTCCGGCACACGCTGGCCGTGGGAGACGAACAGCAGCCGCAGCCCGTGGCGCAGGATGATGTCCAGCACCGGCCCCAGCCGGCCCGCCTCATCCTGCTTGGTGATGATGCAGTCGGTGAGCTCCGCGCCGGCCGCCTGGGTAGCCTGACGGTAGCGCACGACCACTTCCTCAAGGGTTTCGGGCTGGCTGGCGGCGTTGAGCATCAGCACCAGGCGCACCGGCGTGCTGGCGCCGCGCAGGTGCGAGACCTGCTCGATCACGCGCTGGTCGCGCTGGCTCATGCCGACGGTGTCGATGATGACCCAGGACTTTCCGCGCATGCGTTCGAGCAAGTCGGACACCGGCTGGTCGGCGTTCAACGCATACATGGGCACATCGAGAAGGCGGGAGTAGATGCGCAGCTGCTCGTGCGCACCGATACGGAAACTGTCGGTGGTCACCAGCGCCACCGGGCGAGTACCGTGACGCTTGACGTAGCGTGCCGCCAGCTTGGCCGTGGTGGTGGTCTTGCCCACCCCGGTCGGCCCGATCAGCGCCACGATGCCGGCATGGTCGAGAAACTCTCCTCGTTGCCCAGGGCATGCAGCCTTTGGACCAGCTGGCGCTGCAGCCAGGCCTGAACCTGGTCGTTCGCGGCACCATCCAGGGCCAGCTCCTCAGGCAGCGTGGAAACGAGCTCGGCCGCCAGCGCGGCGGCGAAGCCCGCCTCCTCTAGCTGGCGCGCAAGCGCGTCTCGGCACGTCTCTTGTTCCCCCGCCGGGCCCTGGCCGCGGGTCAGCAGCGCGCGCATGTCGCGCATTTCCTCGAGCAGCCGCGCGCTCATCGCCTCGAAGGCCTGGGCTGGGTCCTGGCCGGGCGATGTCGCTCCAGGCGACATCGCGCCGGGCTGAACCGTCCCCACCTGGGTCGAAGCACCCTGCGCCTGGCGCGGCGTCGCGGCGGCAGCCGACGTGGCGGGCCGCGCCGGGGCCTCCGGCTGAGGCGTACCCGATTCCGCCATGGCCAGGATCTCGACCCCCTGCTCGACGCGGCGATTGGCCAGGATCAGGGCTTCATCGCCCAGGGCCTCGCGCACCTGCCGCATCGCTTCCCGGCTGTTGGCTCCAACGAAACGCATCACACTCATGGTTTACCGCCCTCCTACCCAGGTCGAGACACGCAGCGTCCGGTCATCGGGAATTTCCGCTTGCGACATGACTACCAGGTGACGCAGGCGACGGCGCAGGAAGCGCGCCAGCAGAGGGCGCAAGCTGTGCTGTACCACCATGACCGGCGGTTCGCCGCTCGCCTCGTGGCGCTCCAGCGCCTGCTCGGCCTGGCTCATCAGGGTCTCGGCCAGACCGGGCTCCAAGGCACCGTTGCCGTTCATGGCCTGCATCAGCACCTGCTCGAGCTGCGCCTCGAGGCCGATCACATTGAGCGTGTCCTGGCCGGAGAACCACTGCTGGGTGATCGAGCGGCCCAGCGCCATTCTCACCAGCGCCGTGAGTTCGCTGGCATCCTTCTGCACCGGCGCGTACTCGGCCAGGCAGTCGAGGATGGTGCGCAGGTCGCGGATCGAGACCTCCTCTTCGAGCAGGTTCTGCAGGATACGCTGCAGCACGGTGAGGCTGAGCGACTTGGGCACCACGTCATCGACCAGCGACTTCTGCTCTTCGCCAAGCTTGTCAAGCAGCTTCTGCACCTCCTGGCGGCCGAGCATCTCACCGGCATGGCGGTGCAGCAGGTGGTTGAGATGGGTGGCAATGACGGTGCCGGCATCGACCACGGTGTAACCGTAGACCTGGGCATGCTCCCGCTGGCCGGCATCGATCCACACCGCCGGCAGGCCGAAGGCGGGGTCCGCGGTGGGCGTCCCCTGCAGCTGGCCGGTAACCTGCCCCGGGTCAATGGCAAGCCACTGGCCGGGATAGGCTTCGGCACGCCCGATCTCCGCCCCCTTGAGCGAGATCACATAGGTATTGGCGCCCAGCTCGAGGTTGTCGCGGATATGCACCACCGCCGGCAGGAAACCGACCTCCTGGGCAAACTTCTTGCGCACGCTCTTGATGCGCCCCAGCAGCTCGCCCTCCTGGCGCTGGTCGACCAGCGGAATCAGCCGGTGGCCCACTTCCAGGCCCAGCGTATCGACCAGCTGCACGTCGTCCCAACTGGCCTCGGGGGCCACCGGCTGTGGCGGCGGCTCGGCGCCGATCTCCTGCTCCACCAGCCGCTGCTCCTTCTGCCGCGTCAGCATCCAGGCCAGCCCGGCCAGCAGC
Source organism: Halomonas sp. E19 (assembly GCF_052439355.1). Lineage (NCBI taxonomy): Bacteria > Pseudomonadati > Pseudomonadota > Gammaproteobacteria > Oceanospirillales > Halomonadaceae > Halomonas > Halomonas sp. E19. The sequence goes on along the minus strand of NZ_JBNFWU010000001.1, from coordinate 1,145,162 downwards.
CCGGTGAAGATCAGGAACACCAGGTTGGGCATCCCGGGCACCAGGCCCAGCAGCCCCATGACCATCGCCGCCAGGATCATCACCTGCGGATTGACGAACAGCTGGCTGATCATCTGCTGGCCCACGTCCTGCTCGGTGTTGACCCGCGATACGGTCACACCTGCCGCGGTCGAGATCACCAACGCGGGAATCTGCGCCACCAGGCCGTCGCCGATGGTCATCAGGGTATAGGTCTTGGCGGCATCGCCGAAGCCCATGCCGTGCTGCAGCATGCCGATCAGCAGACCGCCGATCACGTTGACTACCATGATCACCAGGCCGGCCATGGCGTCGCCGCGCACGAACTTGCTGGCACCATCCATGGAGCCGTAGAAATCGGCCTCCTGGGCCACCTCGGCGCGGCGCTTGCGCGCGTCCTCCTCGCCGATAAGCCCGGCATTGAGGTCGGCATCGATGGCCATCTGCTTGCCCGGCATAGCGTCGAGCATGAAGCGTGCGCCCACCTCGGCGATACGCCCGGCCCCCTTGGTGATGACCATGAAGTTGATGATGACCAGGATCAGGAACACCACGAGGCCGACGGCGAAGTTGCCGCCCACCAGGAAGGTACCGAACGCCTCGATCACCTTGCCGGCGCTGTCGCCGCCCTGGTGGCCCTCCATCAGGATCACTCGCGTGGAGGCCACGTTGAGCGACAGGCGCAGCAGCGTGGTGAACAGCAACACGGCCGGGAAGGCAGCGAAGTCCAGCGGCTTCTCGGTGAACATGCTGACCAGCAGCACCATGATCGCCAGCGCGATGTTGAAGGTGAACAGCAGGTCGAGCGCGAACGGCGGCAGCGGCAGGATCATCATGGCCAGGATCATGAGGATCAGGATCGGCCCGGCCAGCAGCTTCATGCGTACATCGCCCATCCAGTCACGGCGACCGATGAGATGGCTCAACGACTTCATTCTCGCGCCCCGCCAGTTGCCGCCGGCCCTTGGGGAGCATCCCCAGGCGGCGTGCCGCCCGCCGGCACATCCATGCTCGGCGGTATGGGCAAGTCTTCCGGCATCGGTGGCACTTCGCCTCCCTCCTTGGCCACATGCTTGAGGCGGAAGGCCCAGGCCAGCACCTCCGCCACGGCGGTATACAGGTCGAACGGGATCTCCTGGTCGAGATCCACGTGGTGGTACAGCGCACGCGCCAGCGGCGGGGCCTGCAGCAGCGGCACCCCCGCCTCCTGGCCGAGTTCGCGGATGCGTGCCGCCACCAGCTCAGTGCCCTTCGCCACCACGCGCGGAGCGCCCATGCGCTGCTCGTCATAGCGCAGGGCCACGGCATAATGGGTCGGGTTGGTAATGATCACGTCGGCCTCGGGTACCTTGCTCATCATGCGGTTGCGGGCCATCGCCTGCTGCTGGGAACGGATTCGCGCCTTGACGTGCGGATCGCCCTCCGACTCCTTGTGCTCACGCTTCACTTCCTCCTTGGACATGCGCAGCTTCTTGCTGTGGCTCCACAGTTGGTAGGGCACATCGATGAGGATCACCACCAGCAGAGTGAGCACCATCAGGCCGCAGGCCTGGGCTGCCATCATCAGCGCCCGGGCCAAAGCCTGGGTGGTGGGCTGATCCATCAGCGACAGGTACTCGCCGCGATGAACATAGAGGTAGGCCATGCCGACACCGCCGATCAGCATCGACTTGGCCACAGCCTTGAACAGCTCCACCAGCGCCTGGGTGCCGAACATGCGCTTCAGCCCCTTGAGGGGTTGAGCTTCGACAGCTGGGGCTTGAGCGACTTGGCCGACATCAGCCAGCCGCCGAGCATCACCGGCGCCACCAGCGCCACCAGCGTCAGCAGCAGGAACAGCGGCAGCATGGTGATCAGGGTGCGCTGCCCCAGGTCGAGCACCTTCACCAGCATGGGGCCAGTTTCAAACGCCTGGCGGCGCTCGAACAGGAAGGCCTGCTCCATCACCAGCCCCAACTGGTCGTAGAGCATCGCGCCCATGGACCACATGCCCACCACCCCGCCAAGCAGCAGCATGAAGGTGGTCAATTCACGGGAGCGCGCCACCTGCCCTTCTTCCCGGGCCTTCTCCAGCCGGCGTGGCGTCGCCTCTTCCGTCTTTTCCTGATCGCTGCTTTCGTCGGCCATGGTTCCCGGACATTCCTCTGCACGGTGGCCATTGTGGCGTCTCGGGGCCGAGCGCCATACGCCAAAAAGCGCCGATGATCGTGGCTTTATCACCACGACCATCGGCGCCGAAGGCATATCCTGGCGCTGTGTTAACCGGCGTCAGCCCACGGTCGCGTGCCAGGCCGAATGGCCAGGCACGCGGCGGGCGGCCTAGAAGCCGAGCTGGTCCAGCAGGTCGTCTACCTGGTCCTGGCTGCTGACCACATCGGCCCCTTCGGGCTTGATCTGCGGGCCGTTGAGCAGATCCTCGCGCTTGCGTGCCTGGGACTCGCGCTGGTCGTTGGCCTGGCGCTGCATCTTCTCGCGCTCTTCGCCATCAGGCACGTTGTCGATCAGCACCTGCACCAGCTGGTTCTCGATCTCACGAATCACGTCCATCATCTTCTTGATGACCTGGCCCGTCAGATCCTGGAAATCCTGGGCCATCATGATCTCGAGCAGCTCCCGCTGGGTGGCCTGGGCCTTGTCCGGCACTTCGGTCAGGAAGGAGCGGGTCTCCTTGACCAGCTCCCGTGCCTCATCGAGCTCCTTGGGCGCGGCGAACCACTCGGCCCAGCGCTTGTCGAGCGCCTCGGCCTCGCTGCTGAGCTCGTCTTGCAGCGGCTGCGCCCGGTCGATGGCGTTCAGCGCCCGGTGCGCCGCCTGCTCGGTCATGCTGGCCACATAGTTGAGCCGGTCGCGAGCATCGGGAATCGCCTCGGCGGCCTTCTCGATCTCCTTGTCCAGCCCCAGCTCGCGCATGCTGTCTCGTAGCATGCGCGTCAACTGCCCAATGCGTTGGACCAGATCTTCGCCAGCGGCGCCGTGTAACTTACCCCCGGTGGGCTGCTCGTTTACGCTCATCTTGTTCACTCCTCTGCAAGCGGGCGCCCCGCCGGCTTCACTTGCCCAGTTTTTCGAAGATCTTGTTGAGTTTTTCTTCCAGCGTGGCGGCAGTGAACGGCTTGACGACGTAACCGCTGGCACCGGCCTGGGCGGCGGCGATGATGTTTTCCTTCTTGGCCTCGGCGGTCACCATCAGCACCGGCAGGTCCTTCAGGGCGGCATCGGCGCGAATCTGCTTGAGCATCTCGAGGCCATCCAGGTTCGGCATGTTCCAGTCCGACACGACGAACTCGAAGGAGCCGGAACGCAGCTTGTTCAGCGCCTCCTGTCCATCCTCCGCCTCTTCCACGTTGGTGTATCCCAGTTCCTTGAGCAGGCTCCGAACGATCCGGCGCATGGTCGGAAAATCGTCGACCACCAGAAAGCTCATGTTCTTGTCAGCCATCAGGTTTCCTCTTCTTTCGTCTTACAGGGTTGGACTGGCGGCAGCGCTGTTGCCGTCCTGCTTCAGAACGCTTCCCACTTCCCTTCCGCCGTGGCGGCGTCGCGCCTGCTGCGCGGCTTGGGGTCGATCTCGCGCGGTGCCGGTGGGCGTGCACCTTGGGTTGTCGGGCCTGCCAGGGCCGGCGCATCGTGACGCCCGGCCGCATGCGATTCAACGGCCAGGCGGAACACCGCCACGGCCTGCTCCAGCCGGCTGGCCTGCTCCTCGAGCGAGGCCGCCGCCGCGGAAGCCTGCTGAACCAGCGCGGCGTTCTGCTGGGTGACCTGGTCCATCTGGCCCACGGCCTGGCTGACCTGCTCGATGCCGTCGCTCTGTTCCTGGGAGGCCGCGGAAATTTCATCCATGATGTCGGTGACACGGCGCACCGAGACCACCACCTCTTCCATGGTCTGCCCCGCCTGCTGGGCCAGCACCGACCCCTCCTTGACCTGGGCCACGGAGCCCTCGATCAGCGTCTTGATCTCTTTGGCCGCCGTGGCGCTGCGGCTGGCCAGGTTGCGCACTTCACCCGCCACTACGGCGAAGCCACGTCCCTGCTCGCCGGCCCGCGCCGCCTCCACCGAGGCGTTCAGCGCCAGGATGTTGGTCTGGAAGGCGATGGAGTCGATCACGCTGGTGATATCGCTGATCTTCTGCGAGCTGGACGAAATGGCGCTCATGGTCGCCACCACGCGGCCCACCACCTCGCCGCCGCGCTCGGCGGTGGTGGAAGCCTCCAGCGCCAGGCCGCTGGCCTGGCGGGAATTGTCCGCGTTCTGGCGAACCGTGGCGGTGATCTGCTCCATGCTCGCGGCAGTTTCCTCGAGCGAGGCGGCCTGTTGCTCGGTGCGCGAGGAGAGGTCGTTGTTACCGCTGGCGATCTCCCGCGTACCAACATGGATAGAGGCGCTGCTGTCGCGCACCTGGCCGACGATGCGCACCAGGCTCTGCTGCATGTTGCGCATGGCATTGAACAGCTTGCCGAGCTCGTTGCGGCTGCCCTCAGGGATACGCCCGGTCAGGTCGGCCTTGGCGATGGTCTGCAGGTGCGTCACGGCGGAGTTGAGCGGGCCGATGACGGTAACCCGCAGCCCGGCATAGACCAGGCCCAGCACGACGATGGCCAACGCCAGCGCCGCTAGCTTGATCCACTCGAAGCGAGTGGCCTGGGCCTGGAAGGCGTCGGTCATCGCCTGACCAGCACTGAATCCATAAAGGACAAAGGCGGTCATGCTCTCGTCCAGCGCCTGGCTCGGCACCATGAGGCTGTCGCGCAGGCTGCCGAAGCGCGGCGTGTTGAGCTGGTCGAGCGCCTCGTGCTGCTCGCGCGACAGCGCCAGGACGGCGCGGAAGCTGTCGATGAGGGGCACGGCCAGGGCCTCGGCCGACTTGGTTTTCGGTGCCGCGATGAAATGGTTCAGTCGTTCTTCCGCCTGCTGCAAGCGGTCGAGCGCCACGTCGAGCTGACGATTGGCCTCGGCCATGCGGCCCAGCATGATCTGGTTGGAGGCGATCTCGAGGCTGACCCGGGCCACATTGAGCAGCGCATCGCCACGATTGATCTCGTTGAGCTGCTGCATGCTGATGCGGTTCAGGTCGGCCATCACACGGTCGGCGTTGCGATCCGACAGCATGGACAGCGCCGCCACCAGGCTGATCAAGGCGGCAAAGCTGAGCAGTGCCGCGATCACGGTGACATGGATACTGAGATTGCGAACCAGGCGGTTCATGTCAGGAGCTCCCATTTTATCGAGACGTGAATTCGTCTTCTGCTCTTCCGTCAGACTCGCTGCGCCCGACCGGACGCCGCCACCAGCGCCATTAGGCGCTCGGGGATGTCGTGCAGGCTGACAACCTCACCGGCGCCACCCACGGCGATGGCCTCCCGCGGCATGCCGAACACCACGCAGCTCGCCTCGTCCTGGGCCAGGGTGGCCGAGCCGGCCTGGCGCATCTCGAGCAGGCCCGCTGCGCCATCCTTGCCCATGCCGGTTAGGATCACCCCGATGGCATTGCGGCCGGCCTGGGTGGCGGCCGAATGAAACAGCACGTCGACCGAGGGGCGGTGGCGATTCACCGGCGGCCCGTCGTCCAGGCGCGCCACGTAGTTGGCACCGCTGCGCGCCAGCTTCAGGTGCGCATCGCCCGGGGCGATGTAGGCGTGCCCCGGCAGCACGCGCTCACCGTCGCTCGCCTCCTTCACCGTCAGGCTGCACAGCCGGTTCAGGCGCTCGGCGAACGACCGCGTGAACCCACCCGGCATGTGCTGGGTGATGAGAATGGCGGGGCTGTTGGCCGGCAGCGGCTCCAGCACGGCACGAATCGCCTCGGTGCCCCCGGTGGAGGCACCGATGATGATCAGCTTTTCGCTCGACATCAGCGGCGCCTTGAGCTGCGGCCGGGGCGAAGCTTCGCTGTGGCGCACCTGGCGCGGCCGCGACTTGGCCGCGGCGCGGATCTTCTCGGCAATGTCGTTGGCATACTCCAGCATGCCGCTGCGAATCCCCAGCGACGGCTTGGCCACGAAGTCCAGCGCGCCCAGTTCCAGCGCCCGCAGCGTCACCTCCGAGCCGGCCTGGGTCAGCGAGGAGACCATCAACACCGGCATGGGGCGCAGGCGCATCAGCCGTTCCAGGAAGTCGAGGCCGTCCATGCGCGGCATCTCGACGTCCAGGGTCAGTACGTCGGGGTTGTGCTGCTTGATGAGGTCGCGTGCCACCAGGGGTCGGGAGCGACGGCCACCACCTCCATGTCCGGCTGCGAATTGATGATCTCGGTCAGCAGATCACGTATCAGCGCCGAATCATCAACGCACAGCACCTTGATCTTGTTCGATCCCAAGGCAAGGCCTCCTTGTTTGAGAATCGCTTGTCGCGGCCCAGGCCGACAATCCATAGGCACACCATCGGCCTGGGCGTAAAAAACTTTAATGTCCACGGGAGTTTTTGCTGGCTGCCCGAGCGCGCCCGTTCCATGCAGGCGAACGGCCAACCCTCGCTCAGCGAGGTTCGGGCGTCGCCTACGCCAGGGTGTAAACGGTCTGGCCGCGCAGGCGAACCACCTTGCTGATGTAGGAGAAGTTCTCCGAATGGCCGGCGAACAGCAGGCCGTCGGGCTTCAACAGCGGCGCGAAGCGCTCAAGGATTCGCGCCTGGGTCTGCTTGTCGAAATAGATCATCACGTTGCGGCAGAAAATGGCATCGAAGGGCCCTTCACGGGCCACGTCGACGCCAGCAGGTTCATCGGCAGGAACTCGACCAGCGAGGCCACCTCGGGGCGCACCCGCGCCAGCCCCTCATGCGGACCGCGGCCCTTCTGGAAGAACTTCCTGATGCGCTCCTCCTCGAGCTTGCGCACCTGCTCGAGCGGATAGATCCCCGCCCGTGCCCGCGCCAGCGCCTCGGTGTCGATGTCGGTTGCCACCACCCGAGCGTCCGCGACCCGGGAGCCGAGCGCCTCGTGTAGCGTCATGGCGATCGAGTAGGGCTCTTCCCCGGTGGAGGCCGCCGCGCTCCACACCCGCACCGGCCCAGTGACCTTGCGTACGTGCTCGGCCAGCAGCGGGAAGTGGTGGGCCTCGCGGAAAAACGCGGTCAGGTTGGTGGTCAAGGCATTGGTGAAGGCTTCCCACTCACGGGCATCGGGCTGCTTGGCAAGCCGCGCCAGGTAGTCGCTGAAGCGCGTCATGCCGTGATGGCGCAAGCGCTTGGCCAGGCGGCTGTAGACCATTTCGCGCTTGTGCTCGGCCAGCACGATCCCGGCCCGCTGGTAGATCAGCTGGCGGATCTTGCCGAAATCCTCATCCGTCAGGATCAGGTCGCGCTCCAGCTGACCCAATCCCGACCATTGCCCGGCATCAGTGCCGGGCTCGTCTCGTGGCGTCAAAATGTTTCCCACTCCTCATCATTCACCCTGGCGGCCCTGGCCGGTGCTCGCCTGGCAGGAAGCGGATCCTCATGGCGGGACATGGCATGCTCCGCACCGGCACGGCTATCGCGCGCCGCCTCGGCGGGCGAAGCCAGTGCCTCGACCCGCTCCTGGCCCGCATCACGCAGGCGGAACGCACGAATGGCCTGCTCCAGCAGTTCGGCCTGGCGCCGCAGGTCGCTGGCCGCACGAGCGCTGTGCTGCACGCGCTCGGCGTTCTGCTGCGTGACCTGATCCATCTCGGTGATCGCCTGATTGATCTGGCCGATGCCGCTGCTCTGCTCTTCCGACGCCGCCGTGATCTCGCCCATGATGTCGTTGACTCGCGCCGACGCCGCGACCACCTCGGCCATGGCGCGCTCGGCACGCTCGACCTGGCTCGCCCCCTGCAGGATCTCGTCGGCCGAACCATCGATCAGGCGCCGAATCTCCTTGGCAGCCTCCGCGCTGCGTCCGGCCAGGTTGCGCACCTCGCCCGCCACCACGGCGAAGCCGCGCCCTGCTCGCCGGCCCGCGCCGCCTCCACCGAGGCGTTGAGCGCCAGGATGTTGGTCTGGAACGCGATGGAGTCGATGACGTTGATGATCTGCTTCATCTTTTCGGCACCCGCCGTGATGCGCTGCATGGTCTCGACCACACCGTGCATCAGCTCTCCGGTCTCCTGCACGCGCCCGGCGTTGTCGAGCGCAAGCCCGCTGGCCTGCCGGGCGTTGTCGGTGTTCTGGCGCACCGTGGCGGTCATCTCTTCCATGCTCGAGGCCGTCTGCTGCAGCGAGGCGGCCTGCTGCTCGGTGCGCGAGGAGAGGTCCTCGTTGCTCTGGGCGATGGCGCGGGTGGCGGGAGTGACCACGTCGATGCCCTTGCGAATGGTATCGGTGGTGCTGTAAAGGCTCTTGCGCATCGTATCCAGGGAACGCAACAGGGCGCCGATCTCGTCGTGGCGGCGCTGCGGCGAACTCACCGCCAGGTTGCCCGTCGCGATCTGCAGCGTGAAGGCTTCGGCCTCCTCACCGGTCGTATGACGGCACGCAGCGTCCAGAAGCCCAGCAGGAACAGGAACAGGATGCTCCCCGCAACGGCGATGGCCTGGCCCATGAGCATGGCCAGCTGGCCGCGCTCGGCCTGCACGGCCAGCTGGTTGGCAAAGACCAGCTTGCCTTCGATCAGCACGTTGATACTTTGGCTGATGGCGTTGGCCTCGGGCCGCAGCACCTCGTTGTACGCTTCGTAGGCGACGAAACCGCTGCCGTTGAGCAGCGCATCCATGGCCGGCTGGATGCCTTGTGCGATGGCTCTATCGAGCTGCCCCGACAGCTCGGCTACCGAGCCATGCTGCGCTTCTTCGCCGGCAAGGAAGCGCTGCCAGGCGTCCTGCATCGTTTCGACGACCTCGTCGACCTCCTGCGCCAGGGCATCCATCTGCTCGGGGCGCAGCGAGCGCGGATTGCGCACCGGACGCTCAAGATCGATCATCAGCTGGCTCAGCAGCTGGTCGATACGCTGCAGGTTGGCGATGTCCTGCACCCCGTTGACGTTGAGTTGCTGGACCCGGTCGCCGGACACCTTGAGCCCGTAGAATCCGACGCCGCCGCTGAGCAGCAGCAGCAGCACCGGCACCACGGTCATGGTGATCAGCTTGGCGCGCAGGGTTCGCACATTGAGGCGTGCCAGCCAGCCCAGCGGGCCACGACGCACCAGGCGCCCCTGGCGAAGGGCCGTGCTGCCGCGACCGTCGCGCAGCTGGCGGTAGGCCCGCTCCGCGGCGGCCACTTCCTCCGCAGTCGCGACCGTGCGCACCGAGGTGTAGCCATGGCACACCTTGCCCTCGAGGATCGGCGTCACCGTGGCATGCACCCAATAATGATCGCCGTTCTTGCGCCGGTTCTTGACCACGCCCTGCCAGGTGCCGCCGCGCTTGATGGTCTGCCACAGATCCGCGAAGGCCTGCGCCGGCATGTCGGGATGGCGGATCAGGCGATGCGGCGCGCCGATCAGCTCATCGAGGTCGTAGCCGCTGACCTCGACAAAGGCCTTGTTGGCATAGGTGATGCGCCCTTCCAGATCCGAACGAGTGATGAGCAGATGCTGCTCGTCCAGCGAATATTCGCGCTGTGTTACCGCCTGATGGTCACTCATTGTCTTGCCCCCTGGCCAATGCCCCATGCGATGCCTGCGCGGCCGTGCAGCCGCAAGCAGGTCGCCTGCCGTTCTTGTTGTATCGTCTTGTCGTGCTGCCTTGTCGTTTCACCTTGGATGCAGTCGCCCGCTTCCAGAACGAAGCCCAATCCTCTTCCTGGGCCTGGCGCCGGACGCCGCCGGACGCACCGGCTGCCGGCTCGCTGCACCGGGATGCCGGCAGCGGGTCCTGTTCACGTGAGGGCAGCGCCGCCTTCGCCTCAGGACCGGCCGGCGTCGGCGAGGCCTGGCCCGCCAGGCGGAAGCGCAGCACCGCTTCGCGCAGGCGCGACGCCTCCGCCTCGAGCTGGGTCGCCGCCGTGGCCGCCTGCTCCACCAGCGCCGCATTCTGCTGCGTCACCTGATCCATCTGGGTCACCGCCTGGTTCACCTGACCGATGCCGTTGCTCTGCTCCTGCGAAGCCGAGGCGATCTCGTCCATGATGTCGCTGACGCGCTGCACGGCCGCGACGATCTCCCGCATGGTCTGGCCCGCCTTGTCGACCCGTGCGGTACCGACATCGACCTTTTCCAGCGACGCCTGGATCAGCGTGCGGATCTCCCCGGCCGCCCCCGCACTGCGCCCCGCCAGGTTGCGCACCTCCTGGGCCACCACCGCGAAGCCGCGGCCGTGCTCACCGGCCCGCGCTGCTTCTACCGAAGCGTTCAGGGCCAGGATGTTGGTCTGGAAGGCGATGCTGTCGATCACGCTGATGATGTCCGACATGCGGTGGGCACTGGCGTTGATGTCGTGCATGGTCGCCACCACCTCGCCGACGACCTCCCCCTGGGCGGCGGTACGCGACGCCTCGGCGGCAAGCTGGCTGGCCTGGCGCGCATTGTCGGCGTTGTGCTCCACGGTCGAGGCCAGCTGCTCCATGCTGGAGGCGGTCTCGGCCAGGGAGGCGGCCTGCTGCTCGGTGCGCGAGGAGAGTTCGCCATTGCCCTCGGCGATGTCCTGGGCGCCCAGGAAGATGCCTTCGCTGCTGCGGCGCACCGTACCGACCGTGCTGGAAAGCCCTTCCTGCATGTGCTTGAGGGCGGTGAACAGGCGGCCGATCTCGTTGTTGCCGCGGTTCTCCACCGGCTGCGAGAGGTCGCCCCTGGCCAACCCTTCGAAATAGCCCACCAGCCGCGCCAGCGGCTGCAGTACGTTGGCGTTGATGCCCCACACCACGACCAGCATCACGCCGACCGACCCCGCCAGCACGGCCACGATGCCCAGGCGCATCCTGTCGGCCATGAGCGTAAACGACGCCAGATACGACGCGCCCGAGTCGCCGGCATGAGGCGCCATGGCGGTAACCGCCTCGCCGCCCAGCCTCAGCGCATAAAGCCCCAGCAAGCTGAGCGCCACGATCATGCCGCCGAAGAACAGCAGCACCAGAAACCAGCTGGCCCGTACGGTCAGGTTGTCAAGAAGCTTCATCATTTACCCATATTCCCCATATCGGCCTGCAACGCACTGAACACGCTGGGTTGCTTCGCCGCGCGTCAGTCGGCGACCTGTTCGACGAGTTCCATTTCATCGCTGGTCAGCAGCTTGTCGATGTCGACGATCACCAGCATGCGGTCGTCGAGGCTGCCAAGCCCGCTGAGGAAATCCGACGACAGGGTGACGCCGAATTCGGGCGCCGGCTTGATCTGGTCCGGCGACAGCGTCATCACGTCGGAAACCCCGTCGACGACGATGCCGACCACGCGATCCTCGACGTTGACCACGATCACCACGGTCTGACCGCCGTACTCGACCTTTTCGAGGTGGAACTTGATGCGCAGGTCGACGATCGGCACGATCACGCCGCGCAGGTTGGTCACGCCCTTGATGAAGTCCGGCGCGTTGGCGATCCGCGTGACGTTCTCGTAGCCGCGAATCTCCTGCACCTTGAGGATATCCACGGCGTACTCTTCATCGCCCAGCGAGAACACCAGGAATTCACGATTGTGGGCTTCGGCCGCCACCAGGGCCGCGTCTGACGACTGTTTCATGGCGTTGTCTCCAGCGTTGTGTCGGATAGGGCTTCTATAGGGGTGAGGCTGCGCTCGGGCCGACGCTTCTCCTTCTTGGCCCGGCTCAGCCGGTGCAGGCCGGTAATGTCGAGGATCAGCGCCACGCTGCCATCGCCCAGGATGGTAGCGGCCGATACGCCCGGCACCTTGCGATAGTTGGTCTCGAGGTTCTTCACCACCACCTGCTGCTGGCCCACCAGGTCATCTACCAGCAGGGCGTAGCGCCGCCCTTCGCCCTGCACGATCACGGCGATGGTGTCGGTCAGCTCGGTCTTGGCCTGGGGCACGTCGAGCGCCTCGTGCACCGCCACGACCGGCAGGTACTCGTCGCGCACCTTGAGCACCACGTCGTCACCGGCCATGGCGTAGAGGTCGCTTCGGGCCGGCTGCAGCGATTCGAGCACCGCCGACAGCGGCAGGATGAACATCTCGTTGCCGACCTTGATCGACATGCCGTCGAGGATGGCCAGGGTCAGCGGCAGCACGATACGGATGGTGGTGCCCTCTCCGGCACGCGACATGATCTGCACATGACCGCCCATGCCCTGGATGTTGCGCTTGACCACATCCATGCCGACGCCGCGGCCGGACACGTCCGTCACCTCCTTGGCGGTGGAGAAGCCAGGGCGAAGATCAGCTGCCACACCTCGTCGTCGCTCATGGCATCCGAGACGGGCAGACCGCTTTCGCGCGCCTTGGCCAGCAGCTTGCCGCGATTGAGGCCGGCGCCATCGTCGATCACTTCGATGATGATATTGCCGCCCTGATGCTTGGCCGATAGCACCAGCTTGCCGGTGCGCGGCTTGCCCGACGCCTCACGCACCTCGGGCGGCTCGATGCCGTGGTCGAGGCTGTTGCGAACCAGGTGGGTCAAGGGGTCGATAATGCGCTCGGTGAGGCTCTTGTCGAGCTCGGTGGACTCGCCCTCGGTAACCAGCTCGATCTCCTTGCCCAGCTTGGCGGCGGTTTCACGCACCACGCGGGGGAAGCGGCTGAAGACGAAGTCCATTGGGATCATGCGGATCGACATGACCGCTTCCTGGAGGTCCCGCGCATTGCGCTGGAGCAGGCTCATGCCGTTCAGCAGGGCGCCGTCGGCGACGCCCTCCAGCTCACTGACCGTCTGATCGAGCATCGACTGGGTGATGATCAACTCACCCACCAGGTTGATGATCTGGTCGACCTTGTCGACGGAAACGCGAATCGAGGTGGACTCCCCGGCCCCCTTGGCCTTCGCCTTGGCTGGCGGCTTGGCCTTGGGCTCGGCCGCTGGCACCACCGCGGGCGCGGCCGGCGCAGGCTCGACGGCAGCGGCAGCCGGTGCGGATGCCGCCTTGGCAGGCGCCTGCGCCGGGCCAGCGTCCGGGGCCGATACGATCTGCAGCTGGTCGGCATCAACGATGAAGCACATCACCGCCTCGATGTCGTCGTTGCTCACCGTGGAGACCAGCGTCACCTCGTAGCGCGCCTCATCGCCCCCTGTGCCACCACGTCGCCGAGCTGGGCGAGCTCCTCGACCAGCAGCTGGCGATCCTTCTCGCGCACGTTGAGCAGCGCCACCACCCGCTGGCCCTGGACGACGGGCTCGGCTTGCGCCACCGGTGCAGCTACCGGCGGCGGTGCGACCGGCGCCGCAGCGCCCCTCCAGGTTCTGGCCGATCTCCTCCAGGGCGATGCGTTGCAGCGTCTGGCAGATACGCTCGAAGGCCTCCTGGTCGGGCTCGTCACCGTTGCGGTAGGCGTCTAACTGGTCGCTGAGCATATCCTTGGTTTCCAGAAAGGTGTCGACGATGTCCCGACGAAGCACGAGCTCGCCCTTGCGGGTGTGATCCAGCAGGTTCTCGAACAGGTGGGTGGTGCGCTGCAGCACCTCGAAGCCGAAGGTGCCCGCCCCTCCCTTGATGGAGTGCGCGGCACGAAAGATGGCGTTGAGCTGCTCGGTATCCGGCGCGTCGACGTCCAGCTCCAGCAGGTAGCGCTCCATGTCGGCCAGCAGCTCGTCGGCTTCCTCGAAGAAAGTGTCATAGAAATCCGTGATATCCATGCGCAGTCACCACCAAGTCAGTTTGTGTTCCACACGCCGCTCACTCGGCGCCGAGTGAGCGTCGCAGGCTTTCCGTGAATTGTTCCACCGGGGCCACGTTCACCTCGCCCTCGAGCCGGCTGCTCATCGGGCTGGGTACCCCCGGGCCTTCGAGGACGCTGGGGCGGCGAATGTATTCGGCAACCTCCGGCAGCAGCACCAGCAGCTCGATGCGGCGGTTGTCGGCATCGGCAGGGTCGGTGTCGGGCAGCGGTACGCGGTCGGCAAAACCCGAGACGCGCAGCAGCTTGCTCGAATCCAGCCCGCCCTGCACCAGCTCGCGGCGCGATGCATTGGCCCGGTCGCTGGAGAGCTCCCAGTTGCTGTAGCCGCGATAGCCGCCGACGAAGGGCACGCTATCGGTATGGCCGCTGATGCTGAGGTAGTTCGGCAAGTCGTTGAGCAACGGCGCGATGGTGCGCAGCAGGCTGCGCATGTACGGCGCCAGGCGATCGCTGCCCAGGTCGAACATGGGCCGATGTTCGGCATCGAGCAGCTGGATGCGCAGCCCTTCCGGGGTGAGATCGAAGCGCATCTGCTGGCGCAGCTCACGCAGCTCCGGGTCGGCGTTGATCGCCGCCTCGATGCGTCGCTGCAGGTCCATGAAGAAGCGCCGCTGCTGTTCGCTCGGCCGCGTGAACTCACGCGTATCGATACGCGCCCGCTCTCCGTCGCTGTGAACCGGATCGGGGCCGCCCCCGGGAATCACGCGGGTGCTGCCGGAGCGATCGCCACCGGTAATGGCGGTGGTCAGCGGCGTACTGAAATAGTCGGCCACCCCCTGGCGCTGCTCCTCGCTTGCCACCGACAGGATCCACATGACCAGGAACAGCGCCATCAACGCCGTCATGAAGTCGGCCAGGGCGATCTTCCAGCTGCCGCCGTGGTGCGCGTGGACGATCTTCTTGCGCCGAATGACGATCGGACGCTTATCGCCGCCCGCACTCATTCGACTGCAGCACCCGACTTGGCATTACGCACGTACTCTTCCAGCTCGGTGAACCCCGGCCGCTCGGCGGTATGCAGCGCCTTGCGCCCGAATTCCACCGCCAGCTGCGGCGCGTAGCCGTGCAGGCTGGCCAGCAGCGTGATGCGTATGCACTGCAGCATCTTTTCCGCTTCCTTGATCTGACGTTCGATGCTGCTGGCCACGGGATTGATGAAGCCGTAGCCCAACAGGATGCCGAGGAAGGTGCCAACCAGGGCGTGAGCAATCATCTCGCCCATCTGTTCCGGCCCGGCATCGGCGTAAGTCAGCGCCTTCACCACCCCCATGACCGCCGCCACGATGCCGAATGCCGGCATGGCGTCGCCCACCTTGGCAATGGCATCGGCAGGAATGTGCGCCTCCTGCTCGAAGGTCTCGATCTCGTGCAGCATCAGCTCGTCGATTTCCATCGGGTCCATGCCGCCGGCAACCATCAGGCGCAGGTAGTCGGTCAGGAAATTCATGATCATAGGGTCTTCCAGCACCTTGGGGTGCTCCTGGAAGAGCGCGCTGTCCTGGGGGCTGTCGATGTCGCGCTCGATGCCCAGCATGCCTTCACGGCGGATCTTGCTGAGCAGCTTGAACTGCACCGCCAGCAGCTCCATGTACATGTCCTTCTTGTACTTCTTGGTCCGCCTCAGCTTGGGAATGATCTTGAACGTGGCCACGATGGCCTTGCCGTTGTTGGCGGCGATGAAGGCCCCTACCCCGGCGCCGCCGATCATCAGCAGCTCGGTCGGCTGGTACAGGGGGCCAAGGAAGCCGCCCGCCAGCACGAAGCCGCCGAACACGCACAGAATGACGACGAGATACCCCAGAAGAATCAGCACAACCGATACCCTTTCATGGATGTGTGGCGACGATATGCTGGAGATATCGGCACGCCGGCTGTCGACTTGAGACTTTCACGAAAAAAGCCGCTCCGGACGAACCGGAACGGCGTGCTGCTTTTTCAAGGGCTGTTTTTCAAGGAGTGTGGTCATTACCATGACCGCCTTGGATCAACCTACCCGGCGAACCAAGGGCACCACCAGGTCGAGCCCTTCGCCCAGCTCCTGCTCGCGCCGCTTGCGCGTCTTGCCCGCTCGCGACGGCGGCATGCAGATTCCGCAGGCGTAGTCGTGTTCCGGCGAGTGTGCATGGGCGACGAAACGCCCCCGCAGCAGGTACAGCTAGACAGCTGCAGCAGGTCGCTCTCGAAGAAGCGCACCAGCGTCCAGGCACGGGTGAGCCCCAGCACCGGCTCCACGCCGTCGAGGCTGACCTGCTCGTGGTAGAGGCGGTAGGCAGTGACGAAGGCCTGCATGCGTTCGCAGCCCTGGTTATCAAGCAGGCTGCGATAGATGTTATAGAACAGCGAAGCGTGCACGTTGGGCAGCCAGGTGATGAACCAGTCCGTCGAAAACGGCAGCATGCCCTTGGGCGGCGACATACCACGCACTTCCTTGAACAGCCGTATGAGGCGTGCACGGCTCAGGTCGGTTTCCGACTCCAGCACCTGCAGGCGCGCGCCAAGCTCGATCAGCTCGATAGCCAGCTGGACCTGCTGCATTTCCTCGACAAGACTCTTCTGCGCCATCGCTCAGCGCTCCCGAGCCGGTGACGAAGCGCCCTGCACCGCCATCAGCAGCGAAGCATGGAACTGGGCCAGACCGTTTTCCCGGGGATTGTCGACGACCTGACGCAGCCTGTCGGCGCCTTCGAAGCCAAAATGACACAGCAGCTGATTGGTGCGGGCGAGGCGGGTCAGCTGGCTTGCGCTGAGCGACACCAGCAGGTCGGCGGTCTCTTCGTCGACCTTGAGGCGAAACATGGCCGCCGCGCGATCGTCATTCAGCAGCCGCTGAGCCAACAGAAGGTAAGCAAGGTTGAGCTCCTGGATCTCGTCCAGATAGTTCATGGCTTTCATTGACTGTTCCCTGCACGCGGCCTGGCGCGTGTCCTATCGTTTTGTCGTTACGTTCCGATGTTCACCGGCGGTAGAGCCCGTGAGCCAAGGGCTCATACCAGGGCATCATGCGGCGCCAACGGAATCGAAACGGATTGTGACGTTAAGAAACAGGAATTGCCAACCAGCCAAAAGCATCAGAACGCCCAGTCAACGTTCGACGTAGATCAATACTTTTTTATTAAGCCTGTAACCCGTTGGGTTTACGAGAGAAAAAAGCAACGCTGCACAATTGACAATCCGCGCGTCTCATGACCCAGGCGATTTTTTGGATACATTTTTTTACAAATTTTTACCTTTCTCACCCTGCTCCAGCTCGTAGACCCAAACCAGCAGCTCGGCAATGACCTGATACAGCAGCGGCGGTATTCGCTCATCCAGGTCGAGCCCCATCAGCAGCGACACCAGCTCCGGGGCGTCATGTACGTAGATTCCCTGGCGCTTCGCCTCCGCGAGGATCCGCTCCGCCATGTCGCCATAGCCCTTGGCCAGCACCCGCGGGGCATCGTCGCCCTCGCGATACGCCAGGGCAACGGCCTGACGCCGCCGCTCGGGTTTCGAATCAGCCATTTCCCCATTCCTCGCCGCGGCCTTCGCCCGACCTCTCGCTGCGCCGCACGTCGATCAGCACCCGAGTAAGGCCGACATCCTGGAGGCGCTGCTCCAGCAGGCCCGCTTCGCGTTCGAGTCTATCCCGCAAGGCAGTATCGAAAGCGCTCAGCTCTAGCCGCAGCTGCGTGCCCTGCAGCCACATCGCCACGCCGATATCGCCCAGGCTGGGCACGCGCAGCGTCATTTCGGAATGCCAGGCCTCGCCTCCCGGCTCGTCGCCGTCGTCCTGGTCTTTCTCCTCCTCGCGCCTGGCGCCCGGCGGCACGTTCACCACCAGCGCGAGAAAGATGCCGGCCCACACGTCCCCCTCCCAGCGCAGCACCGGCGTGACCAGCATTTCGAGCTGGTGGCGCACCAGCCCCTGCAGGCTTTCATGCACCGGCTCTGCGCCTCCTCGAACCCGGTGGGAAGCCTCAAGCGCTTCACGCCCCGCGGGCGGCTGAGCCTCCGTCGAGGCTAATCCTGGCTTGGCCCCGGGCTCGCCCCCGGCATGCCCATCCGCGACGGAACCTCCAGCGGCCGGGCGGAAGACCGGCCGGAATCCAGCATGGCTCCCCCTCACCCAGCCGTGACGCCTGTCGTGACGCCTCCAGCGTCGCCGTCGCCACCACAGCGGAAGGCGTCAGCGGAGCGCCCCCGCCGGCGCTGTCACCTGCCCAAACGCGGCAGCGGTCTGGACGGTGGTGGCCTGCGCGGCGGCGGCCTGGGCGGCGGTCGCCACCGGAGTGAAGCGCAAGGTGCGCCACATCTGCGGCTCCTGCTCGAGCTGCTGGCGGCTCACCTCGCCGCGATACCAGCGCGACAGATGGGCCTCGTAGAACAGCCCGCTGTCCCGCACGCTGCCCTGCAGGCGCGCCGCCAGCGTAGCGGCCTGCGGGGGCTCACCCTCCCGCATCAGCGCCGCGGGGCTGGTCAACACGGAGGGCGGGGCGGGAAAGCGAATCAGCAAATCGGCGATGGTGCGCCCGGAAGGACTGAAGTGCGTCTGGGCGGAAGCCGGCGCATGGCCCCCGTCTGCTGCCGGGCGAGCGGCTATCTCGCGCTGGGGCGCAGCGGCGGCTCCCTGGGCGGGCAGTGGCGCAGGCCGCCGCCCTTCCAGCCGCGAGTCACTGTGCAGGGCGCGCGGCCCCTCGCCGGCCGCCACCGGCCGCACCGGCTCGTTGAGATCGCGAGGCGTGGGAATGTCGACGCGCTTGCCCAGCACCTGGTGCAGCAACGTATCCAATAGCGGCGTGATGCCGCTCACGGGGTTCCCGTACCGAACTTGTCGCTAGCGTCGACCACCACCGCCGCCTGCTTGCCGTAACTGCGATGCAGGTCGCGCT
Source organism: Halomonas sp. E19 (assembly GCF_052439355.1). NCBI lineage: Bacteria > Pseudomonadati > Pseudomonadota > Gammaproteobacteria > Oceanospirillales > Halomonadaceae > Halomonas > Halomonas sp. E19. Next base: position 1,126,598 of record NZ_JBNFWU010000001.1, on the reverse strand, counting down.
GGCGGCGGCCACTGTCCATCAGCCGACCCAGTTCGCTGCGACGCGCCATCAGCTGCTCGCGAATGGCAAGGTCGTCGGTCAGGATGGCTTCCAGCAGTTCGGCCTTGCGTACCATGTCATCGTCGCCAAGCGTCACCTCAACGTCGAGCTGCCGCAGCCGGTCGACAAGCTGCAGATAATCAGCCTGCTGCTCGATCAGCGCGTCCCAGTCGCCGGTCTCGGCCAGCACCAGCATGGCCGCCACCTGCTCCCTGAGGCGCCTATAACCATCGAGCACCACCCCGGCAGTGGACATGGCCATCTCAGCTCTGCGCTCCCGTGCCGCCAATCTCGCGCCAGGCCGAGGCGACATCTTCCAGCAGCCTTTCCGCCTGATCGAGGCTTTCCACGTCGTTGTGCAGGTTGGCCGCCAGCAGCAGGCGCGCCACATAATCGTAGAGCGAGCCGAGCCGCTCAGCGATCTCGCCGCCCTTCTCGGTATCAAGCGCCGCCGCCAGGCCGTTGTTGACGATATCGAGCGCCTTGGAGATGGCCTTGCCCTTCTCGGCGACATTGCCCGCCTGCAGGTGAATGCGCGCCGCCCGAATCGCGCCCTGGGCGCCATCGAACAGCATCACGATCAGCTGATGCGGGCTTGCGGACATCACGGCACTTTCCACACCAACGCGCGCATAGGCGCCGGCGCCACGGCCATAGTTGGCGGCTCCTCGCATGGCTGTCATGGCGAAACTCTCCTGTGGTTCTGGCTTCTTTTGCAGCGGCTCATACCGTCAGCAGCCGCTATTTCTTGCGCCCCAACTGGGCGTTCATGATGTCGAACTGCTGGAAAAGGTAGTCACTGACCTGATTCATGTTGGCGATCATGGCATCGAGCTGGCCAAACTGAACCCGATAGCGCTGGATCGTTTGCTCGATGCTGCGCTCCATGCGCTCGTAGCGATCCTTGAGCCCCGAAATACGCGATTCCAGGCCGCGCTTGGCGTTGTCCAGCAGGCCGCGGTCGCGCAGCACCTGATCCAGGGTATCGCCCAGCCTGCCGGCAAGCCCGCCCGACTTGTCTTCCCCGGCGAAGAACACGGAAAGGGCCTGGGGGTCGCTGGCCACGATGCCGCTCATCTTCTGTTCGTCGAGTTTCAGCGTACCGTCGCGCTGCAGCGAAATGCCGATGTCCGACAGCATGCGAAACTGACCTTCCCCCACCCCGCCGCTGAGCACGCCGCGCAGACGCGACTCCACGGTACGCAGTGCGCCGTCGCCGAGCAGCTCGCCGGCCGCCCCGGTGTCGGCATTGAACATGGTCAACTCGCCGACCGTCTTGCGCAGGTCGTTGTAGGCCTTGACGAAACCACCCACCGCTTCGCGGATGGCCAGGGTGTTACGCTCCACTACCACCGTGGTCTTGCTGCCATCCCCCGTCACCTCTTCAAGGTCCAGCGTCACCCCTGGATGGCGCCTTCCACGCGATTGGTCTGGCTGACGATGGCGATACCGTTCACCAGCAGGTTGGCATTGGCGGCGGCAACGGTCTGGCGCAGGCCAACATATTCCGCCGGGTATTCGTCGCCCTCTTCGCCGGGCGTAGGCGGCGCGAAGTCGAAGCGTGCATCGGTACCACCGCCCGCCAGCTCGAAGCGCATGCCGGTCACGGCGGCTTCGGTACCGGTCTTGGTGCTGGTCAGCACCAACCGGAAGGATGCTCCGCGCTGCCATCGTTGACGATGGAGGCGCTGACGCCCCCTTGGCCGCGTTGATCTGGTCACGAATATCCTTGAGCGAACTGTTCGCGGCAATCTTGATATCCAGCGGCGTATCCCGCCCGCCCAACTCGATCTTCAGGCTGCCGGCATCGAACCTGGCGGCCTCGGCGAACCCACCGGTCGCCAGGCTCTGCGCCCGCGCCAACGATTGCACCTTTACGTCGAAGCGCCCCGGCTGGGCTTCGCCGCTTGCCGCCGCCTTGACCCCGCTGCCGGTCACGTTGCTCGATACGCTCTGGAAGAACTTCGGGTCGTTGAGCTTGGCCGCCGACTCCTGCAGCTTGTTCAAGGCGCTCTGCAGCTTGCCGTAGGCCGAGATCTTGGCCTGGTGGCTCTGCTGCTGCCGTTTGATGGGCGCCAGCTTGCCACGCTCGGCGGCGTTGAGCTGATCGAGCAGGCCGTTGAGATCGAGCCCTGAACCAATGCCTAGCGAGCTTATCGTAGCCATGACGCTTCCTTCTTGATGCCACTATTCTGGCAGGCTTCGCGCCATGAGTTCCGGTGAAAAGCCCGCATTCCAAGGGTTATTTCGCTATATCGGCAGCAGGCGCACCCACTTTAGACGACGCCTTCCGCCCAGCACTCAGGTCGACACCGCCAGCTCTTCCACCATGTCACCCAGGCGAGCGGTGACATCGCCGCGCAGCACCTCGCCCAGGGCTTCGCCGGGCGGCACCATTGCATCGGTCAGCTGTACCTGGAACGGCTTGCCCTGCTGATCGAGCCGCTGCACCCAGGCCAGCGCACCGCCAGAGAAACGCACCAGCGAACCCACCGGGCGCAGCCCGAAGCGCTGCACGTAGCGCTTGACCCAGCGCGGATCGAACAGGTGCGGAGAGTGCAGCAGGTGACGATAGACCGCATCGATGCGCCAGGCCGGGCGGTCGGCCCGGCTGCGGCGCATGGCGTCCACCACGTCGACCACGGCGCTCATGCGCGCCAGTTCGGAAAGCCCTTTGGCAGAAGCGCCGGTCGGATAGCCGCTGCCGTCGAGACGCTCGTTGGAGCCGACCACTACCGCCTTGACGACCGCGGGCGAAAGCCACTGGCAGCGACCCAGCCGCTGCTGCAGCAGTTCCACGTGGGTCTTGAGCCGGGCGAACTCAGCGGGCTCTAGCGACGGCGCCGCCAGCAGTTCACCCGGCAGCAGCCCTTTGCCGAGGTCATGGATCATGGCGCTGGCCGCCAGCGCCTTGCGCACGTCGCGCGGCACGGCGTTGCTGCCGGCCAGCGCCAGCATGTGCACGGCCACGGCCAGGCCGTGGCGCACCAGCAGCGGCTCCTGCACCAAGCAGCGCGTGGCGAACTGCAGCGCTTCGATGTCCTCCTCGGCCAGCTGCAGCAGCATGTCGGCATGCCGCGAGAGCTGCACCGAGTCCACCTCATCGCCCTGCTGCAGCTCCAGCAGTTGCGCATCGAGGTAGCCCGCCACCCGTGCCAGGCGCCGCGCCATCGGCGTGGGGTAGTTCAACAGGTTGCGCCGGCTTACCGGCGGCGCGACTGCGGCCGACTGGCTCTGGAACAGCATCGACGGCAGGCGGCCGACGTCGGCCTCCTCGCCGTAGCGCTTCGCCTCGCGCTCGATCTCGCGCACGAAAAACCACAGTTTGCGCTCCTGGTCGGCGGTGCAGGCATCGAACTTGAAGCCCACCTTGAGCGTCTGCCGGTCGGCGTCTGCCTGCTTGTGGCGCGGCACCGCCTTGACCGTGAAGCGGGTGCCGTTGGGGAAGCAGAACTCGATCTCGAACAGCAGGCCGTCGGTCAGCAGGGCGGCGGAAGAAGCCGGCAGTTCGAGCAGGCAGCCCTCCTGCGACAGATCCTTGAGATCGCCCTGCGCCGAGGCTTCGCTGTCCGTCACTGCGCTACGCAGGATGGCGCCGACCTCCATGCCCAGGCGCAGGCGTGCGCGGTAGGCTTCACGGCGCTGCAGCTCTTCCAGGTAAAGGGGTACTCGCAGTAGCCGATCGTACGGCCCTGCTCGGCATCGAGGCTCATTGCCTTGAGGGAAGGCGTGCGAATCATCTTGCCCTGGAACTGCCCCAGCAGGCGAAACCCCAGCCCACGCTTGAGCTCACCCACCACTTCGCGGATGGCGGAAAGATCGACGGTGAGCGATTCGCCAGGCTGCTGCTCCATGACCACCACGGGCAGCGGCGCGCTCTCGGGGGCATCGAGCAGCAGCGAAGCGCCACCCGGCTGGATCAGCTGATCCAGCAGCGCCTCGATCTCGCCCGGGCTGGTCACCCGTATGAAGTCATCCTGGTGCGGCTCCATGCTTATCGCTCACCCCTTGGTTGCATCTCTCTTCCCTCCTGCGCGCCGCCCGAGAGAACCGGGCGAAAGGCACTCATCTATCGGCTGGCTGGAAGGCAACTTTAGCCTCTGCCGGGCGATAGCCCTGTCGTTCCAGGTAGGCGCGCAGCTGATCCAGTGGCATCGGCTTGGCGAAGTAGAAGCCCTGCAGCACGTCGCAGCCATGCGCCGCGAGGAAATCGCGCTGCTCGGCCTCCTCGATGCCTTCCGCCACCACCTCGAGCCCCAGGTGATGCGCCATGGAGATGATGCCCTGCACGATGGCGCTGTCGTGGGGATTGGTGGTTACCTCTCTGATGAAGCTGCGATCGATCTTGATCTTGCCGATCGGCAGCTGCTTCAGGTAGCTGAGGCTGGAGTAGCCGGTACCGAAATCGTCGATGGAGACTTCCACGCCCATGTCGCGCAGCTGGTGCAGGGTGGCCACCGCCGCCGCGGTGTCGTTCATCAGAATGCCTTCGGTCAGCTCCAGCTCGAGATAGTCCGGCTCAAGCCCCGTTTCCAGCAGCGCTCGCTTGAGCTTGTCGAGGAAGTTGGGCCGATGGAATTGCAGCGGCGACAGATTGACCGCGACGCGAAACCGGCCGTAGCCCTCATTGCCCAGGCGGCGCATGTCACGGCAGGCCTGGCGCAGCACCCACTCGCTGATCGGGGCGATCTGCCCGGTCTCCTCGGCCAGCGGGATGAACAGCCCCGGCGAGAGATAGCCCTTTACCGGATGCTTCCAGCGCACCAGCGCCTCGAACCCGGCCACCGACGCATCCTCTGCCCACAGCAGCGGCTGGTAGTGCAGCTCGAAGTCGCCCGCCTCGATCGCCTCCTGCAGGTCGTTGCGCAACGCCATGCGCGAACTCACCTCGGCATTGATTTCGCGGGTATAGCACTCCCAGGCGTTGCGGCCCTTCTGCTTGGCACGATACATCGCCATGTCGGCCTGCTGGATCAATTCGACGGGGTTCGCCAGCTCCTCCTTGAGGAAGGCGACGCCCACGCTGGCGCCGATATACAACTCATGCTCCTCCACGCGGAAGGGCCGTCCGATGCAGGCCAGCAACCGCTCCGCCAGCCTCAGGGCGGCGTCTTCGCTGCGCAGCTCCGGCAGCAGGATCACGAACTCGTCGCCACCGAAGCGGGCCAGCGTATCGCCGGGGTCCAGCTCCTTCGCCACGCGCCGGGCCACGTCGATCAGCACCTTGTCGCCCACCTCGTGGCCCAGGCTGTCGTTGATCGGCTTGAAGTCATCCAGGTCGACATACAGCACGGCCAGCTGGCGGCCGTGGCGCCGGGCCAACTGGACATCGTGCAGCAGGCGGTCCTCGAACAGGGCGCGGTTGGCCAGCCCGGTCAGGGCGTCGTGGCTGGCGTGGTAGGAGAGCTTCGCCTCGTAGGCCTTACGCTCGGAAATATCGTGCAGCACGCCGACGAAGTGGGTGACCTCGCCGGAGAAGTCGCGCACCGGCGCCAGGTAGAGGTTGTTCCAGAACGGCGTACCGTCCTTGCGGTAGTTGCACAGGGTGACGCTGAGCTCACGCTGCTCGGCCAAGGCGCGGCGCATCTGATCGATGGCCTGCGGGTCGGTTTCCTGCCCTGCAGCACGCTGCAGCCCTGCCCGATGATCTCGCTGCGCCGGTAGCCGGTGATGCGCTCGAACGCCTCGTTGGCATAGATCATCGGCAGGCCGGGCGCGCGCGCATCGGCGATGACGATGCCGTTGATGCTGGCTTCCACGCTGCGCTGCAGAATGCGCAGCTCGGTGTCTCGGCGGTGGCGCTCGGTCATGTCCTTGGCGATGCCGTAGTAGCCGATCACCTTGCCTTCGACCACCATCGGCAGATTGGTCAGGTCGAGATAGACGCTGTGTCCCTCGGCGTGCGACACCGTGAGCGAATAGCGAAACGCCTCCCCTCCCCGCAGCACGCAGTTGACCGCGCAGGCGCTCGCGGTCGGCCGGCTCGATCAAGGCATCGAAGTGCTGGCCGATCAGCGACTCCAGCCGGTAGCCCGTCACCTCGGAGCAGGCCGCATTGGCGCTGACGAAGCGACCTGCCAGGTCCAGCGAGAACACCGCATCCGGATGGTAGGTGAACAGCGAACGGTAGCGCTGCTCGTTTTCCCGCAGCGCACGGCGGTTCTGTTCGCGCTCCACCGCCAGCGACACCAGCTCCGCCGCCTCGACGATGCGCCGCCGGTCGCTGCGCTGAGGTTCGCCTGGCTGCGCGGAATAGATGGCGAAGGTGCCCAGCAGGCGGCCGTCGCTGGCCATCACCGGATAAGACCAGCAGGCGCGCAGGCCATGCGCCTCCGCCACGGCATGGTAGCCACGCCACTTCGCGTCCTCGGCGATGTTGGCGCAGACCACGAATTGGCGCAGGTAGGCGGCGCGCCCGCAGGCGCCGTTGCCCGGGCCGATGCGCACATCGCGCAGTGACTGGCACCAGCTTTCGGGCAGTGACACCGTGTACACCTTGCTCAGCAGCGTGCCGGTTTCGTCGCACAGCATGATCGAGGCGATGGCCCCTGGCGCCTGGGCTTCCACCAGGCGACACACGGCCTTGAGCGTGTCGGCCAGCGGCTGGTCACGGGCGATCATGGCCTGCACGCGCTGCTGCGCGCGCAGGTAGCGCTGCGCTTGCGCCAAGGCCAGCGAACGCCGCCTGCCCAGGCTGGCCATGCCAAGGCTGAACGCCAGCAGGTAGCTCAGCAGCAGCCCGCCCAGGGCCACGCTGAGCGGCATCAGTGCGGCCAGCGATACCAGGGCCGGCTGGGCGTCGTGCGCCTGAACCAGCAGCCTCACGCCGCCGGGCAGCACGATGGACGTGCTATGCAATAGACGCCCCGCGCCCGCCTGGGCCTGGCGGTTGTCGACCAAGGTTACATCGTTGCGCCACACCGTAAGCGCCAGCGGGGTGACCAGCGAGCTATGGTGATTTCTGGTGTATGGGAGGAGGTAGGAAGGGTGGCGTATCCTGTTGATTGATCACGACCAAGATCTCAATCAACATGAGTGGATACGCCATGACGGATTCTACCCTCCGGGCTCTTTCACAACCAGAACCCCCGGTCACTGACCCGCTGCACGAGCTGCTTCGTCAAGGTGCCCGTGACCTGATCGCCAAGGCCGTCGAGGCTGAACTGGCCACCTTCCTGGCACAGTACGCCGACCAGCGGCTCGATGATGGGCGCCAAGCGGTGGTCCGCAACGGCTACCTGCCCGAGCGCACCGTCCAGACCGGGGTCGGGGATGTCAGCGTGCAGGTGCCCAAGGTGCGCGACCGTAGCGGTGGTGGCGCTCGCTTCAACAGCAGTCTGCTGCCGCCCTACCTGAAGCGGGCCCGCAGCATCGAGGAGCTGATCCCCTGGCTCTACCTGAAGGGATCTCTACCGGCGACTACCAGGAGGCTTTGGCGGCGCTGCTCGGCGACCAGGCCAAGGGTCTGTCGGCCAACACCGTGTCACGGCTCAAGAAGCAGTGGGAAGACGAGCATACCGAGTGGAGGAAGCGGGACCTCGCCGACCGACACTACGTCTACTGGTGGGCCGACGGTGTGTATAGCAACGTCCGCATGGGTGACCGCCTGTGCCTGCTGGTGATCATTGGCGTCACCGAGCAGGGCCGCAAGGAGCTGGTGGCCGTCGAGGACGGCTTTCGCGAGTCGGCGGCCAGTTGGGAGACCTTGCTGACAGGGCTACGAGAGCGTGGCCTGGCCCAGGCTCCCAAGCTGGCAGTGGGTGACGGTGCCATGGGGTTCTGGGCGGCGCTGAGCAAGATTTACCCGGAAACCGACCATCAGCGCTGCTGGGTCCACAAGACGGCCAACGTGCTGAACAAACTGCCAAAATCGGTGCAGCCCAAAGTCAAGGCGGACCTCCATGACATCTGGATGGCCGAGACCCGCGACGAGGCACACAGGGCCTTCGATCGCACGGTGAAGCGTTTCGAGGCCAAGTACCCCAAGGCGATGGGGTGCCTGGCCAAGGACCGGGACGAGCTGCTGGCGTTTTACGACTACCCGGCAGAGCACTGGGTGCATATCCGCACCACCAACCCGATCGAGTCGACCTTCGCCACGGTCCGCCTGAGGACCAAACGGAGCCGGAACTGCGGCTCCCGGGCGACGACCCTGGCGATGGTCTTCAAGCTGCTCCAGAGCGCTCAAAAGCGATGGAGGAGGATCAAGCACTTCCAGAAGCTGGAACTGGTCGTCAGCAACGTCAAGTTCCAGGACGGGGAGCAAGTAGTTGATCAATCAGACAGGAATGCGGCCTGATCGCCATCCACCAGATTTGACGATAACTCGTGACCAGCACAGACAGCTCTCTCTCGACGAGACGGCGCAGATCAACCAGGGCCACTACCCGGCCGGCAGCAGGCTCGGGCAGTGGCACCACCACCAGGGTCAATTCGGGCCGGTCCCTGTCGGGCAGCACCCAGCGGGGTAAGGACCGCCTACCGCCAGCCAGTCGAGCAGCCAGGCGTCGCCAAGCTGTACCCACTCCGGCAGGCGCAGCTCGGCGTCACGGTCGCGTCCCGGGCCGAAGGTCTCGTCTTGGGCCTGCCAGTAGAGCGAGAGCAGTTCCGGCATGTCGCGAAAATAGGTCGTCGATTCCGTAGCACGGTAGGACGCCGGGGAAGCCCGCCAAGGTTGGCCCAGCGTTCGGCCAGGCGCTGCAGGCTGCGCTGCTGGCCGTCCACCGCGCGCTCGCTCGCTCCCTTGAAGTGGATGAGCAGCTCGGCGGCATGGCGGCGCTGGGCGTCGGCCTGCTGCCAGGTGAGCGCATACCAGGCCAGGCTGCTGGCCAGCACGCCGCCCACCAGCGCCAGTACCGCGGCGCGATTCAGCGCCAATGGCGCGGCGGAACGTCGGCTCAGCAGCAGCATGGCAGTGCCGCACAGCAACGCGGGAAGTGCGGTGAAGGGGGTGGTAAAGGCCTGGCCCCAGGGGCTGGGTATCACCAGATGCGGCCATACAACACTCAAGACGCTCAGCGCACCGATCAGGCAAATCGCGATACCGACCCAGAACCAGCCGAGGCGCGCCCGCGGGGTGGCGGTTCCGCCCATCAGGCAGGCCGATGCCATCAGCAAGGCGATGCTGGCAGCCGGTGAAAACGGCGCCGCCCCCAGCATCAGGAAATCCGCCAGCGAGGGCAGCAGAGCCGCCAGGGGGAAGAAAGACCAAGACCCAGCAGCAGCACGCCGCAGCCCTGCGCCAGACGCACGCGCTGCAGGGTGGCAGCCAGCAGGCCGCCTCCTACCAGCGTCATCACCGGCAGGCTGGCAGCGGAAGGCTGCCACTCGCCGGGCAGGTACCAGCCGGCCAGGCCGTTGATAAGCCCCATGGCCAGCAGCAGCACCGGCACCAGAACCAGCCACGTGTGTCGCGCCACCTGCTGCGTATTATTGGGCATACCGCCTAGACTCCCCGAGAAACATGAGAGTCATATCGGCAGGTGCGGCGAAAACTTGACCTGCTCAAGCGCAGGGCGCGTCGATCAATTCGACACGGTTACGGCCGGCATGCTTGGCCCGGTACAAGGCTTCGTCGGCGCGCTTCAGCGCCTCTTGGGGCGGTTCATCCTCACACAGGCGGGTCACGCCGATGCTGCTGGTCACAGGTATGCGCTGGCTGTCGCGGCTATAGAAGGCATGGTTTTCCACCGCCACCCGGATACGCTCCGCCACCTCGACCGCCCGCGCCGTGCCGCTGCCTACCAGCAGTACTACGAACTCCTCGCCGCCGTAGCGTGCGGTGCAGTCGTGCTTGCGGGTCTGACCAATGAGCACCTCGGCAAAGCGGCACAGTACCGTATCGCCCACCGAATGGCCGTGGGTGTCGTTGATGAGCTTGAAGTTGTCCAGGTCGAACATCAGCAGCGAACAGGGCACGGCGCCGGCTTCCGCCTGACCCTGGGTTTCCCGCTGCCAGGCCTGGATCTTGGTCAGGTGCACTTCCAACGCGCCGCGGTTGAACAGGCCCGTCAGCGGGTCGTGAGTGGCCTGGCGATAGAGCCGCAGCAGCAGGCTGAGCTGGAAGTGATTGGCCGCCAACGACACCATCAGCAGGCTGGAGAGCAACCACAGGCTCTCGACGCCGCGACCGGTCAGCCAGGTGGCATCCATCTGCTGCGAAAAGGCCAGCAGCCCCAGCATGGCCAAGCCCGCCGCAAGCGACTCCAGCAGCGTGAAGGGAAGACGCTCAGCGCCGCCACCAGCAGGAACGGGATGAAACCGTAGCCGACCAGGTTCTGCGCCTGGTCGGGCGGCAGCATGAGCAACACCAGCAGGTAGAACCCCGCCGGCAGCGCCAGCAGCATGCCGGCGCTGAAGCGAATGCGGCGGATGCGCTCGCCGCTGGTGTATGCCAGCAGCAGCACCGCCACCAGCCCCAGCATCAGCACGATTCGGCCGACCAGGGTGTAGCGCAGCAGCTCTGAAGGCAGCACCAGGGAGTCGACCACGATCCACAGCGGCGACAGCAGCGCAAAATCAGCCCCAGCGCCAGCACTCGGCTGCGCAGGTAGCGGGCGTGGGCAAAGGCGAAGTCGCGGGAATGGTGGCGGCTACTCAACGTGTCGCGCAGGGCGCTGAGCCCGACGAACAGCTCGTGGCCGACTTCCGGCGGCTCGGCCAGCACATCCAGGCGGCGGTTCTGATAGTGGCTCGGGTCTTGCGGTTGGCTATAGCGCATGAAGTGGCCTGCAGGAAGGAGTGCGGCACATGGCCGCGTGGCGAAAGCCGATAAATCGCTTCTTGTTGTATATCAGACGAATCGAAACATCACGAGGGTGCGAGAGTCGACGCGCGACAAGGATAGGGCTATTGCCAATTCAAGTCAGCCGCTCTATAGCCTGAAAACGGCCTTCTGCGGTGAAGACCAGGCGAAAGGTGCCGTGCACCCCTCCCGGGTGACCACCCGGCGCAGCGCCTCGGCGGGAAAGCGCACCCGCCGGCCATCCAGGCTGCGTGCCAGCACCAGCCCCGCCCGCCCCTCGTAGTGGGCCAGGCAGGCCTCGGCAGAGAGTTCCAGCACCACATCGATACTCGGCAAGGTAAGGCTCCCGGCGCTATATGCGCCCTTCTCAATCAAGGGCATTTGCCCGTATTCTACCTCGAGCCATCAGGCGGGGCGGAAGAACCCTGCCGATCCTTCCAGGCGCCCGGCGCCTTCACGCAGGAACTCCACAGTGAACCGCAACCTACCCTCTTTCTCAGCCCGCACGGGCATCATGGCGCTGGGCCTCGGCACCGCGCTGGCATTCGGCAGCGCCACCGCCCAGGAGCCCGACTGGTCGGCCTCGCCCAGCTACGGGAGCCATCACCTTGCGGCCGGCTTCACCCCTGACCCTGGGAACTGAACCTGCAGGCGGGAGGCTCCACGGAGGTGAACGGCAAGCTCGGGCCGGGCTGCACCGGCTTCATCATGGGCAGCGCCCCCGATGTCGACCTGCACTATACCCCAGGCAGCCTGCCGCTCTATATCACCGTCGAGGCCAGCAGCGACACCACCCTGGTGATCAACGCACCGGACGGCCGCTGGTACTGCAACGACGACTTCATCGGCCTGAACCCGCTGGTAATGTTCCAGAACCCGCAGAACGGCATGTACAACATCTGGGTCGGCGTGCACGGCAGCAACCAAATGCAGCCCGCCACGCTGAAGATCACCGAGCTCAACCCCGCCCGCTGATCGCCCCGCGCAGCAACACAGGCGGCAACTCCCCTGCCGCCTTCTAACTTGCCTGCAGTGACTCCACCTCGAACGCCACGATCTGGCGCCGCTCGCGGGAAAACTCCACCCCGACCAGGTGAATCGGCTTGCCCTGGCCGCGGTACTTGTCGGCGTAGCCCCTCGCCTTGATCTGCGCCAGGGCGCTGCCTTCGGGCAGCTGTTCCACCACCTTGAACTCGAACAGGTAGATATGCCCGGCGAAGTCCACCGTCATGTCGACCTTGCCGTGGTGGCTGGCATCCTCCACCGTCACGTTCACGCCCAGCGCGGCGAAGTGACTGTAGAACACGCTGGCATAGTGGCCTTCGTAGCGGGCGATGGGGTTGTTGCGGTACCAGTCGTGCGGAAGACCGGCATAGAGTGCCTTGAGGTGGGCTTCCAGTCCTGCGAGGTCATGGGCACACAGATGAGTGAACAACGTCTTGCGATTACGCGTTGCGCTCTCCATCCCCAATACTGGTAGCAATGCCAGGTTGAGGCTGGTTTCCACCTCCTGGTTAGGAAAACCCAAGGTGTAGAGCCGATAGCCCAGCATCGGCTCCTCGACCTTCTTCACCGTGAGATAGCCAGTCTGGAACAGCAAGCCTTCGGTAGTGATATCGTCGACGTCGAAGCGGCCTAGCAGATCAGGCTCGGTCTCCCACTGGTCCAGCGCGGGGGTGAATATGCCACGCTGCCTGAGCACCTCCACCAGAAAGGTAGGCGTGGCGCTCTCGAACCAGTAGGCGCCGAACTGGCGCTTCTGGAACAGCAGCAGCACGTCAAAGGGGTTGTAGACCGCAGTGACCTCTTGCCCGCCCCAGCGGTAGCCGTTGTACCAGCGGCGGATCTCGTCACGCTCAAGCCCCGGCAGCTCGGGGGCGAACACCGTGTCGATATCTTGGTCGCTATAACCGCAGATCGACGCATAAGGCGCATCGAGGGTGATGTCGTTGAGGTTATTCAGCCCCGAGAACAGGCTCACCTTACTGAACTTCGACACCCCAGTAAGCAGCACGAAGGCCAGGTGCGGGTCGGCGTCCTTGAGCACGCTGTAGAGGTTCTTCAGCCCCTCGCGCAGCTCGCGGGCGCGCTCGGGCTCCAATAAGTTGTCGAGAATTGGCTTGTCGTACTCATCGACTAACACCACCACGCGCCGGCCATACATTTCGTGGGCGCCGGAAATCAGGTCGGCAAACTCCCCCGGGATGTCTTCCGCCTGAGTTGCGTCGATCTGCAGCCGCTCTCGATTTTGACGTAGCAAGTAACGAATTCGCTTGTCGATATCTTCGCGGCTCTGCATCACCCCATCGGCAAAGCTTAGCCGAATCACTGGGTACTGAACCTGCCAGTCCCACTTGTCGTGGATATGGAGCCCTTCAAATAGCGCCTCGCGCCCTCAAACAGGCAGCGCAAAGTATCCAGCAGCAGGCTCTTGCCGAAGCGCCGCGGGCGCGAGAGGAAGTAGTAGCCCCCTCCTCCACCAGACGATGAAGCAGGGGCGTCTTGTCGACATAGTAATAGCCCCCTTCGCGAAGCTTATCGAAGGCTTGAATACCGATGGGCAGTTTCTTGCGAGCGGCAGCGGACATGGCGCCTCCAGGCATGACGGTGCGGCAGGCCGCCAGTGTAGCACCGCAGGCGTTCACGCAAGCCGTCCCTGATAACGCCTCACTTCCGCGAATGCTACACTGACGCCAGCTTGCTAGCCGATTAAAGGCAGGACCCATGCAGGATTCTACCAACCTTCAGGATGCCCTGGCCGAACTGGCGGCCCGCAGCGACGAAATCGCCGTACTTTGGCTCTATGGCTCGCGGGCCAAGGGCACCGCGACACCCCGCAGCGACTACGACCTGGCCGTCGGGTTCCGCAATTTTGAGACAGACCCGCTGGAGCGACGCTTGCGCCCGGAGCTGCTGGCGCAGGCCTGGCAAGATGCCCTGGGGCTACCAGAGGGCCAGCTTTCCATCGTCGACATCAACCTGGCGCCGCTGCCCCTGGCGCATGTGATCATCCGCACCGGGCGCGTGCTGCAGGCCAACGATCGCCTGCGGGTGATCCGAGAGGAGCAGCGCATCGGCTCCATGTGGGAAATCGACCACCTCTACCATCAGCGCCATTTCGCCTGATCGAACGAGCCTACCTCCTATGGAACACGAATATATCGACGCGATGCGGGAGCACCTGGCGACCCTCGCAGAGGAGCTGGAGCAGCTATCGCAGGCCGCCGCGCAACCCGGTGGACTGAGCCCACTACTCTACCGGGCCGCCGAACGCAACCTGCAGCTGCTGACCGAGGCCTGTATCGGCATCACCAAGCAACGCCTGAAAGCGCTGGGGCAGGCGGTGCCCAGCGACGCAAGGCAGGCCTTCGCCAAGCTGCACCGCCTTGGTCACGATGACAGCGGCACACCCTGGAACAAGGTCATCGGCCTGCGCAATGCCTTGGTTCATGACTACCTGAATCTGGATGCCGGCATCGTGGAGAGCATCATCCGCCAGCGCGACTACCAGCGGCTGCTGGCGTTTGCCCAGGCACAGCTCCAGGGGTAAGGTCACGGCTAGGCAATGATGTCGACGTGATCGACCTGCGCCAGGCTTCCACCATACTCCAGCATCAGGTCGTGACCCGCGGACAGCGGTTGTGGCACCGTGGCCTCGACAGTGACGAGTTCGAATTGACAGTACTGAGTGAATATTGGGACTGGGCCCTTAAACGGCGCGACCTGCTCGCGGATATCAAGCAGCGGGGTAGCGTCTATGGCCGACGATGCCGGCCAACGGAGCGGCACTAAAGCGACTCCACCTCAAACGCCACGATCTGGCGCCGCTCGCGGGAAAACTCCACCCCGACCAGATGAATTGGCTTGCCCTGGCCGCGGTACTTGTCGGCGTAGCCCTTGGCCTTGATCTGCGCAAGCGCGCTGCCTTCGGGCAGCTGTTCCACCACCTTGAACTCGAACAGGTAGATATGCCCGGCGAAGTCCACCGTCATGTCGACCTTGCCGTGGTGGCTGGCATCCTCCACCGTCACGTTCACGCCCAGCGCGGCGAAGTGACTGTAGAACACGCTGGCATAGTGGCCTTCGTAACGGGCGATGGGGTTGTTGTGGTACCAGTCGTGCGGCAGACCGGCATAGAGTGCCTTGAGGTGGGCTTCCAGTCCTGCGAGGTCATGGGCACACAGATGAGTGAACAACGTCTTGCGCTCACGCGTTGCGCTCTCCATCCCCAATACTGGCAGCAATGCCAGGTTGAGGCTGGTTTCCACCTCCTGATTAGGAAAACCCAAGGTGTAGAGCCGATAGCCCAGCATCGGCTCCTCGACCTTCTTCACCGTGAGATAGCCGGTCTGGAACAGCAGCGCCTCGGTGGCGATATCGTCCACGTCGAAGCGGCCTAGCAGATCAGGCTCGGTCTCCCACTGGTCCAGCGCGGGGGTGAAAATGCCACGCTGCTTGAGTACCTCCACCAGAAAGGTAGGCGTGGCGCTCTCGAACCAGTAGGCGCCGAACTGGCGCTTCTGGAACAGCAGCAGCACGTCAAAGGGGTTGTAGACCGCAGTGACCTCTTGCCCGCCCCAGCGGTAGCCGTTGTACCAGCGGCGGATCTCGTCGCGCTCAAGCCCCGGCAGCTCGGGGGCGAACACCGTGTCGATGTCCGCATCGGTATACCCGCAGATCGACGCGTAAGGCGCATCAAGGGTGATGTCGTTGAGGTTATTCAGCCCCGAGAACAGGCTTACCTTGCTGAACTTCGACACTCCGGTAAGCAGCACAAAGGCCAGGTGTGGGTCGGCGTCCTTGAGCACGCTGTAGAGGTTCTTCAGCCCCTCGCGCAGCTCGCGGGCGCGCCCGGCTCCAATAAGTTGTCGAGAATCGGCTTGTCATATTCATCTATCAGCACCACCACGCGCTGGCCGTACTTCTCATGGGCCTGCTGGATGAGCTCTCGGTACTGACCGGCGATGGAGGTGTTCTGCAGCGAGAGCTGCAGTCGTTCCTTTTCAGCGCGCAGCAATTCTTCAATATGTCGATCCAGCGCTTCACGGCTGGTCAATACCCCATCGGCGAAGCTCAGCCGAATCACCGGGTGCTGAACCTGCCAGTCCCACTTGTCATGGATATCGAGCCCCTCGAACAGCGCCTCGCGCCCCTCGAACAGGCAGCGCAGGGTATCCAGCAGCAGGCTCTTGCCGAAGCGCCGCGGGCGCGAGAGGAAATAGTACTTCCCCTCTTCCACCAGTCGATGAATCACCGAGGTCTTGTCGACGTAGTAGTAGCCGCCTTCACGAATGTCGGAAAACGTCTGGATACCGATGGGCAGTTTCTTGCGAGCGGCGGTGGACATGGCGCCTCCAGGCATGACAATGCAGCAGGCGCCAGTGTAGCACCGCAGGCGTTCAGGCGAGCTGTCCACGATAACGCTCATCAGGGTGCCAGGCGGAACCGCGACCGCAGCGACCCTTGCGAGGGGCTGCTGAAGCTACAGGTTGAGAGGCCGGTCTCGGGTAGCGCTGCGTTTCGGCAGTGAACTCATCCACATGCACCGCCTGCACCACGGCAAGCGGTGAATTGGCTTACGCGGCGCGGATTACTCTTCCGCCGACTGCCCAAGCGTACCCAGCCGGGTCTGCTTGACGAAATAGCGGCCTTCCTGGTCATCGATCTGCGTCAGGGCGTTGCGAGCCATGACCACCCCCATGCGCGCTTCCTGGCGCAGGAAGACGACCTCGCCCGGCGCCACGTCGATATCGACCGACGCCCAGTTCTCGGCCTTCGAATAGACGGTGTGGCGGCCGGGGCTCACGGGGAAATAGATATGCTGCTTGCCACGGGTATGGCCCACTTCCGATGACGGCTGCTGGTCGTTGAGGAACACATTGAAGCGCACCAGGGTGCCCTTCAGTTCCGGGCGAACCACGTACACCATGCCTTCGTTTTCCTGCGGCTCCTGCGGCAGCACGAAGCCCGCCAGCTCAGCCTGCATAGTGGCGGATGAAGGCGCCTTGGCGGCACAGCCGGTTATCAGCAGCAGCAGCACCAGCGCTGCGAAAATCTTCCCCTGCCGACTCAAATGCATCATCTTTCCTTTCATGCCTTGCTCCTTGGTTGCGAATTGAAAACGCCAGGCTCAACCTGGCCATTTTCCTATCGGCATTAGGCATGAAAACTTTAGGTAAAACGAATAAAGGGTAAAACTGGGCAGGTAGACATGCCTTCGATCTGGCTAGGAGACCGCTCAAGCACCCTACAGGCCGCTCGAGTTCAGCATCGCCAGGGTATGCGCCCGCTGCTGTTTCACGGCATCATCAAGAATGGCCAGCAGCTTCTCGTAGTCTTCTGCCAACTTCTCCTCCATGCCGGTGGCTTCGAAGCGGTCGATGGTCTGCTGGGTGTCATCAATAAGGCCTTGAAGCTCATCGATGACCTGCTGGTGCTCGTCCGGCGTCATGGCCACCTCGACTGGAATGTCAACGGGAAGAAAAAGTGAACCGAGATTGAGGGGCAAATCGATAGGAGAGCTGTCTCCGGTGGCCGGCGATAACTCAATGATCGCTGAACAGCTCTTCCAGCGTACCCGCAGTCAGGATCTTGCCGACCCACGCATCCAACTGGTCATCGCTGGCCTGCGTCAGGCGTTCTTCCGCCCAGTCAGACACGCCACCAAACTTCAGCTCGATCAACTTACGCAGGGTACCCTCGATGCCTTCGTGACGGCCCTGTTGGCGACCTTCCTGACGACCTTCCTGACGACCTTCCTGCCGTTCCTTTTTCACCAAGTTCTCTAAATTCTCTGCCAGCATGTCCTTGTCCTCTACCAGGCTGTTTAGCTGTGCCAGATCGAGCTCGGCACCAAGCCACTGCAGGTGGCGCTTGAGCCAACGCGTGATGATTCGGTCGATGCGCTGCTTGTTGGGATCGGCCCGGATGATAACAACGACACGGTCCACGGCGCGCTGCAGGGCTTCCCAGCTCTGGCCGGCGTTTTCCACGCTGAACACGCCGCTTAGCGGGTCTGGCGCAGCCCCAAGTCTTCGTCAGTGTAGCGCCCTTCGTCGATCAGATAGTAGCGCATGTGTGGCTGATAGACCCGCAGGAACGCGGGCGGTTCCGGCTGCACCATCTCGAAGATATCCCGCGGGGCCGTCCAGGGTTTCGAGCCGTTGTAGAGCACGATGGGCAAGATCGGCGGCAAGCCTTGACCCGGGGTGACAACCTTCTGTTTGAGTAGCTCGCTATAAAAGCAGGCGACATAGTGCATTAGCCGGATCGGCATGGTGCGATCCACCGTGGACTGAAACTCCAACAGGATATAGAGGAAGACACGCTGGGGCATTCCCTCCCAGGTGATCTCCACTGACCACACCACGTCTTCGAACTTCTCCTCGAACAACGGCGTGATGTAGTGGCCGCTGTGGTTCTGGAGCGTGGCGAAGTCCATCAGCGCGGCGATCTCGGGCGGGGCGAAGCCTTCGATCAGTTGCTGAACGAACTCCGGGTAGCTGAACAGCTCCTTGTAGCCGGTGTCGTGGTGGTTGGCGGCCATGCACCCTCCTTTCAGTTGCGGCCAGTCTACCATGACCGGCCGCGACTCCAGCGCCACCCCTACGACTGAAGAAGTGTCACGCCGCCCGCCGCTCGAACATCTCTCGCGCCGCTCGCATGCCTCGCAGATGGCGTGCCTGGCGGGCGGCGCAGCAGGCGCTAAGGCTGGCGGGCGTGCCTACGGCGCTGCCGAAGCGCTTGAGCAACGTGGTGGAAGCGGAAATGAAGGCCTCGGGGTCAATGTTCAGCCGCTCGAGAAGCCGCGGCATCCGCTCCTCGATCAGCCCCCGCTTGTTCGCTCGCTGGCAGCGGCCGGTGGTCTCGACCAGCTCGAGATACTCCTCCAGGCCGAACGGGATGGCATTGGGCAGCTGCGCCGTGGCATCGAAGGGCATCAGCGGCGAAAGCGGCAAGGTATCGCACCAGGCCGGTACGTTGGGCGCCGCGGCTTGCGCCGTTTCACCCTCTCCCGCCGGCACGGGTTCGCTCTCGGGCTTCAGCCCGGCAATGCGCTCGGCCACCGAGGTATGCGCGGAGCCCTCCGGCGTCTCGGCGATGCCGGCGCGGATGGGATTCAAATCGACATACGCCATGGCGCTGAGGACCGCCGCCTCGTCGAGCAGCGCCTGACTCTTGAAGCGCCCTTCCCAGAAGCGCCCCTTCGCGCCGTCCTCGACGTTGGCCTGGCGGGCGATGGACTCGTTGAGCACCCGCATGAACCAGGAGATATCGGCCAGCCGCTCGCGGTAGGTGGCTGCCAGATTCGCCACCGCCGCCCTCTCGGCCGGCAGCTGTTCCGCTCCGGCACGATAGCGCTGCACCAGCAGCGGCCCGGTAAACAGCGCTGTCCAGCGCCGCAGCACCTCGTCATTCGACCACTGTGTCGCCCGCGGCGCATCTACCCGCACCACCCGCACCACCCGCACCACCCGCACCACCCGCACCACCCGATGTTAATGATTGCTCATCACCGCGTAGGCGGCCACGTCGATGGCGAACACCCCGGCCAGCTGATGCAATCTGTCGGCGATCCAACCGCGCCGATGCTCATAGCACTGGCCGCTGACGGAATCGGTGCCACACAGAAAGGCCCTGCGCACGCAGCGGTTAACGAGGTGATACCAGGGCGTGGCATCCAGCGAGACGAGCGCGGCACGGGGCTGGGTCATGGCTGTGTCCGATGGGTGGAGATTATTTCAACGTAGCCAATCAGGAAAGGCTGTCAACTAAGTGGGTGTCCTTTATTTAACTAATAGAGACGCCAACGACATTATTAGGCTCTGTATTTTCAGCACCACCGGGAACAAAAAGGTAAGTAGCAGTAGCATTGAACCTTGACTTAAAAGAATAGCCGTACTTCTCCAAAAAGGCAGATATTCGTTTAAAGCTATCCAGGGTGGCCGCCTCTACGTAGATAATAGGATGAAAGCGATTTATAGAAGCAGCGGCTCCTCCAGAACCTCCATTTCCATACCTTCTACGTCTATCTTAATCAAATCAACACCACTATTTTTAGTGTTTAAGAAGTCATCAACAGTTATGACATTGATAGTGCCTTCTGGGGACACATCAATTGTAGTCATACCAATATTGTCTTCGTTATAGTAAGAAATCCTAGCTTTTCCCGCTTTATTCCCCACACCACAATTATTACAGATAATTTTTTCGCTTAAATTATTAGCATCCACATTAGACTTTAACACTTGAAAAGTTTCGTGATGAGGCTCGAAAGAAAAACCTTTGAAGCATCACTAAAAAGTCCGAAATAAATGGAATGATTCCCAATATTTGCTCCTATATCAAGGACCACTCCATTTGCTGGAACTCTACTACGTGCATCTTCCAGCATACCCACTTCATAGAAAGTTTTATTATATTTTATTATATTTTGAATATGATCGTTTTTATTTGGCAGAATTAAACTTACTTTCCTATGCGAATATTCGAAATGACATGCCTCTTTCTGCAAAGACGTCATATTAGACCATTCTTTTCCAAAATGCTTCAGCATCTCTGAAAACTGCTGGTCGTTAGCCCCACCATTTATATTCGTATACCAAAGTGGCAATGAATTATTACTAGGCCACTCAGTTAAAATAAAGTCATATGTAGATCGCTTAGCTTTTGCACCATTTAGTAAAGCCATCCAATACAGCCAAATATCATCAGCGCTTGAGCATAGCTGCATAAACTGACTTTCGTCAACCACGTCTTTATGAAAAACCCCAGGGGATATAGTACACCAGCACATCCTGTTGGAACAATCAGCCCATCAGCAGGCTCCTCTGGCCCCACTTGCCATTTCCATTGCTTATAAGGCAGCGGATGACCTTTTTCATCCAAGCGTATCTTGTGGGCTCTATGCGCCATGACTGACTTATACTCACTATCCCAGCTCTCTATTAACCCTTTGAGCCAGTTAGGCTCATAGTAGATATCATCGTCGGCGGTAACAATAAAGCTGTCCGGATGCTCGCGCAGCGTCGGTACAATCTTCTTGTATGAACGAATATCTTCACAAAAACGAATACTCAGGCCGTATTTTTTCAGCTCCAAGACAGATGGCGGCAATGCGCCTTTTTCTTCTTCGGCTATCCAAAGAATAATATGATCCGGCCACATTTCTTGCAGCAGCAGGCTACGCAATGTGAGGTGCAAATTATCAAAGCGCGCCTTATAGGATGTTAACGAAACAACCAACTCGCCAGGAAGCGTATGATTCGCTAATTTTTTCTTAAGAGGCACATTCTCCAAATAAGCCATCACATCCTGAATACTGGAAAACTTGGTGCGCGGATGCTTCTGGTCAAGGGTTTTTCTCACCCTGTTTTCTGAATCAAAATGCAGGCGTGTCTCCAATTTCGGCCAAATATCAGTAACTTCGACTTTTGTTACCCAACTATACGCCTCCTTTCCTTCAAAGAAACAATTAGAATAAAAACCATCTTTTTCCAAAACACCTTCAAGGTTAACTCCACTTTTATGCTTAGCTGAATAAATCGGTGGAAAAATTTCATAACGAGAAAAATACTTTTTAGCTCTTGCATCTTTCTCCACATTAAACAAATACTCAAAACTGGTATGTGTATATTTATAAGGCACATTATCATCATAAATGATATGTTTAAACCCTTTTTCTATTGCTTGCTTTAGGCGAGGAAGTTTATTTTGATGATCATCAAAGAAAACAACAGCCCTATCCCTCTTTCCTTCAGGAATATGAATATCAATATTAGAAAAGTCTTGCCAAGTATACTCTGCCTCTCTTGTCCTATACTCAGGGGTAAATACTGATTGATTTAAAAACTGCCTACTTGCAAGTATAGGGTCACTACAGACAATTTTGGCATTTGGCACTGCCTTTTGAATAACCCACGTAGAAAAACCACGCCAAGTACCGCATTCAACAACCAGTTCTGGTGCTGGATTCATTTCTTTCAAAAAATAATATAACGCAAAGGCCCCTTGACACGCAAGCCCGTTAGAATTATCAAACGGCCTAGCCTCCCATATTGCTTCCCATTCTCTTGCCAACTCAATTAACTTATGCTTGTCAATTTTCGCTTTCATGTTAAAGAAACTCAATTTTTTCAAATAAATTGTTTATACCAGATGCTCAATTAAAAAAATACAGCTTACAAATTATTTTCAATTTATAAGAAAATCCCTAGGCCCAGAAATATCTACGGTAATGTAAGATTTCGTATACTCATGTACATTCGGCGCTTTTATAAGCGTCGCCACATCTTTTATTAGCCCAACGCCGGGTGCCTCAACATATCCCTCCGCAACTAAGTATCCTTTTGATATATTTTCAGCCACCTCCGTCAATATTTTATATGCCATATCCTTAATCCCATACACAATATGCAGCAAAAACGCCATCTTAATCTTCTGCTCGTCACTCAATACTGCTACTCGCTCAAAAGTACGGATAAATACGGCGTCAGCATAAACTAGCTCAGTGCCCAGCTGATTCTCTTCAGGGATACTTTCGGACAGATGGCTACGATATTGTTCATTATTCAGGCGGTAGAAACGGAACCCATTCCTACTTGCCCAGTGCTGCAACTCCGCCAGGTTCGGCTGCCGCTCATGCGTCGACTGAAACGCGACCTTCGCCTGTATCAATAGCGTGTTCTTCAGCGTTTCATGACCGTGCTCCAGCACTTTCATTGCATCGTGCAGGTCATCCAGCACCAGCATATCCACGCTGGGCAGCCCTTCGATATCGTCTAGCCGCACGGTGTTGATGGGCAATTCTGCCAGCACCTTGAGCTTGTCACGCATATACTCGGGCTGCTGCTCTTCGGGCAGCGGCTTGAGCGTGCTGCCTTTTTCGGCATCCAGCGTGGCGTAGAGGGTCGCCGGTTGGCCGTCACCGAGCAAGGCATGCGGGTAGTGGTGTAGTTCGCCAAACTGCTGAAGTTCTTCTACTCGCTTGTTGGTCAGGCTTGCTGGATCGAAGCAGATGACGGCCAGGCTCCCGCTGGCCATCCACTTCGAATAGTCCGGGTCTCTGGGCAGTACGGCAGCGTTATCAATGATGGTGATGGGTCCATCAAACTGCCATTCGAAGGCCTCGCTCTCGGCTTCATCCGTGCTTCGAGCTTCAGGAAGCTTGATTATTTGTTTGTCATCTTCAAACCAAAACTCACCTTCCTTATTGAAGGTAAGCGCTTCCGGTGCCTTGCCTTCGCAGTAGCGCACCCAGATGGCGCGGAGGGCGTTGTTGAAGTGGTTCGCGAAGCGTGGGGCGTCACACACCGGGGAGTAGTACAGGATGGTGCGAAGCCCGGCACGGATTACCGCCAGGTTGGGCAGATCGTTTGCGAGCTCGAGAACACGCTGGCGGTATTCGTCCCAGCTGCTGGTTACTAGCTCTGGCAGCCCGACATTAATTAAGTGTGTGGCACTGTGGCGGCCGGCAAATGTTGGCCCAGGAAGCGTAACGACAGGAACGCCCATCAGCATGGCCTCACAGGTGGTCAAGCCACCGGAGTATGGCCAGCTGTCCAGAGCAATATCGATGCGTTGGTATGTTTCCAAAAACTCAGCGTGCTTGGTGGGGCCTTCTAGGATGACTCTATACTCTTCAATACCCTGCTGGGCCAAGATGTCGTGAATCCACTGGCAAAAGTCACCACTTTCATACTGTGCACCGCGCAGTAGCAAACGGCTTTCCGGCAGCTCATGCATCAGTTTGGCCCACTCGGCCAATAGTTTTTCACCGATTTTTGCCGGATTGTTCAAGCAGCCCAGAGTGATATATCCATTCTTGACTGCTGGAAGTGCGGTAGTACTTGGCGCGTAAGGGCATGGCATGTAGCAAATATAGTCGTCAGGTAGGCGGATCAATTTTTCTGTGTACTGATCATCCACCCCCTCAGGTGTTTCTATTGAGTCCGAAAATAGGTAGTCAATGCTGTCAACACCCATGGTGTTGACCAGGCCGCCTACCCACTTGATGCAGATGGGTGCCGGTCGCATTGAGATTGCCTGTAAGCAACTGCCGTCCCCATGGCCTGATAGGTCGATCAATATATCTATGTTGTCATCACGAATCTGGTGCGCTAGAGCTTCCTGGCTCAGGTGACGCACAGGACGCCACACTCTGGTGGCCTCACGAATCTTGCGAGTGACATAATCGTCATGATCATTGGTGGAATAGACGTAATAGTGAATATCGTGCCGGCTATGCTCTAGAGCCGTGGCGATCATCTGGCCCACAGGGTGAATGCGAAACCCGGAAGAAATCAAGCCAACACGCAACGGCTTGGCCGGGTCGCGGCGGTTAACTGGCGCTGGCAGGGCAGGCTTAGCAAAGCGCTTATCCCAGCCCTTGGCAAAGTCAATAATCTCTTGCTGAGTCACTTCGGGGTTGTAGTGCTTGGCGAAGAATATGTTGGAGTAGGCCATGACATAGTCAGGCTCTTCATTCAGAGCTTTTTGATAGTAAAATTCTGACAGCTCATACCGGCCTATGTCTTTGTAGAGATTTCCTAAATTGTTATGAACAGGTGCACTTTCTGGATATTCCTGCTCCAAATTAAGGTAGATCTCCAGCGCTTCGCTAAAGTACTTTGTTTGATATAGCAATGCTCCTAACAGTACGCGAGAGCGAAAGTCATCGTACCCAAGATCCAGCGCCTTTTTGGCATGCTCCAGCGCTT
Source organism: Halomonas sp. E19 (assembly GCF_052439355.1). NCBI lineage: Bacteria > Pseudomonadati > Pseudomonadota > Gammaproteobacteria > Oceanospirillales > Halomonadaceae > Halomonas > Halomonas sp. E19. Next base: position 1,102,097 of record NZ_JBNFWU010000001.1, on the reverse strand, counting down.
GACAATGCTGACCGGCAGATTGAAGCATTTCGGCCAACCTATACTGAGCCGGCGCATAGTCAGGCTGAAGCTCCACAGCGCGGGTTTGATAACGCACCGCCTGGTCGTTGTCGCCCTGCTGATAGTAGACCGCTGCCAGGCTGGTGAGAGAGAGGGATCTGTACCGTTGAGCTCAACCGAACGATGCAAATGTTCCAGTGCCTCGTCGACCCGACTATCTTCGAGAAGGGTGGTGCCGAGCGCTTTCCAGGCAAAGGCACTCTGCGGATAACGCTGGGTCAGCTCCTGTGCGGCTTCTTTGGCCTCTCTCAAGCGCCTGGCATCATAAAGACCCATAAAACGCTTGACCTCGTCACGTGGCACTCCCAGGTCCGCATGGCACTGTGTCCGCTGGGATGACGGGCCGCTGTGCTTCATTGATTTCTTGTGCGCCGGCTTCTTCTGGCGCGCTTTCTTCGTGGCCATGGGACCCTCATAGATACAGTTGAGCAGGGATGCGCGATTGGGACCAATCTAGCAACTCTTGGAAAGAGCAAAGACGAAAAAACCCGGGCATAAGCCCGGGTTATCTAGTCTTTGGAACCTAGGCGGCGCTTAGCCCAGCAGTGAAAGCACGCTCTGCGGGCTCTGGTTTGCCTGGGCTAGAATGGAAGTTCCCGCCTGTTCGAGAATCTGGGCTCGTGTCATATTGGAAACTTCTACTGCGTAATCAGCATCTTGTATACGCGAGCGGGCCGCCTGCAGGTTGGTCGAGGTAGTCTCAATGTTATCCAGCGCGGTCTCGAAGCGGTTCTGCATTGCACCCAGGTTGCTGCGGGCTTGGTCGACAGCAGCCAATCGGTCATCCAACGCGGCTAGTGCGCTGGTTTGCAGTACATCAAAGCCAAGGGCATCCTTTTGACGAGCAACGCCACCAACATTGCCAAGCTGACCTGTCCCCGTACCCGCAGCCACAAAGCCATTCGTACCAGCTCCGGTAGCATGCATATTCCAGCCGCCACCCGTTGATAAACTTCCATTAGCTGCAGCAGCACTAATTTTTATATCAATAGTCTGATTATCTTTTGAGCCGACCTGAATGCTAAAGTTAGTAGCAGTAGTTGCTGCAAAGAGATTGCGTCCATTGAACTGAGTTTGGCTTGTTACCCGATCAATTTCTGCCAGCCGCTCGTTAACTTCCTCTTGAATGGAGTCGATATCCTGAGCGGTATTGGTATCGTTCTGGGCCTGAACGGTCAGCTCACGGATACGCTGCAGGTTGTCGTTGATCTGGTCCAGGGCGCCTTCCGCGGTCTGAGCCAGGGAAATACCATCGTTGGCATTGCGTGCCGCCTGATTCAGGCCGGTGACAGTGCTGGTCATGCGATTGGCGATGGCCTGGCCGGCAGCGTCGTCCTTGGCACCGTTGATGCGCAGGCCGGAGGAGAGGCGTTCCTGCGCTTGCTGCAGGGCTGACTGAGCGCCTTTAAGGTTATTCTGCCCGATCAGGGCTGTAATGTTGGTGTTAATGACTGACATATTCAACCTCCAAAATTCTGGGTACCCAGTTGCTTACTTTATTAACGGAAGGCCGCCGCGATACTTTAGGACTATAGCTCGAAAAATGCGGCGCTTGCGTTAATCATGGCGGTCCATTGACTTAATAGACCGCCTCATCCGTTTAACCCAGCAGCGAGAGCACACTCTGCGGGCTCTGGTTGGCTTGGGCCAGGATGGAAGTTCCCGCCTGTTCGAGAATCTGGGCCCGAGTCATATTAGAGACCTCGACTGCGTAGTCGGCATCTTGGATGCGCGAGCGAGCCGCTTGCAGATTAGTTGAGGTGGTCTCGATATTGTCTAGGGCAGTTTCAAAACGGTTCTGCATGGCGCCCAAGTTGCTACGCGCTTGGTCAACGGCGGCCAAGCGTGTATCAAGTATAGCCAACGCTGTGCTAGTACCTCCACTGCGCTGAAGCACATCGAATCCAAAGGTAGACACACCACGTGTATCGCCTGCTGCCAGATTTCCTTGAGTTCCTGCAGTACCACCACTGGTATACATATTCCAACCAGCAGCTGAGGTAGCGGCACCCGCCCCTGTAGACTGCTTGATGTTAATACTAATTGTTTCGCCATCCTTGGAACCTACCTGGATGTTAAAGGTAGAGGATGCTGTAGCAGAGAATAGATTGCGTCCGTTGAATTGGGTTTGGGAAGTGACTCGATCAATTTCTTCCAGACGCTGGTTGACTTCCTCTTGGATGGAGTCGATGTCTTGAGCAGTGTTGGTATCGTTCTGGGCCTGAACGGTCAGCTCACGGATGCGCTGCAGGTTGTCATTGATCTGGTCCAGGGCGCCTTCCGCGGTCTGGGCCAGGGAAATCCCGTCATTGGCGTTGCGTGCCGCCTGGTTCAGACCGGTGACGGTGCTGGTCATACGGTTGGCGATGGCCTGGCCGGCAGCGTCGTCCTTGGCGCCGTTGATGCGCAGGCCAGAGGAGAGGCGTTCCTGCGCCTGTTGCAGGGCTGATTGGGCGCCTTTGAGGTTATTCTGCCCGATCAGGGCGGTAATATTGGTATTGATCACTGACATGAGATCATTCCTTCTTCGTTGAGGGCTCCATTGGCTTCCCCAAGCCATGCACCGGCGGGGCAAGCCGCAACGGCGCCGTTGGCCGTTACTCTCTATAACGGCCGTCCTGCAAAAGACTTTAGGTTCCCAGCTACAAAAATTTCCTTCGCTGCCCCATGCGAAACACCCCCGGTATCGCTACCGGGGGTGTTTGCTTTTTTGTTCGCAGGCACAGCCATTATTTTCGGCGGCTCATTTGAGCGTTGAGCATGTCCAGTTGTTGGGTCAGGTAGGAGCCCACGGAGCTCATCTGTGCAATCATACTATCGAGCTGCCCAAACTGTTTGCGATAACGCTCCATGGTGCGTTCGATGCTGGTCTCCATACGCTTAAAGCGCGTTTCCAGGCTCTCCATCCGGGCCTCAGATCCTTTTACTGCGCTTTGGATCATGCCGTCATTGCTATTGAGTGCCCGGTCCAGAGTGGCTCCTAGCCGGCCTGCCATGCCTGCCTGCTCATCGGCTCCGGCAAAGAAATCTGCCAGCGCCTGTGGGTTCTCAGCTATAACGTCGTTCAACTTAGTTGTATCCAGCTCCAACCGTCCGTCTGCCTTCAACGAGATTCCCACCTGCGACATCAGCGACAGTTTGCCGCCCAAGACCCTGTCGCTCAAGTTGCGACTGAGGCTTGTTTCGATGGTGCGCACAGTACGATCCCCCACCAACTCCCCGGCAGCTTCCCCCACCCCTGGGTCATGCGCCCAAGCGTAGATTTGAGCTTGTTAAAGGTATCGACAAAACCCTTGACGGCCTCGCGAATAGACTCTTCATCTTTCTCTACAATAAGGCTACGGGTCTCATTCTGCAGCCCCGGCCCCAAGTTCAGCGTAACGCCCTGAATTGCATCTTTTACTGTATTGGTGGAACTGGTGATACCAATGCCATTGATGGTGAGGCTGGCATCCAGACCTTTCTGCAGGGTGCCCTGATCCTCATCTAGCGTCACATCAGCAGCCAGACCCGAGAACTCCATCTTGGTAATGCCGGCATCTACGCCGGTTTCACGCGAAGAGAGCACCAGACGATGTTCCGAGCCATCAAAGATGATCGAGGCGTTTACACCCGCTTCGGCATCGGCATTGACGGCATCACGAATCCCTTCAAGAGTCGCACCTTGCGCCAGTGCAATCTCCTTGGTGCCGCCACCGAAGGTCAGCGTAAGCTTTGCATCGGTGGCATCGGCAGCGATTACCGTCTTGTCACGACCGGTGACTCCGGTACTGGCCAAGCTGCCGGTCTGCGCCGTATTGTTGATGACGACCTTATAGTTGCCAGGGCTGGCTTGCGCGCTGGCGGTTGCGGTCATGCCTTCTCCACCCTGCACGCTGGCCTTCAGGCCCTCGTACAGCGAGCTGCCATTGAGCTTTTTCACGGCATCTTGCAGCTCACTGAGCCCAGAGCGCAGTCGCCCATAGGCCGATATCTTCGCCTGCTCCTGGGTTTTTTGCTGGGCAATCGGCTGGAGCTTCTGGCGTTCGGCGGAACGAAGCTGATCCAGCAGCCCGCTGAGATCCAGGCCTGAGCCAACGCCGAGTGAGGAGATGGATGCCATATTGTTCGCTTCCCTGGGTGGCAAAGACTAAAGATTATTACGTCTATCGGCTGCGGCGCAGAGAACTTTAGGGCTTTAGACAATTTTCTCTCAGCAGGCCACCTCCTGCGGTTAGCCACGCTACGAGACTCACTCAGAGTGGAAACTCAGCGCGCATGAATGATCACCTCGACCCGGCGGTTCTGCGCACGCCCTTCCGCGCTGTCGTTGCCGGCCAGCGGGCGGGTATCGGCCAGGCCCACGGCACGCAGGCGCTGCGGCTCCACCCCGGCCCGCTCCAGCGCGTGCACGATGGCGATGGCGCGGGCGCTGGAGAGCACCCAGTTGGAGGGGAACTCGGCGGTCTGGATGGGGCGGCTGTCGGTGTGGCCTTCCACCGCCACTTCGCCGTCGTGGCGCTGGATCACCGCCACCAGCCGCTGGATCAGCGTTTCGCCGGCGTCGGTCAGTTCGGCCGCGGCAGTGGGGAACAGCAGCCGGTCTTCCACCCGCAGCTTGATGCCTTCGGCCACCCGCGATACCTCCACCCCTTCCAGGTCCGGCAGGTAGGGCGCTTCGGCCAGGCGTTCGCCCAGCGCGTGGTGCAGCGCTTCGGCGGCCTGAATGGCGCCGGGCTCTAGCTCGCGTACCCGCGCCGGGGGTGGTCGGTGAGGATCAGCATGAACGGCGCCTGGGGTTCGGGCAGCGCGGCGTCGCGGTCGATCAGCGGCTGGGGCAGCGGTTGAGGCTGTGATTCGAGCTGGGGCGGCAAGGCGGCCTGGATCGGCATGGAAGCCGGCAGCGCCTGTGCCAGCAGCGGCGGCGGCGTGCGCTGCGCCAGCAGCTGCAAAGGGCCGGGAGGCGTGAAGGCAGTGGGCGGCGTGCCCAGCGGCAAGGCCGTGCGGCGCGGCAGCCCAGCCACCCCCAGCGCGGCGGATATGGCCCTGGGGCTAAGCCCGGCCGGGGCGGGTGGCGGCACGGCAGGCCGGGCCAGCAGCAGCGCGCTGGGTGCCGGCACGCCCAGCAGCGGCCCGAGCGGCGCGGGCACGGGCGCCTCGGCGGCGCGCCCAAGCTGGGAGAGCGTGAAGATGAGCACCAGCAGGGCCACCATTAGCGTCATGATGTCGAGGTAGCCGATCATCCAGCCCTCGTGTTCATCGCCGTGGTGGGGGCGTCCAGGCTTTCATGGCGCATGGGGCCGCGGTGGTAGCCGCCGCCCCGGGAGCCGTTGGTGGTCATTCAGGCGCCGCCGTAATGGAAAGGTGGGCCAAGCCTCAACCGCCCCTGCCGGGCGCCGAAACGGGGAAAAGCGCCCGGTTGTGGCGGCTTCACGCCGGGTGCGGGGCCTGCTGGTCGCGCTGCGCCAGGTAGGCGCCGGCGAACTGCTCCGCCGCGACGGGCCGGCCGGTCAGGAAGCCCTGCACCAGGTCGATGCCGTGGCGCTCCAGGGCGCGGTGCTGCACCTCGGTTTCCACGCTGATGGCCACTACTTTCAGCTCCAGTTCATGGGCCAGGCCGGCCACCGCCGCCACCACCGCTGCGGCGCCGCGCTGGCCGCCTTCGAGCCGCTGCACGAAGCGCCGGTCGATCTTGAGCGCGGTGACGGGCAGCTCCTGCAGGTAGCTCAGCGCGGCGTGGGCGCTGCCGAAGTCGTCGATGGTGATGGGCCCGCCCAGCTGGCGCAGCCGCTTGAGGGTTTCGGTGGCCTGTCGCGGCTTCTCCATCAGCGCCTTTTCCGAAAGTTCGAAGCCGAGCAGCCCGGGCGGCAGCCCGTGGGCCTTCAGGGCGTCTTCGATGCGCTGGGGAAGCGCGCTGTTGTAGAGCTGACGGGCCGTCAGGTTGATGCTGACCGGCACCGGGTCGACGCCGGCGACACGCCAGCGGCTGAGCTGCTCGCACACTAGGGTGAGGATTCGCTCTTCCAGCCGCGGCATGAGCCCGGCGCGTTCGGCCAGGGCGATGGCGCTGTCGGGGGCGACTTCGCCCAGCAGCGGGTGCTGCCAGCGCAGCAGGGCCTCTGCCCCATACAAGGTGCCGCTTTCGCGCTCGAACAGCGGTTGGTAGACGATATGCAGGCCTTCGCCGGTGTCGATGGCGTGGCGCAGCGCAGTTTCCATAGCGCGCTGGCGGTCGTCCTGCAGGTTCATGTCGTTGCGGTAGAGCCGGTAGCCGTTACGGCCATCCTGCTTGGCCCGGTACATGGCCATGTCGGCGTTGCGCACCAGGACTTCGGCAGCCACGGCATCGTCGGGGTAGAGGCTGATGCCCACGCTGCAGCCGATATGGTATTCGCGCCCTTCCAGCACGCAGGGCTCGGCCACGGCGTCGACCAGCCGGCGGGCAATGCGGGTCACCTCCTCGACCTCTTCGAGATCGGGCAGCAGCACCAGGAATTCGTCGCCGCCCAGGCGCGCCAGGGTGTCGTCTTCGCGCAGCCGGGACTGCAGCCGCTCCGCGATCAGCACCAACAGCTCGTCGCCGGTGGCATGGCCGAGGCTGTCGTTGATCTGCTTGAAATGGTCGAGGTCGAGGAACAGCACCGCCAGGCGCGACTGGTTGCGATGGGCGTGGCGAATGGCCAGCTCCAGGCGATCTTCCAGCAGGCGGCGGTTGGGCAGACCGGTGAGCGGATCGTAGTAGGCCAGCTTGCGAATGCGCTCTTCGTTCTCGCGGATATGGGTGATGTCGCTGAACAGCGCCGCGTAGTGCGAAACCTGCCCGGTCTCGTCGGTAATGGCCGAGATGGTCAGCAGCTCCAGGTAGAGCTCGCCGCTCTTGCGCCGGTTCCATATCTCGCCGCGCCAGTAGCCGCAGCTCTTCAGCGCCTGCCACATCTCGCGGTAGAAGGCGCCGTCGTGGCGGCCGGACGAGAGGATTTCCGGCGTCTTGCCGATGACCTCTTCCGCGGTGTACCCGGTCATGTGGGTGAAGGCAGGGTTGACGAATTCGATGCGGTTGCGCGGGTCGGTGATGATGATGCCTTCCAGCGAGGTGTCGATGACGCGCTCGGCCAGGCGCAGGTTCTCGCGCGATTGCGCCAAGGCCTGGTCGCGCTGCTGCAGGGCCTCGCGCAGGTCCTGCATGTAGAGGTGCTCGGCCCCGGCCAGCAGGTCGCGGAAACCGAGCAGCCCTACCACTTCGCCGGCCTCGTTGACCACCGCCAGGTGGCGTACCCGATGCTGTACCAGCAGGTCACGAGCCGCGATCAGGCTGTCGTTGTCGCGCACCGTCAGCAGCGGGCGGCTGGCCAGCTCGCCGATGGGCATGTCGCCGGGGTGGCGCGCCACGAAGCGCACCAGGTCGCGCTCGGTAAGGATGCCGAGCGTGCCGTCGGCGCAGCGCACCACCGCGGCGTCGCTGTCGGCTAGGTGCATGGTCTGGGCCGCCTCGGAGAGACGCTTGTCGCCGGGCAGCACCAGCGCCCTGGGGCGCATCGCGGCCTGCACCTCGCGCAGCCGCAGGTAGGGTTCTAGCCCCTGGTTCAGCGCCACGTCGGTTTGCGTGAGAATGCCGACCGGGGCGCCGTGAGAATCGACCACCAGGAAGTGGCGCCGCCCTTCGGCGCTGAAGCGAATCGCCGCTTCGTTGAGGGAGGTGCCCATTGGCAGAGTGGCGACGGGGCGGCTCATCACCCGCTCGATGGCCGTGGTCGAGGCGGCGGGATCGGAGAAATCGATCGCCAGGGCATCGCGCTCGGTCCAGATGCCCTGGGCCATGCCGGCTTTCATCACCAGGATGGAGCTGCAGCGGCGCTGCGCCATGCGCCGGGCCGCCTCGCACAGCGGGGTGTCGGGCTCGCAGGTCAGCAGCCCGGCCTGCATGATGCGCTCGATGGGTAGTTCCTGGTTCATGGGACCTCTCTGCCGCCAATGGGCATCACGCCCTGCCATCGCCGACACCCTGCGTCGGCGCTCTTGCCCGGACAGACCCATGCGACCCTGCGCCCGATTAGATCGCCAATCTCTTATTTTCCGTCCGCCGCCATCATAGCCGATCATGCTGCGCTGCCGTCAACGCGGCTTATGGTTGCCGCCACGGTGCTAAAGTCACGCTTTGCGCTGCCGATAGGAACTTTGGGACAGGCCCGCTCGGCCTGCGATCCCGTTGCGCCGCCATGGGCCTCAACAAGGAAAACACCCTATGACTTCGCCACTTACCGATGCCACCAGCACGCTGCCCAGCTCCGCCCTGCACGACCTCACGCCTCGCCAGCGCAAGGAGAGCGTGCTGGCCTCGCTGCCCACCGCCGGCAGCATGCTGTCGCAGGCGGAAAGCCATGCCCAGGCGCCCAGCCAGGCCGACCTGGTCGAGCCGATCCAGCGCGTCAACGAGGTACTGCGCCAGTACGGCGTGGAGTTCGAACTGAACGACGACCCTTCGCGCGTCGTCACGCGGATCATCGACCGCGAGACCGGCGACGTGCTGCGCCAGATTCCCGCCGAGGAAGTGCTGGCCATTGCCGAGCGGCTGGAAGAGCTGAACGGGCGGCTGGTCGACCTGAAGGTCTAGCCTGCCCTGGCCCCGCGGCTCAAACCTGCATGTTCATCACGTCGCGGTAGGCCGTGACCAGGCGGTTGCGCACCTGCAGCCCCATCTGGAAGGCGACGCTGGCCTTTTGCATGTCGACCATGACGTCGTTGAGTTCGACGTTGGGGTCGCCGGCTTGAAAGGCCATGGCCTTGGCGCTGGACGCCTGCTGCAGGCGGTTGATGCGCTGGATCGAGGCGTGCAGTTCACCGGCGAAGCCGCCCTGCCCCACCTGGGTGGCAACCAGCGGGCCCTTGGCAGCCTGGCCGCCGGCCTGGGCGGCCATGACCTGCATTTGCGCAAGCGCGGATTGGATGGCGGGTGAACTCATGCAAGACGCTCCCTGGGAGTCTGGGCGATAAGCGCAAGGCTACCAGCTTCCCTTCCTTCGCCAAGCCCTCAATTGGCCTCTAAAAAACAGGCTTTTCCTGCCTTTGCCCTCGACACGGGCTCGCATAATAGCGTCGATCAAAGTCACGCCCCGCAGAGGGCGGTCGCAACGCAGTGTACGGAAGCTGTCAATGCCCTCTTCTCGCAACAGGTTATACGCTGCCGGCAGTGCTCACCCCAGGGGGTGCGCATGAGCGCCGGCGCCACCCAGGAGCCCGCCGCAGCCCAGCCGGCCCCATCGCCCGTGGCGCGCCTTCAGGCACAGCTGCGCGGCAATCCGCTGATCGGCGTTCTGATCGGCACCGCCGCCCTGGTCGCCCTCGTGGCCGCCGTGCTGATGTGGGGCCGTGCGCCGGAATATCGTGTGCTCTACAGCAACCTGACCGAGGCCGACGGCGGACGCATCATCAGCGAGCTCGACAGCCGCGGCGTGCCCTACCGCTTCAGCGGCGGCGGCACCACGCTGATGGTGCCGGGCGACGCGGTGCACAGCCTGCGCCTGCAGCTGGCCGAACAGGGCCTGCCGCGAGGCGGCAACGTGGGCTTCGAGCTGATGGACAGCCAGGCCTTCGGGGTCAGCCAGTTCGCCGAACAGGTCAACTTCCAGCGCGGACTGGAGGGCGAACTGTCGCGCTCCATCGAGTCGCTCGGGCCGGTATCGCGGGCCCGCGTGCACCTGGCCATGGCGCGCTCTTCCGTTTTCGTGCGCGACCGCGAGCCGGCCAAGGCGTCGATCATCGTCACGCTGGAGCCCGGCAGGGTAATGGGCGACGGCCAGGTCAATGCGATCGTGCACATGGTTTCCAGCAGCGTGCCTGACCTGGCGGCGGAAAACGTCACGGTGGTGGACCAGAACGGGCGCCTGCTGTCGATGCCGCAAGCCAACGGGCGCGACCTGGACGGCACCCAGCTCGACTACATCGCCGAGGTGGAGCGCTCGTTCCAGCGCCGCATCGAAAACATCCTGGCCCCGCTGCTGGGTCACGAGAACGTGCGCGCCCAGGTGGCCGCGCAGATCGACTTCTCCCGCCGCGAAGAGACCTCCGAGCGCTTCGGCCCCAACCAGCCGCCCAACCAGGCGGCGGTGCGCAGCCTGCAGTCCAGCGTTTCCTATAGCGGTGGCGATGACCTCGCGCTGGGCATTCCCGGCGCGCTGAGCAACACCCCGCCGGGCGTGGCGCCCTCTCCCATCAACAACCCCAACCCCGAGGACGGCGAAGCAGAGGGCGAGGAAGGCGAGACGACCGAGCAGGTGCCGGCGTCGCTGAGCAGCCTGCGCCAGGACGGCATCACCAACTTCGAGGTCGACCGCAACATCGAGCACATCCAGCACCGCCAGGGCCAGGTGGTACGCCTCTCCGCCGCGGTGGTGGTCGACTACCGCGAGGAGCGCGACGCAGAGGGCGTGGTACGCCGCGTACCCTGAACGCCGCGGAAGTCGCCCAGATCGAGCGCCTGGTGCGCCAGGCCATCGGCTTCTCGGTTGCGCGCGGCGACGAGATCGCCGTGGTCAACAGCCCCTTCAGCCGCACCATCGAAGAGGTCGAAGTGCTGGAGTGGTGGCAAGAGCCGGAAATGCACGAACTGGCGACCACCGTGGTGCGTTACTTCTTGATCGCGCTGGGCGTGCTGCTCGGCTACCTGCTGGTGCTGCGTCCGTTGATCAAGCGCCACACTCGAGGCGCCGCTGCCGGCTACGCTGCAGAGCCCCGCCCTGCGCGTGCAGATCGGCGACGACAGCGAGGAAGGCCGCAGCGGCGAGCCGACCCTGGCCGATGACGACGCCAGCCGCACCTATCCCAAGCCGAAGCGGCAGCGCAAGTCGTCTGCCTATGAAGATCATCTTGCCGAACTGCGCGAGATGGCCCAGGAAGATCCGCGCATGATCGCCATGATCGTCCGCAGCTGGATGAACAAACCATGAGTACTGCCAACGCCATGAACGGCACGCGCCGCAGCGCCATCCTGATGCTGGCGCTCGACGAGGACAGCGCGGCAGAGGTGTTCAAGTATCTGCCGCCCAAGGAGATCCAGCAGCTCAGCATGGAGATGGCCGAGCTGGACCAGGTCTCCCACGAGGAGATGCGCCAGGTGCTGCAGGAGTTCCACCGCGAGACCGAGGAGTTCATCGCGCTGAACCTCAACTCCAGCGACCACATCCGCTCGGTGCTGACCAAGGCGCTGGGCAGCGAGCGCGCCACCAGCCTGATCGAGGACATCCTCGAGAGCCAGAGCAGCAGCAGCGGCATCGATTCGCTGAACCTGATGGAAGCCTCGATGGTGGCTGACCTGATCCGCGACGAGCATCCGCAGATCATCGCCACCATCCTTGTGCACCTGGAGCGCCACCAGGCCGCCGACATCCTCGAGCTGTTCGACGACAAGCTGCGCAACGACGTGGTGCTGCGCATCGCCACCTTCAGCGGCGTGCAGCCCGCCGCCCTGCAGGAGCTGACCGAGGTGCTCTCGGGCATGCTCGATGGCCAGAACCTCAAGCGCAGCAAGATGGGCGGCGTGAGAACCGCCGCCGAGATCCTCAACCTGATGAACTCCTCGCTGGAAGAAACCGCCATCGAGACGGTGCGCGCCCACAGCGAGGACCTGGCCCAGAAGATCATCGACGAGATGTTCCTGTTCGAGAACCTCATGGACCTGGACGACCGCAGCATCCAGATGGTGCTCAAGGAGATCGACACCAACTCGCTGGTGGTGGCGCTCAAGGGCGCGCCGGAGGCGCTCATGGAGAAATTCCTGCGCAACATGTCGCGGCGCGCCGCCGACCTCATGCGCGAGGACATGGAGGCCCGCGGGCCAATCCGCGTTTCCCAGGTGGAAGCCGAGCAAAAGGCCGTGCTCCAGGTGGTACGCCGCCTCGCCGACTCCGGCGAGATTGTGCTGAGCGGTGGAGACGACACCTATGTCTGAGAACGGCCCTTGGTCTGAGCACGGCCCTTCCCCCACCGGTCGCCAGGACGCCTGGCAGCGCTGGAGCATGGCCGAGCTGCGCCAGGAGCTGCCGGGTGCCGCGACAGCGCCCCGCGACCGGGCCGAGGAGCTTCGCCGCAAGGAAGCCTTCCGCCGCCAGGCCGAGCTGAAAGCGCTGCGCGAACAGGTGCTGCGCGAGGCCCGCGAAGAGGGCTACCAGGCGGGCTTTGCCGAAGGCAAGCAGGCGGGCCATGTCGAGGGGCTGGCGGAAGGACGCCAGCAGGCGCAGCGGGAGCTGCAGCAGCGCATCGCCACGGAGCTGGCACCGCTGGCACCGCTGGCCGGCGCCTTTTCCGAGGCGCTGGCCTCGCTGGACGAAGCGCTGGGCAACGACTTGGTGGAGCTGGCCTTGGCCACCGGCCAGCAGCTGGCCGGGGAGGCGCTGAAGGCGCGCCCGCGCCAGGTGCTGGTGCTGATTCGCGCCCTGCTGCACACCGAGCCGCCGCTGACCGGCCAGCAGCGCCTGTGGCTGCATCCGCTCGACCTCAAGCTGGTGGAGGAACACCTGGGTCACGAGCTGCAAGCGGCCGGCTGGAAACTGCAGCCCGACGACCAGATCAGCCGTGGCGGCTGCCGCGTGACCAGCGCCAGCGGCGAGCTCGACGCCACCTGGGAGAGCCGCTGGGAGGCGGTAACGGCGCAGGTACGCCGTCGCCGCGCCAGCGCTTCCCAGGACGATGGCTAAAAAAACGACCTTAGAAAAAACGCTGGCTTCTAAAAAAGCTGGCTTCTGAAAAACGCAGGCTCAAGAAGGAAACAGGCTTCATGACCGAGACGGTAGCCCAGGCCGCCAACCCGCACCAGGCTCGCTGGCAGCAGACGCTGCGGCGCGTGCGTGGGCGCGTGGCGAGCGTGCCCGGCTATCGCGCCAGCGGGCGCGTACTGCGTGCCACCGGCATGGTGATCGAGGCGGTGGGGCTGCGGGTGGCGCTGGGCAATGCCTGCCGCATCGAGCTGCCGACCGCCGGCGCCCACGAGCCGCCGCGCTTTGCCGAGGCCGAGGTGGTGGGCTTCTCCGGCGAACGCCTGTTCCTGATGCCGCTCACCGAAATCTCTGGCTTGATGCCGGGCGCCCGGGTTTACCCGCTGGGCGACGGTCCCGATCACGCCGCGCGCCGCTTCCCGCTCGGCGATTCGCTGCTGGGGCGCGTGGTGGACGGCAACGGCGAGCCGCTCGACGGGCTCGGTCCGCTCGATACCGCGCCGCGCGCACCGCTTGCCACCCCGCCGCTCAACCCGCTTTCGCGCGCCCCCATCAACGAGCAGATCGACGTCGGCATCCGTGCCATCAACGCCCTGCTCAGCGTCGGCCGCGGCCAGCGCATGGGGCTGTTCGCCGGCTCCGGCGTGGGCAAGTCGGTGCTGCTGGGCATGATGGCGCGCTACACCCTGGCCGACGTGATCGTGGTGGGCCTGATCGGCGAGCGCGGCCGCGAGGTGCAGGACTTCATCGACAACATCCTTGGCCCCGAGGGGCGGCGGCGCGCCGTGGTAGTGGCGGCCCCCGCCGACACCTCGCCGCTGCAGCGGCTGCAGGGCGCTGCCTATGCCACGCGGCTGGCGGAAGGCTTTCGCGACGACGGCAAGAACGTACTGCTGATCATGGATTCGCTGACCCGCTACGCCATGGCCCAGCGCGAAATCGCCCTGGCCATCGGCGAGCCGCCGGCCACCAAGGGCTATCCACCTTCGGTGTTCGCCAAGCTGCCTAGCCTGGTCGAACGGGCCGGCAACGCCGAGCGCGGCCGCGGCTCGATCACCGCCTTCTATACCGTACTCACCGAAGGCGACGATCAGCAGGACCCGATTGCCGACTCGGCCCGCGCCATCCTCGACGGCCATATCGTGCTGTCGCGCAGCCTGGCGGAGGCGGGCCACTACCCCGCCATCGACATCGAGGCCTCGATCAGCCGCGTGATGACCCACATCATCGACGACGCGCAGCTGAGCATGAGCCAGATGTTCAAGCGACTCTTTTCACGCTATCAGCGCAACCGCGACCTGATCAGCGTCGGCGCCTACAGCCCGGGGCACGACCCGCTGCTCGACGAGGCCGTGCAGCGCTACCCGCTGCTGGAGCAGTTCCTGCAGCAGGGCATACAGGAAAGCGCCTCGGTGGAGGCGTCACGACAGGTTCTCATCCAGACCCTAGGAGTCAGGCCATGAGTGCAACGTCACAACTCGCCATGCTGTGTGAACTCGCCCGCGACGCCCGCGACCAGGCCGGCCAGGCCCTTGCCGGCGCCCGCCAGAGCGAGAGCCAGGTGGCGGCGCAGCTGGAATCGCTCAACCGCTATCGCCTGGAATACGCCGAGCGGCTGCAGCACGCCATGCGCGACGGCATCGACCCGGCCAGCATGCACAACTACCACCAGTTCCTCGCCTCGCTGGACGCGGCGCTGGCACGCGCGCGCGAGGCCCTGAACGCTCAGCAGCAGCGCGTGCAGCAAAGCCGCCAGCAGTGGCAGGAAGAACAGAAGCGCCTGTCTGCCTTCGATACCCTGTCGACGCGCCGCAGCGCCGAGCTGCTGCGCCAGGAAGGGCGACGCGAACAGCGCATCAGCGACGAGATGGCCGCCGGGCGCCTGCTGCGCCAGCGCAGCGGGCAGACGCCGTGAACCGGCTCAGGAGACCTTCATGAACATCGAGCTGTTGTTGAGCCACCTGCCGACGCCGAACCGAAGCGGGCCGATGGCGGAGCGTGGCGCCCCCAGGCGCCCTTCGCCCAGGCCATGGCCCACGCCGGGCAACGCCCGGCTATGGCCGATGCGCCCCTGGCTGCCGGCTTCGCCCCGGGCGAGGGCCTGCCTCCCGCTCTGGCGCAGCAAATGGTGCCCACGGCGCCCTGGCTACCAGCGCTCACTGCCGGCTCGAACCAGCTCGCAGCTGGACTGGACGCGCCGGTGGCCGTGCCCGATGCCGAGCTAGAGGGCATCATGGCGCGCCTCGCCTTGATCGAAGGCACACACGAATGGACGCCGCCGGACGCCGTCCAGGCGGCGCACAGCGCAACGCCGGAAACCACCCTGGCGACAGCGATGGCGCAGCCCGGGATGGCGGCCGCGGTGCCGCTTACCCCAACGGCGCCAGCCACAGCAGCCGAGCCTGCCGTGGCCGCCAGGCTGGCGGCCACGCCGGCCGTCGGCGAAGCGCACCCGCATGGCAGTGCCACGCCGCTTCATACGACTCTGGGCGGCCAGCCCCAGCCGCCGGCAAGCCTTGCCGGCCAGGTGCAAGCGCCAGCCGCCCCGGCGGCTGACAGCGCCGGGCGCGCCAGCTTGGCGGCTTCTGCCGCCGCCGCTTCCCGCGGCGGCGCCGCCAACCGTACAGCAGAAGCCTTCACCCCGGCTGCCGCCCCGCCGGCCAGGAGCTACCCACGCCCTTAGCCGCACAAGAGGCAGGCCGCCCCTGGCGGGCGCCGAGCCGCTGGTGCCGGGCCTGGGTGCCCAGGCGCCGGGGCCGACCTCGGCGGCACCCGCCCAGGCCAGCCTGCCGGCACCGATCCAAAGCCCGGCCTGGCCGGGCCAGCTGAACCAGCAGCTGGTGCAGTTCGCGCGCATGGGCGGCGAGCAGCGGGTAGAAATGCAGCTGAACCCGGCCGAGCTCGGGCCGCTCTCGGTCACGCTCAAGATGACCGAACAGGGTGCCCAGGCCCAGTTCCTCTCGGCGCATGCCCAGGTTCGCCAGGTGCTGGAACAAGCCATTCCGCAGCTGCGCGAGGCGCTTGCCGAACAGGGTATCACCCTGGCCGAGTCTTCCGTTGGCGAGCAGCGCCAGCCGCAGGGGCAGGCCTTTGCCGAGCATCAAGCCGGCAGGCCGGGTGCCACGGTAGGCGATGCCGTTGAAGATGGCGCCAACGGGAGTGAGCAGGCGGTCACCGAGGGCGCACCGGTCGGTATTTCGCTGGACGGTCGGGTGAACCTCTACGCCTGATGCTCACCCTCTACGCCTGACACACACTCTCTACGCCTGGGACAAACAGCCAAGATAGGCCCTTTCGCGCGGCCTGTTCCCCCTTCGGGAGACGTGCGAATTGCGATACTGACGCTCCCATGGCGGGACCCAACTTCACGAAGGCAAGGCAATGGCGAAATCGACCGGCGGCTCCTCCAAGCTCTTGTGGCTGATGATCATCCTGGTGCTGCTCTCAACCGCAGCGGCGGGCGCAGCCATCTACCTGGTCATGAATGATCGCGACGGCTCGGCACAGGGCAACCTGCAGGGGCAGCAGCTGCAGCGCCAGGCGCCCATCTTCGTCAAGATCGACCCGTTCACGGTCAACCTGGCCGACGACAACTTCGGTTCGCGGCTGCTCTACCTGGGCCTGTCGCTGAAGGTCGGCGACAAGGAGACGCAGGACATCCTGCAGGAACACATGCCCCAGGTTCGCAGCCGGCTGCTGATGCTGCTTTCCGGCAAGCAGGCCGCGGAGCTCACTTCCCCGACGGCAAGCGCCGCCTGGGCGAGGAAATCACTGCCGTCATCTCCGATCCCCTGACTCAGCCCCAGCCGCCCCTGGATATCCGGGACGTGCTGTTCACTGAGTTCATCGTGCAATAACCGGGCGCTCTGGCCACATGTCTCAAGACGATCTGCTGTCACAGGATGAGATCGACGCCCTGCTCAAGGGCGTCAGCGGCGACGACGAACCCGCTGCGCGCAGCGACGACGAGGTCCGCATCCGTCCCTACGACCCGGCGACGCAGCACCGCGTGGTACGCGAACGCCTGCAGGCGCTGGATATCATCAACGAGCGCTTTGCGCGCCATTTCCGCACCGGGCTGTTCAACCTGCTGCGGCGCAGCGCGGACATCACCGTCGACTCGGTGCGCTACCAGAGCTACAGCGACTTCTCGCGCAACGTGCCGGTGCCGACCAACATCAACATCATCGCCATGAAGCCGCTGCGCGGCTCGGCGCTGATCGTGTTTCCGCCCAACCTGGTGTTCATGGTGGTGGATAACCTGTTCGGCGGCGACGGCCGCTTCCTGACCAAGTCGGAAGGGCGCGAGTTCACCAACACCGAACAGCGCATCATCCAGCGTCTGCTGAACCTGGCGATCGACGCCTACGAGGAGTCGTGGAAGTCGGTCTACCCGCTGGAGATGCACTACCTGCGTTCGGAGATGCAGTCGAAGTTCGCCAACATCACCAACTCGCCCAACGAGATCGTGGTGAACACAAACTTCAACATCGAGGTCGGGAATCTTTCCAGCAGCTTCCAGATCTGCATTCCCTACTCGATGATCGAGCCGCTGCGCGACCTGCTGGCCAACCCGCTCAACGAAGGACGCCAGGAGCAGGACGGCGCCTGGTCGAAGCGAATGGCCGGGGAACTGCGTCATTCCGAGGTGGAGCTGATCGCCAAGTTCGCCGACATCCCCAGCCGCATTGCCCATGTGATGGCGCTGAAGGTCGGCGACGTGCTGCCGCTGGAGCTTCCCGACACCGTGGTCGCCAGCGTCGACGGCGTGCCGGTGATGGAGTGCGACTACGGCAGCCAGCATGACCTACGCGCCCTGCGCGTCATCCGCATCATCGACCACGGGGCCCAGACCCCGGCTCCCCAGGATGCCTTCATCAAGGGCGCTGCACCTCAAGCCAAGGATTCCAAGCATGACTGATCCCAAGAAACCCGATCAGAACGTTTCCGACGACGACTGGGCCGCCGCCATGTCGGAACAGGGCAACAGCGAGCCGCCTGCCGAGGACGATCCCTGGGCCGAGGCCATGGCCGAACAGCAGGCCGCCACGGGTGCCACGGGCGACGACGATCCTTGGGCCGAAGCGCTGGCCGAGCAGGAGGCCATGGAAGCCGCATCGCAGGAGGCGCTGCGCCCCAGCGCGCCCGCTCCTGCCGCCCAGTCGGCCGGCGAGCGCATCTTCCGCCCCTCGACAAGGGCGCGGGCAGCGCCGCACCGCGTGATCTCGACATGATCATGGACATCCCGGTCAAGCTGACCGTGGAGCTCGGCCGCACCCGGCTCACCATCAAGCAGCTGCTCGAGCTGACCCAGGGCTCGGTGATCGAACTCGACGGCCTGGCCGGCGAGCCGATGGATATCCTGATCAACGGCTACCTGATTGCCCAGGGTGAGGTGGTGGTGGTCGAGGACAAATACGGCATTCGCATCACCGAGATCATCACCCCTCCGAGCGGGTGCAGAAACTCAACCGATGAGCGAGACGACCTCCCCCGGCGCCAGCGCCAGCGGGCTCGAAAGCCTGGCGGTGGGCAGCGACGCCCTGGTGGGCCTGGCCACGCTGGGCAAGACGGCGGCCGCGCTGGCCCTGGTGCTGGCAATCATCTTCGCCTGCAGCGCGCTGCTCCGGCGCTGGGGGCCGCAGCGTCGCGCCGCCGGTGGCCAGCTGCAGGTCGTCGCCAGCACGGCCATCGGCAGCCGCGAGCGCGTGGTGGTGGTGGAGATCGCTAACACCTGGCTGGTACTCGGCGTGGGCGGCGGCCAGGTCAGCAAGCTGCATGAACTGCCGGCCCCGGCGCAACCGGAAGCCACCGCACCCGGCGCCACGGGGAAGGCGAGCGCTTCGCCGCCCGCTTCGCCCGTGCGCTCAAGCACAATGCCGGTCTCGGCGGCCCCGACCGGGGCACGCCATGATTCGCAGCTCACTTGTCCGGCACCGCTGGCGCTGCCTGTCCTATTGGCAATGCTAGGCCTTGCCCTGCTGCCGCTGGAGGCCTTCGCCCAGCAGATCCCCGGTATTGTCAGCCAGCCGCTGGACAACGGCGGCCAGCAGTGGTCGATCCAGCTGCAGACCCTGCTGCTGCTCAGCGCCATGGCGTTCCTGCCGGCGGCGCTGCTGATGATGACCGGCTTCACCCGCATCATCATCGTGCTCAGCCTGCTGCGCACGGCCATCGGCACCCAGTCCACGCCGCCCAACCAGGTGATGCTGGGGCTGGCGCTGTTTCTCACCTTCTTCGTCATGTCGCCGGTGTTCGCCATGGTCTACGAAACGGCCTGGGTGCCGCTGTCCGCGGAGGAGATCGGCTTCGAGGAGTTTCTGCAGATCGCCCAGGGGCCGTTCCGCGAGTTCATGCTGGCCCAGACCCGCGAGCCCGACCTGGCGCTGTTCGCCAGGCTGGGCGACGTGGGCCCCATGCAGGGACCGGAAGACGTGCCGCTGCGCATCCTGGTCCCGGCATTCGTTACCAGCGAGCTGAAGACCGCGTTCCAGATCGGCTTCACCATCTTCATTCCGTTCCTGATCATCGACCTGGTGGTGGCCAGCACGCTGATGTCGCTCGGCATGATGATGGTGCCCCCGGCCACCATCTCCCTGCCCTTCAAGCTGATGCTGTTCGTGCTGGTCGACGGCTGGCAGCTGGTCATCGGCTCGCTGGCGGAAAGCTTCTTCATTTAACGTTTGGCCGTCGCCCCGTTGCGCCGGCAAGGAGTCACGATGACACCGGAAATGGTCATGGGCATCGCCTACCAGGGCATGCGCGTCACCCTGTTCCTGGCCGGCCCGCTGCTGATCACGGCCCTGCTGACGGGCCTCACCGTCAGCCTGTTCCAGGCCGCCACTCAGATCAACGAGATGACGCTCTCCTTCATTCCCAAGATCCTGGGGGTCTTCACAGTGCTGGTGCTGGCCGGCCCTGGCTGTTGAAGCTGATCGTCGACTTCACGCGCAATCTCTTCACCAGCATTCCCAGCATGTTGATGTGAGCCGGCCATGGTCGAGGTGACCTTCGCCCAACTGCAAGGCTGGCTGGTCGTGTTGCTGTGGCCCTTCGTGCGCATCACCTCCTTCTTTGTCGCCTCGCCGCTGTGGGGACACTCCAGCGTGCCGAATCAGGTCAAGATCGGCCTGGCCTTCCTTATGACGCTGGTGCTGGTCCCCGTGCTGCCCGCCATGCCCGAGGTGCCGATCATGTCCTGGGCGAGCCTGGGGCTGATGGTGGAGCAGATGCTGATCGGCATCGCCATCGGCCTGGTCATGCACGTGGTTTTCGCGGTGGTACAGGCCGCAGGGGAATTCATCGGCCTGCAGATGGGTCTGGCCTTCGCCACCTTCTTCGACCCGGGAAGCGGCACCAACACCATGATTCTGTCGCGGGTGTTCTTCATGATCACCCTGCTGATGTTCGTGGCCCTGGGCGGCCACCTGATGGTACTCGAGGCGCTCGCCAGCAGCTTCTTCAGCCTGCCGGTGGGCATCGGCGCCTTCAATCCCACCGCCTTCGAGATGCTGGTGCGCTACGGCGGCACCATCTTCGTGGCCGGCATGTCGCTGGCGCTGCCGCTGGTGGGTTCGCTGCTGATCATCAACCTGGCCATGGGTATTCTCAACCGCTCGGCGCCGCAGCTCACGGTTTTCAACATCGGTTTCCCGACGTCGCTCACCGTCGGCCTGGTGCTGCTGATGGTGCTGATGACCGACATGTCGCGCTTCCTGCAGCGCCTGTTCAGCAACGGCATCCAGTTCATGTATTCGCTGATCGATGCCTTGGCACCGCTGCCCCCTTAAATTAAAAAAACCGCTCCGGCGAACCGGAGCGGTAAAAGACCGTGCCTCGACTGCTTTGCACGGCCTGCAGGGACCAAGACAGACTCAAATAAAACGACGGTTTTACGTGCGATCACGACTTACATGAAGTTGAACAGCGACAGACCCTTCACGTCGACGAAGGCCTTCTGCGCCGCCTGCAGCCCAACCTGGCGCAGGCTGTATTCGGCGATGGCCTTGCTGTAGTCGAGATCGACCAGGTCGGAGAGCGTCTGTTCGTAGTTCATCATGCGATTGCTGGAAACGGCATCGACCACGTCGAGTTCGTTGAGGCGTGCGCCCATGGAGGCACGCACGGTCAGGACGTTATCGAGGCTGTTGTCGAGCTCGCGCATCACCGTGTTGATAGTGTTGCGAAAGTGGGCGCGATTCTCGGCCGTGCCCTCCTGATCGAGTTCCAGCAAGTCGATGGCGTCCTTCAAGGACTTGAACAGGTCCTGGTTGGCATTGCTGTCGTTGGCCGGGCGCAGCTGGAGCTGGTCGCCATCGGCGGGCGTCCCTTCCAGGGTGATGCTCACGCCACCGAAGCTGACGGTCTTGCCTGAAACATAGGGTTCGTCATAGATCTGGCTCGTTGGATCGTCGGGGTTGGCCACCCGGACCCGCATGGTGATCTCGCCATCCTCTTCGACTTCCACGAAAGTCACGGTAAACGGCTTGCCGAAATGCTCGGCATTGGGGTCGACGCGGTTCGGGCCACCGGTAAAGGAGACAGAGCCCGCATTGGCGAAGAAGCCGTCTTGCACACCGAGGCTACCAGCGGCTGGAGCTGGGTCAGCCAACACGGAACGCTCCGCCCGCGCCACGTAGCCTGCGCCGGACGGCACGCTTTGGAAGATGACCTTGCCGTTGTCGGCCACCGGCATCAGCCGCGAGGCGTCGATCCGCTGTTCGCGGGTGTTGGCATCGCCGATGTAGTCGACACCCGAGACACCGGTGCCCGAGGTGCGAGCAAAGGGCGGGGAGTTGTCCTGGAAGCCGCCGAACAGGTAGCGACCGTTGCCGTCGGTGGCGTTGGCCTGGCCGATCAGCGTCTCGTAGATGCCGCGCAGCTCGGAGGCCACCGACTGGCGATCCACGTCGCTCAGGGTATCGCTCGCCGCCTGTACCAGCAGCGTCTTGGCGCTGGTGATGCCGTCGGCCACACTGTTGAGCACGCTTTCGGCCTGGGCTAGGGAGTTGCGGGCGGAGATACGCGCGTCGCTGAACTGCTGGGTGACCGCCTTGGCCTGGGAGACGCCCACCGCACGCGACGCCGCCTGGGGGTCATCGGAGGGGTTCACCACGCGCCGGCCGCTGGCGATCTGCTGGCCGACCTTGAGGAAATCGCCCTGCTGGCGGTTCATGGCGGCCACGCTCTGGTCGAACATGGTTACGGTGCTGATACGCATCGTCTAACTCTCCCAGAAATCAGTTGCGCAGGCCGAGGATGGTGTCGAATACCGAGGAGGCGGTATCGATCACCCGGGCGTTGGCCATGTAGAACTGCTGATAGCGAATCAGGTTGGCCGCTTCCTCGTCCAGGTTCACGCCAGACTCGGACTGCTGTACGGCCTTGAGCTGGTCGGTCAGCCCCTGGCGGGCATCGAGGTTGACCTTGACGATATTGGCACGGTTACCGACATCGCTGACCATGCCACCATAGGCCTGGCTGAACGAGGCACGGCCACCCACCAGGGCCTGGCTCTGCAGGTTCTGCAGTGCCAAGGCGTTGCGGTTGTTACCCGTCCCGGTATCGCCAAGCGAGATCGCAAGTGAGGCTGACTGTCCAGCCTGCGGCAGCTTGCCCAGGGTAAAGCTGACGCCACCTATGGTCAGCCTATCGCCTTCTTTCAGCTCATCGGCAGCGGTCAGGGCAGTACCGTCTCGCATCAGGCTCATGCCATCTGGCAGGCCGTCTGACAAGGTAAAGGTGCCGTCTGACTTAACTTCCAGCCTGATTCCCCTGGGGAATATCTTCACGCGGCGAAGTGTCGGTTCGTACATTCGTGATGGCCAGCGTTCCGCTAGTCTCGACGAGGGAAGCCGCTGCAATCTTGTCCAGGTCACGAACCTGGGTTTCGAAATTGGCCGCCACCCGGCGCAGCGGCTGCACCTCGTAGCGATTGCCGTCTGCGGGCAACTTGTCGAAGCTCAGCGTCATGCCGCCAAAGCTCAAGGTGAACGCATCCTCATCCCACTTGACCTCACTTGCCGGCAGCGCCTGGTTGCTATCCTTGCGCGTGATCTGCGGCTGGCCATCCTGGAAACGGATGGTGTAGTCGGTGGCGCGCAGCTGATCGATATTGGCCGAATCGAAGCTTGCCGCCACGATCTCCGCGTCATTGGTATTGCGCGGGTAGGAGTAGGCTTGCGGTTGACCGATCTTGAAGAAATCGCCGCCCTGGTTGCCATCCAGGTCCTGGCCCAGGCGGTGCTGCTCGTTGAAGCCGACCGCCAGCGATACGGCGAGCTGACCGATCTGGTTCTGGGTCTTGTCCAGCGTCTCGGTACGGAAGGTCATCAGGCCGCCAAGGGTGCCGCCCTTGATGGTACTTTCCGACAGCGCCACGATATTGCCGCCGGAATCGCGATAGCCCAAGACGACTCGCTGGGGATCATGCGGCGCCTCGATGGCCTCGAGCTTGTAGGCGTTGGTTCCCGACACCAGCGGCTGTCCATTGGGCAGGCTGATGTTGTAGCTCTTGCCGTCCTGGATATCCAGGCGAATATCCATGCGCTGGCTCAGCTCGGCGACCAGCTGGTCACGCTGGTTAAGCAGGCTGTTGGGCGCCTCGCCGCTGCGCGCGCGCGCCAGCGCGATCTCGCGGTTGAGGGTCGCGAGCTGTTCGGTGAGGTTGTTGACCTGGACGACCTCATCGCGGATCTGGCCGTTGATGCCCACCTGCATGTCCTGCAGGTAGCCGTCGAAGGCGCGAAACTGTGCCGTCAGGGTATCGGCAGTGCCGAGCAGGCCCTGGCGCGCGGCCGGATCGGACGGCGCACCGGCAAGGTCCTGCAGCGACGAGAAGAAGTTCTGCATCAGCGGCGACAGGCCGGCGCTCCGGTCGGCCAGCAGGTTGTCGATCTGACTGATCTGGTTCTCGTAGGCCCGCAGGGCGCTGGACGCGCTGGTGGCGGCGTTGAGCTGCGAGGCCACGAACTGGTTGAACTGGCGCTGCACCGCATTGACCTGCACCCCGGCATCGGCACGACTCTGGCCGAGAAGCGTCAGCTCGCGATTGTAGCCGGGCGTATAGACGTTGCTGATGTTGTTGCTGGTGGTATTCAGCGCGTTCTGGGCGGCATTCAGGCCGCTCAGGCCGACGGAGAAAATGGTGCTCATGATGTCGTTTCCTTTCGCCTATGCCCGCTATATCGGCCTGAAATTCGAAAGCTTTAGCTGCCTTGGAGAAACTGCCTCGGAGAGTTCAGTAGCTGAAGAACACTAGCGAGTCGCGTGCCCGCATCGGCCCCATGCTATTCATCACGGCGATCAATTTGTCCGCATAGGCCGGGTCGGTGGCGTAGCCTCCCGCCTGCAGCGCCCTGGCGGCCTGCGCGGCATCCCCGGCGGTGGTCACCGCGGCATAGCGCGGGTTGTTGCCGATCAGCCGGGCGTAGTCGGTGAAGGCCTCCTCGAAGGAGCCGTAGACGCGGAAGGTATCGACCATCCGCGTGCGCCGCCCGTTGATGTATTCATGGGTCGTGACATCGGTGGTACGCCCCTGCCAGCTGCTGCCCGCCTTGATGCCGAACAGGTTGTAGCTGTTGCTGCCGTCCGCGGTGGGAATCTCGTGGCGCCCCCAGCCGGTTTCCAGCGCTGCCTGGGCCAGGATCAGCTCGGCCGGCACGCCCGTGCGCCGGCTGGCGGCCTGGGCGGGCGCCGAAAGTCGCTCCATAAAGCGCTGCACGTGCTCGCCCGCAGGCACACCGGCGCGAGTTTCCCGCACCGGAGGCGTCGGGCGATTCTCGCTGCTGGGCGGTGGGCTTGCCGCCGCCGGCAGCTTGGCGTCCAGCGCCGCCATGAAGCCGCCTCGTACGGCTTCCAGCTCATCGAGGAAGCTCGCCGGCAGCGCCACGGGCTCGGCGGCGCCTTGTTGGCTGGCGACGCCGTCTTCGGTCATCGGCTTGTCGCCGTCGGGCTCGGGCTGCAGTGCATCCCTCAACACGCGAGGCGTGCCGCGGGGAATGCCTGCGATGAGTTCGGAAAGCTCAGCATCGGCGACGGCCGATCGCGCCGGCGCAACACCGAGCTGTTTCTCCAGCTGCGCGACGAGGTGGTCGGCCAGGCCGATGCCGCGCCCGGCCATGGTCTGCGCCCACTGCTGGTCGAGCATGGACTGGTAGAAGTCGCCCTGCTGGCTGTCGAGCAGCCCGCCGGAGGGGATGGTGTCGCGCATGCTCTTGAGCATCATCTGCAGGAATAGCGCTTCGAACTGCTGCGCGGCTCCGCGCAGGCCGGCCGCCTCATCCTGCCTGGCGGTATGCTTGAGCCGCTCGAGCCCCTGCACGTCCATGGCCAGTTGGCTGCTCATATTCTGAATGGCCATCAGATGATCTCCAGGTCGGCGCGCAGCGACCCGGCCGCCTTCAGTGCTTCAAGGATCGCCATCAGATCGCTGGGCGTGGCGCCAAGCGCGTTGAGGGCATTGACGACGTCCACCAGGTTGGCGCCTTCGACGATCTGCAGGTAGGCATCCTGCTCCTGCAGGGTGATACCTGTTTCCGGCACCACCACGGTGGTGCCCTCGCCGAAGGGCGACGGCTGGCTGACCAGGAAACGCGTATCGATGATGATCGAGAGGTTGCCATGAGCCACCGCGGCACGCCGCAGGGTGACCGCGCTGTTCATGACCACCGAGCCGGTGCGGGCGTTGAACACCACCTTCGCCGGCGCCTCGGTCGGCGTGACGCGAATGTTCTCCACCTGGGCCATGAAGTTGACCCGAGAGTTGGCATTCGTGGGGCCATCCAGCGCAATCACGCGGCCATCGCGGGCCGCTGCCACCGGACGCCCGAACTCGGCGTTGATCGCACTGACCACGCGCTGCGCGGTCCCGAAGTCGGCCTGCTTGAGTTCTAGCTCCAACAGCCCTCCGTGCAGGCCGAGATCCAGCTGGACCTCGCGCTCGACCATGGCGCCACCGGGAATGCGTCCCCCTGCCAGCTGGTTCACCTGCACCTGGGCGCCGCCCGCCGCCGCCCCGGCACCGCCTACCAGCAGGTTGCCCTGGGCAATGGCATAGGTTTCGCCATCCGCCCCTTTCAAGGGGGTCATCAGCAGCGTGCCGCCGCGCAGGCTGCGGGCATTGCCGATGGAGGAAACGTTGATGTCCAGGCGCTGGCCAGGCCGCGAGAACGGCGGCAGGTCGGCCGTGACCATCACCGCCGCCACGTTACGCAGCTGCATGTTGGTGCCTGGCGGGACGGTGATGCCGAGCTGCGACAGCATGTTGGTGAGGCTCTGCCCGGTAAAGGGCGCCTGCATGGTCTGGTCGCCGGTGCCATCGAGGCCCACCACCAGGCCATAGCCGACCAGCACGTTGTCGCGCACGCCGGCGAAGGTGGCGATTTCCCGGATGCGTTCGGCCTGCGCCGGCAGCGCGACCAGGCAGAGCAAGGCAAGCGTGAGCCATCTTGCCGCCGTAGCGTGAAAACGCTTGGCGCTGGATAAGGAATGAGTCGTCATGACCGCCTCGCTAACTCGTCGCATCAGAAAGGCGAAACGTTGAGGAAGAAACGCTGCAACCAGCCCATGTGTTGCGCCTCGCTGATATAGCCGTTGCCTACGTATTCGATCCGGGCGTCTGCCACTGCCGTGGAAGGAACGGTGTTCTGGCCGGTGATGGTGCGCGGGTTGACCACGCCGGAAAAGCGGATGAACTCTACGCCCTGATTGATGGCGATCTGTTTTTCGCCGCGCACCCGCAGGTTGCCGTTGTACATCACCTCGAGCACCGACACGGTGATGGTACCGGTGAAGCTGTTACTGGCCTGGGAGCCTCCGCCGCCGGCAAAGTCGCTGTTGCCGGAGAGATTGCCGGACAGGTCGATGCCCCGTTCGGCCAGGCGATCGAGCACATCGGGCAGCGCTGAAATATCGAGCCCCGCCGAACCGCTGCGGTTCATGTTCGACTGTGCGTTCTTGCTGGCGCTGACCTGCTCGTCGAGCACGATAGTCAGGATATCGCCCACCATGCGCGGGCGACGATCTTCGAACAGCGGCTGTACGCCACGATGGGCCTGGTAGATGGAGCCGTTGGCCAGCCGCGGCGGCGGCTCGGCGATGGTGATCTGCTCCTGCTCGCCGACCACGGAAGCGCGCGGCACCTGGGCGCAGCCACCCAATACCAGCGCCAGAACGGCAAGTAGCACCATGGCCAAACGCGTCGTCATGCTCGTACCTTTCATTCTCACTCGCTTTCGGCCTTGCTCCGCCCCGAACGGGCGGAAAGGCGTCTCATCAGAGCTGGCTCAAACGCGCCAGCATTTCGTCGCTGGTCTGCACCGCCCGGCTGTTGATCTCGTAGGCGCGCTGGGTCTGGATCATGCTGACCATCTCCTCCACCACGTTGACGTTGGAGGTCTCGACATACCCCTGGAACAGTCGCCCGGCACCGTTCATGCCTGGCATGGTCTCGTTGCGCGGTCCGGACGCCGTGGTTTCCAGATAGAGGTTGCCACCGATGCTCTCGAGCCCGGTCGAGTTGACGAAGGTGGAGAGAGATCTGCCCTACTTCCAGCGCCTGGGTCACGCCGGGCTGGGTGACCGACACAGTGCCGTCCTCGCCGATGGAGATCGACAGGGCGTTGTCGGGAATGATGATGGCCGGCTCCAGGGGATAGCCATTGGCGGTCACCATTTGGCCGTTCTCATTGAGCTGGAAGCTGCCGTCGCGGGTATACGCCGTGGAGCCGTCGGGCATCAGCACCTGAAAGAAGCCGTTGCCGTTGATGGCCAGGTCTCGGGAATTCTGGGTATGTTCCAGACCGCCCTGGGTGTGCAGGCGCTCGGTGGCCACCGGGCGCACGCCGGTACCCACCTGCAGGCCGGAAGGCAGGCGATTCTGCACATCGTTCTGCGCACCGGGTTGGCGCAGGTTCTGGTACAGCAGGTCTTCGAATACCGCCCGCGAGCGCTTGAAGCCGTTGGTGCTGACGTTGGCCAGGTTGTTGGAGATGACGTCCAGCTTCACCTGCTGGGATTCGAGCCCCGTCTTGGCGGTCCAAAGCGATTTGATCATGGTGGTTCCTCAGCTTACGGGCGTCAGCCTCGTCAGCCCTGTAGAGAGAGCAAGTTGTTGGCCCGCTGGGCGTTCTCGTCAGCCGTGCTGATCACTTTCATCTGCATTTCGTAGCGCCTGGCCACGTCGATCATGGCGACCATGGCCTCGACCGCGCTGACGTTGCTGCCTTCCAGGGCGCCGCTCACCACGCCGGCGTCGTCATCGGCCGCCAGCGCCTGAGCTTCGCCCTCGTCGTTCAAGGGCATGCGGAACAGGCCGTCGTCACCGCGCTGCAGGGCCTGGGGCGGCGTGACCAGCTTGAGCCTTCCCACGTCGACCAGCGCCTCGGGGCCTTCCCCTCCCCGATGGCGCTGAGCGTGCCGTCGGCACCGATGGTAACGCTCGACCCCAGCGGCACTATGAGCGGGCCACCCTCACCAATCACCGGCCGACCCAGCACCGTGACCAGGCCATCGGGTCCGACTTCGAGATCGCCGCGTCGGGTGTAGGCTTCGCTGCCGTCGGCGGCCTGAATGGCAAGCCAGGCGTCGCCCATCAGGGCGACGTCCAGCTCACGGCCGGTACGATTGATGGGCCCCGGGCTGAAGTCGCTGCCCGGCGTGGTAGCCGCCACGGAGACGCGAGTCGCCAGCGCGCCGTCGCCCTGTACCGGCACGGCGCGCATGGCATGCAGTTGGGCGCGAAAGCCGCTGGTGGAGACGTTGGCCAGGTTGTGGCTTACCACCGCCTGCTGGTCCATCGTCTGCTTGGCGCCGCTCATGGCGGTATAGAGAATGCGGTCCATGACTCGACTCCCCTGACGCTAGTCAGTAGCGCTTAGCGCAGGTTGATGGCGGTTTGCAGGAGTTCGTCCTGGGTCTTGATGGTCTGCGAGTTGGCCTGGTAGGCCCGCTGCGCCACGATCATGTCGACCAGCTCACGGGCCATGTCCACGTTGGAGGTTTCCACCGCGCCGGAGACGATACCGCCCAGCAGGCCGGTGCCCGGCGCGCCAACCAGCTCCTGGCCGGATTCGGCAGACGCACGCCAGACGTTGTCGCCAGCCGGGGCCAGGCCTTCGGGGTTACGGAAGCTGGCCAGGGCAATCTGGCCGGCGGGGCGCGACTGCTCGTTGGAGTAGTTGCGCATGATGGTGCCATCATCAGTGATGACGATGCCGACCAAGGTGCCGGAGGTATAGCCGTTTTGGGTCAGCTGGCTGACCGTGGAGGTGTTACCAAACTGAGTGGTACCCGCAAGGTCGAGGTTGAACTCAAGATTATTCGCCCCCCGCCAAGATAATCCGCCGCAACGAAGGTAATATTTTCAAAGACATTGTTAGCAGGTTCTATCAGCTGGCCGTTGGGATTAAACCGAAGCGTAAATCCCTGCGGAACTTGCTTGTCATCAACTATTACGGGATCGCCATCAGCATCCCTTTCGACAAGAGCCTTTCCATCAAGCGTCATCTTAGCCGTCCACTGATTGGCATCAGTCTTCTCGTAGTAGACGGTTATATTGCGAGGGTTACCCAGTGAGTCGTAAACGGTGAAGTTGTTTGAATAGTGATAGTCAATGGTTAGCGGGCCACCATTCGCATCACGGGCTTCGACAGAGCTCATATCTTCAGAGCCCGGCAACTTGCGCGCATCCAAGTTGATCGTCGTCCCGACCCGGGTGGTCGCGCTGGCTGCCAGCTCTTCGGCAGAGACATTCAACGGCACCGGCTGACCGCCCACCTGCACCTGACCGGCAGCGTTCAGGCCGTAGCCCATGATCTGGAAGCCCTGGGAGTTTACCAGGTCGCCGTTGGCCTTCATGGTGAGCTGACCGTTACGGGAATAGACCACCTCACCGCTGTTATCCATGAAGCGGAAGAAACCGCTGCCGGCAACGGCCAGATCCAGGTTGCGGTTGGTGGATTCGATGTTCCCTTCACTGAAGTTCTGCAGCACGGAGGCTACCCGCGTACCCAGCCCCACCTTGGAGTTGGCGAAAACGTCGGAAAACTGGACGCTGGAGCCCTTGAAGCCGACCGTCTGGGAGTTGGCGATGTTGTTGCCGATCGCGCCCAGTTTCTGAGCCTGGGAATTCAGGCCGCTCAATGCTTGCGAAAAACTCATGTTCGTTCCTCTGCCTGCCGGCTAATTTGCCGCTATGCGCGGTTCTCTTATGCTGTGTCGGCGCCTTGTCGGCGCCACCGTTCAAAGAATCTGCTTCACCTGGTCGAGCCCGACCTGGCCGTAGATCGCGCCCAGGTCCAGCTTCACGCCGCCATTCTTGTCCGGCGGGGTCACGCCGCCCACCAGGGCATAGTTGAGTGTGGAACCGGCCAGGGTGCGCTCGCCGCTGGTGGCCTCCACACGCACGCGGTAGCTGCCGGCCACCGCAGCTTCGCCTTCACTGGTGCGGCCGTCCCACACGAAGGACTCCACGCCGGCCTTGACCGGGCCGATATCGTAGCGATTGATGACCTGGCCGCTGGCGTTGGTGATCACCACGCGCACGTTGTCGGCCGACTGCCCCAGCTCGATCCCGAACGGCGTGGTGTGCAGCGCACCATCCTCGCCGTGCTCGAGCAGAACGCGATCACCCGGCACCAGCACGCCCTTGCCGATCAGGCCGGTTGCCTGCAGCGCCTGGCCGGCGTGCATCTGGGCAGTGATATCCTGCAGCGTGCGGTTGAGCTGCTCGATCCCGCTGACGGTGTTGATCTGCGCCAGCTGGGAGGTCATCTCATGGTTTTCCATGGGATTGAGCGGGTCCTGGTGCTTCATCTGCGTGATCAGCAGGGTCATGAAGTTGTCGCGCAGCTCGGCGGACTGGCTGGCGTCACGCGGCGAGGGGCCGCCGGCGTTCATGCGCGAGATGACGTTGGCATCGATAGCGGTGGGCATGGCGTCAACCCTCGCCCAAGGTGAGCGTCTTGAGCATCATCTGCTTGCTGGTGTTCATCACCTCGACGTTGGCCTGGTAGGAGCGCGACGCCGAGATCATGTTGACCATTTCATGCACCGG
Organism: Halomonas sp. E19; assembly: GCF_052439355.1. Taxonomy (NCBI): domain Bacteria; kingdom Pseudomonadati; phylum Pseudomonadota; class Gammaproteobacteria; order Oceanospirillales; family Halomonadaceae; genus Halomonas; species Halomonas sp. E19. The sequence continues at coordinate 1,071,296 of NZ_JBNFWU010000001.1, read as the reverse complement.
TTCGACATTGGGCATGGCCACGTAGCCTTCGTCGTTGGCCAGCGGATGTTCAGGGCGGTACTCCAGGCGCAGGGGCGAGGGTCTTCCACCACTTGGCGCACGCCCACCCCACCGATGCCATGGCGCCCCTGCAGGCGCGCCTCGAACAGCACCTGCTTGGCGCGATAGGCTTCGCCGTCCGGGCCTGCCACGCTGTCGGCGTTGGCCAGGTTGCTGGCGGTGACGTTCATGCGCTGGGACTGGGCACTCATGGCCGAGCCGGCGATATCGAAAACAGAAAACATGGACATTGGGAAAGCTCCTGAGTGTCCCGGCGGCTTACTCGGACTGCATGGCGTTCTTCAGCCCCTGGATGCGGCTGTTGATGATGGTCAGCGCGGCCTGGTAGCGCACGGCATTGTCGGCGAAGGCGGTGCGCTCGCGATCCATGTCGACGGTATTGCCATCGAGGCTGGGCTGGGCGGGAACCCGATAGAGCAGGTCACGCCCCGGCGCCGAAAAGGCCTGCCCGGCAAGGTGACGATCGGCAGTGCGCGCCAGGGCCAGGCCGCCCCCGGAGGAGCGCCCCCGTGCTCCACCGCCTTCTTGAGCTCGCTGGCAAAGTCGAAGTCGCGCGCCTTGTAGTTCGGCGTATCGGCGTTGGCGATGTTGCTGGCCAGCACCTTGTGCCGCTCTTGGCGCAGGCCAAGCGCCTGCTGATGGTAATTAAAGGCGGCTTCGAGCTGGTCGATCATGCCGGCACTCCCGTTGCGTACCTGGTTTAGAACATGCGGAACTTGTTGAGGTTGGAGAATAGCCAGGGCGGTGTCACCTCAATGGCAAGAACAGCCCGCGTTTCCTCATCCATTTCACCTATTTCACCCTTGGCGCCAGGGCTAGAATGCCTCTACATCCCTACACGAGCCGGTCGATATGCTGCGCCGCCGCCCACGCCCTGTTGCTGCCCGCCGCCCGGCTGCCGCCCTGCTGGCCCTGGCCCTTTTCGCCTGCCTGCCCCCGGCCGGCGCGCTGGCAGACGACGCCGCCCTGCTCGACGTCGTGCAGCGCTTCCTTCATCAGCAGGCGAAACCGCTGGGGGAGGAAATCATCATCGAGGTGCGCCCCACCTCGGCGGTCATGCCCGCCTGCGAATTTCCCCAGCCGTTCCTGACCCGCGAAGGCGAACCTGCGCTTGGGCGCGTGTCAGTCGGCGTGCGCTGCGGCAGCGACGGGCGCCAGGTGCGCTACCTGCAAGCGGAAGTGGGCGTGATCGGCGACTACCCGGTGCTGGCGACATCGCTCGCTGCCGGCGATAGCGTGCAGCCCCACCATCTCGAAAGCCGCCGGGGCAATCTCGCCGCGCTGCCCAGCCGCACGCTGCTGGACTCCGCAGAGATCGTCGGCCAGGTGCTGACACGCCCGCTAGGTGCCGGCCAAACCCTGCAGGCACATCACCTGCGTGCCCTGCCCCTGGTGGAGCGCAACCAAAGGGTGGTGGTGGAGGCCCACGGCAGCGGTTTTCGGATCGCCCGTGAGGGGCAGGCGCTTGAACCGGGCGGGATGGGCGATCGCGTACGCGTGCGCTTCGATTCGCGCGAAATGGTCACGGCGCGGGTGATCGGCCAAGGTCTGCTCGCCGTGGACTTCTGAACCGGCCTGAGGCACCCTGGCGACACGCCGAGAGCCCTGACCGGCAGGGTGCCCGACGCTTTGGCACCGCACTGCCTAAAGTTCCGTCTGGCACTGCCGATAGTAGGAGAAAGCCCGCTCATGAGGCCCCTATTGTGAAGATCAATAACCAGAACCCCTTAACGCGCCCGCTGCCGTCGACCCAGCGCGACGACGCCCAGCCAGTCAAGGGAGCAACACCCGCCTCGCAGCAGGATGCCGGCCCTGCGGCCAAGACGCACCTGCGCCAGACGGCGGCCGATGCCTCCCGCGACATCGACATGAACCGGGTGGAAGAGATCCGCGAAGCCATTCGGGAAGGCCGCCTCGACATTCGCGCCGAGCGGATTGCCGACGGCCTGATCCAGTCGCTGCTGGACGAGCAAGGTAAGCCATGAGCCTGGCGCGGCTGCTGCAGGATCAACGCCGGCGTCTCACGCGGATCATCGAGCTGCTGGAGCGCGAGCGTGAACAGCTGGTGCAGGCCGAACTCAACGGCCAGGTGCTGGGCGAGCTTGCCGAACGCAAGCAGCACTACTTGAGCGAGCTGGAATCTTGCGAAGCCCTGCGCCTTAGCGTGCAGCGCCGCCTGGGCTACGCCGAGGATGCCCAGGGTGCGCGCCAGGCCGCCGCGGATGCCGGCTGTCAGGACGCCTGGGAGGCCACGCTGGAACTGACCCGGAAAGCACAGCGATTGAACGAGCGCAACGGCGCCTTGGTCGGGCTGCGCATGGAGCAGAACACCCGGCTGCTGGGCTTCATCCATCAGGCCGCCGAGAAGACCCTCTACGGCGCCAGCGGCCGCGTCGCGGCGCAGCCGGGACGCCTCAACGCGCAGGTCTGATTCTTTCTCCCTTTTCCATTTCCCTTTCCCCCGCCCCTTTTCTTTTCTGCCTCATGCCCGGTGGCCACCTGCAGTGGCCACGGAGACCCGCACGCTGGCTTGCCGCAGCGTATATCACGGCACCCGCCGCGCCCTTTCACCTTGCTTCCTGACTAACCTACTGGTCGCAACGGCTGGACTCGGGCTCCGCCAGGCATACCGCATTGCGCCCACTGGCCTTGGCCAGGTAGCACGCTTCATCGGCTCGTGCCAGCACCGTTTCGATGGCCTGATCACCCTCCTGCATGGCCGTGACGCCCATGCTAAGCGAGATGTGATAGGTCTCGCCTTCATGCGACACCGTCACCTCCGATACCGCACGACGCAGGGATTCGGCGATCTCCCTTGCCTGCTGAAGGGTGCAGCTCGGCAGCAGCACGGCAAATTCGTCGCCGCCCTGGCGAGCCACATGGTCGCTGCGCCGCACCTCCCAGGCCACCACCTGCGCCACGCGACGCAGCATCTCGTCGCCCAGCGCATGCCCGCCCTTGTCGTTGATGGGTTTGAAGTGGTCAAGATCGAACAGAATGAGCACCGAGGGGGTACCGGTCTTGGCATATTCCGCCAGCGCCTCTTCCAGGCGACGCTCGAAGCCACGCCGGTTGAGCAACCCGGTAAGCGGGTCGTGCTCCGCCTCCCAGCGCTGCAGCGCCTCCTGCTGCCGACGTTCGGTAATATCCTTGACCATACCCACGAAGCCCAGCGGCTGGTCGTTGCCACGCACCTGGCTGGCATGCACTTCGAGCCACAGGGTGTCGCCGCCGGGATGCTGGTAGCGCAGCTGGCGAATGAAGTCGCTGCCGGTATTCAGGGAATGGCTCCACAGGTCGCGGGTGCCTTCCTGATCCAGCGGATGAATGCGCCCCCACCAGTCGTTGGTGCTGCGGAGCGCATCGAGCCCCAGCAGCTCCAGCAGCGCCGGGTTCAGGTAATTCAACCGCCCCTGCAGGTCCGCCACGAACATGCCCAGCGGGGTCGACCCCAGCACGGCATCCAGGAAGGCCTGGCGGTCGCGAAGATGCTCCAGGGCTGCCAAACGCTCGTGCTCCAGCCGGTTGAAGCTGCTGGCGACCTGGCGCAGCTCATGCATGTTGGTGAAGAGTTCCAGATAGTGGCGCTCGCCTGCGCCCACCTGCGCGATCTGACGTTCCAGCCTCCGCAACGGCCGCAGCAGCCGAGTGACCAGCCAACGCATAGTCACCAGCAGCAAGAGGGCCAGCGCCAGCCAAGCCCACCACAGCTTGCGCAGGTAGTCCGCCAGCGGGGCATGGACCTGGCTCTGGGGCAGCGATACCTTCACCACCCAGTTGGCCGGCCAGATCTGGCGATAGGCCACCAGCGCCGGCTCCCCATCGGGAAGCAACGAGAAGGCTTCACCCTGCCAGCCGTCCAGGGCCAACGCCAGCGAATCCGACTGACCCGGCGGCACGCCTGACTGACGCAGACGGCGCGGTTGAAAGAGCTGACGGCCGGAGGCCGTCCATACCGTGACATGGCCGTTCTCGCCCAGACGAATCTCCTCCAGCCGACGAAACAGCCCACCCTGGCTGAGGTTGAGCATGCCGCCCACCACGCCGGCAAACCGGCCTTCGTCGGTCCAGCGCGGCACCAGCATCAGCACCAGGGAATCGCCAGAGGCCCGGCCAACGAAGGGCTCACTGACATAGGGCCACGGCGAGCGGCTGACCAGGCGGAAGTACTCCGTCTCCGCGACATCCAAGCCGACCCGTTCTGGCACGACCGGCCAGTCGGCCACTATGCTGCCCTGTGCGTCCGTCACCATCAGCCCATCGAACCACTCGAGCAGCAAGTGCCCGTCCTCTAGCGCTCCGGCCGCTTGGCCCGCATCAGCATTGCGCAGGTGCCTTTCCAGGCGCTGCAGGGTACTAAAACGCCGGTTGAGCTGTGCCGTCAGGTCATCGGCGATCAAGCTCGACTCATAGCGCAGGTGAGCGAGGTTCACCTCATCGACCAGCCCCTTTCCGAAGCTCCACGACAGCATCAAGAGCATGCTGACAATGACCAGCCAGGTCATGGCCAGGCCAGCCAGAAGCCGCCCTTGCAGCGAAAACAGTGCGCGCGAGAACAGTGCCATGCGAGCCGAAAGATGCAACGAATTCCCCTCAATCATCCAGGCCAGAGCAAATCTTGCCGGGGCGACCCGGCTAGCTTCTTGCCACTGCAGCGCCGCTGCCAGACAAGAGAGGCGTGTTCTCGCAATATCGGCCATGGTGTAAAGAACTTGAGCTGCCACGAAACGTCTCAAGGAGGAGCGCGCGAGCCGGCTGCCAACACGCAAGAAAAGCCGCTGGCATTAGCGAAATGGCGCTAAAGTCCATGCATTGCAGGTCGATATTCACCTCAACCACGTCCGCGGCAGTGAGACGCGGCCTCCTCGGCCATAGGAAAGATTACCCAGCCCATGACGCACCAAGGCAGACGCCCCCGGGCAACGAGCTCCGCGACCTGGCCCTGCATCCGGCACGGCTGGTGCTGAATGCCTTCGAGCACAGCCAGATCGGCATGGCCATCACCGACGCAAGCGGAACCATCGTGCTGGCCAACGAGGCCTTCGACCGCCTGGCGGGCTGTTCTCGCGGTGAAACCACCGGCTGGGCCGTGTCGCGTTTCTTCGCCTTGCTGCGTTCATCGGCTCAACCCGGCGAGGAGACCGCCCCGACCGGTTCATGGCAGCAGGAAATGCTGTGCCGGCGTGAAAGTGGCGAATCGCTGCCCGTCCTGATGACCGTCGACAGCCTGCCCGTCAGCGGGTCGACGGGGCTCTTCCTGCGCACCTTCGTGACCCTGGCATCGGACAGCGGCCCCTGTTCCGTGAGCGCCACTGGGTTCACATCGACCCGACCACCGGCCTACCCAACTGGCTGCTGCTGCGCGACCGGCTCAACCATGGTCTGGCTCAGGCGGAACGCTCAGACTGCGCGTTGGCGCTGCTGTTCATCGACATTGACGACTTCAAGGCAATCAACCAGACCCATGGCTATGCAGCTGGCGACAAGGCGCTGGGCGAGCTGGCCCAGCGCATGCAAAAACGCTGCGCAGCAAGGACACCCTGGCCCGGCTGGCCAGCGACCAGTTTGTCGTTCTGCTGGAGAAAGAGGGCACGGCCGAAACCGCTCAGATCGTGGCCGAACGCCTGCAAGAGGCCTTGGAGCCTCCCTTTGTCAGTGAAGATCGCTACCTGCTGTTGACCGTATCGATCGGTATCGCCCTCTACCCCTATGATGCGCAGGAGGGGAAGCGCTCATCGATGCGGCCCGCAGCGCCATGTACAGCGCCCGTCACCAGGGGCCGGGACGCCTGGCCTTCGTCGATCATCACCTCACGTCCCAGCTCGAGGCGAACTATCGCCTGGAAAACCAGCTGCGCGAAGCGCTGCTGCTGCCGGAGCAGCATGTCACACTGCGCTTCCAGCCCGAGCTGGACATGGCCAGCGGCAAGTGCACCGGGCTCGAGGCGGTGCTGGCCTGGCGTGACCCCCAGCGCTGGCCCGGCCCGCCCATGGAGCAGATGGACACCATCACCCGCCTCGGGCTTGGCACTCGCCTCAAGCGCTGGGCAATCCAGGCCACACTCGATCGCCGCAGCGCATGGCGCCAGGCCGGTTCTGCCCTGGCGGACCTGCCGGTAACCATTCCCCTGTGCGGCTCGCACCTGACCAATGAGCCGTTCGATCACCGGCCGCTGGACCAGTTCCTGCGCGACCTGACGGCAGAACCCTTCGACTGGCTGATGCTGAAGCTGCCTGCCCGCTCTTTGGGTGAGAACCTTCACGCCTCGCTGCATTTGTTCAAGCGGCTGGAACGGCTCGGCATCGGCATCGTCGTGGACGAGATGGGTCAAGGTCCTTGGAACTGGCCTGGCTGGCGCGCCTGCCGGTGCGCAAGGCCATGATCCCGAGTGCACTGAGGGCGAATGGCGAAACCGACCGCAGCCTGCTGGAAGGCCTATGCCGGCTTCTCGAGTCACTGCACATCGAACCGGTACTGACGGGCATAGACGATGAACCAGCCCTCGCTCTGATAAGTCAACTCGGTATCCGCAAGGCGCTGGGGCTCCACCTTTGCCCGCCGCTGCCTGCCGAGGCGCTGGCAACGTGGCTTGAAGGGCACCCTGCCACCTCGCCATAAGGCCCCAGCCCATTCCGGCCAGGCGGCGAGCTGGGCCGGTACCCGAGGAGTTTCAGGAAAGCGCGGCGGATAAGCACCCAGGTAGGCATGTGCCGCCCTGAGTACACGCACGTCGTCATGCTTGCCACCGGCCAGCTGAAAGCCGATCGGCAGCCCGGCTCGGGTGAAACCACAGGGCACCGAGGCAGCCGGCTGCTGGCTGAGATTGAACGGATAGGAGAACGGCGACCACTCCTCCCAGTCACGCATGCCGCTGCCTGGCGGCACATCGTGATGGAGCGGGAACGGAGGCACCGCCACCGAAGGCGTCATGACCAGATGGTAACGCTGGTTGAAGTGCTCAAGCCGCTCGGTCAGCCTGGCACGCGCCTCGATGGCATAGAACATGTCGAGCGCGCTCATCCGCTCGGCGCGCATGGCATCCGCCACCATTCCCGGGTCCAGGCGCTGCCGGTCGCGTTCGTCATGCTCACGATAGACGGCCAGCGATGCGGTGAACCAGATAGTGTTGAAGACCTCGATGGGCGAGCCGAGATCGAGCTCGACCTCTTCGACCACCGCGCCAAGCGACGCTAGGTGCCGAGCGGCCTGTTCGACGCCATGGGCGATCTCGGGGTCGACCACGCCTCGCCCAAGCGTCGGGGCGAAGGCAATCGTCAGGCCGTCAAGGCCGCGCTCCAGGTCCTGCCCCCAGTCGTCGGGCTGGCCGCGCAGCGCGTAGGGATCGCGGTAATCGTAGCGGCCCATTACGTTGAGCATGCGCGCCGCATCCGGCACCGTGCGCGTCAAGGGCCCCAGGTGGGAGAGCGTAGCTGCCTTTGAACGCGGCCACTCGGGCACCCAGCCGAAGGTCGGCTTGAAGCCGAAGGTGCCCGTGAATGCCGCTGGAATGCGGATCGATCCGCCTGAATCGCCGCCTTGGTGCAACACCCCCATGTTCAGCGCAGCGGCCACCGCCGCCCCGCCGGAAGAACCTCCCGGCGTGAGACGGGTATCCCACGGGTTGGCGGTGGCGCCGAAGACCTGATTGTCGGTAATGGCCTTCCAGCCAAACTCCGGCGTGTTGGTCTTGCCAAGGAAGACCGCACCCGCCTCACGCAGCATGCGTGCCGGAGGGGCGTCATGGCGGCACGGCTCGCTAGAGCGGGTCAGTGACCCCTTGCTGGCGGGCATGCCCGCCGCTTCGGTCAAGTCCTTCAGCGAGACCGGTATCCCGTCGATCTCGCTCAGCGGCCTGCCTTGTTGCCAGCGCCGCTCGGACGCCGCTGCCGCCGCCTCGGCCCCCTCATGATCGACAAACACGTAGGCATTGACCGCCCCGTTGAAGCGCTCGATGCGCTCCAGCGCCGCCCTTGTCGCTTCACGCGGCGAGGCACGCCCCGCTTCATACAATGCCTTGAGCTGGCCCGCATCCATGTTGCCCAGATCCGTGTCGCTCACAAGAGTCTCCTTTCTCGCGTCAAGGCTACCAAGAAACCAACGCCATCGTTGAATTAACGCTACCGATGAAATAACGCTACCGATGGATAACGCTTCTGATAAAAAAGATAGGCGCAGGCACGAGCCTCGCCAAGGCCTGCACCCGAAAGGCGCCCGGCACCGGACCTAGCGCCTGGAGCTGCGTCCCCTGCCGGACAACCATAGCCCCGCCAGCACGCCACCCGCCAGGGCACCTACCATGGCGGCCCGACGCCGCGCGCGGCGGTTGCGATACCCCCTTCGATACGCCGCTCGCCGCTGGGAGGAGAAAAGAGATTGCCGGAGGAGGTCGGCATGGGGCCAGCACGCTCCAGCGCCCGGCTGACCAGCCAGCCGTTCAGGGTGCTGTAGCCCGGCACCAGCGGCGACAGACAGGCCAGCAAGGCGGGCAAGCCGACGAAGGCACTGGCCCGCGGACGTTGCGCCAGCCCGACGATTGCCTTTGCCGCACGCCGCGGGTCGTAGACCGGCGGCACCGGCGTAATGGCCTTGCCGGTATAGTTGCCGCCATCGCGAAACCCCGGGGTATCCATCACCGAGGGGTAGGCATTGCAGACATGGATATGCGGCCAGGCGTGCAGCTCACCACGGAGGCTCTCGGCCAGGGCACGCAGACCGAACTTGGCGGCGCTGTAAGCAGCGGCATAGGGCTGCGGAGCGAAGGCGCCGAGAGAGATATTGTTGATCAGGATGCCGCGGCCCTGCCGCTTGAAGTGCGGCAGCACAGCATGGGCTCCGCGCAGGCAGCCCAGCAGGTCGGTCTGAATGACCTGCTCGTGCACCTCGAGCGGCATTTCGTCGAACACGCCCAGCGCACCAATGCCGGCATTGTTGACCCACACATCGATTCGCCCCGCCGTCTCGACTGCACCATCGGCCAGACGCGACATCGCCTCGGGGTCCGTCACGTCGGCCACCGCAATGCGCGCCTGCCCGCCTAGGCGATGGCAGCGTTCAGCCACCTCATGCAAGGCCTGACGGTCTCGTCCCGAGAGAAATAGCGCGGCGCCATGGCGGGCGAATTCATAGGCGCTGGCGCGACCGATCCGCTCGAGGCACCGGTGATCACGACTACCGCATTATGCAGATTCGGCATTTCCTTGCCTCCTGATTGGCGAACTGGCTGCTTCAGGGTAGACGACACCTTCGCCAGGTCACACCGAGACCGGCCGGCTGGCAATCGGCAACGGGGAGGAGGCAAACACGAAAAAGCCGCCTGACTGGGCCAGGCGGCTTTTTCATGAGATTCATTGGTGGAGCCTAGCGGGATCGAACCGCTGACCTCAACACTGCCAGTGTTGCGCTCTCCCAGCTGAGCTAAGGCCCCACAGCGTTCCCGCACCCGGCGAGAACGACGCAGATCATACTCACGCACCGGGGCGTCGTCAAGTTAAATTGTGCCGAAACGATAGAACTGGCGAATAGACGCTAGGTTAATTTCCCTTACGAGAAGAGTATGGCAATCTTGCCGACGTGTGCAGCGGCCAACGTCCCAGCAGCCTGGCGCCCACGCTTGTGCCGGCATGCCGCCTGCGTTACGACGTCTTCTGTCCCCAGTTTTTTTACCTGACGAGGAGCGTCAGCTTGATCAAGGTTCTCGTTGTCGATGATCATCATCTGGTGCGCACCAGCCTGGCCCACCTGCTGGCCAGCGAAGAAGACATTGCGGTAGTCGGCGAAGCCGCCAGCGGCGAAGAAGCCATCACCCTATGCCGCAAGCTCGAGCCAGACGTCGTCGTCATGGATCTGCGCATGCCGGGGATCGGCGGGCTAGAAGCCACACGCAAAATCATGCGCAACCATCCCGATGTTCGCGTCCTCGCCCTGACGGGCTTCATGGAAGACAACTTTGCCCAGCGCCTGCTGGAAGCCGGCGCCTGCGGCTTCATCAGCAAGGATACCCAGGTCCCTGCCATGGTCGAGGCCATCCGCAGCGTGTTCGCCGGCCATCGCTACATCAGCCCGGACATCGCCCAGCGCCTGGTGCTGGCGCGCTTCGAGTCGGATGAGAATCCCTTCGACCAGCTCTCCCAGCGTGAGCTTCAGGTGGCCATGATGATCGTCAACTGCCAGCGCGTTGCCGAGATCTCCGACCGGCTGTTCCTGAGCCCCAAGACCGTCAATACCTATCGCTATCGCATTTTCGAGAAGCTCGGCGTGCAGACCGATGTCGAACTCACTCACCTAGGGCTGAAGCACGGCCTGGTCGAAGGCTTCCAGGCACCGCAATGAGCGCCGCCTTCTGGTAAGCTGGGGCGACACGCACCACCATCAGCTTGCGATGACCTTCGATTCACAGCCGTTCCTGGCCCACCTCACCCAGTCACCGGGCGTCTACCGTATGGTCGATGCCCAGGGCAACACGCTCTACGTAGGCAAGGCACGGCGGCTAAAGGCCCGCCTGGCTAGCTATTTCCGCGGCCATCTGAATACCAAGACACAGGCCATGGTGGGCCGCATTGCCGACATCCAGGTCACGGTGACACGCAGCGAGATCGAAGCGCTGCTGCTCGAGCAAACGCTGATCAAGGAACTGCGCCCGCCGTACAACATCCTGCTGCGCGACGACAAGTCCTACCCTTTCATTTTCGTCAGCGATCGCCACCCCTACCCAGCGCTGGAGTACAAGCGAGCCCGCCGGCGCCACGACGACGGCCGCTACCTGGGCCCCTATCCCAGCAGCAGCGCCGTGCGCGAAAGCTTGTCGCTGATGCAGAAGATCTTTCGCATCCGCAACTGCGAGGACAGCGTGTTCGCGCACCGCTCACGCCCCTGCCTCCAGCATCAGATCGACCGCTGCAGCGCTCCTTGCGTTGGGCTCATCGACGAAGGCGACTACCGCCGCGACCTGGACCATGCAGTGATGTGCCTGGAAGGCCGCAGTGAACAGGTCACCGCGGAGCTAACCGAGGCCATGGAAAGCGCCAGCCGCAGCCTGGCCTTCGAAGAGGCGGCGCGGCTGCGCGACCAGATCCAGCACCTGCGCCAGCTACAGCAGCGCCAATTCGTCGATACCGAGCACGGCGATGCCGACGCCTTCGCCCTGGCCGACCGTGAGGGCGCACTATGTATCTCGGTACTCTCGATCCGCCAGGGACGGCTGCTTGGGGCGCGTCATCACACGCCGGAAAATGGCCTGGATCTTGCCGCTGACGAAGTGCTCGGCGAATTCGTCAGCCAGTTCTACCTCGGCCAGGGGCGTGAGATCCCCCGCGAAGTGATCACCAACCTGCCCCTTCCCGACGCCGGCATTGTAGAGAGCGCGCTGGCTGAACGCGCCCAGCGGCGTGTACGGCTGGCGCACAAGGTGCGCGGTCATCGCAGCCAATGGCTGGAACTGGCCATTACCAATGCGCAGCAGCAGCTGGCCAGCCGGCTTGCCAGCCAGTCCGAGCTCGACCGCCGCTTCGACGCCCTTCGCGACGCCCTGGGCCTGCAGCAGCCGCCCCAGCGGCTGGAGTGCTTCGACATCAGCCATAGCCACGGCGAGGCCACCGTGGCGTCCTGCGTCGTCTTCGACCGCCAGGGGCCGCGCAAGTCGGATTACCGCCGCTTCAATATCGAAGGGGTAGCGGCCGGGGATGACTACGGTGCCATGCAGCAGGCCCTGATGCGCCGCTTTCGCCGGCTTACCGAAGGCGAAGGGGTTGCCCCCGACCTGCTGCTGGTGGATGGCGGCAAAGGCCAGCTCAACCTCGCCCGGGAGGTGCTTGGCGAGCTTGGCCTTCGCCACGTCACGCTGCTAGGCGTGGCCAAGGGCACCACGCGCAAGGCCGGCCTGGAAACGCTGTTCCTGGAAACCGTGGACCAGAACCTGAACCTGACGCCGAGCTCACCGGCGCTGCACCTGATCCAGCATGTGCGTGACGAAGCGCACCGCTTCGCCATCACCGGCCATCGCCAGCGGCGCGACAAGACGCGCCGCAGCTCGGCACTGGAAGGCATTGCCGGTATTGGCCCCAAGCGGCGCCGGGAACTGCTGCGTTTCTTCGGCGGGTTGCAGGGCGTCAAGCAGGCCAGCCAGGAAGAGCTGGCCCGGGTGCCCGGCATCAGCGCCACCCTGGCCGAGACGATTCATCAAGCCCTGCATGGATGATGGCAGCGGCTACGGATAGAATGATGGACTCCCGGCAACCCAGACCTCAGGCAAGGAACATCTTTTTCATGAACATCCCCAACATCCTGACGCTGGCAAGAATCGCCTTTATCCCGCTGCTGGTGATGTTCTTCTACCTGCCCTATGCCTGGAGCATGCCGCTTGCCGCCGGCCTTTTCGCCCTTGCCTCCATCACCGACTGGCTGGACGGCTATCTTGCCCGCCGCTGGAACCAGGCCACCCCTTCGGTGCCTTTCTCGATCCGGTTGCCGACAAGCTGATGGTGGCAGTTGCCCTGGCGCTGCTGATCGAGCGTTACGACAGCATGTGGCTGACGCTTCCCGCCCTGGTGATCATCGGCCGCGAGATCGTGATTTCCGCTCTGCGCGAATGGATGGCTGAAATGGGCAAGCGGGGCAGCGTGGCAGTATCCTGGCTGGGCAAGGTCAAGACCACCCTGCAGATGCTTGCCCTGCTGCTGCTGCTTGCCTTCTTCCCGGGCACGCCGCTCGCCCAGGTCGGCGTTGTCACGCTCCACGTGGCGGCAATTCTGACGCTTTGGTCGATGGCCCTCTACCTGCGGGCCGCCTGGCCGCACCTCAGCCGTGCCATGTAGTTGCGCTCATCAAGTGATTGACACACACCCATTTATCCGTATACTTCGCTCTCGAGTCGAGCGGGAATAGCTCAGTGGTAGAGCATCGCCTTGCCAAGGCGAGGGTCGGGAGTTCGAATCTCCTTTCCCGCTCCATTTCATGATGAAGAGCGTGTTTTGCTCAACCATCATCGAAAACAGAACGAGACAGGCATCAGCCGAGCATCGGCGAAATGACTCTCGATTCTGATCAAGACTCCATGAGGCTGGATGGCAGAGTGGTTATGCAGCGGACTGCAACTCCGTGTACGCCGGTTCGATTCCGACTCCAGCCTCCATTCATTTTTTCCTTCAGCTGCCTGCTCGAAACCTTGCCGCCCGGATGGCGAAATTGGTAGACGCAAGAGACTTAAAATCTCTCGGTGGCAACACCGTGCCGGTTCGAGCCCGGCTCCGGGCACCAGACGCTCCGCTATCCTGCCCTGGCATTCTTTCCTGCAAATTCGCGGTTGAATAACGTGCTGCAGCGAGAACGCGCATGTCCCGTAGCGAACACGACGTACTGGTTATCGGCAGTGGTGTCGCGGGGCTGACGCTTGCCCTGCATGCAGCCACTACCCGCAGAGTCACCCTTGTCTTCCCCGCCGATGACAGCCAGGCAGCCAGCCGCTGGGCGCAGGGCGGCATAGCGGCCGTGCTCTCTCCCAAGGATCATTTCGACGCCCACGTGCAGGATACCCTCGTGGCGGGCGACGGCCTGTGCGATGAGCGCGCCGTGCGCTTCACCGTGGAGCAGGGGCCCGCCGCCATCGAATGGTTGCTCTCGCTTGGCGTGCCCTTTACCCGCGACAGCGACGCCGGCTCCGACTACCCCTATCACCTGACCCGTGAAGGGGGCCATGGCGCCAGGCGCATCATACATGCCGCCGATGCCACCGGGCGCGCCGTGATCGACACATTGATGCAGCATGTAGCGGCGCATCCGGCAATACAACAGCTCACGGATCTGACCGCCGTCTCGCTGATCGCCGACAGCGCAGGACATTGCCGCGGCGCACGCTGCGTCAACTCGTCGGGCCATCCGGTAGAACTGCTGGCTGCGGACACGGTACTGGCCACAGGCGGCGCCAGCGGCCTCTATCGCCACACCACCAGCCCGAACCCGGCCGGCGGCGAGGGCATGATGATGGCCGCCGAGCTCGGCGCCGAACTGATGAACCTGGAATTCCAGCAGTTTCATCCCACGTGCCTCTACGACCCGGACGACTCGCCGTTTCTGATCAGCGAGGCGGTACGTGGGGAAGGCGGCCAGCTGTTCAGCACCGATGGGGTGCGCTTCATGCTCGAACGCGACCCTCGCGGCGAACTTGCTCCCCGAGACATCGTCGCCCGCGCCATCGACGCGGAAATGCAGCGCACCGGAGCGCCCCATGTATGGCTGGACGTACGTCATCTAGGCGAAGCGGCCATTCGCCATCACTTTCCGACCATTCATGCGCACTGCCTCAGCAGAGGCCTGGACATTACCCGCCAGCCGATTCCGGTAGTGCCCGCGGCCCACTACAGCTGCGGCGGCGTGGCCGTCGATCTCGATGGCGCCTCAAGTGTGCCGCACCTGTTTGCCATCGGCGAGACCGCCTGCACCGGACTGCATGGCGCTAATCGCATGGCCAGCAATTCACTGCTGGAGTGCCTGGTGTTTGCGCGCAGCTGCGCAGCCCGGCTGGCCGAGCGCCAGGCCCCGAGCACGCTCCCGATTGGCCCCTGGCAGCCGGGCGGCCAGCGGGTCGATGAAGCGCAAGTCCAGGCCTGGCGGCTGGCGATGCGCGACATCATGAGCCGCCGCGTGGCCATCGTGCGCAGCGACAGCGGCCTGAATGCCGCGGCCGCTGAACTCGCACAACTGAGCGATGAAGTCAGCCAAGCCGTGGAGCCAGGCAGCCTGCAGGCTTCCGCCGCGGGGCTGTGGCATTCGCTGCGGCTGGCTCGACTCACCGTGCTGGCAGCACAGTCGCGCAGGGAGTCGCGTGGGCTGCACTACAACCCCGGCTGCCCCCACCACGCCGAGACCCCGGGAAACGATCCGGCACTGCCTAGCCGGCTCCACGCCAGCGCCCTGACCGAACACGGCTAAGCCTGGGCCCATCAGCGCTGCGCCAACAGGTACCTACGCAGGCGGCGCAGCGCATCGGGCGGAGCACTGTCGGGCCACAGCCACAGGGTGCGCCCGTCGATCTGCAGCGCCAGCAGATAGGCGCCGAGGTAGCGACAGCGAAGCGTGACATCGCGCCACGCTGGATCATCCCCAGGAGGCTCGAGCTCACGCCCAGGCCTTCTGCCCGCCCCACCCTCTCGCCAACGCCAGACCAAGGAATCGTTGTCGCCCGGTAGCGCTGCGAGCTCCCCTGCCCTTGCATTACGGTTAAGGTGCCAGCCCAACCACAGCAGCCACACCCCACCCAGCGCCACCAGCCAGGGGCTGGCGAAGCGCAGCAGGGCTGCCACCACGCTCAGCGCCAGCAGCACCTGACAGCCCCAGGCCAGCCTAGACGGGACGACGGCTATCGTTAGCGGCATTCTCGGCATGCGCCTGGATCAGCTGCACGATACGGTGGAAGTCCGGGTTCGGCGGCGTCTCGCGCCGCATCAGCCAGGCAAACAGATCCTGGTCTTCGCCTTCGATCAGGGCGCGATAGGCCGCCTGGTCCTGTTCATCCAGCTGATCGTAGCAGTGCTCGAGAAAGGGGATCAGCAGCAGGTCCAGCTCCCACATGCCGCGGCGAGAGTGCCAGTAGAGCCGCTTGCGCTGGGCTGCGGCATCGGTGTTAGTCGCTTCGCTCAACGTCGACCTCGATTCGATAGGAAATGAAGCCAGCAGTATACCGAAGCCACCCAGCCTGGGGCAGCGCCACGCGGCCCTTTGCATCCGTTTCCATGACCATGGTCGTAGTGCGTTGTTTTATCTCGATTTGCGCAGTATGCTGAAACAAGAACAAGAATGCCGCCCAGGTCCTTCCGGACCAGGAATCGTCTGGAGAAAGCCGATGACCAAATCTGAATTGATCGAACAGATCGCCATGCGACAGCCGGAGCTTTCGATCAAGGAAGTCGAATCTGCCGTGCGCCTGATCCTTGATGATATCACCGACACGCTTGCCGAGGGCGGACGCGTCGAGATCCGCGGCTTTGGCAGCTTCTCGCTGCACTATCGCGAGCCGCGGGTCGGCCGTAACCCCAAGACCGGCGAACCGGTCGCTCTGGAGGGCAAGTTCGTGCCACACTTCAAGCCCGGCAAGGAACTCCGCGAGCAGGTCAATGCCAGCCGCGCCCTCGGCTACTAACCTTTCCAATCACAAGGGATATCCACATGCGTTGGCTCAAAGGCCTGATCCTGGCCATCATCCTGCTGGCGGTGCTGCTGGTCGGCATTCTCTTCGCCGTCAACAACCAGCAGACGGTACCGCTCAACCTCATCTGGCTGGAACTCCCTGCGGTCTCGCTATCGGTGTGGCTGCTTGCCGCCCTGGTGTGCGGTGTGCTGCTAGGCATGCTGGCGATGACAGGCGTATGGCTGAGGTTGCGTACCCTGCTTTCCCGCGAACAGCGCCTGAACCGACAGCAGCGCAAGGAGCTCGATCGCCTGCGTGTCCAGGAGCTGAAGGAACTGCCTTAAATGCCCGATGCCCTGCTGCTGGCCCTATTGGTGGCTGCCGTCGCCATCGGCTGGTGGCTAGGCCGTCGCGAGCGACGGCGGCATGAGGATCCCGCGCCATCGGCCTCGCTGTCGCGGGATTACTTCGTCGGCTTGAACTATCTCCTCAACGAGCAGCCGGACCGGGCCATCGAAACCTTTGTCGGCGCGCTTGAAGTCAACAGCGAAACCATCGATACGCATATCACCCTGGGCAACCTGTTCCGCGCCCGGGGTGAGGCGGATCGGGCCGTGAAGATCCACCAGAACCTGCTCGCCCGCCCCACGCTGACCGCGGCGCAAAGCGACCAGGTCCAGCTCGAACTCTCCCGCGACTTCCTTCACCTCGGTCTGTTCGACCGGGCCGAACGGCTGCTGCAGCAGGTGGTGCGCGAAACCGGCAGCGACGATACCCGCCTGGCGGCCAAGCGCCTGTTGGCTGACCTTTACGACCGTGAAGGGGAGTGGCAGCACGCCTTCGAGGTGGCCAACCCCGCCCTGATCCGACAGCACGAGGACATTCGCCGCTCGGCGGCACACTGGCTTTGCGAGCTGGCCGACCAGGAGCGGCATTCGGCAAGCCCCGGCCTGGCGCGCAAGCACTTGCGCCAAGCGCTGTCGATCGACCCGCGCTGCGTGCGTGCCAATCTGCTGTTGGCCGCCCTGGCCCAGGACACCGGCCAGTATCGCGAAGCCATCCGCCTGCTGATGCGCATTCCCGACCAGGACCTCGACTTCATGCCGCTCGTGCTCGAGCCGCTGCAGCACGCCTTTCTGATGCTCGACGACGAAGCGGGGCTGGTGGATGCGCTGGAAGCGCTGCTGGAGCGCGCCCATATCACCAGCCTGATCATCAGGCTGGCAGAAATCCGCCGTAAGCGAGAAAGCGTGCAGGCAGCCATGACGCTGGTCAGCGCCCAGCTCAATCGGGCGCCGAGCCTCGGCGCCCTGGACTATCTACTCGACCTTTACCAACACCAGCAGCAGGAGCACGGCACTACGGATGACCGCCTGCAGCTGCTCAAGCAGCACACCCATACACTGCTGGAGGCGCGCCCCCGCCACCGCTGCCAGCGCTGCGGCCATTCGGGGCAGCCGTTGCATTGGCAGTGCCCGCGCTGTCGCAGCTGGGGCACGACCCGTCCGATCACCGGCATCGAGGGCGAATAGCCTCAGCCCTGCTGAAGCTCCTGCTCGATCGCAGTTAACGCCGCCATTGGATCTTGCGCCTGGGTCACCGGGCGCCCCACGACGAGATGGGTGCTGCCGGCGGCCATGGCGGCGCTCGGCGTCATGACCCGGCGCTGGTCGCCCTGCTCGGCATCGCGGGGCCGAATTCCCGGCGTCACCTTGAGAAAGCTTTCGCCGCACAGCTCGGCCAGCCGGGACGCCTCCTGCGCCGAGCAGACGACTCCGTGCATACCGCTGTCGCGCGCCAGCAGCGCAAGCCGCTCGACGTGGCTCGCCGGGGAAGCCGCAATACCGACCTCGGCCAGGTCCTCAGCTTCCATGCTGGTGAGCACCGTTACCGCGATCAGCTGTGTGGCTAGCCCATGGCGTTCAAGCCGTTCGCGAGCCGCTTCCATCATCCGCCTACCACCGCCGGCATGCACATTGACCATCCACACGCCCTGCTCCGCCGCCGCCTGCACGGCACCGGCCACCGTATTAGGGATGTCGTGGAATTTCAGGTCGAGAAAGATCTCGAACCCACGGCCATGCAGCGCTTCGATGACGTCAGGCCCGCTACGGGTGAACAGCTCCTTGCCCACCTTCACGCGGCATCGACTGGGATCCAGCCTGTCGGCGAGACACAGGGCGGCATCGAGCGAGGGATGATCCAGGGCGATGATCAGCGGCGAATCAGTGGACACGTTGAGCTCCGAAGGCATTGGATTGGGGTGGTGGGAGTATATCAGCCGAACGCACCCCGCCGATGCTGGCCAGCGGCACAACGCGCTTGGCAAACGGCGACCGATCTGCTGGCATGGAGGCAATACCGGCGACAACACACGCCTTGAACCCGACGCCGGCGGGTGTCTTATCCCGTGAGGAAGTTCGTCATGACCCGACTGTCACGCCAGCCCTGCGAGGCCTGCCGCCGCGGCTCACCCACCGTCACGCCAGCCGAAATTCGGTTGTTCAAACCGGAAGTTCCCGAGTGGCAGATCGTGGAGCGCGATGGCATCATGCAGCTTGAGCGAGTGTTTGCCTTTCCCGACTTCAAGCAGGCCTTGGCGTTCACCAATCGCGTTGGCGAGGTGGCCGAGGCCGCCGGGCATCACCCCGCACTGCTGACGGAATGGGGAAAGGTCACCGTCAGGTGGTGGACGCACAAGATCAATGGCTTGCACCGAAACGATTTCATTCTTGCCGCTAGAACCGACGACGAGGTAGCGAAATAAATGTTCGAACATATTGAGCGGGTGCCCGGGGATGCCATCCTCGGCCTGATCGAGGCCTTCAAGAAGGACACCAACCCCCAGAAGGTCGATCTCGGCGTCGGTGTCTACAAGGATGCCCAGGGCAACACGCCGGTGATGCGCGCCGTGAAGGAAGCCGAGGCCCTGCTGCTCAAGAATGAAACCACCAAGACCTACATCGGCTCACATGGCGACCCGCGCTATGCCGAGGTCGTGCTGCCAATGGTGCTGGGCCAGGGTTCTGCCGTGCTCGAGGCGAAGCGTGCCAGCGCCACTCAGGCGCCGGGCGGCACCGGTGCCCTGCGCCTGGCCGCAGACTTCATCAGCGCGCAGCTGCCCGGCAAGGAATCTGGGTCAGCGACCCCACCTGGCCGAACCACCACGGCATCTTCACCGCGGCCGGTATCAAGCTGAACAAGTACCCCTATGTCGACGCCGAGAACCGCCTCGACTTCAGCGGCATGCTGGCCGCAGTGCAGCAGATCCCGGCCGGCGACGTGATCGTGCTGCACGCCTGCTGCCACAATCCCACCGGCTTCGATCTGGATCGCGATCAGTGGCAGCAGATCCTCGAGGTGGTGCGCGAGCGCAACCTGCTCCCGCTAATCGACTTCGCCTACCAGGGCTTTGGCGAAGGCCTCGAAGAGGACGCCTACGGCGTGCGCCTGATGGCCAAGAATCTCGATGAAGTCATCATCACCAGCTCCTGCTCCAAGAACTTCGGCATCTACTGCGAGCGCACCGGCTGCCTCATTATGGTGGCGAAGAACCAGGAGCAGATGGAAAATGTACGCTCCCAGGTGGCCATCGTGGCACGTGAGAACTACTCCAACCCGCCGGCCCACGGTGGCGCCATCGTCAGCGAGATCCTGCACTCGGCCGAGCTTGCCGCAATCTGGCGCGAGGAGCTCACCGAGATGCGCGACCGCATCAATACCCTGCGCCGGGACTTCGTCGCCGCACTGAAGCCCTACGGGCTGGATGCGAAGTACGCCTGCGTGGCCGAGCAGCGTGGCATGTTCTCTTACACCGGGCTCGAGCCGCAGCAGGTCGATCGGCTGCGTGACGAATTCGGCATCTACATGGTTCGCTCGGGGCGTGCCAACGTAGCCGGTTTCTCGCATGAGAATCTGCCCTACCTGGCCAAGGCCATCGCCGCGGTCAACTGAGTCTTTTCGCGTACCCTCAACGACACCCGGGGCAGCCCGGGTGTCGTTTTATTCTTTCAGCGCACTTGCTACCTCAGCGCGATTCATCCAGCAGCCGTGCGCTTTCGCACTGGCCATTCTGGTGGCGCGGGTCATAGCCCTGAAGCAGGGGTCGCATGCTGCCGATCAGGTAACGATCATCGAAGTCCGCTTCCTCCTTGAGCGCCTTGGCGTCGGGAATCGTGACCTGATGACGGTCACGGTAGAGCAGGCCCTCCTCGCTCAGGGCGGAAAAGGTACGGCTCACATGCACCGGACTCAGCCCGAGCAGGTCGGCAAGCAGTTCCTGGGACAGCGGAAGGTGAAAGCACTGCTCTCCCGTGGCCTCCGTCTGCTGTAGCCGCTGGCAGACCTCGAGCAGGAAATGCGCCAGCTTCTGGCGCGCACTGCGCCGCGCCAGGTTCACCAGGCGCTCGGTGAGCAGCACCTGCTGGCGGCTGGCGATGGCGAACAGGATCGAGGTTAAAGTGAAGGAGTTTTCGAAGATCGACAGTAGGTTCTGATGGGGAAAGAAGCAGGCGACCCCATCCTCAGCCATCCGGACCCCGCCAGGCGCTGTGAGAAGGCAAATTCCCTCAGCCCGATGATATCACCGGGGAGGTAGACCTCGATGACCTGGCGCGCTCCGTTCTCAAGATGACGGAAGGCGTAGGCCCAGCCCCGCTGGAGGGTACAGAAATCGCTGGCTTCGTCGCGATCCTCCCACAGCACGGTGCCTGCCTTCACCGATACCGGCTGGCTCTCCAGCTCTCTCAGCAGCGCCTTTTCCCTGTCCGCCAGGGTCGCATAATAGCCGAAATGGCGGACGATGCAGCTTTCATCGTGTTCCATGGGTGGCACTCCTTTGCGTGGCTCTCATGCATAGCATGCGCCAAGACGGGTTCGAGTCCCAGCCCAAATGGAACAGCGTAGATGGCCTAGCTAAACGGAATAGCCCAAGCGGAATGGCAGCGGTCGCCGCCTAGCGGAACGAATCTGTGGTAGCCTCGCCAGGCGAAGACGC
The DNA here is from genome assembly GCF_052439355.1 of Halomonas sp. E19. Taxonomy (NCBI): domain Bacteria; kingdom Pseudomonadati; phylum Pseudomonadota; class Gammaproteobacteria; order Oceanospirillales; family Halomonadaceae; genus Halomonas; species Halomonas sp. E19. The sequence continues at coordinate 1,050,123 of NZ_JBNFWU010000001.1, read as the reverse complement.
GACAGCTGAGCGTTCCAGCAGCGTGACCAAAAATGATACTGTCTTGTATACAACCCAACAATACACGAGGCTAACCATGGCGGCTTCCCCTGTGCACTATCCTTGGTACAAGAAGGAGGACACTGACGCCTTTTTTGCGCTGTTCCAGAACAACATTGCCAACTTCGTCATCATTGCCATCACCATGCTCGGCATGGGCTTCTCCCCCGCCATCGTCTTTGGCCAGGTGCTCCCCGGCGCGGCGATCGCCGTCATGGTCGGTAACTTTTATTACGCCTGGAGCGCGGCCCGCCTCGCGCGCAAGGAGAACCGAGCTGATGTCACGGCACTGTCGTACGGCATTTCCACGCCGGTCATGTTCGTCTTCCTGTTTGGCGTGCTGCTGCCGGCCAAGCAGCTGACCGGTGACGCCGAGCTGGCCTGGAAGATCGCTGTTGCCGCCTGCTTCATCAGCGGCGCGATCGAAGCCGCCATCAGCCTGATCGGGCGCTGGGTGCAGTATCACCTGCCGCGGGCCGCCATGCTGGGCGCCGTCGCCGGCGTGGCACTGACCTTCATCGCCGGCGAGATGCTGTTCAAGACGCTCGAGATGCCGGTGATCGGCCTGCTGGTCCTGGCCATCATCATCGTCGGTCTCGTCGCCCGCGTAGCGATGCCGTTCCGCCTGCCCACTTCACTGTTTGCCATCGTCATCGGCACCGCCATGGCCTACCTGATCGGCGACGCAGGGAGCGAGCGCTTCAGCGACGCCTTCCGCCACCTGGGCTTCTACCCACTGCTGCCCAATATGGCCTGGTTCGAGGGACTGGGACTGCTGTTCACCGGCATGCTCGCCATCCTGACCGTGGTGCTGCCGATCACGCTCTACAACGCCATCGAGACCATGAACAACGTGGAGGCCATGGAAGCCGCCGGCGACAAGTACGACGTGCGAGAATGCCAGGCCGTAGATGGCGCAGGTACCATGATCGGCGCCCTGTTCGGCGGCGTCTTCCCCACCACGGTATACATCGCCACGGTCGGCGCCAAGTGGATGGGCGCCGGGCGCGGCTACAGCCTGCTCAATGGTGCGGTATATGCCCTGGCCACCATGTTCGGCCTGATCGCTGCGCTGGCGGCCATCATCCCCGTCTCGGTCGTGGCGCCGATCCTGGTATTCGTAGGCATGTCGATGGTAGCGACCGCCTTCCAGAGCAACGACACCCGCTACTATCCCGCCGTAGCGCTGGCCATGCTGCCCTACTTCGCCAATTACGTGATGACGCGTTTCAACAACGCGGCAGGCGAGACGGTGCAGGGCATCTCGGCCGGTATCGTTCCGCTCGGCCAAGGCGCCATGTTCATGGCGATTCTGCTTGGCGCCATGACGGTCTCGGTGATCGACCACCAGTTCCGCCGGGCCGCCGCCTTCGCCGGCATAGCCGCCCTGTTTTCCTTCATCGGCCTGATGCACGCGCCCAGACTGTCGTTCAATGCCGCCTGGGACTTCACCCTTGGCTACCTGGTGATGGGTGCGCTGTTCCTCTACTTTGCCTGGCAGCAGCAGAAGCTGGGCGCGCCGCAGAAAGCGTACAGCCCACCCCCGGGCGACTGAACGCAGCCGTCGGAAAACAAGTGGCCCTGCCAATAGGCAGGGCCACTTGTTTTTGGCCTTGGCCCTGGGGCACCAAAACCATCGGCCAGCGCATCGACTGGCCAGCGGGGGAGCTTACTGGATCGGCTGGCCGCCGCCCTGCTGCTGCTGCATCTGGTCTTGCATCTGCTGCATCTGGCGCTGCTGCTCGGCGATCTGCGCGTCGAGCTGCTGGCGCTGCTCTTCAGTGAAGACCGCTTCCACCTTGGCCTGCAGCAGCACCGTTTCGGCCGTGATCTCGCCGGTCAAGGCACCCAGGCGAGAGGCATCATCGCGAATGGCCGCCTCGTCATAGTTGGGCTCCACATGGCTGCCGAGCCGGACCTGCAGAGCCTGTGCCTCCTGCTCGAGCGGTGCGATGCGAGCCTCGGCATCCCCCATGAGCTCGCGGATCTCCTGCTGCTGATTCTCATCCAGGTCGAGCAGCTCGGCCAGTTGCCCGACCTGATCACCCTGAGGTGGAGCCTGCATCTGCTGAGCTACGGCACCCGTGACGATGCCCAGGAAGCCAGTGCCGCTATCAAGAACTTCATTACCGTCATTACGTTCTCCATTCGTTTCGACGTACATGTATGGCGCCAATAGGCGCCATCACGTTCCTACCCTGACAGCAGAATACGCCAGGGGTTCGCAATCGCTGCCGGGTTCAGCCTGCCCGCGTGCGCTGGGCCGGCGCCACACCGCCCTGCCGGGCGTCATACTCCCTCTTTATCCTGCCCCGCAGCATGCGCCAGGCCACCACACCGGCCAGCCCATTGCCCAGTGCGGCACCCAGCGCCAACCCGAGGAGTCCGCCCCACTGGGTGCCGAGCCAGAGTGCAGGCAGATAGAAGACGAACAGCCTGGCGGCGGAAAGCAGCATGGAGCGCAGCGGCCAGCCCAGCGCGTTGCCAGCGGACACTGTGAGCATGCAGACCCCGAGCAAGGCATAGCTGGGCAGCATGAAGCGGATCAGCGTGGCCAGCTCATGGCGCACTTCTGGATTGCCCGAGAGCAGCAGCGCCACCCAAGGTGCCAGCGCCGCCAGGACCAGGCCAAGCCCCAGCTGCCAGACCAGTACTACCCTCAGTGCCAGGCGCAGCAGCCTGTCGATCTGCTGCCAGTCGCCGGCGCCGTAGCAGCGGCCGAGCCACGGCGGCAGGGACATCGTCATCGCCAGTACCACCATTAGCGATAGCGTTTCCAGCCGGCTTGCCAGGCCCCAGGCCGCCACTGAACTCTCACCCAGGCCGGCGACGATCGATACCGCCAGCATGGCCGCCAGCGGCGGCATGAGCTGGCCCATCATGGCTGGGGCGGCAATGGCCAGGAAGGGGCGCGCCGACTGACGCACCTCTGAGGCAAGCCCCTGGCGGGCCAGCCAGCGCGTGCCCGCCAGACGCCGCCCCACCAGCAGCAGTCCGCCGAAGAAGGCGATAGCCGTGGCCCAGGCAGCGCCTGGCAACCCCAGCCCCGGCAAGGGGCCGAAGCCAAAGATCAGCAGCGGATCGAGCAGCAGGTTCAGCAGGCTGGTGATGACCATCATCTTGCCTGGCAGGCGCGTATCGCCATGCGCACGAAACAGGCTGTAGATGAAATAAAGCACCGCGCCCAGCCATGCCGACAGCAGCTGGGGCGCCCAGTAACCACGGATCAGCTCACGGGCCGAGTCATCCGCGCCAAGTCGCTGGAAAATCGGCATCTGCCAGAACCAGAGCCCCAGCGCCAGCAGCGCGATTCCCAGCGTTCCCGCCATCAGCACCAGCGTGCCGAGCCGGCGGGCACGCTCGGTCTCGCCGGCGCCCAGGGCCCGCGAGATAAGCGCAGCAATGGCGATACCGAGCCCGACCTGAACGCCAATGATCAGAAAGGTCAGCGGAAAGGTGAAAGTCAGTGCTGCCAGCGGCGCCGTACCCAGACGGGCGATGAACGCGCTGTCGACCAGCTGGAAGCCCAGCAGCGCCAATACGCCGATGGCCATCGGCCAGGTCTGGCGCCACAGCGTTACGCCGAGGGAGGGTGAAGAGCCTGTCGATGTCACTCGCAAGACCTGAAAGGAAAAGGAACGATAATGGTATTCGTATAACGCACAACGCCACCGCCGGCAGAACCGGCGGTGGCGCAGGCAGCGTCAGCGATTATTACTGACGAACGCCTTCGAAAGTCACATAGAGCTCCAGCTCATGCATCACTTCAGGGAAATCGCTCATGTCGATGCCGAAATCGGCCAGTGTCAGCATGGTCGAGCCCTCGAAGCCGGCACGGTAGTTGCCCCAGGATCTTCGCCCTCGCCCATCAGGCGCACGGGCATCTCGATTTCACGGGTCTCGCCCTTCAGGGTCAGGTCGCCGGTGAGCACGCCTTCGTTGTCGCCGGTCGGCTCGAAGCCAGTGGAGACGAAGGTGGCAGTCGGGTACTGGCCGGCGCTGAGGAAATCGTCGCTCAGGAAGTGGCGGTCACGCTCGGCATGGTTGGAGTTGAGGCTGTTGACCTGCACCTCCATCTCGACGCTGGCTGACTCAAGATCATCGGCGTCATAGTGGAAACGACCCTGGAACTCCTCGAAGTTGCCGAGAATGTAGGAATACCCCAAGTGATTGATCTTGAATTGGATGAAGGCATGCTGCCCTTCGGTATCCACAATGTACTCTTCGGCGAGGGCCTGGCCGGCCGTGGCCAGCGCAGCAGCGCTCAGCGCGGTGACGAGTGCGGCTTTCTTGAACATGAGGTCTCTCCTTGGTTACCACCCGCCGGGCGGGCGTTCAATGTCGACGTGCACGTGCCGGAGTCAGCATGCGCGCCAGGGTATCATCACGATTGACGAAATGGTGCTTCAAGGCAGCCAGAACATGACCGGCGGCCAGCAGCATCAGGGCAAGGGCGCTGTACCAGTGAATCTCACCGGCAATGGCGGCCTGGTTAGGCAGATGGCTGATCAAGGCCGGCACCTCGAACCAGTCGAAGACGCTGATGCCACGCCCCCGCGCGGTAGAGATCAGGTAACCGCTCAGCATGACCACCAGCAGCAGGACGTAGAGCAGCACATGGCCCAGGTGGGCCGCCAGCCGCTCAAACCGGTTCCCCCGCGCCTGCGGCGTGGGCTGCCACAGGCGCCAGGCGAGGCGCAGCAGGGTGGCAAACAGCAGCAGAATCCCGATGGAGCGATGCCACCAAGGTGCGCGGTTGTACCAGGGGTCGAAATAGCCGAGCCCGGTCATCCACCAGCCCAATAGGAAAAGACCGACGATGACGAGCGCGCTGAGCCAATGCAGGCTCATGCTGATCAAACCCCACCCCGTTCGGGTATTGCGCCACATTGCCTGGCTCCAGCGATCCGATTGATAGGCAAAGCGTACCGCAGCGCATCATTTGCTTCTGCTGAAAAAGCCGAACACAGCGTTCGTAAAAATCGCTCGTCGCTGTGACAGCGTAGGCGGTCTGGCGCACGACAGACAGCGGGCGACACCTGTAGGTGTCGCCCCGCAATTAAGAAAGGCTGCTGGCAAGCGCGAAGATGCCTCAGCCGAGCCGATCGAGCCCGCGTGCAAGGTCGGCGCGAATGTCGTCGAACGCCTCGAGCCCCACCGCGATCCGCACCAGCCCCTCGCGGATACCCGCCGCCTCCTTCTGCGGTTCGGAGAGGCGCCCGTGCGTCGTGGTAGCCGGATGGGTGATGGTGGACTTCACGTCGCCCAGGTTGCCGGTGATGGAGAGCAGACGCGTGGCATCGATCACCGACCAGGCCGCCTCGCGCCCCCCTTGACCTCAAAGCCTAGCACCGCACCGAACGCCCCCTGCTGACGCTTGGCCAAGGCATGCTGCGGATGGTCGACCAGGCCACTGTAGTGCACCTTGGCCACCGCCGGATGCGCCTGAAGCCATTCGGCCAGCGCCAGGGCGCTGGCACAGTGGGCGCGCATGCGCAAGCTGAGCGTCTCCAGGCCCTTGGTGAAGATCCAGGCGTTGAAGGGGCTCAGGCAGGGACCGCAGGTGCGCACCACGCCAAAGACCTCCTCGAGTTCCTTGTGACGGCCCACCACCGCCCCCCCACAGCGCGACCCTGCCCGTCCAGGTACTTGGTGGCCGAATGGATGACCAGGTCGGCCCCGAGCGCCAGCGGAGTCTGCAGCGCGGGCGTAAGGAAGCAGTTGTCGATGGCCAGCAGCGCGCCGTGGCGCTGGGCGATCTCAGCCAGCGCGGCGATATCGACCAGCTCGGAGAGCGGATTGGAGGGCGTCTCGGCGAACAGCAGCCGCGTCTGCGGCGTGATCGCCGACTCCCAGGCGGCCAGGTCGGCCAGCTCGACATAGCGGGTGGTAATGCCAAGCTTGCCGAAGTACTTGTCGAACAGGCTGATCGTGGAGCCGAACAGCGAGCGTGACGCCACGATCTCGTCGCCGCTCTTCAGCAGGGCGAGCACCGTGGAGAGGATCGCCGCCATGCCGGAGCTGGTCGCCACGCAGCGCTCGCCGCCCTCCAGCGCTGCCAGGCGTCGCTCGAAGGTGTGCACCGTTGGATTGGTGAAGCGAGAGTAGATGTTGCCCGGCTCTTCGCCACCAAACTTGCGCGCCGCTTCCGCGGCGCTGCCATAGACGAAGCTCGAGGTCGGAAAGATCGGCTCGCCGTGCTCCTGCTCATGGGTGCGCTGGTGGCCGGCGCGAATGGCCAGGGTTTCCAGCGCCCACTGCGTGTCATCGGGGGTTTCGTCGTACATCCTGACCACCTCAATCGTCGATGTCGTCATCCTGATTGTGCATGCCCACGAGCGCATGCGCACCGACGCTCTGCTCTTGCTTGGCGGAGTCGTTGCGGGAGGCTTCCAGGGCCGAGAGGTAGCCGGCGTCGATGTCGCCGGTAATGTAGCGGCCATCAAACACGGAGCAGTCGAAGATCTCTAGGTGCGGGTTCACTTCTCGACAGGCTGCCTTGAGGTCCTCCAGGTCCTGGTAGAAGATGCGGTCGGCGCCGATCAGCTCACCCACCTCGGCCTCGCTGCGACCATGGGCAATCAGCTCCGAGGCTGCCGGCATGTCGATGCCGTAGACATTGGGGTAGCGCACCGGGGGAGCCGCCGAGGCGAAGTAGACCTTGTTGGCACCGGCATCGCGCGCCATCTGGATGATCTGCTTGCAGGTGGTGCCGCGCACGATGGAGTCATCCACCAGCAGAACGTTCTTGCCCTTGAACTCGACGCCGATGGCGTTGAGCTTCTGGCGTACCGATTTCTTGCGCTGGGTCTGCCCCGGCATGATGAAGGTACGACCGATGTAGCGGTTCTTCATGAAGCCTTCGCGGTAGGTCACGCCCAGGTGCTGGGCCAGCTCCAGCGCCGAGGTCCGCGAGGTGTCCGGAATGGGGATCACCACGTCGATGTCGTGTTCCGGCCACTCGCTGCGAATGCGGTCGCCCAGCTTGCGCCCCATCTGCATACGGGTACCGTAGACGTAGGCGCCATCGAGAATCGTGTCGGGGCGCGCCAGGTAGACGTGCTCGAAAATACAGGGAGCCAGCAGCGGAGCATCGGCACACTGCTGGGTGTGGAACTCACCCTGCATGTCGACGAAGATCGCTTCACCCGGCGCCAGGTCGCGATGCAGCTCGAAGCCGCCGACGTCCAGGGCCACCGACTCGGAGGCGATCATCACCTCCTGGCCATTGCCTTCGTCGCGGGTGCCGAACACCACCGGGCGGATGCCGTTGGGGTCGCGGAACGCAACCAGGCCGACGCCATTAATGATCGCTACGGCAGCATAGCCACCGCGGCAGCGTCGATGCACGCGGCGTACCGCATCGAAGATGTCGCCGGGCGACAGGTGAAAGCCCTGCTTGCCAAGCTCATGAGCGAAGACGTTGAGCAGCACCTCGGAGTCGGAGCTGGTGTTGATATGGCGCAGGTCCGAGGAGAACAGCTCCTGCTTGAGCTGTTCGGAGTTGGTCAAGTTGCCGTTGTGCGCCAGCGCAATGCCGTAGGGCGAGTTGACGTAGAACGGCTGGGATTCCGCCTCGCTGGACGAACCGGCGGTGGGGTAGCGCACATGGCCAATCCCCAGGTTGCCCTGCAGGCGCGCCATATGGCGGGTGTGGAACACGTCGCGTACCAGACCGTTGCTTTTGCGCAGCAAGAAGCGGCCATCGCTCCAGGTCATCATGCCGGCGGCATCCTGGCCGCGGTGCTGCAGCACCGTCAGCGCATCATAGATCGCCTGATTCACGGTCTGCTTGGCCAGAAGGCCTACGATACCGCACATTCCACCTTACCTCGCTTGCAGGATGCCGGCCGCGGCCGGCGTAAGAAATGCATGGGTCAATTCTGGGGTTCGCCAGGCGCGGCGCCGTTGCCGCGCTCCGGCCAGGACAGGTTGCGCCAGTCCTGTGGGCTGTTGGGCACACGCCCCTCCCAGGCCTCGAGCTGGCTGACCGACCAGTCGCGCAGCTGTTCGAAGGTCGGTCGCAGCTGCGCCTGCTGCCAGGCCTGCAGCTGTCCAAGCGGCGTCAGGCTGATGAGGATGGTGGCCAGCACCAGCACCGCGCCGCCGCGAGCCATCCCGAAGCAGGCCCCGGCCACCCGGTTGAGCAGGCCCATGCCCACCCACTCCACCGCTGCGTGCACCATACGGATCACGATACCGCACAGCAGCACGACGCCAAGAATCACCAGCACGAAGGCCAGCACCAGCCGTCCATCGGGGCTTTCGATCAGCCCGGACAGCATGTCCGCCACCGGCTCGGCGAGCAGGCGGGCAGCCAGCAGCGCGATGATCCAGGCCGCCAGCCCCAGCCCTTCGCGAACGAGTCCACGCATGAACCCCGCCAGGGTCGACACCGCCAGCACGGCGAGGAAGAGCCAGTCGAGCCAGGTCAACATCATCTCGTTCACTCTCTCACCCGCACCAGCAGCCCCTGGAGATTGGCACGCTCCTTGAGCTCGGTCATGGCCCGCTCACCGGCCTCCGACGAAGCATAGGGACCCACATAGACCGTGGTCATGTTGTTATCCCGTCTGCGGCTGTAGGCCGAGAACCCCTCTTCGCGCAGGCGCGCCTGCAGCCGCTCGGCATTTCCCGCCTCGCCAAAGCTGCCGACCTGCACCGCCCACTCGCCCGACGCTGCCGTGGGCGAAGGCGCGGTGCTAGGCGCCTGGGCGGTTTCGACGCGCTGCGATGCCTGCCGCGCCAGGTCGGCAATGGGGTCGGCCTGGGCCGGCGGCGTCGAGGGCTGGGGCGCCGGCGGTGTGACCACGGCCGGCGCTTGCGCGGCTTGGGCCGGTGCCGACGCGGGTGGTTCCACCACGGGGGGACCTGCACTTGAGGCTCAGGCTCTGCTACGGGCTCACCAGGCTCGACCGGCGCTTCGACCAAGGTGCTGCCCGGCGTGCGAATCTGACCGAGGCTGGCAGGCGGCTGTGGATCGGGCACGTCGCGACGCTCGACCGGCACCGGCTGCTCGATAGTGAAAACGGGCTGAGGACGTTCGTCGCGCGGCGCCGGTTCGTCAAACAGCATCGGTACAAAGATGATGGCCAGCGCGACCAGTATGACGGCCCCGCTGATCCTCTCGCGCATTCCGTACTTCATCATGCCCTCCTGCCCCTGGCTATGCTGTCTGCTGTTGCCGCCATGTCAGAACGGCCGCAACGGTAAAGAAGGAGCCGCAGACCAGTACACGATCCTCTGCCGCCAGGCGCTCCGACAGCCACGCGGCGCCCGCCTCGGGCGAATCCGCCTGCCAGGCCACCTGCTCGCCCCTGGCCTGCAGGCGATGCGCCAGGTCTTCGGCGCTGCGGCCGCGCTCGCCGGCCAGGCCTACCGCTACCCAAGCGTCGACAGCCGGCGCCAGCGCCGCTATCACGCCATCGGCATCCTTGTCGGCCAGCATGCCCAGCAGCACCCAGGTACGCCCCGCGCTGGGCAGTGCTGCCAGCCGCTGGGCCAGGTAGGTCGCCGCATGAGGATTGTGGCCCACGTCCAGACACCACTGGCCCAGCCACTGCATGCGGCCCGGCAGCGTGACGCCGCGCAAGGCTCGGCGGCAGCACGCTGGGTCCAGAGCCACGTCGGCGGCGGCCAGCGCCTGCAGCGCGGTGGCGGCATTGTCCAGCGGCAGCCCCGGATCGGGCAAGTCGTCCAGGCTCAGACCACCGCCCGACGCGCTAGTGCCCTGCCAGCGCCAGGTTTCGCTGTCGCCTTGCCAGGTAAAGGCTTCGCCGAGCGCCGAGACGGGTGCCCCCAGCCCTTCGGCCACGCCACGAACGCTTTCAGGCAAGGCTCGGCTGCCAAGAATTGCAGGACGCGAGGAACGCAATATACCGGCCTTTTCGCGGCCGATACCCTCGAGATCGCTACCAAGGAAGTCGGCGTGATCGAGCGCAATGGTGGTGATGACGGCCACATCGGCATCGATCACGTTGACCGCGTCGAGCCGCCCACCGAGGCCGACCTCGAGCACGGCAAGATCGGGCGACCGTTGCGCAATGGCCCAGAACGCCGCCAGCGTGCCTGCCTCGAAGTAGGTCAGACTGACCACGGGCGCCTGTTGCCTTGCCGTTTCCACGGCCTCGAAGCCGGCCACCAGCGTGGCATCGTCGGCGTCATCGCCGTCCAAGCGCAGGCGTTCGTTGTAGCGCAACAGATGCGGGGAGGTGTAGGCAGCCGTCGAGAGCCCATGCGCCCTGCCCAAGGCCTCGAGCATGGCGACGGTAGAACCCTTACCGTTGGTACCGGCCACGGTGATGATGCGGGACGCCAGGCGCTTTTGCAGCAGGCCCATGCGGCGAGCGACCTCGGCTACTCTGTCGAGGCCGAGGTCGATGCCCACCGGATGGACCTGTTCCAGATAGCCGTGCCAGGCGTCCAGCGTGCGCGATGACGGGGAAGGCATCACGTAGGATCAGCGCGCCGTGTCGTTGCGATCGGGAGCGTTGGACGGCTGGTGCGCCTCATCGGCATCCGGTGCATCGGGCTCGGCGGCAAGATAGTCGCCCTCCTCGATCCGCTCGGCGCTGGCCTCCTCCATCCGCTCCGCCTCCGGCATTTCCGCTTCCTCCAGCCCCAGAGGCGGCTGGTGGGTCAGCTTGCGCAGCACCGCCCCCAGGCGGTCACGCATCTCGCCGCGCGGTACGATCATGTCCACCGTGCCGTGCTCAAGCAGGAATTCACTGCGCTGGAAGCCCTCTGGCAGCTTCTCGCGCACGGTCTGCTCGATGACGCGCGGACCGGCGAATCCGATCAGTGCATTGGGTTCGGCCACGTTGAGGTCGCCGAGCATCGCCAGCGACGCCGAGACGCCGCCGAATACCGGGTCGGTGAGCACCGAGATATAGGGCACGCCGGCCTGGCGCAGGCGCTCCAGCGCCGCCGAGGTCTTGGCCATCTGCATCAGCGAGAACAGCGCCTCCTGCATGCGCGCGCCGCCCGAGGCCGAGAAACAGATGAACGGAATCCGCTCCTCAAGCGCCAGGGTAGCGGCACGAACGAATTTCTCGCCCACCACGGCCCCCATGGAACCGCCCATGAACGAGAACTCGAAGGCCACCACCACCACCGGCAGGCCGTTCAGGCTCCCGCGCATGGCCACCAGGGCATCCTTCTCGCCGGTTTCTTTCTGGGCCGCATTGAGGCGGTCCTTGTATTTCTTGGAATCGCGGAACTTGAGGCGGTCCACCGGCTCGAGGTCGGCCGAGATCTCCTCGCGCCCTTCCTTGTCCAGGAACCAGTCGAGCCGCTTGCGCGCCGTCAGGCGCAGGTGGTGGTCGCACTTGGGGCAGACGTTGTGGTGCTTCTCCAGTTCGGGCAGGTAGAGCACTGCCTCGCATTTGGGGCACTTGCGCCACAGGCCGTCGGGCACGCTCGCCCGCCGGTCCTTGCGCTGAATCCGTCCCATTGAGGGTACGATCTTGTCGAGCCAGCTCATGTCAGAAAGACTTCCGTATGCTGTAGCGCCCGGCTGTACCGGGCGTTTGAGTCAGAACCGTGGGCGAAGCTTATCGTGGTGGCAGCGCGTCCAGCGCCTGGCGCATCTCGCCCAGCACCGCCTTGAGCTCGTCGGCAATCGCTTCCGGACGCTCGGCGTTTTCGGCGATACGGCTGACCAGGGCACTGCCGACGATGACGCCGTCGGCCACCTTGCCGACCTCGGCCGCCGAGGCGCCGTCGCGAATGCCGAACCCGACGCACAGCGGCAGGGTGGTCAGCTCACGCAGCGGCGCAAGGTGCTCGGCCACGTCTTCGGCATTGAGCGTAGCGGCGCCGGTCACGCCCTTGAGCGCCACGTAGTAGAGATAGCCCTCGCCGTGGGCGCATATTGTAGCGGCCCGCTCCTGCGAAGTGGTAGGGGCGACGAGAAAGATCGAGGCCAGGCCATGGCGCTTGAGCAGCGGGCCGAATTCATCGGCTTCCTCCGGCGGCATGTCCACGGTCAGCACGCCGTCGACGCCCGCCGCCGCCGCCTGCTCGGCGAAGGCCTCGAAGCCGATGCGCTCGACGGGGTTGAGATAGCCCATCAGCACGATGGGCGTCTCGCTGTCTTGACGGCGGAACTCACGCACCATCTCGAACAGATGGGTCAGGCGTACGTCATGCTTGAGCGCACGCTCGCAGGCCTTCTGGATCACCGGGCCATCGGCCATGGGATCGGAGAACGGCACCCCCAGCTCGAGCACGTCGGCGCCCGCTTCCACCAGCGCATGCAGGAAGCCGACGGTGTACTGCGGGGCCGGATCGCCGGCGGTGAGATAGGGGATCAGCGCGCGTCGGCCCTGGGCCTTGAGCTCGGCGAAACGTTGGTCGATACGGTTCATCTTGTCCCCTTAGATCTCGATGCCGTCGAGCTTGGCGACGGTGAGAATATCCTTGTCGCCGCGGCCGGAAAGGTTGACCACGATGTTCTGGTCGGGCCGCAGTGTCGGCGCCAGCTGCTTGGCATAGGCCAGGGCATGGGCGGACTCGAGCGCCGGCATGATGCCCTCGACCCGGGTCAGCTCACGAAACGCCTCGAGCACGGCATCGTCGTTGGCGGCCACGTACTGCACGCGTCCGACATCCTTCCACAGCGCGTGCTCCGGACCCACGCCCGGATAGTCCAGGCCCGCCGAGATGGAGTGGGTATGCGAGACCTGGCCGCCCTCGTCCGACATCAAGTAGGTACGGTTGCCGTGCAGCACGCCACGCGGCGCGTTGGAGGTCAGCGGTGCTGCGTGACGGCCGGTATCGACGCCGTCGCCACCGGCCTCGACGCCGTACATGACGACATCGTCGTCTTCGACGAAGGGGTAGAACAGGCCCATGGCATTGGAGCCGCCGCCCACGCAGGCGATCAGCGCATCGGGCAGCTTGCCGAACTCCTCCAGCGACTGGCGGCGCGCCTCGCGGCCAACCACTGCGTTGAAGTCGCGCACCAGCATCGGGTACGGATGCGGGCCGGCCACGGTGCCAATGATATAGAAGGTATCGTCGACGTTGGTGACCCAGTCGCGCAGCGCCTCATTCATGGCGTCCTTGAGCGTGCGGGTGCCCGACTCCACCGGGATCACGTTGGCTCCGAGCAAGCGCATGCGATAGACGTTGAGCTTCTGGCGCTGCACGTCCTCGGCACCCATGTAGACATCGCACTTGAGCCCCAGCCGGGCCGCCACGGTGGCCGTGGCCACACCGTGCTGGCCCGCGCCAGTCTCGGCGATGACGCGCGGCTTGCCGCTCATCTTGGCCAGCAGCGCCTGGCCGATGGTGTTGTTCACCTTGTGCGCGCCAGTGTGGTTGAGGTCCTCGCGCTTGAGCCAGATCCGCGCCCCGCCGAGCTGCTTCGACCATCGCTCCGCATGATAGAGCGGAGAGGGACGGCCTACGTAATGGGCCAGGTCGTAGTCGAATTCGGCCTGAAAGTCCGGATCGTCGCGAAGACGCAGGTAGGTCTTCTCCAGATCGTCCAGGGCGAAGCTCAGGGTCTCCGAGACGAACCGGCCGCCGTAGGGGCCGAAATGGCCGCGGGCATCCGGCAGTCGGGTCAGGTCGCTGAACTTGCTCACTAAAGACACCTCACAGGGTCGCCATAAGGGACAGGGGTTGGGTCGGGCTTGAGCAACGTGGCATTCAGCCCAGGCGCTTGCGATCGGCCTGGGTCACTGCCGCAGCGAAGGCCGCCAGGTGGCGGGGTCCTTGCGGCCCTGTTCGGCTTCGACGCCGCCGGAAACATCCACCGCGAAGGGTGACACGCGCTCGACGGCATCGGCCACGTTGTCCGGGGTCAGCCCACCGGCGAGAATAACAGGTTTTTTCAGGCTTGCGGGGATTCGCGACCAGTCGAAGGTTTCCCCGGTTCCACCCGGCACGCCGGGCCGGTAAGCGTCCAGCAACAGCGCCTGAGCACCCGCGTAGGCTTCGGCGGCAGCGGCCAGGTCGAGGTCGTCGCGCATGCGCAGCGCCTTGATCCAGGGGCGGTCGAAACCGGCACAGAAGTCCGGGGACTCGTCACCGTGGAACTGCAGCAGGTCGAGATGGTGGCAGGCGCTGCGGATTTGCTCGGCAGGCTGATCGACGAACAGGCCCACCCGGGTGACGAAGGCGGGCACGTTAGCGACCAGGTCCGCCAGACGCGACACATCGACGTGGCGGCGACTGCCGGGCCAGAGCACGAAGCCCAGCGCGTCGGCACCGACGGATACCGCTTCGATTACATCCTGGGTGTTGGTCAGTCCGCAGAACTTGATGCGCGTACGCGCCTGAGCATGGGGCGTTACATGGCGATCAAACAGGCTCATCGACTACCTCAAAGCGCTCTCCCGCGCCGGGCACGCACGGAAACGTCGTCCTGATTACGCCGTCTGTCGGTCGCTGGCCTCGATTGCGGCCAGATCGGCCGCAATGGCCCGGTGCACGGCAGGCAGATATTCGTAGCCGCTAGGGTACCATAAGCGCCTGACCGCCACAGAACGCGTGATGCGTGCCACGAGATGAAAACGGCTGGCCTTGAGGTCGTTCTCGACACCCTTCGGCGTCGGCCCAAGCAGGGCACAGTCGGCGTGGGAGCCGAGCGTATTGGCCAGAAAGGCATGACGGATCAGCTGGATCATGGCTTCGCCTGCCGGCACCGGTTCGATTCTCACTCGTGCACCCTCCCCCGCCTCCGAGCCTGGTAGATAGCGCTGCAACAGGTAGATGCAGGCGACCGGCAGGGAGGTCGAGACAACCCGGCCCACCCTATCGGCCGGCACGCTGAGCTTGGCAAAGGAAGGGTGCACCAGCGGAAAGTTTTCAGCTTCGGCCTTGGCCACGAAACGCGCGATCTGTTCGGGGGTCAGCTTCATCTGAGGAAATCCATGGCGACACATAACCTTGCCGTCCTGCCAGGCCAAGGCTGAGATATCGTCGGCCAGCAGCGGAAACCCCGCCTTCACCAGCGACGTCACCATGGTGCTCTTGCCTCCGGTGCGATCCGCGGCGAACAGCACCGCCTTGTCGCCCTGCCTTACCGCCCCGGCATGCAGCGCCGCCATGCCACAAAGCTCGAGGTAATAAGCCATCACATGCCCAAGCAGGCAGATCTCGACCATGAATTCCAGCTCGGGGTCGTGCAGCTCGCAGCGGATTACGCCGGTGCTCAGCCAGAAATCCGCGATACGCGGGAAGCGCATGACCACACCCGTCGCGGTGGCATACCCTTGCACGCTGCTCTCTCCATGGTGGTTCACCGCCGCGCTCTGGAACAGGCACGCAGCGGCATCGAATTCCTGCACCTGCGGCGACGCAACCAGTTGAAAGCGCAAATCGACATCGCTGCCGAGCGGGGCCACCGTCATGGGGGTACGGAAGCGGTATGTCGTTTCCAGGCAGAAACCGAAAAGAACATAGCGATAGGGAGGCATGGACGCCACGCTCCTTGCTGAGCAACAGAAGTGGGGTAGTTTAACGGTATGACAACAGGCCGCCCTTCTCGAGCTCTGCCACGAAGGCGGCAAGGTCATGGCGCAAGGTAGACGCATCGACATCATAGCGGGCCAGCAGCGCTGACTGGGCACTCTCCAGCGTGCCGTGCGCCAGCACGCAGCGCCACATCTCGGCCGCCGAGCCCTCCAACCGCAGGCAGGCAGCGGAGGCATCCGGCTCGACGGGGAAGCGAGCCAGCGCAATGGCGTCGTCGACCTCGCGCCACAGCACCCGCGGCGCTTCCCGAATCGGCCCCAGCCCCTGCTCCATGAGGGTTGTAAGCCCAACCGCCCCACCCTTCGGCTGCTCGCTCAGCCGCTCGGCTTCCTGCCTGCGATTCAAGGAGAGCGATGGCGGTAGCAGATTCCAGCTGGCCCGATAGCAGCCCGCCTCCTTGTCCCAGAACTATGACTGCGGCTCGCACCAGGCGAAGGCGACATACTCCGTGATGCCCAGCCATGCGCCTGCCTCGCCGATGCGCGCCCTGCGCCGCTCGAGCCACTGCGGATAGGACTGGCCAAAGCGCTCCGGCGCCACATCGCGCAGATCCACCGCATTGAGGCAGGCCTCCACCCCGGGTTCGGCACGGGCAATCGCCTCGCACAGCCCGGGCGGGGCAAACAGGGGACAGAAGATCACGGAGTCAAGCCCACGGCTTCTCAGGAACTGGCGAAAACGCACGCCGGACAACGCGCAATCATCGACCACCACCCAGGTTCGCCTTTCGCCGTCATCGAAAAGATCGCCGGGCAGGCCGATCTGCTCGTGTCGCAGTCCAAGGCAATAGGAGAGCATGCCCAGCACGATCCAGCCGCCGCGCGGAATGGCCGTGAAGCGAAACTCGGCAAGCGCATCACGTCCGTAACGCGCCAACAGCTTGGCGGCGAGCCTCTCGGCCGCCTTTTCTGCTTCGGCGTAGTTTACGTAACGGTGATTCTGGATGACATCGGTGAGTTCTGCGGAGAGGTTGCCCAGCAGCATTCTTTGGCGCGGGCTGAAGCGGCCGAATGCCGCCAGCATAGGTGCCGGGTCGGCACGCGCCACAAGGCGCACTTCATCGAATTCGCTCCACAGCGAATTGGCCTCGAGTCCGTGGCAAAGGGTCTCGAGCGCAGCTTTGGCATCAGGTTGACGCGTAAAGGACAATAACGACTCGGTACCCTTGCGGGAACAGACCTGCTTCTCGGCGCCATTGTCGGCATCGAGAAGCAGGAAGGCATCAACCTGAAGTTGCCAGGTCATGACCTTGCTTCAGCGGCTTAGCGATTCAGGTCCTCGACGCTGCCACCGCAGATCACATCGCCACGGAAGCCGTAGAACATGCTGCTCACCCCATCTTTCAACGCCGCCGACAGCGACATCTCCATGAAGGGCTGGAACATAGAGAAGAAGGGGTCGTCTTCATGCGGCCTGTTGAGCGCATCGTCCACCAGGGGTAGGTCTGCTCCGCCGGAATCTCCGAGACCGGGATACGGTAGTGGTCGGCCACCTTATAGATGGTCTCGCTCTCGTCGCATTCCGCCAGCGCTTCGGGAAACACCCAGCTGTAGGCACGCATGGAGGGCAGCGACTCGTCTTGCTGGCGTAGCCAGCCCGCCACTGAAGCTACGCTGGTGGAGTCGACGCCACCGCTCAGGCTGACGCCGACGGGATCGCGTGCCCGAAGGCGTGCCCTGACCGAGGTCTTCAGCAGCTCCTGCAGATGGGCGGCGTAGTCTCGCTCGTCACGGTAGCGTAGGCGATGGTGCGGATCGGGCTGCCAGAACAGGCGGCGGCTTACGGCAGCCGAGGCCTCGATCACAACCTCCTCGCCGGGGCGAACCTCCTCGAGGCCGTCGTAGAAGACCTCTCCCTGCGGGGTCTGCATGCAGCACAGGTGCCAGGCTACGGCCCGCTCGTTGAGGCGGCGCGGCACGCCGGAGACGGCGAGGATCTGCTGAATTTCGCTGGCGAAGAGGATGCGCCGCGCTTCCACACGATAATAGAGCGGACGCAATCCCATGGCGTCTCTGGCAAGGCGCAGCTGCCGATGCTTGGCATCCCAAAGGGCATAGGCGAAGTCGCCCAGCAGGCGACCCGGGCCTTGCTCCCGAGCGCCGACCAGCGCCGACAGCATCAGTTCGGAATCGGTGGAACCCTCGGACCGGCCAGAGAGGGCCTCGCATTCGGCCCGATTGTCGAGGCGAGCATCCGCCATGAACAACAGGCCATGCCGCTCGTCGCGAACCAGGTGGCAGGCACCGCTGCCGTCAGGCGTGACATCGAGGGAAAGGCAGGCCAACCCAAGCGGGCCGTCGAGGTATCTTTCGATACCATCCGGGCCTCGGTACGCCGCTCGCTCCACCATCCGGTCGAGCTCTTCGCGCTCGACCGGCTTACCATCCAACTGAATGATGCCGCAAATTCCGCTCATGGTAGGCCATCCCTCCTGCCTGACACTGTGCACACGAGAGCGATGGCATCGCCAAGCAGGTTCCCTCCCCGCTTCTTTACGGCGCGATGCCATCTCGTTATCCATGACAAATAAACCACGTCACCGAGACGCACACAAACTAGCAGAAAGAATCGCAATGCCACGTAGGGCTACATAGTGTGGCTTTCAGCGGTTAACGGTAGGTGCAGCCGATTCGGCAGTCGGCCTGCCGCGGCGGAACTCCACCATCGGGCAGTCGGGAAGGGGGCGCTCGCCTGTCCATTCGCCGCGAAAAGCCAGCAGGTTCGGTCCCAAGGGCTCCTGCGGAAGCCCCCAGGCCTCGTCGTAGAGCGAGTCGACGAAATGCAGCCCGCAAGCAGGCGCCGTGACATCGGAAAGTGTCCGGTCCTTCAAGGCCAGCAGGTCGGCCAGGTAGCCATCACCCTGCTCGCCTCGCCCCACCGTGACCAGGGCGCCGACGATATTGCGCACCATGTGATGCAGGAAGGCGTTGCCCTGCACGTCAACCACCACCAGTGGCCCGTGCCGCTGCACCTCGATGAAGTGCAGATGCCGCCAAGGGGTTTTCGACTGGCAGCCGGCCGCACGGAAACTGGAAAAATCGTGCTCGCCAACCAGCGCCTGGGCGGCGCGATGCATGGCATCCGCATCCAACGGATCGCGACACCAGGTCACGTTGGCTCGCTCCAGCACCGGCCGGCTCGGCTGATTGAGGATGAGGTAGCGGTAGCGGCGCGCCAGCGCCTTGAACCGTGCATGGAAATCGTCGGGCACCTCGCGTACCCAGCGTACTGCCACGTCACGCGCCAGATTGGCGTTGACGCCGAATACCCAGGCCTTCTGAGAGCGTGGCACAGGCGCATCGAAGTGGACCACCTGGCGAGTGGCATGGACGCCGGAGTCGGTTCGACCGCTGGCGTGTACCGTGATCGGCTGGCTGGCCACCTTGGCAAGGGCGCGCTCCAGTTCTGCCTGGACCGAGGCGGTGTGCTTAAGACGCTGCCAGCCGCAGTAGGCGCTGCCGTCGTATTCCACCCCCATGGCCAGGCGGCCAAGCAAGGGGCGGCGATCATCAAGAAGTCGAAACAGGGTCATGCCATCATCAAAGCCGATAGAGTGTGATCAGCGCCTGAGCTTCGTCACGCAGGCGTGCGTCCTTGGCCCCGGCAAGCAAGCGCTGCAACAGCGTTCGAGCGCGCGCCATTTCGCCACTCTCCAGCAGGCGCCGTGCGTCGGCGAGGTCGGCCCAGGGAGAGGGCTCGGCAGGGGCCGCGCCATTATCCCGGTCAAGCGGCGGGAAGGCCACCTCCTCGACTTCCCACACTGCCTCCTCGGCTGGCGCCCGGAACGCGTTGTTTCGGGGGCTCTCATCACGGGGAAATTCGATGCTCGGCTGCATCGGGGTTTCCACCCGTGGCGCTGGCTCAGGCCCCAAGGTGGGAGGCCTGTAGTCGATCACATCCCAGGCGATCGGCTCGCTCTGCGAGGGCGGTTCGACGACGTTCTCGCCATCGGCCAGCGTCTCGCGCTGCTCGACACCAGCTTCCTTTGGCGCTTCCGCGGGAGCAGTCGCGTCGTCCATGGGCTTCTCCGCGACGGCCGGGCAGGTCGCAGCCCCTCCTTCGTTGCCCCCACTGGGGCTGTCGCGTCGTCTATGGGCTTCTCCGCGACGGCTGGGCAGGTCGCCCCCCTCCTTCGGCGCTTCCACGGGGGCTGTCGGGTCGTCCAAGGACCGCGCCGAGGCAGCACCCGCGCTAGCACCGGCCTCTTTGGCACCGGCCTCCTTGGCAGCGCCGCGCTTGGCCAGCAAGCGCGCTGCCTCGGCCATAAGGGCGGGGTCACCCGTCTCGCCGAGCCGCTGCATTTGCTGCTCGGCCGTTTGCCAATCTCCTGCTCCAGCACGAGGGTCAGTAGCTTCAGCCGAAGGTCGTGGCGACCGGGCTCGGTCGCCAGGTTGGCTTCCAGCAGCGCCTTGGCTTCATCATGGCGCCCATAGGCCATGAAGATGTCGACTTCGCTGATCGCCTCTGCCTGCGGCACGGCGGCCTGGGCTGGCACCTCGCTGTCAGCCGCTGTCACACTCATGCCCGGGGGCGTGTAGGGAGGGCGGTTCGTCACGGCGACCGTACCGCCCGGCATGGCTGTCGCCAGCGAATCGCCCATCACCGGGGGCAAGGTGGTATAGGCGGCCAGGGGACCTGCCTGGGCCGTGCGGCGCCGGCGCACCCAGAGCCAAAGACCGAGCAGCGCGGCAAGGCCCGCTCCGCCCAGCACCAGGCTTCGCTCCTCGGCCGCCTGATAGGCACTGCCCCACCAGGGGTATCCGCCGGTGGGGTCGGCGACAAGCCACCCGGCCCGGCGGCATCCGCGCCTGCTCCCCGGCCAACAGCAGGGCAAGCTGCTCGCGCATCGCCTCCATCTGCTCACGCAAACCACCCAGCTCCTGCTGCAGCGCATCGCGCTCGACACGCACCTCTGCCAGAGCATCCTGGCTGGCCTGCCAGCGGCGCTCCAGCTCGGCGAGGCGCTGCTCTTCCGCCGACAGCGCCTGCTCTTCCACCGGCAGGGTTGGCTCTTGCTCCACAGCGGCTTGCTCAGCCAGGTCGGTGGCGGGTGCCGGCGCGGCTTCGCCCTCGGCGGCCAGCTCGGCATCGCTGAGCAGGGTCAGGCGCGGTTCCGGCTCAGGCTGCACAAGCTGAGGGGCATCTCCAGGCGCTGCTTGCGAGGCTGCCGTTCCAGTATCCGGCGCGGGCGGCACCGCCTCCACGGTTCCTGGCGCCGCGCTGGCCATCGCCACGGCCGACGTGGCCCCGCCAAGGGGAACGCTCACAGGCGCCCCTCGGCCACGCTGTGCCCAAGCCTGGTTCATGGCCAGCACGATCTCGCGGGACTCCTGGGCAGTGCGCGCCGCGATGGCTTCACGAGAGGGAACGTTCAGCGCAAAGCCCGCCCGCATGGCGTTGATGTTGCCCGAGGGAAAGACCTCAGGATTAGCCTCGACCAAGGCGATCATCATCTGGTCCATGCTGATGCCGCTATCGGGGCGCAGTCGTGTGGCCACGTTCCAGAGCGTATCGCCGCTTGCCACCCAGGCAGTCCCCGTTGGTGTCCTTGCAGCGGCGCCCACCGGTCGAGACGACGGGCTGGAGGCCACCGTCGTAGGACTTGGCGGGACCGAGACCGAGACAGGTGCCTGTACCAGCACCGGAAGTTGATCGTAGCCTGGCGGGTCGAGCAGCAGCGTCACTTCACGAAGCTGCTGTCCGCCAGGCCAGTCGAAGCGCAGCAGCAGATCCAGCCAGGGCTCGGTGATGGCGCCTTCACTGGCCAGTTCTACTCGCCACTGCCCCTGGGCCTGGTTGACCGCAGTGCGAATACCTGTCACCAGCGGGGTGCGCACCAGGCCTGCCGCCTCGAAGTCCCGTGCGCTGGCCATGGAAACACGCAGCAGGCCCGGTTCCAGGCCCACGGTATCGGTAAGAGGGATGACGGCGTGCAGCGGCATCTGCAGCGTTGAACGCACCTCGACCTCCCCACCCCAAGCGCCTGCGCCGCAGGGCTTAGCGACGCCGTGGCATACAGCATGGCGATCGTCAGCTTGCGTCTCATTGGGTTCCCTTGCTCCGCCACCCGAGGGGTAGCCGTTCAGTGATTCTTGTCATCCATGCCGGGCCTGGACAACCCAGCCATATGTCTTAGCGGTATACCATACCTCGCCTGAGTTCAAGCATAAGAAAACGGGGCATCCTAAAAGGATGCCCCGGACTTCACGCATTTTCTTGCTAGCCGCGATTACTGTTCGCGCAGGATCTTCAGCATACGCTTGAGGGGTTCCGCTGCACCCCACAGCAGCTGGTCGCCTGAGGTGAACGCGGAGAGATATTCATTACCCATGTTCAGCTTGCGCAGGCGGCCCACCGGAATGCTCAGGGTGCCCGTGACGACCGAAGGCGTCAGGCCGGCAATGGTGGCTTCCTTGTCATTGGGAATCACCTTGACCCACTCGTTGTGCTTGGCGATGCGCTCTTCGATCTCATCCAGCGGAACGTCTTTCTTGAGCTTGATGGTGAAGGCCTGGCTGTGCGAACGCATGGCGCCGATACGCACGCAGAGGCCGTCGATCGGAACCGGATTGCCCTGGATGCCGAGGATCTTGTTGGTCTCGACGCTGCCCTTCCACTCCTCGCGGCTCTGGCCGTTGTCGAGCTTGGTATCGATCCAGGGCAGCAGGCTGCCGGCGAGCGGCGCAGTGAAGTTGTCGACCGGGAAGTCGCCGCTGCGCATGGCCTGGGTGACCCTGCGGTCGATATCCAGAATGGCGCTGGCCGGGTCGTTCAGCTCATCGGCCACGCTGTCACGCAGCGCGCCCATCTGCAGCAGCAGCTCGCGCATGTGCTTGGCGCCAGAGCCGGAGGCGGCCTGATAGGTCATGGAGGTCATCCATTCGATCAGGTCGGCTTCGAACAGGCCGCCGAGCCCCATCAGCATCAGGCTGACGGTGCAGTTTCCGCCGACGAAGGTCTTGGCACCACGCGCCAGCTGCTCGTCGATGACGCGACGGTTGACCGGGTCGAGAATGATGGTCGCCTCGTCCTCCATGCGCAGGGTGCTGGCGGCATCGATCCAGTAGCCCTTCCAGCCGCTCTGGCGCAGGTCACTATATACCTGCTTGGTGTAGTCACCGCCCTGGCAGGTGATCACGACATCCAAGGCCTTGAGCGCGTCAAGGTCAGTGGCATCCTTGAGTGGAGGCACGTCCACGCCGATGTCGGGGCCGGCCTGGCCGACCTGGGAGGTGGTGAAGAAGATCGGCTCGATGCCGTCGAAATCTCCGTCCTCCTGCATGCGCTGCATGAGTACCGAGCCCACCATGCCGCGCCAACCGACGAAACCGACTTTCAACATGTGAAGTCCTCCTGAAAAGAATGAGGCCAATAGTATACATGACCCGGGCCCACCTCGCAGGCGGGCCCGGGCCGGGGTTGTGACAACGGGTCAAGGAGCAGGCATCAACGCGACTCGAAGGCCGCCAGCACGGCATCGCCCATTTCCCGCGTGGACACGGTACGCGTGCCTTCGGAGGCAATATCCGCGGTGCGCAGGCCCTCGTCCAGCACTTTCCCCACGGCGTCTTCGATACGCTGGGCAAGCTCGGGCTCGGAGAGCGAATAGCGCAGCATCATCGCCACCGAGAGGATGGTCGCCAGCGGGTTGGCGATACCCTTCCCGGCGATGTCCGGCGCGCTGCCGTGGCACGGCTCGTACATGCCCTGACCGCTCTCGTTGAGCGAGGCCGAAGGCAGCATGCCGATGGAGCCGGTGAGCATGGCCGCGGCGTCGGAGAGGATGTCGCCGAACATGTTGCCGGTGACCATCACGTCGAACTGCTTGGGCGCGCGCACCAGCTGCATGGCGGCGTTGTCGACGTACATGTGCGAGAGCTCGACGTCGGGGTACTCCGGCGCCAGCCGCTCCATCACCTCGCGCCACAGGATGGTGACCTCGAGCACGTTGGCCTTGTCGACGCTGCACAGGCGCTTGCCGCGCTTCTGCGCCAGCTCGAAGGCGACCCGGCCGATGCGCTCGATCTCGCTCTCGGAATAGATATAGGTGTTGAAGCCGACCCGCTGGCCGTCGCGCACCTCGATGCCGCGGGGCTGACCGAAGTAGATGCCGCCGGTGAGCTCGCGCACGATCATGATGTCGAGGCCGGCCACCAGCTCGGGCTTGAGGCTGGAGGCGCTGGCCAGCTGTGGGTAGGTAATGGCCGGGCGCAGGTTGGCGAACAGGCCGAGGTTCTTGCGCAAGCCGAGCAGGCCCTTCTCGGGACGCTTGGAGAGGTCCTCGAGCTTGTCCCACTTGGGTCCGCCCACGGCGCCGAGCAGGATGGCATCGGCGGCCTTGGCCTTGTCCAGGGTCACGGCGGGCAGCGGCTCGCCGTGTTCGTCATAGGCGGCGCCACCGACCAGGCCTTCCTCGATCTCAACGTCGAGGCCGCGGGCCTGGCAGGCGGCGAGGATGCGGCTGGCCTCGGCGGTGATCTCGGGGCCGATGCCGTCACCCGGCAGTACCAGAATCTTGCGTGTCATCGTTGCTTCCTTGTTCAAGCGGTATCGCGAAACAGCCACGGCCGGGCCTGGCGATGCTTCACCTCGAAGGCGCGGATGGCGTCCTCGTCCTGCAGCGTGATGCCGATGTCATCGAGCCCCTCGAGCAGACAGTGCTTGCGGAAGGCGTCGACCTCGAACTCGAGGATCTCGCCCGCGGGGGTGATCACCCGCTGGTTCTCCAGGTCCACGTCGAGGCGGTAGCCTTCGCTGGCTTCCACCTCGCGGAACAGCCGGTCGATGACATCCTCGGGCAGGGTGATCAGCAGCAGGCCGTTCTTGAAGGCGTTGTTGTAGAAGATGTCGGCAAAGCTCGGTGCGATTACCACGCGGAAGCCGAAGTCCTCCAATGCCCAGGGCGCGTGCTCGCGGGAGCTGCCGCAGCCGAAGTTGCGCTGTGCGAGCAGCACGCTGGCGCCCTGGTAACGCGTCTGGTTGAGCACGAAATCCGGGTTGAGCGGACGCTGTGAGCAGTCCTGCCCGGGCTGCCCCTCGTCGAGGTAGCGCAGCTCATCGAACAGATTGACGCCGAAGCCGGTGCGCTTGATCGACTTCAGAAACTGCTTGGGAATGATCAGGTCGGTGTCGACGTTGGCCCGGTCGAGCGGCGCGACGAGCCCTTCGGTGCGTTCGAACTTTCTCATGGCTCAGGCCTCCTCTGCGACGGGCTGGGCGTCAAAGCTGCGTACATCGACGAAATGACCGGCGATGGCGGCGGCGGCGGCCATGGCCGGGCTGACCAGGTGGGTGCGCCCACCGTAGCCTTGGCGCCCCTCGAAGTTGCGGTTCGAGGTGGAGGCGCAGTGCTCGCCGGCACCGAGCTTGTCGGCGTTCATCGCCAGGCACATGGAGCAGCCCGGCTCGCGCCACTCGAAGCCCGCTTCGATGAAGATCTTGTCGAGCCCCTCGGCCTCGGCCTGGCGCTTCACCAGGCCGGAACCCGGCACCACCATGGCCAGCTTGATGGAGTCGGCCACCTTCTTGCCACGGGCGACCTTGGCCGCTTCGCGCAGGTCCTCGATGCGCGAATTGGTACAGGAGCCGATGAAGACCTTGTCGAGCTTGATATCGCTGATCTTCTGCTTGGGCGCGAGGCCCATGTACTCCAGCGCACGGGTGTAGCCGCGCTTGACGGTCTCGTCGTCCTGCTCGGCCGGGTCGGGTACTTCGCCGGAAATGCCGGTGACCATCTCGGGGCTGGTGCCCCAGCTCACCTGGGGTTCGATCGCCGCGGCGTCGAGCGTCACCACCTTGTCGAACTCGGCGTCGGGGTCGGATACCAGGTTGCGCCAATCGGCCACGGCGGCCTGCCACTGCTCGCCCTTCGGCGCGAAGGGGCGCTCGGCGAGGTATTCGATGGTGGTGTCGTCCACCGCGATTAGGCCGACCCGGGCGCCGGCCTCGATGGCCATGTTGCACACCGTCATGCGGCCTTCCATGGAGAGGTCGCGAATGGCGCTGCCGGCGAACTCGATGGCGTAGCCGGTGCCGCCGGCGGTGCCGATCCTGCCGATGATGGCCAGCACCACGTCCTTGGCGGTGACGCCGGCACCTAGCTTGCCCTCGACGCGCACCTGCATGTTCTTCATCTTCTGCGCCAGCAGGCACTGGGTGGCGAGCACGTGCTCCACCTCGGAGGTGCCGATGCCGTGGGCCAGCGCGCCGAAGGCACCATGGGTAGCGGTGTGGGAGTCGCCGCAGACCACGGTCATGCCCGGCAGGGTGGCGCCCTGCTCCGGCCCTACCACGTGGACGATGCCCTGGCGCGGGTCGTTGATCTTGAACTCTTCGATGCCGAACTCGACGCAGTTGTCGTCCAGCGTCTGCACCTGGATCAGCGATACCGGGTCCTTGATGCCGGCGTTGCCCTCGGCACGCTCCTTCACCGTGGTCGGCACGTTGTGGTCCGGCGTGGCCAGGTTGGCGTCGAGACGCCACGGCTTGCGCCCGGCCAGACGCAGCCCCTCGAAGGCCTGCGGCGAGGTCACTTCGTGCAGCAACTGGCGGTCGATGTAGATCAGTGCGGTGCCGTCGTCGCGCTCCTTCACCAGGTGCTGCGACCACAGCTTGTCGTAAAGCGTCTGGCCTGCCATATCGTTCTCCCGGGCTCTGTGGCCCTTTTGCCTGTCCGGTCTAGGGAAAGATTCCCCAAGGTTCGCCGATCTCGTACGTTTTGCCTCAAATGGCCATTGCAGCAGGACTCGCCGAAGGGCGCCGGGGACAGGTCGGAGAGGAGGTCATTTGCCATGGATGGCAAATGTAGCGTCCAGGGATGGATTCACAGCGCCTCCTCGAAGACCTTGTCGCCGGCAAAGCCCCGACATGCCAAGGCTACTTCTTTCCTGCATCGCCATGGCCGAGTGATTGCAGTCTTGCGCGGCTCGCCCATAAAAGCAATTCATGTTATTTATTCATTGGATTCCATAAAGGAATACAAACGAGAGATGGATACCCAAAGCCTGCAAGCCTTCCTCGCCGTGGCCGACAGCGGCAGCTTCTCCCGCGCCGCGGAGCAGCTGCACCTGACCCAGCCGGCGGTTTCCAAGCGCATCGCCACCCTGGAAGACCAGATCGGCGCGCGGCTGTTCGACCGCATCGGCCGCCGCGTCACCCTTACCGAAGCCGGTCGGGTGCTGCTGCCCCGCGCCCGGCAAATCCTCGTCATGGTGGACGACAGCCGGCGTGCGCTGACCAATCTCGAAGGCCAGGTGGCCGGCAGCCTGACGCTTGCCACCAGTCACCATATCGGCCTGCACCGCCTGCCGCCGCTGCTCAAGGCCTACACCCAGGCCCACCCCGAGGTACGCCTGGACCTGCACTTCCTCGACTCGGAGCTGGCCTATCAAGGGGTGCTGGACGGTGAGCTGGAGCTGGCCGTGGTGACCCTGGCGCCACATCCCGACCCGCAGCTCGACGTGGTGCCGGTGTGGCAGGATCGCATGTGTTTCGTCTGCGCCCACGACCATCCGCTGGCCGGGCATGGGCGGCTTACGCTGCATGAGCTGTGCGCCTTCGATGCCGTGCTCCCCGGCCCGCTGACCTTCACCCGTACGCTGATCGAGTCGCGCTTCGCCGCTGCCGGTCTCACCCTGCCCGTGGCGCTGGCCACCAACTATCTCGAAACGCTCAAGATGATGACCGCCATCGGCCTGGGCTGGAGCCTGCTGCCGGAGCGAATGGTGGCGGGAGAGCTGCACGAGCTGGACGTGGAGCACCCGCCCATCCATCGCTCGCTGGGCTACCTGGTGCACCGCAGCCGCACGCTCTCCAACGCCGCACGAGCGATGCTCTCCCTGCTGGAGGAGGCGCGTGACGCGGCGAGTCGCGGGGGATAGGAAGATATTGTTAGACTGCTCACAAATCAGACACACCGTCCCGACTCGCCGGAGCCCTGAGCCATCGTGTCCCCACCCGACTCGTCACCGATGCCCTTGCGCCATGCCCTGGCAGGCGTGCTGATCCTGCTCGGGCTGGTGCAGCAGATACTTGCCTTCAGCGGGATCGTGCTGCTGCCGCATGGGGTCGGCTATGCCCTGTGGCTGGCCACGCTGCTGCTGTGGCGCGACATTCCCCGACGTACCCGCTGGCAGGCCGGGGCGCTGGCCGTCATCGGGCTGGGTTTGCTGATCGTCTCACGCTGGCGCTACGGCGCGCCGGTCGCCTGGCCGACGGTCACCAGCGGCAATACCTATGTGGTGGCAATGTTGGTCGGCGTCAGCTTCATCGGCCTGATCGGCAACCGCAGCGGCTCGTCGCGCCCCTGGGCCGGCCGGTCACCGGCCGCCGAGGCACTGCCGGCACCTGGCTCGGCGTTCACCTGCTCGGCACCATCCTCAATCTGTCGACGGTGTTCATGATCGGTGACCGCCTGGCCCGCCGCGCCCCGCTGAGCACGCCCCAACTGCTGGCGCTCAATCGCGGCCTCTCCAGCGCCGCGCTGTGGTCGCCCTTCTTCGCCTCCATGGGCGTGGTGATGACGCTGGCGCCGGGCATGGAGTATTCGCGCGTCCTGGCCATCGGCCTGCCCCTGGCGCTTGTCAGCGGGGCACTCACCACGTTCGAGCTGTCGCGCCGCTTCGACCTGGCCGAGGTGGCGGGCTTCTCGCTCTCCCCACGCAGCCTGCTGATGCCGGTGGCCATGGCCGGCCTGGTGATGCTGTTCCATTTCCAGCTGACGCCTGAGCTCGGCATCGTCAGCATCATCACCTTCCTGCTGCCGGCGGTGGCGCTGGCCAGCAACCTGCCCGCCGGGCCGCACTGGACCTGGCACCGGGTGCACCAGCACAGCCTGACACGGCTGCCGGCGATGCGCGGCGAGATCGCCCTGTTTCTCTCGGCGGGTTTGCTGACGCTGGGCCTCTCCACCCTGGTGGCCGCCGCTACCGGCAGCGAGTGGCGGCTGTTCGCCCATTTTGGCGCGCTCCAGGCCGTGATCAGCTTTCTGGCCATCGTGCTCAGCGCCGTGGCCGGCCTGCACCCGATCATCGGCGTCTCGGTGCTGGCCTCGATGCTGGATCTGCGCGGCAGCGAACCGACCCTGTTCGCCTTTACGGCGCTGGCCTCCTGGGCCGTGGGCACCTCGGTGGGACCGCTGTCGGGCATCAACCTGTCGCTGCAGGGGCGTTACGGCATCAGCGGCTATCGCATGATGCGCCTCAACCTGGGCTATGCCCTGGTGCTCAGCGGCCTGGTAATCGTGGCAATTCTTGCCCTGGACGCCTGGCTTTGACGGTTGTGCATGAGGAAAGAGGCACGGGCTGGCTCGTTAGCGGCCCCGTGCCATGAGCCACCTACTGAGATACGCGATAGAAGTAGCGGTGGCCGCACTGGTGACAGGGCTCGATACGCGTCACCCCTTCCAGCTCCACCGCGGCATCGCAGTGCACGCAGGCCATGCGCCCGGGGGCAGCGATCTCGCCCTCGCAGTAGTCGGCCCGCGCCGCTTCCAGGTCTTCCTTGAGCCGCTCGTTGTCGACGATGCTGCGATCGGCAATGGAGAACAGCGAGTCCACCACCTTGCGCGAGAGCTGGTCGAGGTCGATGCCCAGCCAGGCGGCCACACCGCGACCCCTTCGCGCAGGTAACGCCGCATGTCGATCAGATCGCGCTCGACCCAGGCGCGCAGCAGGGCCAGTTCGTCCTTGGTGAACTCCTCCAGCTCGGCCTCGAACTCTACCGCTTCGTCGAGCTCATGCTGCAGGTTCTCCCAGGTCAGGTCGTCGGCGCCCTCGCGCAGCCGTGCCAGCATGCGTTCATAACCTTCACGCAGCCGATTTTCATGATGAGAGTCGGGGCGTTCGCTCATGGTCATCTCCTCGAAGCGGATTCGGCATGTCCCGGGCATGGCCGGGCATGTCCTACTGGGGTATCCTTGGTTACCATTTAGACGCCATCTTGCCGCCAGTTCAACGTTTTATCGCCTAGTTGAAGGTCAAAGTTGACGTCGGACACATTCCTGCGCAAGCGCATGTCGCCCCATATCCGAACACTCTAAGGTCATTGCGAAAGCCGATGGACGCACAGTACAAGCCCTTTGAAATCGAACGCGACGCCCAGCAGTTCTGGGACCAGAACCAGTGCTTCAAGGCGGTGGAAGACGCCAACCGCGAGAAGTTCTACTGCCTGTCGATGTTCCCCTACCCCAGCGGCAAGCTGCACATGGGGCACGTGCGCAACTACACCATCGGCGACGTGGTCTCGCGCTTCCAGCGCATGCAGGGCAAGAACGTGATGCAGCCCATGGGCTGGGACGCCTTCGGCATGCCGGCCGAGAACGCCGCCATCCAGAACCGGGTACCGCCGGCCAAGTGGACCTACGAAAACATCGACTACATGCGCAACCAGCTCAAGGCGCTGGGTTTCGCCTACGACTGGAGCCGCGAGTTCGCCACCTGCGACACCAGCTACTACCGCTGGGAGCAGTGGTTCTTCGCCAAGCTGGTGGAGAAGGGGCTGGTCTACAAGAAGATGTCCACCGTCAACTGGGACCCGGTAGACCAGACCGTGCTGGCCAACGAGCAGGTCATCGAGGGGCGCGGCTGGCGCTCGGGTGCGCTGGTGGAGCGCAAGGAGATCCCGCTGTGGTTCCTGCGCATCACCGACTACGCCGATGAGCTGCTCGCGGATCTCGACAAGATCGAGTGGCCGGAGCAGGTCAAGACCATGCAGCGCAACTGGATCGGCAAGTCGCGCGGCGTGGAGCTCACGTTCGACATCAAGACGGTGGACGGTGGCGCGGCCGAGCCGCTGTCGGTCTACACCACCCGCCCCGACACGCTGCTGGGGGTGACCTACGTGGCGGTGGCGGCCGGTCATCCGCTGGCCAAGGCCGCGGCCGAGAGCAACCCCGAGCTGGCCGCCTTCTGCGAGGAGTGCGCCCAGGGCGGCACCTCGGAGGCGGAGATGGCCACCAAGGAGAAGCGCGGCATGGCCACCGGCCATGTGGCCGTGCACCCGCTGACCGGCCGCGAGGTGCCCGTCTACGTGGCCAACTTCGTGCTGATGGAGTTCGGTACCGGCGCGGTGATGGCCGTTCCCGGCCATGACCAGCGCGACTGGGAGTTCGCCACCAAGTACGGCCTGCCCATCGAGGCGGTCATTGCCGACGAGAGCGGCCAGGCGCCGGATCTCTCGCAAGGTGCCTACGTGGAGTATGGCCGGCTGATCAACTCCGGCGAGTTCGACGGCCTCGACTTCGATGCCGCCTTCGAGACCATCGCCGGCAGGCTCGCCGAACTGGGTCGCGGCGAGGTGAAGACCAACTACCGCCTGCGCGACTGGGGCGTTGCCCGTCAGCGCTACTGGGGCGCGCCAATTCCGGTCAAGTACGGCCCCGAAGGCCAGACCGTGCCGCTCTCCGACGAGGAGCTGCCCGTCGCCCTGCCCATGGAGGTCACCGTCGACGCTTCCGGCTCGCCGCTCAAGCGCATGCCCGAGTTCTACGAGCTGGGCGACGGCTGGGTGCGCGAGACCGACACCTTCGATACCTTCATGGAGTCGTCCTGGTACTTCGCCCGCTTCTGCTGTGCCGACAACCAGGAAGCGATGCTCGACGAGCGTGCCGACTACTGGCTGCCGGTGGATCTCTACATCGGCGGTATCGAGCACGCCATCCTGCACCTGCTCTACGCGCGCTTCTTCACCAAGCTGATGCGCGACCTGGGCCTGGTCAAGGTCGACGAGCCGTTCCAGCGCCTGCTCACCCAGGGCATGGTGATCGCCGAGACCTTCTACCGCACGACACCGAACGGCGGCAAGGCGTGGTTCAACCCCGCCGACGTGGAGGTCAAGCGCGACGACAAGGGCCGCCCGATCAGCGCGGTGCTGATCAAGGACGGTGAGCCGGTGGAGATGGGCGGCATCGAGAAGATGTCGAAGTCGAAGAACAACGGCGTCGACCCACAGTCGATGATCGACCGCTTCGGCGCCGACACCGTGCGCCTGTTCATGATGTTCGCCGCCCCGCCCGAGCAGTCGCTGGAGTGGTCCGACTCCGGGGTCGAGGGCGCCAGCCGCTTCCTCAAGCGCCTGTGGCGCCTGGTGGCCGAGCACATCGAGGCCGGCGAGCCGGGCACGCCGGACGTCGCGGCGCTCGACGACGCCCAGCGTGAACTGCGCCGCAAGACCCACGAGACGATCAAGAAGGCCAGCGACGACATCGGCCGGCGCACCACCTTCAACACCGCCATCGCGGCGGTGATGGAGCTTTCCAACGCACTCGGCAAGTTCGACGATACCTCACCCTGGGGCTGGCCGTGGCCCGCGAGGCCGTGGAAGCCTGCGTGCTGCTGCTCGCCCCGATCACGCCCCACGCCTGCCATGCGCTGTGGCGCGAGCTGGGCCATGCCGAGCCCGCCATCGACGCGACCTGGCCCAAGGTTGACGAATCGGCGCTGGCCCGCGACACCCTCGAGCTCGTCGTGCAGGTCAACGGTAAGCTGCGCGCCCGTATCGAAGTGGCCGCCGACGCGCCCAAGGAGGCCATCGAGGCCGACGCCTTCGCCGCCGAGAACGTGCAGCGCCATATCGAGGGCAAGACGGTGCGCAAGGTGATCGTGGTGCCAGGCAAGCTGGTCAATATCGTCGTCGGGTAAGCAAGGAGCGGCACATGCAGCGACGCACTTTCCTCGGCCTGTTCCTGGCCACCGCAGGCAGCCTCAGCCTTGCCGGCTGCGGCTTTCGCCTGCGCGGCTGGGAGACGCAGGAGGCCATCATCGATGAGCTTGGCGTGGCCGGGAGCGACAGCGAACTGGCACGCCAACTGGTCGCAAGGCTGGCCTCGGCCGGCACCCGGGTACATGACCAGGCCCCCTGGTGGTCAACCTGGGGCCCGAGGAGTACCAGGAGCGTCAACTGGGCGTTCTCGATCGCGGCCCCGGGAAATGGAAGCTGTGCTGCGTGTCCCTTCTCGGTTCAGCGCCGCCGCGATGGCGCTTATGCCCTAGCGCAGCAGCAAGCGCAGGCCGAAGTGCGCTTCGTGCTCAACGATGACAACCTGCTCGGCCACGACGAGCTGCGCGAGGAGGTGCGTCAGGAACTACGACGCGACCTGGTGCGCCAGTTGGTCGAGCGCTTGCGAGCCCTGGACAATGGCTGAGCCAGTCGAATCGCGGCGGTCACCGCGGTGAAGGTGTTTGCCGACAAGCTCCCCGAGGCGCTGGCCAAGAAGCTGCCGCCGGTGGTGATCGTGGCCGGCGAGGAACCGCTGCAGCATATGGAGGCGTGCGACAGCGTGCGCGCCGCCGCACGCGAGCGTGGCATCGAGGAGCGCGAGATCCTGCATGTGGAAGGCAACTTCGCCTGGGGCCGGCTGCATGAGTCGGCGGCCAGCCTGTCGCTGTTCGCCTCGAGCAAGCTGATCGAACTGCGGCTAGGCAGCCAAAGCCTTGGCCAGGAGGGCGCCAAGGCGTTGAAAGAGTACGCCGACACGCCTGGCAACCGCGACAACGTACTGCTGGTGAGCATGGGCAAGCTCGATTATCGCCAGCAGAAGAGCGCCTGGTTCCAGGCGCTCGACAAGCTGGGGCTGTTCGTGCCGGTGTGGCCGGTGGATGCCTCCCGGCTCGGCTTCTGGCTGCGCGACCGTGCCGAACGACACGGGCTGACTCTCGACCTCGACGCCGCCCGCCTGCTCGGCGAGCGCACCGAGGGCAACCTGCTGGCGGCCGACCAGGAGCTGCAGAAACTTGCCCTGCTGCTGCCTCAGGGAGCCCGCGTCGGCCCCGCACAGATTACCGGGGGTCGAAGACAGCGCCCGCTATGACGTCTTCACGCTGGCGGACGCGTGCCTGAAGGGCGAACGCAGCCGCGTGTCGCGCATCCTGCAGGGGCTGCGCGGCGAAGGCGTCGAGGTACCCATCATCCTGTGGGCACTGACCCGGGAGCTGCGCACCTTGCTCTCGCTGCACCAGCACCTCGAACAGGGACAGAGCTTCGAGCACGCCTGCAAGGCGCAGAAGCCGGCCATCTTCGACAAGCGGCGCCCCGCCTACCAGCAGGCCGTGGCGCGTCTGCCCACCCGGCGGCTGCACAAGCTGCTGCTGTTTGCCCAGCGCCTGGACCTGGCCATCAAGGGGGCCGGCAGCGTCCCCCTGGGAAGGCGTACACGATTTGGCGCTGACTCTCGCCGGGGGACGCGGCCTTCTCGCCGAAATGTCGCTCTCCTACCGCGTGGGCTGAGCGGTCCACGCAACGAAGCGAATTTCAGCAATCCGCGGAGTGGAATGCAACGGCATGAAACCTCGCACCAAATTTGCTTATACTAATAAGGCATCGCTGAGCAAGGTCACTGCCGTCTCACTCATCACGAGCGGGCATGCGTCACCGCCGGAAGCTCGAGTCCCAAAAAGAAGGAATTTAGCCATGACTTCACTGCGCCGCATTCTTACGCCTTTTCTTATCCTTGCCTTGGTGCTGGGCAGCCTCACGGCAGTAGCCGCCCCCTCCCCAGGCACTTCGCTGATCAGCACCCAGGCGGCGCTTAGCGCCGAGCGCCAGAACGCCGACCGTGAGCGCATCCAGGAGATCCTGTCACGCACCGAGGTGCAGGAACAGCTTATCGCCCAAGGCGTCGACCTGGCCGAAGTGGACGCACGCGTAGCGGCCCTGACCGACGAAGAAGCTCGCCTGATGGCGGAACAGCTCGAACAGCTTCCCGCTGGGGCCAGCGTCGTCGGCGCTCTGTTGGTCGTCTTCATCGTGCTGCTGGTGACCGACATCCTCGGGCTGACCAACGTATTCCCCTTCACGCGCTGACCATGTTCCCATGACGCAACAACCCACCTGGCTACACACCAACGCCCGCCTTGCGGGCGTTGTTCTGTTGACGCTGCTGATGCTGGCGGGATGCGCCATGTCGCCGCGCCTGGCCGAAACGACAACGCAGGCGATCCCCCGCAGCGACTGATTCAGGACGTACCGTTTCATGCGCAACGTGACTTTCAGTGCGGCCCCGCCTCCCTGGCAATGGTGCTGAATTATGCGGACATCGACGTCGCCGTTGAAACCTTGATCCCTCAGGTGTTCATACCGGGTCGCGAGGGCAGCGTTCAGCCCGAGATGCTAGCCGCCACCCGGCGCCATGGGCGCATACCCTTTGTGCTGGACAATACCTTCGATGCCCTGCTGACCGAACTTGCCACCGGGCACCCGGTGGTGGTGATGCAGAATCTCTCGCTGCCGGCCTGGCCGATGTGGCACTACGCCGTTGCCATCGGCTATGACCTGCCGACCAGTACGATGACGCTGCACAGCGGCGAGGAAGCCCAGCGCCAAGAGTCATTCCGACGCTTCGATGCCACCTGGGCGCGCAGCGATCGTTGGGCCTTCGTCGCACTGCCTCCTGGCACGCTGCCTCAAGGCATCCGTGAATACCGCGCCATGGAAGCGATTGCCGCCTACGAACAGGTTCAGGGCCCGCAGGCCACTCTGCCGGCCTGGCAGGCGCTGGTGAAGCGCTTCCCGGCCTCGGCCATGGGTCACTTTGCGCTTGGCAACGCCTTGCACCAGGCCGGTAACAGCGAGCGCGCCATCGTTGCCTTTCGCGATGCCACGCGCCAGCGCGACGACCTCGCAGTGGCCTGGCTAAACCTTGGGCTGCTGTTGAAGGAACAAGGCGAACGCGGTGAGGCACGCCAGGCGCTGGCCAAGGCCGCCGCCTTGCCAGGGGCGTGGCAGACGCAGGCGCAGCACGCCCTGGACGAGCTGCTGGTCCCTGGCCTCCCACCTGCGTCCCCTTGACCTGACGTTATCCGTTCAAGCCAACCCGGAACGCCCCGGCGCAGGGGCGTCTGAAACAGCTGGCGGGCGGGGCTCCACGCCCTGCCCGCCCTGCCAAAAGGCATCTTCGTCCAAGGGCATTTTTGTCCAAGAGCATCTTCCACGCGCTTCCCGCAGCGCTTGTCTTGCCCTAGCCCAGCACGCTGCGGTTGTCCTGCGACGCCCGATGCTGCAAGAAGGCGCCGGTGTCCAGTACCGTCATCTCGGGACGTCTTCCGCTCGCACAGAAACGATAGTGGCCAAGCTGCAGCAGGTTGAGCTTGGCACCCAGCGACAGGCTGACGCTCTCCTTGTGCAAGGCATTGGCAGCCACGGCATGGCCAAGCACCTCCGGGAGCCGACAGCCCTTGAGCCTCGCTATCTCCGCCTCCCATGCGCTTGATGCCAGCAAGGCTTCCCAGTCGCTCCAGGGGCCCTGGTGGCGATTCTGGCGACCGATTCTTCGCGCTACCTGGCGATTGAACCAGGTGACAAACTGGATCGGTGAATTCACCCACCAAGGAAAATAGGGAAACCGCCCATCGGCATGAGCGACGAAGCGGGTACGCCGCAAGGCGGGCTGGAAGGCCGCGTGGAAAAGGCGACGGTTCAGCTTCCAGTAAATCGGCGCGCTTGCCGCCACCTTGACCGACTCCTTGGCCATGAAGATCTCATGGCTCGCGAACAGCCGACGGTTGCTGTAGAGATTCGACATGCCGCGCCGCATCGTCGCCGGCCAGAGTTCGAACCACTCGTTGGCACTGTGAGGCCTCAAGCTCTCGACACGGGCTAGATGCTCACCTCTTCGCCGCGTGACCTCCTGCAGCACGGAAGCACTGAACAGAGGATGCGATACCGGCGCCGACCGGACATCCTGGGCCAGGGCAAACTGCGGCATGAAGGGAAAGCGTTTCAGCCACTTGGGCTTCGCCGCATATTGCCCTTTCAACAGCGAATCACACAGATAGCCACCAAAGACGGCAGAGTAATCGGCAAAGTGGTGCCTTTTGTCGAACCCTAGTGTGTGCGCATGGAGGAATTGGTGACCGGAACCCACGAGCGCACTGGCCTCGGGAAGCATGTCCAGGTAGTGCGTCTCACGGCGGTAATCGGGCGTGAACTGGGCGCCATAGGCGGAGGCAACCCGTGCGGCCAGCCGCCCTTCTCGATTCATGCTGTCTAGAAAAACGAAGGCGTCGCGCTCGAGCCGCTCGGGCAACATGCCGGCCAGCACGCGGGAGTCCTCTCCTGCGCTGATAAAATGGGCCACCCTATGCAGAGGTTGGGTCACCCGATCAACATAGCCCTGCAACCCTTCGCGCAGAGCCCGAGCGGCCTGGCCCAGCGAGATGTAGGGGTTCACCTCATGCGGCTCCCAGAAGCACTCCGGCTCAGCAAGCGGATCACCGCCAACCACTGGGCGTCCCAACCAGCGATGACGGGCCGCCGGCTGACACTGCCGTATGGCTGCATAGGAGGTGTAGGGATAGGTCACCGCATCGTGCAGCACGAAATCTGCCAGCGAGGCGTCATCGACCTGCTCCTGCTGCCCACAGGCCTCGGCCAGCGCATCAATGTGTGTGCACCAGCATAGCGTGTTGCCGCTTCGGTACTGGTAGACGGGAATGAACATCATCAGGTCGGTGACACAGTCCACATTCGCGCTCTGCTTATCCACCACCAGCAGCACGAAGGGGCCGCTGAGATCTTCACTCCAGTCCGCGCGGCCTGAACACCAATGGGCAAGCACCGCACGGGTGCCTGCCTGGGGATCTTCGCCCGCAAGAAATGCGTTGTCAGTGAAATAAAGCACAGGGCCGCCCAGCACCACGCACAGATGACGATCGGTTTCGAGCGGCTGAAATCCGTGGTAGCGCGAGGTCGTCACCGCCAGGGAACCCCAGTCACCGTGGAACTCCGTACCGGCCACTTCGCCCTTGGGATAGATACTCCTCAGCGAACGCAGCAAAGTACCGGGTGTGCTCGGCTGGGTACTGAACAGAAAATCGCTCATCGGGCATTTTCCTTCTTGTACTCGGCGGCCGCCAGCAACGTGGCAAGGATCAAGGAAAGATTTAGCGCCACGCTCACCAGGCTGAACAAGGCGACAGCAGCCAGGGCGCTATTGAAGACGAAAAACCCTATCGCCAGCGAAGCCGCTCGCAAGCCGATGCTGATAATCTCATAGATCAGGAAGAATCCCTGCAGCTCCAGCACGGGTATCGCCCCGACGCTCGGGCGGTTCATGAAGCCGAAGTAAGACCACAGCGCCAGCCACTGGGCATAGACGCCTGCCGTATGCCACTGGGCGCCGAATACCAGGCTGAACAGCCAGGGCCGAGGGCCACCACCAGCCCGAAGGGAATCAGGCCGACCACGGCCAGGGAGCCGGTGGCCTTGATCAGCAACCGGTGGGGATCCTCCCGGTTGTGAATCGCCTCATTGATGCGGGGGTAGAACACGGAGGCGACGGACTGGCCAATCAGCGTGGTGGGAATGCCGAGCACCAGCTTGCCCAGGAATAGAAGCCGGCAGCAGCAGGGCCGAAGAAGCCTGCCAGCATCAGCACCGGCATGCTCTGCGATGCGGCATTGAGCATGATCTGCGGGGTGCGATAGTAGGCGAAATCACGATGCCGCCAGGCCAGGGTTCGGCTGCTTGCAGCGGGCTCGTCTGCTACCGGCCGCGCCAGCGCCATCCTCCCCTCCGGATGCTGCCGAATGCCGGACCACAGCATGAAGGCATGCAGCATGCTGCCCAGGGTGGCCAGCACGATCAGCACGGCGGCAACCGGTGCGAAGATGCCGATGCCCGCCTTGGCGGTGTTGAGCCAAAGCGCCTGCAGGACCGCCACCTTGGCCTTGATCTTGAAGAGCTTCTTGCGAATGACCCATTGGCTCATCACCGCCTTGCAGGCCATGAAGAACATCGCCAGGGGCAGCAACAGGATGAAGGGCTCGATGGCCTGCAGGTTGAACGCTGCGACAAACGCCTCGTTGAACAGCAGCAGGGCCAGAGCCGTCAGCAAGGAGGTTGCCAGCGCGATGCCCAGCGACAGCCGGGCCAGGCCGATGGCATCGGCATCTTGCTTGGGCAGGACGATGGCGATGGGGTAGCTGAATGCCGCCAGGGGCGTCAGCACGGCCAGGATGGCGGTGAACGTGCCCAGCACGCCGAAGGCTTCCGGTCCGTAAAGGCGAGTGATGATCGGGGAGAAGGCCATGGTAATGGCCTGTGCGCCCGCGGTGCCCGTCGCAACGATGGCGACATTGCGCACGAACTTGCTTTGGGTAAGGCGTCGGGTATGAGCTATCACGAATCTGTCATCCGAATGAAATGAAGACATGGCGCACAGGCGCCCTGCTGATCCGCCTGGAAATTGACATGCCGAGCCGGGCCAGGCCCGCAGCGGCATGCCGCTCGCTTTCTGGTAAGCGCTAGCAAATAAAGGGGACGCCCCTAGGCTTCCACCTCGCGATAGTGGTACGCCTGCTGGCTGAAAAGGTCGTTGTACATCCCCTGTTGCCGAATCAACTCGTCGTGGGTGCCCTGCTCGCGGATTACCCCCTGGTCGAGCACATAGATGTAGTCGGCCATGCGCACCGTCGACAGGCGGTGACTGATGATCAATGCCGCCCGGTGATCGATTCGCTCGCGGAAATCCTGGAACAGTTCAAACTCCGCACCGGGGTCGAGCGCGCTGGTCGGCTCATCAAGGATGATGACCTGGGACTGATGCATGAAAGCGCGGGCCAAGGCTACCTTTTGCCACTGACCGATGCTCAGCTCGCAGCCACCGTCGAACATGCGTGTCAGCGGTGTGTCATAGCCCTTGTCGAGCTTTTGGATAAAGGGGTCGGCGCCGGATTTCACCCCCGCCTTCTGGATCAGCGGCGTATCTTCGGGCTGCGTGATATCGCCATAGCGAATGTTGTCGCGAACGCTGTCGGCGTAGCGGCCGTAGTCCTGGAAGATCACACTGTAAACACGCCGATACTCCTCGAGGCTGTACTCCTTGGCATCGATGCCATCGAGCGTGATGCGACCTGAGGTAGGATCGTACAAGCGGCACAGCAGCTTGATGAGGGAGGTCTTGCCGGACCCATTGGCGCCGACAAGCGCCACGATCTGACCGGGCCGGATCGAGATATTGATGTTCTTCAGCACATCCCGCTCGGTGCCGGGGTAGCGGAAGCTGACGTTTTCCATGCATACGCCCTTGGCCATGCTCACGGGCGTGTCGGCCGGTTGCTCGGGGCTTTCGATGACCGGACGGACATCAAGGAATTCGAACAACAGGCCTACGTAGAGATGATCTTCATACAGCTTCGAGAGCTGCTGAACCAGTTCCTGGCCCATCGCCTGCGCACGCTGGAAGATCAGCAGGAAAAGCACGAGATCACCGACGCTATTCCTTCCCACGGAAGTCTGCCAGGCCAAAAAGGCCAAGGCCGAAAAGAAAGCGGCCGTGGCAGCCGCCGCGACAAGAATCTCGACGCTGGTGCGACGCTTGGTGATATGCATGCGCTCGCGGCGGATGGTCGCACGCAGATCGGTATACCTGTCACGCAGGTAATTCCCCAACTGGTTAAGCCGCAGCTCCTTGGCATTGATATCGGAAGTGAGCAACCAGTCGATGTAGCCGGAACGGCGCTCCATCTGCGTGCGACGGCGCTGCCAGTCGTAGAGATGCCGGGTGAAGTGGATACGCACCAGCAGCGCCGGCACGATGGCAAGGAACAGCAAGGGCAACAGCATCCAGTTGATCGTGGTGATCAGCACGACGATACCCGCCAGCATCAGGCTGTTCTTGATAAGCATCATCAAGTTGCTGACGACCTGGACCGGCCGCTGGTTGCCTGATTGCCGTGCGCGTTGCAGCGTATCGAAGTAGCGTGGGCTCTCGTAGAAGGCGAGGTCGGCCTGAATCGCCCGCAGATGGATCTCACGATCGATGGTATCGGCCACCATCAGCCCTTGGGCCTCCCGGGCCAGGGCGGAAAGGCCCCGGGCAACCAGGTAGCCCAGCGAACAGAACCCCGTCAGCGCAACCGTCAACAGCACCGGGCCGATCCCATCGACAGGCGCCTCGGCGCCCAGCATCACGGTGACGACATCGACGAGTCGCTTCAGCAGGAACAGCACGGCCAGCCCGAAGAAGATCTCGACCGCCATCAACAGCGAACTTAACAGTGTCCATTTAGGGCTGCTTTGCCAAAGCAGCGGAAAAATCCTGCGCAGCGTGCGCAGCGGGGCAAAAATACGTTCCAGACGAATCATGGCAGCGCCCTGGGGTCGTGGTGACTAGGAGTTGCGAAACAGTGTGTTACGCCGGAAAAATTCGCGCATGGGCCGAATGGGGCGATACAGCCACTGCCAGTGGGAAGGCAATGGCCAGTCGTGGTAATCCACGTAGCTGGGGCGGAAGACGCGCAACCAGCCGAGCAGCTTCCAGCGCAGCAGATGGGCAGGGGTGGTCTGCCAGGCAAAGGCGAAATCCGGTGTGGCCATCTTCTTCTGCATCGCGTGCTCGACCTCGAGCCCCCGGCCATGGCCGCAAGGCTGGACGTCAGAAGCTCACGCCCTTGAGCGGAAATCGGCTCGTATTCCCAGGGACAAGGTTGCGACATGGCCCGGTAGAGCTCGAGCGACGCTTCCACAGTCGCCACCAGGTCGTGCCGCTCGGCACAGCGTCTGACAGACTCGAGGCAGAAATCAGGATGGCGCTGGATAGCATCCAGATCCACCAGCCAGTGCAAGTGCGACCAGAAATGCTTGGTATGGTGAAGACAAATGTAGACAAACAGCTCATCCGTAGGCATCACCGGATAGCTCAAGGGGTCTAGCTGCAGCGCATCGCGCCTGGTGAGCAGGTCTTCCGTGTCGTAGACCGAAGCATAGCGAACGATGCGCTGGTGAAACTCGATCCCTACCCCAAGCGGAGAGATCAAGGTAATCACCTTCTGGGTACGGGCGAGGAAAGCCAGGCTCGAGGGGTCGGCCTGCAATGGCTGAGGATCATATGGGACATACCCAAGCTGAAGCGCGGTTTCCAGCAACCTGACCATGGCGTTATGGGGCACCAGGACGTCAATATCGCGTGAGATCCGGATGGCAGGCTCATCGTAGTAACGCATCGCCAACGATGGACCCTTGAAAAACATTGCCGGAATGCCGAGCGGCTCGATCAGATCCTTGAGCACGGCTTGCTGGGCAGACATGACCAGCATGCTGCGCTGCTGTATCGTCATGACCGCAATCCGCATCTGCTCAAGTTCGCGTGCCTCTAGACCGGCTGGCTGTAGCTGGCGCAGATGACGATAGACAAGGGGCAGGATCAGATTCTGCCGGGCCCGCAAGGCAACACCAGCCCAATCCGTAACATCCCGACACAGGGAGAGAGCCTGCTCCTTTTGCTCATCCGAGAGTTCAATCCTTGAAAGCATGATCAAGAGCTGCAGGACTCTATCATTCGCTATGGGCGAGGCATTGGTAGTCATAGAAACGTCCTTGCTTCTCAGCTGACTGAGAACTGTATAAATGAGTCATGTACAGCGCAACCAATCTTCACGAAAGGTAACACAAGGCTAGTACGACAACACCAAAGCTTGCACTGCCTTTTCGTTTCAAACAAGTCTTACGGAAATAACGTCATACTACTTTCTCTAGTTTGGACGGCTCTTACTCCCAGCCCCCGCACTCACCACAAAAAAAATCTTTTTAAATTCATAAACATGCCGGGGTGCGGCAAAAACCTCATCCAAAATCTATATACCCACCGCCCTGCCAACGAGAAATTTGGAACCAGAAATATGAAAAAAACCTTCCTGCAGCAGATCGACATCGTAAGAAGAAACAGCCAAATAACCAATCCAGAAAAACTGAAGAGGTGCAAATTCTTAGCCGTGCCAGGATTAGTTTCTTAATACTTTTTAAAACCTAAGCGAACCGTCTATACGGCAAGGCACGATAACACTGAAATGGATACCAACCAAGTAGTTACTGGAGAAGAAACCGCTTCGACCTAAGCAGTGATGACTAAACCTCCTTCTTTAATATTAACAAAATCACACTTAAAAAAATTGTAACTGTTATTGAACCAGATGCAGGGCATGCTAAATTGTCCATGCGGTACGCAAGCAAGCAACTTCATAAATTTGTTAGGAGAGGTGAACATCATGGATAGAGCGAACCTGCCCGCCAAGAAACTGCCCTTTGCTCAGCCTGAAATTATGCGCATGGGGTCTGTGGGCGACATTACTCTTGCCACTTCAGCCAGTGCGCAGACCGACGTGCCGATCGGCACGCCGACTCCTCCTGGCACCACGCTGGATGATGTCACATCATCTTGATGAGCGCTAAAGAAAGT
Source organism: Halomonas sp. E19 (assembly GCF_052439355.1). NCBI lineage: Bacteria > Pseudomonadati > Pseudomonadota > Gammaproteobacteria > Oceanospirillales > Halomonadaceae > Halomonas > Halomonas sp. E19. Next base: position 1,007,429 of record NZ_JBNFWU010000001.1, on the reverse strand, counting down.
CTTGCTAAATAGAATTTCAAACAAATAGCCGCAACTTGTTAATGCTAATTGAGCCAAGCTCAATTAGCATTTTTATTAAACCTAATAAACAAAAAAGACGAAAAAAACATTATCAATATTTTCGCAAATAGGTAGATAACGCCTTGTACCGCCCCCCATGGCCACCAATGACGATAAGCTCACCGGCCCTCAGCCAAGCATGCGCCTTCATGACCATTGCACCGCTAGGATCTTTTTCCATCAAGGTTCCCAGCACCAGCGTGCTCGATATTTTGCGGCGATTCAACATCCACTGCACGGTCATGGCCAGCATCAGGCAGGTATAGTTTCCACGGAACAAACGGTTCACTTTGCGGACGGCCCAACCAAACTCCTTCAGTGCTTGCGTATCCAGTGTCTCGTCTGCCAATATCTCTTCACCAGGCTTTACCTCACCTAAATGATGCGACCACCACTTGAAGGGCAAGACCCTCACCACGAACCATGCAGCAGGCAACAATACAAACGCTTCAGACAAGAGAAGTTTCTTTTTCAACGGCATTTGCAAAACACGAACATACTTGTTCACAGCACACCTCTTGAATAAGAATAAAGAGGAAAATACAATAATAAAAGAAAGCCTTCAATCCTTGTTAATATCTTATTTCTGGTACTCTAGAGACTAGCGAAGTCATGCCAAGCGCTTACTGGTTACCTTCTTGACTGAATGATACGCTATGCTACGATTGACGTGCGGTAAAACCCAAATCAACACAATGGAGATATTTGACATGGAAAAGAAAGCTGAGTTCACCCAACCGAGTGTAACGCGTCTTGGTAGCGTGGGTGAAATCACCTTGGCAAGTGCTTCTACCCGCGCGACCGATGTCCCGCAGGGTTCACCCGTCAGCGGCGTGGATTCCGTGACCGGTTCTTAATGTCCCGGCAGTAAGAAAGCGACTTGCTTTCAAAGCACTGGCGTTTCGCCAGTGCTTTTTCATTAGCAAATATAGGTTTCCTTGAGAATCAGCCAGCGCCTGAAGCACCAGATTGACCAGATTTTCGCCTGGATTTCTGGGCAAGTAGTGGGTCATTCTCCAAGGCATCATGACGCTCGATCATACTAACGACGCTGGCGGGCTTGAAGTATTGCCAGATCTCCTCGTCTGCATCCAGAGCCGCACTCTTGAGATCAGCAAAGCACTGCCCTGTCACTGCATTGCCGATGCTGGCAGCAAGATTCGACTTGCCGCGGCGCGTACGTATCTTTTCCGGATAGATACCCTTCATGGAGGCGCGAAGAATCAATCGTGTCCACCCATTATCCAGCTTGTGGTTGGCAGGCAACCCCAGACAAAAATCCATCAATTCGACATCCATGAATGGATACCGGGTTTCCACACCATATTTTTCCGAAATGGAGTGGGTATATTCAAAATATGCTTCGAGCACCCCATTTCCCAAGGCAAACATTTGTGCCTCGCGCTCAGTACGAATGCTTTTAATAGAATTATAATGTGCCTTTGAGAAATTGACGTGGTCCGACTCAGCAATAAAGCTTTGCGTTAGCTCATCCTCGCTATATCGCCCCTGCCAGGCAGGGGCTTGCGTGGTTTTTTTGTTGGGCGTTTTCAATAGTCCCCATCGTCTCAGCGTTGGCTTGACAAGGTATTGCTTGACCATCGACTTTCGGTTCAGCCCGAAATGCTTGGAAAGCAGAAACACCGCTTTTATGGATTCGATTGAGAGCGCCCTGTCAGTCTTTTCTTTTAATATAGCCTTTCCAAACTTGTTATAAAGTCCAACTTCAGGCTCATCATCAAACGCCTCGTAAATATCGGCCACGGCCTTAACTTCCCTGATGAAGGTTTCCCAATCACCCTGGGTGGCTAGCTCGGCCAGACGATACAGACCGTGCGAGGCAACATTGTCACCATCGACACCATTAAGAATTACCGAACAGCTATCGGCAGAGGCCAGCTCTTGAATTCGCATGACGATACGAATATTGGCGGCATGATGGCAGTCACCGTGAGCGAGGATACTTTGGTCATAAAAATCGGTCACGCTGAGTGTATCCGTATTGACCGAAACGTTATGAACCCCCGCCTCTTCAACCACGCTATCGATAAACTCAGATTCATCGCACTCAGCATTACTCGGGAAGACCGCCGAATAAGTTTTCAGACGGGTCTTATCGAAGCGCACCGCTGACGCACAGATTGCCGACGAATCATGACCTCCACTCAGCTCAATGGCAACCGGACCGGAAGATGGCAGGCGTTTCCTTACGCTACCGATGAAAAGTTCTCGGAAACGCTCGACATTCTCATCGAGATTATCGCCGACAGCCGGTATATCCTGGCCAAGGTGCCAATAGCGCTTAACCGCAGGCTCTCCAGAAGTGGAATACCGCAGGCTATGCGAAGCCGGCAACCGGAAAACACCCTCAAAAAAAGTAAGAGAGCTTTCTGATTCAATGCCTTGCAGGAACTGCATCGCTCTCTTCTTGTTGACTTCCGGTAGGTAACCCACCGAGGAGAGCAGCACGCGAAGATTGTTGGAAAACCACAAGCCTTCGCTATTCCTATGGTAATATAAGGGGCGAATCCCTAGCCGGTCTCTGGCACAGAATAGCTCACCCTTGCTGTCGTCCCATAGGCCGAACGCATAGTCACCCTGCAGGTGATCGACGCACATATCGTTCCAGCGTTGATAGGCGGATTGGATAACGGAATCCAACGAGGTGAGCGCGTTGGCATCATCTTCCATTTGAGCCTTCAACTCATCCGCATTATCTAACCTAACACTCCCAACAGTGTACAGCGGACCATTGGCGCCCTCTTGGCCAAGGGCGCTCCCATGAACATCGGAAGTATGTAACAACAAGAATCGGTCGCCAGCCTGGCGAATCAAAGACGCATCAGTAAAGATCGAAAAAGCATGCTTCATTCTTTCTTCAGTAGCGTCGCCCGCCCCCCGGGGCTCCCACCCAACCTGAAAAAAGACTCATTTATTCACACCGAATAGTAATCAGCTGATATTCCTTCAGCGACAGCAGCAGCTGCTCGACAGAAGCCTGGCAAGTTTCGTCATCCACCTCATACTCAGACTTGACGTGCTCGAGAATCTGGCTCATGGTTTTCGGTGTATCGAGATATTTCCAAATATAGCTACCTACCGAGTTCAAGGAATAATAGATACCCGCCTGTGTATCCAGCACGGCCTCTTCATCATCGATGGAAGAAGAAATCTGAGCCTTGCTTTTCTCGATCAAGGCATTATGAGAAATCGTATTATTCATTTCACGTCCCTTTTAATATAGTCAAGTAAAGTTTCAACACTTGAATCCATGTCTTCCAGTGACCATGGTCGGCGATAACGATACACCTCGATTCTGTCGGTCAGTTGGGCAATACGCGCCATCAGAGCCGCGGGGCTGTTGAACTCCTGACCAACGTCGGGGCGATAAAGCGCCCCCATCACCGTGCGAAAGGCCTCCACGCCTTTCAAAGGCTCAAGCGAAGCGGTTTCACCCTCTTCCGCACGCTCCAGGATGACCAGCGCCTTCAAGGGTTCGGGTCGCTTATGGAAGGCTTCATCCACCATCAGGTGGTATTTGTCATGCCGAGTCAGATCGCGAATCAACCCCTTGGTGTCGATGCCCAGGGCCTGAAGCGCATCCTTCCATAGCTTGACGCGAGGGGGCCGGGATATAGATAGGCCTGGCTATCTTCAGGCTTGATCACCGCCACGTCATCGCTGATCATCGGCCAGCCTTGCGTATAGTGAAGCCAAGCACCAAGCGTCGACTTGCCCGCGCCAGAATGGCCGGTGAACGCCCACACGCCAGTCGGGGTATGCAGCGCACTGACATGCATGGGAAGCCAGTCGCGCTGGTAGAGCAGCACACCTAACGACATGCCTAAAAGGTACTGACGCACATCCCTGGCGGGGACGCCATCCCGCTCATCCTCAAGCACACGACGATCGACCAGGATGCGCCGTCCCTCCTCGATGCGGTAGCGCGCAATACCCTGCACATTCAGCTGACACTGACTCGGTGACAATTGGACCCACTTCCCGCTGAAAGTGGCATCAGCAAGTGATTCGGTAATACCCGCCGTAATAATGGAAATGTCCGCACTGGCAGACGCTGGCACCGGCATCAGTTCGGGAAGTTCAATATCGGATTCAACCGTCATGCCATAGGTGTAATAGAAGAAGCGCTGGGTCTGCGGCCCTGCCCGGTTGCGCCGCTCATTAAGCCCCTCCGGTTTTTCAGCCAAGACCTCTTGCTGCTCCTGCATCTCATTCTCCCTTTGCTTTGACCTTTCCATCGTCTTTTGGCCGAAACCATTTTTTATTCTTCAGCATTACAGGCGAATATCGACTTCCTGCTTGGGGAAGGCATATTTGAGATCATAAAGAACGTGGCTTGTCTTTCCCCAGCGCCTCACGGCTGCAGACCCCAAGTCACGGAATTCCTGATGAGCCACCGCCAGAATGATGGCATCGTAGGTGTCACACTCAGGCTCACTGATCAACTGGAGGCCATACTCTGCCTCGGCTTCGGCAGCGTCCACTCTGGGATCGTAGACATCGACCTCAACGTTATAATCCTTGAGCTCCTGCAAAATATCCACGACACGCGTATTACGTAAATCGGGGCAGTTTTCCTTGAACGTCAGTCCCATAACCAGCACGCGCGCGCCTTCAACCTGCAGGCGGCGCTTGATCATCTGCTTGATGAGCTGGCTTGCCACGTAGGCCCCCATGCCATCATTGATACGGCGCCCCGACAAAATCACTTCCGGATGATAGCCCACGCGCTGCGCCTTGTGGGTAAGGTAATAAGGGTCTACACCAATACAGTGCCCCCCACCAGTCCTGGCCGGAAAGGCAGAAAGTTCCACTTGGTTCCGGCGGCTTCCAGCACCTCTTCGGTATCGATACCGAGGCGATTGAAAATGACAGCAAGCTCATTGATCAGCGCGATATTGACATCACGCTGCGTGTTTTCAATGACCTTGGCGGCTTCTGCCACGGCAATTGAACTTGCCTTGTGAGTACCCGCGGTGATGATGCGCTGATACAGGGCGTCGACAAAATCTGCCACTTCAGGCGTAGAGCCGGAGGTCACTTTCTTGATGGTGGTTACCCTATGCTCCTTATCGCCCGGATTGATACGTTCTGGGCTATAGCCGGCGTAAAAATCTTGGTTATAGGTGAGTCCGGAGACGCGCTCGACGACAGGAATGCAGTCTTCTTCCGTTGCGCCCGGGTAGACAGTGGATTCGTAGATGACAATGTCGCCGCGCTTGATAACCTTGCCAAGCGTTTCACTTGCCTTGACGAGAGGCGTCAGGTCGGGGCAGCGACTGGAATCGATAGGCGTCGGAACCGTGACGATATAGACATTACAAGCCTCTAGCGCACTAAGTTCACTGGTGAACGTAAGATGGTGCGCTGAGGCTAGCAGTTCGGGCTCGACCTCTAGCGTATGATCGACCCCGTCGCGTAGCTCGCTGATGCGACGGACATTGATATCAAACCCTACGGTAGGCAAGACCTTCCCAAACTCGACTGCCAAGGGAAGGCCCACGTAGCCCAGACCGATGATGCCGAGGCGTACCGTATCCATATTCATGACCATTGATCTCCATTCATTCGGCAATCGGCTAGATTAGCCGCGATATCCTTTGGGGTTCTTGGACTGCCATTTCCACGTATCGGCCATCATTTCATCAAGCCCTCGGCTAGCCGACCAGCCCAGGTCCTTTTTTGCCTTCGAGGCATCGGCCCAGAAGGCAGGCAAATCACCCTCACGCCTTTCGGCAAACCGATAGGCAATCTTCCGTCCCGTTACACGCTCAAATGCCTGGACGATATCGAGCACTGAATAACCCTGGCCCGTACCAAGATTGAAGTAGGCGATGCCTGCCACCGACAGGCGGCGCAACGCAGCGACATGACCCTCGGCAAGGTCCATGACATGCAGGTAATCGCGTATGCAGGTGCCGTCATTGGTGGGGTAGTCCTGGCCAAAGATGGCGAGCTCGGGAAGTTTTCCTACCGCAACCTGTGCAATGAAAGGCATCAGGTTATTAGGGATACCCAGCGGGTCCTCACCGATCAGCCCGGAAGGGTGGGCACCGATAGGATTGAAGTAACGAAGCGAAGCGACGGACCAAGAAGCATCGGCCGTACAGATGTCCTCGAGCACCTGTTCGACCATGGCCTTGGAGCGTCCATAGGGGTTAGAGCTGTTACCGCGAGGGTACGTTTCGCGATAGGGTACGGGAGCATTGGCCCCGTAGACGGTGGCGGACGAACTGAATACCAGCTTCTTGACGCCGGCCTTCTGCATGGCCTGGCAAAGACTCAAGGTGCCCTCTACGTTATTCTGGTAGTAGGCGAGCGGTGAGCGGACACTCTCACCTACCGCTTTCAGGCCTGCAAAGTGGATCACCGCGGCAATTTCAAAACGTGTAAATATCCGCTCAAGCGCAGCACTGTCCCTGACATCTCCGCAAACGAAATCTGTGGCACCATCCGTCAAGGCTTCAACACGACGCAACGCTTCTTCCGACGAATTGCAAAGGTTATCCAGAACGACGACCTTGTAACCACCTTCGAGCAGCGCCAGCACGGTGTGTGAGCCGATATAGCCCGCACCACCCGTCACCAGAATGGTGGGAAAAGTGTCACCTGATTGCATATTAATACCCAGCCTCTCTATTCACCGGCGTAACAGGCTCTCGCCCCGACAACAGCGCCTGTGCATTGGCATGGAAGACCTCGAGTGCACGCTCAAGGTAAAACGGCGTAGTACCCGATACATGCGGGGTGACCAGCACATTTTCGTGTTTCCAAAGTGGCGAGCCTTCAGGTAACGGCTGCCATTCGAAAACGTCCAGAGCGGCTCCCTTCAGGATGCCGCTGTCGAGGGCGTTCAACACGGCGTCGCCGTTCACAACACCACCACGTGAGATGTCGACCAGTACCGCGCCAGGCTTCAGGCGGGAAAGAAAAGCGGCGTCTACCAGACCACGTGTTTCCGGCGTCAAAGGCAAACACACAACCAGATAATCGGAGCGTGAGAGCTCCTGGCCAATATCTTCCATTGCGACAACACGGTCGACATTAGGTACTTCCCGAATATGGCGAAGAGTCCCCACTACCTCCATATCAAACGCCTTCGCTCGCTGGGCCAGCGCCGTACCAACATGTCCCAAACCCAGAATGGTCACACGGCGTCCGGTCAGCTCATTCAGCCAGGTACGCTTCCATTCGGCCCGCTTGGACTGCTCATGAAACCGATTGAACTGCTTAGCGAAGTACAACATGGCACCAATGGCGTATTCACTCATGGGAGCGCCATGAACACCGCTGCTTTTGGTCAGAAAGGCATTGGCCTTATCGAAATCCATTTCCCATATTTTTTCCACACCGGCCGAGAGAAAATGAATCCAGCAAAACCTCTCCAGTTTGTTCAGTGCCGCCGCTAGCCAAGGAAGCGTCGGCGTGATCACGGCATCATAAGAACGAGAGGCGTACACCTCCTGGGCACTCCCGGCAAAATCGATCGTGGCAGCAGGATACCATTCACCCAGTCGCTGAAGGACCAACTCGCGCTGATCCTGCAGCACCTCTTCCTTCTGTAAAAAAAGGATACGTTCAAGGGAATCTAACGCCATTTATCTACTCACCTGCTTTCGGCCAAGACGAAACGCCCGCTCGGCCAGGATTTGATGGTTTTCCAGCAGGGCTTCCTGATCGCGAGCACGCCACTGCTGCTCAGCATCAGTCAGTGCAGCAATCTCGCGTGGGAAATCAATCGACTGCAGCAGTTCTGCAGCGGTTGCGGCGCCAGAATGAAATGCACGCGAGAGGATGACCCAGCGAGAATCCAACCGCACATGCTCGCCAATGACGTTTTCCGCCGGCAGCTCGCCCTGACCGATCCTGGCGATGCCACCAATACCCCAGGTAATACCCGCTTGCTCAAGTTGCTCAGATGCGGCGTCGAACAGCCGTCCAGCCATGGGTTCGAACAGAAAGTCCAAGCCCAGGCTCAATGAAAGATCATTCAGCCCGAAATGGACTTCATCTCGCCCCGGGACAAGCAGCGGCAGCCAGTCCGCCAGCCTTACCAGTGCTGGCGCTGTCTCTGCTAGGAAGGTAACCGGCACGCGCTGCCCTACCAGTTCCAGGAATTCAGCGACGTCATGCCGCGACGTGAACATGGGCAACATGAGACGCTGCGCACCATGGTTAAGCGCAGCCTCGATCTCAGCTGTAGTGCCATCATGCAGTGGATTTATCCGTACCATCAGCTCAGCTTTTCGCAACACCTTGGCAATAGCCTCAATATCCGCCAGGGTATGCGCCGCTTTGTGAGTATCCAGGTGGCCTTGTCGCTGGGCCTTGCCGTTGACCTCCTGGTCCAGGAAGATCCTATCGACGCCATGCTGCTCGATATATTCCGCGACATCAGGGCTGGCGGTGATCATCATACGCTTGATCATTGTTGCTTCATCGCCTCCTCGACATCCTGGTCACTGGGTGCCCTACCCCCGAGACTCTCCCGGTAAGCTCTCCAGTTCAATCCCTCTCCGCCATAGAGGCCGCTGCCCTTGAGTACAACTACCACGGTCCTGAAGATCAGCCGCAGGTCATAGAAAAAATTCTGCTTGCGAACATATTCAGCATCGAAGGCCAACTGCTGCAGCCATCCCAAGCTGCGCCGCCCTTTACCTGAGCCAGACCGGTCAAGCCAGGCCGAACGTCAAAGCGGATAAGGCAGCCAGGCGGTATCACCTCGATCTGCTCCATCAGTATTGGACGCGGGCCCACAACGCTCATGTCGCCCTTCAGGATATTGAACAGCTGCGGCAACTCATCAATGCTGGTCGCCCGAAGGAAACGTCCGGCCCGGGTGATCCTATTGTCCTCACCGGAGCTCACGACCTGTTCACTGTTTTGGTCAATGCTGTCAGCAGGCCGGTCGATCATGGTACGAAACTTGAAGATCATGAAAGGCTGGCCGTTGAGCCCCGCACGCCGCTGCTTGAACATGACAGGGCCCTGGCTATCGAGCTTCACCCATAGCGCTACGAGCAGCAGGAGAGGAGCAAGCACCAGCAACGCACAGCCACTGGCAACGATGTCAAAGAGACGCTTGGCGGCCAAATTCATGTGCACTCCTGCTCCACGGCATGGCGTTCAACCGGCCCGGTCAGCAACATGGCTTCCAAGATGACGCGGTTGACCTTGCGCACGTCGTAGTATTTCTCTACCAGTTCAACGCTGGCCTCGCCCATCGTGGCCGCCATCTCGGGCTCATGAATGAAGCGCTCCATCGCATCAGCCAAGGGCGCACTGGTTCTTGGAGCCACCAGGAACCCATTGATACCCGGCTCCACCGTTTCTCGGCAGCCAGGTGCATCGCTGGTGATGATAGCGCGCCCCATGCTCATCGCCTCGAGCACAGAACGCGGCGTACCTTCACGATACGAAGGCAGTACAAATACAGAGCATTCGCTGATCCAGGGCCTTACATCCTCCACGCCTCCGACAAACTCGACGGCGCCCTCCCTTTTCCAGCGTTCCAGGTCCTGAATGTCACAGGCATGAGGAAGGCTGGGATCGTGCGGGCCCACGGCCACGAACCTGACCTGAGGATACCGCTGCTTCAAAAGGTTGGCGGCTTCGCAGAATTCCGCTATTCCCTTCTCGCCAAGCAGCCTGCCGATAAACAGGAACGTCAGGGGGCCTTGAGGCAACGGCTGGCGAGCGAAGCGCGCCATATCGACGCCGGAACCGTAGGTACGAACGGCTTTTGTCGCCTTAGAAAGAATCCGCTTGTCGATGAATTCCTTGAGGTCATCGGGATTTTGGAAGAAAACCCTGTCATTACAGGAAAGTCCGGCACGGTAAAGCATGCTGAGAACTCGGCGCAGCCGGCGTGTCCTTGGTGTGTCGGTGGTAAAAAGATGACCAAGGCCTGTAATCATTGAATAAATGCGTGGCACCCCAGCCATCTTCGCCGCTAGGCTGCCGTAGATGACGGGCTTGCTGGTATAGCTGAACACTACACTAGGCCTGATTTTTCTGATCAGCTTGTAGAGCTCATGAAGAGTCCTGAGATCATGCATAGGATTTACGCCAGTACGCCCCATGTCGATCGGATAAATGGCAATGCCTAATGCTTCGACATCAGGTAAATAATCCGCAGTAGGGACAGCCGCCCCTACTTCGAGGCCCTGCGCAAGCATTTCACGGATCAGATCACCACGATTAGCCATTAGCGAGCGGGCATTGCCTGCAATAATCAGAACATCCACAATTAAGCTCTCCTTAGCTTGATTTTGAATGTGTGGAATGTCGACGCTGCGAGAATCAAGAATAAAGCCAGCAGCTTAGTCTTGTGGCGGATGGCCGTACCCACGTTGGTTACACCAATCGCGAAGATGAAGGTCAGTGCGCCAAACATGAATAACATTGCAACACATTCTTCCCTATTTTTCAACGTATCCCAACCTTTGTAGACACGCCAAGCCATGAACAAGTAAAGCATGGAGGACACTACCCCGAGCAGATGCCTCGGGCTGCGCAAGTCCCAGGGAAAGGGAGAAAAATGAAAGTAGACAATACGTGCGGGAATCAACCATGGCTGCGTATAAGGGTTACCTTGTGCAATGAAGCTAGGATAAGCGGAGCCACCGGTCGCCTCGCGCGAGAAACGCGATTCAATTGCGGAACCAACGCCTCCTTCCCCTTCTCCGCCGACTTCAATACCTTTACCGAGCGAAATACCACCACCAAAAGCCACCATTCCAAGCGAAAGTACAAGCATGGTGGATGATAGCAACACCTTCAGCGCATCATGATAGCTAGCCCGTGTCGTATCCGTCTTGAAAACGGTACGGTAAAGAAAAAATGTGAGGTACGCTGCTACGCCGACAAAGGCACCGATCCAGCCGGGGTGAAACGCCACGGCACCGCCGAAACAGAGGCAAGCCCAGATAATACCTAGGTATGACCTACCAGAGACCCATTTGACGAAAAAGTACAAACCAAGGATAAAAAACATGATTGCCACTTCCTCGCGCATCGCGAGAATGGAATTAAAAGCGGCAAAGGGATACAGAGCTAGCACAAGCGCCACCATGATTCCCGCGCGTTTACCCCACAGCTGATAAGCGATAATGGCAGAAACGGCGACGACCACGTGACCGAAAAGAAAGCTGAATGCCGGCAATATAGAATAAGATACGCCAACCAGTTTTTGAACTACCGCACCAAGCCAAGCATAAAAATGCGAATGAGTCACATCCACTATGTCCATGAGATGAGACCATTCGAACTGAGACCAATAACGTGCCGTATTATTGAAGCGCGACGCATCATCTGTCGCACCTGGTGGACGAAAGATACGAAAGTAATCCAAGAGGAAGAGTACTAGTCGTGTAACATAGGCCAGAACAAGTGGCCAGAGCAGCCAACGATGCAAAACGGCAACCCACAAGCAGTATACAGCCGTAAATGTGAACAAAATATAGACAAATAGCAGTCCGGTCGTCATGGATGCACCATTGGTTCAGAGGCTATGGTAGAGGTCCAGATGCTTGTCTACCGATTTTGAAATCGTATAGATTTCCGAGTTATTTATCGCATTACGATGATAACGCAGCCTGGCAGAATAATCGTTTAACATTTTTTTCAATGCATCCGCATAGGCTTCTACCTCAACGCCAACAACCAGACCATTATCCACTTTCTCGACGATTTCGGAACACCCGCCTACATCGGTGACTAAAACAGGCAAGCCTGTCAAGGTGGCCTCGATCTGTGCAATGGGCAAACCTTCCCACGCTGAGGACATTACAAAGACATCGGCTTCTTTAAGCAGACTCGAGACATTGTCGACATTACCCAAAAAGTCGAGGCGTTCCGCGATACCAAGCTCGGACGCAAGTTGACGCAATTGAGCGTCTTCTGGGCCGCTACCAGCAAGCAGCAGCCTGTAATTAGCCGAGTCGATTCTGCTCAAGGCATTGAGCAATAATGCCAAATTCTTCTGCTCCGACAAACGTCCGACATAAAGAAGAGTGACCAATGGTCTGTCAGGATAATTCTCTATCGGCACGAGGCGAGCTGCATCCACAGCATTGTCTATATGGTGAACATCACGCGTGGCCACCTGTTTCAACAATGAGGTGCATGCGTTACAAATTCCTACATAAGCATGGGTCCTGCGATCCAAAAAACGGTATAGAATCGGATTAGCCCTAAGCTTGATGTTATGATGGGTATAGACTCGCTTTACGCGAGGCAAAAAAGCGGAAAAAATTGCCGCGTAATATAAGTGGGAATGAATCAGATCAGGCTTGAAGGCACGCTGAAACTTACGCAGCGCGGCCACGCCCTTTAATGGATTCCGTCTTGCGCGTGCGCCGACGAAACCGAATTCGATACCATTATCGCGCAATTCTGCTAGGAACTTGTCCTCATAAGACTGCTCGCGGCCTGCCTCTTCTGCGCGATCTAGGAAAGCTATGAAAACCCTATGTCCCCGCTTTCTCATCTCGATCGAAATATCTTTTACATAAACTTCTGCTCCACCAGCCGCAGCTGAGGAAATTACGTGCATGATATTCATTTTATAGAGCCTACAGAGAGCACTTACCGTAAAGATAGGCGAGCCATTCCTTGAATCGTGATGGCGGCGAATGATGAAAGGCGCGGGTCAGGTGATAAGCCACCTTCTTGCGCTCTTGCCCATCGGCGCGCATGCTCTTAGCCAATCTGAGCTCACAACTTTTCCGCCTTTTTTTCAATTCATGAGGTGAAAAATATTGGTTCTCTTCGGCCTTATCCAAAAAACGCAACAAATTATTATAAGTTGCCTGATAATTATTGTTACGTGTCAGAGAATTATCTCGGTAATTTCTTATAAAGCCTGGGCCGACATTTCCTTTACAGAGCCAGCCCGCCTTGGCGAGCCTGATGATGACATCAAAGTCTTCATTATGAACTAGCGCTTCGTCGAATCCTCCGATTGCTCGCAGTGCCTCTGTTCTGAACACATAGGTATGAACCCCGCCGGGTATACCACCCTCCTTGCCCACTTGATCCGTGTTGATGAGTCCATCTGCATCCTGATAGGAATGCAGCTTATTCATGGGCATCTTGAGATAGGTGCCATACACGCCAAAGTAGTTAACGGGCAAGGCCTGAAGGACTTCTTCCTTATTGTTTAGATTTTCCGGAAGCAGCTCATCATCAGAGTCAAGAAAGGTGACAAACTCGCTGGTGGTATTTTCTAGGCCAAAGTTTCTGGCAGAGGAAGGCCCACCATTGCGCTTTTTCAGGCAACGCAATGTCACTTCACTCTCGGCCAAAAATTTATCAACGACTTGCTGAGCCACAGAGTTATTAGACCCATCATCCACCACGAGAACGGCAGCGGGCAACAGGCTCTGCTCTAGAGCAGAAGCCACTGCCTTTTCAAGAGTCGCAAGCTCGTCATTGTAGGTCGTAATAATTACTGTGGTTCTTCCATGGGGCCTGATGCTATTCATATATCTTCCATAATATTTTGCATCATTTTTTCAATTCGAATGAAGATGGATGCGGCAGCAGATCGTTAAAATACTCCAACATCAATTTCTTGCTTTCGGCAAAGTCTTCTTCGTTGAGAAAATGACTGTCATTGAAGCAGACAAAATTAGCCCTTTTGGCCTTCATCTGCACAAGCTTCCCCTTGAGCTCTTCGAACGAAGAATAATTAATCAAATGACAGCCCTGAGGCACTTGGGGATAAAACTCACCTTTAGCCAAGGCATGGAATCGGAATATATATTGTGAAAGCGTGTCCTTTGTTCTAAACTTGTTAGCAATAGTATATTGAACTTTGTCGTGATAGGTTTCCTTGGCATCTATCAGATTACTTTTCAGATAAGGCTGGGGGTGGTGGTGAATTTCAAATAATGGATAGTGCTTCAATTTTAAAAATAATGCATTAAGAACAAGGCTTTTTAAGCCATAGCGAAAGTTAAAAATTTTACTGAGTCTTTCCCTAAATCCCCAGTCAGAAAATGTATCCTTAGACACCACATGCATCATCTGTTCGTGCAAGCGATGGGAAAAATCTTGCGCATGCATAAGAGGAACCATCTTTAGGAAATCGCAAGGCACATTGCTCTTGAAGAAATAATCCTTGGATACCGGACTCACCACAAACATGTCGTCATTAAAATATATAAACTTTTCCGCCAATTCAGGAATATTGTCGAAATTCATCTCAATTGTGCCACTATTGAAAACAGGCAGCAATTTTTGATTTTCGAAAATATCCTCATGCTTTACCAGACGCACCTTACCGGATCCGACATCAAGCCATGCAGGATAGTGGCCAAAGGTCACAAGATGGATATAACGCACCCAAGGCATGAAAGTCTCTATGCCACGAAAAATGTACATCAAGTTGTCCAGGCTTTTAAACCGCTGCAGCGACGTTTCTTTTTCTTTGCCATGGAGGGCGCATATTTCCGATAGAGTTCAAACCACTCAGGGTCATCTCCATCCACCCAGGTAATCACGACATCGACAGGGTCATTATCCTTCATTTTTCAATCAAGCCTTATGCTTGGCTGGCAAGCCTTATGGTTGGCTGGCTCAGCCTTGGTAGAAAAAATCGTACGAGCATCCAACCCCACATTGTTCATATACCAGCGTTTGTACGCCTGGTGGTCGAGAAGCACTTGAGTCAGGAATTTACCGAATACAGCCTTGAGCTCCGGATCCTTCTGATAGCGAAATGACTGCAAGTACACCCGCATCAATACGACCCGCAATTGCAAAGCAATATCAAAGTCCTTTACTAATACTCCGCGCCGATGGAGCTCGCATAAGTAGTGCTTAAGCATTTCTACATCAAACTCGAACCGGTTCTTCTCTATCACGCTAAGGTTCAAGATGTCGACAAAGACCCACTTCCTTTCCAGCGTGACACTTTCAAAATCAAGAAACCAAGGCGATCCGTCATGATCGGACAGCACGTTATTATTGACATTCAAGTCATTATGCATCAAAAGCGCGCGCGGGTTCCGCCTTTGGCTGGTTTCAGCAGATAGAATCAACGCAACAATCTTGAAGAAGTACCTGGGGCTATAACGGTTCAAGCTAAACGACCACCTCAGCACTTTTGCCGTCGAACTTCTAACGAAGCGTGTGACAGTTTTTTCAACCCTGTATGAGTAATGGAAATTTCGGCAAGATTGAACTCCAACAGTGCCGACATTAACTTTTCCTTGGATACCAGATCCTTGTCCCAGCCCTGCTGGGCCTTGATATAGTGGAGGATGAGAAAATTCTCATGATCCGTTTTAATGAGACGTGGGTAGCGAAAATCCGAAAATCGATTTTCAGGCAACTGCTCATACACCATCATTTCATTATCGAAGGATGTATCTCCTCCCAGAACCTTCCTAGCAAGTTTCTGATACCAGTTATTGGCCTCCGAGCGAACCTTGAGTATGGTCTTGTGACCTTCCAAGCTTCTTAAGAAGGCACACTTACCCACTCGTTTGAAACCAATATCAGAAAGAAAGTTGACTATTTGCATGACGATTACCGTGAAGAGTCAGCACCTTCGCTCAGGCGCTGTACCGCTGTTTTTCAAGCCTGACGCCCGGATCTGACAACAACCGGGTGTACAGAGAAACGAGAGCATCGTTCAACTTATCGAGGTGGAACTCGTTCTCGACTTTTTCCTGCCTTCACGCCCAAAGGCAAGACGTATTTTCGGATGCTGAAGGAGATCAAGCAGCTTGGCAGCCAAGCCCTGGCTGTCTCGTTCCGGCACCAAGTAGCCGGAAACACCCTCTTCCACGAGTTCGGGAATCCCACTGTGGGAGGTCGAGAGCACCGGCATTCCGCTGGCCATGGCTTCCATTAGCGCCACAGGAATACCTTCCTGATCCCCATTGCTGGCTGTCACACTTGGCAACAGGAAGATATCGGCGTCCTTCAAGAGCCGCTGCACCTCGTCGTGGGGAAGTGCACCATGCAAATTGATTCGGCTCTCCATCCCCAGCACTCGCACCTGCTCAGCGACTTGCTCCCACAAGGGTCCATCGCCAATCAGTTCATAGGTGAAATTCAGGTCTGGCCTCTGGCTGGCAACGTCTGCCACGGCCTGCACGGCATATTCCAGGCCTTTTTCTCCATGAAGCGTGCCGTGGTGATCAGCCTCAGGGGCGCTTCGGGAGAGGCATTGCGCTCAAGGTAGGGAAACGCCTCGACGTTGATGCCCATATGGTGAACGGAAGTACGCTCGGCGGGCGCCCCCAATTCGAGAAGACGCTTGTGCCAGCGCTCACTGACAGGGAGAATGGCGTCAGCTTCCTCAAACACTACCTTATAGGGGTGCTTAGGTCCGTTCGCTACCATTGAAAGATCGTAGCCATGGAAGGTCACGACGAGCTTGTTCACCAGTCCCAGCTTCTTCAGATAGGCTCCCAGAATACCGTTGGGACCAAAATGGCAGTGCAGTACGTCGATCGGCGCGATCTTTGAGGCCAGCGAATAGTAATACGGCAGGTTTAGATTCAAGGCTTTCTGGCCGAATCGAAACACATTGAAGCTCTTGAAATAGCCAGACCGATTAACATGGCCATGATCCTGTAGACGTATGATGCCTTGCAGTCGCGCAAGGAACTGGATCGGAATCTCGGGATGCCAGACGCGTTCTCTCAGCTGCGGCTCATAGGCGCCCAGGCTCTGCCAAGCGGCCTCGTCACCTTTATGGCCAATGATCTGCACGTCAAGATCACGGTCGAGCATACCCGTGACATGATGCATGACAAACGTTTGCGAGCGGACTGGAAATTCACTCGCCATGACACATAGACGCATCTATCTCCCTCTTGTTTTGCCGTTATCCGTAACAGAGCGTTTATGTTGCTTTTTGTGTCACTCCGCTTGCTTTGCCACCTTGACATCGATGATATGGCTGCCTGCATCCTCGCTAGGAGAGCCTTGTGAATACGCGACGGTAGGTGTCGATCTTGCTACGCGGGACCAGCGCCTTGCCCAGCGCCGCCTGGGTGTAACGTGACGCCGGCGCCATAAAAAAGGCCTTCAGCGCCAGGCGCCTTGCCCCTGCGGCATCGTGCCACTCCGACGACACATGCCGTCGGGCACTCTGCGCGAGGAACAGGTGGGCAACACCATGAGCCTGCATCTCGCGCTTATGCTTCTCGTAGAAGAGTTCCCTGGCTCTCAAGTTGGCTTCGATGTTGCGCGACCGGCGCGCCGAGGCCTCCTGCGTCGTGCTGATATCGCGCAGATCATGGTATCTGACCAAGGGCCGGCCAATGCAGTCCACCTTGTAGTAGCGGCTAATGCGTAGCCAGTAGTCATAGTCCTCGATGGCCGGCAGGGTTTCATCGAAAAAACCCACTCGCGTAATCACGTTGCGCCGGACCATGGCACTTGACCCGCCATGAAGCAGGTTCTTCACCAGCAGCTCACGGTAGAGATCGCCGCGCGCCGCCGCCACCTGTTCGGTCACTTCACCGTTGTCCGTCACCGTCTCGACACCGGTGTAGACCAGACCCAGCTCCTTTGGAGCTTTTTCAAAAAGCTGGATCTGAGCTTCGAGCTTTTCCGGGAACCACTCATCGTCATCGTCAAGGAAGGCGACCAGCGGGGCTCTTGCCTCTCGCAGACCGCGGTTGCGCGCTGCCGCCACCCCCTGGTTATAAGGCTGGCGAACATAGCGAATGCGTTCGTCGCCAAACTGGCGGATCACTGCAGCCGGATCGTCGCGTGAGCAGTCATCGATGACCAGGACTTCAAAATCCTGACAGGTCTGGTTCACCACACTTGCCAAGCTGCGGCTCAGCAGGTGCGCTCGGTTATAGACAGGAATCACCACACTGACAGCCGGCCGTACGATAGCCGCTACCGGTATCAGCGCCTCGGTTTCTCCCGCGGTCGTTATATCGGGACGTACGCCTTCTGCGTGGCCAAGTCCAGATACGACGACCTCGGGCGCCTGCTGCCCTGCCGCCTCGCGGCCATCTGCCTGAGTGGACTTATGCCGCGCGAGGGAGCGCTGCAGCCGTATCACGCCCCTACGGAGCGCTGAAGGCGTATAGAGGCGCTGCCGCTCCGTGGCCTCCTGCTGGAGCCCGGCATAGGTGCCCCGGGCATCGGCGGCGATCAGCGCAAATGCGCTGGCAAGCGCAGAGCAGTAATGCTCGATGCGACCTTGCTCTTCAAGAATGCGTGCGATCTTGTCGAGGATGCCGATACGGGCCACCAGCCCCTCGTAGGTCATGCGCTTACCGCTTAGCGAAACCTGCCCGGTGGGCAGGCGGCGATAGTAGGCGACGCCGGCAGCTGTCTCGACGAGCGGGATGCCGCACGCCAGCGCACGCATCATCAGATCGCCGTCCTGATTGACCACCGCCTCTTCGTCCCACCCCCTATGTGGTCAAACGCCTGCTTCGACCACAGGAGGGCACAGGGAGGGTAATACCAGCCGGTCAGCCAGCCGGCCAGGGCATCCTGGTCTGCCCGCCGCTTCGGCCCCGTGGCGGGGCGGCTGACCCACGCCTCTCCTTCCTGCTCCAGGCGCTTCCACGGACATGCCGCCACTGCCGCAGGAGACGTAGCCAAGGCCTCGGCCAGCGCCTCAAGGGCATTGGGCCCAAGCACGTCATCGGCATCCAGGAACATGTAGGCGTCGCCTTCGGCCAGCAGGGCACCGAGGTTGCGCGTGCGCGGCGCGTTGCCCGAATGCTCGGCGTAGACCTTAACTCTGCCCTGAGACGTCGCCGCAACACGCCGTGCCTCCGCAAGGCTGTCGTCGGAAGAGCCATCGTCTATCACGATGATTTCCTTCGGCAGGCGAGTCTGCTCCAGCACAGAGCCGATCGTCTGAGCAATGTAGGCTTCGGCATTGTGGCAAGGGATGATGATCGAGATTTCCATATCCGCAGAATCACGCATCGTCGCGAAGCTCATTAGGCCGCAAGGACAGGCGCGGCAGGATCTGGCTTACAGCATCCGTATCGACCTTGAGGTCCTTTTCAAGGGGATGCACATCACCCACGGAGTCGGCCTGGATCAGCCAGTAATTGTGCCCCATGGCCGCTGCAAGGGCGTAGAAATTGGGATTGGGAAAGCCAAGGTCGGCGATCTCGACAATATGCGTGCCCTTCTGGCAGAACATCATGTTGGTCAATCCGGCACCATGCGGTGCCACCAGCACCGCCGTACTCTTCATCAGCTCGACCTGTTCCTCGAAGCTGAGTTCTTCCATGAAGACGCGTTCGAACCCCTCGGCTTCCAGCAGCGGCCAGAGCTGATCCTCATTGATCAGCCGGCGTCGCTCTGCCTTTGCCCGGCTGATGAAAATCTTGCGCTGCGCCGGGGCGGCGTCATCGACACCGTACGCATCGGGTACTTGACGTATCAGCTCGGGCCGGAAGCGGTCGGTTCCCACCACGGTGAGCTGCTCGACCTTGAGCGGGCGCGAGAGATCGAAGGTCTTGAAGCCCTCTGGATCCAAGCCAAGCAGCCGCAACGAACCATCCATTGCCGGCGTACGTTCCATGGGAAGCAGGACGTTGTCCAACATATTGCGCTCGCGCAACAACAGCAGCTTCGGCAAATGGGCGGTCAGCCAATGGGAGTGGTTGTCGTAGACCCGCTCGGTGACCCAGATCGCCTGCTGCATTCGCACCGGCTCAGGCGACTTGCGAAGCACCGCAGCGTGACCGCTCCGAAACTTAATCTCGCGCATTTTCAGGGCGCGCTGGTCGCCATTGAGAATGGCCGGCCATAGGCTGTTCTGCTTGTCCGGACGTTTGTACCAGGTGACAAGGCAGTCGGGGAGAGTGGCGATGAACGTTTCTTGGTTGCGTCGCTGCGGTATGTCGCGAAAGGAGTGTCCCCACCATCCTCTATCGGCCGGCAGGACGTCGTCATTCTTGATGTTGCAAGGCAGGGCGTGACGCGAAACGCTTTCGGGGTGCACGGTTTCATATCGTCCGCCGCCGACCTGGTTGCCATGGCGTGCAAAATAGTCCTGCACGGTTTCATGCACGACACGCTGGTAGCCAAACCAGCGGGGTGGCAGCCCTCTGGCGACGCCGGCTTGAACCATGTCACCAAGTGCGGCCTTGATTGTGGACGCTTGCAGCATGCTCGTCTCCTCTCTGTTCCTTGATAGGCGACAGCGATTGACTATCCCCGACGTTCCCTTTCGAGCTCACCTGTTCTTTACACGACACAACATGCCGTAAACCTGAAGCACATAACCATAGCCAACTACGTTTGGCTTTTCAAAACCACTGAGCTCAGCACTTTTCTGCAGCCCCACACCCACTCCCAGCGAAACACGCATGAGTTTTGCCATTCCCCGTCCTAAATGCTGCGGCCCGCTTGGAGCCAAACCCTGCGCTAGCCCTTAGAAAGCAAGCTGGGCGTTACGGGAGGGATGGCTGGAATTCAGGCCGGCCCTGCTCTCTCACCTGTTCAGGGTCAGGCGTGTTCAGCCATGCGCCTGAAGGTAATGTTGCGTGCTGCCAGCTCATCGTAGGTGCCCTTGTCCACGACGGAGCCATTGGCCATGAGGTAGATACAGTCGCACTGCTTTACGGTGGCCAGCCGGTGCGCAATCATGATGATGGTTTTCTTACCGGAGAAGTCGTGGATGGCATCCATTACCAGTTTCTCGGTAATTCCATCGAGCGCACTGGTCGCTTCGTCCAGCACCAGAACCTCGGCATCGTTGTAGAGGGCACGGGCAATCCCGATTCGCTGGCGCTGGCCACCGGAGAGCTGTACCCCTCGCTCTCCCACTCGGGTGTTCAAGCCATCGGGCAGTTCGGCGACCAGCTCGTCCAGGTGAGCCATGGTGACCGCCTGCTTGACCTTGTCGTCGTCGATGCTCGCCAGCGGGAGACCGAAGGCAACGTTTTCTCGAATGCTGCTGTCGGCCAGAAAGATGGATTGCGGCACGAAGCCCAGCGTATTCTGCCAAGCCCGGCGGTTGTCATCGGTGATAGGTTGCCCATCAACAAGCAGCCGTCCGGTCGAGGGTTCGATCAAACCCAGCAGCAGGTCGATCGCCGTCGACTTGCCGGAACCTGATGCACCGACCAGCCCGATCACCTGATTGGCCGGAATCGTCACGTCGAGGTGGTTCAACGCCGATTCCGCCTTGCCAGGATAGCGGAAGCTCACGTCTTCCAGTCGAATCGCCTCTTTGGGCGTTATGCTAGGTTCGGCCAACGCAGCCCCCGGGGCAGCGCCTGCCTTTACTTCACGGCTGGCGTAGAGGTCATCCCGAATGGCTTCGAAGGCGGCGAGGTTGCCGCGGATAGTGGAAATACTGGTATAGATCTGCTGGAACGCGGGGAGCATCTTGAAACCCGCCAGGGCGTATACCGACAGAATAGGCAGAATGGTGCCAAGGTTCCCCTGGTGCGTCACCAGCAGGTACAGCACAAGGAAAATAATGGCACCGAACGCCACCAGCTCCATGGCATAGCGCGGCACCTGGCTAAGCGCCTGGGTGGTCCCCTGCGCTCTGGCTGCTCGATGACTTGCCTTTTCAAAACGCTCGGTAAAGCTTGCCTGCCTGCCCAGCAGCAGGGCGTCCTTGACGCCCCCGAAGCCTTCCGACATCAGCTGGAACCGCTGGCGTTGCATGGCGGAAATGGTCTTGCCGTTGGCCACCAGCTTGTGCCGAACCGTGCGGTAGAGCAGGAGGTAGGCGGCCAGGAACACCACGATGCCAGCCAGGGCCACCGCAGGGTTATAGATGAAAATGGAGACCGCCATCAGCGTGGCCATCACCAGCTTGGCATTCATTTGCATGAACGGCTTGATGATACTGCCCGTAACCCGGTTGCATTCGCCGGTGATCTGCTTGGTCAGCTGACTGCTGCTGCCACTCGCATGAAATAGCCACGGCTGGTAAAGATAGAAGGTATATAGCCGACTGCTCAGCTCCGCGCCTACCCTGGCGCCGTACATGGAGAGGCGCCACACCGTATACATGGAGATCATGGCGCCCAGGGAGAGCATGACCAGCACCCCGATGCCCATCCAGAATAAAAACTGCTCATGGCTTTCCGCACCAGAACGCTGGTAGAGCTGGGCCAGAATGCCGGTGCCTTCCAGCTGCTGCATGTCACCGACAACCGCCATGAACGGACCGATGGAAAGTACGCCCGCTATTTCGGCGAAAGCCATCAACACCGTCAGGATCTGCAATCGGAGGAGTTTCTTACGCTGCTCCAGGGTTAGGAGCCGGTAGAGTTCTTTCAGATTGTGAAGCATAGTGGTTTCGACTTTTTGGGCTTTCCATGACTGAGAACGGAGCATGCTCTGGCGGCTTGCCGCCTTTCCTTGATGGCCGAGGCTCGGCTCATGCTCCGATACTGTTGCTGTGCGTCCCTTCTGACGGAGGAAGGTGGCCGGCAACCCCGGCCACCCCCACCCTATCCAGCCCTCAGCAGTACATCATGCCTTAAAGTATTCGCGATACCAGGCGACGAAGTTGGCCACACCCTCTTTGACCGGTGTGGCCGGCTTGTAGCCCACCGCCTTTTCCAGCGCCTGAGAGTTCGAGAACGTGTTCGGCACGTCGCCCGGCTGCAGCGGCAGCAGCTCCTGAATGGCCTGCTTGTCGAGCGCTTCCTCGATGGCTTCAATGTAGCCGCCGAGCTCGATCGGATTGTCGTTGCCGATGTTGAACAGCCGGAATGGCGCATTGCTGGTGGCCGGGTTGGGCACATCGCTCGACCAGTCCGGGTCCGCCGTCGCCACCTGGTCGCTGGCGCGGATCACCCCTTCCACGATGTCGTCGACATAGGTGAAGTCGCGCGTGTGCTTGCCATGGTTGAAGACCTGGATCGGCTCGCCTTTCAAGATGTTCTGGGTGAACTTGAACAGCGCCATGTCAGGCCGGCCCCAAGGCCCATACACCGTGAAGAAGCGTAAGCCCGTGGTCGGCAACCCGAACAGATGGCTGTAGCTGTGCGCCATCATTTCATTGGCCTTCTTGGTGGCAGCATAAAACTGCAGCGGATGGTTGGCTCCCTCATGCTCCACGAAGGGCATGTGGGTATTGGCACCGTACACGCTGCTGGTGCTGGCATAGGTCAGGTGCGGAGTCTCGGCGTACCGGCAGGCCTCGAGAATGTTCG
This sequence comes from Halomonas sp. E19, assembly GCF_052439355.1. Taxonomy (NCBI): domain Bacteria; kingdom Pseudomonadati; phylum Pseudomonadota; class Gammaproteobacteria; order Oceanospirillales; family Halomonadaceae; genus Halomonas; species Halomonas sp. E19. Next base: position 984,210 of record NZ_JBNFWU010000001.1, on the reverse strand, counting down.
TGAAGGCAATGATATTGCTCTCCACGTAGCTGTGCGGATTTTCCAGTGAATAGCGCACCCCCGCCTGGGCCGCGAGGTGAATCACGCGGTCGAAACGATGCTGGGCAAACACCCGGTTAACCGCTTCCTGGTCGGCCAGGTTGGCGCGTTCAAAGACGTATTCGCTGCCGCTCTCCTGCGCCGTGCGCTCGAGGATCGCCAGGCGCGCTTCCTTGATGGCCGGGTCGTAGTAGTCGTTGACGCTGTCGAACCCCACCACGCTGTCGCCACGCTCCAGCAGGCGCTTGGCGGTGTGGAAGCCGATAAACCCGGCATTGCCTGTAACCAATATCTTCATGAGATCGTCTTCTTCATCCAACGCGAGGCAAAACGTATCGCCTAGCGATAATTGTAGAAATAGTAGCCGTAGTGACCTGCTGCCGTGGAAGCCCGCTTCTCCATGGCATTGAGGATGGCGCCTTGCACCACCAGGCCGTTGCTTTCGAGGCGCCGTTTGGCCGCCATGATTTCACGTACCGGGTTGGTTTCGAAGCGTGCCACCAGCAGGGTGGTATCGCACTGCTTGCCCACCACGCTGGCATCGGTAACGGCAAGCACCGGCGGCGTATCTACGATGATCAGGTCAAACATCCGGCTGAGCTCTTCCATGGCCTCGGTGAAGCGCGGCTGCATCAGCAGCTCCGAGGGGTTGGGCGGCGCCGTCCCGCGCGTGATCACCCAGTAGTTTTCCATCCCCGTGGGCTGGATGATTTCATCCAGGTCGGCCTGATGGGAGAGGTAGTCAGCCAAGCCGTTTTCGCTACCCTTGCCAAAGGCATGATGGATATGGCCGCGACGAAGGTCAGCATCCACCAGCAGCACGCGCTTGCCGGCCTGGGCCGATACGGCACCAAGGTTGATGCTGACAAAGCTCTTACCAACCCCGGGACTTGGTCCGGTGATCATCAGGCGGTTGTTGCGTCCTTCCAGCATGGCGAAGTGCAGGCTAGTGCGCAGGCCACGCAGCGCTTCCAAGGCGAGATCCGAGGGCTCACGGTCGGCCAGCACCCCCACGACGATATCCTGCGAGGCCCGCTTCTTCTTGCGCTTCACCTTGCGTGCCAGCTTGTTCTGGCCGGTCGACAGCGGAATGGTGGCATAGACCGGCAGGCCCGCGGCCTCGATCTGCTCCGGCGAGTCGACGCCACGCCGCAGCAGCTCGCGCAACAGCACACCGCCAACGGCCAGGATAGCGCCAAGCAGAGTCGCAAGCAGCGTGGTTCGGGCACGATTGGGGGCCACCAGACCACTGATGGCGGCGCGGTCGATGATCCTCACGTTGCCGATGGTGCCGGCACGGGCAACCTGCAGCTCCTGGATCTTGTTGAGCACGTTGACGTAGATGGCCTGGGTCACCTCGACATCGCGCGTGCGGCGAACCACTTCCTGCTGTGCCGCCGGCAGCTCGTTGACCCGCGCATTCAGCTCGGCGCGATCCTCCTCGATCTGGCGCTTCTGGCGCAGCAGCGCCTGGTAGGAGGGGTGGCTCGGAGTAAACCGCTGGGCCAGCTCCGCCTCCTGGAACTCCAACTCATTCAAGCGGCTTTCGAGCTCGATGTAACGCTGGATGGCCGCCTGGGCTTCGCTGGAGAGGTCCACGCTATCGAGGTTGGCGCGGTACTCGTTGAGCCGCTGCTCGGCGCCTACCAGCTGCTCGCGCAGCTCTGGCGCCTGGTCCTCCAGGAACTGCAGGCTCTGCTCAGCCTGGGCCGACTGGCGCTCCACGTTCTGGGTGAGGAAGGTCTCTGCTACCGCATCCAGCGTGCGTAGGATCTCTTCGCGATCCGCCCCGACCATGGTCATGCGCAGCATGCCGGTTGGCGTACCGCGCCCCCCGATTCGATCACCTGCAGGCGGCCGCCGATCGAGCGAATCGCCGAGGTGCGTGACTGCTTCATCAACTGAAAGCGGCTGCCGATCGCGGCGTCGAAACTGTCGATGCTCAGCTCGAGGTCACCGTCGAGAAACGCTTCGACCCGACCGATTTCACCGCTTCCTACCGGCTCCTCGTTGACGAAGACGCGGTAGCGGTTGTCGATGCTGCGCTCCACCAGAATGCTCTGTCCTCGGCGCGAATCCGCAAGCTCGAAACGGCCGACGTCGAGACTTTCATCACCCCAGACATGGGGGTAACCCACCATGAAGCCGGGGCGGGGAATGCCGCGCCGGAGCACGAAATCACCGATCACCGGGATCTCCACCGGGCGAATGATGACGTCGCGACCCAGGCGGTCCACCACCTGGCCAAGCACCAGCCGCGACTGCAGAATCTGCACCTCGGCCGGCGTGTTGAGGGCCTCGACCCCGAGGACGTTGCCGACGTCGCCGAACGGGCTGACGCTTGAGCGACGCTCGATCTGCACCAGGGCGTCGGCCTGATAGATGGGCGTTGCCAGCATGCCATGCACGATACCCATCAGCATGAAGAGGCCAGTGACGAAAATAATCAGCCACTTGTGATCAAAAAGAACGCCAAAGAGGCGACCTAGATTGATCGTCTCTTCAGCCTGAGGTTGAGTGGTCGGTTTATTGGACATAGGGCTCTACTTCATCAAGGAATTAGACCGCGCAAGTCGCGGCAGGTCGTGCCACCCGTGGGTTCCACTGAGATGTCATTTACATTCTCGACGCCCACGTTTCCGACGCCTGAGCGAGAAGACGGTGTACATGCTCGAAAACCTCCGTGCTCTTGCGATAGGGGTCGGGGATGTCTCGCCCTCTCCCCCTTCGAGCCATTGGCCGAGGCGCAGCGTCTTGCCGAGCATTTCAGGCCATTGCTTGCCGATCTCGCGGCGCTGGCCATCGCTCATGACCAGGATGAGGTCCGCCTGGCTGAGCAGGTCGGTATCGAGCTGTCGCGCCTTGTGTGCGCCCACCTCGATTCCGTCCGCCTCGGCCAGTGCACGGGCACGGGGTTCCACGTCGCTGCCGACCAGCGCACCCAGGCCGGCGGAGCTGATGTCCCGCCCGGGCAAGCGCTGGCGCAGCATTGCCGCAGCCACCGGGCTGCGACAGATGTTGCCCGTACATACCACCAGGATGTGTTGAAACATACTTAGAGCAGGTCCTCGAGGTTCCGCGACGTGCCCCTGACATCACCCGGCAGCGAGAGTGACGGCAGCAGCAGGCTGATCACGCGGTTCCAGCGGGCCAGCGGAGCGGTGGTCACATAGACGATGTCCTGCGGCTCAAGCTGGAAACGGCTGGCGACGGTGAAGGCGGTCGCATCGGAGACATCCAACTGGTAAACGGTGGCCAGCTTGTCGCTTTCTTCAGGCTGACGGCGCAGCACGAAGATACCCGACGGGCTCGCCGTGGCTTCGCTGATGCCGCCGGCACGGGACAGTGCATCGGTGAGCGAGAGCCGGTCGCGGCCCATCTGCAGGTTGCCAGGCGAGCGCACCTGACCCAGCATGGCGATCCCTTTGTTGGCCGCAGTGGGCACATGCAGCACGTCGCCATCCTGCAACAGGCGGTTCTGGGTCTGGTCACCCTCGCTGAGCAGCGCATAGAGCGAAAGCCGCTCTTCCCGACCGTCACGAATCAGCGTCATGTCATGCCAGAAGGCATCGCCCGAAGGGCCGCCCACCTGGCTGATAGCATCCATGATGGTCATCGGCACGCTGTTGATGGGCAAGGTGCCCGGCGAGCCAACCGCGCCGGTGATGTAGACCTTCTTGGAGTTGAACGCGGCAATCAGCACATCCACTTGGGGGTTGGTCAGGAATTGTGACAGCCCCCGCCAGCTGGGCGCGAATCTCGTCGATGGTCTTCCCGGCAACATTGATGCGGCCCAGGAACGGGTAGAAGATCGTGCCGTCCGGACGAACCAGATGGCCAGCTTCGGCCGCGCTTCGTTCCGCCCCGGCAGGTATGGTCAGCTCCGGGTGCTCATAGACGATGATACTCAGGATGTCGCCAGGCCCGACGCGGTACTCGTAACGCTCGATCTGTTCGCGCAAGGCGGACGGCATGGCGCTGACCCGGGGCGGCGCCTGCTCTTGCCGTGCGATCAGATCAGGCGTGATGGCTTCGATATCAACCAGGTGCGTAATTGAAGGCGTCTCGGTGTCATAATCCATGTGACCACCGGGTGCGAGCGCACAGCCACCCAGCAGTACGGTGGTAAATGCAATCGCCAAGAGACGAGAAGAGTTTTTTGTGTGCATGTGATAATGCCCCTGAACGATGGTTGTCGTTTCGGTCGCCCTTTTCGTGCCCAGTTTCCCAACCTCGTCTGAGCACGCTACCGCCCCGAGGTTTACGGCACATCCCCGAGGCCAGTATGACTGCTTGAATTGGCGTTCTGTGTGGTACTGCCAAGGCTCAGGCGTTACTGGCCTTTCGTTGAATAAATGACCAAATTTTCGTGCAAGGCGTGATGCTCTTCCGGCGCCTCTGCATCGACAGGCTGGTCGCGCCAGGTGAGTCTTGTCGGCGCTTTCGCAAGGCTGCACGCTCCCTTTTCTACACTCCTGGCCACCCCCGTCTCCGCGCCCTTTTCCACCACGCTGAGCGGAACTTCGCCGGCAGGTGCGTAGGCCCTGGCCTGCTGCAGCCATTGGTGATCAACAATGTCGGAATCGGGCTGGTACGCCGTCGGCGCCTCAATCAGGATCTCTCGGATCCCAGGCGCGTCCTGTCGCTGGCAGGCCTTCTCCAGCGCGGTCAGGAAAGGCAAGAGCTCGTCCCAGCTCAGCGAGGCTTCGTTGGCGGTCATGATTCGCGGGTGGCGCGTCTGGCCCACCTTTTCCGTTACCAGCAGCTCTTCGTAGAGCTTCTCGCCCGGACGCAGGCCGGTGAAAATGATAGGAATATCGCCCTTGCTAGCCTTTTGGGAGCCCGTGGCACCCGGAACAGGCACCTTTTCATCGCCTTCGGCCCACTGCGATTGGGGAAAATGCGGCTCCAGCCCGGTCAGACGCACCATGCGAGTCGCCAGCTCGACGATCTTGACCGGTTTACCCATGTCGAGCACGAATACATCCCCGCCGTTGGCCATGGCGCCAGCCTGGATGACAAGCTGCGCTGCCTCGGGAATCGTCATGAAATAGCGCGTAATATCGGGGTGGGTAACCGTCAGCGGGCCACCGTTTTCAATCTGCTTGCGGAACAGCGGCACCACGGAACCCGAAGAGCCCAACACATTGCCGAACCGCACCATGGCAAAGCGCGTGCCCTTCTGGCACTGAGCCAAGGCCTGGCAGACCAGCTCGGCCATCCGCTTGCTGGCCCCCATGACATTGGTCGGACGTACCGCCTTGTCGGTGGACACCAGCACAACATCAGCAACGCCCGTCGCAATGGCCGCCTGGGCCACGGCCAACGTGCCGAAGACGTTGTTGCGAATGCCTTCCGCCAGATTGTGCTCCACCATGGGCACGTGCTTGTAAGCCGCAGCGTGATAGATGGTATCGACCTGGAAGGTGCGCAGAATCGTTTCCAGGCGCTCGCGGTTCTGTACCGAGACGAGCAGTGTCCTGAAGGCAACATTGAGCGAATCAAGCTTGGCGATACGCAGCAGATCCTGCTCAATGCGATAAAGCGAAAACTCCGAACTATCCAGCAAGAGAAGCTGTTTGGGTTTCTGTAGGATGATCTGGCGGCACAGCTCGCTGCCGATGGACCCGCCCGCCCCCGTCACCATCACGACCTTGCCCGTCAGGTTGGCCCCCATCAGTGAAGGGTCGGGCGGAATGGGGTCACGCCCCAGCAGATCCTCGACGGCGACATCACGAAGCTCATTGAACTTGGCCTTGCCCGAAACCACATCCGCCATGTCGGGAATGGTTTGCACTGGAATCGAGAGCAGCTCGATGGATTCGATGATTTCCTGACGCCGGGCGCGCGTCGCGTCCGGCACCGCCAGCAACAGCTTCTCGATCCCGTAGGACTTGATCAAGCGGGCCGTATCTGATGGCGAATAAACCTTGAGGCCCTGAACATGGGTTCCAAGCAGCTTGGGAGCAAAGTCGACGAAGCCAACGGGCTCATAGTCACGTCCATGGCGCAGCGACATCACCAGCTGGCGTCCGGCGGCACCCGCTCCGTAGACCAGCACGCGGGTCTTGCGCCTTTGCTGGCCATGCTGATACAGCAGGCGCAGCCCCAGCCTGACCTCCCGATCGTCATCAAGGCCAGCATGGCATAGATGAAAGGCACGGAGCGCGGCACTGGCAAGGAAAGCAGCGAGCTGACAAGGCCCAGGGTAAGGGCAGAAGCCGCTACCCCCGCGAGAATGGCTTGGAAGGCTTTCAGGCCGAGATAACGAATGATGGCTCGGTAGAACCCCAGCCGAATGAAGAGATAGAGGCTAACCGGCACCATGATCGGCAGCGCCAGCCATACCGACGGATCACCGATAAACGCTAGACTGTCCAACCGCAACAGCATGGCGGTAAGAAAACTCAGGACAATCAAGAAGGTATCGGCAATGATCTGGATTACGCGCTTACGCGAGCGCGGCAGATCAAATAGTGTCTTAAGCAGTGGCGTCATCACAGCTCCCTTGTCTGACTCACCAAACAGTTCCAAGCATTTCCAGACTGGTTAACCAGTGGCAAATCATGGACTACCTGCAAGCTGCCCTAGCAACTGTCCGAAAAGCATCTGACAGCGGCACTGCCATCATCAGAGTGACATTCGCACTGATGCGTCACAGGCCTCACTTTTCGACGATTCCCTTGCCGTCCCTGACAGTACGCTACTCGTTATACAGACTAACGGCATACAGATACACAAGGTTACAACACATCCCCCTTTTTGCAACCTCGTTTTCTTCACTGCGTAGAAACACTATTTTTTGAGGAGGTGGCCATTGTCCCGCATTCCACCGCGGCGTCAACCGCTGTCATTGATAGGTCGCAATCAATAGCCTAGCCGGCACCATTCTGCAGACAGATCCACGCAACGGATCAGCGAGACAGATCTATCTATTTGTTTTTACATCGCTTTTTCCTGTTTTATTTCTAACGGCAAAAGACCATGATAGGAAAATATAGCCCGCAGAACAAACTTTCAATATTATTACCAACGCAATCACGAAGCATTAAACCAATGCAACAACAAGGATGAGAAATCTAAAAAATCGTGGTGAATCATGCCGATATGATACGGATAAAAACACTCGATCCCCTCGTCTCCGCTGCTCGCAGGCGCACACATTGGTAAAATTGAGTAACATGGCATTATATTTGCCACACCAAGATTCCAATCACCTCCTACCTTCTTTATTACTTACTGGATTGCACTATCGTCCTCCTTGGCTTATATAAAACGTGCCACAGACGGAATCTTGCCATGAAGGCAATAAGAAATAGCTGTCTTTGGGCTGGCTATGTGACAAAGTGTTATCCAGCTGTCGCTTGCCAGCGACTTATGCGTAACACCGATGCAGGGCAATCAGGTCAGAACCCAAATGCAGAAACCAGACCATCAGCATACGGGAGCCTGTTCAGGCTGAGCGTCACGTGACGAAACGTATCCAACATGGTTGAATCCCGAGTAAGGTGCCGACCCGCCTGCTCGATGCGAAAGCCACGAAGCGCCGTCAAGCCCGGCCCACGCTGCAGCCGCCGGCAGCTTTCGACCAACGCCAAGGAGGGAGACCCATGAGTTACGACATCGCGCTCAAGCGCATCTACAGCCCCAGTGAGCCCGATGACGGCGCCCGCGTCCTGGTCGATCGGCTGTGGCCGCGAGGCAAGCAGCGCGAAGCCCTGGCGCTTACCGACTGGTATCGTGACGCCTCTCCTCCCCCTTGTTGAGACGACAGCTGCATCAGCAGGAGATCAGCAGCGCGGTGTTTACCGTTCGCTACCGCGGAGAACTGCGTGACCACCCCGAGGCTTTATTGCCTCTGATGCGCCACGCACGTCGCGGCAGGCTCACGCTGCTTTCTGCCGAACGCAATCTCGACGACTCCTATCTACCCACCCTGCAGCAAGCGCTGCTCGAAGCGCTCCAAGCCGAAGATACGGCAGACTGCGAGCCTTCGTCGCCTCCTTGCCTGGCTCACCTGCTGGCAAGCCAGGGCATGCCTTCCCGATAATTTCATCACGCTCTAGCATGACGCAAACCATGCCGAAACGTGGCGCAAAATCACGCTCCAGGCGGATTGTGGGCGAACCATGACGGGCCTATGTTGAGGGTGCACTCATAAGAGTGCACGTGAATTTACGAGGGCTTCACAATGGAACACAAGACGCTGAAAGGCCAGTGGGTCACCCCCGAACTGACTCGGATGAGCGTGGAAGAGACGCTGGGCGGTACTCAGCCCAACTCCTCCGAAGTACGTTCAGGCAACGAGAACGCTGCCGGAGATCCTAATTTCGGCATGAGCTAAGGCACTTACGCCAAGGCAGCCATACCGGAACGGATCGCCTGACGGTAGCGACCCATCCTCTCGACGGGCGAATGACCGCGCTCGTCGAGAGCTTCATTTCGGCGCTTCGTTTCATTGCATTATTTACATGCTTGGCCAGAGAGGCTTCTTCTATGTTTCGACGTCTGCCCTCATCTCGTAGGCGCTTGGCCATCGAAGCTGCTGCCCTGCTACCCCTTGCCTGGCTCATGGTCAGGGCCGTCCCTTTTCGCTTCTGGCATACCCTGCTCGGCGAGGCCACGTGTGGCGAGAGTGAAGATGCCACACACCGCAGCGCAGCCCGACACCAAGATGACATCACGGCGAAGGAGATAAGCTGGGCGATCAATGCCGTAAACAGGCGCCTGGGCGATGTCTACACCTGTCTCATGAAAGCCATGGCGGCCCAGTGGATGCTCAACCGACGACATATCTCCAGTACCCTGGTACTCGGCACCTGCACCGAACGTGGCGTCGATGGCAAGCTGGTGATCAAGGCGCATGCCTGGCTGCGGGTTGAAGGGAGCACGGTGCTTGGCCAGCACGCCGGCAACTTCACCGCCGTCTCGAGCTATGTGAAGCTGCTCCCGCTGGCCCGGGGCAAACCCTGATGGCGGCGATCTTCGCCAGGCTGCATCTTGATGAAACACCCCTGCCCCCCGGGCACTAGACCATGGGCTCGCAGTGCTGTCCGAGTATGGCCCGGAGGGCGAAGGTCGCTGGTCTTCGCGTCATGCTGGCCTGGGCTATCGCCATCTCGAGGTCTCTCCCGAGTCCTGCCATGAAGCCCAGCCCGTGCATCACGGCCCGCTGGTGCTGGTGGCCGATGCTCTACTCGATAATCGAGACGAGCTATGCGACCGCCTCGACATTTCAACCGGCCAGCGCACCACCCTGCCAGACAGCCGACTGCTGCTCCAGGCCTACCTGCGCTGGGGCAGCGCCTGCGTGGACCGGCTCCACGGCGATTACGCTTTCGTGCTGTGGGATGACAGGGCCGGACATGTATTTGCCGCACGAGATCCGCCGGTGCCCGCCCGCTGTTCTATACCTGTCGTCACCAGCGGCTCGTGGTGGCCACGGATATTCGCGCCCTGCTGGCCCAGCCTGACCTCGCCTTTACACCGAACGAGTCGCGCATCGCCGCTTACCTACAGTGGCCGCTGAACCCCACCGAGGACTGTTTCTTCACTGACATAGCGCCGGTGCCGCCCGGTCATACGCTGCTCGCCGATCGAAATGGCGTTAGGCTCAAGCGCTGGTGGGACCCGCGCGACATCAGCGAAGTACGCTTTGCCCGACGCGAGGACTACGCCGACCGCTGCCGCGAACTGCTCGAAGCCGCCGTGGCGGATCGCATTCGTACCTCACACCCGGTCGGCAGCCACCTGAGCGGCGGGCTGGATTCCACCGGAGTGACGCTGCTGGCCAGCCGCCGGCTCAAGCAGCGGGGCCGCAGCCTGGACGGCTGCTACACTTGGGCTCCCGCGGTATCTAGCCGTTATCCTCTGCACACCGACCACAGGGATGAACGCCGCCTGATCGCAGCCGTCTGCACGCAGGAAGGCATACCCTGCTTTTATGGCAGCGCGGCAGGTGAGGACTACGTCGACTTCCTGGGCCGCGACATGGCCGTAGAAGGCCACTGCGATCTTTTCGAAGAATTACCCATGATGGCGGCCGCCGCGCAGCGCGGTACCCGCGTCATGCTGTCCGGCTGGGGAGGCGACGAAGCACTGACTTACACCACCCGCGGAGTGGCCGCCTATCTGTTGCGCACGGGCAAATGGCGAACGCTGCTGGGCATGGCACGGCGCCATGCCGGCGGATTGCGCCGCTGGCATCGTTGGTCCCGCTTCCTGTGGCAGGAAGCCTGCCTACCGCTGATGCCCGATGCCCTGTACAGCCGGTTCAGCCCCTACATGAACACCCAGCGGCTCGACTCGGTGGCAGCAAACCACTGGCTGACGCGTTTCTCACACAGCCAGGCCGGACGCGGGCCGGCCTGGCGAGTGCTTGGCGATCCCCGGCGGGTACAGCACGCGCTGCTCGATAACGGCCATCTTGCGGCGCGCATGGCGACTTGGGCGAACTGGGCTGCCCCGCATCGCCTCATCTATCGCTACCCGCTCACGGATCGGCGCGTATTGGAATTTGCCCTGGGACTGCCCCGCGAACTGCTATGGCAAGAGGGCACTCACCGCTGGGTTTATCGGCGAGCCCTGCATGACCTACTGCCTGCCGGACTTGGCAAGTACGACACCGTGAACGAGCGCAAGCGCTACGATCAGTTGGTGGAGTGCCGCCAGCGCCTGGCCGACCAGACTCGTCAAGGCAGGTACCTGGCGCCCTGTCCATGGCTCGACGTTGCACGGCTGAACGAACGACTCGGCGAAGTTCCGCATGCCGACCCAGGCAAAGCGATCGCAGAGTTCATTCCCGTGGAGGCTGCCCTGCGCATTTGGCACCTATGGCAGCACTATGGCGCGACCCGCGGTAGCGTACTACAGCCAGGCTCGTCTCAGGCAAACCACACCATCATCACTACGCAAGGAGTCACCGAATGAAATCTCATAGCTGGATCGTTCGCAGTACAGAACCCCTCGCCTCTCGCGTCGATGACGACTTGGTGCTGTTCAGCGCCAAAAAAGGCATGTATTACGGTACCCAGAGCATTGGCCAGCAGATTTGGGAACATCTCGAGACCGAGATCCAGCTGGCCGATCTATGCGATCGCCTGCAGGCGTCCTTTAACGTGGAGCGAGACACCTGCGAGCGAGAAGTGGTGGCGTTTCTCACCCAGCTTCAGCAGGAGGGGCTGATTACCGTTCGCTGATCCTTGTCTCTGGCCCAGGTGAGGTGTCACCGTTCGCAATCGCGTCCAGCAGGGGGCCAGCCCCGCCTCGATCTTCTCCAGGTTCCAGGGACGGTAAAAACGGTAGACCGTAATGGCCGATGCCAATGCCGACACCGTACCGAGCAGAGTTGCAGGCGGGTTGAACAGCCGTCCCAGCTCCGCTCGGTAAAGCGCTCCCGAAACGACCTTGAACGCAGCGACGCCCGTCAACCGCTCCAGGCGCGCCGCCTCGCCCGGCTCGGCGCGCTTAAGCTCCACCAGGACCTTCAGCGGCTCCACCACTTCGTCCTGGAAACCGCCATGGGCGTTGAGGTGGTATTTCTCGGCTCGCGTCAGGTCGCGGGTCAACCCGCTCTTGTCGATAGACATTGCGGCGAGTGCATCCTGCCACAGCTTCAGCCTCGGCGGCCCAGGATAGAGAAACGGCTGCGGATCATCGGGCTGGACCACTGCCACGTCGTCGCTGACCAGCGGCCAATCGAAACGGTGATGGAGCCAGGCAGCCATGGTCGACTTGCCCGCTCCCGACTCACCGGTAAATGCCCAGACGCCTGCCGGCGTGCTGACCGCACTGACATGCAGCGGAAGGCACTTACGCTGGTGTAACAGGATGCCCAGCGCGGCGCCCAGCAGATAGAGTCGCACATCACCGGCCGTCACCTGCATGGCGGGGTCTCGCTCGACGCGTCGATCGACAAGGATGCGCCGCCCCCGTTCGATGCGATAGCGGGCCACGCCTTGCACGTGTATCTGGCAGCGCCCTTCGGCAAGCTCAAGATAGGGCCATCGTTCGGTGGCATCCTCAAGCGGCCCAAGTTCGCCCGATGCCAGGATCTCGATATCGGGATCGCTACATGGCGCTGCAGCGGCGAGTTCAGGCAGTTCGAGCTGTGAAGCGATGCACAGACCGTAGCTCTGGTAATAGAAGCGATCGGGGCTGCCGAGGCATTCACCGCGGCGCTCTTCACGCTGGATAGGAGAGGATGGGGTCGGTGTCTCGCTCATGGCCTTCGGGTCCACTCAAGCTGGAGGCGCGGATTGCACCTCCAGTAGTGTAGCCGTTTCAGCCAGTTTCGAGACGCTCGGTGAGCGTTTGAAGCCGAGGACCCGCGAGCTGTATCAGAATACGCGATTCAGGCCGTTCTGAGCCGCCACGCGATACGCTTCCGCCATGGTGGGATAGTTGAAGGTAGTGCTGACGAAATACTTGAGGGTATTGGCGGCGCCCTTCTGCTGCATGACCGCCTGGCCGATATGCACGATCTCCGAGGCCTGGTCGCCAAAGCAATGAATGCCGTAGATCTCGAGCGTATCCTGGTGGAAGAGAATCTTGAGCATGCCAACCGTGTCGCCGGTGATCTGGGCCCGCGCGGTATCCTTGAAGAAGGCCTGGGCCACTTCGTAGGGCACCTTCGCCTCGGTCAGCTCACGTTCGGTACGCCCGAAGGAGCTGATCTCGGGAATGGTATAGATCCCTGTCGGCACCTCATTGACGAAGCGATAGTCCCGGTCGAGCAGCTCGTCGCAGGCATTCAGCCCCTGGTCATAGGCGGCGCTGGCCAGACTCGGCCAGCCGATCACGTCACCGGCGGCATAAATGTGCGGAATGGCCGTGCGGTAATGGTCGTCGACCTGTAGCTGACCGCGCCCGTTGGCCTCAAGGCCGATATTCTCAAGCCCCAGCTCATCGGTATTGCCGGTACGCCCGTTGGCCCACAGGAAAGCATCGGCGCGCAGCTTCTTGCCCGACTTCAGATAGACCACGACGCCGGCTTCATCGCCCTCGACCCGGTCATACTCTTCGTTATGGCGGATCAGTACGCCGTGTTTGCGCAGGTGGTAGGAGAGCGCGTCGGAAATCTCATCATCAAGGAACGAGAGCAGCCGGTCGCGGTTGTTGATCAGGTCGACCTTCACGCCAAGACCAGAGAAGATCGACGCATACTCGCAGCCGATGACTCCGGCCCCGAAGATGACCAAGGTGCGCGGCGTATGCGACAGACTCAGGATGGTGTCGGAATCATAGATACGCGGGTGGCGGAAGTTGATATCGGCCGGCCGATAGGGGCGCGAGCCGGTGGCAATGATCACCTTCTGCGCCACCAGCTCCTCCAGCGCCTCTTGCCGATCCCGCACCAGCAAGGTGTGCTCGTCCTTGAAGCGTGCCACCCCGCTATAGAGATCGATGCGATTGCGGGCATAGAACCGGGTACGCATCTCGACCTGCTGGTCGATGGTGATGCGTGAACGCTCCATCACCTTCGGGAAGGAGAACCAACGCGGTTCGCCGATGTCGCGGAACATGCGGTTGGTATTGAACTGCATGATCTGCTTGACCTGATGGCGCAGCGCCTTGGAGGGTATCGTGCCCCAATGGGTACAATTGCCGCCCAGCACAGGCTGCTTCTCCACGACCGCCACCCGCTTGCCATGCTTGGCAGCATTGATGGCGGCACTTTCCCCGGCAGGGCCGGTGCCGATGACTACCACGTCATAGTTGTGGACTGCCATTGTGTCTCCTTTTCCCGGTAGAGGCCAGGCCCCTGATGATGTACCAGGCCAGCGCCGGCCAAGCGTGCGCCTCGCTGGCGAGGCGCGCCGGGCACGCCTCCTCCAGCCTCACTCAGCGGCGCGTGGCGTCGTAGCCAAGATCGGCCCCCGGCTTTCGTCGCTGCTGCGGCGCGCGCTCGCCCGCTTGCGATTCTCTTCCTCGCAGACCTCATCCTTGCCGCCGCAGATGTCGCAGCCTTCCTTGAGCCCGAGTTGGTTGAGCCCGCCGCAGGAGCCGGCAATCGGCTTGCGTCCCAGAATGACGCCGATCGCCATCGCGCCCATGATCAGCAGCATAAAGCCGAGAACAACAAAAAAGTCGTCATGACATTGCTCCTTGCGGCTAGCGCTCCAGCCAGGGGCGAGAGCCGCAGTCTGATGAATGGTGATGCCTTGTGAACTCTTGACAACGATGCTGGCGGCAATATCCCTGTCCTCCGCCCACTGCAATGCCTGGAACGGCCCGACCTCGATCAGCGTATCGGCCTGCATCCGACCCTCCATGGCGCTCGAAGCGATGACTGCGACCCCCAGAATGAACGGCTGAGAGAAGGTCGGCGTACGGTCCAGCCTTCCCAACCGGTGCAGCATAGCCGCGTCGTCTAGGCGCACATGCATGGGATCTTCCATGCTGGGCAGCGCGGCGTGCGCAAGCGATACTCGCCAGACCCTACCGGGCGGCGCCCCCTGCGAGCGCATCACACCACCCACCTCCACCATCAGATGATGCACGTCCAGCTGCGCCAATTGCTGTGCCAGGCGATCGACGGCAAGCGCGTGGAAGACCTGGTCCCACACCTCAGCCAGCCCTTCCGGCTCGCTTATCTTCCACAGCGGAGCGAAGGCCGACCGACGCACGCCAGCCGCGCTTCTGCGCTCATCTTCCAGCGTTTCCAGTTCACCTTGAATAACGGCCAGCAATGCCAAGGGAGACATGGCATCGAGGTCGGCATACAGGGTGATGTGGTAACCCGTGCCCAGCGCTACTCCCTGCACCTGCTGCTCCTGCAGCGGATTGCGGCAGGCCGTCAGTAGCATCAACGGCAACAGCAGGCTGAACATGAACAGGGCTGGCCCACGTTGGGCCAGCCCCGTCATTCGCCCTGGGGCGACTGAGATCATCCGCCAAAGTCATCCAGCAGGATGTTCTCCGGTTCAACGCCCAGATCAAGCAGCATCTTGATCACGGATGCGTTCATCATGGGCGGCCCACACATGTAGTACTCGCAGTCCTCGGGAGCCGGGTGGTCCTTGAGGTAGTTCTCGTACAGCACGTTGTGGATGAAGCCCGTCGGCCCGGTCCAGTTGTCTTCCGGCAGCGGGTCGGACAGCGCCAGGTGCCAAGAGAAGTTGGGGAACTCCTCGGCCAGCTGGTCGTACTCCTCGTTGTAGAAGGTCTCGCGCCAGGAGCGCGCACCGTACCAGAAGGACATCTTGCGCGAGGACTTGAGACGCTTCAGCTGGTCGAAGATGTGGCTGCGCATCGGGGCCATGCCGGCACCACCGCCGACAAAGACCATTTCCGCATCGGTGTCCTTGGCGAAGAACTCGCCGAAGGGGCCCATCACGGTGACCTTGTCGCCCGGCTTCAGGTTGAAGACGAACGTCGACATCAGGCCCGGCGGATGGTTGGTGCCCGGAGGCGGCGTGGCGATACGGATGTTGAACTTGAGGATGCCCTTCTCTTCCGGGTAGTTCGCCATGGAATAGGCGCGGATGACTTCCTCGTTGTTCTTGTGGGAGATCTTGTACAGATCGAACTTCTCCCAGTCGCCACGATACTCCTCCTGGATATCGAAGTCGGAGAACTTGATATCGTAGGGAGGCGCTACCAGCTGGACGTAGCCGCCGGCACGGAAGTCGACGTTCTCGCCCTCGGGAAGCTTGAGGTTGAGTTCCTTGATGAAGGTCGCGACGTTCGGGTTGGCGATGACCTCGCATTCCCACATCTTGACCCCGAAGACCTCTTCCGGCACTTCGATTTTCATGTCCTGCTTCACCGGGACCTGGCACGACAGGCGCCAGCCGTCCTTCTTCTCGCGCATGGTGAAGTGGGACTCTTCCGTCGGCAGGATGGCCCCGCCGCCCTCTTCCACCCGGCACTTGCACTGCGCGCAGGAGCCGCCGCCACCGCAGGCGGAGGAGAGGAAGATGCCGTTGGCCGCCAGCGTGTTGAGCAGCTTGCCGCCGGCCTGGGTGGTAATGGTGTGGTCCGGATCGCCGTTGACCTCGATCGTCACGTCGCCGGTACTCACAAGCTTGCTGCGGGCGGCCAGGATCACCAGTACGAGGCCGATGACGACCACGGTGAACATGAACACACCGAGCAAGATGACAGCTGTTCCAGTCATGTCGGTTTCCTATTTGCTGTGTGACCTAGTGCCCGGCGGTGCAAGCATCCGCCGGGCATGCGCCTGGCTCAGAGCTGAATGCCCGAGAAGGACATGAAGCCCAGCGACATCAGACCCACGGTGATGAAGGTGATGCCCAGCCCCTGGAGGCCAGCCGGTACGTCGCTGTACTTGAGACGCTCGCGGATCCCCGCCAGGGCGGTGATCGCCAGTGCCCAGCCCACGCCGGAACCCAAGCCGTAGACCACGGACTCGCCGAAGCCGTAATTACGCTCGACCATGAACAGCACGCCACCGAGGATGGCGCAGTTCACGGTGATCAGCGGCAGGAAGACACCCAGCGCGTTGTAGAGAACCGGCACGTACTTGTCGAGGAACATCTCGAGGATCTGCACCAGCGCGGCAATAACGCCGATGTAGCTGAGCAGGCCCAGGAACGACAGGTCGATGTTCTCGGCACCGGCGATGCCGGTCCAGGTCAGCGCCCCTTCGGCCAACAGCGCATTGAAGATGACATTGTTGACGGGCACGGAGATGGTCAGTACCACGATGACCGCGATGCCAAGGCCAAACGCCGCCGACACCTTCTTGGAAACCGCCAGGAAGGTACACATGCCGAGGAAGAACGCCAGGGCAAGGTTTTCGACGAAGACCGAAGCAACGAAAAGGCTAATATAGTGCTCCA
This sequence comes from Halomonas sp. E19, assembly GCF_052439355.1. Lineage (NCBI taxonomy): Bacteria > Pseudomonadati > Pseudomonadota > Gammaproteobacteria > Oceanospirillales > Halomonadaceae > Halomonas > Halomonas sp. E19. Next base: position 967,366 of record NZ_JBNFWU010000001.1, on the reverse strand, counting down.
TGTTACACAGCCTCCTTCGGCTCGGTATTGTGCTTCATCTTGAACTCGTTCTCCTCAACCTGCTCCGGGTGCGCTGCGCGCAGTGCCCAGATGATCAGGCCGATGATGAAGAACGCCGAGGGCGGCAGCAGCATCAGACCGTTGGGCACGTACCAGCCGCCGTCCTGTACCGGGCTCAGGATGGTGAAGCCGAACACACTGCCGGCACCGAACAGCTCGCGGAAGAAGCCAACCACCATCAGGATGAAGCCGTAGCCCAGACCGTTGCCAATGCCGTCGAGGAACGACAGTCCGGGGCTGTTCTGCATGGCGAAGCCTTCGGCACGACCCATGACGATACAGTTGGTAATGATCAGGCCCACGAACACCGACAGCTGCTTGGACATTTCATAGGCGAACGCCTTCAGCACCTGGTCCACCACGATGACCAGTGATGCGATGATGGTCATCTGCACGATGATGCGGATCGAGGAAGGAATGTGGTGCCGGATCAGCGACACGAAGAGGTTGGAGAAGGCCGTCACGAAGATAACGGCCAGCGTCATGACCAGCGATACGCTCATGCTGGTCGTTACCGCCAGCGCGGAACAGATGCCTAGCACCTGTAGCGCGATGGGGTTGTTGTTGAAGATCGGGGTCGTGAGGACGCCCTTGGGAGACACGGCTGACATGGTCAGGCTCCTTACGCTTCAGCTTCGAGTTCGACGTCGGCTTCCTGAGCTTCCTCCGGCTCGATTCCTGCACGGAATCTTGCCAGATACTCACCGAAGCCTTCCGGGCTCAGCCAGAACTGCAGCATGTTGGTCACACCATTGGAGGTCAGGGTAGCACCCGAAAGACCATCCACCTGGTGATCGCCTGTGCCGCTGCCGCGCGCCACACGAATGGCCGGCGCCACGCTCTGCTCGTCGGCAAAGATCTGCTTGCCTTCCCACTGAGCCTGCCAGCGCGGGTTGTTCACCTCGGCGCCAAGCCCCGGGGTTTCGCTGTGCTCGTAGTAGGTGATACCGACGATGGTGTTGCCGTCGCCTTCGATCGACATGTAGCCACGCATCAGCCCCCACAGGCCCTGGCCGCGAATCGGCAGGATGATCTGGTCAGGGCTGTCGGGATTGCCTACCAGGTAGACGGTGGCGAAGTTCTCGACGCGAGTCAGGCCGGCGATATCGCGGTCGCCGGACAGCGTGCGTCCGGTTGCCGGGTCGCGTGCCGCCTGGAAGTGGTCGAAGGTTTCCGGGTTGAACTGGTCGGTATACTCACCGGTGCGCAGATCCACCACGCGCGGCGTGATCTCGGCGAAGGCCTCTTCCACGTTGATGCCACGCTCATAGAGGTTGGCGACGCGAAGAATGTTGGTCTTGCGGTCGAGTTCCACGTTGAGCTGCTGCATCGGGCGCAGCGCCACCGCGGCAGTCGAGACAATGACGGAACACACGATACAGAGTGCGAACGCCACCGTCAGGATCTTCTTGATGGAGTTGTTGCTCTGGGCCATCAGGCAGTCTCCTCGGCCGGCACACCGGTGCGCTGAACGCGGCGCTTGATGTTGGCCTGTATAAAGAAGTGGTCGATCAGCGGAGCAAACAGGTTAGCGAACAGGATCGCCAGCATGATGCCTTCGGGGAACGCCGGGTTCACCACGCGGATCAGCACGGTCATGACGCCGATCAGGGCACCGAAGATCAGCCGCCCCTGGTTGGTCATGGACGCGGACACCGGATCGGTGGCCATGAAGACCATGCCGAAGGCGAAGCCGCCTACCACCAGATGCCAATACCAAGGCATGGCGAACATCGGGTTGGTGTCGGAACCGATCAAGTTGAACAGCGCACTGGTCGCGACCATGCCGAGGAATACCCCGAGCATGATTCGCCAGGAGGCGATCCGGGTCCACAGCAGCACGGCAGCGCCGATGAAGATCGCCAGCGTGGAGACCTCACCCACCGAGCCCGGTACGAAGCCGATGAAGGCATCCCACCAGCTGTACTGGCTGCTCAGGTCGGCCATGCCTTCCTGGAAGGCGATGGAGAGCGGCGTAGCACCGGAATAGCCGTCTGCGGCTACCCACACCTCGTCACCCGAAATTTGTGCCGGGTAGGCGAAGTAGAGGAAGGCACGTCCGGTCAGCGCCGGGTTGAGGAAGTTCTTGCCGGTACCACCGAAGATCTCCTTGCCGATCACCACGCCGAAGGTGATGCCCAGCGCCACCTGCCACAGCGGGATGGTAGCCGGAAGGATCAGCGCGAACAGCACGGAGGTAACGAAGAAACCTTCGTTGACCTCGTGGCCACGCTTGATGGCGAACAGCACTTCCCAGAAGCCCCCGACCACGAACACCACCAGGTAGATCGGCAGGAAGTACGTCGCACCAAGTACCAGGTTGGACCACAGGCTGCCCGGCTCATAGCCGGCCGTCAGGGTCATCACGATGGCTTCGCGCCAGCCGCCCAGGGACGCATAGCCTTCGGCAATGGCCATGTTGGTCTGCCAGCCGGCGTTCCACATGCCGAAGAACATCGCCGGGAAGGTACACAGCCACACGGTGATCATGATGCGCTTGAGATCGACGCCGTCACGCACGTGGGCGGTGGTCTTGGTGACGCTGGGCGGCGAGTAGAAGATCGTATCCACGGCTTCGTACAGCGGATAGAGCTTTTCGTACTTGCCACCCTTGTGGAAATGCGGCTCGAGACTGTCGAGTGTCTGTCGGATACCCATCATCAGGCCTCTTTCTCGATCATGGTGAGATTGTCACGCAGGATGGGACCGTACTCGTACTTGCCCGGGCACACGTAGGTGCACAGCGCCAGGTCCTCTTCATCCAGCTCCAGGCACCCAAGCTGCATGCCCGTCTCGATATCGCCCACGATCAGCGAACGCAGCAGCTGGGTCGGCAGGATATCCAGCGGCATCACCTGCTCGTAGGCCCCCACCGGCACCATCGCGCGCTCCGACCCGTTGGTCGAAGTGTTCGGTGCGTAGTTGCTGAGTCCCTTGAATTTGGACAGGTAGATACCCAGGATTGAGTGACGATTGCTGCCCGGCGAGAGCCAGCCCATGAACTCGCGCTTGTTGCCTTCTTCGAGCAGCGAGACCTGGTTGTGGAACCGGCCCAGGTAGCGCAGGCCGCCCTCGCAGGTGGTGCCGGAGAACACCGAGCCGGAGATCACGCGCGTGTCTTCGGGCTGCAGGATCTCACCGGCGAGCAGCTCTTCGGTGCTGGCACCGATGCGGGTACGCAGCAGGCGCGGCTTCTCGGCCCGCGGACCACCCACGGCGACGATCCGGGACACGTCGATACGGCCCTCGGCGAACAGCTTGCCGAAGGCAATCACGTCCTGGTAGCCGATGTGCCATACCCGCTTGTGCAGGGCGACTGGCGAGAGGTAGTGGATATGGGTACCGACCAGGCCGGCGGGGTGCGGGCCGCCGAAGGTCTCGACCTGAACGCCCTTGACGTTGGCGCCCGGAATCGAAGCATTGGCCGCCGTGCACAGGAAGACCTTGCCCTTGGTCAGCCGCGCCAGCACCTTCAGCCCGTCTTCGAAGGCGCTCGCCTCCTCGCTGATGATCAGTGCCGGATCTGCGCTGAGCGGATGCGTGTCGATGGCGGTGACGAAGATATCGGCAGGGATGCTGTCGATGGCGGGAGTGCGGGAGAAAGGACGGGTGCGCAGCGCCGTCCACAGACCAGAGTCGACGAGCTGATCGACGACGGCCTGACGCTCGAGGCTCTCGAGCTTGTCGCGGCCATGGGCGGTGAAGGCCACCGCCTCTTCGCTCTCGTCTACCTTGATCACCACGGAAAGCAGCTTGCGCTTCTCGCCGCGGTTGATGGCGACGACTTCACCGGCAGCCGGGGCCGTGAAGCGTACGCCTTCGTTCTTCTTGTCGGTGAAAAGGAGTTGGCCCAGTTTCACCTTGTCCCCTTCCCGAACTTCCATAGTCGGCTTCATGCCGATGTAGTCGGTGCCCAGGATGGCCACGTGACGCACGGGACGCGCAGTGTCGATGCGCGGCTCGGGCGCCCCCATGATGGGGAGATCCAGGCCTTTCTTGACTTCGATCATAGTCTCGCCCAGTTGATGGATCGGATAAACGAAGAAAAGGGGTTCGATTGGATTCGAATTCTTGTTAGGTCAGTACGTTACCAGTCAGGCTCGAGCCAGCTCGAACCACCCCGAAAAATCCACCGCATTATAAAGATAAGTGCGTCCAATGACCACACGGCCAAAGGTGGCCAAACGTCAAAGGACTCCGCTTGGCGCCAGGCGCGACAAGGGTTCAATGGGCGTTGAAACGCGCTCGCCATGGGCCATGGCAAGGAATCGGCGAGACCGGCCCGCAGCGCGGCTGTGGAAGAAAAACAACGGGAGAAATGACGTGCATCATGGCAATCCCGACCTTATGGGTCGGGATTGCCTGCACAAGAGAGCGCGCTTACGCCTGAGCGCGCGGCAGCTTGAGGAAATGCACGTTGGAGATGTGCTGCAGGATGCGCACCACCTGGCAGCTGTAACCGAACTCGTTGTCGTACCACACGTACAGCACGACATGCTTGCCATTGGCAATGGTCGCCTTGGCATCGACGATCCCGGCATGGCGGTTGCCGACGAAGTCCGTCGAGACCACCTCGGGCGAGTCGACGTAGTCGATCTGCTTCTGGTAGGCCGAATCGATCGACATACGGCGCAGGTAGTCGTTCAGGGTCGCTGCATCGGCGTCGCGCCCCAGGGTGAGGTTGAGAATCGCCATGGAAACGTTCGGCGTCGGCACGCGGATGGCGTTGCCGGTCAGCTTGCCGGCCAGCTCCGGCAGCGCCTTGGCCACGGCCTTGGCCGCACCAGTCTCGGTCAGCACCATGTTGAGCGGCGCGCTGCGACCGCGGCGATCGCCCTTGTGGTAGTTGTCGATCAGGTTCTGGTCGTTGGTGTAGGCATGCACCGTCTCCACGTGGCCGACCTCGATGCCGTACTCATCGTTGAGCACCTTGAGCACCGGCACAATGGCGTTGGTGGTACAGGAAGCGGCCGACAGAATGGTGTCGCTCGCTTCGATATCGCCGTGGTTGATGCCGAACACGATGTTCTTGATGTCGCCCTTGCCCGGCGCGGTGAGCAGCGCCTTGGAAACGCCCTTGCACTGCAGGTGCTGGCCTAGCCCAGCCTCGTCGCGCCAGATCCCGGTGTTGTCAACCACCACGGCGTTGTCGATGCCGTAGGCGGTATAGTCGATCTCGCTCGGCGAATCGGCGTAGATCACCTGGATCACGTTACCGTTGGCGGTGATGGTGCGCGCCTCGTAGTCGACGCTGATGGTGCCGTCGAAGGGCCCATGCACGGAGTCGCGACGCAGCAGGCTGGCGCGCTTCTCCAGATCCTTGGCGATATCGCCGCGGCCACGCACGACGATGGCGCGCAGGCGCAGCAGGTTACCGCCGCCCGCCTTCTCGACCAGCACCCGAGCCAGCAGTCGGCCGATGCGGCCGAAGCCGTAGAGCACCACGTCCTTGGACTGGCCGTTGCTGCCGCTTGGGTCGTGCGCATCGACGATCTCGGCGAGCTCTTCGAGCAGGAAGGCCTTGACGTCACCACCGCCGCGCTTCTTGAAGGCCACCCCGAGCTTGCCCACGTCGACATGCGCCGGCCCCAGGTTGAGTTCGGCCATAGCCTTCACCAGCGGGAAGGTATCGCTGACGGAAAGCTCTGTCCCCTCGACCTTTCTGACGAAACGGTGGTCCTTCAGGATGCGAATCACCGAACGGTTGAACAGCGAGCGCCCGTAGAGAGTGGTCACCACGTTGTTGTGGCGATAGAGACTGCCGATCAGCGGAATCATCTGCTCGGCGAGCGCCTGATTGTCGTGCCATTCCTGAAAGACGGTATCGAGGGGTTGTTGACTCACGTGAAGCCTCTCTCATGATCTGAATTCAACGGTCATTATCCCGGTCGGTTCCGGCAGGGGCAATCGCAGTATGGTCGCAGGCGATGTAAGGGGATTACAGAAATTGGGGGTTGACTACAAGCGCACAGCCAGGCTGTTATGTTCCCCTTTCTTGAAAAAACCCACTGCGACACACGCTCGGGCAGGAGTTCCCGCGCGCCTGGACCCCGTGCGCCTAGACGAAGTCATGACGACGCCATGCCCAATTTTTCGCTGCTCGACCCTCCCCGCCCTTCCGGCGTTCGCGACACGCTCTACTGGCAGCGCCCGGCCGGCGCCGGCATCGCGCTGGCCCTGGCGCGCCTGGCCGACGACGCCCCACTGCTGATCATCACCGCCGACACGGCTGGCGCCCAGCGCCTGGAGAACGACCTCAACGCCTTCGCCCGGGTACCGGTACTGGCCTTCCCCGATTGGGAAACGCTGCCCTACGACAGTTTCTCGCCGCATCAGGAGATCATCTCGGCTCGGCTGCGTACGCTGCGCCGGCTGCAGGACGGCGAGCACGGCATCGTGCTTGTGCCGATCAATACGCTGATGCAGCGCCTGCCGCCGGTGGACTACATTGCCGGGCGCGTTCTGACGCTGGAGGTCGGCATGCGTCTCGATCGCGAGAATTTCCGCGATCGCCTGTCGCGGGCCGGCTATCGGGCCGTGGAAACGGTCTACGAGCCAGGCGAGTACGCCCTGCGCGGCGCACTGATCGACCTGTTCCCCATGGGCAGCGAAGGGCCGCTGCGCATCGACCTGTTCGACGACGAGATCGATACCCTGCGCCGCTTCGACCCTGACACCCAGCGCAGCCAGGACAAGGTCGAGCGGGTCGAACTGCTGCCGGCACATGAGTACTCCCTGGCACGCAGCGCCATCGCCTGCTTCCGCGAAGGGTTCGAGACGCTGTTCGACGTCGACCCGCGGCAGTGCCCGCTCTATGTCGACGCGCTCAAGGGCATCCCCGCCCCCGGGCTCGAGCAGTACCTGCCGCTATTCTTCGAGGAGACAGCGTCGCTGTTCGATCACCTGGCCGAAGGCACCCGGGTGGCCCTGCTACCCGGCCTGTTCGAGGCCGCCGAACACCACTGGGCCGCCATCGAAAGCCGTTACGACAACCTGCGCGTCGATCCCACGCGCCCCCTGCTTCCGCCCCAGCGCGCCTTCTTCCCGGTAGCGGACGTGTTCGCCTCGATCAAGCACTACCCGCGCATCGCCTTGATCGACGAGGAGACCCATCGCCACGCTCTGCGCCCGGCACAGCGTACGCTGCCCAGCGTGGCGATCAATGCGCGCGCCCGGCAGCCCCTGGCCGCCCTTCAGCAATTCCTCGACGCCCAGCCCAGCACCCGGGTGCTGTTCGTGGCGGAATCGCGCGGACGCCGCGAAGCCCTAGAGGAAACCCTGGCCCTGCTCAACCTCGAACTGGCCTATGTGCCCAGTTTCGAAGCCTTCCTTGAGCACGCCGCCCGCATGGCCATCACCGAGGGCGACCTTACCTCCGGGCTGTGGCTGGAGCAGCCCGATCTCGCCGTGATCAGCGAGACAGAGCTGTTCGGCGACGTGGTGCGCCAGAGCCGCCGCCGTGAAAAGGCCACCGACATGGGCGAGCTGGCCATTCGCCACCTCGCCGAGCTGCGCCCCGGCGCGCCGGTGGTCCACCAGACCCATGGCGTGGGGCGCTACCGTGGCTTGGAGCGGCTCGAGGCCGGTGGCCAGGCGGCCGAGTTCGTGGCGCTGGAGTACGCCGACGGCGCCAAGCTCTACGTACCGGTCGACAACCTGCAGCTGATCTCCCGCTACGCCGGCGCCGACGATGAGCTGGCACCGCTGCATCGACTGGGATCCGACCAGTGGGACAAGGCACGCCGCAAGGCCGCCGAAAAGATCCGCGACACCGCCGCCGAGCTGCTCGACGTCTACGCCCGCCGCGAAGCCAAGCCGGGCTTTGCCTGCGCGCCGCCGGACCAGGACTATGCTCGCTTCGCCGCCAGCTTCCCCTTCGAGGAGACCGCCGACCAGCGCGCCGCCATCGCTGCGGTCATCGACGACATGACCGCGCCGCGCCCCATGGATCGCGTGGTATGCGGCGATGTCGGCTTCGGCAAGACAGAGGTCGCCATGCGCGCCGCCTTCCTCGCCGTGCACTCGGGGCGTCAGGTGGTAGTGCTGGTGCCCACCACCCTGCTCGCCCGCCAGCACTACGAGAACTTCCGCGACCGCTTCGCCGATACCGCGGTACAGATCGAGCTGGTCTCGCGCTTCACCGCCGGAAAGGGCCAGGCGGCCTCGCTCAAGCGCATCGAGAGCGGCCAGGCCGATATCGTGATCGGTACCCACAAGCTGCTGTCGAAGTCGATGAAGCTGCCCAGCATGGGCCTTCTGATCATCGACGAGGAACACCGCTTCGGCGTCGCCCAGAAGGAGCGGCTCAAGGAGCTGCGCGCCGAGATCGACATCCTGACCCTCACCGCAACGCCGATCCCGCGTACCCTCAACATGGCCATGAGCGGCATCCGCGACCTCTCGATCATCGCCACGCCGCCGGCACGCCGGCTGTCGGTAAAGACCTTCGTGCAGCAGCGCGACGAATCGATCATCAAGGAAGCCATCCTGCGCGAGATTCTGCGCGGCGGCCAGGTCTACTACCTGCATAACGAGGTCAAGACCATCGAGACCGCGGCCGAGACGATCCGCACCCTGGTGCCGGAGGCGCGCGTGGCGGTGGCCCACGGCCAGCTGCCGGAACGAGCACTGGAACGGGTGATGTCCGACTTCTATCACAAGCGTTACAACGTGCTGGTGTGCTCCACCATCATCGAGACCGGCATCGACGTGCCCAGCGCCAACACCATCATCATCGAGCGGGCCGACAAGTTTGGCCTGGCCCAGCTACACCAGCTGCGCGGCCGCGTGGGGCGCAGCCACCATCAGGCCTACGCCTACCTGCTCGCCCCACCACCGCGAGTGATGAGCAAGGATGCCGTCAAGCGCCTGGAGGCCATCGCAGCCGCAGACGACCTCGGCGCCGGCTTCACCCTGGCCAGCCACGACATGGAGATCCGCGGCGCCGGCGAACTGCTCGGCGAGGAGCAGAGCGGCCAGATGGAGGCCATCGGCTATACCCTCTACATGGAAATGCTCGACCGCGCCGTGGCCGCCATTCGTGCCGGCAAGACCCCCAACATCGAAACCCCGCTGAACGAAGGGGTCGAGGTCAGCCTCAACCTGCCGGCCCTGATCCCAGACGACTACCTGCCCGATGTGCAGCAGCGCCTGGTGATGTACAAGCGCATTGCCAGCGCCGCCGACGAAGCCGAGCTCAAGGAGCTGCAGGTGGAGATGATCGACCGCTTCGGCCTGCTGCCGGGGCCGGTCAAGACCCTGATACGCCAGACGCGACTGCGCCAGCGCGCCGAGCGGCTGGGCATCGCCCGTCTGGAGGCCGGCCCGGCCAAGGGCCGTGTCATCTTCGCCCCGCAGACCAGCGTCGACCCTCTCACGCTGGTCTCACTGATCCAGCGCCAATCGCAGCGCTATCGCCTCGACGGCAGCGACACCCTGCGCTTCGAGGCCGACATGGAACACCCCGAGTCGCGCTTCGAGGCGGTGGAAGGCCTCCTCGACGAACTCAACCGCAAGCAGCACGCCGCCTAGGCGACATCATCACCGGGCGACGGTAAAGACTCCCCCGCCGCCCGGAACGCTATAATATCGGCAGGTGTCTCAACCGCAGCCTGGACACTTAACGCGCCTCTCCCAAGGAGCGGCGCATGACCGTCTTCGACGCCACATCGCCGTCGAGGACTCTCACGATGGGTACAAGACGTAGATGAACATCCCTACACTGGCCAAGCGATATGGTTTTGGTGCCGCCCTGCTCGGTCTCGCCGCTCTGCTGGCGACTTCCGCGATCGCCGAGGAGAGGCAGCTGCCCCGCGGCCATTTCTTCCTTCCCGAAGAAGGCAACGTCATCGGTGAGATCTATACCACCACCGTGGAAGAAGGCGACACCCTGATCGACATCGGGCGCCGTCATAACGCCGGCTATGAAGAGATGCGCATGGCCAACCCCGATGTGAGCATCTGGGCGCCCTGCCCCGGTACCGAGGTGGTGATCCCGGCCAAGCACATCCTGCCGGATGCGCCGCGCGAAGGCATCGTGGTCAACCTCTCCGAACTGCGCCTCTACTACTACTCCCGGCCCGGCATCGTCGAGACCTACCCGATCAGCATCGGTCGCGACGGCTTCGCCACCCCGGTAGGCGTGACCCGCACCACCATCAAGGTGAAGGATCCGCACTGGTCGCCGCCCCGCTCCATGCGCGAGGAAGCCGCCGCCCGCGGCGAGCCGCCGCCCGCGGTGGTACCGCCTGGCCCCGACAACCCGCTGGGCCGTCATGCGATCCTGCTCGGCCTGCCAAGCTACCTGATCCACGGCACCAACAGGCCCGAAGGCGTCGGCATGCGCGCCAGTCGCGGCTGCATCCGCATGTACCCCGAGGATATCGAGTCGCTCTACGAGCGCGTGCCGAGCGGCACCCAGGTCAACATCATTGACCAGCCGTTCAAGGCCGCCTGGTCGGCCGACGGCATCCTCTATGCCCAATCTTTCCCTCAGCTGGAGGAGAACCAGGGCAACTTCGAACCGATCATCAACGCCATGGAAGTGGTGGCCAGCACCTTCGGAGAGACGCATCCGCCGATCGACTACGCCCAGCTACGTCGCGTGGTCGAGCAGCCCAACGGCATGCTGGTGTCGCTGCTGCAGGTTGCCGAGGAAGAGACCGCACCGGCGGCCGAGCCCCAGCTAGAAGGCCTGTTCAATGAACTGGAGATCAGCCAGCACCATGGGCTGTTCTCCGAGCTGGAAGTCAGCCAGCTGTAGAAACGGCACCGCCCGAAACGAGAAAACCCCGCCAAGGCGGGGTTTTCTCTTTCTGCAGTACCGCCACTGCCTGGGGCAGCGCCGGCGCCACAAGCAGAATTACTTCTGCATGGAGCGCTGGAACATGCGGTTCATTTCGTCACGGTTCTGCTCGGACATCTGCAGAGCCGCCTGGGCGTCACGCTGCGCCTGGTTGGCAGTGTTCTGAGCCTGAGTGGCGATGCTGCGAGCTTCTGCAGCGTCGGCCTGGGCAGATTCAGCAGTCTGACGGACTTCGTCCAGAGCAGCGTTGCTGGCACAACCGGCCAGGATGGCCAGAGAAGCAGCGGCGGCGGTCAGCTTCAGGGTGGTCTTCAGAGTCATGGTGTTCTCCTTGAGTCTTCCTTGGTACTGCACATGGTTAAGTACAGCGGCGTTAATGAAGCCTGAGCTTACAGGCTATCCTGCAGAGTGCAGGATTCTTGCAGCGTATGCTGCCAAGCACAGGAATCAAACGCTGTTTTATAATACCCAACGGCGCTTGTCCATAGCTCGAAATGTCCCTTGCGTATCTTGAGCCTAGCGGATGACGACGCGAGTGCCAATGTCGATCAGCTCGGTGAGCCTCTCGATCTGCGTGTCGGTCACCGCTACACACCCTTGGGTCCAGTGGTAGCTGGCATGCACCGCGGGGTCCCCTTACCGACCCCATGGATCCCGATGAAGCCCCCAGCACGGTCTGCTGCGGCGGGTACCCATGGCGCCGATAATAGGCGAAATAATCTGCGTAATCTCGCTCGGTGTAAAGCCCTGATTCCAGGGCCATGCGCGCGTGCGACGGCGTAGGATAATCCAGGCCGATGAAGATGTGCCAGTCGCTCGCCATATTGAAGCGATTGACGCGAAACTCCCCTTTTGGCGTCACGTTTCCGCCTTGAACCCGTTCAAGGCTGGCCCCCGAGCGACCCAGCGAAATGGGGAAGAAGCGCTCGACAAGCAGGTTGCCTCGGTAGACGCTCAGGGAAGCGTCGCGGTCCTCCACCAGCACCCAGAGTTCGTCATCGTGACGAGGCAGGTGGGCCCTGGAGAGCACGGTCTCGATCAGATTCGCCTGCGCCTTGCCACCCGCCAGCAGCAGCAGGGGCGCAGCCAGGGCGAGTTGACCAAAGCGGCGTCGTGAAACGGGTTTCATCGGCACCTCGCTCGGTGAGAGACGAACAGCTGACATCAGGGCGCTTTATATCCTATCCACCCGTGGCTGTCAGTCGAAATACTAGCGCAGCTGAACACAACGTGGCACTCCCGGACCTGCCATGACCAGCATCAATGGCCTTCGCCACTGAAAACGCTAATCTTAAAGCTGGTTTCGCCACCCGGTTTGCGTTGGATCAAGGAGCACGCCTCATGGCTTTACCCCGCGGTAATGACATTCCTCACCGTTCAGCGCAGCACCCTGCCGGAGAGCGGGATCCCGATTTCACCTCCTGGGCCAAGGGCTATGGCCAAGTCGTGCACAGTCCCGTGACCCAGGCCGCCATCGCCGGCCTGCTCGAGCGGCATGCCTCGTCCGCGGCCGCCCGGAAGCGCTGGCTGGCCAAGCTGCATGCCGCCGATCGGCTGACCAACATGGGCATGTGGCTGGTGGCGCACATGACCTATGCGCAGCGGGTCCGCCTGGATGGCGCCGCACTGGCCCAGGCTGACTTCAAGCCCACGCCGGAAGGCCACACTGGCGGTGCGCTCAACATGGTACCTGCCTACGTCGGCTACCTGCTGGCCAACAGCCTGACCGAGATGACGCGCAGCTGGCTAATGGGGCAAGGGCACTGCGTGGCCGCCATCGACGCCACCAACGTGCTGGTAGACAACATGACGCCTGCCCATGCCGAGCGCTACGGCCTCGACGAGGCGGGCCTGACCCGCCTGGTGAACGATTTCTATCATTGCGGCGTGGGCCCTAGCGGCCAGCCGCTCTCGCCGCTGGGCAGCCATGTCAATGCCCATACCGCCGGCGGCCTTAGCGAGGGCGGCTACCTCGGCTTCGCCGGACTGCAATACGGGCACATGCCGCTGCCCGGCCAGCGGCTGGTGGCGTTCCTGAGCGACGGCGCCTTCGAAGAGCAGCGCGGCAGCGACTGGATGCCGCGCTGGTGGCGCGCCGAGGACAGCGGCCCCGTGGTGCCCATCATGATCGCCAACGGGCGAAGGATCGATCAGCGCACCACCATGAGCCAGGCCGGGGGCACCCACTGGTTCGAAGAGCACCTCATCCTCAACGGCTTCGCCCCTTGACCATCGACGGCCGTGATCCGGCAGCCTTTGCCTGGGCCATCATCAGCGCAGAGGAAGAGCTGGCGGCGCAAGCCGAGGCGCTGCGCGAGGGCCATGGGCACTACCCGCTGCGCCTGCCCTACGTGATTGCCGAGACCGTGAAGGGCTACGGCTTTCCCGGCGCCGGCACCAATGCCGCCCACAACCTGCCACTGGGACAGAACCCGGCCGATGACGCCGCTGCCCGCAAGCGCTTCAACGCCGGAGCCGCCGCGCTGTTCGTGCCCACCGATGAGCTTCGCGCGGCGCTGGCCGAGCTGAACGACCATGCCCTGAGCGGCCGGCCCAAGGAGCGAGAGCATCCCTGGCCGTCGCCTCGGTGGCCCTGCCCGTCCTGCCGACGCCCGGCGACTACGCCATCGGGGAGACGCTCTCCCCCATGGCCGCCATCGATTCGCTGTTCTGCCAGCTGGTGGAGGCCAACCCGCAGCTGCGCGTGCGCGTGGGCAACCCCGACGAGATGCGCAGCAACCGACTGAATCGCACCCTCGATCGGCTCAAGCACCGCGTCACCGACCCGGAGCCCGAGGTAGCGGAAGCCCTCGACGGGGCGGTGATCACTGCCTTGAACGAAGAAGCCGTGGTCAGCGCCGCCCTGGCCAACAAGCAGGGCCTGAACCTGGTGGCTTCCTACGAGGCCTTCGCGGTCAAAATGCTGGGCGCCATGCGCCAGGAGATCCTCTTCGCCCGCCACCAGCGCGAGGCCGGCAGCGAACCTGGCTGGCTCTCGGTGCCGGTACTGGCAAGTTCCCATACCTGGGAAAACGGCAAGAACGAGCAGTCCCACCAGGACCCCACCCTGTGCGAAGCCTGGCTAGGCGAGATGGACGATGTGGCGCCCACCCTGTTCCCGGTGGATGCGCCCAGCGCCTGCCAGGCGCTGCTGTCGCTCTACCGTAGCCGCGGCAGAGTCGGTGTCATGGTGGTGCCCAAGAACGCCCTGCCCGTGGTTCTCGACGCGGCGCAGGCTCAGGCACTGGCCGATGACGGTATCCTCTGTCTCACTGCGTCCGGCCAGGCCGCGGTACAGCTGTTTGCCGTAGGCGCCTACCAGCTAGTGGAAATGCAAAAAGCCTTGCAACGCCTGCAGCGCGCCAATGTCGCCGCCAGCCTGTTCGTCATTCAGGAGCCCGGCAAGCTGCGCCTGGCCCGTGATGAGCGCGAAGCCGAGGTCACCCTCAGCCAGTGCCGCCTAAGCGCCTTGGTACCGTCGGTAGGCCCGCGGGTCTTTCTCAGCCACTGCCGTCCGGAGGCGCTGATCGGCGTACTGCGAGCGCTCGATAGCGGCGAACAGTCGCGCTTCCTCGGCTACCGCAACCGCGGCGGCACCCTGGACACCTTCGGCATGCTGTTCGCTAATCGTGCGACCTGGGCCCACGTGCTGGAAGCCGTAAGCGAAGTGGCCGGGGTCGACCTCGATAGCCTGCTCGACGAGGCGGAGCAGCAGGCGCTGTGCGGGGAGGGCGACCCGAACCTCCTGCGCCGGCACGCTTGACGTCCTCCTCCAACTTACGCCAGGCGCCGTGAAACGACGGCGCCCCGCAGGACAGACCTGCGGGGCGCCGTTGGCCAGGCGGGAGAATAAGGCTACGCCTGTCGCTCCACGGTGAAGATGCTCTGCAGCTTGTGCTTCTTGCCGTAGATGTGCACCGTCGTCTCATCGAACGGGAAGTGGTCGCGGTACTCGCTGGCGTTGTTGAAACGTGGCTTATGGGCATTGATCATCGCCGCCGCGAGGCGCTCGCGGTTGGCATGCCCGGAGAGACCCACGGCATACCAGAGCTCCTCGCCGGGCTGCAAGAAGGCCTGCCACCTGTCGTGATCCTGATGATGTTCAAGCCCGTAGCGGGCGCTGCGATGCTCACCGACATAGAGCAGCTCTTGGACATCCATGTCGTCGGTTTCCGGATCCTTGGCTGCACGAAAGACACAATAGATGCCCGATTCATCCGGTGCATCGTGCAACTGCTCGCGGGTCCAGTAGCCCAGCATCTTGGGTGAGAGAAGTTGTTCCGACATGGTGCCTCCTTAATAATCTTCGAGACGCTGCATATCGCGGGCGATGCGTCGCACCTCGGCCTCGTGGCCGGCCGACAGCGACTCGAAGAAGGCCCTTTCGTCGTTGCCGCCAGCGGTCTCGGCCCGGTGCGCGTACATGTCCTGCAAGGTGCGATGAGCCGTCAGCGCCATGGCCAGCACGCTCTGCACACTCTCACCATCGACATCTTTCGGCAAACGTTCAAGTACCGGCGCATGAGGGAAGTCGTTAGGGTCGTCGAACCAGGTCGTCAGTACCGCGGTGTGGTCGCTGCCGTCGTCGAGGTAGCCCAGCAGGTCTCCCTGGAGCTTGCGCTCACGCTCGGCCAGGTAGTCGAGGGCCATCCTCACCCTGTCGTTGACGCCGCTCTGCGCCATGCGAGCATACTCCTCGGCCAGGCGCGCATGGTAGTCCGCCGCCCAGTCAACCAGTTCCTTCACTTGATGAAAGCGCATCGCCTCTTCCCCCATGGTCATGCCCGGTTTGTGTCACCGGTTGCTTCTTTCATCCTAGCCAAAGCCCTTGCCAGGTACTTGATGCATATCAACTCTAGGCGATCTATACAGTCACCGTGTGCCCAGGCTGCGCCTGGCTGAACGGAACCCGCATCAACAGCGAATAGAGCACCGGCACCACGCACAGCGTGATCAGCGAGGCGGCCAGCAGGCCGAAGATGATAGCGATGGCCATGGGCGCCCACAGCAGCCCACCGCCCAGCCACAGCGGCAGCAGCCCTCCGCTGGTGGTCAGCGTCGACATCACCACCGGGCGCAGGCGGCGCTGGCCGGCTTCGAGAATCGCCTGCTGAGGCGTGCGGCCCTCGCGGATCTCCAGGTCGATACGATCGACGAGCACGATGGCGTTGTTGATCACGATGCCCGCCAGCGAGACCACCCCAAGGAAGGTCATGATGCCGAAGTGCGAGCCGGTGACGAGCAGGCCAAAGATCACCCCGATCAGCGACAGCGGGATGGTGGCGAGGATGATCAGCGGACGGCGCAGCGAGTTGAACTGCATCACCAGCAGCAGCAGGATCACCAGGCCGCCGATGGGCATGTTGTCGACGATCGAGCGCGTAGCGATCAGCGACGACTCCACTTCGCCGCCGAAGGCGTAACGATAGCCTTCGGGCCAGTGCGCCTGGCGCGCCTCGAGCCAGGGCTGCAGCGCGCTAGCGGCGGCCGCGGCGGTTACCCCCTCGACCAGCTCCGCTTCCACGCTGATGGTGCGATAGCGATCCCTTCGCAGGATCCGCGCCGGGCCCCACTCGAGCACGACTTCAGCCACCTGCGCCAGGGCACGCCCTCGCCGCCGCCGGCCGGCATTACCGTCAGGCCCTCCAGTGCCTCCAGGCTGCGCTGCTCGCCGCCCTGCTGGCGCAGCTGGATCGGCACCAGCGCATCGCCATCGCGGAATACGCCGACGGAGTAGCCCGACAGCGCCGCCTGAAGGCTCAGCGCCACGTCGCGTTCAGTGATGCCCGCACGCAGGGCTCGCGCCGGGTCGACCTCGATGCGTAGCCGCTTGATCCACTCGCCCCAGTCGTCGCGCACGTTGCGCGTGCCCGCCAGCGCGGCGGTCTGCTCACGCACCTCCGCGGCGATTTCGCGCAGCACGTGCTCGTCATGGCCGGAGAGGCGTATCGCCAACGGCACGGTGACCGGCGGTCCGAAGCTGGTCGCCTCCACGCTGGCATTCAGGTCGGGAAAGGTATCACCGAGCCAGGCGTCTAGCTTGGCAATCACGCCGTTGACCGCCTGCCAGCGGTTGGCCTGCAGCAGCAGGAAGGCATATTCCGGGCTAGGTGGCTCCGGCGCGTGGTTGATGATATAGCGCTCGCCGCCGAAGCCGATGAAGCTGCCCCAGTGGGTGATGCCGTCACGAACCCAGGCACCGCTGGTATCCTGCTCGGCCATCAACTGTGCCTGCAGGTAGGCCTCGATCGCCTCGACCGTCTCCCGGGTGCGTTCGATGGGCGCGGAATAGGGCAGCCTCAACTCGACCGTGACGATGGTGCGCTCCGCCTGGGGAAAGAAGATCTTCGGCAGCTGCCCGAAGCCGACGAAGGCCAGGCCGAGCAGGCCCAGGGCCACCAGCAGGGTCAGCGCCCGCTGCCGCAGCAGCAGGAGCAGCAGCCGCCGATAACGGGCGTAGACCGCGGCGCCCAGCCGCTCGCTGCGCGACGTCGCGGGCTTCGCCTCTTCGGATGACGCCTGCGGCGCAGCGGGAGAATCGGGGCAGGCCTTGGCGGCCGGGTGCGCCTTGATGAAGGCCACGCACAGCAGCGGAATCATGGTCAGCGACAGCAGCCACGAAGAGAGCAGCGTGATGGTGACCACCTGGAACAGCGAGCGGGTGTACTCCCCCACGTCCGACACGGCGAGAAACTGCGGCAGGAAGGCCGCCGCGGTGGTCAGCGAGGCGGTCAGCAGGGGAAGCGCAGCTGCCGGGCGCTTTCCAGCGCCGCCTCGCGCACGCTCTTGCCCTCGCGCACCGAGACTTGGATCGACTCGACCATCACGATGGCGTTGTCGACCAGCATGCCCAGCGCGATGATCAGCGCGCCGAGCGACACCTGGTGCAGGCCGATGTCGAATAACCCCATGAAGGCCAGACAGGCCAGGATCGAGGCCGGTACCAGGCTGGCCACGATCAGCCCGGTACGCAGGCCGAGGAACAGCAGCATCACCACGCAGACCAGCACCACCGCCTGCAGCAGATTGACCAGAAATTCGTTGATGCGGGCGTTGACGCGCTCCGGCTGGTTGGCCAGTACCTCGACCTCCAGCCCGATCGGCAAGCGCTGCTCGAGCCGCGCGAGGGTCGACTGCACCTGCTCGCCCAGGTCGAGGATATTGCCCCCTTCGCGCATGGCGACGCCCAGCGCCAGGCCCTGCACGCCGCTGGCGTGATAGCGGGTCATGGGCGGGTCGGCGTAGCCGTGGCGCACGTCGAGCAGCGAACCCAGCGGCACCAGCGCCCCGTCGGGCAGGGGCACCAGCGCCGTGCGGATGTCCTCGATGCGCTCGAAGTTGCCGGTCGGCTCCAGCACCATGCGCTCATGCTCGGTGCGCACCGCACCTCCCGGCAGCACGATGTTGCGGGCCGCCAGCAGCTCCGCCAGGCCATGGGGGAGACCCCCAGCTCCGCCAGGCGCGCCTCGCTGTAGTCGAGGAAGATGCGCTCCTCGGCATAGCCATGAATGGATACCTTGGCCACGTCCGCCAGGCGCAGCAGGCGATCGCGCACGTCGTCGGCCACCTCCTTGAGCTCGGCCTGGGAGTAGCCCTCGCCGGTCAGCGACAGCAGGATCCCAAACACGTCGCCAAACTCGTCGTTGATGATCGGCGCCAGCGCCTCGCTCGGCAGCGCCTGCCGCTTGTCGTTGATCTTGCGCCGCAGCTTCTCCCAGCCGGCCTGCACGTCGCGCACGTCCGGCCTCAGCTCCACGCGGATGATCGACACCCCGGCCCGCGACGTGCTCTCCACATAGTCGAGCTCGGGCATCTCCATGATCGCGGTTTCGAGCGGGTCGGTGATCAGCTGTTCGACCCGCTCCGGCGTGGCGCCCGGCATGTAGGTGACCACCTGCGCCACGCGCACGGTGACGGCCGGGTCCTCGGCGCGGGAAATGCTGAAATAGCTGAGGAACGCACCCAGCATCACCACCATCAGCCCGGCGATGGTGACCCGGTTGTAGCGCAGCGCGGCTTCGGTCAGGGTCACGGCGAATTCTCCTCGGAACGTCTTGCAACCGCACCCGCTGGCCTTCCTGGATACGGCTCATTCCGGCAATCACCAGCGCCATGCCGGCCACCAGGCCCTGGCTGACCTGGAGCGTATCACCGTGACGTTCGCCGAGCGTGACATCGACGCGGCGAATGACGGCCTCGCGGCCGTTGCCGTTGGGCACCTCCGCCGTGGGCTCGGCAACGAAGACGAAGGTGCCGCGCGCGTCACGCTGCACCGCCAGCATGGGCACCCAGATCGCCGCCTCGGCCGCGCGCTGCCTGGGCAGACTCAGTTCCGCCGCCATGCCAGGGCGCAGCGAGGCAAGCTCCGCCTCCCCAGCCCCTCCAGCGACACACGCAGCGGCCAGGTCGCCTGGCGGGAGTCCACCGGTACGCCGATTTCACGGACGCGCCCGGTCAGTTCCAACGCATGCAGCGGTAGGCGTACCGTCACCTCATCGCCCGGCGCCAGGCGATCGAGCATGTCTTCCGATAAAGATGCCCGTACCTCCAGGCCCTCACCGCAGGCGAGTACCAGCAGTGGCTGTCCTGCCGCCAGGTTCTCGCCGCTCTCTGCCAGGCGCTGGGCCACGCGGCACGCTCCCGGCGACTCCAGCTGCGCGAAGTCGAGCTGGCGCTGTGCCAACGCCAACGCATCGCCAGCACTGCGGCGCTGCGAACGGGCGGCCTCGACCTGGGCACGGGCGGCATCGAGCTCGCGTGCCGCCACGCTGCCGGCCTCGTAGAGCCGCCGGGCGCGTTGCCACTCCGACTCGGCGTTGGCGGCACCCGCTTCGGCCGCAGCCAGCGCCGCCGCCGCGCGGTCGCGCTGCAAGAACAGATCGGCAGCATCCAGGCTGGCCAAGCGCTGCCCCGGTGACACCAGGTCGCCGGTGACCACGTGCAGCGCATCCAGGCGCCCAGCCACGCGGAAGCTGACGCGGCGGTTGGCCATCGCCTCAAGCCGCCCGGGGATCTCACGCTGCACCTGCATCACGCTCTCCTCCACCAACAGCGTGCGCACCGGGCGCAGCGGCTCCTCCTCGACCGGCGGTGCCTCGCAGCCGGAGAGCCACGGCAGCCACGCCAGCAGGAACACCCAGCGCCAGCGGCGATGCCGAGGAAGAGGCAGCGACGGTTGTCTCGATATGCAGCTCATGGCGCCGACTCCTGTGTCCCGGTAAGAGGCAGGACGCCGACATGGCCGACCAGTCGCTCGCGGTCCTGCGCATCGAGCGGCCCGGGCACCACGCCCAGCCCGCGCTGCAGGTGGACCAAGGCCTGCAGGTACTGCCAGCGCGCCTCGACCGCGGCCAGCCCCGCCTGGCGCGCCAGGGTACGGGCGTCGAGCAGCGCGACCTGCTCCAGGCTGCCTTGGCGCCAGGCGGTCTCGGCCAATGCCAACGCTTCGTCGGCGTGGGCCTGCGCCTCGGCGCGCAGACCAATGCGCCGCCAGGCCGCTGCAAGCTCCACCGTGGCGGCACGCAGGCGAGTTTCCAGCCCCTGGCGCGCCCCGGCATCCTCAAGCCGCAGCTGCTCCAGCTGTGCCGCACTGCGATCGCGGGCAATGCTGCGCCGCCCACCCGCATAGAGCGGCAGGCGGGCCGACAGCCCCAGGCTCCATTCGTCGCGCCCCGTCTCGGGAAGCGCACCCCTGTTGCTCCAGCATGGCAACCCCCTGCTGCAACTGCGGCCCGCCGCCCGCTTCCCAAGGAGCCTTGTCACCCTCGCCGCCGCGGCCAATCTCGGTGGTGTAGCGCGCCTCAAGCCCGAGCTCGGGCAGCCAGAGGGCGCGCCTGCGCGACTCGAGCTCGCGCGAGGCCGCCTCGCGCAGGTGGCCTAGGGCAGCAAGCTCATGGGATTGCGCCAGCGCCGTCGCCAGCAGCGCCTCCTGCCAGGCGACCAGGCTAGCCTGGCTCTCCACTACGCGCAGAAAGCGGGTATCGCTGCCCAGCCATTCGGGCCGGTCGAGCTGAGGCGGGTGCGGCACCAAGGGCGCCATGGCATCGCGACCCAGGCCGCGATTGAGCGCCAGGCGCAGCTGCGCCTGGTCGGCGGCGACCTGCTCCAACCGCTCGCGAGCCTGGGCCAGCTCGGCCTCGAAGCGCACCAGCTCACCGCGCCCGACCGCTCCGATCGCCTGGCGGCGTGCCGCGTGGTCGCGCTGAGCGCGGGCCAGCTCGAGGTCGGCGTCGAGCACCTGCCGCTGGGCGTCGAGCCGCAGCAGCAGCAGGAAGTCACTGGCCACCGCGAGCGCTAGGTCGAGGGTCTCAGCTTCCAATTCCTGGCGGCGGGCAAGGTGAAGGCTGGCGTTGATGGCCACGGCGGCCATGGCCGGCTCGGAGAAGATCAGCTGCTCCAGCACGGCGCCGGCCGTGGCCCGCCGCTGCGGCGACTGACCAAGCGCGGCACGCGCCCGCTCCTCGTCGATCAGGCGCCCCGTCGCTTCCAGGTAAAGATTGGGGCGCCAGCGTGACGCCGCCTGGTCCCGCTCGAAAGCATTCACTTCGACCGCCTGGCGCGACACGGCCAGGCCGAGGTTGTCGGCCAACGCCAGCGCCACGGCCTGGTCGAGGGCCATATCGCCCGCCGTTGCCGCCCGCGCCTCGTCGACCAGCCGGGCATGGCTGAGCAGATCGAAGGGAGGGTTCCAGCCGAGCACTGCCGCAGTAGACAGGTTGAGCCAGGCGCGCCCCAGCGTGGGCCGCGCCTCCATCGGCTCGGGGCTCGCCCTGCCAGCACGTCGTCCAGGCGCAGTGCCAGCTGGCGGTGAAAGGTGTCGACATCCAGCGCGTTCGGTAGCGACAGCAAGGCACCACGCTCCACCTGTCCGGCATCGGTTAGCGCCAGGGCGGCGATGCGCGCCTCGCTGAGCATCCGAAACAGACGGCGCTGGGCCTCGTCGTCGTGCAACGGCAGCGCCAGGACCAGCACCGCCTCGAGCCCGGCCAGGCGTGACGGCAAAGGCATCTCGCCAGCATCGAGCGTGACCGTGGTCAGCCGCAGTCCCTGGCGGGTGGCCGCCTCCTGCAGCACCTCGCTCAGCGTTTCGGCGGCGGGGCTGGGGCCCAGCACCGCCACCTGGCGGGCCTCGGCCAGGGCAGCGTGGCGCAGCGGATCGTCGGCAAGAATCAGGCGCGGTTCGTCCAGACGCACCCAGCCGGGCAGATTAACGCCTTGGCCGCGCGGGGCTGCCAGCAGGCGCGGCGCCTCGCGGCCAGGGCCAGGCGCTGCAGCTCGCGCCCCAGCGGGACAAAGTCGGCCTGGCCGCCAGGCAGCAGCGTGGGGTCAAGCGACAGACTGGCCGACCAGGCGGCGGGAACCAGCGCGACTGTCACCGCCACGGCGATGAGCGATCGCCGCCATGCGTTGTGATTCATGGGTTTGCCGTATCAGCGAAGCGGGGGATGTTGCGCGAGTGTAAACAACTGTTTAAAAAAACCAGCGACAAAGCGCCACTGCAGCCGTCAGCCAGGTCGTCGATGAGCGGCATAGCGGCGTGATAGCAAGAGTGAGAAGCGGTAACAGGAGCCTGACTCAGGAGGCTTTAACACGGGTGCTGTCACACGAGAACGGTACAGCAACGAAGCGCATCGGCCGTTGAGGCAGCCGGCTCATGAGGGGGTAGGCCAGCCTGGAGAGGGAAAGCCAAGGGAATGAAGGTAAAAGACCGGCGCCAGCCTGGGCCGCGCCGGTCAGCAGGCTACCACTCGGCGCTGGTTTCCCGCAGCGCCTGGATTTCCCGCTTGGCTTCCAGCACGCAGGTGCGCAGCTCGTCGCCAAAAGCCGCGGCGCTGCCGACGGCGATCAGCCCTGGCGTCGCGCTGCTGGTACGGCGCGCCACGCCCTGGGGCTCGTGCAGCGCCTGGATACGCCCTACCAGCCAGCCGAGCCAGCTCTCCGGCCGGGCCGCCAGCTCGCGCAGCCGCTGCAGCTCGGCCACCGGCGCCCCTGGGCGGCGAGGAGTTCGCGCCAGTCGTGGCGCTCCAGCCGCGCATGCTCGGTGACTTCGCGCAGCAGCGACTCCAGCGCCAGCTCGATCAGGGCGAGCGCCCCTTCTTCGGCGGCCATGCGCCGCGCCTGGGCGTGCTCGTCGCTGCCAGGCGCCACGTCCAGCAGCAGCTCGGCCTGGTAGAGCAGCTGATTGGTGCGGGATCTCGGGTTCACTTGCGCTTATCCTCCACCTGCCACCTGCCATTGTCGTAGACCGCTTTCCAGCCGGTGGCCTTGCCCTCTTCCTCGGTCATCACGAACTGCTCTTTCGCCTTGCGCGAGAAGCGGATCTGCGCCGGTCGGCCATCCGGATCGCGCTCCGGGGCGGTGAGCAGGAAGTGATACTTCTCCGGCAGCGCCTCGGCGTGGGGCTTGAGCTCCGCCACCAGCGGCGGGCGCGTCTCGCGGTTGCGCGGAAACTTGCTCGCCGCCAGGAACAGGCCGCTGGCACCGTCGCGCAGCACATAGTGATCGTCGACCTTCTGGCAGGCCAGCTCGGGCATCGGGATGGGGTCCATCTTCGGCGGGGCCACCTCACCGCTGCGCAGCAGCTTGCGGGTGTTCTTGCACGCCTCGTTGGTGCAGCCGAAGTACTTGCCAAAGCGCCCAGACTTGAGCTGCATCTCGCTGCCGCACTTGTCGCACTCGATGGTCGGCCCCTCGTAGCCCTTGAGGCGAAACTTGCCGTGCTCGATCTCGTAGCCGTCGCAGTCGGGGCTGTTGCCACAGATGTGCAGCTTACGCTTGTCGTCGATCAGGTAGCTGTCCATCGCCGTGCCGCACTTGCCGCAGCGCAGCTTGGCCCGCAGCGCCTGGGTCTCGGCCTCTTCGCCGGCATCGGCGGGTACCGCCTCATCGCCGGGCAGCAGGTCGATGGTGGTCTTGCAGCGCTCCTTGGGCGGCAGGTTATAGCCGGAACAGCCCAGGAACACCCCGGTGGAGGCCGTGCGGATCTGCATCTTGCGCCCGCAGCTGGGGCAGTCGATGTCGGTGGGCACCGGCTGGTTGGGACGCATGCCCGACTCGCTCTCCGCCGATTCCAGCTCCTGGCGGAACTCGGCGTAGAAGGCGTCGAGCAGTTCGCGCCAGTTGCGCTCGCCCTCGGCCACTTCATCGAGGCTGTCTTCCATGCGCGCCGTGAAGGAGTAGTCCATCAGGTCGGGGAAGGACTCCTTGAGCCGCTCGGTGACGATGTCGCCCAGTTTCTCGGCATAGAAGCGCCGGCTCTCCAGCTTGACGTAGCCGCGGTCCTGGATGGTCGAGATGATCGAGGCGTAGGTCGAGGGGCGACCGATGCCGCGCTTCTCCAGCTCCTTGACCAGGCTCGCCTCGGTGTAGCGCGGCGCCGGCTTAGTGAAATGCTGCTGGGGATCGAGCGAGGCCAACTTCATGGGAGTGCCTTCAGGAATGTCCGGCAGCGCCTGGTCCTCGTTCTTGCCGGCCGGCTTCATGACGCGGGTGTAGCCGTCGAACTTGAGCACCCGCCCCTTGGCCTTCAGCTCGTAGCCATCGGCTTCGACCGTGAGATTACTGGAGAGGTATTCGGCCGGGGTCATCTGGCAGGCCACGAACTGGCGCCAGATCAGCTCGTAGAGCCGTTCGGCGTCGCGCTCCATGCCCGCTAGGTCGGCGGCGCGGCGATTCACGTCGGACGGACGGATCGCCTCATGGGCCTCCTGGGCACCCTCCTTGCTCGAATAGCGGTTCGGCGATTCGGGCAGGTAGCGCTGGCCGTACTCCTGCTCGATATGTTCGCGCGCCATGGCCACCGCATCCTGCGAGAGGTTGGTGGAGTCGGTACGCATATAGGTGATGTAGCCCGCCTCGTAGAGTCGCTGGGCCAGGGTCATGGTCTTCTTCACCGAAAAGCCCAGGCGCCCGCTGGCAGCCTGCTGCAGGGTCGAGGTGATGAAGGGCGCACCGGGCTTGGAGCGGGTGGGCTTGTCCTCGCGACCGGTGATGGCCAGCGACGCCTGGCGCAGGCGTTCGATGCGCTCGAGGGTCTCGGCCTCGGAGGTCGGCCGAAACGCCTTGCCGTCCTGGCGCACCAGCTCGAAGCGAATAGCGTCGCCGGTCGAAGCGGTGAGCTCGGCGTGGACGTCCCAGAACTCCTCGGGAACGAAGGCACGGATCTCGCGCTCGCGCTCGACGATCAGGCGTACCGCCACCGACTGCACGCGGCCGGCGGACAGCCCGCGGGCGATCTTGGCCCACAGCAGCGGCGAGAGCATGAAACCGACGACGCGGTCGAGGAAGCGGCGCGCCTGCTGCGCCTCGACGCGGGGAATGTTAAGCGAGCCGGGCTCCTTGAAGGCTTCCTTGATCGCGTTCTTGGTGATCTCGTTGAACACTACGCGCCGGTAGCGCGAATCATCACCGCCGATGGTCTCCTTGAGGTGCCAGGCGATGGCCTCCCCTTCGCGGTCAAGGTCGGTGGCGAGATAGACGGTGTCGGCCTTCTCGGCGAGCTTCTGCAGCTCGGCCACCACCTTCTCCTTGCCGGGCAGGATCTCGTAGTGCGCCTTCCAGCCCTGCTCGGGATCGATGCCCATGCGCCGGATGAGCTGCTCCTTGGCCTTGTGCTTGCGATATTCGGCCTTGGCCTCGGGCGAAAGCTTGCGCGTCGCAGCAGCCTGGCGCGCGCGCTCCTTGGGGTCGGAGGCCGTCTTGCCCGAGCCGCTGGTCGGCAGGTCACGAATATGACCCACGCTCGACTTCACGATAAATTCGCTGCCGAGATACTTGTTGATCGTCTTGGCCTTGGCCGGCGACTCGACGATGACCAATGACTTGCCCATAGTGCTCCACTTTCTGCACGGCGCAGGCTTGCAACCTGCCCCTGACGGTTCCGGCCCGCCCCTGGTTGGCTCAGGCGGACGATCCTTGCGGGGTGAAAAATCCGCCTACCCTACCCCAGCGTTCTGCTTCGCGCCAGTCGCGACCGCTCAGGCTGCAGTAAAGCAGCAGTCGAAACGTGGCATCAAGCAAGCCGTACCGCCCCCTTGTCAAGCGAGGCGGCAACGCACTGCGCCCCTGCCGGCAGGCAGGGCGCAGTGGGATAAGACCAGCTTGGCTCAGCGCTTGCGGGGAGTGCGCTTGGACGCGCCTTTGGTCTTGGCCTGACGGGGCGCCTTGGCTTCGGCAGACTCCGCCTGGTTAGCCTGAGCCCTGGGCGTCTGCTTGGCCTCGGCCGGGGCCTTGGCCTGGCCTGCAGCCTCAGCCGGGGTCGGCTCAGGCTGCTTGGCCTGGGTCTGCGCCTTGCCGGCGCCGGCAGGCTTGGCCGGCGGTGCCGCCAGCAGCTTCTCCATTTCGTCGTGCGCTACCTGCTGTGCCTTGGCCCCCGAGGCGACCCGCTCGTGCATGTCGGCGACATCCTGGCGGCGATCGGCCGGGTCGGCCCGCTCGATGGCCTGCTCGAACAGCGCCTGGATATCGCTGTAGCGCTTGCGGGCATGCTCGGAAAGCTCGCCGCTGGCCGCCAGCACATGGTCGATATGCTTGAGGTGACCACGAATGGCGTCGGCACTGTTGCCTTTCAGCAGCTCGGGGATCGCGGCCAAGGCCTCTTCACGGTGCAGCTTGAGCATGAAGAACTGTTCGCGAACCAGTTGCTTGAACTCGGCCAGGCTGCTGCCGGGCTCCAGTTCGGCGCGAGACGCGCGCAGCCGCTTGAAGTTGCGCTCGTCCGTGGTTGGCGCCCCTCCCAGCACATGGATTACCGAGCGCATCACCGCTTCGTGACTGCCACCCTCGGCCACATGCTGCTGCAGCTCGGTGCGACGGCGATCCAGGAAGCGCAGATGCTCCGGCTCGCTGCTGGGACGGCGACGCAGCACATGGGCATCACCGCCCAGCCCCACCATGGTCTGCAGCAGCGGCTGACCGTAGAAGGCCAGGAACAGCTGCTCGGTGGAGTGGTCGCGAAGTTCACGCCAGGCATCCAGGCTGCGCGTGACCTGCGCCGAGAACGATAATTCCAGCGCCCGGAAGGCGTTGTTGCCATCGACCGGGTGACGATCCTGGCGCACCCAGTCGGCCAGCACCGGCAGCGGCACGGAGAGCGGGTTGCGGTCGGACAGCAGCTTGTAGCCCAGGCGAATCGGATGCAGACGGCGCATGATGCGCGATGCCTCGGGCGTCATGATTGCGCGCACCCAGGGCTGCACGAACAGGCGATACAGTCCAAGATTGATCTCCGAGACCCTCGCTACGGTGGCAAAGCGAGTATCGTCGTCTTCGCGGTGATGCAGGATGTCGCGCTTGACGCCCTCGATCGAGCGCGGCTTGAACTCCAGCAGGTAGTCGCGCTCGAGCAGCTCCGCATCATCGCGCTCCGCGGCGCTGGTCACCGTGGTCTCGTAGAGGCCCGGCGGCAGCACGTCGATGTAGTCGATGTTGGCGGTGAACTCGGCGTGCTCCTTGCGCGAGACGCTGCCCGACACGAAGATCCCCAGGTGGCCAGTGCTGTCGTGCACGCAGTAGACAATGGTCTGGTCGCTGGCGATGATATCGTCTTCGTCTTCATACAGATCGCGCACCCACCCCAGCGCCTGTGGCGGCGGGGTGATGTCGTCACCCCAGGAGCAGAACACCACTACCGGCGAGCGTACGTTGCGCAGGTCGATGCGGCGCCCGTCGGAGGTGGCAAGTTGGGCCGTCGACAGGCGGTTGCCAATGAAGAGGTTATCCACGATGTACTGGATTTCCTCGCCGCCCAGCACCACATGGCCGCCCCACCAGCGTTCGAAGTTGAGGTAGCGCTCGGCTTCGGTGTCGACGTTGGCATAGAGCCGATACTGCTTGTCCCACCAGGTGTTGGCCGGGTTGAGCCGCTCGAAGTTCTGCACCAGCAGCGCCCCGTCGAATAGGCCGCTACCCAGGTCGCTGGCCAGCGCGGTCGTCCAGCTGCCGCCCGACATTCCGCCGGTGTAGCGCATCGGCGCGTAGCCACGCTTGCCAGCCCAGTAGGAGAGCGGCGCACCGGCGATCAGGATCGGGCCGAACACATCGGGCTCGAGGGAAGCAGCCATCATGATCTGCCAGCCGGCCTGGCAGTTGCCGACCACCATGGGCTTCTCGGTGTCGGGGTGCAGCTCATTGACGCGACGCAGGAAGGCGATCTCGGCCTCGACCACGTCCTCGACCGTCTGGCCCGGCTCCGGATAGGGCAGGAAGCCGATGAAATAGCAGGGATGACCGGCACGCAGAGCCACGCCGATCTCGCTGTCGGGCTTGAAGCCGCCGATGCCGGGCCCGTGCCCGGCGCGCGGGTCGACCACCACGAAAGGCCGCGCCTGAATGTCGAGTTCGACACCGGCGGGCGGCAGGATGCGCATCAGCTCATAGTTGACGGGGCGTGGCAGGGCGCGGCCATCCATGACCACTTCGGCATCGAAACCCAGCACGTTGGGCTTGGTCTTCTCGATATGCTCCAGATACTGGTTGCCGCGCTCGCGCATCACGTCCATGTACAGCACGCTGCGCTCGACGGCATCACGCCAGTAATCGAAAGCGGCACGGCCGAAACCAAATGGATCCAGATAGCTCAGTGCCTCAGCAGGCGGCGTCGGCATCAGTAGATTCATGTTCGACTCCAGGGTTCTCCAGCGCGTCATCAGCGTGGATGGGAGAAAATTTGCTGCACTGCAACAAGTATAGTACGCCCTGTTCAGGCCGAACGCAGCCATTTTGTCGATTTTTTGTTGCCCTGCCGCCTTTTTCCCACTCGCGCTTCATACCGTCTCACCCGCACCGAGCAGTTCACTGAGCGCCCGCCGCTCGCGCCGCCTGGCTTCGGCCGCGTCCCGCCCCCACACGACCAGCCGCGCCGCCTCACTACCCGCAGCGCGGTCGAGACGAACCCCAGGCCCTCCGCCCAGCATGCCCAGCGCCCCGGCCAGGCACCGAAGCCGCGCCTGACCGGGGCGGCCCGGACCGTGCCCCATGAGCCCCACCCGAGGCCGCTTCAAACGCTGGCCGGCGGCCAGGCGCAGCTGCTCCACGGCCAAATCGAGCCCGGTCAATGCCTCCACCAGCCCTTCGCTGCCCGACAGTCCCGGGCGCATGCTCACGAAGCCCAGCTGGTGGTCGTGCAGCGAAAAGCGCAGCGTCGCCAGCCCCACCAGTTCGACAGCGAGGGCGCCCTTGACCGCGAGCTGCCCAAGGTAGGCGCGTTGCTCCGGGGTCAACTTTTCGCTGGGGGCCAGGGCATAGCCAGCACTGGCCGCCTCATACTCCACCAGCGCCAGCGCCTGGCCATGCCGATCCACCAGCACCGGCAGGTTCACGCAGGACGAATCCTGCCCCGCCGCCAGGGGCAGGCCGGCCTCGCGCATCAGTAGCCGACACGCCTGCGGGTCCTGCATGGCTGCCAGCAGCGATTCACGCGGGCCGATGAAGCCAAGCCCGGCCTCCCGGCAGCGCCAGGCCAGGGCGAGCTGCTCGGCCAGGTCCATCTCGCCGGGGTGAATGGCATCGCAACCAAGCGCCTCGGCGCCGGCAGCCAGGGCATCGGGGGTGCTCGCCAGCGGGTCGTGGCACCACGCCAGCCCGAGTTCGGTACAGGCCTGCCCGGCCCGCAGCGACGCCAGGCCGCTGCCGGCCACCAGCACGCGCTGCCATCCTGGGGGCGCCCCCCGCCTCGCCTTGCTTAATCATGTTTCCTTCTCGTCCTCGGCGGCGGGCATGACCGCAGCCCGGCACGGTGATAGCATTTCGGTGGATGTACCAGGGGTGCCCTACCAAGCGGATCGCTCATGACCATGCCAAGGCTGCTGAACCGCCTGACCTTTCGCCAATTGCAGGTATTCCAGGCTGTCCACCGACAGCACTCCTACTCACGAGCGGCGGAAGAGCTCGGGCTGACCCAGCCAGGCGTCAGCGCCCAGATCCGCCAGCTGGAACAGGCCCTGGGACAGCCGCTGTTCAAGTATTCCGGCAAGACCCTGCACGTACTGCCGGCAGCCGACGCCTTGGCCGCCTCAATCCAGGCCATCTTCGGCCAGGTCTCGCGCCTGCAGATGGCGCTGTCGGACATGGCCGGCACCATTTCCGGCGAACTCAACCTGGCGGCGGTCTCTACCGCACAGTACGTCGTGCCTCATTTGATTGCCCGCTTTCGCGCCCACCATCCCAACGTTCAGGTTCGGCTGAAGGTGTGCAACCGCAGCCAGGCCCTCGAACGGCTGGCGGCGCGCCGCGACGACCTGGTGATCATGGCCATGGTACCGGAAGACGACGACAACCTGGTCTACATGCCAATCCTGGAGAACGAACTGATCCCTGTGGTCTGGCCTGGACACCCTCTGCTGGCCGCAGCCGCCCCCACCCTCGAAGACCTGGCCCAGCACTATCTGCTGATGCGCGAGCCCGGCTCCGGCGTGCGTACTGCCTTCGAGCAGCTGGCCGCCGAGCAGGACGTGCCGCTTGCCCACACCATGGAGCTTGGCACCAACGAAGCGATCAAGCAGGGCATCATGGCCCACCTGGGCGTGGCAGTGCTGCCGCGCCTGGCGGTAAAGCTGGAGCTTGGGGCCGGGCTGCTGGCCGAGCTACCGCTGCCCGGCTTTCCCATGCGCCGCTCCTGGTGCACGGTCTATCCTCGCGACCGCTTCCCGACGCCGGTGACCGAGCTGTTCCTGCGCTTCGTGCGCGAGCGGATCGGCGAGTTCGAGGCCCATTTCAGGGCCCCTGCGCACCCCATTCCCGACCATGGCGTGGTGTGCCTGCCTCTGCAATCGCTGTAGCCGTCTACCGCGGTCGCGGCTGTCCCGAGGCAACCGGAATATGCTAGATTAGCCGGCTGCAACCAACCTACCCATGCACACCATAGCGCAGCCGCCGAGCGGAGGGCTGACACCCCATGAGCGATGACATCACTAAGCGCGTGCCCAGCGGTGAGAAATTCCGCAACGAACGCGGAATGGCCGTGATCAAGGACGGCATCAAGCAGCGCAAGACGGTAGAAGAGCGTCCGGAAACCACCCGCAAGCCGCAGTGGCTACGCGCCCAGATTCCGGGCGGCGGCCGTTTCGAAGCGGTGAAGAAGAACGTCAACGAGCATCGTCTGAGCACCGTCTGCGCGGAATCCCACTGCCCCAACATGGGCGAATGCTGGAGTAACGGCACCGCCACCATCATGCTGATGGGCTCGGTGTGCACCCGCGCCTGCCGCTTCTGCGCCGTGGACACCGGCAATCCCCGCGGCTGGCTCGATGCCGAGGAGCCCGCCAACACGGCCAAGTCGGTCGAACTGATGGGGCTGCGCTACGTGGTGCTGACCTCGGTGGATCGCGACGACCTGCCCGACGGCGGCGCCGCCCACTATGCCGCCTGCATCCAGGCCATCAAGACCAACACGCCCCAGGTAGTGGTGGAAGCCCTGACCCCCGACTTCGACGGCGACCCAGCGGCCATCGAACGCGTGGTCGATTCCGGCCTTGAGGTGTTCGCCCAGAACGTCGAGACGGTCGAGCGGCTCACTCACTACGTGCGCGACCCGCGTGCCGGCTATCGCAAGACGCTCGACGTGCTGGCCCATGCCAAGCGCTACCGCCCCGACGTGCTGACCAAGACCAGCCTGATGCTGGGTCTCGGTGAGAGCGATGAGGAGATCCTCGCCACCTTCGACGACCTGCGCGCCATCGACGTGGACATCGTCACCCTCGGCCAATACCTGCGCCCCACCCGCAACCACCTGCCGGTGGAGCGCTGGGTCACGCCGGAAGAGTTCGAACGCTACCGTCGACTGGGTCTGGAAAAGGGCTTCATGGAGGTGGCCTCGGGGCCGCTGGTGCGCTCGAGCTATCGCGCCGACCGCGTATTCGAGAAGAACAACCTGGGTCTTGCCGCACCAGCCGCCGTACCTGGCCAGGCAACCGACCCCAACCGCATCGACGCAATCAACGTCGGCTGATAGGCAGGCAGGCGCGCAACTCTAGGCAGGCGCCTGCTCGGCATCGACCAGGCGCAGCGGGCGGCCCAGCCGCTGCGCAAGGCGCTCGGCGAGACGCATGCCGACCTGCGCGACCGTGGGGCAAGGCGTCGCCAGGTCGGCGACGCGGGTCATCGCCATGCCGGCATAACCACAGGGATTGATGCGTGAAAACGGCGCAAGGTCGCCATCCACGTTGAGTGCCACACCGTGAAAGCTGGCACCGCGCCGAATGCGCAGCCCCAGCGAGGCAATCTTGGCCTCGCCGACATAAACCCCGGGCGCATCGGCACGTGCCTGCGCCGTGATAGCGTAATCCGCCAGCACGCTAATCACCGCTTGCTCCAGCGCCGTGACCAGCTCGCGTACACCAAGCCCGCCCCGGCGTACATCCAGCAATGGGTAGAGCACCACCTGCCCCGGGCCGTGATAGGTCACCTGCCCGCCGCGATCGGTCAGCACGACCGGAATATCGCCCGGCATCAGCAAATGCTCTGGCTTACCGGCCTGCCCCTGGGTGAACACGGGCGGATGCTCCACCAGCCAGAACTGGTCGGGCGTGGCGCCGTCGCGCTGGTCGGTGAAGTCGCGCATGGCCTGCCAGACCGGCTCGTAAGGGCGCAGGCCCAGCCGGTGGAGCAGAATCGCGCCGTCGAGCTCAGGCATCACACCACCATGTGCACTCGGCCGGTGGCCTTGAGGTCCATGAAAAGCGCCTTGAGCTGCTCTTCGCCGGTAGCATAGAGCGTCAGCCGCACCGACTGGAAGCGGCCGTTGCGGCTATCGATCACCTCGATGGCGCTGGCGTCCAGGCCGGCATCGTAGCGGCTGACGATCTGGCACACGTGGGCGGCAAAGTCGTCGGCAGCGTTGCCGACCACCTTGATCGAATAGTGGCAGGGAAAGGTAATGGTCGGCGCCTGGCCTGGCGAAGGCGACGCGGACACCTGGCGCAGGTCGCGCAGCGTCTTGTCGGTCATGGCAGTATCGCCCCTGGAAAATATCCTAGTATTTTACTCAACCTTCCCCTGCCACCAAGGCGGCAGGGGAAAGTGATTCTGGCTGTCAGTTGAACCACCGGCCCAGCAGGCCGGAGAAGAACCGCCTTACCTGGTCGAATAGGCGCTTGACGAAGCCGCCCTCCTCGATCGTCTCCAGGGCGACCAGGGGCTGTTCACCCACCACCTCGTCGCCCAGGCGCACCTCGAGGGTGCCGACGCGCTGGCCCAGGCTGACCGGGGCGCGCAGGTCCTGGCGAATGTCGAGGCGTGCGCTCAGCTCGGCGTTGCGCGTACGCGGTACTGTCATGTGCACGTCATGGTCAACGCCGAGACGCAGCTCGTTCTTGTTGCCGCCCCACACGCGCGGGGTGTTGAGCACCGCACCCTGATCATAGAGCTTCAGGGTCTCGTAGTAGCGGAAGCCGTAGCTCAGCAGCTTCTGGGTCTCCTGCGCCCGCGCCTCTTCCGAGTTGGTACCCATGACTACCGAGATCAGGCGCATGCCATCGCGCTTGGCCGAGGCCACCAGGCCATAGCCCGCCTCGGTGGTCCAGCCGGTCTTAAGGCCATCTACGGTCGGGTCGCGCCACAGCAGGCGGTTGCGGTTGGGCTGGCGGATGTCGTTGTAGGTGAAGTAACGCTCCGAGTAGACCGCGTAGTGCTCGGGATAGTCGTTGATGATGTACTGCGACAGTAGGGCCATGTCGCGCGCCGAGGAGTACTGGTCGGGGTGCGGCAGGCCGGTGGCATTAGTAAAATTGGTGTTATGCAGCCCCAGCCTGGCGGCATGCTGGTTCATCAGGTCGGCGAAGGGGCCTTCGCCACCGGCCAGATGCTCGGCCACCGCGACGCTGGCGTCATTCCCCGAGGAGATGATGATGCCGTACAGCAGGTCGCGGATCGACACCTCGGTATTGACCTCGATGAACATCTTGGAGCCGCCGGTACGCCAGGCCTTCTCGCTGACGCGCACCATGTCGGTCAGGTTGATGTTGCCGCGGTCGAGCTCGCGCTCCACCAGGTAGGCGGTCATCAGCTTGGTCAGGCTGGCCGGCGGCAGACGCTCGTCGGAGTTGTGCTCGACCAGCACCCTGCCGCTGTCGGCGTCCATGAGAATCCACGACTTGGCGGCGATCTGCGGCGGCGCCGGAATCATGGGCTGCGGGGTGGGTATGGCCTGGGCAAGGGCCTGGCCGCCGACCAGCCACAGGCCGAGCAGCATGAGCGGGAAACACCGCAGGCGAACGAAACGGAACAGCACTCTCATGGGCATGAGTCTCATTGAAAGCTTCGAGATGGTCAGAGGAAAGGCGCCGATCAGTCGGCGCCATTGACGATAAAGGCCTGGTCGAATCCGGCGCGGCGCAGCTCATCGCGCGCCGCTCCAACCAGGCCGGCATGAGCCAGCGGCCCCACCTGCACCCGATACATGCCGGTAGCGCTTGCCACGCGCACGGGATGCGACAGTTCGCCCTGCAGCCGCGCCTGAAGCGCCCGGGCGTTGTCGGCCGAGCCCAGCGCCGCGATCTGCAGGAATACCGGGGCCGAAGCGTCCGTGCTGGCGGTGCCGGCAGGACTCGCCGACGCGGCACTTGCCACCGCCGGCTGTGCTTGAGCAGGCGCCGATTGGACCCGCGGAGCGGGCTTGGGTTCGCGCCACCGCGCCCATTTTCCGCCAGCCAGATTTCCGGATTGATCGCCTCCACCTTCACCGGCCCGGTGCCGCGCCCGAGGATATCCAGGCGCGCCGCCGCGGCGTAGGAGAGGTCGATCTCGCGGTCGTTGTGGAAGGGGCCACGGTCGTTGATGCGCACAATCACCGAGCGCCCGTTCTCCAGGCTGGTGACGCGCGCATAGGTTGGCAACGGCAGCGAACGGTGCGCTGCCGTCATTTTGTACATGTCGTAGATCTCGCCGTTGGACGTGGCGTAGCCGTGGAATTTCTCGCCATACCAGGAAGCCGTGCCCCGGCGCGCGTAGCCATTGGCGTCGGGCAGCACGTGGTAGGTCTTGCCCCAGACCTCGTAGGTCGAGCGGTTGCCCCCGCGGGAAGCGGCTCGATGCGGGGCACCGCATCGGGATTTGGCTGACGTCCGGCGGGTTCTGCGGGTAGGCATCGCCGCTCATGGCATAGCGACCACCTCCTGAACTCGCGGCTGAGGCCGCAGGTGCAGGCGCCGACGCATCGCGCGAACCGGAGCTCGACTGCGAGCCGCCGCCGGCACAGCCGGCCAACAGCGTCGCCATGGCAAAGGTCGCCCACAGCCGCTTCATGAGCTGGCCTCCTCGGCGTCGGCCGGCCCTTGCGCGGCAAGCGCCTCGATCTCCTCGGCCAGCTCGGTCACCGCCATGGCGTAGAGGTGGCTATGGTTGTAGCGCGTGATCACGTAGAAGTTCTGGTGGCCCACGCGATAGCGCCAGCTCGCCTCCGCCGTCTCCAGAGCCAGCGGGATCACCTGCTCGGTCTTGTCGAGGTTGGCGTCGACCTCGATCTGCGCGGTCGAAAGTTCGGCCAGGTCGACATAGGGCGGACGAGTGCGATTGAACTCGATCGCCTCCGGCGGCGCTTCGGGACCGCGGGCTTCGTGATAAATCGGCGCGCCCGGCTGCCAGCCGTGCACGGCGAAATAGTTGCCGACGCTGCCGATCGCATCCACCGGGTTGTTCCACAGGTCGCGGTAGCCGTCGTCATCGAAGTCGACCGCATAGGCGCGATAGCTGGTGGGAATGAACTGCGGATAGCCCATGGCGCCGGCATAGGAGCCCGTCAGGCTGCCCGGGTCGACTTCCTGCTCGTGGGTGATCTCGAGGAAGGCGGCGAGTTCGCCGCGAAAGAAGTTGCCGCGCACCGGGTGGTGAAACGCCAGGGTGGCAAGCGAGTCGATCACCCGATGGCGCCCGGTGAAGCGCCCGTAGCTGGTCTCGACGCCGATGATCGCCGCGATCATGGCGGCCGGCACGCCGAATTCCGCCTCGGCCCGCTCGAAGGCGTCGCGGTGCGCTTCGATGAAGGCAACGCCACGCTCGACGCGCTCGGGCTGGAGGAAGATCTCGCGATACTCGTCCCAGCGCAGCCGACGTTCCGCGGCTCCCTCCATGGCATCCAGCACCCCCTGCTGGAAGTGCGCGTCGCCCAGCGCCGCCTCCAGCCAGTCGCGTTCGATGCCGCGCTCCATCAGCTCGTCGAGCAGTTGCCCGGCGCCGGCGTGGCGCTCCGGATGGAAGTCCTCGGCCAGCGCAGCCGGCGCTCCCAGCAAGGCGACCGCCGACAGCATGGCAATAACGCCTCTTTTTCCTTTCACCGCGGCTGGCATCATGCGCTGCGCACTCCCTGACAGGCTCTCTCGGAAACCGGGACCACCGAAGGCTAGCGAGGCAGCAGCCGGCGGTGCCCGTGAATGGACATGAGAATACCGAAACCGGCCAGCAAGGTCACGCTGGAGGTCCCGCCGTAGCTGACCAGCGGCAGCGGCACGCCTACCACCGGCAGGATTCCGCTGACCATGCCGACGTTGACGAAGACATAGATGAAGAAAGTCAGGATGATGCTGCCCCCAGCAGCCTGCCGAAGGTGTCGTGTGCGGCGCCCGAGAGCCACAGCCCGCGGGCCACGATCATGAGGTAGAACACCAGCACCACCAGCATGCCGACCAGCCCGAACTCCTCGCCGAGTACCGCAACGATGAAGTCGGTATGGCGCTCGGGCAGGAACTCTAGCTGCGACTGTGTGCCCTGCAGCCAGCCCTTGCCCCACACGCCGCCGCTACCGATGGCGGTGGTCGACTGGATGATGTTCCAGCCCGCTCCCAGCGGGTCGTTTTCGGGATTCAGGAACGTGAGCACCCGCTGGCGCTGGTACTGGTGAAGATTCATCCACAACAGCGGCAGGGCCGACGCCGCTGCCACTGCCAGCACGGCGATGAAGCGCCAGGAAAGGCCCGCCAGCAGCACTACGAAGATCGCCGTGCTGGAGACCAGCAGCGAAGTGCCGAGGTCGGGCTGGCGCGCGATCAGCAGTACCGGCACACCGATCAGCACCGCACACACCAGCAGGTCGAGCAGCCGGGGCGGCAGCTGGCGGCGACTCAGCCACGCCGCGACCATCAGCGGCATCGCCAGCTTCATCAGCTCCGAGGGCTGGAAGCGCACCACCCCGGGAATGGTCAGCCAGCGCTTGGCCCCCATGCCCACGTCGCCCACCAGCTCCACCGCAATCAGCAGCAGCAGGCTGCCGCCATAGACGACCGGCGCCCAGCGCAGCAGCGTCGTCGGGGTGATCTGGGCCAGCGCCAGCATCACCGCAACCGCCACCAGGAAGCGCGTGCCTTGGGCGTACACGGCCTCGATGCGTTGGCCGCTGGCGCTATAGAGCACGCCCAGCCCGGCCACCAGCAATACCAGCAGCATGATCAGCAGCCAGGGTCCAGGTGCGTACGCTCCCAGAAACTCTTGCGACGCGAGATGCCGCCGTCCGGCGCCCGCACCGGCCGTCTGCGCAACCCTCTTGCCATCGGCGTCAATGCCATGATCAGTTCCCCGCCACGGAGCCGGTATCGTTTTCCATCGCCTCGAGCAGCTCCTCCACGTCGGGCGCACCTTCATCCAGCAGCCAGGCGTCGGTCATGGCGCGGGCCAGGTGGGCGGCATGGGTACTGCCGCCTCCGGCATTCTCTACGATCACCGAAACGGCGATCTGCGGGTCCTCCAGCGGGGCAAAGCCATGAACAGGGCGTGGTCTCGCAGCCGTTCGGCGAGCTGGTCGGCGTTGTAGCGCTGATCCTGTCCCAGCGAGAAGACCTGGGCGGTCCCCGACTTGCCGGCCATGCGGTATTCGAGCCCGACCCCGGTGCGCCGTGCAGTGCCCTCGTGGCCGGTCAGCACCTTCTCCATGCCGGAGAAGACCCTGTCCCACCACAGCGGGTTGCTTACGGTGATGTCGCGCTTGGTGCCCGGCAGCCGCTGCGGCACCTCGCGATCGCCGACGTGGCTGGCGAGCCGCGGCATCACCCATTCGCCGCGATTGGCCAGCACGGCGGTGGCCGTGGCGAGCTGCAGCGGGGTGACCTGCCAGTAGCCCTGGCCGATCCCGACCGACAGCGTCTCCCCGGGGAACCAGGACTGGCCGAAGCGGCCACGCTTCCACTCCCGCGACGGCATCAGCGCCTGGCTTTCGCCGAACACATCGTAGGCGACGCGTTGGCCGAAGCCAAAGGCGCTCATCTGCTCGTGCAGCCGATCGATGCCCATTTCGTGGGCCAGCGCATAGTAATAGGTGTTGTTGGACACCGCGATCGAGCGCTCCATGTCGACACGGCCATGCCCCCAGCGCAGCCAGTTGCGATAGCGGCGGCTGTCGTTGGGCAGTTGGTAAAACCCCGGGTCGTTGATGACACGATCCGGCGTGATTACCCCTTCCACCAGTCCCGCCAACGCCAGGAAGGGCTTGATGGTCGAACCAGGCGGGTAGTGGCCGCGAATCGCACGGTTGAACAACGGCAGGTCGAGGTCCTCCTGCAGCGCACGGTAGGAGGCGACATCGATGCCGGTGACGAACTGGTTGCTGTCGAAGCCCGGCGCCGAGACCATGGCAAGTATCTCGCCGGTCTTGGGCACGATGGCGACGATTGAACCGCGACGGCCATCGAGCAGCTCGTAGGCCAGGCTCTGCAGCCCCTTGTCCAGGGTCAGCCTCAGGTTCTGCCCGGGCACCGGGTCGGTGCGGCCCAGCTCGCGCAGCACCCGGCCGCGCGCGTTGGTTTCCACCTTACGCAACCCGGCCTGGCCATGCAGGACGTCCTCATAGAAGCGCTCCACGCCGGTCTTGCCGATGAAGTGCGTGCCGGCATAGCGACCGGGGTCGAGCGTCTTGAGCTCTTCGGCGTTGATGCGCCCGACATAGCCGAGCGCATGGGCCATGATGTGCGCGTCGGGATAGTAGCGCAGCAGCTGCGCTTCCACTTCGACACCCGGCAGCAGATGGCGATTCACGGCCAGGCGGGCGATCTGCGCTTCGTTGAGATCGCTCATCAGCAGCGACGGCTGGAACGGGCGCTGGCGCTGGCGCGAGCGCACACGAAAGGCCTCGGCCTCCTCGGGCGAGAGCTCCATCAGCCGCTCCAGCAGCGCCAGGGTGGCGTCGAGATCCTCGACCCGCTCACGGATCAGGGTCAGGTTGTAGGTAGGCCGGTTCTCGGCCAGCAGCACCCCGTTGCGATCGTGGATCAGCCCGCGGGTAGGCGGCAACGGCTCCACGCGCACGCGATTCTTCTCGGAACGGGTGCTGTATACCTCATGCTGAACGACCTGCAGGTAGACCAGCCGCCCCATGAGCAAGCCCGTCAACGTGACGATCAGAAAAGCGGCGAGGAACGCCCGAATGCGAAAGATCCGCAGCTCGTGCTCGGGGTTCTTGAGAGTCTCACGGCGTTGGCGCATGCCGGCAATGGTCTCGTTGTTGCATTACAGCGGAAGCCGCGGTCAGCGATGATAGGGGTGCCCCACCAGCAGGGTCCAGGCACGATAAAGCTGTTCGGCCAGCATGACCCGCACCAGCGGATGCGGCAGCGTGAGGGGCGACAGCGACCAGCGCCGCTCGGCGGCGCGGGACAGCTCGGGAGCCAGGCCATCCGGCCCGCCCACCAGCAGCGCCACGTCGCGCCCCGACAGTCGCCAGGCTTCGGCTTCCTGGCAAGCTGCTCGGTGCTCCAGGGCTTGCCCTGCACTTCCAGCGCCACGGTCAGCTCATCGCCCCGCAGGCGCTCGCGGATGCGCTGGGCCTCCAGCGCAATG
Source organism: Halomonas sp. E19 (assembly GCF_052439355.1). Lineage (NCBI taxonomy): Bacteria > Pseudomonadati > Pseudomonadota > Gammaproteobacteria > Oceanospirillales > Halomonadaceae > Halomonas > Halomonas sp. E19. The sequence goes on along the minus strand of NZ_JBNFWU010000001.1, from coordinate 927,750 downwards.
GCCCGCGCCACATCGGCATTCTTGCCGCGCTGGCCGGGCGCGATCTCCTCGATCTCGAGGGTGAAATCGCGAGGAAGGCGCTTGCGATACTCCTCCACGCCCTCGTTGACCCAGGCAGGCATTCGCGTCCCCACCGCCAGCAGGCGGATCTTCATTGCCCGCCGTGCTCCTGCCGGAGTTCGCCGTCGCTGGGCAAGTCCGCCCACAGCCGCTCCAGGTCGTAGAGCTGGCGGGTTTCCGGAAGCATCACATGCACGACCACATCGCCCAGGTCGACCAGCACCCAGTCGGAGCCGGCCTGCCCTTCCACGCCCAGCGGCTGCAAGCCCGAAGCCTTGGCCTTCTCGACCACGTTGTTGGCCAGTGCCGCCACGTGTCGGGTGGAAGTACCGCTGGCGATGATCATCAGGTCGGTGACACTGGTCAGACGCGATACGTCGAGCAGCGACACGTCCTTGGCCTTGAGGTCATCCAGCGCCTCCATGACCAGAGTCTTGAGCGATTCGTTGTGCATAGCCCCTCTTGAGTGGGAAGTCGTGAACGGCGCCATTGTAGCGCCTCACGGCGTAGGAGGCAGCGCTCAGCGGGAAAGATATAGGCGTCGGTGGCGAATTCGTTGCTCGACCGCCTCCGGCAGCAGGTATCTCACGCTGCGACCCTCGGCCAGACGACGGCGCACTTCGGTCGCCGAGATGGCCATGCGCGTGGGCAAGGCGAGACGCAACACCGCCCCTGCCGGGCGCTCCATCATTTCTTCGGCAGTATCGACCTCACGTTCGGCGATCAGTTCGGCCAGGGCCGGCGAAAGCGGTGCGTCGAAGTCGGGGCGGTGGATCACCGCGAGGTGGGCCAGGGCGAACAGACGCTCGGGCCGGTGCCATTCAGCAAGCTTCAGGAAGGCATCGTGGCCAAGCGCCATGATCAGCCGCGCCGCGCCGCCCAGCTCCTCGCGCAGCGAGGCCAGGGTATCGACCGTGTAGGAGGGCCCGTCCCGGTCGAGCTCGCGCGGGTCAGCGACCAAGCCCGAGTGTCGCCGATGCCGAGCGCCAGCAGGGCCAGGCGCTCGGCGGGCGCCACGCTCGGCATACCCCGCAGCGGCGGCGAGGCGGCGGGAATCATGTGCACGCGATCCAGCGCCAACGCTTCTTGCAGCTCCACGGCACTGCGCAGGTGGCCCAGGTGAACCGGGTCGAAGGTACCACCGAGCACGCCGACCCGCAGCGGAGGCACCGCCTGGCTCACTGGCGCACCTGGCCGTCGCCGTACACCACGTACTTGCAGGTGGTCAGCCCCTCGAGCCCCACCGGGCCGCGCGCGTGCAGCTTGTCGGTGGAGATGCCGATCTCCGCACCCAGGCCATACTCGAAGCCGTCGGCGAAGCGGGTCGAGGCGTTGACCATCACCGAGCTGGAATCCACCTCGGCCATGAACCGGCGCGCCAGACCGTAGTGCTCGGTGACGATGGCGTCGGTGTGGTGCGAACCGTAGCGCTCGATGTGCTCGATGGCGGCATCGATGCCATCCACCACCCGCAGCGCCAGCACCGGCGCCAGGTACTCGGCGCACCAGTCCTCCTCGGTCGCGGCAACGATGCCGGGCAGGATATCGCACGACCGCGCGCAACCTCGCAGCTCCACCTGATGCTCCGCACAGGCGGCTGCCAGGCGGGGCAGCAGCGCCTCGGCCACCGGGGCGTCGATCAGTAACGTTTCCATGGTGTTGCAGGTGCCGTAGCGCTGCGTCTTGGCGTTGACGGCAATGGCCAGCGCCTTGTCGGGGTCGGCGGTGGCATCGATATAGACATGACAGACGCCGTCCAGATGCTTGATCACCGGCACGCGCGCTTCGCGCGAGATGCGTTCGATCAGCGACTTGCCACCGCGCGGGATAATCACGTCGACATACTGGGGCAGGGTGATAAGCCGCCCCACCGCCGCACGGTCGGTGGTCGCCACGACCTGCACCGCCGCTTCGGGCAGGCCGGCCTGGAGCAGCCCCTGGCGAATGCACTCGGCGATGGCGGCATTCGAGTCGCGCGCCTCGGACCCGCCGCGCAGGATGCAGGCATTGCCCGACTTGAGGCACAGGCTGGCCGCCTCCATCGTCACGTTGGGACGCGATTCGTAGATGATGCCGATCACCCCGAGCGGCACCCTCATCTTGCCGACCTGAATTCCGCTCGGCCGCGAGCGCAGCCCGTCGACCTCACCCACGGGGTCGGGCAGTGCCGCCACCTGATGCAGCCCTTCGATCATGGCGTCGAGGCGCTTGTCGTCGAGCGCCAGGCGGTCCAGCAGGGCGGCATCCAGGCCGCTGTCGCGGCCGCGCGCCAGGTCGCGTGCGTTGGCCTCCAGCACGCCCTGGCGGCCCTGGGCAAGCTGCTCGGCCATTGCCAGCAAGGCGGCATTCTTGTCGCCCGTGGTGGCTTTGCGCATTGCCGATGCAGCACCGCGCGCAGCCTGTCCCAGCCGGGTCATGTACGCATCGACGTCGGCAACGGCGGAGGAGGGTTCGGTTCGGGAAGCGTGGGCAGACATGATAATGAGACTCCTGAGCCGCCGCGCCTTAGCGCGCTTCGGACGTTATACTGGGGCAACTACGAAACGGAGCACGGCATACCTTGCATGCAGGAAGGCAGCTACCCTTGCCGAGGCCTAACGCCTCAGCGACAGGGCTGCAGCCCAATGCCGCAACGAGTACGCTCGCGCTCGTCGCCAAGGCCGTGTTCCAGGTCGAAACCCCTAGATAGTAAGGCACCATGCAGAGCATGTACAAAGTCAGGCTGATGCGCCTGAACCTGCTGGCCGCTGCCGTGTTGCTCATGCTGCTCGCGCTGCGCACCGAACCGCTGAGCCACGCGCTGCTGCTGTGGCTGGCGGCGGCCTGGCTTGCCGTGACGGCCGGGCTCATCGAATTCAGCCACCGGCGCCCCGCCACCCTGCCCTGGCAGCTGCTGCCGAGCCTGCTGCTGACCGGCATGCTGGTTTCCGCCCCGGAGCAGCATGCGCTGTGGCTGTGGGTATGGCCGGCACTGCTGATGCTGCCCCAGCCGGGCTGGCTGCTGCTCTTCAGCATGGCGCTGGCGGGGCTGTCGTGGTGGTCGCTGGCGGCGCTGCTGGGCTTCGAGCAGACGCTCTTCTCCGGCCTGGTACTGCTCACGCTGATGCTGGTCGGCCTGGCTCGCAACCGCCAGCTTCAGCCCTGGGAGGCCACCCGCCGGGCCAGGGTGCGCCTTGCTCCGGGCCTGCCGCTGTGGAGCGCGCAGCAGCTGGCCGAAGACCTCAATCGCGAAGGGTGCGCTGCCGGCGCGAGGAAGTGCACGGCGAGCTGATGCTGCTGCAGGTGCCGCGCCATCAGCTGTGGCCCATGGCCCGCTTGCTGTGCCGACTCATCCATGGCTTCGAGAGCTGCTACCGTCTGGATCATCGCACCCTGGCGGCACTGCTGCTCAGTCGTGACGAGGAGCAGGCAACCCAGCGTCGCCACTCGCTGCTGAAGGCGCTCAATCAGCCGGTGAAGCTCCGCTTCGCCACGCTCGAGGAAGCCGGCTCCATCGAGGCGCTGAGGCGACGCTTCGAACGCCAGCAGGAGCGCCTGGCGATCGAGCCGGAGCCTGCCCATGGATAGCAAGTGGCTGGCCAAGCGTTTCTCCCTTGCCCTGGCCGCCTGCGCAGCCCTGCTCGCCGGCGCCGCCGTGTGGCACTACCTGATGGGCAACTACGATCGCATCCTGCTGCCCTCGGCCCTCGCCCTGTTGCTGCTGATCGCCAGCCTGCTGCGCGCCGCCAGCAGCCAGGTGCGGCTTTCGGGCTACCTTGCCCTGATCGCCGGCTACCTGATGCTGGCGCTGGAGCTGCCGCAACTGGAAGAGGGCGCGCCCACCTGGGTCGGCCTGGCTCCGCTGCTGACGGTACTGCTGCTGCCGCCCGCCCCGGCGATCCTGCTCAATCTTGCCCTGGCACCGATCTGGCTGATGCTGGTGGGCGACGACTCCTGACGTCCTCGCTGGCACTCGGCTACCTGGCCATGGTAGTGGTAACGGCACTGATTCCTGGGAGCAGCAGCGCCAGCAGGCGCTGCTGAAAGCCACCGACCCGCGCGACCCGCAGTGCGACGCAGTGAACCGCACCACTCTTCACGAGCGGCTGGCCAGCGAGTTCCAGCGCACCCAACTGCTGCACCAGCCGCTCAGCGTGATCGTGATTCATTTGCCACAATTGGAGATGGCCACGGAACAATTTGGCCCTCGCGCCCATCAAGGACTGCTGGATGCCCTGTGCCGCACGACTCGCCATCGCACTCGCCATCATGACTTTCTCGGGCGCCAGGGGCCGGCCACCTTCTGGCTGGTGCTGCCTAGCACCGGCCAGAGCGGCGCACAGATGGTGCAGGGACGCCTCGAAGAGGCCTTTCATCGCACGGTGCTGGTCGATACCGGCCGACTGCAAGCCGTCACTGGCCTGTGCCAGCGGCTAGCAGGCGAAAGCTGGTCACGCTTCGAACAGCGGCTGCTGGCCACCACGCGCAGGCTCACGGAGTCGTGACCCGCACTGAGCGCCCGACACCATCCATCAAGGAGTCGCTGCTTGAACCTGGCCGACACCCTCTATCAGCTTTCACCCTCGCCGGAAATGCTGCTCTTGATCATCGCGGCCATCGCGCTGATCGAGTCGCTGGCGCTGGTCGGGCTGCTGCTGCCCGGCGTGATTTTGATCACCGCCACCGCCTCGCTGGCCGGCCATCAGGACGTGGCCATCACTGCCCTGCTGCTGGCCGCCTTCATCGGCGCCGTGCTGGGCGACGGCCTGAGCTTCCTACTCGGCTATACCCAGCGCGAACGGGTCACCCGCCTATGGCCCTTCTCGCGCCATCCCGAGTGGCTGGCCCGTGGCGCCCGGTTCTTCCACCGCTACGGCACCCTGTCGGTCTTCTTCGGCCGCTTCGTCGGCCCGGTACGCCCCATTGTTCCCTTGATTGCCGGCATGCTGAGGATGTCGCCACGCGCCTTCCTGTGGGCCAACCTGGCCTCGGCGGCGCTGTGGGCTCCCGCCTATATCCTGCCAGGCTACCTGCTGGGCCAGACCTGGCAGCAACTCGTCACCCTGCCGCCCGGCGTGGATGAAGCGCTGATCGCCCTGGCAGTGGCGCTGGTGGTACTCGCAGTGGTCTTTTCGTGGCTGCGACAGCAGGCCGGGCGCTCCGGGCGGCTCTATCGGCTGCTGGCGAAGGGAGCGCGCCTTCATCCGGTCATGCGGCGGTTCTGGCTGGCGGAGAGCAGCAAGGGCCAGCGCGAGGTACCGCTGGCCACCTGGCTACTGCTGATCTTCTCGCTGGGGGCACTCTCGGCGCTGACCATCGGCGTGATCCGGCAGGCCGGCCCTTCGCACTGGACCTGCAGGTCCACGCCATGTTCGATCAGCTGCTGATTCCCTCCTGACCCAGGTCGGCCAAGTGATGGCGCGCATCGGCGACACCTACGGCGTGGTGGCGCTGGTACTGCCCTGGGGAGCTTGGCTGCTGCTACGGCGCCATTACGCCGCCTTCCTGCATATTGGCGCCGGGCTTGGCGCCATCGCGCTGCTCAATACGCTCGGCAAGGCACTGATAGGACGGCCGCGCCCGGACACGCCGGACTACCTCACCGGCTCGCTCGCCTTCCCCAGCGCCCATGCCTCCACCGCCGTGGTGCTCTACGGCCTGGCGGCCGCGTTCGTTGCGCCGGAACTACCCAGCCGCTACCGCTTCTGGGCCTACTGGGTGGCCATCGCGCTGGCCTTTCCCATGGCGATCTCGCGCCTGGTGATCGGCGTGCATTGGCTAAGCGACCTGGTCGGCGGGGCACTGATGGGGCTGGTGGTCTGTGCCCTGGTGCGCCTGGCCTGGCAGCGGCGGCACCGACCCGCGCTGACGCCGTGCCCGTGGCTGCTGCTGAGCGCCGCCTCGCTGGTGCTGGTGTCGGCACGCGTCGCCTGGCTACCCCCGGTCTGACGGCCAGGCGCTCGGCCGGGTCAGCCGAGCGCCAGCCACACCCCGACACCGAGCATCAGCGTCCCGGCGATGCGGTTGAGCAGCCGCACGTTGCCGCTTTCGCCCAGCGCGCGACGCAGCCCCGGCCTCCGGCGGCGTAGAGCAGCAGGCTGAGGAACTCGATGGCCAGGATCACGCCGATCAGCACGCTCAGCTGGCCCGTGAGCGGGCGCGAGGCGTCCAGGAACGGCGGCAGCAGCGCCACGAAGAAGGCCCACCCCTTGGGGTTGGCCACGGCAGTGACGAACCCCTGCAGGACAAGCTGCCCGCGCGAGGCCGGCGCCAGCTCGACGTTCTCCAGCGGAATCGCCATGCGCCCGCGCGAGCGCCACATCATCACCCCGAGATAGCCGAGATAGGCGCCCCCTACCCACTTGAACAGAGCAAACAGCTCAGGCTGGCGCAGCATCAGGGTAGCCACGCCGGCCCCGGCAGCAACGGCCACCAATCCCACGCCGACAAGCTCGCCGGCCATCATCCACAGGGTGCGCCGCACCCCTAGGTCATGCCCAGCACCATCGCCAGGGTCATGCACATGCCCGGCGTCAGCGAGACGAACAGGAAGGTCGGTACGAAGACCGACAGCAGCGACAGCTTGATCATGCGATGGATTCTCGTCTTATGCTCACAGCCAGCCTGGGGAACAGTCACACAGCCGGAGATCGCCGCTTAGCCTGCGGGCATGGGGTGACCGGAAGATGACGACCCGCTCATTCGCCCCAGCGCGGCATCAGTCGATGCTCGATGCCGAGCTGGTTGAGGATGCGGGCAACGATGAAGTCGACGAGGTCATCGACGCTGGCAGGACGATGGTAGAAGCCCGGCGCCGCCGGCAGGATCACCGCGCCCAGCCGGCTGAGTGTGAGCATGTGCTCGAGATGGATGGCCGAGAGCGGCGTCTCGCGCGGCACCAGGATGAGCTGGCGGCGCTCCTTGAGTGCCACGTCGGCGGCGCGCTCGATCAGGTTGTTGCTGGCGCCAGTGGCTACCGCCGACAGCGTGCCGGTGCTGCAGGGACAGATCACCATGGCCGAGGAGGCGCCCGACCCCGATGCCACCGGCGCCATCCAATCCTCTCGCCCGAAGCAGCGGATCTGGCCCGCCGCCGCACCGCAGCGCTCACCGAGGGCCGCCGCAAGGCGCTCGGGCCGAGCCGGCAGGGCCGCATCGGTCTCGGTATCGATGACCAGGTGGGCGGCCTTGGAGATCATCACCCACACCTCATGGCCGGCGGCCACCAGCGCCTCGATCAGGCGCAAACCGTACTGGGCGCCGGAAGCGCCGGTGAGCGCCACCGTGACAGGCGCGCCGAACGTAGACTCAGCCATGCGCCACCTCGAGCGCCGCCAGCAACTTCTCGTGGATACCGCCGAAGCCGCCGTTCGACATCACCACGATGCGGTCCAGCGGTCGCGCCTCGGCGGCCAGTGCCGCCACCAGTGCGTCGATGTCACGTTCCAGGCGTGCCGGCACCGGGCTGGCCTCCGTCACCGCTTCGAGCGACCAGTCGAGGCCCGGCGGCTGGTACCAGTACGCCAGGTCGGCGGCGGCCGTGCTCGCCGACAGACGCTCGCGCAGAGTGCCCAGGCGCATGGTATTGGAGCGCGGCTCGATCACCGCCAGCAGCCGACCACGCGGCGTGGCGGCGCGCAGCCCCTCCAGGGTGGCGGCAAAGGCCGTGGGATGGTGGGCGAAGTCGTCGATGACCTGGATTCCAGCCACTTCGCCGCGCACCTCCTGGCGTCGGCGCGGCGTCTCGAAGCGCGCCAGGGCCGCACAGCCACGCGCCAGGTCGACTCCGCAGGCATGCGCCGCGGCCAGCGCCGCCAGGGCGTTGCGGGCGTTGTGTACTCCGGTCAGCGACCAGTCGACCACGGCATCCTCGTCGGCGTCTCCCTGCTGGTGGATGACCCGGAAGCGCGAGGCATCCTCGCGCTCCAGCTCGACTCGCCAGGGCGACTGCACAGCGCTGCCGAAGCGCACGACGGGGCTCCAGCAGCCCTGCTCCAGCACCCGCTCGAGCGCGGGCTCGCCATCGGCAACCAACAGTCTGCCGCGGCCCGGCACGGTGCGTACGAGATGATGAAACTGACGCTCGATCGCGGCCAAGTCAGGAAAGATATCCGCATGATCGTATTCGAGATTGTTCAGAACGGCGATTTCCGGCCGGTAGTGAACGAACTTCGAGCGCTTGTCGAAGAAGGCCGTGTCGTACTCGTCGGCCTCGACCACGAAGGGCGCCCCGGGGTCGCCGAGCCGGGCCGACACACCGAAGTTGCGCGGCACGCCGCCGATGAGAAAGCCCGGCGCCAGCCCGGCCGATTCGAGCAGCCAGGCGGCCAGGCTCGCGGTGGTGGTCTTGCCGTGGGTGCCGGCCACGGCGATCACCCGCCTGCCCGGCAGCACCTGCTCGGCCAGCCACTGCGGCCCGGAGGTGTAGGGAAGCCCGAGGTCGAGCACCGCCTCCACCTCTGCATTGCCCCGCGACAGTGCGTTGCCGATCACCACCAGGTCCGGGCGCGGCGTCAGGTTGTCCGCTGCGTAGCCCTCCAGCAGGCGGATGCCGGCCTCCTCGAGCTGCGTGCTCATGGGCGGGTAGACCTGCGTGTCCGAGCCCGTCACCTCGTGCCCCAGCTCACGTGCCAGCAGCGCCAGGCTGCCCATGAAAGTGCCGCAGATACCGAGTATATGAAGGTGCATGACGCCTCAGACCTATCGCTGGTGAATCCGTGGAATCGCCCGTGGCGAGCGAATTCGGCAGCCTAGCACGGCCCCATGCCGCTCTCCAGCGGCGTGCAGGTTCGTACGGTTTCGTCTAGAATAATTCGCCTTTTGGAAAAGCTGAAACGGACCTTTCCCCGCACGATACCAGGAGCACGCAAGCCCAATGGCCCAGCATAACGCCTTCTATGCCCAGTCCGGTGGCGTCACCGCCGTGATCAACGCCAGCGCCTGCGGCGTGATCGAAGCCTGCCGTCAACACGCCGATCACATCGGCAAGGTGTATGCCGGACACAACGGCATCATTGGCGCCCTGACCGAGGACCTGATCGACGTGAGCCAGGAGTCGGACGAAGCGATCGCCGCCCTGCGCCACACGCCCGGCGGCGCCTTCGGCTCCTGCCGCTACAAGCTCAAGGACATCGAGAGCCATCGTGCCCAGTACGAACGCCTGATCGAGGTGTTCAAGGCCCACGACATCCGCTATTTCTTCTACAACGGCGGCGGCGACGGTGCCGACACCTGCCTCAAGGTGTCGCAGCTGTCCGAGAAGATGGGCTATCCGCTGACGGCGATCCACGTACCCAAGACCGTCGACAACGACCTGCCGATCACCGACAACTCACCGGGCTTCGGCAGCGTGGCGAAGTACATCGCCACCTCCACCCTGGAAGCCTCGCTGGACATCGCCTCCATGTGCGCCACTTCCACCAAGGTGTTCGTGCTCGAGGTCATGGGCCGCCATGCCGGCTGGATCGCCGCCGCGGGCGCCCTGGCGGGCGAGGGCGAAGGCGAGCCGCCGCATCTGGTGATCTTCCCCGAAGTACCGTTCGAGCGCAGCAAGGTAATGGCACGGGTCGAGGAGTGCGTGCAGAAGTATGGCTACTGCGTGATCGTGGTCTCCGAAGGCGCTCGCTACGAGGACGGCACCTTCCTCGCCGATTCGGGCAACACCGACGCCTTCGGCCACCGCCAGCTGGGCGGCGTGGCACCCACGCTGGCCGGCATGGTCAAGCAGGACCTTGGCTACAAGTACCACTGGGCCGTGGCCGACTACCTGCAGCGCGCCGCGCGCCACCTGGCATCGCGCACCGACGTCGAGCAGGCCTACGCCGTGGGCCAGTACGCGGTGGAGCTGGCCGTGGCCGGCAAGAACGCCATGATGCCGGCCATCAAGCGCGTCAGCGACACGCCCTATGCGTGGCGCATCGAGGCGGCTCCGCTCTCCGAGGTGGCCAACCGCGAGAAGTTCATGCCGAGCGAATACATCCGCGACGATGGCTTCGGCATCACCGAGGCCTGCCGCCAGTACCTGTCCCCGCTGATCCAGGGCGAGGACTTCCTCCCTTCGTCAACGGCCTGCCCAAGGTGGCCCAGCTCAAGCTGGCCAAGGTGGAGCGCCGCCTGCCGGAGTTCAAGCTCTAGGCTTCGCACGGCCGGCCACGCGCTGTCAGCCCTGCAAAAACGTGAAGTCCCGGCCCAGGCCGGGACTTCGCATTTTGACCGGACCGTCTCGGCCAAGAGTCCAGGCTAGCTCAGCGCAGCAGCCATGAGAGCACTAGCAACAGCAGCAGGATGCCGGCAATACCCTGCCAGAAATTGGCCGGTTCGCGCAGCCAGCGGCGCTTCGTCGCCCTGCCCTGCGCCTCCCTTCCATCGTGGTGACGCAGCGCATACAGAAACTCGGACATGCGGCGGTAGCGCAGCGAGCGCTGCGGGTCCAGCGCCCGGCGCAGCGCGTCGTCCAGCAGCGGTGTTACCTCCGGGTTGACCTGCCGGGCGCTGCGATAGCTGAGCCGCTCGATATCGGTATGGCTGCGCAGCTGATCCGGCGTCAGCGCGTAGGGCAGTTCGCCGGTGAACAGCCAATAGATGGTCGACGCCAGCGAGTACTGGTCGCTGCGCCGCCCCACGCTGTCGTTCAGCGCGTACTCAGGGGCGCTGTGCTCGCTCAGGCCCACTTGCCGCGCGAGCTCGCGGGAGCGTCGATGGCCGTCCAGGTCGCGCATATGGCAGGCGCTGAAATCGGTCAGCACCACCTGACCATGCGCATCAATCAAGATGTTCTCAGGATGGATGCGCTGGTGCAGCAGGTCACGATGATGCAGGGCCTGGACTGCCTTGCCGAGCTGCACGGCGATATCGAGCCGCTGGGCCAGGTTGGCCTGGGGATGGCGCCGTGCCCACTCCGCCAGGGTGATGCCTTCCACGTAGACCATCAGGTAATAAAGGAAGCGACGCGGGCGCGAAGGCTCCATCACCCTCACCACGAAGGGCGACTTGACCCGCTCCACTACCCACTGCTGGAGCAGGAAGTGCTCGAGATAGGCGTTGCGGTTGGAGAGCTCGGGGCTTGGCGCCTTCATCACCATCTCGCGCTCGGTGTGGGTATCGCGGACCCGATAGACCCGTGACTGGGCAGTACGTGAGAGCACCTCCTGCACCTCTAGGCCATCGATCCGCTCGCCCGGCGACAGCTCGGGGGAATCGGCAGGTCGCCGTAGATGCGCCCCGGGTGGTCGCTCTCTTCGCCGGGCAACTGGTCGATCCGGACCAGCTGAAAGCAGAACTGCTCGCCGCCGTAGCCGCGCTCCTGGGCCCGCTCCCTGGCGGCCGAGGCCAGCCGCTCACAGGCCGCGTCGAGGTCGCTGGCATCCTGGCGGATCAGCTGCACGTAGTCCGATGGCATCAGGGTACCGCGCACCGCCTGGGTGGTGAACAGGAAGATGTCGCCCTGCTTAAGCGGCGTGCGCACGTAATCGATATCGATGCTGCCATCGAGTCCCAGCGCCCGCGAGGGTAGCGATAGCCGCCCAGGTCAGTGATGTGGTCGCGGGTGAGCTGTTCGAACTCGGCGCCACGCAGGCGGAAGACCAGGGTATCGCCCATGTGGAACAGGTGCGCTTCGCGACCTCGGTAAACCATGGCGGAGAGCGACGCCACGTAACTGCCATCCTCGACGAAGGTACTCTGGCTATAGCACCAGCCGTTGAGTGCTCGCAATACCCGGGTGGCGGAGGTCTTAACGTCCCAGTGGTCGGGTGTGGAAAAATAGTCTGCCAGAAACCCGCGCACGCTGAGGTCGCCTGCCTGCTTGGCGATGGCGTTGCGCGAACTGGTGTCACTGATCAGCGCGCACGCGCCGCTTGGCGACGAGCTGCCCGGGCTGCTCGGGAATGCGCAACGACATCGAACTGCGGTGGCGTCGGCGATCCGGCGCCACGAAAGCCTGGCCGACGCTCAGTGACAACGGGATGGATGACAAGTCGCGCTCCTTGGAAACGGGATCCGGGGCCCTTTTGGCGGCCGGGTGGCTGTCCTGGCCGCTTGCGCTCGCCATGATACACATTTGCCCCCGCCGCGACCTGTCAACGAAAGCCCTAGGCAACCGCCACGCGCTTCCTCTCGCCCCTCACCTATGTCGCATTGGTAATCCCCAGGCCGTGTCCGTATAATTCGGCGCATTTGAAGCCAACGCCCCGTGCCGAACGCCTTTTCCGCCAAACGAAGGAAGCGATAATGAACTTCGATCACATCCCCGCCGGCAAGGAACTGCCCAACGACGTGTACGTCGCGATCGAGATCCCCGCGAACCACACGCCGATCAAGTACGAGATCGACAAGGACATGGGTGCCCTCCTGGTCGACCGCTTCATGGCCACGCCAATGTTCTACCCGGCCAACTATGGCTTCATCCCGCACACCCTGGCCGACGACGGCGACCCCTCGACGCCCTCGTGGTCACGCCATTCCCGGTTCAGGCCGGCAGCGTCATTCGTGCACGCCCGGTCGGCATTCTCAACATGACCGACGAGGCTGGTGAAGACGCCAAGCTGGTGTGCGTGCCCCACGCCAAGCTGACCACCCTGTATGACAACATTCAGGATGTCACCGACCTGCCGGAACTGCTGCGCCAGCAGATCGCCCACTTCTTCGAGAACTACAAGGATCTCGAGAAGGGCAAGTGGGTGAAGGTCGAGTCGTGGGAAGGCGCCGAAGCCGCCCGCAAGGCGATCGAAAAGGCCGTGGCCGCTTACGACAAGGCGTAACCACGCCGCGCCAAGGTATTGTGAACGGGTCGCCCAGGGCGGCCCGTTCTGCGTTTTACTCCAAGGTTCTTGCCCTGGATCATGGGTGGGGCAAGGCAACGCCGCCGACCGCTGCCCTCACGGTTTTACCGCCACGCGCACTGAGGTATGTTAAGGGAACATCGCCCCAGCCAGGGCGAGTGGAACCGAGCCCCTCGAAGCGAGTCACAATGACGCCTGTCTACGTTGCGAGAAAGACGACTGCGATGCCTATCCGCCACCCCCTCTGCCGCCTGCTCCTGCTGCTCTGCCTGCTGGCGCCTGCCCTGGCCCATGCCCAGTGGTTCTCGTCCTCTTCCGGCAGCCAGAGCGACTTCCTGCCGGTGATGGAAGCCTTCCAGCCCAGCGCCTGGCACGACGGCGAGACCCTGTATATCGGCTTCGAGAATGCCGAGGGCTACTACTTGTATCGTCACCAGCTCGGCGTCGAGAGCCGCGACGATGCCTTCGAGGTCGGCGAGCCGGAGATCCCCGCGGGCGAGTTCAAGAGCGACGAGTTCCTCGGCGACGTCTACGTCTTCTACGACCGCGTGGTCTTCGAAGCACCGCTGCAAGGCAGTGCCGAAGGCCCGCTGGACATCACGGTACGTTTCCAGGGCTGCGCCGATGCGGGGCTGTGCTACCCGCCGGAGCGGGTCGAACTCCAGGCGCCCGCCAGCGCCATGCCGGCTACCTTCGTCGGCTGGCGTGACGGCAACGGCTCGGGCGGAAGTGCCGTCACCACGGCTGCCGCCGCCCCGCCCGCCCTGCAAAGCCAGGACGGCCGCTTCAGCAGCCTGATCGGCGAGGCCAGCCTGCCCATGATCCTCGGCCTGTTCCTCCTCGCCGGGCTGGGCCTGACCTTCACCCCTGCGTGCTGCCGATGGTGCCGATCCTGTCGTCGATCATCGTCGGCCAGAATCCGACACGACCGCGCGCCTTCGCCCTTTCCGCCAGCTATGTGGCTGGCATGTCGCTGACCTACGCCCTGGTCGGCGTGCTGATGGGCCTGTTCGGCGCCGGCCTCAACCTGCAGGCGCATCTGCAGTCGGCCCCGGTGCTGATCGTCTTCGCCCTGCTCTTCACGCTCTTCGCGCTGGCCATGTTCGGTACCTTCGACCTGCGCCTGTCGCCACGCCTGGCGGGGCGCGTCGACGCCTGGCAGGCGCGCGCCCAGCGCAGCGGCCCCTGGGTCTAGCCGGTGCCGGTTCGCTGTCGGTGCTGGTGGTCTCTCCCTGCGTCTCGGCACCGCTGGCCGGCGCTCTGGTGTTCATCTCCTCTACCGGCGATGCCATGATGGGCGGCGCCGCCCTGCTGGCACTGGGCCTCGGCATGGGCGTGCCGCTGCTGCTGGTCGGCACCTTCGGCGCCACGGCCCTGCCGCGCAGCGGCGCCTGGATGAACGGGGTCAAGATCGCCTTCGGCATTCTGCTGCTGGGCGTCGCCGTGTGGCTGATCGAACGGCTGCTTCCCGCCTCCGTCAGCCTGCTGCTATGGGCCGCCCTGGCCATCGGCAGCGCCCTGGCGCTAGGCGCCCTCTCGCTCAATCAGGCTCAGGGCTGGCCGCGGGTACGCCAGGCCGGCGGCCTGCTGTTGCTGGCCTGGGGCATCGCCCTGGTGTTCGGCGCCGCCATGGGCGGCAGCGACCCGCTGCGTCCGCTGGCCTCTCTGTCCAGCGGCTCGGGTACCGTCGAGGCGCGCCCCGTCACCACCGTGGCCGATCTCGAAGGGCTGCGCAGCGAGCTGCGCGCGCGCTCGTCCCAGGGCCAACCGGCCTTCGTTCACTTCACCGCCGACTGGTGCATCTCCTGCAAGCAGATGGAGCGTCAGGTCTATCCCGACCCCCGGGTCGCCGAGCCCCTGGCGCAGTTCGCCCAGATCTACGTCGACGTCACCCGTACGGACAGTGCGACCCGCGAGATTCTCGACCACTTCGGCCTGTTCGGCCCGCCGAGCCTGCTATTCTTCAGCGGGGAAGAAGAGGTTCGCGAGGCGCGCATCCAAGGTGAGGTGCGGGCGGGCGAACTCGCCAGCCACCTGCAGGACCTGCTCGACTGGCTCGAAGGCCAGGCTTCCGCCCCTGAGGCTTCCTGATCCCGCATGACGTAGCCGAACGCCGTTCGACCAGCTGGACATCCCCGGCGATTTTAGGCACACTCCGCCAACAACGCTCTTTGAGGCCGATAGCGTCGGCAATGTTCACCATCTTGCCGCGATCTATCGAAAGTTGGCTTGGGTTAACAGCGCCCTTGCCAGCGCCATTTACCCACCGGTCGAGACTCAACATGGATATCCGTAAGGTCAAGAAGCTGATCGAGCTGCTCGAAGAATCCAACATCAGCGAAATCGAGATTCAGGAAGGCGAAGAGTCGGTGCGTATCAGCCGCCACCCCAATGGGGTGAGCTGGCCACAGCCCGCCATGCAGATGCCGTACGCCCAGCCTGCGGCACCCATGCCGGCCGCTGTCGCTCCCGGCGCCGAGCCCGCCCAGGAAGCCGCCGCGGCGCATCAGGGCCACGCCCTGACCTCGCCGATGGTCGGCACCTTCTACCGCAGCCCGGCCCCGGGTCCAAGGCGTTCGTCGAAGTGGGCCAGAGCGTCAGAAAGGGCGAGACGGTGTGCATCGTCGAAGCCATGAAGATGATGAACCAGATCGAGGCCGATCGTGACGGCGTGATCGCGGCGATCCTGGTCGAGGACGGCGAGCCGGTCGAGTACGACCAGCCAATGCTCATCATTTCCTGATCTTTCACTCGACACTGGCGGACTCCCTATGCTGGACAAGGTTCTCATCGCCAACCGCGGCGAGATTGCCCTGCGTATCCTGCGCGCCTGCAAGGAACTGGGTATCAAGACCGTTGCGGTTCACTCCAAGGCCGATCGCGAGCTGATGCACGTGCGCCTGGCCGACGAGGCCGTGTGCATCGGGCCGGCCCCTCGGCCCAGTCCTATCTCAACATCCCGGCGCTAATCAGCGCGGCAGAAGTCACCGATTCGAGCGCCATCCACCCCGGCTACGGTTTTCTCTCCGAGAACGCCAACTTCGCCGAGCAGGTGGAACGCTCCGGCTTCGTTTTCATCGGCCCGCGGGCCGACACCATCCGCCTGATGGGCGACAAGGTCAGCGCCATCGAGGCCATGAAGAAGGCCGGGGTACCGACCGTGCCCGGCTCCGATGGCCCGCTAGGCGACGACGAGGCCGAGAACATGGCCATTGCCCGGCGCATCGGCTATCCGGTGATCATCAAGGCCGCCGCCGGCGGCGGCGGGCGCGGCATGCGCGTGGTGCACACCGAGGGCCACCTGCTGTCTGCCATCACCGTGACCCGCACCGAGGCCCATGCCGCCTTCGGCGACGGCACGGTGTACATGGAGAAGTTTCTCGAGCGTCCACGCCACGTCGAGGTACAGGTGCTGGCCGACGGCCAGGGCAACGCCATTCATCTCTACGACCGCGACTGCTCGCTGCAGCGCCGGCACCAGAAGGTGCTCGAAGAGGCGCCTGCCCCCGGTATCGACCCTGAGGCCCGCGCCAACGTGCTGGAAGCCTGTCGCCAGGCCTGCATCGAGATCGACTACCGTGGCGCCGGTACCTTCGAGTTTCTCTACGAAGATGGCAACTTCTTCTTCATCGAGATGAATACCCGTGTCCAGGTGGAGCATCCGGTCACCGAGATGGTCACCGGCGTAGACATCGTGCGCGAACAGCTGCGCATCGCCTCGGGCCTGCCGCTGTCCATTCGCCAGGAGGACGTCAAACTTAACGGCCATGCGTTCGAATGCCGCATCAACGCCGAGGATGCCCGCACCTTCCTGCCGTCGCCGGGCAAGGTGACCCTTTACCACCCGCCGGGCGGCCTAGGCGTGCGCATGGACTCCCACCTCTACACCGGCTATACCGTGCCGCCCCACTATGACTCGCTGATCGGCAAGCTCATCACCTGGGGCGACAGCCGCGAGATCGCCCTGACGCGCATGCGCAACGGGCTCGACGAGCTGCTGGTGGAAGGCATCAAAACCAACATCGACCTGCACAAGGACCTGGTCCGCGACGGCCATTTCCAGCAGGGCGGCATCAACATTCACTATCTGGAGAAGAAGCTCGCCTCCTGAGCGGGTTCTCTCACCACGGGGTGGCTACGGCCACCCCGTTGCGTTACGCATGGAGACAAGCCGACATGCCCTGGCTGCAACTCAAGGCGCGCATCGCTCCGGAGCAGGCTGAACTGCTCGAGGAGCTGCTGCTGGCCGAAGGCGCCACCGCCATTACCCTGCAGGATGCCCACGACGACCCGGTATTCGAACCGGAGCGCGGTACCACGCCACTGTGGAACGAGACGGTGCTCACCGGCCTCTATGACGATCTGGAAGGGCTGCAGGATATGCTCGAGCGGCTAGCCGCCGCCTGGGCCGAGCATGCCCGGTGAACCCTGCCCCGAGATCGAGCATGAACTGGTGGCCGACCGCGACTGGGAGCGCGAATGGATGGAGGATTTCCAGCCGCTGCGCATGGGCCAGCGGCTGTGGATCGTGCCGAGCTGGCACGTGCCTCCTGAAGCCGACGCGGTCAACCTGCATCTCGATCCGGGACTCGCCTTCGGCACCGGCACCCACCCCACCACCGCGATGTGCCTGGAGTGGCTCGACGGCCTGGCGCTGGAAGGTGGCTTGGACGGCAAGGCAGTGCTCGACGTGGGCTGTGGTTCGGGCATCCTTGCCATCGCCGCGCTCAAGCTTGGCGCCGCCACGGCCACCGGCACGGACATCGACCCGCAGGCGCTGCAGGCCAGCCGCGACAATGCCGAGCGCAACGACATTGCCGAGGAGGCGTTCACGCTGTGCTATCCCGAACAGTTGGCGGCCAGCCGGCGCTTTCCGGTGGTGGTGGCCAATATCCTGGCCGGCCCGCTGGTCACGCTGGCGCCCACCATCGCCGGCCATGTGGCCCACGGCGGGCGCCTGGCGCTCTCCGGCATCCTGGCGCACCAGGCCGACGAGGTGCTCGACGCCTACCAGGCGCAGGGGCTCAGGATGGAAAACCCCGAGCTGCGCGACGGCTGGGCAAGGCTGAGCGGCTACCGGCCATAGCCTTGACGCACCGATCGACCGAGCGCCGGGCATAGGCTTCACTGCCCGCACCCTCGTCGGCCAGCCCTTCACCCCCATGCGTTAGAGGCGTATGATATGCCCCCCGAATCCTCAGGCCATATCATGACCCAAAGCCGCCCCCTGCCGCAGATCGGCTGCCACCGCCTGCCCAACCGGGTCATTCTTGCCCCGATGGCCGGCGTGACCGATAGGCCGTTCCGCCAGCTCTGCCGCCGCCTCGGCGCCGGGCTGGTCGTGGGCGAGATGGTGACCAGCGACCCTTCGCTCTGGCATACCCGCAAGTCGCGACAGCGGATGGACCATCGCGGCGAACCTGGGCCCAGAGCGATTCAGATCGCCGGCGGCGATGCGGCGATGCTGGCCGAAGCCGCCCGCCTCAACGCTACCCAGGGCGCCGAGATCATCGATCTCAACATGGGCTGCCCCGCGAAGAAGGTTTGCAACAAGGCGGCCGGCTCAGCGCTGCTGCGCGATGAAGCCCTGGTCGGCGAGATCCTCGATGCCGTGGTAGCCGCCGTGGCCGTGCCTGTCACCCTGAAGATCCGCACCGGCTGGTGCGCCGACAGCAACAATGGCGTACGTATTGCCCATATCGCTCAGGAGGCCGGCATCCAGGCGCTGGCCGTCCACGGCCGCCATCGCCAGCAGCGCTTCAGCGGCGAGGCCGAGTACGACACCATCGCCGCCATCAAGCAGGCGGTGCGCATCCCGGTGTTTGCCAACGGCGATATCGATTCGCCTGAAAAGGCCGCATGGGTTCTGGACTATACTGGGGCGGATGCGGTGATGATCGGCCGCGCCGCCCAGGGTAACCCTTGGCTGTTCCGAGAAATCGACCACTTCCTGCGCCACGGCGAGCGGCGAGCCCGCCCACCACGGATGAGCGCGCCGAGGTGCTGCGCCAGCACGTGAAAGCCCTGCACGACTTCTATGGGGAGCGCATGGGCGTGCGCATCGCGCGCAAGCATCTGGGCTGGTATCTCGCCGCCGACCGGCGCCTCGATGCCGAACAGCAGCATCTGCTCAGAGCGGCATTCAATGGCCTGGAAACGCCCGACGACCAGTATCACTTCATCGATGACCTATTTCGTCCCCGGAGCGAGCGTGAGGCTTCGTGGGCAGCGAACGGAATCCATGCCGCATGAATCGTGACGCTATCAATCCGAACCCGGACCTGACGAATCTCGACGGCGGCGCCTGCGCCGACCTGCCCCCGGAAGCCGCAGCGGTCGCCGCTGCCGCAGCGGGTGGAAGCCTGGCCGAACAGCCCCTGCGCGAAGCCGTGGATGTGGCGATGCGCCGCTACTTCGACCATCTCGATGGCGGTACCGTCACCGATCTCTACGCCATGGTCATGGCCGAAGTGGAGGCCCCACTGATGGCCGCGGTCATGGACTATACCCAAGGCAACCAGACGCGCGCGGCCGAGATCCTGGGACTCAACCGGGGCACGTTGCGCAAGAAGCTCAAGCAGCACGACCTGATCTGACACGGCAGCCGCCCGCCGCCCTTCCTTCACTCCGACTAAGAGTTGCAACGCACCATGGCCGATACTCCCACTCCTTCACCGGTTCGCCGCGCCCTGCTCAGCGTCTCCGACAAGACCGGCATCGTCGACTTCGCCCGGGGCCTCAGTGAACGCGGTGTCGCGCTGCTTTCCACCGGCGGCACCTTCCGCCTGCTGCAGGAAAACGGAATTGCGGTACGCGAAGTATCGGAGCACACCGGCTTCCCCGAGATCATGGACGGTCGGGTCAAGACTCTGCATCCGAAGATCCACGGCGGCATCCTCGGTCGCCGCGGTCAGGACGACGCGGTGATGGCCGAGCACGACATTGCGCCCATCGACATGGTGGTGGTCAACCTCTACCCCTTCGCCCAGACCGTCGCCAAGCCGGACTGCACGCTCGAGGACGCCATCGAAAACATCGACATCGGCGGCCCGACCATGGTGCGCGCGTGCGCCAAGAACCACGCCCACACCACCATCGTGGTGGATGCCGGCGACTATGATCGCGTGCTGGCCGAGATCGACTCGCAGAACGGTGCAGTGAGCCATGCCACCCGTTTCGACCTGGCGGTGAAGGCCTTCGAGCACACCGCCGGCTACGATGCCGCCATCGCCGACTACCTGGGACAGCGCGTGCCCGGCGGCGAGGATGGCTTCCCGCGCACCTACAACGTGCAGTTCATCAAGAAGCAGGCCATGCGCTATGGCGAGAATCCGCATCAGAGCGCGGCCTTCTACGTCGAGGCCGACGCCCGCGAGGCAAGCGTCGCCACCGCCCGCCAGCTGCAGGGCAAGGAGCTCTCGTTCAACAACGTGGCCGACACCGACGCCGCCTTCGAGTGCGTCAAGAGCTTCACCGACATCGCCTGCGTGATCGTCAAGCACGCCAACCCCTGTGGCGTGGCGGTTGGCGCCTCGCCCCGTGAAGCCTACGACAAGGCCTTCGCCACCGACCCCACCAGCGCCTTCGGCGGCATCATCGCCTTCAACCGCCCGCTGGACGCCGAAACCGCCCGCGCCATTATCGACCGCCAGTTCGTCGAGGTGATCATCGCCCCCGGCGTCGAGGAAGCTGCCCTGGCCATCGTCGCCGAGAAGCAGAACGTGCGCCTGCTCGACGTCGGCGACAACTGGCCCGGCGAGCGTGAGCACGCCCACGACTTCAAGCGCGTCACCGGCGGGCTGCTGGTGCAGGACCGCGACCTCGGCATGGTCGGCCGCGACGAGCTGACCGTGGTCAGCGAGCGCGTGCCCAGCGAGCAGGAGATGCGCGACCTGGCCTTTGCCTGGAAGGTGGCCAAGTACGTCAAGTCCAACGCCATCGTCTACGCCAAGGACGGGCAGACCATCGGCGTCGGCGCCGGCCAGATGAGCCGCGTCTACTCGGCCAAGATCGCCGGTATCAAGGCCGCCGACGAGGGCCTCTCGGTGCCCGGCTCGGTGATGGCCTCGGACGCCTTCTTCCCGTTCCGCGACGGCATCGATGCCGCGGCAGCGGCCGGCATCACCGCGGTGATCCAGCCCGGCGGCTCCATGCGCGACCAGGAAGTGATCGACGCCGCCAACGAGGCAGGCATCGCCATGGTGTTCACCGGGATGCGCCACTTCAAGCATTGAAGTTGTCGGCCGCCGCGCCGCCGTTTTCACTCGCTTGACCACGACACCCCCAGCGGCTCGCGCCGCTGGGGGTGTTCTGTTTTACACGAAGCGCGGTACCCGCCTCGGCGAGACTCTCAGCCCAGATCGAAGCAGAGGTACTTGGTTTCGAGGAATTCTTCGATTCCCTGGTGGCCACCCTCGCGGCCGAGCCCGGAAGCCTTGACGCCTCCGAACGGCGCTGCAGTATTGGAGATCAACCCGGTATTGATGCCCACCATGCCGTACTCCAGCGCATCCGCCACACGCCAGACGCGGCCGAGGTCACGCGAATAGAGATAGGAGGCGAGGCCGTACTCGGTGTCGTTGGCCATCTGCACGGCATCTTCCTCGTCATCGAACGGAAAGACGGCCGCCAGCGGACCGAAGGTTTCCTCCTGGGCCACCTTCATGTCGCCACTGGCGAAGCTGATCAGCGTGGGCGTAAAGAAATTGCCGCCCAGCGGGTGGGGGTGGCCGCCCAGCAGCAGCTCGGCGCCCTTGTCGAGGGCATCGTGCACATGCTCGCTGACCTTGGCCACCGCCTTGTCGTCGATGAGCGGGCCGATGTTGACCTGGGGCTGCGTGCCGTCGCCAACCTTCAGCTCGCTGTTCATGGCCACGGCGAGCTTCTCGCAGAAGGCGTTGATTACGCTGGAATGCACCAGGAAGCGATTGGTGCAGATGCAGGTCTGCCCGGCATTGCGGAACTTGGCTGCCATGGCGCCCTCCACCGCGGCATCCAGGTCGGCGTCCTCGAACACCAGAAACGGCGCATTGCCGCCCAGCTCCAGCGAGATCTTCTGAATGTGCCGCGACGCCTGCGACATCAGCTGGCGCCCCACCTCAGTGGAACCGGTGAAAGTGATCTTGCGCACCAGCGGCGATTCGGTCATCGCCGTGGCGATTTCGCCGGCGCGCCCCGGCACCACGTTGAACACGCCGCGGGGAATGCCGGCCCGCTCGGCCAGCAGCGCCAGGGCCGTCGCCGAGAAGGGGTCTGGCTGGCCGGCTTGACCACGATGGTACAGCCTGCTGCCAAGGCTGCCCCGGCCTTGCGGGTGATCATGGCAGCGGGAAAGTTCCACGGCGTGATGGCACCGACGACGCCCACCGGCTGCTTGGTGACCACGATGCGCTGGTTGGGCTTGGCGGCAGGAATGGTCTCGCCGTAGATACGCCGCGCCTCCTCGGCATACCAGCGCAGGAAGCTTGCGGCGTAGGCGATCTCTCCGGCCGCCTCCTTGAGCGGCTTGCCCTGCTCGTAGGTCATTAGCAGGGCCAGGTCGTCCTGGTGCTCCATCATCAGGTCGTACCACTTCATCAGGATGTCGGCACGCTCCTGTGCGGTGAGCGCACGCCAGCCGACCAAGGCCGCATCCGCCGCCTCGATGGCGCGCTCGGTCTCGGCACGTCCGAGGCGCGGCACGGTACCGAAGACCTCGCCGGTAGCCGGGTTGGTTACCTCGATCTGCTCGCCGCTGTCTGCGGCGACCCAGCTACCGTCGATATACGCGAAAGGGCAGTAGAGCTGCGTTTCCTTCAGAGCTTCCATGTGTCTCTCCCGGCCATTGGCTGGCCTGTTGTCAATGTGCCTGGGCGCAGGCAGTCCGTTTTGTCTCGCAGCAGCGCATCGCGCCCTCCCCTGCCGCTCTCATGGTACGGCGGGCTCTAGCATGGCGGTCAGGATGGCGAGAATCAGTGCCAGGGCAATGGCGATCCAGCAGAAGGCCCGACCGGTGTAGCGGTCGGGCTCGCGCCTGATCTGGCGCAGCCCCAGCAGGGCGAACAGGGCCGCCGCAATCGTCAGCGGAGGCAGGCTACCCTCGAACAGCAGGGCCAGCAGCGCCGTAACGATGGCGGTCATGGCCCAGGGGAGTAGCGCTGGCGCTTGGAAGGAGTGAGGGGATCGCTTGGCAACGGCTTGACTCTCGGCAACTGGCGTTACCCCATGCTAAGCGCAAAGTCGGCGAGACACCAAATTGAGGCCCAGATGAACGCCCGGGCGCCGAGTTCAACCAGTGCGACGCGGCTCCCGGCTCGACGAGAGCGTTACCGAGACGGAATCGGCGAAGCGCAGCGCATGGGGCTTGTCGATCTCCACCTGGGCGGTCAGCACCTGCTGGTGCGACATGATCAGGTCGAGCACCTCACGGGTCATGCGCTCGAGCAGCAGGAAGCGGTTCTCCTCGACCAGGGCAATCAGTGCCTTGGTGATGGTGCGGTAGTTGAGCGCCTGCTCGATCCGGTTGAAGGCCACGGCCTGGTCGGCGCGATAGCGAATCACGGCGTTGATGATCACATCCTGCCGGTTGGCGATCTCGTCTTCCTTGATGCCGATAAAGGTACGCAGCCGCAGGTTCTTGATGCGGATGGTCGCCAGGTCATGGTCGAAGTGCTGGTCGTTCAGCGCATGCAGCGTCATGCTCGTGACTCCGTGGCGGCATTCAATGTAGGGCGACACATCGCTCGATCTGTCGCGGCATCTGGCTCAGCGTCCACCCACAAGGGTCAGGAACTCCTGTCGCGTGCTCTGCTTCTCACGGAAGGCGCCGAGCATCACCGATGAGGTCATGCTGGAGTTCTGCTTCTCCACGCCGCGCATCATCATGCACAGGTGGCGCGCCTCCACCACTACCGCCACGCCGTGCGCCTGGGTGACCTGCTGCACGGCCTCGGCGATCTGCCGGGTCAGGTTTTCCTGGATTTGCATGCGCCGGGCGTACATGTCCACGATACGGGCAAACTTCGACAGGCCGAGCACCTTGCCGCTGGGCAGGTAGGCGATATGGCACTTGCCGATGAAGGGCAGCAGGTGGTGCTCGCACATGGAGTAGAGCTCGATGTCTTTGACCAGCACCATCTCGTCGGTTTCGGAAGCGAAGACGGCCCCGTTGACGATCTCCTCCAGGGTCTGAGCATAGCCGCGGGTGAGGAACTGCATGGCCTTGGCGGCCCGCTTGGGCGTATCGCGCAACCCTTCTCGTTCGGGGTCTTCGCCCAGGTCGAGGATGATCTGGCGGTAGTAGCTGGCAAGTTCTTCGGTCATGGTCAGGCGATCCTGGTGAAAGCAGAACAGGGGAGTGCGATGGCCTGGCCATCATTGTTATACAAAACATATACAGTTTTATTCGAACGCACAACATGCGTGCCAATAAGCTTGCCATTCTAACGCAAGGGAAGTGGCCATCGCAGTCCCGAAGCGCCACGCAGCGCCCACCGCTGCGGCATTGCAGACGCTGTCGGCAATACGCGGCTATGTTAGACTGCCAATATTGAGGCTGCGCGGTAAGCAGCCGTGTCTATCGAGAGTTTGCTCATGATCAAAATTTCCGACTTGATGACTATGGCTGGCGGTCTGGCGCTGATGACCCTTCCCCTGGTCGCTTCCGCCGCCACCCTCTCGCTGCCAGCCGACGCGCGTCTCGCCATGTCCGTCATCGATGTGGTGTCACTGGACGCCGAGCAGCCCCGCCGCGATGACATCCTGCTGCGCCCGGCCGTTAGCGGCAGTTCACAGGCCAGCCATGAGCTACCGGAATATTGCATTGTGGTGGGTGATGCCAGAGTGGAAGGCGAGCGCATGCGGATCACCACCAAGGCGCTGACTTGCATCCAGACCAACGGCAGCGAGAGCGAGATCTACAGCGGCGAACTCTCGGCGGCAGCCTACGAACAGGATGGTAGCTTCGGCCTGGCGGTCTGTGAGGAAGACCGCTGCAGCGTGACGCCCGACCAGGCCTTCTACCTGCAGCTGGCGAGCCCACTGACCGTCGAGCAGCAGGACAATCCCGGCGCGAGGATCAACGAACAGCGCCGCCAAGCCGATGGCCGAGGCGTGGCCAACCCGATCCCCGCCGAGCGCCCGAACCCCGACGCCAACTGATCCTGCAGGGCGGGTGCATCCAGGATGTGCCCGCTCACGCCAGCCAGCGCGGGCCATGCTCCAGCGCCTGGCGCTGCTGCTCCAGCATCCGGATATGGTCATCCCAGTAGCTAGCCTCGGCCAACCAAGGAAACGCCGGCGGGAAGGCGGGGTCCTCCCAGCGCGCCACCAGCCAGGCGCTGTGGCGCATCAAGCGCAGGGTGCGCAGCGGCTCGATCAGAGCGAGTTCCCTGCGATCGAACTCGCGAAACTGCTCGTAGCCCTCCAGCACCTCGGAAAGCTGCATTCGCCACTCGTCTTCATGCTGCGCGGTCAACAGCATCCATAGATCCTGAATCGCCGGCGCCATCATGCAGTCATCGAAGTCGACCAGGGTGAAGACTTCGTCACGCCCCAGCACGTTGCCGATATGGCAGTCGCCGTGTACGCGTATCGCCCCCCGGCTCACCTCGGCACAAGGCGCCAACGCTTTGCGCAGGGCATCGCTGATGCGCTCGTAGGCCTGGCGCTGGCGCCGGTCGAGCCAGGGGCTTGCCAGCACCTCTCGCTGCGCTTCACCGGCCATGCCCTCGAAATCGAGGCGCTGGCGATGGACGAAGGCCTTTCGCTCGCTTACGGCATGCAGCTCACCGATCAGCTCGCCCATGGCAAAGAGCTGCGCCGGGTCCTCCAGCTCAGGCGCCTGCCCCGGCACCTGGGCAAAGAGCGCAAAGCGGAACCCTTCCGCCCTATGTAGGGTCCGCCCCTGCTCGTCCTGCCAGGGGGCCGACACGCGCACCCCAGCCGCCTGCAGCTCACGCAGGAAATCGTGCTCTTCCTGGATCTGGCTATCGCTCCAGCGCGCCGGCCGGTAGAACTTGGCGACCCAGCGCCGACCGTCGTCATCGTGCATGAGGAAGACGCGATTCTCGTAGCTGTTCAGCGCATACGGCTCGCCTGGTAGCCAGAAGCCCAGGGATTCCACCACGGAGACGACGCGGGCGGGAGAAAGATCGGCAAATGGGTGAGTGGCGCGCGGCATGAAACTCCTCGGCAAAGCATGAACCACAGGAAACAGGAAGCGACCGGCATGGTAGCAGTATACGGGTCATGCCGTTACCCGCCGGTGGTGGCGACACCGGGTGCAGGCGTACGTGCGAATGCCCACACCTCCACCTCGGTGGCCCCGCCGCGCGGCAGGCCTCAGCCAGGGCGTCCAGCGTCGCTCCTGTGGTCATGACATCGTCGATGAGCGTAAGCCGCAAGGGCAGAGGCTCTTCGACGTGAAACGCCTGGCGCAGGTTTCGCATGCGCTCGTCACGGCCAAGGCCGCGCTGAGAGGGCGTGGCCTGGCGGCGCTGTGCCTGGCACAGTGGTAGCCCTAGGCGGTGCGCCAGCCGCCGGGTCAGCCACTCGGCCTGGTCGAATCCGCGCTCGCGGGCGCGCTGGCTGTGCAGCGGCACCGGCATCAATGCCTGCGGATGGCGCACCGCTGGTTCCGGCAGGCCACTCAAGAACAGCTCCAACAGCACCGCTCCAGCCCGCGGCGATGCATGAAACTTGAACCGCTGCATGAGCCGCGCCACGTCACCCTCGTAGCGCAACGGCACCCAGGCCCGCCGATAGGCGGGGCACTGCACCAGGCAGCGTCCGCGGCGACGCCCCTCCAGCGAGCCCGGCGGCTTAGGTTCGGCGCACCCCGGGCAGGCCGGCGTATTCCAGCTCAAGGATTCGAAACAGGGCGCACACCAGGAGTGACCCGGCTCGGCCGGCGCCAGGCAGAAATTGCAGCGGCCCGGCATCGCCAGGCGCAACCCACCCTCCAGCCGTTGCCGGAAGCGATGCCAGGCGAGGCTCCGCCAGCCTGCCGTTTGCCAACCCATTCGGCGCTTCATTGCCCCTCCGTCAACATTCACCATTCTCCATGGTTGACAGAAACTCCCGTTGGCGTAATCTCACCGTCAACATTTCGATTTACAAAAGATGACTGCACGACAAGAGGGTGCCATGCCAGCAGAATTCGTCACCTCGCCCGCTCCGACGACATCCACGGTTCGCCATGACTGGACGTTGGAAGAGATTGAAGCGCTGTTTGCCCTGCCCTTCAATGACCTGCTGTTCCAGGCCCAGCAGGTGCATCGCCAGCACTTCGACCCCAACGCGGTGCAGGTGTCTACCCTGCTGTCGATCAAGACAGGCGCCTGTCCGGAGGACTGCAAGTACTGCCCGCAATCCGCCCACTATACGACCGGCCTGGACAAGGAAAAGCTGCTCGCCATCGAAAAGGTCATCGAGCAGGCCAAGGCCGCCCAGGAGGCTGGCGCCAGCCGTTTCTGCATGGGCGCGGCCTGGCGCAGCCCGCGCCAGAAGGACCTGGAGGTGGTGCTGGAGATGGTGCGCCGCGTCAAGGCGCTGGGGCTCGAGACTTGCATGACGCTCGGCATGGTGGACCCCGAGCAGGCGCAACGGCTGGCGCAGGCCGGGCTGGATTACTACAACCACAACCTCGACACCTCGCCCGACTACTATGGCGAGATCATTACCACGCGCCGCTATACCGACCGGCTCGAGACCCTGGCCAACGTGCGCGATGCCGGCATGAAGGTCTGTGCGGGTGGCATCCTGGGCCTGGGCGAAGCGCCTCGCGACCGCGCCGCGCTGCTGCAGCAGCTGGCCCGACTGCAGCCGCACCCGGAATCCGTGCCGATCAACATGCTGGTCAAGGTAGCCGGCACCCCGCTGGAAGATGTCGAAGACCTGGATCCCCTGGATTTCATCCGTGCCATCGCCGTGGCGCGCATTTTGATGCCAGCCAGCCATGTGCGACTCTCGGCCGGTCGCGAGCAGATGAGCGAATCGACGCAGGCCCTCGCCTTCCTCGCCGGTGCCAATTCGATCTTCTACGGCGAGCGCCTGCTGACCACCGCGAACCCCCAGGCTAGCCGCGATCGCGAGCTGTTCCGCAAGCTTGGCCTACACCCCGAGCGTCGCGACACCTGCCGCGACGACGAGCGGCAGCAGGCCGAGCTGGCTTCGGCCGTGGCGCGCCAGGCCGAGCAAGCGCACGTCGCCGCACTGGCCTACGATGCCACCCAGGGCGTCTGACTCATGAACCTCGCCAGCGACGGCTGGGCGTCGCGCCTGGCCGACAGGGCGGCCAGGCGACAGGCAGAAGGCCTCTGGCGGCAGCGTCATTGCTTTGAACAGTCGCCTGCACTATGCGACTTTGCCGGCAACGATTATCTCGGCCTGGCCCGCGACCCCCGGCTTGCCGAAGCCCAGGCCGAGGGCGCCAGGCGCTTCGGCAGCGGTGCCGGCGCCTCGCACCTGGTCAGCGGCCACCTGGCGGTACATGAGGCGCTGGAACAGCGGCTCGCCGCCCTGGTAGGCCGTCCGCGCGCGCTGCTCTTCTCTACCGGCTACATGGCCAATCTCGGCACCCTGCAGGCGCTGTGCGACGACCAGACCCTGGTCTTCCAAGACCGCCTCAACCATGCCTCACTGCTCGACGGCGCGAAGCTGGCCGGGGCTCGCTCCCGGCGCTTCCACCATGGCTCGCTGGAGGACCTGTCGCAACTGCTGAGCCGGGCCCCGGCCGACACCGCCAAGCTCGTGGTCAGCGACGGCGTATTCAGCATGGACGGCGATGTGGCCGACATCGCCGGCCTGAGCACCCTCAGCGCCAGACACGGCGCCTGGCTGATGATCGACGATGCCCATGGATTGGGCGTTCTCGGCCATCAGGGAGACGGCTGCGTAGGACAGCGCCACGGCACGGACCGCGTGCCGGTGCTGGTCGGCACCTTGGGCAAGGCGCTGGGCAGCGGCGGCGCCTTTGTCGCCGGTGACCAGGCCTTGATCGAACACCTGATCCAGTTCGCCCGGCCCTATGTGTACACCACCGCCCAGCCACCAGGCGTGGCTACCGCCACGCTCAAGGCGCTGGACATCCTGGCCGCTGAGCCCGAACGGCGCGAGCGGCTGCATGGCCTGATCGACCATTTCCGCTGCGAGGCGACTCGCCTTGGCCTGCCGTTGATGGCCTCCCCTACTCCCATCCAGCCGCTGCTGCTGCACGACGCCGAGCGCACCCTGCGCTGGGCGCAACGCCTGCGGGAAGCCGGGTTCCTGGTCGGCGCCATCCGTACGCCCACAGTGCCCCTGGGGCAGGCTCGGCTGCGCATCACCCTGAGCGCCTGCCATACGCCGTCGCAGCTCGACAGACTGCTGGAAGCCCTTGCCACCTTGCAAGCGGAGGAGCATCGATGACACGCATCGTCTTGCTCTCGGGCTGGGGTATCGACGCCCATATCTGGCAGCCGCTGGCTCCCTACTGGGAGCCCACCGTACAGGTGACGGCACCCGACTGGCCCGGCTACGGCACGCGGCCACCAGTGGCCCGCCCCAACGATATCGCCGAACTGGCCCATGCCATGGCGGCCGAGCTGCCGGCCGAGGCGCTGTGGGTCGGCTGGTCGCTTGGCGGCCTGCTGGCCGGTACGCTGCTGGCGCATTTACCACCGCCCCGGGGGCTGGTTCTGCTGGGGATGGGCAGCCGCTTCTGCCACCCCGATGGCGTCACCCCAGATGCGCTGGCCCGCTTCCGCCGGGCGTTTTCCCACGATCCCCTGGCCACTTGGCGTCATTTTCTGCGCTGGCAGCTGCGCGGCGAACCCGAGCCACGCGACGCGCTGCGCCGGCTCAGCGGCCTCATCGGCCCCAGCCCCAGGGCGGCGGTTGCAGTGCTCGAAGCCGGCCTCACCCAATTGGCGGAGCTCGACCTCGGCGGCAGGTGGGAAAAGGCGCCTTGCCCCGTGTGGCAGGTGGCCGGCGCCCAGGACCCGCTGCTTGCCACCGCGAACCGGTTGCCTGACAGCATCACCCTGGAAGGGAGCGGCCACTGTCCGATGCTGTCGGCGCCCACCCGGCTGACTCGAACGCTGGAAACCCTCGCCCTGGCGGCCTGCGAAGCGCCTGATGCACCGACCCACAAGAACCCGGAGCCTATCGATGAGCCATGCAGCTCGCCTTTCTGACTTGACGACAGGCCATGACAGCACCTGGCGCCGGCAGGTTGCCGATGCCTTCAGCCATGCCTCGGGCCGGTACGAGCAGCTGGCCGGCGCCCAGCAGGCGCTGGGACAGGCGCTGTGGCAACGACTGCCGTCGCAGGCGGGCGCCATCCTCGACCTGGGCTGTGGGCCAGGCCACTGGAGCCAACGGCTGCAAACCCGCTTCGGCCCGAACTGCCGCATCATCGGGTTAGACATTGCCCCCGGCATGCTCGCCACGGCGCAAGCACGGCATGGCGAGGCGGTACAGTGGCTGCAGGCCGATGCCGCCGCCTTGCCGATCGCACCGGCCTCGCTCGACCTCGTGTTCTCCAATCTGGCCCTCCAGTGGTGCCTTGACCTGGAGGCCGTCTTCACAGAGCTGCACCGGGTGCTGCGGCCCGGCGGCAAGGCGCTGATCAACACCCTGGGGCCCGGCACGCTGCAGGAGATCGGCCATGCCTGGGGGTGCACCGCATCACAGCTCGACTTCCGCAGCGCCGATGCCCACCGGAAAGCCGCCATCCGGGCGCGCTTCGCTGGCATGCAGGTGATCGAACATCAGGCTCGCTTCCACTATGCCGACCTAGGCGGTGTGATGGCCTCACTCAAGGGGTGGGGGCGCATACGCGCCGTCCTGGTGCTCCGCCTGGGCGCGCCGCCCTGCAACAGGCACGCGCCCGCTACGAAGCCCTGCGTGAGCCGGCGGGCCTGCCGGTGACCTACGCTTGTCTGACCCTAGTGCTCGACAAGGACACAATGCCATGACGCGCTATTTTGTGACCGGCACCGACACCGACGCCGGCAAGACGCTGGTCAGCGCCGGGCTGCTGGCCCTGGCCCGTTCACGCGGCTTAACCACGCTCGGACTCAAACCAATTGCCTCCGGCTCGCTGCCAACCCCTGATGGACTGCGCAACGACGATGCGCTGGCCCTGCAGGCGCGCAGCGTGCCGCCCGTCGCCTATGACCTGGTCAACCCCTTCGCCTTCGAACCGGCTATCGCGCCGCACCTGGCCGCCCGTCAGGCCGGCGCCGAACTCGACCTTGCCGGCCTGTGTGCCCATCTCAGCCCCTGCTCCGTGAGCAGCGCGACCTGATCCTCGTGGAAGGCGCGGGCGGCTGGCGCGTTCCGCTCAATGAGCGGGAAGAGCTGGCCGGGCTCGCCTTGGCGCTCGAATTGCCAGTGATCCTGGTCGTCGGCCTCAAGCTGGGCTGCCTCAATCACGCACGGTTGACCGCCGAAGCAATACGCGCCGACGGCGCTCGGCTGGCAGGCTGGGCTGGCAGCGTCGTCGATGCGGCCTTTGCCCGGGACGCTGCGCTGTTTGCCGATAACCTGGCCACCTTGGAGCGCACCCTTGGCGCCCCTTGCCTCGGCGTGGTGCCACGCCTGAACCGGGTGAAGGCCGCCAGGCGCCCAGAGGCCGCCATCGCCTACCTCGAGCTGCCGCATGGCAATTGACTTGCGAGCACGTGTCCGTACAATGTGGACGCCTGCACAACCCTGCGGATGTGGTGGAATTGGTAGACACGCCAGATTTAGGTTCTGGTGCCTTCGGGCGTGGGAGTTCAAGTCTCCCCATCCGCACCATTCATGTTATTCCTTCTCTGTACCCTGCGGCGGCCGTTCTCCTCGCCCCGCTTCATTACCGCCCGTTTCATTGATACTCGTTCGTCATGCTCCTGCCGCGCCCCTGGTTGACGGCCACGTGTCGCGCGCCTCGTTCGCCCATCCGCTCGTTCCGGCTCTTTCGGAGGCTCGATGATATCTCCCGTCTGGCACCCCTATGCCCACCTGTCGACCCAGCCCCGCCCGCCCAAGGTCGTCGGTGGCCAGGGCCCGCGCTTCATGCTGGAGGGCGGCGAAATGCTGCTCGATGCCACCTGCTCCTGGTGGTGCATGATCCATGGCTATGGCCACCCCCGGCTGGTGGCCGCGCTGAAGGAGCAGGCCGACATCCTTTGCCATGTGATGCTTGGCGGCCTGACCCATGAGCCCGCCGACCGGCTCGCGAGAGAGCTAGTGCGAATCACGCCCACGGGGCTTAACCATGTGTTCTTCTCCGATAGCGGGTCGGTGGGCATGGAAGTGGCGATGAAGATGGCCGTGCAGTATCACCACCTGCGTGGCAAGCCTGAAAAGCACCGCATGTTGTCGCTGATGAAGGCTTACCATGGCGACACCAGCGGCTGCATGGCGGTCTGCGATCCCGAAGAAGGCATGCATTCACTGTTTGCAGGGTACCTCCCGCAGCACCACTTCGCCCCGGCGCCCACCGCACCGTTCAGCGCTTCCCCGACGAAGTCGAGGCGGACCTAGCCCGCCTGCGCACGGTGCTGGAACGTCATCACCACGAAACCGCCGCCCTGCTGATGGAGCCACTGCTGCAGGCGGCCGGCGGCCTCAATATGACCTCACCGCACTATCTGCGCGGCGCCCGCACCCTGTGCGACGAGTTCGACGTGCTGCTGGTATTCGACGAGGTCGCCACCGGGTTCGGGCGCACCGGCAAGCGGTTCGCGGCTGACCACGCGCAGGTGACGCCGGACATCATGGTGCTCTCCAAGGGACTCACCGGTGGCTACCTGGGCCATGCCGCCACGTTGGCCACCGACCGAGTGCATAACGCCTTCATCGGTGACTCGCCGCAGCATGCCTTCATGCACGGGCCCACCTTCATGGGTAACCCGCTGGCCTGCCGTGTGGCGCTGGAAAGCCTGGCCGTCTTCGAGGATGAGGACTATCTGGGCAAAATCGCCCGGCTCAATGCGCTGCTGGACCAGGAGCTGGAGCAGGACCGCGCCCTGCGCTCGCACCCCGCGGTAGAGGACGTGCGCGTGTTGGGGGCCACGGCGGTGATCGAGGTAAAGGACGCCGCCGCACTCGCTGGGGTGGCCGACCATGCCAGGACCCATGGGGTCTGGCTTCGCCCGTTCGGCCGATGGCTGTATACCATGCCCGCCTATATCACCTCCGAGGCGGAAATGCGTCAGATCACTGACGTGATGAAGAGCTGGTTTCGCTGACAGCAAGACGCCGCTCTCAACGAGAGAGCGGCGCCGCGGTTTGATAACTGTCTGCCAGGGGTATTAGGCCATCGCAGGCTGAGCGTAGGAGATCGGCGACGCTTCGCGTTCGGTTTCGAAGGTCACGACCTCGTAGGCGTCCGGCTGGGCCAGCAAGGCGCGGCACAGCTGGTTGTTCAGCGCATGCCCCGACTTCACACCGCGGAACTCGCCGATCAGGCTATGGCCCAGCAGGTAGAGATCGCCAATCGCATCGAGCACCTTGTGCTTGACGAACTCGTCCTCGTAACGCAGCCCGCCTTCGTTGACGATGCGATAGTCATCGACCACGATGGCATTGTCCAGACTGCCACCCAGCGCCAGATTGTTGGCGCGAAGGTACTCGAGGTCGCGCATGAAGCCGAAGGTACGGGCCCGTGACACTTCCTTGACGAAGGAAGTTGTGGAGAAATCGACCACGGCGGTCTGCTTCTGGTCTTCGAACACCGGGTGATCGAACTCGATGGCAAACGAAACCTTGAAGCCGCGATGCGGCAGGAAGCGCGCTTCCTTGCCGTTCTCCTGCACCACCACCTCACGCTTGATGCGGATGAACTTCTTGGCCGCTTCCTGCTCGGCAATACCGGCCGACTGGATCAGGAAGACGAAAGGGCCCGCGCTACCGTCCATGATCGGCACTTCAGGAGCGCTGAGATCCACATAGACGTTGTCGATACCGAGACCCGCCAGCGCCGACATCAGGTGTTCGACCGTCGCCACCTTGACGCCATCCTTGGAAAGGGCGGTGCACAGGGTGGTATCGGTGACCAGCGAGGCGTTGGCGGGAATCAGCACCTCCGGCTCGAGGTCGGTACGCACGAACACGATGCCGGTATTTACCGGCGCCGGGCGCAGGGTCAGATAGACCTTCTTGCCCGAGTGGAGACCCACGCCGGTGGCGCGGATGGTATTTTGCAGGGTTCGTTGTCTGATCATGGGCAGTAGCCAGGCAGTTATTAGTTATCAAACACCGTTCACTATAACACCGAACGCACGTTTCAACAAAAAGAACCTTCCTGGCCATGCCTAATCATCCGATAGCAATCTTCAATCAGCCTGTCGGCGCAGGAAAGCCGGAATGTCCAGGTAGTCGTCAAGCTCGTGCGGTGCACGACGCTTCTCGGGCTGGGGCTTCACCGCCTCCTGGGGCTCGGCCTTGGCCACCGCGCTCTGCTGGCGCAGCGACGGCTGCGCACGCTGACGGTACTCTCCCGCCTCGGGGCGCTTGGCCGGCTCGCGCCCTGCCGCCTTCTGCTGGCGACCCTCCAGCCCCGCCGCCACCACGGTGACACGCAGCTCGTCCGACATTTCCATATCGATGGAAGTACCGACCACGATAGTGGCGTCCTGGGAGGCGAACTCCTGGACGGTGGCACCCACATCGTTGAATTCGCCGATGGAGAGGTCCGGGCCAGCGGTGATGTTGACCAGGATACCGCGCGCGCCGTGCAGGTCGATGTCCTCCAGCAGCGGGCTGCGGATGGCCTTCTCGGCGGCTTCGCGAGCGCGATTCTCGCCGGTGGCGCCGCCGGTGCCCATCATCGCCATGCCCATCTCGGACATCACGGTACGCACATCGGCAAAGTCCACGTTGATGATGCCGGGGCTGGTAATCAGTTCGGCGATCCCCTGCACGGCGCCCAGCAGCACGTCGTTGGCCGCGCTGAACGCGGTCAGCAGGCTGGCATTCTTGCCCAGCACCGACAGCAGCTTTTCGTTGGGAATGGTGATCAGCGAGTCGACGTGCTCGGAGAGCTCCTTCATGCCCTCTTCGGCAACGCGCATGCGCTTGGGGCCCTCGAAGGGGAACGGCCGGGTGACGACAGCCACGGTGAGTATGCCGAGCTCCTTCGCCACCTGCGCTACGACAGGCGCACCGCCGGTACCGGTACCGCCGCCCATGCCCGCCGTGATGAAGACCATGTCGGCACCACTGAGCAGCTCGGCGATGCGGTCTCGATCTTCCATGGCGGCCTGGCGCCCGACCTCGGGGTTGGCACCTGCACCCAGCCCCTTGGTGATCTCGTTGCCGAGCTGGAGCACAGTCTTGGCCGAGACCCGCTTCAGCGCCTGGGCATCCGTGTTGGCACAGATGAATTCGACACCTTCGATGTTGCTCTCGACCATGTGGTTGACGGCATTGCCGCCACCACCACCCACGCCGACGACCTTGATGACCGCACTGCTCGAGGGTGCGCTATCTACCAGTTCGAACATAAGCCCCGTCTCCTGGACCGCGGTGCGGTCCCTGTCAGAAATTTCCTTTCAACCAGCCCTTGAGTTTTGCCAGCGCTGGAATCCCTTCCCATCCACCACGCTGGGAGACGTCATCACGCCTGGGTTGCGCTGTTATCACTCGGCCCTCTCGGCCGCGCCCGTGCCGGGCCTCCTGGAGGGCGTAATGTAGCAAACCTACCCCGGTAGAATAAATCGGATTGCGAACGACATCGGACAGGCCGCTGACCCTGTGCGGGCAGGCGATTCTCACCGGCATATGGAAAATTTCTTCCGCCAGCTCGACGACCCCCTCCATGCGCGAGGTGCCTCCGGTCAGCACCACGCCCGCGGCTACCAGATCCTCATAGCCGCTGCGCCTCAGTTCATCACGAATCAGAGTGAAGAGCTCCTCGTAGCGAGGCTCCACCACTTCCGCCAGCGCCTGGCGCGATAGGTCGCGCGACGGGCGGTCGCCCACGCTCGGCACCTTGATCATCTCGTCGCTGGAAGCTAGCTGGGTCAAGGCGCAGGCATACTTGACCTTGATCTCTTCGGCGTACTGGGTCGGCGTACGCAGGGCCATGGCGATATCGTTGGTCACCTGGTCGCCCGCGATGGGAATCACGGCCGTGTGCCGGATGGCGCCTTCGGTGAAAACGGCGATATCGGTGGTCCCGCCACCGATATCCACCATGCAGACGCCAAGCTCGCGCTCGTCCTCGGTCAGTACCGCCATGCTGGAGGCCAACTGCTCGAGAATGATGGCATCGACCTCCAGGCCGCAGCGGCGTACGCACTTGTCGATGTTCTGCACCGCATTGAGCGCGGCCGTGACCAGATGAACGCGGGCCTCGAGGCGAACTCCGGACATGCCGAGCGGCTCGCGAATGCCTCCCTGGGTGTCGATGGCGAACTCTTGCGGCAGCACATGCAGTACCCGCTGCCCTTCCGAAATGGCCCTGGCCCTTGCGGAGTCGATCACGCGGTCGATATCGGAGGGGGTGACTTCGCGCTCCTTGATGGCGACCACCCCATCGGAATTCATCGAGCTGATATGACTGCCGGCAACCCCGACATACACGGAATGGATATCGCAGCCGGCCATCAGCTCGGCTTCTTCCACCGCGCGCTGGATGGACTGCACGGTAGATTCGATATTGATGACAACGCCTTTTTCATCCCCCGCGAGGGATGCGAACCGATACCCGCAATTTCGATACCGCCGTCATCGGTTGGCTGCCCAACAATCGCCACCACCTTGGACGTTCCGATATCCAGCCCGACTACCATGTTTGAGGAATTGGAAGTGACTGCCATGTGTCGGAAAATCTCCTGAAACTTGGTCCGCTGGGCATCCATTTATTCTGATGAAAGTCATTGCGCCCATTATAGGAACAACCGGCCTTAGACCACCAGCCCAATACAGAAAACAAAGGTCACGATACGGCTTATTTCAGATAAATGAAACCACGCAGGCTTAACTCACTCACACTACCGGAACGAACTTCAACGCACCGTTCAACCCGCGTCCTGATCCTCTTCCTCTTCGATTTCCGTCTCGCCGTGCCAGGCTACCGCCACGCCGTTGGGGTAGCGCAGGTCGATGTAGCGTATATGCATGGCCTGGGCCCCCAACTGCCGCTGCCAGGCGGCCCCCAGCCTGGCCAGGCGGGCATCCCGGTCGCTGCGTCCCAGCATCACCCAGACTCCGTCGTCCAGCTGGATGCGCCAGGCGCCCCGTGGCTCCAGGCGCAGCTGAGAGATACGCACGCCCAGCGCATCGAAGCGCGGCGTAAGCCTGGCATAATAGGCCAGCACTTCGGCTCCGCTGCCGTCCGGCCCGGCCAGGTCCGGCAGGCCTTCCGGCGGCGTTACCGGGGCAAAGGCAAAGGGCTCGCCCTCGGGATTGAGCAGGAAGTCGTCGTTCCAGCGTGCCATTGGCACCTGCTCGATCAGCTCGAACTCCAGGCCGTAGGGCCACTCACGAGCGATGCTGACCTCGGCCAGCCAGTCGATCTCACGCGCCATGCGACGCAGTTCCGGCAGGTTGGCCGACAGCCAGGTCTCGCCCTGCACCAGCGGTGCAATTTGGGAACGCAGGTAGTCGGCGCTGACATGGCTGAGCTCACCGCGGATCGAGACCCGCTCGATAGGCCGGTCCAGCCATAGCCAGAGTGCGCGACCGCCTGCTCCCAGCACCAGCAGCAACAGCAGCAGACCCATCATCGAGCCGCGGTTGCTCATGCCGGTCTCGGCTCCAGCGTAGTTGCCAATATCTGTTTCACCAAATCGACGAAGTCGATCCCGATATGGGCGGCGGCCTGCGGCACCAGGCTGTGATCGGTCATCCCAGGCGAAGTGTTGACCTCGATCAGCCAGAACTTGCCCTCGGCGTCGCGCAGCACGTCGACCCGCCCCCAACCCTCACCACCGACGGCCTGAAACGCCTGCTGACACAGCTCGCCGAGCTCCGCTTCGTCCGCAGGCGCAAGCCCGCAGGGCAGGTGGTACAAAGTATCGTTGGACACGTACTTGGCGTCGTAGTCGTAGAAGCCGCCCGGCACCTCGACGCGGATGGCCGGCAACACCCGCTCACCCAACAGCGACACCGTGTATTCGTCCCCAGCGACATAGCGCTCGGCCATCACCCGTGCATCGAAGCGAGCGGCCTCGCGGTAAGCGGCCTCGAGCTCCTCGGCGCTCCGGACGATGCTGATCCCAAGGGTCGAGCCTTCATGGACCGGCTTGACCACCAGCGGCAGGCCAAGTTCAGCAACCACCTGATGCCAGTCGCTATCGAGCCCCAGCATGAGCGAAGGCGGCGTGGGCAGTCCCAGGGCCCGCCACACCAGCTTGGTGCGCTGCTTGTCCATTCCTAGTGCCGATGCCAGCACGCCGCTGCCGGTATAAGGGATACCGAGCAGCTCCAGGGCTCCCTGCAGGGTGCCATCCTCGCCCCCGCGCCCATGCAGGGCGATGAAGACGCGATCAGGGCACAGCGCCTCGAGCCCGACCAGCCCCTTCGGCAGGGTCGTAGCCAATCGCATCGATACCGGCCCCCTGCAGTGCAGCCAGCACGGCAGCACCACTCTTGAGCGAGACCTCGCGCTCGGCCGAATTGCCGCCGTAGAGCACGACGACGCGCCCGAACCGCTGCTCCTGACTCATGACGCCAGCTCCCGCAGGTCGAGGCGGCTTTCGGCCAGGCGCAGGGCGATGCCCCCACGTCGCCCGCTCCCTGAGCGATGAGAATATCGTCGGCTCGCAGCACCTTCGAAAGCAGGGCCGGCAGCTCTGCCTTGTCCTGCACGAAGATCGGGTCGATGCCGCCGCGCTGGCGGATCGAACCGGCCAGGGCGCGGCCATCGGCGCCGGGGATCGGCGTCTCGCCGGCACTGTAGACATCCAGCAGCAGCAGCACGTCGACCTCGCCCAGCACTCGCACGAAATCCTCGTACAGGTCGCGCGTACGGGTATAGCGATGGGGCTGGTAGATCATTACCAGGCGGCGCTGGGGCCAGCCGGCGCGCACGGCCCTGATGACCATGTCCACCTCACGCGGGTGGTGCCCATAATCGTCGACCAGCATCACTTCGCCCACACCGCCGGGGGCGGAAAGTGGCCATGCACCTGGAAACGACGCCCCACCCCGGCAAAGGCCGCCAGGCCACGCACGATGGCGGCGTCGTCCACGCCGGCATCGGTCGCCACTACGATAGCGGCCAGGGCGTTGAGCGCATTGTGCCGTCCGGGCATGGCAAGGCGTACCTGGAGCGGCGCCAGGCCGTCCGGACGCAGCGCGGTGAAGCGCACTTCGCCGGCCTCCTGCACGAAGTCGGTCACCCGGTAGTCGGCATCTTCGCTGAACCCATAGGTGACAAAATGCCGGTGAACCTGGCTGAGCAGCCCGCGCACATGCTCATCATCGACGCACAGGATTGCCATGCCGTAGAACGGCAGGTTGTGCAGAAACTCGATGAAGGTGCGCCGGAGGCGATCGAAATCACCACCGTAGGTGCTCATGTGGTCGGCGTCGATGTTGGTGACGATCGACACCATCGGCTGCAGGTGCAGGAAAGAAGCGTCGGACTCGTCCGCCTCGGCAACCAGGTAGTCGCCCTCGCCCAGCCGCGCATTGGCGCCGGCGCTGGTCAGCTTACCGCCGATAACGAAGGTCGGGTCGAGTCCGCCTTCGGCCAGCAGGGTCGCGGTCAGGCTGGTGGTGGTCGTCTTGCCGTGGGTACCGGCCACGGCGATGCCGTGGCGAAAACGCATCAGTTCCGCCAGCATCTCCGCCCGTCTCACCACCGGCACACGATGCTCCTGGGCCCAGCGAA
The DNA here is from genome assembly GCF_052439355.1 of Halomonas sp. E19. Lineage (NCBI taxonomy): Bacteria > Pseudomonadati > Pseudomonadota > Gammaproteobacteria > Oceanospirillales > Halomonadaceae > Halomonas > Halomonas sp. E19. The sequence continues at coordinate 888,141 of NZ_JBNFWU010000001.1, read as the reverse complement.
TTTCAGGATTTGTCTCGTCCACCGCCGACGAGACCACTACCACGTCGGCGTCCCGGGCATGCTCGGCGGCATGGCCGATGGCCACCTGGATGCCGTGTTCGCGCAGCCGGGCCGTTACCGTGGACTCCTTCAGGTCACTGCCGCTGACCCGGTAGCCCTGGTTGGCCAGGACTTCGGCTATGCCGCACATACCGGCACCGCCGACGCCGACGAAATGGATGCTCCGTATGCGGCGCATCCCCAAGCCCCGCCCGTGGCGAGACGGCGTTGCCTGACCGGGAACCGGTCCTAGAGTGCTATCGCTCAATCGCTATCTCCATACAGCCGGCCACCATCTGCTCGACGGCGTCGAGGTGCGCGCATGCTCTCGCACGTAGCGCCATGGCAGCGAGAATATCGGGATGCAGCAGCGCCTGCAGACGTTCGGCAAGCGCCGCTGCGGTCATGGTATCCTGCGGCATCAGCTCGGCCGCGCCGGCCTCCACCAATGCCGCTGCATTAGCCGTCTGGTGGTCGTCAACGGCATGGGGGAAAGGCACGAACAGCGCCGGCTTGGCCGCAGCAGCCAGTTCGGCAACGGTCAAGGCACCAGCCCGGCAGACCACCAGGTCGGCCCAGTCGTAGGCGGTTGCCATATCGTCGATGAAGTCACTCACCTCTGCGCTGACCCCGTTGGCGAGGTAACCGTCGCGAGTGGCGCTATCCTTGTCGCGTCCGGCCTGGTGCCGCACTTCGGGGCGCACGTCCTCGGGCAGCCTGGCTAGCGCCTCGGGCAGGCGTTCGTTGAGCGCCAGGGCACCGAGCGAGCCACCTATAACCAACAGCCGCAGCGGACGGTCGTGCATCGCCTGGGCGTCTCGCGGCGCTTCGCCCAGCGCGGCGATCTCCCCACGCACCGGATTGCCGACCACCACGCCGCGCCCGGGAAAGGCCTGGGCGAAGGCGGCATAGACGCGCCGCGCGAGCCGCGATAGGGCCCGATTGGTCATGCCGGCCACGGCATTCTGTTCATGGATCACCAGCGGACGTCGTAACAGCCAGGCCGCCAACCCGCCCGGGCCGCTGGCAAACCCCCCAGTCCCACCACCAGCACCGGGTCGAGGCGGCGGATGATCCTTGCCGCCTGCCATACGGCGCGGGTCAGGTGAAAGGGCGCCGACAGCCAGCCGGCAACACCCTTACCGCGAAGGCCGGCCACCGAAATGCGATGCAACGGAAGGCCCGCCTGGGGCACCAGCCGGTTCTCGATCCCGCGTGGGCTGCCGAGCCAGTGTACCTCGACCCCTTCGGCTGCCAGTCCGCGCGCCAGCGACAACGCCGGCACCACGTGGCCGCCGGTCCCCCCGCCATGATCAACACAGGGCGTGTCTCAGCTCGACTCACTTGTACGCTCCATGTCCGTTGATACGCGGTTCGCGTCGCTCTCCCGCGACCTCGCGTGGCGCCGTGGGACTTGCCCGGCGCAGCGCTTGGCGTGTCTCGATATCGGCCCGCAGCAGCAGCGCCACCATCATGGCACTGATCAACAGGCTGGAACCACCGTAGCTCAGCAGCGGCAGGGTCAGGCCCTTGGTGGGCAGCATTCCGGTGCTGACGGCGATGTTGATGAAGGCCTGCGCCCCGATCACCAGGGCAATGCCGTAGCTGGCGTAGGCCGCGAAGGCAAGTCCGGCAAGCTCGGCGCGCCGCCCCACCGCCATCGCGCGATAGATCAGCAGCGCGAACAACCCGACCACCGCGATGGCGCCGAACAGCCCCAGCTCTTCGGCCAGTACCGCGAAGACGAAGTCGGTGTGGGCCTCAGGCAGATAGAACAGCTTCTGAACGCTATTGCCGAGGCCCATGCCGAACCAGTGGCCGCGACCAAAGGCGATCAGCGCCTGGGTCAGCTGGTAGCCGCTGGCAAACTGATCCGCCCAGGGATCGGAGAAGCTGGTCAGGCGCGCCAGGCGATAGGGTTCGGCGATGGCGACGTAAAAGCCCAGTAGGCCAACTGCCGCCAGGATGATGACGAAGCGGCCCCAGGGTGCACCGGCCATGAGCAGCATGCCCATCACGCAGCCGGTCATCACCACCACCGCACCGTAGTCGGGCTCCAGGATCAGCAGCACGGCGATCACACCCATCACCATCAGCGGCCGCAGGAACGCCCCCAGTAGCGACGCACATCCGGCAGGAAGCGCTCCAGGTAGCCGGCCATGTAGACGATCAGGCACAGCTTTGCCACTTCCGACACCTGCAGGTTGAAAGGGATCCCAGGGATCGAAAGCCAGCGCCGACTGCCGTTGACCTCACGACCGACCAGCAGCACCAGCACCAGCAGCGCCATGCTCACCAGCAGCAGGAGGGGACCGTTTGCCCGCCACCAGGCCAGGGGCGCGCGCAGGGTCAGCACGCCGGCCGTCATGGCCATAATCACGAAGATTGCGTGGCGCTGGCTGAAATACCAGGGGTTGCCGGTCAACCCGGCCGCCACTTCGGTGGACGCCGAGCTCACCATTACCCAGCCGATCAACATCAGTGAGACCGACGCCAGCAGCAGCCAGCCGTCGAACGGCTTGTCGGCCATCGACAGCCGTGCCCTCCATTTCGCCAAGCGTAACAGGCGCAAGCGCTTCATTGGCCTTCTCTCCCTTGATGTGGCGACTCACCCATCGGCAGAAGGCATCGCCGCGTGCCTGGTAGTTGGCGAACTGGTCGAGGCTGGCACAGGCGGGCGAGAGCAGCACGCAGTCGCCAGGCTGGGCGATCTGGCTGGCGCGTGCCAGCGCAGCCTCCAGGTCGGCCACCACCGTGGTGGCTACCTGGCCTTCAAGCGCCTGCGCTAGGCGCTGTGCATCGCAGCCGAACAGTACCGCCTCGCGGCCGTAGCGGGCCAGCGGCGCCGCCAGCGGGCGGAAGTCCGCTCCCTTGCCCACGCCTCCTGCCAGCAGCACCAGCCGGCCGGCAAGCGTCGGCCCAATCCCGGCCAAGGCGGCCAGGGTCGCCCCGACATTGGTGCCTTTCGAATCGTTGATCCAGCGCACGCCGGCGACATCGGCCACCACCTCGCCACGATGGGGCAGGCCTTCGAAGCGGCGCAGCACGCGGCACATGGCCGCCATCGGCAAGCCCAGGCGATGGCCCATGGCCAGAGCCGCCAGGGCATTAGCCTGGTTGTGCCGGCCGGCCAGGCGAACCTCGTCGGCGGGCATCAACCTCTCTTCACCGTGCATCAACCAGTCGCGCCCTGCGTGGTGGGCAATGCCCCAGGCGTCACCTTGCGGAATCGCGGTGGTGAAGTAGTCCAGGTGCGGCAGCGGTGCCGCCGGCCAAGTCTGGGGATCTTCGGCATTCACCACGCCATGGTGGGCGCCACGGAAGATGGCCAGCTTGGCCGCCCGGTACTCGGCCATGCCGCCGTGACGGTCCAGATGGTCTTCCGAGAGGTTGAGGAAGGCGGCGCTATGCGCGCCTAACCAGGGCGTGGTATCGAGCTGGAAGCTGGACAGCTCGAGCACATAGAGCTCGGCATCCAGCTCGCTCGCCAGCAGGTCAAGTGCCGGGGTGCCCAGGTTGCCCCCCACGGCTACACGGCGCCCCGCTTCACGTGCCATCTCGCCGAGCAGGGTGGTCACCGTCGACTTGGCATTCGAACCGGTAATGGCAGCGATCGGCGCCCGGCAGGCACGCACAAACAGCGCGATCTCGCCCACCACCAGCGGTTCATCGTTCGCCGTTCGACGCCTATGGCGCAGTTCGGCCAGTCCCGGCGTACGCAGGTCGATGCCCGGACTGACGACGATTTCCTCCGCCTCGCTCATGTCGAGCGCCTCCAGGAGCCCGCAGTAAAGCGCCACCTGCGGATGCGCGGATTGGAACTCCTCAACCCCGGGCGGCGCGCTGCGTGTGTCCGCCACCATAAAGGGCACGCCAAGGCGCGCTAGATGTCGACAGATCGCACGACCCGACACACCCAGCCCTACCACCAGCGTCACGCCCTTAGGCACCTTGTGCATGCTCGCCTCCTTGTCCCGCACTGCGCCGGCGCCGGGATTCAGCGGATCTTGAGAGTGGCCAGGCCGACCAGCACCAGAATCACGGTAATGATCCAGAAGCGCACGATGACCCGCGGCTCGGGCCAGCCCTTGAGCTCATAGTGATGATGCAGCGGCGCCATGCGGAAGATGCGCCGGCCGGTCAGCTTGTAGGACGCGACCTGTAGGATCACCGAGACCGTTTCCATCACGAAGATGCCGCCCATGATGAACAGCACGATCTCCTGGCGCACAATGACCGCCACCACGCCCAGCGCGGCGCCAGGGCCAGGGCCCCCACATCGCCCATGAAGACCTGAGCCGGATAGGTGTTGAACCACAGGAAACCGAGACCGGCACCGGCAATGGTGGCACAGAACACCGCCAGCTCCCCCGCCCCAGTGATATTGGGTATCTGCAGATAGTTGGCGAAGACCGCGTTGCCGCTGGCATAGGCGAATACCGCCAGCCCCATGGCCACCATGACCGTGGGCATGATCGCCAGGCCGTCCAGCCCATCCGTGAGATTGACGGCATTGGAGCTGCCGACGATCACGAGGTACGTCAGCACGATGTAGAACACTCCGAGGGGGATCACGATGTCCTTGAACAACGGCACGATCAGGCTGGTCTCGACCGCGCTGGTGGCGGTGACATAAAGCACCGCCGCCGTCAGCAGGCCGAACACGGATTGCCAGAAATACTTCCAGCGCGCGGGCAGGCCGCGCGGATTCTTTTCCACCACCTTGCGGTAGTCATCCACCCAGCCGATGGCGCCGAAACCCAGCGTCACCATCAGCACGATCCACACGAAGCGATTGCTCAGGTCCGCCCACAGCAGCGTGCTCGCAGCAATCGCCATCAGGATCATCGCCCCACCCATGGTGGGCGTCCCCGCCTTGGAAAGATGCGACTGCGGGCCGTCGTCGCGAACGGCCTGGCCGATCTGCCGTTCGACCAGGCGGCGAATCATCAGGGGGCCGAACCACAGGCACAGTAGCAGCGCCGTCACGGTTCCCAGAATCATGCGCAGGGTGAGATAGTTGAAGACATTGAAGGCGCTCTGGTACTGCGCCAGGAAATTCGCCAGATAGAGCAGCATGTGTTGCGTTCACCTTGATGCGTCGGCGCGCAGGGCTGCCACGACCTGTTCCATTCCTGCGCTGCGCGACCCCTTGATCAGTACGCAGGCCCCTTCGGGCAAATGGTCCAGGGCGTGGCGCAGCAGCGCCTCGCGGTCATTGAAATGGTACCCACCCACCCCGAAGGCATCGCTGGCCGGCTTCGCCAGCGCCCCGCAGGTACCGAGCACGTCGATCCCCAGTTCCCGTGCGTAGCACCCGACCTCGGCATGCAGCCGGTCGGACGCCTTTCCCAATTCCCCCATGCCGCCAAGCAGGCACCAGCGCGGCCCGGGCAGTTCGGCCAGCAATGATAGGGCTGCCTTGACGGCACCAGGGTTGGCATTATACGTGTCGTTCAGCAGGCGACAGCCGCGCAAGCCCGGTTCCGGGCTCAGGCGCCCAGGCATGGGCGCAGCCGCTGCCAGCCCGGCCAGCACCTGGTCGGACGGCAGCCCAAGCGCCAGCCCGCCCGCGGCGGCAGCCAGGGCGTTGGCGACGCTGTGGCGGCCCAGCAGGCCGAGCCGCACTCGGCCCAGCGGCTGGCCGTCCAGAACAAGCGTGAAAGCATAACGCCCAAGATCATCGCAAGCTAGCTCGGTCGCCTGCACCCGCCCACCCGGCGACAGGCCGAAGTCCAGCACCGCGCGCGGCGCGGCCAGGCGTGACCAGAGCGGAAAATAGGCGTCATCGCGATTCAGCACGGCTACGCCATCCGCAGGCAGCCCGACGAGGATTTCGGCCTTGGCCTGGGCGATGCAGCCCATGCCGCCGAACTCGCCAACGTGGGCACCGGTGACATTAGTGATGACCGCCACCTGCGGCTCGGCCAGCGTGGCCGTCCAGGCGATCTCGCCCAGGTGGTTTGCGCCCAGCTCTACCACCGCCCGCTCATGGCGCGGCTGCAGCGACAGCAGGGTAAGCGGCGCGCCGATGTCGTTGTTGAGATTGCCGCGGGTGGCCAGCGTGGACCCGCTGCGTCCCAGGATAAGTGCCAGCAGTTCCTTGACGCTGGTCTTGCCGCTGTTGCCGGTCACGGCGATCAGCGGCCCGGCCCAGGCGCGCCGACGCTCACGCCCCAGCAGGCCCAGCGCCAGGCGGGTATCGGCCACGACCAATTGGGGCAACGGGTCGTCCACCGGGCGTTCGACCAGCGCGGCGCACGCGCCGGCCTCCCGGGCCTGGGTCAAAAGGCATGAGCATCGAAGCGCTCGCCGCGCAGAGCGATAAACAGCGCCCCGGGCGTCAGCTGTCGGGTATCGGTGGTGATGCCGGTGAGTGCCAGGTCGCGCTCGGGCGGCGCCAGGTTAAGCGCCTCGGCCACCTGACTCAGGGAAGCGAGGCCACAGCTATCCATTGCTGCCTCCCCGGCGACGCTCGAGCGCCTCGTTCGCCCGGCTGACATCGCAGTACGGCTGCCGCGTGCCCCCGATCTCCTGATAGTTCTCGTGCCCCTTGCCGGCAATCAGCACCACGTCCCCCGCGGCGGCTTCGGCCACGACGCGGGCGATGGCCTCGCCACGTTCGCCGATCTCCCAGGCCTCAGCGCGCACCTCGGCGGGCAGCCCTGCCAGGATCTGCTGGCGGATCGCGTCGGGTGGCTCGCTGCGAGGATTGTCATCGGTCACGACGATTCGGTCGGCGTGACGCGCCGCCACGGCCGCCATCAATGGCCGCTTGCCGGCATCGCGATCCCCGCCGCAGCCGAACAGGCACCACAGCCGACCGCCGCCCGGCAGGTGCGCACGTAGCGCCGTCAGGGCATTCTCGAGAGCGTCCGGGGTGTGGGCATAGTCGACGACCACGCCGGGCCCCGCTGAAGCGGGCAACCGCTGCATGCGGCCCGGCACCGGGGTCAGCCGGGCAGCCGCCTCGAACAGTGACGTCAGCGGCGAACCCAGCCCGTACAGTGTCGCGATGGCGATCAGCACGTTGTCGAGATTGAAACGCCCCATCAGCGACAGCGCAAGGGTCATGTCGCCTTCGGGCGTCGCCACGCGGGCGACCTGCCCCGACTCGCGTGGGGTCCACTCCGCTACCCGCAGCGTGGCCGCCGGGTCGTTGCCTACCGCCAGCACGCGCACGCCCGGCGCAACGCCAGCCAGCATCAGGCGCGCCAATGGATCGTCGGCATTGACCACCGCCAGCGAAAGCTCGGGGCGGCGGAACAGGCGCGCCTTGGCGGCGGCATAGGCAGCCATGCTGCCGTGGTAGTCCAAGTGGTCGCGGCTCAGGTTGGTAAACACGCCAGCGGTGATCCGGCACCCATCGAGACGCCCCTGATCGAGCGCATGGGACGAGACCTCCATGGCGATACGGCTCATGCCGTCACGCGCCATGGTGCCCAAGGCGGCCTGCAACGCCAGCGGTCCCGGTGTGGTCAGCGCGCCCGCGGTCAGCGCGCCGGGTCGGCCATGCCCCAGTGTGCCGAGCACGCCGCTGTCTCGGCCCAGCGCCAGGCTCAGCTCGGCCAGGTAGTGGGTCACCGAGCTCTTGCCATTGGTACCGGTCACGCCGATCACTTCCAGCGTTTCCGGCACCTCGAACAGGTACTGCCCCAGCTCCCCGAGCCGCTGGCGCAGGAAGGGCAGCCCGATCACCTGCGGGTGCCGCGCCATGCCCTCCGCGACATCGCTGGCCTCGAGGTGGTAGAGCACCCAGCGGGCGCCGGCGGCCAGCGCCTGGTCGAGAAATCGTCGTCCATCCACGGCGACTCCGGGCACGGCGACGAAGACATCACCCGGCGCCACGCGCCGGCTGTCCAGCTCGAGTCGCAACGGCGTCTCGGCGGCAAGGCCGGGCATCTCCAGCCCGGGCCAACAGCGCCGCAGCGCGGCTTGAAGACGGGAGGCACTTACCTGCATCAAGAGGTCTCCGCATGGAATGGCACGGGCATCATCGGGCACGCTGGTCTGGAGGGACATCCAGCAGGCGCAGCGCACTGCCGGTCACCCGCGAGAACACCGGTGCCGCCACGGCACCGCCGAAGTAATCACCGCCTCGCGGATGGTCGATCATCACGATGGTCACGATGCGCGGGTCCGACACCGGGGCAACGCCGGCAAACAGGCTGCGGTAGGCATTCTGCTCATAGCCAGTGGCCGAGGTCTTGCGCACGGTGCCGGTCTTGCCGGCCACGCGATAACCCGGCACCGCCGCCCGCCGTCCGCCCGTACCCGGCTGCACCGATTCTTCCATGATCCGCAGCAGATCGTAGGCCACCGACGGTTCGATGGCCGGCAGGCCCGGTGGCGTGTCAGGCAGTTTCAGCAGCGAAGGCTGCATGCGCACGCCCTCATTGGCCAGAGCGGTATAGGCGCTGGCCAGCTGCAGGGCCGAAACGGAGAGACCATAGCCGTAGGAGAGTGCCGCCCACTGGCTGCGCGACCAGCGCACCGGCGCCGGCATGTGGCCGACCGCTTCGCCCGGGAAACCGGTCTCGGTACTCTGGCCGAAGCCCAGCCGACGGTAAAGGTCGGGCACCAGCGGGTCGTCGAGCGCCAGCACCAGCCGTGACATGCCGATGTTGGACGATTTCTCGAGGATCCCGGCCAGGTCCAGGCGGCCGTAGTTGCGAATATCGCGGATGGTGAAGCGGTCGATACGCATCCAGCCCGGCGATGTGTCCACCACCACGTCGCGGCTGAACTGGCCGCTCTCCATGATCGCGGCCATGGCCAGCGGCTTCATGACTGAGCCGGGCTCGAAGACGTCCACGATGGCCTGGTTACGCAGCCCGCGGGGATCCAAGCCCGCGCGGTTGTTGGGATTGTAAGAAGGCTGGTTGGCCATGGCCAACACTTCGCCGGTGCGCGCATCCATCATGACTACGACCCCGCCATCGGCCTGATGCTCGGCCACCGCGGCCTTCAACTCGCGATAGGCCATGTACTGCAGGCGCTGGTCGATGGAGAGGACCAGATCGCCTCCCGGCTGCGCCTCACGCAGCAGCGCGAGGTCGCGCACCAGGCGCCCCCGGCGATCCTTGATCACCCGACGCTGGCCCGGCGTGCCGGCCAGGTAGGGCTGATAGGCAAGCTCGACCCCTCCTGACCCATGTCGTCGACGTTGGTCACCCCCAGCAGCTGCGCGGCCACTTCACCGGCCGGGTAGTAGCGCTTGTACTCGTGCTGGGCATAGACGCCCGTCATGCGCAGGTCAAGCACGCGCTGGGCCGCCTCCGGAGTGAGCTGGCGGCGCAAGAACATGAACTCGCGGTGGGCAAAACGCTCGAGCCTGGCATCGAGGTCGTTGAGATCCATGCCCAGCGCCTGGGCCAACATCAAGCGCTGGATACGATCCTCCGGTAACTCCTGAGGGTTGGCCCAGAGCGTGACCACGGGCGTCGAGATCGCCAGCGGCTCGCCGTGGCGGTCGGTAATCATGCCGCGGTGGGCGGTCAGTGACTCGGTGCGCAGGATCCGGGCATCGCCCTGCCCTTGCAGGAAGGTACGGTCGACCACATGCAGCGTCACGATACGCCCGGCCAGCATCAACAGGCCGATGATGACCAGCCCCAGCACCAGGGCATAGCGCGCTCCGCCCATGGGCTTAATCGGCAGGCGCCGCCGCGAGGGGCTACTGCGAACGTCGGCGCTCATGGCCGTATGACCTCGACTTCATTGACATCGGGCAGGCGCATCTCAAGCCGCTCGGTGGCCAGACGCTCGATGCGTGCGGGAGATGACCAGGCGCTCTCTTCCAGCAGCAGCTGCCCCCATTCGGTCTGCAGCTGGTCGCGCTCGCGCTCCAGCTGCTGCAGCCGGGCATATTGCTCGCGGGTGAGATGACTGGTGTTGATCACGGCCATGGCGCTGGCCAGGCACGCCAGGACCAGCGTGACCACCAGCAGCAGGCGAAAGCTCAGCAGGCGCCCAAACGGCCAGTTGGCGAGTTCCGTGCGGGTAGGCAGTCGTCCTTGCAGCATGGCGGGCCTCAGCGCAGCTTGCGCGCGGCGCGCATCACGGCGCTGCGTGCCCGGGGATTACCCGCCACTTCCTCTGCGGAAGGACGCTGCGCCTTGCCCAGCGCCTCCAGCCGCCTGGCCAGTTGGTCATCACGCAGCGGCACGCCCTTGGGTACATCGACGTCGCCTCGCACGTGCTCCCGGATGAAGCGCTTGACCCGCCGGTCTTCCAGCGAATGGAAGCTGATCACGACCAGGTGCCCGCCGGGTGCCAGGGCTTCAAGCGCGGCCTGCAGCGCGGCGTCAAGCTGGTCGAGCTCACCGTTGATGTGAATACGCAGCGCCTGGAAGGCACGGGTGGCCGGGTGCTTGCCTTTTTCCCAGGCCGGATGGGCAGTCTTGAGCACTTCCGCCAGATCGGCCGTGCGCGTGAACGGGCGCTCGGTGCGCCGGCTCACCACGGCCTTGGCCAGGCGCCTGGCGAAGCGCTCCTCGCCGTAGACCTTGAACACCCGGGCGATGTCCGCCTCGCTTGCCCGCGCCAGCCGCTCGGCCACGCTCTCGCCACGGGTGGGATCCATGCGCATGTCCAGCGGCCCGTCGCGCAGGAAGCTGAAGCCCTGCTCCGGGTCGTCCAGCTGCGGCGACGAGACGCCGACATCGAGCAGCACCCCGTCCAGGCGACCATAAAGGTCATGGCGGCGTGCCAGCTCGCCTAGGCGGGCGAACTCGCCCTGCTCGATGGCAAAGCGGGGGTCGTCGATGGCGCGGGCGGCGGCAATGGCCTGGGGATCGCGATCGATGGCCAGCAGGCGCCCTTCCGGCGCCAGGCGCTCAAGAATCGCACGGGAGTGGCCTCCGCGACCAAAGGTGCCATCCAGGTAGGCACCGCGCGGATCGTTGACGAGCGCCTCGACGGCGCCATCCAACAGGACGCTGGCATGACGGAAGCCGCGGTGGGCCGGTTCAGATGCGGTCGACGACATGCGCTTCCCTGAGGTATCGGTAACGAAATTTATGCCCCGGCCTGATGACCGATATCGGGAGGTATGGAAAACAAGGGAGTCGGCCGATAAGCCGGGTTCTGTCGAGGACAGTCATTCATCTAGGAGCCGCGTCACCACGGCCCTCAAGCAACCTACCCGAACCCAGCGCGGGCCACGCCATCGGGTTCCTATTTGGTCTTGCTCCGGGTGGGGTTTACCATGCCACGCGCTGTTGCCAGCCGTGCGGTGCGCTCTTACCGCACCCTTTCACCCTTGCCGGCCTCCCGCAGGAGACGTAGGCGGTCTGCTCTCTGCTGCACTTTCCGTCGGCTCGCGCCGCCCAGGCGTTACCTGGCACCCTGCCCTATGGAGCCCGGACTTTCCTCCCTCGCCAGCCACCACGAGGATGGCAGGCAACGGCGACTGTCTGGCCGACTCCGAGCGCAAGAATACCAGTGCACCCATGGCCTCTCAATGCCTTTCCACCCTGATTCAGCGCGACGGCTTCAGCGCCTGAGCCCGCTCGTACCAGGACTTCTTGCCGCCGCCCAGCAGGCGAGCCGCGACGGCCGCGGTCTGCTTGACACCCACCCCTCGGCAAGCAGCGCCTCGAGCAACGCTTCGGCCTCCACGCTGCCTGGCACGTCGACGCCGTTCGACTCGGCGCCGCTCACCATCACCACAAACTCGCCACGCGCCTGGTCCGGGTCGTCTTCCATGCGCGCCAGCAGCGCCAAGGCCGTGCCTTCGAGAAAGGTCTCGAAGGTCTTGGTCAGTTCGCGCGCCAGCACCAGGCGCCGCTCGCCAAGCACCACCTGGAGATCCTCGAGCGTAGCGCGAATGCGATGGGGGATTCGTAGAATACCAGCGTCTCCGCGTGGCGCTTGAGCGCCTCGAGTCGCTGCCTGCGCGACGAGGGCTTGGCTGGTAGAAAGCCGTGGAACAGGAAGCGGTCGGTTGGCAGCCCTGCAGCGCTCAGGGCCGCCACCAGCGCGCAAGGACCAGGCACCGGAACAACACGCCTCCCGCGGGCCCGCAGCTCACGCACCAGCACGAAACCCGGGTCGCTGATCAGCGGCGTACCGGCATCGCTGACCAGCGCGATGTCATCGCCATCGACGAGACGCACATCTAGCTGCTCTACCCTGGCTGCTTCGTTGTGGTCATGCAGCGACAACATGGGTGTCGCCAAGCCCAGGTGGCGCAGCAGCTGGCGGGTGTGGCGCGTATCCTCGGCCGCGATCAACGCCACCTCGCCCAGTACGCGCGCCGCACGCGCCCCCAGATCCTCCAGATTCCCAATCGGCGTGGCGACCACGTACAATGTACCCATACTGATGCGAGACATATCGGCTCCTCGGGAGTCTGTCGGGCTGGCTACGATCATAACGAGACAACCGGGATTGAGCGCGCTTCGCGCACACCTAGAAGCTCACCGGACAAGGAAGAATTCATGCTGAAAACGTCCCGCGGCCTGCTGGCCCTTGTACTCCTGGCGCTCCTGGTGGCCGGCTGCGCCCCGCCTGGCATCGTGGAACGGATTCCCGATGACGACCCCGGCCACCTGCTGGAGCAGGCCCGTGAGCAGGGCCCGGAGCAGGCGGCGATCAGCCGTCTCGAAGCGGCCGACATCCTAGCACAGCAGGGCCAGACGACGCAGGCGTACGAAGTTGCCGTGGCGATCGATGACGCCCGACTGCCGGGCGAGCACCGCCTACACTGGGCCATGCTGCTGTCCGAGCTTGGCGAGCAGGTCGACGAACCCTGGGCCGTCATCCAGGCCACCGAACTGCTCGACGAGATTCAACTGCCGCGCGACGCCCGCGTGATCCTCAGCGAGCGGCGCGGCCTGGCCCTCGCGCGTCTCGACGAGCATCAAGCGGCCGCCGCCCTGCTGCTGTGGGTGCAATCCCAGACCGACCGCGACACCCTCAACAACCCGATCTGGTCTTCGATCTCCCGCCTTGAGGGCAACGAACTGTCCGTCCTCGCCGACGATGCCGACGCCATCACGCTAGGCTGGATCGACCTGGCTCAGCTGATGCGCGACAGCAGCGGCGACATCGAACGTCTGTTCGTCCGCCTGGAGGAGTGGCGCGAGCGCAATGCCCGCCACCCCGCCGCCAGGCGCGTGCCGGAGGAGCTGTTGGCCCTGCGCGAACTGCGCGGCCAGACGGTGAACCATATTGCCGTCTTCCTGCCCCAGTCCGGGCCGCTAGCGAGCGTGGCCGAGGCGATTCGCGACGGCATCCGAGCACATCATGGCAGCGCGGCGGAAAGTAACGGCAACGTCCGGCTTTCCTTCATCGACGCCAGCTACGGCGATCTCGAGGCGCTCTATGCAGAAGCCCGTAACCTGGGCGCGCAGGTCGTGATCGGCCCGCTGGACAAGGACCAGGTCACCGAGCTTGAAAACCGCGACAGCGTGCCGCTGCCTACCCTGGCGCTGAACTACGGCCATGGCGACACCAACCGCGCCCAGGGCCTGTTCCAGTTCGGGCTTTCCGCCGAAGACGAGGCGCGCCAGGTGGCGCGCCGTGCACGCGAGGATGGCCACCACCGCAGCGCCATGCTGGTACCCGATAACGAATGGGGCGCACGCGTCGGCCGCGCCTTCGAGCAGGAGTGGCGTCTGCGCGACGGCATCATCACTGCGCTGGTGACCTACGACCCCCGCGGCTCAGCCACCGAAAGCACCCGCCGCGCGCTGTCCGGCGGACGCCCCGACATGCTGTTCCTGCTAGCGCTGCCCAGCTACGCGCGCCAGGTGCCACCCAACCTGGACTTCGCCGGCGCCGCCGATCTGCCGATCTATGCCACCTCCCATCTGTTCGAGGGCGCCCCCAGCCGCTGCTGGATCACGATCTCGACGACGTCTATTTCCTCGACATCCCCTGGCAGATCCCCGACGCAGCGGTCGGAGGCGTGGAAGCCCTGCCCTACCTGGCCAGCTATCGCACCTTGCGCCAGGATAGCGACGCCTCGATCTTCCGCTTGATGGCCATGGGTGTGGATGCCTATGAGCTGGCGCGCCGCCTGCCGCAGCTGCAGCTCCTGCCGGAAAGCCAGGTCCACGGCGCAACGGGCCTGCTGGTCCCCGGCCATGATGGGCGCATCCAGCGCCGCCTGCCCTGGGCACGCTTCGAAAGTGGCGTACCCAGGCCTATCCTCTCCTTCGAAGTGCTCGGCAATGGTCAGCTCCGCTGATGCCCGCGCCAGGGGCTCGCAGATCGAGCGCCTGGCCGCCGACTGGCTCGTCGCCCGCGGCCTGGTGCTGCTGGCGGCGAACCAGCAGTGCAAGGGCGGCGAGCTCGATCTGGTCATGCGTGACGGCGAAACGCTGGTCTTCGTCGAGGTGCGCCACCGTGCCGACAGCCGCCATGGCCATCCCCTTGAAACCATCACCGCGACAAAACAGCGTCGGCTAATCCATGCCGCGCGTTTTTATCTCGCGCGCAACCGGCTATCATGTCCCTGCCGTTTTGACGCCTTGGCCGTGACAGGCACCCCACCCGCTCTCGATTTCGACTGGGTGCAGAGCGCCTTCGACGCGTTCTGACCGGTTCACAGTCCCCTGCACCAGGACTCGGTAGAATGGATTTTCAGCAACGTATACTTGGCCACTTCAACGCCAGCATCGATACCAAGACCTACGCCAGCGAGGTACTGCCGCCTTTCATCGAGGTGGCCAGTCAGATGATGGTCCAGTGCCTGGTCAACGAGGGTAAGATACTGGCCTGCGGCAACGGCGGCAGCGCCGGCGACAGCCAGCACTTCTCATCGGAACTGCTCAATCGCTTCGAGCGAGAGCGCCCGAGCTTGCCCGCCCTGGCATTGACCACCGATACCTCGACGCTGACCTCGATCGCCAACGACTACAGCTACAACGAGGTCTTCTCCAAGCAGATCCGCGCCCTGGGTCAGCCCGGCGACGTCCTGCTGGCAATCTCCACCAGCGGCAACTCCGCCAATGTCATCCAGGCGATTCAGGCCGCCCACGACCGCGACATGACCGTGGTGGCATTGACCGGCCGCGACGGAGGCAACATGGCCTCCCTGCTCGGCCAGGATGACTGCGAGATTCGCGTGCCCGCCACCTCGACGGCGCGTATTCAGGAAGTGCATCTGCTAGTCATCCACTGCCTGTGCGACCTCATCGACGAACAACTCTTCGGTAGCAGC
Source organism: Halomonas sp. E19 (assembly GCF_052439355.1). Classification (NCBI taxonomy): domain Bacteria; kingdom Pseudomonadati; phylum Pseudomonadota; class Gammaproteobacteria; order Oceanospirillales; family Halomonadaceae; genus Halomonas; species Halomonas sp. E19. The sequence continues at coordinate 872,930 of NZ_JBNFWU010000001.1, read as the reverse complement.
GAGTAATCCCCATGACGTTCACGAGACTGTTGAGCCTGCTGATCATCTCTATGGCACTGACCCTCGGCGGCTGCACCACCGTCACCGGTGTCGCCAATCCTGGCACCATCGACGAGAACTACGGCAAGCGCACCCTAGGCGCCCAGGTCGAGGACGAGAGCATCGAAACCAAGATCTCTCACAACCTACGGCGGTCCGACGCGCGCCTGGGCGACGCACGGATCAATGTCGACAGCTACAACGGCATCGTGCTGCTCACCGGCCAGGTACCGAGCGAAGAGCTCAAGCGGCGAGCTACCGAAGTCGCCCTTGAGGTGCGCAACGTGCGCGACGTACATAACGAACTCTCGGTCGCCGCCAACCTGCCGGCCAGCCAGCGCATGTCAGACACCTGGATCAACACGCGTATTCGCACCAGCCTGGCTGCTGACCAGAGCATCGACACTACCCGCCTGCGCTTCGTGACCGAGAACGCCAGTGTCTATGTCATGGGCATCGTGACACGCTCGGAAGCGGACCGCATCGTCAACGCGATTGCTAACATCGGCGGCGTGCAGCGCATCGTCAAGGTCTTCGACTACCTGGATTGACCGCACTGCGCCTTGACCTGTGGCCAGCCAGGCATGACTTGAGCAAGAACACAAAGGGCCGGGGAATCTCCCCGGCCCTTTGTGTTTGGCATCGCGATAAACTTTCCTGCGTCCATCAGGCGCGCCGTGTCGCGCAGACGGTTACTTGATCACACGCAACGAAGGCTTGCCCTTGCGAGGCGTATCGGCGCCACGCTCATCACCTTGCGGTCGCGCAACGTCGCGCTCGACGCCGGTCAATTCCGCGCGCTCGGCACCATCGGTTTCGTCCTGCCCCGGACCAGGCAACACCGGCTCATGGCCGAAGACCATGCCCATGCCGTTCTCACGTGCATAGATGGCCACCAGCGCCTCACTCGGCACCTCGACCCGCATCGGCTGGCCGCTGAAACGGGCGTGGAAGCGGACGGCATCGTTGCCGATGAAAAGATCGCGCACCGCCGTTGGGCCCACGTTGAGCACGATCTGGCCGTTCTGCACAAACTGCCGCGGCACGATGACGCCAGGCTGTTCAGCATCCACCACGATATACGGGGTGAGGTCGTTGTCCAGCAGCCACTGGTAGAGGCCTCTGGCAAGATAGGGACGGCTCGACAGCATTTGGCTCTGCCCTCCTCGTTGACGTTGGCGATGCCAGGCCGCGGCCCGGCACCACGCTCAGGTACGCATTTCGCGCTCGTTCTCACTCAGCGAGGAGAGGAACGCATCGCGCTCGAAGAGGCGCTCCATGTAGGTCACCAGCGGCTTGACCTGCTTCTCGGGTAGCTCGATGCCCAGCACCGGCAAGCGCCACAGAATGGGGGCAATGCAGCAGTCGACCAGCGAGAACTCTTCGCTCATGAAAAAGGGCACGTCCTCGAAGATCGGAGAGATGCCCACCAGGCTCTCGCGCAGCTCCTTGCGCGCCCGGTCCGCCTCCTTCTTGCCGCCTTGCTCGATCTGCTCGACCATCGGGCACCACTCGCGCTCTATGCGATGCATCCAAAGCCGGCTCTGGGCCCGGGCGACAGGATAGACCGGCAGCAGCGGCGGGTGAGGAAAACGCTCGTCGAGGTATTCCATCATCACCTTGGATTCGTAGAGCACCAGATCCCGATCCAGCAGCGTCGGCACGCTGTTGTACGGATTGAGGTCGGCGAGCTCTTCGGGTCGCTGGTCACCGCTGACCTCGACGATATCTACCGCCACGCCCTTCTCAGCGAGCACGATGCGCACACGATGACTGAAGTGATCATCACTCCCTGAATAGAAGATCATCGATGATCGCTTGGCCACTACACCCATGAAACTATCCTCGCTTCAATTCGAACCCGCATGATAGCACGCCGTCATCGTCGGGTGGACGCCTGCCCTGCAGGCAATGCGGGTTCCTGGCAGAAGGAAAGGGGCGTATGGCTATCGCCATACGCCCCTCAGGTCACGACAGACCGATTCGCAGCGAATCAGTGGATATCGCGCCAGTACTCACGCTTGAGCAGGTAGGCCAGCACGCCGAAGATAAAGATGAAGATCAGCACCTTCGGGCCAAGCACCTGGGCCTGCAGCTTGGAAGGCTCACCCACGTAGGAGAGGAAGTTGGTCAGGTCGTACACCGCCTCCTCGAACTCGGCCGGCTCCATAGCACCCGGGCGGGTAACCTGCAGCACGTCGCACGACTGGTACTTGCCAGTGAGCGGGTCGAGCTCGGCACCCGGCACGGGGCGATCCGTCTGAGAGCAGACGCGCTCCTGTACCCCCTGCAGCGGCTCGAGCACGTTGGGCATGGCCACCATCTCAAACACCGCGTTGTTGACGCCGTTCGGACGGCTGGGGTCGCGGTAGAACGTCATGAGATAGGAGTAAATCCAATCGGTGCCGCGCAGACGTCCGTGCAGCGTCAGGTCCGGCGCCGGAGCGCCGAACCAATTGGCGCCGTCCTGACGGGTCATGGCCGTGTGCATTTGATCGTTGAATGCCAGCGACGACGAGAAGATCAGGTTCTGTTCTACCAGATCCTGGGGCATGCCGAAATCCTCGGCAGCCCGCGCGAAGCGCTGGAACTCCAGCGAATGGCAGCCCATGCAGTAGTTGACATAGAGCTGCATGCCGCGCTGCAACGACTCCTTGTTGTTCAGGTCGGGCGTCATCGAGTACGGCACATCAACAGCCGGTGCAGCCATCGCCGTGAAGGGCACCAGCGCGAAGAGCAGTGCGAGCAGTTGCTTTTTCATTAGCCAGTCACCCTTTCCGGCAGGGGTTTGGTCTTCTCCATCCTGGTGTACAGCGGCATCAGCAGGAAGAAGGCGAAGTAGATCACGGTGCACAGCTGTGCCACGGCCGTACGCATCGGCGTGGCGGGCAGTGCGCCGAGAATACCCAGGACCACGAAGCTGACCGCAAACAGCGCGAGCATGACCTTGGACATCCAGCCCTTGTAGCGCATGGAGTTCACCGGGCTACGGTCGAGCCACGGCAGTACGAACAGCACAGCGATCGCACCGCCCATGAACACGACACCCAGGAACTTGGCATCGAGGCCGAAGAGGTCGAAGGTGATCGCACGCAGGATCGCGTAGAAGGGCGTGAAGTACCACACCGGCGCGATATGGTCCGGCGTCACCATCGGGTTGGCCGGCTCGAAGTTGGGCCGCTCGAGGAAGTAGCCGCCACCCTCTGGGAAGTAGAAGACCACAGCGGCGAACACGAACAGGAACACCGCGACGCCAAAGACATCCTTGACGGTGTAATAGGGGTGGAAGGGGATGCCATCCAACGGCTTGCCGGTCTCGTCCTTCTTCGCCTTGATGTCGATGCCGTCGGGGTTGTTGGAACCCACTTCGTGCAACGCGATCAGGTGCAACACCACCAGCGCCAGGATCACGATGGGCAGCGCCACCACGTGTAGGGCAAAGAAGCGGTTCAGGGTGATGCCGGAGATCAGGAAGTCACCCCGCACCCACTGGGCCAGATCGGGGCCGATGACGGGAATGGCGGAGAACAGCGAGATGATGACCTGGGCACCCCAGTAGGACATCTGGCCCCAGGGCAGCAGGTAGCCCATGAAGGCTTCTGCCATCAGCAGCAGGTAGATGGCCATGCCGAAGATCCACACCAGCTCGCGCGGCGCCTTGTACGATCCGTACAGCAGCGCGCGGAACATGTGCAGGTAGATCACCACGAAGAAGGCCGACGCGCCGGTGGAGTGCAGGTAGCGAATGAGCCAGCCATACTCCACGTCGCGCATGATGTATTCGACGGAGGCGAAGGCGCCTTCGGCGGAGGGGTTGTAGCTCATGGTGAGCCATACCCCGGTCAGGATCTGGTTGACCAGCACCAGCAGCGCCAGCGATCCGAAGAAGTACCAAACATTGAAGTTCTTGGGCGCATAGTACTGGGACAGGTGCTCCTGCCACATCTGCGTGGCGGGGAAGCGGTCGTCGACCCAGCGCATGAAACCGCTTTCCGCCTTGACACGATTCGGGTTACCCATCACGCGGTCTCCTCATCTTCGCCGACGATGATATCGTCGCCTTCAAAGCGGTAAGGCGGAACTTCGAGGTTGGTCGGCGCCGGCACGTTGCGGAACACGCGGCCCGACAGGTCGAAGTAGGAACCGTGACAAGGGCAGAAGTAGCCGCCCGGCCAGGCCGTCATGTCCACGTCTTCCGGCTCGGGGCGGAACAGCGGGGAACAGCCCAGGTGAGTGCAGATGCCGATCAGTACGGAGATTTCCGGGCGGATGGAGCGCAACGGGCCGGAGATGTAGGCGGGCTGCTGTGGCACCTGGGAGTCCGGATCGGCCAGGCGCGTCGGGTCGAACTGCTCAGTACGCTCGATCATTTCGGGCGTGCGTCTCACGACCCATACCGGCCGGCCACGCCATTCGACGGTCATGCGCTGCCCGTCCTCGAGCTTGGAGATATCCGCCCGAACGGGCGCCCCCGCCGCTCTCGCCCTGGCACTCGGCTGCCAGGAAGCCACAAAGGGAACCGCCACTCCTACAGCCCCCACCGCACCCACGACGGTGGTGGCTCCCAGGAGCAGTCGGCGCCGCCCTTTGTTCACGCCGTTGTCTGCCATTTTCTGGTTTCTCCCATCAGCTTACCCGTTGATCCAGCACGGGGAGGACTCCCGCGACCACGGATACCAAATCCGCCATATAGTAAGGAATCGCTCCGCTTCGCACAAGACGAAGGAGGCCTGACCAAGGTGGAATTCCGTTTGTAATTACCTGAAATAAAAATAAAAAAACCCGGGCATTGGCCCGGGTTTTTTCGTTCGACGAAGCGATTAACGCTTGGAGAACTGAGGACGACGGCGCGCCTTGCGCAGGCCGACCTTCTTACGCTCGACCTGGCGAGCGTCACGCGTGACGTAGCCTGCCGCACGCAGCGTCGGACGGAAGTCTTCATTGTACTCCATCAGGGCACGAGTGATGCCGTGACGAATGGCGCCCGCCTGAGCGGAACCGCCGCCACCCTTGACGGTGACAAACACGTCGAATTGGCCGGTGGTTTCGGTCAGCTCGAGCGGCTGACGCACTACCATGCGACCGGTGACACGACCGAAATACTGGTCGAGTTCACGATCGTTCACGGTGATCTTGCCGGTGCCCGGCTTGAGGAAAACGCGAGCCGTGGAAGTCTTGCGGCGCCCGGTACCGTAGTATTGCTGAGTCATGGCAATGGTCCCTTCAGATGTTCAGTTCTTGCGGCTGCTGGGCGGCGTGCGGATGTTCGGCACCAGCGTAGACCTTGAGCTTGGAATACATGGCGCGGCCCAGCGGACCCTTCGGCAGCATTCCCTTCACGGCAGACTCGATGATCCGCTCGGGAGCGTGGTCGATCATCTTTTCGAAGGTCATGGAGCGCAGGCCACCCGGGTAGCCGGTGTGGCGATAGTAGGTCTTGGCCTTGGCCTTGTTGCCGGTGACGTGAACCTTCTCGGCATTGACAACGACGATGTAGTCACCGGTATCAACGTGCGGCGTGAACTCGGGCTTGTGCTTGCCGCGCAGACGACGCGCAATTTCGGTAGCCAGGCGACCCAGCGTCTTGCCAGTGGCATCGACGACATACCAGTCGCGCTGGACGGACTGCGGTTTGGCAGTAAACGTCTTCATGGACATCACCACAAAATATTCAAGTGTATTGGATTCCACGTCGCGGACGGCGCTGGAATCATCCCTATTCTTCTTGGTTGTATCCGCCCTGGGGAGGAGACAACGTTCGAGCGAGGCAGCATTCTACATGAATCCCTCGCCCAGGTTAAGCCATTTCACGGCTTGTGCGGTAAGGCCAGGTACTCGTGGGACTGCATCTCCTGCAGCCGGGACAGGGTCCGCTGGAACTCGAACTCGAGGCGGCCGTCGGCGTATAGCGCAGCCGCCTCGACCTCGGCCGACATCAGCAGCTTGACCCCGCGGTCGTAGAACTCGTCGACCATGTTGATGAAGCGCCGCGCCTGGTCATCGGTGGCCGCCCCCATGCGCGTCACGTTGGACACCAGCACGGTATGGTATTCGCGCGCCAGCTCGATGTAGTCGTTCTGGCTGCGCGGGCCGTCGCACAGTTCACGAAACTCGAACCATACTACGTCGTCATGCAGGCGCCGGGCATGCAGCACGCGATGATTGATCTCGATGGGCACGTCCCGCTCACCCTCGTGGCCGGCGATTTCACGGAAGCTGCGGGCCAGCTCGCGCTCGGCCGCCTCGTCCAGCGGCGCGTGGAAGATTTCGGCTCGTTCCAGCGCGCGCAGCCGAGTAGTCGATGCCGGAATCGACGTTGACCACGCGACAGTGGCGCTTGAGCAGGGCGATGGCCGGCAGGAAGCGCGCCCGCTGCAGACCATCCTTGTAGAGTTCGTCGGGTACGATGTTGGATGTCGCCACCAGCACGACGCCGCGCTCAAACAGTGCCTCGAGCAGGTTGGCCAGGATCATGGCATCGGTGATGTCCTTGACGAAGAACTCATCGAAGCATATCACCCGCGCCTCGGCGGCAAACTTGCCAGCGATCAGCGTCAGCGGGTTCTTTTCGCCCTTGTAATGCTGCAGCTCGTTGTGCACCCGCTGCATGAAGCGGTGGAAATGGGTGCGCATCTTGTCGGGAAACGGCAGCGACTCATAGAAGGTGTCGACCAGATAGGTCTTGCCGCGCCCCACCCCACCCCAGAAATAGAGCCCCTGAACCGCTGGCGGCTCAGGCGCTTCGGGAGGCTTCTCGCGCTTGCCGAACAGCCCTGCCATCTTCGACTTGAGACCGCGCCCGGCGGTCACCGCTCGCGGCTCGGTGCGCGGCGCCGCCAGCAAGGCGTCGTAGAGGCGCTGAAGCTCGGCTACCGCCTGCTCCTGGGCAGGGTCGTACTGAAAATCGTCTCGCTCGAGGTCGGCACGGTAGCGCGCCAGCGGCGTGGTACCTTGGGCCGAGCGAGCAGCTGCGGGGACGCAGTCGCACACATGGCAGTTCCTTGCTGATCGGACTCTTGAGGTGCAGGCCACGTATTATACGCACCCGACGCGGCATGCGTAGAAAAATGGCCCCCGGCCCGTCGGGCCATACGTTGACCCACTCTCGCCCAGCGCCCCTATAATGGGCCGCCGGCAGGCCGCATGGCTCCCATGCGTCAAGCATGCACCTTCATCAGGAGAATTTCGTGGAATATGGCAACGTGAACTGGCTTCTGGCCATCATTAGCCTGCTCGTCGGCCTTGGGCTCGGCGCGCTGGGCTACCACCTGCTTGGCTCATCGGCCGGCACCCTGCAGCAGCTTCGCCGCCAGTCTGCCGAGAAAGAGCGCGAGCTGGCCGAGCTTCGCGAAGGGCTGGGCGAGCACTTCAGCCAGGTGGGCATGATGGTGGGCAATCTGCAGCGCGAGATGCGCACGCTCGAGCATCGACTGAAGGAAGATGCCAGCACGCTGCGCTGCGAAACCGATAAGGTGCGTCAACTGGACGCGGCGGACCAGCCGGCCCTGACGGGCCAGGCCAACGAGCCGCCAATGCCGCGCGACTACGCCGATGGCACCGGCGGCACGCTGTCTGAAAATTTCGGCCTCAAGCCGAGCGAGGAGCCGAGCCAGACGCCCCAGCCGCCGCGCTATTGAGCCAAGGCGGCACGATTCGCCTGGGGATAGCCGGGGCGACGCCCGGCTCAGGCCGGGTTGTCGATGTCGACGAAGCGATGGCATACGCCATGCTCGCGGGCCAGCCACTCCCCGAGGGCTTGCACACCATAGCGCTCGGTGGCGTGATGGCCCGCCGCCAGATAATGAATGCCAAGCTCGCGCGCCAGATGGGTGGTCCGCTCGGAGATCTCGCCGGAAATATAGGCGTCGGCTCCCGCCTCCCAGGCCTTGACGATCATGTCTTGCGCCCCGCCGGTACACCAGGCGACGCGCTTGACCGCATGCCTACCGGGCGCCTCGATCAGCAGCGGCTCACGCCCCAGCGCCTCGGCCACCTGCCCGGCGAAGGCCGCACAGGAACGCGCCTCCGCCAGCCGACCCAGCCAGAGCAGGCCCTCGCCCAGCTCGCCATCGGCACAGCCTTCCACCTCCAGCGACAGGCGGTTAGCCAGCTGAGCGTTGTTGCCGAGGCTCGGATGGGCGTCGAGCGGCAGGTGATAGGCTACCAGACTGATGTCATTGAGCAGCAGCGTGCGGATCCGCCGCTGCTTAATTCCGGTGATGGCCACCGGTTCGTTCTTCCAGAAATAGCCGTGATGGACCAGCAGCAGGTCCGCCTGCCAGGCCACCGCCTCGTCCAGCAGGGCCTGGCAGGCCGTCACACCGCTCATCACGCGCGCCACGCTGTCACGCCCGGCCACTTGAAGGCCATTGATGGTGTAGTCGTTGAAGCGTGACGTTCCGAGCATGGCATCGCATGCTTGTACCAGGGTATCGCGGGGAATCATGTCGCCTCCGGACAGCGCTTTGCCGCCAATGTTACAATGCCCCCATTGTAACGATTGCGCGGGACAGCATCGACCGCGCGCCCATCAGGAAACGCCGTATGCGTCGTTCTCTTCTCGCCTATGCACTGCCGATCGTCATCGGCGTGCTGCTGGCTATCGTACTGCTCAACGCCTTCCCACAGTTGCTGGAGCGTTCCACTCCCCCAGCGCAGGAACCGATGCGGTTCGCCAGCCGCCGGGGGCCGACATCCGGCAAACCCCGGCGCGCCCGCTGCCCGAGGTACAGCGCGCCGCGCCATTGTCGCGTCAGCAAGGGCCCGTCAGCTACTCCGAGGCGGTGGAGAAGGCTGCGCCCGCGGTCGTCAACATCTATTCTTCCCGCGTCGTGTCGCGGGAGCAGCATCCGATGATGTCGGATCCCTTTTTCCGCCAGTTCTTCGGCGACGAGCTGCCGACCCAGCAGCGCCTGCTGTCGAGCCTCGGCTCAGGCGTAATTGTGAGCGACGATGGCTACGTGCTGACCAACCACCACGTGATAGACGGCGCCGACGAGATCCAGGTCGCCCTGCGCGATGGCCGCGAGACGCTGGCCCACGTGATCGGCACCGACCCGGAGAGCGACCTCGCGGTGCTGCGTATCGACCTCGACAGCCTGCCGGTAATCGCCATCGCCAGCGATGACGATGTGGCGGTAGGCGACATCGCCATGGCCATCGGCAACCCCTTGGCGTCGGCCAGACCGTCACCATGGGTATCATCAGCGCCACGGGGCGCAGCCACCTGGGCCTGAGTGCCTACGAGGACTTCATCCAGACCGATGCCGCCATCAACCCCGGCAACTCCGGCGGTGCGCTGATCAATGCGGAAGGCGCCCTGGTGGGCATCAATACCGCCATCTTCTCGCGCTCGGGCGGCTCACAGGGGTCGGCTTCGCCATTCCTACCCGGCTTGCGCGCAGCACGCTTGACGCCCTCGTCACCCAGGGTCGCGTCATCCGCGGCTGGCTCGGCATCGAAGCCCAGGAGATGACCCCCGAACTTGCGGCCTCGTTCGGACTTCAGGTGGCCAGGGGAGTAGTGATTTCCGGCGTGGTACCGGACGGCCCTGCGGACCGCGCCGGCCTGCGCCCGGGCGACGTGCTGCTCGAAGTCGATGAGCGCCCCATTCTCGATGCGCGGGCCGCCATGAGCGATATCGCCGCCATTCAGCCGGGCGCCACCCTGCCGCTCACGGTGGTTCGCAGCGGTGATCCCATCACCGTCAAGCTGGAGGTCGGCGAACGGCCGCTGCCCCAGCCAAGGCGCCAGGAGCGCTAAAGGCGTTTTACAGCGCCCTCACATAGGGCGCCCTTCAGAAAAGAGCCACAAAAAACCCCGCCTTGGCGGGGTTCATGAGACAGCCTCCACTCAGGTGGAGGTGTCGATGATGCGGTATTCCGCCGAACGCGCATGGGCCGTCAGCGACTCTCCCCTGGCCAATACCGAGGCCACCCTGCCGAGGTTCGAGGCGCCCTGCGGCGAGCAGTGAATCAGCGAAGAACGCTTCTGGAAGTCATACACTCCCAGCGGCGAGGAGAAACGAGCGGTCCCGGACGTCGGCAGCACGTGGTTGGGCCCCGCGCAGTAATCGCCCAGCGCCTCGGCCGTATGGCGTCCCATGAAGATGGCACCGGCATGACGCACCGCCGGCAGCAGCGCCTGCGGGTCTGCCAGGGAGAGTTCGAGGTGCTCCGGGGCGATACGGTTGATCAGCGCTACCGCTTCATCCCGGTCGCGGCAATGGATGAGTGCACCACGCCGCGCCAGCGATTCGCGCACGATCGCCTCGCGCTCAAGGGTCGGCAGCAGCCGCGCCATGGCCTGTTCGACCGCCTCCAGGTGCGCGGCATCCCAGCTCAGCAGGATGGCCTGGGCATCCTCGTCATGCTCGGCCTGGGAAAAGAGATCCATGGCCAGCCACTCCGGGTCGGTGCCCCCGTCGGACACCACCAGGATCTCCGAGGGGCCGGCAATCATGTCGATGCCGACCTGGCCAAATACCGCACGCTTGGCGGTGGCGACATAAATGTTGCCCGGCCCGACGATCTTGTCGACCTGGGGCACCGTCTCGGTGCCATAGGCGAGCGCCGCGACCGCCTGGGCCCCGCCAACGGTGAACACATGGTCCACGCCGGCCAGGTGAGCAGCGGCCAGTACCAGCTCATTGACCACGCCGTCCGGCGTTGGCACCACCATGACGATTTCCCCACCCCCGCCACGTGGGCCGGGATGGCGTTCATCAATACCGACGAGGGGTAGGCGGCCTTTCCTCCCGGCACGTAGATGCCGGCGCGGTCCAGCGGGGTGACCTGCTGACCAAGCACCGTGCCGTCCTCTTCGACATACTGCCAAGAGCCTGACTTCTGGCGTTCATGGTAGCGGCGCACGCGCTCCGCCGCCTGAGTCAGGGCATCCTGCTGGGCTGGCGGCAGTGCAACGAAGGCTTGTTCGAGCCGCTCGGCACCCAGGGTCAGCTCTACCATGCTCGACACCGAGACACGATCGAAACGGTTGGTGTATTCGACGAGCGCTGCGTCACCACGCGCACGCACCTCGGCGATGATATCGTCGACGCGCCGCTGCACCTCGGCGTCGGAGACCCCTCCCATGCCAGCAGGGCGTCGAGTCGGGACTGGAAATCGACCTCGCCGGTGGCAAGACGCGCGATATCGAGACTGAGGACTGGAGTTTCGCTCATCACTGCATGGCTCTCCCGCAAAAGGTGTTTCGGTGACCGCGAGCGCCCAGCGGCGCCATCACGTCGCCGTGCCGGCCGCCTTGCGCCGTGCCGCCACGGCCTCGGCCAGGCGGGCGATCAGGGGCGAAGGCGCTCATGCTTCATGGTCATGGCCGCCTTGTTGACCACCAGGCGCGTACTGATCGGCGCGATCAGCTCACGCGGGGCCATGCCGTTGGCGCGCAGGGTGTTGCCGGTATCGACGATATCGACGATTTCGTCGGCCAGATTCATCAGCGGCGCCAGCTCCATCGCCCCATACAGCTTGATGACTTCGGCCTGGATGCCCTGCTCGGCGTAGTAGCGCCGCGCCACTTTCACAAACTTGGTGGCCACCCGCCGCCGCGCCCGGGCGGGGCTGGCACCCTCAATGCCGGCGGTCATCAGCTTGCACTTGGCGATCTCGAGATCCAGCGGCTCGTAGAGGCCTTCGGCGCCATGTTCAAGCAGCACATCCTTGCCCGCCACGCCCAGATCGGCGGCGCCGAGCTGCACGTAGGTCGGCACGTCGGTGGCCCGGATCACGACCAGCTTGACGTCGTCGAAGTTGGTATCGAAGAGCAGCTTGCGGCTCTTGCCCAGGTCTTCCGCCGGCACGATGCCGGCATCGGCCAGCAGCGGCAGGGTCTCGTCGAGAATACGGCCCTTGGAAAGCGCCAGAATCAGTTGTTTGCTCATGGTCTCGTCTATGGTCGGGAAGCGCCTGGAAACACCTCAGCCGGGGATGCGTCGGATGCGGGCACCCAGCAGCTGCAGCTTCTCCTCGATGCATTCGTAGCCCCGGTCGATGTGGTAGATACGATCCACCAGGGTCTCGCCATCGGCCATCATCGCGGCCACCACCAGGGAAGCCGAGGCGCGCAAGTCGGTGGCCATCACCGGCGCGCCGGAAAGTCTCTCCACGCCGGTGATCAGGGCGGTATTGCCCTCGAGCGCGATGTTGGCCCCCATGCGGTTCAGTTCCTGCACGTGCATGAAGCGGTTCTCGAAGATGGTCTCGACCACGCGAGAGGTACCGTCGGCCACGGCGTTGAGCGCCACGAACTGCGCCTGCATGTCAGTGGGAAAGCCTGGATAGGGGCCGTGCGGATGTTGACCGGCGAGGGCGCCGGCCTTCCATGTCGAGCTCGATCCAGTTCTCGCCGACGCTGATGCGCGCGCCCGCCTCTTCCAGCTTGGCCAGCACCGCTTCGAGGATATCGGCACGAGTGTTACGCACTCGCACGCGGCCGCGACTGAGAGCACCGGCCACCAGGAAGGTGCCGGTCTCGATGCGGTCCGGCATCACGTCATGGTAGGCAGCGTGCAGCCGCTCGACCCCTTCGATGATGATGTTGTTGCTGCCATGGCCGCGAATCTTGGCGCCCATCTTGATCAGGCACTCGGCCAGGTCGACCACCTCGGGCTCGCGCGCGGCGTTCTCCAGTATGGTGGTGCCTTCCGCCAGGGTAGCGGCCATCAGCAGGTTCTCGGTGCCGGTCACCGTCACCGTGTCGAAGAAGATGGTCGCCCCTTTCAGGCGCCCGTCGACGCGCGCGCGGATATAGCCGCCCTCGACGCGAATGTCCGCCCCCATGGCCTCAAGGCCGCGGATGTGCAGGTCCACCGGTCGCGAGCCGATGGCGCAGCCACCCGGCAGCGAGACATCGGCATGGCCGAAGTGGGCCAGCAGCGGACCCAGCACCAGGATCGAGGCCCGCATCTTCTTCACCAGCTCGTAGGGCGCATGGCAGTCCTTGACCTGCGCACCGTTGAGCTGAATGCTCATCTTTTCGCCCATGACCGTCTCGACACCCATGCGCCCGAGCAGCTCCAGCGTCGTCGTGATGTCCTGAAGATGCGGCAGGTTGCCGATGGTCACCGGCTCGTCCGCCAGCAGGGTCGCGCAGAGAATGGGCAGGGCGGCGTTCTTGGCACCGCTGGCCCAGACCTCGCCGTCGATGGGGCCGTTGCCGGTAATGATCAGCTTGTCCATGGATGCTTGACCGTCAGGCCCCTGACCGGGTGACGCCGTGTTCTCCGGCGCCTCAACCCACTGCGCCGGGGTATAGGTCTTGATGCTGACGGCGTGCACGGCCCCGGAGGCGATCTCCTCGGACAGGGCACCATAGATCAGCTGCTGGCGCTTGACCGGTGACAGGCCATTGAACACCTCACCCACGGCAATAACCTGGAAATTGCAGCCTTCACCCTGGATATGGAACTCGCAGCCCTCGATACGGGCATCGAGCAGTGCCTTGATGTCACTGGGTTGCATGAAAAGCGGAACTCCTTGAGCGAAGAGGAAGGGCATGTCGTGCCGCAAGCAGCGGCCGGCAAGTCAGGGAATCCCTACATGGTAATGAAAAGCAGCGCGCTTGGCGATGCCGGGGTTGGGCCGATGTGCCTGGAGGCGGCACGGCGAGTGGCGTCAGGCGGCCTGCGCATCGACGATCGGCAGCAGGGCGTCGAGCCCGGCCAAACGGGTCAGCCGCAGCAGCGGCGGCGAGAGCCGGACCCCGCCGATCTCGATGCCGGCCGAGCGCGCCTGGCGGGTCCACTCCAACAGCATGCTGAGCGCGGCGCTGCTGATGCGCCCCACCCCGCCGAGATCGAGGGTCACCCGAGTACCGGCAGGCTGCTGGCCCAGCCAGGCGCTGCCGGCCTGGACCAGGGGCGAGGCAATCGCGAAATCGACGTCGCCGTTGACGACCAACCCCTCGGGGCCCGCCTCCAGGGAGACCCCGTCGAGGTCGAGCAGGCGCGTCAAGCGCCCTCCTCCAGCGCCTCGGCGGCAAGTTCGGGCGACCAGTTGGAGATGACGGCGTCGTAGTCACGGTTGTGATCGCGCATCGCCTGGTCGAACTGGTTGCGGAAGGTCAGGCCGAGGTTAATCCCGTTGACGATCACATTGACCACCTTCCACTGCCCATCGGTGAGACGCAGGGTGTAGCTGACCGGAAATACCGCGCCATCCATCGCCACCACCTCCATCGACACCGAGGCCTGATCCTCGTGGCGAGGCGGCCGCTGGCTGTCGAGGACGCGCAGCTCACGATAGTCGAAGGTCACCAGCCCCTTGGTGTAGGTGTCGATCAGGGTCTGGCGGAAGGTATCGACGAAACGCGAGCGCTGCTGCGGCGTGGCGTTCTGGAAGTAGCGCCCCATCACGCTGGCGCCGATGTAGCGAAAGTCGGCGATGTCGTCGAGGCTCTCGTCCACCAGTGCCTTGAGCTCATCGACATTGGCGGCGAAGTAGTCCTTGCGTCCGTCAATCTGGCTCATCAGTTCGTCGATGCTGTGGCGGATGACCTGCTCGGGGCTGCGCTCGGCCGCCGCCTGTACGGGCAGGGCGACCAGCAGCAGGCAGAGCGCCAGCGCCCACAGGCGAACGGTAGAAACGGTTATGAGAAAACGCATGGCTGGACCTCGAAAAGACGGTGGAAGAGTGAGGATCAATGATCAATCACTGACCATGTTGGACACGAATTGCTGGATGAGTTCTTCAAGCACCAGCGCTGACTGGGTATCGCGGATGGTGTCGCCGTCATGCAGCACCTCCGGGTCGCCACCGACCGTGAGACCGATGTACTGCTCGCCCAGCAGCCCGGCCGTGAGGATGGCGGCCGTGGTATCTCGCGACAGCCGCCCTTCGAGGTCGGCATCCAGCTCCAGCACAACGCGCGCATCATACCAGTCGGTGTCCAGCTCGATGGAAGCCACGCGGCCCACCGTCACGCCAGCCATGGTGACCCGGGCGCGGGGCTTGAGACCGCCGATGTTGGCAAAGTTGGCCTCGAGCCGGAAGGTGTCGCCAGGCATGGCGAAGGTCAGGCCGCTGACGCGCAGCCCCAGGAAGAGCAGCCCCAGGATGCCAGCCAGCATGAACAGGCCGACGCCCAGCTCCATCGTTCTGCTGCGTCTCATTGCATTTCTCCGAACATCGACACATAGCGTCTCATTATCAGGAAAGTCCTCCGAACATCACGGCGGTCAATACGAAATCCAGGCCCAGCACGGCCAGCGACGAATAGACTACGGTGCGGGTGGTGGCGCGGGAGATTCCCTCGGAAGTGGGCACCAGGTCATAGCCCTGGAACACGGCGATCCAGGTCACCACCACGGCGAACACCAGACTCTTGACCATGCCGTTGCCCACATCGCCGATGAAGTCGACGCTGGCCTGCATGTTGCCCCAGTAGGAGCCCTCGAAGACCCCCAGCCACTCCACGCCGACCAGGTAACCACCATAGACCCCAACGACGCTGAAGCCGACGGTCAGCAGCGGCAGGGCCACGAAGCCGGCCCACAGCCGCGGTGCAACGACGCGGCGCAGCGGGTCCACGCCGATCATCTCCATACTGGTAAGCTGCTCGGTGGCCTTCATCAGGCCGATTTCCGCCGTCAAGGCCGAGCCGGCACGCCCCGCGAACAGCAGAGCCGCTACCACAGGCGACAGCTCGCGCAGCAGCGACAGCGCCACCATCTGACCCAGCGCCTGCTCGGCGCCGAAGTCGACCAGGATGGTGTAGCCCTGCAGGGCCAGCACCATACCGATGAACAGGCCCGAAACCAGCACGATGGCCAGCGACAGCACGCCGACGAAGTGCATCTGCCGCAGCCACAGCCCCCAACCCTCGCGGGAGGGCACGCCGATTGCCGACTGCGCAAGGAACAGCGCCGAACGCCCCAAGGCCTCGAGCATGTCGCAGCCGCGGCGCCCTAGGTGGAGGAGACGGCCGATCATCGGCGCTCCTCCCCGTTGAGGATATCGCCGAAAAAGTCACGTGCCGGATAATGAAACGGCACCGGCCCATCGGGTTCGCCGTGCACGAACTGGCTCACACGAGGGTCATCGTCCACGTCCAGCAGCTCTGGAGTGCCGTGGGCCATGACCCGGCCATCGGCGATCACGTAGACGTAATCGGCAATCGACAGGGTTTCCTGAATATCGTGGGACACCACCACCGAGGTGAGGCCCAGCGCCTCGTTGAGCCGCTTGATCAACTGCACCAGCACTCCCTTGGAAATCGGATCCTGCCCCACGAACGGCTCGTCATAGAGGATCAGCTCAGGGTCGAGCGCCACCGCACGCGCCAGCGCCACACGCCGGGCCATGCCCCCGAAAGCTCGGCAGGCATCAGTTCCCGTGCGCCACGCAGGCCGACCGCCTCGAGTTTCATCAGCACAATGTCGCGAATCATGGGCTCTGGCAGCGTGGTATGCACCCGCAGCGGAAAAGCCACGTTCTCGAACACGCTGAGATCGGAGAACAGCGCTCCGCTCTGGAACAGCATGCCCATGCGCCGCCGCAGCGAGAATAGCGCCTTGCGCGATAGAGCATGCACATCGGCACCGTCGATCATGACCCGCCCGGCGTCAGGCGCCAGCTGGCCGCCGATCAGCTTGAGCAAGGTGGTCTTGCCGGTGCCGCTGGGCCCCATGATGGCCGTCACTTTGCCGCGCGGGATCGCCAGGTCTACGCCGCAGAAGATTTCCTTGTCGCCACGCGAGAAATGCAGACCCTCCACTACCACGAAAGCGGAATCGGTCATTGCGTCTTATCCATCGAAAAAATTATCGAACATCGTATCCTAACCATCCCGTCCTGCGCCAGCGCCCTACCCGTCGAGGCTTGCATAGCGCGCACCGGCCACGTCTAATATGCCCCTCCCGACGCCTCGGCCCACCTCCCATGCTGCTTGCGCTTGCCGTCATCGCCCTGTCACTCGCTGCCCTGCTATGGAGCGCCGACCGCTTCGTCGCCTCGGCGGCGGCCCTTGCCCAGCGTACCGGCATGAGCACGCTACTGATCGGCATGACCATCGTCGCCCTGGGCACGTCGGCGCCGGAGATGGTCGTAGCCGTGTTCGCCGCCCTGGACGACATCCCCGACCTGGCCACCGGCAATGCGCTGGGCTCCAATATCGCCAACATCGGCCTGGTGCTGGGCGTCACCGCCGTGATCCGGCCGATTCCTGTCAGCCTGTCGCTGGTGCGGCGCGAACTGCCCCTGCTTGTTGGAGCGACGGGGCTGGCCGGCTACGCCCTGGCCAACGGCATCCTCGGTCGCTTCGATGCCCTGTTTCTCGGCCTGCTGCTGATCTTTAGCCTGTGGTGGCTGGTGCGCGCCGACACGCCCGACACGCTGCCCGAAAGCCACGGGCCCACCGGCTCCCTGGCCCACACCCTGGGCTGGCTGCTCATCACGCTACTGGTCCTCACCCTCAGCTCCCGGGCGCTGGTGTGGGGTGCCGGCGAGATAGCGCGAGGCGCCGGCGTCAGCGAGTTGACCATCGGTCTGACCATCGTCGCCATTGGCACCAGCCTGCCGGAGCTTGCCGCCTGTATCGCCAGCGCTATCCGGCGTCACCACGGCCTGGCACTCGGCAACATCATCGGCTCCAACCTGTTCAACCTGCTGGCGGTGCTGCCGATTCCCGCGCTGCTGGCGCCAGGCGTCATCGACCCTTCGGCGGCCAGCCGCGACTACCCGCTCATGCTGTTGATGACGCTGGGCCTCGGCATGCTGCTGCTGTGGTATCGCGACAGGGCGCTGGGTCGCGTTCCAGGCGCCCTGTTCGCCACGGCGTACCTGGCTTACCTGGCCTGGCTGGCCACCTCGGCCGGCCCCGCCACTTGAGGAAATCGCGCAAAGGGCAACAATCAACGCCATGACTGACGACACGACACCCACGCCCCAGGACGATACGCACACGGACGCGCCAACGCCTCTGCGCGCCAGCGCACGGCGCACCCTGCGCATCGAGGAACAGGCCATCGCCGCGCTGGCCGACCGCCTCGACGCCCATTTCGATCGCGCCTGCGAGCTGATGCTCGGCTGTCGCGGCCGCGTGGTGGTCACCGGCATGGGCAAGTCGGGGCACATTGCCGGCAAGATCGCCGCCACCCTGGCCAGCACCGGCACCCCGGCCTTCTTCGTGCATCCCGGCGAAGCGAGCCATGGCGACCTTGGCATGATCACCCCGGGCGACGTCGTGCTGGCCCTCTCCAACTCGGGCGAAACAGCAGAAGTCACTGCCCTGCTGCCGCTGCTCAAGCGCCTCGGCACCCCGCTGATCAGCATGACCGGGCGCCCCGGCTCCACGCTGGCGAGGCATGCCGACGCCCATCTCGATGCCGGCGTGGCCCGCGAGGCCTGCCCGCTCGACCTTGCGCCCACCGCCTCAACCACTGCCGCCCTGGCGCTGGGCGACGCCCTGGCCGTGGCGCTACTGGAAGCGCGGGGCTTCACCGCCGAGGACTTCGCCCTGTCGCACCCCGGCGGTAGCCTCGGCAAGCGACTCTTGCTGCGCGTGAGCGACCTGATGCACCGGGGTGATCGCCTGCCCTGCGTGCCCCAGGGCAGCCCCTGCGCGACGCCCTGCTTGAGATCACCCGCCAGGGCCTCGGCTTCACCTGCGTGGTGGACGAGCAGAATCGCCTGCTTGGTGTCTATACCGACGGCGACTTGCGACGCACGCTCGACCAGCACCAGGATCTCAGCCGGCTCACGGTCGACGAGGTGATGACTCGTCCGGGCAAGCGCATCGGCCCCGATCTACTGGCCGCAGAAGCAGTGCGCGTTATGGAGGACAACCTGATCACCGCGCTCGCCGTCGTGGACGACGAAGGGCACCCCATCGGCGCCCTGCACATGCACGACCTGCTGCGCAGCGGCGTCATCTGACCATCACTGAAGGAGAGCCCATGGCTCTGGCAGCCCCCGTCATCGACCCCCGACTCATCGACCGCCTGCGCAAGATTCGCCTATTGGCCATTGACGTGGATGGCGTCCTCACCGACGGCCGTCTCTATTTCCAGGCCGACGGCGTGGAGATCAAGGCCTTTCACACCCAGGACGGACTCGGCATCAAGCTGGTGCGCCGCGCTGGCCTGCAGGTCGCCCTGCTGACCGGCCGCGAGTCGCCCATGGTCAGCCACCGCGCCGCCTCGCTCGGCATCGACCATGTCTTCCAGAGCTGCGAAGACAAGCTGGCCACCCTGCGCAGCCTGTGTTCCCGCTTGGGCCTCTCGCTCGAACAGGTCGCCTACTGCGGCGACGACCTGCCGGACCTGGCAGCCATCCAGCGCGCCGGCATTGGCATCAGCGTGCCGGGTGCACCGCCCTACATTCAGGCGCTGGCCGATTGGGTCACCGAGCGCCCCGGCGGGCATGGCGCCGTTCGCGAGATCTGCGACACGCTGCTGGAAGCGCAAGGCCATCGCGACGCCCTGGTCGATACCTACCTGCTCAGCCGCCATTGAGCGCCATCATGGCCGCGCTGAGTCGACTGCTGCGCTCGTCCTACCGCTTTTGGCTGCTGCTGCTGTTGCTGCTGCTGGGTGGGCTGCTGACCTGGCTCGACCCTGGCGGCCAGCGCCGCCCGGGCCGGTACCCACCGACGAGGCCGGCGAGCCCGACTACTTCCTCGAGAACGTGCGCCTCACGCGTTACGACGCCCAGGGCGTGGCGCATCAGCGCCTGACCAGCCCCAGGCTGGTGCATACGCCCCACGACGACGTCACGCGCGCGCTCACGCCGCTGGCGCACCTGATTGACCGCGAAGGCCGCCTGTGGGTGGCCGGCGGCGCCACGGGACGCCTCGGCCCGGGCGGCAACCCGCTGACCTTGAGCGGCGAGGCCCGCCTGTTCGCCCCGGAAGAGCTGTGGCAGCTCGACACCGACATCCTGCACTTCGATGCCGACACCGGGCACGCCTGGAGCGACACGCCCGCCCTTCTCCAACAGCCGCCCCAGCGCATGAGCGGCGAGCGGTTCGATGCCTGGATCCATGACAACCAGGCACGTTTGACTGACAATGTGCGCGGCCATCATCCGCCCGCACGCCGCACCGCCACCAACGAGGAGTCCGATCCATGATGCGTATCGTCCCGCTGCTGACCCTCGCCCTGAGCGCGCTGTTTTCGGTCGCGCCTGCCCTGGCCCTGGAGAGCGATGCCAGCGCGCCCATCGAGGTCGAGGCCGACCGCCTCGACCTGGACAACGTGGCAGGCACGGCGATCTACACCGGCGACGTGGACATTCGCCAGGGCAGCATGCGACTCACCGGCGACCGGGTCGAGATCCGCCGCAATGCCCAGGGCGAGCTGACCCGCGCCATCGCCACCGGCGAACGCGCCTACATCCAGCAGCAGCCCGCTCCGGACGAGCCGCTGGCCCGCGGCTGGGGCCGTACCATCATCTATCACGTGGCCGAACGCCGCGTGGAGCTGATCGACCGCGCCGAACTGCACCAGGGCGGCGATACCTTCGATGGCGGCTACCTGGAGTACTTCCTCGACCGCCGCGTGGTCCAGGCCCGCGCCGAGGGAGAAGGCGTCGAAGGGCGTCAGCGCATTCGCATGACCCTGCAGCCGGAGCGCTGAGATGACGACGAAGACGCTGTACGCCAGGCACCTGGCCAAGAGCTACAAGCGCCGCCGCGTGGTGCACGACATCAGCCTGTCCATCGCCCAGGGCAGCATCGTCGGGCTGCTCGGGCCCAACGGCGCCGGCAAGACCACCTCGTTCTACATGATCGTCGGGCTGGTCAAGGCCGATGCCGGCAACGTCTGCATCGACGAGCTGGATCTCTCCAGCAGCGCCATGCATGAGCGCGCACGAGCCGGCATCGGCTACCTGCCGCAGGAGGCCTCGATCTTTCGCAAGCTGTCGGTGGCGGACAATATCCTGGCGATCCTCGAGACGCGCCGTGACCTCGACAAGCGTGGCCGCCACGCACGGCTGGAGCAGTTGCTGGAAGATTTCCATATCACCCACATTCGCGACAACCTGGGCATGAGCCTGTCTGGCGGCGAACGGCGGCGGGTCGAGATCGCCCGCGCCCTGGCGACCGAGCCCGCCTTCATCCTGCTTGACGAACCCTTCGCCGGCGTCGACCCCATTTCCGTCGGCGAGATCAAGGGCATCATTCGCCAGCTCAAGGCACGCAACATCGGTGTGCTGATCACCGACCACAACGTGCGCGAGACGCTGGATATCTGCGATACCGCCTATATCGTCGGCGACGGCCAGATCATCGCCGAAGGCGATGCCGACACCATCCTGGCCAATCGACGCGTGCGGGAAGTTTACCTCGGCGAAGATTTCCGCCTCTGACGCCCCCTTGTTCCTCACAACACACTGATGCTGCAGACTGTCAAGTGTTGGGGCATGAAATTTGCGCATGGCATGCATATTGCAGCAACACATCTTGCAACCAACGCTCAAGCGGAATAGGGTGGTTTTTTCGGCAGATGAGCACTTTCTCTCATGGCCATGAAAGCCTCTTTGCAACTGCGAGTCGGCACCCAGCTGACCATGACGCCACAGCTGCAGCAGGCCATCGCCCTGCTCCAGCTCTCCACGCTTGATTTGCGCCAGGAAATCCAGCAGGCCCTCGAGGCCAACCCGATGCTCGAACTGGACGAGCAGTACGGCGAGACGCGGGTCGACGACGCCCCCCGGACGACTGGAACGACGACATTCCCTCAGAGCTGACCACCGACAGCGAGTGGACGGACACCTATCCCGATCACGGCAGCGCTGGCAGCGGCGAAGGCCCTGACTTCGAGCGCCAGGCCAGCGCTCAGAGCCTGGCCGGCCACCTGACCTGGCAGCTGGCCATGACCGACCTCAGCGAACGCCAGCGGCTGATCGCCGAAAGCCTGATCGATGCCGTCGACGGTACCGGCTACCTCACCCAGTCGCTTGATGATGTGCGCGACGGGCTTCGCCAGCAGGGACTCGACGGACTGACCACCCGAGAAGTGGAGCAGGTCCTGCTGCGTCTGCAGCAATTCGAGCCGACCGGCGTTTTCGCCCGCGACCTGCGCGAATGCCTGCTGCTGCAGCTGGCCACGCTGCCCGACACCACTCCGCTGCTGCCCCAGGCGCGCCGGCTGGTGCGCCAGTTCCTCGAAGCCCTGGCCGCCGACGACCGCCGCTTGCTCAAGCGCCGCCTGGGGCTCGACGACGAAGCGCTGGAGGCTGTCATCGCGCTGATTCGCTCGCTCGACCCGCGCCCTGCCAGTGCCTACGTCGAGGTCAGCGGCAACTACGTCACGCCCGACCTGCTGGCCATCCATGACGTCCACGGCTGGCGCGTCGAGCTCAATGCCGAAGCGCTCCCTCGGCTGCGCATCCAGCCCGACTACATGTCGCTGGTGAAGCGCGCCGACAAGAGCGCCGATAATCAGTTTCTCAAGGATCACCTGCAAGAGGCGCGCTGGCTGATGAAGAGTCTTGCCAGCCGCAACGACACCCTGCTGCGGGTCGGCAGCGAGATCATGGCGCGCCAGATCGACTTTCTCGAGCAGGGCGAGGAAGCCATGCGCCCGCTTATCCTGGCCGACATCGCCCAGGCCGTTGAGATGCACGAATCGACCATTTCACGCGTGACCACACAGAAGTACATCCATACGCCGCGCGGGGTGTTCGAACTGAAGTACTTCTTCTCGAGCCACGTGGGCGGCGGCGAGGGCGATGCGCACTCCAGCACCGCGATACGTGCACGGATCCGCAAGATGGTGCAGGATGAACCTCCACGCAAGCCGCTTTCCGACAGCCGCCTGGTCGAGCTGCTCGAAGAAGAAGGCATCCGGGTCGCCAGACGTACCGTCGCCAAATATCGTGAGGCCATGGGTATCCCCTCGTCGAGCGAACGCAAGCGTTTCCGCTAGGCTTGAGAGGCGGGTTTGATCCCGGACAAATGCGGGTAGCGAGGGGGTTTGCTAGGCCCTAAAAAGGGTTACAATCGAGCCACCACTCGACGGACGAAGGAGCCTGTCATGCAAGTCAATATCACCGGCCACCATGTAGAGCTGACCGATGCCCTGCGTGACTACGTAAGCGAGAAGCTGAACCGCGTTCAGCGTCATTACGACAACATCACCAACGTCCACGTCACCCTGTCGGTAGAGAAGGAACGTATGCTGGCCGCCTGCACCCTGCACGCAGCCGGCGCCGATCTGCATGCGGAAGCCTCCGATCCCGACATGTACGCCGCCATCGACGCCCTCACCGACAAGCTCGACCGCCAGATGGTCAAGCACAAGGAAAAGGCCCAAGCCCGCGCCCAAGGCGCCGGCATTCGCTGAGACGCCATGTCACTAGAAACCATTCTGCCCCCGGAGCGCGCCCTGTTCGGCGTGCCCGGGGCAGCAAGAAACGTGTGCTGGAGTTCTTCAGCACGTTCATCGCGCAGAATACCCCGAGCCTCGACAGCCAGGAAGTGTTTGCCCGGCTGGTGGGGCGTGAACGCCTTGGCAGCACCGGCATCGGCAACGGGGTTGCCATTCCTCACGCAAGAAGCCCGCACTGCCACAGCCCGGTAGCGGCCTTTCTGAAGCTGGCCGAGCCGATCGACTTCGACGCCATCGACGGCGAACCGGTGGATCTGGTCTTCGTGCTGCTGGTGCCCGAGGAGGCCGATGACACCCACCTGGCGCTGCTCAGCCAGGTAGCCGGCACCATGAACGACGCCGAGACCCGTGCGAGACTGCGCAAGTGCGAAAGCCAGCGCGAACTCCACGAACGACTCATCGAGGCCATACGACGACAAGCGTCACCCTGACGCCGCCCGCACGGCCCGCCATTCGCTCAGGAGATCCGCCATGCAGCTCGTGATCATCAGTGGCCGTTCCGGTTCCGGCAAATCGATCGCACTGCAGGCGCTCGAGGATATCGGCTACTACGCCATCGACAACCTCCCCGCCATGCTGCTGGGCTCTCTGGTCGACGAACTACGCGACAGCCCCGCCGGCCACTCTGCCATTGCCGTCAGCGTCGATGCGCGCAATCTCCCCCATGCACTGGAACGCTTCCCGCGTCTGCTTGAGGAGCTGCGCGAGCGCGGCGTGGACTGCCAGGTGATCTATCTCACCACCGACGCACGCATCCTGATCGAACGTTACTCGGCCACGCGGCGTCGCCACCCCTGACCCGCGGCAGCAACATGACGCTGAAGGAAGCGATCGAGACGGAGCACGCCACGCTCAGCGGCATTCGCAACCTCGCCGACCTGGTCATCGACACCTCACGGCTTTCCGTACATGACCTGCGCGGCCGCATTGCCGACCAGGTAGCCAGCCACCGCGCCGACCAGCTGACCCTGACGGTGGAATCGTTTGGCTTCAAGGGCGGCGTGCCGCTTGACGCAGATATCGTGTTCGATGCGCGCTGCCTGCCCAACCCCTACTGGGACCCGCGGCTGCGCTCGGCGACCGGGCGCGACGCCAGCATTATTGAATTTCTCGAGCAGTACCCGCTGGTCGAGGCGATGCACAGCGACATCTTGAACTGGGTGGAACGCTGGCTGCCGGCCTACCGCGACTCCCACCGCAGCTACCTGACCGTCGCCATCGGCTGTACCGGTGGCCAGCATCGCTCCGTCTACCTGGCGGAACGCCTGGCCCATCATCTCGCCCAGCAGCAGCCCGACGTGCGGCTGCGCCACCGCGAGCTGGGCATCCATACCCCCATCGGTCACGAAGCGGAGTCGCCCCAGGCGCCACCTACCAGTAAGGAATCATGAGCGTGTCCAGCCGCAAGCTCACCCTGACCAACAAGCGCGGCCTGCATGCCCGCGCCGCAACCAAGCTAGTGCAGTGCTGCCAGCGCTTCGACGCGAGGATCATCGTCAGCCGCAACGCCCAGCAGGCCGATGCGCGCAACATCATGGCGCTGCTGATGTTGGGCGCCCCTGCGGCACCGAGCTTGAGGTCAGCGCCGAAGGGCCGGATGAAGCGGCGGCCCTGGCGGCCATCGAAGCGCTGTTCGACGCACGCTTCGAGGAAGAGGGCTAGCTGCCGGCCACGGTCAGCTCGTCGATCAGCCAACTGCCGGTATGCACGCTGCCACGGGTATCCGTATCGCTGCCCACCGCCTCCAGCCCCTTGAACATCGCCTCCAGGTTGCCGGCGATGGTGAACTCCTCCACCGGGTATTGGATCTCGCCGTTTTCCACCCAGAACCCGGCCGCGCCGCGGGAGTAGTCGCCGGTCACGCCATTGACGCCCTGCCCCATCAGCTCGGTGACCAGCAGGCCGCGCCCCATGCGTGACAGCAGCGCTTCGCGCGGCGTCAGCGGCGCGCTGATGCGCAGGTTGCGGGCGCCCCCGGCATTGCCGGTGGTCTGCATGTTCAGCCGCCTGGCGCTATAGGCCGACAGCATGTAGCCAGCCAGCCGGCCGTTCTCGATGAAGACATTATCGCGGGTCTGCACGCCATCGTTGTCGAACGGGGAGCTGGCCATGGCACCGATCTCCAGCGGCCGCTCCCCAAGGGTGAACCACTCGGGAAACAGGGCATCGCCCAGCCGGTCGCACAGGAACGAGGACTGCCGAAACAGCGCGCCGCCGGCAATGGCATTCATCAGGTGACCGATCAGGCCGTCGGCCACGGTGGCGTCGAACAGCACCGGGAAGCGCCCCGTTGCAGGTCGGCGTGCGCCCAGGCGCTTGAGCGTGCGTTCGGCCGCCCGCCGGCCGATCACTTCGGGATCCAGCAGCGCCTGGGGCTGCGCGCACTGCTGTACTCATAGTCGCGCTGCATGCCCTGGGCGTCTTCCGCGATCAGCATGCACGACAGCGAATGCCGACTGCCGGCCTGGGTGCCGAGAAAGCCATGACTGTTGGCATAGATGCGCACGCCTTCACCGCTTGAGAGCGAGGCCCCTCGGACTGGCGGATGCCAGGCTCTCCGCGCCCTGCCGCCTCGCAGGCCAGCGCCAGCTCGATCGCTTCCTCGGTGGACAGCGGCCAGGGGTGATGTACGTCGAGATCGGGCAGGTGGCTCGCCATCAGTTCGCGGTCGGCAAGCCCGGCCGCCGGGTCCTTTCCGGTGTAGCGAGCGATGGCCAGCGCCTTTTCCACCACTTCCTGGATCGAACGCTCGCTGGCGTCAGTCGAGGAGGCGCTGCCCTTGTGGCCGCCCAGGTAGACCGTCACCGCGATGCCTTGGTCGCGCGATAGCTCGACGCTTTCGACCTCGCCCTCGCGTACGCTGACACCGACCCCCTGGTCGACGCTGCCACCGAACTCACAGGCATCGGCCCCCAGCCGGCGCGCCAGCGCCAGCGCCTGTTCGGCCCGGGCCTCCAGCAACGCCTGCTGCGCCTTAGCATCGAAAGCCTTTGTCATGTCATTCTCCCTTGTGTTCCGGTGCGAACCGAAGAACCGGTGTCATGTGCCGCACGGAAGCGATGTGTATACTGTGGCGGAAATTCACCTGAGCCTCGCCACCTGCGGCTGCGCTCATTGACGGACAACCGCATGACCCAGGATCTCCCTTCCTCCGCCGACGAACGGCCCAGCAAGTCCCAGCTCAAGCGCGAGATGCATGCGCTGCAGGCGCTGGGCGAGCAGATCATTGCCATGACGCCCGCCGAACGCGCGCGCTTCCCCTCTCGGAGGACATGCTCGCCGCCGTGGAGGAGACTTCCCGCATCCGCTCCCACGAAGGGCGTCGGCGCCACATGCAGTACGTCGGCAAGCTGATGCGCCGCGAGGACCTCAACGCCATCCAGGCCGTGTTCGATGAAATCGAGCAAGAGGCCCGGCACCGCGACCTGGCCTTCCACCGCCTCGAAAAATGGCGCGACCGGCTGCTCGACGAAGGCGACGAGGCCGTCGAGGCCTTCATCGCAGACTTCCCCGACGTGGACCGCCAGGCCCTGCGCCAGCTGATCCGCAACGCCAAGAGCGAGCGCGAGCGAGCAAGCCGCCAGCCAATGCGCGCAAGCTGTTCCGGCTGATCCGCGATACCGCGGGGCTGTGAGCGCGCGCAGGCCGACCGGTCTGCGTGCCTGACCACGCCTCCAGGGGGCGAACGCGCGCCACCGAGGGCGTCTCAGGATTGGGTTCCACCGATGGTGAGCTCGTCAAGTTTCAAGGTTGGCTGGCCTACGCCAACAGGCACGCCCTGCCCCTCCTTGCCACACACGCCGATGCCGGTGTCGAGCTCGAGGTCGTGGCCGATCATCGACACCCGACCCATCGCCTCGGGGCCATTGCCGATCAGCGTGGCACCCTTGACCGGCGCGGTGATCCGCCCGTCCTCGATCAGGTACGCCTCGCTGGCGGAGAACACGAACTTGCCCGACGTAATGTCCACCTGCCCCCCACCGAAACTGACCGCATAGAGTCCGCGGCGCACGCTCTTGATGATGTCGACCGGATCGTCCTGGCCGGCCAGCATGTAGGTGTTGCTCATGCGCGGCATCGGCATGTGAGCGAAGGACTCACGGCGCGCGTTGCCGGTCGCGGCCATGCCCATCAGCCGGGCGTTGAGCTTGTCCTGCATGTAGCCCGTCAGGATCCCGTCTTCGATCAGCGGGGTGTACTGCCCGGGGGTGCCTTCATCATCCACGCTCATGGAGCCGCGCCGATCCGCCAGGGTGGCATCGTCCACCACGGTGACACCGGGCGCCGCCACGCGCTGGCCCATGCGCCCGGCGAAGGCGGAGCTGCCCTTGCGGTTGAAGTCGCCTTCCAGGCCGTGGCCAACGGCCTCGTGCAGCAGGATGCCGGGCCAGCCCGGCCCCAGCACCACGGGCAGCTGGCCGGCCGGAGCATCAACCGCGTCGAGGTTGACCAGCGCCTGGCGCACGGCCTCCTTGGCGAAGCGCTCGGCGACGTTGTCGTCCCGCAGGCGGGACATGGCATAGCGGCCGCCGCCACCGGCGCTGCCGCGCTCGCGACGGCCGTTCCTGGCGGCGATCACGCTGACGTTGAAACGCACCAGCGGGCGGACGTCGGCGGCCAGGGTGCCGTCGCTGGCCACCACCAACATGATCTCGTGCACGCCGGTGAGCGATGCGCTGACCTGGGTGACCGACGGGTCGGCGGCACGCGCCACGCGATCAGCCTGCTTGAGCAGCGCGATCTTCTCCTCGGCCGAGAGGCTGGCCAGGGATCAATATCGGCATAACGGATATCGGCATGCGCCAGGACGCTCGGCGCCGCCTTGAGCGAGGCGCCGCTGCGCACGATGCCGGAGGCGGTGCGCCCTGTCTCGGCCAGAGCATTCGGGGTGATCTGGTTGGAGTAGGCAAAGCCGGTCTTCTCGCCGGCCATGGCGCGCACGCCGACGCCGCCATCGATGTTGTAGCCGGCCTCCTTGACCTCGCCATCCTCGAGCACCCAGCTTTCATGCCAGCTGCGCTGGAAATAGAGATCGGCATAATCGATGCCCGGGCCGAGCGCATGGCCAAGGCCCATCTCCAGGAGCCCAGGTCGAGCCCTCCCGGTCGCAACAGGATATCGATGGCGGTATCCAGCATCGCGGGCGATTGATGTGTCATTCGGCGGTTTCCAGTTTGACGTCCGGATCGGTCCAGGGCCGCGGACGCGATAATGAATTCGGGTGACTCGGTCGATGGCACTGCCGAACAGCCGATCGGCAATGAACAAGGCACCGCCCACCACGGGGGCGCCGGCCAGCACGGCAGCCAACGGCAGGCTGCTGCTCACTGGCACTGTGACGCCGAGGCGCTGGTCAAGTTCCTGGCGAGCCAGGTCGACCGTGCCGTCCAGCGTGAACGAGGTGGCCGGTCCGGCGATTCTGACCGGCCCACTGGTTTCCAGAATGCCACCATACAGCGTGGCGGCGCCAATCACATGGTCGAAGGCGGTGCCCTGGCCGGTGACATCGGAGAAGTCCAGGCGCAGGCGACGCAGCAGGTTATCCACGTTGAGCAGCCCCACCACCCGAGCGGTGGGCGACTCGAGCTGCACGAAACGGCCGTCGCGCAGCTCAAGCTCTATGCTGCCGCGCGAACGCGCCAGGGCGAACTGCCAGGGTGCGCCGGGCCAGGCGAGCTGGGTACGCACCCGCGTCTCGCCGCTGCGAATGACCACCGGCTGGCCGAGGCGCTCCAGGGCGGTGCCTAGGTCGCGTCCATCCAGGTCGAGCCGCGAACGGGTCAGGGTATCCTGGTGGCCTGCCGCCTCCCAGACCACCTCGCCTCGCGCTGTGACCTGCCCTAGCGAAAGTCCCAGCGGAGCCACCGCAAGCCGGTTGGGCCCGGCCTGCCAGTAGGCCGTGAAGGGTCCGATCAGCCGCCCCTGATAGGCGATATCGGCAATGCGCAGGCGGCCGTCGGGCAGGTCGGCCACCCACGTCGGCAACGGCGCTGATTCGGGCGGCACGTCGATCTCATCGAGCAGCCGCCCCGTTCCTCGCTGCCTGTCGGCAGCAGGCCATCCAGGCGCAGGCGGGTCAGGGCGATATCGAGAGGGTCGGACAGCGCGGGGCGGTAGTCGAAATAGCCCGAGAGCAGGTCGCCCTGCAGCCCCACGCGCCATCCTCCACCGCGGTGCGGTGATGCCTCGGCGGTCATCACTCCCAGGCAGTCGTCGGGGCCCACCAGGCAAGCCGCCTCTACGCGCAGCCGGCGCAGGGGCATCTCGCCGTCGCCGCCCATGGCGCCGCCGCCATCAGCCAGCGGTGCCAGGGCCGCCCCCATTGGGCAAGATCGAGGCGCGACTGATAGAGCTCCACCTGCCAGCCCGGCCCGTCGTGCCACACCGGGGAGTCCGGTAGGCGCCCCAGCCATGCCTGGCCCTGTCCCAGCGAGGACTCCGTCAGGCCACGCCAGCGCAGGCGCATGTCGCCCCCCATCTCGGCCTCGACCCAGCGCCGGTCGAGATCGACGTCGACCCACAGCGGGCGGGACTCCTGCGCTTGCTTGCCCAGCGGCGCGGGCAGGTCGATGGCCAATCCGCTCAGCGTGCTGTCCAGACGCAGCGTATTGCTGTGCTCACCGAGCTGGAGCCGCGCCCGCCACGGCAGGCGCCCCGACGCCAGCTCGCCGAGAGCGCCGGCATCGAACAGCTGCAGCGCCTGGTTCACCTGCACGGCGCCTTCGCCTGTCACACGCCCGGCCAGGGTGTCGATGTCGAGTCGCAGGGGGCCGCCGAGCACGCTGGCACTGATCTCGCCCGCCAGCCCGCCTTCGTCGCCGCGCTGCAGCCAGGCAAGCGGGCCGCGGACTTCACGAAACTGAAGGCCGAGCGGCAGGTAGGTTAGCCGCTCCAGCGCCACCTCGGTCTTGAGCGCCAGGGCGAGGTCGTCCGCATCGCCCAGCGTCATGGCAACGTCCAGCTTGCCCGTGGCGCTGCCTTCCCCACGCCACTCTTCTACATGGGCCATGGCATCGAGCGGTACATTGGCCAGGTAGCGACGCACGTCGGCGGCCTCCCCGGCGAGATCTCCACTGATACGCAGCAGGCCATCGCCCAGCACGACGCGACCTTCGGTTGCTTGCACTCCCAGGCTCTCGGCGTAGTGGACATCCGCCTCCAGACTGTCGATGCCGGCCCGCAGGCGCCCCTCAAGGCCCTCGATCACCGGCCACTGCGGAGCAAAGGGCAGCCTGCCCTGCTCGATATCCAGGTCGAGCTGCAGCCGCGGTGCCACGCTCGAACCCTCGCTCAACAGCGGCAGATGCAGCCGCAGCTCCCCTTGGGCCACCCGTCCGGCAATGCCGGCAGCCAGCCAGGCATCGAGCTGGTCACCCAGCACGTCGGCAGGCAGCCAGTCCATCAGCGGGCGCTCGACGGCATCCACATCGCGAAAGCGCAGGTCGAGTCCCAGGCCGCCGTGCATGCCACCGCCGATGGCCAGGCCGAAGCCACCCTCCACCTCGGCGCCCTGCCAGCCCGCCTGGAGTCCGCGCCCGCTGACAAAGGTGCGCGGGCCGTCATAGCTCCAGCGCACCTCGCCGCTGGCATGCGACAACGCCATGGGCTCCGGATAGAGCTGGGGCAGCTTGAACGCCGGCTCACCGACCCCGGCAAACTGCACGCGACCGGTGAAGTCTCGCGCTTCGACCCAGGCATCGAGCGGGCCGCCTCCGGGCACGGCATCCCAAGGCTCCACCTCGACCTGATGCACTGCGGCCTGCGCCACCCAGTGGCCGTTGCGCCGGCCGAAGCCGAGCCCCGAGACCAGGCCGCGCGGTTCGAGGGCATCCAAAGTTCGGATCAATCCTTCGGGAAGCAGCACGCGGTCTCGCCAGGCGGCCAGCGACGCCAGTTCGAAACGACTGGTCGTCAGCCACCAACCCTCGTCGCCGTAGCGCAGGTGCCAGTAGTGCGGCAGCGCGGGCTCGTCCTCCTCGCGCAGTGCAATGGGCTCGGCGCGCTCGGCGGCAGACGCATCGCCCTGCAGCCAGGCCTCCCAGCCCGACTCACTGCGCAGCCATTGGCCGCGGGCACGCAGAGGCTCGAGCAGGATGATCTCGTCGTCACGGCGCAGCGCCAGCCGTGGCACATCGACATCCAGGCGCGCATCGGCAAGCGCCCCACGATGCCAGCGCCCCCATAGCCGCACGTCGCCGCTGGCATCTTCCAGCCGCAGCGGGTCGTCATGGGTGAATATCTCGACCAGGTCGATCAGGGTATCGAGCTTCATGTCGGCCTGCAGCGCCGCGCTGAAGTCGCGAAACCCGGCGGGGCCGGGCAGGATTTCCAGCACCGCCTGCAGCGATGCCTCCTCCTGGCCTTCCAGGTGCACCTCCCCTCCAGGTGGGCCCGGCGCTCATCGCCGGTGAGCAACACGCGGGGGGCATGCAGCTCCAGGCGTCGGTCGCGGCCATGCAGTACCAAGCGCAGGTCCTCAACCCAGGCACGCTGGCGCAGCAGCGTGCCGACCCAGGCATCGAGCTCCTCCAGGTCGAAGTCGCCGTCCATCAGCATGGGCGGGATGTCGGCAGGATCGGGCCAGTGCCAGCCGCCCTGCGCGTCCTGGTAGAGATGCAGGGTCAGCCCCGATAGACGTGCCTCCTCGACCACCGGCATGCCATGGCGCAGGCTGGCCATGGTAGCCAGCCGCAGCCGCGCATGTTCGACCTCCAGCAGCGGCAGCGCATCGGGCCCGGCGTGGGTGCGTACCATGAGCCCGCCGCCCTCCACCAGCGGGTCCAGTCCCGCCAGGCGAACGCTCAGTCGCTGCAGCTCGGCATGCGCGCCGGAGCGCGCCTCGAGCAGCGCTTCCACGCGTGGCTCCAGCGCATCCACCTGGGTCAGCGCCACCCGCACCGTCAACAGCAGCAGCGCCACCAGCGCCAGCAGCACGGCAATAAGCGTCAGCAGCCAACGGACGATCCAGCGGGCGGCAGGCATCCCGGCGCTCACATCAGCACGATGTCGTACTGCTCCTGGGAGTAGTGGCTCTCCACCTGGAAGCGTATGGTCTTGCCGATGAAGGCTTCCAGGTCAGCCACCGCGGCAGACTCCTCGTCGAGCAGGCGATCCACCACCGGCTGGGAGGCCAGCACCATGTAGGTCTCGGCGCTGTAGGCGCGCTCCTCGCGCAGGATCTCGCGAAAGATCTCGTAGCAGACCGTTTCGGCGGTCTTGAGCATGCCGCGTCCGCCGCAGGTGGGGCACGACTCGCAAAGGGTCTGTTCCAGGCTCTCGCGGGTTCGCTTGCGGGTCAGCTGCACCAGGCCGAGCTCGGTCACGCCGGTGCACTTGGTCTTGGCGTGGTCGCGCTCCAGCGCCTTCTCGAGCACGCGCAGCACCTGGCGCTGATGCTCGGGGTCTTCCATGTCGATGAAGTCGATGATGATGATGCCGCCCAGGTTGCGCAGGCGCAGCTGGCGGGCAATGGCGTTAGCCGCCTCGAGGTTGGTCTTGAAGATCGTCTCTTCGAGATTGCGATGGCCGACGTAGCCGCCAGTGTTGACGTCGATGGTGGTCATCGCCTCGGTGGGGTCGATCACCAGGTAGCCGCCCGACTTCAGCTGCACCTTGCGGCCCAGTGCCTTCTGGATCTCGTCCTCGACGCTGTAAAGATCGAAGATCGGCCGCTCCCCGGGGTAGTACTCGATGCGCGCGCTGGAGTCGGGCATGAACTCCTTCGCGAACTCGATCAGCTTGACGTAATTTTCCCGCGAGTCGATGCGCACCTTCTCGATCTCGTCGCGCATCAGGTCGCGCAGGGTGCGGATGAACAGCGGCAGGTCGTCATAAATCACGCTGGGAGCGCTGGCGGTCACCTTGCGCTCGCTGACCTTTCGCCACAGCCGCAGCAAAAATGCATGTCGGCATAGAGCTCTTCCTTGCCCACGTTCTCGGCCGCGGTGCGCACGATGAATCCGCCGGTGACCTCGAGCTCCTGCTCCGCCTGGCACGCTTCCAGCAGCGAGCGCAGCCGCTCGCGCTCGCGCTCGTCCTCGATCCGCTGGGAGACGCCGTGATGGGGGAGTCGGGCATGTAGACCAGGTAGCGCGACGGCACCGACAGGTGCGTGGTCAGGCGGGCACCCTTGGAGCCGATGGGGTCCTTGGTGACCTGAACCACCAGCGCCTGCCCCTCATGCAGCAGATGGCCGATGGAGACCTGCTCGTCCGGCGGGGTGCCGGGCGGCATGATCTCATGGGCATGGATGAAGGCCGCCCGGTCCAGCCCGATGTCGACGAATGCCGCCTGCATGCCGGGCAGGACGCGCACCACGCGCCCCTTGTAGATGTTGCCGACGATGCCGCGCCGCCGCGTGCGCTCGATGAGCGCCTCCTGCAAGACCCCGTTTTCCACCACGGCGACCCGGGTTTCCATCGGCGTCAGGTTGATCAATACTTCGCCGCTCATGCGGGAATCCTTGTCCAATCGAGTCTGCGCGCATTATGACATAGCGTCGCCGCTAGACTGCATCCTTCCATGGCGTCACGCCCTGCTGCGCCAGCAGCGCGGCGGTTTCGAACAGCGGCAGCCCCACCACGGCCGAATGGCTGCCTTCGATGCGTTCGACGAAGATCGCTGCCAGCCCCTGAATCGCATAGCCGCCCGCCTTGTCGGCGGGCTCGCCGGTGGCCCAGTAAGCGGCGATCTCGTGCGGGGCGATCGCGCGCAGCGTCACCCGGGTGGCCACGCAGGCCTCCCGTAGCCCGGCCGGCCCGCTCACCGCCACCGCCGTGAGCACTTCGTGGCTGCGTCCGGCAAGTGCACCCAGCATGGCGGCGGCATGCGCCTCGTCGCGCGGCTTACCGAGGATGTGCCCGTCGAGGATCACCGCCGTGTCGGCGCCCAGCACCGGCAGCGCAGCATCCTGCGCGCCGGCCAGCGCCTTCTCCCGCGCCAGGCGGCTCACGTAGGCCTCGGCAGGCTCACCGGCGCGGGGCGTCTCGTCGATGTCGACCGGGCGCACCTCGACCTCCACGCCAATCGACGCAAGCAGCTGGCGGCGGCGCGGCGAGGCGGAAGCGAGGCACAGCCGCGCGGCACGCAGCGTCATGGCGTGACGCCCCGATTGGCCAGGTGACGTTCGAAGGCCTGGAACATGGTGGCAAGCCAGGGCCACAGCGCCGCACCGATCAGCGAAGGGATAAGAAAGGCCAGGTGCATCGTGAAAGGGCCGAACAGGGTGCGCAGCCACTGCTCGGCCAGTTGCACCAACCCCAGCAGCACCAGCACCAGCAGCGCCTGCTGCACCAGCGAATAGGTACGAAAACGCGGATAGACCAGCGCCGCGAGGAAGGCCAGCAGCGACAGCACCAGCGCATTCTGGCCGAGGGTGGCGCCCTCAATGAGATCAAGCAGCAGCCCGAAGACGAAGCCGTGGAAGACCCCGATTCGATCCGGCGACGCCATGCACCAGTAAATCAGCATCAGCCCGAGCCAGTCGGGGCGCCACAGCTGCCAGCCTTCGGCCAGCGGCATGACCTGCAGGCACAGCGCCAGCAGCAGCGTCAGCCAGACCCAGGGAAGCGCCGTACGATGGGAATGCGCCACTACTCCTCCTCCTCTGTATCGGCCGGCATGGGCAGCGGCATGAAGCCCAGCTCCGCAGGCAGGCCACGCTCCCAGCTATCCTCGTCGGGAATCGGCACGGGGTCGGGCGGGAAGATCAGCAGAAAATGGCGCGAGCGCTGCAACCGCGCCACGGGGGCGGCATTGACGCGGGCAAAGGGCTGGCCGGGATCGTGCACCACCTGCGTCACCCGTGCCACGGGATAGCCGGCGGGAAAACGCCCCGCCAGGCCCGAGGTCACCAGCAGGTCGCCCACGCGAATGTCCGCCGTGTCCGGCACGTGCAGCACGCGCAGGCTATCGTACTGGCCGCTGCCCTGGAGCACGAAGCGCAGGCCGTTGCGATTGACCTGTATCGGCAGCGCGTGGCTGGCATCGGAGACCATCAGCACGCGGCTGGAATAGGCCGACACCGCCGTGACCTGGCCCACCAGCCCCGACGCATCGAGCACCGGCTGTCCCACGAAGACCCCGTTGCGGCGCCCCCGGTCGACCACCATCTGGTGGGCGAAGGGATCGGCATCGAGCGACAGCAGCTCGGCGGTGACGTAGGCGCCGTCCATCTGGGCGGCCGCCCCCAGCAGCTCGCGCAGGCGCACGTTCTCCGCCGTCAGGCTCGACATGTGCTGGACGCGGTGAGACAGGTGCAGCATCTGCTCGCGCAGCCGGCGGTTCTCTTCCACCAGGGCACGCTGGTCGGAAAGCGCCAGCGTTCCCCAGGCCAGCACGTCGCTGGGCACCGCCACCAGGCGCTGGATCGGCGCGACCACCGTGGACAGGTGGGCGCGTACGTCTTCCATGCGCGTGAAGCGGTGGTCGGCAAACATCAACGCAGACGCGGCCATCGCACACAACAGCATGCGATAGCCCGGCACCGACCCGTGCGAGAACAGCGGTTTGATAGACGTCCCCTCCCGCGAGAAATGCCGACGTCAGTCGCTGGAGAGCAGCTCGAAGGTATGGCGGTCGATCATCTCCAGCGCCTTACCGCCGCCGCGCGCCACGCAGGTCAGCGGATCTTCCGCCACAATGACCGGCAGGCCGGTTTCCTCGGCGATCAGCTTGTCCAGGTCGCGCAGCAGCGCGCCGCCACCGGTCAGCACCAGGCCGCGCTCGGCGATGTCCGAGGCGAGTTCGGGCGGCGACTGCTCCAGCGCGCTCTTGACCGCGGCGACGATCTGGGAAAGTGTCTCCTGCAGGGCGTCGAGAATCTCGTGGGAATTGAGGGTGAAGCTGCGCGGAATGCCTTCCGCCAGGTTGCGACCGCGCACATCGATCTCGCGCAGCTCGCCGCCGGGATAGGCGCAGCCGATCTCTTCCTTGATGCGCTCGGCGGTGGCTTCACCGATCAGGCTGCCGTAGTGGCGGCGCACGTAGGCGGTGATCGCCTCGTCGAAGCGGTCGCCGCCGACGCGGATCGATTCGGAATAGACCACACCGTTGAGCGAGATAATGGCGATCTCGGTGGTCCCGCCACCGATGTCCACCACCATGGAGCCTTGGGCGTCATCGACCGGCAGGCCGGCACCGATGGCAGCGGCCATGGGTTCCTCGATCAGGAACACCTCGCGGGCGCCGGCGCCCTCGGCCGACTCCTTGATCGCCCGCCGCTCCACCTGGGTGGACATGCAGGGCACACAGACCAGCACGCGCGGGCTCGGGGTAAGGAAAGTGCTCTGGTGCACCTTGCGGATGAAGTGCTGGAGCATCTGCTCGGTGACGGTGAAGTCGGCGATGACGCCGTCCTTCATGGGCCGGATGGCCGTGATGTTGCCCGGGGTACGCCCCAGCATGCGCTTGGCATCGGCGCCCACCGCAGCCACGCTGCGCATGTTGCCGGACTGGCGAATGGCCACCACCGAAGGCTCGTCGAGCACGATACCGCGACCGCGCACGTAAATCAGTGTATTGGCTGTACCCAGATCGATGGAGAGATCGCTGGAGAACAGCCCCCTCAAGCGTTTGAACATGGACGTCGTTACCTAGTGCAGAGCGGGGGACCAGTGCGGAGGCAAACGGTATCATCGCGGCCCCTGCGCAGCAAGCGACAGCCCACCTCACGGCCCGGAAGAGTGCCCGAAATGCCCGGGATATGGTAACTTTCCCCGCTGTTCGTCACCCTCTCTTATTTTTCCTGCGAGGACATTTCGCCCATGGCGCTAGAAAAAGCAGACGTGCAGCGGGCCGCCCACCTGGCCCGGCTAGGCCTGAGCGACGAAGACGCCGCTCGCTACGTCGATGACCTCGGCCGCATTCTCGAGATGGTCGACCTGCTTCAGTCGCTCGATACCGAGGGCGTCGCCCCGCTGGCCCACCCGCTGGACGTCACCCAGCGCCTGCGTGCCGACGAAGTGACCGAAGGCAATCAGCGCGAAGCGTTCCAGCGCTGCGCCCCGGCGGTGGAAAACGGACTCTACCTGGTGCCCCGGGTCGTCGAATGAAGCCGGGCGCCCTGCCCTGACGCCTTCGACCACGCCCAAGCACCCAAGCCCTGCCCAACGGCACCTTTCATGGAGCCATGCCGCATGCATGACAACACTCTTGTCGAACTCGCCCGCTCGCTCGAAGCGCGTGAGTTCTCCAGCCGTGAGCTGACCCAGCACCTGCTGGGCCGCATCGAACGCCTCGACGGCAAGCTGAACAGCTTCATCACCTCGACGCCCGAGCAGGCCCTGGCCGCCGCGGATGCCGCCGATGCGGCGCGGGCCGCCGGCAACGCTGGCCCGCTCACCGGCCTGCCGCTGGCCCTCAAGGACATCTTCTGCACCCGTGGAATCAAGACCAGCTGCGGCTCGAAGATGCTCGACAGCTTCATCTCCCCCTATGACGCCACGGTGGTGGAGAAGCTCGCCGAGGCCGGCACCGTCAGCCTGGGCAAGACCAACATGGACGAGTTCGCCATGGGCTCGTCCAACGAGAACAGCCACTACGGCCCGGTGAAGAACCCCTGGGACCTCACCGCGGTGCCGGGCGGCTCCTCCGGCGGCAGCGCGGCGGCGGTGGCGGCAGGACTGGTGCCGGCCGCCATGGGTACCGACACCGGCGGTTCTATCCGCCAGCCCGCCGCCTTCTGCGGCATCACCGGCCTCAAGCCGACCTATGGACGGGTGTCGCGCTACGGCATCGTCGCCTACGCCTCCAGCCTCGACCAGGCCGGCCCCATGGCGCGCAGCGCCGAGGACTGCGCCCTGCTGCTCAACGCCATCGCCGGCCACGACCTGCGCGACTCCACCTGCGTGGCCCGCGGCGTGCCCGACTACACCGAGGAGCTCGGCACCGCGCTTTCCGGCCTCAAGATCGGCCTGCCCAGCGAGTACTTCGGCGACGGCCTGGACCCGCAGGTGGAAGCCGCCGTACGCGAGGCGATCAAGGTCTTCGAAGCGCTCGGCGCCAGCGTGCGCGAGGTGAGCCTGCCGCATACCCACTATGCGATTCCGGCCTACTACGTCATCGCTCCGGCGGAAGCCTCATCGAACCTGTCGCGCTACGACGGCGTGCGCTTCGGCCACCGCTGCGACAACCCGACCGATCTGATCGACCTCTACAAGCGCAGCCGCGCCGAGGGCTTCGGCGACGAAGTCAAGCGCCGCATCCTGATCGGCACTCACACCCTCTCCGAGGGCTTCTTCGACGCCTATTACAAGAAGGCCCAGCAGGTGCGCCGCCTGATCCGCCAGGACTTCCTCGACGCCTTCGAGGAGGTCGATGTGCTGATGGGCCCCGCCGCCCCCACCCCGGCCTTCGATCTCGGCGCCAAGAAAGACCCGGTCTCCATGTACCTGCAAGATATCTACACCATTGCGGTGAACCTGGCCGGCATCCCCGGCATGAGCGTGCCGGCCGGCTTTGCCGGCAAGCGCCCCATCGGCCTGCAGATCCTCGGCAGCCATTTCACCGAGGCACGCCTGCTCAACGTTGCCCACCAGTTCCAGCTGGCGACCGACTGGCATCGTCAACGCCCCGACTTCGCCGAGGAGACGCTCTGATGCAGTGGGAAACCGTGATTGGCCTGGAAGTCCATGTCCAGCTCGCCACCCGATCCAAGATCTTTTCCGGCGCCTCTACCGCCTTCGGCGCCGAGCCCAACACCCAGGCCTGCGCCGTCGACCTCGGCCTGCCCGGCGTGCTGCCGGTGCTCAACGAGGCCGCGGTGGCCATGGCAGTGAAGTTCGGTTTGGCGGTGCATGCCGAGATCGCCGAGGTCTCGGTGTTCGACCGCAAGAACTACTTCTACCCCGACCTGCCCAAGGGCTACCAGACCAGCCAGATGTACCAGCCCATCGTCGGGCCGGGCGTGGTCGAGATCACGCTGGAGGACGGCACCACTAAGCCGATCCGCGTGCACCATGCGCACCTCGAGGAGGATGCCGGCAAGTCGCTGCACGAGGATTTCCACGGCATGACCGGCGTGGACCTCAACCGCGCCGGCACGCCGCTGCTCGAGATCGTCTCCGAGCCCGACATGCGCTCGGCGAAGGAGGCCGCCGCCTATCTCAAGGCGATCCACTCCATTGTCACCTACCTGGGCATTTCGGACGGCAACATGGCCGAGGGCTCGATGCGCTGCGACGTCAACGTCTCGGTGCGCCCCAAGGGCCAGGAAGCCTTCGGTACCCGTGCCGAGATCAAGAACGTCAACTCGTTCCGCTTCGTCGAGCGCGCCATCGCCTACGAGGTGGAGCGCCAGGTCGAGCTGCTCGAGGATGGCGGCCAGGTGGTGCAGGAGACTCGCCTTTACGACCCCGAGCGCGACGAGACCCGCAGCATGCGCACCAAGGAGGAGGCCAACGACTACCGCTACTTCCCCTGCCCCGACCTGCTGCCGGTGGTGCTCGACCAGGCCTACATCGATCACCTGCGGGATAACCTGCCGGAGCTGCCCGCCGACAAGCGCGCGCGCTTCGAGCACGAACTGGGCCTTTCTGCCTACGATGCCAGCGTGCTCTCCGCCACCCGCGAGATGGCAGACTACTTTGAAGAAGTGAAGGAGGTCTGCGGCGATGCCAAGCAGGCCGCCAACTGGGTGCAGGGCGAACTGGCGGGCGCGCTCAACCGCGAGGGCCTGGCGATGGCCGACAGCCCGGTCTCGGCGCGCCAGCTCGGCGAACTGCTGGTGCGCGTGCTCGACGACACCATCAACGGCAAGGCTGCCAAGCAGGTGTTCCATGCGCTGTGGAACGGCCAGGGCGCCAATGCCGACGACGTCATCGAGGCACAGGGACTCAAGCAGGTCACCGACACCGGCGCCATCGAGGCGATGATCGACCAGGTGATCGCCGACAGCCCGGCCCAGGTGGCACAGTATCGCGACGCCGAGCCGGACAAGCGCGGCAAGATGATCGGCTACTTCGTCGGCCAGGTGATGAAAGCATCACGCGGCACGGCAAACCCCCAGCAGGTCAACCAGCTGCTCAAGCAGAAGCTCGACGCGCTCTGCTGAAGGCCCACGGGCGGGACGGGACGCCGGTTCCCGCCCATCGGCTCAGGAGAAGATATGTCAGATGATGTCGGCACCCGCCTGCGTGCGCTGCGCACCCTGCGCGGCATTTCTCAGCGCGAGCTGGCCAAACGCTGCGGCGTGACCCACTCCAGCCTGTCGCTGATCGAACAGGGTAAGGTGAGCCCTTCGGTCAGCTCACTGAAGAAGATCCTCGACGCCATTCCCATCAGCGTCGGCGACTTCTTCACTCTCGAGCTGGAGAGCCGCGACCAGGTGTTCTACGGTGCCGACGAGCTGGCCGACATGGGCAGCGGCGAGGTGATCTACAAGCTGGTTGGCGCCAACCGTGCCAGCCGGGCGCTGGCTTTCATGATCGAAACCTACCCGCCCGGCGCCGACACTGGGCGCGAGATGATCGCCCACCAGGGCGAGGAAGCCGGCGTGGTGCTGGAGGGCACGATCGAGATCACCATCGGCCCCCAGACCCGCCTGCTCGGCCCAGGTGAAGCCTACTACTTCGACACCAACGTGCCCCACCGCTTCCGCAACCTCGGCAGCGAGCCCTGCCGGCTGGTGAGCTGCTGCACGCCGGCCCGCGCCTTCTAACCTTTTTGTACAAGCTCTATCCAGGCCTGCCCGAGCGGCAGGTTTTTTATGTCAGTCAGATACATGCCGTCCCCGCCCCTGGGAATGGCTATCGGCTGTATAGGATAAAAGCATTTTGCATAAATTATGTACAATAATTAGAGTACGCCTTGTACAACAATGGACCTCCCTGTGAGGCCTACCACTACACGTACAAGGGAACCAAGCACATGAAGGCTTCCTCAGCCCGCCTCGCCCGCCTGGGCATTCGCTCTCGCCTGCTCATCGGATTTTCCACCGTGCTCGCCTTGATCGTACTGCTTACCGCCATCGGTATCGTGCAGGTGAACCGCATTGACCACAGCCTCACCACCATCAACGACATCAATGGCACCAAGCAGCGCCACGCCATCGACTGGCGCGGCAGCGTGCATGACCGCGCGATTCTGCTGCGCGACATGACTCTGGTCGAATCACCTGCCGCCCTCGCCGCCTTGGAGCGCGACTACCAGGCGCTGGCAAACGATTATCAGCGCGCCGCCAGCGGGATGACGGACGCCATTCAGCTCAGCGCTTCCTCACGTGAACGCGAGCTGCTGGCAGCCATCGAGCGTCAAGCCGACGCGACACAACGACTGGCCGCCCAGGTCATGACGCATCGCGCACAGGGCAACATCGTCGGGGCACGCGACATCCTGTTGAGCGAGGCCGGCCCGGCTTTCTTTGCCTGGCTCGATCGTATCAATGACTTCATCGACCACCAGGAAGCCGAGAGCGCAGCCGATACCGCGCTGGCCCGCGACACCGCGTCCGGCTTTCAGATGCTGATGCTGGCCCTGTGCCTGGCGGCGCTGGTGGTGGGCAGCCTGATCGCCTTTCTGCTGGCGCGCCAGCTGCTGCGCGAGCTCGGCGCCGAGCCCCATGAGGTGAAAGCCTTCGCCGAGGCGATCGGCCGCGGTGAACTGGCTACCGGCGTGCGTTTGCGCGAAGGCGACCGGCGCAGCATCATGGCGTCGCAGGTGGAAATGGCACGCCAGCTCCAGGCCATCGTGGCCCAGGTTCGCGGGGCCGCCGAAGCCGTGGCCAGCAACAGTGAGCAAATCGCCGAGGGCAACACCGACCTCGCCTCACGCACCCAGCAGCAGGCCAGCGCTCTGACCCAGACCGCCTCGGCCATGGAAGAGCTGAACAGCACCGTGGTACTGAACACCGACAATGCAGCTCAAGCCAGCCGAGAAGCGGAGAGTGCCTCGCACAAGGCTCGCCAGGGGGCATGGCGGTGGAACAGATGGCGGCTACCATGAACGAACTCGATAGCAGTGCAAGCGAGATCGCCAGCATCATCTCGACCATCGACGACATCGCCTTCCAGACCAATATCCTGGCGCTCAACGCCTCGGTGGAAGCGGCACGCGCTGGCGAGCACGGCCGCGGCTTCGCTGTGGTGGCCGCCGAGGTGCGCAAGCTGGCGCAGAAGAGCGCCGACGCCGCCAGCCATATCAATGCACTTATCACCAGCAACGTGGAGCGGGTGAAGAGCGGTAACGCCCGGGCCGCGGAGGCTCGTCAAGCCACCGAGGAGATCGTCGAGACCATCGCGCGGGTCAGCCAGTTGATGCGGGAAATCAGTCAGGCCAGCGTCGAGCAGAGCGCCGGTGTACAGGAAGCCGGAACGGCCGTGGCCGAGATGGACAGGGTCACCCAGCAGAACGCCACCCTGGTGGAGGAGAGCGCCACGGCAGCCGACAATCTGCGTCAGCATGCCCGTCAGCTGTTGAACGCCATGGCCGCCTTTCAGCTTCCACCCCTGCTCGCAGCCACGACCGAAGCACGATCAACGCCGAGACGCTTCCCGCCCCGAAACCCATCATGCAACAGCTGCAGCTTGCCACCAGAGAGCGCCAGCCGGAGTGGGCCAACTTCTGAGCCACCTCCCTGGCTGGGCAACTCCTAGCCTCGCCCGCCCCCGTCCGGCAGCGCCTGGCGGGGGCGGGCGGCCTCCAGCTCCAGCCCCGCCCGCTCGACCAGCTCGGCGGGCAGCTCCTTCTTCACCGCCACTCCCAGCTCCTGGAATTCGGCGGCCTGCTTGATCAGGTTGCCGCGCCCGTTGACCAACTGCCCCATGGCACGGTCGTAGCTGTCGCGGGCGCCGTCGAGCTTGGCCTGCACCTCCTGCATGCTCTCCAGGAACAGGCGCAGCTTGTTGTAGAACTTCTCGGCGCGATTGGCCAGCTCGGCGCTGTGGCGGCTCTGGTCCTCGAAGCGCCACAGCTGACGCACCACGTTGAGGCTGGTGAGCAGCGTGGTGGGCGTGGCCACCAGCACGTTGTGCTCGATGGCGCGCTGGTAAAGGGTCTCGTCGTGCTTGAGCGCCTCGACGTAGGCCGACTCCACCGGGATGAACATGATCACCACATCCGGCGAATTGAGGCCCGGCAGGTCGTAATAGTGCTTGTCGGCCAGCTCGGCGATACGCTCGCCCACCGCCGTGGCATGGGCGGCCAGGGCCTGCCCTCTCTCCCCTCGTCCTCGGCGTTGACGTAGCGCACATAGGCGGCAAGCGAGGTCTTGGCGTCGATCACCAGGTGGCGCCCCTGAGGCAGGTAGACCACCGCATCGGGGCGACGGCGACCCTCCGCCGTGGCGAAGCTCACCTCGCGCTGGTAATCCTTGCCGGGGCGCAGGCCGGAACCCTCCAGCACGTTCTCCAGCATCAGCTCGCCCCAGTTGCCCTGCACCTTCTTCTGCCCCTGCAGGGCCTGGGTCAGGCGCTCGGCCTGATCGGTGATCTCGCGGTTGAGCGCCTGCAGGTGGCGCAACTCGGCGCGCAGCCCGGCACGCTGCTCGGTATCGTGGCGATGAATCGACTCCACCTTCTCGCGAAAGCCCTTCATTTCCGCCTGGATCGGCTGCAGCAGGCCGCTGATGCGCTGCTGGGAGAGCTCGGAGAAAGCGCGT
Source organism: Halomonas sp. E19 (assembly GCF_052439355.1). Taxonomy (NCBI): domain Bacteria; kingdom Pseudomonadati; phylum Pseudomonadota; class Gammaproteobacteria; order Oceanospirillales; family Halomonadaceae; genus Halomonas; species Halomonas sp. E19. The sequence continues at coordinate 828,951 of NZ_JBNFWU010000001.1, read as the reverse complement.
CCCTTGCGCTCGAGAATCTCGTTGGCGAGGTTTTCGAACTCCTGGCGCAACTGGTCGCGGCTGTCGCGCAGCAGGGCCAGCTGGGCCTCGAAGTGCTGCTGCTTCTGCTCCAGCATGGTGGCCAGTCGGGCCTCGCTCACCTGCACCTCGCCGAGCCTTTGCTTTGCGTCATCGAGCTGCTTCTCACGCTCGGCCAGCCGCACACGCAAGTCAACCAAGGCGGCTTCGTGCCGCGCCGCCTCGGCACGCTGCCGTCGCGCGGCGAGCCAGCCGGCCAGGCCGAAGGCGAGCAGGAACGCCACTAGCGCCGTGAGCGCCATGGCGTAGCCTAGGGGAAGCGTGGCCAGCAGCGTGGCGAGGTCGGTCAAGGGAATTCTCCTGCAGGCGGTCGTGGCGCCAGTATACCTGCCACGACCACCGGCTCATCCCCTGCCGGTTTTTGACAGGATCAGCTTGGTTGCAGTGACATCCACACGCTCTTGAGCTCGGAGTACTCCTCCAGGCTGTGATGCGACTTGTCGCGCCCGTTGCCCGACTGCTTGACCCCGCCGAAGGGCATGGTCTGGTCGCCACCCGCCCAGTTGTTGACGAACACCTGGCCCGACTGCAGCCGCCGCGTCACGCGCAGGATGCGGTCGATGTCCTGGCTCCACAGCCCTGCCGCCAGTCCGTAGGGCGTGTCGTTGGCCATGGCCACCGCCTCTTCTTCGCTGTCGAAGCCGAACACCGCCAGCACCGGACCGAAGATCTCCTCGCGGCCGATGGTCATCTGCGGCGTGACGCCGTCGAACACCGTGGGCGGGATGAACAGCCCCGGCCCCTCCAGCGCCTTGCCGCCGCTGCGCAGCCGTGCACCCTCTTCTACGCCCTGGCGGATGTAGTCGAGGATACGCCGATGCTGGGTCTCGTCGACGATGGCACCCATGAAGCTCTGCGGGTCCAGCGGATCGCCCGGCTGCATGGTCTCGGCGGCCTTGAGCACTCGCTCGACGAAGTCGTCGCGGATCGAGTTCTCCACCAGCAGCCGCGAGCCGGCGATGCACACTTCGCCCTGGTTGTGGAAGATCGCCGCGGCGGCGTGGCTGGCCACCTGGTCGAGGTCCTTGCAGTCGGCGAAGACGATGTTGGGGGATTTGCCGCCGCACTCGAGATAAACCCGCTTGAGGTTGGACTGCCCGGCGTACTGCATCAGCTGCTTGCCCACCGCGGTGGAGCCGGTGAAGGCCAGGCAGTCGACTTCCATGGAGAGCGCCAGCGCCTTGCCCACGGTGTGGCCGAAGCCCGGCAGCACCTGGAACACGCCCTGGGCAGCCCGGCTTCCTTGGCCAGCTGGGCCAGGCGCAGCGCAGAGAGCGGCGACTTCTCCGAGGGCTTGAGGATCACGCTGTTGCCCGCGGCCAGCGCCGGGGCGATCTTCCAGGCGGTCATCATCAGCGGGAAGTTCCACGGCACGATGGCCGCCACCACGCCGATGGGCTCGCGCAGCACCAGCGCCAGGGTCTCCTCGCCGGTGGGTGCCACCTCGCCGTAGAGCTTGTCGATGCACTCGGCCTGGTAGCGAATGCAGGCGATGGCGCCGGCCATGTCGCCCAATGAGCTCGAAATGGGCTTACCCATGTCGAGGGTGTCGAGCAGCGCCAGTTCGTGCTTGTGGGCTTCCATCAGGTCGGCCAGGCGCAGCAGGGTCTTCTTGCGCTTGCCCGGCGCCAGCCGCGACCAGGCGCCGCCAGCGAAGGCCCGGCGCGCCGCCGCCACGGCGCGCGCCGCGTCGGGCTCGTCGCAGCTAGCCACCTGGGCCAGCATCTCGCCGGTGGCCGGATTGCGCGACTCGAAGGTGGCGCCGCTTTCGGCAGCGACGAAGCTGTCGTCGATGAAGGCGCGCGACTCGAACGAAAGCTCGGCGGCGCGGGCCTGCCAGTCGGCCAGGGTGCGGGGCGATGGGGAATGGCTCACGAGCGGGTCTCCTCCAGGTAGGGGCGGTCATCCACGGCGCTGCCTGCGGCCAGGCGGCGAGCGGTCTCGTCCAGCGCCTGACGGGCCAGGCGAACCAGCTCGTCGACCTCGGCACGGCGGATCACCAGCGGCGGTGAAATGATCATCGTATCACCCACCGAGCGCATCACCAGGCCGGTTTCGAAACAGATGTCGCGGCACAGGGTGCCGACGCCGAGGATTTGGGAAACGCGCGCCGGTGGCCTTGTCACCGACCAGCTCCAGCGCACCGATCAACCCCAGGGAGCGCGCCTCGCCCACCAGCGGATGCTCGGCCAGGGTGGCCCAGCGCTCGGCGAGATAGGGTCCCACGTCGTCACGCACCCGCTCGACGATGCCCTCGGCCTGCATCAGCTCGAGGTTCTTCAGCGCCACCGCGGCGCACACCGGATGGCCCGAGTAGGTGAAGCCGTGGAAGAACTCACCGCCTTCCTCGATCAAGGTCTCGGCCACCCGATCGCCTACCAGCACCCCGCCGATCGGCAGGTAGCCGGACGAGAGACCCTTGGCGATGGGCATCAGGTCGGGCTTCAAATCGTAGTGGACGCTGCCGAACCACTCCCCCAGGCGGCCGAAACCGCAGATCACTTCGTCCACCACCAGCAGGATGTCGTACCTGGCCAACACCTCCTTGACGGCCGGCCAGTAGCTCGCCGGCGGAATGATGGCGCCACCCGCGCCCTGCACCGGCTCGGCGATGAAGGCGGCAACGTTCTCCTCGCCGAGCGCCAGAATCTTCGCCTCCAGGGCCGCTGCGCACTCGCGGCCGAAGCTGTCGGGGTCACTGCCGCCCCCTTGCATGCCTCGCCCTTCCCCAAACCAATAGGGCTGTCGCACATGGGCAATCTTGGGCACCGTGGGACCGCCCTGGCCGTGCATCGGCGCCATGCCGCCAAGGCTCAGGCCGGCTACGGTGGAGCCGTGGTAGGCATTCTCACGGGCGATGATCCATTGCTTGTCGGGCTTGCCTTCGAGTGCCCAGTAGCGGCGCACCATGCGTAGCACGGTGTCGTTGGCCTCGGAGCCCGAGCCGGTGAAGAACACCCGGTTCATATGTGCCGGCGCCAGCTGCACCAGCTTCTCGGCGAGCTTGATCGCCGGCGGATGGGTGGTCTTGAAGAAGTTGTTGTAATAGGGCAGCTCACGCAGCTGCGCGGTGGCCGCCTCGACCAGCTCCTCGCGGCCATAGCCCAGGTTGACGCACCACAGCCCGGCCATGGCGTCGAGGATGCGGTTGCCTTCGCTGTCGTGGATATAGATTCCCTCGGCATGGGTGACGATGCGGCTACCCTCCTCGCCCAGTGCCTTGAAGTCGGTAAAGGGGTGCAGGTGGTGGGCACGGTCCAGGTCCTGATAGTCACGGGTATTCATTAGCGATTTCTCCGCTCAAGGCCCTCAGGCCGGCTGGGTGGTGGAAGGGTGGGAAACGCCCTGATGGGCAATGCAGGCTGCAGCGAAGCTGCGAAATAGCGCATCGTGTAAAGGATGCTCGCGCGGCTGCCATTCCGGATGCCACTGCACGGCCAGGGCATAGGTGGCGGCCTGCGCCACCGAGACCGCCTCAATGAGCCCATCCGGAGCCCAGGCCTCGGCCACCAGGCCCTCGCCCAGACGGTCGATGCCCTGCTGATGCAGGGAGTTGACCCGCGCTTGAGACGTGCCGAGCAGACGTGCCAGGATGCCCTCGCCGCGCAGCACGAGATCATGCGCCGGGGCATACTGGGCCGCCTGGTCGGCAGCGCAGGGCTCTCGATGGTCGAGCATGCCGGGCACGCGCTGCACCGCTTGGTGCAGGCTGCCGCCGAAGGCCACGTTGAGCTCCTGGAAACCGCGACAGATCCCGAAAAGCGGCAGTTTCAGCGCCAGCGCTTCGTGAATCCAGGTCAGGGCGGCGGCATCGCGATCGCGGTCGTCACGCCGGTTCTCCGGCGCACGCTCGGCCCCGTAGCGAGCGGGTTCCACGTTGGAGTAGCTGCCGGTGAGCAGCAGCCCGTCGAGCCGGGAAAGCAGTCCCCTGGCTGCCTCAGGGTCCTGTTCCTGGTCGCTCCACACCGGCAGGATCACCGGGTTCAGCCCATACTCGCGCAAGGCGCTCAGGTACTTGTCGGTCACCATCTGGGCGGCGTGCCCTTCCACCTCGCGGCGGCAGGCGATAACCCCCACCAGGGGTCGTGTCGGCATGACGGTCTCCTTGCACAACGACGTTGTTATGTTTTATTCAACATACTCACGTTGATTTATCTTTCCAAGCCCCATCGCAACCAAAACACGCCGAATCCCTATAAATAACTGAATTAAATAGATAAAATGATATATTGAGAAAACCGCCATGCGCATAACACGTAAAGAATTTGACAACACGAGCGCATCGAGAAAGGATGAATGTCATCAACAACGATCCTAAGACCCTCAGGTGAGCACCATGCCTTCCCACTCCCCCGATGATGTTCAGGCTTTCCTCGACCGCCATCCGCAGATCGACAGTTTCGATCTGCTGATCAACGACCTCAACGGGGTCATCCGAGGCAAACGCATCCCTCGCGGCAACCTGGCCAAGGCCTACCATAGCGGTATCGCGCTGCCCGCCTCGGTGTTTGCGCTGGACATCAATGGCAACACCATCGAGGAGACAGGCCTGGGGCTGACCAGCGGCGACAGCGATCGCCTGTGTCGTCCGATTCCCGGCAGCCTGATGCCGGTGCCTTGGCTGCGCAACGGCCGCCAGGGCCAGCTGCTGATGTCCATGGTGGAAGCGGATGAGTCGCCTTTCTTCGCCGATCCCCGCCAGGTGCTCGCCCGGGTGCTGGGCCGACTGACCGCCATGGAGCTGACCCCGGTGGTAGCGCTTGAGCTGGAGTTCTACCTGGTCGACCGCCAGCGCACCGAGGCGAGGCTGATCCAGCCGCCGCGCTCGCCGGGCAGCGGCGAGCGCGCCACCCAGAGCCAGCTTTATTCGATGCTGGAACTGGATGAGTACGCCGACTTTTTGGAAGATATTCAAAGCGCCGCCGCGGCCAGGGCCTGCCCTGGACACCGCGCTGAAGGAGTGCGCCCCGGGGCAGTTCGAGCTCAACCTGATCCACTGTGACGATGTGATGAGGGCCTGCGACAGCGCCGTGCTGCTTAAGCGCCTGATCAAGGGCGTGGCGCTCAAGCACGGCTTCGAGGCTAGCTTCATGGCCAAGCCTTACGGCGAGGAGGCCGGCAGCGGCACCCATGTCCACATCAGCCTGCTCGACGCCGAGGGTCACAACGTTTTCAGTGAACCCGGCGATGACGCCCTCGGTAGCCCGCACCTCAACCAGGCGGTGGCCGGCCTGCTCGAGCGCATGCCCAGCTCCATGGCGCTGTTCGCTCCCAACCTGAACTCTTTTCGCCGCTTCCAGCCGGGGCTCTATGTGCCGATGGCACCCACCTGGGGGTTCGACAACCGCTCCGTGGCGCTGCGCGTTCCTCCGGCCCGCGCTGCGCCCGGCGCATCGAACACCGGGTCGCCGGTGCCGACGTCAATCCCTACCTGCTGCTGGCTACCCTGCTGGCGTCGCTGCACCACGGCCTCAGTCGCAAACTGACGCCGCCCCCGCCCATCGTCGGCAATGCCTACGCCCAGGTAGCGCATAGCCTGACCAATAGCTGGCAGCAGGCCCTGGACCTGCTGGAGGCGGACGAGGTGCTGGGCGAGGCACTGGGGCGCGACTTCATTCAGGTGTTCGTGGCCAACCGCCGTGCCGAGCGGGCCCAGGCCATGAAGGCGGTAAGCCAGCTGGAGTACGACTGGTACCTGCGCCACGTCTGATCGCAAGGCTCGGCGCGCCCGGGCCTGGTGAGGTGCGCACGGCAGCCAACCCTAGCCCTTCGACCGATCCTCCCAACCTCTAGAGAAGAAGCACGGCATCTCCGGCTCGTCTTGCGAGCCGGCAGGCCGGGATTTGCCCATCCCAACAACCTCCAACAACGACGAGGCAATCTCCAATGCACACCCCGCAACGCCTGTTCTGGCAGATGAGCCTGCTGTTACTACTGCTGTTCACCGGCTCCTTGCTGGCCGATGAGCGCCTTTCGCCCCCAGGCCTGATTCTTCAAGGCGTCGGCTTCGAGATCGGCGTCGACGATGGCACCGGCCTGCGCTTGACGCTGGATGGTCAGGCCCTGGCACTGTTCGAAGACGAGACGGGCCAGCGGCTCGCCGAGGCGACACTCGCCGGCAGCCGCGGGGTGCTGGAGCTGTTCGACGCCGAGGGCCAGATGCTGGAGCGCCAGGTGCTCACCGCCATTCCCGCCTGGCTCTCGCTGGTGCCGGCACTCACCGCCATAGGCATCGCCCTGGTGTTTCGCCAGGTGATCGCCGCCCTTTTCCTGGGCATCCTGCTGGGCGGCTGGATCTACCACGGCATGAGCGCCGCCGCCCTCTTCACTGCCTTCAATGAAACGGTGAGCGTACATCTGCTGGAAGCCGCCAGCGACAGCGAACACATGGCGGTAGTGCTGTTCTGCCTGCTGATCGGTGGCATGGTGGGGATCATCTCGCGCAACGGCGGCACCCAGGGATCGCGGCGCGCATCACCCGCTATATCCGCAACCGCCGCCAGGCCCAGGCCACCACCGGCCTGCTGGGGCTGGCCATCTTCTTCGACGACTACGCCAATGCGCTGATCGTGGGCAACACCATGCGCAACATCTTCGACAGGCTGCACATTTCACGCGCCAAGCTGGCCTATATCGTCGACTGCACCGCGGCACCGGTCTCGGCGGTGCTGCTGGTGACTACCTGGATCGGCTTTCAGGTAGGCTTGATTCAGCAGGCCATGAGCGAGATCGATGGCTGGAACGAGTCCGCCTACAGCGTCTTCATCCAGGCATTGCCCTACAACTTCTATCCCTTTATGGCGGTGGCCTTCGTCTTCCTGCTGGTAGGGAGCCGACGCGACTTCGGCCCCATGCTGGTTGCCGAACGCCGGGCCCTGGCCGGTCATGCCGGCCGTTCGCCGGTCACGCCCCGGGAGGCGGTGGTGGAAGAGGCCGAGATCGAGACCAAGCCGGGGATCGCGCTGCGCGCCTCAATGCCGTGGTGCCGATGCTCGTGCTGGTGGCCTTCACCATTGGCGGGATCTACACCACCGGTGCCGCGGAGCTGGGCCAGGGGAACACGATATCTGGGATATCTTCGGCGAGGGCGACGCTTTCGCGGCCATGATGTGGGGATCGCTAGCGGCCTGTATCACGGCCGTGGTGATGACCCTGGCCCAGCGCCTGATGACCATGAGCGAGACCACCCACTACTGGTTCGAAGGGGTCAAGTCGATGCTGCTGCCCTTGACCATCCTGATGATGGCCTGGGCCCTGGCCAATGTGAACGCCACCCTGGGCACCAGCGACTTCTTGATCGCTGCCTTGGGCGAGGCACTCTCGCCCCAGTGGCTGCCAGCGGCCATCTTCACCCTGGCAGCCTTCACCGCCTTCGCCACCGGCTCCTCCTGGGGCGTGATGGGGATCATGATGCCGCTGACCATTCCCTGGCCTGGGCAATCCTCGACCTGCATGGCCTGGCGGGCACCGCCGAGGGCATGCCGCTGCTCTACGCCTCGGTAGCCGGCGTACTGGCCGGCGCTGGTGTGGGGTGACCACTGCTCGCCGCTCGCCGAATCGACCCTGCTGGCGGCCATGGCCAGCGGCTGCGACCTGATCGAGCATGTGCGCACCCAACTGCCCTATGCCTTGCTGGTCGGCGTGATAGCGCTGGTATTCGGCAGCGTGGCGGTAGGGCACGGCCTGCCTTGGTGGCTCGGCCTCGGGCTCGGGCTGCTCGTTCTGGCGCTCTGTCTGCGCCTGCTCGGCAAGCGCGCCGAGGACGGCAGCGGCGTCTCCCGGCCGGTCGCCGCCTGAGGGTAGCGGCAGGTCAACGCAATAGCGGTGGGTGTGGTGACGGCATTCCACCGATGTGACGAAGCCGCCGTCGCCCAAGGGCGGCGGCGGCTTCGTGCAATAAGGATCCCGCATGGGAACGAGGGAGAGCTCAACCTTCGTTGGCGGCACTGGCCAGCGGCAGGTCCCAGCGCGGCTGCCCCTCGTCGAGCAGCACGCGGTTGCCCTGGGGCCGGTGATCCAGCCGCGAGACCTCGGTCAGCTCACCGTGACGCCAGGTCACGTCGTAACCCACGGTCTCCTCGGAGCTGTCCATGACGGTATGGCACTGTCGCTGCGTGGTGGTGTAGGTCTGGGTCTGGTTGGCCTCGATACGCCCCTGGATCTCGCGCCCGGCGTAGCCGCCGCCGACCGCCCCTGCCACGGTGGCCAGGGTCTTGCCGCTGCCACCGCCGACCTGATTGCCCAGCAGGCCGCCCACCACGGCCCCCGCCGCGGTGCCGGCGATGCGATGCGGATCGCGGCTGGGTGCCTGCGCCTGTTGGTGCACGACCACGTCCTCACACACTTCGCGCGGCGTTTCGACGCTGCGCGTCACCGGCTGTACCGCCACGACCTCGGCAAACTGGGGGCCGCGCTCCTGCGGCTCCTGGTCCTGCTGCACCTGCCACGCGCCCAGGGCCAGACCACCCAGGCCGAGCACACTTAGCGTAGTTCCGATCACGATCGATTTATTCATGATACTCCTCCTGCAGGACGCAGTGCGCCCGGGCTGACAAGGCTCGGCTCGATGCGATGTGGAGGAGAGACGCAGGGCGGCGGCTCCATGCCACCCGTGGGATACCGTCAGTATACGGCGTCGACGCACGGCCATGAGCGCAACGCAGCGGCTTTCACGTTTTTGTCCCGGTGTCAGCCCTTGGCGACACTCACCAGCCGAGCCGGTCCGCGTAGCGCAGTACCAGGCGCCCAGCGCCGAGAGCGGCACCCGCAGCAGCCGCCCGCCGGGAAACGGCAGGTGCGGCAAGCCGGCGAAGGCATCGAAGCGCTGGCTGTCGCCGCGTATCACCTCGGCGATCAACTTGCCCGCCAGGTGTGAGCAGGTCACCCCATGGCCCGAATAGCCCTGGGCGTAGTAGACGTTGTCGTTGAGCCGACCGAACTGAGGCAGGCGATTCAACGTCATCAGGAAATTGCCGCTCCAGGCGAAGTCGATGCGCACCTCGGCAAGCTGGGGAAAGGTCTTGAGCATCTTGGGCCTAATCACCGCGGCGATGTCTGTCGGATCCTGGCCGCCGTAGTTGACCCCGCCGCCGTAGAGCAGACGCCCATCGGCGGTGAAACGGTAGTAGTCGAGCAGATAGTTGCAGTCTTCCACCGCCATGTCGTTGGGGATCAGCTCGCGGCGCAGCGCCTCCGGCAACGGCTCGGTGGTAATGATCTGAGTGCCGCAGGGCATCGACTTGCTCTCCAGCTCCGGCAGCACCCCTTGCAGGTAGGCGTTGCCGGCCATCACCACGCGTTCGGCGCGCACGCTGCCCTGCGGAGTACGCAGGGTGACCCGCTCGCCGTGCTCTACCGCGATGACCGGCGTCTGTTCATGGATGACGCCACCCAGCGACGCGAAGGCGGCGGCCTGGCCGAGCACCAGGTTGAGCGGATGCAGGTGCCCACCGGAGTGATCCACCAGCGCGCCGACGTAGCGCGCGCTGCCCACCTCTCGCCGGTAAGCCTCGCCCTCCAGCAGCTCGAGTTCGTGGTTGCCGAACCGTTCCCACAGCGCCTTGTGCTCGCGCAGCCCTCGAACTGCTTGCGATTGCAGGCGGCGAATAGATTGCCGTTCTTGAGATCACAGGCGATGGCATAGTGGCGAATGCGCTCGCGGATGATGCGATTGCCCTCGAAGGCCATATCGCCCAGGGCGCGAGCGGTCCCGGTGCCGTACTTGGCCTCGATCACGTCCATGTCGCGGCTGTAGCTGTTGACGATCTGGCCGCCGTTGCGCCCCGAGGCGCCGAAGCCTACGCGGGCGGCTTCCAGCACGACCACACGCCGACCCTGTTCCACCAGGTGCAGCGCCGACGAGATGCCGGTGAAGCCGGCGCCCACCACGCACACCTCGCACTCGATATCGCCCACCAGGGCAGCCCGCTCGGGCGACGGGTTGGACGTAGCGGCATAGTAGGAGGCCACATGCTCGGCGTTGGCATTGTTCGACATCACTTCCTCACACTTACAAGGGTTATCGACCGGCGGTCATGTCCTGCAGCATCGCCTGGCGCCGTCGCGCCTCGCTGCGCCGCATCAGGTACCAGGCAAGGAAGGTGGCCAGTGACACCGCCAGGATGATCAGCGTGGCCAGGGCGTTGATCTTCGGCGAGACACCGAGGCGCACTGAAGAGAACACCACCATCGGCAGCGTGGTCGCCCCGGGGCCGGAGACGAAGCTGGCGATCACCAGGTCGTCCAGCGACAGGGTGAAGGCCAGCAGCCACCCCGCCGCCACCGCGGGCGCGATCATCGGCAGGGTGATCTGGAAGAAGGTGCGCACCGGCCGCGCACCGAGGTCCATGGCAGCCTCCTCGATGGAGAGATCCACCTCACGCAGACGAGATGCCACCACCACGGCCACGTAGGCGCTGCAGAAGGTGGTGTGGGCAATCCAGATGGTGACCATGCCGCGATCCGCCGGCCAGCCGATGGTCTGCGCCATGTGCACGAACAGCAGCAGCAGCGACAGCCCGGTGATCACCTCAGGCATCACCAGCGGCGCGGTGACCATGCTGGAGAGCGCCGTCTTGCCGCGAAAGCGGGTGAAGCGCACCATCACGAAGGCCGCCAGCGTGCCAAGGCACACCGCCATGCTGGCCGAGAAGAAGGCGATGCGCAGGCTGGTCCAAACCGCCGACAGAATCTGCTGGTCGCGGAACAGCTCCAGGTACCAGCGTGGCGAAAAGCCCGCCCATACCGTCACCAGGCGTGACGAATTGAACGAGTAGACCACCAGCACCACCATCGGCAGGTAGAGAAACAGCAGCCCCGCCCACAGCATCAGCGTGGTGAAGGATGGCTTGCGCATGGTCACTCCTCCAGCTCGCGGGACTGGTAGCGGTGAAACAGGGCGATGGGTACGATCAGGATCGCCAGCATCACCATCGCCAGCGCCGAGGCTACCGGCCAATCGCGGTTGTGGAAAAACTCTTCCCACAACACCTTGCCGATCATCACCGTGTTGGGCCCGCCGAGCAGCTCCGGGATGACGTACTCGCCCACTGCAGGAATGAATACCAGCATCGAGCCAGCGATGATGCCCCCTTCGAGAGCGGCAGGGTCACGCGTAAGAAGGTATTGAACTTGCGAGAGCCGAGGTCCGAGGCCGCCTCCAGCAGCGAGCCGTCGAGCCGGGTCAGGTTGGCGTAGAGTGGCAGCACCATGAACGGCAGGTAGGCATAGACGATACCCAGGATCACCGCGAAGTTGGTATTCATCATGCGCAGCGGCGACTCGATCAGCCCCAGCCACATCAGCGTGTTGTTGATCAGCCCGTTGTTACTGAGGATACCCATCCAGGCATAGACGCGGATCAGGAAGGACGTCCAAGAGGGCAGCATGACCAGCAGCAGCAGCACCAGCTGCAGGTGGGCGGGCGCCCGTGCCATGGCGTAGGCCATCGGATAGCCGATTAGCAGGCAGATCAGCGTGGCCAGGAAAGCGATCTTCACCGAGCCCCAGTAGGCCGAGATATAGAGGGAGTCGCTCAGCAGGAACAGGTAGTTGCCGAAGGTGACCGCGATATTGAGCGTCTCGTTGGCGTAGTCGAAGATCGCGCCATAGGGGGCACGGCGATGGCCGCCTCCGACAGGCTGATCTTGAGCACGATGCCAAACGGCAGCAGGAAGAACAGCGCAAGCCACAGCAACGGCACGGCAATCACCCAGCCACGCCCGGGCGAGGCCCAGCGCGGCAGGCGCACGAACGGCTTTTTCATCGACTTCCTCCTGTCACGCTGGCCGGCTGCAGGCGGCGCGGCGCCACGGGCCTCGATCACGCATGCAGCACCACGGCCGCGTGTTCGTCCCAGTACACGTAGACCGGCTCGTCCCAACCCGGACGGTCGCCGCGCCGCTCCGTGTTGGCCATGCTGGCCTTGACCAGCTCGCCCCGCTCGGTGCGCACGAAATAGAGCGAGAAGCCCCCAGGTAGGCAATATCCTCGATCACGCCCGCCTCCCAGTTGTGGCGCTGCGTCGGTCGTTCGCGACTTAGCCAAGTCTTCTCGGGACGCAGGGCGACCCACACCCGCCGTTCGTCAGCCTGGGTGCTGATACCGTGGCCGATGCGCACCGGCCGCGTCAGAGCCGCCCCTGGATGATGCAGTGATCGACCTCGTCGACAACAATCTCGCCTTCGAACAGGTTCACCGTGCCGACGAACTCGGCCACCATACGGCTGGCCGGACTCTCGTAGACATCCATCGGCGTGCCGACCTGGGCAATCCAGCCATCCGCCATGATCGCCACCCGGTCGGCCATGGTCATGGCCTCCTCCTGGTCATGAGTGACCATGATGCAGGTCACCCCGACCCGCTCCAGGATCTGTACCACCTCGAGCTGCATCTCGGTGCGCAGCTTCTTGTCGAGCGCCCCCATCGGTTCATCGAGAAGCAACAGCTTGGGCCGCTTGGCCAGCGAACGCGCCAGCGCCACGCGCTGGCGCTGGCCGCCGGAGAGCTGGTGCGGCTTGCGCCGGGCAAAGGCTTCCATGTGTACCAGCTTGAGCATCTCGGCCACGCGCTCATCGATCTCGCGCCGCGGCAGCCGGTCCTGCTTGAGGCCAAAGGCGATGTTCTGCGCCACCGTCATGTGCGGGAACAGCGCGTAGGACTGGAACATCATGTTGATCGGCCGCTCATAGGGCGGCATGGCGGTGATGTCCTCGCCGTCGAGCACGATCTGCCCGCTGCTGGGCTTCTCGAAGCCCGCCAGCATGCGCAGCAGGGTCGACTTGCCTGAGCCGGAGCCGCCCAGCAATGCAAAGATCTCGCCGCGCTGGATCGACAGGCTGACGTCGTCCACCGCCAGCGCTTGGTCGAAGCGCTTGCTGACGCGGCGAATCTCCATCAGCGCCTCATCGCGTACGGGTCTCGGTTTGCCCACCGGCGGCGACGGCGTCGCCTCGGTGGCATAGCCCGCCGGCTGGCGGGCCTGGGTCGGGGGTGTGGCATGGCCGCCTCCTTGTTGCCCCGGTAAAGCACGCCGGCCCTGAGGGCCGGCAGCCCCTCAGGTTCCGGATTTCACCCGGTTCCATACGCGGGTGCGAATCCGCTGCACGGCCAGCGGCTTCTCTTCGGCCACATAGAGATTGTCCATCACTTCTTGGTCGGGATAGATGGAACTGTTATTGAGGATATCCGGATCAAGGTATTCGTTCGCCGCCACGTTGGGGTTGGCGTAGACAACATACTCGGTGATCGCCGCGGCGATCTCGGGCTCCAGGATGAAGTTGATGAAAGCGTGGGCATTGTCGGGGTTGGGCGCATCGGCCGGTATCGCCATCATGTCGAACCACAGCGCCGCGCCCTCCTTGGGAATGCTGTAGGCGATGGTGATGCCGCGCCCGGCTTCCTCGGCGCGGTCGGCGGCCTGGAAGATGTCGCCGGAGTAGCCCGCCGCCACGCAGATGTCACCGTTGGCAAGATCGGAAATGTAGCGCGACGAGTGGAAGTAGGTGATGTTGTCGCGCACGGCAGCGATCAAGTCACCGGCAGCCTCCAGGTCCGCCCGCTCTTCCGAAAGCGGCGAAAGCCCCAGGTAGGCCATGGCCGGCGAGAGCATCTCATCACCTGAGTCGAGCATCGAGATACCGCAGCCGCCTTCGCGCAGCGCGGTGGTGATCTCGGGATCGAAAAGCAGCGCCCAGGAGTCCACCGGCGCCTCCTCGCCCAGGATGGCGTGAACCCGATCGACGTTGTAGCCGATGCCGTTGGTGCCCCACATGTAGGGAATGGAGTAGCGACTGCCCGGATCAACGCTTTCCAGGTCGTCCATCAGCTCCGGGTTGAGGTTGGCCATGTTGGGGAGCTTGTCGTGGTCGAGCTCCTGATACACCCCGGCGCTGATCTGGCGGGTTAGATAGTGATTGGAGGGCACCACCACGTCATAGCCGGAGCGACCGGCCAGCATCGCCGCGTCGAGCACCTCGTTGCTGTCGTAGACGTCGTAGATAACGCGAATCCCGGTCGCCTCGGTGAACCTCTGCAGGGTGTCCGGAGCAATGTAGTCCGACCAGTTGTAAATCCGCACTTCGTTGGCCTGGGCCGCCGACGTGGCCAGGGTCAGCGAACCCAGTGTCGCCGCCAGCAAACGCTTGTGTAGATGGGTCATCATGACACCTCTCTGTATCGTTGTTGTTGATGGGACCGGCGCTCTCTACCGGACACTTTCCTTGTTACCTTTCCTAAACGCCTTTCCTCGCCGCCTCGCCTGACGGGCCGATCGGAACTGCCCCGGCGCAAGCCTTACACGCTCAACAGCAGGAACTCCCGCTCCCAGGAGCTGATCACTTTTTGAAGTTCTCATTCTCGACCCGCTTGACCGCCACGTAGCCGGTCACGAAGCGCTGCCCCATGTAGCGCTCCAGCTCGGCGCAGCTTTCCATGCGCTCCAGCGCCTGCTCCAGGGTGAACGGCAGGCGTAGGTTGCGTCTTTCGAACGCCCTGCCCTGCACCGGCGCCGAGGGTTGAGCTGCTGCACCATGCCCAGGTAGCCGCACAGCAGGCTCGCCGCTATCGCCAGGTAGGCGTTGGCATCGGCTCCGGGTAGGCGGTTCTCCACGCGCCGGTTCTGCGGCGACGAGTCCGGCACGCGCAGCCCGCAGGTGCGGTTCTCGACGCCCCATTCGACGTTGACCGGCGCCGAGGTGTCAGGCAGGAAACGGCGAAAGGAGTTGACGTTGGGCGCCATCAGCGGCAGCGCCTCGGGAATGAAGCGCTGCAGGCCGCCAATATGGTGCAGGAACAGCTGGCTCATGGTGCCGTCGTCATTGGCAAACACGCTCCTGCCCGTGGCGGCATCCAGCACGCTTTGATGAATATGCATGGCGCTGCCGGGCTCGTTGGTAATCGGCTTGGCCATGAAGGTGGCGGCCACGTCATGCTTGAGCGCCGCCTCGCGCAGGGTACGCTTGAACAGGAACACCTGGTCCGCCAGGGTGAGGGGTCGCCGTGACGGAAGTTGATCTCCATCTGAGCGGTACCCTCCTCGTGGATCAGGGTATCGATGTCGAGCCCCTGGATCTCGCACCAGTCGTACATGTCCTCGAACAGCGGGTCGAACTCGTTGGCGGCATCGATGGAGAACGACTGCCGTCCGGTCTCCTGGCGCCCGCTGCGACCGATGGGCGGCTGCAGCGGAAGGTCAGGATCCTCACAGCGCTTAGTCAGGTAGAACTCCATCTCTGGCGCCACCACCGGCTTCCATCCCTGCTCGGCGTACAGCGCCAGTACGCGCTTGAGCTGGTTGCGACAGGAGAGCTCGATGGGGTTGCCCATTTTGTCGTAGCAGTCGTGGATAACCTGGGCTGTGGGCTCCGCCGCCCAGGGCACCGGGTAGACCGCCGAGCCGTCGGGCCGGCACAGCATGTCGATGTCGGCAGGGTCGAGCAGCGAATAGTAGAGGTCGTCCTCCACATAGTCGCCGGTGACGGTCTGCAGCAGCACGCTCTCCGGCAGCCGCATCCCCTTTTCGGCAACGAACTTGGAAACCGGGGTGATCTTGCCACGGGCAATACCGGTGATATCACTGACCAGACACTCCACCTCGGTGATGCGTCGCTCCTTCAGCCAGCTTTCCAGGTCTTTCATGGGAACCTCGTAGCGGCCCTTTCCCGGGCATGTCGTTATAGTCGGTCGCGCAGCTTGTAGAACATGGTGGCCAGCACCAGCAGCGGGGTGCGCAGGCGCCGCCCGCCCGGAAACGGCCGATGCGGCATCGCGGCAAACACATCGAAGCGCTCGCTCTGGCCGGCGACGGCATCGGCCATCAGCTTGCCGGCCAGGCCGCCAGCGCCATGCCGTGCCCCGAATATCCCTGTGCATAATAGAGATTATTGTCGAGACGGCCGAAGTCGGGTGCGCGATTGAGCGTAATCGCCACCTCCCCGCCCCAGCGATAGTCGATGCGCACGCCCTTGAGCGCCGGAAACAGCCACGCGATCTTGGCGTCCATGCGCTGCTGCAGGCCGCGCGGCTCGCGCCCGTCGTAGCTCACCTCGCCACCGTAGATCAGCCGTCGATCCGCCGAGAGGCGGTAGTAGTCGAGCACGAAGTTGGCGTCGGACAGCGCATCGTTGCGCGGCAGCACCCGGGCCGCTCGCTCTGCGCCCAACGGCTCCGTCGCGACGATGTAGTTGGCAGCGCGCATGATGCGGCCTTCGAGTTCCGGCACCAGTCCACCCAGGTAGGCGTTGGTGCCCAGCACCACGAAATCTGCCGTCACGCAGCCGTCGCGGGTCCTGACCCTGGCCGGCTGGCCCTGCTCGATGGCTACCGCCGCGCTCTGCTCATGAAACGTCACCCCGGCCTGGCAAGCGGCCTGCGCCAGGCCTAAGGTGTAGTTCAGCGGGTGCAGGTGGCCGCCCTCACGCTCGAACAGCGCCCCCGGGTAGGCATCGGTCGCCACATGCTCGCGCAGGGCCTCCCCTCGAGCCAGTCGAGCGCCTCATAGCCGTAGTCGCGGGCCATGCGCGCCTGAAACTCGCGCAGTTCACGCACATGGCGCGGCTTGACCGCCGCATGCAGGTAGCCCCAGCTCAGGTCGCAGGGTATGGCGTGGCGTTCAACCAGCTCGGCGGTAAGGCGCACCGCCTCGCGGCTCATTTCCCATACCTCGCGAGCGCGGTCTCGGCCCAGCGCCCGCTCCACGGTGGCGATATCGGTCCCCAGGCCGGGCAGGATCTGGCCACCGCTGCGCCCAGACGCACCAAAGCCGAGCTCGCGCGCCTCCAGGACCACCACCCGATAGCCGCGCAAGGCCAGATGCAGCGCAGCAGAGCAACCGGTGATGCCACCACCGATCACGCACACGTCCGCCCGCTGCTCGCCCTGCAGCGGTAGGCAAGGCGGCTCCATGCGCACCAGGACCGAATCGCGGTAGTAGGAAGCGGGATTGTCGAAGCGGGCGACAGTGGCCATGCAGCAGTATCCTGAACAAGGGCGGCTCGGTATCGGTAGGCAGAGCCGAGGGCGATGAGTGACGACAAGCCGTCACTACGCTTTCGCTTAGTCTGGCACCAAACCGCAGGAACCTGTCAAGTATTTCACAACGACGCTATTCAAACCGCCATCATGACACGGCACCAAAATGGGGCATGAACGCTGCAGAACAGCCTTGAACGTGCACGAAAGCAGGATCGGCAGCGCCTTCCCGGGGGCTTCCCGGCAAAAGGAATGTTGAATAATCACCGACACCAGAATGGACTTGGCTAGCCCCACGGCCCTCCAGGCTAGGTGACAGTGCGCCCAGCACGAGGCAAAGGCGCAGGTACCGACAGGCGCGAGACAGCGCGCCTCACGGGGCCACCGCGTCGCTCAGGAGGTGCCACAGACGCGACACGCCGGATCGCGTGGCACCTGGTAGTGGCGCCACTGACCGCTCATGCCGTCGAAGGTGGACAGGCCGCGATGGGGCGTACCAGCACCGCTGAGCAGCTTGATCGCTTCCAGCGCCTGAAAGCAGCCGACCAGCCCGACCAACGGTGCCACCACGCCATTCTCCGCGCAGCGCATTTCCTCGTCGCCAGCGTCACCCGGTGGATAGAGACAGGCGTAGCAGGGCGCCTCGGCATCGCGAGGATCGAACACCGCCAGCTGCCCGGAAAAGCGGATCGCCGCGCCGGACACCAGCGGAATGCCGGCGCGCCGGCTGGCGGCGTTGATTGCATAGCGGCTGGAGAAGCGATCGGTGCAGTCCAGCACGAGGTCGACCCCGGCCATCACCCGGTCCAGCGCCGGGCCATCGAGGTGGTCGGCCAGCACCTCGATGGTGCAGTGTGGGTTGAGGGCAAGAGCCGCTTCGCGCGCCGACTCCGCCTTGTTGCGGCCAAGATCGGCCATGCCGTGGGCGATCTGGCGCTGCAGGTTGGAAAGCTCCACCTCGTCGGCATCGGCCAGCACCAGTCGTCCCACCCCTGCCGCCGCCAGATAAAGCGCAACCGGTGAGCCCAAGCCACCCGCCCCTACCACCAGTACGCCGGAAGCGAGCAGGCGCTCCTGCCCGGCGATGTCGATGGCATCGAGCATGATCTGCCGGCTATAGCGCAGCAGCGCCTCGTCATTCATGGGCTTCACTTGCCTTCCAGCTCCTCAATATCCGGCACATACAGCGAAAACTCCTCCTTGACCTCTTCCATGACCACATAGCTCTTGGACTCCTTGACCCCGGGCAGGGTCAGCACCACGTCGCCGAGCAGCTGACGGTAGGCGGACATCTCGGGGATGCGGCACTTGAGGATGTAGTCGAACTGGCCCGAGACCAGGTGGCACTCCTGGATCTGCGGCAGTCGGGCCACGGCGCGGCGGAATTCGTCGAATACCGCCGGCGACTGCGTCTCCAGGCTGATCTCGACGAATACCAGCAGGTTGGCCTTGAGCGCACGCGGGTCGAGCACCGCCTTGTAGCCGCGGATCACCCCGGCTTTTTCCAGGCGCTTGACGCGCTCCAGGCACGGCGTGGTCGATAGGCCGACCTGCGCGGCCAGGTCGACATAGGAGATACGGGCATTTTCCTGCAGGCAGCGCAGGATGTTCAGATCGATACGGTCGAGTGAGCGGGTCTTGGATTTCATTGTCGTATTTGGCGAACCGGATCAGGAGGGTAGGCGCGCCGTGTCAGCAAATTGACCTGAAAACCGTCAGGCATCGAGCCCTTCGCAGACGTTCGGTCTCGCGAACACGGCAGCTACGGGAAAAATTACCTGAACAGGTGTACCACAGCGCGCCACGGCCTCCAACACGCAATCTCAACGCTATTCTGACCAGCGCGCCCAGGTAACCCGCTCCAGGCCGCCAAGGTCGCATCGGCTGGCAATTTCCTCGTAACCGGCCGCCTGAAAAAGCGCCCTCACTGCCGCCGCCTGGTCGTGGCCATGCTCCACGGCCAGCCAGCCGCGTCCGGCCAGATAGCCACGGCTGGCATCGACCAGGTAGCGCAGGTCATCCAGCCCGTCGGCTCCGGCGACCAGGGCGCTGCGTGGCTCGAAGCGCACGTCGCCTTGCAGCAGGTGCGGGTCATCCGCGGCAATATAGGGGGATTGGCCACGATCAGGTCGAAGCGCTCGCCGGCCAGAGCGCTGAACCAGTCGCTGGCCAGGAAGCGGGCGTTGGAGATACCCAAGCGCTTGGCATTTTCGGCCGCCAATGCGGCTGCCTCCGGCACCCGGTCGACGCCGAGCACGGACCAGTCGCCCCGCTCGCTGGCGAATGCCAGCGCAATGGCGCCGGTTCCCGTACCCAGGTCAAGCAACCGTCCGCGGCCCGCCGCCAGCGACAAGGCCACCTCCACCAGGGTTTCGGTATCCGGACGCGGAATCAGCGTATGCGGCGAGGTCGCAAGCGACAGCCCCCAGAATTCGCGCGCCTCGACCAAATAGGCCACCGGCCGGCCTTCGGCCCGCGCGGCGATCAATGCTTCATAGCGAGCCTGGTCCGACGCCGCCGCAATGCGATCGCCCCAGGTGTAAAGCCAGGTGCGCTCGACCCCCAGCACATGGCACAGCAGCACCTCGGCATCCAGGTGTGCGGTGGGCGAACCTGCCTGCGCCAGGCGCCCAGCAGCGTCGCGCAGCAGCGCATCGAGGCGCATCAGGCCTCCTGCTGCAAGGCCGCCAGCTGCTCGGCCTGGTGCTCGTGAATCAGGGGCTCGAGCACTTCGTCGAGCTCACCGCCCATGACCTCGCCAAGCTTGTAGAGCGTGAGGTTGATGCGATGGTCGGTCAGCCGTCCCTGGGGGAAGTTGTAGGTCCGAATGCGCTCGCTGCGATCGCCCGAGCCCACCAGGCTGCGCCGCGTATCGGCCTGTTCGCGCTGGCGACTCTCCACCGCGCTCTGCTTGAGCCGGGCGGCCAGCAGCGACATGGCCTTGGCCCGATTCTTGTGCTGGCTGCGCTCCTCCTGGCACTCCACCACCACCCCCGAGGGCAGGTGGGTAATGCGAATCGCAGAGTCGGTGGTGTTGACGTGCTGACCGCCGGCGCCGCTGGAGCGAAAGGTATCGACCCGCAGGTCGGCCGGGTTGATGTCGACATCGCCCACCTCGTCGGCCTCGGGCATCACCGCCACGGTGCAGGCCGAGGTGTGGATACGCCCCTGTGACTCGGTGGCGGGAACCCGCTGCACCCGGTGCGCCCCTGACTCGAACTTGAGCCGGGCATAGACGCCCTCGCCTTTCACCCGGCTGATGATCTCCTTGTAGCCGCCCTGCTCGCCATGGCTGGCGCTGACCACCTCGACCTTCCAGCCCTGCTTCTCGGCATAGCGGGAGTACATGCGGAAAAGGTCGCCGGCAAACAGCGCCGCCTCGTCGCCACCGGTACCGGCGCGAACCTCGAGGAAGACGCTGCGACCGTCGTCGGGATCGCGCGGCACCAGCAGCTGCTTGAGCCGAACCTCCAGACCCTCCAGCCGCTCGCGGCCTTCGGCCAGCTCCATCTCGGCCAGCTCGCGCATCTCGGCGTCGCTGTCGCCGGCCAGCAGCTCGGCGTCCTCCAGGTCCGCCTCGGTGGCGCGATAGTCGCGCCAGGCATCTACCAGCGGCTCGAGTTCGGCGTATTCTCGGGAGTAATCGCGGAACCGGGGCTGGTCGGTGATGACCTCGGGCTCCGCCAGCAGGGCGGCGAGCTCCTCGAAGCGCTCGATGAAGGCATCGAGGCGCTGGCGCAGGGTCGCTTTCATGGCGTGTCCTGTCAGGGTTTCGTGGAAAGGGGTCGAGCAGCAGCGACTCGGCGGCCATCAGCAGGTCGAGACGCTCGCTGCCAGAGGCATCGCGCAGGGCCACGGTGGGCCGGTGCAGCAGGCGGTTGGTGAGCTGGTGCGCCAGGCGACGAATCACTTCTTCCGGGTCTTCGCCGCGGGCAAGCCGCGCCAGGGCCTGCTCCTCGGAAAGCTGGCGCAGCTCCACGGCCTGGTCACGGAAGCGGCGGATCAGTTCGCCGCCGTCGCGGATGCGCCGCTCGTGCAGCCATACGCTGACGCCGTGCTCGATCAGAGATTCCGCCTGGTCCGCGGCCGCCTGACGATGGCGGCGGTTCTCCTGGATGACCTCGTTGAGGTCGTCCACGGTGTAGAGAAAGACGTCGTCGAGGTCGCCGACTTCCGGCTCGATGTCGCGCGGCACAGCGATATCGACCATGAAGATGGGGCGGTGGCGGCGCTTCTTGAGCGCCCGTTCGGCCATGCCCTTGCCGAGAATGGGAAGCGGTGCCGCGGTGGAGGAGATGACGATATCGGAGCGCACCAGGGCCTCGGGGATCTCGTTCAGCGAGATCGCCTCGGCATTGAACTCCTGCGCCAGCACCTCGGCCCGCTCGCGGGTGCGGTTGGCCACGATCATGTCGCGCACCCCGGCCTCGCGCAAATGGCGCGCCACCAGCTCAATGGTCTCGCCGGCGCCGATCAGCAGCGCCCGCGAGCGTCCGAAGTCGTCGAAGATGCGGCTGGCCAGGCTCACCGCGGCATAGGCCACCGATACCGGGTTCTGGCCGATACCGGTGCGGGTGCGCACCTGCTTGGCTACCGAGAAGGTGTGCTGAAACAGCAGCTCCAGCTCGCCGCCGAGCCCGCTGGCCTGTCGCGCCGACTGGTAGGCGCCCTTGAGCTGACCGAGAATCTGCGGCTCGCCCAGCACCATCGAATCGAGCCCCACCGCGACGCGCATCAGGTGGCGGGCTGCTTCCCTATCGCGATAGTGATAGGCGCAGGGGTCAGCTCCTGGACGGGCAGGCCATGGAACTGGCCCAGCCAGTCGAGAATGACGCGCTCACCGCTCTCCTCGGTGACGCAATAGAGCTCCGTGCGGTTGCAGGTCGACAGCACCGCTGCCTCGTGCACCTGAGGCATGCGACGCAGCTCGACCAGCGCCTGCTCCAGTTGCACGGGCGAGAAGGCGACCCGCTCGCGCACCGCGACGGTAGCCGTCTTATGATTGATTCCGAGGGCAAGAAGCGTCATGCGTTAGGCGTCTTCGCGTGATGTCGGCCGGCGGTGCCGAATGAAAAAACTGCTCTGCGGCGTCGCATTCTACCACAGGCTTTTATTCTCAGCGCATGCCCACCCCAGCCGCAATTGATGCATGACAAGAGTGGTGCTGATCGCTTTGCCCACCGCCGTCGAGCCGGTATGCTGACGGCTCGGGTAACCAGACGAGACACGCATGCCCACTCAGCTGATACGCTTTTCTCGCCACGGACTGGCGCTCCTTGGCCTGACGGTTCTCCTCGGCGGCTGCCAGGGTCTGCCCCCGTCACCCTTCGCGCTCTTCCCCGACGAAGACCCTCTCGTCGGCGCCCCCCATCGAGCGCGGACTCGACGCCGAAGGGCTCGCCGGCCTGCTGACCGCCGAACTGGCCGGCCAGCGCGGCCAGTATCGCCCGGCCACACTCGGCTACCTGGCCATGGCCGAACGCTACCGCGAACCTGCCCTGGCCGAGCGCGCCACCCTGGCCGCCCGCTTCAGTAACGACCCCCTGTTGCTCGAGGAAGCCGTGCGGCGCTGGCACCAGCTTGATCCCCAGGCCGAAGCTCCGCTGCGGCTGCTGGCCGGCATCGCGCTGCAGCGCGGCAATTGGGTCCTGGCGCTGGAGAAGCGCCTCCAGCTCGTCGAACAGGGCGGCCACGGCGAGCTGGCCCTGTTTACCGAGCTCGCCCTGGACGCGCAGGTCGACCCCATCCCGCTGTATGAACGCCTGAGCCGCCACCTAGCCGGCCCGGAAGCGGTGCGCCACCCGCACTATCACGACACCGCCCTGGCCATGGCGATTCTCGAGGCGGCGCTTGGCATGCGCGAGCGGGCCGAGGCGCGCCTTGAAGCGCTGTCGCGCGACCACGCCGAGCTGCCCGCGCTATGGATGACGCGTGCCCGCCTGGCGCTCGAGGCCAACGACCCCGCCCGCGCCCGAGACGCCGCCCGCCGCGGCCTGGCGATCTCGCCGGGCGACCCGCGCTTCCTGCTGCTGCTGGCGCAGTCCGAACTGGAGCTCGGCAACGTGGCCGCCGCCGAGCGACACACCGATGCGCTGCTCGACGAGCACCTCGGCAACGACGAGCTGCGTATCTCGCTGGCCAGGCTCTACCTCGAGGAAGGCCAGCTCGATGCCGCCCGACGCCTGCTACTGCCGCTGATCAGCGGCGACCAGACCCCGTCCAGCGCTTTCTTCCTGCTCGGCGCCATCGCCGAGCAGGAGGAAGAGGTCGACAACGCCCTGCTTTATTACCGCCAGGTTTCCCAGGAGGCGACTTCCTGCGCGCCCGCCTGCGGGCGGCGCGCATGCTGATCGAGGACGACCGCCTGCTGGACGCCCGCGCCTTCCTGCGGATCGAACGCCTGCGCCATGACGCGCACTTCAGCGAACTGCTCGCCCTAGAAGTGGAGCTGCTCGACGAAGCGGGCCTCACCGCCGAGGCCGAGGCCCTGCTCAACCGCGAGCTGGCGCGCACGCCCAACGATGAACAGCTGCTTTACCTGCGCGCCATGCGCGCCTGGGAGGTAGGCAACCTCGACGCCATGGAGCGCGACCTCGGGCGCATCATCGAAGCCAACCCGGACAATGCCGCCGCCCTCAATGCCTTGGGCTATACCCTGGCGGATCTCAATATCGAGGAGCGGCTCGAGGAAGCGCGCGAACTGATCGAGCGCGCCCATGAGCTCGAGCCCGGCAGCGCGGCCATCATGGACAGCCTGGGCTGGGTCTACTACCGCCTGGGCGACCCGGAGCGCGCCCTGCCCTGGCTGGAGCGTGCCTATGCCGCCATGCCCGACCAGGAGATCGCCGCGCACCTCGCGGAGGTGCTGTGGGTGCTGGAGCGCCACGAACAGGCCCGCCTGCTCATCGAGGAGGCCCTGCGCCGCTTCGACGACCATCCGCTCATCGACGCGCTGCTGGAGCGAATCCCCGAGCTCTCCCCAGATCGCCCACGCTCATCGGCCCCAGACGAGACGACACCATGACACGATGGAACCTGCCCCGCGCCGGGCTCTTCGGCGCCCTGCTGGCCACCGCCCTGCTGGCGGGCTGCGCCGCGCCGACCACCACGCCGCAGGGCGAGCGCAGCGCCGCCCAGTGGGAGCGCCAGCAGGCGCAGCTGGCCGCCCTGGACACCTGGATACTGGTGGGCAAGGCCGGCCTGCGCACCCCCAGGAGACCACCAGCGCCAACCTGGACTGGAGCCAGCATCCCCACTACTACCGCATGCTCATCAGCGGCCCCTTCGGCAGCGGACGCAATCTGCTGGAAGGACGCGAGGGCCGCTTCTCGCTGACCACCGCCGAAGGCCGCTTCGTCGCCGAAACGCCCGAAGCGCTGATGCAGCAGCAGCTCGGCTGGTCGCTACCGGTCAGCGCACTGTCCGACTGGATCCGCGGCCTGCCTGCCGATCACAGCCGCCACCAGCTGAGCCACGACGCAACCGGCTTCCCCGAGCGCCTCGAACAGGATGGCTGGGTGATCGAATACCGTGACTGGATCCTGGTCGAGTCGCTGTGGCTGCCGCGCCGCCTGGTCATGGAGTACGACGACCTGCGCGTGACGCTGGTGGTAACCGAGTGGCGGCCCGCCATCGATGAATGAGACCCTGGCGCTGCCCGCCCGGCCAAGCTCAACCGCATGCTGCATATCACCGGGCGCCGCGCGGATGGCTACCACGAGCTGCAGACGCTGTTCCAGTTCCTCGATCACGGCGACACTCTGCATCTGCAGCTTCGCGTCGACGGCGAGATCCGCCTGACTCCCGCCCTGCCCGGGCTGGCCGACGAGGACAACCTGATCGTGCGCGCAGCACGCCTGCTGCAGGCCGAGACCGGCTGCCGCCTGGGCGCCGAAATCACTCTCACCAAGCGGCTGCCCATGGGCGGCGGTCTGGGCGGCGGCAGCTCCGACGCCGCCACCGCCCTGCTCGGCCTCGACCGCCTGTGGCGGCTAAACCTTTCGCTCGACCGCCTGGCCGAACTAGGCCTTACCCTGGGCGCCGACGTACCGGTCTTCGTCCGCGGCCACGCCGCCTGGGCCGAGGGAGTGGGAGAAAGGCTCACGCCCGTGACCCTCGACACCCCCTGGTTCATAGTCGTCAATCCCGGCGTCGAAATCGCCACCGCGGCGGTGTTCGGGGCCGCGCAATTGACACGTGACACCCCCGATTACCATGGCGCGCGCACTGCAGGGGGAGCGCCAAGCTGGCACAACGACTGCGAACAGACCGTGCGACGGCTCTATCCGCAGGTAGCCGAGGTGCTTGACTGGCTCGGCGCTCGCGCACCGGCCATGCTGACGGGCACAGGGGCCTGTGTCTTCGCTCGGGTCGAGACCGACGCCGAGGCAAAGCGCATGCTAGCCGACCTGCCCCGCCACTGTTCGGCCTTCATCGCTCGCGGCTTGAACCTCTCTCCGCTACATGTCGCTCTGGGCCGATGAGCGGCACCCTGCGACAGTCCTTCGCGGGCCATGGCAGACAGGGCGACCCACCGGTCGTGCCCTGATCGCCCCTCAACACTGCATAGGTGGATGCGCGTGTCAAAATTGATGGTTTTTGCCGGGAATGCCAATCCCGAACTTGCCCAGAAGATCGCCGACAGCCTGGATAGCCGCATGGGCAACGCCACGGTCGGGCAGTTCAGCGACGGCGAGATCGCGGTCGAGATCAACGAGAACGTTCGCGGCAAGGACGTGTTCATCCTGCAGTCCACCTGCGCGCCGACCAACGACAACCTGATGGAGCTGATCCTAATGGCAGACGCGCTGCGCCGCGCCTCCGCCTCGCGGATCACCGCCGTGGTGCCTTACTTCGGCTATGCCCGACAGGATCGCCGCGTGCGCTCCGCACGGGTACCGATCTCGGCCAAGGTTGTGGCCGACATGATGGTCAAGGCCGGCGTCGACCGGGTGATGACCATGGACCTGCACGCCGACCAGATCCAGGGCTTCTTCGACGTCCCTGTGGATAACGTCTACGGCTCGCCGATCCTGCTCGACGACATCGAACGCCAGAACTACGATGACCTGGTGGTGGTCTCGCCCGACGTGGGCGGCGTGGTGCGTGCCCGCGCCATTGCCAAGCAGCTCAACGCCGACCTCGCCATCATCGACAAGCGCCGCCCCCAGGCCAACCAGGCCCAGGTGATGCACATCATCGGCGACATCGAGAATCGCACCTGTGTGGTGGTCGACGACATGATCGATACCGCCGGCACCCTGTGCAAGGCCGGCGACGCACTCAAGGCCCATGGCGCCCGCCGCGTGGTGGCCTACGCCACCCACCCGATCCTGTCAGGCCCTGCGGTCGAGAACATCACCGGCTCGGTGCTCGACGAAGTCGTGGTCACCGACACCATTCCGCTGTCCGACATTGCGCGCCGCAGCGGCAAAATTCGCCAGCTCAGCGTGGCGGGGCTGATCGCCGAGGCGATTCGCCGCGTCAGCAACGAAGAATCCGTCAGCGCCATGTTCCACTGAACCCCTTCGGGCGACATGCCCGGAGCGAGAACAGGCGCCGGAGTAGCGCCCTTCGGGGCTTTCGGGAACGCCGTCGTCAGGTCGCGGTCGGCGGTGTATCCCTTACCTTAAGCAAGAGGCAACATCATGTCCGAATTCACTCTCAATGCCAGCGTTCGTAGCGACCTGGGGAAAGGTGCGAGCCGCCGCCTGCGTCGTGCGAACCTCCAGGTGCCGGCCATCGTCTACGGCGGTGAGCAGGCGCCGCAGCCGATCTCCATCGAAAAGGCCGCCTTCTACAAGGCCATCGAGGACGAGTCGTTCTTCTCCTCGGTGCTGAACCTGGTCATCGACGGCAAGAGCGAGCAGGTGGTCGTGCGCGACCTGCAGCGTCACCCGTACAAGCCGGTGGTCACTCACGCCGACTTCATGCGCGTCGATGCCTCTCACGCCATCACCATCAACGTGCCGCTGCACGTGGTCGGCGAGGCGAAGTCCAAGGCCATTAAGGACCAGGGCGGCGAGCTGCACGTGCTTTCCAATGAAGTCCAGATCAGCTGTCTGCCGAAGGACCTGCCGGACTTCCTGGAAGTCGACATCACCGACGTCGAAATCGGCACCACGCTGCACCTTTCCGACCTCAAGCTGCCGGCCGGCGTCAGCCTGGTCGAGCTGACCCACGGCGCCGATCACGACAACGCCGTGCTGAGCATCTCCAAGCCCAAGGGCCGCAGCGATGCCGGCGAAGGCGAGGAAGGCGAAGGTTCCGCCGAGTAACCTGTGCCGTTGGGGCCGCTGCGGCGGCCCCTTTCCGACACGACCAAGCGCTGCGGCGCTTGTTTTGTTTGGAGACACCGCATGTCTCAGGTGAAAGCGATCATCGGGCTGGGCAATCCCGGCGAAGAGTATGCCGAAACCCGCCACAATGCCGGCGCCTGGCTGGTGGAACTGCTGGCACGTGCGGCTGGCACCGAGCTGCGTCCGGAGAAGAAGTTTCTCGGGCTCTACGCCAAGGTGCGACTCGATGGCCAGGAACTGCACCTACTCGAGCCCACCACCTACATGAATCGCAGCGGCGCCTCGGTGGCGGCACTGTGCCAGTTCTTCAAGCTGACGCCCGGCGAACTGCTGGTGGCCCACGACGAGCTGGACATTCCCGCCGGCTGCGCCCGCTACAAGACCGGCGGAGGCCACGGCGGACACAATGGGTTGCGCGATATCATCAGCGCCCTGGGCAACGACAAGGGCTTTCATCGGCTGCGGATCGGCATCGGCCATCCTGGCGACTCCCGCCAGGTCACGCATTACGTGCTGGCACGCCCCGGCAAGGCCGAGCTGGGCGCCATTGGCGCCGCCATCCATGAGAGCCTCCATACCCTGCCCCAGGCCATCACCGGCGACTGGGCGCGTGCCATGAGCCGCTTGCACGCCTTCAAGCCCTGAGCCGGCGGCAGGCCGTCTCGCCGGACTTACGACGACCTCGCGCTTTCCCGTAGAATAGCGATCAATCGCCACTCTCGAACATGCTTTCCAGGAAGATCCCATGGGTTTCAACTGCGGTATCGTCGGCCTGCCCAACGTCGGCAAGTCCACGCTTTTTAACGCTCTGACCAAGTCCGGCATTGATGCTGAGAACTTTCCCTTCTGCACTATCGAGCCCAACGTCGGCATCGTGCCCATGCCCGACCCGCGGCTCGACAAGTTGGCCGAGATCGTGAAGCCGCAGAAGGTAATTCCCACCACCATGGAGTTCGTCGACATCGCCGGCTTGGTGGCGGGCGCCTCCAAGGGAGAGGGCCTGGGCAACAAGTTCCTGGCCAACATCCGCGAGACCCAGGCCATCGCCCATGTGGTGCGCTGCTTCGACAACGACAACGTCATCCACGTGGCCAACCAGGTCGACCCGCGCGCCGATATCGAAATCATCAATATGGAGCTGGCCCTCTCCGATCTCGATACCGTCGAGCGCGCCATCCAGCGCCTGGTGCGCGTGGCCAAGGGGGCGACAAGGACGCGATCGCCACCAAGGCGATACTCGAGCGCATTCAGCCACACCTGGCCGAGGGCCAGCCGCTGAGAAGCTTCGGTCTCGACGAGGACGACAAGAAGCAGCTCAAGAGTTTCGGCTTCCTCACGCTCAAGCCGACCATGTACATCGCCAACGTCAACGAGGACGGTTTCGAGAACAACCCCTATCTCGACGTGGTCAACGAGATCGCCGCCGAGGAAGGCGCCGTGGTGGTGCCGGTGTGCAACCAGCTCGAATCTGAAATCGCCGAGTTGGATGACGAAGAGCGTGCCATGTTCCTTGGCGAAATGGGCATGGAAGAGCCGGGACTCGACCGCGTGATCCGCGCCGGCTACAAGCTGCTCGGGCTGCAGACCTACTTCACCGCGGGGGTGAAGGAAGTGCGCGCCTGGACGGTGAAGATCGGCGCCACCGCCCCCGAGGCCGCCGGCGTCATCCATACGGACTTCCAGAAAGGCTTCATCCGCGCCGAAGTGATCGCCTACGATGACTTTGTCGCACTCGGCGGCGAGCAGGGTGCCAAGGATGCCGGCAAGTGGCGCCTGGAAGGCAAGGAGTACGTAGTCAAGGACGGCGACGTGGTCCACTTCCGCTTCAA
Organism: Halomonas sp. E19; assembly: GCF_052439355.1. Classification (NCBI taxonomy): domain Bacteria; kingdom Pseudomonadati; phylum Pseudomonadota; class Gammaproteobacteria; order Oceanospirillales; family Halomonadaceae; genus Halomonas; species Halomonas sp. E19. The sequence goes on along the minus strand of NZ_JBNFWU010000001.1, from coordinate 799,778 downwards.
CGTCTGAGCCTGGTGGCAACAAGGCTTGACCTGACGGGGGCGAGTCCGTAAACTTCGCTCCCGTTGAATGGCTACGTAGCTCAGTTGGTTAGAGCACATCACTCATAATGATGGGGTCCCCTGTTCGAGTCAGGGCGTAGCCACCAGAATCAAAAAACCCGGCGCCTTGGCGCCGGGTTTTTCGTGGTCGCCCCGATCAGGCCAGCTCGGGGCGGTTGGCAAAGGCGATCAGCGCCTGAGTCAGGTGCTCCACGTCGTGACTGCCGGCCGTCTCGCGGATCGAGTGCATACCCCACTGGGGCACGCCGACATCCAGGGTCGGCACGCCGAGTTCAGTGGCGGTGATCGGCCCGATGGTGCTGCCGCAGCCCATGTCGGCGCGCGAGACGAAGGTCTGCACCGGCACGCCGGCTTCGCGGCAGAGGTCGCGGAACAGCGCGGCGGTGGCACTGTTGGTGGCATAGCGCTGGTTGGCGTTCACCTTGATCACCGGTCCGCCGTTGAGCCTGGGACCATGCGCGGCATCGTGCTTGTCGGTGAAGTTGGGGTGCAGGCCGTGGGCGTTGTCGCAGGAGATCATCCGCGAGGCCTGGATCAGGCGGATGAAGCCTTCGTCGCCGGGTTCGCCGAGCCGGGCATTGACCCGCCGCAGCACGTCGCCGAGGAACGGCCCTGGGCACCGCAGGCGCTGGCCGAGCCGACCTCCTCATGGTCGTTGGCGACCAGCACCACGCCCTGGCTGCCGTCGCACTCAAGCAGCGCCTCCAGGCCGATGAAGCACGAGAGCAGGTTGTCGAGGCGCGCACTGGCGATCAGCTCGCCCTGCACGCCGACGCGCGACGGCGGCTGGACGTCGAACAGCGCCAGCTCGAAGTCGAGCAGTTCGACGTCACGCAGGCCATGCTGTGCCGTCAGCCACTCCTGCAGCAGGCGCTGCAGGTCGGGCTTTTCGCCTCCCTGGAGGAAAACAGGCGCCATCTGGGTCTGGGCGTTGATCGCCCGGCCGTTGTTGACATCGCGGTCCAGGTGAATGGCCAGGCTCGGAATGATCGCCACCGGCTGATCGACCTTCAGCAGCAGGCCTTCGAGCCGGCCGTCAAGGTGACGCACGTGAACCCGCCCCGCCAGGCCGAGGTCGCGGTCGAACCAGGGCGCCAGCAATACTCCGCCGTAGAGTTCGACGCCCAGCTGCAGCCAGCCGGCGCTGGATTGCGCCGGGCTGGGCTTGAGCCGAAGGCCCGGGCTGTCGGTATGCGCCCCGATCATGCGCAGCGCATCAAGGCGCTCGCGCGGGAGCTGCAGTGCCACGATCGACGAATCATTGCGGGTCACGTAGCACCGCTCGCCGGGGGCAAGCTCCCAGGGCCGGGATTCGTCCAGACAGCGGAAGCCAGCCGCCTCCAGCCGCTGCGCCATGGCCGACACGGCGTGCCAAGGAGTAGGCGAACAGTGAAGAAACTGGAGCAGACGATCAAGTCGGGCTTCCCGAGACATGGGGTTCCTCATAGAGAGTCGTGAGTGGTGCGTTAGCTGCTACAATGGGCTTTCCGCCTTAGCAACTCATGAGCCATACGCTTGTCTAGGGAAGGAAGTGTACACGAAACCAGGAGTGCTTCATTGATGAGCCTGTTAGTCGCACCTCGGCACTCAGCCATCCTGTTCACAGCGGTAATGCTGATGCTGAGCAGCCCTGCCGCGCTAGCCAAGATCGCACCGAGTGACGTGCATCGCCAGGCTGCCGTCGAGGTCGCCGAGTCGCTGCGCTACGGCCATTATGCCGATATCGCGCTGGACGACGAGTGGTCGCGCCTGGCCTTCCAGCGCTACCTGGACGTCCTCGATGGCCAGCGCTCCTTCCTGCTGGAAGGTGACGTGGAGGACTTTCGCCACCTCGAGACGCGCATCGACGACATGATCTTCGATGGCGACCTGGTGCCCGCCTACGAACTCTACCAGCGTTACCACGACCGAGCCGAATCGCGCTTCGAGTGGCTGCTCGAGCGTATCGATCACGGGCTCGACTACAGCTATGACAGCGATCTGCGCCTTGAGCTGGATCGTCGCGAAGCCTCCTGGGCCGGCAGCGAGGAGGAGCTCGACGAGCTGTGGCAGAAACGACTCAAGAACGCCGCCCTCACGCTCGACATCAGCGGGCAGGACAGCGAGCAGGTCGAGAACAACCTGCGCCAGCGCTATGAAGGGCAGCTGTCGCGGCTGCGCCAGACCAATGGCGAAGACGTCTTCGGCCTGTTCATGGCCGCCGTGACCAGCAGCATCGACCCGCACACCGAATACCTGTCGCCGCGCCAGGGCGAATCCTTCGATATCCAGATGCGTCTTTCCCTCGAAGGGATCGGCGCCATGCTGCAGTCCGACGGCGAATACGTGAAGGTCACCAGCCTGGTGCCGGGCGGCCCGGCCGATCGTGCCGGCGTGCTGGAACCCGCCGACCGCATCATTGGAGTCGGCCAGGAGGATCAGGACGGCATGGTAAATGTCGTCGGCATGCGCCTCGACGAAGTCGTCGACCTCATCCGCGGCCCCAAGGGCACCGTGGTTCGCCTCGAAGTAGTGCCCGCTGAAGTGGTCGACATGACCCGCAGCCACGAGGTCGAGATCACCCGCGACACCGTGGACCTGGAAGAGCAGGCCGCCAAGGGCGAGATCATCGAGATCAACCAGGAAGACGGCACCAAGCGCATCGGCGTGATTCGCATTCCCACTTTCTACGTGGATTTCGACGCCTGGCAGTCGGGACAGGAGGAGTTCCGCAGTACCACTCGCGATGTGGCGCGTGAAGTCGAGCGCCTCAAGGCGGAAGGCATCGACGGCATCATGCTCGACCTGCGCAACAACGGCGGCGGCGCGCTCCAGGAAGCCAACTCACTGATCGGCCTGTTCATCGACCGGGGCCCCACGGTGCAGGTTCGCGATGCTCGCGGCCGCATCAGTCTCTACGGTGACACCGAAACCGGCACGCTCTATGACGGGCCGCTGGCCGTGCTGGTTAACCGGCTCTCGGCCTCGGCCTCGGAGATCTTCGCCGGCGCCATCCAGGACTATGGACGCGGCCTGGTGCTGGGCAACGCCACCTTCGGCAAGGGCACAGTGCAGACGCTGCTCGACCTCAGCCATGGCCAGATCAAGCTGACCCGGGCCAAGTTCTATCGCATCTCCGGCAAGAGCACGCAGCATCGCGGCGTGGAGCCCGACATTCTCTTCCCCGATCTGGTCGACCCCGAGCGAATCGGCGAGAGCAGCCTGGACAATGCGCTGGAGTGGGACACCGTTCAGGCCGTGCAGTATCGCCACTATGGCGAGCCGTGGGAGTATCTCGAAACCTTGCGCTCACGCCATCAGGATCGCGCCGAGTCGCATCCGAACTTCGTCTACCTGCGCGAGCGCGTCGAACTGACACGCCGCCTGCGAGAGGAGCAGACAAGCGTCAGCCTCGATCGCGAGCAGCGTCAGCGTGAAGTGGAGCAGCGCGATGCCGAGCAGCTGGCGCTGGAAAATCGCCGCCGCACCGCCCTGGGCATGGAGCCGCTGGAAGAGCTTTTGGAAGCTCGGCTGGACGATGACGTCGAGGACGACGAGCCGGTGGAGCGAATCCAGGTCCTGGAGGCTGCGGCCATCCTGGCAGACTATGCGGAGCTGAGCCAGCGGCGGTTGGCCGCCCGCTGAGTCGCCAGACCGGGCGCTCTAACCAGCGCCCTCCTCCCGCCACCCCTTCAACCTAGCCATGCATACGACAACAGGCCCGGGAAACTCTCCCGGGCCTATTTGTTTCGCCGCTGTGGCGGCTGCGCGCCGCTGCACCGAGCCGACAAACCACGGCCGCCCGCCGCGGCGTTACTGCTGCACAAGCTCTTCGTTCAGGCGTTTCATATAGCGGCGATTGTTCCGCCAGGTCATGCACCCTGCGCACCAAAAGTTCGTCGAATAACGTTAAGGCATTGCACGCGCCTTTGGTCATGGTGTCGCATACAATGGCCTCTCCTACCAGGAAGGCAGGCCCGGCGCTTCTAGGCCCGTGAGCACGGCAGGACACGCCCCTTGAAGCAGAGGTCTGCATGATCCACCGCCGCCTGAAGCACCGAATCGAGGCTGACAGCCAGCCTTTGCCCGGCGCAGTCCACCGAGCGACATCTTCGCGCGTCCCGACCGCGGAAGCCGTACTGCTCTGGCTGCTGTGCTGCGGCGCAGCCGCCGCCACCTTTTCTATCCGCAACCCGGCGGGCCAGGCGCTGGCCACCTACAGCTTCCTGCTCACCCCGCTGCTGGTGATCGTTGCCATTCGGCTACCGCTTGCGACCAGCCTGTTCGTGGTGCTGTGCACCAGCCTCGTGGCCGTCATGGCGGATGCCCTAAGCGCAGGCGATACCCATGACAGCCTGCTCGTACTCTCGCTGTTTATGTTGATCAATCTGATGATCGTGTGGCTCCTAGGCGCGCTGATCGGCGAACGCCGCCGGGCGCTGGGCCAGGCGCAGAAAATGCGCGACATGTACGAGATGCTTAGCCACATCAACCAGACGCTGGTCAATCTCAAGCTCACCCCAGCCCAGCTGTTCGAACGCACCTGCACCACCATCACGCAGGAAACCTCCTTCTTCCAGGCGTGCATCACAGCCGATCCGCGCGCGGAAGCCTGGCCGCAGCTGGCAGGCGCCGGGCTGTTGCCCGGCACTGTCTGCGTACGCAAGGGCGCCGGCATCCTGCCGCCGACCACCGACCGAAAGCTTGAGTGCCAATTGGAGCAGCGCGTCATGCGCGAGGGCCGGTACCATATTCAGGACAGCTGCCGGGCATGCCCTGCCCTCGCACACTGCCCGCTCAATGCTTTTGCTTCCGAGCAAGGCGCCCTGGCAGCTTTCCCCATCCGCACCGAAGGTAAGCCGACCCAGGCCGTGCTTACCATCTTCAACCAGCAGGGGCGTGTGTTCGATGCCGACATGGTGCGCCTGTTCAACGAAATGGCAGGCAACATCGCCTTTGCCATGAGCATGCTTGAGGACCGCCAGCGCCTGAAGCTTACCTCCGAGGTGTTCGAGCACAGTCACGAGTCCATCATCATTGCCGACGCCGGAGGGCACATACTCGACGTCAACCCCTCCTTCACCCGCATCACCGGCCATAGCCGCGACGCGGTGATTGGCCAGAACCCGCGCGTGCTGCAGTCTGGCCGCCAGGACAAGGCTTTCTACCAGCAGCTATGGCGAAGCCTGCTGGAAGAGGGCTACTGGGCCGGCGAGTTCTGGAATCGGCGCCGCAACGGCGAACTCTACCCCCAGCGTGGCACCATCACGGCCGTGCGCGGCGATGACGCTGCCATCGAGCATTTCATCGCGGTGATGGAAGACGTCTCCGAGAGGGTCAAGGCCGAGGAACAGCTTCACCACTTGGCCAACTACGATACACTCACGGGTCTCCCGAACCGCCTGCTCCTGGAAAGCCGCTTCAGCCAGATCCTCGATGCCAGGAGCGCCGGCTTGCCGAAGCTGGCGGTGCTGTTCATCGACCTTGACGAATTCAAGCACGTCAACGATGCCATGGGACATCCACAGGGCGACCGGCTGCTGCGGCAGGTGGCGGACCGGCTGCGCGGTGAGCTGCGCGAAGGCGATACGCTGGCACGCTTCGGCGGCGATGAGTTCGTGGTATTGATGGAAGGCGGCCGGGAGGAGGCCCGCGCCTTGGCCAAGCGGCTGATCCGCAGCGTGCGCCGACCCTATCAGCTCGGCGCTCAGCCGGTGCATGTGGGCTGCAGCATCGGGGTAGCCCAAGCGCCTGGCGACGGTTCGCAGCTCGACGAGCTGATCCAGGCCGCGGACACGGCCATGTACCAGGCCAAGGCACGCGGACGCGGCGCCTACGTCTTCTACGCGGCGAGCATGCAGCACCTGGCCCAGAGTCGCCTGACCCTGCGCGGCGAGCTCAACGACGCTCTGCGCGACAACCAGCTGCAGGCCTGGTTTCAGCCCAAGGTATGCATTGCCGATGGGCGCGTGGTCGGTTTCGAGGCATTGGTACGCTGGCAGCACCCACAGCGAGGCATGATTTCTCCCTGCGAGTTCATTCCACTGGCCGAAAGCAGCGGCCAGATCGTGGCCATTGACCGCTGGATGCTGAAGACGGTAATCGCCCAGCTGGCAAGCTGGCGGCAGCAGGGCCACCCGCCGCTCCCCGTGGCCGTGAACGTGTCGGCCTCGCTCTTTTCCCGAGCGAACTTCGTGGCCGAACTGGCGCAGTGGTTGGAGAAGAGCACGGTTCCTCCGCAGCAGCTGGAACTCGAGGTCACCGAACACGTGGCCATGCTCGACCTGACGCATACCCTGTCGACGCTGCGCGAACTGAAGCAACTGGGCGTGACGCTTTCGATCGATGATTTCGGCACGGGGTATTCAGGTCTCTCCTACCTGCGCGACTTCCCCATCGACACTGTAAAGATCGACATGAGTTTCGTGCAGGGCGTGCAGCACGACAGGAAGAAACAGGCGATCGTGCGCGCCATCATTGCGCTGGCCAGTACGCTCGAATTGCGCACCGTTGCCGAGGGAGTGGAAACCGAGGAGGAGCGGGCGTTTCTCGCCGAACAGGGCTGCTGGGGGTATCAGGGGTATCTTTGCAGCCCCGCAGTGGCAGCCGAGAGCATCGAGCGCCGCTACCTGACAGCCGGCTCGCCGCATTAAGGCCAACACGACTCACGGAAGACAGGGTTCACAGCCGCTGACTGGATGCAAAGAAATATGCAGGGCGCAACAACAAGGAAGCGAGCTGACAAGGAAACAGAGAATTGGCTCCCGGAGCAGGACTCGAACCTGCGACCCAGTGATTAACAGTCACTTGCTCTACCGACTGAGCTATCCGGGAACGATACGAACAGGAAGGGGCTCCTTCCTTGAACTGGCGAGCCGATGGCTCCTCGAGCAGGACTCGAACCTGCGACCCAGTGATTAACAGTCACTTGCTCTACCAACTGAGCTATCGAGGAATGACGAACGTCAAGACCGGCGCTGTGTTTATGGCTCCCGGAGCAGGACTCGAACCTGCGACCCAGTGATTAACAGTCACTTGCTCTACCGACTGAGCTATCCGGGAATGGCCTGAACACGGTGCGTAGTATACGGATCGCTCTTGTCAGGTCAAGGGCAGATTCTCACACCTGCCAGGCACATAGCAGAACGCCCGCACGAGAAATCGTGCGGGCGTTCAGGATCTGGTGGCTACGCCCTGATTTGAACAGGGGACCCCATCATTATGAGTGATGTGCTCTAACCAGCTGAGCTACGTAGCCAAGCGACAGCAGGCATTGCCTGTTTGACGCGGCAAGATTATGCACGAAGCGGAACCAACAGGCAAGGCGTTCACCCTCGTCTTTGCACGCCGCCTAGGCGGCTATCGACGTCGCCACCCTGGCCGACGCTCCGCTGTCGAAGATCACTCCACCATGTGGGCGTCTCAGCCCTGCCGCAGGGCTGGCCACTCAGGGTGAGATGGGCTAGTCTGATTCGTTCAAACAACTGTTCTAAACGCGAACCAAGGGAGCGCCCCATGCTCACCCTCATCCTTCTGCTTCTCACCGTCGTCGGCCTGCTGGCCGTGATGCGCCGCGAGGCCGGCGCCATGCCGACCCTGATCCTGCTTGGCGTGCTCGGCCTGGCGGGCCTGCTGCTGGGCTCCCCGTGCTCGGCGTGCTGCTGCTGCTCGGCGCAGTGACGGTGGCCGTGGCCGGTCTGCCTGCCCTGCGCATCCAGTGGCTTACCCCGAGGCTGTTCGCCATGTTCAAGCGCGTCTCGCCCAAGGTGTCGGCAACCGAGCGCACCGCGCTGGAAGCCGGCACCGTGGCGTGGGACGGTGAGCTGTTCTCGGGCCGCCCACAGTGGAACAAGCTGATGGCCTACCGCGACGATGGCCTGACCGAGGAGGAGCGCGCCTTCATCGATCACCAGTGCTCGGTGGCGGCAGGCATGTGTAACGCCTGGGAGATCGCCAAGGAGCGCGCCGACCTACCCGAGGCGTTATGGCAATACCTGAAGAAGGAGCGCTTCTTCGGCATGATCATTCCGAAGGAGTACGGTGGCCTCGGGTTTTCGGCCAAGGCCCAGTCGCTGGTGCTGCAGAAGCTCTCCATCAGCGAGACACTGATGGTCACGGTGGGCGTGCCCAACTCCTCGGCCCTGGTGAGCTGCTGCTCGAGTACGGCACCCAGGCGCAGAAGGATCACTTCCTGCCGCGCCTGGCCGACGGCCGCGAGATCCCCTGTTTCGGCCTCACCGGGCCGCGTGCGGGTTCGGACGCCACCTCGCTGCCCGACACCGGCATCGTGTGCAAGCAGGTGATCGACGGTGAAGAGGTGCTGGGTCTGCGCCTCAACTTCGAGAAGCGCTGGATCACCCTGTCGCCCATCGCCACCGTGGTCGGCCTGGCCTTCCGCCTGTTCGACCCCGACCACCTGCTGGGCGAGGAAGAGGACCGCGGCATCACCCTCGCCCTAGTACCGCGCAACACCGCCGGCATGGAGATCGGCCGCCGCCACCACCCCATCGGCAGCCCGTTCCTCAACGGCCCGATCAAGGGCAAGGACGTCTTCGTCCCGCTGGATACCATCATCGGCGGCACCGAGATGATCGGCCAGGGTTGGCGCATGCTGGTGGAGTGCCTCTCCATCGGCCGCTGCATCACCCTGCCCTCCGGCGCCAGCGGCACCATGCGCTACGCCCTGGGCTGGACCGGCGGTTTCGGCCGCATTCGCCGCCAGTTCAACGTGCCGGTGGTGGAAATGGAAGGGGTGCAGGAGCCCCTGGCGCGCCTGGCCTCGCTGGGCTATATCGCCCAGGCCGCCGTCTACCAGACTGCCAACACCATCGACCGCGGCGAGAAGCCTGCCGTGCCCTCGGCGATCCTCAAGAGCCAGCTCACCGAGTTCCAGCGCCTCGGACTCTCCGATGCCATGGACATTCACGGCGGCAAGGCGGTGACCCTGGGCCCACGCAACTACCTGGGCATCGGCTACAGCGCCAACCCGGTCTCGATCACGGTGGAAGGGGCCAACATCATGACCCGCAACCTGATGATCTTCGGCCAGGGCGCCATTCGCTGCCATCCGTTCGTGCTCAAGGAGCTGGCTGCCTCCGACAGCAACGACCTCAAGGCCTTCGACCACGCCTTCTTCGGCCATGCCGCGCTGGTCTTCGGCAACGCCGCCCGCGCCTTCACCATGGGGCTCGGCATCGGCAAGCCAAGCGTGCCCTTCGATGCGATCGCCGCACCCTATGCCAGTGACATGGCGCGCCTCTCCGCCGCCTTCAGCCTGTGCGCCGATGCCGCCATGGCCAGCCTCGGCTCGGCCCTGAAGCAGCGCGAGATGATCTCGGCGCGCCTCGGCGACGTGCTCTCCAACCTCTACCTGGCCTCGATGGTGCTCAAGCACTGGCAGGAGGGCGACAAGGTGGAGGGCGAAGCCGCCCTGCTCCACTACAGCTGTACCCACCTGCTGCAGCGCGCCGAGCAGGCCTTCGACGAGCTGTTCGACAACCTGCCCAACCGGGCGCTGGGCGGCGTGCTGCGCGCCGTGACGATGCCGACGGGGAGGCGCTGGAAACGCCCTGCCGACGCCCTGACGCGAGGATTGCCCAGGCGGTATCGCGCGACACTGCGCTGCGGGCCAAGTTGCTGCGCGAAACCTGGCAGGACAACGACGGCGCCAAGGACAATCCGCTGGCCCACTACAACGCCCTGCTGGCCGAGTATGACCGCGCCGAGGCGCTCTACCGCACGGTCAACAAGGCCTATGCCAAGGGCGACCTGCCGCGTGAGGCGCTGCACCCCGAGGTACGCCTGGAGGCGGCCCGCGAGAAGGGCCTGGTCAGCGAGGAGGACGCCGAGTTCATGCGCCGCTTCGAAGCCGAGGTGCTCGAGCTGCTCAGCGTGGACGACTTCGAGTACGACGAGTTCGCCACCGACAAGGCCAACATCCTGCGCCACAACGCCGCGTAGGCTCGGTCAGCCCCTACCCAACCCCGGCCCAGCGGCCGGGGTTTTTCGTTTTCTCTCCTACAAAGGCCAGACCAGCAGGATCATAGGCAGCGCCACGACCATCACCATCAGCGACAGCGGCAGGCCCATTTTCCAGTAGTCACCGAAACGATAGCCTCCGGGGCCCATGACCAGCGTGTTCGACTGATGGCCGATGGGGGTCAGGAAGGCGCAGGAGGCGCTGACCGCGATGATCATCAGGAACGGGTCGATCGACACGCCGAAGCCTTCGGCGAGGCTGGCGGCGATGGGCGCCATCAGTAGCGCCGCCGCCGCATTGTTGATCACGTTGGAAAGCAGCATCGACACCGCAAACAGGCCGATCAGCAGCACCAGCACGGGCCACTGCTCGCCTGCCAGGAGAAGCGAGTCGGCGATCAGCTTGGCCCCGCCGCTGGTCTCGAGCGCCTGGCCGACCGGTATCATGGCGCCAAGCAGGACGATCACCGGCCCGTCGATGGCCTGGTAGCCGTCGCGCAAGGACAGCACGCCCACCAGCAGCGCCGCCAAGGCGGCAGCGGATAGCGCCACGGCGGCCGGCAACAGGTCCGCCAGCATGGCGACCAGGGCCAGGGCAAAGATTCCGAGGGAGATCAGCAGCATGCGAGGCTGTCCCAGCGGCAGATTGCGCCTTGCCAGGGGCAGGCAACCCAGGGTGGCCAGGCTTTCGGTGAGGTTGCTCTCGCCGCCTTGCAGCAGCAGCACGTCGCCGGGGCGAAAGCGAATATCGCGCAGCCGCTGCTTGAGGCGCCCGCCATCGCGGGCCACCGCCACCAGGTGGAGGCCATACTGGTTCTGCAGGCGCAGCTGCGTGACGGTGCGATTGACCATCATGGAGTCATTGCGCACCACGGCTTCGAGCAGCTCCAGCCCCTCGGTGTCGGTGGCTTTTCGCTCCTCCTTGCGCTCCTTCCGCTGTGCCTTTTTTCCGCTTTCCTGCTCGCCTGGGGCTTGTCCTCGTCAGCCTTCGACGCTGCGGTTGCTTGCGGATCGCGCTGTTCATCGGCGCTCACACCCAGGCTGAGCCCGGCCTTGTCCTCGAGCAGCTTCATCTCCTCTGGCCCCGCCTCGACCAGCAGGATATCCCCCTCCTTCAGCACTCCGAGAAAGGCATGACCGGCGCGGCGCTGGTCCCCACGCAACACCGCCAGCACGGGGATGGTCTCTTCCAGCTCGCGCTGGAGCTCGCGCAGGGTCCATCCGGCCGCTTTCGAGTCCTCGGTCACCTTCATCTCGGTAAGGTAGTTGGCGGTATCGAACATCTCCTCGGTGGATGCCTTTCCCGCCCGGTCGGGCACCAGCCGCCAGCCCAGCAGCACGATGAAGGCGAGCCCCGCCAGGGCCACGACGGCGCCTACCGGAAAAAACGAGAACATGCCGAAGGTGTCGCCCGATACCGAACCGCGATAGCTGGCGATGATGATGTTGGGCGGCGTGCCGATCAGGGTCATCAGCCCACCGAGCAGGGAGCCGAAGGCCAGCGGCATCAGCAGCAGCGAAGGAGAGGTATCGTGCTCGCGGGCGAGCCGCATGGCGACCGGCAGCAGCAGCGCCAGCGCGCCCACGTTGTTCATGAAGGCCGAGAGCACCACCACCGTGGTGGTCAGCGCCACGAGCTGCAGGAACAGCCGGTCACCGACCTTGAGCACCTGCTCGGCGATCATGTCGACCACGCCGGAGCGCTCGAAGCCACGGCTGAGCACCAGCACGGCGGCCACCGTGATCACCGCCGGGTGGCCAAATCCCATGAAGGCCTGGTCGGCGGGAACCAACCCCAGCATCACCGAGACGAGCAGTGCGGAAAGCGCCACCAGGTCGTAGCGAAAGCGACCCCAGACGAACGCGGCCAGGGTGAGGCCCAGCACGATGAACACCAGCGTATGATTGGCCATATCCCTGCGGCTCTCCAGTCGACTCGAGACTCCAGCACACCAGCACACCAGCCAATCAAGAAAAATCCAGCCTTTTCTTGAGCTTCCAACACAAGTTGAAGAGCCGGACCGGGCAAGGCGAAGCGATGGAGGGCGGTGCGCAAGGCACCCGGCCGCAGCCGGGTGACCTTGGCGCTCATGCGCCTGGACTGGCGCCGGCCTTACGGCTCGGGGAACGGCAGGGGGGCATCGGTGTCGCGCCGGACCGCAAAGACATTCAGAGTCATGGCCACCAGGGCGTAGTAGCCGAACACGCCCACCAGCTCGACCACGGCGGGTTCACCGAAGGCCTCGACGGCCTCGGCATAGAGCGCCGCGTCGACGCGCCGGGTGGCGTAAAGCGTGGTGCCCAGGCGATAGATCAGGCGCTCGTCGTCGCGCTCGAAGAGCGGCTCCCGCCCCGCGCGCAGCGCCTCGATCACGGCATCGTCGATTCCCGCCTCGCGGGCGATAGGTGCGTGGATCTGCCACTCGGCCTGGGACTGCCACCAGGCGGCGGTGACCAGGATGGCCAGTTCAGTCAGGCGCAGCTCCAGCCGCGTGCCGTAGCGGCAGAAGGCGCCCAGCCGCTGGGCGTGATCGGCCAGGCCCGGGCTGTGGATCCAGGCCAGGAAGGGGCCGTCCAGGTTGCCGCGCGGGCCGCTGAGGATCTCCTCCAGCACGCGGCGCTGGTCGGCATCCATGCGCGTCTCGTCGAGCGGGGTCAGGCGGGATTCGATGGCCATGCGCGTCTCCTTATCGGCCAGCCAGCGCACTGCGCAGAGCGGTATCAAGCTTGTCGACGATCTCGTCCAGATGGCTCTCATCAAGAATGAAGGGCGGCGCCAGCAGGATGTGATCACCCTGGCGGCCGTCGAGCGTGCCGCCCATGGGATAGCACATCAGCCCCGCCTGCATGGCGGCCTGCTTGACGCGGGCATGCACCTTGCGCTCGGGTTCGAACGCCGCCTGGGTGGCACGGTCGGCTACCAGCTCCAACCCCAGGAAGAGCCCCCGGCCGCGAATGTCGCCGACATGCGGGTGGTCGCCGAAGCGCTCGGCCAGGCGCCGCTGCAGCCCCTCGCCCAGCTCGCGCACCCGGGGCAGCAGGTCGCGCTGCTGGAGGCTCTTCTGCACCGCCAGGGCCGCGGCACAGGCGGTAGCATGGCCGATATAGGTATGGCCGTGCTGGAAGAAGCCCGAACCATTGGCAATGGCCTCGCGGATACGTCCGCTGACCAGAGTGGCGCCGATCGGCTGGTAGCCGGCCCCGAGCCCCTTGGCGATGGTGATCAGGTCGGCGGTGATGCCCTCCTGCTCGGCGGCGAACAGGCTGCCGGTGCGCCCCATGCCGCACATCACCTCGTCAAGGATCAGCAGCACGCCATGGCGGTCACACACTTCGCGGACCCGCTTGAAGTACCCCGGCACCGCTGGCACCGCGCCCATGGTGGCGCCCACCACCGGCTCGGCCACGAAGGCCATCACGTTCTCCGCGCCCAGGCGCAGGATCTCGCTTTCCAGCTCATGGGCCAGGCGTACGCCCATTTCCTCCGGGGACTCGCCCGGCTGTAGGCCGCGATAGGCGTAGCAGGGGCTGACATGGCTGACATCGATCAGCAGCGGCTCGAACTGCTGGCGCCGCCAGGCGTTGCCGCCGGTGGCGAGCGCCCCCAAGGTGTTGCCATGATAGCTCTGGCGGCGCGCAATCAGGTGCCTGCGCTGCGGCTGGCCGATTTCGATGAAGTACTGGCGCGCCAGTTTCAGGGCCGCTTCCATCGCCTCGGAGCCGCCCGAGACGAAGTAGACCGACTCGAGCCCTGCAGGAGCGCGCTCGACCAGGAAATCAGCCAGCGCTTCCATCGGCTCGGTGGTGAAGAAGGAGGTATGAGCGTAGGCCACCTTGCCTACCTGCTCGCGGATGGCCTCGATGACGGCGGCATCGCTGTGCCCCAGGCAGGAGACCGCGGCGCCACCGCAGGCATCCAGGTAGCGCCGCCCCTGGGCGTCGATCAGGTAAGGGCCGTCGCCTTTCACGGCCGTGGGGTACTCCTGCGTCAAGCTGCGATGGAAGACGTGGCTCATGTAATCCTCCGGGTGGATAATATGCAAAATATAGATGCTCTATATTAATTTGCAATTTATATTTGCACAAATAAAGCACAAGATGCCTTACCCAACGACGCCATCCCCGACAACTGTGAAGCGACGCCATGACAGACACCACCACGCCACCCCCGGAAACGCTGAGCGGCCTAAGGCAACGGCTCAAGGCCATCGAGGCCGGCGAAGCGGATATCCGGCTGGGCAAGCGCTCCCGGCACGTACTTGCGCTGCTGATCGAGGCACCGCAACAGGCCGCGGTCTCGTCCATCAGCGAGCTGGCGGATCAGCTGGGCGTGAATGCCTCGACGCTTTCGCGCCTGGCCCAGCGCCTGGGCTATGGCGGTTTCGGCCAGCTGCAGGATGTGTTTCGCCGTGAAGTTACCGAAGGCCAGAGCTTCTACAGCGACCAGGCCTCGCGCCTGCTCGAAGCCGGCGGCGATACCCAGGGGCTGACCCGACTGAGCCGCCTGGGTCGGCAAGAGAGCGCCAACATGGCGAGCCTGCTGGAGCGAATCGATCCAGCGGCCTTCGAGCAGACGGTGACGCTGCTGGCGAGGGCCCATCGGGTGCGCGTGCACGGCATGCGCCAGTTCCACTCCCTCGCGCTGTTCATGGCCTATGGACTGGGAATGCTGCGCCCCGATGTCGCCCCCTCGACGCGGGCCGGCAAGGCGTCGCCGATGCCCTGGCCCAGCTCGATCCCGGCGACGTACTGGTGGTGGCAAGCTGCTTTCCCTACACGCCGAGCGTGCTGGCCACCGCCGAGGTGGCGGCCCGCCACGGGATCGTGGTCATCGCCCTGACCGATTCGGAAAGCTCTCCCCTGGCTCGGGTTGCGCGGCACAGCTTCACGGTGCCCAACCACAGTCTGTTCTACAGCAACAGCATGTGTGCCTTCCTGCTGCTCGCGCAGGGCCTGCTGAGTGAAGTGGCCAGCGTACTGGGGACGACTGGATTGGCGGCGCTGAAGCACCGCGAGACGATGATCGCCGAACTCGGCGCCTCGCTGTGATCGAGCCGGTCGCCCACGGGGGCGACCGGCAGAGGGGGCAATGTGGTGATGCTGCAACGTCAGCGGATGGAAAAGAAAATCAGTGAAGGGGGAGCCAGTAAAGCCGCCTCAGGGCACCAGGATGGTAGAGCCGGTGGTCTGGCGCCCGGCCAGGGCGTCCTGGGCCTTGCCCGCCTCGGCCAGCGGGTAGCGCTGGCCGATCTCGACCTTGACCTTGCCGCTGCCGAGCATCTCGAACAGGTCGCGGCACATCGCCTCCAGCCGTTCACGGGTGTCGGCATAGCCGTTGAGGCTGGGGCGGGTGACGAACAGCGAGCCCTTCTGATTGAGGATGCCGAGATTCACTCCTCGACGGCGCCCGAGGCGTTGCCGAAGCTGACCATCAGCGAGCGCGGCTTGAGGCAGTCCAGCGACGTGAGCCAGGTGTCCTTGCCCACCGAGTCGTAGACCACATCGCACATCGCGCCGCCCGTCAGCTCGCGCACCCGCTCGACGACGTCTTCTCGGGTATAGTCGATGGTTTCCCAGGCGCCATTGGCCTTGGCCAGTGCCGCCTTCTCCGCGGAGCTCACGGTACCGATCACCTTGACGCCCAGCGCCTTGGCCCACTGGCAGGCGATAGAACCCACGCCACCCGCGGCAGCGTGCCACAGGATCGTCTCGCCGCCTTCGAGCGGGCAGGTCTGGCGCAGCAGGTACTGCACAGTCAGGCCCTTAAGCATGCTGGCCGCAGCCGTTTCCGCGTCGATGCCCTCGGGCAATGCGACCACCTTGTCAGCAGGCAGCACGTGGTACTCGGCGTAAGCGCCCAGCGGACCCTGGGCATAGGCCACCCGGTCGCCCTCCTGCAGGTGGCTGACGCCTTCGCCCACGGCGTCGACCACGCCGGCACCCTCGGTGCCGAGCCCCGAAGGCAGCCCGGGCGCCGGATAGAGGCCGGTGCGGAAGTAGATGTCGATGAAGTTGAGCCCAATAGCTTCGTTGCGGACCCGAACCTCACCGGCGGCCGGATCGGCCGGGGTCACGTCGACGAGTTCAAGCACCTCGGAACCACCGGTGCGAGCAAACTGGATGCGCTTGGCCATGTCACCTTCCTTTTGTTCACTATCGTGTCAGGGGCTTCATCCAAGCGCCCTTGGCGCGGTGGGTCAAGCCCCACCGCGGCGTTCAGCCGGGGAAGGCGGCCAGGCGCTCGACGAAACAGGCCTTCTCCTGCTCGAAGAAATGCGGATCATGCTTGAAGCGCCGCACGATCGCCTCGTCGTCGAAGGCCATGGGGGCCGCCAAGTCATCCACCCGCTGGGCGGGATGGCGCCGCGCCAGCCCGATGCGCCTGCCACCGGGGGCGGCGAACCAGCGGTTGACGCCGCAGCGCTGGAAGAAGGCTTCCTCGTCCTGGTCCGCTGCATCGACCCGCAGCGGCGCCTTCTGCGCCAGCTCGCGGATCAGCCGCCGCTCGCTCTCGCGGTCGCCACCGGGCGAGGCATGCAGCCGCAGCGACATGCCGGTACCCGTAGCATCGAGGATCAGCAGCGCCAGCGCGCCGGGCCGGCCCTGGTCGTCTACCAGCGCCCAGAGCCGTGCGGCTTCCTGGGCGAACAGAATCTGTCGCGTACCGGTGAAGGTCACCAGGGGCGCCAGCCCCGCCTCCCTACCGTAGACGTCGGCGCACAGCCGCGCGAGCCAGGCATCGCGCTGCTCGTCGCGCTCGGGCGTGATCACCTTCATGCATTGCCTCGTTGCCTCGTGAAAGCCGGCAAGACCAGCATAGTCTCCCCCATTGCCGCCCATGCCTTGTATCGCCACATGGTCATCCGTGTCGCCACGTTGTCATCGCGTTGCGCTACCCTGTCGAGAAACCGCCTCCGGAGCCTTCCATGCCAGCCGCTCACCCCGACGTTGCCCTGCCCCGCCTGATCGCCCACCGCGGCCTCTCCGCCCAGGCGCCCGAAAACACCCTGGCCGCCGTGCGCGCCGCCCATACGGCCGGCTGCCAGTGGGTGGAACTCGACGTCCAACTGCTCGGCGACGGCACGCCGGTGATCTGGCACGACAGCACGCTAAAGCGCTGTTCGGACGGCCACGGCAGGCTGGCCACGCTCGACCTGGCCAAGGCCCGCAGGCTCGACGTGGGCGCCTGGTTCGGCGACACCTTTCGCGGCGAGCGCATGGCCACGCTCGACGAGATGCTGGCGCTGCTGGTGGAGCTGGACATGGGCGTGAACATGGAGCTCAAGGTGACCAGCCGCCGCAGCGGCAGCGAGCTCGCCGAGGCCGTGATTCCGCGCCTGCTCGATGCGCTGCCGCCGCAGCGCCTGATCGTGTCCTCGTTCGATGCCGTGGCGCTGCGCCAGGCGCGCTCGCTGGCCGATGCATCGCTGCTGCCCATCGGCGTGCTGACCGAGAGCGTGCCGCAGAAGTGGCAGCCGCTGTGCGAGGGCCTCGATGCCTACAGCATCCATACCGACTGGACGCGGCTGACCGCCAAGCGCGCCGACGAAATCAAGGCCGCGGGCTATCGCCTGCTGTGCTACACCGCCAACGATCCCGCCGCCTTCGCCGACCGCTGGCGCTGGGGGTCGACGGTGCGATCAGCGACGACCCCACCCGCTTCGCCGATATCGCCCCGCCGCCGGACCGGGCCTGAGGCGCAGCCGGTTCAGGCGAACCTACCCAACTGCCAGCGCTGCGAGAGCTGCTTCAACATTCTCAGGCCAGCTATGCTGTTGCCATGCTCGTTGAGCGCGGGGCCGATCACGCCGAAGCCCCAGCGCCCGGGCGCCACCGCCAGAATCGCCCCGGACACGCCGCTCTTTGACGGCATGCCCACTTCGAGGGCGTAGCGGCCCGACTGATCGTACATGCCGGTGGTGAACATCAGGGTCAGCACGATACGCACCGTCTCCTCGCCGATAAGGCGCTCGCCGCTCTCCGGGTCGCGCCCACCGTTGGCCAGCACCGCGGCGATGCGTGCCAGGTCCACGCAGGTGAGCTCGATGGAAGTCTGCTTGAGATAGGGCACCAGCAGGTCTTCCTCGCTGCCTTTGAACACATCGTGGCTACGCATGTAGTAAAAGAGCGACCGGTTGAGATCCTGGTCCTCGGCCTCGAACATGACCGGGTCGTAGTCAAGCGTAGGGTTGTTCGAGAGGCGCCGAAAGAATTCGCGCAGCCGCACAAAGCGCTCCTCCCCGTCGGCGCCGCGGATCATGGCCGTCGTGACAATGGCGCCGGCGTTGATCATGGGATTGGAGGGGATGCCCATTTCACCCTCCTCAAGCGTGGCGATGGAGTGATAAGGATCGCCCGAGGGCTCCATGCCGACCCGTTCGAACAGCGCCTCGGCGCCGACATCCTCCAGCGCCAGAGCCAGCGTCAGCGCCTTGGATACGCTCTCCATCGGAAAGCGCTCCTCGGCGCTACCGGCTCGGGCAGTGCTTCCATCGGCCCCTGTCATGGCGATCCCGACCCGCTCCCAGTCAGCGTCGCCCTGCTCCGTGAATGACGTCATCTCACTCTCGTGGCGATACTCGCGCTCTCGCGTCACGATCTCATTCAGCGTCCGGACTCGTTCTTGGTCGATGCATTCCATTGGCAGCGCCCACCTCCCTGGCTATCCCGATTTCCCGACTCGCCCCCCAGCGGCCTTATGACCTAGGGTTAGAGGACCTGCCTACCAGGCTAGACGCCGCTCAGGAGATGGAGCAATGGAACTGCTGAATCGCATTACGGACTATCTGATCGACAACGAACTGAAGCTGGCCACGGCCGAATCCTGCACCGCCGGGCTGATCGTCTCGGAGCTGGCCCGCGTGCCCGGCAGCGGCCAGGGCATCGACTGCGGCCTGGCCGTCTACTCGCCGCCCTCCAAGAATCGCTACCTGGGCGTCAGCTTCGCCACCATCGAACGCCATGGCCTGACCAGCGAAGCGGTGGCCAGCGAGATGGCGGCAGGCGCGCTGAACAACAACGATGCCGATGTGGCGGTTGCCAACACCGGCGTCGCCGGCCCCAGCCCCGGCGACGACGACACCCCGGTCGGCACCGTCTGCTTCGCCTGGGCCTTTCGAGTGGATAGTCACCATTACCACTTCTGCGAAACGCGCCGCTTCGACGGCGAACGCAACGAGGTGCGCCTGGCCGCCGCCCACTACGCTCTGGAACGCCTGCCGCACTACCACCAGCTTTGCCGAGAGCAGGCACGGCAGGGGCCGAGCGGGGACTCGACGTCGCGGCGCGCGGTGCAGCGCGCCATCGGCGTGGCGCTGGGCGCACGCGGCGAGATCGATCCCCAAGAGGAGATCGAGCGACGCCGCGACTTCCTGGTCGAGACCATGCAGCAAAGCGGCCAGCGGGCACTGGTACTGGGCATCAGCGGCGGCGTCGACTCCACCGTGGCGGGCCGCCTGGCGCAGCTTGCCGTGGAAAAGCTGCGCGACCAGGGTAAGTCCGCCACCTTCATCGCCATGCGCCTGCCCTATGGCGTGCAGCAGGATGCCGATGATGCCGAAAAGGCGCTGACGTTCATCCAGCCGGACGAAGTATTGGACGTGAACATTCGCGACGGCAGCGACACCCTGCTGGCCTCGCTGGAACAGGGTGGGCTCGCGTTTCAGGATGCCCACCAGCGCGACTTCGTGCTGGGCAATATCAAGGCGCGCCAGCGCATGGTGGCGCAGTACGCCGTGGCCGGCGCCCGGGGCGGGCTTGTCATCGGCACCGACCAGGCCGCCGAGGCGCTGATGGGCTTCTTCACCAAGTACGGTGACGGCGCCTGCGACGTTGCCCCCTCACCGGCCTGAGCAAACGCCAGGTACGCCTGCTCGGCGAGCATCTGGGGGCGCCGGAGGCGCTGGTGCACAAGCCGCCCACCGCCGACCTCGAGTCGCTCGCCCCGCAAAAACTCGACGAGGTGGCCATGGGGGTCAGCTACGAGGAGATCGATGCATTCTTGGAAAACGAGGAGGTCTCCGAACAGGCCTATGAGACGATCCTGACCACCTACCGGGGCACCGCGCACAAGCGCCAGCTGCCCATCGCACCGGACTGAAACGCGCCGCACGCTCAAGCCACCCTTGAACGCAAGCGGGCCGGGGAATCCCCGGCCCGCTTGCGTACTGCCCGGCGCGTGGCAAATCAGCGCGTCGCCGGCTGCGGTTCGTTCTCGTCCCGCTCTACCACCATGTCGTCTTCCACCGAAATCGGCTCCTGCTCTTCCAGCTCACGGGCACTGCGTGACCGGTGCTCGATCAGGAAGTAGAGGATCAGGCCGATGCCCAGGCCCCAGGCAGCGCCGTGGGTGGCCAGGACCACGCCCATGATCCCGGCCACGCCCATGGCAGTGGCGTTCTTGATCTGCTCCACGGCCACCGCGATGCACAGGTAGCCGGTGATCAGCAGCGTGATGGAGAGCGCGATGGGCAGCACTGGGCGGAAGAAGGTCACCAGCGGCAGCAGGAACAGCGCGAAGAAACCAACGATCCAGAACACCCCGGTACCGGAGTAGATGGTATCCATGGCCTTGCGCCCATAGCGGTAGCGCTCGGTCACGGTGGCCATGCCGCCGGTGAACAGCGGGCCGGCCAGGCCCGGGTAGGGGGCCAGCAGCGAGTGCATCAGGTTGCGGATGCCGGTGATCAGGTGCACCCGATCAACGTTGACTTCAATCTTCTCGTCGGGGCGCAGGTGGTCGACGCGCTTAAGCAGGGTCTGGCCGACCACGATGTCACCGAAGGCGATGATGTAGGCGATGATTGCAGTAGGAATCGCTGCCACCATCAGCTCGATCGGCGGCGCGCCGATGGAGAACGGCAGGTAGGCCCAGATGCTGGCGAAGTCGGGCACGGCGATGCCCCACTCCACCGTCGGCATGCCGTACTCGCCAACGCCCCAGCCGATCGCCATGGTGATCAGCATGCCCGGCACCATGCCGAAGGCGACGATGTTACGCGCCCAGCGGTACTTCTCGGCCAGGTCGCGGAAGGAGAGCGAGAACAGTACATAGAGAGTGATCAGGCCGCCGATGCCGAGCGAAATCGGTGTGTTGTAGAGGCGCCCTCCTTCGACGATCTCGCCGCTGATGGCGGCGATGCCCGCGCCCAACAGGATACCCGCCTTGATCGACGACGGCACATTGTTGACCAGCTTGCTGCCCAGCCGCGTCACGGCCATGAACAGGAAGATGGCGGTGACCATCAGCTGCAGCGCCACCATCGCACGCATGGCGTCGGGACCCGGCTCGTATTGGCCGATGAACAGCAGTACCACGGGAATCGCCGGGGTGATCCAGCCTGCGATGAACGGCACCCCCAGCAGCGGCGGCAAAATGAAGCCGATGCCGCACACCACCA
Organism: Halomonas sp. E19; assembly: GCF_052439355.1. NCBI lineage: Bacteria > Pseudomonadati > Pseudomonadota > Gammaproteobacteria > Oceanospirillales > Halomonadaceae > Halomonas > Halomonas sp. E19. Next base: position 778,362 of record NZ_JBNFWU010000001.1, on the reverse strand, counting down.
CGAAGGCCAGGCCCACTTCGTAGGGCACGCCCAGATACTGCTCGAGCAACGGGATCATGCCCAAGGAGATGACGAACATCACCATGGCCTGGATGGTTTCGGGAATGGCCCACTTGAAGTGGATAAAGGGCAGGCGGACCTTGAAAGGCCCCATCGGCCAATAGGGATGCTCCTGGCCGTATTCGCGTTTGAGCAGCACGTCGATTACCTCAGCGGTTCTGTTTTGTTGATGACGATCCTCTGGTGGATTGTTGTTTTTATTGGTTGACGCTGGTTTTACGCGCCTGCACGGAAAGCGAACATTCGACCTTGTGACGAGTGAAATGCAGCTTGGCGAGCCCTCCCTGTCGACAACTTACACGCTGCGACGCGCAGGAAGGCGCGGAACAGCGCAAAGGGGTCGTTCGAGAGACCATGAAATCGGAGAAGTTGTCGACAAGATAGCCACCACTCCTGGCAAGTTGACGTTAACGTCAACTTTCCGGCGCCGGGGCGAGAGCAGCGTCGTCGACAGGGCGTTACCCACAGCAACACAAGCCGCCTGCCGCCTGGGCTAACACTAAAGAATAAGGCAGCTGAGCGGCCTAGAAGGCCAGCAGCCTGCCCAGAGCCGCCATGTCCAGATGGGCTTCGAGGCACTCCGCCAGCCGGTCCAACTCGCGCTGGCGATGCACCGCGTAGTCCACCGCCTGCCCGTTACTGACCAGGCCGCAGCGCGCCAGCAGCGCCGCACACGCCTCGGGCCGCTCGAACAGGCCGTGCAGGTAGGTGCCCATCACCTGGCCATCGCGACTGATGGCACCGTCGGGGCGCCCTTGCAGCTCGCACAGCGGCCGCCCCAGCGCCGCCCCTTGCTGACGCCATTGTGGATCTCGTAGCCGTCGACCGGCACCCCTTCGGGTAGCAAGCGCCCACTCACGCTGCGCAGCTGCTTGCCCGCCACCATTCGAGTCTCCAGATCGAGCAGCCCGAGCCCTTCACTGGAGCCCGCTGCCCCCTCCAGGCCGTCAGGATCGTGCACCACCCGGCCCAGCATCTGCAAGCCGCCGCAGATGCCGAGCACCCGGCCGCCGTAGCGCAGGTGCCGTTGTAATGCTTCCTCCCAGCCCTGGGCGCGCAGCCAGGCGAGATCGCTGCGGGTACTCTTGCTGCCGGGCAGGATGATCAGGTCCGCCGGCGGGATCGCTCGGCCGGGCCCGACGAAGGTCAGATCGACCTGCGGGTGCAGGCGCAGCGGGTCGAAGTCGTTGTGGTTGCTGATACGCGGCAGCGCCGGTACCACGACCTTGAGCGTGCTCCCCGCCCCCACCCGCCCGCTGCGGCCGATGCTGTCCTCGGCGTCGAGCAGCAGGCCCTGCAGATAGGGCAGCGTGCCGAATACCGGCTTGCCGGTGCGCTCGGTGAGCCAGTCGAGCCCCGGCTCGAGCAGGGCGATGTCGCCGCGAAAGCGGTTGACGATGAAGCCACGAGTACGTGAGCGCTCGCTCTCGCTGAGCAGCGCCAGGGTGCCGACCAGCTGGGCGAAGACGCCGCCGCGGTCGATGTCGCCGACCAGCACCACCGGGCAGTCGACCATCTCGGCGAAGCCCATGTTGGCGATGTCGTTGGCGCGCAGATTGATCTCGGCCGGGCTGCCCGCCCCTCGGCGACGATCACGTCGAAGCGCGACGACAGCGCCTGCCACGCCGCCAGCACGCTCTCCCGCGCGGTGCGCTTGTAGGCGTGGTAGTCCAGCGCGTCCATGTGACCGTGGACCCGCCCGCGCAGGATCACCTGGGCGCCGCGGTCGCTCTCGGGCTTGAGCAGCACCGGGTTCATGTCGCTGTGGGGCTCGACGCCTGCCGCCAGTGCCTGCAGCGCGGTGGAGCGGCCGATCTCGCCGCCGTCCACCGTCACCGCGCTGTTGAGCGCCATGTTCTGCGGCTTGAACGGCGCCACCGACACCCCTCGCCGCGCCAGCACCCGGCACAGCCCGGCCACCACCGTGCTCTTGCCAGCGTCCGAGGTGGTGCCCTGAATCATCAATGTCGCCATGAGATTAGAGCTCTATTCCTGGCTGCGCTTTCACTCCTGATCCTTGAAGGCGTGCTTGACCGCCTTCATCTCGGTGACGGTATCGGCCAGCTCGATCAGTTGCTCGGGAGCGTAGCGGCCGGTGACCACGACGTGCTGCATGGGCGGACGCGCCTGCAGGTCGTCAAGCACGCGATCGAGGTCGAGGTAGTCGTAGCGCAGAGCGATGTTGAGTTCATCGAGCAGTACCAGGTCGAAGCTGGCATCGCTGAGCATGCCGCGGGCCACCTCCCAGGCGGCCTCGGCGGCGCGGGTGTCGCGCTCGCGGTCCTGGGTATCCCAGGTGAAGCCCTCGCCCATCACGTGATACTCGACGCCAGGCACCTGACGAAAGAAGGCCTCCTCGCCGGTTTCCCGCGTGCCCTTGATGAACTGCACCACGCCTACCTTCATGCCGTGGCCCAAGGCACGCGCCAGCATGCCGAAGCCGGAGCTGCTCTTGCCCTTGCCCGGGCCGGTGAGCACCAGCAGCAGGCCCTGCTCCTTCTGGGCTCCGGCGATACGCGCCTGCATGATCTTCTGCTTGGCCGCCATGCGCTGGGCATGGCGCTGAGGGTCCTTGGCGTTATCGCGCATGGCCGTCTCCTAGTTCTTGTCCTGAGTGAAACGCAGCGGTTGACCGCGGAAGATGGCGGCGGCCAGCGCCGGCGCCGAGGGGAAGTAGCCGTGGAAGTAGCTGGCCACCAGCCTGCCCTCTACGAAGACCGGCTCCGCGGGGCTGCCGGCCAGGCGGCGGGCATGGGCGACCGGTGCCAGCGGCGTCTCCAGCAGCGAGTGGTGGTAAGTGTGGCCGCGCAGCTCGCCGGCATCGGTCGAGAGGCTTTGCAGGCCCAGGGCGCTGAGCTTGCCGGCCATGCGCGCGGTGCCTGGCATCAGTCCCAGCATGGCGTGCTCGCGCCTTTCACCGTCGACCAGCGACTCCATGCACGCCATCAGCCCGCCGCACTCGGCCAGGATCGGCCGACCAGCGTCGTGGTGGCCGCGGATCGCAGCGAGCATTGGCGAGTTGGCGGCGAACTTTCCACCGTGCAGCTCCGGGTAACCGCCGGGCAGCCACAGGGCGTCGCACCCGGGCAACTCGTTGTCGGCCAGCGGCGAGAAGAAGCGCAGTTCGGCGCCCATCAGCGTGAGCAGGTCAAGGTTGGCGCGATAAAGGAAGGCGAAGGCGTCGTCGCGGGCCACACCGATGCGCACGCCTTCGAGCAGCCGCGGCGGCGGCTCGGGCGCCTCGGCCTCGAGCGTTACCTTGGCCGGCAGGCGGTCGAGGCCCGCCTCCTTGAGCACTTCGGCGGCGGCGTCGAGCTGGGCATCGAGCCCCGCCAGCTCGCCGGCCTGCACCAGCCCCAGGTGACGGTCGGGAATTTTCATCGCCTCGTGGCGTGGAATCGCCCCGAGCAGCGAGAGCCCCTCCGGCATGCTCTCCGCCAGCAGCCTGCCATGGCCGGGGCTGCCGATGCGGTTGGCAATCACCTCATGGATGGCGAGGTCAGGATGGTAGTTGGCCAGCCCCTGAGCCACGGCGCCGAAAGTCTGGGCCATGCCCCAGGCGTCGATCACCGGCAGCGCCGGCAGCCCGGCCAGGATCGCCAGGTCGGCGCTGGACGGGTCGCCGTCGAACAGCCCCATGGAGCCCTCCACCAGGATCAGGTCGGCGTCACGGGCCGCTTCGGCCAGGCGCCAACGACACTCGTGTTCGCCGGTCATCCAGGGGTGGAGCTGGTAGACCGGCTGGCCCGAGGCCACCTCCTGGACCATGGGGTCGAGGTAATCGGGGCCGTGCTTGAACACTCTCACCTTGCGCCCGGCATTGCGGTGCAGCCGCGCCAGCGCCGCGGTGACCATGGACTTGCCCTGGCCGGAGCCGGGAGCGGTAATCAGGGCGGCATGAGCCTCGCCGCGAATCGTCGATGTCGTCATATCACCTCACGGGTACGAAAACGGGGGCGCCGTCGATCTCGGCGGTGGCCAGGCGCTGGCCGTAGAGCCGCTCCAGGGCGGCGGGCACCAGCATGTTGCTGGCCGGCCCCCAGCACGCCTCGCCGTCGGGATAGAGCAGCAGCAGGTGGTCGCACCAGCGCGCCGCCAGGTTGAGGTCGTGCAGGCACATCATCACCGCACGGCCCTCGGCGGCCTGCTCGGCGAGCAGCGCCATCACCGCGCTCTGGTGATGCAGATCGAGATGGTTGGTGGGCTCGTCGGCGAGCCAGATCTGCGGCGCCTGGGTCAGCACCGTGGCAATCGCCAGGCGCTGGCGTTCGCCCCCGAGAGCGTGCTGACCAGGCGCTCGGCCAGGTGATCGACGTCGAGCCGTTCGAGCGCCGCCTCGGCCAGGCGCAGGTCCTTGCCACTCTCCATCTGCCACGCCGAGAGCCATGGATGCCGACCGATCAGCGCCGTCTCGCGCACCGTGGCGGGAAAGCCGTCGTGGCGATCCTGGAACACCAGGCCCAGGGTACGTGCCACCTGCCGCCGGCCCAGCGCCGCCAGCGGACGGCCATCGATCAGCACCTGCCCTGCCCGTGGCACGCGCAGCCCGGCCAGGGTGTGCAGCAGCGTGGTCTTGCCGGCGCCGTTGGGGCCTAGCACGCCCCACACCTGCCCCGGCTCGACGCTGAACGCAAGCGCCCGCCCGTCGCGCCGCCCCGGCACGTCGATCACCAGCTCGCGAGTCTCGAGGCGGTTCATCAGCGGCTCCGGTACAGCAGGAAGAGGAAGGTGGGCACGCCGAGCAGCGCGGTGATCACCCCCACCGGCAGTTGCTCCGGGGCGATCATGGTACGCGCCAGGGTGTCGGCCAGCACCAGCAGGGTGCCGCCGGCCAGGGCGCAGGCCGGCAGGATCAGGCGCTGATCGTTGCCCAGCACCAGGCGCAGCATGTGCGGCACCACCAGACCGACGAAGCCGATGCTGCCGGCGGTGGTCACCGCGGTGGCGGTCAGCACGCTGGCAACGACATAGATCGTCCACTCCAGCGGGCGCACGTTGACCCCCAGCGCCGCTGCCTGCAGCGGGCCGCGCGCCATGACGTTGAGGCTGCGCCCCAGCGGCATCAGCAGCAGGCAGATCAGCAGCAGCAGGATCAGCGGCGGCCAGGGCGTGCGTGCATAGGAGAGGTCGCCCATCAGCCAGTAGAGCATGCCGGGCAGGCGCTCGGCGGGGCTTATCGCCAGCATCAGGGTAATCACCGCCCCCAGCCGGCGGCCACCACCACACCGGTGAGCAGTAGCCGCGAGGGGTCCAGCTACCGGTACCGTGGGCCAGGCCGAACACCAGCAGCGTGGAGAGAAACGCCCCGGCGAAGGCCGAGCCGGTGATCACCGCCCCGCCCAGCCCCGCCAGCATCGCCGCCAGCGCCCCCACCGAGGCGCCGCCGGAGAGGCCCAGCACGTAGGGGTCGGCCAGGGGTTGCGCAACAGTACCTGCATCAGGGCACCGGCCACGGCAAGCAGGCCGCCCACGGCAAATGCCGACAACGAACGCGGAATGCGCAGGTCGAGGATCAGCGTGCGTGCCAGAGGGCTGCCTTCGCCGCGGGCCACCGCCCAGACGTCGCCCAGCGACAGCGCAGCGCTGCCTAGCGTGACGGAGAACAGCAGCGCCGCCAGCCCCACCAGGGCCAGCGCGGCAAGCGGCGGCCATAGCGAGCGCCGGGGCATGCGATCGATCACCTCAGCGCTTGGCGCGGGCACGGTCGAGCTTCTCGCAGAACAGCCGGCTGCCCTCCAGCAGCCGCGGCGTGGGGCGCTGGATCAGCGAGGGCGGAATGAAGTAGAGGTTGTCGCGCTCGACGGCGGTCAGGCTCGGGTACTGCTGCCAATGGGTCAGCCAGTCGCGGTTCTCTTCGCCCATGCCGCCGGCGAGTATTGCCTCGGGGTCGGCGGCCAGCACCGACTCGTCGTCGATGCGCGGCACCAGCCGCGACAGCTCGCCGAACACATTAGCCCCGCCGCACAGGGTCAGCACCTTGCCGATCAGGTGCTCATCGTTGATGGTCATCAGCGGCTCGTCCCACACCTGATAGAAGACAGGCACCGGCGCAGCGTCGGCGTAGCGCTCGGCCAGCGCCGCCATGCCGTCGCGGAACTCGGCCGCCACGCGCTCCCCAGCCTCTCGGGTATCGGCCAGCAGCGCCAGGCGCTCGATGGCACTGGAAACGCCCTCGAAGTCCCGCGGCTCGATGTAGAACACCGGCATGCCCAGCGCCTCGAGGGTCTCGAGCTGCTCGGGCGGGTTGCCGGTCATCCAGCCGATCACCAGGTCGGGGGACAGTGTCACCAGGGCCTCAAGATCCATGCGGGTATGGCTGCCCACCGACTGGACCTCTTGCGCCTCGGGCGGATAGTCGCTGTAGGCCACCACCGCAACCACCTTCTCCCCGCCCCGGCGGCATAGACCAGCTCGGTGGCGCCCGGCGAGAGCGCGGCGATGCGCTGGGCAGGCTGCCCGAGGCACACCTCCCGCTCGCGGTCGTCGATGGCGCACAGCGTGCCGGCATGCGCCTCGCCGGCCACTGGCCCCGACAGGGCCAGCGTCAGCAAGGCACAGGAAAATGCAGCGGGGCCAAGGGCCCCGCCGACTAGACCCTTACTGGCCGAAGTGGACACTGACGAAGGCCGCACGGCCGGCATTGAGGTAGTCACGAGCGGTCTCGTATTCCTTGTCGAGCGCGTTATCGACCGTCAGGCGAGCCGACCATAGCGGCGCGAACTGCCAGCCGGCACGCAGATTGACCAGCCCAAAGCCGCCGATGCGATCCGTGTTGGCGGCATTTTCATAACGATAGCCCTGCAGAATCCAGGAGCCTCCCAGTGACCACTCGCCTAGTTCGCGATCCACGTCGAAGCGCGCCGTTTGAGAGGAGCGCCGGCGCAACCTGTTGCCCATTTCTCGGTCTTCCGGGTCAGTCCAGGTCAGCGCCGCAGCCAAGGTCCAGTCGTCGACCTCGGCGCCAGCCGCCAGCTCGATGCCCCGAATGCGCGCACGGTCGACATTCCCCGTGGTGTTTACTAGGTCGTCACCCGTAGTGTCGACATTCACAATCAGGTTGTCGATATCGGACTGATAGAGGGCTGCATCCCAGAACCAGTTTCGATATTGGCCACGCGCTCCTATTTCCCACGTCTTCGAGGTTGCTGGCTTCAAGTCGGGGTTGCCTTCAAATGTGAAGCCGTAACCATAATCAGTGAAAGGGAAAAAGAGTTCGTTAAAGGTAGGAGCCCTGAAGGCGGTGCCATAGCTGGCCCTGAGCGTATGGTGGGCATCCAGGTCGTAGCCTAGCGCCATGCTGCCGGTAATTTCTTCACCAAAGGCCTCATTGTCATCGTGGCGTAGCGCTGCCTGAACGGAAAATGGTGCAAAATCGAAGAGGCCTTGGGCAAAGGCCGCACTGTTGTCGCGGCTTGTCTCGTCAAAGTAGGTCGTGCCGCTGACCTTGTCCTCGCTGTATTCGAACCCACCGATCAGCTCATGAAAGCCGACATTAAGAGTGTTCTCCCAGCGCAAGGTATGGGTGCGAGTATCGAAAATAGAGGTGAGTATCCTGTTGTCGCCGAAGTTGTCTTGTTCATCCCGCGCTTCGCTCAGGGTCAGGCGGCTGCGCAGACTGTCAGTGACAGGCAGCTCGCCATACACTCCCGCGACCTGCTGGACGAAGTCAGTTTCACCACCGTCAAACTCGGTATTGCCGCGGGCGCGCAGCGCCAACATGCCTACCTCAGCACCACCTTCAAATGTATGGGCAAGACGCACCAAGCCAGTCGTATTGTCATACCCTTTATCTTCACCATCGCGGCGAATCGGGGCGCCATCGGTGGAGAAATGACTGCCGGCGAAGCTATAGCGGGTGCCGCCGTTCTCACCAGAGAGCCCGGCGCTGTAGCGCTGCGTATTGAAGGAGCCGCCGCCCACGGAGACGCTCGGATGCGGGCCGCCCTCCTGTGCCTCATGAGTGAACAGCTGCACTACGCCGCCCACCGCATCGGCGCCGTAGAGGCTGCCGCGGGGGCCACGCACGATCTCGGCACGCTGGAACATGCGCGGGTCGAGATAGTGCCAGGCTGCGCCCCCGACGTTGCCGAACGCAGGCGAATGCCGTCGATCATCAGCACGGCAGACTCATTGCCGGTACCGCGCAGATATACGCTGCTGTTCTTGCCGAAGCTGCCGTTGGTGGTGACATCCACCCCCGGCTGGCCACGCAGCAGGTCGGTCACGCTGGTGGGGTCCTGGCGACGCAGGGTGGCCTCATCGAGTACGGTCACCGAGGAGAGCGTCTCGTCGGCGGTGCGTGGTGCCAGGGTGGCGGTGACCACCATGGGATTGAGGGCGACGGTGTCGACAGCCGTGGCCTGGGCCTGAACGGCCAGGGGAAGCGCGGCCAGACCGAAGGCGGCCAGGCCCTGCGCAGCCAGATTTTGCTTGGTTTTCATTCCGATTCCCTTGCTCGCCGTGCCTACCCGCACGGTCTTCTATGCGAAGCCGGGGCGGCGTGAAGGGGTCGAGAAGGGAAGAGAGGAGAACGGCGGCTTCTACCCTGCCTCGAAGTTGCCCACCGCAACCCGGCATGTCCTCTCCGGCCGGTCTCCGGGCTGACGAGCGAAGCGAAACGCTTCAGGCCCATCGCCTTCCCATGCAGAGCACAGTGGCATGATGATGGACCCATACTCGATCACCGTTGCGGGGGCAGCGTCGGAATGCTCTTTCTCCAATTCGAAGAAAGGTCACCGACTTCCCGTTTAACCTCAAAACTGCGATGAGGCACCTGAGAGTGCGCGTACGCTATCAGCGCGGCGGGGATACGTCAATCGAGCGGCCCCACGAGACTGAGCCAGATCAACGAGTTAGCGATTTCACCAAGCCGTGCCGCACACACCAGGCCTGCTCACAGCGGGCCGCGGCATCCTGGACCAGCCAGCCGTTGAGGTCGCGCAGGCGCCGGTTCTCGCGGCCGAGGGCACGATGCCGCGGCCCATCTCGAGCAGGATCAGCACCGCCTGGCCGCCGCGTTCGGCCTCCCAGGCCCGCAGCGCATCGAGCTCCCGCACCATGGCCTGGCGCAGCCGGTCGTCGTCGGGCTCGGCGGCGAGCCGCTCGCCGATCCAGCGCTCCCAGCCCTCCAGCACCAGGCATGAGCTGTCGGCCACCGAAGGCCACGCCTCGAGCCGGTCTCGCGCATGAGCGGAGTGCCAATGCGGGGCGTCGAAGCGCTGCCTTACGGCGTCGCGCTTGCCGGCGCAGGTACCGCCGATGAAAAGCTGCATTGCCAGCGCCCTCCGTCATGAGCGAAGGTGAATCGGCGCCCCTCGGCCTGGACGACGCCCCCTCCCAGAAGCCGATGCCCTCGAAGCGGCGGCGCAGCTCGCGAATCACGCCGCCATGGCAGACCACCAGCACGCGATGATGGCCGTGTGGCGAGCAGCCGTTCACGAGGTCGGCGAACCAGGCGTCGAGCCGCTGGCGCAGCTCGGCGGTGGATTCGCCGCCGGGCGGCGCCTGCTCGCCCGCGGTGTCGATCCAGGCGCGATAGGCGGGCAGCGTTTCCAGTTCTTCGTAGGTGCGCCCCTCGTAGTCGCCGAAGTCGAGTTCGCGCAAGCGCGCATCCAAGTGCGTCGGCCAGCTCTCCTCTCGCCCTTCGACCACGTGCGCCAGGGTCTGCCGGCAGCGGGTCAAATCGCTGCAGTGCACGGCATCGAAGGTTTGCTCCTCCAGCGCCTCGCGCAGCCGGTCGAGACCAGGCAAGGCCTCGGGTAGCAGCAGCGGGATGTCGCGCTGCCCCTGGTAGCGACGCTCGCGATTCCACTGCGTCACCCCGTGACGAACGACCACCAGCTCCAGGCGACCAGCAGCAGCCATAGCTCTCCTCCCTCGATTGCGGTTCCGACGATATCGCCGTTGATGCCCTTGAAGGCGCGCAGCATGCCCCAGGCATAGAGCATCAGGAACGGCGCCAGTGCAAGGCACAGCCACACGCCTCCCGGCGCCAGCGCGGCCAGCGGCAGCAGCGGCAGCGCCGCAAGCCAGAGATCGCGCGGTGAAAGATCGCGCTTCCAACTGGCAGCCATGCCCTCGGGCCGCGCCGCCGGAGCCAGCACCAGCAGCGCCACGGCAGAAAAGCGCCCCAGCCCCAGGATCATCACCAGCAGCAGCAGGCTGGCGCCGGCGTCGAGCAGCACGAACAGCAGCGCGGCCTTCCACAGTAGCAGGAACACCAGCGCCAGGATGCCGAAGCTGCCCACATGGGGATCCTTCATGATCTCCCACTTGCGCTCCAGCGGCGCGTTGCTGCCCAGGGCGTCGGCCACGTCCATCAGGCCGTCCAGGTGCAGCCCGCCGGAGAGCGCCACCCACAGCGTGAGCAGCGCCAGCGCCAGCAGCGGTGCGGGTAGCAGGTTCTCGAGCAGCGCGGCCGCCGCCACCAGCAGGCCGCCGAGCAGCACGCCAACCAGCGGATAGCAGCGCACCGCCCAGCGCCGGGTGGCCGGCGTCCAGGGGCAGGCGAAGGGCAGCGGCAGCCGGGTGAGGAACTGCAGCGCCAGCACCAGGCCAAAGGCGACGTCTTTCATGAGCGCTCCTCGCCACGGCGTTTCCACACCTGCGGCAGCCCGGCCATCACCTGGATCACCTCGTCCGCCTCCTGCGCCACCAGGCGGTGAGCCCGCTGCAGAAAAGCCAGGTAGCGCCACACCTCGGCGTCCTCGGGGGCATGCCCTCGTTGACGTCGTTGGAGACGATCACTAGCGCCACGTCGCGTCGCCGGGCCTCGGCCAGCAGGCGCTCGAGCATGGCAATGCCCCGCGCCTCGTCGAGCTCGCCGGCATACTCGCTTGCATAGAGCAGCTGGCTGGCCCACAGGGTCAGGCAGTCGAGCAGCAGCGTGCTGCCGGGCGCCACCCGCTCGAGGGCGGCGATGAGATCCACCGGCTCCTCCAGGGTGATCCAGCCCTCGCCCCGGACTTGCCGATGACGGCCGATGCGGGCCTGCCACTCGCCGTCGCCGCCGCTCCTGGCGGTCGCCAGGTAGTAGCGCGCCCCGCCCCGCTCGGCCTGCCAGCGTCGTGCCAAGGCTTCGGCATGGGTGCTCTTGCCGGAGCGTGCCCCGCCGCTGATGAAAGCGATCATGGATGTCTCCAACGCGCAATGGCCTCGACCAGCGCCCGGTTCTCCGGTCGCGAGCGCACCGCCACCCGCAGCCAGGCGCCCTCGAGGCCGATGAAATGGTGGGTATGACGGACGAGAATGCCGCCGCGCGCCAGGTGTTCCAGCAGCGCCGGCATCGACCCGCCGCGAGCATCCTGAAGCCGAGCATCCCTGAACAACAGGAAGTTGGCGTGGGACGGCACGACGTCGAGGCCCAGCGCCGCGAGCTCGCCCTGCAGCCAGGGGCGCTCGGCGTCGAGCCAGGCGCGGGTTCGCGCCAGATAGTCCCGGTCCGCCAGCAGCGGCGCGACCAGCCCCGCCGCCAGGGCGTTGACGCTCCACGGCGGCTGCAACTCGGCAATAGCGTTTACCGCAGCGGCTGAGCCCAGCAGGTAGCCCAGCCGCAGGCCGGGAATGGCATACAGCTTGGTCATCGAGCGCAGCAGCAGCAGGTTGTCGAAGCGAGCCAGCAGCGGCGTGAGCCGCTCGTCCGGCGTGACGAAATCGATGAACGCCTCGTCCACCACCAGCATGGCGCCGTGGCGCTGGCCCGCTACCAGCAGGCGCTCGACGATCCCGCGCTCGATCAGCGTGCCGGTGGGGTTGTTGGGGCGGCACAGGAACAACGCGCCGGCATCGCGCATGGCCTCAGCGGCACTCGCCTCATCCAGCGCAAAACTGCCCGGCGCCAGCTCGACGTGCTCCACGGCGATGCCGTAGTGGCGGCAGGCCCGCTCATACTCGCCGAAGGTGGGCTGCACGATCGCGGCCCGACGCACCCCTGCCTGGCCAGCAGCGCCGCGGCGAGGAAGATCGCCTCGGCGCCGCCGTTGGTGAGCCTTACCTTCTCGGGCCCGAGCCCTTCGCTCATGGCGATAGCGTCTCGCGCCTCGCCATAGTCAGGGTCGGGATAGACGGCGAGTTTCGCCACGCTGGCGGCGAGCCGTTGCGCCAACCAGGGCGGCGGCCCCAGCGGGTTGAGGTTGGCACTGAAGTCGATGACCTCACTGTCGCCAGCGAGGCCGAAGCGCGGCAGCAGCTGCTCGGGGCGCCCGCCATGGCTCGGCCAGTCGCTCATGCGTCTCTCCTCGCTCATGCCCAGGCGCTCCGCACCCCGGCCACGGCGGCCATCAGCAGGAAGAACACGGCCCAGGCGCCATGCATGTGGCGCACGGCACGTTCGATATGGACGACCCGCAGCGGCTCGTGCGGCTCGCCCAGCCTTACCCGCTCTGAGACCCGCCCGCCGTAGGTATTGGTGCCGCCGAGCTGCACGCCGAGCAGGTACGCCATCATCGCTTCGGGCCAGCCGGCGTTGGGGCTGGGGTGGCCCGGCGCCTCGCGCCAGGTGCCGGCCAGTGCCCTCTGTCTACGCACCCCTGCCAGCGCGCCCCCGGCAGCGCCAGGGCGGCCAGCCACATGCTCAGGGCGGTGAGCCGGGCCGGCACCCAGTTGGCCAGGTCGTCGAGCCTGGCCGAAGCGTAGCCGAAATCGGCGTAGCGCTCGCTGCGATGGCCGACCATGGAGTCCAGGGTGTTCACCGCCTTGTAGGCCAGCGCCAGCGGCGCCCCGCCGAGCAGCGCCCAGAACAGCGGCGCGGTGATGCCGTCGACCGTGTTCTCGGCCACGGTTTCCACCGTGGCCCGGGTCACGCCGGCCTCGTCGAGGACTCGGTGTCGCGCCCCACGATCATCGCAACGGCCCGGCGCGCACCTGCGAGGTCGCCCTTGACCAGCGGGTCGGCCACCGCGAAGGCGGCATCGCGCAGGCCCTTGATGGCAAGCGCGCTGGCCAGCAACAGCAGTTCGCCGATGCGCCCCAGCCAGGGGTGCAGCCAGGCGAGCAGCGTCAGCCCACTCCAGGCCAGCGCATAGACGAGCGCCACCACGCAACCGGTGAGCAGAAAGCCCTTGCAGCGACGGGCTCGCGGGCTGCCGTGGTTCCAGCGACGCTCCAGCACCTCGATCAACCGCCCCATGGCGACCACCGGATGGGGAAGCCAGGGCGGGTCGCCGATCAGCAGATCCAGCGCGATGGCCCCCAGCAGCAGTGCCAGCAGGGCCAGGCTCAGCGGCTCGACGCTCATGCCTCGGCGCTCATGACTCAGGGGCAGCGCCAGCCACCCCGGCCGAATCGAAAGTGGCCATCTCGCTCAGCATGCGGCAGGCGGCTTCGAGCAGCGGGAAGGCGAGTGCCGCTCCGGTGCCCTCACCCAGGCGCAGCTGCATGTCGAGCAGCGGCTCGGCCTCGAGCAGCTCCAGCGCCACGTCGTGGCCCGGCTCGCAGGAACGGTGGCCGAAGATCAGGTAGCCGTGCAGCGCAGGCACGAGCCGGCAGGCCACCAGCGCCGCCACCGTGGCGATGAAGCCGTCGACCAGGATCGGCATGCGCCGGGCGGCCGCACCCAGGTAGGCGCCGGCCATGGCGGCGATCTCCAGCCCGCCGAGCTTGACCAGTACTTCCATGGGCCGGGTGGGGTCGGCATCGCGAGCCGCCAGGGCGCTTTCGATCACCCCGGCCTTGTGGGCCAGGCGCGAGATATCGATGCCCGTCCCCTGCCCCACCAGGCGGGTCACCGGCCGCCCGCTCAGGGCGGCCAGCAGGGCGCTGCTGGCGGTGGTGTTGGCAATGCCCATCTCACCGACGATCAGGCAGCAGCAGCCGGCGGCGCTGGCTGCGCGCGGCGGCACGTATGCCGACCTCGATGGCGCGCTGGGCCTCGGCCAGGCTCATGGCATCCTCGCGGGCGAAATTGGCGGTGCCGGGGCGCACCTTGTCGTGGACCACGCCCTCACCTTCGACGGTACCCTTCACCCCCACGTCGACGACCTCGAGCCGCGCACCGATTTGCCGAGCGAAGACGTTGATGGCGGCGCCGCCAGCGGCGAAGTTGGCCACCATCTGCGCCGTGACCTCCTGGGGAAAGGCCGACACGCCCTCTTCGACCACGCCATGGTCGGCGGCGAAGACGATCACCCCGGGCGGGCTCACCGCAGGCGCAGCGCTGCCGCTCAGACAGGCAAGCTGGATGACCAGCGATTCGAGACGACCCAGCGCTGCCGGGGGCTTGGTGAGGTTGTCGAGGCGTGTCTGCACGGCGGGGGCGAGAGCGTCATCGACCGGTACGATGGCGGCCAGGGTATCGGCAAGCATGAGCGTATCCTGATAGGGCGTGGGGCAGCCGCCATCTTAACAGGCTGGCTCGGCCTGTCACGGCGCCGTGCCCAGCGCTCCCACCTGCTGGCTCTGCTGTCGTACCTGGGGCTCCTGCTCGCCGGCCAGGGCCAGGCGTGCCGAATTCGCCACTACGCTGAGCGAGCTGGCCACCATGGCCAGCACCGCTATCAGAGGCGGAATCGGCATGGCCACCGCCAGCCCCAGTGCCAGCAGGTTGTAGATGCCGGAGAGCACCAGATTCTGGCGCATCACCCGGCGCGTGCGGTGCGCCAGGCGCCAGGCCACCTCGACCCCGGCCACCCCGGGCTTCAGCAGCGCCACGCTGGCGCCCTCCTGCACCGTGCTATTGGCACCCAGCGGCGCCACGCCGACGCTGGCGGTGGCCAGCCCCACCACGTCGTTGAGCCCGTCGCCAACGTAGAGCGACGGCTGCGGCATGGCCGCCAGCAGCTTGGCCTTGGCCTCGGGGCTGCGCCCGGCATAGCACTCCTCCGCTTTCATGCCCACCGCATCCGCCAGCCGCCTTACCGCCGGCGCCCTGTCGCCGCTGATCAGCGCCAGCGCGAGGCCGTGACGGCGCAACTCGGCCAGCGTTTCTGCGGTGCCGGGCAGGGCCGTCTCGCCCAGGGTGAAGCGCGCCAGCAGGGCAACGTCGCAGGCCAGCAGCACTTCGCTCTCTCCCGAGTCGGCGGCCTGCTCAGTGGCAACGCCCTGCTCGGCGAGCCAGGCACGGCTGCCCAGCAGCAGCTCTCGCCCATCGCCAAGTGAGACCCGGCGCCCGCGTCCGCCGACCTCCTCGGTCTGCACGATCTCGAGCTCCCCGCCCGCCCCGGCATCCTGGGCATCTTGAACATAGCGACGCACGGCCCGCGCCAACGGGTGCTCGCTGCCACGCGCCGCCACCGAGGCCAGCGCCAGCAGCTCCGGTTCAGACAGGTTGGCCGCCGAGTACATGGCCTGCACCTGCGGCTCCCCGGCGGTGAGGGTGCCGGTCTTGTCGAAGGCGGCGCTGCGGATTCGCGCCAGCGTCTCGAAGGCCCCCGGGTCGCGAATCACCACGCCGCGCTCCAGGGCCTGGCCGCTGCCCGCCAGACCGGCCAGGGGAATCGCCAGGCCCACGGCGCAGGGGCAGGCCACTACCAGCACCGACAGCGCCCTCACCCAGGCCTCCTCGGTCGGCACGCCGGCCAGCCAGGTCGCCACCAGGGTGAGCAACGCCAGCACCACCGCCAGGGGCTGAGCCAGCCGGCGAAGCGATCCGCCAGCCGCTGCAGCTCGCCCTTGCGCGCCTGCTGCCACCACATCTGCTCGCGCAGCCGGTCCAGACGACACTCGCCGGCGGGCGCGGTGACCTCGAATACCAGCGCCGCACCGAGGTTACGGCAGCCGGCCGCCACGGCATCGCCCGGCAGGCAGCGCCGCGGCGCGCTTTCGCCGGTCAGCGGTGAGAGGTCGAGCAGCGCTTCGCCATCGCGGAGGACGCCATCCAGCGGCAGGGTCTCGCCGGGCTCGACGCGCAGCCGATCCCCCACCGCCACCGCTTCCAGCGCACAGGAGTGCCAGGCATCCGCCACCCAGCGCTGTACCTGCGCCGGCGGCCGATGCAACGCCTGGAGCGCACGCAGCCCGCGGTGGCGGCACAGGGTTTCCACCAGCCGACCGACCAGCAGCAGGGTGACCAACATCACCGCGGTATCGAAATAGACCTCCGGCGAGCCCAGCATCAGCAGCCACAGCGATACGCCCACCGCCGTCAGCGCGCCCAGCGCCACCAGCGCATCCATGCCGGGTCGCCATGCTCGGGTCGTGCGCCAGCCGGCACGGTAGAACGGCAGTGCCACGTAAGTGACGACCGGCAGGGCGAATGCGCCCGAAACCCAGGCCATGATCACGTCCAGCTCGGCACTGGGCATGGCACCGGCATAGATCAGCAGCGAGGCGAGCATGGTCCACATGCCGAAGGCCACGGCCATGAGCAGCCGCAGGGTGAGATAGCGGCTCTCGGCATCGAGCCGCGCTTCGGCATCGCCTATCGCTTCGGGGGACCGAGGCGGTAGCCGAGCCGGCTCACGGCGGCGGCCAGCCGCGCCTCCTCGAGCGCCGGCGGCTGCCCCTGCACCAGCAGGGTGGCACTGGGGTAGTGCACGCTGGCGGCGCTGACGCCGGGCATGCGGGCCAGCTGAGCCTCGACGGCCAGGGCGCAACTGGTGCACCACAGCCCCTGAACCGAGTAGAGCGCCTCGCCCTGGCGCTCGGATTGACTATCGGAGATGGCATCCATACGGCAAAGCGTAAAGGAAACCCCGGGCAAATGCCCGCCAGGTGAAGCCGTTGACGATTGGCACCTGGCTAATGCCCCACTATACTGTATATGAATACAGTTAAATGAAGGCTCGCCATGCCCCACTTCGACATCAAGCAAACGCGCAAGGGTCGCGGCGCCACCTACAATCCCAGCAACCGATTCGCCCCCACCCACAGCGAAACGGAGGACGACGGCTGGTGGCAGGAGGAGATGCCGACGCGCCTGGCCACGGTGGTCAGCGAGGAGCGGGCGCGCAGCGCGCTGGCGTGGAACGACTCCCGGATCTGGCCTTCGACCGCTCCCTCAACCCCTACCGCGGCTGCGAACACGGCTGCATCTACTGCTATGCGCGACCGAGCCACGCCTACTGGGACATGTCGCCGGGCATCGACTTCGAGACCCGGCTGATTGCCCGCAGCGGCCTGGTGGATCGCCTGCGCGAGGAGTTCTGCAAGCGCAGCTACGTGTGTCGCCCCATCGCCTTCTCCGGCAACACCGACTGCTATCAGCCGCTGGAGGCGGAGCGCGGCACCAGCCGCGAGATACTGGGCTTCCTGCTCGAGTGTCGCCACCCGGTGTCGATCATCACCAAGAGCGCACTGATCCTGCGCGATCTGGACCTGCTGGGGGAGCTGGCCCGCCGGCGGCTGGTGCGGGTGTCGATCAGCCTGATCAGCCTCGACACCGAGCTCAAGCGCAGCCTGGAGCCCCGGGCCGCCTCCCCGCCGCGCGCCTGCGCACCGTGCAGCGGCTGCACGAGGCCGGCATCCCGGTGGGGGTGATGGTGGCGCCGGTGATACCGGGCCTGACCGACCATGAGCTGGACCGCCTGCTGGCAGCGGCACGGGACGCCGGCGCGCAGTGGGCCGGCTGGACGCTGTTGCGCCTGCCACGGGAGGTGGCGCCGCTGTTCGAGGATTGGCTGGAGGCCCACTACCCCGAGCGGGCACGCAAGGTGATGAGTCTGGTGCGGCAGAGTCGCGGCGGTGCCGACTACGACAGCCGCTTCGGCAAGCGCATGCGCGGCGAGGAGTGTTCGCCGAGCTGATCGCCCAGCGCTTCGACAAGATCTGCCGACGGCTGGGCCTCAACGACCCGGCCACCAGCGAATCGCGACAGCTCGACGTCACCGCGTTCCGCCCGCCCCGAGCGCAGGGCGACCTGTTCGAGTGACGGCTCAAGGCACGATGACGGCAGCTCCCGTCAGCCGGCCCTCGCGCAGGTCGCTCAGCGCCTGGTTGGCCCGGTCCAGCGGGTAGGCGTGCGTCTCGGTGCGAATCGGCACCGTGGGGGCCAGGGCCAGGAACTCCTCGCCGTCCTGCCGGGTGAGGTTGGCCACCGACTTGACGCTGCGCTCCTGCCACAGCAGGCGATAGGGGAAGGCAGGAATGTCGGACATGTGGATACCGCCGGAAACCACCGTACCGCCCGGACGCACCTGCGCCAGGGCCAGGGGCACCAGCTCCCCCACCGGGGCGAACAGCAGTGCGGCATCGAGGGGCTCCGGCGGCGTCTGGTCGGCGTCGCCGGCCCACACGGCGCCGAGCCGCCGGGCGAAGGCCCGGGCCGCGTCGTCGCCCGGCCGGGTGAAGGCATAGACTCGCTGCCCACGCGCCACGGCGAGCTGCACGAGGATATGCGCCGCGGCGCCGAAGCCGTAGATGCCGAGGCGCCGGTTCTGCTCGCCTCCGGCCAGGCGCCAGGTGCGATAGCCGATCAACCCCGCGCATAGCAGCGGTGCTGCGGCCTGGGCGTCCTCGGCGATCAAGGGGAAACAGTAGCGGGCATCGGCCACGCCGTACTCGGCGTAGCCGCCATCGAGGGTATAGCCGGTGAAGCGCGCGTGGGAGCAGAGATTCTCGCGACCGGCCAGGCAGGCCTCGCACTCGCCGCAGGTCCACCCCAGCCAGGGCACGCCGATGCGCATGCCCACCCCCAGGTGCTGCACGTCCGCACCCACCGCGGTAACCTCACCGACGATCTCGTGACCGGGAACCAAGGGCAGGACGGGCGAAGGCAGCTCGCCGTCCACCACATGCAGGTCGGTGCGGCACACGCCACAGGCCAGCACGCGATACTGCACCTGCCCTGCAGCGGGCGTCGGCCTGGGCACGCTTTCGAGCCGCAGCGGCTGACCGGGGGCATGCAGGCGCATGGCGCGCATCGTGCTCATGACGGCTCCCTCGCAACGACGTCTCTTCGGGGAGCATAGCGCAGCCTCTCGGCTGCGCTCAGTTCCGTGCCCAGGTCAGCTCACCGCCACCTCGTAGCCGGTGAACTTGCGCAGGTTGATCACGCCGCTGTCGAGGATCAGATACTGCCCCTTGAGCCCCACCAGGGTGCCGGCCACCTCGGGCTGCTTGTCGAAGTTGTGCGAGACGATCTTGCGCGGATGCTCCAGCACCGGGTAGTCGAAAGTGACCGGCGGCTCGTCGAGCAGGCGAATGGCATCGGCACCGAAGCGCTGGCGTAGCTGGCCAAGCCCGCTCTCCAGACGCGCCAGCAGGCGGTCGCGCTCGGTCACGAGATCCAGCGGCTCGACCTCGCCCTTGAGCATGGCGCGCCAGTTGGTGCGGTCGGCCACCTCCTCCTTGAACAACACCTCGACCAGACCCGACTGCTGACGCGTCTCGACCGTCAGGATCGGCAGCGCCTGGATCGCGCCCTGATCGAGCCAGCGCGTGGGCACCTGGGTACCGCGGGTGATGCCTACCTTGAGGCCGGACGAATTCGCCAGGTAGATGACGTGGGGCTGGAAACAGTGGCGTTCGGCCCACTCCGGCTCACGGCAGGTGCCGGCGTCGAAGTGGCAGGTCTCGGGCTTGACGATGCAGGTATCGCACTGGGCCAGCTTCTTGAAGCAGGGGTAACAATAGCCTTGGGCGAAGCTCTTCCTGGTCGCCCGGCCGCAGTGGGTACAGGCGATCGCGCCGGTCCACTGCAGCCGCAGCGGCTGGCCGAGCCGCGCATTCAGGTCGAGGCGATGCTCGCCGGCACGCAGCGTGTAGCGCACCGCGCCGCCCTGCTCGCCCGGCGCGACGGCCATCTTGCTCAGGCAGCCCTGCACAACGGAGGCGGCCTCGATCAGCCCCTCAGTCACGCGAGGCGTCCCGAGCCAGGCCGGCGAGCTCCGGCGGCACGTCGGTGCCGCTGCTGGCGCTGCCGCAGGTGCGCTGCTGAAGATAGCCCACGCGCAGCTCCTCGGGCACGTGGTTCTCGTGCTCGTAGCGAATCACCGCCTCGAGGCACAGCTCGGTCTGCTCCGCGGTCAGCAGCCGCCCGTCGGGCCATTTGCGCAGCGCCACCGCCTGCTTGAGGCTCTCGTAGATGGCAGGCGTCATCTGGCGGATCATGCGCTCGAAGGTCATATCGCTCATTGGGAACTCTCTCGGGAAACTCTCTCGATCAAAGGCGGCGTGCACGACCCGAATAATACCACCCCATCGCCAGGCCCACGACCAGCCCCCCAGGTGCGCCTCGTTGGCCACGTTGCCGAAGCCCACCGCCGCAGCCATGTCGGTCATGGTGAACACCATCCAGCCGAGCATGAACACCACCAGCATCTGCGGCACGAAGAAGCCGCTGTGCGGCGCGCGGCGCGACATCAGCCAGACATAGCCGAGCAGCGCGAAATCGACTCCCGACATGCCGCCGAACAGCACGGTGCCGGTGGCGTACTGGGCCAGGTTGGCGCCGATGCCGGAGATGAGCACCAGCGCCAGCATGCGCCCGCTGCCCTGCAGGGCTTCCACCTGGCGGCCGAAGTACCACAGCCACAGCATGTTGAAAATCAGGTGCATCCAGCCGAAATGCAGGAAGGCCGGCGACAGCAGCCGCCACACCTGCCCCGAGGCCAGCGCGTCGGCCAGGCTGCCGAAGGCCAGGCTGCCGTTGACCACGCCAATGGGAACGATGGTGAGCATGGCGACCACGATGTCGCCCAGCACGGCCATCAGGGCAAAGACCAGCAGGCTCAGTGCCAGCACTGTGGCGGTGACGGGGGCCTGGCGAAAGGGAACCGCCAGCGAGGCCCCGCCCTGGCCCTGGCGCCGCTGGCGCGGCATGACCGGCTCGCCGCGCTCCCAGCGCGACAGCAGCTGCATCAGGGCGTCATGCTGCTCCAGGTTGGCCAGCCACAGTACTTGCCCCTCCTCATCTTCGGTGAAGCGATGGCCGATTCGGTGGGCCCACAGGGCACGTCGCAGCTCGCGCGTGTCGGTGTCATGGGGAAACAGCATCACACGGTACATGGCATCGTTCCGGTTCGGTTCTTTCGAATATGATGCTTGGCTGACGTCCGCATCTCAACGTTGGCGTGGCGAAGGACCGAGTGGCGCAGCCCCGGCGGGAATTCAGGCAGCGGTCCGAAATGGAGCTGGCACGGCGCCGCAAGAGGGCGTTGCCCGTCGTAAAAGAAAAATCCGGCGGAAGGGGGCCGCCGGATAAGAGCAAGGGATCATTCAAGGGAACACCTACTCAGATAAGCAATGCGCAGCGAAGTTCAGGACGCTTGAAAAATAATTTGTAATGTTTTGTATAAACAGCAGACGCGCCATCTCTTCAGTCAAAGTCGATCTCCCAGGGCCTGGGGCGCGCCTCTTCTTCCTGAGGCACGCGCACCCACACGAAATGGTTGGCGTCGAGGCGCCGCTCGCCGCTCCAGCGGTAGGCGACCAGGCGGCCGAACTTCACCGCGCTGTAGTCCAGGCAGGCGATGTTGGCGGTGGGCAGCGCCGGTATGCCCTCGCACCAGTAGTGGCCGATGAAGAGCGGCCGTTGGCCGAGGTCGTAATGACTCAGTCGCGCTCGCTCCGCATCGGTGAGCATGCGATCTTCCAGGCGGCCCGGCAGGTTGTCGGGCTGGAAGATCACGTCGCCCCAGGTGCGCGGCTCCCTGGCCCAGAAGTGGGTGCGGAAGCTGCGCCGGGTGAAGCCGTCGCCGGAGTGGATCTCGATGCCTTCCGGCAGCGTCAGGTGAGAGCCGCGAGTCAGCCGATCCATGATCTGGAACGGCTGCGTGCCCGGCACCATCGAGGCCTCGAGGAAGGCTTCGTCGATGCGCCCGTCGGGATATTGCCGGCGTAGCGCCTCGATCAGCGCCTGGTCCCAGCAGGCGTGCACCACCCGCAGTTCGGGCAGTTCCAGGAACAGCGGAATCTCGAAGAACCATGCCAACGTCTCCTCCCATTCGGCGGGATGGTCGCGGTACTGGTCGAGGGTTTCCTTGATGATACGGTTGTGGCGCGGCGTATGGTCGCGCAGCCATTCCCGCCCCAGGTGAGCCGGCGCCCGGTGGCAATAGGCCAGGGCGTTGTACTCGTGGTTGCCCATCACAATATGGGCTTCGCCCTCCTCCACCATGCGCCGCACGATGGAGACGGCCAGCCGGATGCGCGGCCCGCGGTCGATCAGGTCGCCGAGGAAGATGGCGCGTCTTCTGGGGTGGCGGTAGACCCCGCCACGCTGGTGATAGCCGAGTTTTTCCAGTAGTGCGGCCAACGTGGCGCCGCAGCCGTGCACATCGCCGATGAGGTCATAGCCTTCGATAGGTGCCTCTCCTCTCACATCAATCCCCCAGGCGGTTGCTCCAGCCCAGCTTGCTGCGCAGGACTTCGTAAAAATTGTGGCCCAGCGGATGCACCAGCTGGACACGCTGTGGCTTGCGCTTCACGACCAGCACGTCATCGGGCTTGGCCACGGCACGCGTCTGACCATCGCAGCTGATATGAGGGTAGGTCTGGTTGGTCTCGCCGATATGCACATGGATCTCGCTAGCGGCATCGATGACGATGGGCCGGCTCGACAGGGTGTGGGGAACATGGGCACCAGCTCGATCACGTCGAGCTTGGGGTGCATGATGGAGCCGCCGCCGGAGAGCGAATAGGCGGTGGAGCCGGTGGGCGTGGCCATGATCAGGCCGTCGCTGCGCTGGCTGTAGACGAACTGCCCGTCGATGAAGAGTTCGAATTCGATCATGCGCACTGCCTTGCCCGGGTGCAGCACCACTTCGTTGAGGGCATCACCACTGCCCACCAGGGTGCCGTCACGGTACAGCTCGGCATCGAGCAGGAAGCGCTCCTCGACCTCGTAGCGCCCCGCCAGCACCTCGCCCACGCGCTCCTCGAGCTCGTCAGGCGAGATGTCCGTGAGAAAGCCCAGGCGGCCGCGGTTGACCCCGAGCACCAGGGTGCCGCTGTGGCACAGCGTGCGTGCCGCCCCCAGCAGGCTGCCGTCGCCGCCCACCACGATCACCAGGTCGCAGAGCTCGCCGAGCGTGCGCCGGCTCGCCTCGGGGTGCCCGTGGTCGAGCAGCACGGTGGCGGTGCGATCCTCGATGATGACGTGATAGCCCTGGGCCTCGAGAAAACGCATCAGGCGCTTGAGCGTGTCGACCACCTTGGCACTGCCCAGGCGGCCGATCAGTCCGATGTTCTTGAACGCAGCGTTGTTCGGGGAATGCATGCCCTGGCCTCACGGATCGTGGCCGATCATTATGGGGGCTGCATGCAGGGTGGGCAAACTTGGCTCAGGCCGTGGCAGCCACCCGGCGGCGCAGCCACCACTCGTCGAGCAGCAGCGAAGCAACGATGATCGCCCCGCCCAGCGCCAGCCGGGGCAGGTCGGCGTCGCGGTTCCAGATCACCAGGTTGACCACCAGCCCCGCCGGAATCAGGGCGTTGTTCATGATGGCCAGCGCACCGGCATCAACGCGGGTCGCGCCGAGGTTCCACAGGTAGTAGCCCAGGCCCGAAGCCACCAGACCGAGCCAGGCGAGCACGCCCCACTGCACACCGGTAGTGGGCAGGGCCGCGGCATTGCCGAGCAGCGCGAAGGCCGGCAGCGCCACGGCCATGGCACCCAGGTAGAACCAAGCGAAGACGCTGTAGCGCGGCAGCGAGTCAGGCAGCGTGACGGACAGCCGCCGATAGCCCACCTGGCCCAGGGCGAAGCAGAGGTTGGCGCCCTGCACCACCAGGAAGCCGAGCCAGAACTCGCCGGCGATGCCCTCGTAGCGGATCACCGCCGCGCCCAGCACCGCCAGGGCAGCCGTGACCAGGTAGATCGGGGTGAAGCGCTTGAACAGGGCATCGTCCAGCAGCGCCACGTAGAACGGCGTGAAGATGGTGAACAGCAGTACCTCCGGCACTGTCAGCAGCAGGAACGACTGGTAGAAGAAGATGTACATGATGCCAAGCTGCACCGCCCCCAGCGCCATCAGCGCCAGGCGCTGGCGACCGCGCAGCAGCGCCGGGCGCAGGAACGGCAGGAAGACCAGCGTGGCCAGCGCCACCCGCACCAGCACGGCGAAGTAGCTGTCGACCTGCCCCGCCAGGTAGACGCCGATCAGCGAGAACGAGAAGGCCCACAGCGCCGTGACCCCGATCAAATACCCCATGGTCAACACCTGAAATCTGAAAAGTTGACGGCATTATACTGCCCCCCTGCTGCGGCAATCGTTCTCGAGCGCAGGCTCAGACCTGGCGCGCACCCAACGACACTGGCCCCGCCGTGCCGGCCTCGCGATGAGACTCGCCGCTGGCTGCGAAATACTCCTCCAGGCGCAGGTCCGCCTGGTCACCGAAGAGGATATCGCAGGCCTCGCGCAGCCCCGGTGACTGCCGAATGCTTTTTCAGGTACCACCAGGGCGATCTTGGAGCGTCGCCGCAGGAAATCCTCGAGGCGGGTGACCATTTCACGATGCCGCGCCTGCTCCAGCTCGACGCGCAGGTATTCGGTGCCTTCAATAAGCACCTCGGCCTGGCGCACGTCTTGGCGTATCACCTCCAGCATCTCCAGCGCCTGGGTGCCGTAGCGCCGCCACAGACGCTGGCTGAGCGGCTCGGCGGCCTGGGCCGAGGTCAGCGCATCGAGGTTCATCAGCCGCGCCTGCTGCATGAACGCCTCGCGCACGGCGGCAGCGGGCTCGCCGTACCAGCGCTGCGTCGGGAAAGGAATGGCAATGCCCAGCCCCTTCACGACCTCCACCACCTCCTCGCCGACATTGAGGCAGTCAGTGAGCTTGCCACCGAAGATGCTCAGATGACGGCGGTCGGCATCCAGGTCGATGGCATGCTTGCGCGACAGGTTGAGGAAGTCGCGTTCCTCGCCCTGGGCGGCCTTCACCGCCAGCGGCCTGACACCGCAGCGCGTGCTGATGATGTCGGATTCACCGAGCGGCTTGGCCAGGGCCAGGCGCTTGTTGATGTTGTCGAGCACGAAGCGGATATCGTCGGCGGTGGTTTCCACGTCCGGCTGCTCCACCCGCGTGTCGGTCGTGCCGATGCAGGTTCGCTGGCCCATTGGAATGACGAAGAAGGGCCGCCCGTCGTCGGCGAAGAAGGCCAGCACGCGCTTGCTGTCGGTCAGGCGCGGCACGATGAGATGGATACCCTTGGAGAATACATGCTGGTGCTGGGTGTGCTGCCCGGCACGCTGATTCAGGGCATCGACCCAGGGGCCGGCGGCATTGATCAGCACCCGCGAGCGAATCTCGAAGGTGGCATCGGTCATGCGGTCGCGCACCTGGGTGACCCACAGGTCGCCCTCGCGCCGTGCATCAAGGTATTCCACGTAGTTGGCGGCAACGCCGCCGTAATCCAGCGCACCGCGCACGAAGTTGAAGACGAAGCGGGCATCGTTGTCGTACAGGTAGGCATCGGAGTACTCGAAGCCGCCCAGGGCCGATGCGACGTCGATGACCGGCTCGCGCGCCTTGATGGCAGAAGGCTTGAGGAAATGCGGCCGCCGGGTGAAGGCGTTGCCCATCAGCCAGTAGAGCCAGGCCCCGCCCAGGGCACCAGGGGATGGTGGCGAAAGCCGCGATTGATCGTGGTCAGGAAGCGGATCTCCCGGACCGTGGAGGGGTAGCTGCGAATCAGGTGGTTGCGGCTTTGGCATAGCTTGCGCACCAGCGCGAAATCGCCGCTCTCCATGTACTTGATACCGCCCCACACCAGGTTCGATGAGTGCATGCTGGTACTGCCGGCAAAGTCGCCGCGGTCGATCAGGGCCACGCTCACGCCCTTGCCGCTGAGCGCCGCGGCCGACGACGCGCCGTTGATGCCCCCGCCCACCACCAGCACATCGAAGCTCTGGCCTTGCAGCTTGCGCAGGTTAGCGTCTCGTAATTGCATATCTTGCCCTTCCTAAAATGCAAAGCGCCCCGCTCGGTGCGACCGAGCGGGGCCAGGGTCCCGTTCGGGCAACCGGTCACACTTGCCTTGTTCCCGGCCAGGCCGGGCGTGCGGCGGCGACTGGGTCGCCGCCGACGCGGTTCAGCGTGTGCCGGCCGCCATCCAGGCCTCCATCAGCTCGTCGTAGGGCACGGTGGTTCCCTGCGGCATCTCGTCGTCGAGCTTGGCCTTGGGAGAGCCCGGCTGCGACAGCCAGTATTCAGGGTCACGCTCTTCGTTGAGCACCGGCGGGTAGGACTCGAACACGTTGGCCCGCGCCAGGCGCGCCATGATGTTGTCGAGCGCACCGGCCAGGCTATCGAGGGCCTGCTGGGGGCTAACCTCACCGCTGACGGCCGGCGCCAGGTTCTGCCACCACAGCGGCGCCATACGCGGATAGTCGGGCACGTTGGTGCCGGTCGGGGTCCACATGGACTCGTTGGGGCTGCGATAGAACTCCACCAGGCCGCCGAGCCTGGGCGCCATCTCGGTCATCTGGTCGGAGAAGATGTCGGATTCCCGAATCGGCGTGAGGCCGGCCATCAGCTTCTCCAGCGACACGGTCTTGGCGGTAGTGAACTGGGCGAACAGCCAGGCAGCAGTGCGACGCTCTTCGGGGGTGGAGTTGAAGAAGGTCCACGAACCCACGTCCTGGTAGCCGACCTTCATGCCCTCTTCCCAGTACGGGCCGGTGGGCGACGGCGCCATCCGCCACTTGGGGTTGCCCTGGTCGTCGGTGACCGCCACGCTGGGGTCGACCATGTCGGCGGTGAAGGCGGTGTACCAGAAGATCTGCTGGGCGATGTTGCCCTGTGCCGGCACCGGCCCGGCCTCGCCGAAGGTCATGCCCTGGGCCTCGGGCGGCGCGTACTTGTCCAGCCATTCGACCATCTTGGTCACGGCGAACACCGAAGCCGGCGAGTTGGTGGCGCCGCCGCGGCTGACGCTGGCACCGACCGGGCGGCTCTCTTCGTCGACGCGGATGCCCCAGTCGTCCACCGGGTTGCCGAACGGGATGCCGGGGCTGCCCATGCCGGCCATGGAGAGCCAGGAGTCGTGGAAGCGCCAGCCCAGCGACGGGTCGCGGCGGCCATAGTCCATGTGGCCATAGACGCGAACGCCGTCGATTTCACCCACATGCTCGGTGAAGAACTCGGCGATGTCCTCGTAGGCAGTCCAGTTGGTCGGCACGCCCAGGTCGTAGCCGTAGATCTCGCGGAACTGCTCCTGCAGGTCCTCGCGCTGGAACCAGTCGTAGCGGAACCAGTAGAGATTGGCGAACTGCTGGGTCGGCAGCTGGTAGATGCTGCCATCCGGCCCGGTGGTGTACTGCAGGCCGATGAAGTCATCGAGATCCAGCGTCGGCAGCGTGTAGTCCGCCCACTCGTTCTCCATCGCCTGCGACAGGTTGATGGTGGCACCATAGCGGATGTGGGTGCCGATGGCGTCCGAGTCGTTGACGTAGCCATCGTAGATGTTGCGCCCGGTCTGCATCTGGGTCTGCATGTTGTCCACCACATCACCCTCGCCGATGATGTTGTGGGTGACCCGGATGCCGGTGAGCTCCTCGAAGGCGGGCGCCAGCACGTCGCGTTCCCATACGTGGGTGGTCAGCCCCTCGGCCACGGTGTTGATCTGCATGCCGCGAAACGGTTCGGCGGCCTGCGCAAACCACAGCAGCTCCTCAATCTGCTCCTCGCGGGAGAGGGTGGAGTTCTGGAAGTGCGTGTCGACCAGGCGTTCGGCGATGGCCCGGGCATTCTCGTTGGCGTGCAGCCCGGCAGATGCCAGCAGCAAGCTGCCCGCCAATGCCGTCAGTTGGAGCGTCTTGTTATTCATATTGACCTCGTTTTGATTGTCGGCGTCTTCCCTGACGCGGTTGTTTCCCTTACCACTACTTGGTTCAGCCCCAGCCCGGTTCAGCCCCAGCGCATCAGCACCAGCAACCAGAGGACGGAAGCCCCCAGGGCAAACCAAATCGAGATTTCGGTGAAGCCGACCACGGCCAGGTGGATATAGGCCGCGGAAAGCAGACCGATGAAGAGCCGGTCGCCGCGGGTGGTGGCGATCGGCAGGAAGCCGCGCCGTTCCACCGTGGGTGACGCCAGTTCCCAGGCCGTCATGCCGAGCAGGATCGCGGCGATGACGGAGAAGAAGATTGCCGTGGGCAGAGTCCAGACCATCCATTCCATCGCGGTATCCTCCCCTTCAGGTCCGGCCCAGGGCGAAGCCCTTGGCGATGTGATTGCGAACGAAGTAAACCACCACGATGCCCGGAATGATGGTCAGCACGCCGGCCGCGGCCAGGGTGCCCCAGTCGATGCCCGAGGCCGTCGAGGTCCGCGTCATGATCGAGGCGATGGGCTGGGCGTTGGTGGCGGTCAGGGTGCGGGAGAGCAGCAGCTCGACCCACGAGAACATGAACAGGAAGAACAGCGTCACGCCGATGCCCGAGCGGATCATGGGCAGGAAGATGGTCACGAAGAAACGCGGGAAGCTGTAGCCGTCGATATAGGCGGTCTCGTCGACTTCCTTGGGCACGCTGCTCATGAAGCCTTCCAGGATCCACACTGCCAGCGGGATATTGAACAGGCAGTGCGCCAGCGCCACGGCGATGTGGGTATCGAACAGGCCCACCGAGTAGTAGAGCTGGAAATAGGGCAGCAGGAACACCGCCGGCGGCGCCATCAGGTTGGTCAGCAGCCAGAAGAACAGGTGCTTGTCGCCGATGAAGCGGAAGCGGCTGAAGGCATAGGCGGCGGGCAGCGCCACGGAGATGCTGATCAGCATGTTCATCAGCACATAGGCCAGCGAGTTGACGTAGCCCATGTACCAGTTGGCGTCGCTGAAGATGCCGATGTAGTTGCCCAGGGTAAAGTTTTGGGGCCAGAACGAGAAGCTGCCGAGAATCTCCGCGTTGGTCTGGAACGACAGGTTGAGCAGCCAGTAGATCGGCAGCATCACGAACACAAGGTAGAGGCCGAGCAGCGTGCGGCGACGCCAGCGAATGGTGGTCGATCGGGCCTTCTTGCGGCGCTTGGCGGCCATTTCGGCGGCCTGCTGGCGCACGCTGTCCGGTGTCGTCGGTACGGAGCGAGTCATGTCAGGCGCCTCCCTGGTTGGCGTTGTCTTTCTGGCTGTTCATGATCGCGGTGTAGAAGACCCAGCAGACCAGCAGAATGATGAGGAAGTAGATCAGCGAGAACGCCGCCGAGGGGCCCAGGTCCTGCTGGCCGATGGCCATGGTGGTCAGCGACTGGCTGAGGAAGGTAGTGGAACTGCCGGGGCCACCGCCGGTGAGCACGAACGGCTCGGCGTAGATCATGAAGGAGTGCATGAAGCGCAGCAGTACGCCGATCACCAGCACGTTGGTCAGCTTGGGCAGTTGGATATAGCGAAACACCGCCCACTTCGAGGCACGGTCGATGCGTGCCGCCTGATAATAGGCATCGGGGATCGAACGCAGGCCGCTGTAGCACAGCAGGGCGATCAGCGGGGTCCAGTGCCACACGTCCATCAGGATGATGGTGGCCCAGGCATCGGTGGGGTTGCGGGTGATGTTGTAGGCATAGCCCAGCTCACGGATACCCACGCCCATCAGGCCGATGTCGCCACGGGTGAAGAGCTGCCAGATGCTGCCCACCACGTTCCAAGGGATCAGCAGCGGCAGCGTGATCAGGATCAGCACCGCGGAGGCCTGCCAGCCGCGTTTGGGCATCAGCAGTGCGATACCGATGCCCAGTGGCACCTCGATCGCCAGGATGGTGAACGAGAAGGCGAACTGACGCAGCAGCGCCGCCTGCAGGGCAGGATCGTTGAGCATCACCTGGAACCACTCGGTGCCGGTGAAGAAGCGCGTGTTGGCATCGAACACGTCCTGCACCGAGTAGTTGACCACTGTCATCAGCGGAATGATGGCCGAGAACGCCACCAGCAGCAGCATGGGCAGGATCAAAAACCACGCCCGGTTGTTGTAGACCTTGTTCATTGCCCCACCTCCACGCGGAACTCGTCGATGTAAAGGTTCAGCCACGCCTCGGGAAAGCGGATGAACGCCTGACGCTCCGGCACCGCGATGTCCTCCTCCAGGCGCGCCCGAAACGGCACGCCGGCGAAGGCGAAGGAGACGATGCGGTAGGTACCGAGATCCTGCACGCTGTCGATCTGCACCGGATAGGTGCCTTCGGCGGGCGCCGGCAGCACCTCGACGAATTCCGGGCGGATGCCGAGCTTGATGTTGCGCGAGCGAGAGCGGTGGATGGCATTGCGCAGAGCGGGCGGCAGCGTCAGATCCATGGTGCCGGCACGCACGCCGCGCTCGGTGCGCGCCACCTCGATCAGGTTCATGCCGGGGCTGCCGATGAAGTAGCCGACGAAGGTGTGGGCGGGCCGCTCGAACAGCTCACGCGGGGTGCCGAACTGCACCACCTGGCCCTCGTACATCACCGCGATCTTGTCGGCGAAGGTCGACGCCTCGAGCTGGTCGTGGGTCACGTAAATCATGGTGATGTTGAAGCGCTCGTGGATCTCCTTGAGCTTGCGCCTGAGCTTCCACTTGAGCTGGGGATCGATCACCGTGAGCGGTTCGTCGAACAGGATCGCCGAGACATCGTCGCGCACCAGGCCGCGTCCCATGGAGACCTTCTGCTTTTCGTCGGCGGTGAGGTTGCGCGCCTTGCGCTTGAGCAGTGAACTGAGGTCGAGGATCTCGGCCACCTCTGCTACGCGCTCACGCACCTTGGTCTCGGGCGTGCCCACGTTGCGCAGGGGAAGGCCAGGTTGTCGAACACCGTCATGGTGTCGTACACCACCGGGAACTGGAACACCTGGG
Organism: Halomonas sp. E19; assembly: GCF_052439355.1. Classification (NCBI taxonomy): domain Bacteria; kingdom Pseudomonadati; phylum Pseudomonadota; class Gammaproteobacteria; order Oceanospirillales; family Halomonadaceae; genus Halomonas; species Halomonas sp. E19. The sequence continues at coordinate 747,667 of NZ_JBNFWU010000001.1, read as the reverse complement.
CAATGTTGCGCTCTTCTGGCGGCAGCTCATTGACGAGCCGATCATCGAACAATACCTGGCCGTTGGAGGGCACCAGCAGCCCGGAGATGATATTGAGCAGCGTCGACTTGCCGCAGCCGGACGGCCCGAGCAGCGCATAGGCACCGCCCTGCTGCCAGACATGCTCCATTTCGCGGATGGCGTAGTCCTCGGGGCCGGCGGGATTGGGCGAATAGCTGTGCGCCAACGCCTTGAGGGTGATCTGGGCCATCAGTGCGCTCCTGGCCGTGCGGGAATGTGCACGACGTCGCCATGCCGGTCGAAGGCATAGATCTTGTGGGTCGGGAAATAGACTTTGATGCGCTGGTCGACGCCGAACTCATGCACCCCCGTCAGGTGCAGCACCAGCTGGAACAGGTCGTTGTGAACGTGCAGGAAGGTTTCGGAACCGCTGATCTCGGCGATGTCGACCTTCACCTCGAGCTCGAGGTCGTCCTCCGCCTGGCGCTCGAGGCCGATGTGCGATGCCCGCACGCCGAACTGGTACTGGCCGGGCGACAGGCCTGCCAGGTCACGATTCAGCGGAAAGTGCACGTTGCGATCGAAGGTTACCTCGGTGCCCGAGACGATCGCGGGCACCACATTGATCGGCGGCTCCGAGAACATTTCAGCGGTCAGCACATCGCGCGGGCGGTGATAGACATCCTCGGTGGGGCCATATTGCAGCAGGCGCCCCTGGTGCAATACCGCGGTATAGCCGCCCAGCGCCAGCGCCTCGTTGGGCTCGGTGGTGGCATACACGGCGATGCAGTTGCGTGTCTTGAACAGCTCGCGCAGCTCCTCGCGGAACTCCTCGCGCAGCTTGTAGTCGAGGTTGACCAGCGGCTCGTCGAACAGGATCAGGTCGGCGTCCTTCACCAGCGCCCGGCCCATGGCGGTGCGCTGCTGCTGGCCGCCGGAGAGCTCCGACGGATAGCGCCCGAGCAGGTGTTCGATGTGCAGCATGCGGGCCGTGTCGTGGACCCGCTCGCGGATCTCATCGCGCGGCACCCGGGCCAGCTTGAGCGGCGAGGCGATGTTGTCGAAGACCGTCAGGCTTGGGTAGTTGATAAACTGCTGGTAGACCATCGAGACGTTGCGCTTGCGCACCGACTTGCGCGTCACGTCCTCACCGTGCATCAGCACCCTGCCGCGGGTGGGCGTCTCCAGGCCGGCCATGATCCGCATCAGCGTCGTCTTGCCGGCCAGGGTACGCCCCAGCAGCACGTTGAAGGAGCCGGGCGCCAGCTCGAGGTTGACCCCCTCGATGTGCGTCGCTCCATTGACCATATGGTCGATGTTTTCAAGTATCAGAGACATGCTGAACTCGTTGTCATCGTTGTTATGTCATACGAGGACCACCCCCTGACGGGATGGTAGCGAGGTCTGCCGCAATGGCAGTGGTCAGGCCGGCGCGGCGGCGGAAACGGCCGCCAGGTCGCTTCTCACCCGCCTGACGGCACTCTGCCAGCCGTCGTAGAGCGACTCGCGCTCCACCGCCTGCATGGCCGGCACGAAGGTGCGCTCGCAGCGCCAGAGTTTGGCCAGCTCATCCAGCGAGCAATGCCAGCCAACCCCCAGTGCGGCCAGATAGGCGGCACCCAGGGCGGTAGTTTCGAGAATCTCGGGGCGATCGACCTCCTGCCCGAGCATGTCGGCCAGGAACTGCATCAACCAGCCGTTGGCAACCATGCCGCCGTCCACCCTCAGGCGGCCGTGGCGATAGCCCACGTCCTGTTCCATGCAGCGATGCAGGTCGCGCGACTGGAAGCACACCGACTGCAGGCCGGCGGCGACGATCTCGGCAATGCCGGTGTCGCGAGTCAGGCCGAAGATGGCGCCGCGCGCCCGCGGGTCCCAGTGGGGCGCCCCCAGCCCGGTGAAGGCCGGCACCAGGTAGACGCTGTGGCCCGCCCGGGTCTGGTCGGCAAGCTGCTCGGTTTCGGCGGCGTCTGCGAACAGCTTCAGGCCGTCGCGCAGCCACTGCACCGCAGCCCCGGCAATGAAGATGCTACCTTCCATCGCATAGGTGGGCTTGCCATTCAGGCGATAGGCCAGCGTCGTCAACAGACGGTTCTGGGAGGCCACGGCCTGATCGCCGGTATTGAGCATCATGAAGCAGCCGGTCCCATAGGTGCTTTTGGCCATGCCCGGTTCGAAGCATGCCTGCCCCACCAGGGCAGCATGCTGGTCGCCCGCGACGCCGGTGATGGGCACCGCATGGCCGAACAGGGCGGGGTCGGTTGCGCCGAAATCGTCGCTGGAGTCGAGCACCTCGGGCAGCAGCGAGGCGGGAATGTCGAACAGCGAGAGCAAATTGGCATCCCACTGCTGCGTGTGGATGTTGAACAGCAGAGTACGGGAGGCGTTGGTGGCATCGGTCAGGTGACGTTGGCCGCCGGTGAGGCGCCACACCAGGAAGCTGTCGATGGTGCCGAAGGCCAGCTCGCCGCGTGCCGCCCGCGAGCGGGCGCCGCGCACGTTGTCGAGGATCCACCCAAGCTTGGTGGCGGAGAAATAGGGGTCGGTCAGCAGGCCGGTGCGCGCCTGCACGTCCTGGTCGTGGCCCGCCTGGCGCAACGCTTCACACAGGCCGGTGGTGCGGCGGTCCTGCCAAACGATGGCGGGATGCACCGGTTCGCCGGTGAGGCGATCCCATACCACGGTGGTTTCGCGCTGGTTGGTGATGCCGATGCCCGCCAGCTGGTCCGCCGTGATGCCACTGCGGCGCAGCGCTTCCTGGCTGGTGGTCAGGACGGAGTGCCAGATCGCCTCCGGGTCATGCTCCACCCAGCCATCGGCCGGATAGGACTGGGCCAACTCCTGCTGTGCAATGGCTACCGGCGTGAAGGTGCGATCGAAGACAATGGCGCGTGTGCTGGTCGTGCCCTGGTCGATGGCGAGAAGGTAGGAAGACATACGCCTTATCCTGTTGTTGTTATCACGATTCTCATCAAGAGCGAAATGTTCGCTTTCAATCATCCTTAACGTCTTATGTTCGTTTCCGATAGTGAGACTAGCCCAACGCCCTGGCAGCAGCAACGGTGCACCAACACTTCAACACCTAGACTTTCGTCTATATCCTCGTGGGAAAAAGCAGCAATCGATTGTTTTTAAAATAAAAAGCCTTGTTGAAAACAAACTCTGAACGTAAAGAAAACTCACATCCGGCGCAAAACCTGTTCGCAAGCGAACATAAACAGAATCGAAAGCGCCTTGACGGCGAGAGATCACCCCCGACCACCTGCTCTACGCCCAGGCTCGGCAGCGAGAATCTCGAGTGAAAAGCAGCGGATGTAGCGGCATGCACGCACAGGAAGAAAAATGGATAAGTAAGGAAAGGCAGGCAACAGAACGAAAGAGAGCCGGCGCGGAGCAGGAGTCTGAGGCTAAAGCAAAGAGAGAGCGAAGAGGTAAAAGGAGGGAAAGGGCGCGTTCAAGTCGCGCCGCGTGACCTGAGCCAGGCCCAGGCATGCAGGATACCGGGCACCCAGCCCAGCAGGGTCAATAGGCAGCTGACCGTGACCCGCCGCCGCCCGCCCTCGGTCAGCCCCACGGCCAAGGGGGCATCAGGACCGCCAGCGCCTTGAGCGCCAGCACCATGGCCGGCGACTCCTGCCGCTTCTTAGGGGGCGTCATAGCCTCGCACGCTGGTTGTCGCTGGCGAGCCGGCGCCACCTGTGCGGCATCCATTACCGTGACGGTGCGGTGCTCGTCTCGCGCAGCGCGGCGATGTGCTTCAGCAACGATCTTCTGCTGGATCGCGTCCGCCCCTTCCGTCAGCTCCTCGTGATAGCGCGTCCACTCCTCCCAGTCGTAAGGAGTTCCGGCACGCGGCTGGTGGGCGCCCGCTTCTCTGGCCCGCTCCCACGCCTTCTCTTCCAAGGTATTGGGTTTTTCTTCATCGCGCCGGCCGTCCAGCCCCTTTCTGGCCAGGTACTCTCGCGCATCCATATCGTTCTCCTTGCAGGAATGGTGGTCTGCACCCCACAGAGCGGAGCCACCTTCTTTGAGCGTCGCCCCCGGCGCATGTTCCCTGAACATGCCCCAGCCGCATGGCATGCCTGAGCCGGCGCATTGCGAAGCGTTAATTAAGTGTCGTCTGGCCAGCATGAGCGCCTTCCTGCCTCGACTATGCTGTGAGCAAGAATGACAAGTGCCACCCGACCTGGAGATGCGCCATGATCGACAAGGCCCCTACCGTCGTCCGCGAAATCATGTCTCGGGACTGCTATCGCGTCACCGCAGAAACCTCGGTCTGCACACTTGCCGAAGGCCTGGCGCTGCACCGCCTGCCCGGCGTTCCTGTGGTTGACCAGCGCGACCGCCTGATCGGCTTCATCTCCGAACAGGACGTGATCGGCAAGATCCTGCAAAGCGCCTATCTCAATGACGAGCCCCCGCTGGTCAAGGACTTAATGCGCCACGAGGTGCTGTCCGTGTCACCGAACAAGAGCATCACCGACCTGGCCCAGGAAATGCTGGGGCAAAAGCCCAAGGTGTTTCCAGTGGTCGAGCAGGAGAAACTGATCGGCATCGTCACCCGCCGCGATGTGCTTATCGCCCTGCTGCGCATGCGCAATCGCTGAAGCATTGCCGGCTCCCATTGAAGACACCCGGCCTGCGCCGGGTGTCTTGCCGTTCTGACCCTGCCAATGTCATGACAACACAGGCCACACGCAAGCGAGCACAAAGAAAGCCGCCACATGCAAGGGCATGGGCGGCAAGATCGAAACTGCGAGCCAGAGCAACAGTGTTAGCGACTGCCATCGCTTGTTGCCTGTACCTGATCAGACAGCGGCAAGCAGGAAAGTTCTCCGGGAACGACAGTTTTTTTGCCCTGTCAACGCCGCTTCATGCAACGATGAGCCGAGCGGCACCTGTCAGGAGACGGGCGCAGCTGCCCAGAGCCACTCCACGCTCATGGGCTTTCCCCAGGACCATCCCACCGTCAGCACTTACTCTTTCCAAATCAGCTGCTTGAAAAAGCCCAAACAGCGCGGTACGCGCTTGAAAGGCCCGACCAGGAGAATTACCATGGGCATGCGCTGCGGGTGTAGCTCAATGGTAGAGCAGAAGCTTCCCAAGCTTAAGACGAGGGTTCGATTCCCTTCACCCGCTCCATGCCGCGTAAAACCTCCTCCGCTCCAGCTCCTTGGTCTGTCAACCCCACGTTAGCTTGCTGCCACGCGACTTGCCGAGGCCGCTCGACGCTGGGTAGACTGCCTGACCGCACGCCAGTCTGGCCCACGCCGGCGACCCGGCCTCTATCCGGATCTTACATGGCTCTGTTTCTTCTCATCTTCGCCGTCTGTCTGCTGGTGATCGGCAGCATGGTGCTGATCCTGCTGTTCTCGCGCACTCCTCGCTACCGCACCGAACCGGAGCAGCTGCTGGCTCTGTTCGACAAGGCACTGGCCGGCCAGGTCAGCGAAAACGAGTGGAACGCCATCATCCATTATCCCATTCGCCATGACGACTACCTCGACGGGGTTCGGCGGCGCGCCCAGCAGCTTATGCATGATCATGGCCGGCCCTGGCAGGTTCCCTACGGCAAGCCGCTGCTCGACCGCACCGGGCGGGAGGAGCTGGCCGCCCTGCGCACCCATCTGCTGGCCCACCATCGGCTCAGGGAGCAGCAGCGCAACCGCGAATAACCGTGGCCCATACCCAGCTATGGTATGCTGTAACAAGGTAGATACCCGGCGGGAGACTCCCATGCCCAGCGTGATTCGCCAGATTCCCCTCGACACAGCCACCCAGCACCACGCCCACGATTTCCACCAGATCGTGATTGGCCTGCAGGGGCGGGCAGAGTTCGAGATCGAGGGGCTTGGCGGGGCTATTTCGGCCTTTTCCGGCTGTATCGTGCCTTCCAATCATGTGCACTATTACGTGGGCCAGGGCGAGAACCGTCAGCTAATCCTCGACCTGCCAGCCGATGCACCCTCCCTGACAGGCCACCACCACGAACTTTCCCGACTGTTCGATGCGCCCCGCTTCTTCTCTCTGGACCTGCCACTCAAGCGCTACCTGGACTTCCTGCTGCTCGAGCAGGCTGCGTCACTGCAAGGCTTGAGCGCCGCGCACAGTGACCGACTGGCCGCCACCTTCCTGGGCTGCCTGCACGCCCGCCTGGGCGGCACGGAAGCGCTGGCCCCGCGCCGGCTCGACCTGGGCAAGCTCGATCGCTACATCGACCAGCATCTTGCCAGCCCGCTCAGTGTGGCCGACCTGGCCCAGCAGGCCTGCCTCAGCGAAGCCCATTTCCGCTCCCGCTTTCGCGACCAGACCGGACTCTCGCCCTGGCAATACGTTCGCCGCCGCCGCCTCGAAGCCGCGCGCCGCCTGCTAGAGGAGAGCCGCCTGCCGCTGTCGCAGATCGCCGTGAGCACCGGCTTTGCCCATCAGAGCGCGCTCTCCCATGCGTTTCGCAACCTGTTCGGCTGCCCGCCCAGCCAGCTGCGGCAGGCCACGCTGGAACGCAGCCGATCCACGGCGACAAACCGTCTACGTCATACGACTTAAGTCGCAATTGCAAGCCTGGGGCGGCGCATAGCCGCGAAATCGACAAATCTATCCGGGTTTTTGGCAAGCAGCCCGAGCGGCCTCCCCTAAAGTCAAGCTATACACCGAAATCGAGCCGCGGCTCGAGAGGTGGCTTTGCCATTCGTGCCGGCCGACACCAGGGGACAACTTATGCTCAATGCCCACACCATGCTGGACGCTGCCAGCTGGCAACAGGATCTCGACACGCTGTTCGCTCGCCTCAGCGAGCATTATGTCGTCGACGAAAACACCTTCGTTCAAGAACTGATTGATGTGCTCGGCACCAGCACCGGCGATTTCCGCCGCATCGCCGGCAAGACCGCCGAGCTGGTGCGTGAAGTGCGCGAGATGGACGCCGCGGTCGACACCATCGACGAGCTGCTGCAGCAGTACAGCCTGGACACCCATGAAGGGCTGATGCTGATGTGCTTGGCCGAGGCCATGCTGCGCATTCCCGATACCGCCACCGCCGATGCACTGATCGAGGACAAGCTTGGCCCGGCCGACTGGAAGGCGCATGTCGGCCAGAGCGACTCCTGGCTGGTCAACGCCTCGACCTGGGGCCTGCTGATGACCGGCCGCGTGGTCACGCTGGACAAGCCTCGCGACGGCAAGCCTTCCGGCTTCATCAACCGCCTGGTCAATCGGATGGGCGAACCGGTCATTCGTCGCGCCATGTACGAAGCGATGAAGATCATGGGCAAGCAGTTCGTGCTCGGTCGCGATGTGGACGAAGCGCTGAAGCGCTCTCGCCCGCTGTTCGACAAGGGTTACACCTACTCCTACGACATGCTGGGCGAGGCGGCCCGCACCCGCGCCGACGCCAAGCGCTACTTCGATGACTATGCGCGTGCCATCGAGCGGGTCGGCCTGACCAGCACCAAGCTTGCCGCGCACACGCCGGCACCTTCCGTGTCGATCAAGCTGTCGGCGCTGCACCCGCGCTATGAGTTCGGCCGCCGCGAGCAGATCTTGCGCGAGCTGGTGGGCAGCGTCTCGGAGCTGGCCAGCATGGCGCGCAAGCGTGATGTGGCCTTGACCATCGACGCCGAGGAGGTCGACCGCCTGGAGCTGTCGCTGGAGGTGTTCCGTGCCGTCTACGAAAGCGAGGCCTGCCGGGGCTGGGGACACTTCGGCTTAGTGGTTCAAGCCTACTCCAAGCGCGCCCTGCCGGTGCTGCACTACCTCAACCGCCTGGCCGAGCGCCAGGGCGACGAGATTCCCGTGCGCTTGGTCAAGGGCGCCTACTGGGACAGCGAGATCAAGGAGTCGCAGCAGCTGGGGGTGGAGGGCTATCCGGTCTATACCCGCAAGGCCTGCACCGACGTGGCCTACCTGGTCTGCGCCCGCTTCCTGCTTTCCGACCAGACCCAGGGGCGGATCTTCCCGCAGTTCGCAACGCACAATGCCCACACGATCAGCTCCATTCTCGAGATGGGCAACGAGGCCGTGCGCCCGTTCGAATTCCAGCGCCTGCACGGCATGGGCGAGGCGCTCTACGAAGCGGCGCTGAAGCGCGCCCCCAAGGGTACCTACTGCCGTATCTACGCGCCGGTGGGCGCGCACAAGGATCTGCTGCCTTACCTGGTGCGTCGCCTGCTCGAAAACGGCGCCAACTCCTCGTTCGTGCATCAGCTGGTCGACCCCAAGGTCCCGGTGGAGACCCTGTGCATACACCCGGTCCAGACGCTTGGCCAGTACAAGAGCTTTGCCAACCCGAAGATCCCCCTGCCTCACGCCATCTACGGCGAAAAGCGGCGCAACTCGAAAGGCGTCAACCTCAACGTGCGCAGCCACTACGACCCGCTGATGCAGGCCATGGCGCGTTTCATGGATACCCAATACGAAGCCGCCCCGCTGCTGGCGTTCGACGTGCCCAAGGACCCGGCCAGCACCCATGACGTAGCCAGCCCCTATGACCGTCGCCAGCGCGTCGGCAGCGTGCAGTGGACCAGCCGCGACCAGGCCGCCCGCGCCCTGGACGCCGCCTGGGCCGCCTTCCCCCGTTGGGAAGCCACCCCGGTCGCCGAGCGCGCCGCCATCCTTCGCCGCCTGGGCGACCTGATGGAGGAGAACCTGGCCGAACTGATGGCGCTGTGCTCCCGCGAGGGCGGCAAGCTGCTCACCGACGGCGTCGACGAGATTCGCGAGGCGGTGGACTTCTGCCGCTACTACGCCATGCGCGCCGAGGAGCAGTTCGGCGACGCCATCACCCTGCCCGGGCCCACCGGGGAATCCAACCGCCTGATGCTCAACGGTCGCGGCGTGTTTGCCGCCATCAGTCCGTGGAACTTCCCGGTGGCCATCTTCTGCGGCCAGGTAGTGGCCGCCGCCGTGGCCGGCAACACCGTGCTGGCCAAGCCCGCCGAGCAGACCTCTATCGTGGCTCACCGCGTGATCGAATTACTGTACGAGGCCGGCATGCCGCGTGACGTGGTGCAGCTGCTGCCGGGCGATGGTCCCACCGTGGGCAGCGTGCTCACCTCCGACCCGCGTATCACCGGAGTGGTCTTCACCGGCGGCACCGACACCGCGCAGATCATCAATCGCGCCCTGGCCGCTCGGGAGAATGCTCCGCTGCCTACCCTAATCGCCGAAACAGGCGGCATGAACGCCCTGATCGTCGACTCCACCGCCCTGCCGGAGCAGGTCGTCGCCGATGTGGTGCAGTCGGCCTACCAGAGCGCCGGCCAGCGCTGTAGCGCCCTGCGCGTGCTCTACCTGCAGGAGGAGGTGGCCGATCGCGTGATCGAGATCCTGCGTGGCGCCATGGACGAACTGCACGTGGGCGACCCGCGCGACCTGGGCACAGACGTGGGCCCGGTGATCGACGAAGACGCCCGCGCCGGCCTGCTGGCGCATATTGAACGCCTCAAGGGCGAGGGGCGCCTGTTGGCCGAGACGCGCCTGGACCCCGCCCACACCGCCCACGGCAGCTTCGTGCCGCCGGTGGCCTTCCGCATTGATGCCATCGACGCCCTGGAGCGTGAGCAGTTCGGCCCCGTGCTGCACGTGGTGCGCTACAAGGCCAGCGAGATCGAGAGCGTGCTGGAGTCGATCAACGCCAAGGGGTACGGGCTGACCTTTGGCGTACACAGCCGCAATGAGTCCTTTGCCCAGCTGGTTGCGCAGAGGATTCGCGTTGGCAATGTGTACATCAACCGGAATATCATCGGCGCCGTTGTAGGCGTGCAGCCCTTCGGCGGGCTGGGCCTGTCCGGTACCGGACCCAAGGCTGGCGGGCCGCACTACCTGCTGCGTTTCGCTACCGAAAAGACCGTCACGGTCAATACCGCCGCGCTGGGCGGCAATGCATCACTGCTTGCGCTGGGAGACGAGTGATCCTTTCTCGTTCATTACCAAAACAACACTGAAGGAACCCTTTTATGGTTCAGAACAACATGGCAATCGGCTTCACCTTCGTGGTGTACCTACTGCTGATGCTCGGCATCGGTATCGTCGCCTACAAGCGCACGACCAACCTGTCCGACTACATTCTCGGGGGCGCTCCCTCGGCCCCTGGACCTCGGCAATCTCTGCCGGTGCCTCCGACATGTCGGGCTGGCTGCTGCTGGGCCTGCCGGGCGCGGCCTATGTCAGCGGCATCTCGGCCAGCTGGATCGCAGTGGGCCTGCTGATCGGCACCTGGCTCAACTGGCTGATCGTGGCACGCCGCCTGCGGCTCTACAGCTTCAAGCTCAGCGACGCCCTGACCCTGCCCGAGTACTTCGCCAACCGCTTCCGCGACAAGTCGCAGCTGCTGCGGGTGATCTCGGCGATCTTCATCCTGCTGTTCTTCCTCTTCTATACCAGCTCCGGCCTGGTTGCCGGGGGCCGGCTGTTCGAGACGGTGTTTGGCTATGACTACACGGTGGCCGTCACCATCGGCACCATCGCGGTGATCTCCTACACTTTCTTTGGCGGCTTCCTGGCGGTCTCCTGGACCGACCTGATCCAGGGGCTGATGATGGCGGCGGCCCTGGCCATCGTGCCGATCATCGCCTTCGGTGACCTGGGCGGTACGGCGGGGGCCGGCGCTGCACTGGCCGCCGAGAGCGAGTACATGCTGGCCTGGTTCCGCGATGCCTCGACCGGCGAGGCGCTGTCCTTTATCGGTATCGTCAGCTCGCTGGCATGGGGCCTGGGCTACTTCGGCCAGCCCCACATCCTGGCGCGCTTCGCCGCCATCCGCAGCGAACGCTACATTCCCGCCGCCCGTCGTATCGCGGTAAGCTGGACCGCCATCGCGCTGATCAGCTCGGTGGCCGTGGGCCTGCTCGGCGTGGGCTTCGTGCAGCGCGACCTGGCCGACGGCGAAACCGTGTTCATGGTCATGGTCAACCTGATCTTCCACCCGGTGATCGCCGGCATTCTGCTCGCCGCCATTTTGGCCGCGATCATGTCCACCGCCGACTCGCAGCTGCTGGTCTCCTCCTCGGCGCTGACTGATGACTTCTACAAGGCGATCTTCCGCAGGGATGCCAGTCAGACCGAGCTGGTGTGGGTGGGACGCTTCGCCGTCATTGCCATCGCCATCGTCGCCTACCTGCTGGCGCTCAACCCGGACGCGACCGTACTGGACCTGGTCGCCTATGCCTGGGCCGGCTTCGGCGCCGCCTTTGGCCCGGCCCTGATCATGTCGCTCTACTGGCGCCGCATGAACAAGTGGGGCGCACTGGCCGGCATCGTGGTGGGCGGCGTCACCGTGGTGGTGTGGGCCGAGCTGTCCGGCGGCATCTTCGATCTCTACGAGATCGTGCCTGGCGTCATCCTGGCCTATATCGCCATCGTGGTGGCGAGCCTGGCCACGGAAGAGCCCGACCTGCGTGTTACCGCTGACTTCGATACCTTCGAGGAAGCCTAAACCGCAAGGCGCCGCCCAGCGGCGCCAACGCTAGCGAGAAAGCCGCCCTTGCCGGGCGGCTTTCTTGTTGCGGCTCAGGATAGCCAGATCGCGCGCAACACCACGATCACGGCAAAGGCGAACAGGGCCGCCAGGCTCGCCGGTGGACGCGTGGCGCGCCGCAGCCAGTGGCGGCGAAACTCGAGCCCCAGCGGCTGCATGAAGGCAGCCCCGAGCGCCCACACGCCCAGTCCGATGACAGGCAACCGCAGAGGCATCGGCAGACCGCCGATCAGCTCGGGGCGAAGCAGCAACCACAGCGCCAAGGCCGCTGCCACCAGCATGGCCGCAAGCGAGATCCACATCGGTCGGTCCTGAGCCTGTATCCGCATCTTTTCCCTCTTGACGGTAAGCGCCTGTCCATTAGCTTCTCTTTACCCACGTTGGACACTCTTAAATACTTAGCCGTTCGCCCCTGGACGCGCCATGCTGCTTCGCAACAAAAGCTGTACAGAAACGTGCACGATTCTTGTCATATTGGCTTCGATGAAATTAGACCTTTCTGCCATTGAGGCGATCAATAGTGCCAATGACGGCGATAACAAAATTAAACAGGACTTTTAGAAACAGTGTTCGTATATTATGTGAGACCAAAGCGGCTGGAATCTCCAGTCCAAGCCGAAACCAGGAGGACACTGACATGAAACCGACTCGCCTGATTCCTATGGTTGCCCTCGCTGCCGGCTTCACCGTTGCCAGCCAGGCGGCCCTGGCCTACAGCGCCGGCGATGTGTTCGTGCGCGGCGGCGTCGCCCAAACCGAGACCCGCTCCGATGCCGGCCAGGTCCTCGGCCAGGAACCCAGCATCGGCAATGCCCGCGGCTTTACCTACGGCGCCGGCTTCCTGTTCACCGATCAGGTGGGCATCGAGCTCAACGGCTCGGAGAAGTTCGAGCACGACGTGACACTCGGCGCAGACGACCTTTCCATCGAGCGCATGCCGGTCAACCTGATGGTCAACTACTACCCGCTGGGTGGGTTTGACTCGCGCGTGCAGCCCTATGTCGGCGCAGGCCTCAACTACACCCGCTTCTCTGGCGAGCCCGAAGGAATCAACACGCGTCGCTCCTTCGGCGCCGTGGGTCAGGTGGGCATCGACCTGGCCGTGACCGATAACTTCATGCTCAACGGCTTCGCCAACTATGCCGATGTCGATGCACGCCTTTCTCAGGATGGCGATGCCATTGGCACCGCCAAGATCGATCCGATGACCATCGGCGGCGGCGTCACCTTCCGCTTCTGACCGCTTCAATCGCATTCATCGTTCGCGTTTAACAACGACGCCGGGCCCTGGGCCCGGCGTTTTCATTAGTCGGCACTTCCATAAGTCACATTTCATATGCCTCTTTTAGTTTCAAAAGAAACTATTGCCCTGGATCAATTAATCACCACCATCCTACCGATAAACTATCGCTTACACCCGCAGCGCCATGCTGTCTTGATAAGCGACAGGAGTCGACCCCATGCAAAAACCCACTCTTACCACGCTGCTTGCCACCGGCCTGGCAGCAACGGCTCTCCTTGCCAGCAGCCAGGTACTGGCCTACAGCGCTGGTGACTTCATCACCCGTGTGGGTGTGGCGCATGTGGACCCCAAGAGCAACAATGGCAATCTGAACGACGGCACCGAGGTCGATGTCCGTAGCGATACCAACCTGGGTTTCACCCTGAGCTATCTGGTCCACGACAATATCGGCATCGAGCTGCTGGCGGCCCTGCCCTTCAAGCATGACATTCGCCTCGGCGGCGATGAAATCGCTTCTACCAAGCATCTCCCCCGACTCTGACCGTGCAGTACTACCCGCTGGGTGGCACCGGCTCGCAGGTCCAGCCCTACGCCGGCATCGGCCTCAACTACACGCACTTCTTCAGCGAAAGCATCGATGTTGCCAACGCGGACCTGGATCTTGACAGCTCGTGGGGCCTGGCCGGCCAGCTGGGCGTGGACGTGCGCCTGGATGACCATTGGGGCCTCAACGCCGCGGCCTGGTATATCGACATCGATACCGACGCCAGCCTGAACGGTACCGACATCGGCACGGTGAACGTCGACCCCTGGGTCTTCATGGCCGGCATCAGCTATCGTTTCTGATATGTCGCCAGTCTAGCGATAGCAGCAATGAGCCCCACCGAGTGGGGCTCATTGCATTAGGAAAAGGAAGAAGAAGGTATCGCGGCGGCAGGCCGGCTGGTTTTCAGTAACGAGCCGGTCGATCTCCTCCACCGCCTTGAGCACCAGCAGTCGGTCGGTCGCCTTGACGCCCTGCTGGGCCAGGAAGGTATCTACCACCGGCGCCACCTCGCACTTCGCCGGCAGCGCCCCACGGGCCTCCACCAGGGCGTCCAGTCGGGCCACGAACACGAAGCGCAGCCATTGCGGCAGGCTCATGGTATCGACGCAGAACGGCTGCTGGCTGGCGAAGGCGGCTTCGCTTGGCCGCTCCATGCGCCACAGGTTGGCAGCCATCATGGTGGCTTCGAGGCGACGCAGGGCAACGTCGAGTTCCTGGTATATCGTCATCGCATTTTCTCTCGTCATGCCGTCATTATCCCGATCCCCAGCGGTGATGGCTACCTACGACATGCCATTCACGGCTCGGCTGCCCCGTCAGTACAGCTGTACACAGATATCTTGCACCAGGCTGTGGATAAGCTATGGAAAGGCGTATCGGCCCTGCTCGGCTCGGGCACTTCACGGCATTGGTCGTATTTTGACCAGCCAACAAGCGGTCCACCACAGCCGAGCGCACCAAGAATGCTGACAATTCCCCGGCACGCAGGGTAGAGTGCACGCTTCGAAAGGGAGGCAGCATGCAGCCGATTCATACGCTCCACGATTTTTTCGAGCGCAGCGGAGCCGAGGTACAGGCGTTTCACCTGGGGCGCCGGGTCGAGCCCTGCCCCATGGAAACGCTGGCTAGCTTTGAAAGCGGCGACGCCCCTGGCCTAGCCCTTGGCAGGGCCAGGCACGGCTGGGCCTGGTGTTTCGCCTCGGCAACCTGTCCGACCCCTGGTCTGGTTTCTCGCTCTGCCCCTCGACGAGCAGGGCCTCTTGGTACCGGCCCCTCGCGATGCGTTCCTGCAGCGCCTGCTGGAAACGCTGGGCCGCAGTGCGGCCGCCGTCGACACGACACAAGCCCCCGGCGCTATCGACAATCTGATGCAGGACAATCCGCTGGCCTTCACGCCGACGCTGCCGTTCCAGGCGGTAATGCACGCCAAGGCGAGCCTGGCCATGGGCCTGCCGGCCAGCCCGCACCTGGAGCCCGTAGAGGCCTATCTCAGTGGCCAGCAAGAGCTGGACTGGCAGGCGCTGGGGCTGCAAGGACTTGCCGACTTTGCCGTGCGCCTGGATGACGCCACCGCCGCGGACCTGGAACGCCGCCTTGCCAAGCTGCCCGACGAAGTCCTGATCTCGCTGTGCTACTGTCTAGAGCATGTGCCGCTGGCAAGCGACAGCCTCGCTCACGCGCTGCGCGCGAGGGAGAAGCGGCCGCTCAGGCAGGGAATGTCGAACTCTTCTGCGCCTGCGTACGTGCCGTGTGCGGTGCACCGACGCAATTCGTTGGCGCTTGGTTCGATGAACTGCTCGCGGACCGGGGGCCTGTGGCCCCGATCTGCTGGCCGCCATGGCGGGCCGCGGCTGGCGGCATCTCGAAGATGCCCGGCGCCTGCCGCACTTCCTGACCCGGCTGGCTGAGTCCGACGTCATCGATTTTGCCAGTGCCGCCAGGGATCTCGCCTTGATCCCTCGCCTGCGGCTGCCGGTGCTGATGATTTTGCGAGAAGCCCAGCCGGATTCGGCGATCGGCAAGCGCCTTGCCCTTCTCGGCCATTGAGCAAGACAGTTGGAAACCAAGCAATGAAGGAACTTCCTTACACGCCCAAGGCCGTCATCGGTCGCCTGGAGATGGTCACGCTGCCGACCATCGGCATGTCCCTTTGCGCCAAGATCGATACCGGCGCTCGCACCTCGGCGCTGCATGCCGAGGATATCGAGGTGTACGAGGAAGAGGGCCACCTGTGGGTCAGCTTCACCACTCGCTGCGGGGGCCCGAAACTCCGCCGCATAGCTACCGGACCCACCTGCACGACCGGCGTCGCGTCACCAGCTCCAACGGTCAGCGCGAATGGCGCTACGTCATCCGCACCCCCATGCAGTTGGGCAGGCTGGAGATGATGGTAGAACTGACCCTGGCCGATCGCCGTGATCTGCGTCACCCCATGTTACTCGGCCGCCGTGCCCTGAGCCGCCTACTGGTAGCCCCAGGAGTGTCGTTTCTGCACGGTGAACCCTGAGCCGATCCGGCACCGACCTCGGAGTCCACGATGCATATCGCGTTGCTGTCCCGCAATCGTAATCTCTACTCCTCCCGGCGCCTGGTGGAGGCCGCCGAGCAGCGCGGCCATACCCTTCGCGTGATCGACACCCTGCGCTGCTACATGAGTATTGCGGCCCACCACCCCTCGATCCATCTCAAGGGGAAGAGCTCGAGCCCTTCGATGCGGTCATTCCCCGCATCGGCGCCTCGGTCACCTTCTACGGCTGCGCGGTGCTGCGCCAGTTCGAGATGATGGGTACCTACGTGCTCAACGACTCGGTCTCCATCACCCGCTCGCGCGACAAGCTGCGCTCACTGCAGCTGCTGTCGCGCAAGGGCCTGGGCTTGCCGATCACCGGTTTCGCCCACTCGCCGGACGACATTCCCGACCTGATCACCATGGTCAAGGGTGCCCCGCTGGTCATCAAGCTGCTAGAAGGCACCCAGGGCATCGGCGTGGTGCTGGCCGAGACCAATCAGGCCGCCGAGTCCGTCATCCAGGCCTTCATGGGCATGAAGGCCAACATCATGGTGCAGGAGTACATCAAGGAGGCCCGCGGCGCCGATATCCGCTGCTTCGTGATCGGTGACAAGGTGGTCGCCTCAATGAAGCGCCAGGCGGCCGAAGGCGAGTTTCGCTCCAACCTGCACCGCGGCGGCACCGCCAGCCTGATCCGCATCACCCCGGAAGAGCGCTCGACCGCCATTCGAGCCGCCAAGGCCATGGGCCTGCGCGTCGCCGGGGTCGACCTGTTGCGCGCCAATCATGGGCCGGTGATCATGGAGGTCAACTCCTCGCCGGGGCTGCGCGGCATCGAGACGGCCACCGGCAAGGACATCGCTGGAATGATCATCGAACACATCGAGAAGAACGCCAACCTGCCCCGCAAGACACCCCTAAACCCAAGGGGTAATTGCGAGAAAAGCGGGCAAACTTGTAGAAAGAAGGCATTCTTCTACTCAAGGGGTAGTAAAACAGTGTTTCCCCAGCCACAATCAGCGTCACCGGAGGAGGTGACCGCGCATGTTTCTCGACAATCGCCAAGTGGCGATGGACAGCGTATTGGAAGCGCTGGCCGACAGCATCGACTACTTTCAGGACAATCTGGAGCGCCTGCGCCCTTCGCTGCGTGAAGCGCTGAAGCCGCACTACGAGGCGCGGGTCAAGGCCATGCGCCAGTTGCGCGAGCTCGCTCGCCGCCACCTCAACCTGCTGCCTCGGGACGCGGATGTCGAGCGCGACGACTACATGTGGCTATGGAGCCGCCTGAAGAGCTTCGTGGGCAACGAAAGCCAGGTGGTGATCGGTGAGCTGCTGGAGCAGGAGCGCGTCCTGATGCAGGCGCTCTCGACGCTCTACACCCACCCGCTGCCCGATCCTCTCGAGCCTATTGTCGAGCAGTGCTGGAAAGGGTGCCGCGAGCTGATCCGCGAGCTCTATCGCCTGCAGAAGCAGCGCCAGCGCTGACGCTGGGCGTCAGTCGACGTCCCTGGCGGGCATCTCGAAAGGCAAATCGTACGGAAGCCGCCACGCCTGCGGGGCGATCTGCAGCGGCTCCAGAGGACCGAGGAAATAGGGCTCACGCCCCCACAGGTAGAGGTCGCCCACCGTGGCCGCCCGCGCCACCCATTCCCGTGCCTGCAAACGCCACAGCCCTGCCACCGGCCGTTCCGGCGCAGCACAGCCGGTAACCTCGAGCCCCAGCGCATCGGCAATGTAAATGGCCCTTGGCAGGTGCCAGGCCTGGGTGACCAGCAGCGCCCGCTCCACGCCGAAAACGTCCCGCGCCCTGATCAGGGTATCGAAGGTGCTGAAGCCGGCGTAGTCGAGGGTCATGTCCTCGTCGCGCACGTGCTGGCGCCGCAGGTCGCGCCACATGGTGATGGGTTCATTATACTGCCGAGTGCGGTTGTCACCGGACAGCAGCAGGTGCTCGACGCGCCCCAGCCGGATCAGCCGTGAGGCCGCATTGATGCGCGCATCGAAGTGGGGGTTGCGCACGCCGCTGCGCGTCCAGCGGGACGTGCCGAAGACGATGCCCACCTGCTCGGGGCCGCATAGCGGCAGCTCATAGCCGATGCGCCCTTGCGTCTTGCCGACGACCCAGAGGTTGGTGCCCACGAACAAGAGCGCCAGCAGCAGCAGCAGCGCTCCCAGCGTCATGAGCACACCTTTGAAGATCTTCCACAGCAGTGCCTGCATCACTTGACCCGGCCTAGCTCGCTTTCCCGCATTCACCACCGACAGACCGGCGTCCTTGAGCGGGCTAGAACATCCCCAACTCCAGCTTGGCCTCGTCACTCATCATCTCACGACTCCAGGGCGGATCGAAGACGATCTCGGTATGCACCCGGCTGATCTGGGGCGCGCCGAGGATCTTGTTGCGCGCGTCGGCGGCGATCACATCGCCCATGCCGCAGCCTGGCGCGGTCAGGGTCATGCGGATGGTGACGATGCGTTCGCCACTGATCAGCCGTTCGATGCGACAGCCATAGACCAGGCCCAGGTCGACGATATTGACCGGGATCTCCGGATCGAAGCAGGTGCGCAGCTGATCCCACACGAATTGTTCGATCTGCTCCTCGGTGGCGTCTTCGGGCAGGGTGGGGCGCGGCAGCGGCTCCAGCCCCAGGGCATCGAGGTTGCTGCCCTCGATCAGGTAGAGACGCCCTTCGTAGCCGACGCTCACCGAACTGCCCTTGGCCTGCATCACGCTGACCACACTGTCCTCGGGCAGCGTGATGGTCTTGCCAAAGGGAATGGAGATCACGTCCACGTCACGCTGCAGGGGCAGCGTCTGGCCCTTGTGCAGGGTTGCTATCTGTTCGATGGCCGCCATGGTCAGCGCACCATCCCGATCACGCGCTCAAGTGCATCGACAAAGGCGTCGACCTCTTCCAGCGTGTTGTAAGCGGCAAACGAGGCGCGACAGGTCGCCGTTACGCCGAAGTGCGCGAGCAGCGGCTGGGCGCAGTGGTTGCCGGTACGAACCGCCACGCCAAGCTGGTCGATCAGCAGCGCGATGTCCTGGGAGTGCGCCCCGTCGACGACGAAGGAGAGCACGCCGGCCTTGTCCGGTGCGGTGCCGAGAATGCGCAGCCCATCGATACGCGACACTGCGGCGGTGGCCCGCTCCAGCAGCCTGGCCTCCCAGGCACCGATGGCGTCCAGGCCCACGCCGCGCACCCAGTCGAGTGCCACGCCCAAGGCGATCACCTCGGCAATCGCCGGGGTGCCCGCCTCGAATTTGTGCGGGATGTCGGCGAAGGTGGTCGGCACGTCGAAGGAGACGCTTTTGATCATTTCGCCCCCGCCCTGCCACGGAGGCATGGCTTCAAGCAGCTCGGCCTTGCCGTAAAGCACGCCGGCGCCAGTGGGCCCATACACCTTGTGCCCCGAGAAGGCATAGAAATCGGCGTCGATTCCGCGCACGTCCACCGCCTGGTGCGGCGCGGCCTGGGCGCCGTCGACCAGAATCAATGCGCCCAGCCGGTGGGCGATCGAGGCCATCTCCTGCACCGGGTTGATGGTGCCGAAGGCGTTGGAGACATGATTGACCGCCACCAGTCGGGTGCGCTCCGTGAACAGTGCACGATAGGCGTCGAGATCGAGCACCCCGCGCTCATCCACCGGAATCACCTTGACCACAATGCCGAGCTGGCTGGACAGCAGCTGCCACGGCACGATGTTGGAGTGGTGCTCCAGCAGCGACACCAGCACTTCGTCGCCCGCCTTCAAGTTGGCCCGACCCCAACTGTTGGCCACCAGGTTGATCGCCTCGGTGGTGCCGCGGGTGAAGATGATCTCGCGCCGGTCGGCGGCATTCAGAAAGCCGCGCACCGTCTCGCGCGTGGCTTCGTAGGCCGCCGTGGCTTCGTCGGCCAGAGTGTGCAGGCCACGATGGATGTTGGCGTTGTAGCGGCTGTAATAGTCGCGGAAGCTGTCAATCACCGCCAGCGGGGTCTGGCTGGTGGCGGCATTGTCGAGGTAGATCAGCGGCCGGCCGTGGACCTGCCGCTCGAGAATCGGGAACTGAGCGCGAATCCCGGCCACGTCAAAGGCCGGCGCGCTGAGCGGTTGCTCGGAGGCCAGATGGTGCATTCGCGCTCTCCTCGCTTAGGCGTCGTGCAGGGCCAGGGCGGCTTCCACCAGCCCGGCCAGGTTGAAGCGTTCCGGCAGCTTACCCGCCACCGCCAGCTCCACGCGCTCGGCTACGGCATCCAGCGCCACGCGGTCGAGCACTTCGCCGGCGAAGGCCAGGGTCAGCAAGCCACGCGCAGTCTGCTCGTCGATGCCGCGGGTGCGCAGGGCGTAGACCGCCTCCTCGTCGAGCTGCCCGGTGGTGGTGCCGTGGGAGCACTTGACGTCGTCGGCGTAGATCTCGAGCTCCGGCTTGGCGTCAATCTCGGCGCGGTCGGAAAGCAGCAGGTTGGCGTTGCTCTGGAAGCCCTCGATTTTCTGACTGTCGCGCTTGACCACCACCTTGCCGTTGAACACGCCGCGGGCGCGGTCGTCGAGAATACCCTTGTAGTTCTCGTTGGAATAGGTACGCGGGGCGTTGTGGTTGGCAACCGTATGGTTGTCGATGTGCTGGCGACCCTGGCCGTAGAACAGTCCGTAAAAGTTGGCCTCGGCCCCTCACCGTTGAGCTCGCTGATCAGGTCGTTGCGCACCAGCCCGCCGCCCAGGTTCAGGTTGAACGAGGTGTAGCGGCTGTCGCGCCCCTGCTCCACATGGATGCTGGCCACGTGCAGGTCGCTCAGCGGCGCCTCCTGCAGCTTGTAGTGGGTCAGCATCGCCCCACGGTCGAGCATCAGCTCGGCCACCAGATTGGTGAAGTTGGCCGCTTCGCTCTCGCCGACATGATGCTCGATCAGCGTGGCTTGGCTGCGCGCACCGGCTTCGACCAGGATGCGCGGATGACTCATCACCGGTGCGGCGTTGGCCCGGGACAGGAACTGCAGCAGGATCGGTTTCTCCACTACGCTGCCCGGCGCCAAGCGCACCACGGCGCCCTCCTCCATGAAGGCGGTATTGAGCGCCGAAAATGGCGAGAAGTCGACGCCGGTGAGCCGACCCAGAGGGCCGCCCACGGCTTCATGGTTTTCGGCCAGCGCCTGCGACAGCGGCAGCACTGCCACCCCGCCGGGCAGCTCGCCCAGGTCGGAGAGCGCGGCCGAGAACACGCCGTCGATAAAGGTCAGCCGGTGCGCCTCGATGGGCAGCGTCAGCGCCGCCGCCGAGGCCTGCGAGAACTCGGCGCTGTCGCTCAGCGCGAAATCGCCCCGGGCGATAGCGCGCACATCGGTGTACTTCCACGCCTCGTCGCGGCGGGTGGGAAAACCGAGCGCCTCGAAGCGGGCCGCGCCGGCCTGGCGCCGCGCGGCGATCCAGGTTGGCTCAGCCCCTGGGTTTCGCGGCGCTGGGCGCTGCGCGCCTCGAGGCACGCCAGGAAGGAGGTCACTTCACTCTGGACATCGCTCATGCAGCAGACTCCTCCACGACCCAGTCATAGCCGCGGGACTCCAGCTCCTTGGCCAGCTCGGCATCACCGCTCTTGGCAATGCGGCCATCGACCAGCACATGCACGTAGTCGGGCACGATGTAGTCGAGCAGGCGCTGGTAGTGGGTCACCAACAGGATGGCGCGGCTGGTATCACGCAGGCTGTTGACCCCGTCGGCCACCACCTTGAGGGCGTCGATGTCGAGTCCGGAGTCGATCTCGTCGAGCATGGCCAGCCGGGGCTGCAGCACCAGCATCTGCAGGATCTCGTTGCGCTTCTTCTCGCCGCCGGAGAAGCCCTCGTTGACGGCGCGCTGCAGAAAGCTGGCATCCATCTTCATCTGCGCCAGCTTCTCCTTGACCAGCTTGAGGAACTCCGGCGCGGGAATTTCGCCTTCCCCGCGAGCTTCACGCTGGGCGTTGAGCGCCGCCTTGAGCAGGTAGATGTTCTTTACGCCGGGGATCTCCACCGGGTACTGGAAGCCCAGCAGCAGACCCGCCTGGGCGCGCTCCTCGATCTCCATCTCCAGCACATCGCGCCCCTCGAAGGTGACCGAGCCAGAGGTGACCTCATAGCCCTCCTTGCCTGCGATCACCGCCGACAGAGTCGACTTGCCGGCCCCATTGGGGCCCATGATGGCGTGCACTTCCCCGGCGTTGATGGTCAGGCTGAGACCCTTGAGGATTTCCTTGCCTTCCACCTTGACGTGCAGATCCTTGACTTCGAGCATCGTTGAGTACCTTTTCGATTCTGGCGAGCCGCCGCGGCGACTTGCACAAATGGATTCGTTATTAAGCCGCATGGACATGCCACGCGCTTAATCTGGATGAGCGACTCCGGCGCCAAGGCTCGCAAGGGCGCGGTGGCCAAAAGCCCCTCGCTTCGCCTTGTCCCCGGCGCTCATCTCACCGGCCACTTGAAAACAGCGTTAACCGACGGCGCCTTCCAGGGTCACGTTGAGGAGCGCCTCGGCTTCGACGGCAAACTCCATCGGCAGCTCCTGGAACACGTCCTTGCAGAAGCCGTTGACGATCATGCTCACCGCGTCTTCCTCGGAAATGCCGCGGCTCTGGCAGTAGAACAGCTGATCCTCGCCGATCTTCGAGGTGGTCGCCTCGTGCTCGATGGTGGCGGTGCTGTTGCCGATCTCCTGGTAAGGGAAGGTATGCGCGCCGCACTGGTCACCGATCAGCAGCGAGTCGCACTGGGTGAAGTTGCGCGCCCCTTGGCTCGCGGGCCGATCTTGACCAGCCCACGGTAGGACTGGTTGCTGCGCCCGGCGGAGATGCCCTTGGAGACGATGTAGGAGCGCGACCCCTCGCCAATGTGAATCATCTTGGTGCCGGTATCGGCCTGCTGGCGGCCATTGGTCACCGCTACGGAGTAGAACTCGCCGATGCTATCGCGGCCGCGCAGCACGCAAGAGGGATATTTCCAGGTGATGGCGGAGCCGGTCTCGACCTGGGTCCAGCTGATGCGCGAACGGTCGCCGCGGCAGTCGCCGCGCTTGGTGACGAAGTTGTAGATGCCGCCCTTGCCGTCCTCGTCACCGGGGTACCAGTTCTGCACCGTGGAGTACTTGATGTAGGCGTCATCCAGCGCCACCAGCTCGACCACTGCAGCGTGAAGCTGGTTCTCGTCGCGCATTGGCGCGGTGCAGCCTTCCAGGTACGAGACCTGGGCGCCCTCCTCGCAGATGATCAGGGTGCGCTCGAACTGGCCGGTGTTGGCGGCGTTGATACGGAAATAGGTGGAGAGCTCCATCGGGCAGGTCACGCCCTTGGGCACGAAAACGAAGGAGCCGTCGGTGAACACCGCAGAGTTGAGCGCAGCAAAGTAGTTGTCGGCCACCGGCACCACGGTACCCAGGTACTGCTTGATCAGCTCCGGGTAGTCGCGGATCGCCTCGGAGATCGAGCAGAAGATCACCCCCGCCTCGTAGAGCTTTTCCTTGAAGGTGGTGGTCACCGACACGGAGTCGAACACCGCATCCACCGCCACCCCGGCCAGGGCCGCCCGCT
The DNA here is from genome assembly GCF_052439355.1 of Halomonas sp. E19. Lineage (NCBI taxonomy): Bacteria > Pseudomonadati > Pseudomonadota > Gammaproteobacteria > Oceanospirillales > Halomonadaceae > Halomonas > Halomonas sp. E19. The sequence continues at coordinate 724,349 of NZ_JBNFWU010000001.1, read as the reverse complement.
CGTGCAGCGGAATACCCAGCTTTTCATAGGTTTCCAGCAGCTTGGGGTCGACCTCGTCGAGGCTCTGCGGGCGGTCTTCCGGGCGCTTCGGCGCGCTGAAATAGGAGATCGCCTGGTAGTCGATGGGCGGATAGTCCAGATGCGCCCAGGAGGGCGGCGTCATCTTCAGCCACTGATGGTAGGCCTTGAGGCGCCACTCGAGCATCCACTCAGGCTCGCCCTTCTTCTTCGAGATGAAGGCGATAGTGTCCTCGTCGAGGCCGGGCGGCAGCGTGTCGCTCTCGATATCCGTCACGAATCCTTCTTTGTATTCGCGGCGAACCAGCTGTTCCATTTCCTCACTTGCCATGGTCTCTCCCTCCCGGGCGGTTGGGTCGGCGAGCGCACTCGCCTCGGGTAATAAATGCGGTGTTATGGCTAGGCCGTATCGGCGGCCAGGCTCACGCTCTGTATGGGCAGCTGCACCGGCAGCTTGATCGGCGTGGCATCGGCCAGGTGGGCCAGGGTCACGCTGTCGAGCAGGGTGCGTACGGCTAGCGACACACGCTGCCAGTTGTCGGAGACGCCGCAGGTGGCGAGCAGGTCGCAGTCACCTTCGGCATGGCTGCATTCGGTCATCGCTACCGGCCCCTCAATGGCGGTGATAATGTCGATAGCTGTGATCCTCGACGCGGGGCGCGCCAGGGAGTAGCCACCCTGGGCGCCTCGTCGTGATTCCAGCAGCCCGGCCTTGACCAACATCTTGAGCGTCTTGCTGACCGTAGGGTGCGGTAGCTGTACGGTCTCGGCCAGCTCCGCCGCCGCATGGGGCTGGTCGGGATGCCGGGCGATCTGCGCCAGAATCACGGCGGCATAGTCGGTCAGCCTGGAAAGCTTGAGCATGCCTGACTCCTGATGGTCACGGTGCAAGGGCAAACGCCCGCGCTCCATTTGGGACCATTTTAGTCCTGTATGGTTTCGATGTGAAGCCCACCGTAGGAGTCGACAAGAGAAGGACCCAGATGGCGACACGTTCGCTGCCGTTATCATCAATAAAAGCAATCATTCTCATTTTTATCAGTTACCATTCCCCCGTTGTTGACAGGCCACGGTTGCAGGCCAGCGGCCCACGCATCATGCGCAAGTACGCAAGGGAGAAAGCGCAAGAGACGAAGCGCACGATAGAAGGAGTGTGTTTCAAGAGAGGTCAGCGAGGCGGCAGCAGGCTGTCGATACAGGGATCTGCCCACCAGGCGTCACGGCTTGCCTCAAGCTGGGCATGGTGGCGATGCCAGGCGAGCAGCTCCACCGCCGGCAGCGCCCGAGTATAAAGGTAGCCCTGCGCCTGGTCGCATTGCAGCCCGCGCAGGATGCCATGCTGGCGGTCGGTCTCGACCCCTTCTGCCGTCACTTCCAGGCCCAGGGCATGCCCTACGTCGATCAGGCAGGCAACGAGTTTCTGCGCTCTGGGATCTTGCTCCATGCCGCGAATGAAGGCGCGATCCACCTTGAGCCCGGTAATGGGCAGGTGGCGTAGGTATTCGAAGGAGGCGAAGCCAGTGCCAAAATCATCGATGCTAACCTGCACACCCAACCCGCGCAGCCGCTCAAGCGCCTTGCTGGCGGAGACAAGATCATGCATGAAGGCACTCTCGGTGATCTCGATTTCCAGCAGCGAGGGCGCAATACCGGCTTGTTCGATCAAACGCCCCACCTCGACTAGGAGCCGCTCGTCCATCAGGTTGCGTACGGAAAAGTTCACGCTGACACGCTTTTCGAAACGCGTGATGAACCGGCAGGCTTCGCTCACCACGAAGCGTGTTACCGGGGCAATCAGGGTTGTGGTCTCGACCTTGGGCATGAACATGCCCGGGGCAAGCAGCGAACCATGCCGGTCACGCCAGCGAATGAGCCCCTCACAACCGCATACCGAGCCGTCGCTGAGGCGCAGCTTGGGCTGGTAGTGCAGTTCGAATTCCCCATGCTGCAGGCCCTCGCGCACCCTTGCGATCAGCTTGATGTTCTGCACGTTACGTCTGGCCAAGGCCGGCTGGTAGTGGCAATAAGGGCGATGCTTTTCCGACGCAGCCAGCAGCGCGGTGCGCGCCTCGCGGATCAGGCTTTCGGGTGTGTCGCCATCGCCCTGCTGCAGGCTGCTGCCGGCGATGAGCTGCACGCGCAGGGCACGCCCAGCACTTCCAGGTTCTCTTCGCCAAGCTCGATCACCTGGCTTGCCCGCCGCTCGAGGTCGGCGACATCCTCGCACCGAAAGAGCAGCATCAGCTCTGCCCTGCTCACCCGATAGCAGCCGACTAGCGCCGGCGCCAGGCCGGCGAAGCGCGCATGCAGGGCCAAGATGAGCGCCCTCGAGGCATCGGCGCCCAGGGCCTCGAGGATGTCGTTCATGTCATCCACTCGCACCAGAATCAGGCCGATGTCACCCGACGACGGGATGGGGGGTTCGTTCAGGTGGCGGCTCAGGTCGTCTTCCAGCGCCACTTCGTTGGGAAGGCGGGTACTGAGGTCGGTGCGTGCGGCATGCTCACTGGCGAGGTGAATCTTGCGCAGCTGGGAGAAGAGCGCTCCGGCAAAACCGCCGATAAGCAGATACAGCCCCAGGCGTACCAGCCAGTTGAGAGTAGTTTGTGCCTCGCCGGTTGCCACCGTGAGGGGCATGGCGGCCATTAGCAGACCGGCGACCAGGGCCGTCGCCAAGGCACCAAAGAGAAGATACCAGACCCCGGCCAGCAGCACGGGAATCAGCATCAGGTAGGGATAGGCGAAACGCGTGCCGCCCGTGGCATACACGATCAGCATGCCAAGGCCCAGCAACAGCGCCAGCACCAGCACACGACCGCCATGCCGCACAATGCCAGGAAAGGCCTGCCACTGCGACCGCAGCTCCTGCCAGGAAAGAATATCCTTCGCGACGCCTCCCATGAAGCGCTCCGATGTCAAGTGCTCGGGGTATCTCTTAGGTTAAAAGTGTATGCAGCATTGCAATCTTTTGCGCACTCCCGTTTCAACGCAGCCTGCCAACCTCGGTGTTCCATGGCTGCCAGCTGGCATGGATGCATCGAGGCGTGGCAGCCACTGGCAGGTACGGCAGGGATTCGCCAAACTTGGCTTGATGGTTAGCGTCATCCGTCAGGAAGTCACCGATTGCCACATTGACGAGGCACCCATGCGCAACCTCAAGCTCGATCGTATCGATCACCTGCTGCTGGAAGCCCTGCAACAGGATGCCCGCCTTACCACGGCAGAACTGGCCGAGCGGGTGAATCTCTCCCCGTCCCCCTGCGCCCGCCGCATACGCCGGCTTGAGCAGGCGAGCCTGATCACCCGCTATCGCGCCGAGCTGGACCGGGAACGACTGGGGCTTGCGATCACTGCCTACGTGCGGGTTCGGCTCGACCATTGCCAGCATGACGGAACGGAAGCCTTTGAAGCGGCCATGCAGGCCATGGCAGAAGTGATCGACTGCCATGCCATGTCAGGGGAGTGCGATTATCAGTTGCATGTCCTGGCCACCGACCTGCACGGCTACGAGCACTGGCTGCGCCAGCTCAAGAAGCTGGGCATGGTGAGCAGTGTGGAAAGCAGCTTCGCGATTCGCGCAGTGAAAGAGAACGGCACCCTGCCACTGCCTCATGACACCTCCACCCGACCCTGATACCGTGCTTATCGAACAGCGGAGGGAAAGGGAACCATGGCCTCTGGCCCTGTCACAGTTTTTGGCGGCACCGGGTTTCTCGGGAGCCAGATCGTGCTCGAGCTCGTGGAGGCTGGCTGTGCGGTGCGCATTGTGGCACGCCGCCCCACCTGGCCGAACTGGGCCGAGCCAGACGATCCGCTGAGCCTGGTCGAAGCCGACATTTGCAGTGAATCGGACACCCGCCAGGCCCTGCATGGGGCAGCGGGAGTAGTTAACGCGGTGAGCCTCTATACCGAGAGCCGCCAACTGCGCTTCGAGCACCTGCACGTGGAAGCGGCAGCCCAGCTGGCACGCCTGGCGCATCGCCAAGGTATCACCACCCTGATCCAGCTCTCGGGCATCGGCGCCGACCCGGCCTCCCGCTCGCCCTATATTCGTGCGCGCGGGCGCGGCGAAGTCGCCGTCATCGAGGCCTTCCCCAAAGCCGTGATCCTGCGGCCGAGCGTGATGTTCGGCCCTCACGACCGCTTTCTCTTCACCCTGGAAAGACTGACCCGGCACCGGGTGCTGCCGTTGTTTGGCAAGGGGGAAACGCTGCTGCAGCCGGTACATGTGCGGGACGTGGCACGCGCCTGCCATCGGCTGCTCAACGCCACCACGACCCAGCGTCGCCTGTTCGAACTCGGCGGCGCCGACGTGCTGCGCTACCGCGACATTCTCGGTCTGATCGCCGCCCACCTGGAGCGTGACCCGCGCATGGTGCCGATCCCGTTTCACTTGTGGCAGCTGGCCGCCTTGCTCGGCAGCTGGTTGCCCAGCCCGCCCCTGACCCGCGACCAGCTGGCGCTGATGCGCCAGCACAATGTCGTCGACCCAAGCCTGGGCACCCTGGCTGATCTCGGCATCACTCCCCGCTCGCTGCGCGAGAGCCTGCCCGACTGCCTGCCTTGCCGCTGAACGCGCCTGCCAACGACCTGGCGCAGCTGCGCCGAGCTTTGCCGGGTGTAAATAGTAAGGATTTGCTGGAAGCTGCTGCTACCTGGGAGAGCTCTGGCTTCGCTTCCCGCAGCGCAAGGAGCCGCTCGCCAGAGCGGCGAGCGGCAGGAGGGTCAGAGTTCTTCGTCGTCGGAATAGAAGTCGAGGTCTTCCAACTTGCCCAGCACCGCGGTAGCGATGTTGGCCAGGTGGGCGGCCACACGCTTGTAGTGGCGTGCCAGCAACGAGTAAGCCACGGCCTCGTGAAACTCGATCTTGGCCTCGTCACGGAAGAGCTCCTGGATGAGCCTGTCGCAGTGGGCACGGATCTCTACCGCCTTGGTCAACGCCTGGCGCGCCTGGCGCTCGTCAGAGTCGCTCGTGGCCTTGATCACCATGCCGAACATGCCGGTCATCTGCGCCGCCATGGCGTTCAGCGGATCCTGGTACTTGGGCACATGGAAGCCTTCGCTGTAGAAGTGCCCGACCTCGAACACGTTCTTGCAGTAATCACCGATGCGCTCGGCGTCTTTAGCCACGCTCATGAGAGCCAGGCAAATGGCCACGTCGTGCCCCGGATTCACCGTCAGGTGGCGCAGCACCTTGCGTCGTATGGAGCGTTCCAGTTCGTTGATCGCCCGGTCCCGCTCATAGAGCGGCTGGCGCACCTCGTCGGCTGCCACCGTGCTGTGCAGCACTTCGTTGGCGCGGTCGAACATCCAGGCGCCGTGCCCGAGCATCTGGGTCAGATCCTCGAAAGCCATGTTGATGGTATTTTCCGAAGTCAGGGCGCTGTAAAGCTGACGAAACATGGAGAAAGCTCCTGAAAGCCGCGCTCAGCGCAGGCTGGTAAACAGTTCGACGGTACCGATCCCGAGCAGCGGTATCACCAGGAACACGCCGATCAGGAAGATGAAGGCATAGCGCGTCTGGCGGGCGGCGAGCTTGCCGTACCAGGTTGCCACCTTGAGCGGCACATAGCGCAGCGGATACCAGACCAGCGTGCCGGTCACGTTGAAGATGACATGAAACAGCGCCACCGTCATCGCCGCTGCCACCGGGTTGGCGGTAGCCGCCAGCACGCTGGTCACGGTGGTGCCCAAGTTGGCCCCCATCATGAACGGCAGCACCCGCCGCAGACGCACCACGCCGGCCCCGGCCAGCGGCACCATCAGGCTGCTGGTGATGGTGCTGGACTGCACCAGCACGGTGGAAACCAACCCCACCCCGTAGGCGCGCAGGTCGCTGCGGAAGAAATAGGTGCGGAACAGGCCATCCATGTGGCGCAGCAGGGCACCCCGCAGGTTCTGCACCATGAAGCCCAGGGCAATGAACATCAGCAGCAGTCCCAGGGCGGCCACCAGCAGCCCCTGGGAGGCCGCCGTGGGTGTCAGGGCGCTGCCGATCGCATTGGCCGCGTCCACCACCGGCGCCGTGATCACCTTGACGGGGCTATTCGGACGCGCCACCTCCTCCAGGCCGATCAGCTCGGCCAGCCAGCCCGCCAGGCGGGTGAACATGCCCCGCCCGGCCTCGTGAAACAGGCCGCTGATGAATTCCAGCGGGAACACGATCAGTACGGTGAGGATATTGAAGAAGTCGTGCATCAGCGCCGCGGTAAACGAGCGCCGGAAGTTGCGCCGGATCCGCATGTTCGCCAATGCCACGATCACTCCCGTGACCGCGGTGCCGATGTTGGCTCCCATGATGGCGAACACGGCGGTGCCCAGGGTCATCTCGCCGCTGGCGACCAATGTCACGATCAGCGCCGAGGTGAAGGACGAGCTCTGCACGATCATGGTGACCAGCACGCCGGCCAGCAGGGCGATGAAGGGGTTCTCGCCATAGGCGAAGAGCTGGGCCAAAAAATCGCTGGCACGGCCAAATGTGCCAAGGCCGGCACCCAGCACGTTCAGGGCCGCCAGGAACAGGTAGAGGCAGAGCCCGGCATAGATGCTACGTAGCCAGGCAGGCACCTCGCGTACCGGTTCTCGGGATAAGGCGGCACGGCTCGATTGGCCGTCGGATCTCTCGGTCTTGGACATGGGCGGCCCGTTTTCAGGTTACACGTACTGGATGACGGAAGCGTGACGTTCTGGTGGCACTGCGCGCACGGTAACGGGCCAAGATGACAGTTTCATGACAACCGCTGCCGACACGCGTACGCCCAGGCTAGTGGCCGATATCTTCGTTCCACAGCTCTGGCGAGGCCTCGATGAAGCGTGTCATAAGTTCGACACAGTCAGGCAGCTGTAGCACCTCCACGGCCACGCCCCGCGAGGCGAGCAGCGCTTCTTCTCCGAGGAAGGTCTGGTTTTCCCCACCACCACGCGCGGTATGCCGTAGAGCAGGATGGCGCCGCTGCACATGGCGCAGGGCGAAAGGGTGGTGTAGAGCGTGCATTCACGGTAGATCGCCGCCGGCAGGCGCCCTGCATTTTCCAGGGCGTCCATCTCGCCATGCAGGACGGTGCTGCCCGCCTGGACCCGACGGTTGTGTCCACGCCCCAGGATGCGGCCCTGGTGTACCAGCACCGAGCCGATGGGCACGCCGCCTTCCGCGAGGCCCTGGCGTGCTTCGTCCAGGGCTGCTTGCATGAATGAGTCCATCTTTGCGCTCCGCTTCCTTTCGACTGTCGAATCCTGCAGAGACCTTAGCAAAAGTGCCCGCTTCTGCGCAGCCAGGCCAGGACCGGCTCCTCACTGCCAGCGCCAGCCGTGACGCTCCCACCAGGCCAGCGCAATCTGGCGATTCTGCGCATTGGCCTGGGGGTCAAGCACGCTTGCCAGGCGCACGTAGTCGCCCGCCGTCTGGGCCATCAACGCAGGATCCTGGGTGGCGAGCTGCAGCGCGTAGAGCACCAGCATCAGCTCGTAGTCATCGCGGCTGTCGATCAATCCATACAGCAAGGGTACGGCAGGCTCACCGATCTGTCCGAGGCGCTCGGCGGCGATGTACCAGACCCGCGGGTGCTCGTCGCCCCCATAGACGTCGACGAAATCTCGGTCGGCCAGGCGGCTAACGTGGTAATGAGCTTCATCCTGCACGGAATGGAAGTGACGGGGGACCCAGAAGCGGTCTTCGGCGCGGCTCTCGCCCTGACGGGGCGCAAGGGCCGGCTCACCGGCTTGAGCCACGGGCTGTTGCGCTGGGGACGAAGGTTCGGGCGTGCGGCCACCGCAGCCCACCAGCAGCCCCATGGTCAGCCCGAAGATAGCGATAGTACGTCGCGTCATGGCGGTACGGTTCCTGTATCGACCGAAGGGGTATCTCGCTGGCTTTTTACGCTTTTGCGTGGCCGCTGGCTAGCCCGACCGCTTCGATGCCTTGTCGACCGGCTGCCAAGCACTTTCGCGAGCCCATGCCGTAGCCACATACCCATTGATGAATGGGAATCGACAAAGGCTCATCGACGCAGCACACCCACAGTATGATGAGCCTGTCCCAATAGCCAAAGTGAGCGCCATGGAACCCTTTCTCGTCGATGTGTACGCCATTCATCCCCGTGGACATGACATTCATCTCGGCGGAGGCCTGTTCCTCGCCCCCAGCGCCGAGGCAGCCGAAACCATGGCCACGGAAGAGTACTGGAAGCCACAGCTTGCCAAGCAAGGCTTCGATATCGGCTTCCACACCGACCTGCCCGGCACGGCCCTCGCTGAGATCGCTGGCAGCGCTAAACCAACCATGGAACCACCTGCCTGTCGCAGGCTGGCAACGCCGCGGCCAGCCTAGAGGCGGCGTGCCATGACAGCACCCTGGGCTCGAGTAGCTACCCTGGGCTCGGTCAGCCCGCCGCCAGCACTTGATCCAGCGCCCCGGCCAGCAGCGGCGCCAGGAAGACGACATTGCTCTGGTGAGCGATGGCGTCCGTGCTCCAGACCTCCTTGATGCCAGCCCGGCGAAGCGCGTCGAAGGCATCGCCGGCAAAGAGCGCATGCGTCACGGCAACATCCACGCGCTCCACCCCGGCGGCCAGCAGCGCTTTTGCCGCCTGGATCAGGGTGTGGCCGGTGCTGGCGACATCGTCCAGCAGCACGACACGACGCCCAGCAAAGGGCAGTGCCGGCAGGCGGATCTCGACCTCATGATCACCATGACGCTGCTTGCTGCACACGCCATATTCCAGCCCCGCCACGCGCGCGGCACTCTTCACCCACTGCGCCGATTCTGCATCAGGCCCCAGCAGCAGCGTCTTGCCACCGCGGCGCGCCACCATCTCGCCCAGTTGCGGAGCGCCGGAGAGCGCTACGGCCTGGCGCAGCGGCACCGCCTGATCCAGCCGTTCGACGCGATGCAGGTGAGGGTCGACGGTGATCAGCGCTTCGAACAGCTCGGCCAGGAAGCCGCCGACCAGACGCTGACTCACCAGCTCGCCGGGGTGAAACGCCTTGTCCTGACGCATGTAGGCAAGATAGGGCGCCACCAGCACCAGCCGTTCGACGCCCTGCTCGCGCGCATGGCGTGCCAGCAGCATCAGCTCGACCAACTTGTCGTTGGGGCGGTCCAGACTTCGATAGATCACCACAGTCCGAGGCCAGTCCCCCGCCTTGGCAAACGGCAAAGTCAGGCACAGCTCCTCGTCGGGAAAGCGATGGCGAACGACACCATGCGCGGCAAGGCCCGCCGCCTCAGCCAATCGGCAGGCCGGTGCGGCCTCCTCGGGAAAATAGAGCAGTCCGGCTGTCATCAAAACTCCAGGTTCATTCGCGTAAGCTGGTGTTGCGATCCGATGCGGTAACCGCTGTCGCGCTCGCTGCTTTGCAGCGCAAAACCGCACTCACTGCGGAAGGCGGCATAAACGCGATACAACGGCTGTCCCTTCACTACCGTGTCGCCGAGCTGGGCAAACAGCTCCACCCCGGCATTTCTGGCTTTGGGGGCTCCTGCCAGCCGTGCGATACGCGCCATGCGCAGGTTGTCGATGGCAGTCACCACGCCATCCTCAGGGGCCAGCACATCGAAACGATGGGGGGCCAGGTCGAGGTTATCGAGGTCGAAGGGTTTTTCACCCTGGGCACGGATGATGGCCTGCATCTTCTCCAGCGCACGCCCCGAGTCGAGAATCTCGCGGGCGATGCCGAAACCATCGCCGCCGCGAATGTCGGGGTCGAACTCCAGCATGCGCCCCGCCAGGCGCAGCGACTTCTGGCGCAGGTCCATCGGTGCCTCGGGATGCAGGCTCAGTACGCGCATCACGTCGCGGGCCTCGAGCATCGGGCCGATCCCCGCCCGACCGGCTGGCTGCCGTCGGTGATCACCACGTCGAGGGTCAGGCCCAGGCGCCCTGCCACAAACTCGAACAGCTTGCGCAAGCGCCGGGCCTCGGGCATCGAGCGCACCTTGGCATGCGGCCCCACGGGTATATCGAGCAGCAGGTGCGTGGAGCCTGCCGCCAGCTTCTTGGAAAGGATCGAGGCTACCATCTGGCCGGGCGAATCGATGGAGAGCGGCCGCTCCACCGCGATCAGCACATCGTCGGCCGGCGAGAGTTCGCTGGTGCCGCCCCAGGCGAGGCAGCCGCGATGCCGCCGCACCAGCTCCTCGAGATCGTCGAAAGGGATCTCCACCTTGGCCAGCACCTCCATGGTGTCGGCCGTACCCGAAGGCGAGGTGATCGCCCGCGATGAGGTCTTGGGGCACAGCAGGCCGTGCGCCGCAACGATAGGCACCACCAGCATGGAGGTTCGATTTCCGGGGATGCCGCCGATGCAGTGCTTATCCACCACCGGATGCTCGCGCCAGTCGAGCCGTCGCCCGACACGACACATGGCATCGCTGAGATAGAAGATCTCCTCGCGGTCGAGCTCGCCGAGCTCGCAGGTTACCACGAAGGCAGTCAGCTCGATCTTCGAGTAGCGCAGCTCGGCGATGTCCTGCACGATGGCGCGATAGTCCTCACGACTTAGCCGCTCGCCGGCGATCTTGCGATGCAACGCGGGAATGGAGGGCGGCGGCTCCGCCTGCGAGACGCTGACCGGCGTGCCCTCCTCGACCCCCAGCGAGGCGAACGCATCCTCAGAGAGACCCAGTTGGGCATGACCGACAATGGCGGCATCGTCCACCACGTTGAGGCTGGCAAGAATGCGCTTGCCGTTGGCGCGCACCTCGACCTTGGAGAGCGCCTGGAAGCCCTCGGCGCGGTAGAGGTCGCACTCGCGGTGCAGGTAGGCCACGTTCTCGCGGTAGGTATCAATGGCTACGCGGCGCAGGGCCAAGGGCAGCGCCCTTCCTGAACCGGCTCGGCGCCGGAAGTGTGACGAGGGAGGAAGCGGTCATGGGTCAGGTCGCATCGGCAAGGGTCATCGACAGTCTGCCTCACTTTTCTCAGGTGTGGCAGTTGCAGGAAACCCCTTCATGACCTGGCTCAAGTCAGACAAAGGTGCGCCCAGCGCGGAGGGGATGCACCACGCCGGCAAGCCACTATCCTCAAAGACAGCAGCGACCAGAGACAAGATCACCCAGCGACATGGGCCAAGCCATAAGGGGGCAGCATGAAATTCGCCATCATGGGCAGCGGCGGGGTCGGCGGCTACTTCGGCGCCCGCCTGGCCGCCGCCGGAGAAGAGGTCACCTTCATCGCCCGCGGTGCTCATCTCGAGGCGATGCGCCGCAATGGGCTCAGGCTGACCAGCATCAAGGGCGACCTGCATCTAGAGCGCGTGCAGACAACCGATGACCCGGCGACAGTCGGCACGGTCGACTGCGTGATCATGGCGGTCAAGACCTGGCAGCTGCGTGAAGCCGCCGAAGCGATCCGCCCCTAGTCGGTGACACCACTCTGGTGCTGCCGCTGGAGAACGGCGTGGAAGCTGCCGATACCCTGGCAGAGGTGCTGGGCGAAGCCGTGGTACTGGATGGCCTGTGCGGCATCCTGGCCTGGAAGGAAGCCCCCGGGCATATCGTCCATGCCGGCGTCGATCCTTTCGTGCGTTTCAGCGAACGGGACAACCGCAACAGCGAGCGAACCGCCCGCCTCAAGGCGGCCTTCGACCGAGCGGATGGTGTTAGTGCCGAGATCCCCGACGACATTCGCGTGGCGCAGTGGAGCAAGTTCCTGTTCATCTGCGCCCTGAGCGGAATCGGCGCAATCACCCGCGCCCCGATCGGGGTCACCCGGCAACTGCCCGAGACCCGCCAACTGATCGAGGCGATCCTGGTGGAGATAGAGGCCGTCGCCCGGGCCCAGGGGTGGCCTTCCCCGACGATGCCGCCGAGCGCGCCATGCGCTTCATCGATGCAATGCCGGCCGAAAGCACCTCCTCGATGCAGCGCAACCTCATGGCCGGCGAGCCATCGGAGCTGGAATCCCAGAACGGTGCCGTGGTTCGGCTAGGCCGGGCTGTGGGCGTCGCCACGCCGGTCAACGAACTAATCTATGCCGCACTGCTGCCACAGGAGCTGGCGGCACGCGACACACTCTGATCGAGTCTTGCCGTGGCCACGCGGGCCACGGCATGCGACACATGGGCTGAACGAAACGCCAAGACTTACGAAACCGGCTTGAGCGGGCTCCAGTCCTTGCGGTTGGCGAGAAAGTCCGGGCGTGGGCGATTGCCACAGAACGGGTTGACCAAGCCATTCTCGACGCTATTGTAGACGAAGAACAGGTTGCTGCGCGGCCAGCACGACATGTTCATGTTGGAGCCGTGCATGGTGTTGCACTCGAACATCACCAAGGTGCCGGCCGGCCCCTTGGGCGCCTCGATGTCGCCCTTGAGCATCAGCTCGCGCAGGCTGGTATTGTCGGGCACACCAACTTCCTGGCTCTTAAGCGACTCCTTGTAGTTGTCGGTCGGGGTGCGGCCGACGCAGGGCACGAAGTATTTGTGCGATCCGGAATCAGCATCAGCGGGCCATTGAACTCGCCGTTGTCGGTGAGGATGATCGAACAGCTGAGGGAGCGCATGCGCGGCATGCCATCCTCGCTGTGCCAGGTCTCGAAGTCGGAGTGCCAGTCGAAGCCCTTGCCCTTGAAGCCCGGCTTGTAGTTGATGCGCGACTGGTGGATATACACGCCCTTGCCCAGCAGCTGTTCCACCATCGCCAGCAGCCGCGGGTCGCGAGTCAAGCGACTGAAGCGCTCGGATATCTCATGGATACCGAAGATGGAGCGGATCTCCTGTCGCCCCGGCTCCAGCACGGTGCCTTCAGAAAGCTTGAGATCCTCATCCTCTTCATAGTCGCGCAGCTCCTGGATGAAGGCCTCCATTTCTTCGCGGGGAAAAAGCCCTCGAAGGAAAGAAACCCTTTCTCTTCGTACTCCCGAACCTGCTCCTCGCTCAGCGGGCCATCGCTGCGCTCCGCCCCTTCGGTAAACACGACCGGGTCGATGCGCTCGAACATGCCGAGCTTGCGTTCCAGCCGCGTGGGAAACAGGTCCTGTACATCCTTTTTCATCGCATGCTCCTCCTTGATCTAAGCGAAACGCCCGTCTTCGGCGGGTCGCTATCCACCCTAGCCGTACGCCAAGTCGCATGCAAAGTCGCTTTGTATCGCTGCTTTATAGGATGAAACCGCCTGTAAATTTTCCTGACGCAAGGAGAAACAGACATCCTCTCGCCGCAAGGGCGGGATGTCTTCGACAGGGGGTACTGAGGGATTCGCCACCAGCGCGGCCGGCACAAGACCAGCCGCTTGGCTCCGGCACCGGGGGGTTCAGCCCCGGCGGTAGGTGCCGATCAGGCGATTCATGCCCAGCAGGTGGGGTTCGAGCTGCTTGAGCAGTTCCGCCAGCCCCAGCCCTTCCGGCAGATCGGTCGGCTTGCTCAGCGCCAGCACCCAGAAGTAGTAATGGTGTGGCCCGTGCTCTTCCGGTGGCATGGGGCCGCGGTACCCTACGCTGCCGAAGTCGTTCTTGCCGCAGGTTCCGTCGCAGGTCGCCTCGTCAAGGGAGGTGGTCGAGCCCGGCAGGTTATAGAGCAGCCAGTGAACGAAACCGTAGCTGCCGTGCTGCACCAGCGGCGCGTCGGGATCGTGGCATATCACCGCATAGCCCTTGGTGCCTTCCGGGGCATCGTGCCAGTTCAGGGGCGGCGAGACGTCCTCTCCTTCCCCCGTATGGCGAGCAGGAATGGCGCCATGCGCCTGAAAGGCGGGGCTCGTCAACTGCATATCCGACAGTGCAAAGGCCATGTGCGAAATTCCTCCTGTAGACAAAATGCGGAAGGTGTCGCAACAGCGTCGGAAAAAGCCATTAGACTGTCAAACATGAAACGCTTGCTGATCGTGGCTCATACGCCCTCGCCCAATACCCAGCGCCTGCGGGACGCCGCCGAACGCGGCGCCACTCACCGCGACATCGAGGCCATCGAGGTGGTGGTGAAAGCCCTGCTCGAGGCAGGCCCGGATGACGTGCTCAACTGCGATGCCATCCTGCTTGGCACCACCGAGAATCTCGGCTATATGAGCGGCGCGCTGAAGGACTTCTTCGACCGCAGCTACTACCCGGTGCTGGCAAAACGGCAAGGCTTACCCTGCGCGCTCTATGTGCGCGCCGGGCATGATGGCACCGGCACGCGGCGTGCGGTGGAGGGTATCGTCACCGGGCTGCGCTGGAGATGGGTACAGGAACCGCTGATCCTGCGCGGCGAGTGGAAGCAGGGCTTCGAGGCTCAGGTAGAAGAACTGGGTCTCTATCTGGCAGCAGGTCTCGACGCCGGGGTGCTCTAGCGCCCCCTTTCCGCTTAGTGTTGCCAACAACAAGACGGGCATGCCACATGGCATGCCCGTCTTGGATTCGGCGAGGGCTGGCGTACCCGGCTCGCTCGCCAGCGGCTGGTTACGGCGTCAGCCGCTGCACGAGCCGCAGCAGACGCCGGGCTCCCCATGCTTGCCTTTCTTCTCCACATCGGCGCCGGTCGCTTCGTCTGCGCTGGCATCCGCACTCGCTGCGGTTGTCGGCGCCGGCTCATATGCCTGAACGACGGGCTTGTCGTCTGCCTTGTCTTTCTTGAAGAGGGTCTTGAGCAGGCCCATGGGGATCACCTCGCAGCGGACTCATAAGAAGCATCAAACATGCATCTTATTGTTCGACGCTCAGTGCGTCAACGCTCGAAATGCAAACGGCCCTGCGACGCGAGATCGCAGGGCCGTTGCACATGCCAGAACCCGCTTGGGCAAGAACTGACTTGAGCGGGAACTTACTTGAGGCGTTCGAACACCGTCGCCACGCCCTGGCCCATGCCGATACACATGGTGGCCAGGCCAAGCGTGGTATCGCGCTGCTGCATCACGTTGAGCAGCGTGGTGCAGATTCTCGACCCCGAGCAGCCCAGCGGGTGCCCCAGAGCGATGGCACCGCCGTTGAGGTTGACCTTGTCATCCATGGCGTCGAGGAAACCGAGATCCTTGAGCACCGGGATCGCCTGGGCGGCGAAGGCCTCGTTGAGCTCCACGGTTTCGATGTCGGCTGCCGAGAGACCGGCGGCCTTGAGCGCCTTCTTCGACGCCGGCACCGGACCATAGCCCATGATCGAGGCGTCGCAGCCTGCCACGCCGGTGGAGAGCACCCGGGCGATGGGTTCGAGGCCCAGCGCCTGGGCACGCTCGTAGCTCATGATCGCCATGGCGGAAGCGCCGACCGACAGCGCCGACGAGGTACCGGCCGAGACGGTGCCGCTGCGCGGATCGAACACCGGCTTGAGCTTGGCCATCTCTTCCAGACTGGCGTCGATGCGCACCACTTCGTCATGCTTGAACAGGCGCTTGAAGCCATTGGCGTCATGCCCTTCGACGCCGACGATCTCGTTGTCGAAGTAACCTTTCTGGTTGGCCGCATAGGCGCGCTGGTGCGAACGCACGCCAAACTTGTCCTGATCCTCACGGGTGACGCCGTGCATCTTGCCCAGCAGCTCGGCGGTCAGGCCCATCATCATGGCGGCCTTGGCGGCATACTTGCTGGCCGCCGGGTTGACGTCGACACCGTGGGCCATGGGCACATGCTCCATGTGCTCGACGCCACCAATGACGTAGAAGTCGCCCATGCCTGCCTTGATGTTGGCCGCCGCGATGTGCAGCGCGGTCATCGAGGAGCCGCACAGGCGGTTGACCGTCTGGGCCGGCACGGTACGCGGTATGCCGGTCATGATCGCGGCGTTGCGGGCGATGTTCATCGACTGCTCGAGGGTCTGGTTGACGCAGCCCCAGATCACATCGTCGACTTCGCTCGGGTCGAGGCCGGCATTGCGATCGAACAGCGCCTGCATCACCGCGGCAGACAGATTCTCGGCGCGCACGTTGCGGAAGGCGCCGTTCTTGGCTTTGGCCATGGCGGTGCGCACCCCGTCGACCACCACGATGTCTCTCGGATTCAAACTCATTTCAACTTACCTCCTGCTCGTGGTGGGTTCAGCCCTGGGCCTGGCCGGGATAGAAACGCTCGCCGGACTCGGCCATCTTGCGCAGCTTGTCGGTAGGGGCGTAGAGCGGCCCCAGCTCCTCGGCAAGGCCATCGGCCAGCTTGACAAACTCGCCCACACCCATGGCATCGATGTAGCGCAGCGCGCCACCGCGGAACGGCGGGAAACCGATGCCGTAGATCAGCGCCATGTCGGCTTCGGCCGGCGTCTCGACGATACCGTCCTCGAGGCAGCGCACCGTCTCCAGGCACAGCGGCACCATCATGCGCGCGATGATCTGCTCGTCGGAGAACTCCTTCGTCTCCTTGGTCACCTGCCTGACCAGCGCATAGGCCTGGTCATCGCTGACCTTCTTCGGCTTGCCCTTCTTGTCTTCCTCGTAGGCGTAGAAGCCCTTGTCGTTCTTCTGCCCCAGGCGCTCGTTCTCGTACATCACCTGGATCGCCGACTTGCCGTCACGCGCCATGCGGTCGGGGAAGCCTTCGGCCATCACTTCATTGGCGTGCACCGCGGTATCCATGCCGACCACGTCGAGCAGGTAAGCGGGGCCCATGGGCCAGCCGAACTTCTCCATCACCTTGTCGACGCGCTGGAAGTCGGCGCCCTGCTCCACCAGCAGGCTGAAGCCACCGAAGTAGGGGAACAGCACGCGGTTGACGAGGAAGCCGGGGCAGTCGTTGACCACGATTGGCGTCTTGCCCATGGCGCGGGCATAGGCCACGGTCGCCGCCACGGCGGCGTCGCTGGTCTTCTCGCCGCGGATGACCTCAACCAGCGGCATGCGGTGCACCGGGTTGAAGAAATGCATGCCGCAGAAATTCTCGGGACGCTTGAGGTTCTGCGCCAGGCGGGTGATCGAGATGGTGGAGGTGTTCGAGGTGAGGATAGTGTCCTCGCTCACCAGGCCTTCCACTTCGGTCAGCACCGCGTCCTTGACCTTGGGGTTTTCCACCACCGCCTCGACGACCAGGTCGACGTGACCGAAGTCGCCATAGGAGAGCGTCGGGCGAATCAGGGTCAGTTTCTCGGCCATCTGCTCGGTAGAGAGCTTCTTGCGCTCCACCTGCTTGGCGAACAGCTTGCGAGACTCCTTGAGACCCAGCTCGATGGCCTCTTCCTTGATATCCTTCATCAGGATCGGCGTGCCCTTGGAAGCGCTCTGGTAGGCGATACCGCCACCCATGATGCCGGCGCCCAGCACGGCCGTCTGTTTGACGGCCTGAGCCTGCTTCTCGAACTTGCCCGCCTTCTTCTTGACCACCTGGTCGTTCATGAACAGGCCGACCAGATTGTAGGCCACGTCAGTCATGGCCAGCTTGACGAAGGCCTTGGCCTCGATGGCCTGGGCGCGGGCACGCTCTTCGCCGGCTCCTTCTGGATCACCTTGATCGCCTCGACCGGGGCCGGATAGTGCGGACCGGCCTTCCCGGCCACGAAGCCCTTGGCGGTTTCGAAGGCCATCATCTGCTCGATGGCATTGAGCTTGAGCGGGCCGCACTTCTCGGCACGGCGCGCCTGGTAGTCGAGCTCGCCGGCATTGGCCTGGGCAATGATATCGAGCGCGGCGGCCTCGAGCTTGTCGTTGGTCACCACGGCATCTACGGCACCCACCTTGAGCGCGGCATCGGCACGATTCTCCGTGCCGCCGGCGATCCACTCGACGGCATTGTCCGAACCGATCATGCGCGGCAGACGCACGCAGCCGCCCCAGCCGGGCAGGATGCCCAGTTTGGTTTCCGGCAGGCCGATCTTGGCCTTTTCGCCCATGACACGGAAGTCGGTGGTCAGCGTAACCTCACAGCCGCCGCCCAGTGCCAAGCCGTTGATTGCACTCACCGTGGGGAACGGCAGATCCTCGATGGCATTGAAGATATCGTGCACCTTCATCAGCATCGACTCGAGGAACTCGGCGCCCTTGCCGAACATGCCCTGGAATTCGGTGATGTCAGCACCGACGATGAACGACTCCTTGGCGCTGCCGATCACCAGCCCCTTGAGGCCGCTCTCGGCGCGAATCGCCTGGACGGCTTCGTCGAGCTCGGCGACCACGGCGCTGGACAGCTTGTTGATGGACTCACCTTTCAGGTCGAAGGTAAGCATGGCGACATCGTCGCCGCCGTTCTGGATACCGCGTGCCACCGTGATGGCATTGCCTTGATAGATCATCCGCGAATCTCCACACAGAGGTTGGCGTTGGAGGAGTGCCAAGTTTCATACGGCCGTTTGATTCCATCAAGCTTGGTGCACTCCAGCCGACACGTCAAGCCCCCGCCTTCCCTAATTGGCCTGATCTGGCTCTTCTCCACGCCTGGAACAGAACCCCGGCTGATGCTGCATTCAGGTGTGCTCGCACTGGTATTGGCCTCCATCAACGGGCCGAACCGTCACCCTGTCCAGTGAGACAAAGTTGCATTACACGCAAGGGGTCCGGACAATTCGGCTAATTCAACGATGAAAAGCGGAGTCCCATGCACCAGAACATCGGCTTCCGACTGTCCCGTTTGCCTCGCCTGTGGCGTGCCATCATCGATCGACGGCTGGCCCCGCTGGGTCTGACCCAGACGCGGTGGATCACGCTCTATCATCTATGGCGGCTAGGCGACGGGCAGCCGCAGTGCGACCTGGCACGTGCCATCGGCGTCGAGGCGCCTTCTCTGGTTCGCACCCTCGACCAGCTCTCGGAGCAGGGCTTGATCGAACGCTGCCCCTGCGAGCAGGACCGGCGCACCAAGCGGGTGTTCCTTACGCCGGCCGCCACGCCGCTGCTCGAACAGATCGATGAGGTAGTGACCCAGGCTAGGCGCGAGATGCTGGCAGGCTTGAGCGATACCGACATCCGCAAGCTCGATACCCTGCTGGAACATATCGAGAACAACGGCCTGGAGATCCAGACTCGGGAGAGTGAAGGCTGAACGACAGCCAGAAGACGCAAGCGCTGCCGCCCGGCCCGCGACCCGGTCGAGCTCGCCCTTCCGGCAGAGGGGCTAGCCGCGAGACTCGACGTCGCCGAAGGCACGCTTGGCCCCGGGCCGGTCGGCATGCCCTGCCAGCGCGTCACGCAGTCGCTTGAAGTCCTCGACGTAGCTGAGGAAGCGTTCGGCTGTCTGCGACTCCCACCACCACAGGGTGATGGCGAACTCGGAAGACTCGACGACCAGCGCATCCTGCGGCAGGCGCATCAATAGCGCCTCGAGAGGTTGGCGAGCCGCCTCCGGCAGGGGCCGCAGCGGTTCGATGCGCCAGCGCCAGTCAGCCACGCAGGGTGTGAGCACGTCGCTGGCCTCGCTTGCCCTCACCAGCACGAAGCGCGGGCCCGGGGCATCGCTCGGGTAGCGCCAGCGGTAGCCCGGCATGGGCGTGCCGATACCGTGCAGCGGCGGCTTCTCCATGACGACCTTGACCCCGGCTTTCATCGCCGCGTTGCGCAGCGGCGCCAGCCGGCGCTGCCGTGCACTGGGCTTGAGCCACATCACCGGCGAGATCATAAGCAAAAGCGCCGCCACGATTACTACCCAGACCATCGCTATCTCCGTTTCTTGACGCAAGTCGTTGTCTTGACTCGTCAGGCGTCCTAGAGTTAAGGCATATCAACTACATCGTGCCGCTTCGCAGGAGTCTGACATGAGCAATGAGTACCGCCACATCCTGGTCGCCGTGGACTTGACCAAGGATTCTCACAAGGTGCTCGAACGCGCCTTGCAGATCGCCGAGCGCAACCAGGCCAAGCTGTCGATCATGCATACCCTCGAACCGCTCGGCTTTGCCTACGGCGGCGACATCCCAATGGACCTGACCAGCATCCAGGATCAGCTCGACGAGCATGCCAAGCAGCGCCTGGCCGAGATTGCCGATCCGCACGTGGCCAAGGAGAACCAGCACGTCCTGGTGGGCATGCCGGATACCGAGATCCACCGCTTCGCCGAGGAGCACGGCGTCGACCTGATCGTGGTCGGCTCTCACGGGCGGCACGGCTTCGCCCTGCTGCTCGGCTCCACCTCTACCGGGGTACTGCACGGCGCCCAGTGCGACGTGCTCGCCGTCAGGGTAGGGAAGAAAGGCGAAAAAAGCGCTGAGTAAACTGCTGCGCGACCTCCGCCACTGAACCTTTACCTTCTTGATGAAGCGCTGAAATCGTGTCACCAGCGCAGATGGGTTGGCCGCCACCGGCGGCCAACCCATGCTTGACTGCTCACGCGCAGTAGCGAATCGCCCTTACTCACCCGCGGCGAGGGCTTCAAGCTCCATCCACCGCTCCATGGCGGCGTCGAGTTCGGCCTGCTTGTCGCTCATGGCCTGCAGCACCTCGGACACCACCCCCGCCTCCTGCTGATAGAACGCCGGGTCGCCCACCCTGGCTTCGTACTCCGCCACCTCGGCCTCGAGCCGCTCGATCTCGGCCGGCAGCGCATCGAGCTCGCGCTGCAGCTTGTAGGAGAGCTTGGCGGGCTTCTTGGCCGGCGGCGCTGAGGGGCCGGGCTGGCGGGCGCCTTCTCCACCGCCTTGGCCGTGGGCTCCACCTGCTGACGTGCCGCCCCTCCCACGGCGCCGGCGGCAGTTTTCCGCCCTGGCGCACCCAGTCGCTGTAGCCGCCCACGTACTCGCGCACCACGCCGTCGCCCTCGAAGGCCAGCACGCCGGTCACCACGTTGTCCATGAAGGCGCGATCGTGGGAGACCAGCAGCAGCGTGCCGTCGAAGTCGAGCAGCAGCTCCTCGAGCAGCTCCAGGGTCTCGACGTCGAGATCGTTGGTCGGCTCGTCGAGCACCAGCACGTTGGCCGGCTGGGTGAACAGCTTGGCCAGCAGCAGCCGGTTGGACTCGCCGCCGGAGAGCGCCTTGACCGGCTGGCGCGCCCGCTCCGGGGTGAACAGGAAGTCCTGCAGGTAGCTGATGACGTGCTTGTCCTTGCCACCCACGGCGATCCTGTCGCTGCCCTGGGCGACGTTGTCGTAGACGCTCTTCTCCGGCTCGAGGCCGGCGCGCAGCTGGTCGAAGTAGGCCACCTTGATGTTGGTACCCAGCCTTACCGTACCCTCGCTGGGCTCGAGCTCGCCGAGCAGGATCTTGAGCAGGGTGGTCTTGCCGGCACCGTTGCGCCCGATCAGGCCGATGCGGTCGCCGCGCTGGATCTCGAACGAAAGGTCGCGAACGATCGTCTCGTCGCCGAATCGGTGGGTCACGCCGACGAGTTCGACCACCCGCTTGCCGCTGCGCTCGCCGCTGTCGATGCCGAAACTGGCGCGGCCCTGCACCTCGCGGCGCTGGCTGCGCTCGCGGCGCAGCTGCTCCAGTGCCCTCACGCGGCCCTCGTTGCGGGTGCGTCGCGCCTTGATGCCCTGGCGGATCCAGGCTTCCTCCTGGGCCAGCTTCTTGTCGAACTCGGCGTTCTCCCGCGCCTCGACCTCGAGCTCGTGGGCCTTCTGCTGCTGGTACTTGGCGTAATCGCCCGGGTAGCGCCCCAGCCGCCCGCGATCGAGCTCGAGGATGGTCGTGGCCAGCTTCGACAGGAAGGCCCGGTCGTGGGTGATGAACAGCACCGCACCGTTGAAATCGAGCAGTTGCTCCTCGAGCCAGGCGATGGTGTCGAGGTCCAGGTGGTTGGTGGGCTCGTCGAGCAGCAGCAGGTCGGGCTCGGCCACTAGCGCCCGGGCCAGCGCCACGCGCCGCCGCCAGCCACCGGAGAGCGAGCTCATGAGGTCGTCGGCGGGCAGCCCGAGCCGGGTCAGCACCACGTCGATGCGCTGGTGAAAGGACCAGCCGTCGATGGCCTCGAGACGGCTCTGCAGGGTCGCCATGCGCTTCATGTCGGGCTCGGCCGCCTGCACCAGGTGGTGGTACTCGGCCAGCAGCTCGCCGGCCTGGGGCAGGCCCTGAGCCACCACGTCGAAGATGGTTTCCCCGAAGCGGACGGCAGGTCCTGCTCCAGCACGCCGATCTTCAGCCCCGGCGCGCGCCAGATGCTGCCGTCGTCGGGCAGGATCTCCCTGCCACCAGCTTGAGCAGAGTCGATTTGCCGGTACCGTTGCGCCCGACCAGTGCCAGACGTTCACCCTTCTCCAGCACCAGGTCGGCGCCGTCGAGCAGCACATGGGTACCATAGGCCAGTTGCAGGCCTTCCAGACGTAGCAGGGTCACACGCTCACCTCATCGTTCATCAAGGCGACTAGTGTAACGCATAGCTGGCTCGCCGTGGCTTTGGTTACAATGCGCGAAAGCCGCAAAGGAGCGCTTCCCATTGGCTGATACCGACGCCGCCTTCGACGACTTCCTGCCTGAGGCACTGCGCTTTCGTTCGCCCGCCCCGCTGGTGGACATCGGCGCCAACCTGACCCATGACAGCTTCGCCCGCGATCTCGAAGCGGTCGTGCAGCGTTCGCGAGCCGCCAACGTCACGACGCTGATCGTGACCGGCACCGATCTCGCGCACGCCGAGCAGGCCGTGGCGCTGGCCCAGCGCTTCCCGGGCGTGTATGCCACCGCCGGCGTGCACCCCCACGATGCCAGCCGCTGGAATACCGACCTGGCGGCAGGCATGGCCGAGCTGCACCGACGCCCCGAGGTGGTGGCCGTGGGCGAGTGCGGCCTCGACTTCAACCGCAATTTCTCCACGCCGGCGGAGCAGGAGCGCGCCTTCGAGGCCCAGTTGGGGCTGGCCGCGGAGAGCGGCAAGCCGCTGTTCATCCACGAGCGCGACGCCGGCCGGCGCATGTGCGAGATGCTCAAGGCCTGGCGCGACGACATCGCCGATGCCGTGGTGCACTGCTTCACCGCCGACCGCGACACCCTGCACGGCTATCTCGATCTGGATCTGCATATCGGCCTGACCGGCTGGATCTGCGACGAGCGTCGCGGCCATCATCTGCGCGAGCTGGTGAAGGAGATCCCCCTCGAGCGCCTGATGGTGGAAACCGACTGCCCCTACCTGCTGCCGCGCGATTTACCTGCCAAACTCAAGGGCAGGCGCAACGAGCCTGCCCTGCTGCCGTGGATCGTGCGCGAGATCGCCCACTCGCGCGGCAACGACGAAGCCGAGCTGGGCCTTGCGACCAGCGCGACGGCAAGACGCTTCTTTCGCCTTCCCTTGACCGGCGAACCCCAGGACAATGGCCGCCCCCACAGGAGTCGTAGCATGGCCGACATACCCGGATTCATCGCCGTGGAAACCGGCGCCGACAGCGATCTGCCCCTGGCCATTGCCTGGGTACTGAGCGACGGCAGGATCAAGCACACGCTGATCCAGCCCGACGACGACTGGCTCGACGACGAGTTCAACGAGCTCAACGGCTACAGCCTCGATGAGCTGCACAGCTTCGGCGCCAGCCCGCTCGACGTGATCCGGGAGCTGGAGAACGACCACTTCAACGCCACCCTGTTCACCGCCGGTGTCAGCGGCGACGAAGCCGCCCTGGCACGGCTGTTCGACACCTACGGCATCGACCCCTTCGTCGAGCTGGCCCCGGCCGACAGCCTCTACCCCGACCTCTCGGCCGGCGAGTGGAGCCGCGCCCGCAACGAGCTGTTCGGCGAGATGGGGCTCGAGCCGATGCGGCCCGAGCACGAAGTGGAAGTGATGCTGCGGCTGCACGAGCGCCTAGGCGGGGAGTGACGTCCGTCGAGACAGCAGCCACTCGCGCTGCTCCGCCAGGCCCATGCACAGCAGTTTCGGCTCCTCGGCCTGGCCGCGCTGGAAAGCGGCCTTGTCCGCCCAACCCTGCCAGCCGAGCTGGATCAGCGCCTGGGCCGTGGCCCCGCCCAGGGTCGCGCCCGGGCCGGGGATCACGATGCGATCCGGCGCGAATTCCCGCACGCCGACCCGGATCGCCGCCGTGAAGTCGTAGGACGCGACTAGCTGCTCGCCCAGGGTGTAATCCCAGAGCTCCTGCGGGTCGGTGCTCCAGGGCGTCCAGACGTGGCCGCGGCCATCGATCATCGGCACCTCGGGTGAGCGCAGCGGCAGGTTCGCCAGCGCGCGGCGCGCCTCGCGCTTCACCCCTCCTGCAGCGGCGTATGGAAGGCGGCGTGCTGGTGCAGCCGCAGCGGGAAGCGCTCGCGCGGTGGCAGGCTCTCGGTCAGCCACGCCAGCCCCGCCTCGTTGCCACCGAAGACCAGCATACCGCCCAGGTCGATGGAGAGATGGAGCTCCACCCCTCTCGACCGTGGATGCGCTCGAGCAGCGCCAGCAGCTCACGCCGCAGCGACCAGTCCGGGCGCCAGTTCTCGTCGACCCAGGGGTAGATGACCTGCCCACCGGCCAGGGTCTCCTGCATGCGCAGCCCCATGCTGCCGATCAGGTGCAGCGCCTCGTCGGGTCCCAGCGCACCTGCCGCCGCCAGGGCGATGTACCAGCCCATGGAGTTGCCGGTCACCGCCACCACCTCGTAGCGCTCGCGGTCGATGGCCAGCAGATCGGCCCAGGCGCAGGCATAGATCAGCGGGGCAGCGTGTTCGCCGCGCCCATGCAGGCTCTGGCGAAAGGGCATCTCACCGTCCAGCGCCGTGAGCGTCGGCATGCCGGCCTCGCGGCGCCTGGCATCGAAGCGTGCCAGCCACTCGCTGCCGCCCGCCAGTCGGTTCAGGGTGCCCCACTCGGCGGCGTTGTAGGTGCCGCGACCGGGGCAGACGATCAGCAGCCGCTCGCGGCTGCCGCTTTGGGGCTCGTTAGCGTGCCGTTGGCTCATGGGTTGTCACTCCCTGCCGTCGCCTGGCGCGGCGTCTCGGTCGTTGCTTCATCCTTCGCGCTGGGTGCAGCCAGGCGCAGCCCTTGCTCGACGATCGCCGCCACCGAAGGCAGCGTGACCGTGGCCGCCCGCCCCAGCGGGATGAAGCTGTCTTCGGCGGTCAGCCGGTGCAGTCGGCCGCTCGGCATGCCGCGCTCCACCAGCGCGGTGATCAGCTCCTCGCTGAGCGAGCCGCTGCGCCGGCATTCGTCCACCACCAGCACCTGGTCGCACTCGGCGACGCGACGGTGCACGGCATCGTGGTCGATGGCGGTCAGCCAGCGCAGGTCGACGATGCGCAGGTGCACGCCCTGGGCTTCCAGCCTTGCCGCCGCCTGACGCGAGAGGTAGACCCCGTTGCCGTAGGTGACGATGGCAAGCTCGCGCCCCTCGCCCCACTGGCCGAGCGCCCCCTGCGCCAGGCGATGCTCGGGCCCCGGGTCGGCGAAGCACCACAGCTGATCGCCCTCTTCATGCAAGTCGCGGGTGTGGTAGAGCGCGATGGGTTCGATCACCACCACCACCCGCTGCTCCTCGTCGGCCAGGCGCACCGCCTCCTGCAACAGACCCACGGCATCGGCGGCGTTCGACGGACAGGCCACCAGCAGGCCGGGGATGTCGCGCAGCACGGCAATGGCATTGTCGTTGTGGAAGTGGCCGCCGAAGCCCTTCTGGTAACCGAGCCCGGCGATGCGCACCACCATGGGGTTGGTGTACTGGCCATTGGAGAAGAAACTGAGCGTGGCCGCCTCGCCGCGCAGCTGATCCTCGGCGTTGTGCAGGTAGGCCAGGAACTGGATCTCGAGAATCGGCACCAGGCCGTTCTGCCCCAGCCCGATGCCGAGCCCGAGGATACTCTGCTCGTCGAGCAGGGTATCGATCACCCGGTGCGGCCCGAACTGGGCCTGCAGGCGCTGGGTGACGCCGTAGACGCCGCCCTTGCGACCGATGTCCTCGCCCGCCATCACCAGGTGCGAATAGCGCTCCATCAGACGGGCGAGCGATTGATTCAGCAGCTTGGCCATGGGCGCCGGCGTAGGGTCCACTTCGTCCTGCCAGGGGCGTGCACGGCCCGGTCTTGTTGGCGGCACGATGCTGGCCATGACCTGAGCGGCCGTCTCCAGCTTGGGCCGACGTATCGCCTCCTCGGCGACATGCGCGACCCGCTCGGCCACCGAGCGGTAGAGTGCGGCGATGGCGTCGCGCCCGAGGACGCCGTGACGCTCGAGCAGTCCGGCCGTGACCAGCAGCGGGTCGCGGGTCTCGTCGGCCTTGATCCGCGCGGGAGAGAGATAGGCCTGCTGCGCATCGGAGCCGGCGTGGCCGTAGAGCCGCACACAGCGCATGTGCAAAAACACCGGCTGCCTGCGCCGCCGGGCAATGCGTTCGGCCTCCTGGCCGCCCGCCAGGTGTCGAGCAGGTCGAGGCCGTCGCAGGCCAGGTAGTGAAAGCCGGGGCGCGAACGCATGCTGGCTTCGATCCAGCCGTTCGGCGTGGGCGTGGAGATGCCGATGCCGTTGTCCTCGCACACCATCACCAGCGGCAGCGGCGCCCCTTGATAGGCCGCCCAGCCGGCGGCGTTGAGCGCGCCTTGGGCAGTGGAGTGGTTGAACGAGGCATCGCCGAAGCTGCAGATCGCCACGCCGTCGGCGGGCCACTCGCCGCCGCCGCCCAGCCGCCGCCACAGGCCGAAGCTGTAGGCGGCTCCCACGGCCTTGGGCAGGTGCGAGGCGATGGTGCTGGTCTGCGGTGGCACGTGCAGCGACTTCGAGCCCAGCACCTTGTGCCGCCCGCCCGAAACCGGGTCCTCCGCCGAGGCGGCGAAGCTCAGCAGCAGATCCCACAGCGGGGTCTGCCCCGGCACACCGCGACTGCGCTGGATCAGAAAGGCCGCATCGCGATAGTGCAGAAAGGCAGGATCGGTGGCACGAAAGGCGCGGGCGATGGCGGCATTGCCCTCATGACCGGCGCTGCCGATGGTGTAGAAGGCCTCGCCGCGAGCCTGCAGGCGCCGGGCGTGCAGGTCCAGGTGACGGCTCATCAGTTGGGTTTCGAACAGCTCAGCGAGACCCGCGGCAGAGAGCCCGACCTCATCGAGCGACCAGTCGCGCTCGGGGGTTGGCCAGTCGCCGCTGCGCAGGGCGGTGTAGAAACGCTGCTCTTGAGGTAGGGGTTCGAACGCCATGCTGACTCCGCAGGCAGAAGTAGATGCCTCTAGCCTAGCGCGCCCGGGAGGCAAAGCGATAATATCGATCTTCTGCCCCAGATATAGGTCATGCCTATGGATATTCGCAGCCTGCGCTACTTCATCGCCGCCTATGAGGGCGGCTCGATCAGTGCCGCCGCCCGACGCTGCCACGTGGCGCAGCCCTCGATCTCGACGGCGCTGGCTCAGCTGGAGGAGCACCTGGGTACGCCGCTGTTCGAACGCCATCGGCGCGGCATCACGCCGACCGAAGAGGGCCACCGGCTCTACCCCTGGCACGTCAGGTCAGTGAAGACCTCAATGCCATCGGCCGGTTGTTTCGCACGCCGGCGCCATCGACGCCGGTGCGCCTGGGCCTGATGCGCTCGCTCGGCGCCAGCCGCATGACGGCACTGCTCAAGGAGTACATCGGTCAGGGCGACAATCTGGCCCTGACCCTGGTCAACCCCGAGGAGCGCTGCGACGCCCGCATCATCGGCGAACAGGACCTGGCAGCCGGCGAGGCGTTTCAGCCCATCTGGCACGACAGCTACCTGTTGGCGCTACCCGGCGGCCACCCATTGGGACTGAAAGCGACGGTGACCTTGAGCGAACTCGACGGCCTGCCATTCATCTGGCGCCATCCCTGCGCCGCCATGGAGCAGCTGGCATCGGCGTTGAGCGATGCCGGCGTACGCTGTCAGGTCCGCGCTCGCCTGCGCACCATCGAATACACCCTGGGGCTGGTGGCGGCCGGCGTCGGTGCTTCACTGGTGCCGGCCTGGCCGGAGATCCTCGATCATCCGGACGTGCAGTGCCGGCCGCTCAGTGGCCTTGCCATTCGCCAGACCGTCGGCGTGGCCTACCCGTCGCGCCAGGCCATGCCCGCCCTCGAGCCGCTGTTTCAGCTCGGCAGGCAGGCGTGGGAGTCGGCCGGTGCTGCCTGAGCCAGGACATCGAGGCCGCTGGCCACGGCACGCTCGAGAGAGAACCCCTGCCGGTAGAAGCCCTGCAGCGCGGCATGAAAGGCCGCCGCCCGGGCGGGGAGCCCTTCTCGCTCGTAGCGCGCCGCACGGGCCGTGACACGGGCCGCGAAGGCTTCGCGGTCGACCTCCACGTCTCCGCCCAGGTTGTCGACGCTGACGTGAAAGCGCAGCCCGCAGGCGTGTGAAAACAGCATCTCCAGCGCCTGAGGCGCCACTTCCGCTGCCTCGAAGCGGCGCTGCTGCTCGGCATCGCGCCCATCGGGCAGATACCAGTAGCCGTAGTCCTCGAGCTGGCGACGCCGCTCGCCGGCGATGCACCAATGGCTGATCTCGTGCAGAGCGCTGGCGTAGAAGCCACGGGCGAAGATGACACGGTGGTGGGGACAGGCCGTATCGGCAGGCAGATAGAGCGGCTCGTTGCCGCCGCGCACCAGCCGGGTGTTGAAGCGCGGCACGAAGAGCCCGTCGAACAGGGCGATCACGTCCTCGAGGCGATGCGTCACGCTGGCGTCCTGTGTGGCTGAACGGCGGGACAGTATAGGCGAGTCGAGCACGCAGCGAAATTCACCGGATATTGCTAACATATTCGGTTCTCCTGACGCATTGGTCAGGCTTTCGACACGCATGGAGCCTTCTGCCTTGGCAACGTTCTTCTCCGACCTGCTGAGCGTCAGCCGCACGGAAACGCGGCCGCTGATGCGTCTCGCCCTGCCCATTTGCGGCGCCCAACTGGCCCAGGCCGGCATGAGTGTGGCCGACGTGATGATGACGGGGCGACTCAGCGCCACCGACCTGGCCGCGGTCTCGGTGGGCTCCAGCCTGTGGCTGCCGCTGATGCTGTTCATGACCGGTACCTTGATGGGGCTCACGCCTATCGTCGCTCATCTGCTCGGCGCCGGCACCACCGAGCGCATCCGCCCCAGCGTGCACCAGGCACTGTGGGTGGCCCTCGCCCTGGGCGTGGTGGCGGCACTGTTGCTGTGGTTCACGGTAATGCCGATCTTCCGTGTGATGGACGTTCCCCCCGAGGTGGCACGCCGCTCGGCGGCCTATCTCTCGGCCGTGGCCTTCGGCATGCCGGGCGTCGCACTGTTCCAGGCGCTGCGCGCCTTCTCCGACGGCATGAACCACACCCGTCCCTCGCTGTGGATCAGCCTGGTTGGGCTCGGGGTGAACATTCCCAGCAACTACGTGCTGATCTATGGCGGTGACGGGCTCACGGCGCTGTTCGGCGGCTGGCTACCCGGCTGGATACAAGGCCTGCCGGCGCTGGGCGCACTGGGCTGCGGTATTGCCACCGCCCTCTCCATGTGGGTCATGTGTCTGACCATGATCGCCTACACGCGGCGCTCGCGGGCCTACGGCAACGTCTCGCTGTGGCACTCACCCACCCCGCCGCGCTGGCGACTTATCGGCGAGCTGCTTTACGTGGGCGTGCCCATCGGTGTGGCGATCTTCGTCGAGGTGACACTGTTCACGCTGATCTCGCTGTTCATCGCCAGTCTGGGTGAAGTGACGGTGGCAGCGCACCAGGTCGCATTGAACTACACCTCGATTCTGTTCATGCTGCCGCTGGCACTGAGCATGGCGCTGACCGTCAGGGTCGGCAACACCCTGGGCCAGGGCAAGGCCGAACAGGCACGCATGGTGGCCTGGAACGGCATACTGGTCTCGGTACTGATCGCATTGCTCAACAGCACCTTGCTGTGGTTCACGGCAGAGCCGGTCATGGCCCTCTACACTCACGATACGGCCGTGCAACGCCTGGCCCTGACGCTGGTCCTGCTGGCCATGCTGTATCAGGTGTCCGACTCACTGCAGGTCAATCTGGCCGGTGCGCTCAGGGGCTACAAGGATACCCGGATCATCATGGTCATCACCCTGTTCGCCTACTGGGCGGTAGGGCTGGCCGGCGGCCACTGGCTGGGTACCCGCGGCCTGCCCGGCTGGAGCGAACCGCTGGGAGTGCATGGCTACTGGATCGGCCTGATCGCTGGGCTCACCGTGGCGGCGCTGCTGCTCGGCGAGCGGCTGCGGCGCAGGGCCAAGGAGTCGCGCATGGCAAGCAGGAGATACCGCTGGAGTGAAGCGAAACGCCTGCTGACGGCAGGCATGATGGCATTGCTGGTGACAGGCTGCGGCAACGGCGAACAGGGCGATGCCAAGCTCATCGAGTACCAAAGGGCGCTCGCCGAAGCCCTGGGACAACCGGCGCCGGAGAGGACGGCGCCACCCAACATCGGCGCCTTTCCCGAACGCGATGAGCGCCTCTTCGAGGTTGCCGACACCCGCGAGGGCATACTCAACGTCTACGCCTTGCGCGATTGCCACATCACCCAGCTGGTCGCCGCCCGCAACAACCAGCTCGGGCGCGTGGCGCCACCCAGTCAGCAATGGATATACGAACTGGAACTGTGGCGCCGCCTGCACGCCTGCTGGCACAGCGACGTGCCCGACAGCTTGTCGGACGCCAACCGCGAACGCCTCGAACGGCTCACGCTGATCAAGACCGAGCAACTGCCGAAAGTGAGCTGGAACAGCCTGTTCGACTCCGACGAGTGGGTGCGCAGCTTCTCACGCGCCAGTTCCCCCTGTCACCGAACGACACGCGCGGCATCGAGGCACAGTTCGAGGCCCTCGCGTGGCTGCACCAAGCCACCGTCAACCAGTTCAATCCAGAGTGGCAGCACGACTCGGCCATCCTAGAAAATCACTTCAAGTCGTTGCGCAGTCGCCCCTGACCGCCGAGCTGCTGCGCGCCCTGGTGCTTGCCGGTCAGCGGTTGGCGGAAGCCAACACCCTGCTTGAGCAGAGCCTGGCCGCCCACAATACCTGCCGGGCCCTATCCGTCTCATCTAGCGAACTCAAGCGCCGGCTGGACGATACCCCGGCATCTGCCTGGCTGGATGACCTCGACCAGTTGGCCAGTCGCTGGCTTGTAGCCATCGACGCTTTGCTTGAGAGCCACCTCGAGGCACCAGCGGCGGTCGCCGAGTATCGCCGGCGCTGGCTCTCACTGGAGCAGCCGGATGCACCGCTGCCCGCACTGCGCCGAGCCCGCAGCGAACACCAGCAACACTGGCAGGCACTGAGCGCGCGCTGCCCATGAAAAAGACGCCGCCGGGCTTAACTTGTACGGCGAGTCTGTGATATTGGTTGAAGCAGTAGCTAGCAGTCGATCCCGTCAGCCTTGCCGCAGCCGTGACCTATCCGCTCGGCCCATGCAGAATCTGGAGGGAGAAACATGGGTATGTCACTGTCACCCCGCCCTGCCCGGGTCATCGACCTGGCAACGATGCGCCACAAGCTCCAGGCCAGACGCCGCCTGGTTCGCCTCTCACCCGAGCTCGACGGTCTCGAGATGGTCTACAGTCTGGCCTCGGAGCCGGATGCCCTGTTCAGCATGCCACTGCTCGCCTGGGGGCTGCGCGAAGATGGTGAAGTGGTCGGCCTGGTGCCCTGGATGGAAACCCTGACGCCTTGCCACCAGCTCGACGATCCCGAGCACGGGCGCTTCGTTGGCTACCGCGACCCCGAGACCGAAGAGCTGCTCATCTCCCCACCTCCGCACAAGGCCTGTGAGCTCGAGCACGCCGCCGCCTACTTCGACTACGAGGAAACCGCCGAAGTCACCCTCATTCAGCAGCTTCCAGACAGCCAGGGCACCCACGCCCTATGCGTCGACGAGCCTGACCAGCCCTGGCAGCTTAAGCAGGTATTCGGCTGGCGCCTCTACAGCGACGGCAATGTGGAAGCCCTGCTGGCGGATGAGTCGCGCATCGAATCGACCCCGATTCTTCCTGGCGATGCCTGCCTCTACCCCGGGCGCAGCCGGCACCACATGGTTTACTTCTTCCAACGCAGCGTTGCCAATCGCATCCGTGAGCAAGACCCCGGCACACTTGAGGCATTAGCGCTGATGGTGGCACCCGACACCTCCAGCGACGGCCGCGGATGATACCAAGGGCGGGCTGTCAGTCCATCAGCCCAAACGGATAAAGTAGAGAAAGTATCCGTCCGACTCCTCCTGAGCTATCAGGTCATGACCCAAAAAGCTGCAGAACTTAGGTACGTCACGAGTCGTGGCAGGGTCGGTGGCGATGACCTTGAGTATCTCACCAGGGCGCATGTCACGCACCTTGTTGTGCATGAGCATAATGGGCTCCGGGCAATAGAGGCCCGTCGTATCTAGTTCGACCTGATAAGCTGGCTGCGAATCGGCGGTTTGCATCATTGATCGACCTCGGCGTGGGGAAACTGCTAGATGATCAAGATCATAATCGAACGTCGTATCATGCCTGGCCTGGAACAGGAATACGAGGAAGCTGCCCGCGAAGCCATGCGCTGGTCACTGGGTGCACGGGGCTTCATCGGTGGCGAGACCCTCGTGGAGCTGGGCCACAGCGACAAACGTCTCATGATCACCAAGTGGCGCGACTTGCGCGCCTGGAAAGAGTGGTACGGAAGCGAGGAGCGGGCGCGCGTGATGCAGCGCATCTGGCCTCTGCTGACCGAAGACGAAAGCATTCGAATCTACGAGCCCTGCTACTAAGGCCCGACGCTGACTGGCCCGGCAGGGTCAGTCGAGCAGCCTGACATGCACCG
This sequence comes from Halomonas sp. E19, assembly GCF_052439355.1. Lineage (NCBI taxonomy): Bacteria > Pseudomonadati > Pseudomonadota > Gammaproteobacteria > Oceanospirillales > Halomonadaceae > Halomonas > Halomonas sp. E19. The sequence continues at coordinate 691,888 of NZ_JBNFWU010000001.1, read as the reverse complement.
TCACCTCTTCACGGTCATGGTAAAGATGGCGGCAACGCAGCTCCACAGTTACGCCGGCCTGGTCGAGCCCTTCCTGCAGCATGAGCAGACACCGCGTTACCTCCTGCCAGCGCCGCTTCATCGGCAATTTCAAGTTGAACACCGCCTCGCGGCACCAGCGCCGCTCCAGCCAGCGCAGCATCATTGCCGTCACCCTCGCGGGCTTGTCGACGATATCACATACCAGCCAGTCAAGGCGCTGCGGAGGCTCCCACACGAAACCGTCTTCACGCAGATGCTCCACCATGCCCGTAGCCAGCAGCATCTTGTCGATCGGGCCATTGTCAATAGCAAACACATGCATGCCGCGCTCCACCAGCTGCCAGGTCCAGCCGCCGGGCGCCGCCCCAAGATCGGCGGCCTGCATGCCTTCTGCCAACCGTATCTCCCATTCATCGCGCGGGATAAACTCATGCCAGGCTTCTTCAAGCTTCAGCGTCGAGCGGCTCGGCGCTCCCTTCGGGAAGCGCAAACGGCGAATGCCGCCCGGCAGCTCGCTGCGGTTGCCAGGGAAGCTCATGCCCAATTGCACGCAATCGCCATCCGTCCAGAACAGATGAAGGCGGCGCCCACCCGCCTTTCGCCGCAGCCCTCCCCGCTTACGCAAGGCTGACTCCAACGGCCGCGTCAGCGCCTTGATCAGCCCGGCCAGCGCCTTGCCTTCATTGGTGTCTGGCGTTTCGTGCCACACCGCCTCGAACGACCAGCCGGCTGCCACCACCTGTTCTACGATCGGCGCTAGCCGGTCATCACGCGACATGGTCAATGGCGGCAGCGCTACCAGGCTCTGGCGCGCAAAGATCAACCGAGCAAGCAATAGATCTCGGTGAAACTCATTGATAGGCCTGTCTTCCAACGCCACGAACTGGACAAAGCCTGACTGCGCCTGGCCTTCTGCTCGCCCTATCCAGCCCAAGGCTTCTGCCTGGGCGGTAATTTCCGATGCCATGTCCGCTTCGAAACCTGGGCGGCAATAGAACAGCAAGCGGTCGGGCAGAACCCTGTCTGCTTGTGGGGGCATGCATTTCCCTCTTCAAACCGGAGCTTACGATAAACGAACGGCAAGGCGCTGTCGCGCCATGATACCAGCACCGCCCAGGCTTGTCGGTGAGAGGTGAAATCGTTTTAATATCGTTTAATAGGTAAAGTTAATGTAGTGACTTGGTGCACACCTTTTTGCCTTTTAAAAGCTATTTTGCTTCATATCAATGTCTAATCCAAACATAGCCTATGCATTTGCTGCATAATGGTGCATTGAATTATAGTGGGCGCACCAACGATTACTCAGGACACGCCACAAATGACTTACGTCCATGACACCCTTGAAAGTCTGAGAAAGAGCAGCCCGGCTCAAAGTGAGTTCTACCAGGCAGCGGAAGAGGTACTGGAGTGCCTGCGCCCCGTGCTGGAAGATGTGCCCCGCTATCACAAGCACAGCATCGTCGAGCGTATTGTCGAGCCTGAGCGGCAGATCATGTTCCGCGTGAGCTGGGTCGATGACACTGGCAAGGTTCAGGTCAACAAGGGCTATCGCATCCAGTTCAACTCGGCACTCGGCCCCTACAAGGGAGGCCTGCGCTTCCACCCCAGCGTGAACGCCAGCATCATCAAGTTCCTAGGCTTCGAGCAGATTTTTAAGAACGCACTGACCGGACTGCCGATCGGCGGGGGCAAGGGTGGCTCCAACTTCGACCCCAAGGGCAAGTCGGATGGCGAGATCATGCGCTTCTGCCAGTCATTCATGAACGAGCTCTATCGCCACATTGGCCCGACTATAGACGTACCGGCTGGCGATATCGGCGTCGGGGCGCGTGAAATCGGCTATATGTATGGTCAATACAAGCGCCTGACCGGCTGCTACGAAGGGGTATTCACCGGCAAGGGACTGAACTGGGGTGGCTCCCTGGGGCGGAAGGAAGCGACCGGCTACGGTGCCGTCTATTTCGCCCAGAATATGCTGGCAGCTCGCGGCGACGGAATCGAAGGCAAGACCTGCCTGGTCTCCGGCGGAGGCAACGTGGCGATCTACACCATTGAAAAGCTGTATCAGCTTGGCGCCTTGCCCGTGACCTGCTCCGACTCTCGCGGCACGGTTCATCATCCGGCAGGGATCAACCTCGATACCCTAAAGCTGCTCAAGGAAGTAAAGCGCACTACGCTCAGGGAGTATGTCGAGCACCACCCGGATGCGACCTATATCGATGCCCAGGACTATCCGAGCGACGGTCATGCCGTGTGGCGCATCAAGGCCGATGTCGCTTTCCCCAGCGCCACACAGAACGAAGTGACCGAGGCTGATGCTCTGGCCCTGCTGAATAATGGCGTGCACTGCATCAGTGAAGGCTCGAATATGTCCTCGACAGCGACAGCCGTAGATCACTTCCTGGAAGCCAAGGTCGCCTACGGCCCCGGCAAGGCTGCCAATGCCGGCGGCGTGGCCACCAGCCAGCTCGAAATGGCACAGAACAGCAGCATGCAGCAGTGGTCAATGGACAAGGTCGACAACAAGCTGAAGGCTATCATGGCGAATATTCACCACCAGTGCGCCACCACGGCTGAAGAGTTTGGCGATCCCACCAACCTAGTCCTCGGCGCCAACATCGCCGGATTCCGCAAGGTAGCTGATGCCATGATCGACCAAGGCGTCGTATAAGCCGCTCCATTCGGCCGTCGGGCTTCCGACGGCCAAACGCGACAAAGCCCCGGCCTTCTCGGCCGGGGCTTTGCTTCATACGGGAGCTTTCTCACGCTTTCTAAGCAGCCAGCTTCAAGCCCACCAGGCCAGCAAGAATCAGCACCAAGCTGAGCAGCCGCAGAGGCGAAGCGCTATCGCCATAGATCAGAATGCCCAGCAAGACCGTACCTATTGCGCCAATGCCTACCCAGATGGCATAGGCGGTACCTACGGGCAGTACTTTCATTGCTTGTGCCAGCAGATAGAAACTGGCCACCATGGCCAGAATCGTGAGCAGACTAGGAAGCGGCCGGGTGAAGCCGTGTGACGCCTTTAGGCCCAACGCCCACGCCACTTCGAGAAGACCGGCAACGACCAAAAATATCCAGGCCATTGAGATTTCCTTCTGAGGTCCGAGGCCGTCCCCGGGTTGGCAGCACACCATCGGGTCGTCCCGCTGGCGATTAAGGGTGTTTTCCCCAAACGACGAAACCCCGACCAGTTGGCCGGGGTTTCTGAAAAGATGCCTGACGATGACCTACTCTCACATGGGGAGACCCCACACTACCATCGGCGCTGAGCGGTTTCACTGCTGAGTTCGGCATGGGATCAGGTGGTTCCCACTCGCTATGGTCGTCAGGCGAAAACGGTTGGAATCATGCTGACGCGATCGTCTCGTCGTATCCGTCAATGTGCGCGATGCGCAGACCCCTTGGGGTTATATGGTCAAGCCTCACGGGCCATTAGTATCGGTTAGCTCAACGCCTTGCAGCGCTTCCACACCCGACCTATCAACCAGCTGGTCTCGCTGGGCCCTTCAGGAGGCTCAAGGCCTCGGGGAGATCTCATCTTGAAGGGGGCTTCCCGCTTAGATGCTTTCAGCGGTTATCCCGTCCGCACGTAGCTACCCGGCAATGCCACTGGCGTGACAACCGGAACACCAGAGGTGCGTCCACTCCGGTCCTCTCGTACTAGGAGCAGCTCTTCTCAAATCTCCAACGCCCACGGCAGATAGGGACCGAACTGTCTCACGACGTTCTAAACCCAGCTCGCGTACCACTTTAAATGGCGAACAGCCATACCCTTGGGACCGACTTCAGCCCCAGGATGTGATGAGCCGACATCGAGGTGCCAAACACCGCCGTCGATGTGAACTCTTGGGCGGTATCAGCCTGTTATCCCCGGAGTACCTTTTATCCGTTGAGCGATGGCCCTTCCATACAGAACCACCGGATCACTAGAACCTACTTTCGTATCTGCTCGACGTGTCTGTCTCGCAGTTAAGCACCCTTATGCTCTTGCACTCAACGCACGATTTCCGACCGTGCTGAGGGTACCTTCGTGCTCCTCCGTTACGCTTTGGGAGGAGACCGCCCCAGTCAAACTACCCACCACACACTGTCCTCGATCCGGATCACGGACCTGAGTTAGAACGCCAATGATGCCAGGCTGGTATTTCAAGGTTAGCTCCACCCGAACTGGCGTCCGGGTTTCCTAGCCTCCCAGCTATCCTACACAAGCAACATCAGCGTCCAGTGTGAAGCTATAGTAAAGGTTCACGGGGTCTTTCCGTCTAGCCGCGGGTACACAGCATCTTCACTGCGATTTCAATTTCACTGAGTCTCGGGTGGAGACAGCGTGGCCATCATTACGCCATTCGTGCAGGTCGGAACTTACCCGACAAGGAATTTCGCTACCTTAGGACCGTTATAGTTACGGCCGCCGTTTACCGGGGCTTCGATCAAGAGCTTCGCCCGAGGGCTAACACCATCACTTAACCTTCCGGCACCGGGCAGGCGTCACACCCTATACGTCCGCTTGCGCGTTTGCAGAGTGCTGTGTTTTTAATAAACAGTTGCAGCCACCTGGTATCTTCGACCGCTTCGTGCTCCGGCCGCGAGGGCCTTCACACTAGTGCGGCGTGCCTTCTCCCGAAGTTACGGCACCATTTTGCCTAGTTCCTTCACCCGAGTTCTCTCAAGCGCCTTGGTATTCTCTACCTGACCACCTGTGTCGGTTTGGGGTACGGTCCCATAGAGTCTGAAGCTTAGAGGCTTTTCCTGGAAGCGTGGCATCGATGACTTCGGCACCGTAGTGCCTTCGTCTCACCTCTCGGCCTTGGGATCCCGGATTTGCCTAAGATCCCAGCCTACTGGCTTTCACCAGGACAACCAACGCCTGGCCCACCTAGCCTTCTTCGTCCCCCCATCGCAACTCTATGAGGTACGGGAATATTAACCCGTTTCCCATCGACTACGCCTTTCGGCCTCGCCTTAGGGGCCGACTCACTCTGCTCCGATTAGCGTCGAACAGAAACCCTTGGTCTTCCGGCGGGGGAGTTTTTCACTCCCCTTGTCGTTACTCATGTCAGCATTCGCACTCGTGATACCTCCAGCAGACTTCTCAATCCACCTTCATCGGCTTACACGACGCTCCTCTACCGCTCATCCAGAGGATGAACCCGTAGCTTCGGTACCTGGTTTAGCCCCGTTACATCTTCCGCGCAGGCCGACTCGACTAGTGAGCTATTACGCTTTCTTTAAAGGATGGCTGCTTCTAAGCCAACCTCCTAGCTGTCTGAGCCTTCCCACATCGTTTCCCACTTAACCAGGATTTCGGGACCTTAGCTGACGGTCTGGGTTGTTTCCCTTTTCACGACGGACGTTAGCACCCGCCGTGTGTCTCCCACGCTGCACTCACCGGTATTCGGAGTTTGCCTCGGGTTGGTAAGTCGGGATGACCCCCTAGCCGAAACAGTGCTCTACCCCCGGCGGTGATACGTGAGGCGCTACCTAAATAGCTTTCGAGGAGAACCAGCTATCTCCGAGCTTGATTAGCCTTTCACTCCGATCCACAAGTCATCCAAATCTTTTTCAACAGATCCTGGTTCGGTCCTCCAGTTGATGTTACTCAACCTTCAACCTGCTCATGGATAGATCGCCCGGTTTCGGGTCTATTTCCAGCGACTGGTCGCCCAGTTAAGACTCGGTTTCCCTACGCCTCCCCTATACGGTTAAGCTCGCCACTGAAAATAAGTCGCTGACCCATTATACAAAAGGTACGCGGTCACATGACTAGCATGCTCCCACTGCTTGTACGCATACGGTTTCAGGATCTATTTCACTCCCCTCTCCGGGGTTCTTTTCGCCTTTCCCTCACGGTACTGGTTCACTATCGGTCAGCCAGGAGTATTTAGCCTTGGAGGATGGTCCCCCCATATTCAGTCAAGGTTTCACGTGCCCCGACCTACTCGATTTCACGACACTCAGATTTCGGCTACGGGACTATCACCCGCTATGGTCAGGCTTCCCAACCTGTTCGCCTATCAGTTGTGCCGCTTAAGGGCTAGTCCCCGTTCGCTCGCCGCTACTAGGGGAATCTCGGTTGATTTCTTTTCCTCGGGGTACTTAGATGTTTCAGTTCCCCCGGTTCGCCTCCCAACACCTATGGATTCAGTGTGGGATACCCAGCTTGTGCTGGGTGGGTTTCCCCATTCGGAAATGCCCGGGTCACAGGTTGTTTGCCACCTCACCGAGCCTTATCGCAGGCTACCGCGTCCTTCATCGCCTCTGGCTGCCAAGGCATCCACCGTATGCGCTTAATCGCTTGACCATATAACCCGAAGGGGTCTGGTCTGCGATCACGTACGACATTGCCGGATACGCTTGAGACGTATCTTCGTTTCCTTTCCTGTCGGAAAGGAACTGTCAGCATGATTCACATTGTTAAAGAGCAGACTGTCAATCGACAGTCATAAACCGCTCATCGCGTGCTGCGAGGATGGCTTATGACTGCGGATCCGATCAGGTAAGACTGTGGATACGATGGAGCGTAATGGTGGAGCCAAGCGGGATCGAACCGCTGACCTCCTGCGTGCAAGGCAGGCGCTCTCCCAGCTGAGCTATGGCCCCGAAAGCAATTTGTGTGAGACAAGGCGCTTCGATGCGACGCATAGCCTGCTATGCGAGGTTCAAAGCAACGCCGTATCACGCAAATTTGGTGGGTCTGGGCAGATTTGAAACAAACCCGGCGACCTCACCCTTCTCTTTACAGAACTTCCGGGGGTGCGCTCTCACCAACTGAGCGACAGACCCGGCCGAAGCTCGAGAATGGTGGGTCTGGGCAGATTTGAACTGCCGACCTCACCCTTATCAGGGGTGCGCTCTAACCAACTGAGCTACAGACCCATTGGTCACGCTGGGCCTATACCCAAACAGTCTTTGCTCTGGCCGATCAGGTAATTCATTGTGAGCACTTGCCGCGAGGCGTGATACGTCGTTTAAGGAGGTGATCCAGCCGCAGGTTCCCCTACGGCTACCTTGTTACGACTTCACCCCAGTCATGAACCACACCGTGGTGATCGCCCTCCCGAAGGTTAGGCTAACCACTTCTGGTGCAGTCCACTCCCATGGTGTGACGGGCGGTGTGTACAAGGCCCGGGAACGTATTCACCGTGACATTCTGATTCACGATTACTAGCGATTCCGACTTCACGGAGTCGAGTTGCAGACTCCGATCCGGACTGAGATCAGCTTTCTGGGATTGGCTTGCTCTCGCGAGTTCGCAACCCTTTGTACTGACCATTGTAGCACGTGTGTAGCCCTACCCGTAAGGGCCATGATGACTTGACGTCGTCCCCACCTTCCTCCGGTTTGTCACCGGCAGTCTCCTTAGAGTTCCCGACTTTACTCGCTGGCAAATAAGGACAAGGGTTGCGCTCGTTACGGGACTTAACCCAACATTTCACAACACGAGCTGACGACAGCCATGCAGCACCTGTCTCTGCGTTCCCGAAGGCACCCCTTCGTCTCCGAAGGGTTCGCAGGATGTCAAGGGTAGGTAAGGTTCTTCGCGTTGCATCGAATTAAACCACATGCTCCACCGCTTGTGCGGGCCCCCGTCAATTCATTTGAGTTTTAACCTTGCGGCCGTACTCCCCAGGCGGTCGACTTATCGCGTTAACTGCGCCACAAAGTCCGCGAAGGACCCAACGGCTAGTCGACATCGTTTACGGCGTGGACTACCAGGGTATCTAATCCTGTTTGCTACCCACGCTTTCGCACCTCAGTGTCAGTGTCAGTCCAGAAGGCCGCCTTCGCCACTGGTATTCCTCCCGATCTCTACGCATTTCACCGCTACACCGGGAATTCTACCTTCCTCTCCTGCACTCTAGCCTGACAGTTCCGGATGCCGTTCCCAGGTTGAGCCCGGGGCTTTCACAACCGGCTTATCAAGCCACCTACGCGCGCTTTACGCCCAGTAATTCCGATTAACGCTCGCACCCTCCGTATTACCGCGGCTGCTGGCACGGAGTTAGCCGGTGCTTCTTCTGTGGGTGATGTCCTTCCTCGCGGATATTAGCCGCGAGGCTTTCTTCCCCACTGAAAGTGCTTTACAACCCGAGGGCCTTCTTCACACACGCGGCATGGCTGGATCAGGCTTGCGCCCATTGTCCAATATTCCCCACTGCTGCCTCCCGTAGGAGTTCGGGCCGTGTCTCAGTCCCGATGTGGCTGATCATCCTCTCAGACCAGCTACGGATCGTCGCCTTGGTGAGCCTTTACCTCACCAACTAGCTAATCCGACATAGGCTCATCCGATAGCGCAAGGTCCGAAGAGCCCCTGCTTTCTCCCGTAGGACGTATGCGGTATTAGCCTGGGTTTCCCCAGGTTATCCCCCACTACCGGGCAGATTCCTATGCATTACTCACCCGTCCGCCGCTCGCCACCAGGAAGCAAGCTTCCCGTGCTGCCGCTCGACTTGCATGTGTTAGGCCTGCCGCCAGCGTTCAATCTGAGCCATGATCAAACTCTTCAGTTTAAGATCAGTAGTCCGTTAAGCGGACCAAACTTGGCTCAAGGTTAAAGCTTCTCAAAAGACCCGAAGGTCTCGACGAGTCGCTTGCCTTGATAATGGTGTGACTTCTCACCACCTCATCGACAAGCGCCCACATGAATTACCTGATCGATTGTTAAAGAGCGGCTCCGGGCTCTATAGAGAGTGGAGCGTCTCGCTTGCTGTCGCGGCCGTCGATCCTGTGATCGAGGGGCCTCACCAGCGCCCTGCGAGGAAGGCGTATTCTACTCAAGTGCCGGAGTTTGTCAACTCTCTTCGTGGCCGTCACCGAGGAGACCCTGACCGCGAAGACCCGCCGGAGCGGGCGACCGCAAGCCCGCTGCCGGACTTGCTTTCGAGTGGGGCGCATTCTACCGAATTTGCCGTGGGCGTCAAGGGAGATTTTTGCGAAACGAATCGAAAAAACCAAAACAAGACAGCCACTTACCACTCTTCCCACCGCTGATGACGTTGCCCGTCACCGGCAGCGGATGCGTACTTTACGGCTAACCTGCCGAGCATGCAACCCCTGCGTCAGGAAAATATAGTCCAGCCTCTTCCGGGCGGCCATGACGGGAATCAATTTTTATCGCATCAAGACTAATCCCGTGCCGGCAGGCCAATAGCGAGACGCCCTGTGCTGCCGCACAGGGCGTCTGCCAGCTTGAGCCACCGCAACTCAGAAGCTGTCGCCGGGTACGCGTACCTGCCCTTCCATCAGCACTCGCGCACTGCGGCTCATTACCGCCTTGGTTGCCGTCCACTGCCCTGCCATCTGCGAGGCTTCCGCGCCGACTCGCAGCGTGCCCGAGGGTGTCCGAAGTGCACCGAGTTACGCTCGCCACCGCCAGCCGCCAGGTTGACCAGGGTGCCGGGTACCGCCGCTGCCGTGGCAATGGCCACTGCCGCTGTGCCCATCATGGCATGGTGCAGCTTGCCCATGGAGAGCGCGCGCACGACGAGGTCGATATCGCCTGCCTTGATCGCCTTGCCACTGGAGGCGACATAGTCGGCCGGCGGCGCGACAAAGGCGACCTTGGGCGTGTGCTGACGTTCGGCCGCCTCGCTGACCTCCTTGATCAGCCCCATGCGCACCGCGGCGTGGGCACGAATGGATTCGAACATCGCCAGCGCCTTGGTATCGCCATTGATCGCCTCCTGCAGCTCGGTACCGCTATAGCCGATCGCCCCGGCGTTGACGAAGACCGTCGGAATACCGGCATTGATCATGGTGGCTTCGAGGGTTCCCACTCCTGGCACCTCGAGCTCGTCGACCAGATTGCCGGTGGGGAACATGGCACCTTCGCCGTCAGCCGGATCCATGAACTCCACCGCCACCTCGGCGGCCGGAAAGGTCACGCCGTCGAGCTCGAAGTCACCGGTTTCCTGTACTTGCCCGTTAGTGATGGGTACCCGAGAGATGATGGTCTTGCCGATATTGGCCTGCCAGATACGCACCGTGGCCATGCCGTTCTCGGGGATGCGTTCCCTGTCTACCAGGCCGTTGCTGATGGCGAAGGGGCCGACAGCGGCGGAAAGATTGCCGCAGTTGCCGCTCCAGTCGACGAAGGGCTTGTCGATGGAGACCTGGCCGAACAGATAGTCGACGTCATGATCGGCGCTTTCGCTTTTCGACAGGATCACCGTCTTGCTGGTACTGGAAGTGGCCCCGCCCATGCCGTCGATCTGCTTCTGGTAGGGATCGGGGCTGCCGATCACCCGCAGCAGCAGGGCGTCGCGCGCCGGCCCAGGCTGACGAGCGGCTTCGGGAAGATCGTCCAGGCGGAAGAAGACGCCCTTGCTGGTGCCCCCGCGCATGTAGGTCGCGGGAATCTTGATCTGGGGAACATGTGCCATGAGGTTCGCTTCCTGAAATAAAGGAGCGCCCCGGGGTTTAAACCGAGGCGCTGCCGCTACGAGTAGGTCAAGCGGTTGTTTCTGCTTCGGACTCGAGGAAGTCCTGGGCGAAGCGCTGCAGCACACCGCCGGCGGAGTAGATCGTGACTTCCTCGGCGGTATCCAGGCGGCAGATCACCGGCACCCGCTCAACCTCGCCGCTGGTGCGACGAATAACCAGCTCGAGAGTCGCCCGGGGAGCCGGCTTGCCTTCCACGTCGTAGGTTTCGGTGCCATCGAGCTTGAGCGTGTGTCGCGTGGTGCCTTCCTGGAATTGCAGCGGCATTACGCCCATACCCACCAGGTTAGTGCGGTGGATGCGCTCGAAGCCCTCGGCAACGATTGCCTCGACCCCGGCCAGCGCCACGCCCTTGGCTGCCCAGTCGCGCGAGCTGCCCTGCCCGTAGTCGGCCCCGGCGATGATGATCAGCGGCTGACCGCGCTCCATGTAGGTCTCGATGGCCTCCCACATGCGCGTCACCTTGCCCTCCGGCTCGATGCGTGCCAGCGACCCCTGGATGACCTCGCCTTTCTCGTCCCGCACCATCTCGTTGAACAGCTTGGGATTGGCGAGCGTGGCGCGCTGGGCGGTGAGGTGGTCGCCGCGGTGGGTGGCGTAGGAGTTGAAGTCCTCCTCCGGCAGGCCCATCTTGTGCAGGTATTCGCCCGCCGCGCTGTCCAGCATGATGGCGTTGGAGGGCGACAGGTGGTCGGTGGTGATGTTGTCCGGCAGGATCGCCAGCGGCCGCATGCCCTTCAGCCCGCGCTCACGCGCCATGTTGCCTTCCCAGTAGGGCGGACGGCGGATATAGGTACTCTGCGGGCGCCAGTCGTAGAGCGGGCTCTTGGCCTGCTCGACCTCGTCGAGGTTGAACATCGGGATGTAGACCTGCTTGAACTGCTCCGGCTTCACGAACTCGCCGACAATGGCGTCGATCTCCTCGTCGCTGGGCCACAGGTCCTTGAGCGTGACGGGGTTGCCGTTCTTGTCGTAGCCAAGCGCATCCTTCTCGATGTCGAAGCGCACGGTGCCGGCGATGGCATAGGCCACTACCAGCGGCGGCGAGGCGAGGAAGGCCTGCTTGGCGTAGGGGTGGATGCGCCCGTCGAAGTTACGGTTGCCGGAGAGCACCGCGGTGGCATAGAGGTCGCGGTCGATGATCTCCTGCTGAATCTCCGGGCGCAGCGCACCGGACATGCCGTTGCAGGTGGTGCAGGCGTAGGCGACGATGCCGAAGCCGAGCTTCTCGAGTTCCGGCAGCAGGCCGGCCTCTTCCAGGTAGAGTCGAGCCACCTTGGAACCAGGCGCGAAGGAGGACTTCACCCATGGCTTGCGCACCAGGCCCAGCTCGTTGGCCTTCTTGGCCAGCAGCCCGGCGGCCACCACGTTGCGCGGGTTGGAGGTGTTGGTACAGCTGGTAATGGCGGCGATGATCACCGCGCCGTCGGGCATCCGGCCGGCCTTCTCTTCGGCCAGGGCCTGCTCCAGGTTCACGGCGATGCCACGCTCGTGCAGAGCCGACGTGGGCAGGCGCCGGTGCGGGTTGGAAGGCCCGGCCAGGTTGCGCTCGACGCTGGAGAGATCGAAGGTGAGCACGCGTTCGTACTCGACCTCTTTCAGGCTGTCGGCCCACAGGCCGACTGTCTTGGCATAGTTCTCGACCAGTGCCACCTGCTCTGGCTCACGGCCAGTCAGTGTCAGGTAATCGGTGGTCTGCTTGTCGATGTAGAACATCGCCGCGGTGGCACCGTATTCCGGCGTCATGTTGGAGATGGTCGCGCGGTCGCCGATGGTCAGGCTGTCGGCGCCTTCGCCGAAGAACTCCAGGTAGGCACCCACCACCCGTTCCTGGCGCAGGAACTCGGTGATCGCCAGCACGATGTCGGTGGCGGTGATGCCGGGCTGGCGCTTGCCGGTGAGCTTGACGCCGATGATGTCGGGCAGGCGCATCATCGAGGGGCGACCGAGCATCACGGTTTCGGCTTCGAGGCCGCCAACGCCGATGGCGATCACGCCCAGGCAGTCGATATGCGGGGTGTGGCTGTCGGTACCGACGCAGGTGTCGGGGAAGGCAACACCGTCACGAGCCTGGATCACCGGCGACATCTTTTCCAGGTTGATCTGGTGCATGATGCCGTTGCCGGCCGGGATCACGTCGACGTTCTTGAACGCGGTGCGCGTCCAGTCGATGAAGTGGAAGCGATCCTCGTTGCGGCGATCCTCGATGGCGCGGTTCTTGTCGAACGCCTGGGGATCGTCGCCGCCGCACTCCACGGCCAGGGAGTGGTCGACGATCAACTGGGTCGGCACCACCGGGTTGACCTTGGCCGGGTCGCCGCCCTTCTCGGCGATGGCGTCGCGCAGGCCGGCCAAGTCGACCAGCGCCGTCTGGCCGAGGATGTCATGGCACACCACGCGCGCAGGGTACCAGGGGAAGTCGAGATCGCGCTTGCGCTCGATCAGCTGCTTGAGCGCATCGGTGAGCAATTCGGGCTCGCAGCGACGCACCAGCTGCTCGGCCAGCACGCGGGAGGTATAAGGAAGTGAATCGTAGGCACCGGGCTGGATCTCCTCGACGGCCGCACGCACATCGAAGTAGTCCAGCTCGGTGCCGGGAAGCGGTTTGCGATATTGAGTATTCATGAGTCGACGGTCTTCGCGTGGTGAGTTAGGCAGCGGAAAAGACGGCCCGAAGGCCGCCTTGCTCGGTAGGAAGGCTCAGTCGCGCTCCTCGATCGGCACCCATTCGCTCTTCTCCGGGCCGATGTAGTCGGCACTGGGGCGAATGATGCGGTTGTTGGCCCGCTGCTCGAAGACATGCGCCGCCCAGCCGGTCAGGCGCGAACAGACGAAGATCGGCGTGAACAGCTTGGTGGGAATGTCCATGAAGTGATAGGCGCTGGCATGGAAGAAGTCGGCGTTGCAGAACAGCTTCTTCTCGCGCCACATGACATCCTCGACACGCACGGAAACCGGGTAGAGCACGGTGTCGCCGACGTCCTGCGCGAGCTTTTCCGACCACTCCTTGATGATGGCGTTGCGCGGGTCGGACTCGCGGTAGATCGCGTGGCCGAAGCCCATGATCTTCTCTTTGCGCTCGAGCATGCCCATGATCTCGCGCTCGGCTTCTTCCGGAGACTTCCAGTTCTCGATCATCTCCATCGCCGCCTCGTTGGCGCCGCCATGCAGCGGGCCACGCAGCGAGCCGATGGCACCGGTCACGCAGGAGTGCATGTCGGAGAGCGTCGAGGCACACACGCGGGCAGTGAAGGTCGAGGCATTGAACTCGTGCTCGGCGTACAGGATCAGCGAGACGTTCATGACCCGGGCATGCAGCTCCGAGGGCGCCTCGCCGCGCAGCAGGTGCAGGAAGTGGGCACCCACCGACTCATCGTCGGTTTCGGTCTCGATGCGCACGCCGTCATGACTGAAGCGGTACCAGTAGCAGATGATCGACGGCAGCACGGCCAGCAGGCGATCGGCCACGTCCTGCTGCTCGTCGAAGCTCTCCTCGGTCTCGAGGTTGCCGAGCATGGAGGCGCCGGTGCGCATCACGTCCATGGGGTGGGCATTGGCCGGAATCTGCTCGAGCACGGTCTTGAGCGCCTGGGGCAGGCCGCGCAGCCCCTTGAGCTTGCTCACGTAGGCGTCGAGCTCGGCCTGGTTGGGCAGCTTACCCTTGAGCAGCAGGTAGGCCACCTCCTCGAAGCGCGCCTTCTCGGCCAGCTCCTTGATGTCATAGCCGCGGTAGGTCAGGCCCGAGCCGGTCTTGCCGACGGTGCACAGGGCGGTGGTACCGGCACTCTGACCACGCAGACCTGCGCCGCCAAGCGGTTTATCAACCATGTCGTGTCTCCTTGCTGTGACGTGTTCTTGTCGTCGTATCGGGCCGCGCTCAGGCGCCGGCGCCCTTCTCGGCCAACTGGTTCTCTGCAAACAGCGCATCGAGCTTCTGCTCGAAGGCGTGGTAGTTGAGGAAGTCGTAGAGTTCGTCGCGAGTCTGCATCAGCTCGACCACATCACGCTGATGCCCCTGCTCGAGGATGCTCCGATAGACCTTGAGCGCCGCCGCGTTCATGGCGCGGAAGGCCGACAGCGGATAGAGCACCATCTGGCAGCCCACCTCGGCCAGTTCCTGCTGCGAGAACAGCGGGGTGGCGCCGAACTCGGTGATATTGGCCAGGATCGGCGCATCGACGCGCTCGCAGAACGCCTTGTAGTCGTCCAGGGTGTGCACCGCCTCGGCGAAGATGGCGTCGGCGCCGGCTTCGATGCAGGCATTGGCACGATCGATGGCAGAATCAAGCCCTTCCTTCTGGAAGGCGTCGGTACGCGCGATCAGGTAGAACTCCGGATCGATGCGCGCATCGGCCGCCGCCTTGATGCGATCGACCATCTCCTGCCGGGAGACGATCTCCTTGTTCGGGCGATGGCCGCAACGCTTCTGCGCCACCTGGTCCTCGAGATGCACGGCGGCCACGCCGGCACGCTGCATCTCCTTGACGGTGCGCGAGATGTTGAAGGCGCCACCCCAGCCGGTATCGATATCCACCAGCAGCGGCAGGTCGGTGGCGCCGCAGATGCGATGCGCATCCTCGACTACGTCGTTCATGCTGGTCATGCCCAGGTCGGGCAGGCCGAAGGAGGCATTGGCCACACCGCCACCGGACAGATAGATCGCCTGGTGGCCGACGCGCTGGGCCATCATGGCCGTGTAGGCATTGATGGTGCCGACGATGGGCAGCGGACGATGGGTGTTGAGGGCGGCGCGGAACCGGGCGCCAGGGGTGGTTTGCGTCATGTATCGGTGCTCCTAGGTTGACCTGGCAGCCCTCAGGGGTCGCTTCGGCTTGCTGCTTGAGAATGGCCGCGTAGCGGTCCACCACGTTCGCTCGCGAGGCGCTGACATGGCGGCGCATCAAGAGCTCGGCCAGCTCGGCATCGCCGGCCTCGATGGCATCCACGATCCGGTGGTGCTCGACGAAGGCACGCTGGGGGCGCGAACCGCTGGCACTGAACTGGGTGCGGTAGAGACGCACCAGGTAATAGAGGTCGTCGCACAGCATCGTCATCAGCATGCGGTTATGGCTGCCCTGGACGATGCGGTAGTGAAAGTCGAGATCGCCTTCGCGCTGGTAATAGGCTTCGCCGCTCTTGAGATCGGCCTGTCGCTCGTGAAGCGCCAGCACTTCACGCAGGCCGGCGATCTCCTCGTGCGTCATGTGCTCGGCGGCCAGGCGGGCGGCCATGCTTTCCAGCGCCTCACGAACGTCGAATAGCTCAAGCAGCTCCTTCATGGTCAGCTTGACCACGCGAGCCCCCACATGGGGCACGCGCTCGATCAGCCGGTGCGCCTCGAGCCGGCGCATGGCCTCTCGCAATGGGCCGCGCGAGATACCGTAGGCCTTCGACAGGCCCGGTTCGGTGATCTTGCTGCCCGGCATGAGCTCGCCTCTCACGATGGCATCCTGGAGCTCATGGAAGACCCGCTCCGCCAGCGTTCGAACCTCGGGATTTGCCTGTTCGGTTGCAACTGAGTTCATGATGATTGTCGACAATTAAGGATTGGAAAGACTTTAGACACTGTGCCTTTGTGGGTCAACCGCCCAGTCTGCCTCATTTCCTACGTCTTTGGTTGTAAACAAAACCCTCGGGGGCGCAACGGCATGTCGACAATCACCCGCCGATTCCGGCATCAAGCCACCACCGGTTAAGCGTCACCGGGACAAACCGCCTCGCGGCCCCTAGAATGGGCTGCCTGTCCGGCAAGGCCCCTCCTATGACTGTACGACTCGAGCTTCATCCGCTCCCCTACCGAACCGATCCCCTGCGCTATTTCGAGGCCTTGCGACACAGGCCGGGAGCCGTGCTGCTCGACAGCGGGCGGCCCGCCGCCCCCGGCGGTCGCTACGACATCATGAGCAGCGATCCTCGGTGCACGATCTGCGTCGATAACCGGGGTCGCGTGTGGGCAGATGGCGTTCAGGTGGCGGCCGCCAATCCCTTTGCCGCCCAGCAGGCGCTGCTGGACCGGCTCGACCTGGAAGTACCGCACAGCAACCTGCCCTTTCTAGGCGGTCTGATCGGCTACTGGAGCTATGACCTTGGGCGAGCGCTGGAGCCGGTAGGCGAGGCAGCCCGCCAGGTCGTTGCCCTGCCGAGCAGCCGCGCAGGGTTATATGACTGGGCGCTGATCCAAGACCACGAGCGCAGTGAAAGCTGGCTGTTGGCAAGCGCAGCGCGCCGGCCGGAGGTGCTTTGCTGGCTGGAGGGGCTGCCGAGCCGCCTCAGGCCTTCCACCTTACGGCTCCCTTTGCGGGCGAGCTGGATTACTCGGGGTATGCCCGCCGCTTCGCCAGCGTGCAGGCCTACATTCGCGCGGGCGACTGCTACCAGATCAACCTGGCCCAGCGCTTCAGTGCGCCTTACTCCGGTGACCTGTGGGCCGCCTACCGGCGCTTGCGCCAGGCTACCCCGACCCCCATGCCGGCTACATGGCATGGCACAGCGGCGATCGTCAGCAGGGCATCCTGTCGCTCTCGCCGGAGCGCTTCTTGCGCTGCGATGCCGATGGGCGAGTGGAAACCCGACCGATCAAGGGCACCCGCCCGCGCGGCACCAACCCCGCGGAAGACCGACGGTTGGCCGACGAGTTGAGCGCCAGCCTCAAGGATCGCGCCGAGAACGTCATGATCGTGGACCTGCTGCGCAACGACCTGGGTCGCGTGTGCCGCCCCGGCAGCGTACGCGTGCCACAGCTGTGCGGGCTTGAGAGTTATGCCAACGTGCACCACTTGGTCAGCGTCGTCTGCGGCCAGCTGGCCGAAGGGCGCCGCGCGCTGGACCTGCTCGCTGCCGCTTTTCCCGGCGGTTCGATCACCGGCGCCCCCAAGGTCCGCGCCATGCAGATCATCGACGAGCTGGAGCCGAGCCGACGCAGCATCTACTGCGGCAGCCTCGGCTATGTGGACGTGCGGGGGCAAATGGACACCTCGATTGCCATTCGCACGGCCGTGGCCGATGGAGGACAACTGCATCTGTGGGGCGGGGGCGGGCTGGTAGCCGATTCCGATGTTGAAGCGGAGTATGCCGAGACGTTGGCCAAGATTCGCCATCTCATGCAAGCACTGGAATAAAAGAGAGATCCTTTAGCTCTTAAAAGTATATATGTTGCTAACAAAACGGTATTGGGGACCGCTGCGCCGCCTTTGCTAGGGTAGCGGCATCTTCAGCTACGGAGGTCGGCATGTCGCCCTTCTCTCCCACCCAGTTCATCCTCGAACACGACCAGGCCTCTCCCAAGGAGATCCTGCGCGCGGCCTATGGCGCCTTCGGTGAACTGACTCTGTCCTTCTCCGGCGCCGAGGATGTTGTCCTCATCGACCTGGCGCTGAAAATCGCACCGAAGGAGCAGGTCAAGGTGTTCTCGCTCGATACCGGACGCCTGCATGCGGAAACCTACGCCTTCATCGAGCGGGTGCGCGAGCACTACGCCATCTCGATCGACGTCCGCTTTCCCGACACCGAGGCGGTCCAGGCGCTGGTTAGGGAAAAAGGCCTATTCAGCTTCTATCGCGATGGCCACCAGGAGTGCTGCGGTATCCGCAAGGTCGCACCACTGCGCGAACGTCTTGCCGGCTTGCCCATGTGGATCACCGGGCAGCGACGCGACCAGAGCCCCGGCACCCGCTCCAGCCTGCAGATCGCCGAGCGCGACACGGCCTTTGGCAGCGAGTCGCAGCCGCTCTACAAGATCAACCCGCTCACCCATTGGCGCAGCGACGACGGTGTGGAACTACATCCGCATGTTCGACGTGCCCTACAACCCGCTGCATGCGCGGGGCTTCGTCAGCATCGGCTGCGAACCCTGCACCCGGCCCACTCTGCCGCATCAGCACGAGCGTGAAGGGCGCTGGTGGTGGGAGGACCAGGCCGGCAAGGAGTGCGGGCTGCATGCGCTCAACCTCCCCGGCGACCGTCCGCAAACCGCCTAGGGAATCACGGCCAGGCGCAAGGCGGCGAGCGCCCTGCGCCGCGGTAACCACGCCCTGGCGTGCCGGAGTCGGCAAGGGCGGGCGTGGCGCTCAGCGCACCGGCAAGGGGATGTTCTTGAACAGCTCGTGCTCGTGGCGCGGGCCGGCGGCCAAGGCGGCATCGACCAGGTCGCGCTCGAGGTGGCTGGCAAAACCCTTGACGAAGTCGTACATGTAGCCACGCATGAAGGTGCCGCGACGAATGCCGATCTTGGTGACCGAGCTCTCGAACAGATGGTCGGCCTCCAGCACCTCTAGATCGCTGTCCAGCACCGGATCGTAGGCCATGTGTGCCACGATACCGACCCCTAGCCCCAGCCGCACGTAGGTCTTGATCACATCGGCATCGGCGGCTGTCAGCACCACGTTGGGCGTGAGCCCCTTGGCACGGAAGGCGTCATCGAGCTGCGAGCGGCCGGTGAAGCCGAATACGTAGGTCACCAGTGGCTGCTCGGCGAGGCGCTCCAGCGTCAGCGCGCCATCCGCCCTCAGCGGGTGGCCCTTGGGCACCAGCACGCAGCGGTTCCAGCGATAGCACGGCAGCAGCACGAGGTCGTTGAACAGTTCGAGCGATTCCGTGCAGATGGCGAAGTCGGCCTGGCCATCGCTGACCATCTGGGCGATCTGCTTGGGCGTGCCCTGCTGCATGTGCAGCGCAACGTCCGGATACTTGCGCGTAAATGCGCCGATCACCGGCGGCAGGGCATAGCGGGCCTGAGTATGGGTGGTGGCGATCGACAGGCTGCCGCGGCGCTCGTCACTGTGCTCCTGGGCCACTTGCTTGATGTTGTCGGTCAACCGCAATACCTGCCCGGCCAGCTCGACGATAGCTTCGCCGGCCGGGGTGACGCGGGTCAGGTGCTTACCGCTACGAGCGAAGATCTCCACGCCCAGCTCGTCCTCCAGCAGGCGGATCTGCTTGGAGATGCCGGGCTGCGAGGTGAATAGGCTCTGCGCCGTGGCCGAAACGTTGAGGTTGTGCCGGGTCACTTCCCAGACATAACGAAGTTGTTGCAGTTTCATGGCGCGCTCGGCTCCCTACCACCCAGTTTGCAATGCTGATGCTTCGATGCTTATTGGAGATTAGACTGCCCTCATCTAATCACCAAATGGCATAAAAATAAACCATCCGCAGCGCACCTCACGCTAGCCGGCTATATCGCTCCATGGCACCGCTGATCCCACTTCGGGAGGAGCCCTCCGCCCGCGCCTGCCTCGCCTCAGGGCCCGCTGGTCGGCTTGTCGAAGAAATCGCTCACCGGCTTGTCGACCGGCCTGTCGAGCCCCTCGGCAAAGGCCTTGAGCCCTTCGACCAACGGCACGATGCCACGCCACAGCGCCTCGTCGTTGAGCATGCGATAGGCCCCGCCTACCCCGGGGGCCTCCTTCTCTTGCGTGTGGGGCTGGTGCTGTCCGACACAATCCAACGCATCCTTTAGGGCGAAGGTGACGCGGTAGAAGCGCTCCGGCGGCACCTGCGACAGCATCATGGCCAGGATCGACAGGTTCTGCAGGGCATTGAGCGTACCTTCCTTGCTCAGGCCATCGACCACCACGCCGGCAATCTTGGTATTGGCAGCCACCAAATCGTTGGCCAGACGCAGCACCCCATGCTCATGCAGCGTCTGCAGCAGCCGCTCGAGCTCTTCATGGGCACCGGGGCCAATCTTGGGTGGCGTCACGTCGTGCGAGATTCGTTCAGCCATTACATCTTCCTCGGGTTGGATTGCTGGGCGGGCGGCAGCGTGTAATCACCCCGTGCCCATTTCACTTCGACCTCGACGCCTTGGGTCGGGGTACGGCGGCCATAGCGGTAGTTGTGAGCCGGCAGCGGCGGCTCTCCGCGCCGGTCCAGCACTTCCAGCTTGACCGCCGTCTCCTTGTAGGCCGGCGTCTGCACGTCCGGGTCGTTGTGCTCACCGGTCAGCTGGTTCACCCCCGGCTTGCCGAAGTGAATAGGCAGGAACAGCGTCTTGCCTGCCACTCGGTCGGTGATCACCGCCGGCAGCTCCAGGCTGTCGCGCCGGGAGGTGATGCGCACCCAGGTGCCCTCCTCGATGCCGCGCTCGGCAGCAAGTTCTGGGCTCACCTCGACGAAGCCACCCGGCACCTGGTCCCACAGGCCCGCGCTGCGGCCTGTCTGGTTGGTGCCCTGGAAGTGCTCGCGCATGCGCCCGTTGTCCAGCATCAGGTCGTATTCCTCGTCGGCGGCCTCGTCCGGCTCCTGCCACTCGAGGGGATGTAGGTTGGCCTTGCCGTCCTCATTGGGGAAACCGTCGGTATAGAGCAGCGGCGAGTCGGTACCGTCGGCCGCCACCGGCCACAGCAGCGACCGCCAGCCTTCCAGGCGCTCGTAGGTGACCCCGGCGAACATCGGCGAGATCCCGGCGCACTCGGCCATGATCTGAGAAGGGTGGGTGTAGCCCCAGTCGTGCCCCATGCGGGCGGCGAGCTCGGTAAGGATGCGCCAGTCGGGCCGGCTATCGCCGAGCGGCTCGAGGGCCTGGTAGAAACGCTGGATGCGCCGCTCGGTGTTGACGAAGGTGCCCTCCTTTTCGACGCTGGGGCAGGCGGGCAGTACCACATCGGCGAATTCGGCCGTGCGGCTGAGGAACATGTCCTGCACCACCATGAACTCGAGCTTCTCGAAGGCGGTGTGCACATTGTGGGTATTGGAGTCGGAGAACGCCGTCTCCTCGCCGATGATGTACATGGCCTTGATACGGCCCTCGTCGGCCGACTGCACCATCAGGAAGTTGCCTTCGCCGACCTCGGGCGAAAGCTGCTCGGGGTCGACGCCCCAGCCCCTGGCCCAGCGGTCGCGCGCCTCCGGATCCGTCACCTTGTCGTAACCGGGGTACATGTTGCGCAGGCACCCGAAGTCGCTGGCGCCCTGCACGTTGTTGTGGCCGCGCATCGGGTAGCCGCCGGTACCGGGCCTGCCATAGTTGCCGGTGACCAGCAGCAGGTTGGAGAGCGCCGTGCTGGTGTCCGAGCCGTGGCTGTGCTGGGTGATGCCCATGGCCCACAGCAGGCAGACACGCTCGCCCCGGCCGATCATCTCCGCCGCCTCGCCCAATAGTTGGCGGGAGATACCCGTCTTCTGCTCGGCGAAGTCCAGGGTGAAGGGTTCCAGCGATTCGCGGTACTCGTCCACGTGACTGACCCAGCGGTCGAGGAACGCCGTGTCGGCCAGACCATGATCGAACATGTAGCGCGACAGCGCCGACGCCCAGATCAGGTCGGTGCTGGCCTTGGGCCGCAGGAAGAGATCGGCGCGCTCGGCCAGCTCATGCTTGCGCGGGTCGACCACGATCAGCTTCTGGCCATGCTGCTTTTGGGCGGCCTTGATGCGCGCCGCGATCACCGGATGGTTCTCGGCGGTATTGCTGCCCACGATCACGACCACGTCGGCCTTGGCGATGTCCGCGATGGTGCCGGCGTCGCCACCGTAGCCGACGGTGCGAAACAGCCCCTTGGTGGCGGGGTTCTGGCAGTAGCGTGAGGAGTTGTCGACATTGTTGGTGCCGATGATGCGCCGGGCAATCTTCTGGGTCAGGTAGGCCTCCTCGTTGCTCGCCTTGCTCGACCCGATGAAGCCCAGGCTATCGGCGCCGTGGCGGTCGCGCACCTCGAGCAGGCGACGCGCCACCAGCGCCAGCGCCTCGTCCCAGCTCGCCTCGCGAAAGCGCCCGTTGTCGCGAATCAGCGGCATGGTCAGGCGCTGCTTGCTGTTGACGAAGTCCCAGCCAAACTTGCCCTTGATGCAGGTTGAGATGCCGTTGGCCGGCGCTTCGGGCACCGGCTGCACCTTGAGGATATGGCGGTCGCGGGTCCAGAGCTCGAAGGCGCACCCGACCCCGCAGTAGGTGCATACGGTCTTGGTGCGCTTGATCTCGGGCTGGCGCAGGTTCATGTCGATTTCCGACAGCCCCGAGACCGGCACCGCCCCCGTGGTGGTCTCGAGCTTCTTGACGATCTCGATCATCGGTCGCTTGAGCGACCAAGGCATGGCGGTAAACGGCCCCGCCTTGCCTTCCATGCTGTTCTCGAGCAGGGCGTTGCAGGGGCACACCGTGACGCAGTGGCCGCAGTGCACGCAGCTGGAATCGTTGATCGGCTTGCCGCCGTCCCACAGCACGCGCGGATTGTCGCTAGAGAAATCGATGGAGAGCGTCTCGTTGACCTCGACATTCTGACACGCCTCGACGCAGCGGCCGCACAGGATGCACTGGTCGGGATCGTAGGTATAGAACGGGCTGGAAGTGTCCTTTTCGTAAGGCTTGCGCTGGAATTCATAACGCTGGATGGGAATCTGCATGTCCACCATGGTGTTGTGGAGGGTGCAGTCGCCGTTGTTGTTCTCGCAAACCGTGCAGTAGAGCTCGTGCTTGGCCAGCAGGCGATCCATTCCCTCTTCCCGGGCGGCCCGGGCATGCGCCTGGTCGGCGCTGATCGTGAGCCCTTCGCGGGAGCTCAAGGTACAGCCACGCTTGAGCTCGCCGTCAACCTCGACCCAGCAGGCGTCGCAGGTTTCGAGCGCCCCGAGAGAAGGGTGGTAGCAGACGTGGGGCAGCGTGATGCCGTGCGCCGCGAGAAACTCGATGAGCGGCTGATCAACCGGCCCGGTGAGCCGCTTGCCATCGTAAGTGAGGGTGCACTGTGTCGTCATGGCCAGACTTCTCCTTGCAAGGCCCAGCGACACTGGCAAAACCATAAGGTTGCGACACAGGCGATGCACCTGCTCGCGCAACCGATGTGACCTACGGCAATGCAGTCCGGAGCTGAGCCATGTCCATATACCTTCCGCTCCGTCTTGTCCTTGCCAAGCTAGTCGAGATGGCGGGTGGTGTCTAAACTCCCCTTAACAGCGGCAGGCACCGGGCAAGACACCATAGCCAGGCCCAAGCTCCCTTTCATTTCATTGTGCTACAGAAGACTACCGAGTTCGCCACCACCCTCACAGGCATCGTGCGGGCAGGTCGATACCCTGAAACGGCGACTTGCAGGACCGCTGGGGCAACAGGCAGGCCGCCTTGCATTGCCAGCATCCCTGGCGGCCGCTAACATCTGCCGGCCCAGCATGCCATTGGCGTGCCATCCGATTCGCTCGATGCAGCGCAACGTAACTGGAGAATCACATGACCAATAACGTCGATGTCACCAACGCCAACTTCGAGCAGGAAGTACTGAAAGCGGATCAGCCGGTGCTGCTGAAGTTCTGGGCCCCCTGGTGTGGACCCTGCAAGGTCATGGCCCCGGTCATCGACGAGGTGGCCGAGGAGCGTACCGGCAACCTCAAGGTGGTCAGCATCAATGTGGACGACGCCCCGGAAATTGCCGCCGAACAGGGCGTACGTGGCGTACCCACGGTCATGCTGTTCAAGTCGGGTTCCAAGGTCGCTTCACTGGTGGGCGCTCAGTCCAAGTCGCAGCTGAGCCAGTTCATCGACCAGAACGTCTAAGCGCAGGCCCCGGCGCACCAGAGCCTTTGTTGCCACCCGCCGGCCAGCCGTCACAGGCTCGTTGTTACCGTTCAGTCGTCACGCTCCGGCTCCGTCCGGGGCGTCGCGTTTTCTACCGCCCTGCCCTGCGCCTTCGGCATCGGCCGGCCGGCGTCCGGCGCCACGCTATCGGAGATCGGACGCTGCCCCGGCCCTAGCAGATGGGCGATCCAGCGCGTTTGCGGATGGCTGTCGAGGGCGATCTTGAGTGTCATGGTCAGCACCACCGAGAGCAGCATTCCCACCACCCCCAGCATCCAGCCCCACACCACCAGCGACAGGAAGGCCACGAAGGTGGAGAGCCCCAGCGCCCGCCCCATCAGCCGCGGCTCCACCAGGTTGCCAAGCACGAAGTTGATCGCCAGGTAGGCCATGGCCAGGCCGAAAGCCGGCACCAGCCCGCCGCCCTGGGCAACCAGCAGCAGCAGGACCGGCGGCAAGGCTGCGATGGCCGAACCGATGTTGGGAATGTAGTTGAGGGCGAAGGCCAGCACGCCCCACAGCAGGGGAAATCCACGCCCGCCAGCACGCAGGCAAGCCAAGCCAGGATACCGGTGAGCAGGCTGACGAAGGTCTTGACCGCCAGGTAGCGCTTAAGGGTCAGGCTGAACTCCTGGAAGCGGCGCAGGCTGGCCTCCGGATCGTCGAGCGCCTGGGCAACCTTGCGGCGAAAATTGAGCGTCTCGAACAGCATGAAGATGACCAGCAGCGCGACCACCATGCTCTGCATCAGCAGGTTGCCGATCCCGCCCAGCAAGGCCGAGAGCCAGCCGCTCTCCTCTCCACCCTCGACCAGGCCCGCCAGGGTATCGGGATTGATGGCAAGCCCCATGGCCGCCAGACTGTCGAGCAGGTTGAGGTATTGGTAGTAGAGCTGGTCTTCGATGCCTGGCAGGGCCTCGATGAAGGTACCGAAGGCATTGACCGCCAGCAGCCCCACCAGCAGGAGAAACCCTCCAATTACCAGCAGGGTGATAAGGACGGCAATGGGCGGCGTGATTCCCAGCCGGCGCAGCCAGTTCACTGGCGACGTGCAGATCACCGCAATGAACAATCCCAGCAGCAGCGGAATGAGCAGATCGGCACCGGCGCGAATGCCGGCGATGATCACCACCAGCGCGGCCAGTGAAAGCGTCAAGGTAAGCGGACGTCCGTAGCGCACGTTGTCATCACGGTAAAGCATGCCATCTATCCTTGTCTGGCGTGTCCTGCTTATCATGACCCCAAGCGGGCGGAGGCACAAACTCGCCCGACCGGCAGCTCCACAGCCTCCCGGCCGCTGCGCCTGCCGCTCCCCCTATCTGCCCCTTGTCGCCAGGAGGCCTTTCGATGATTCCGACTCCCCTTCGCTCTCTGCTGCTGGGCGGCCTGCTGGCTGCAGTGACGCTGCCCGCCATGCTGGCCCAGGCCGACCAGCCGCGCGCCCGCCTGGACGTGCAGGCCGAAGCCCAGCTCGATGTCGTGCCCGACCGCGCCACGCTCAGCGCACGCCTGTGGGAGCGCACGCCTGCCCTGGCCTACAGCGACGAGCAGACGGACCCCGACGCCCTGCGCCAAGCCCGCGACCAACTGGAGCAGCGCGCCACGGCATTGATCCAGGCCCTAGAGGAAGCCGGGGTGGCACGCGACGACCTGAGCGCCGGCTCGCTCAACGTGCAGCCGGAATATGTGCCTGCGCCGCGTCGCGGCGATGAGGAGAGCGAGCTGCTGATGCGCACTCGGGTGGAGCGGCCCTTCCAGGTGCGCGTCGACGACCTCGAGCGCCTGCCGCGCCTGCTCGACACCTTGACCGCCGCCGGGGTCAACGCCCTCGACGCCATCAGCTACGACCTGGCGGATCGCACTGCCGCCACCGACGAGGCGCTGGTGATGGCGCTGGAGAAGGCGCGCCACAAGGCCGAGCTGATGGCACGCACCCTGAACGTCTCGCTGGGCCCGGTGGCCACGATCAGCGAGACGCGCTCACCCGTCTATATGCCGCGCATGATGGCGATGAGCGCCGATGCCCGCGAGAGCACCGGCCAGGTCGAGTACCGCCCAGGGACGATCGTCATCGAGGCGGGGTCAGCGTCAGCTGGGAGATCGAGAATTGAGGGTGGCGATGCCGCCGAGGTAAGGGCGCAGCGCCTCAGGCACGGTAATGGAGCCATCGGCGTTCTGATGGTTCTCCATCACCGCGATGAGGCAGCGCCCCACCGCCAGGCCCGAGCCGTTGAGGGTATGCAGCAGCTGCGGCTTCTTGTGTTCGGGGTGGCGGAAGCGCGCCTGCATGCGCCGCGCCTGGAAGTCCTCGCAGTTCGACACCGAGGAGATCTCGCGGTAGGTCTGCTGGCTCGGCAGCCACACCTCCAGGTCGTAAGTCTTGGCCGCGCCGAAGCCCATGTCGCCGGTACACAGCGTCATCACCCGGTAGGGCAGCTCCAGCGCCTGCAGGATCGCCTCGGCGTGGCCGCGCATCTCCTCCAGCGCCGCGTAGCTCTGCTCCGGCTCCACCAATTGCACCATCTCGACCTTGTCGAACTGGTGCTGGCGAATCATGCCGCGGGTGTCGCGGCCGTGGAGCCCGCTTCACTGCGGAAACAGGGCGTATGGGCGGTGAGCTTGAGCGGCAGCGCCTTGGCGTCGAGAATCTCGTCGCGAGCGAAATTGGTCAGCGGCACCTCGGCGGTGGGGATCAGGTGGAAGCCGCGCTCGTCGTCGAGCCGGAACAGGTCCTCGCCGAACTCAGGCAGCTGCCCGGTGCCGTAGAGCGAGGCCTCGTTGACCATGTAGGGGACGTAGCACTCCTCGTAACCGTGCTCGAGGGTCTGCTTGTCGAGCATGAACTGGGTCAGCGCGCGGTGCAGGCGAGCGATCTGCCCACGCAGCACGGCGAAGCGTGAGCCGGTCAGCTTGGCCGCCAGCTCGAAGTCCAGCTCGCCCTTCAGCCCGCCCAGGTCGACGTGGTCGCGCACCTCGAAGTCGAACTCGCGCGGCGTGCCCCAGCGATGCAGCTCGACGTTGTCCTCTTCGCTCTCCCCTGCCGGCACGCTGTCGTGGGGCAGGTTGGGAATGCCGCTGACCAGCGCGTCCCACTCCTCCTGCACTTCGGCCAGCTGGCGCTTGGCGGCATCGAGGCGGTCGCCGAGATCGCTCACCTCGTCGAGCAGCGGCTGGATGTCTTCGCCAGCGGCCTTGGCCTTGCCGATCGCCTTGGAGCGGGTATTGCGCTCGTTCTGCAGGGACTCGGTCTCGGTCTGCAGCTCACGACGCCGGGACTCCAGCGCCTCGAGCCGTGCGGTATCGAGGGTAAAGCCACGTTTGGCCAGTCGTTGGGCGACCGAAGCAAGGTCGCTGCGCAGCAGTTTGGGATCGAGCATGGCGTCCAGCCCCTGAAAGCGAAACGGTAAAAGACGGAAAAACGGCGGAACATTGTAGGCAAAAGGCCGCCAAGGTGCCACGTCGGCAGGCCTGCGGGGTGCGCGGCACCCCTCTCGCGATAAAGTAGACGCCTATTCCCTGCCTGCCCGCCCGGCAGCGTCACCGAACGAATCGACACCATGATTGCACGACTGGACATCAAGGACTCGCGCCACAGCGCCGAGCTGGCGCCCCACTACCTGCGCTTCCTCGAGGCGCTCAAGGCGGCAGGCTTCGAGGGCGAGATCGCCCCCGACTACGCCAGCCGCACGGTGCTGGCCACCGACAACTCGATCTACCAGCGCCTGCCCCAGGCGGCGCTGTTCCCGCGCCATGCCGAAGACCTCGCGTTGATTGCCCGCCTCGCCGCCGAGCCTGAGCATCGCCAGGTGGCGCTCACGCCCCGGGGCGGCGGCACCGGCACCAACGGCCAGTCGCTCACCGACGGCCTGGTGGTGGACGTGTCGCGTCACATGAACCGGATTGTCGAGATCGACGTCGAGAACCGCCGGGTAAGGGTACAGGCCGGCGTGGTCAAGGATCAGCTCAACGCGGCGCTGAAGCCCCACGGCCTGTTCTTCGCCCCGGACCTCTCCACCTCCAATCGCGCCACCATCGGCGGCATGATCTCCACCGACGCCAGCGGCCAGGGCAGCTGCGAGTACGGCAAGACCCGCGACCACGTGCTCGAGCTCGACAGCGTGCTGCTCGGCGGCGAGCGGCTTGTCAGCCGTCCGGTGAACGACACTGAACTGGAGACGCTTTGCCGCCACAGCGGTGCGATCGGCAATGCCTACCGCACCGCGCGGGAAATCATCGACACTCAGCGCGAGCTGATCGCGGCCAAGTTCCCGCCGCTCAACCGCTGCCTGACCGGCTACGACCTGGCGCATCTCAGGGACGCGCAGGGCCGCCTCGACATGAACAGCCTGCTGTGCGGCTCGGAGGGCTCGCTGGGATTCCTCAACGAGGCGGTACTCAACGTGCTGCCGATTCCCAAGCACTCGACCCTGGTCAACGTGCGCTATGCGGGCTTCATGGATGCCCTGCGCGACGCCAAGGCCTTGATGGCTTCTGCGGCGAAACCCACTTCCATCGAGACGGTGGATGACAAGGTGCTGCTGCTGGCCATGGAGGACTTCGTCTGGGACAGCGTGGCGGAGTTCTTTCCCAGCGAGGCGCCCCAGGGATCTGCCGAGGGCGATACCGTCACGGCCGAGCGCCAGGCGGTGGCCATCCGCGGCATCAACCTGATCGAATTCAATGACGACGACCCAGAACGGCTTGCCGAGCGGGTGGCCGCCTTCTGTCGTCACCTGGAAGCGGATGAGAGCGTACCGCGCCTCGGCTACACCCTGGCCCAGGGGGCGCCCAGATCCAGCAGGTCTACGGCATGCGCAAGCGCGCCGTGGGTCTGCTGGGCAATGCCAGGGTCGACGAGAAGGGCGAGAAGCGGCCGATCCCCTTCGTCGAGGACACCGCGGTGCCGCCGGAGCATCTGGCCGACTTCATCAGTGAGTTTCGCGCCGCGCTGGACGCTCGCGGGCTCAGCTACGGCATGTTCGGCCACGTCGATGCCGGCGTGCTGCACGTGCGCCCCGCCATCGACATGAAGGACCCGCACAGGAGCGGCTGATCCGTGAAGTCTCCGACGAGGTGGCCGAGCTGACCCACAAGTACGGCGGCCTGCTGTGGGGCGAGCACGGCAAGGGCGTGCGCTCCGAATATGCGCCCAAGTTCTTCGGCGAGCTCTACCCCAGCCTGCAGCGGGTCAAGGCCGCCTTTGACCCGCACAATCAGCTGAACCCGGGCAAGATCGCGACTCCCTCCATACCACCCGACGCCGCGAAGCCCTCCATCCCGCCCGAAGCCGCGGGCACAGCGTCGACAACTAGCGTCAGCGAGGATACGGTGAAGTGGGTCGACCCGGGTCTGCTGACCATCGACGGCGTGCCCACCCGCGGCCAGCTCGACCGCCAAATCGACGAGCGCGCCTGGCAGGCCCACGCCGCCACGGTGTACTGCAACGGCAACGGCGCCTGCTACAACTACGATCCCGACGACGCCATGTGCCCCTCGTGGAAGGCGACCCGCGACCGCATCCACTCGCCCAAGGGA
The DNA here is from genome assembly GCF_052439355.1 of Halomonas sp. E19. Taxonomy (NCBI): domain Bacteria; kingdom Pseudomonadati; phylum Pseudomonadota; class Gammaproteobacteria; order Oceanospirillales; family Halomonadaceae; genus Halomonas; species Halomonas sp. E19. The sequence goes on along the minus strand of NZ_JBNFWU010000001.1, from coordinate 662,388 downwards.
CGCGCCAGCCTCGTCCGCGAGTGGCTGCGCCTGCAGGGCAAGGCCGGGATCGACCTGGTCGAGGAGTCGCGCAAGAAGAAGCGCGAGGGGTGTGGGGCTTCATCACCTCGTTCCCGGCGCGGGCGCGCAACACCTGGCGCCGCCGCGGCGAGGCCGACTTTTCCCATGAGGTCTACGACGCCATGGCGGGCTGCCTGGCCTGCAAGTCCTGCGCCGGCCAGTGCCCGATCAAGGTCAACGTGCCGGACTCGCGCTCGCAGTTCCTCGAGGTCTACCACGGCCGCTACCTGCGCCCGCTGCGGGACTACCTGATCGGCGGAATGGAGTTCTTCGTACCCTATCTCGCCCATGCCGCGCCGCTGTACAACGCCGCTCTGAATCAGCGCCTGGTGGACCGCCTGCTGTCCCAGCACGTCGGCCTGGTCGACAGCCCGCGCCTCTCTCGCGCACGGCTGACCAAGCAGCTGCGTGCCTGGGGTGTCGCCGAGGCGACGCCGATCTCGCTGGGCCTGCTCAGCGAGGCGCAGAAGGCCAGAAGCGTAGTGCTCGTGCAGGACGCCTTCACCAGCCACTTCGAGGCAGAATTGGTGATGGACATCGTCGAGCTGCTCTCGCGCCTGGACATCAAGGTGTTCGTCGCCCCCTACACGGCCAACGGCAAGCCGCTGCACGTGCAGGGCTTCGCTCGGCGCCTTCGAGCGCACCGCGGAGAAGCAGGCGCGGCGGCTGCGCGCCCTGGCCGAGTTCGGCGTGCCGCTGGTGGGCATCGACCCGGCCATGACCCTCACCTACCGCCAGGAGTACGTGAAGGCGCTGGGCCCCGCTGCCGTGCCCGAGGTGCTGATGCTGCAGGAGTGGCTGCTGGCTCAGGGCAAGCGCCTGGTGCCGCCGGCCCTGGCCCGGGAGCTCGAGAAACTCGACGACCCGAGCTTCCGGCTGCTCTCCCACTGCACCGAGAAGACCAACGCCCCGGGCAGCCCCAAGGCGTGGCAGCAGGTGTTCGCCGCCTTCGGCTTCGAGCTCGAACTCGTCGCCAGCGGCTGCTGCGGCATGTCCGGCACCTACGGCCACGAAGCGCGCAACCGGGAAACCTCGAAGACCATCTACGCCCAGTCGTGGCAGCCGGTGGTCGAGGACGCGGCCAACCGGGGCCGCCTGCTGGCCACCGGTTACTCCTGCCGCAGCCAGGCCAGCCGCCTCTCCGGCCAGGCCCTGCCGCACCCGCTGCAGGGCCTGCTGGCCCGCCTGCGCCAGCTGAGCTGGTAGATCGCGTGCAGACGAGAAAGGCCGGCGGAATCACCGCCGGCCTTTCGAATCGCACTCACTTCGAAATCACCAGAGCAGGAGCAGGATGTCTCGCACCCTGATCGTCATCGGCCTGTGTATCGTCGCCATCGGCCTGCTGTGGCCCTGGCTCTCCAGGCTACCTTTCGGCCAGCTGCCCGGCGATATCGCCATCCGCCGTGAGAATTTCTCGTTCTACTTTCCCATCACGACGATGATCCTGATCAGCCTGGCGCTGTCGGCGCTGCTGTGGCTGTTCAACCGCTGATACCTCCCTGGCTCGCGACGCTCAGTAGAATAGCCGGCGCAGCGCCTGGCCCGGCTCGGGCTCACGCATGAAGGCCTCGCCCACCAGAAAGCCGTGCACGTCGTGTTCACGCATGCGCAGCACATCGGCCTGGGTGTGGATGCCCGATTCGGTGACCACGGTGACGCCTGCCGGAATGCGCGGCAGCAGCTCCAGGGTGGTTTCCAGGCGGGTCTCGAAGGTGTGCAGGTTGCGGTTGTTGATGCCCACCAGGCCAATGCCGAGCTTGAGCGCACGCTCGAGTTCGAGGGCGTCGTGCACCTCGACCAGCACGTCCATGCCCAGCGCAACCGCCTGCTGGTAGAGGTCGGCCATGCGGGCATCCTCCAGCGCGGCGACGATCAGCAGGATGCAGTCGGCGCCGATGGCACGCGCCTCGCTGACCTGGTAGCCGTGGGTGATGAAGTCCTTGCGGATCACCGGCAACTCGCAGGCGTCGCGGGCGGCGACGAGGAAGTCCTCGTGGCCCTGGAAGAAGTCGGCGTCGGTCAACACAGAGAGGCAGGCGGCACCGCCGGCAGCGTAGCTGGCGGCAATCTCGGCGGGATGAAAGTTCTCGCGGATTACGCCCCTGGAAGGAGAGGCCTTCTTGATTTCGGCGATTACCGCCGGGTCGCCCTCGGCAATGCGCCGGTCGAGGGCCGCAATGAAGCCACGGGGCGCGCTCTGGCGCTGGGCCAGCTCCAGCAGCTCGGCTTCGGACACGGCGCGGCTACGCTCGGCCACCTCCTCGTCCTTGCGGGCCAGGATACGGGTGAGAATGGTCGGGGCATCCTTGGTCATGATGTTGTCTCATTGAGGCGGCAGCCGGCTGCCGCTTGGGGGCTCAGGAAACCAGCACGCGGGTGAAGTCCGCCAGTTCCTTCATTTTTTCCAGTGGCAGCCTTGAGGCCTGGGCATCCTGTGCCATCAGCACGCCTTCCTTCAAGGTATCGGCAATACCCGCACAGTAGAGCGCCGCCCCGGCGTTGAGGGCCACGATGTCGGCCGCCGGCCCGTCGCCCACTAGCGCCTCGCGTACCAGCCGCAGGCTGTCCTCGGCGCTGACCACCTTGAGCGGCGACAGCGCCTGGCGCTCGATGCCGAAATCTTCCGGGGCGATGGTATAGCGGCGAATCTCGCCGTCCTTGAGCTCGGCGACGTGGGTCGGCGCGGCCAGGGAGATCTCGTCCAGGCCATCCTCGGCATGAACGACCATGACGTGGCGGCTGCCCAGCTGGCGCAGCACCTCGGCCATCAGCGGCACCAGGTCGGCGGAGTAGACCCCCAGCACCTGGTTGGGGGCGCCGGCCGGGTTGGTCAGCGGTCCAAGGATGTTGAACAGAGTGCGCACGCCCATCTCGCGACGCGGGCCGATGGCGAAGCGCATGGCCGGGTGATGGTTGGGCGCGAACATGAAGCCGACTCCCACCTGCTCGATGCAACGCGCCACCTGCTCCGGCTTGAGGTCGAGATGGATGCCGGCCATGTCGAACAGGTCGGCACTGCCGGAGGAGGAGGAGACGCTGCGGTTGCCGTGCTTGGCCACATGGGCGCCGGCCGCGGCCGCCACGAAGCTGGAGGCGGTCGAGACATTGAACAGGTTGGCACCATCGCCGCCAGTACCGACAATGTCGACCACGTTCTCGGCGTGCAGGCGCACCCGCTTCATCAGCTCGCGCATGACCTGGGCGGCGGCGCCAATCTCCTCGGCGGTCTCGCCCTTCATGGCCAGGCCCACCAGCAGGCCGCCGATCTGCGCATCGGTCGCCTCACCGGTCATGATCTGCTGCATCACCGCGTGGGTGTCGTCGAAGCTCAGGTTGTCACGGCGCATCACCGCGGCGATGGCATCACGCATCTGCATGGTCAGGGTCTCCTCTTTCAGGCGGGTCAGCGGCGCTTCAGGAAATTGGCCAGCAGTTCATGGCCCTGGCGGGTCAGGATCGACTCCGGATGGAACTGCACGCCCTCGATATCCAACTCGCGATGGCGCAGGCCCATGACCAGGCCCGGCGTCACGTCATCCTCGGTAGTCCAGGCGGTGACCTCGAGACACTCCGGCAGCGTTTCTGCCTTGACCACCAGCGAGTGATAGCGCGTGACTTCGAGCGGGTCCTCAAGGCCGGCAAACACGCCCTGCCCGCCGTGGCGAATGCGCGAGGTCTTGCCGTGCATCACCTGGGGCGCACGTACCACCTCGCCGCCATAGACCTGGCCGATGGCCTGGTGCCCGAGACAGACCCCCAGGATCGGCAGCCGACCGGCGAAGTGACGTATCGCTGCCAGGGAAATACCCGCCTCGTTGGGGGTGCACGGGCCAGGCGAGATCACCAGGTGGCTGGGCGCCAGCGCCTCGATCTCTTCCAGCGTGATGGCATCGTTGCGGTAGGTCACCACCTCGGCGCCCAGTTCGCCCAGGTACTGCACCACATTGAAGGTAAAGCTGTCGTAGTTGTCGATCATCAGCACGGACATGGCGATGAGGTCCTGTTCAAGCGAGAAAGCATCTAGGAAGTGTCAACTCGGCCAGCCGTGCGGGTCTGCTTCGGACACAAAAAGCCGCCCCGACGGCGGCATTTTTTTCATTCGTCAGCGTGCCGCCCCTGGTCAGGAGCGCCACCACTGGGCAAAGCATGAGAGTCGATTCAAAGCGTTCATGGCTACATAGTGCCGCCGCCGAGTCCTGACTGTCAACGCGCCAGGCGGCCTGGCTAGCATCTGGCACGATACCGGTCGCCAAGAGGCGCGGCTGGCCAGCTTGGAGCCTAGCCTCTATCATCGGCCCATGCGCTTTCGCAAAAAGGAGGTTGACGATGCGCTTTACACGCCCTGCCCTTGCTTGGCTGGCCGTTCCTTTTGTTGCCATGGCAGGCAACATTCCAGCCGCAGCGGCCTCCCCCAAGGTGATTGCCTCCTTCTCAGTACTGGGCGACCTGGTGCATCAAGTCGGCGGACACCACATCGATCTGGTAGTGCTGACGCCGCCCGACGCCGAAGTTCACCAGTGGGAGCTGACGCCCCAGAACTTCATCGCGATGGAAGACGCCGACCTGGTGTTCTACAACGGCTATCAGCTCGAACAGTGGATCCGCCAGATCTATGCCACGGTAGGCAACCGTGCCCGCATCGTTCCCCTGGCCGAGGCCAGCGGTTACCCCACCCAGCCAATCATCACCGGCGAGCTGACCGGGGAACCCGATCCACACCTGTGGATGGACCCGCGGGCAGTGTCAGCCTATATCGACGTTATCGCCGAGCAGCTGAGCGAGCTCCACCCCGCCGCCGCCGAAAGCTTCCAGGCTCGCGCCGAAGCCGCCCGCAACGCCCTGGCCTCGCTGCACGAGGAGCTGCTCGAGACGCTGGCCGACATTCCCGAGTCGCAGCGCCTGCTGATCACCTCCGAAGCCGCCTTCGTCTACTTTGCCGACGCCTATGACTTCCGCCACGACAGCATCTGGGGGTCCAACGCCGAGAGCGCCAGCGCACCGCACCAGGTCATGCGGATCATGCAGCGCATCGAGCAGACCGAGCCGCCCGCGCTGTTCTGGGAAAGCACCGTATCGGATCGCTACATGCGCAGCATCGCCAGGGACACCGGCATCGAAATGGCCGGCCCGCTGTACGTGGACTCCCTCAGCGAAGCGGGCGGCCCGGCGCAGAACTATATCGCCATGATGCGCCACAATGCGCGCCTGATCCGCGATGCTCTCGGCGAGTCCGAACAGCAGCCCGAGGGGCCAACGCGTGAAGCGCAGGGGGCCAACGAAAAGAAGCCCAAGGCGACACCAGAAGCGGGCTGATCGCCTCGCTCCGAGCCGCCCTGCCAAGGGGCTTGCCAGAGGCGAGGCGTTAGCGACACACCGCTTGAGACACGTCGTGAGCGAGGGGCTGAGCTGCGGCCCCGCACCGGCTAGAGGTTGTCCAGCCCCTTCTCGGCCATCGCCACGGCGCGGAAGATGGCGCGGCCCTTGTTCAGGGTCTCCTGCCACTCGAGCTCGGGCACCGAGTCGGCCACCACGCCGGCGCCCGCCTGCACGTGCAGCACGCCGTCCTTGATCACCGCGGTACGGATCGCAATCGCCGTATCCATGTTGCCGTGCCACGAGAGGTAGCCTACCGCCCCCGAGTAGATGCCGCGCTTGACCGGCTCCAGCTCGTCGATGATCTCCAGCGCCCGGATCTTGGGCGCCCCCGAGAGGGTGCCGGCGGGGAAGGTGGCGCGCAGCACGTCCATGGCGGAGAGCCCCTCCTTCAGCCGCCCGGTAACGTTCGAGACGATATGCATGACGTGGGAGTAGCGCTCCACGCTCATCTGGTCGGTGACGCGGACCGTGCCGGTCTCGCTGATGCGCCCGACATCGTTGCGACCCAGGTCGATCAGCATCAAGTGCTCGGCCACCTCCTTGGGGTCGCCCAGCAGGTCGGCCTCAAGCGCCCGGTCTTCCTCCTCCGTGCGGCCGCGGATGCGGGTGCCGGCGATCGGACGCACGGTGACCTCGCCATCCTCGAGCCGGGTGAGGATCTCCGGCGAGGAGCCCACCACGTGGTGATCGTCGAGGTTGAAGAAGAACATGTAGGGCGACGGATTGAGGCTGCGCAGGGCGCGGTAGAGGTCGAGCGGCGAGGCCTGGTAGGGAATCGACATGCGCTGCGACGGCACGCACTGCATCACGTCGCCCGCCAGCACGTACTCCTTGATCTTGTCGACCGCCGCCTTGAACCCCGCTTCGGTGAATCCGGAGGTGAAGTGCCCCTCCTCCACCGCGCTGCGCCCGGTACCGGGGCTGGCGGCCTGCGGGCTGGCGGTACGCAGGCGTCGCTCCAGCCCCTCCAGGCGGGCTACCGCCTGGGCGTAGGCCTCCTCGGCGGCCGGGTCGGCGTGGGTCCACAGCGTCAGGCGACCAGAGAGGTTGTCGAACACCACCAGCTCGTCGCAGACCATCAGCAGGATGTCGGGCACCCCCAGCGGGTCGGGCTTCTCCACGCCGCGCAGGCGTGGCTCGATGTAGCGGATGGTGTCATAGCCAAAGTAGCCGACCAGCCCCCGTCGAAGCGCGGCTGGTCGTCGAGGCGCGGCACCCGGAAGCGCCCCTGGAACGCCTCGATCCAGGCCAGGGGTCGGCCTCCTCGTGATCCTGCGGCGGCTCGCCCGCTTTCACATGGGTAATTCGGAAGCCGCGCACCTCGATCCGTTCCTGGCACGGCAACCCGATAATGGAATAGCGCCCCCACTTCTCGCCGCCCTGCACGGACTCCAGCAGGAAGGTCCACGGCTCGTCGGCCAGCTTCAGGTAGGTCGACAGCGGCGTGTCGAGATCGGCCAGCACCTCCCGGGTGACCGGTATGCGGTTGTAGCCAGCCTCGGCCAATTCACGGAAACGTTGAGCGGACATCATGCCCGGGTCCTCGCAGATGGATGGGGAAATGGCGTGACGAGTGCATCGAGGGTCTCAACCATGGCGTCGGGCCGGCTGTCGCGTACCGGCTCGCCGTGGTTGTAGCCGTAGGGTACCGCCAGGGTGCGAAAGCCGGCGGCGCGCCCGGCGTCGATGTCGTGGCGCGAATCGCCCACCATCAGGCAGGCATCGGGACGGATGGCAAAATGCGCCGCCGAGTGCAGCAATGGCGCCGGGTCCGGCTTCTTCTGTGGCAGGCTGTCGCCCCCCAGGCACAGCGTAAAGTGCGACTCCAGTGCGAAATGCGCCAGGATCGGCTGGATGAAGGCGAACGGCTTGTTGGTCACCAGCGTCAGGATCAGCCCCCGTTCACGCAGGGCATCGAGCGCTTCGCGCGCGCCGGGGTAGAGCCGCGTGCGCTGCACCGGCGCCAGGCCATAGTGGTGAAGGAAGCGCTCGTGCGCCTGCGCCAGGCGCTCCGCTGTCGCGGGCGGCCCATCGGCGGCGGCCAGGGCTCGCTCCACCAGCTTGCGCGAACCATTGCCGACCCAGTTGCGTACGCCGGCCTCCCCGGCCGGAGGCAGGCCGCACTCGGCCAGCACCGCGTCCACGGCCGCCGCCAGGTCGGGTACCGAATCGACGAGGGTGCCGTCCAGGTCGAAACTGACCAGCTCGATGTCCTTCAGGATGGGGTGCATGCTGTCTCCTCGCTGGGCGGCCGCCGCTGCAGCCAGGCCCGTTTCTGCGCCGCCGACAGGCGCTTGATCGCAGCTTCCAGGCGCAGCGCCTCGCCCTGGCTGCCCACGGCCTCGAAATGGCGCAGCGCCAGGGCCGCAGCCGCGCAGCGCCTTGGCCCCCGCCCCGCCTCATGCTGGGCGATGCGGCGATGCACGTCGGTGGTAATACCGGTATAGAGCTTTCCCTTGGCCGTCTCGACCATATAGAGGTACCACGGCGCAGGCGCTGCACTCACGTGGTAGGAGCCTCCAGGGTGGCAAGCTGTTCGCGGAAGCGGCGCATCACGCTGTCGTAGCGGTGCGGGTCGGCGTCGCTTGCCGCTCCGAACACCGCCGAGCCCGCCACAAAGGTATCGGCTCCGGCACGAGCGACCTCGGCGATGTTCTCCACCTTAACGCCGCCATCGATCTCTAGGCGAATGGCGCGGCCGGAAGCATCGATACGCTGGCGCACCTCGCGCAGCTTGTTCAGCGTACCGGGAATGAAGGCCTGCCCACCGAAGCCCGGGTTGACGCTCATCAACAGGATCATGTCGAGCTTGTCCATCACATAGTCGAGGCAGGCAAGCGGCGTGGCCGGGTTGAGCACCAGCCCGGCCTGGCAGCCGCCGTCGCGGATCAGCTGCAGCGAACGGTCGATGTGCTCGGACGCTTCAGGGTGGAAGGTGATATAGCTGGCACCGGCTTCGATGAAATCGCCGATCAGGCGGTCGACCGGTTTGACCATCAAGTGCACGTCGATCGGCGCCGTGACGCCATGCTTGCGCAGCGCCTGGCAGACCATGGGGCCAATGGTCAGGTTGGGCACGTAGTGGTTGTCCATGACGTCGAAATGGACGATGTCGGCACCGGCGGCCAGCACGTTGTCGACCTCCTCGCCGAGGCGAGCGAAGTCTGCAGAGAGAATCGAGGGGGCAATGAGGAAGTCGCGGGTGGCGTCGGTCATGGTCGTCCAGGCGGTCGCTCGGGAAAGAGCCCCTATGCTACCAAAAACCGCCAAGGCCGTTGACGCACTGGCGACAACAATTCGAGACACCGGCCGGGGCAGGCAAAGCGCAACAGTCATATTTCAAAATAGAATAAAAACGATAATTGTAATTCCTGCTTTGCAGCCTTACCCTTGCACCCATCACCCGAATTCCGCTGGAGATCGCCGCATGGTCCTGCTCAACACACTTCGCCGCACTGTGCTTGCCGTCGCCCTGGGCGTCGGCCTGGCCACCCCGGCACTCGCCGCCGATCGCGAACTGCTCAACTCCTCCTACGACATTGCCCGCGAACTCTTCGCCGCCATCAACCCGGCGTTCAGCAATCAGTGGCAGGACGAGCATGGCGAGGCGGTACGCATCCAGCAGTCCCACGGCGGCTCGTCGGCCCAGGCCCGCGCCATCCTGCAGGGGCTGCGCGCCGACGTGGTCACCTACAACCAGGTGACCGACGTCCAGGTGCTCGCCGACGCCGGCCTGGTCGCCGAGGACTGGCAGCAACAGCTGCCCAACAACGCCTCGCCCTACTACTCCACCACCGCCTTCCTGGTGCGCAAGGACAACCCCAAGGGGATCGAGAGCTGGGACGACCTGGTGCGTGAAGACGTCAAGATGGTCTTCCCCAACCCCAAGACCTCGGGCAACGGCCGCTACACCTACCTGGCCGCCTGGGGCTTCGCTCAGCAGCAGTTCGACGGCGACGAGGCGCAGGTTCACGACTACATGCGCACCTTCCTGCGCAACGTGGCGGTGTTCGACACCGGCGGTCGCGGCGCCACCACCAGCTTCATCGAGCGCGGCCTCGGTGACGTGCTGATCAGCTTCGAATCCGAGGTCAACAACATCCGCCAGGAGTACGGCAGCGACGACTACGAGGTCATCGTGCCGCCGGTCAGCATCCTGGCCGAATTCCCGGTCGCCGTCGTGGCCCCCAACGCCGAGCGCAACGGCAACCTGGAGCTGGCCCAGGCCTACGTGGAGTATCTCTACAGCGAAGAGGCCCAGCGCCAGCTGGCCGGCTTCAACTACCGCGTGCACCACGAAACGGTCGTCGAAGAGTTCGCCGACCAATTCCCCGAAACCGAGCTGCTGCTGGTCGAGGAGATCGCGGGCAGCTGGGAAGAAGCGATGGAAACCCATTTCGGCAATGGCGGCCTGCTCGACCAGCTCCAGCGCCGCCGCTGATCCAGCAAAAGTGACCGGCTGATGACGCAACGCACCTTTTCACTCGGATTCGGCAGCACCCCCAAGCGGGTGCTGCCCGGCTTTGGCATCTCGCTGGGCATCAGCCTGACCTTCGTCTCGCTGATGCTTCTGCTGCCGATGACCGGACTGTTCGGCCAGCTGGCCGGCCTGAGCCTGGCCGAGTACTGGGCGATCATCACCGACGAGCGCGTGGTGGCGAGCTATGTCGTCACCATCGGTGCCGCCGCCTTCGCTGCCATCGTCAACGCCGCCTTCGGCCTGCTGCTGGCCTGGGTGCTGGTGCGCTACGAGTTCCCCGGCAAGCGGCTGCTCGACGCCCTGATGGACCTGCCCTTCGCCCTGCCCACCGCCGTGGCGGGCATTACGCTGGCCACGCTCTATTCCAGCAACGGCTGGATGGGCCAGCTGCTGGAACCGCTCGGGATCCAGGTGGCCTACACCTGGGTCGGCATTGCCCTGGCCATGGCCTTCACCAGCATTCCCTTCGTGGTACGCACGGTGCAGCCGGTGCTGGAGGACATGCCGGGCGAGGTGGACGAAGCCGCCCTGACTCTGGGTGCCTCGGACCTCACCGCCTTTCGCCGCGTGATCCTGCCCCACCTGTGGCCAGCCCTGGTCACCGGTACCGGGCTCGCCTTCGTACGCTCGCTGGGCGAGTTCGGCGCCATCATCTTCATCGCCGGCAACATGCCCTACGAGACCGAGATCACCGCGTTGATGATCTTCGTGCGGCTGCATGAATACGACTATGCCGGCGCTTCCGCCATCGCCTCGGTAGTGCTGTTCGTCTCGCTGGCACTGCTGCTCGCCATCAACGTGTGGCAGGGCCGCTTCATCAAGCGTCTGCATGGAGGACACGGCTGATGCAACGGATCGGTGACGCCCCTTGGGCCCGACGCACTCTGGTCGGCGCCGCACTGGTGCTGGCCGCCCTGTTCCTGCTGCTGCCGCTGGTGGCGATCTTCGCCCAGGCCTTCGCGCAGGGCGTCGGGGTGTTCTGGGCCAATATCAGCAACGAGTACACCCTCGCGGCGATCGGCCTCACGCTGTTCATCGCGCTGCTGACCATTCCGGTGTGCCTGGTGTTCGGCGTAGCGCTGGCCTGGCTGGTAACACGCTTCCGCTTTCCGGGGCGGCGCATCCTGCAGACTCTGATCGACATCCCCTTTGCCGTGTCGCCGGTGGTGGCGGGGCTGGTCTACCTGCTGCTCTACGGCCGCACCGGCTGGCTCGGCGCCTGGCTCGACGGCCATGACATCCAACTGATGTTCGCCTGGCCCGGCATCCTGCTGGTGACCATCTTCGTCACCTGCCCCTTCGTCGCCCGCGAGCTGATCCCGCTGATGCAGGCGCAGGGCTCCCGCGAGGAGGAGGCGGCCGTCACGCTGGGCGCCCCGGGCTGGACCATTTTTCGCCGGGTGACCCTGCCCAACATCCGCTGGGCGCTGCTCTACGGCGTGATCCTGACCAATGCCAGGGCGGTCGGCGAGTTCGGTGCGGTTTCGGTGGTTTCCGGCGCCATTCGCGGCCAGACCAACACGCTGCCGCTACACCTCGAACAGCTCTATCAGGACTACAATACCGTGGGCGCCTTCGCCAGCGCGTCGCTGCTGGCCCTCATCGCCCTGCTCACGCTGGCCGCCAAGGCCGGCCTGGAATGGCGCGCCGCGCGCCGGGAGGTTGAGCCATGAGCATCCACCTGCACAACGTAGGCAAGCACTTCGGTCGCAGTCGCGCCCTCGAGCCGGTCAACCTCGAGATCCACGAGGGCGAGCTGGTCGGGCTGCTTGGCCCCTCCGGCTCCGGCAAGACCACGCTGTTGCGCATCATCGCCGGCCTGGAAACGGCCGACCGCGCACCCGGCGGACGCATCCTGTTCGGCGATCGCGACGTCACCCACCTGCACGTGCGCGACCGCCGCATCGGCTTCGTCTTCCAGCACTACGCCCTGTTCCGGCACATGACGGTGTTCGACAATGTGGCCTTCGGCCTAACCGTGATGCCGCGCAAGAGCCGCCCCTCCACCGGCGAGATTCGCCGCCAGGTCCACCGCCTGCTGGAGATGGTCAAGCTCGAGCAGCTCGCCGACCGCTATCCCGCCCAGCTCTCGGGCGGTCAGCAGCAGCGGGTCTCCCTGGCGCGTGCGCTGGCGCTGAAGCCCGACGTGCTGCTGCTCGACGAGCCGTTCGGCGCGCTGGACGCCAAGGTGCGCCAGGAGCTGCGCCGCTGGCTGCGCCACCTGCACGACGAGCTGAACTTCACCAGCCTGTTCGTCACTCACGACCAGGAAGAGGCACTGGAGCTGTCCGACCGCGTGGTCGTGATGAGCAACGGCCGCATTGAGCAGATCGACACCCCCGATACGCTTTATCGCCATCCGGCCAACCGCTTCGTGTTCGAGTTCCTGGGAGACGTCAATCATCTGGAGGGCACGGTTCGCAACGCCGTGCTGACCTGCGGCGAGGCCAGGCTCGCGGTGGAAATCCCCGATGGTACGGAGGAGCTGCTGCTGCGTCCCCACGAGATCGAACTGGCCAAGGCGCCCACTGCGGCTGCCCACCTGCCGGCCACGGTGACCGCGATCTCCCCGGTGGGGGCGGAGGTCCGGGTGGAGCTGGAAGCGAGCTGGATGGCCGAGCCCTGGCTTGCCACCATCAGCCATGCTGACTACGAGCGCCTGGCGCTGTCGCGCGGCGCACGCCTGTTCATCGTGCCGCGCCGGTGGCACCGATTTCCCGCCGAGACGCAGGTAGCCGCACCGCGGCGCCACGCCCTCGCCTCCTAGCACGCCATGGTGGCGTCAGCCCTGGGCCGGCTGACGCGACCAGGCCATCAGGGTCTCGTTTTCGCCGCTGAGCGGCTCGGGGCGCTCTTCGAGGGCCTGGAAGCCCAGCCGGCGGTAAAAGAGACGGCGCGCACATTGCGTGAATAGACGCACAGCGTAATTCTCTCTCGCCGTGCCATGGCATGGGCCATCAGGTGAGTGCCGTGGCCAAAGCTCTGTACCTCGGGGTCGATGAACAGCGCCTCGAGGTGGTCGCCCTGGAGCGCGGCGAAGCCGATGGCGCGCCCTCCCACCTCCAGCACGTAGGTTTCGGCACCCGGCAGGTAGTGCTGCGCCATCGCCTCGGCGCGCTGGGCCCAGAACTCGGCCGGGATGAAGCCGTGCGCCTGGCGGGAAGCACGCAGCCAGATATCGACGAGACTGGGTATATCCGACGCAACGGCACAACGAATCATGGCGACTTCCCCGGTGAAGGCTCCATTGTAGCCACGACTCGACGCTGCAAGGCAACGCTGTTGCGGCGCTGCGGCTGCCGATATACTCGCCCCTGCGTCAACGGTGGCAGCGCCATGCCCGTCTGACCTGTTCAACCTGACACCCGGGAGGCTCGGAATGAATCGACGTCATCTTCTGCGTGCCGGCGCCACGCTGCTGGCAGGCGCCCTGCTGGCCGGCTGCGCCAGCCGCATTATCTGCAGCTCGATCCACAGCGCAGCACGCCGGTCCCGCAGGCCGGAGGCGGCCAGGCGATTACCGTCATGGCGGTCGACGACCGGCATGGTGAAGTGATCGGCACCCGCACCGGCAGCGCCATGTCCACGGCCGTGATCAGCGTCAGCGCCCACGAGCTGGTCCCGCGTCTGCAGCGCGAAGCCGAGCGCGCCGTGCGCGACATGGGCTTCTCGCCCACTACCGAGCCCGCCGACGGCCGCCCCAGCCTGACGCTGACGCTGCTGCACCTGGGCTACGAGCAGGGCGACAGCCGCCCGGTGATCGACGAGGCACGCCTGGAAGCCGTGCTGGAAGCGAAGGCGGTCAATCGCGGCAACACCTACACCGGCACCTACACCTCACGCCGCACCCAGAGCTACGCCGTACGCCCCGACCGCGAGACCAACGCGCGCATGCTCAACGACCTGATCGGCGACGCCCTGGACCGCGCCTTCAGCGACCCCGAGCTGGCCCAGCTGCTGGCACGCTAGCGCAAGGGCCGAGGGGGTTCAGTGATTCGGCCCCGCCGCACCAGCGCCCAGGCGCTTTCACGAAAGCCGCTGCCGGGCTCCGGGTCGCCGTCGTCCAGGTGGGTGATCTCGAAATTGGGCTCGAACAGCTCAACGACCTCGTCGGCGGCCACGCTGTAAGGCGGGCCGCCGGCATCGGGGCGCGTCAGAGTGATCAGCAGCCCCTTCGCCCCGGGTGGGATCAGCTGCGCCAGATGAAAGGCATAGCGCTGGCGCGTGGCTGGCGGCAGCGCAATCAGTGCGGCACGATCGTAGAAGGCACCGATTTCCGCCGCCTGCTCGATATGGAAGTGGAAGAAGTCGCCGCACCAGAGTTCGACGCTGCCCTGGCGACAGATCGCGAATGGTTCCTGCTGGTAGCGCGACACGGCCCCCGCCCTTCGGCGACGAACTGCTCGATCGCCTGCTCGGCCAGCTCGATGCCCAGCACCGGGTGGTCATGGCGCGCCAGCCAGCGCATGTCGAGGCTCTTGCCACACAGCGGCACCAGCACCTTGGCGCCAGGCTTGACCCCGAGCTGCGGCCAGAAGCGCACCAGCGTCGGGTGCGTGTCCTCGCGGTGAAAGCCGATACGGCCTTCCCGCCAGCGGTCCCGCCAATCCTGTGTCATGTCGTGTTTCCTCGGCCGCTCAGAACCAGCGGTCGCGCTTGCGCCGCCTGCGCGGCAGGTGCGGCACGATCAGGCCAACCAGCAGCCCTGCACCGGCCACGCCGCCGCCATACATGAAGTAGCGCATCAGCAGGTCCTCCTCCTGGGTATCGAGGCGCGCCTGCAGCTGGCGGATAGTCTGGCGGGAGCGGTCGGCTTCGCTGTCGAGCTGGCGATTGCGTGCCTCCAGTTCGGCGATGCGCTGCTCCCGGCCCTGGAGGGTTTCGGTCATCACCGACACCCGGCTCTCCCAGTTTTCGTTGATGCCCTCGAGCTCGGCCTCGAGCTCGGCGACCTGGCTGGCCAGCACCGGGAGCTGCTCGCGGGCGCTCGGGGAGTCCTGCAGCTCATCGCTGAGCACCCATACGGTGTTGCCCTGTCCATCCTCGACCCGACTGTAGCTGCCGCTCGTCTCGAGCAGCCTCACCGGCTCGCCCGCGGTCAGGGTGCCGATGATCCGATAGCCGTCCGTCGGACCGCTGCGTACGTAGGTGGTCAGCTCGTCGGAGACCCAGTGGGTATTGCCGTTCTGCTGGGCCTGCAGGGGCAGGGCGACCAGGCCCAGACACACCCCCATGCAGAGTTTCTTCAATTTCGTCATGCTGTTGTCCTGGCTGTCGAGCCGGGCGCAGCAGATGCCGCACCGCTACCGTGATGCTTTGTCGTCTATCCACAGTTCCTGTGGATAAGCTCCGGGAAAACCGCTGGAAAGGCACTGCGAGGGGCCATAGGTTCTGGCCTACGCCGTGCTGGTCGAATGATGACCAGCGGCGCGCTCAGCGCTCGCCCCTGGGCGGCGGCATTGGGCCGCGGGGAACTCGGCCACCCGCCCCTCGCTCTTCACCGCCCGCGCCGGGCCCTCGCGCTCCACCTCATCGATGCGGATGATGGCGTTCAACGGCAGGTAGCTGCGCTTCACTCCCTCGAAGGTCAGCCGCAGCTTGTCCGCCGAGGGGTCGACCACGAGCTTCGAGCCGTCCTGGAAGACAAACTCCTCGACCTCGATGAACCCCCAAAGTTCGCTCTGGAAGATCTCGCGAGCATAGAGCTCCCACACTTCACCCTGCTGGTGAAACACCACCCGATAGACCGGTTTGGCCGCCATAAGGCCGGAATTCCTCGCTGTTGGAACTGCGTTGCTCTCGTGATGCCTCGGCCCGGTGGAGCCGGCATCGCTGCGCAAGCCTATCACACCTGGCAGGGTCGGCACGCGTCGGCGCACACGCTGGCCCGAGCCCCTCGGCTTACGTATAATAGCGCCTCCTTCGAGAAGGGCTTCACGCCCGGGCACCGGCCAAACCGGCCGACTCCGCTGAAGCCGCATTCCCGCGACACTCCACTCACCGGTGACGCACGTCGGACGACCGACCCGACCTATTCTTATGGCGAAGAAACTCTTCATCAAGACACACGGCTGCCAGATGAACGAGTATGACTCCGCCCGCATGGCGGACCTGCTCGGCGAATCCCATCAGCTCGAACTGACCGATGACGAAGGCGAGGCCGACGTCATCCTGCTCAACACCTGCTCGATTCGCGAAAAGGCCCAGGAGAAAGTCTTCCATCAGCTCGGCCGCTGGAAGAAGCTCAAGGAGGCCAACCCCGACCTGGTGATCGGCGTGGGTGGCTGCGTAGCCAGCCAGGAGGGCGAGGCACTGCGCAAGCGGGCACCCCATGTCGACATGGTGTTCGGCCCCCAGACTCTGCACCGGGTGCCAGCGATGCTCGACGCGCGCCGCCACAACCAGATCGCGATGGTGGACGTCACTTTCCCCGAGATCGAGAAATTCGACCACCTGCCCAAGCCCAGCTCGGACAGCGCCACTGCCTTCGTCTCGGTGATGGAGGGCTGCTCCAAGTACTGCACCTTCTGCGTGGTGCCCTACACCCGCGGCGAAGAGGTGTCACGCCCCTTCGAGGCGGTGATGGACGAGGTGATCCACCTGGCCGACCAGGGAGTGCGCGAGATCAACCTGCTGGGCCAGAACGTCAACGCCTACCGCGGTGAGAACCAGCTGGGCGACGAGATCGACCTGGCCGAGCTGATCGCCTGCGTGGCGGCGGTGGAGGGCATCGACCGCATCCGCTTCACCACCTCGCACCCCGTCGAATTCAGCGACAGCCTGATCGAAGCCTACGGCGAGATCCCCGAGCTCGTCAGCCACCTGCACCTGCCGGTGCAGTCGGGCTCCGACCGCATCCTCACGGCCATGAAGCGCGGCCACACCGCCGAGGAGTACGTGGCCAAGATGGAACGCATCCGCGCGCTGCGCCCCGACATCAGCTTCTCGTCGGACTTCATCATCGGCTTCCCCGGCGAAACCGAGGAGGATTTCGAAGCGACCATGAACCTGATCCATCGCATCGGCTTCGACCACTCGTTCAGCTTCGTCTACTCGGCGCGCCCCGGCACGCCGGCCGCCTCGCTGGCAGATGACACGCCGGAAAGCGTGAAAAAGCAGCGCCTGGCGATCCTGCAGGAGCGCATCAACCAGCAGGCGATGCAGATCAGCCGGCGCATGGTAGGCAGCACCCAGCGCATTCTGGTCACCGGCTTCGCGCCCAAGGACCCCGGCCAGCTCTCCGGGCGCACCGAGAACAACCGCGTCGTCAACTTCCGCGCTGCCAATCCCACCGAGCTGATCGGCCACTTCGTCGACGTGACCATCACCGAGGCCCTGCCCAACTCACTGCGCGGCGAGCTGGCCGCGCCACACCTGCATTGAGCCTGCCACCAACGTTGCCCCGGCCACCGCCGGGGCATTATGCTGGGAGCAACACTCGCCACGCATGGATCCCATTGTCTTGAGCCAGCACGCCTCTCAGGCCAACCGTATCATCACCTTGAGCCTCGAACCCAACGATCCGCAGCGCCTGGCCAACCTCTGCGGGCAGCGCGATGAACACCTCAAGCTGGTCGAGGATCGCCTCGGGGTCACGCTGCGCAACCGCGGCAACGTCTTTCAGCTGGCTGGCCCCGGGCACCGCGTCAAGGCG
Source organism: Halomonas sp. E19 (assembly GCF_052439355.1). Classification (NCBI taxonomy): domain Bacteria; kingdom Pseudomonadati; phylum Pseudomonadota; class Gammaproteobacteria; order Oceanospirillales; family Halomonadaceae; genus Halomonas; species Halomonas sp. E19. Next base: position 644,818 of record NZ_JBNFWU010000001.1, on the reverse strand, counting down.
GCAGCCAACGTGCTCGAGCACCTCTACCGCGAAGCGGAAGCCAGCGATCTCGCCCCCGATACCGTGCACCTGTTCCTGCAGGAGTCAGGCCTCGAGGCGCTGGACGAGGAGGAAGGCCCCAGTGACGACGAGATGCTGCTGCGCACCCCCAAGCTGCTGATCAAGCCGAGGGGCCAGAACCAGCAGAACTACGTCGCAAGCATTCGCCAGCACGACATTAACTTTGGCATCGGCCCGGCCGGCACCGGCAAGACCTACCTGGCGGTGGCGGCGGCGGTGGAAGCGCTCAACCAGCAGCAGGTACGGCGCATCCTGCTGGTACGCCCGGCGGTGGAAGCTGGTGAAAAGCTCGGCTTTCTGCCCGGCGACCTGGCGCAGAAGATCGACCCCTACCTCCGCCCCCTCTACGATGCCCTCTACGAGATGCTGGGGTTCGAGCAGGTGGGCAAGCTGATCGAACGCCAGGTGATCGAAATCGCCCCGCTGGCCTACATGCGCGGCCGCACCCTCAACAACGCCTTCATCATTCTCGACGAGAGCCAGAACACCACTCGAGAGCAGATGAAGATGTTCCTGACCCGCATCGGCTTCGGCTCCACCGCCGTCATCACTGGTGACGTGACCCAGGTCGACCTGCCGCGCGGGCAGAGCTCGGGGCTGATCCAGGTGCTCGAGGTGCTCAGGGGCACCGCCGGTATCGGCGTGACCCACTTCGCCGCCAAGGACGTGGTGCGTCACCCGCTGGTGCAGCGCATCATCGAAGCCTACGAGAGCTTCGAGGCCGACCAGGAAGTGCAGGAACGGGCTCGACGCGAAGCGCGCGAGCGCGAGCGCGAAGCCCTGCGCCAGGAGCGCGAGCGCCACAGGAGCGACGGCAGCGCATGAGTCACGGTCCGCTGATCGACCGACAGGTCGCCTGCACCGCCAACGAGCTGCCCGACCTCGCCTCCCTCAACGCCTGGGTGGCGGCGGTACTGGCGCGGTTCCCCGACGAGACGCGCCATGAGCTGACCGTGCGCTTCGTCGACGCTGAGGAAAGCCAGACGCTGAACCGCGACTACCGCGGCAAAGACCGCCCCACCAACGTGCTGTCGTTTCCGTTCGAAAACCCGCCCGGGCTGGTGCTCCCGCTGCTTGGAGACCTAGTGATCTGTCACCCCGTCGTTGCCGAGGAGGCTCAGGCTCAAGGCAAGCGGCTTTCCCATCACTATGCGCATCTGGTGGTACACGGCACCCTGCACCTGCTCGGCCATGACCACCAGGAAGAGAGCGAGGCCGAGGCCATGGAACAGCTCGAACGCGAGATTCTGACCGGCTTCGCCATCGACGATCCCTATGCCCCGGCGCAGCTCGAGGCGCCTGGGCACGACCCATCCGGCGGCGATGACGAGAACAAGAGGCGCGACCGATGAGTGACGACCGAACGACCGGCCCGGGCGGCAGGTCCTGGCTGGACAGACTGCTCGGTGCCCTGTCAGGCGACAGCGAAGGGCCCAGCTCCCGCGACGAGCTCATGGGCTTTCTGCGCGAGGCCGCCACGCGACTGAAGCTCGAGCAGGATGCGCTGACGATCATCGAGGGTGCGCTGCAGATCAGCGACCAGCAGGTTCGTGAGGTGCTGATCCCGCGCTCCCAGGTGGTGGCGATCGCCGCCGACCAGCCTGCCGAGGAGTACCTCGCGCTGATCCACGAGACGGGCCACTCGCGCTACCCGGTGGTTGGCGAGAACCTCGACGAGGTCAAGGGCCTGCTGCTGGTCAAGGACCTGCTGCGCCTGCTCAACTGCCCCGAAGAGGAGCGCGAGCGCTTTCGCCTCGAGGACGTGGTGCGACCGGTCATGTTCGTGCCCGAATCGAAGCGACTCAACAGCCTGCTCAAGGAGTTCCGCGATACCCACAACCACATGGCGGTGGTGGTGGACGAGTATGGCGGCACCGCCGGCATCGTTACCATCGAGGATATCCTGGAACAGATCGTCGGTGACATCGAGGACGAGCACGACACCGAAGAGGACGACGACATCCGCGAGCTGGGCGAAGGGCGCTACGCGATTCGCGCCCTGACGCCCATCGAGGACTTCAACGAGCGCTTCGGCACCGAGTTTTCCGACGACGAATTCGATACCGTGGGCGGCCTGGTGATGCAGCGCTTCGGCCATCTGCCGGGGCGCGGCGAGCATACCGAGCTGGGCGGCTGGCGCTTCACCGTGCTCAATGCCGATAATCGCCGGATTCGCCTGCTGGAAGCCGTGCCGGATGACGGCCACGGTACTCAGGAAGAGTGATCCCACGACACAAGGAACCACGATCTCCCATGACCGAAACGCGATTCCCCCGGCTCTCGGTTATCTCCTGGCGCTGGTCGCTGGGGTGCTGGTCACCCTGACCGCTTCGCCCTTCGAACTCTGGTGGCTCGGCCCGGTAGCGGTCGGCCTGATGTACCTGGGCTTTCACCAACTGACCCCGGGGCAGGCGGCGCTAAAGGGCTGGCTGTTCGGCATCGGCCTGTTCGGCTCCGGCGCCTCCTGGGTGTATGTTTCCATTCACGACTATGGCTACACCGGGATGCCCCTGGCGGTGTTCCTCACCTCACTGTTCGTGGTCGCCATGGCGCTGTTCGTGGCCGTGGCGCTGTGGCTGTATCGCCTGCTGTGCGGGCCGCGCCTGGCCTTTCTCTCCTTTGCCGGCGCCTGGGTGCTGGGTGAATGGCTGCGTACCTGGCTGTTCACCGGCTTCCCTGGCTGCTGCTGGGCAACGCCCATGTGGATTCACCCCTGGCCGCCTGGGCGCCCATCGGCGGGGTCTACGCACTGTCGTTGATCACCGCGCTATCGGGCACTCTTGGCGTCGAATTCCTGCGCCGCCGCTGGTGGGCCGCCGCCCCCGTAGCGGCACTGTGGATCGCCCCGCTGCTGCTGCCGACCGCATGGACCGAACCGGCCCGCGAACCGCTGCGCATCGCGCTGCTGCAGGGCAACCTGCCGCAAGAGATCAAGTGGACCGAGCAAGGCCGGCGCGTCGCGGCCAACACCTACCTGGAGCTGACCCGCGAGCTGCCCGACGACATCGACCTGGTGGTCTGGCCGGAGGCGGCCCTACCGATGTTCGAAGATGAGGCGGAACCGCTGCTGGCCAGAGCTCAGGCCCAGTTGGCCCCCGGCAGCGCGCTGCTCACCGGCATCCTGCAACGCGACGATGAGGGCCGCTATTTCAACAGCGTCGTCGGCGTGGGCAACGCCGAGGGCCAGTATCGCAAGGAGCACCTGGTGCCCTTCGGCGAATACCTGCCCCTGGAGCGCTGGCTGCGTGGCACCATCGCCTTCTTCGACCTGCCGATGCCGGCCATGACGCCGGGGCCAAGCGGGCAGCTGCCGATACGCGCCGCCGGCACGGTGATCGGCAACGCCATCTGCTACGAGATCATCTACGCCGACCTGGTGGCGAGGCGCGCCATCAACGCCGAGCTGCTGCTGACGGTCTCCAACGACACCTGGTTCGGCGAGTCGATCGGCCCCCTGCAGCACATGCAAATGGCACGCCTGCGCGCACTGGAGAATGGCCGCTACGTGGTGCGCGCCACCAGCAACGGCGTAACCGCCATCATCGACCCAACAGGGCGCGTCACCGCGCGGCTTCCCCAGTTCGAGACCGCCGCGCTGGTCGGTGAAGCCGTGCCCATGCAAGGCCTCACTCCGTTCACGCGCACCGGCAGCGTGCCGGTCTGGCTGCTCTCCGCCCTACTGATGCTGCTGGGCCTGCACAACAGGAAGCAGCCCCAGCCGCAGGTTCAGTGATTGCAGGCGCCCTTATAGCAGCAAGCGCCCACCGCTTGGTGGGCCTTGTTTATTATGCGCTGCCGCTGCGGCTGTCGCCGCGAACGGCGCTGGCTCAGGGCTCAGGCGCCGTCCGACGCAGCCACCTCGCCGAGCACCTCGGGGATGGTCATGCGCACATAGCGCCCCGGCGCCTCTTCCAGCAGCGGCAGCTCACCGTCACCCGGCTGGCGGGCCGGCACCCGCTTGGCCGCATCGGCATAGCCGTTGTCGGTCATCCACTGCTGCCAGTGCGGCCACCAAGAGCCCTCGTTGGCTTTCGCCCCTCGAGCCAGGCCTCGTGGGTCTCGGGCAGTGAATCGTTGGTCCAGTAGCCATACTTGTTCTTGTGCGGCGGGTTGACGACACCGGCGATGTGACCGGAGCCGCCCAGCACGAAGGTGACCGGCCCCTTGGGCAGCAGCGCACCGTAATAGGTACTGTTCCACTTTGCGATGTGGTCTTCACGGGTCGAGACGAAGTAGCTCGGCGTGGAGATCTTGCGCAGGTCGATGCGCACGCCGTCGAGCTCGATCCCGCCGGGCTCCACCAGCCGATTCTCCAGGTACATGTGGCGCAGGTACCAGCCATGGGTGCCGGCCGGCAGGTTGGTGCCGTCGGAGTTCCAGTACAGCAGGTCGAACGGTGCCGGGTTCTCGCCCTTCAGGTAGTTGCTGACGTAGAACGACCAGAACAGGTCATTCTCGCGCAGCAGGTTGAAGGTGTAGGCCATGGAGCGGCCGTCCAGGTAGCCGGCCTCGGCCATGCGCGCCTCGAGCCCGTTGAGGATCGGTTCACCGAGCAGCACGCCGAGTTCGCCGGGGTCGCGGAAGTCCTGCAGCGTGGCCATGTAGGTCACGGACTTCACCTTGCGCGCCCGCCGGGTGCTGGTGAGATAGGCCACCGTAGAGGCGGTCAGAGTGCCGCCGATGCAGTAGCTGACCACATTGACCGACTTCTCGCCGCAGGCCTGCTCGATGGCATCCATGGCGCTGATCGGCCCCATCTGCATATAGTCGGCCCAAGTCAGGTCGCGCTGCTCGGGGCCGGGGTTGCGCCACGAGATCAGGAAGACCGTGTGGCCCTGGTCCACCAGCCACTTGACGAAGGAGTTGTCCTGGCGCAGGTCGAGGATGTAGTACTTGTTGATCCAGGGCGGCACGATCAGCAGCGGGGTCTTGAACACCGTCTCAGTGCTAGGCGTGTACTGGATCAACTGGATCAGTTCGTTCTCATAGACCACGTGGCCCGGAGTCACCGCGATGTTGCGACCGATCTCGAAGGCGCTGCGGTCGGTCATCACGACGTTGAGGCCGTCGGAGGAGTTGGCCAGGTCCTGGCGCAGCTGATTGAGGCCGCTGACCAAGTTTTGGCCCTTGGTCTCCAGCGTGCGTCGCATCACCTCCGGGTTGGTGGTGATGAAGTTGGTCGGCGCCATGGCATTGACGACCTGGCGGGCATAGAACGCCAGATTGCGCTTCTGCTTCTCGGACAGGCCTTCGAGCTGTTCGACAAGCTCCTCCACCGTGCGCGAGAACAGCAGGTACTGCTGCATGATGGCGCGGTAGTAAGGGTCCTGGTTCCAGGCGTCGTCCTTGAAGCGTCGATCCCCCTTGGGCGGGGCCACCAGCGGCTCGATCGCTTCGCCCGACAGCAAGCGCAGCCCCTGCTGCCATAGCTGGTACTGGTCCTGCAGCAGGCGTGTCTGGGTCTGCCACAGCAGCTGGGGGCTGCGGGTCAGCGACTCGGCGCCGGCCTTGAATGCCTCGCACATCTCACCCTTGATGGAGTCGGCCGCCGAATCAGGGGTCATGCGTTCGAGCATCTCCTGCATCAGCGCCTGGTACTGCTGGCCGATCTCCTTGAGCTGCGTGTTCCATTCGTCCAGCTCGGCCTGGGATGTCACTTCCAACCCTGACTGCATTCTGCCCCCTCCTGTTTCTCGATAACGCCCAGATCTTTAGCGCCGTAATCAAATAACGCCCTGATCGATAGCGCCCTGACGGGCGGCGCCACGCTACCGATGGTGCGCAGTGCCTCACGAATGCGAGCCGCCCCCATGCTCATTGTCATCGTTGGTCATGGAGGCAGCGCTGCCGCCGGCGCCTGGCCGAACGGCGGTTTCTTCGATCTCAGCTCTTGCGGGAAGCCTGGCTGTTGGCCTTGGCGGGCGCGTCAGGCTTGCTCGCCTCGTCTTCCTTGGCGGTGCCGCCGCTGGCCGGTGCCTGCTCGCTGAGCTGCTGGCTGACTTCGCCGAACAGCTTTTCCAGCTCGGAGCGGAACTGCTGGCTCATTTCGCCCATGGCCTGCGCGTCTTCCATCATCTGCTGCGAGAGCTCGCGCATCATCTCTACCTGCTGCGCGCCGAACTCCTGCAGGTCGCGCACGTCCTTGATCTCAGACGCGCTGCGCATGCGCTCGGTGCCCAACTGGCTATAGCGCTTCATGGCCTCGAGCTGATACTCGGTCATCTTTTCCATGTTGCCGAGCATGACGGAGTTCAGCTTGCGCATGGGTTCGAAGAACCGGCGAGTCTGCTGATTGAAGTTGTCGAGCATCTTGTCCTGCATGGTGGGTAACCTCCTGTGGGCCGTTGCATGCGGGCGCAGCTATCGCAGTCAAGTCGAGCGTCTCATGCTGCACCGCACAAAGCGTAGCCTGACGCCGCCTTGGCCGCAACCTCATTTCCCTACCGCGGCTGCCGCATGCAAAACCTATTCGGAGCGTCGCGACCGCGAGCGGGCACTGGCCGCCTTGGCTCGGCCTGACGCCGGCTGGTTGGCCGCGGCAGCCGACGCCTCCCCTTCCGCCGACTTCGACGCCGCCTGGCCGGAAGCGCTGCCCGCCTGGCGCAGCATGTCGAGCATCATCTGCTGGTAGGTACCGAAGCTCGCCAGGCCCTGCGAAAGCCCCTGCGACAGCCCTTGGGTCATGTTCTGCGACAGCCCCTGCTGCAGGAACGGCTGCATCAGGCTCATCGGGTCGTACCCCTCCGCCCCCGACTCCATCTGCTTGTAGATACGCTCGAGCAGATCCTTCTGGAAGGCCTCGACATCGGGCAGCCCCAGCGAGCGACGAAACTCTTCCGGGGTCAGGTCAAATTCGACGTTGATCTTCATGCCAGCTCCTGCGCAGGTGTTTCCCAACAGTGTAGCAACATACAGCCTCGCTCAACGCAAAACCGGCGTGGCGACCCGCACCTCGGCGTTTTGCGCGCGGTGGCGCAGCAGGTGATCCATCAGGGTCAGCGCCATCATCGCCTCGGCAATCGGCGTGGCGCGGATGCCGACGCACGGGTCGTGGCGTCCCTTGGTCACCACCTCGACCGGATTGCCGTGCACGTCGATGCTGCGCCCGGGCAGCGTGATGCTAGAGGTGGGCTTGAGCGCCAGGTGCGCCACGATCGCCTGGCCACTGGAGATGCCACCGAGTACGCCACCGGCGTGGTTGGAGAGAAAGCCCTGCGGCGTCAGCTCGTCGCGATGCGCGCTGCCACGCTGCGCCACCGCGGCGAAGCCGTCACCGATCTCCACCCCTTCACCGCATTGATGCTCATCAGGCCGTGGGCCAGCTCGGCATCGAGGCGGTCGAACACCGGCTCGCCCAGCCCCGGCGGCACGCCTTCGGCCACCACGGTGATCTTCGCACCTACCGAGTCCTGGTCGCGGCGCAGCTGATCCATAAAGGCTTCGAGTTCGGGCACGCGTGCCGGGTCGGGGCAGAAGAAAGGATTGTCGTTGACCGTCTCCCACTGCTTGAAGGCGATCTCGATGGGGCCGAGCTGGCTCATGTAGCCGCGCACGCTGATGCCCTGGCCGGCCAGGTACTTCTTGGCAATGGCGCCGGCGGCAACGCGCATGGCGGTTTCCCGGGCGCTGGAGCGTCCGCCGCCGCGATAGTCGCGGATGCCGTACTTGTGGTGATAGGTGTAGTCGGCGTGGGCGGGACGGAACTGCTCCTTGATATTGCCGTAGTCCTTGGAGCGCTGGTCGGTGTTCTCGATCAGCAGGCCGATCGAGGTGCCGGTGGTCACGCCCTCGAACACGCCGGAGAGGATGCGCACCTGGTCGGGCTCGCGGCGCTGGGTGGTGTGTCGCGAGGTGCCGGGGCGGCGACGATCGAGATCGTGCTGCAGATCAGCCTCGCTGAGCGGCAGCCCGGGCGGGCAGCCGTCGACGATGGCGCCCAGCGCCGGGCCGTGGCTCTCGCCGAAAGTGGTGACGGTGAACAGCTTGCCGAAGGTGTTGCCGGACATGGACGTGCCTCCCGATATCGTGAAGGGGGATCAGGCGAAGGACGCCGCGTGGGCGTCGAGTTCTGCGGCAGTGAGGGCGAACACGCCCTGACCGCCGCGCTCGAAGTCGAGCCACACGAAGGGCACCTCGGGGAAGGCCGCCTCCAGGTGGCGATCGGAGTTACCCACCTCGACGACCAGCACGCCGTCATCGGTGAGATACTGCCGCGCCTCACGCAGGATGCGGCGTACCACGTCGAGTCCGTCGGCACCGGCGCCCAGCGCCAGCGCCGGCTCGTGGCGATACTCAGCGGGCATGGTGGCCAGGTCGTGGGCATCCACATAGGGCGGGTTGGAGAGGATCAGGTCGTAGCGCTGGCCGGCCAGCCCCTCGAACAGGTCGGAGAGCACCGCGCGCACCCGCAGACCCAGGTCGTGGCGCTGGATGTTCTGCCGCGCCACCGCCAGCGCCTCGGCGCTAACGTCGGAGAGATCCACCTCGCAGGTGGGCAGATGCAGCGCAGTGGCGATACCGATGCAGCCGGAGCCCGTGCAGAGATCGAGCACCCGCGCCGGCGGCTCCTCGGGGAACCAGGCCTCGAAACCGCTCTCGATCAGCTCGGCGATGGGCGAACGAGGAATCAGCACGCGCTCGTCGACATCGAACGGGAAACCGGCGAAAAACGCCTCGCCGAGCAGATAGGGCAGCGGCTTGCGACTGGCGATACGCTCGCGCACCAGGCCGACAATTCGCGCTCGCTCCAGGGGCAGCAGGCGCGCCTCGAGCACACCCGGGTCAATGTTCCACGGCAGGTGAAGGGCGCCCAGCGTCAGCGCCACGGCTTCGTCCCAGGGGAATCGGTGCCGTGGCCGTGGAACAGCCCGGCCAGGTGGAACTCGCTGGCCGCCCAGCGCAGGAAGTCGCGCAGGGTGACGAGATCGCGACACAGCACGTCGTCATCCAGGGTGAGGGTCGAGCGGGAGTCGAAGGGGGAGTTGGCCACGAAAGGTCCTGCGCAGGTCGTTTAGGGTCGATGCCTCGATTGTACCCGCGGCGGCTGGCGGTTCACAGCCAGGCTCAGGCCGTTATACTGGGCCGCTCGACGACAGCAGACGAGCTACCATGACCCAGCGCCAGCCGCCCGACGATGATGACGACGCCAACGCCTTCCGCCAGGCGCTGCGCGAAGCCGGCGTACGCCGCATTGCCGTCAACCGTGCCGACCCGGGGCGGCCGCGGCGCCATGACCCGGCGGCCGCCGAGCGTCGCGCGGCGGCGGTGGCGGCGGACACCTCCGAGAGCGCCAGCCGCACCAGCGACGGCCGCGTGGAGCCGGTGCGGCCATCGGAATTCCTCGACTTCGCCCTGCCCGACCTGCCCTACCGCACCCGCAGCCAGCTCAAGCGCGGCCAGATCGCCTGGGAGGCGGGCCTCGATCTGCACGGCTACAGCCTCGACGAGGCGCGCCTGGAGCTGGAAGGCTTTCTCAAGGAAGCGGTGGGCAGCCGCATGCGCTGCGTGCTGGTGGTGCACGGCAAGGCGTGGGGCAGCACGGCGGATTACCCGGTGATCAAGAGCCACGTCAACGCCTGGCTGCGCGAATGGCCCGCGGTGCTGGCGTTCTGCTCGGCACGGGAGATCGAAGGGGTACCGGCGCCGTCTATGTGCTGCTGCGCCGCCGCGGGCAGAACGCTTAGCCACGTAAACCTAGCCGGTACCTCCACCCGACTGGTGGTCGGCAGGCATCTGCGGCGGCTCGACGATCATCCCGCCGCTGCCCCCATCGCCGCTGTGCGTGCGCCCCTCGTAGCGGTCCAGCGCCTCAAGGGCCAGGTGGCGTCCCAGACGAATCAACGCATCGGCGCGGTGGAACTCGAAGGCGCCGCAGACCGTCTTGGGCACCTCGATCAACACGTCCGGCGGATAGCCGGCAACCTTGTACTTGGCCAATGAGGCCTGGGTGATGTCGAACGAGGCCAGGATCATGTCGAGCCGGCCCCAGGCCCGCCCGGCGCTGGCTGCCCGGCCACGCCGACCGCCGTCAGGCTCCCCTTCGGCATCTCCTCCCAGCCCCTCGAACAGCCAGCGGGTCGCGCCGCGCACGTCCATCCAACCCTTGGCCGCGGCTTCGGCTTCCATCGCGGGCTCCTCCTCGGCCGGCAGCAAATCCTCCAGCGACACCGGCCGCGCGCTGTGGGCGGTCACGTTGACGGCCAGCAGCATGTCCGCGTGGGCCGAGACCGTCGGGGTGATCGGCAAGGGGTTGAGCAGGCCGCCATCGACCAGGGTGCTGTCGCCGACATGCACCGGCGTGATGACGCCCGGTATGGCGATGGAGGCACGAATGGCCCGCAGCAGCGACCCCGACTGGAACCACACTTCGCGCTGGCGCGCCAGGTCGGTGGCCACGGTGGTGAGGGGAATCGGCAGGTCCTCGATCTGGATGTCGCCGACCAGCTCCTCGAGCTTGCTCATCACCTTGTTGCCGCGCATGGCCCCCATCGGGCTGAAGGTGACATCAACCAGCTTCAGCACGTCGAAATAGTCGAGCTGGCAGACCCAGTCGCGGTAGGCTTCGAGCTGCCCAGCGGCATAGACCCCAGCGATGACCGAGCCCATCGAACAGCCCGAGAGCGCGACGATCTCGTAGCCCCGCTGCTCCAGTACCTCGATCACGCCGATGTGCGCGTAGCCGCGCGCCCCGCCGCTGCCCAGGGTTAGCGCCACGCGCTTGCCCAACTCTACCGCCTGCCTGCTGCTCATTGCGCCGCTCCTTGTCGTCATGCGCTTGGCTATCGCGCCAGCCAGGCCGCCACGGCCTCGGCCACGGCCGGCGCATGGGCGGGCTCCAGGTGCAGGTGATGCCCGCCGGCCAGCACCTTCCGTGTCAGCCGCGGCACCGCCGCTCGGGCGGCCCTGGCCGGCTCCCGCTCGCCGAGGATGCCCGTTTCTCCTTCGATCAGCAAAACCGGCGCCGGGATCGCGCCGAGCAGGGCCAGGGTCTGCTCGGGGCAAAGCCGTACCGGCGAGGGCCACAGCAGCCGGCCATCGGTACGCAGGCGCACATGCCCCTCGCCATCCCGCGCCAGGTTGCGCTCGACCAGCGGCGTCGCGGTTTCGGCATCGATCGGCGTCACGCCTCCGGCCACTCGCGCTGCGACAGCCGTTCTTGCATCAGGATAGCGCGGCGCCGCCGAGCGCGGGCGCCTGGCCGCTTCCAGCCCCTTGCGCAGCTGGCTGGCACAGCCCTCGGCCGGTGTGGTGACGGACCCCAGGCCGTCGATCAGCATCAGCCGCTCGACCCGCTCGGGCAGCGCCGCGGCGGTCAGGCAAGCCACCCCGGCACCCATCGAATGGGCCAGCAGCGAGAGCCGCTCAAGCCCCAGGGAGTCGGCGGCATCGAGCAGATCGTGGCAATAGTCCCACAGGGCATAGTCGCCTTCACGATGCTCGGAATGGCCATGGCCGGCGAAGTCCAGCGCGACGATGCGAACACCAAGGCGCTCGACCAGCAGCGGCGCCAGGCGCGTGAAGCTCGCCGCGTTGTCGAGCCAGCCGTGCAGCGCCAGCCAGGTCGGCGCCTCCCGGTCGCCCCAGGCCAGGCCGGCTAGCCGCCCTGGGCCAGGCGTAGCGCTTGCGGTGCCGTCATCGTGAGGCTCCTAGCAGGTCGTCGAGGATGGTCAGCAGGGCGCTGCGGGTCTCGTCCGGGTGCTCCATGGGAAACATATGGGTACCCGGCACCAAGCGCACGGCAATGCCGTGGCGCTCGAGCCGCCGCCGTCGCTTGGGCGTGATCAGGTCCGACTCGCTGCCCGCCAGCAGGCCGAAGGGTACCTGCAGCCGCCGCGGCAGCCGGGTGAGATGATCGGGCAGGTGGCGGAAGATTTCGGTCTCGATCGCCGCGTCATAGACCAGCTCGGCGGCGCCGTCGTCGCGCAGCCGCGTGCCGCCCTCCACGTAGTCCTGCAGCGCCTCGGGCGTGAAGCGCCGGAACAGGCTGCGGCGGCGCAGGTGGTTGGCCATGGCGTCGCGGGTGGGCCAGGCGGTGCGGCGCCCCTTCGACTTGCCCGCGGGCGTCACGCGGTCGACGAAGCCGAAGCGCTTGGCCAGCTTCATGCTCCAGGCATCCAGCCCCAGCATCAGCGGCGGATCGAGCATCACCACACAGCGGAACCGCTCGGGGGCCTGCTCGGCGGCCATCGCCATCAGCACACCGCCCATGGAGTGGCCGACGCCGATGACCGGGCCGCTTTCATCCATCACATGCTCAAGCAGTTCATCGCGCAGGGCCAGCCAGTTGGGCCCCACCGGGTAGCTCGGATGGTGCCCCAGCCGGTCCACCGGATGGATGTCGAAGCGCGCCCGCAGCGGGGTCAGCAGGCTACGATAGCTCATGCCGGGAAAGCCGTTGGCGTGAGCGAAGACCAGGCGTGGCCGCCCGGAACAGGCGTGTTCGTTCATGTTCAGGATTCCAGAATGAGACGAGGCTATCGCCGGTGGCGATAGCAGGCTAACGGGTTTACTCTATCGCGCCAAGTCGACCTCCGACCCAATGTTCACCGCCCTGCCCTGGAGCTCTTGCATGTCACGTCCCCCCAAACCCCGGCGCGATACCCGCGTGCGCAATCGTGTGTTCTTCATTACCGTGATCGCCGCCCTTATCGTCGGCCTGTGGCTGGCTCGCTGACATGAGTCTCTCCGCGCTCTTTCTTGCCACGCTGGAAGTCACCCTGCCGGTATTCGCCATGGTCTTCATCGGCCTGGGCCTCAAGCGACTGGGCTGGATCGACCAGGCCTTCATTGCCACCGCCTCGAGCCTGGTGTTCAAGGCCACCATGCCGACGCTGATCTTCCTCAGCATTATCAAGGCCGACCTTGACGCGACGCTCAACCCCGCCCTGCTCGGCTTCTTCGCACTGGCCACCTTGGGCAGCTTCCTGCTGGCCTGGGGCTGGGCCATCCTGCGTGTGCCCTACGTCGACCGCGGCGTCTATGTGCAGGGCGCCTTTCGCGGCAACTGCGGCATCGTCGGCCTGGCCCTGGCTGCCGGCATGTACGGTGACTACGGGCTCTCCGCCGGGGGCTGCTGCTGGGTGTGGTGATCCTCACCTATAACGCCTTTTCGGTGATCGCCCTAGCCACCTACCAGGAGGGCAAGAGCGCCGACTGGCGCAGCATCATCCACCATATCGTGCGCAACCCGCTGATCCTATCGGTGGTCGCCGCGGTGCCGGTAGCCGCCTTGGAGCTGCGCCTGCCGGGTTGGCTGATGACCTCGGGCGAGTACTTCGCCTCGCTGACCCTGCCGCTGGCGCTGATCTGCATCGGCGCCACCCTGTCGCTGGGTTCAATCCTGGAGTCCGGGCGGCTGGCCACAGGCGCCAGCCTGATGAAGATGGTTACGCTGCCGCTGGCGGCCACTCTGGCGGCCTGGCTGGTCGGCTTCCAGGGGCGCGAGCTGGGCGTGCTGTTCCTGTTCTTCGCCAGCCCCACGGCGGCCGCCAGCTTCGTGATGGTGAAGGCGATGGGCGGCAACGCCGCGCTGTCTGCCAACATCATCGCGCTGACCACCCTGATGGCCAGCCTGACCATCACCCTCGGGGTATTCACCCTGAAGGTGGCCGGCTGGATCTAGGAAACGGCTTAGTGGTCGGTGCGGATAATTACCTCGAACTGCTCCAGGCCGCCGCCCTCGCCAACCGCCTCCTTGGGCATGGGGTTGGCGTGGGCACGCTTGAAGTCATCGCTGCCGACCCAGGCGCGAAAGGCCTCCTGGCTCTCCCACTCGGTTTCCACGACATAAGGCGCCTGGTTGCCCAGCGGGCGCAGCACGCGCATGGCGACGAAGCCCGGCTGCTTGTCGATTTCCCCGGCACGGGCGCGAAAGCGCGCCTCGAAGTCCTCCTCGTAGCCCGGCAGGACCGCGACGCGATTATTGACGATGAAGCGCATGGTGACGTCCCTTTCAGCGAATGTCGGTAGGTGTCATGAAGCGTAGCAGGCGCGCGCAGCCTGCGGCCCACACCTCGCCTTCCAGCTCGGCCACACCGGCGGTGGGAAAGCCCAGACCACGTTCGGCGCGCCCTTCGCTCAACAGCCCGGTCAACGCCCCGACCAGCGGCATATGGCTGACCAGGATCCGCGGCAGCACCGCCTGGCCTTCCAGCAGCCAGCCGCAGACCGCCTGGGGCGGGTCGTCGGGCGTGATGATCGGCAGCAACTCGGGCTCGACGCCCAGCTCGGCGGCCAGGTGCGCCGCGGTCTGCCGCGCACGCAGGTAGGGGCTGGTGTACAGTCGCGCCCCGCCCGGCAGCTCCCGTGCCAGCCAGGCGGCCATGCGCTGCGCCTCGGCATGGCCGCGCTCGCTCAGCTCGCGGGCACGGTCGGGATAACCCGGCCCGGCATCGCCGTGGCGCATCACGAACAGCCGCATCATGGCTTGGCCTCGCCCGCCTCGACGCGCCGGTGCGCCTGCTGCACGGCTTCCCGCGGCAGCACGAACTCCACGTCGCTGCTCTGCTCGCCGCGCATCAGCATGCGCGCCATTTCACGCGCCGGTACCTCTTCGAACAGCACCTGATAGAGCCCTTCGGCCAGCGGCATGTAGACGCCGTCCGCCCGCGCCTTGTCGCGCACCAGGCGCACGGTGTTGACCCCTCGGCGACCTGGCCCAGGGCCGCTACTGCCTCGTCAAGGTTCTTGCCCTGGCCCAGGGCATAGCCCACGCGATAGTTGCGCGAGAGCTGCGAGGAGCAGGTCACGATCAGGTCGCCCACCCCGGCAAGACCAAGGAAGGTCATGGGGTTGGCGCCCAGGCTCACGGCGAAGCGACCCATTTCGGCCAGCGCCCGGGTCATGAGCATGCTGCGGGTGTTCTCACCCATGCCCAGCGCCGCCGCCATGCCGGCGGCGATGGCATAGATGTTCTTCAGCGCACCGCCGAGCTCGACGCCGTAGCGGTCGTTGCTGGCATAGACCCGGAAGTAGTCGCAGCTCAGCGCCTGCTGCACGCGGGTGCGGGTCAGCGCATCGTCGCTGGCCACCACGGTGGCGGTGAGCTGCTTCTGCGCGATCTCGGTGGCCAGGTTCGGGCCGGAAATCACGCCGATGTGGGCAAAGCCGGTCTCCTCCTCGAGGATCTGGCTCATTAGCTTGAAGCCTTCCTCCTGGATGCCCTTGGTGGTACTGACCAGGATCTGGTCGGCATTGAGCCATGGCCGCGCCTGGCGCACCACGTCACGAAAGGCCTGGGAGGGAATCGCCACCAGCACCAGCTCGGCGCCCTCGAGCACTTCACCCATGTCGCTGGAGGCGCGCACCGCCGGGTTGATGGCGTAGTCCGGCAGGTAGCGCGAATTGCGATGCTCGCAGTTGATCTGGGCAGCCAGCTCGGGGTCGCGCAACCACTGGCATACCCTGTTGCCATTGTCGGCGGCGATGCTCGCCAGCGCGGTACCGAAGCTGCCGCCCCCTAGAACTGCTACCCGCATGGGTTCGTCTGCCATGTCTGCCCCGCGAAATCGGTCATGAAACGGAAGAAATTGCCCTGAGTGTAACGAAGAATGCCCCTTGCGGGGGCATTCACACCAACGCTCGGCGCGAGGTCAGGGTCTCGCGAGCGCCTCAGTCGATCAGCGACAGCAGGGAGTCGATGCTCTCTCGGGCGTCACCGTAGAACATCCGCGTGTTCTCCTTGTAGAACAGCGGGTTCTCGATGCCGGAGTAGCCGGTACCCTGGCCCCGCTTGCACACGAACACCACGCTGGACTTCCACACCTCGAGCACCGGCATGCCGGCGATGGGGCTGTTGGGGTCGTCCTGGGCCGCCGGGTTGACGATGTCGTTGGAGCCGATGACGATCACCACGTCGGTCTTAGGGAAGTCATCGTTGATCTCGTCCATCTCCAGCACGATGTCGTAGGGCACCCGCGCCTCGGCCAGCAGCACGTTCATGTGTCCCGGCAAACGCCCGGCCACCGGGTGGATGGCGAAGCGTACTTCCTTGCCGGCCGAGCGCAGCTTGCGCACCAGCTCGCTGACGGCGTTCTGGGCTTGGGCTACCGCCATGCCGTAGCCCGGCACGATGATCACGCTGTCGGCGTTGTTCAGCGTGCTCGCCACGCCGGCGGCATCGATCGCCACCTGCTCGCCCTCGATCTCGGCGGCCGGCCCTGGGTGCCGCCGAAACCGCCCAGGATGACGCTGACGAAGTTGCGGTTCATCGCCCGACACATGATGTAGGAGAGAATCGCCCCCGAGGAGCCGACCAGCGCGCCGGTGACGATCAGCAGGTCATTGGAGAGGGTGAAGCCGATCGCCGCCGCCGCCCAGCCGGAGTAGCTGTTGAGCATCGACACCACCACCGGCATGTCGGCGCCACCGATGCCCATGATCAGGTGCCAGCCGATGAAGAACGACAGCACCGCCAGCAGCAGCAGCGTCCAGAAGCCCGCCCCGTTGAGATAGAGAATGGCCAGCAGCAGCGACAGCGCCGCGGCACCGGCGTTGAGCATGTGCCCACCGGGCAGCTGCTGCGGCTTGCCGTCGACCTTGCCCGCCAGCTTGCCGAAGGCGATCACCGAGCCGGTGAAGGTCACCGCGCCGATGAAGATGGCGAACACCACCTCGATCTGCAGGAACATCAGCTCGTCGGGGGCCTTGGTCGCCACCAGGGCGGCAAAGGCGGAAAACTCCTGGTACCCCGCACCAAGCGCCTGGGCGGCCATCACGCGGCGACGCTCGAGATCGGCGTTCCAGGCCACGAACACCGCGGCCAGGCCGACGAAGCTGTGCAGCGCCGCCACCAGCTGCGGCATCTCGGTCATGGCCACCCGCTTGGCTACGTACCAGCCGATCACCGAACCGATTGCGATCATCGGGATCATCAGCCAGTAGTGGCCGATCCCCGGGCCCAGGGCGGTGAACAGCACCGCCACGCCCATACCGACGATGCCATACCACACCGCCCGCTTGGCCTTCTCCTGATTGCTCAGCCCGCCTAGGGAGAGCACGAAGAGGACACTTGCCGCGATAGCCGCGGCCGATACAAAACCTTGTGCCAACATGACTTGTCTCCGGCGCTCAGGATTTCTGGAACATGGCCAACATGCGGCGGGTGACCAGGAAGCCCCCCACGATGTTGATGGTGGCGATCAGCACCGACACTGCCGCCAACAGCACGACGAGCCAGTTACCTGAACCGATCTGCAGCACGGCCCCCAGGATGATGATGCCGGAGATGGCATTGGTCACCGCCATCAACGGTGTATGCAGCGAGTGGCTGACGTTCCAGATCACCTGGAAGCCGACGAAGCAGGCCAGCACGAAGACAATGAAGTGCTGCATGAACGAGGCCGGGGCGATCTGGCCCAGCAGCAGCATCAGCGCACCGCCGACCCCGAGCAGGGTCACCTGGCGCTTGGTCTGGGCCTTGAAGGCGGCATGCTCGGCGGCACGCTTCTCCTCAGGCGTCGGCTCCTTGACCTTCTCCTTGGGCTTGGCCGCGGCAATGGCCTTCACCTTGGGCGGCGGCGGCGGGAAGGTGATCTCGCCCTGGTGCGTCACGGTGGCCCCGCGAATCACGTCGTCTTCCATGTCGTGCACGATCGCGCCGTCCTTCGCCGGCGTCAGATCGGTGAGCATGTGGCGAATGTTGGTGGCGTAGAGCAGCGACGACTGGGTCGCCATGCGCGACGGGAAGTCGGTGTAACCGACAACGGTCACGCCGTTGTCGGTGACCACCTTCTCGTTCGGCACGGTGAGATCGCAGTTGCCGCCCTTCTCGGCGGCCAGGTCGACGATCACCGACCCCGGCTTCATCGCCTTGACCATCTCCTCGAGCCACAGCTTGGGCGCCGGGCGGCCCGGGATCAGCGCGGTGGTGATGACGATGTCGACCTCGGGGCCTGCTCGCGGAACAGCGCCAGCTGCTTCTCGCGGAACTCGGGGCTCGAGGGTGCGGCGTAGCCACCGGTACCGGAGCCGTCCTGGGCCTCCTCGAAGTCGAGGAACAGGAACTCGGCGCCCATCGACTCGATCTGCTCGGCTACCTCGGGACGCACGTCGAAGGCGCGTACCACGGCACCGAGACTGGTCGCCGTGCCGATGGCGGCAAGGCCGGCCACGCCCGCGCCGATCACCAGCACCTTGGCCGGCGGCACCTTGCCCGCCGCAGTGACCTGGCCGGTGAAGAAGCGTCCGAAGTGGTTGCCCGCCTCGATCACCGCCCGGTAGCCGGCGATATTGGCCATCGACGATAGCGCGTCCATCTTCTGCGCCCGCGAGATCCGCGGCACCATGTCCATGGCCACCACGGTCGCGCCCTTGGCCCGGCAGCGCTCCAGCAGCGCGTCGTTCTGAGCCGGCCAGAAGAAGCTGATCAGGGTCTGGCCCTCGCGCAGCCGATCGGCTTCCGCCTCGTTCGGCTCGCGCACCTTGATCACGATTTCGGCGGCCTGCCACAGCGCATCCGCGCCGTCGACCACCGTCACCCCGGCATTGCGATAGGCGTCGTCATCGAACCCGGCCGCCGCGCCGGCGCCGGATTCGACAAGACATTCGTGTCCAAGCTTCTGGATGAACTGCGCACTATCAGGCGTCAGCGCAACACGCGCTTCCCCTGGGCGAGCTCCTTGGGTGCACCAATCTTCACGTTGGATCTCCCTAATATGGTTATTGATATTTTCTATAGGCAATCCGGCTATTCTTACCTGAGCGTGCCGCATTGCACAACTGCAAAACGCGTTGTGCAAGCCATCAAAAAGCCCGGCTTATCTCATTGAAAAAAGGAAAAAATCATTAGGTGACGTTGACGTCAAGGTGAAGCACGGCGGTACAGGAGCAGACACGCCGAAGGCCGCCCGCGGGCGGCCTCCAGGGGACAGCGGCGCGCGGTGGCGCCGCATCGATTCAGGCCGTCAGCAGCGAATTGAGGCGCCGCACGTAGGCCGCCGGGTCGTCGAGATGGCCGCCCTCGGCGATGATCGCCTGGTCGAGCAGCACCAGCGCCAGCGCCTCGAAGCGCTCGCCTTCGGCGTCTTCCAGGCGCGCCACTAGCGCGTGCTCGGGGTTGAGCTCGAGGATCGGCTTGACCTCCGGAACCTTCTGTCCCGCCGCCTCCATGATGCGGCGCATCTGGAAACCCATCTCGTGCTCGGGCAGCACCACGCAGGCCGGGGAGTCGGTCAGCCGGTGGGTCACCTTGACCTCCTGCACAGCGTCGCCCAGCGCCTCTTTGACGCGCTTGACCAGTCCCTCCTTGGCCTTGGCGGTCTCTTCCTGGGCCTTCTTCTCTTCTTCGCCCTCGATGGTTCCCAGATCGAGCTCACCCTTGGCCACGTCGACGAAGCCTTTGCCATCGAAATCGTGCAGGTGGCTCATCAGCCACTCGTCGATGCGGTCATGCAGCAGCAGGACCTCGATGCCCTTCTTGCGGAAGATCTCCAGGTGCGGGCTCGACTTGGCCGCATTGAAGCCGTCGGCGACAATGTAGTAGATCTTCTCCTGCCCTTCCTTCATGCGCGACACATAGTCGGCCAGCGACTGGTCCTGGGTCGTGCTGTCGGTATGGGTGGTGGAGAAGCGCAGCAGGCCGGCAATCTTCTCGCGGTTGGCGAAGTCCTCCGCCGGGCCCTCCTTCAGCACGCTGCCGAAGGTGTTCCAGAAGGTCTGGTAAGCCTCCTTGTCCCTGGCCAGCTTGGTCAGCATGTCCAGCGCCCGCTTGGTCAGCGCGCTCTTGATCTTCTCGACCTTCGGATCCTGCTGCAGCAGTTCGCGGGAGACGTTGAGCGATAGCTCGCGGGTGTCGAGCACGCCCTTGATGAAGCGCAGGTAGAGCGGCAGGAACTGCTCGGCGTCGTCCATGATGAAGACGCGCTGCACGTAGAGCTTCACGCCGCGCGCCCCGTCGCGCTCGTAGAGATCGAACGGCGCACGCCCCGGCACGTAGAGCAGGCTGGTGTACTCCAGCTTGCCCTCGACCTTGTTGTGGCTCCAGGTCAGCGGGTCGGAGAAATCGTGGGCGACGTGCTTGTAGAACGCCTGGTACTCGTCGTCGGAGATCTCACCCTTGGGGCGCGACCACAGCGCCGTGGCCTCGTTGACGTTCTCCCAGGTGGTGACCTCGCTGCCTTCGATCGCCTTGCCTTCCTCATCCTTGGCCGCTTCCCTGCGCGGCATGCGCACCGGCACTTCGATATGGTCGGAGTACTTGCGCACCAAGCTCTTCAGGCGGTACTCATCGGCGAACTCCGTGGCGTCCTGCTTCAGGTGCAGGACGATCTCTGTGCCGTGCACCTCGCGCTCGAGGTCGGCCACGCTGAACTCGCCCTCGCCCCTGGAGCGCCACTCGACGCCCTCGGCCTTGTCGCTGCCCGCCTTGCGGGTACGCACGGTCACCTCGTCGGCAACGATGAAGCCGGAGTAGAAACCGACCCCGAACTGGCCAATCAGCCGCGCATCCTTCTGCTGCTCGCCGGAGAGCTGCTTGAGGAACTCGGCGGTGCCGCTGCGGGCGATGGTGCCGAGGTTCTGGATCACCTCGTCACGGTTCATGCCGATGCCATTGTCGCGCACGGTGACCGTGCCGGCCTTGGCGTCATGCTCGATCTCGATGCGCAGCTCGCTGTCGCCCTCGTAAAGCGCATCGTTGTCCAGCGCCGCGTAGCGCAGCTTGTCGCAGGCGTCGGCGGCATTGGAAATCAACTCGCGCAGGAAAATCTCCCGATTGGAATACAGGGAGTGAATCATCAGGTGCAGCAGCTGCTTGACCTCGGTCTGAAAGCCGAGAGTTTCCGCTTGGGTGGCAGTGGACATGGACCTTTTACCTCATGGCTGAACCAGTGGCGGCGCACTCGGCACCGCCCAACGCAGAACTGTTCAGCGATATGGGGCTGCCTGCGCCATTTTCAAGCGCTCTGCCCTTCCGGCTCTCCCAGCGCAAAGTGCAGGCGCGCCGTCGCCACCGGTTCGGTTTCGGCGCCCTGCCAGGCCTCCACCTGCACGTTGGCCATGCGCCGGCCCTCGCGCAGAAGCCGGCAGCGGGCATAGGTATCGACCACTCTCGCCGTGCGCAGGTAGTCGATGGAGAAGTCGATGATGCGCGGCAGCCGCGGTTCGCGCGTTGCCAGCATCAGGTCCAGCGAACCGGCGGTTTCCATGAAGGCAGCGACGACTCCCCATGCAGCGCCGGAAGCAGCACGTTGCCGATGTTGTGCGGCGCCGGCGCCAGGCGATACAGCACGCCCTCACCGTCCGGGTCGGGGATGGCGTCGATGCCGATATGGCGGGCATAGGGAAGCCGCGCCAACCAGGCGTTGACGTCGCCTTCGGCTCGCGTCTTGGCCAGCCAGGCCACGTCGTGGAAATCTTCAAGCATGATCGGCCTCACTGAACAGTGCCTCGGCAAAGCCCGGCGGCGTGCTGTGGGCGTCCAGGCGCACGAAGTTGCCGATGCCGCGCGCTATGGGGCGCTCGGGCTCCTGCCACACCGTGCCTTCGGTGAAGACGACGCTTTCGGTCACGCGCAGCACCCGCGCGCCGGCCAGCAGCGGCCGCCCCGCCAGCGCCGGCCGATAGTGGTCAATGCGCAGGTCCAGCGTGGGGCACACCTCGGGTGCCGGAAGGCCGCACAGGACCGCCGACCCGCACACCGTGTCCAGCAGCATGGTCAGCACCCCGCCATGCACTAGCCCCCGCGTGGTATCGCCCAGCAGCTCGTCACGCCACGGCAGCCGCATACGTACCTCCGGCGGCGCCACCGAAAGCACTTCCAGCCCAAGCTCGCGGGTGTGGGGAATGATCGTGACAAAGCGCGATAGCGCCTGGCGCCAGGCCTCGGGGAATGCCCCTCACCGGCGTTGGGGCCAGTGCTTTTCTGGTGTGTCACAGGGAGCCTCCGCGGCATTCTAACAAGTGTTTGAATTGTGCGCTCAGACTAGCCTGCCGCCGTCGGCAAGACAAGGCGCCAAACTTTCTTATCTCCCCACGAAAGGCAGCGGAACCCCCTGCCCGCGACCCACTCAAATATGCTCCAATGAAATCCCATCCCTGAGAAACACCATCGCCTTCCGGAGGCCGTCATCATGCGTTACCGCCACCCGGTTCGCCGCACCGCCACCTGGCTCGCCGCCGCAGCACTCAGCCTGCCCGTCCTCGCCCAGGCTCAGCCCAGCGACAGCGCGCTGCGCGACGCGCTCGCAGCCGCCCGCAACCAGCAATGGGAGCGGGTTGACGAGCGCGCCATCGAGGGCCATGTGCTGGCCGGCTACGTGGAATATCACCGCCTGCGCAACCGCCTGCCCCAGGCCGAACCGGCCCAGGTGCTCGACTTCATCGAGCGCCACCGGGACGCGCCGCTGGCGGAGTGGATACGCGGCCAGGCGATCAGCCGCTACGGCGAGGCCGGTCGCTACGCCAGCGTGCTGGCCGTGGCCGACGGCGAGCCCAGCGGCGCCGAGCGCCAGTGCCACTACTATACGGCGCTGCTGGGCAGTGCCCCCAGGCGGCCGCCGAAGCCGGGCGCAAGCTGTGGCGCGTGGGACAGTCGCAGCCTTCGGCCTGCAATACGCTCTTCGAGCGACTCAGGGCCAGCGGCGAGATCAGCGAATTCGACGTCTGGGAGCGCAAGATGCTGGCCTGGCAGCAGGGGGAAAGCAGCCTGTCGAGCTTCCTCGGCCGCCAACTGGGCAGCCGCTGGCAGGAAGCGCGTGACGCCAAGGCGCGCCTGCAGAGCAGCTATGCCGCGGTCACCCAGGTACCTACCTGCCTCGGCCCCGAGTGCCGTGGCAGCGGCCCGCTGTTCGCCGCCGCCATGCACGGCTTTACCCGCGCCGACACCGAGGCGGCCTTCGAGGCCTGGCGCAAGATCGCCCCGCACCTGCCGATCGAGGAGGCGTACCGTCACGCCATCGAGGAGGACCTGATCTTCTATTCGCTGGTACGCAATGTGGCCAACAACCGCGGCTGGGTCGATGACGCCCTGCCGCGCATCGCCACGCCGCGCGTGCTGGAGCTACGCGTCCGCCACGCCCTGGCGGGACGCGACTGGGCCGACGCGCTGCGCTGGCTGGAAATGATGCCCGAGGAGAGCCTGAGCGAAAGCCGCTGGCAGTACTGGAAGGCCCGCGCCCACGAGCAGCTGGGCGACCAGCAGCGTGCCGATGTTGCCTACGCCCTGGCCGCTCAGGGCCGCAACTTCTTCGGCTTCGCCGCCGCCGACCGCATTGGTCGCTCCTACTCGCTGAACCTGGAGCGCAGCGGCTTCGACGAACACTACCGCGAAGAAGTCGCCCGCTGGCCGGCGGTGCTGCGCACCGAAGCCCTGATGCGCATCGGCGAGGAGGGGCTGGCCAACAGCGAATGGCTGAACGCCGTGGCCACCGCCACCCCGCGCGAAGCTAGGGCACTGGCCGATTACGCCCAGCGCCGCGGCTGGCATGCACGTCTGGTGCAG
This sequence comes from Halomonas sp. E19, assembly GCF_052439355.1. Classification (NCBI taxonomy): domain Bacteria; kingdom Pseudomonadati; phylum Pseudomonadota; class Gammaproteobacteria; order Oceanospirillales; family Halomonadaceae; genus Halomonas; species Halomonas sp. E19. Next base: position 621,321 of record NZ_JBNFWU010000001.1, on the reverse strand, counting down.
ACCACCATTACCGCAGGCATGTGGGACGCACTCGACTGGCGCTTCCCCGAAGCCTATCGCGAGCACTTCCTGTATTGGGGCAACCATACCGGCGTCGACCCCTTCCTGCTGATGGGCATCGCCCGCCGCGAAAGCGCCTACAACCCGGTGGCACTGTCGCCGGCCGGCGCCCGCGGGCTGATGCAGATCATGCCCGGCACCGCTACCCAGCTCAGCCGCCAGCTGGGCGTCAGCGACCCGGGACCCTACGGCATCCTCGACCCCGAGCTCAATATCCGCTTCGGCAGCGTCTACATTCGCGACATGATCGCCCGCTACCGTGGCAATCGCCTGGCCGCGGCGGCCGCCTACAACGCCGGCCCCGGACGGGTCGACCGCCGGCTGCGCGAGGCCCCTGAGGAGTTCGATCTGTTCGTCGAAACCATCCCCTTCCGCGAAACGCGTGACTACGTGCAGGCCGTGCTCTCCTACCGCGTCATCTTCGAGAGCCTCGCCAACGGCGGCAGCTCCGAAGGCGTGTCGATGCTGAGCCCGGCCGAAACCACGGTGCGCTACGATGGCCTGCTGCTGGCGCGCAACTGAGGCGAGACAGGCCGGCCAACCGGTGCGGCTAAGGCTGGCGCTCGAAGGCCAGCTTGAGCCCAAAGGCGACCAGCACGGCGCCGGTCGCGCCGTTGAGGGTAGTCGTGAAGCGTCGGCTGCCGAGCAGGCGGCCGGCGCTGCCCACGGTCATGACGATGGCGATCTGCCACAGGTTGGCGATTATGAAGTGCACCCCCGCCAGCCACAGCGACTTGAGTAGCGCCGGGTCGGTGGGCGCGATGAACTGCGGCAGGAAGGCCATGTAGAACACCACCGTCTTGGGGTTGAGCACGTTGGAGAGCAGCCCTTCGCGGATCGGGCGCCAGACGGGCAGCGCCTCGCGCCTGGCCGCCATGGCCGCCACCGGCAGCCCTTGGCCTCGTCGGGCCGCCAGCAGGCTGGTCATGCCCAGCCACACCAGGTAGCCGGCCCCGATCAGCTTCAGCAGTTGGAAGGCCCAGGCCGACTGCATCAGGATCAGCGAGATACCCAGCGCCGAGACAGTGGCATGCACGAACAGCCCGCAGCAGATCGCCACGCTGGTGAGCACCCCGTCGCGCACCCCGCCTCTCGCCGTGTTGCGGATCACCAGCAGCGTATCCACACCCGGGCTCATCGAAAGCAGCGTGATGGCGATCACGAAGGGCCAGAACTGAGCATCGAAAAACATCGGAAACTCCCGGCTGCGGGGCTAGTGAGGCGAGCGGCAATTCTATGCGAGAGGGCGCCTGCAGAACATTGCATCGCCCCTTGGGCCAGCCCAAGATTGCTGGACGCTCCGATTTTTTCTATCTACAGTGGAACAGCGGGCGACATGGCAGGCAAGGTCGATCAAACAACACCGGGCCAACCTGTCGCAACGACCGCTGCGTAGGACAGCAAGGTGAAAGTCGCCTGTTGGATTTCGAGCCATCGATACACCCGAAGCGCATTTACCTTGACTCGCCCACGCACTTCGGGCCCGGCACGGCCGAGTGCCCAGCATGATCAATCAGTAAGCAAGGAAATTCGACAATGGCAACCGGCACTGTCAAGTGGTTCAACGATACCAAGGGTTACGGCTTCATCTCCCCGGACGACGGCGGAGACGATCTGTTCGCGCACTTCTCCGAGATTCAGGCTGACGGCTTCAAGACCCTGCAGGACGGCCAGAAAGTCACTTTCGAGGTCACCCAGGGCAAGAAAGGCCTTCAGGCCTCCAACATCCGGGTTGCCAACTAAGGCCTCGGCCTGGCGCACTCCTCGGCGGGCCTGCCAGCAGGCCCGCCGAACGAAAGGCCCACCGTCAGGTGGGCCTTATTGTTTGGCAAGTCCTTAAATCAGCCTCTTGTACCGGCCCCATGTAACCGAGAACGAAGAGGCCGCGAACCAAGCAACCGAGAGCCAAGCACGATGAGCAACGGCGCTAGCTGAGCCGAGCCGAGCGCAAGCGCCCCGCGCTCACTGCGTCTCGAACGATGGCGGCGCGCTGCGGGGCTCACGGCGTTCGGCTTCCTCGAACTGCTCGTCAAGCTGCCGTTGCGCCTCTTCGAAGCGCCGCTCCGTCTCCTCTAGCAGGGCATCGATATCGGACTGGGTCACCTCACCGCGACGCTCAGCCTCTTCGTCGATGGCAGAAGTCGTGCCCGGGTCGCCGATCTGCATGGGCTCGAGCGTGGAACGAAAATCGGTCGATTCCTCCATCGGTTCCAGCGCCGTTCCCTCCTGCTCGACCTCCTCGTACTGCTCGTCGATCTCGCGCTGCGCCTGTTCGAAGCGCCGCTCCGTCTCCTCGAGGACTGCGTCGATATCCGAGCGGGTAGGTTCGCCGGGCAAGGCCCCGCCGTTGTCCAGCGTGGCCTCGGGCGAGCCGCCCAGCGTACCCGCGTCGTCCCCCGCGCCAACCTCGTCCGGCTGCGCCGGGTCACCGCCGGCCTGCGTTCCCTCCGCCGGCGGCATGGCGTCCTCATCCGCCGGCGGCGGCGTTTCAGGCTCGCTGGGCTCGGTCTCGACCTGAGGCGCGTCCGCGGGCGCCTCGTTCTGCTCCGCAGGGGCGGTCTCGGCCGGCTCCTCGGCGTCGCCACAGCCGGCCAGGCCCAGTGATAGGGTCAGCGCGACCGCTGCCGGAATCCAGGGGTTTTCGCCATGCCTTTCTCCCTATTCATCGGTGGTGTCTCAAGGGGTGGCTGCAAAACGTGGCCGCAAAACATTGCCCCAGTAGGCACTTATTGCAGCAAACCCGCGCCTGCGCTGCAAGGGGCGCTGCCTAGCCCTTCTTGTTACCTCGCTGCAGCCCACCCTGCAGCAGGCCTCAGCCCGGCAGCGGTCAGCGGCAGCGGGCAACCCAGCGACCAGGCCACCGCGCGCAGCAGCTCCGCCTCTGCCGCGGTCACACGTCCGTCGTGGGTGACGCAGCGCCCCATGGCCTCGATCAATAGGGCCCGCTGTTCCACGGCCAGCCGCTGACAGCCCGCCAGGGCGCGGTCAAGTTCTGCCGGCGTGGCAGGCTGCTCCAGCATTGCCGGCGCCGTGGGCAACACGGCCACCGCCTCACCATAGGCGGCCAGGGCCTGCTCGCGAGAGGTGTCGCCCGCGCCGGCCAGGCTCGACAGCAGGCAGGCCACGGCAGCCTCCTGATCGGCCAGCCGGTCGCCGCGCACACGGGCGCCACGCTGCCCTTCGATACCCGCCATGACCAGGCGATGCAACGACCACGGCAGCGCCCCGGGTTGGCGCTCCTGCGCCATCAGCGAAGCGAGGCAGGCACGGAAGCGGGCGTACTGGGTGGTGCTGAGCTGGCGCAGCACCGGCAGCGCCAGCTCGATCAGCGGCAGCCGCTGCCCCGCATCGAGCGTCTCCAGCGCCGCGCCCAGACGATCCAGCTCGGCTAACACCTCGGGCAGCGCCTGGTCGAGCAGGGCCTGACGCTGACGCTCGCGGCTGGCCGGGTCGACGCCCATGAGGATGCCGTAGACCAGCGCCCGGGCGGCATAAGGGTCGTGGGCCGCTGCCAGCAGTCGGGCATCGAGCGCCGCCAGCACCTGCCGCGCCTGGCCGATGTCCTCCTCGCCGAGCCGGCCTATTTGTTCGCGCAGCCGTTCGGGCAGCGGCTCAGCGTTGGTAGCAGCGGGAACGGTGGCGCCACGGGGCGGTGCCAGCCCTGCGGCCCTGCTGTCCCGGGTGGCAGGCCCCGCAGGCGCCTCGTCACCCGGGGTGCGCTGGGGCGGCGGCAGCGTGCCGTCCCACTCTGGCTCGATGCGCCGAATGCGCATCGCCAGCGGCGGATGCGTAGCCGTCAAACCGCGCAGCCCCCTCACGCCGCGGCCGAAGTAGAAGTGGCTGAACTCCGAGGCCCGGGCGGCACGCAGCTCCGAGCCGCCCGCGTGCGCTGCCAGCTGCTTCAGCGCCCCGGCAATACCGGCCGGATTACGGGTGTACTGGACGGCGCTGGCATCGGCCAGGAACTCGCGCTGGCGACTCACGGCGGCCTTGATCCAGTTGCCGCACAGCGTACCGATGAACCCTATGGCCATGAGCGCAAGGCCAGCCCCCAGCAGGACAACATGGCCGTTGCCCTGACGGTTGCCGGCACGCACGCGCCGGCTGCCCGAGGCCCCGTGCAGCAGCAATCGGCCGGCTAGCCCGATCAGCAGGATGCCATGCAGCAGCGCCACGAGCCGCATATTGAGACGCATGTCGCCATGCAGGATGTGGCTGAACTCATGGGCAATGACGCCCTGCAGCTGGTCTCGGTCGAGCTGCTGCAGCGCCCCGCGGGTAACCCCGATGGCGGCGTCGTGGGCGGCGTGGCCGGCAGCGAAGGCGTTAATGGCCGGTTCATCCAGCACGTACACGGCCGGCACGGGCATACCGGAGGCGAGCGCCATCTCCTCGACCACGTTGAGCAGCCGCTGCTCGTCGGCATTCTGGCTGGTCGCATTGACCAGGCGACCGCCCAGCGCTTCGGCCACGGCACCGCCGCCGGCGCGCAGCTGGCGGTGGCGCACCAGGCTGCCAAGCCCCACCACCATGACAACGGCGACCGTCACGCTTGCCAGCAGCAGCGGGTCGAAGAGCGGGCTCGCTACGGTGCCGGGCGGTGCACTTTCATTGAACAGCGCCAACGCCAAGGTGATGACAAGCGTTGCCGCCGCCACCATGCCCACGATCGCAATGACGAGCAGGACGATGAGGCGGAGCGTCAGGCGGCGCGCCTGCGCCTGAGCACCAAAGAAATCCATGGCGTCTCCTTGCAAGCGTTCGCGCCGGCGACTCAGAACCTGACGCTCGGCGCCGCCTGGATGGCGGCACTATCCTGGAACTCCAGCAGCGCCGCGTCTTCGCGGTGGCCCAGCGGCCCGGCCAGCAGCACCGGCGGGAAGCTCTGCCGGTAGGAGTTGTAGTGCATCACAGCATCGTTGTAGGCCTGGCGGGAGAAGGCCACGCGATTCTCGGTGCTGGTCAGCGTTTCGCTGAGCTGGCGCATGTTCTCCGACGCCTTGAGATCGGGGTAGGCTTCCATGGTCACGTTGAGCCGCCCCAGGGCCGCCCCCAGCACCCCTTCCGCCCCGGCCAGCTCGGCCATCACGCCAGGCTCGCCCGGGTGTGCGGCTGCAGCCTTGAGGCCGGCCAGGGCGGCGTTGCGCGCCTCGGTGACCGCCTGCAGCGTCTCGCGCTCGTGGGCCATGTAGGCCTTGGCTGTTTCCACCAGATTGGGAATCAGATCGTAGCGCCGCTTGAGCTGCACCTCGATCTGGGCAAAGGCGTTCTGGTAGCGGTTCTTCAACGCCACCAGGCGGTTGTAAACGCTGACCCCGTAAAGCACGATCAGGCCTATAGCCACCAGCACGATGATGAGGGTGACATTCATCTCTCTGTTCTCCTTACCGGTGCACGACGAAGCTTGATTTCTATCAAACCGCACGTATTAGCGTCTGCTCAAGGTTAAAGGCCGGTGATATAGTGAGCGCGCCGTTGCCGCCCGCGCGGCAGTGACGAGTACGGCAACCACAAACCGCCGAAAGTTGACAGGCTAGCCTGTTCGCGCCCCCGCGACAGTCCGGTACTGGCCATCGTCTCAACGCAACAGGGCTCCAGGGAGTCGGTATTGGCACAGCAATTCAAGGATTTCTATCACGCACTAATCCATGCGCTGCGCAACCTGCTGCCTATCATCGTGGTCGTGGCAGCGTTCCAGGCTTTGTTGCTGCGGGAGTGGCCCGAAGGGGCCTGAGCATGGCGGCAGGGCTGCTGATCGTGGCGGTGGGCGTGGCGATGTTCCTGCAGGGGCTCGAACTGAGCATCTTTCCAGTCGGCAAGCGGCTGGCCAACCAGTTCGCCCGGCGCGGCTCCATGCCGCTGCTGATGCTGTTCGGGTTCGCCATCGGCTTTTCCGCCGTGGTCGCCGAACCCGCCCTGATCGCCGTGGCCGAGCAGGCGGCGCTAATCAGCGAAGGACGCATCGACGCTCTCATCCTGCGCCTGATCGTGGCGACCTCAGTGGGGCTGGTGATGGCACTCGGAGTGTTTCGCATCATCCTTGGCCACCCGTTGCACTGGTACATGATCGTGGGGTACGTGCTGGTGGTGGTGGTGACCTTCTTCGCGCCCGAGGAGATCGTCGGGCTGGCCTACGACTCCGGCGGCGTGACCACCAACATCGTTACCGTGCCGCTGATAGCGGCGCTGGGCATCGGGCTGGCCGCCTCCATCCGCGGGCGCAACCCGCTGATCGACGGCTTCGGCCTGGTGGCGCTGGCGGTCATGGTGCCAATGATTAGCGTGCAGCTCTACGGCATCCTGGTCTACGCCGACCCTGACGTGGCCAACGCCGCCGCCCTGGCTCTGGTCGAGGACGACGCTCAGGCGCCCTCGGGGCTGCTGGTGCTGATCCTCGACCTGTTCGGCATGCTGCGCGATGTGCTGCCGATCATTCTGGTGATCCTGTTCTTCCAGCTGGTGGTGCTGCGGCGCCCGCTGGCCAGCCCGGTCAAGGTCGGCGCCGGCTTCGTGCTGGTGATCGTCGGGCTGTATGCCTTCGTGGTGGGCCTCAAGCTAGGCCTGTTTCCCATCGGCCAGAGCATGGCGGAACAGCTGGTCACCTTCGACAGCTGGCTATGGGTCTATCTCTTCGCCTTCTGCATCGGCTTCGCCACCACCATGGCCGAGCCCGCCCTGATCGCCGTGGGCCAGCAGGCCGAGGAAGCGGCAGCGGGCAAGATCCAGGGCAACGTGATCCGCATCCTGGTCGCGCTCGGGGTGGCCATCGGCATCACCATCGGCGTGCACCGGATCATCACCGGCGACTCCATTCACTACTACATCATTGGCGGCTACGTGCTGGTGATCCTGCTGACCGCCCTGGCACCGCGCTATATCGTGGCCCTGGCCTTCGACCTGGGCGGCGTGACCACCTCAGAGGTCACGGTGCCGCTGGTGACCGCCCTGGGCATCGGCCTGGCCAGCCAGATCGAAGGACGCAGCGTGCTGATCGACGGCTTCGGGCTGATCGCCTTCGCCTCGATCTTCCCTATCGTGACCGTAATGGTCTATGCCATTCTCATGGAAAGAGTGGCGCAGCGTGGAGGCAAGACGACATGAAGTTTTCGCTGTTGGTTGCCATCGTGCCCGAAGAGCTGGAGCAGGAGTGCATCGACGCCTCGACCGAAGCAGGCGCCGTCGGCATGACGCTGATGTCCGGCCGCGGCATCGGCGGCGAGCGCAAGAAGACCTTTTTCGGCCTGACCTTCGAGGGCAGCCAGAGCATCATGCTCATCACCCTGGAGAAGGGGCTCTCGCTCAAGGTGCTCAAGGCCATCCGTCATGTGCTCAATCCGACCGGAGAGGGCTCCAAGGGGCTGGTCATGACGCTGCCGATCGAGCACCTGGGGGCATCGACATGGCCCAGGTGAAACGCTTCGAGGAACGCCTCAGGCATGAGGCCTGACCGATAGACGGAGAGAACCGCAATGCTGGTCAAAGACATCATGGTGCGTGACGTGGTCACGGTCTCACCCTTCGCCACCCTGCGCGATGCCCTGGGGCTGATGAAGCGCCATAACCTCAAGAACCTGGTGGTGGAACAGCAGGACCCCCACGACGCCTGGGGCCTGATCACCTACACCAACATTCTCAAAACCATCGTGGCTGAAAACGGCGATATCGACCTGATCAACGTCTACGACGTCTGTGCCAAGCCTGCCATCGGCGTCGGCGAGTCGCTGGATGTGCGCCACGTGGCCAGGCTGATGACCGACAGCATCGTCAAGCGCGTGCTGGTGCTCGAGGACAACCGGCTGCTGGGGCTGGTCACCATGGATGACATCGTCGGCACCGTGCTCGACCTGATCGAGTAGGCCACCGTTTACCATGCAGGAATTCTTCGGCTGGCTGGGCGAGACCCTGGGCGACCTCATCCGCTTCGTGGTGGATCTGCTGATCCTGTTCTTCCACAATCTGGGCGGCGCTTCGCGGGTTTCCTGCAGGGGCTTTCCACGTCGCTGGGCATCCCCCGACGCTGATGAGCCTGGCCACCCTGTTGGTCGGCCTGTGGCTACTCTACCTGGCGCTGCGCGCCCTGATGAGACGGCGGCTGGTAGCCACGCTGATCTGGGCGATTCTTGGCGTCACCGTACTGAGCTGGCTTATCCAGTGACGCCTTCGCAGCACAACGCGCACGTGGCGGCCTGAACCCCCAGCCTGGGGCCAAGCCCCTGGCTGCCCCCTCTTGCCTTCCTCCGCCGCCCTGAAAAACGACAGGGTATCACCTAGCAAGGCGATACCCTGCCACAGGCTCAGGCCAGCGCCTTCTCAATCACCTCGTAGAGGTTGGGCGATAGCTTCTCGCCACGAATGCGCTCGAGCTCGCCTTTCATCAGCGCCTGACGCGCCTCATCGAAACGCTGCCAGCGCGTCAGAGGCGTGACCAGGCGGGCGGCGATCTCGGGGTTGAGGCGGTTCAGCTCGATCACCACATCGGCCAGCAGCCGGTAACCCTCGCCATCGGCACGGTGGAAGTTGATGCGATTCTGGTTGGCGAACGTTCCCACCAGGGCACGCACCTTGTTGGGGTTCTTCAGCGAGAAGGCGGGGTGGGTCATCAGGTACTTCACCCGCTCCAGCGCATCCGGCTGCGGCCGGGTCACCTGCACGGCGAACCACTGGTCCATCACCAGCGGGTCGTGGGCCCACTTCTCGCCAAAGGTGCGCAGCGCCGGGTCCGCCAGGTCGCTGCGGCTGCTGTGGGTCAGCAGCGTCAGCGCCTGTCGCACGTCGGTCATGTTGTGATCGGCCTCGAACTGGCGACGGGCAAGCTCGATGCCCTCCTCGTCCTCGATCGCCATCAGGTAGCCAAGCGCGACGTTCTTGAGGCTGCGCTCACCGATCTGCTCGGGCTCCGGCGCGTAGGGGGTGTCGCGGTGATTGTCCTGGTAGAGATGCAGGAAGTCGTCGCGCAGGGCAGCGGCCAGCGACTGCTCAACAAACCGGCGCGCAGCATGTATGGCTTCGACGTCTACCCGCGGCTGCTGTTCGGCAACATAGGCTTCGCTTGGCAGCGTCAGCATCTCGGCCAGCACGGCCTTGTCGTCGCCACCATGCGCCATCAGAGCGCGGAAGGCCTCGACCACGCGCGGGTCCATGACCTTCTCCACGCCATTACGATGCGCGGCGATCAGGTCGTCCAACGCCAGCATCGCCAGCCGCTGGCCCGCATCCCAGCGGTTGAAACCGTCGGAATCGTTGGCCAGCAGGAAGGCCAGTTCCTCACGACTGTAGGGGAAGCGCAGCTGAACCGGCGCCGAGAAACCGCGCAGCAGGGAGGGCACTGGCGATTCGGCAACCTCGGTGAAGACGAAGGTCTGCTCCTCTTCGCGCAGGTGGATGACGCCGTCGCTGCCGAGGGACTCCCCATCGAGCGTCAGCGGCAGGTCACGCCCGGTCTTGGAGCCCACCAGGCCCATGCGCACCGGGATATGCAGCGGCGCCTTCTCCGGTTGGCCGGGCGTAGCCGGTGTGCGCTGGCGCAGCGTTAGGCGATATTCGGCGTTGGCGTAGTCGTACTCGCCGTGGGCGTCGATCTCTGGCGTACCAGCCTGAGCGTACCAGCGCATGAACTGCGAGAGGTCCTGTCCCGACGCCTCGGCCATGCAGTCGACGAAGTCCTCGATGGTCACGGCCTGGCCGTCGAAGCGTTCGAAATAGAGGTCGCTGCCGCGCCGGAAGGCCTCCCAGCCCACCAGGTTGCTGAGCATGCGCACCACCTCGGCCCCTTCTCGTAGATGGTCAGGGTATAGAAGTTGCCGATCTCGATGTAGTGGTCGGGGCGCACCGGGTGGGCAGTCGGTCCGGCATCCTCGGCGAACTGGGCGGTGCGGAAGAAAGAGACGTCCTCGATACGCTTGACCGGTGCCGAGTTGACGTCAGCGGAGAAGCACTGATCGCGAAAGACCGTGAAACCTTCCTTCAGCGAGAGCTGGAACCAGTCGCGGCAGGTCACGCGATTGCCCGACCAGTTGTGGAAATACTCGTGGGCGACGATCCCCTCGACTCTCTGGAAGGCGGCATCGGTAGCGGTATGGGGGTGGGTCAGCACCGCTGCAGAATTGAAGATATTGAGCCCCTTGTTCTCCATGGCGCCCATGTTGAAATCGTTGACCGCCACGATCATGAACAGGTCGAGGTCGTACTCGCGGCCGTAGGCCTCCTCATCCCAGGTCATGGCGCGCTTGAGCGAGGCCATGGCATGGTCGGTCTTGCCCAGGTTCTCCTCCTCGACCCAGATCTGCAGCGTGACCTCGCGCCCGCTGCGCGTGGTAAAGCGATCCTCCACCTTCTGCAGGTCGCCGGCCACCAGGGCAAACAGGTAGCTGGGTTTGGGGAAGGGATCGTGCCAGGTAACGAAGTGGCGCCCCCGGGCAGCTCGCCCCGCTCTACCGGATTGCCGTTGGAGAGCAGGACCGGCAGGCTCGCCCGATCGCCGATCAGCGTGGTCGAGAAGGTGGCCATGACGTCGGGGCGATCGGGGTAGAAGGTGATGCGCCGGAACCCTTCTGCCTCGCACTGGGTGCAGTACATGCCGTTGGAGAGATAAAGCCCTTCGAGCGCCGTGTTCTCCTTGGGCGCGATCTCGACTTCGGTGTCCAGCCGAAAGCTGGCCGGGGACGATGCACGGTGAGCCCGGTTTCGGTCAGCGCGTAGTCGCCTCCGCCCAGCGGCTGGCCGTCAAGGGCGATGTGCTTGAGGGTCAGCTGTTCGCCGTCGAGCACCAGTGCCTCCTGCGCCATACACTCGGGATGGCGCTCGATCTGCAGGCTTGCCTTGACTCGGGTCGCCGCTGGGTCCAGCTCGAAGCTCAGTTCGACGTGGGTGACACGGTAGGCGGGGGGCGATAGTCGTGGAGATACGTGGGCTTAGGGTCAGACATCGTGAACGGCTCCTGTCCATGGTTGGGCACCATTGTAAGGCGCCCCGCTCCCCAAGCTCAAAGTGATGGCACAAGCGCTGGCCAACGCACCGCGTTCAGCGCCGCACGAGCCGGGCGGAGGCGGCCTCGATCCCGGCGGGTTCAGGCCGCGTGGCAATCCAGGCGCCAAGCAGGACCAGGCCGGTGATCAACAACAGCTTCAACCACACCAGGCTCAGGGTGATGCCAAGCACCAGCACCGAGAAGCCCAGCATGGCCACGGCGAGATACTTGGCGTGACGCGGGATCGCCCGCTCTCCCTCCCAGGCGACCACGGTGGGGCCGAAGCGCGGGTGCTCACGGATCCATAGGGCGAAGCGAGGCGAGCCCCGCGACGCGGCCCATACCGCCAGCAGCATGAAGCAGGTGGTCGGCATCAGTGGCACGAAGACCCCGATGACGCCCAGAGCGAAGCTGACCCAGGCCAAGACAATCAAGGCGGCGCGGCGAAGCGAAGACATGCGCTATCTCCAGCGGCAGCAAGGGAATGCCTTCATTTAAGGTCATGCTGGCAATACCAGCCAATCGGCTGTGGCTATGACGCCGTTTAGCAGGACAAACGAGCCCGCTCGGCGGGCTCGTCAACATCTACAGGGAGCGAAACTCAGCGGATGGGAATTTCGCGGCGGGTCGGTTTGGCATCGGCGCTGCGCGGCACGCGCACCGTCAGCACCCCCTGATTGAAAGACGCCAGGATCTCTTCCACCTGCGCATCCGCAGGAAGGTCCAGCACGCGCCGGAAGCTGCCGTAGGAACGTTCGATACGCTGGAAGCGATCCTCCTGGGAACTGGACTCCTGGCGCTTTTCGCCTTCGATGACCAGGCGGTGGTCATCGAGGGTCAGCTTGATATCCTTTTCGTCGACTCCCGGCACCTCGATGCTGATCACATACGCATCGTCGCGCTCGGCAATATCGAGCCTTGGCTTGAGCAGTGCCGGCATCTCGCCAAAACGGCTCTCAAGCGACGGCATGCCGAACTGACGCATGACGTTGTCCATCCAACGATCGAGTTCCTGGTGCATGCCCAGCAGCGGCGAAAGCTCGCCGTGCCGAGGCTCTACCGGCGCCGGAGCCGCTGAATCGTGGCTTTCGCTCTTGAACCAGTTCCAGGGGGAAAATTTCTGCAGATTCATACGCCACCTCCTGTTCGTTGCTCATTCGTGACGCATCGGGGCGTGCCTGAACGGCACTCGATTGCAAGAGCAGAATTGGCGGTGGCGGTAAAAATTTCAAGGCTTCCACTACGTTGATTTGAGATAGATCAAGAAATGGCCGCACGTGCTGCCGGCCATCGCCTCGCCTCAGTCGCGGAAGTTGTCGAACTGCAGGGCCAGCTCAGGGCCATCTTCCCCACGCAGCAACGCCATGACCTGCTGCAGGTCGTCACGCTTCTTGCCGGTCACCCGCACTTTCTCGCCCTGGATCTGTGCCTGGACCTTGAGCTTGCTGTCCTTGATGCGCTTGACGATATCCTTGGCTTCCTTCTGCTCAAGCCCCTGCTTGAGCACCACCTTCTGGCGGGCGCGCACGCCCGAGAGCTCAGGTTCTTGAACATCCATGCAGCGTGCGTCGATGCCGCGCGCGATAAGGCGGTTGCGCAGCACGTCGACCATCTGCTTGAGCTGGAAATCGACTTCGGCTTCGAGCTGCACCGTCTCCCCGTCGAGTTCGAAGCTGGCCGTCACGCCCTTGAAATCGAAGCGCGACTGAACCTCGCGGTTGGCCTGGTCGACGGCATTGCTGGCTTCATGTTTATCGAATTCGGAGACGATATCGAAAGAGGGCATGTGCTTGTCCTGGTGGCGATAGGGTGAGCAAAGTCTACCAGCACCGGCGCCACCCTGCGCAGCGCGATCAGTCGGTTGCCGGAAGCAGCGACTTGCTCATCTGCCAGCCGGCGCAGCCATCTTCGTAATAGGCGTCGAGCCAGCGTTCGAGCCGAAATCCCATGCGCCGATAGAGGCCAAGCGCGATGCGGTTATCCGCCCGCACCTCAAGCCCAAGCACCAGGATGCCCCGCTCGAACGCCGCTTGTTCAAGCGCCTCCAGCAACCGGCGCCCTACCCCACCGCCACGGGCCTCCGGATGCACGCAAAAGGAGTAGAGACGTGCTCGCAGGCTGCCCTGGCGAAACAGCAGGGTGCCGTAGCCCAGCAGCTTTTCTCCCGCCTCGTCCTGTGCCACCAGCGTAAGGGCGTTCGCTCGGTTGAGCAGATGCCAGAGCTGGCGGCGGTTGAAACGGTCGCCGCTGAATGCCACCTGTTCCAGCCGAAAGAGCGCCTCCAGGTCATCGGGCGATGCCTGACGCAACGTTGTGAGCATGCTGTCCATCCACAAGGCTATTTTGTAAACGAGAGGAAGAAATGGCGCCAACGCCCCGCGCAGCCGCCGCCAACATGAAATCATTTCACCCGCCGTCACGCTTGTCGATAACCTGACGCGCGGGCATGCTGGCCGCAGTTTCGAGGCTACCCCCAACCGTTCAGGGAATCCGCCCATGTGTCCCTTGCGCATCATCGTCGACCGCCTCGAAGACTGGCGGCCCTACTATCCTTCGGAGGACCTGATCACGGCCGATCAGTTTCTTTCCCTGGATCGACGCCACCGATCGGGAGACGACCAGGACCGCTCGACCCACATCATCAACCTGAGCAGTGAGCTCGACTACCTCGGCACGGGGTACTACGTCTCGCTGCTGGCCCAGGCTCGCGGCCAGCGCGTGCTGCCAACGGTGGAAACGCTGAACGAGCTGTCGCGCAAGGCGCTGATCGACCTGCAGCTCGACTCGTTGGGCCCGCTGCTGGGCGAGTTGGCACGCCAAGGCCGCCTGACCGGCGACAGCCTGACGCTGCGCGTGCTGTTCGGCGAGTGCCTGGAACCGGCCCTGGCCCGCCTGGCCCGCAAGCTCTTCGAACGCCTACCCTGCCCGCTGCTCGAAGCTCGCCTGGTCCGGCGGCACGACCTGTGGCGTCTGTCACGCCTGAAGCCGATTCGCCTGCGCGACCTCAACGCTGAGGAACAGGACCTGTTCGCCACGGCGCTCAACCGCCATTCACGTAAGGTCTGGCGAACCCCCAAGGCGCGGCGGCGCTACCGCTTCGACCTGGCAATTCTGGTCGACCCCAAGGAGGCCCTGCCGCCGAGCAACCGCAGCGCGCTCAAGGCGTTCATTCGCGCCGGGCGCAAGCTGGGCATCGATGTCTCGCTGATCACTCGACGCGATGCCGGGCGGCTGGCCGAGTTCGACGCGCTGTTCATCCGCGAGACCACGGCACTGGACCACCATACCTATCGCATGGCCCGATTGGCCGAGCATGCCGGCCTGGTGGTGATCGACGCACCGCAGGATATCCTGCGCTGCACCAACAAGGTGTACCTGCATGCTCTGCTGCGGGCCCGTGGCGTTCCCGCCCCCGACGGCGTGCTGCTCAAGCGCCGCGACCGCCGCCCCTGGCCGAGCAGATTGCCGGGCTGGGCTTTCCCTCGTGCTCAAGATTCCCGACGGCTCCTTTTCGCGGGGAGTGGTCAAAGTCGAGTCCCTCTCCCAGCTCGAGCGGGAGTCGACTCGGCTGTTCGACGACTCGGCCCTGCTGCTGCTGCAGGAGTGGATGCCCACCGAATACGACTGGCGCATCGGCGTGCTCGATGGCCAGGTGCTGTTTGCCAGCCGCTACTACATGGCCCGTGGCCACTGGCAGATCTATGACCACTCCGGAGCGCAGGTGAAGAGCGGCGGCTTCACCACCCATGACCCGGAGGATGTGCCACCCACCGTGATCAAGGCAGCGCTGAAGGCCACCCGCCTGATCGGTAACGGCTTCTACGGGGTTGATCTCAAGCAGAGCGGCGAGCGTGTGGTAGTCATCGAGGTCAACGACAACCCCAACGTCGACGCCGGCATCGAGGATGCCGTGCTGGGGCGGGAGCTGTACGAGCGGATCATGGCGGTGTTCCTGGCCCGCATGCAGGCCTGCGTACAGCAGGCGCGCTGAAGGCGGTACAACGCAAAGCCGGCACTGGGTGCCGGCCTTTGCAGTGCGGTAGCAACAGCGGAGCGGCCACAGCTCCGCCGCGCGCTACTTACGCGTCGAACGGGTTGCGCAGCACGATGGTCTCGTTGCGATCCGGTCCGGTGGAGACGATGTCAATGGAGGTACCGACCTTCTCCTCGAGGAAGCTGATGTAGGAGCGGGCGTTGGCCGGCAGGTCCTCGATGCGCTTGGCGCCAAGGGTCGATTCGCTCCAGCCCGGCAGGTCCTCGTAAACCGGTTCGACCGCCTCGTAGCCCTCGGAGTCGACCGGGTTCTCCATCACTTCGCCGTCCTTGCTGCGATAGCCGACGCAGACGCGAATGTTCTCCAGGCCATCGAGCACATCAAGCTTGGTCAGGCAGATGCCCGAGACCGAGTTGATCTGCACCGCATGACGCAGCGCCACGGCATCGAACCAGCCACAGCGGCGCGGACGGCCGGTGGTGGCACCGAACTCATGGCCGCGCTCGGCCAGGTGGCGGCCATGCTCGTCGAACAGCTCGGTGGGGAACGGGCCGGAGCCCACGCGCGTGGTGTAGGCCTTGGTGATACCCAGCACGTAGTCCAGGTAAAGCGGACCCACGCCGGAACCGGTGGCGGTGCCACCCGCCGTGGTATTGGAGCTGGTCACGAACGGATAAGTGCCGTGGTCGATATCCAGCAGCGACCCCTGGGCACCTTCGAACAGGATGTTCTCGCCGGCGCGGCGCAGCTCATGCACCATGCTAACGGTGTCGCAGACCATCGGCCGCAGCTCCTCGGCCATGGCCATGGCGCTGTCGAGCACTTCCTGGAAGTCGACCGCCGCCTCGCCATGGTAATTGACCAGCACGAAGTTGTGGTAGTCGAGCACTTCGCCGAGCTTGGAGGCAAAGCGCTCGCGGTGCAGCATGTCGCCCAGGCGCAGACCACGGCGCGCCACCTTGTCCTCGTAGGCCGGGCCGATGCCGCGACCGGTAGTGCCGATCTTGGCCACGCCGCGGGCCTTCTCGCGGGCCAGATCGAGGCGCACATGATAGGGCAGGATCAGCGGGCACGCCGGCGACAGGCGCAGACGCTCGCGCACCGGCACGCCCTTGGCCTCGAGCTCGCGGATTTCCTTGATCAGCGCCTCCGGCGAGAGCACCACGCCGTTGCCGATAACGCAGGTCTTATCCTTGCGCAGGATGCCCGAGGGGATGAGGTGCAGAACAGTCTTCTCGCCGTCGATCACCAGGGTATGGCCGGCATTGTGCCCGCCCTGGAAGCGGACCACCGCCGCTGCAGACTCGGTGAGCAGGTCGACGACCTTGCCTTTGCCTTCATCACCCCACTGAGTGCCCAGTACGACTACGTTCTTACCCATGGTGTTCTCTTCTCTTGTGTCAGCGCCTGGTGGGCGCGTCGATCATCCGGCCCGTGGGCCGCGTTCGATAACCGGCCGCCTGCCGGTGGTGTCCCGTGTCGGCGCTAGAGCGCCTCTATCTGCCATTGCCCATCGCGATGGACCAGCCTGTGGCTGCAGCGGTGCGCCTGGGGAGCGGTACCCTGCCCCGGCAAGGCCTGCACCACACGACGCCCGGCGGCACGCAGCGCCGCGATGGCCTCGCCAACGCCCTGGCCCTCGGCCGGCGCCCAGACCCCGTCGCAGGCCGGCTCGCTGTGCACCAGGGTCGCCAGCAGCTTGAGGTCCATGGAAAAGCCCGTGGCCGGACGCGCCCGCCCGAAGGCCTTACCGGTATCGTCGTAGCGGCCGCCCTTGGCCAGGGCCTGCCCGTAGCCCGGCACGAAGGCAGCGAACATCATGCCGGTGTGGTACTGGTAGCCACGCAGCTCGGCAAGATCGAAGTAGAGCGCCACCTCCGGGTGCTGCTGGGCCACGCCGCGATAGAGCGCCTGCAGCTGCGCCAGCGCCTCGCCGACCGCCGGCGGGGCGCCGGCAAATTGGTCGCGCGCCCGCTCAAGCACCTCGGGTCCACCGTGCAGATCGCCCAGGGCCAGGAACATCTCGCCCAGCGCCGGGTCGCGCACCGCCTGCGACACCTGCTCGGCCAGGGCACCCGGCGACTTCAGCTCCAGCGCTTCGAACAGCGCCCGCTCCTGCTCGGCATCGAGATCGGCCGCCTGCACCAGGCTACGGTAGATGCCGATATGCCCCAGCGCCAGGTGGACCTCTTCGGCCCCCGCCACCTTCCAGGCTGGCCAGCGCCAGGTTGAGAATCTCGAGGTCGGCTTCACGTCCGCCGTGCCCGAACAGCTCCACGCCCACCTGGACCGGGCTACGTCCGCCCTGGTGCTGGTCGGCCTTGGCCCGCAGCACATTGGTGCAGTAGCACAGCCGCGCCGGCCCCTGGTGACGCATGGAGTGGGCGTCCATGCGCGCCACCTGCGGGGTGACATCGGCACTCACGCCCATCATGCGGCCGGTCAACTGGTCGGTGAGCTTGAACGTCTGCAGGTCGAGGTCGGTTCCGGTGCCGGTCAGCAGCGAATCGAGGAACTCCACCGGCGGCGGCATCACCTGGTCGTAGCCCCAGCAATGGTAAAGGTCGAGCAGCGCGCGGCGCAGCTCTTCCATGCGGCTCGCCTGCGGTGGCAGCACCTCGTCCATGCCGTCGGGCAAGAGCCAGCGGTCAGCAATGGTCATGTTGTCAGTCCTGCTAGAGGGTAGCGGTGGGCGAAAAGACACGATAAGCGGAAAGCGCCCACAAAAACCGGGCCACGCCCGGTTCAAGGATTCTATCACGTTTGCCGCCGGGTTGAACCCCAGACGTGGCGGTGACGGCAGGAGGCTCGCGCCACCCTGCCGCTGCCGACTTCAGTTTTGCTGCGGCATCGCCGGTGTGCGCAGGTAGCGGAAGAAGTCGCTGGTCGGGTCGAGCACCAGCAGGTCCCGCTCGCCATCGAAGCTCGCACGATAGGCGTTGAGGCTACGCCAGAAGGAGAAGAACTCCGGGTCCTGGCTGTACGCCTCGGAGAAGATGCCGGCAGCCTCGGCGTCCCCTTCACCGCGCAGGGTCTCGGCACGCTCGGTGGCCTGAGCGAGCAGAACCTGGCGGCGACGGTCGGCGTTGGCGCGAATGCGTTCGGCCTCCTCCTGCCCCTGAGCGCGCCACTCGCGCGCTTCCCGCTCACGTTCGGAGCGCATCCGCTCGAAGACCGCCGTGGAGACATCTTCCGGCAGGTCGATACGCTTCACCCGTACGTCGCGGATCGCGACCCCAAGCTCTTCGCGCATCAGCGAGTCGAGCTCCTGGGTGGGGCGCGTCATCAGGTCGTCGCGGCGCTCGGCGATGATTTGCTGCAGGTCGAGGCGGCCGAACTCGTTACGCAGGCTCTCGTCGACCCGCGGCTGAATCAGGCGCACCGCCATCATCTCGTCACCGGCCGTGGCCTCGTAGTAGCGCGTCGGGTTGACCACCTGCCACTTGACGTAGGAGTCGACGATTACCGCCTTCTGCTCCAGGGTCAGGTAGCGGCTGGTGTCGGTATCCAGCGTCAGCACCCGGGTATCGAACTTGCGCACCGTCTGGGTGATCGGCACCTTGAAGTGCAGGCCCGGTTGGATGTTCTCCTCGATGACTTCACCGAAGCGCAGCTTCACTGCGCGCTGGGTCTCGTCGACCACATAGAGGCTGTTGCTGGCAAGCCAGGCGATGGCCGCCAGACCGCCCACGATGATCAGTGAACGATTGTTGACCATTTAGCGACCCTCCCTGCGGATACCGCTGCTGTTACTGGGCTGCGTGCTGGAAGTGGTGCGCAGCCGCTCGAGCACGCGCGGGTCCAGCTCGCCGCTCTCGCCGCGTGCAGCGTCGCCGTTGCCACCGCCCTGGGTCGCACCGCCGGGACGCTGGTCCAACGGCAGGTACATCAGCGGCGCGTCGTCTGCGACATCGATCAGCACCTTCGGCGTCTGGCCGAAGACCTCGGCCATGGCGTCGAGATAGAGACGCTCGCGCATGATCTCCGGCGCATTGCGGTACTGGCTCAGCAGTGCATTGAAGCGGTTGGCCTGACCCTGGGCCTCGGCCACCACCGACTCACGATACCCCTGGCCCTGCTCGACCAGGCGCTGGGCCTGACCCTGGGCGGCGGGAATGATGGCATTGGCGTAGGCCATGCCTTCGTTGATGGTGCGCTGACGATCCTCGCGCGCC
Source organism: Halomonas sp. E19 (assembly GCF_052439355.1). Lineage (NCBI taxonomy): Bacteria > Pseudomonadati > Pseudomonadota > Gammaproteobacteria > Oceanospirillales > Halomonadaceae > Halomonas > Halomonas sp. E19. Next base: position 602,126 of record NZ_JBNFWU010000001.1, on the reverse strand, counting down.
CGGATCACGTCGTCGAAGGCATCGATGACGGCGGCGGGTGCCGAGGTGGATTCGATGTTGATGGTCTGCAGCCGGATACCGGTGCCGTAGCTGTCCAGGTAGGTCTGCAGGCGACTGGCCACGGAGCTGCCGAGAATCTCACGGCCCGAGGTCAGGATCTCGATCATGTCGGTACCACCCACCACGTGACGCAACGCCGAATCCAGCGCGTTCTCGATGGAGAGCTGCGGATTGCGCACGTTGAGCACGAAGTCGCGCGGGTTGTTGACCTGGTACTGCGCTGAGATCTCGACCTCAACGATGTTCTCGTCGCGGGTCAGCATCGACTGGGTCTGGGTCAGGGAGCGAACGCGGGTCACGTTGACCATGCGCACGTCGTCGATCAACGGCGGGTTCCAGTGCAGGCCCGGGCCCACCACTTCCTGGAACTTGCCAAAGCGCAGCACTACGCCCCGCTCGGCCTGGTCGACCAGGTAGAAGCCCATGGCGCCCCAGATACCCAGCGCGATGATCAGCAGCAGGCCCGGCAAGGCGAAGGTATTGCGCGGCCGACCGCCGCCACCCTTACCACCTTGCCCGCCGCCGCCCTTCCCACCACGACCACCCAGCATCGAGTTGAGCTTGTCCTGGAATTTCTTCAGGGCTTCGTCAAGATCGGGTGGTCCCTGGTTGCCCCCGCGGTTGCCACCGCCCCCGCCATTGCTGCCACCATTCCCTCCATTGCGGCGGCCTCCACCGCTCCAGGGGTCATGCTGGTTGCCACCACCACCAGGCTCATTCCAAGCCATACGTCGTCTCCACTCTGCGTTGCCTCACCGCCGACATGCCTCAGGCAGCGAGACGTCGGTTGCCATCCTGTTATCTGCGACACCATGCCAGGTGCCGGGAGTTCTAGTCTCTCGGGGACCATCCACATGCTGGGACAGCAAAAAAGCTTACTCCTCCCATACCGGACGCGAACGAAGCTCCGGTGGAAGATAATCGTCTGCGCGCTCTCCCAGCCGTGACATCAGCTGCAGGAAGTCACGGCGCGGCAGGCGTACGTCGAGGCTGACGCTGCCCTCGTCCTCGAAACGCTCCTCGCGCACGGCGTCCAGCTCATGCAGCGCCGCACGCAGGCGGCCCTGCTCGGGCGACAGGGTCAAGCTGAATCCGATGACATCATCGGCCAGGCATTCCGACAGGGCCTGCGCCAACAGCTCCAGCCCTCGCCCGTCGCGCGCCGACAGCCACACCACCTCGGGGCGACCGTGGCCGTCACGCTCGATGCGTGGGGCGCTGTCGAGCAGATCGATCTTGTTCATCACCTTGAGCATCGGCACGTCCAGCGCGCCGATCTCGTTGAGCACGCCCTCGACCTGCGTCACGTTGAGCTCCCGGTCCGGGTCGGCAGCGTCGATCACATGCACCAGCAGGGTCGCCTCGGCCGCTTCCTGCAGCGTGGCCTGGAAGGCCTCGACCAACTTGTGCGGCAGGTGGCGGATGAAACCGACGGTATCCGCCAGTACCACCGGGCCCACGTCGCCGATCTCCAGCCGACGCAGCGTAGGATCGAGCGTCGCGAAGAGCTGGTCGGCGGCGTACACCTTCGCGGCGGTCAGCGCATTGAACAATGTCGACTTGCCGGCGTTGGTATAGCCAACCAGCGACACGCTGGGTATCTCGGCCCTGGCACGCGCACGGCGGTTCTGGCTGCGCTGACTGCGCACCTTATCGAGGCGCTTGTGGATGGCCTTGATGCGGGCGCGCAGCAGGCGTCGGTCGGTCTCGAGCTGCGTCTCGCCGGGGCCGCGCAGGCCGATGCCGCCCTTCTGACGCTCCAGGTGGGTCCAGCCGCGCACCAGCCGGGTCGACATGTATTCCAACTGGGCCAGCTCGACCTGCAGCTTGCCCTCGTGGGTACGCGCCCGCTGGGCGAAGATATCGAGGATCAGGCCGGTGCGATCGAGCACCCGACACTTTAGCTCGCGCTCCAGGTTACGCTGCTGGGACGGGCTCAAGCCATGGTTGAAGATCACCAGCTCCGCACCGTGAAGGCTCAGGGCTTCGCGAAGTTCTTCCAGCTTGCCGGTGCCGATGAAGGTGCGCGAGTCCGGCCGATGCCGGCTGCCGCTGAGCAACATGGCCGGCTCGGCCCCCGCGGAACGTACCAGTTCCAGGAATTCACCCGGGTCTTCACGTTCGCGCTCGTCATGAAAATCTACATGAACCAGTACCGCCGTTTCGCCGGCGTCGGGACGTTCAAAGAACAATCAATTTCCTCACGCGTTGCTGTCCGACTGAGCGGCAGGATCCTGCGGCGGCAGGCGCACGTTGCGCGACGGCACCACGGTGGAGATGGCATGCTTGTAGACCATCTGGCTGACGGTATTGCGCAGCAGGATGACGAATTGGTCGAAGGATTCGATCTGACCCTGCAGCTTGATGCCGTTGACCAGGAAAATCGACACCGGAATGCGCTCCTTGCGCAGAATATTCAGGTACGGGTCTTGAAGGGACTGCCCTTTGGACATGTTACCTCTCCCTAAAACTTTCTCATGAGGGGTGGAAGTTGTGTTCTTGAGTTGTCTGCCAGCAGGCAAGACACCCTGCCGGCTCGGCCTGGTCACCCGGCCACTCGAAGCCATCATCTTACGCTAAGAGCTGAATTGGCGCACGAATTTCAAGACCTCACCAAGGGTATCGCCGCCCTCGGTATCGAACCAGTGTAGCTCCGGCCAGCTGCGCAGCCAGGTCAATTGGCGTTTTGCCAACTGCCGCGTGGCCACCACGGTTCGCTGCCTGAGCGACGCGATATCAGCGTCGCCATCGAGGTATTCCCACACCTGACGGTAGCCCACGCTCTTCATCGAAGGCAGGCCGAGATGCAGGTCGCCTCGGGCCTTGAGTCGAGCCACCTCCTCGATCAACCCGGCCCTCAGCATCACGTCGAAACGAGCAGCGATCCGCTCGTGGAGCACGCGTCTTTCGGCCGGCGCGACTCCTATCGACAACACCCTCCAGGGAAAGGTTTCCGGTTGCTGCTGTCGCCATAGCGCCGACAGCGTCTGGCCGCTGGCCCGATAGACTTCAAGCGCACGCATCAGGCGCTGGGGGTCGTTGGGATGGATGCGCCGGGCCGACTCGGGATCGACCCTGGCCAGCGCCGCATGCAGGGCCGCCAGCCCCTGCTCGCGGGCCTGCCGTTCGAGTTCGGCACGTATCGCCGGGTCTGCCGACGGCAGGTTGGCCACTCCCTCGAGCAGGCGCTTGGCATACATCATGGTGCCACCGACGATCAGCGGTACGCGTCCCGCCGCGGTGATCTGGCGCATCTCGCGACGAGCATCTTCGCGGAACTCCGCTGCCGAATAGGGCTCGGCCGGGTCGCGGATATCGATCAGGCGGTGCGGCGCTCGGGCCAGCTCCTCAGCCGAGGGCTTGGCACTGCCGATATCCATGCCGCGGTAGACCATGGCCGAATCCATGCTGATCAGCTCGCAGTCGAGCCGGTCGTGCAGCGCGATGGCCAGGTCGGTCTTGCCGGCGGCGGTCGGGCCCATCAGCAGCAGGGCAAGCGGACGACGGTCGCGCATGGGGCTAGCTCCTTACTGGCCGCGCAGGAACAGGCGGTCCAGCGCCTTCAGCGACAGCTCGGTCCAGGTGGGACGGCCGTGGTTGCACTGGCCGCTGCGCTCGGTGCGCTCCATATCGCGCAGCAGGGCGTTCATTTCCGCTGTCGTCAGACGCCGGTTGGCGCGCACGCTGCCATGGCAGGCCATCGTCGCCAACAGCTCATTGATACTGGCCTCGAGACGGTCGGAGCGCCCGTAACGCTCCAGGTCTTCCAGCATGTCGCGAATCAGGGGCTCGACGTCGGCATCGGCCAGCAGTGCCGGCACCTGGCGTACCAGCAGCGTCTCCGGACCGGCCACGTCCAGTTCGACGCCCAGGCGAGCAAACGCCTCGCGCTCGGCCTCGGCGGTGGCCACCTCAGCATGGCTCGCTGCCAGCGAGACCGGTACCAGCAGCGGCTGCGTCTGCAGCGCGCCACCGTGAACCTGAGCCTTCATGCGCTCGTAGACGATACGCTCGTGGGCCGCATGCATGTCGACGATGATCATGCCCTGGGCGGTCTGGGAGAGGATGTAGATGCCGTGCAGCTGGGCGATGGCGAAGCCCAGGGGTGGGATGCCACTGCCCTCTTCCGAGGCGGGCAGCGCCGCTGCCTGGCCCACGCCAACGGCACCCTCCACCGGCGGCGATGCCACGGCGGCATCCGCCCCGGCCTCGGCCGGCTGCGGCGTCAGCAGGCGCTCCTCGTGCTCGGGGTGCAGCGCACGATAGCCGTTCATGAAGGCACGCACGCGATCGGCGGTGACCCGCTCCGGTGACTCGCCCGTGGCGTGCAGCGCCATGGGCTGCTGCTGCCAGCGCGGTGCAGGCTCGCGCACCTCTGCGGTATCGTCATGCTCGGCTACAGCGCCATCGGCGTGGGCCTCGCGTTCCGCCGGGCGCGCCTCGGCCAGCGCCCGGTGCAGGCTGGAGAAGAGGAAATCGTGCACCAGGCGGCCATCGCGGAAGCGCACCTCATGCTTGGTGGGGTGCACGTTGACATCCACCACCGTGGGGTCGACCTCCAGGTAGAGCACGAACACCGGGTGCCGGCCATGGAACAGCACGTCGCGATAGGCCTGGCGAATGGCGTGTGCCACCAGCCGATCGCGCACCACGCGGCCGTTGACGAAGAAGTACTGCTGGTCGGCCTGGGCGCGGGAATGGGTGGGTAGGCCGACCCAGCCCCATAGGCGCAGCGAGCCCGCCGCCAGGTCCAGGTGCAAGGCGTGATCGACGAAGCCCTTGCCCAGCAGCGCCGCAATGCGCCGCTCGCGGCGGGTCGGGTCGTCGCCCGCGGGTAGCTGGTGTACAGTCTTTTGGTTGTGGCGCAGCACCCAGGCGATATCGAAGCGCGACAGCGCCAGGCGGCGAAACGCCTCCTCCACGTGGCCGTACTCGGTCTTCTCGGTACGCAGGAACTTGCGCCGCGCCGGGGTATTGAAAAACAGGTCGCGAACCGTCACCGAGGTGCCACGAGGATGCGGGGCCGGGCTGACGCGCGGCTCCATGTGGCGCCCTTCGGCCACCACACGCCAGCCGCCGCGCGGGTCGTCATCGACATTGGCCACCAGCTCCAGCCGCGAGACCGAGCTGATGGAGGCGAGCGCCTCGCCGCGAAAGCCAAGGCTGGCCACGCCTTCCAGCTCCTCGAGCGACACGATCTTGCTGGTGGCATGGCGCGCCAACGCCAGCGGCAGGTCGGCCTCGCCGATGCCGCTGCCGTCGTCACGAACGCGGATCAACCGACAGCCGCCGGCCTCCAGCTCCACCTCGATGCGGCGACTGCCGGCGTCGATGGCATTCTCGACCAGCTCCTTGACCACCGAGGCGGGTCGTTCGACCACTTCGCCCGCGGCAATCTGGTTGGCCAGCCGCGGGTCGAGCACCTGGATGCGCCGCCCCTGCCCTGCCACTGCCGTCATGAGCGCGGAATCCGCAGCACCTGACCGACCCGAATGACGTCGCCATTGAGCTCATTGGCCTGCTTGAGCTGCGCCACCGGCACCCCATGCCGGGCGGCGATGGTCGACAGCGTATCCCCAGGCTGGATACGGTACTCGTTGGCCGAGGGCGTGCGCCGGTTGTCGCGCTGCCAGGCCAGCAGGCTGGCCGGCGGCGGGTTGCGCCGGAAGTGTTCGCTGATACCGGCAAAGATCGACTCGGCCAGCCGCTGCTGGTGCCCCGAGTCGCGCAGGCGGCGCTCCTCGTCCGGGTTCGAGATGAATCCCGTCTCGATCAGCAGCGACGGGATGTCCGGCGACTTCAGCACCATGAAGCCGGCCTGCTCGACGCGGCTGCGATGCAGCCGGTTGACGCGCCCGAGCTGGTCGAGTACCTGACCGCCGATGGAGAGCGAGTCGTTGAGGGTGGCGGTCATGGTCAGATCGAGCAGCACGCCGCGCAGCACCTCGTCCTTGTCGTTGAGCGACAGGTTGCCGTCGACGCCGCCGATCAGGTCGGCCCGGTTCTCGCTGGCGGCCAGCCACTGGGCGGTTTCCGAGGTGGCACCGCTTTGAGAGAGCGCATAGACCGAGCTGCCGCTGGGCCGCGGGCTGTTGAAGGCATCGGCGTGGATCGAGACGAAGAAATCGGCCTTCTGCTCACGAGCGATGCGCGTACGCTGGCGCAGGCCAACGTAGTAGTCGCCATCACGGATCATCACCGCACGGAAACCCTCGGCGTTGTCTACCAGCCGCTGCAGGCGGCGACTGATCTCCATGACCACGTCCTTCTCGCGGGTCCCGCCAGGGCCGATGGCCCCGGGTCCTCGCCGCCGTGGCCGGGATCGATGGCGATGATGATGTCGCGCCGCGGGTGGGGAGCGGCCGGCTGCTGCGTTGCCGCAATCGCCGCCTCCTGCCGCGGGCCGGCCGAGGTCTCGGCACGGCGCCGTTCGGCAGCCAGCTCCTGCTCGCGAATCATTGCCTCGATGGGGTCGATGGGGTTCTGCACGGCGCTTTCGCCGGGGTACTCCATATCCACTACCAGGCGATGGCCGTACTGGTCGTTGGGGGGCAGCGTGAAATGGCGCGGCTCCACCTCGCGGGACAGCTCCAGCACCACGCGCAGGCCGTTGCCGTCGAGCTTGCCGCTGCGCACGGCAGTGATCGCGCTGCCATCCAGGTTGAGACTCGCCAGATCGGTATTGAGCCCGCTATGTTCGAGATCGATGACCAATCGCCTGGGGCCGTCAAGGGTAAAGACACTGGCTTCGGTATGACCGGACAGATCGAACACCAGCCGCGCATGGTCGGGGGCGGCCCATAGGCGGATATTGTCCACCTGCGCCGCCTGCGCCATGCCGGCCAGCCACAGCGGCAACAGCAGCACACCGGTCAAATACCTGCGCCAGCGTGTCATCCATGTACTCGGCCCGTAGGCCCCATATCGCATCGTTATCACGGTGTTTGGCTTTCCCGCTCGGCAATAGCGTCTTTCCAGGCGGCGTCCTCGGCCAGTCTCGCCAGCACCGCCCGGCCATGTTCGGTATGGGACGTCAGAGTTACGGCACGACCCGGTTCAGCCAGCGCCAGCTCGACGGTGAGGTCCGGCAGCGGTAGCCAACCCTGCCCGCGGCTTGGCCATTCAACAATGCAGAGGGCGTCTTCGGCGAACAGATCCCGGCCACCGATGAACTCGAGCTCCTCCGGGTCACCCAGGCGGTAGAGGTCGAAATGGTAAAGCCTCCCGTTATCGAGCTCATAGGGCTCGACCAGGGTATAGGTTGGGCTCTTGACGGCGCCCTGGTGACCGTAGGCCCGCAAGATGCCGCGTGTCAGGGTGGTCTTTCCCGCGCCCAGGTCGCCTTCCAGGTAGAGGCGCCCACAGCCTTGCATGGCGGCACCGAGCGCCCGGCCAAAGGCCACCTGCCGGTCTTCGTTTTCGAGTCGCATGCGCATCGTCGTTACCTTATGAGCGGACCGCTTCCGGCGTTGATCAGGCGTCGCGCATAGGATGCCAGATCAGCCGCCAGCAGACCACGCTCGCCACCGTCGTGGGCGGCCTGGTCGGCCGCCAGGGCATGCACCATCACGCCCAGGCGGGCGGCGGTTTCAAGCTCCAGCCCTTGGGCGATCAGCGCACCGAGCATGCCGGCCAGTACATCGCCCATGCCCCCCGAGGCCATGCCAGGGTTGCCGTAGGGGCATACCGCCATGCCGGCCGGGCCGACCACCAGGCTACCGGCGCCCTTGAGCACGACCACGCCGCCGAAACGCCGCTGCAGCTCGCGCGCCGCCGCAGGGCGGTCGGCCTCCACCTCTGCCGCGCTGCAGCCCAGCAGCCGGCCAGCCTCGCCCGGGTGCGGCGTGAGGATCCAGTCATCACGCCGCTGGCCGGTGAAACGAGAGGCCAGCAGGTTGAGCCCATCGGCATCCACCACCAGCGGTCGTGAAGCGGCCAGCGCCGCCTGCAGCATGGCCTGGCCCCAGGCGGCCTGGCCCAGCCCCGGCCCCACCACCAGCACGCTGGCCTGCTGCGGCAACTCGCCCAGCTCGGCGACACCGCGCATGCCGTGCACCATCACTTCGGGCCGATAGGTCAGGCTCGCGCTCACATGTTCCGGAGCCGTGGCCAGGCTCACCTTGCCGGCGCCCAGCCGCGCCGCCGCCTCGCTGGCCAGCAGCGCCGCGCCACCGAAGCCCGGGGCGCCGCCCAGCACCAGCACATGGCCCATCGCCCCTTGTGGGCATCACGTTCGCGCGGAGGTAGCCACACAGGCAGCAGCGTCTGGTCAAGCAGCTCCGCCACCGGTCGCAAGTCGTCATGGCGGCGCGCATCGACGCCCAGCGGGCGAAAGTGCACCTCGCCGGTCAGCGCCGGCGCACGCCCGGTGTGCAGGCCGATCTTGTCGCCGATGAAGGTCACGGTACGGGTGGCACGTACCGCCACGCCAAGCTCCGCCCCGGTGTCCGCGGCGAGCCCGCTGGGGATGTCAATGGCCAGCACCGGCAGCCCGCTGGCGTTGATCGCTTCGATGGCGGCACGGAAATCACCTCGCACTTCACCGCCGAGCCCGGTGCCAAGCAGCGCATCGACGATCACCTCGCCGGTGAGCAGCATCCCCTGGCGCCAGGGTTCGAGCGCGACGCCCACTGAGCTGGCCATGTCGGCCGCACGCGCGGCATCGCCCTCCAGCGCCTCACGCTGCCTGAGCGCGATACGCTGCACCGCCACCCCGGCGCCAGCCGCCAGTGCCGCCAGCACATGGCCATCGCCACCGTTATTGCCCCCGCCGCACAGCACCGTAATGCGCTTGATCCCCGGCCAGTGCGTCCTAAGCCTCTGCCAAGCTGCCGTGGCGGCGCGCTGCATCAGCGCGAAGCCATCGACCCCTCCCTCAATGGTGCGCCGGTCGAGCTCGCGAACCTGCTCGGCTCGGTAGAGGGGGCGCAGTTCAAACGGCGCCTGGTCGGTACGATTCCCGGACATCCGGTGTCTCCCCTGCCCGCGTTGCTTTATGATGCGAGTGTAAGCAGCGCAGCGCGCAAGCCAATCCCCCGCCACGTTTTTACCCGGTTTTTTCTCGATCATGAGCTCCCGCACGCCCCTAGATGTCGACACCCTGGCCGAGCTGGCCGCGACCCTGAAGACCTGGGGGCGCGAGCTCGGTTTCCAGCAGGTGGGCATCACCGATGTCGACCTGGCCGAGGACGAGCGCCACCTGCTGCGCTGGCTCGATGCCGGCTACCACGGCGAAATGGGCTTCATGGCCAAGCACGGCACCAAGCGCACCCGGCCCGAGGAACTCGTGCCCGGCACGCTGCGGGTGATCAGCGTGCGGTTGGACTACCTGCCGGCCGAGGTGGAGAACGCCAAGGTGCTGGGGCAGCCGCAGACGGCCTATGTATCACGCTATGCGGTGGGCCGCGACTACCACAAGCTGATGCGCAAGCGCCTGGCCACGCTGGCCGGGTGGATCGAGCAGAAGGTCGGCCCTTCGGCTATCGCGCCTTCGTCGACTCGGCGCCAGTAATGGAGCGCGCCCTGGCGAGCAAGGCCGGGCTGGGCTGGGTGGGCAAGAATGCCATGCTGCTCAACCCGCGGGCCGGCTCGCTGTTCTTTCTTGGCGAACTCTACGTCGACCTGCCGCTGCCCGTCGATCCGCCCTTCGACCGCGAGCACTGCGGCAGCTGCAGCGCCTGTCGCACGGCCTGCCCCACCGGCGCCATCGTCGAGGACAAGGTGGTCGACGCCCGCGCCTGCATCTCCTATCTCACCATCGAGCTGTTCGGCGCCATCCCCGAACGCTATCGCGAGGCCATGGGCAACCGCGTGTTCGGCTGCGACGACTGCCAGCTGGTCTGCCCCTTCACCCGCTTCGCCCGCGCCACGCAAGAGGAGGACTTCGCCCCGCGCCACGACCTCGATCGCGCCAGCCTGGTGTCGCTGTTCGCCTGGGGCGAGGAGGAGTTCCTCGACAAGACCGCCGGCAGCCCGATCCGCCGCATCGGCTACGAGCGCTGGCTGCGCAACCTGGCGGTGGGGCTGGGCAACGCCCCCTGGAGCGAGAGCGTGGAGGCGGCCCTGCGCGCCCGCCTCGCCTACCCCTCCGATCTGGTACGCGAGCACGTCCGCTGGGCGTTGGAGCGACAGCGTGAGAAGCGTGACCGACTGATAGCAAGCGTCTGACCTTGGTGGGACGCGGCTTTACCGGCGACAGTCCTTCGATACGGCCGCGGCTTTACCGGCGACAGCCCTGCGAGGAGGCGCTGTAAACCCATCCCTGGGCGCTACCTTTTCCATCCCTGGAAAAGGACCTCCTCTTCGAGCTGTCCCCGGTGCCGCTCACCCTTGGTGGTGCCAGCCAGGGGCGCTCCTACTCCTCTTCGTCGCGCTCGCTGCCGGCCAGGCGCAGAAACGTAGTGCGGTAGTGCGCCAGCTCCGCCAGCGACTCGCGGATGTCGTCCAGCGCCTGGTGGGTGTTGCGCTTGCTGAAGCCGGCCAGCGCCCCCGGGTTCCAGCGCTTGGCCAGCTCCTTGACGGTGGAGACGTCCAGGTTGCGGTAGTGAAAGAAAACCAGCAGCTCGGGCATCTCGCGCTCAAGGAAGCGCCGGTCCTGATGCACGCTGTTGCCGCACATGGGCGAGGAACCGGGCACCACGTAGCGCTTCAGAAACTCGAGAGTCTGCCGCTCGGCCTCGGCGGTATCGACTCGGCTCTGCTTCACCCGCTCGACGAGTCCCGACTCGCCGTGGGTCTTCTGGTTCCACTCATCCATCGCCGCCAGCAGGCCGTCGGGCTGGTGCACCGCGAGCACGGGCCCCTCGGCCACCAGGTTCAGATCGTTGTCGGTGACCAGGGTGGCCACCTCGATGATGCGCTCGCGCTCGGGGTCGAGTCCGGTCATCTCGAGGTCGATCCACACCAGCAGGTCCTTGCGCGGCGCGGCAGTGTCGGGCATCGGTCAGGCTCCAGAGTTGAAGGGCGCGGCAGGACAGCTCGGGCCACGCTGAGTACAATGCCCTCATTGTAACGATCTTCGGGCGCCCATGAGCAAACGCAAGTTGAGCCGCCAGCAGCGCTGGCGCATCGAGAAGATACAGGCCGAACGGGCCAAGCGCGCCGAGCAGCTCGACGCCAAGGACTCGCAGAAGCTCGCCGCCGGTGAGTACGGCCCCGAGCGGTCCGGCCGAGTCATCGCCCATTTCGGTCGTACCCTCGACGTGCAGGGGACGGCCATGGGCCGACGGTGCGCTGCCACCTGCGCGCCAACCTCGAAGGGCTGGTGACCGGCGACCGGGTCGTGTGGCGTGCCGCCGAGGACGCCGAGGGCAACGTCAGCGAGGGCGTGGTGGTGGCGCGCAGCGAGCGCCAGAACGTGCTGGAGCGCCCCGACGCCCGCGGCCAGCTGAAGCCGGTGGCGGCCAACATCGACCAGATCCTGATCGTCTTCGCCGCTGAGCCGGCGCCGCACCCCAACCTGATCGACCGCTACCTGGTAGCGGCGGAGGCCACCGGCATCGCACCGGTGCTGGTGCTCAACAAGATCGACCTGCTGCCCGACAGCGGCGGCGAGCTGCGCGCCCTGCTGGCACGCTACGAGGCGCTCGGCTACCCGGTGGTAACCTCGACGACGGCAGGCGAAGCGGGGCTCGACGCCCTGCTGGACCGCCTGTCCGGACGCACCTCGGTGTTCGTCGGCCAGAGCGGCGTGGGCAAGTCATCGCTAATCGACCGGCTGCTGCCGGATGAGTCGCTGCGTATCGGTGCGCTGTCGAAGGACTCGCGCAAGGGCACCCACACCACTACCACGGCGCGCCTCTACCGGCTGCCGACGGCCGACGACGCCGAGCTGATCGACTCGCCCGGCATCCGCGAATTCGGCCTCGTGCATCTGGACGAACGCCAGGTCGCCGAAGGCTTCATCGAGTTTCGCGACTTCCTCGGCCGCTGCCGCTTTCGCGACTGCAGCCACCGCCACGAGCCCGGCTGCGCCCTGCTCGAGGCCGTGGAACGCGGCGACATTCATCCCCAGCGTTTTGCCAGCTATCGCCATATCGTCGATAGTCTCAACGAGACCTGATTCGGCCGCATCGCGACCATGAGATAAGGAGAGCGCCATGAGTTCCGAAGAGAATCTGCTGCCGCTGATCGTCGAACCGGAGCAGCTCGCCGAGCATCTGGACGATCCCCAGCTGTTGCTCGTCGACGTGCCGCTGAGGTCGGAGAGCTACGACGAGGGCCACGTGCCCGGCGCCGTATTCCTCGATTTTCGCCGCCTGATGCGCGGCGAGGGCGAGGTGCCCAACGAGGTGCCGAGCCCCGAGGCGCTGTCGCGGCTGTTCTCGTCGCTGGGCCTGACCCGCGATACCCACGTGGTGGCCTATGACGACGAGGGCGGCGGCTGGGCCGGACGCCTGCTGTGGACCCTGGAGCTGATCGGGCATACCCGTTATTCCTACCTCAACGGCGGCATCCACGCCTGGCGTCAGGCCGGCCAGCCCGTCTCCCATGAGCCGAGCGCAGCGACGCCCAGCGAGTACGAGGCCGATTTCCTGCACCCTGAGGTCGCCATCGACCGGCTGGAGCTGCAGGAGCGGCTGGGCGAAAAGGGCTTTGCGGTATGGGATGCCCGCTCGCCGGCGGAGTATCGCGGCGAGAAGGGCGAGAACCGACAGCTCGGGCACATTCCCGGCGCGGTCAACATGGAGTGGACCGAGGCCATGGACAAGGAGCGTGCGCTGCGCATTCGCGACTACGCCGAGCTGATCACCGAACTCGAGGCGCTGGGGCTCACCCCGGACATGGAAGTGGTCACTCACTGCCAGAGTCACCACCGCAGCGGCTTCACCTGGCTGGTGGGCAAGGCGCTGGGCTTCGAGAAGATACGCGGCTACGCCGGCTCCTGGAAGGAGTGGGGCAACCGCGACGATACGCCGGTCGAGAAGTAAATACCGCTTTCATTGCCAGGAATTCCAAACCTTGTCTCTCGCCAAGTTCTTCGCCCTGATCCAGTATCCGATTCCCCATCACCTGCTCTCGCGGCTGGTGGGCTGCCTAGCCGAAACCCGCGTGGCCTGGCTCAAGAATGCGCTGATCCGCGCCTTCATCAAGGTGTTCAAGGTCGACATGGGCGAGGCCGCCGAGCCGGATCCCACCGCCTATGCCACCTTCAACGACTTCTTCACCCGTGAGCTGAAGCCGGACGCCCGCCCCTGGGCGAGGGCCTGCTGTGCCCCGCCGACGGCAACCTGTCCCAGTTCGGCCCCGTCGAGGCCGACAAGCTGCTGCAGGCCAAGGGGCACCGCTTCTCGATGATCGACCTGCTGGGCGGCGACGCCGAGGCAGCCAAGCGCTACAGCGGCGGCAGCTATGCCAACGTCTACCTCTCGCCCAAGGATTACCATCGCGTGCACATGCCGCTGGCCGGCACCCTGACCGAGATGGTCTACGTGCCGGGGCGGCTGTTCTCGGTCAACGCCGCCACCACCGACCACGTGCCCAACCTGTTCGCCCGCAACGAGCGCCTGGTGTGCCACTTCGATACCGAGCACGGCCCCATGGCCGTGGTGCTGGTCGGCGCCATGATCGTGGCCGCCATCGAGACGGTGTGGGCCGGCCAGGTCACGCCGCTCTCGGGCCAGGTGCAGCGCATCCGCTTCGACCAGCCGGTCCACCTGGAGCGCGGCGCGGAGATGGGCCGCTTCAAGCTCGGCTCCACGGTGGTGCTGGCCTTCGGTGGCAAGGTCGATTTCGACGCCGCGCTGGCCCCCAAGACCAAGGTCAGCATGGGTCAGTCGCTGGGTGGCTTCCCGCAGCGCAATACGCCCGACTTCGTATAGTCACCTTCAGCAGCGTGGGGTGGCGAAGGCCATCACCTCCGCCACGCTCGTTTTCCCTAGCGCCAGCTGAATCAACCGGTCGATGCCCAGCGCCACGCCGCTGCCGGCCGGCATGCCGTGCGCCAGGGCGGCCAGCAGGCGCCGGTCGACGTCCACTTCGGGCAGGCCCAGCTGTCGCCGGGCGGCGTTGTCCTCGGAAAAACGCTCACGCTGCTCGTCGGCATCGGTGAGCTCGTCGTAGCCGTTGGCGAGCTCCAGCCCGGCAAGATAGACCTCGAAGCGCGAGGCGACCCACTCGCCGTCCTCCGGGTCGCGGTGGCGCCGCGCCAGGGCCGCCTGGCTCGCCGGGTAGTCCACCACCACGTCGATTCCCTCGCGCCCCAGGGTGGGTTCGATGACCAGGCTCATCAGCAGGTCGAGGCAGTCGTCGCGGGCGGCATCGCCCATGTCGAGCCCACCGCGCTGGCCGGCCAATTGCCGCAGCTCACCGAGCTCGACGCCGAAGGGGTCGAGCTCCAGCGCCTCGCGGAACAACTCGCGGTAACGCCGGCGGCGCAGCGACCCTGCCTCCCTTCCCAGTGCTGTACCGAGCACCTGGCGTATCAGCGCCACGGTCTCCTCGATCAGCTCGTCGAGAGAGAAGCCCGGGCGATACCACTCCAGCATGGTGAACTCGATGTTGTGGCGCCCGCCCACCTCACCGTCGCGAAAGCTGCGCGCCAGCTGGAAGATCGGCCCGCTACCTGCGGCCAACAGCCGCTTCATGTGGAACTCAGGCGACGTCTGCAGCCACAGCCGCTCGCGCCCTGCCGGCGTGGTCGCCGCCAGCGACAGCGAGGCCAGGTGCACGTCGGTGCTGCCGCCGTGCCCTAGCACCGGCGTCTCCACCTCCAGCACACCGCGCGCAGCGAAGAACCCCCGCACCTCGGCCAGCAGCCGCGCCTGCTCACGCAGCGTCTCGATACTCGCCGTGGGGCGCCAGTCGGTTGCCATGACACGGTCTCCACAATGATGAAGGCCACGCCGGAATAGCGTGGCCTACGTTGAACCGCGGCTTGGCCGGCGACAGGTCTATGAGAGGGCGCTGTAAATACATCCCTGTACGCTATTTTTGCCATCCATGGCAAAAACCCTCTCTACGACCTGTCCCCTACGCCGCTCGTGCTCCAGTAAAATCAGGCGCGGGAGACGTATTCACCAGAGCGTGTATCGACTTTCAGCACTTCGCCCTGGTTGATGAACAGCGGCACCCGCACCACGGCGCCGGAAGAGAGCGTGGCCGGCTTGGAGCCGCCCTGGGCGGTATCGCCCTTCAGGCCCGGGTCGGTCTCGACCACTTCCAGCTCGATGAAGTTGGGCGGCGTAACGCTGATGGCGTTGTCGTTCCACAGCGTCACGGTGTAGACCACCTGCTCCTTGAGCCACTTGATGGTGTCGCCCAGCGCCTTCTTCTCCACTGCGTACTGTTCGAAGGAGCCGTCGGTCTTCATGAAGTGCCACATATCGCCGTCGGTGTAGAGATACTCCATTTCCAGGTCTACCACGTCGGCGCCTTCCAGGCTCTCGCCCGACTTGAAGGTACGCTCCCACACGCGGCCGGTGATCAGGTTGCGCAGCTTCACGCGGTTGAACGCCTGCCCCTTGCCCGGCTTGACGAATTCGTTCTCGACGATCGCGCAGGGATCGCCGTCCAGCATCACCTTCAGACCGCCCTTGAATTCGTTGGTAGAATAGCTAGCCATGTTGCCTCTCGAATGATCGGGCGCGCCGCGGTAGGCTCCGGACGCGCAACGTACCGTACGACGAGGAATCGAACCCTCGCCCCATTGTGACTGGTGTGCCGCATGATAACCCGAAGCTCCGCCCTTTTGCAGAGACCGGAAACGCCGGGCGCTGACGTGACGCCCTTGACGCTGCAGAGCGCCTGGCAGAACCAGCTGTCGCAGGCGATTCGCGACCCGCGCGAGCTATGCCGGCGCCTGGGGCTGGACGACACCTGGCTGCCCGGCGCCGAGGGCGGTCACGCGCTGTTCGAGGTGCGCGTGCCCGAGGCGTTCCTGGCGCGCATGCGCCCCGGCGATCCCCACGACCCTCTGGTGCGCCAGGTGCTGCCGCTAAGCGCCGAGGGCGAGAGCGTCCCCGGCTACGTGGCCGATCCGCTGCAAGAGGCCGCGCACACGCCGGGGCCGGGGCTGATTCATAAGTACGCCGGCCGCGTGCTGCTGATTGCGAGCCCCGCCTGCGCGGTGAACTGCCGCTACTGCTTCCGCCGTCACTTCCCCTACGACGCCAACAGCCCCTCTCGCGCGCAGTGGGAGGGCTCGCTGGACACGCTGCGCAGCGACCCGAGCATCCGGGAGGCGATCCTCTCCGGCGGTGACCCGCTGGCCGCCAGCGACCGCCAGTTGGCCTGGCTCGTCGAGCGCCTCGAGGCGATTCCCCATCTCGAGCGCCTGCGCCTTCACACCCGCCTGCCGGTGGTGATCCCGGACCGCGTCGACGACGCCCTGCTCGACTGGCTCGGCAACACCCGGCTGCAGAAGGTGATGGTGCTGCACATCAATCATGCCCAGGAGATCGACCAGGCGGTGGTCGAGGCCTGCGCACGGCTGAAGGCGGCCGGGGTCACCCTGCTCAACCAGAGCGTGCTGCTGCGCGGCGTCAACGACTCGGTCGCGGCGCTGGCCGGGCTCTCGGAGCGGCTGTTCGAGGCCGGCGTACTGCCTTACTACCTGCACGTGCTCGACCCGGTGGCGGGCGCGGCGCACTTCGACGTGCCCGACGAAGAGGCCCGCGAACTGGTCGCGGGCCTGCGGACGGTACTGCCCGGCTTCCTGCTGCCGCGCCTGGTCAGGGAGATCCCCGGCGAGGCAAGCAAGACGCCGCTGTAGCCGACAACCACGGCACAAGCAGGGTCGGGGACAGGCCGGAGAGGAGGTCTTTTTCCAGGGAAGGAAAAAGTAGCGTCCAGGGATGGGTTTACAGCGCCTCCTCGTAGACCTGTCGCCGATCAAGCTGCGAGGCCAGGGCGGTTACTTTACGTCTGCCAAGCTCTCCGCCGTTACGTTGGCCGCCGCCGGCTGGGTGGAGACGTGGCGGTTGATGGCGCTCATCACCGCCTTCATCGAGGCGCTGGTGATGCTCTCATCGGTGCCCACGCCGAACACCGCCTTGCCGTCGATGCGCACTTCCACGTAGGCGATCGCCTCGGCGTCGGAGCCCTGGCCGCGGGAGTGCTCGTGGTAATCGATGATCTCCACGTCATGGCCGGCCGCGCCCAGCGCCTTGATGTAGGCTGCCAGCGGGCCGTTGCCCTCGCCGCTGATGGTGCGCCGCTCGCCGTGCTCGTCGATGCTGGCCTCGAGCTTGACCTTGGGGCTATCGGCCTCGGAAGCGAGGCGGTGATTGACCAGCGCATAGGGTGAGGTGCGCGCCAGGTATTCGTCGGCAAAGGCCTGGTAGATCATCTGCGAGGTGATCTCGCGCCCGGTACGGTCGGCCACTTCCTGCACCACCTGGCTGAACTCGATGGAGAGGCGGCGCGGCAGCTCGATGCCGTGCTCCTGCTCCAGCAGGTAGGAGACCCCGCCCTTGCCCGACTGGCTGTTGACGCGAATCACCGCCTCGTAGCTGCGCCCCACGTCGAGCGGGTCGATGGGCAGGTAGGGCACCTCCCACACGGCCTCCGGATTGGCGCGACGCTCGGCCATGCCCTTCTTGATGGCATCCTGGTGGGAGCCGGAGAAGGCGGTGAACACCAGGTCGCCCACGTAGGGGTGGCGCGGATGCACGGGCAACTGGTTGCAGTACTCCACCTCACGCATGATCGGGGTGATGTTGGAGAAATCGAGCCCCGGGTGCACGCCCTGGGTGTAGAGGTTCATGGCCAGGGTGACGATATCGACGTTGCCGGTACGCTCGCCGTTGCCGAACAGCGTGCCCTCGACGCGGTCGGCGCCGGCCATCACGGTGAGCTCCGCCGCCGCCACGCCGGTGCCGCGGTCGTTGTGCGGATGCACGCTGACGATCAGGTGATCGCGGTTCTTCACATGGCGACAGAACCACTCGACCTGATCGGCGTAGTTGTTGGGCGTGGCCGCCTCCACCGTGGCCGGCAGGTTGACGATCATCGGCTTCTCGGCCGTGGCGCCATAGGCCTCCATCACCGCCTCGACCACCTCCTTGGCGAAGTCCATCTCGGTAGTGGTGAACAGCTCCGGCGAGTACTGGAAGGTCCAGTTGGTTTCCGGTGCCGCCTGCATCAGCTCGCGGATCTGGGTGGTGGCGTCCACCGCGATGCCGATGCACTCCTCCTTGCTGACGTTGAACACCACGCGGCGGAATACCGGATCGGTGGCGTTGTAGACGTGCACGATGGCATTCTTGGCGCCCTTGAGCGACTCGAAGGTACGCTCGATCAGGTGCGGACGCGCCTGGGTCAGCACCTGGATGGTGACGTCATCCGGCACCCGGCCGTTCTCGATCAACGAGCGTACGAAGTCGAAGTCGGTCTGCGAGGCCGAGGGAAAGCCCACCTCGATCTCCTTGAAGCCGATCCTCACCAGCAGATCGAAGAAGCGCTGCTTGCGCTCCTGATCCATGGGATCGATCAACGCCTGGTTGCCATCGCGCAGGTCAACGCTGCACCACAGCGGCGGCGTTTCGATGCGACGGTTCGGCCACTGTCGGTCGGGCAGATCGACGGCGACGAAGGGGCGGTACTTGGCGGCGGGGTTGTCGAGCATCATGGCGGTGGTCTCCCTAGCTGGCGGCTCTGATAGGCGGCATTCAGAAACGACGACGCCCCGGCTGCATGGAGCATACCGGGGCGTCGTGGCGATAGACGGAACGGCGCACGCAATCTTTTACCGTCACGGCAAATACGTTCACGGCAAAACGGCGTACGTAGCGGAAAGCGATTGGGTTGGTGGACATCTCGGTACCTCGACTGACCTGGACAAAAACGCGATGCGCAGCGCATCGCCCGACGCTCAAAGGCCGGCTAGTAGTCGTAGGTTCAGGCTGAGGTAGCAAAATGTCGTGTTCATGCTCTCTAGAAAATCAGCCTGCGTGATGCTTGTCAAGGGTCGCCCTCGTTTTTGGCTTCGTCATCGGCCCGCCGCCACCACTCGATCAAAGCCGGCGGTACCGCCTCCTCGGCCACGGTGAGCCCCCAAAGAGTGGTACCGCTGGCATCCTCCACGCTCAGGCAGAAGCGGCGCCGGTCGGCACCGGGCCCCTCTTCCAGCCCCGCTCCGGCCTCTGCACAGGACAGCAGGCGCCAGAGCTCGTCGCGCTGCGCCTCACTGACGCGGGCACAGCGGATGCAGCGTGGGCGCGCCAGCCCGGGGAAATGCGCCACGCCCCCTCGCGATGCAGCCGAACCACACTGGCCGGCGTCAGGGGCGGCGGCTGGCTCACGGCGACACCCCTACGCGCCGCCAGCCTTCGCGCACGGCGGTCGCCTCCCGGCTTGCGGCACCATAGCGACGCTCGGCGTTGTCATGGGTCAGCGCGGCGAAGGTGACGAAGTCGCTGTCCTGATTCAGGCGGCGATCGACGAGGGTGTCGTACCAGATCCGCCCGGCCCGCTCCCAGGCGTGCCCGCCCAGTGCCATGGCCACGAGATGAAAGGCGTGATTGGGAATGCCCGAGTTGATGTGCACCCCGCCATGATCCGCTTCGGTGACCACGAAAGCCTCCATGTGATCGGGCTGCGGATCGCGCCCCAGCAGGGGTCGTCATAGGCGGTGCCTGGCCTGGCCATGGAGCGCAGGGCGCGGCCGGCGACCCGCTCGGTGAACAGCCCCTTGCCAATCAGCCAGTCCGCCTGGTCGACGCTCTGCCCCAATTCACGCTGCCTGACCAGGCTGCCGAACACGTCGCACAGCGACTCGTTGAGCGCCCCGGACTGCCCCGCATAGGCCAGTGCGGCTTCGTGCTGGATGACGCCATGGGTCAGCTCGTGGGCAATGATGTCCGTAGCGATGGTGAAGCGGTTGAACAGTTCGCCATCACCGTCGCCGAACACCATCTGACGGCCGTCCCAGAAGGCGTTCTCGTAGTCACGACCGTAGTGGACCGTGGCCAGCAGCGCCATGCCGTCATCGTCGATGGAGTGTCGCTCGTAGACTTCCCAGAATAGCCGGTAGGTCGCTCCCAGCCCCTGATACGCCTCGTCGACGGCGGGGTCGCCGCTCTCTTCCTGCCCTTCACGCCTCACCAGCCGGCCGGGCAGCACCTGATGCTGCTCGGCGGAGTGGACATAGCAAGCCGGCTCGCCGCGCCGGGCGCTGCCCTGCGGCAGGGCAACACTGCCGGCCCGGGCGCGAAAGCGGCCGTCGGCCAGCAGGGTCTGCCGGGCGCACTGCCGCTGATGGATTGAGCCGCTGGTGGCAACGCGCTCAAGCAGATAAGGTGGCAGAAAGCTACGCACCCCCGCGGCTGAATGATCGGTCATCCCTTACTCTCCTTTTGCCACCTGGCTCGGCCATCGAGCCCCTCATTCGAGCATAGCGGAAGCGCTATTTTCCGTGCCGTTCGAGCATCGCCTCCATCCGCGTGAGCTGATCGCGTAACTCCCGCACGTCGTTGCGCAGTCCGTGCAGCTCGGCGGCCTCGCCCTCTCCGCTCTCAAGCTCGATCTGGATGCTCTCCTTCTGCATCACGTCGAGCACGATGCCGATCATCATGTTGAGGAAGATGAAGGCGTTGAGAAAGATAAAGGTGAGGAAGAAGATCCAGGCATAGGGGTAGTACTCCATGGTGGGATAGAGCACCGCCGTGGCCCAGCTCTCGAAGGTGGCGACCTGGAACAGCGTCAGCATGGCCAGCGAGATGTTGCCCCACAGCCGCTCGTCGACGTCGCTGAACAGGAAGCTGCCCACCGCAGCGTAGATGTAGAAGATGATGAACATCAGCAGCGCCACATAGCCCATGCGCGGGATCGACTTGAACAGCGCCGCCATCAGCATGCGCAGCTCGGGGATCATCGACACCAGACGCAGCACGCGGAAGATGCGCAGCAGCCGCGCCAGCAGCACCATCTCCGAGTCGTCCATAGGGATCAGGCTGGCGGTGACGATCAGAAAATCGAAGACGTTCCAGCCCTTCTTGAAGAAGTCCAGCAGGCGCCGCTCCGCCGCCATGCGGATCAGGATCTCCACCAGAAAAAACACCGTGACGGCCACGTCGAGCACCAGCAGCCATTGCTGGAATCGCGAGATCTCCTCGTAGGTTCTCGCTCCGATCAGCAGGGCTGACAGCACGATGATGGCTATCACCGTGAGTTCGAACAATTTGTTGGCACGCAGCCGCTCGAAGCGATTGCGCCAGGTATCGAAGGAAGCGCTCATTAGATTGTCTCGAAGCACTCAATAACAGGAAACGGAAAGGCCGCCTTGCACGGCTTGCCCAGGCGCCTTGGCCAGTGGCGGGCGGCGTGATGGTAGCACGAGCAAACCTCCAGGGGCGCACCCGCAGCAGGCGGCACTAGGTCACCGCTCATTACGACAGCGATACCTTTATTCACGCTCCCTGCCTTGTCCTGCTTCCCCCTCCTGCCTACTTTCTAGTCATCACGTGCAAAGGAAAAGGAGTCCGGCACATGAGCGATGAGAAGCAACCCCCACAGGAGCAGACCCACCAGCCCGGCGCCGAGTACAAGATGGATCCGCAGCCGGAGTACATTCGCGACAGCTACCGCGGCGCCGACAAGCTCAAGGACAAGGTGGCGATCATCACCGGCGGCGACAGCGGCATCGGTCGTGCCGTGGCGGTGCACTACGCCCGGGAGGGCGCCGACTGCGTCATCGTGCATCTGGAAGAGGACACCGACGCCCGTGACACCCAACAACTCGTCGAGGCCGAGGGCGTCGCTGCCTGGTGCTCAAGGGCGACGTGGGCGAGCCGTCGTTCTGCGACCATATCGTCGACAGGACGCTCGCCGAGTTCGGCAAGCTCAATATCGTGGTACACAACGCCGCCGAGCAGTACGACTGGGACGACATCACCGAGATTCCCCCGGATCAGCTGCAGCGCACTTTCCAGACCAACGTGTTCAGCCACTTCTACCTGACCAAGGCGGCTCTTCCCCACATGCACGAGGGCGACAGCTTCATCTGCACCTCGTCGATCAACGCCTTCAAGGGCAACCCGACGCTGATCGACTACACCGCCACCAAGGGGGCGATCCAGGGGCTGGTGCGCTCGCTGGCGGTACCGCTGGCCGAGAAAGGGATTCGCATCAATTCCGTGGCGCCGGGACCGGTATGGACGCCGCTGATCCCGGCCAGCTTCGACGCCGAGAAGGTTGCCTCCTTCGGCGGCCAGGTGCCGATGAACCGCGCCGGCCAGCCCTCCGAGATGGGGCCGGCCTACGTCTACCTGGCCTGCGAGGAGTCCTCCTACATGAGCGGGCAGACCTTGCACCTCAACGGCGGCGTGGTGCTTAACACTTGAGCCCGAGCGCCCGACGCACGAAGGCCGCCCATTCGGGCGGCCTTCGTCGTTCTGGGCGGATCGGAGTGAGCTCAGGTGGTCAGCTCGGCAGGATCCAGCAGTCCGGTGAGTTCCTGGGCGTGGTGGGCAGCCTCGCGCCCGCGCGGGGTCAGGTAGCCACCGTCGGCCTGGGTCACCAAGCCCTTCTCATACAGCCGCTCGGCGGCAGCCACGGCGCCGGGAGATGCGCTACCGGCATGCACCTTGAGGCCTGCCTGGGTGGTATCGAGGTTGTACAGGCAGAGCAGGTTCAGCTCGTCCAGCAGCTCGGCGGAGAAATGCGCTTGGGCCATGGCGACCTCCGATTCAATGGGGTTCTTCGAAAGTACGCCACTTCCCACCGCGACACCAGTGCCCTCTCCTTACCCCTTTCGTCGCCTAACCCGCGCGACTGTCGTCCTCCAGATCCCCTTCGCGATAGCCCATCAGGTAGAGCACGGCGTCGATGCCCAGGGTCGAGATCGACTGGCGCGCCTGGCTGCGCACCAGGGGCTTGGCGCGGAAAGCGATGCCGAGGCCGGCGGCTGCCAGCATCTTGAGATCGTTGGCACCGTCGCCCACGGCGATGGTCTGCTCCATGGCGAGCCCCTCGCGGGCGGCGATTTCGCGCAGCAGCTCGGCCTTGCGGCTGGCATCCAAAATCGGCTCGCGCACCTCGCCGGTGACCTTGCCATTCTCGATCAGCAGTTCGTTGGCGTGGATCTCGTCGAAGCCGAGCTTTTCTTGCAGATGCCGGGCGAAGTAGGTGAAGCCGCCGGAGAGGATCGCAGTGCGATAGCCCAGGCGCTTCAAGTGCTTCATCAGCCGCTCGACGCCATCCATCAGCGGCAATTCTTCGGCGATCTCGGCCAGCACCGCTTCGTCCAACCCCTTGAGCTTGGCCATGCGCTCGCGGAAGCTCTGCTGGAAATCGAGTTCGCCGCGCATGGCACGCTCGGTGACCGCCGCGACTTCCTCGTAGACACCGTGGCGACGGGCCAGCTCGTCGATCACCTCGGCCTGGATCAGGGTCGAGTCCATGTCGAAGCAGACCAGGCGACGGTGGCGGCGCCAGATCGAATCCTCCTGCAGGGCAATGTCGACGCCGTGCATGGCCCCCAGCGCCAGGGCCTTCTCGCGCAGGCTGTCGAGGTCGACCTCGTCGCCGCGCAGCCAGCACTCGACGCAGGAGCCGAAGCGCGGCACGCCGCCGTCCAGCGGTTCACGGCCCGAGAGACGATGGATCAGCTCCACGGTAAGGCCGTGCTCGGCGGTCAGCGCCCCCACCTCGGCCAGGATGCCGGCCGGCAGGTGCGGTGCCAGTAGCGTCAGGATCAGCCGCGGTTCACTGGCGTGGGCGCTCCAGCGCTGGTAGTCCTCGGCGCTGACCTGGATCGCCTGCACGTCGAGACCCAGGCTGTCGCCCACCTCGGCCAGGGCTCCTCGAGGTCGCTGTCGTGGTCGAGGCCGACCAGCGCCTCCAGCGAGACCATGCCGAAGGTCACGCTCTGGTTGATGTCGAGCAGCCGCGCGCCGCTGCGCGCCATGGCCTGGCCCAGGCCGGCCAGCTGGCCGGGGCGTGCCGCGCCAGTGGCGCGAATCAGCAGTCGTCTTGTCATTCACCACTCTCCAAACGATCGACCTTCTGCAGGCCGCGGGGCAGCTTGCTGCCGCGCCGGCCGCGCTCGCCGCGATAATAATCCAGATCGGCGTCCTTGAGGGTGAGATGACGCTTGCCGGCATGCACCACCAGCGCGGCACCCGCCGGCAGCAGCACCACATCGCGCATCAGCTCCTCGCGCCGCGCGGCGCGCGCCCCGGGAATGTCGATCATCTTATTGCCCTTGCCCTTGGCCATCTCGGGCAGCTGCGCCAGCGGGAACAGCAGCAGCCGGCCCTCGTTGGAGACCGCCGCCACCCAGATCTCCTCGCCTTCCGGTACGCGCACCGGCGCCATCACGCGACAGCCCGTGGGCACCGAGAGCACCGCCTTGCCCGACTTGTTCTTGCCGATCAGCTCCTCGAGCCTGGCCACGAAACCGTAGCCGCCGTCGCTGGCCAGCAGGTAGCGGCTCTCCGGCGGGGCCAGCATCAGTCCGGCCATGTGCGCACCGGCCACCACGTTGACCCGGCCGGTGACCGGCTCGCCCTGGCTGCGCGCACTGGGCAGGTTGTGGGCGGCCAGGGTATAGGCACGGCCGGTGTCGTCGAGCAGCACCAGCGGCTGGTTGGTCTTGCCGCGGCCGGCGAGTGCGAAGCGGTCGCCAGACTTGTAGGAGAGCCCTTCCGGATCGATGTCGTGGCCCTTGGCGGCACGAATCCAGCCCTTCTCGGAGAGCACCACGGTGATGGGGTCGGCGCCCATCAGCTCGACTTCGGAGAGCGCCTTGGCCTCCTCGCGCTCGACGATGGGCGAACGGCGCTCGTCGCCGTGCTCGCGGGCCGCTTCGCGCAGCTCCTCCTCGATCAGGTCGGTGAGCTTGGCCTCACTGCCGAGCAGCGCCTTGAGGCGCTTGCGCTCGGCTTCCAGCGCGTCCTGCTCGCCACGGATCTTCATCTCCTCGAGCTTGGCCAGGTGGCGCAGACGCAGCTCGAGGATGGCCTCGGCCTGGCGATCGGAGAGGCCGAAGGCGGCCATCAGCGCGCTCTTGGGCTCGTCCTCCTCGCGGATGATGCGGATCACCTCGTCGATGTTGAGATAGGCGGTCAGCAGGCCTTCGAGGATGTGCAGGCGGTCCTCGACCTTGCCCAGACGATGCTCCAGGCGCCGACGCACGGTCTTGCGCCGGAAGGTGAGCCATTCGCCGAGCATGTCGGGCAGCGGCATCACCCGCGGCCGGCCGTCGAGGCCGATCACGTTGAGGTTGACGCGAATGTTCTTCTCGAGGTCGGTGGTGGCGAACAGGTGCGCCATCATCGCCTCGATGTCGACGCGGTTGGAGCGCGGTTCGATCACCAGCCGGGTCGGCTCCTCGTGGGTCGACTCGTCGCGCAGGTCGTCGACCATGGGCAGCTTCTTGGCCTGCATCTGGGCGGCGATCTGCTCGAGCACCTTGGAGCCACTGACCTGGTAGGGCAGCGCGGTGACCACCACCTTGCCCTCTTCCATCACGTAGCGTGCGCGCAGCTTCACCGAGCCGCGGCCGCTCTCGTAGAGCTTGTGCAGGTCGTCGCGGGACGTGATGATCTCCGCGGCGGTGGGAAAGTCCGGCGCCGGAAGGTGCTGCATCAGCTCGGCGGTGGTGGCCTCGGGATGGCGCAGCAGGTGGCAGGTGGCCTCGACCACTTCGTTCACGTTGTGCGGCGGGATGTCGGTGGCCATGCCCACGGCAATGCCGGTACCGCCGTTGAGCAGCACGTGGGGCAGGCGCGCCGGCAGTACCACCGGCTCGTTCATGGTGCCGTCGAAGTTGGGGTCCAGTCGACGGTGCCCTGGCCCAGCTCGGCGAGCAGCACCTCGGCGAACTTCGACAGTCGCGATTCGGTGTAGCGCATCGCCGCGAACGACTTGGGATCGTCGGGGCTGCCCCAGTTGCCCTGGCCGTCCACCAGCGGGTAGCGATAGCTGAACGGCTGCGCCATCAGCACCATCGCCTCGTAGCAGGCGCTGTCGCCGTGGGGGTGGAACTTGCCCAGCACGTCGCCGACGGTACGCGCCGACTTCTTGTACTTGGCGCTGGCGTTCAGCGCCAGCTCGCGCATGGCGTAGACGATGCGCCGCTGCACCGGCTTCATGCCGTCGCCGATGTGGGGCAGCGCCCGGTCGAGGATGACGTACATCGAGTAGTCGAGGTACGCCTTCTCGGTGTATTCGCGCAGCGAGAGGCGCTCGACGTCGCCCTCCGCCACCTGGATATCCATGGTCATACGATATGCCCTTGGTCAGGGTTCAATGTCTCTCGTTCCCGCCGCGGCTATCCCGGCGACAGGCCTTCGCGGAGGCGCTGTAAACCCATCCCTGGGCGCTACATTTGCCATCCATGGCAAATGACCTCCGCTCCGCCCTGTTCCCGGCGCCGCTCGCATCGGTCACCCCAGCACCTTTTGCTGCGAGCCGCTTCGAGCGCAGAAAGGCTCATTCATTCAGACTTCGATGTCCGCCAAGTTGCCATAATCTTCCAGCCAGCTCTTGCGGTCGGCGGCGCGCTTCTTGGCCAGCAGCATGTCCATCATCTCCATGGTGCCGTCGCCGACCTCGCGGGTGAGCTGTACCAGGCGGCGGGTCTCCACCGCCATGGTGGTCTCGCGCAGCTGCAGCGGGCTCATCTCACCGAGGCCCTTGAAGCGCTGCACGTTGGGGGTGCCGCGCTTGCCCTCGAGGCGGCGCAGGATGGCCGCCTTCTCGCTCTCGTCCAGGGCGTAGTGCACCTCCTTGCCCAGGTCGATGCGGTAGAGCGGCGGCATGGCGACGTAGACGTGGCCGGCATCCACCAGCGCCGGGAAGTGGCGCACGAACAGCGCGCACAGCAGCGTGGCGATGTGCAGGCCGTCGGAGTCGGCGTCGGCGAGGATGCAGATCTTGTGGTAGCGCAGCTGACTGAGGTCGTCGCTGCCCGGGTCCATGCCCACTGCCACGGCGATGTCGTGGACCTCCTGGGAGCCGTAGATGTCGTGGCTGTCGACCTCCCAGGTGTTGAGGATCTTGCCGCGCAGCGGCAGGATCGCCTGGGTCTCGCGGTTGCGCGCCTGCTTGGCGCTGCCGCCGGCCGAGTCACCCTCGACCAGGAACAGCTCGCCCTGGGCCGGGTCCTGACCGGAACAGTCGGCCAGCTTGCCGGGCAGCGCGGGGCCAGCGGTGACCCTCTTGCGCGCCACCTTCTTGGCGCTCTTCTGGCGCCGCTGGGCGGCGCTGATCACCAGTTCGGCCAGGGCCTCGGCCTGGTCGACGTGGTGATTCAGCCACAGCGAGAAGGCGTCCTTCACCACGCTGGAGACGAACGCCGCCACCGTGCGCGAGGAGAGACGCTCCTTGGTCTGGCCGGCGAACTGCGGGTCGAGCATCTTCACCGAGAGCACGTAGGCGACGCGCTCCCACAGGTCCTCGGCAGTGAGCTTGACCCCCGCGGCAGCAGGTTGCGGTATTCGCAGAACTCGCGCAGCGCCTCGAGCAGGCCCGAGCGCAGCCCGTTGACGTGAGTGCCCCCTGGGGGTGGGAATCAGGTTGACATAGCTCTCCATCAGCGTCTCGCCGCCTTCGGGGAGCCACTGCACCGCCCAGTCGACCGCCTGCTCGTCGTCGGCAAAATGACCGATCAGCGGCGAAGCCGGCAGCACCTCGAAGCCGTCAGTGGCCTGGGCCAGGTAGTCGCGCAGGCCGTCCTCGTACTGCCACACGCTCTCGGCGCCGTCGACCTCCACCAGGGTGACCTTGAGCCCCGGGCACAACACCGCCTTGGCCCGCAGCAGGTGCTTGAGTCGGCCCATGGCCAGTTTCGGGCTGTCGAAGTAGGACTCGTCGGGCCAGAAGCGCACCAGGGTACCGGTGGTGCGCTTGGCCACGCTGCCGATCTCGGCCAGCTCCGAGACCTTGTCGCCGTGCTCGAAGGCCATGGCATGGCGGGCGCCGTCGCGCATCACCTCGACCTCCAGGCGCCGCGACAGGGCGTTCACCACCGACACGCCGACGCCGTGCAGGCCGCCGGAGAAGCGATAGCTGGACTGGGAGAACTTGCCGCCGGCATGCAGCCGGGTGAGGATCAGTTCGATCCCGGAGACGCCGTGCTCGGGGTGGATGTCGATCGGCATGCCGCGGCCGTCGTCGGCCACTTCGATACCGCCATCCTCCAGCAGACGCACGCTGACTTCCCGGGCGTGGCCGGCCAGTGCCTCGTCGACGCTGTTGTCGATGACTTCCTGAGCCAGGTGGTTGGGGCGGGTGGTGTCGGTGTACATGCCGGGGCGCTTGCGCACCGGATCGAGACCGGAGAGAACTTCGATTGAGCTGGCACTGTACTGTGTCATGCGTGTTCCGTCGCCGTTGCAGAGTTCGGTCGTGCTGCTAGTACGCTGCCCGGTCTTGCCGGGAGCCGGGCCGGGAGCGAACCCAGCAGCTCACGGCAGCGCGGCAGGCCGCCGGGGCAGACTGTGCCCGCCATGGGCCAGGATGGCCGGCAGGTAGTCGGCCAGCACCGTGAAGACATGATCGCCACCGGGGTGAATGACGGTACGTGCGCCCTGGTAGAGCGCAAAGGCATCGGCAGGGTCGAGCGTCGCGTCGGCGCTGCCCAGCAGCAGCAGGTAGCGCGACGGCGACACGCTGCGCGGCGTCAGCGCCTCGAGCTCCTCGCGATGCGCCGCTTCGATGACGAAGTGCTCGCCGGTGTGCTCGTTCAGGAACGCCTTGCCCATCCATTCCGCGACCAGCGCCGCCGGCGTCACCGCCGGGTTGATCAAGGCCGCCATGAGCCCGTGGCGCTCTGCCAGGCAAGTGGCCAGGAAACCGCCCATGGAGCTGCCCACCACCAGCGGCTGCGCTCCCAGCCCGGCCAGGCGGTCCTCGGCCAGGGCCAGTGCCGCCTTCGGCCGATGCGGCAGCTGCGGTGTCTCGCAGGGCAGCGCCAACTCGGCGCAGGCGGCCCGCATCAGCGCCGACTTGGGCGAACCATAGCCGCTGTTGAAGCCGTGCAGGTAGAGCACCCCGGTGGCACGCGGCGTGGACCAGGCGGCGCCTAGCATACCGAAAGCACTGTATGCATTACCAGCCCAGATCCCGCATCAGGCATGGCCTTCCTCTTCGGCCCGCCACACGGCCTCGATCAGACCACGGGTGGAGGCGTCCATGGCGTCGTGGCCGCCACGCTCGGCCAGCATGCGCTCGGTTTCCCCGGCGATCTGCTTGCCAAGTTCCACGCCCCACTGGTCGAAGGGGTTGATGCCCCAGATAGTGGCCTGCACGAACACCTTGTGCTCGTAAAGGGCGATCAAGGCACCCAGAGAGGCCGGAGTGAGACGATCGAGCAGCAGCGTGGTGGAGGGCTGGTTGCCGCGGTAGCGCTTGTGCCCCGGTCGTTCGCCCGGCTCGTCGATGGCGTCGTCGCCGAGCATCAGCAGGCGCGACTGGGCGAAGCAGTTGGCCAGCGTGAGGCGGTGCTGCCCCTTGAGATGATCGCGGGTTGCCGTGTCTTCGACGTCATCATAGCGGCGCAGCGGCGCGATGAAATCGCATACCACCGGCTGAGTGCCCTGGTGCAGCAGCTGGTAGAAGGCGTGCTGGGCATTGGGGCCGAGCTGGCCCCACAGCACCGGGCAAGTGGAGTAGTCGACCAGGCGACCCTCGTGGGTGGCCGACTTGCCGTTGGACTCCATCTCCAACTGCTCGAGATAGGCGGCGAAGTGCTCCAGGCGGCCGTCGTAGGGCAGGATCGAATGGGCGCGGATGTCGAGGAAATTGACGTTCCAGATCCCTGCCAGCGCCAGCAGCACGGGCAGGTTGTCGCCGAGGGGCGCCTCGGCGAAGTGGCGGTCCATGGCGTGGGCACCCGCCAGCAGCTCGCGGAAGTGCGCCATGCCGATCACCAGCGCAATGGGCAGGCCGATGCCCCCCACAGCGAGTAGCGCCCCCTACCCACTCCCAGAACAGCAGCTGGTTGGCCTCGGCGATACCCCACTCGCACATCTTGTCGGGCTTGGCCGAAACGCCGATGAAATGCTGGCGCATCACCATGGCTTCATCGACTCCTGGATTCCGTCGTAGACCAGCCGCGCCAGCAGCCAGTCACGAGCGGTGCGGGCGTTCGACAGCGTATCGATGGTGGTGAACGACTTCGACGAGATCACGAACAGGGTGGTTTCGGGATTGAAGCGGTTGAGGTAGTCGGCAAGCTGGGAACCATCCATGGTCGAGGCGAAATGGACATCCACGTGGTGGGCATCACGCGGGCGGCAGTCGGCCAGCGCGTGGGTCACCATCAGCGGGCCGAGGTCGGAGCCGCCCACGCCAAGATTGACCACATCCTGGATCGGACGCCCAGTGGCGCCTCGCCACTGGCGGCTGTGGAAGCGCTCCACCATGCTGGCCATGCGATCCAAGGTGGCATGCACGCCGGGCACCACGTCCTCACCGTCTACCGTCAGCGACGCTTCCCGCGGCAGGCGCAGCGCCGTGTGCAGCGCGGGCCGGTCTTCGCTGACATTGACATGAGCACCGCTCAGCAGCGCCTGCACGCCCTCCTTTACCCCGGCTTGCTGCGCCAGCTCGAGCAGCAGCGCAAGCGTGGCGTCGCTCCAGCGCTGCTTGGACAGGTCGAGGGTCAGCCCTGCCGCCTGGCGCGTGAAGCCACGCCCGCGGGTCTGGTCGAGGAACAGCGTGCGCAGGTGGGTTCCCTGCATTTCACGCGCATGCTCGGCCAGCCGCTTCCAGGTGGCAGTCTGGTCGATAGGGGTGTGCTTCATGTCAATCCTCCTTGACGTCATTGCTCGGAGCGGCCGCCGGGGGTCGGGCGGCGTGTCCATCGCCTCACAGGCTAGACCTGTTTCTGCTTGTAAATCTACAGGCGTATGCCGCCGCAACGCTTACGCTGCGAGGTGCAGGCGGTCTCATCCGTGCAGCCGACCGGCGGCACGCGTAGAATGCGTGCCTGTTCCAGGTGACCGGTTTGCCCATGAGTAACGCATCTTATCGCGACGCGATCTTTTCCACACCCCTCGACCGGGTGGCGCGCTTCTCCTTCGACGAGCAGGTGGTGGCCTGCTTTCCCGACATGATCCGCCGCTCGGTGCCGGGCTACGGCCAGATACTCGGCATGCTGGGGCTGATCGCCGACCGCCACCTGCGCCACGGCGCTCATGTCTACGACCTGGGCTGCTCGCTGGGGGCCGCCAGCCTGGCCCTGGCTGGCCAGCTGCCGCCGGACGCCTTCCGGCTGACCGCGGTGGACCTCTCCCCGGCCATGGTGGAGCGTGCCCGCGAGACCCTCGCCGCGGAGTGTCCTGAACACGCCATCGAGGTGATCGAGGGCGATATTCGCTCCCTCGACTACCGTCCCTCCGGCATGGTGATCCTCAACTTCACCCTGCAGTTCCTGCCCCCGACGATCGCGAAGCCCTGCTCGCTCGACTCTATGCCGCGCTGGAACCGGGCGGCGTACTGCTGCTCTCGGAAAAGGTGGTCGACCCCGACGAACGCGACAACGCCTGGCGGGTGGAGCGCTACCACGACTTCAAGCGCGCCAACGGCTACAGCGAGCTGGAGATCAGCCAGAAGCGCACGGCGCTGGAGAACGTGCTGGTGCCGGACACCCTGGAAGCCCACCATGCACGCCTGGCGCGGGCCGGCTTCCCGCGCTCGCTGACCTGGTTCCAGTACCTCAACTTCGCCTCGCTGATCGCGTTCAAGGAGGCCTGAGGTGGCGATCCCTGCCGAACACCGCCCGCTCTATCGCGCCCTCATCGATCAGGGGCTGGACTCCTGGCTCGCCCGCCTGCCGGAACAGCTGGCCCGCGGCCTCGACCGCAAGCGTCATGGCGATCTGCCGGCCTGGGAGAAGGCGGTGGCCAAGCTGCCCGACCTGCCCGAGGCTCGTGACGTCCAGCTAAACGCCGATACCGTGACGGTGGATTGCCCCCTCGACGACAGCCGGCAGCGCCAGTGCGAAAACCTGCTGCGCAAGCTCGCACCGTGGCGCAAGGGTCCCTACCGGCTCGCCGACATTCACATCGACACCGAGTGGCGCTCCGACTGGAAGTGGCGGCGGGTGGCACCGCACCTCACCGACCTGCGCGGCAGGCGGGTGCTCGACGTGGGCGGCGGCAGCGGCTACCACGCCTGGCGCATGGCCGGCGCCGGTGCCACCTTCGTGCTGGTGATCGACCCCTCGCCGCGCTTCTATTACCAGTTCCAGGCGCTGCGCCACTTCGTCGGCGATGCCGACGGCGGCCGCACCCACTTCCTGCCGGTGGGCATCGAGGACGTGCCCGAACGGCTCGAGTTCTTCGACACGGTGTTCTCCATGGGCGTGCTCTACCACCGCCCTTCCCCGCTGGAGCATCTGCTGCAGCTCAGGGACGCCCTGCACCCCGGCGGTGAGCTGGTGCTGGAGACGCTGGTGGTGGAAGGCGACGCCACCACGGTGCTGCTGCCCGGCGAGCGCTACGCCGCCATGCCCAACGTCTACTTCCTGCCGTCGTCCCTGGCGCTGTGCCAGTGGCTCGAGCGCTGCGGCTTCATCAACGTGCGGGTGGTGGACGAAGCGTTCACCACCCTGGAGGAGCAGCGCTCTACCGAGTGGATGACCTTCCAGTCGCTGGCCGACTTCCTCGACCCGCAGGACCCGACGCGAACCCGGGAGGGCTATCCGGCACCGCGCCGCGCCGTGGTTCTGGCCAACAAGCCAGGCTAGCCCAGGCGTTGCCTGCCGCTAGGGCGTTCGACCGCAGGCCGCCTGGCTCAGCCGTGCCTGCCGGCAGGAAATCAGCGGCGCAGAATCACTAGCCAGCGCCCCAGATTGAGGATGCTGGCCAGCGAGGCGGCAACATAAGTGAAGGCGCAGGCGGTGAGCACGTGGCGGGCGCCGGGCATGTCGTAAGGGGGACATATTCGCGCAGCAGCGGCAGGGCGCGATTGAAGCTGGCGTCGAACTCCACCGGCAGGGTCACCAGGTGGACCAGCGCCGCGGTGCCGAAGCTGATCACCGCCATGGCGATCACCACGGCCATGCCGCCCGGCAGGCGGGTCAGGATGAACAGGAAGGGGGCGGCCATCATCAGCAGCGCTCCCAACTTCTCGGCGCGCTGGGCCACACCGACCATGCGCGCCCGGGCGGTCAGCGGCGCGTAGCCCTCGTGGTGCTGGATGGCGTGGCCGACCTCGTGGGCAGCCACGGTCACTGCAGTGAGCGAGCGGCCTTCGTAGTGCTCGCGAGAGAGGCGCACCCGCCGCGCCTCCGGGTCGTAGTGGTCGCCCTGCTCGGTCATCTCCACCTTGACCCCTCGATGCCCAACCGACGCAGCAGATGGTCGGCCAGCTCGGCACCGGTGCCGGGGTAGTCGTCGCGCCCCTTCGAATGGCGTGCGAGCACCCACTTCGCCCACAGGTTGGGCAGGATGAAGATGGCCAGCAGGAAGGCGATCAGCAGCACGATCATGAAGCGGCACTCCGGCAGTCGGCGAAACGGCACGTTACCCGCTTTGGACCCGGCCTGCCAGGCCGGGTTCATGCTGCCGAGCCCTGCTCAGAGCGCGGCCGGCGCCGCTTCTACCTCACGCAGCAGGGTCTTGAACGGCACGGCCGCCGACTGAACCAAGGGCACCA
Source organism: Halomonas sp. E19 (assembly GCF_052439355.1). NCBI lineage: Bacteria > Pseudomonadati > Pseudomonadota > Gammaproteobacteria > Oceanospirillales > Halomonadaceae > Halomonas > Halomonas sp. E19. The sequence continues at coordinate 568,520 of NZ_JBNFWU010000001.1, read as the reverse complement.
CCGACTGCACCTCCCCACCGGTATCGTGGTCGCGGGTGGCGGCGTATTCGACCGCCTCGACGGCGCTCCTGCCGTGGTCGATGGCGGCCAGCGCCCACTTCCAGCCGGTGCCGTAGGCCACGGGGCCCTTCACCGGGATGCGCACCAGCTTGTTGAACATCTCAAAGACGCCGTCGGGCCCGGCGATGATCATCTCGACCCGCGACACATGGGGCTTGTCGTTGCGCGGCGCACCGGCATTGAGCCACTCCAGGACTTCCCACCACTCCTGCTGTTCGCCGGCAAAGGCGACCCACTCGCCGTTGTCGAGCCGAAACAGCTTCTGGGCATGGTTGTAGGTCGAGCCGTTGACACTGATCAGCGAGTCCGTCGCGAGCGTCGTTCCATCCCATACGATAGTGGTCATTGCCGGTCACCTCTTGCAGCACAGGCTAGCTCCGACGCCCGCCGCGTCGGCCATATCGAGCGCAGGGTATTGTGCAAAAGCGCAAGAAATGGTCACCGACCAACAACTTTCGCTAACACCGCAACAGCGAGTCGCGGCGGGACGTCAGGCTTCCGATTCGCGCCGCACGGCTTCCAGTCCGCTCTCGGCGATAAGCCCCTGGCGCAAGGCGTGCTCCGCCATGGCCGCACTGTCGGCAGCCAGCACCAGCTCGCAGCCGGTGTGGCGAAGCTCTTCACGCAGGGCATTGATGGCGCGCTCGCGCTCGGGCTTGCGTTCGACGCGACGAATGTAGACCGCGCGAATCCGCTCAGGGAATTCATGCACGATGCGCGCATAGACCTCGGGGTCGTGCTGCCCGCTGTCGCCGATCAGCACGCACGGCAGGTCGTCGCGCATCGACAGCATCTGCTGGATCAGGTCGTACTTGTGGTCTTCGGCCCGGCGCGGCCAGGGTTTGCGCCAGGAGATGCCCCATTCGCGCAGGAACAGGATCGGGCCGACGGGGATACGATTGAGCTGAAAGAACTCCTCAAGCATCTCGTAAATGCTCCAGGGGCCGCGAGAGACATAGAGGATCGGCCGCTTGGCCTGGCCGCTTTCACCCGCATGCAGCGCCTGGTAGAACGCCGCCACGCCGGGAAAGGCCATGCGCTGGTGTGCCTGCTTGACGAACAGCCGATGCAGCATGCGCAGCTTGTTGGCCACGCCGGTGTACATCACCGTGTCGTCGATGTCGCTGATCACCAGCAGGTCGGCCTCGGGCGGCGACACATAGACCTCGACGAAGGAGGAGATGGGCGGCGCATTGGGGATGACGGCGTGCAGCTCGGCATGATGCCAGGCGGTATCCTGCGGCAGGGGGTGCACTAGCGGCAGGTGCGCATCGAAGTAGCCGTCGCGGTCGGTGGTAACGGTGGTGACGTTGTCGCCCAGGGTGATCTCGACGGTGACCTCGGGCATGCCGCGGCGCGCGATGCGCCGCGCCACGTCCGACAGGTCGCGCAGCACGCCGTAGCGTGGCACCCAACCGCCGAGCGACGACTGGCGAAACACCCGTCCCATCAGCAGGGCCTCGCCGTGGGCCCCGTACCCGCGGTAGGGGTGTACCACATAGCCACCGCGCCCGCGATCCCGCTTCATCGGCCGGGCAACGGCACGCAGCAGGCGTCTGAACATTTCCGCCAGGCCTTGTCCTAGCATCTCACTGTGTCCTCCCTGGCACTGATGACCCGGCGCGACGGCCGGGTCATGCTCCTAGTGTGGAAGAACGAAGCGTGAGATCAACCCCAAACTGGCGTGAGGCTCCACTCAGCGTGCCAGCAGGTCGCGTAGATCGCGTGCCTCCCAGTGGGGGAAGTGCTTACGCACCAAGGCGTTCAGGTCGAGCTCGAAGGCCGCCCAGTCGACCTCGCCACGCCCCGCCGCGCCCGCCTCGGCGAGGTGGCGCACCATGCCGGCGCCGACGGTGATGTTGGAGAGGCGGTCGATGACGATGAAGCTGCCGGTACCCGGGCTCTGGTCGTAGGTATCGAGCGGCACCTCGGCGGTCAGCTCGACCCGGCAGCGAGCGATGGCATTGAGCTCGAGCCGGTCGGCCGGATGTCGCTCCAGGGTGTTGACGTCCACCTGGTGACGAATGGCCTCCACACGCCCTGCCACCGAGCGACCGGCCAGACGAATGTCGTACTGCCGGCCCGGCGTCAGCGGCTGCTCGTGCATCCAGACGATGTCCGCATCGAAGGCGTTGGTCAGGGCGACCTCGGCGTCCTCGGCGACGATCCAGTCGCCGCGGGAGATGTCGATCTCGTCCTCCAGGGTAACGGTGACTGCCTGCCCCGGCCAGGCCGCCTGCAGGTCGCCGTCATAGGTCACCACGCGCTCGACCCGGCTGGTCTTGCCCGAGGGCAGCGCCTTGATCGCCTGACCCGGGCGCAGCACACCCGCTTCCAGGGTGCCGGCATAGCCGCGGAAGTCGAGGTTGGGGCGGTTGACGTACTGCACCGGGAAGCGCAGGTCGGTGAGGTTGCGGTCGCGGCTCACCTCGACGCTTTCCAGCAGCTCCAGCAGCGCCGGGCCCTGTTCGCCTGCGACCTGGTACCAGGGCGTACGGTCGCTGCGGTTGACCACGTTGTCGCCCTCCAGCGCCGACATCGGCACGAAGCGCAGATCCGTGACCGAGAGCTGCTCGGCGAAACGCCGGTAGTCGGCGACGATCTCGTCGAAGCGCGCCTCGTCGAAGCCCACCAGATCCATCTTGTTCACCGCGATGACCAGGTGCTTGATGCCCAGCAGGTCGGCGATGAAGCTGTGGCGCCGGGTCTGGGTCTGCACGCCGTAGCGGGCGTCGATCAGGATGATCGCCAGGTTGGCGGTGGAGGCGCCGGTGGCCATGTTGCGGGTGTACTGCTCGTGCCCCGGGGTATCGGCGATGATGAACTTGCGCTTGTCGGTGGAGAAGAAGCGGTAGGCCACGTCGATGGTGATGCCCTGCTCACGCTCCGACTGCAGGCCGTCGACCAGCAGCGCCAGGTCCACGGCATCGCCGGTGGTGCCGCTCTTCTTGGAGTCCCGCGTAAGCGCCGCCAGGTGATCGTCGAAGATCATCTTGGAGTCGTGCAGCAGCCGGCCGATCAGGGTCGACTTGCCGTCGTCGACGCTGCCGCAGGTGATGAAGCGCAGCAGGTCCTTGTTCTCGTGCTCGTGCAGGTACTGCTCGATGTTGTCGGCGATCAGTGTCGATTGGTGTGCCATCAGAAGTACCCCTCGCGCTTCTTCTTCTCCATCGAGCCCGCCTGGTCATGGTCGATGGCCCGGCCGCTGCGCTCGCTGGTGCGGGTCAGCAGCATCTCCTGAATGATCTCGGGCAGGGTGTCGGCCTTCGACTCCACCGCGCCGGTCAGCGGGTAGCAGCCCAGGGTGCGGAAGCGTACCCACTTCTCTTCCGGCACCTCGCCGGGGGCCAGCGGCATGCGCTCGTCGTCGACCATGACCAGCATGCCGTCGCGCTCCACCACCGGCCGCGGCGCGGCGTAGTAGAGCGGCACGATGGGAATCTGCTCGAGGTAGATGTACTGCCAGATGTCCAGCTCGGTCCAGTTCGAGAGCGGGAAGGCGCGGATCGACTCGCCCTTGTTGACCCGGGCGTTGTAGAGGTTCCACAGCTCCGGGCGCTGGCTCTTGGGGTCCCAGCGGTGGAACCTGTCGCGGAACGAGAACACCCGCTCCTTGGCGCGGCTGGCCTCCTCGTCGCGGCGGGCGCCACCGAAGGCGGCATCAAAGCCGTACTTGTCCAGCGCCTGCTTCAGCGCCTGGGTCTTCATCACATCGGTGTAGCCGCTCGAGCCGTGGTCGAAGGGGTTGATGCCGGCGGCACGCCCCTCCTCGTTGATGTGCTCGATCAGCTCCATGCCCACTTCGCCGGCCATCTGGTCGCGGAAGGCGATCATCTCGCGGAACTTCCAGGTGGTGTTGATGTGCATCAGCGGAAACGGCGGCGGCCCGGGGTAGAAGGCCTTGCGCGCCAGGTGCAGCATGACCGAGGAGTCCTTGCCGATCGAGTAGAGCATCACCGGATTGCGGAACTCGGCCGCCACCTCGCGGATGATATGGATCGACTCGGCTTCCAACTGCTGGAGATGGGTCAGCCGCTGGGGCGTCAGGGTCGCCTCGGCGGCCGGCGGCGCCTGATCTCGGGCGGGTGCTTGAAGACTGGTCATCGGCCCGGATACCTCGCATGACGGTGGGCGGAGGGAATCATGCGAGACAGGGTAACGCTGGGCGAATAATAACGTAAAAGAATGATTGCCTATCTTTTTAGAACAATTTGAAATTAAAACTAGAGATCGACGCGCTCCACCCAGGTCGTCCAGCGAGCACCGTGGAAGTCGAGGATGCGGTAGCCGGGCCGCGACGCCTCGTCCACGGCAAAGTCCGTCGACCCCGCCAGGAACTGGTCGGTGGTCGACGGGCAGCCGTAGACGCAGATCTCGCCGTGCTCGCTCGCCCGCCTGTGCGCAAACGCCTGGTGCGCGTGGCCGAACAGGACGATCTTGAGCTGGGGAAAGGCGGCAAGTATCTGCCACAGCCGCTCCTGGTCCTGCAGCCCGATCTGGTCGAGCCAGGCCGAGCCGAGGGCCAGGGGGATGGTGCATGGCCAGCAGGGTGGGCCGCTCGTCCTCGGCCAGGCGCTCGGCCAGGGCGGCGAGCCGCTCCTCGCCGGCTTCGCCGTAGGCTTGCCCGCTGACCACCGTATCCAGCGTCAGGAGCCGCCACCCGCCCAGGTCGATCGCCTCGTGAAGCTCGCGCAGGTCGCGCATCTGCGCCGGGTCGTCGTGGTTGCCGGCCAGCCAGAACCAGGGGCAGCCCAGCGACGACAGCGCCTGCTGTGCCAGCGCGTAGGAGGCAGCGGTGCCGTCCTGGCTGACATCGCCGGTCACCAGCACCAGGTCGGGACGCTCCGCCTGTACCGCCCTGACCACCGCCTCGAGCTGGCGCAGCGGGAAGCCGGCGCGAGAGCGGGCCGTGGGGTCGGCCTGCAGGTGGCAGTCGCTGATCTGGATGAGTCGCAGCATCAAGGCAGTTCCGGCAGGTCGATGGCATGGCCATGGGCCAGGCCGTGGGCCAGCCATTCGCCGAGGAAGCGATTGAGCTGGAGCTTCTCGTCGGGCTGGAACATGCGCACGTTGGGATAACGGTAGCGGCCGCTGAAATGGCGCTCGCGCTGGAAGTCGGTCACTTCCGCCATGCGCACATCATGATAGAGATGCACCCGCATGCGCGGCGGCTCGATGAGGTCGTCCATCAGCCCGGACTGGCTGACCCGCACGATGGTGGTATACGGCGCCTGTTCGATCACCTCCAGGCGCAGCATGCCGAAGCGCCCATGGCGGCCGACCAGCTCCAGCTCGCGCACGTCGCCCGCGCTCATCTCGCCCAGCAGCCGGGTCAGGCGCAAGTAGTTGGCACTGCATTCGCCCTGCAGGCCCTTGAGATCGGTCACATAGGCAGGTCTCGCCATGCTAGCTCCTTGCTCGTAGTGATGCGCGTTGGCCTGCCAGCCAGTAGATGGCGATCAGGCACATGGCATTGTCGAGTCTACCTTCCTGAAGGAGTTCCCAGACACGGCTAAACGGTAGCACGTGAACACGGATATCCTCATGCTCCGCATCCAGCCCGTACACGCCGCCCAGCTCGCTGCAGTCCACCAGCGCACAGAACAGCGTGACCTGCTCGCTGCACGCGCCAGGGCTCGGATAGTAGGTGTGCAGCTCGATCAGCGCGTCGATTTCGCAGCCGGCTTCCTCCACGGCCTCGCGGCGCGCCACCTCGGCGGGGCTTTCCCTTCCTCGACCAGGCCGGCGACGATCTCGAGTTTCCACGGCGAGACGCGATCGTTCAGCGCGCCGGCCCGAATCTGCTCGACCAGCGCCACGCTGTCGCGCTCCACATCGTACAGCAGCACGCCGACCGCAGCGTGGCGCTCATGCACTTCACGCACCACTCGGCCGCTCCAGCCGCCTTCGAAACGCCGGTGTCGCAGATGCACTTCGTCCAGGCGGAAGAAACCCTGGTGCAGGCAGCGCCGCTCGATCAGCTCGACGTCGCCGCCATCAAAGGAGGGAAGTTGGGCATCCCGGCCCGGCTGGGTATCCGTCATGAGAATCTCCCGTCGATGAATGGGACCATTATCATGACCGAAGCCGGCGGTGCCAACCGCCCGGGCCGCCGTTGGGCAGCCTGGGCGGTACGCGGTGCGCGCTACAGCTGGGCCAGCAGCGCCCTGGCCTGTTCGCGCAGCGCCTCGTCGGAGATCTGGCGATCCTCGCGCGCCGTGCCCTCGACGGCGCGCTGCGCATGCTGGCGCGCCTCGTCGCGGCGCCCTTCGTCCTGGAGGAAGGCAGCGTAATAGTAATTCACGTCGATACCCTCGGGGCGGATCTGCAGCGCACGCTTGAACATGCGCTCGGCGGTGGCGCTGTTGCCGAAGCCAACGGGGCGACCCGGCGCCCGGTCGTAGAGTGCCCCCAGCGTGACGAAGGCCGAGCCGTTGCCGCCATGACGATCGAGCTCCACGGCTCGCTCCAGGGCATCGCGTGCGCTACGGGCGCTGCCCAGCGCCCCAAGGCCGCTGCGCTCGCGGGCATGCGAGGCCTCGATGATGCCGTACCAGATCAGCGGCTGCGCCTGGTTGGGATTGGCCTGGACCAGCCGCTCCGCCTCGTCGGCGAGGGACTTCAGCGAGTCGCGGCGCTGCCCTTCGGCCCGCTGGGTGGTGATCTGCTCCCAGCGCTGCTTGAGCGACTCGACCTCGCCTTCCCAGGCCAACGCCGCACCAAGCGGGGCGAGCAGCAGGCCGGCGCCCAGGGCGGCGGCAAGTAGCTGACGTCGTAGCATGTTCATTCTCCTTCCTTCGGGAGGTTGTTGTTGTGCGCGGCAAGCCGCCGCCCCTGCACTGTAACGAACGTTTGAATTAACAGCCAGCCACACGACCGCCCTGTGGCCCGGCTCGGCGCTTTGGCGTATGTTGCCAGTCTCGATCGAAGGAGGACGCAACCGCATGAAAGGCCGCAACATGACGCGCTGGCGCGATCCGGCCAAGGATCCGCGCCAGGAGCCAAGAAGCCACCTGATCACCGCCGAGGGGGCGGCCCGCCTGCGCGGCATTCTCGATCATCTCTCGCGGGTCAAGCGGCCGGAACTCTCGGCCAAGGTGGGCGAAGCCGCAGCGCTGGGCGACCGCAGCGAGAACGCCGATTACACCTACAACAAGAAGGAGCTCAACCGGGTCATCGCGCGCATTCGCTACCTGACCAAGCGCCTTGATGAGCTGCAGGTGGTGGACCGCCTGCCGGCGGATACCGGCAAGGTGTACTTCGGCGCCTTCGTCACCCTCGAGGACGATGAGGGCGAGGAGATGCAGATCCGCATCGTCGGCCACGACGAGACCGACACGGCCAAGCGCTGGATCAGCGTCGACGCCCCGCTAGCCAAGGCACTGCTGGGCAAGGCGCTGGACGACGAGGTCACGGTAAAGGCCCCGGCGGGCGATAGCGTCTACCTCATCACCGATATTGCCTACCGGGCTCCAGTCACGGCGCGATAGACCCGAAACCGCTGGTCGTCGGCAACGATCTGGAAACCACCGAAGGCGCTCTCGAGCAGGTCGGGATAGGGCAGGAAGGCGTTGGCCACCAGCCACAATTCGCCGTCCGGCTGCAGGTGCACCGGCGCCTCGCGAATCAGCCGCCCGGCGGGGCCGTAGTCGATGCTGCGCTCCTGGTGAAACGGCGGATTGCTGATGATGGCGGCGAAGCGCCGCCCCGCCAGCGCCGAATAGACATCGCCGACCAACACCTGCCCGGCCAGGCCATTGGCCGCCAGGGTACGCCGGGTTGCTTCCACCGCAAAACCGTTGACGTCCACCGCCGTCACCGCATGGCCGCGGCGCGCCAGCCAGGCGGCGAGGATGCCGTCGCCGCAGCCCATGTCGAGTACCTCCCGCACTCGCTCCGGCCCCGGCAGGTGGCGTTCGAGCTCACCGAGCAGCAGCCGGGTTCCCTCATCGAGCTTGCCGTGGCCGAACACCCCGGGGTGACTGGCCAGGGTCAGCCCCTCGGCCTCGAAGGTGGTCCAGGCCGCATCCGGGTCGATGCCGACACGATCGAGGCGAGTCTCGAACAGCATACAGCGCCGCGCGCTGTCGAGCTTGCGACAGCCCAGCCCCAGCGCCGCCAGCACCTTGAGCACTCGCTTGATGCCGCCCTGGTTCTCCCCCACCAGTTGCAGCCGCGTGCCCGCCGGCAGATTGGCGCATAGCCACAGCAGCCACCACTCGCCCAGGGCATGGGCCTTGGGCCAGAACAGCACCGCCCCGGGCGGTTCGAGGGCCGCGTCGTCGAAGGGAGAAACGGCCACGCGGCCGCACTCCCGCCAGGCCTGGAGCACGCCATGATCGGCACTGACGACGCTGCCCTGCCCCTGCTCGAGCCAGGCATCCCGCGGCGGCGCCACCCACAGCCAGCCGCGATAGTCGGCGTCCTGACGCTGCAGCAGCTGGCAGGCCGGGGTCTCAGCATTCATGAGCGACTCCTCGCGTGGGCTGGCCTTCCCGTACCAGCGTATAGAGCAGGTAGCGCCCCAGGCGCCAGTGCGGCTCGGCCTGGCAGTAGCGATGTTCCAGTGCCACCAGGCGCTGCCAGTCGGCTTCGCTGGCCGGCGGATGGCGCAGGTAGTCATGGAAGACACGAATGCCCGCCACCGAGCGTATCGCCAGGCCTTGCTCCCGGCTCCAAGTGGCGACCTGCTCATGGCAAAGCGGCGAGATGGGGGTCAGGCGCTGACGCTTGCCGGTGCCCTCCAGGCGATCGTCCAGCGCCTTCTGCAGGTTGCCCTTGACCACGTTGGAGAAGCGCAGCGCATCGCGATTGAACACCATCAGTGACATCTGGCCGCCCGGCGCCAGGCGCTCGGCAAGCATGGCGAAGGCGGCGCGCGGGTCGCTGAGCCACTCCAGCACGGCGTGGCAGGCGATCAGCGGCCAGGGCCGGGGCCCGCTGCGCCATCGCCTGCAGCGGCGCCTGCACGAAGCTCACCTGCTGACCATGCAGTAACCGCCGGGCCTGGTCGAGCATGTCGCCGGAAGGCTCCAGCAGGGTGACCGCGTGGCCGCGCCGGGCAAACCAGGCCGAGAGCTGGCCCAGGCCGCCGCCCACGTCCAGCAGCGGCTGGCCATCGAGTTCGAGCATCTGCGGCAGCAGCGCATCGAGCATGGCCAGGCGCAGCTCGCCGCGCGGGCCACCGTAGAGGCTGCCGGCGAACTTGTCGGCCAGGCCGTCGAAGTGGCGGTCGCCGGCGGAGGAAAGCGGAGCGGAATCGATCATGGCTGGCTGCCGTGGCGTTGTCTGGCGCGCATTCTACCTGGCTTTCCCGACCCTGGGCAGGTGACGCCCCCAGCGCACCTCCGCTTCGACCTGGGCCGCCAATGCCAGCAGGCGACGCTCGTCGCCCATGGGGCCAACCACCTGGACGCCGACCGGCAGCCCCTGCGGCGAGACATGCAGCGGCAGCGACATGGCCGGCTGGCCGGTGAGGTTGGCGAGCTGGGTATAGGGCGTGCGGGCCAGGGCATCGCGCGCCAGGCGCGATAACATGCCGGCCTTGAGGGCCAGCCGCGGCAGGCCGGGAACCGCCAGAACCTTCATCAGCCACTCCCGGGCGGGCGGCGGGTAGAGCTCACCGAGCCGCGGCGCCGGTGCGGCGGCAACCGGCAGCAGCAGCGCGTCGTAGCGGCGATGAAACTCGCCCATCGCCCGCGCCGCCAGGTTCCACTCACGCCGGGAAAGCTCGTAGTCCCGCACCGGCAAGGCATGGCCCAGGCGGGCAATGGCCCGGGTCGCGGGCTCGATAGCGAGGCGCGAGACAGGCACGCCGGTCGCACCCGATATCCAGGCCAGGTCGGCCCCCACCTGCCCCAGGTAGAGCGTCAGGTAGGCGTTGGCCAGCGCCTCGCCATCAACCGGTGGCTCGGCCCACTCGACGTGGTGGCCCAGCCCTTCCAGCGTGCGCGCCGCCGCTTCCACGGCCAGTCGCACCTCGGGATCGAGCCGGGTGCCGAGCGACCTGCCCAGCGGCTCGCCCAGCGAGACCGCCACCCGCAGCGGAGCGGGCGGGCGTTCCAGCGCCGCCAGGAAGCCCTGCTCGTGCCGGAGCGGGTAGGGTGCGCCCGCCTCCATGCCGTTGATGGCATCGAGCAGCGCGGCGCTGTCGCGCACCGAGCGGGTCAGCGCATGCTCGACCACCGCACCCAGCCACACCTCGCCATGCTGGGGCCCCTGCGGCACCCGCCCGCGCGAGGGCTTGAGCCCGAACAGGCCGCAATAGCTGGCGGGTATGCGGATCGAGCCGCCGCCGTCGCCGGCCAGGGCCAACGGCACCAGCCCCCGCTACCGCCGCGGCCGCTCCGCCGCTGGATCCGCCCGGCGAGTGGCCGGCCAGCCATGGATTGACGGGATGCGGAAAGGCCCGCGGCTCGGTGATGCCCATCAACCCAAGCTCAGGCGTGGCCGTCTGCCCGAGCAGGGCGAAGCCGGCCTGGCGCAGGCGGGCGACCAGGGTCGAGTCCTGCTCGGGACGCCACGCCGCCAGGGCCGCGCTGCCGAAGGCCAGCGGCTCCCCGGCAATGGCCATCAGCAGGTCCTTGGTCAGGGTCGGCACGCCGGTAAAGGGCGCCGTGGCGTCAGCCAATTGAAGCTCGTACCGGGCGCGCTCGAAGCGGGTGCGCACCACCGCCCCCAGGTACGGGTTGCCCCGCTCGATGGCGGTGCAGGCGGCGGCGAACACCTCCTCGCGGCTCACCTCGCCGGCGCGAATCAGCGCAGCCAGGCCCAGGGCATCGTGGCGCTGGTAGTCGGCGACGTCCATGTGGCTCTCCTCTCAGGTTGCAGCTGTTTCAGCTGGCGCTCGCCGGCTCTCCTCGCCCCGCCCAGCGCACCAGCCCATGCTCAAGCCAGGAGAGCAGCGCGGGGATCACCAGCAGCACCAGCAGCGTGGAGACCCCAAGCCCGAAGGCGATGGAGACCGCCATGGGGATCAGGAACTGGGCCTGCAGCGAGGTCTCGAACAGCAGCGGCAGCAGGCCGCCGATGGTGGTCAGCGAGGTGAGCAGCACCGCTCGCACGCGCTGCACCACCGCTTCGTTGAGCGCCTCGTCGATGCCCAGGCCGCGGTCGCGCTGCAGCCGGTAGAAGCTGACCAGGATGATGGCGTTGTTGACCACGATACCGGAAAGGCCGAACAGGCCGAAGAGCGACAGGATCGTCAGGTCGATGCCCAGCAGCCAGTGCCCGAGCAGCGCACCGATCAGCGAGAAGGGAATGATCGCCATGACGATCAGCGGCAGGCTCCAGGAAGCGAAGACCCAGGTCAGCACGGCGTACATCAGGCCCAGCCCCACCAGCAGGCCGGTACGCATGTCGGCCAGCGTCTCGCGCTGGTCGGCGGCACGCCCCTCGAAGCTGTACTCGAGGTGATGGTCGCGGGCCAGGTTCGGCAGCACCCCGGCCAGGAGCGCTTCGCGCACCCGGTCGGCCGAGCTGACCGTGGTATCGAGCTCGGCGGTGACCTCCACCGCCAGCCGGCCGTCGGCGTGACGCAGCGCCTCGAAGCCCTGCCGATAGCTCAGTTCCATGACCTGCTCCAGCCCCACCTGGCGCCCATCGGGCAGCTGCACGGCGAGGCTCGTCAGGGTGGCGATGCGCTCGCGCTGCTCACGGGGCAGCTGAACGCGTACCTCGATCTCGTCGGCCCCGGCCTGGTGTACCTGCACCACCTGGCCGTCGAAGGCGGTGCGCAGCTGGCGGCCAAGCTCAGCGGTGGTCAGCCCCAGCGCCTCGCCCCAGGGGTTGACCCGGTAGATCAGCTGCTCACGTCCCCAGGGCATGTCGTCCTGGGTATCGAGGATGCCCGGCAGGCTGGCCAGCGACTGGCGCAGCGAATCGGCCGCCTGGCGCAGCGCCATGGCATCGTCCCCGCTCAGGCGGATATTGATGTCCTGGCCCGGCGGGCCGGCGGCGCGCTCGCTGATGGTGAAGCTGTCAAGCCCGGCCGGCAGCGCGATGCGCTCGCGCCAGGCGGCGATGAAAGCGGTGTTACGCACGTCGCGATGGTCCGACGACACCAGCTCGACCATCACCGATCCCGCCTCGTCGGCGCTGCGGCTCGGTGCTCCCCCGCGATGGTGGCGCCGTGGCGCACCACCGCCATCTTGACCAGCTCGCCGCCGAGCGCACGATCGGTCTCTTCAAGCGTGGCCTGCAGGTGGTCGAGGAAACGATCCACCCGCGCCCGGTCGGTGCCGGCCACGAAGTTGACGTTGGCGTAGAGTACGCTGGGCTCGGGCGCGGGGAAGAAATTGAAGCCGATGCGCCCGCCGGCCAGCAGGCCCGCCGTCACCAGGGCCACTGCGAACGCCATGGCCAGCGTAGCGCCCCGATGGCGCAGGGAGAGCGCCGAGAAGCGCCGGAAGGGCCCTCACGAAAGCGCTGGAAGGCGTTCTCGAACCCCTGGCGCAGGGCGGACAGCCCGTGGCGCGGGCGCTCAGGCCGCGACGCCAAACGGCCGGGAACAAAGGCATTGCGCAGGTGGGCCGGCAGCACCACGAAGCACTCCAGCAGCGACGCAATCAGCACGCAGATCATGATGATCGGGATGTCGCCGAGGATATTACCGATCACCCCACCCACCATCAGCAGCGGCATGAAGGCCGCGACGGTGGTCAGCGACGAGGCCAGCACCGGCCACAGCATGCGCCGCGCAGCCCCCGCCGAGGCGTGCCGCGGCGCCTCTCCGGCGCGGTGGTGGGCGTCGGCGTCCTCGCCCACCACAATGGCATCGTCGACGATCACACCCAGCGCCATGATCAACGCGAACAGCGACATCATGTTGATCGAACCGCCGATGCCCCAGAACACCCCGAGGGCAGCCATGAACGCGGTGGGAATGCCGATGGCCACCCACAGCGCCACCCGCGCCGGCAGGAAGAAGTAGAGCAGGATCACCACCAGCAGCAGGCCGCCCGCACCGTTGCTGATCAACAGCGAGATGCGCTCGTCGATCAGCTGCCAGGACTCGTCGTGTACCTCCAGCACCACGCTGGGCGGCAGCTGCGGGCGAGTCTCGGCCAGCCATTCGTCGAGCACCCTGGCGGCCGCCAGGGAGTCGCCGCTTTCGGCGCGCTGCAACAGCAGCTCCACCGCCGGCTCGCCCCGACGGCTAACGCGCAGCTGCCCTTCCCGCGGTTCCTGGCGGATCGTGGCGATGTCCCCCAGGCGCAGCTGGACCCGGTCGCTGCTGAGGATCGGCAGGCTCTCGAAGCCCAGCGCATCGCGCCGCTGCTCCAGCGAGCGCAGCTCGCGGGCGCTGTCCTGCTGCCCCAGCACGCCGGCGGGCAGGTCCCGGGACATGCCCTGTATGCGCTCGGCAACCTGCTCCAGCGACAGCGACAGGCTTTGGAGTCGCTCCGCCGGCACCTCGATGCTGATCTGCTGCTGCGCCAGCCCACCCACCTCCACCCGGTCGATGCCGCGCAGCAGCAGCTCGCTCTCGAAACGGTGCACCAGCTGGCGCAGCTCGCGCGCGTCGAGCTCGCCGCGCACCAGCAGCCGTGCCACCGGCTCGTAGCGCGCCATCCGGCTCACCTCCGGCGCTTCGGCATCGGCCGGCAGGCTGGTGAAGCCGTCGACCTGCTGGCGCACGTCGTCCAGGGCCAGCACCGGGTCGCTGCCCTCGACGAACTCCAGGGTGATGCTGGCGACGCCCTGGGCGGAGGTGGACGTCATGCGCTTGAGCCCGTCGAGGCTGCGCAGCCGTTGTTCCAGCGGGTTGGTGATGCCCTGCTCGATGTCCTCGGCCGAGGCCCTGCTCCACACCACCCGCACGCTGACCACGTCGAGGGCGAAGCTGGGGAAGAACTGCACGTTCATCCGTGCGATACCCAGCACGCCGCCCAGCAGCATCGCCAGCATCACCAGGTTGGCGGCGACACGATGGTGCACGAAGAAGCCGATCACCCCGCGCCGGCGGCTCATGGCTGCGGCTCGCTCGCATCCAACGACGCCTCGGATTCGGCCACCTCCACCCGCAGCCCCTGCGTGGCGTTGGGCAAATGAGTGACGATGATGCGCTCGCCGGCGGCAAGCCCTTCCGGCCGCACCAGCGCCCAGCGCTCGCCGTCGGCAGCCAGGGTCTCGCCCAGGCGGGTCACACGGTGGCGCCGCAGGCGGCTTTCATCATCGATGCGATAGAGCACATCGCTGCCGTGCAGGGCGCTGAAGGGCACCGCCATGGCCTCGGCCACCGCGGGGCGCTGCAGCAGCAGCGGAACCAGCGCACCCGGGCGCAGCCCCGCCGCCTCGCCTTCCAGCGCCAGGATCGCCTCGGTGCCGCCCGGGTCGCTCTCGCCGGCCAGGCGCTGCAGCCGGAATCGCTGACCGCCGTCCGCCGCCATCGCCGTCAGCGGCTCGCCGCGCTCCAGCCATTCGCCAAGCTCGGCCAGGAAGCCTTGAGGCACCCTGGCGCGAACTTCAAATTGATCAGGGGATAGAGCGACAGCAGCGCCGCCCTTGCGCCAACCTGGTCGCCCGGCGCGACCCGCACCCCGGTGACGATGCCCTCGAACGGCGCTTCGACGCGGCTGCGCAGGACGTCGCGCTGCGCCGCCTCGCGCACGGCCTCGGCCCGCGCCAGCCGCGCTTCCAGGCTCTGCAGCCTGGCGGGATGCTCGGCGATGGCGCCTTCACGGGTGGCCACCGTCAGGCGCGCCCGGGCCAAGGTATCGCTGGCGTTGTCCAGGTCGGCGCTGGAGGCCAGGTTGCGCTCGACCAGCGAGCGGGTGCGCTCCAGCTGGCGCTGGGCATTGGTGACGATATCGCGCTCCCGCGCCAGGGCGTCACGATCATTGGCGTGGCGTATCCGCTCGTTGGCGATCTGCGCCGCGATATCCGCCACCTCGGCCTCGGCCTGGCGCAGGGCGGCAGCACGTCGGCCTCCTCCAGCGCCACCAGCAAGGTACCGGCGGCGACGCGCTGGCCTTCGCGAACCGGCCGCTCGGCGATGCGCCCCACCATGGGCGCCACCAGGCTGACCCGGTCGGGCGCCACGACCTCGCCGAACAGCGGCAGCACCGGCACCTGCTCCGCATAGGCCACCGTCATCGCCTCGACCCGCCAGCTGCGCTCCTGCGGCACCGCCTCGTCAGGCTCCGGCCGCGTCAGGCGCAGCGCCACGAAGCCGGCCACGCCGATGGCCAGGATCAGCACGGGAAGGAGGCGCTTGAGCATTGAGAACCCCTGGAAGTGTCATATGACGAGCAGGAAGGAAAGCGCCCTACTATACCGCCCCAGCGGCTGGCTTGGGCACTGACGAAGCGGGGTGCGACAGCGTTACGCAGCCTGCCGCCACGGCGGCAGCGGTTTATCTCGGCGCCGCAAGCGCCTATAATGCGCAGCCGAGCGGCCCCCATAGCTCAGCTGGATAGAGCGTCCCCCTCCTAAGGGGAAGGTCTCAGGTTCGAATCCTGATGGGGGCGCCATCCCGTCCGGAATCCCTTCGCCACACTTCACGCCTGCCATCTCCGCGCAGCAACCCAGCCGAAACGACGGCAATACGGCATAGACGAAAGAGGCCCCAAACCCCCTTCCGTTTCCTGCAAGGCGTGATAGGATCAAATTTCCCCGTGAAAACATATGGCAGGAGGCCAACATGTTTAAACGCACAAGGAAAGTGCCGTGTAACGAATGCCACGGCGTGAACTACTGGAACGCCAACCCAAAGCCCACCGATGTTTTGCATTGCCGCTATTGTGATGCGGCAATCACGAACTACGAAGAGTACGTGCGAATGGCGGCGCAACAGGAAGCCGAACGCCTGCTTGCGGAGTTCGTTGAAACCGATGTTTCGCGCGACCTGGCGCACCTGAAGAGCATCCTCGCAAGCCCCGGCCAGCGCATCAGCGCCTAGCAGCTAACGCTGAAACGCCTTACCGTTCACGCCAGCGCAACGCGGCTCGGTGATCGTGTGAGTGATCGAGTAAGTGAGTGCGAGTGACCTTGTAACGAAAACGGCCGCCCAGTGGGCGGCTGTTTTCGTTACCGTGGCGAGACTTTATACGTAGGCCTGCCGCCCTACCCCATCTTCGGCGAGTGCCACCAGCGCCTCGAAGTCGTGCACAGTCAGCTCGCGGCCGGTGACCGTGAGCATGCCCTGCTCCTGGAAGCGCGCCAGCACGCGGCTGACGGTTTCCAGCGCCAGGCCCAGGTAGCTGCCGATATCCGATCGCGACATGGAAAGGTGAAAACAGTACGGCGAGTAGCCGCGGGTGCGGAAGCGCTCGGAAAGCCCAAGCAGGAAGCTCGCCAGGCGCTGGTCGGCGGTTCGCCCCGAGAGCAGGCACATCATGCGCTGGTCGTTGCGCAGCTCACGGCTCATGCAGCGGTAGAGCTGGCCGCGCAGTTCGGGCACCCGCTCGGCGAGATCCTCCAGCCGGGTGAACGGCAGCTCGCAGACAAAGGCGCTTTCCAGCGCGACCACGCTGCCATAGCAGTGCGCCTCGCCGATGGCATCCAGCCCCACCAGCTCGCCGGGCAGGTAGAAATGGGTAACCTGGTCGCGCTGCCCTTCCAAGGCCACGGTCTGCTTCAGGCTGCCGGAGCGCACCACGTAGAGGCTGGTGAACGCATCGCCCTGGCGCACCAGCGCCGCGCCGCGCTTGAGCGGGCGCGGGTGCTGGATGATGGCGTCGAAGGAAGAGAGTGCATCGAGCGCCAGCCCCAGGGGCAGGCAGCGGGCGTGCAAGGTGCAGCGCGCGCAGCGGGTCGCGCTTCCCGGCTGGCACGGAACGGACTCGAGCGGCATGACCTCTCCTTGTGCACGGCGTGGCGGGCTGTCTGGCTCGATTGTGTCTCGCCCGGCCCCGCCTGTCTCGGGCCTGGCGTGACATAGGCGATATAACGCCACCTTTCATTGATATGTATCAAGCCCTTTGGCCCGATACAAAAAAACCGGCCCCGAAGGGCCGGTTCTGTCGTCGCCGTAGCGACGTATGTAGCAATCTGCTAGGTTACGACTTAGAAGTCGTAGCGCAGACCGACGGTGTAACGAATCTCGTCGTTCAGATCAGACAGAGTAGTCTCTTCCGCGTCGAAATCGAAATCAGCGTCGTGGATTTCAGCCCAGACGTACATCGGCTTGCTGAAACGGTAGTTGGCACCCAAGGTCCAGGCGTTGCGGCTGTCTACACCCTCAAACGCGGAGCGAATGCGGTTGTAGTCTGCATAGATTTCGCCCATGCCATAGTCGAAGGTAGCACCGACAGTCCACAGGTTACGGGCAGCACCATAGATGTTGCTAGCAGCTCCGTTATTACCACGCGCCTCATAATATGCTGCACGTCTATCAAGCTCATCATTATCAAACCTGTCGCTAACTTCCTCGTACTTCACGCGCGCAGAGAAAGCCGGGGTGAACTGGTAAGCGGCCATCACAGTCCAGATGTCCTCGCCAGCGGGGTAGGCACCGCCACCCTTATAGCTGGCATTGCGGTCTTCGAGGCTGGAAGCATCCAGATCCTTGGACTGGTTGTAGCCAGCCGCCAGGTACAGGTCCTGCCACTGGTAGTTGACAGCTGTCTGCCAGCTTACGGTGGAAGAGTTGTCACCATCACCCACTACATTGCCGTTACCTGACGCGTGCTTCACCTGCAGGTGAGCCTGGAAGCCTTCCAGGTTCGGGGTGGAGTACTGGATGGAGTCGCCGCGAGCACCAGTCGGACCACCGCTGATAGCAGTGAAGCCCTCGTACTCATGGACTTCAAACTTGCTGGTCACAGCCTGGTAGACCACACCGTCGAAGTTACCGATGCGGACCATACCCCACTGGTCGCCACGCAGGCCCAGGAAGGAGTTGCGGATGGTCATTGCATTAGTGTTCTGGTGAGTCAGGTTGGGACGGAACTCCATGTTGGCGAAGGCCTGGAGATCCGGCGCCACGTTATGACGAGCGCGGAAACCGAAGCGGGAGAACACGTCCACGAACTCAGAACCCGAGGCCTTGATCTCACGAGCTTCAGTATCAGCGAGGTCAATTTGACCTGTAACAGGATTCAAACGATGTGGACGGAATTGGGTGGTATCTGTTCCGCCGGTAGTCACGCCCATGTTGATACGGCCATAGACGTCAACCTGAGTGCCGTCCTGGTCATAAACGGTAGCCGCCTGAGCGGCAGCGGAGACGCCCAGGGCGCCGGCAATGGCAGTCGCTAACAGTGTCTTTTTCATCGCGATAGTTCCTTTCACTAGCTTACTGTTTCGATCGTTACTGCACGAATCGGCGATCGGTGCAGGTAGCTTGCCGGGCATGGGTCCCGCCGTGCTTGGCTCGGTTCCTTCCCAGGAAGGGCCGGAGGCCGGACATGACCGCAGCGAAGCCTTGTTATAGTCCAATGCTCGCAGGTAGAACTCTATACCGGGAAAAATAGGAACGCAATAAGAAAAAACACTGTTTTCCTACCGTGCTCACTTTCCCGATGGAACTTCCGCCTGCCCATGCGGTCGTGCGCTTCCCGCCCTTCCGACCGCAGCCGCAGGCCTGTCGAAACAGTCACCTGGCAGCGATGAGCCACGACATGATGCCCGCCCGCCCCCTTGCTGGCAAGGCCGGCGGGTTAACGCAGCGAAGCGTGGGCGCTCAGTCGCCCGGCGAGCGGTTGCCGTGCTTGGCGAGCAGCGCCGAGAGCTTCGCCTCCATGCGCGCGGCGGGGTCGGCAGGTTCGACGGAAGCGGATGCCGGAACGGGGGCTGGCACCACCGGCCTGTCGCCACCCACCGCCCTTTCGGCATCGGAGCGCCCTGGCTGGGTGTCCTGGGCGGTGGCCTGCCGTGGCGGCTTGCCGCCGTGCGCCCGGCCGGCCCTGGCGCACGGCTTGCGCCCGCTCGCCCCATTGCCGCGGCGGCTCTCGCCCTGCAGCTGTTCCAGCTTGCGCCGGGCGTGCTCGCCGGCCTGGGCGTCGACCTCGCCGGCCGGCTGGCCTTCGAGGTCGATGCGCACCGCACCTTCGCGCACGGCTTTCAGATAACGCGGCAGGTTGACGTAGCCGGCCAGCGCCCGGCGCACCAGCTTTTCGGGCCAGGGCTCGCGGGCGGCAAGGGCGTGGTGAATGCCCACCTGCAGGGGGCGGGTGTGCCCCTTGAAGAAGGCCTTGGGGTAGCGCTGGTACCACTGGGCCAGCAGCGCTTCGGCGCTAGGCGCCTGTTCGATGGCGAGGCTGGCCTGGCGCTCGTCGTGCTGCGTTACCGCTGCCTTGTCGGCTGCCGCGGCGGGCTCGGGCTGGGAGGCCGGCGCCGGCGCATCGTCCTGAGCGGCCGGCTCCTCGCGCGGGCGATGGCCCATCAGCGCCGAAAGGCCTTGGGCGCGGCGGGCGGGGCCGGGGAACACCGGCGCCGGCTCGCCCTTGCGCAGCCGCTCGCGCAGGCGTGCGTTGTCCTCTTCCAGCTCGCGGTTCTGCTCGTCGAGCTCGCGGTTCTCTTCCATCAGCTCAAGGCGTGCCGCTTCGGCGTCGGCCAGCCGCGCCTCCAGCTGCCGCAGCTGCTCGCGGCAGGTGCGCAGCGCTTCCAGCGCATGGGCGGCACGAGCCTCCAGGGTGCTGAACAGGTGGCATGAACGCTCTTCGATCAAACCGGCATCCTCCAGGCAGGCTCACGTTGACGGCACGACAAGATGGTTGGCTTCTTGCTTCGCCAGGTGTCACATCGCACAGGGTGTGTCACAAGCGACAGTGTGTGTCACAAGCGAGGCGCTGACAAATCGTCGGCCTGGCGGCGCTGGTACTGCACGAAGCTGTAGCCGGGCTGCCCTGCCGCCGGCGTACCCGGCACGCGCTGCACTTCCTGCCACTCGCGCTCGTCCAGCTCGGGAAAGCGGGTGTCGCCCTCGACCTCGATCTCCACCTCTGTGAGATAGATGCGGCTGGCATGGGGCAGCGCCTGGGCGTAGATCTCGCCGCCGCCCATCACCATGATCTCGTCCACGGCGTCGATGGTGGCCTGCTGGTCGGCCAGGGCCAGCGCCGCAGCCAGGTCGTGACAGACGCGAATGCCAGCATGCTGGAAGGTGCTGTCGCGGGTGACGACGATGTTGAGCCGGCCCGGCAGCGGTCGACCGATGGACTGGAACGTCTTGCGTCCCATGACCAGCGGCTTGGCCTGGGTCATGCGCTTGAAGAACTTGAGATCTTCCGGCAGGTACCAAGGCAGCTTGTTGTCAACGCCTATCACGCGGTTGCGGGCGACGGCGGCGATCATGGCCACAGGCACCAGGGTCTCGTCTGTCATACGGCGACCTCGGCCTTGATATGGGGGTGAGGCTCATAGCCCTCGATGGCGATATGTTCGAAGCGGAAGTCGAACAGCGACGTGACGCTCGGTTCCAGCATCAGCCGGGGAGCCGGGCGCGGCGTGCGCGAAAGCTGCAGCTCGGCCTGCTCCAGATGGTTCAGATAGAGGTGGGCATCGCCCAGGGTGTGCACGAAGTCGCCGGGCTCGAGGCCTGCCACCTGGGCGATCATGCACGTCAGCAGCGCATAGCTGGCAATGTTGAACGGTACGCCGAGGAAGATGTCGGCGCTGCGCTGGTAGAGCTGGCAGGAGAGCCGCCCCTCGGCCACGTAGAACTGGAACAGGCAGTGGCACGGCGGCAGCGCCATCTCGTCGACCAGCGCCGGGTTCCAGGCCGAGACGATCAGCCGTCGCGACTGGGGGTTGCGGCGCAGCTGTTCGAGCAGCGCGGCAATCTGGTCGACGTGGCCGCCGCGCGGGTCGGGCCAGCTGCGCCACTGGGCGCCGTAGACGGGGCCAAGGTCGCCGTTTTCATCGGCCCACTCGTCCCAGATGCTGACCCCGTTGTCCTTGAGGTAGGCGATGTTGGTGTCGCCGCGCAGGAACCACAGCAGCTCGTAGATGATCGAGCGCAGGTGCAGCTTCTTCGTCGTCACCAGCGGGAAGCCGCGGGAAAGGTCGAAGCGCATCTGGTGGCCGAACAGCGAACGCGTGCCGACCCCGGTACGGTCGTCGCGTTCCACCCCGTGCTCGAGCACCTGGCGCATCAGGTCGAGGTAGGGCTGTTCAAGGGCAGGCTGCCCCAGCGGGGCAGTGTCGCGTTCGTCAGGCATCGTCAGGCTGGCTCTGGAAGAAGACATGTCGAGCGAGAGTCTACCGCCACTCGCCCCCCATCACTACCCAACCCGAACATCCACCGGCTGGCGGCGCGACCACACGATCAAGGCGCTGCCGAAGGCGATCATCGGCAGCGTCAGCAGCATGCCCATGGTCACCCAGCCAAAGGCGATGAAGCCGATGTGCGGGTCGGGCAGGCGCACGAATTCGACGCCGAAGCGGAAGATGCCGTAGAGCAGCAGAAACAGCCCCGAAACCAGCCCGCGAGCCTGCGGCCTGGCTGAGACCCACCACAGCACGGCGAACAGCACCAGCCCTTCCAGAAAGGCTTCGTACAGCGCGGTGGGGTGACGCGGTGCCGGCCCCATGCCGGGGAACGGCATGCCCCACGGCAGCTCGGTGACCCGCCCCGGCAGCTCGCGGTTGATGAAGTTGCCGATGCGCCCGGCGCCCAGGCCGATCGGGACCAGCGGGGCGATGAAGTCGGTGAGGGTGAAGAAGGCCATGCGCTTCTTGCGCGCGAACCACAGCGCCGCCAGCAGCACGCCGATCAGCCCGCCATGGAAGCTCATGCCACCGTCCCACACGCGGAATATCCACAGCGGGTCGGCCAGCCACTGGCCCAGGCCGTAGAAGAGCGCATAGCCCAGGCGCCCCCTGCCACCACGCCGATGGCGGCATAGAAAAGCAGATCGCCAACGTCGTCATGGGTGAGGCCGAAGCGCTCGGCGCGCTGGCGGCCGAGCCACCAGGCGCCAACAAAGCCGACCACGTACATCAGGCCGTACCAGTGGACCTGGAACGGGCCCAGGGCGATGGCGACCGGATCGATTGCGGGATAGTTCATCGACACCTCAGAGCAGGAAGCGCAGACCGACGATCGCCAGCAGCGCGGCGAACGCCAGGCGCAGGACCTTAGCCGGCAGCGCATGGGCCAGCCGCGCCCCGACGCGCGCAAACGGCACGCTGGTGATCACGATGCCGAAGAAGGCGGGCCACATGACGAAGCCTGTGGCTCCGGGCGGCAGCAGCGCATGGCCCCAGCCCATGACGATGAAGGTGGCCGCGCCAAACAGCGCAATGGGCAGGCCGCAGGCCGCCGAGGTGCCGACCGCCTGAGTCATGGTGGCACCGCAGCGCGACAGCCACGGCACGCACAGCGTACCGCCACCGATGCCAAACAGCGCCGAGATGCTGCCGATTACCGCGCCGGCGATGCCCATGCCCAGTCGGCCCGGCGCCACGCTGCCCGGCTTGGGGCCAAGACCCAGCGCCATCTTGATCGCCACCGCGATCACGAACAGGCCGAACAGGGTGCCGAGCAGCCCGGCCGACAAGGCACCGGCGACGAACACCCCCAGGATGGCGCCCAATACCAGCCCCGGCAACAGGGCCAGGAACCAGTCGCGCCGGATGCTGTTCTTCTGATAGTGCGCCCAGGCCGACGAGGAGCCAGTCACCACGATGGTGGCCAGCGAGGTACCGATGGCCAGGTGCATGGCGATGCTGGCATCCACGCCCTGCAGGCCGAAGGCAAAGACCAGCGCAGGCACGATGATCAGGCCGCCGCCCACGCCGAACAGGCCGGCCATGGTGCCGGCTGCAGCACCGAGCGCCAGGTATCCCGCCAGGGTAAGAAAGAGTGTCATTGTGGCGTTTTTCCTCATGGTTGCCGGGGTGCCACTGACGCAGCAGCTGAACCAGCGCCTTGGGCCCATAGGGTTTGGCCAGATAGTCGTCCATGCCGCTATCGAGAAAAGATTCCTGGTCGACTTCACTGGCATTGGCCGTCAGCGCAACCAGCACGGCGCGCTCGGCCTGTTGGCGGGCTTCCTGGTCGCGCCAGCGGCGCGCCACCTCGAGGCCGCTCATGTCGGGCATGTAGATATCCAGCAGCACCAGGTCGAAGGGCTGGCGCTGCTGCTGCTCCAGCGCCTCGTGGCCGCTGGCCACGCTGGTGACGATACAGCCCTGTTCTTCCAGCACCTGACCCGCCAGCATGCGATTGACCGGCCCGTCGTCGACGACCAGCACGCGCAGCGTCACGACCGGGTTGGCCAGATGCTCTTCGTGAGAGGTGGGCCGCTCGCCGTCGTCGACCAAGCTGCTGACCAGCAGGCTGATATCGGCCATGCGATCGTGCAGGATGGCCAGGCGTTTGTCGTTGAAGCCGCTCCGGGCAACTTCCAGGTTGCCGGCCAGCTCATCCAGCAGCGGTTCCAGCTCGCGCTGCAGCAGGGCCAGGTAGCGCGACTTCAGGCGCGAGTCCTCGCGGGCCCGCTCGCGGGACGCCACCAGATTGCCCAGCTGCGGCAGGCGCTCCGAGGTAGGCATGAAGCGCAGCAGCTGGTAGGGCGGCGCCTCCAGCCGCTCCACGCTCAGGCGGTGCCAGCTCCCTTCGACATCGCGCAGGCTCATCTCCTGCAGGCTGCCGTCCGGCCCGTGATGGGCCTGGCAGTAGTGCAGCGCATCGCACCCGCGCAGGGCCTCGATGCTCTTGCCCAGCAGCTTCTCCATGGCCAGGTTGGCGTTGACGATCTGCTCATGATGAAGCAGCAGCGACGGACGCGACGCCGAGGCCATTAGCCCCACCACGCTGGGCATCTCGTGCAGGCAGGCCTGCAGCTGAGCGGCGCTGTCCTGCAAGTGGTCGAGGCGCTCACCTGGCGAGACGTCACCGGCGACAGGCTGGGCCGGTAGCCCAAGCCAGGGCGGCAGCACCCGACCGGCAGCGAGCAGGTGGCGCTCGACGCGGCGCAGGCCATCGTTCGCCTGCCCTTCATATTCCCGCATGCGATGGCGAAGCTGCAGCAGGAAGGCCGTGGTGGTGAGGGTGGTGCCGATCAGCAGTGCCACCAGCAGCCAACCGGATGCCGCCCACGAGACGGGATCGGGCATGGCAAGCCACAGGAATAGCCCCAGCACGAGGCACAGCAGCACCAGCACGGCCTGGGCCAGCAGAAACGGCCACAGCAGTGGCCAGACGAGATACGACCAGAAGCGGTCGGTGCGCGTTGAGGTGGGCATGCGGTTCCCTATGCCTTCGTCATCCATCCTTTATATCCGCTGAGTTTACGTCGCTGCACGGCGAGAGTCACCGCAGCGCCCAGCATTGGGGGCTGGCACCACCCCGACACGCTGCAGGCTTTCGCCCAGCGCCGCCCCGCCGGGACCGAAGCGGCGCTCGCCCAGCGCCATGATGCCTGCCTCGGCGTCCCACTCCAGCCAGGTCGTGGCGCGAGTGCCGTAGCGCTCGCCGACGATGAAGGCCGGCGAAAGGCTTCGCTCCAGCGCCAGGCCGACGCCGGTATCGGGCAGGTGGGCGTCATCGGCCGGGGCCTGGTCGGCCATGGCCGCCAGGGCCTGCTGCGGCCAGCGCCGTCGACCCAGCGCTGCAAGCAGCCCCTGGCGCGCCGCGATCAGCTTGGGCCAGGGCGTGTTCAGGGTGGCGTTGGAGAGCCCATGCACGCCGGGAGCAACGGCGTTGAGCTCCAGCCGTTCGCCGCCGCGGTGCAGGTGCCACAGCCGCGCCTGGTCGCCCACCAGCAGGTTGAAGCCGGCATAGCGCCAGCCGCTGCCGCCTGCCAGGGCCTCCAGCCACGCCGTCAGGTCCGCCGCTTCCAGCGCGTCACGCACCAGTTGGCCGCGGCTTGGGGCATCGACAGCCACCTTGAGCGCCGGGTCACGCACGTTGGTCACCGCTGCGAAGCGGCCCCGCTCATGCACTGCCAGCCAGCTGCCGCCCGCCTCCAGGTCGCGCCCACCGACGATCGCCGGGGCATCCTGCCACCGGGCCAGCGGCGCCGCGGGTCGTTGGTGAAATTCGTCACGGTTGGCGACCAGCCGCAGCGGGTAGCGACTGCCCGGCGCGTAGGCGAAAACGATCAGGCACATGGCGCCTCAGTCCCGCGGCGGCAGCAGGTGCGACAGCTGCCACTCTTCCAGCCGGCCAAACAGATGGTCGCGCACCGCGCGAGGCGTGTTCAGTCCTAAGGTTTCCTGGACCAGGCCGCGGGCGGCATCCAGCGAGACCCGGCGAATGGCGGCACGCACCCGAGGCAGGCTGGGAGCGTTCATGGAGAGCGAATCGAAGCCCATCCCCAGCAGCAGCAGCGCGCCCGCCGGGTCGCCGGCCAGCTCGCCGCAGACCGAGATGGGCTTGCCGAGCCGCGCGGCCTCCTCGGCCAGACGCGACATGGCGCACAGCACGGCCGGGTGAAACGGATCGTAGAGCCCCGCCACCCTGGGGTTGTTGCGATCCACCGCCAGCAGGTACTGGGTGAGGTCGTTGCTGCCCACCGAGAAGAAGTCGACCCGCTCGGCCAGCGCATCGAGCTGGTAGAGCGTCGCCGGCACCTCGAGCATCACCCCCACCCGCGGGCGGCGCACCTCGACCTGCTCCTCGCCCAGCTCGAGGATCGCACGGTCGAGCAGGCGCAGGGCATCGTCGACCTCGTCGACGTTGGTGACCATCGGCAGCAGCACCTGCAGGTTGTCGAGCCCCTGGGAAGCGCGCAGCATGGCGCGCAGCTGCACCATCAGTACTTCGGGATGATCGAGGGTAACGCGGATGCCGCGCCAGCCGAGGAAGGGGTTGGCCTCCTCGATGGGGAAGTACGGTAGGTCCTTGTCGCCGCCGATATCTAGCGTGCGCATCACCACGGGCAGCGGCGAAAGCTTTCCAGCTGGTCGCGGTAGAGGCGGGTCTGCTCCTGCTCGCCGGGGAAGCGCTCGGCCACCATGAACGGCACTTCGGTGCGATAGAGCCCGACCCCGCTGATGCGGCGTCGCAACGAGATGGAGGTGTCGATTGCCAGGCCAGTGTTGACCATCAGCGGCATCACATGGCCGTCGCGGGTCTCGCTGGGTAGGTCCTGCTCGTGTTCGAGCACGTCGCTGAGCGCCTGCTCCTCGGCGATCAGGCTGCGATAGTGGCTTTCGAGCTCGGCCGAGGGGCGCACGAACAGCCGCCCGCGGTGGCCGTCGAGGATCACCCGCGCACCGGACAGGCGCGGCAGCGGCAGGTCGACCATGCCAAGCACGGTGGGAATACCCATGGCGCGGGCCAGGATTGCCACGTGCGAGGTGCTGGAGCCACGCACCGAGACCAGCCCCGCCAGGCGCTCGCGCGGCACTTCGCCGAGGGTGGCCACGCTGATCTCGTCGCCCACCAGCACGGCGTTGTCGGGGAAGTGGTCAAGCACCTGCGGGGACTCCTCCTGCAGGTGCGCCAGCACGCGCCGCCCCAGGTCGCGCACGTCGGCGGCGCGCTCGCGCAGGTAGTCGTCGTCGACCCGTTCGAGGTACTGCACGTGGCGGCGCACCACGTCGGCCAGCGCACCCGGCGCCCACTGCCCCTCGCGGATGCGTTTCTCGACCTCCTGCGAGAGTGCGGCCTCGCTGAGCATCTGCTGGTAGACCTCGAACAGCGCCAGCTCCTGAGCCGAGATGCGATTGGCCAGGCGCTCGCCTGCGGCGCGGATCTCCTCGCGCACCCGCTCAATGGCCTCCTTCAGGCGCACGATCTCGTACTCGACGTCGGTGGGCACGAGGTCGGGCACGCTGTTGAGATCCGCCAGGGGAGCAACCACCACCACGTTGCCGATGGCCATGCCGGGCGACGCCGCCACCCCGGTGAACTGCGCCTGCCCGCCGGGCAGCGTGGGCCGGCTGAGGCTGCCGGTGGCCAGGGCGTGGGCCAGCACGCCGGCCAACTGCGCGCCCATGGTGATCAGGAAGGCTTCGTCTTCCTCGTCGTAGCGGCGCTTCTCGCTCTGCTGTACCACCAGCACGCCGAGCATGCGCCGCTGATGGATGATCGGCACGCCGAGAAAACTCGAGAAGCGCTCCTCGCCGGTCTCCTCGAAGTAGCGGAAGCGTGGATGTGCCGGCGCGTCTTCCAGGTTGAGCGGCTCCTCGCGCTCGGCCACCAGGCCGACCAGGCCCTCGCCCACCCGCATGCTGACCTGACCGACGGCCTGGCTGTTGAGGCCGATGGTTTCCATCAGCACCAGCGCCTCGATCTCGGGATCGTAGAGATAGAAGGAGCATACGTCGGTGCGCATGGCCTTGCGGATGCGCCGCACCATGGTGGCCAGCGCCGCATCGAGGTTACGCGCTCCATTGACCTCTTGTATGACCCGGCGCAGCACCTCCAGCATGGGCGTCTTGCTTTCCATTTATTGTCGTCTCCCGCCTGGCCGAGGCATCAGTGCCGCGCCTTGTCATCAGGTTGAACGGGCCGAACCCTCGGCAGCCGCCCGGCTTCGCCGCCCTTGGCGTCGCTTGCGTGCACGGCCACGCTCAGCGGCCCTCCAGCGCCAGGCGCTGCGCGCGCAGCGACAGCTCGCTCAAGGCGCGGCGGTAGACCTCGCGCTTGAAGGGCACGACCTGGCCCAGCGGATACCAGTAGCTGACCCAGCGCCAGCTATCGAACTCCGGCTTGGCCGAGCCATCCATGCAGATGCGGCTCTCGGCACAGCGTATCCGCAGCAGGAACCACTTCTGTTTCTGGCCGATGCAGACCGGCCGTGCATTGGTGCGAATCATGCGTCGCGGCAAGCGATAGCGCAGCCATCCCCGGGTACAGGCAAGCAGATCGACATCGTCGGCCGTCAGGCCGATTTCCTCTTCCAGCTCACGATAGAGCGCCTGCTGCGGTGTCTCGGTCGCCTTGATGCCTCCCTGGGGAAACTGCCACGCATTCTGTCCTACCCGACGCGCCCAAAGTAGCTGCCCCTGCGAGTTGGCAATGATAATGCCAACGTTGGGGCGAAAGCCGTCAGCGTCGATCACGGACTTCACCTTATGAATTCGTATGAGAGTCATTCTTCCACATTGCCACAAAGCGCTTCAATACAACGAAAAGCCGTGAGTGCATTAGCCGCCATCGACACCTGACGATTGGAACGGGCTTAGCAGTGGCTCCGGTTGTCTGCCATAATCGCGACCTTTCGCGTTCTGTAGCGTTTCGTCACTCATCTACTGCAAGGGGTAAGCCGTGAGTCTGGCCATTTTCGACCTGGACAACACCCTGTTGTCCATCGACAGCGATCATGCCTGGGGCGAATTCCTGCTGGAGCAGGGCGCTGTCGATTCCGCCGCCTACCGGGAAGCCAACGATCGCTTCCTGGCCGACTACGAAGCCGGCACGCTGGACATCCACGCCTTCCTCGCCGTGGCGCTCCAGCCGCTGGCCGACATCTCGCCCGAGCAGCTGGCCGCATGGCACCAGCAGTTCATGGCCAGCAAGATCGAACCCAGCATCCTGGCCAAGGGTGAGGAGCTGCTGGCACGCCACCGCACCCGCGGCGATACCCTGCTGATCATCACCGCCACCAACCGCTTCATCACCGGCCCCATCGCCGAGCGGCTGGGGGTGGATCACCTGATCGCGGTGGAGCCGGAAGTGGTGGATGGCCGCTACACCGGCAAGGTGAGCGGCACGCCCAGCTACAGGGAAGGCAAGGTGCACCGCCTGGAGGCGTGGCTGGCCGACAAGGACCTGACCCTGGACGACGCCTGGTTCTACAGCGACTCGCACAACGACCTGCCGCTGCTGGAGCGGGTGGACCACCCGGTCGCGGTGGACCCGGATCCCACCCTGCGCGAAGTGGCCGAACAGCGCGGCTGGCGGATCATGAGCCTGCGCGACTGAGCCCAGGCCCGCCCCGCCAAAGGCAACACCCCGAAAGCTTGGCTTTCGGGGTTTTTCATCTCTGCTCAACGCTGAGTGAATAGCCGAGCGAGATGACGCGCAAGGTACGGCCGGCTTGCAACGCTCGACCCAAAACGACAGCGCCCCCGGCGATCGCTCGCCGGGGGCGCTATGCTGCTGGCCTGAACGATCAGCCCAGCAGGTGCTCGACGGCGGCGCGCTCTTCGCGCAGCTCGTCTTCGGTGGCCTTCATCTTGCCACGGCTGAACTCGTTGATCTCGAGGCCCTGCACGATCTCGTAGTCGCCGTTCTGGCAGCGCACCGGGTAGGAGTAGATGATGCCTTCCTCGATGCCATAGCTGCCGTCGGAGGGAATCGCCATGCTCACCACCTTGTCGCTACCCAGCGCCCAGTCGCGCATGTGGTCGATGGCGGAAGAGGCGGCGGACGCGGCGGAAGAGGCTCCGCGCGCCTTGATGATGGCGGCGCCGCGCTGCTGCACGGTGGGGATGAAGTCGTTCTCGTACCAGTCGCGCTCGACCAGGTCGAAGGCCGCAGTGCCGGCCACCTGGGTGTGGGCCAGGTCCGGGTACTGGGTGGCGCTGTGGTTGCCCCAGATGATCATGTTCTCGATGTCGGTGACGCGCTTGCCGGTCTTCTGGGCAAGCTGGGTCAGGGCGCGGTTGTGATCCAGGCGCGTCATCGCAGTGAACTGGCGCGGGCTCAGGTCCGGCGCGTTGCACGAGGCGATCAGGGCGTTGGTGTTGGCCGGGTTGCCCACCACCAGCACGCGCACGTTGCGGCTGGCGTTGTCGTTGAGCGCCTTGCCCTGCACGGAGAAGATCGCCGCGTTGGCTTCCAGCAGGTCCTTGCGCTCCATGCCCGGGCCGCGCGGACGCGCACCCACCAGCAGGGCGAAGTCGGCATCCTTGAAGGCGACGTTGGGGTCGTCGGTGGCAACGATGTCCTGCACCAGCGGGAAGGCACAGTCGTTCACTTCCATGACCACGCCGTTCAGCGCATCCATGGCCTGCGGGATCTCAAGCAGCTGGAGAATGACAGGCTGATCCGGCCCCAGCATGTCGCCAGCCGCGATACGGAAGATAAGGGAGTAGCTGATCTGGCCAGCACCGCCGGTAATGGCAATACGAACGGGATCTTTCATCATTGCTCCTTGGTTTTTCAACGCGCGGGGTGACGCCGTGAGGCTGAGCCTGGCGGGAAACGATTACCCGCCCTGCCGAAATTCGAACCGCCAGAATGGTATGCCTGCAGCGCACAAAACTCAATCCGACCTCCGGCTAGGCCGACCCTGCGCCGCCTACTGACGATGCGCTATGCTGTGCCGGCTCCACCCGTCACCCTTGCCGACGCCAGGATAGGCCCCATGCCAAGACGCCCCCCGCTCTCCTACCTGCTGGCCGCCGCCGTACTGCTCGCCCTGCTGCTGTGGCTGCTGCTCGGCGACATGCAGCGCTTCCAGGCCACAGCCCCGGCGCCGCAGGCGCCCCCACCGAGGCGCTGCCGCGGGTGGAGTATCGCCTCAGCGAGGCGCAGCCCTACACGCCTCGGCTGGTGACCCAGGGCCACCTGCGGGCGCTGCGCGAGGTTGAATTGCGCACCCGCAGCGACGGGCGAGTGACGGGGCTGCCGGTCCGCCAGGGTACGCGGGTGGCCGGCGGCGAGACGCTGCTGGTGCTCTCGCCCGACGCCCTGGAAGCCCAGCTCTCGCGGGCCGAGGACCAGCTCACCCTGGCACGGGCGGAGCTGGCCGGCGCCGACGACCTGCGCCGGCGCAACCTGCTTTCGCAGCCGGAGTTGCTGCGCCTGCAGGCAAGCGCCAGTCAGGCCGCAGCCGAGGTGGCTCAACTGCGCCATGCGCTGGCCGAGACACGCCCGAGCGCGCCCTTCGACGGCGTGCTCGACCGCCTGGATGTGGAACTGGGCGACGTGCTGCAGAGCGGCGAGACCTTCGGCCGCCTGCTCGACGACCGCCGGCTGACCGCCAGCGCCTGGGTCGCCCAGCGCGATGCGCTGGCGCTGGCGCCCGGGCAAGCGGTCGAGGTGCGGCTGCTCAACGGCGAGCCGCTCAGCGGCGAGCTGGTGCACGTGGCCAGCCGCGCCGACGACGCCACCCGTTCGTTCCATGTCGAGGCCGAGCTGGACAACCCCGAGCGGCTGCGCCTGGCCGGTGCCAGCGCCACCCTCGCCATCGCATTGCCGCAGCGCCGCGTGCATGCGCTCTCCCCGCCCTGCTGGAGCTGAATGACGAGGGCCAACTGCAGGTCAAGCATCTCGACGCAGAGGACCGCGTGGTCCGTTCGCCGGTGAGCCTGGTCGATGCCGATGCCCGCACGGCCCGGGTGGCCGGGCTGCCCGAGACGATCCGCCTAATCACCCTTGGCGGCGGCTTCGTGACCGCCGGGGATGCGGTGATTGCGGTCGCGGCCGAGGCGACCGAGGCCACCTCACCCAGCGAGGCATCGCCCTGACATGCGCACGCTGATCGAGGCCGCCCTCAACCGCTCGCGCACCACCCTGCTGCTGCTGGTGTCGCTGCTGCTGGCGGGGCTTGCCGCTTGGCAGGCGGTGCCCAAGGAGGCCAACCCCGATATCGCCATTCCGATCATCTACGTCTCGCTGTCGCTGGAGGGGTCAGCCCAGAGGATGGCGAACGGCTGCTGGTGCGCCCCATGGAGCAGGAGCTGCGCACCATCGAGGGCGTGAGGAAGATGACCGCCCAGTCCAGCGAGGGCCATGCCGCCATCACCCTCGAGTTCGACGCCGGCTTCGACCCTCGCCGGGCGCTGGCCGACGTGCGCGAGCGGGTCGACATCGCCAACGCCTCGCTGCCCGAGGAAGCCGACGAGCCGCGGGTCATGGAGGTCAACGTCGGGCGCTTCCCGGTGCTCACCCTTGGCCTTTCCGGGCCGCTGGAGGAGACGCAGCGGCTGGCCATTGCGCGTCGGCTACAGGAGGCGATGGAAGGCATCCCCGAGGTACTCGAGGTCGACATCGGCGGCGAGCGCGAGGAGCTGATGGAGATCGTCATCGACCCGCTGGTGCTGGATAGCTACGGCGTCGACTTCGATGAACTGTTCAACCTGATCACGCGCAACAACCGCCTGGTGGCCGCCGGCAGCCTGGACACCGGCGCCGGGCGCTCGCCGGTGAAGGTGCCCGGTGTGATCGCGAGCCTGGACGATGTGCTCTCCATGCCGGTGAAGGTGGATGGCGACCGGGTGGTGACCTTTGCCGACGTCGCCTGGATTCACCCCACCTTCAAGGACCCCGAGGGCTTCGCTCGCATCGACGGCGAGCCGGCCATGGTGCTGGAGATCTCCAAGCGTGCCGGCGCCAACCTCATGGCCACCGTGGCGGGAGTGCGCGAGGTGCTCGACGAGGCGGCCCCGCTGCTGCCTGAAGCGCTCGCCATCACCACCATCATGGACCAGTCCGACACCGTGGAGCAGATGCTCTCTGAGCTGCTCAACAACGTGCTGACCGCCGTGGCGCTGGTGCTGATCGTGATCCTGGCAGTGATGGGCCTGCGCTCGGCGCTGATGGTGGGACTGACCATTCCCGGCGCCTTTCTCACCGGCATCCTGCTGATCTGGGCCATCGGCTATACCCTCAACATCGTGGTGCTGTTCGCGCTCATTCTCGTTGCCGGCATGCTGGTGGATGGCGCCATCGTGGTCAGCGAGCTGGCCGACCGCCACCTGCGCGAGGGCCAGCCGCCACGGCAAGCCTGGATCAACGCCGCGGCGCGCATGAGCTGGCCGGTGATCGCCGCCACCGCCACCACCCTGGCGGTGTTCGTGCCGCTGCTGTTCTGGCCCGGCGTGGTGGGCGAGTTCATGAAGTACCTGCCGGCCACGGTGATTCTATGCCTGCTCGCCTCGCTGGCCATGGCGCTGATCTTTCTGCCCACTCTGGGCGGCGTGTTCAGCGCCCGCCAGGCCAGGCCGCCACGCGATGAGACGCCGCAGATCAGCCTCGGCGGGCATCTGTATCGCGCCGCTCTCGCCCGGCTGCTGGCCTGGCCCGGCATGACGCTGCTGATCGCCCTGCTGCTGATCGCGCTGATCTTCGTCGGCTACGGCCGCTTCCATCACGGCGTGGAGTTCTTTCCCGACGTGGAGCCCGACAGTGCGCAGGTGGTGATTCGCAGCCGCGGCGACTTCTCGGCCATGGAGAAGGATGCGGTGGTGCAACGGGTCGAGGCGCGGCTGGCCGGCATGAGCGAGGTCCAGGCGCTCTATGCCCGCTCCTACGGCGTGCCCAACGAGCAGATCGGCAACGACGTGATCGGGGTGGTGCAGTTCCAGCTGATCGACTGGCAGCGCCGCCGCCCGGCGCGGGCGATCATGAGCGAGATGGCCGAGCGTACCGCCGACTTGCCCGGCGTGGTGCTCGAGTTCCGCGAACAGGAGCAGGGCCCCGGCGGCGGCAAGCCCATCGTGCTGGAGGTGAGCGCCCAGCAGGCGGCCGACGGCGAGGCCGCGGTGGCGACGATTCGCCGGCACATGGAGCAACTGGGCGGCTTCCGCGATATCGAGGACAACCGCAGCCTGCCCGGCATCGAGTGGCGGCTCAACGTCGACCGCGCCGCCGCCGCCCGCCTGGGCGCCGATGTCGCCGCGGTGGGCAGCGCCGTGCAGTTGGTCACCACCGGCCTGCAGGTGGCCACCTACCGCCCCGCCCATGCGCCCGATGAGGTGGACATCCGCGTACGCCTGCCCGAAGCCTGGCGCAGCCTCGACCAGCTCGAGCGGCTTACGCTCAACACCGCGCGCGGCCAGGTGCCGGTCTCGCACTTCGCCAGCCTGGCGCCGGCGCCCAAGGTCGGCACCCTGCACCGCATCGACGGCCGGCGCGCCATCACCCTGGAAGCCGACGTAGCCGAGGGCCATCAGCCCGACGAACGCCTGCGCGCCCTGCTGCAGGCCGTGGGCTCATTGCCCGAGGGGTGGTGGTCAACGTCGCCGGGGAGCAGGAGGAGCAGGCGGAGGCCAGCCGCTTCCTGGTCATCGCCTTCCTGGTGGCGATCGGCCTGATGGCGATCATCCTGGTGACTCAGTTCAACAGCCTCTACCAGGCGGCGCTGGTGCTCTCGGCGATCGTCTTCTCCACCGCCGGGGTGCTGATGGGCCTGCTGGTCAACGGCCAGCCGTTCGGCATCGTCATGGTGGGCATGGGCATCATCGCCCTGGCGGGCATCGTGGTGAACAACAACATCGTGCTGATCGACACCTACAACGAGCTGCGCCGCGAGGGACTGGCGCCCGTCGAGGCGGCGCTGGAAGCGGGCGGCCTGCGCCTGCGCCCGGTGCTGCTCACGGCGATCACCACGGTGCTGGGGCTGATGCCCATGGTGCTTGGAATCAACGTCAACCTGTTCGCCCCGAGCCTGGGCTTCGGCGCCCCTTCCACGCAATGGTGGACGCAGCTTTCCAGCGCCATTGCCGGCGGGCTGGTGTTCGCCACCGGCCTGACGCTGCTGCTGACCCCTTGCATGCTGGTGCTCGGGCGCCGCGGCGATGCCGAGAACCATGCCAACAGCCATGACCCAGGCCATGCCGGGGAGCATGGCGAGGCGCCCCGCCACCCCAGCGGATAGCAGGACGGCCGCCCGCCGGCAACACGCCGGTGGGTGCCGTCAGCGGGAGTTTATTGGGTGGCCGCCGCGACGCGCGGCGCGTGAGCGGCGTGCAGGCGGTCGATCAGCTGGTCTTCCAGGGCGAAGCGTTCGGTCAGCCCCGTGGCCAGGCGATCGAGCCAGGCCGGCAGGCGCGGCAGGTAGTGCTGGCAGCGCACCGGCGTGGCGAAGTCGGCGTCGAAGGCCAGTACCATCTCGGTGGAAAGGTCCAGCCGCTCCAGCAGCTTGCTGGCGATGGCCAGCGCCTGATGGTCCTCGAAGGCAAGCGCCTCCTCGCGCAGCTGGGGATAGATCTCGAAGTGGCCGGCGCTGATGTAATCCATCAGCAGCTCGCTGAAGCGATCGATCTGCGGCTTGCTCACGGCTTCCAGCTCGCTGTCACATGCTTCCTTGAGCTCGATGAACGCCACCAGCAGCTCGCGCCGCTCGTCCAGCCAGCGGTCGATGATCTGATGGACGCCTCCCCAGCGCTCCCGAGCGGTCTTGCACTCTTCCAGCATGTTAGCCTCCTTCCCTTGTGAAGCCGTGTATGGTCTACGGTCGGAACAGGGCCGAGCATCCCTTTCTCGACGCCTCCAGACTCACCCCTGGCAGCACGACTGTCAATCCTGCGCCGCGGCAAAAGCACGGCGCCTTTTCGCCCCGAAGTGCCGTTGGCGGTACTTCAACGCACGCAATGACGCTATCATCGTCTGCCCCGACCCAGGCCTTGCCAGGGCGGGCGCAGAAAGGTCGCCCGTGACGTCACAGGGCGGCAGGAGCGGGCTGGACACCACGCTCACGAACACAACAAGCGAGAACAAAGAGGGTAATCGAATGAAGCGACTCGCCACTCTCGGCATGAGCCTGCTGTTGACCACGGCCATGGCCGCCAGCCACGCCGACGAGGTGAAGATCGGCATGATCACCACCCTGTCCGGCGGCGGCTCCCACCTGGGCGTCGACGTGCGCGACGGCTTCCTGCTGGCCATGGAGCGTGCCGGTCGCGACGACGTCCGCGTGCTGGTGCAGGACGACGCCAACCGGCCCGACCTGGCGCGCAGCCTGGCCAACGAATTCATGCAGCGCGACCGGGTCGACATCCTCACCGGGATCATCTTCTCCAACCTGGCCATGGCAGTGGTGCCGGCCGCCGTGCGCCAGGGCACCTTCTATCTCTCGCCGAATGCCGGCCCGTCGGATCTCGCCGGGCGCATGTGTCACGAGAACTACTTCAACGTGGCCTACCAGAACGACAACCTGCACGGCGCCATGGGCGCCTACATGCGCGAACAGGGCTTCGAGCGGCCGATCCTGCTCGCCCCCAATTACCCCGCCGGCACCGATGCCCTGGCCGGGTTCAAGCACCTCTATGAGGGCGAGGTGGCCGGCGAGATCTACACCCAGATGGGCCAGACCGACTACGCCGCCGAGATCGCCCAGATCCGCGCCAGCAACGCCGACAGTCTGTTCTTCTTCCTGCCCGGCGGCATGGGCATCTCCTTCATGAAGCAGTGGGAGAACTCCGGCGTCGAGCTGCCGGTGTTCGGTGCCGCCTTCTCGTTCGACGAGATCATCATCAAGGCGGTGGGCAGCGCCGCCATCGGCGCCATGAACACCTCACAGTGGGCCTACGACCTCGACAACGAGGCCAACCACGCCTTCGTCGCGGCCTTCCGCGACACCTACGGCCGCACCCCGACGCTGTATGCGGCCCAGGGCTACGACACCGCCAACCTGATCCTCAGCGCGCTGGAGAAGGCCCACCCCAGCGAGCAGGACGCCTTCCGCGAAGCGCTGCGCGAGGCCGACTTCGACTCGGTGCGCGGCGAGTTCCGCTTCGGCCCCAACCACCATCCGATCCAGAACATCTACGTGCGCGAGGTGGTGGCGGGCGACGACGGCCAGCCGACCAATCGCCTGGTCGGTATCGCAATCGAGGACATCCAGGACGTCTACCACACCGAGTGCCGGATGTAGGCATGACCGCCGGGCCCTGGCCGCCCGGCGTTTCTATCTTTTGCTGCAAGGATGTCCGCCGTGTCCGTGACCCTGCTTATCGAGCAACTCATCAACGGCCTTCAGCTCGGCACCATGCTGTTTCTGATGGCCAGCGGGCTGACCCTGGTGTTCGGCGTGATGGGCCTGATCAACCTGGCCCATGGCTCTTTCTACATGGTGGGCGCCTACGCCACCGCGGTGGTGACCGCCGCCACCGGCTCGTTCCTGGTCGGCCTCGCCGCCGGGATGATCGCCGCCGCCGCGGTCGGCGCGCTGGTGGAGCTGATCGTGATCCGGCGGCTTTACCATCGCCCGCATCTCGACCAGGTGCTGGCCACCTTCGCCCTGATCCTGGTGTTCTCCGAAGGCACCCGCTGGCTGTTCGGCTCCTCGCCGCTGTGGCTCAACCCGCCGCCGCTGCTCTCCGGCTCGGTCACCCTGCCCGGCGGGCTGCGCTATCCGCTCTACCGGCTGATGATCATCGCCGTGGGGATCGCCGTGGCGGTGGGCCTGTATCTGGTGATCACGCGCAGCCGGCTCGGCATGCGCATCCGCGCGGGCGAAAGCGACCGCGAGATGATCGGCGCCCTGGGGGTCAACATCGCCCGGCTCTATACCCTGGTGTTCGCCATGGGCGCCGCGCTGGCCGGACTGGCCGGCGCGCTGGTCGAGGCACTGCAGTCGGTGCAGGTGGGCATGGGCGAGCCGGTGCTGATCCTTGCCTTCGTGGTGATCGTGATCGGCGGCATCGGCTCGATCAAGGGCGCGCTGTACGGTGCCATTCTGGTCGGCGTGGTGGATACCCTGGGCCGGGTACTGCTGCCACTGTTCTTCCGCCAGTTCCTGCCTCCTTCCGAGGCCGCCGGGGTCGGTGCCGCCCTGGCCGCCATGCTGATCTACATCCTGATGGCCGTGATTCTCGCGTTCAAACCCAAGGGGCTGTTTGCCGCCAATGACTAACGCCACCAAGACCCCAAGGCTGGCCGCGGCCTGGCACGACCGCCAGGCCACGGTGCAGTTGACCCTGCTGACTCTGCTGCTGGTGCTGCCGCTAGCTGCCTATCAGCTTGACCACATCTACTACGTCAACCTGGCCTCGCGCCTGACCCTGGTCGCCATGGCGGCGGTGGGCCTCAACCTGGCCATCGGCTACGGCGGCATGGTCAGCTTCGGCCACGCTGCCTACTTCGGGCTGGGCGGCTACGTGGCCGGCATCAGTGCCTACCACGCCTTCGACTTCACCCCGGCAATTGCCTGGCCGGTGACCATTCCCGGCAGCGACAGCATGCTGGCGATCTGGCTCGCGGCAGTCGTGCTGTGCGGCCTGCTGGCGCTGGCCATCGGCGCCATTTCGCTGCGCACCACCGGGGTCTACTTCATCATGATCACCCTGGCCTTCGCCCAGATGCTCTATTACTTCGCCAACTCCTGGCCCACCTACGGCGGCGAGGACGGCCTGCCGATCTACTTGCGCAACTCGCTGCCATGGGTCGACACCAACGATGCCCGCACCTTCTTCCTGATCTGCTTCGGCGGCCTGGTATTGTCGCTCGCGCTGACCTCACGCCTGATGAAGTCGCGCTTCGGCGCCGCCCTGACCATGGCCCGGCTCAACGAGACCCGGCTGGCCACCGCCGGCATCGCGCCCTACCCCATTCGCCTGGCGGCCTTCGTCATCTCGGCGATGATCACCGGACTGGCCGGGGCGCTCTACGCCGACCTCAACGGTTTCGTCAGCCCCACCCTGCTGAGCTGGCACATGTCGGGCGAGCTGATGGTGATCGTGATTCTCGGCGGCGTGGGGCGGCTGTACGGGCCGCTGGCCGGCGCCGCACTGTTCGTGATGATGGAAACCCTGCTGGGCGGGCTGACCGAATACTGGAAGCTGTTCCTCGGCCTGGTGCTGCTGTTCGTGGTGCTGTTCGCCAGGCACGGCGTGATGGGCTGGCTGGCCGGGAGGGAGCGCCATGAGTGACGCCGTGCTCCGGCTTTCTCACCTCAACAAGCGCTTCGGCGCCCTGCAGGCCACCCGCGATGTCTGCCTCGACCTGCGCCCGGGCGAGATCCACGCCCTGATCGGCCCCAACGGTGCCGGCAAGTCGACCCTGATCGGCCAGATCGCCGGCAGCCTCAGGCCCGATTCCGGCAGCATCCACCTGGCCGGCCGCGAGGTCACCTCGCTCAGCGTGGCCCAGCGCGCGCGGCTGGGGCTCGGGCGCAGCTTCCAGGTCTCGTCACTGGCCGAGCCGCTGTCGGTGAGGCGCAACGTGATGATCGCCGTGCAGGCGCTGCAAGGGCACAGCTTCCGTTTCTGGAAGCCGGTGAACCGCGACGAGAGCCTGCTCGCCCCGGCCCAGGAGGCCCTGGCACGCATGGGGCTGACCCGGCGCGCCGACACCCCGGTGGCCGAACTCTCCCACGGCGAGCGACGCCAAGTGGAAATGGCCTGCGCGCTGGCACTGAAGCCGCGGGTGCTGCTGCTCGACGAGCCCATGGCGGGGCTCGGTCCCGAGGGCACGGCACATCTCACCGAGCTGCTCGAGGCACTCAAGCACGAGGTGCCGATCCTGCTGATCGAGCACGACATGGACGCCGTGTTCCGCCTGGCCGACCGCATCTCGGTGCTGGTGGCCGGCGCCGTGATCGCCCACGGCGACGCCGCCGCGATCCGCGCCAACCCGCACGTCCGCGAAGCCTACCTGGGGGAGTGAGATGCTCAACGTCACCGCGATCGAGGCCTTCTATGGCCCGTCACAGGCGCTGTTCGGCGTCGACCTTCGCATCGAGGCCGGCGAGATGGTGGCGCTGATGGGGCGCAACGGCATGGGCAAGAGCACCACCATCCGCGCCATCTTCGGGCTGACGCCGCCGCGTCGCGGCAGCATCACCTTCGAAGGCCGGGAGTTGAGCCGCCTGCCGGCGTTCCGCATCGCCCAGCTCGGCCTAGGCCTGGTCCCCGAGGGGCGGCGCTGCTTTCCCAATCTCTCGGTGCGCGAGAACCTGCTGGTCACGGCTCGCCCGGGCGAATGGCACCTGGCCCGCGTGGAAGCGCTGTTCCCGCGGCTGGCCGAGCGCCGCAGCCAGATGGCCAGCACCCTCTCCGGCGGCGAGCAGCAGATGCTGGCCATCGGCCGCGCGCTGCTGACCAACCCCCGCCTGCTGGTGCTGGACGAAGCCACCGAAGGGCTCGCCCCGGTCATCCGCCAGGAGATCTGGGCCGCCATTCGGCTGTTCAAGGCCCAGGGGCAGTCGACGCTGATCGTCGACAAGTCGCTGGCCGAGCTGCTGCCCATTGCCGACCGCTGCACGATCCTGGAAAAGGGGCGCAGCGTGTGGACGGGCATCCCCGCCGACTTGGACGAGCCCCTGCGCGACCGCTATCTCGGCGTGTAGCGACTCGACCCACAAGCCGCAGTAGGACCGGCGACCGGCCGCTTGCGGTTCAAGCAGCGAACCGCAAGCGGCGCTGTCAATGAGCCGCCAGCGGGCGGGCCCGGGTGCGCAGGAAGGCGCTGGCGAACATGCCCAGCGGCGCCAGGGCCAGCACCAGGAAGCCGATCAGCGTCCAGCCCGGCAGCGAGATGCCAAGCAGCAGGAAGTCGATCTCGGCGCACTCGCCGGAGCCGGAGAGCACCATGGCGACCACGTCGCGCATGGGCAGGATGTCCATCATGTAGTCGAGCCCCGGGCCGCAGCTCGGCACCTGGTCAGGTGGCAGCGACTGCAGCCACAGGTGGCGCCAGGCCACGCCGATGCCGCCGATCACCGCAGCCAGCGACAGCCCGCCGTAGATCGCTGCACCAACCCGCCCGCGGGGGTTGTGGATGGCGGCGATCGTGAAGACCGCCGCCGCCGCCAGTACTGCCACACGCTGGAAGATGCATAGCGGACAGGGCTCCAGCCCGCCGATATGCTCGAGCCCCAGGGCCACCAGCATCATCAGCGTGCAGAAGGCGAGCCCAGCCAGGCTCCAGCGGCGCACGTCCCACTGCATTGGCCGCATCACTGCGCGGCTCCCGAATCAACCGTGGCGGCCCGCGACTCTCGGGCGCTGGCGAAGTAGCGGGCGAGGAAAGTATCGAAATCGACCAGATCGGCGGCCTCGATCTCGCGCTGCTGCTGGTGGGAGGTGCCCACAAGCTCGTCGAACAGCGCCGCGCGGGCCGGGTCCATCGGCGCTTCGCGCATCTGCTCGGCCTGCTCGCGGGCGATCGCCAGGATCGCCTCGAGGAACTCCTCGCCGCTCGACTCCAGGCGCGCCAGCAGGCGACCGGAGGGCGTCAGCGCGGGGTCGGTCAGCCAGGGCACCAGCGCCGCGACGGCGTCGGCATGGGGGTACCCGTTTCAAGCGCATCGAGCAGCGCGGCGGCCTGGGCGATCTCACCCATGATCTCGCCGCCCCAGTCGGCGATGGAGCGTTCGCGCCCCTGCTGCAGCAGGCGCAGCGCCGGGTCGCGCCCGCGCTCGACCACCAGCCGACGGTTGTCGTCCAGCCGGTTGCACTCGTCGTCGGGAATCCAAGGGCTCTCGGAGAGCAGGCACCACATCAGGAAGGCATCGATGAAGCGCAGCCGCGCCTCGTCGATGCCCAGCGGCAGGAACGGGTCGAGGTCGAGGCAGCGCACCTCGATGTACTCCACGCCGCGCGCCTCCAGCGCCTGGCTCGGCGTCTCGTTGTGCCGGGTGACCCGCTTGGGCCGTATGTCGCTGTAATACTCGTTCTCGATCTGCAGGATGTTGGCATTGAGCTGCCGCCAGTCGCCGCGCTCGTTCACGCCCAGCGCCTGGTAGGCGGGCCAGGGTGTAGAAATGGCATGGCGCAGGGTACCCACGTAGTTCGACAGCGTGTTGAAGCAGATCTTGAGCTGCGCCTGCACCTTGTTCTGGTAGCCCAGGTCGGACATGCGCAGGCTGGTAGCATAGGGCGAGATCAGGGTGTCGCGGCCGTGGGCCTGCAGCTTGTCGGGCCGTTCTCCCGCCGGCAGGAAGCTGCGGTCCAGCGCCGGCGAGGCACCGAACAGGTAGAGCAGCAGCCAGCTGTGGCGGCGGAAGTTGCGGATCAGGCCGAAGTAGCGCTCGGAACGGAAGTCGTCCACCGACATGACCTGGCGTCCGTCGCGGGCCTGCAGCAGCGTCCAGAGTTCGTCGGGCAGCGAGACATTGTAGTGGATACCGGCGATCGACTGCATGATGCGGCCGTAGCGCACGTCCAGCCCCTTGCGGTAGACGTGCTTCATGGTGCCGACGTTGGAGCGGCCGTAGTCGGCGATGGTCACGCTGTCGTTGCCATCGAGCCGGGCCGGCATGCTGGCCGGCCAGATCAGCTCGTCGCCCAGGTGGCGATAGCTGAAGCGGTGCAGGTCGGCCAGAAAGTCGATGGCGTCACCCGGCCGGCAGTAGACCGGCGTGATGTATTCGAGCAGCGCTTCGGAGTAGTCGGTGGTGATATGCGGGTGGGTCAGCTTCGACCCCAGCGCCTGGGGATGCGGCGTGCTGGCGATATGCCCGCGGCGGTCGACCCGCAGGCCTTCCTTTTCCAGGCCGCGGCGCAGGCGCCCAAGGCGCCCTGGCGGGCCGCCTGCTGCAAGGACGCGATGAGGGTGGCGAAGGTTTCAGACAAGATGGTCACCCCATGTCTAGGAAAGCGGGCGCTGCCGGCGCCCGTGAACCCGGATTATGACGCCCGAGGGCGACGATTCAAAGGTTAGCCGGCATTGCTTCCCAGCCGTAACGGCTCAATGTTTCTGCCTGGCCTTGAGCAGCGCCGCACCCAGCGCGCCCAGCTGACCACCTTCTGCCGGTGCCGCTTTCTGGCCGCCACGGCGCGGCGGCTTGCCGCCCTGCCGGGGAGCCTTCTCGCCACGCGTGCGCGCTCCTCGTCCTGCCCTGGCGTGTCGTCCAGGCGCATCGAAAGGGCAATGCGCGAGCGGGCCAGGTCCACGCTCATCACCTTGACCTTGACGATGTCGCCGGCCTTCACGACGCTGCGCGGGTCCTCGATGAATTTATCGGAGAGCGCCGAGATATGCACCAGCCCGTCCTGGTGCACGCCGATGTCGACGAAAGCGCCGAAGTGGGTGACGTTGGTCACGCTGCCCTCGAGGATCATGCCCGGCTCCAGGTCCTTGAGCGTCTCCACGCCCTCGCGGAACTCGGCGGCCTTGAACTCGGGGCGCGGGTCGCGGCCCGGCTTGTCGAGCTCCTTGAGGATGTCGCTGATGGTCGGCACGCCGAAGCGCTCGTCGGCGAACTCGGCGGGCTTGACCGCCTTCAGCGTGGCGCTATCGCCGATCAGGCTGGCTACCGGGCGGCCGCTGCGGCTGGCGATGCGCTCCACCACCGGGTAGGCCTCGGGGTGCACGGCGCTGGCATCGAGCGGGTTGTCGCCGTTCATGATGCGCAGGAAGCCGGCGCACTGCTCGAAGGTCTTGGGCCCCAGGCGGCTGACGTCGAGCAGCTCGCGGCGACTCCTGAAGGCGCCCTCGGCGTTGCGTCGCGCAACGATGTTCTCGGCCAGCGCCGGGTTGAGCCCGGCCACCCTCGAGAGCAGCGCACTCGACGCCGTGTTGAGATCGACACCCACAGCGTTGACGCAGTCCTCGATCACCGCTTCCAGGCTCTTCGACAGCTGCAGCTGCGAGACATCGTGCTGGTACTGACCCACGCCGATGGACTTGGGTTCGATCTTGACCAGCTCAGCCAGCGGGTCCTGCAGGCGCCGGGCGATGGAGACCGCCCCGCGAATGGTGACGTCGAGGTCGGGCAGTTCCTGGAGGCATACTCCGAGGCGGAGTAGACCGAGGCGCCGGCCTCGCTGACCATCACCTTGGCGAGCGGTTTTTTACCGGCGAACAATTTGAGCAGGTCGCCGGCCAGCCTGT
Source organism: Halomonas sp. E19 (assembly GCF_052439355.1). NCBI lineage: Bacteria > Pseudomonadati > Pseudomonadota > Gammaproteobacteria > Oceanospirillales > Halomonadaceae > Halomonas > Halomonas sp. E19. The sequence goes on along the minus strand of NZ_JBNFWU010000001.1, from coordinate 525,172 downwards.
CGGTCTCGCGGCTGGCGGTGCCGTTGCCCACGGCGATCAGCGCCACGTCGTGCTTGTCCACCAGTTTGGCCAGCTCGGCCAGCGACGCGTCCCAGGCGTTGCGCGGCGCGTGCGGGAAGATGGTGGCGTGCTCGAGGAACTGGCCGGTGGCGTCCACCACCGCCACCTTGCAGCCGGTGCGCAGGCCCGGGTCGATGGCCAGCGTCGCCTTCTGCCCGGCCGGTGCGGCCAGCAGCAGATCCTTCAGATTGGCGGCGAAGACCTCGATGGCCTCGAGCTCGGCGCGCTCGCGCAGCCGCCCCATCAGCTCGGTTTCCAGATGGGTGTAGAGCTTGACCCGCCAGGTCCAGCGCACCACGTCGGCCAGCCACTTGTCGGCGGCGCGCCCCTCGTCGCGGATGCCGAAGTGCCTGGCGATGGCCACCTGGGCCGGATGAATCGGCGCCTCGTCTTCGCCGGGCAGGCGAATGGCCAGCATCAGCGCGCCTTCGTTGCGGCCGCGGAACATCGCCAGCGCGCGGTGTGAGGGCACCTTGGCCAGCGGCTCGTCGTGCTCGAAATAGTCGGAGAACTTGGCCCCCTCGTGCTCCTTGCCCGTCACCAGGCGGGAACTGAGCTCGCCCTCCTGCCACAGCCGCTCGCGCAGCGCGCCGACCAGCTCCGGGTCCTCGGCGAAGCGCTCCATGAGAATCTGGCGGGCACCGTCCAGCGCCGCCTTGGCATCCTCGATGGCGGGGATATCGCCCTCGGCGGGGCGAAGATAGTTGGCGGCCACGGCCTCGGGGTCGAGGGTGGGATCGGCCAGCAGCGCATCGGCCAGCGGCTCGAGGCCGGCCTCGCGGGCGATCTGCGCCTTGGTGCGGCGCTTCTTCTTGTAGGGCAGGTAAAGATCTTCCAGGCGCTGCTTGGTATCCGCGGCCTGGATCTGCCCGGCGAGCACCGCCGTCAGCTTGCCCTGCTCGTCGATGGCGGCGAGCACGGCGGCACGCCGCTCCTCGAGCTCGCGCAGGTAGCGCAGGCGCTCGTCGAGGTTGCGCAGCTGGGTGTCGTCGAGCCCGCCGGTGACTTCCTTGCGATAGCGAGCGATGAAGGGCACGGTGGCGCCGCCGTCGAGCAGTTCCACGGTGGCGGAAACCTGCTGCGGGCGAACGGCGAGCTCCTCGGCGAGGCGCGAGATGATCCGGGTCGTGGCGTCCATGACTTCCTTGGTATTGCGACTACGAAAGATCGCGCCAAGGTACCATAAAGGAAGGGGCGCGGCAGACAGTACCCGCCGCGCCCCCTCGGCGCCTGAGCGTTTTGGTCAGGCAGCGCCCCGCCTTCGACCGCGCCGAGCAGGCGCAGGCAAGCCAAGCCACCTGAGTTGCCAACCGAACAACGACACCCCTGCCATGCAAAACGGGGAAGAGACCCAGGTCTCTTCCCCGTTCAGCTTGCCGCCGGCCTGGCCTCAGGTCAGGCTGGGCCCGGCCTTGACGATGGCCTCATTGACGCCGTCGAACTTCTTGAAGTTGTCGACGAACTTGGCCGCCAGGTCGCGCAGCTTGCGATCGTAGGCGTCTTTGTCTTCCCAAGTCTCGCGCGGGTCGAGCAGGCGCGACTCCACGCCCGGCACCATGGTCGGCACGTCGAGGTTGAGGCCGTCGATGCGCTTGGTCTCGACCTCGCGCAGTACGCCGGTCTGGATGGCGCTGATGATGGCGCGGGTGGTCGGGATCGAGAAGCGCGAACCGCCTTCGCCGTAGGCGCCGCCGGTCCAGCCGGTATTGACCAGGTAGACCTGGGCGTCCTTTTCCTTCACGCGGCGGATCAGCAGGTCGGCGTACTCGCGCGCCGGGCGCGGGAAGAACGGCGCCCCGAAGCAGGTGGAGAAGGTCGCTTCCAGGCCGGAGGAGGAGCCCATTTCGGTGGAGCCCACCTTGGCGGTGTAGCCGGACAGGAAGTGGTAGGCCGCCGCTTCCTTGGACAGCACGGAGACCGGCGGCAGCACGCCCGACATGTCGCAGGTCAGGAACACGATGGCGTTCGGCTCACCGGCGCGGTTCTCGGGCACGCGCTTGTCGACGTGCTCCAGCGGGTAGGCGGCACGGGAGTTCTGGGTCAGGCTGTCGTCGGTGTAGTCGGGCTCACGGCGGTCGTCGAGGACGACGTTCTCGAGCACGGTGCCGAACTTGATGGCATTCCAGATCACCGGCTCGTTCTTCTCGGAGAGGTCTATGCACTTGGCATAACAGCCGCCCTCGATGTTGAACACGGTGCCCGGGCCCCAGCCGTGCTCGTCGTCACCGATCAGGTAGCGTGCCGGGTCGGCCGAGAGGGTGGTCTTGCCGGTGCCGGAGAGACCAAAGAACAGGCAGGTTTCGCCGTCCTCGCCCACGTTGGCCGAGCAGTGCATGGGCAGCACGTCGGACTCGGGCAGCAGGAAGTTCTGCACCGAGAACATGGCCTTCTTCATCTCGCCCGCGTAGCGCATGCCGGCGATCAGCACCTTCTTCTGGGCGAAGTTGATCACCACGGTGCCGTCGGAGTTGGTCCCATCGCGGCTCGGGTCGCACTCGAAGAAGGGGGCGTTGAGGATGGTCCACTCATCCTTGGCGGAGGGGTTGTAGCCCTCCGGACGCACGAACATGGTGCGGCCGAACAGGTTGTGCCAGGCGGTTTCGGTGGTCACGCGCACCGGCAGGTAATGGGTCGGGTCGCTGCCCACATGGAGTTCGGAAACGAACCGCTCGCCGCTGGCCAGGTAGTCATCGACGCGGGCCCAGAGCGCATCAAACTTCTCGGCGGGGAAGGGGCGGTTGACGCTGCCCCAGTCGATCTGGCCACTGGTCGAGGGCTCATCAACGATGAAGCGGTCCTTGGGAGAACGGCCGGTACGCTGGCCAGTATTCACCACCAGGGCGCCGTTGGCGGCCAGGCGGCCTTCACCGCGGGCCACGGCACGCTCGATGAGCTCTGCACTGCTGAGATTGACGTGTTCTTTGGGAGCGGCTTGAGGTGTGGTCATGTCGTTTCCTGGGCCTTGCGGCCGGTTCTCTCTCGTGTGCCAGGCGCTGTCACGCCCTGTTCGGTGAGGTGTCCGATCGTCCGTGCGGATGGATGCCGTCTTGTCATGCGGCGATCGACCTAAGGCGGGCGTCATTATGGCAAAAAGGTAGCCACCAGGAAACGATAACGTTGGCCGAAGTTCTTGTAGTTTTACTACTACATCGGGGCATATTGCTGCAGATTGACGGTCGTCATTCTTGTGCGATGCAGCATCTCGTCACCCGCGGCGACACGGCATGAGACCGCATCCCCGCGGGCGTGCCGGGCCGCTCAGTGCAAGGTGGGAGGTGGGCCATCCTCGGCGCCCAGCAGGGCGTCGATCTCGGCCGCACCGAAGCGGTAGCAGGTGTGGCAGAAGTGGCACTGGGTCTCGATCTCGCCCTGCTCGGCCAGCACCTCGCGCAGCTCGGCGGCGCCCAGGGTGAGCAGCGCCTCACCGATCCGCTCCCGCGTGCAGGTGCAGCCGAAGCGCAGCGGCTTGGGCTCGAACACCCGTACGGTCTCTTCGTGATAGAGCCGGTACAGCAGATCTTGCGGCGCCAGCCCCAGCAGCTCCTCGGCCTTCACGGTACGCGCCAGGTGAACGGTACGCTCCCAGGCGTCGTCGTCCTGATTCTGCGACTCGTCGGGCAGGCGCTGCAGCAGCAGGCCGCCGGCACGCGCGCCATCGGCCTCAAGCCACAGCTGCGTGGGCAGCTGTTCGGACTGCGAGAAGTAGGCTTCGAGGCAGCCGGCCAAGGTGTCGTGGTCGAGCGCCACGATGCCCTGGTAGCGGTTGCCCTCGCGCGGGTCGAGGGTGATCACGATGTGCCCCTCGCCCACCAGCTCGCGGAAGCCGGCGCCGCCATCGGGCAGCGTGGCATCCTCGTTCAGGCGGGCGATGGCGCGCAGTTCGCCGCCGGGGTTGGATTCCGCCATCAGCAGCGAAAGCGGCCCCTGGCCGCGCACCTCGATGCTGAGGATGCCGTCGAGCTTGACGGTATCGGTGAGCAGCGCGGCCGCGGCCAGCAGTTCGCCCAGCAGTCGATTGACCGACGGCGGGTAGCCATGGCGGTCGAGCACGTCGACGTAGGCGCGCTCCAGCGTGACGATCTCGCCCCGCACGTTGCTACGCTCGAAAAGAAAGCGCTGTATCTGATCGGTCATGTCGTTTCCGGTTGAAGTCGTTCACTGCGGCGCCGGACGTCAGTCGTCCTGCTGGCGCTGGAAGCGCTGGATGTCGCGGCGCTGCTTCTTGTCGGGCCGCTTCAGCGGGTGCTGCATGGCCTGGTTGACCAGCCGCCGCTCGTCGCTCTCCCGCGCCCGCCGCGCCGCGCTGTCGGGCGTTTCGCGGTACAGCTCGCGGGCCTCCGCCGCGCCGCGCCGCTGGTCGGACAGAGCCATCACCTCCACCTCCCAGGTGTCCCAGCCCTGGGGCACCCGGATCAGCGCACCGACCTCGACGTTCTTGCTGGTCTTGGCGCGCCCGCCGTTGTAGTGCACCTTGCCGCCTTCGATGGCCTTCTTGGCCAGGGCGCGGGTCTTGAAGAAGCGCGCCGCCCACAGCCACTTGTCGAGCCGTACGTTATCCACCCTGCCCTCCTGGTCCGGCGGGCCTTCCCGGCACCCGTATCTCCGAGGGTAGCGCGTCGGGCAGGATCGTGGCGAAGCGGTCCAGGGCGATGAACTCCTCGAGCTCTTTTTCCGGGCGGGTGCTGTCGGGCTGCTTGATGCCGAGCAGGTGGCGAATGCCGAACCTGCGGGCGCTCTCCAGCACCTCGGGGTTGTCGTCGATGAACAGCGTGCGGGCGGGGTCGAACGGCTCGATCGCCTGCAGCGCAGGCCAGAATGACTGTTCCTCCTTGGGCACGCCAAGGTCGGCCGAGGAGACAATGGCGTCCAGGTACGCCTCCAGACCGGTCAACGGCAGCTTGAGCTCCAGGCTCTCGCGATCGGCGTTGGTGGCCAGCACCACCCTGGGGTGGGCCGTCTTGAGCCACTTGAGGAAGTCCAGCGCATCGCCGCGCAGGCCGACCAGGTGCTGCACCTCGCGCTTGAGGGCGACGATGTCCACCCCCAGCTCGCGGCTCCAGTAGGCCAGGCTGTACCAGTTGAGGGTGCCCTGCTCATGCAGGATGCGCGAACGCACCACTTCCTGGGTGGCTTCGTCGAGACGATGCAGCTCCACGTAGCGCCTGGGCAGGTGCTCCAGCCAGAAATGGCTGTCGAAGTGCAGGTCAAGCAGGGTGCCGTCCATGTCGAGCAGGACGGTGTCGATGGCGCGCCAATCGATCATTGCGACTCCGGTGGGCCTGTGCATGACGAGGCGTGGTATTGTACCCAATGGTTCGCCGCGACGCATGCCCGCCGGCGCGGCGCCACGCCCGCATGCAAACGGAGCCTTCATGACCCAGCCCCCGCCCACTCATAAGCCCCAGGTGCTGTCGCGCCACTCCGTGGCGAAGAGCCGCCTGTTCCATATCGAATCGCTGGAGCTGCGCTTCTCCAACGGCGCCGAGCGCACCTTCGAACGGCTCAGCGGCAGCGACCAGGGTGCCGTCATGATCATCGCCATGCCCGACCCCGACCATGTGCTGCTGATCCGCGAGTACGCTGCCGGCTTCGAGGACTACGTGCTCACCCTACCCAAGGGCTTGGTCGACCCCGGCGAGGACATCATCACCGCCGCCAACCGTGAGCTGATGGAAGAGTGCGGCTTCGGCGCGCGCCTGATCGAGCCGCTGGTGGAGCTGTCGCTGGCCCCCAACTACATGCGCCACCGCATGCAGGTGCTGCTGGCCACCGACCTCTACCCCAAGCGGCTGCCCGGCGACGAGCCAGAGCCGCTGGAGGTCGAGACCCACGCCCTGGAGGAGCTGCCCGCCCTGCTGCTGCGCGACGATTTCCACGAGGCGCGAGCCATCGCCGCGCTCTACATCGCCCGCGACACCCTGCGCGCCAGGCGCCGCGGCGAGCCCTCGCTGGCCTGGTAGCCGTCCGCCACACGCTTCCAAGGTGTACGAAGCCGCCCCAGAACGCACGAAACCGGCCAGCGGCCGGTTTCGTGCGCATAACGGAAGACCTCAGTCGAGCTTCGACAGGTCGCGCACTGCGCCCTTGTCGGCGGAGGTGGCCAGCAGCGCATAGGCCTTGAGCGCCGCCGAGACCTTGCGCACGCGCTCGATGCGCGGCTTCCAGGCCTCGCTGCCGCGCGCCTCTTCCTCGGCACGCCGCGCCGCCAGCTCCTCGTCGGAGAGCGCCACGTCGATGCTGCGCTTGGGGATGTCGATACGGATGATGTCGCCCGAGCGCACCAGGCCGATGGCACCGCCCGCCGCCGCCTCCGGCGAGACATGCCCGATGGAGAGCCCCGAGGTGCCGCCGGAGAAGCGACCGTCGGTGAGCAGCGCACACGCCTTGCCCAGCCCCTTCGACTTCAGGTACGAAGTGGGATAGAGCATCTCCTGCATGCCCGGCCCGCCCTTCGGCCCCTCGTAGCGGATGACGACGACCTCGCCCTCCTTCACCTGCCCGGCCAGGATGTGCTCCACCGCCTGGTCCTGGGACTCGACCACGTGGGCCGGGCCCTCGAACACCAGGATGGAGTCGTCGACGCCCGCGGTCTTGACCACGCAGCCGTCCACGGCGATGTTGCCGTAGAGCACCGCGAGACCGCCCTCCTTCGAGAAGGCATGGTCGAGGTCGCGGATACAGCCGTTGGCCCGGTCGCCGTCGAGGGTCGGCCAGCGCGCGCTCTGGGAGAAGGCCACCTGGGTCGGCACGCCGCCGGGGCCGGCACGGTAGAACTCCACCACCTCGGGGGACGGGTTGCGCATGATGTCCCACTCGTCCAGCGCCTGCTTGAGGCTGTCACCGTAGACGGTGGGCACACGGGTATCGAGCACCCCGGCACGGTCCAGCTCGCCGAGGATCGCCATGATGCCGCCGGCACGGTGCACGTCCTCGATGTGGTACTTCTGGGTATTGGGCGCCACCTTGCACAGCTGCGGCACCTCACGCGACAGCCGGTCGATGTCGGCCATGGTGAAGTCGACCTCGGCCTCCTGGGCGGCGGCCAGCAGGTGCAGGATGGTGTTGGTGGAGCCACCCATGGCGATATCCAGGGTCATGGCGTTCTTGAACGCCGCCTTGGAGCCGATGGCACGCGGCAGCAGGTGCGCCTCGTCGCCCTCGTAGTAGCGCTTGGCCAGCTCGACGATGCGGTGACCGGCGGTCTCGAACAGGCGGCGACGGTCGGCGTGAGTGGCCAGCACCGTGCCGTTGCCCGGCAGCGCCAGGCCCAGCGCTTCCATCAGGCAGTTCATCGAGTTGGCGGTGAACATGCCGGAGCAGCTGCCGCAGGTGGGGCAGGCGCTGCGCTCGACCTCGGCCAGGGTCTCGTCGTCCACCGAGTCGTCGGTGGCCATGACGATGGCGTCGACCAGGTCGAGGCCATGATCGAGCAGCTTGGTCTTGCCGGCCTCCATGGGGCCGCCGGAGACGAAGATCACCGGAATGTTGAGGCGCATGGCGGCGTTGAGCATCCCCGGGGTGATCTTGTCGCAGTTGGAGATGCATACCAGGGCATCGGCGCAGTGGGCGTTGACCATGTACTCGACGCTGTCGGCGATGAGGTCGCGGCTCGGCAGCGAATAGAGCATGCCGTCGTGGCCCATGGCGATGCCGTCGTCCACGGCGATGGTATTGAACTCCTTGGCCACCCCGCCGGCCTTCTCGATCTCCCGCGCCACCAGCTGGCCCATGTCCTTGAGGTGCACGTGCCCGGGCACGAACTGAGTGAAGGAGTTGGCCACGGCGATAATCGGTTTGTGGAAGTCTTCGTCCTTCATGCCGGTGGCGCGCCACAGGGCGCGGGCGCCGGCCATGTTGCGACCGGCGGTAGTGGTACGGGAGCGATATTGGGGCATGGTGTCCTCTTCGTGCGCATTGCGCTATATGGTTCACGCCGTCTTTGCCACCCATGGGCGACGGTCTAGGTATCGAGTCTGCCCCGATTCTGTCATGCACGCGCCGAAGCGGCTAGACCACGAGGGGATGAGCGTCCGAAAGCGGCTCGGTGCCGTAGAGCACCCAGACATCCAGCGCCGGCCCCAGCTCCTCGACCAGGCGCAGCTGGTCCGGGTGGGCTTCCAGGGTCTGGCGGGCACAGATGCCCGCCTCGAAGCGCCCTTCCAGCAACCCCTCGGCCACCGCCACGGTGGTGGGCGCGTCGATCTCCTCGGCGAAGCCCGAGAGATCGGTGTAGTAGCGGGTGGCCGGCTGACGCGCCACCTGGCGCGGCGTGGCGAGGTCGCGTTGCGCCAGCAGCACCAGCGGGTGGCTGCCGGCGACGAAGACATCCACCGGAAAGACGCGGTGCATGTATCGCCCTACACAGTCGGCGTGGCTGAAGTGGGCCGTGCACTGCAGTACCCGGTCCACCTCGCCCGCCACCAGCGCCGCGAAGGCCGTCGGGAAATCGTCGTAGAACTTCATCTCGGCGCCGGCCAGGCCGCGAGCTTCGAGGTAGCGGCCCAGCACCAGCACATGGTTGTTCCCCTCGGGCCCCAGCGTGGCAACGATCATCTTGTTTTCCTCCAGGAAACCATCTCAAAAGGCGAAGATCACCAGCGCCCCGACAATCATCAGCACCACCCTCAGCCAGGCCGCGCGCCGTGCGATCACGCCGTAGGAAATCGCCATCAGGCCCAGGGCGATTTTCACCGCATCGAAGATGGCGCCGAACGGGTCGAAGGCCAGGCGAATCACGTCGGGATTGGCGACCATGGCCAATGGGATGATGTAGAGCCCGATGCCCAGCGCCATGGCCTTCAGCGCCACCTTGAGCCAGTTCTCCCCGACCATGCCGGCGGCGATGAACACCCCGCCGCACACCGGCGGCGTGATGGTCGAGAGCAGCGCGAACCAGAACACGAACAGGTGGGCCAGCAGCGGCTCGAGGCCCAGCGCGGTGAGCGCGGGCCCCGCCACCGAGACGCAGATCACGTAGGCCGCCGTGGTCGGCACCTCCATGCCCAGCACCAGGCAGGCCAGGGCCGTGAGCAGCAGCGCCGGCCACAGCATCTCGTTGGAGAGCGACAGGATGCCGGAGGTGATCTTGACCCCTAGCCCCGTCAGCGAGAGCACCCCGATCACCAGCGAAGCGCAGATGATGATGGCGCCGATCACCGCTACCTGACGCCCGGCGGTGACCATGGCCTCGGCCATCCGCGAGGCGAAGCCGCGCAGGGAGAAGGTGAGCGTCACGTCGAAGAACAGCAGCAGCATGCCGGCAAAGATGGCGATGCTGGCGGCGTACTGGGGCGTGTAGCCGCCGAGGAAGATGCGCTCGAGCAGCAGCACGAAGGGCACGGCGAAGAACAGCGAAGTGATCGCCACCTCCTTGCCGCTGGCGCGGTCCTCCGCCGCCATGGGGCGCAGGTCGTGGCGAGTGGCGTAGGCGTTGATGCCCATCCACACGGTAGCGAAGTAGAGGATCGCCGGCAGCAGCGCCGCCGCCATGATCTGGGTGTAGGGCGTGCCGGTGAGCTCCACCATGACGAAGGCGCCCGCCCCCATCAATGGCGGCATGATCTGTCCGCCCGAAGAGGCCACCGCCTCGACGCCGCCGGCCAGGGTGCGCGGATAGCCCAGGCGCACCATGGAGGGAATGGTGATGGCGCCGGTGGAAGCCACGTTGGCCGAGGCGGAGCCGGAGATGGAGCCCATCAGCGCCGAGGAGATCACCGAGACCTTGGCCGCGCCGCCGGTCAGGCGTCCGGCGCAGGCGCTGGCCATGTTCATGAAGCCGCGCCCCGCCTCGCCGGCGTTGAGCACCGCACCGAAGATGACGAAGATCGCCACCACGCCGACGCTGACCCCGGTGAGCGAGCCCCACAGGCCGCTCTCGGCGATGGTCAGGGTGCCGACGAAACTCTGCATCGGCAGCCCCGGATGCCCGAACTGGCCGGGGATGTGCTCACCGAATATCGCGTAGGCCAACGCCGCCACCGCCACCAGCGGCAGCGGCCAGCCGATGGCACGCCGCGCGGTCTCCAGGGTCAGCACGATCAGGAATACGCCCAGCGCCATCTGAAAATTGTTGTCGATGAAGCCGTACTGGTTGGCCAGCGCCTCCTCGTTGAAGGCGATGTAACCGCAGGCGGCGATGCCGAGCACCGTCAGCAGCCAGCCGCTCCAGCGCTCGAAGGGGTGCGGGCGGCCAGGATGAGTATCCACGGCAGCGCCAGCGCCAGGTGAATGGGCCGGCTGACCAGCGCCGGGGTCAGGCCGTAGAAGATCAGCCCGAGATGAAAGCAGACCGTGACGGCGCCGAGCACCACCCAGGCGGGGTGCAGGCGAGGTACGCCCTCGGCGCCGCCGGCCGTCGTTGAAGAAGCGAGTGTCGATAGCATGAAAATGGGGATGCCTTGCGACCGCGGCGGGGCCTTCCTGGCCCCGCACTACGGACGTGGGTTAACGCAGCTCGTCGGGAATCTCGATGCCGGCTTCGTCGTAGTAGCGCACGGCACCGGGATGCAGGGTGCCGGCGATCTGGCCGATCATGTCGTGGGTGATGCCGCCCCACCAGGCGGTCTCATCCGCCATGGCGTCGCGCCGCTCCCAGAAGGTCTTGGTCAGGGTGTAGGCGGTCTCCTCGTCCATGCCGGTCGTGGTGTAGGCGATAACCGGCAGCGAGGTGGTCTCGACATCCTGCTCAACGCCGGGATAGGTGCCGGCCGGAATGGTCTGTCGCGCCGCGCCGGTCTGCTCGATCTGCTCGTCGGTGAGGCTGACCAGGCTGATCGCCATGCTGGCGGCGGTTTCGATCACGTTGGGCGTGGGAAAGGAGCTGGCCGTGACAAAGGCATCGATCTGGCCGTTCTTCAACGCATCGGGGCCGCTGCCGATCTCGGCGTTGGCCACGCGGACCCTGTCCAGCAGCTCGAACAGTTCCAGGTAGCGCTCCGCCTCACGGGCGCCGAAGGTCCCCCGCCCGATCAGGATGTGCTTGCCTTCGAGATCCTCGAGGCCGATGACGCCATCGCCACCGGCCACCACGAAGTGCATGGTGATGGAGGGAATCGGGAACAAGCCGCGAATCTCCTGGAAGCGCGGATTCTGCCGCTCGGCGAAGGGCCCCTCGCCGGCCATGGCCTGTTCGACCAGCCCCGGCGGCGTGGTGAACACATAGTTGCCCTGGCGCGCCATCACTTCCATGACGTTCTGCACCGAGCCTTGGCTCTCCTCCAGGGTGATGACAATCTCGCCCTGGGTGCCCCTGCGCATGGCCTCGGAGAGTTCGACCCCCATCTGGTAGTAGGCGGTGCCTGCCGAAGCCGACTTGTAGGTGACCCGAGTCTCGGCCTGGGCGGAAAGCGCGGCGGCGCCCAGCAGTACGGCGGTGGCCGAAGCCAGCAGCGTGCGGGTGAAGGTGGGCTTGCGAATCGTCATGTGAAGACTCCCTTGAGTGTCCAGAATCGCGTTGCGATCTCGTTGTTGTGGTCGGAATGACGTTGTTATGAGGAAACGTCGATATAATGCAGGTTTTTGGGCTGAAGGGAAAATCGGACACCTCATGCGTACCACGGCCGTGCTCGGCGGTGCCGGAGGCATCGGCAGCGCCATCGCCACTACCCTGCTGCAGTCGGGAGATCACGTCTATCTGCTGGACCGGGAAGCTCAGCGGGAAACGGCAAGCTCGCTGGTGGCCGCCTGGCCCCGGCGCTGCACCTTCCTGCCCTGCGACCTCGCCAACCCCGACAGTATCGCCCACGCCTTCGCCACCATCGAGGCGGCAGGTACGGGGCTTGCCGTCTGCATCAACGCAGCTGGAGTGATTCAACGGGGCGCTTCGTCGACGTCAGCGTCGCAAGCCTTGGGGAAATGCTGGCGGTGAACATCAGCGGCGCCTACATCGCGCTGCAGGCCGCCGCCCGCCAGATGATCGCCGACGGCGGTGGACGCATCGTGATCGTCGCCTCGGCCCATGGCCTGCGCACCACCGCCGAGCGCTCGGCCTACGCCATGTGCAAGGGCGCCATGCTGTCGCTTGCCCGGGCGCTGGCGGTGGAACTCGGCCCCCACGGCATCCTGGTCAACGCCGTGGCGCCGGGGCCGGTCAGCGCCGGGATGCAGGACGCCGAGTCCGAGTCACGCAGGCGCTGGCAGGCGGCTACCCCGCTCGGCCGGGTGGCCAGCGCCGACGAAGTGGCGCGCACGGTCGCCTTCCTGGCCTCGGCCGACAACACCTTCATCAGCGGCGAAACGCTGGTGGTCGACGGCGGCGCCAACGTTGTCCCTGTAGCGCCGCCGCCGCCATCGTCAGATGGCGAATGCCACCCTGGCTACGTCCTTGTAACGCTTGGCGAAGTGCACGGTGACGCCCTCCTTGAGGAAGTCGGGCAGCTCGTCGTAGTCGCGGCGGTTGGCCTCGGGCAGGATCACTTCGAAGATCTTGCTGCGCCGGGCGGCGATGATCTTCTCGCGAATGCCGCCCACCGGCAGCACCTGCCCGGTGAGGGTCAGCTCGCCGGTCATCGCCAGCGGCCGGTCGATGGCCTGGTGGCGGGCCAGCGACAGCAGCGCCGTGGTCATGGTCACCCCGGCCGAGGGGCCGTCCTTGGGCGTGGCGCCTTCCGGCACGTGCAGGTGCACGAAGGCCGAATCGAAGAAGTCGGCATCGGCACCGTACTCGGCCAGATGCCCCAGCGTGTAGCTGTAGGCGATGTTGGCCGACTCCTGCATCACCTCGCCGAGCTTGCCGGTGAGCTTGAAGCCGCGAGTCAACGAGTGCACCTTACCGGCCTCCACCGGCAGCGTGGCGCCACCCATCGAGGTCCAGGCCAGTCCGGTGACCACCCCTCTCCCTTGAGCACCTGCTCCTGGCGGAACAGCGGTGCCCCGAGGTACTCCTCCAGATTCTTGACCGAGATGCGCACCGACTCCTGGCCACCTTCCAGCAGCTTCACCGCCGCCTTGCGCACAATGCTGTGGAGCTGCTTCTCGAGCTGGCGCACCCCGGCCTCGCGGGCGTAGCCCTCGATCACCTGACGCAGCGCCGCCTCGGTGAGGTTGATGCGCCGCCGCGGGATCCTGTCGCGCTCGAGCAGCTTGGGCCAGAGATGATTCTTGGCGATCGCCACCTTCTCCTCGGCGATATACCCCGACAGGCGAATCTGCTCCATGCGGTCGAGCAGCGGCCCCGGGATCGAGTCGAGGGTATTAGCGGTGCACACGAACAGCACCTTGGAGAGATCCAGGCGCACGTCGAGGTAGTGATCGAGGAAGTCGACGTTCTGCTCAGGGTCGAGCACCTCGAGCAGGGCCGAGGCGGGGTCGCCCTGGAACGACTTGCCCAGCTTGTCGATCTCGTCGAGCATGATCACCGGGTTCTCGACTTCGACCTCCTTGAGCGCCTGCACCAGCTTGCCGGGCATGGCGCCGACGTAGGTGCGCCGGTGGCCCTTGATCTCGGCCTCGTCGCGCATGCCACCCACCGAGAAGCGATAGAACTCCCGCCCCAGCGCCTCGGCAATGGAGCGCCCGACGGAGGTCTTGCCCACCCCGGGCGGGCCGACCAGCAGCAGGATCGAGCCGCCCACATCGCCCTTGAAGGTGCCTTCGGCGAGGAACTCGATGATGCGCTCCTTGACGTCCTTGAGGCCGTCGTGGTCGCGGTCGAGCACCGTGCGCGCATGCGCCAGGTCGAGCTGGTCCTGGCTGCGTACGCCCCACGGCATCGAGGTGAGCCAGTCAAGGTAGTTGCGCGTGGTGCCGTATTCCGGCGAGCCGGTCTCCAGCACCGAGAGCTTGTCGAGCTCCTCTTCGATGCGGGTCAGCACCTTGGGCGGCACGACGAGGCCCTCGAGGCGGTCGCGGAAGGTGTCGACGTCGTTCTCGCGGTCGTCCTTGGAGATGCCCAGCTCGCGCTGGATCACCTTGAGCTGCTCGCGCAGGAAGAACTCGCGCTGGCGCTCCTGCATCTGGGCGTTGACCTGCTCGCTGATCTCGCTCTGCAGCTGGGCGACGTCGATCTCCTTGCGCAGCAGCGGCAGCACCTTCTCCATGCGCGTCTGCACCGGCAGGGTCTCGAGCACGGTCTGCAGCTCGCGGCCCTTGGCCGAGGTGATGGCGGCGGCGAAGTCGGTCAGCGGCCCCGGCTCGTGGGGGCTGAAGCGGTTGAGGTAGTGCTTGAGCTCCTCGCCGTAAAGCGGGTTGATCGGCAGCAGCTCCTTGATACCGTTGATGATCGCCATGGCGTAGGCACGGGTCTCGTCCTCATCGGCCTTGACCGGCTCGCGGGGGTAGCTGACCTCGACCAGGTAGGGCGGCTTCTTCGACAGCCAGCGCTGGATGCGGAAGCGGCGCAGGCCCTGGGCGATGAACTGCAGCTGCCCCTCCTCGCCGTGCAGCTTGTGCACCTTCACCGCCGTGCCGATCTCGGGAAAGTGGTCGTGGCCCAGCTCGTCCACCGCGGTATCACCGACGAACGCCACCCCCAGCGTGTGGTGCGGCGTGTTGCCGACGCGGCGCATGGTCTCCTCCCAGCGCTCGCGGTTGATCACCAGCGGCTGGACCTGGGCCGGGAAGAACGGGCGATTGTGGATGGGCAACAGATAGATACGCTCGGGCAGATACTCGCTGGCCGGCACCACGGCATGGGCCAGCTCCTCGATCTCACCGTCGGAGCGCAGGCTGTCATCCGCGTCTCCTCTCGCCTGGGGTGCGTTGCGCTCGTCCTGCTCGTGATCGCTCATGAAGTCCTCGTGCTGACGCAATGGAAGCCGATGCTCATGGCACAGGGAATGCGGGCGAAGGGCCCGACTTCAAGTCATCGAGGCCGGCCGAAAGGCCGCAAGAGAAGGCCACCTGCCCGAGCGCCCCACGCCCGCGTGGGCCAGCAGCCTGTCGTGAGGCCTGCCATGTAGCCCTGCACGAAGTCCCACGCGGTGACAGCCGGGCGATAGGCGGGGTCGCTCAATGGCGCCAGAGCGGCGGCAGCGGGCGGCTGTTGACGCGCACCTGGCCGCGGCCGATGTCGATCTCCAGGGTACGAGTATCCAGCGGCAGGCCGAGCCACAGCGCCGCCACGGTGGGCAGCTCGTGCCAGGTAAAGTCGCCGTCGAGGCGGCGCCGCCAGCGCTGCTGCATGTCCGGGTCATCCAGCGCCAGCAGGCTCAGCTCGTCGAGCCGGCGCGCGTCGAGGAACAGCGCGCCGTCGAGGCGGGCCGCTAGCCCCATCATCGGGCTCTCCAGCTCCAGCCGTGACAGGTCGAGGCGCGGCGAGTCCTGCAGCACTTGCAGCAGCTGCGGTTCGAGGTCCGCCAGCAGGTCATCTCGCCCGACCTCATGGTGGCCGCTCGCCGCCAGCTCACGCAGCCGCTTCATGGTGGCGCGGAGCGCGTCGGCGTTGAGGCGCGACAGCTCGGCGCTCAGCTGGCCGGTCAATAGCACCTGCTCAGCGGTATGCACCTCGCCGAGATCGAGGTCTAGGCGCATCCGCAGCTCGCGGTCGTCGAGCACGATGCGGTTGGCCAGCTGCAGGTTGCTGGCATCGAGCCGCAGTTGGGGCTGCTGCCAGGTCAGCGAGGCGAGCTGGAGGAAGTCCTCCTGGGTGAACGAGTAGGCACCTTCGGTGTAGGCGTAGTGGCTGTTGAGCGTGGCAGGGCCGATCTCGAGCTGGGCCACGCCATCGGAGAGCCGCCAACCGTCGAGCTGGGCGCGCAGCCGCCAGTTGCCCTGCTCACCGCTGAAGCGCAGCCGTCCGCCGGCGAACACGAGCTCGCGCTCCTGCTGGGTGATGCGCAGCGGCGCGAGTTGCAGGCCACCCTCCAGGGTGCCGCTCAGGGTGCGGTAGCTGGCTTCCCACAGCGGCGGCGTGGTGGGCAGCGAGTCGCCGAACAGGCGCACGCCGTCGGGGCCATGGCGCACCACCGCCTCGCCGTCCAGGTGGGTGCTGAGCACGCCGTGGCTGGCCCGGTAGCTCAGCTCGAGGTGCCAGAGCTCGCCCAGCAGCGGCGCCAGGTGGATCAACCCGCTGGAGGTCCACCACCCCTGCTCCACCTCCGAGCGCAGCACGCCAAACTCCCCGCGTGCATCGAGGTCGCTGAGCAGGCGCCGCATCTCACGTTCGAAAACCCAGCTAGAGATGGCCTGGCCGATCAGCCAGAGCAAGAGCACGACCGCCAGCAGCGGGACGATGAGACGTTCCTTGCGCATTGCTCGGCCTCCTAGAAGTTAACCGCCGGCCACCCCTTATACCCTAATGCAGCCAGAGCCACAGGTGCATGGTGCTCCAGGCATAGATGCCCGCCAGCACATCGTCGATCATGATGCCGAAGCCGCCCGCCACGCGCCGATCCGCCCAGCGAATCGGCCAGGGCTTGACGACATCGAAGATGCGAAAGAGCACGAATCCCCACAGCGCCGCTTCCCACGAGAACGGCACCGCCGCCATGGTGATCCAGTAGCCGACGAATTCGTCCCACACGATGCCGGAATGGTCGTGCACGCCCAGGTCGCGGGAAGTCTTGTCGCACAGCCAGACGCCAACCACGAAGGAGACCGCCACCAGGCCGAGGTACCAGGTGAGCGGCAGTTCGGAGATCAGCCAGAAGAAGGGAATGGCCGCCAGGGTCCCGAAGGTACCCGGCGCCCAGGGCACGGCACCGCTGCCGAGCCCGAAGGCGAAGAAGTGAACCGGGCGTCGCCAGACGCTCTGCGGGGCACGATTCATGGGGCCTCTCCGAAGTGCTGCCAGCCGCCCAGACCAGGCGCCGCGACCCCGCGCAGCCCCGGTTCGGCGGTGACCCGGCCGATCGGCGTCAGGCTCAGCCCCAGCGCCGCCAGGGCCTGAGTGGCGCTGGCGAGGTACGCCTGCGGCAGGCTCACCAGCAGCTCATAGTCGTCGCCGCCGGCCAGTACCGCACGTCGCGCTGCCGCCTCACCCAGCGCCTCGCCGAGCCCCTCGGCTGCGGGCAACGCCGCCTCGTCCAGCGTGGCGCCCACGCCGGAGGCCACCAGTACGTGGCCAAGGTCGGCCAGCAGGCCGTCGGAAACGTCGATGGCCGCCGAGGCCAAGCCCACCAGCGCCTGGCCAGCCGCCAGCCGCGGCTGGGGCAGCAGGTAGCGGCGCAGCAGCGGATGGGCAAGATCACGCTCGCCGCGCTGCCACAGGGCCAGGCCGCCGGCGCCGCCCCCAGCGCGCCGGTCACCGCCAGCACCTCGCCGGGACGTGCGCCACCACGGGTCAGCGCACCCACGGCCGGCACTTCGCCCAGCACGGTCACACCCACGGCCAGCTCGCCGCGGGTCACATCGCCCCCCACCAGCGCGGTACCGGTGGCGTCGCACAGGGCGTGAAAACCTTCGGAGAACGCCGCCACCCAGGCTTCGTCGGGTGCCTCGAGGGTCAGCGCCATCAGGCACCAGCGGGCTGTGGCGCCCATCGCCGCCAGGTCGCTCAGGCTGACCGCCAGGGCACGATGCCCGATGGCCGCGGGCGGCGCTTCGGCAGGAAAATGCACGCCGGCCACCGAGGTATCGACGCTGGTCGCCAGCTGCTGCCCCGGCTGCGGGGCCAGCAGCGCACAGTCGTCGCCCACGCCTAGCGCCACGCCCGCCGCCGCGGACGGTGGGGCAGGCGTGAGGTAGCGTGCGATCAGGTCGAACTCCCCGGCGGCCACTGGGCGGCTTCCTCAGCGACGCCGGGCGCTCACCTCGGCGCTGCGCAGCCGGGTGGCCAGCTTGTCGAGGATGCCATTGACGTACTTGTGGCCATCGGTGGCGCCGAAGGACTTGGCCAGCTCGACCCCTTCATTGATCACCACGCGATAGGGCACCTCCATGCGGCGCGACAGCTCGTAGGTGCCCAGGCGCAGGATGGCCAGTTCGATGGGATCGAGATCCTGGAGGCGACGGTCGAGCAGCGGCGAGATGGCCGCATCGAGGTCGCTGCGCAGGCGCACCACGTTGTGCAGCAGCTCGTGGAACAGGGCCAGGTCGGCGATCTGCATCACCTTGGCCCAGTTCTCGTGATCCTCCAGGTCGTCGTCGGGCACCTGGCTGCGGAATTCAGCCTCGATGGCGGTGACCGACTTACCGGTCAGCTGCCATTGATAGAGCCCCTGCACGGCCAGCTCGCGCGCGGCGCGGCGCGCCTGCTGGCCGGCGGAAGGGCGCGCTGCGGGCGCGATGTGCTCATGCCTCTTCCCCGCTGTCATCGGCGAAGCCGCGCAGCAAGGACACCATCTCCATGGCGGCCATGGCGGCTTCGGCGCCCTTGTTGCCGGCCTTGGTGCCGGAGCGCTCGATAGCCTGCTCGATAGAGTTGACCGTCAGCACGCCGTTGGCGATGGGGGTGTCGAACTCGAGCTGCAGGTTGCCCAGCGCCGCGTTGCAGCCGCCGGCCACGTATTCGAAATGCGGCGTGCCGCCGCGAATCACCGCACCCAGGGCGATCACCGCGTCCGGGCGCGCCACCTGCAGCGCGCGCTTCACCGCCAGCGGTAGCTCCCAGGCGCCCGGCACGTGAACGATGTCGATATTCGCCGCGTCCACGCCGTGACGCACCAGACTGTCCACGGCGCCTTCCACCAGGCTATCGACCACATGGTGATTGAAGCGGCCCACCACGATCACGTAGCGTCCATCGACGTCGACGAAGTTGCCTTCCAGTTGAGACAGGGTATGCATGAGATTCTTCCTGCTGAAACGGTTGAGACCTGCGCTGGCGTGCCGGAGCCGCCTAGCCGTCTTCGCTGGCCGACGCGGCGTCAGGCGAGATGAGTTCCACCACCTCGAGATCGAAGCCGGAAAGGGCCGAGAACTTCCACGGCGAGCTGAGCAGCCGCATGCGACCGACGCCAAGGTGACGCAGGATCTGCGAACCGGTGCCGATCGTCAGGTAGTTGCCGGCGCCGTCGGAGTCGCTGGTGCGCGGCAGGCGGCGGCGTTCGAGAAAGACTTCGAGCTGGTCGCGGAAATCCTGGTGCGGGCGGCCATCGTCGAGCAGCACGAACACGCCGTGCTCGGCACGGGCCACCTCTTCCAGGGCGCTGTGGGTGGTCCAGTTGCGGCTGGCACCCTTCTGCAGCCCCAGCAGGTCGCGCATGGTGTCGGCCAGGTGCACCCGCACCGTGGTGAGGGCTTCCGGCGAGGGCTGACCCTTGACCAGCGCCACGTGGTGGGCGCCCTGTATCCTGTCGCGGAACACATGCAGCGTGAGCTCGCCCACCGCCGTGTGTACCGGGGTCGACTCCACCGGCTCGATGGTCTGCTCGTTGTGGATGCGGTAGTGGATCAGGTCAGCGATGGTGCCCATCTTCAGGCCATGCTCGGCGGCGAAGCGCTCGAGCTCGGGCCGGCGGGCCATGCTGCCGTCGTCGTTCATGATCTCGCAGATCACGCCGCTGGGGTCGCAGCCGGCCAGGGCGGCGAGGTCGCAGGCCGCCTCGGTGTGGCCCGCCCGGCGCAGCACGCCGCCCGGCTCGGCCATCAGCGGGAAGATGTGGCCCGGCTGCACGATGTCCTCGGCGCGGGCGTTGCGCGCGGCGGCCACCTGGACGGTGCGAGCACGATCGGCGGCGGAAATGCCGGTGGTCACCCCTTCGGCCGCCTCGATGGAGAGCGTGAACTTGGTGCCGAAGCCGGAGCCGTTGTCACTGACCATAAGCGGCAGCTTGAGCCGCTCGCAGCGCTCGCGGGTCATGGGCATGCAAATCAGGCCACGCGCATGGCGTGCCATGAAGTTGATGTGCTCCGCCGTGACCTTCTCGGCGGCCATGATGATGTCTCCTCGTTCTCACGATCCTCATCGTCCATGAGGATCACCATCTTGCCCTGACGAATATCCTCGACCAGGTCCTCGATGGGCGCCAGGCCCCGCGGGAAGAATGCATGGAAACTCCGAATGATCAGCTTGGGAATGGGCGATGCTGGCTCGCCGTGAGGCGCGCTGACGTCGACACCCCGCCTCGAATGGGCGTCAGGGTACCTTGGCGCGGCTTCGGGCGCCAGTAGGGAGCACCTTGGCGCGGCTTCGGGCGCCAGTAGGGAGCACCTTGGCGCGGCTTCGGGCGCAGTTGAGAAGCCTCCTAACGCCTCGGCGATTCAGCCTGACCTGCAGGCCGCGCCGTGATCCGCCAGTCGCGTCCGACGGCGCGAATGTCGACTATCTCCAGCGGGCGCTGCTGGGCCATGCGCGTCAGCCCCGGCAGGGCGAACAGCGGGCGCGCCTCGCCGCCAAGCAGGGTCGGCGCCACGAACAGCTGCATCTCGTCGACCAGACCGGCGTCCAGCATGGCCCCGGCCAGGGTCGCGCCCGTCTCCAGCAGCACCTCGTTGGCCTGCTCGTGCTCCGCCAGGTGCTCTAGCAAGGCATGCAGGTCCACGCGCCCGCCCTGATCGCTGGGCATGACCACCACCTCGGCCCCGGCAGCCTCCAGCCGCCTACGCCGCTGCGGGTCATGGCCGGAGACGGTGGCCACCAGGGTGCGCCCCGGTTCGCGCAGGCAGGCGGCAGCCTGGGGCAGGCGCAGGTGCGTATCGACCACCACCCGCAGCGGCTGGCGGCTGGCAATGGCCTCCGCGTCGGCCAGGTCCAGCTGGTCGGGCCGCACGGTCAGGCGTGAATTGTCGAAGATCACCGAATCGACCCCGGTAAGGATTGCGCTTGCGCGCGCCCGCAGGCGCTGCACCGCACTGCGCGCCTGGGGGCCGGTGATCCACTGCGACTCGCCCGACTCCATGGCGGTACGGCCATCTAGGCTCATGGCCATCTTCAGCCGCACGAAGGGGCGCCCCAGGGTCATGCGCGAGATGAAGCCGGAGTTCAGCGCTCGCGCCTCTTCTTCCAGCAGCCCCACCTCAACCTCGATTCCCGCTTCGCGCAGCATGGCGATGCCACGACCGGCGACCTGTGGATTGGGGTCCTGCATGGCCACCACTACCTTGCTCACGCCGGCATCGATCAGCGCCACCGCGCAGGGCCGGTGCGGCCATGGTGGGAGCAAGGTTCCAGGGTGACGTAGGCAGTGGCCAGCCGGGCCGCCTCGCCGGCCATGCGCAGGGCGTGCACCTCGGCATGAGGCTCGCCGGCGCGCTCATGCCACCCTTCGCCCACCAGGCGGCGCTGCTTGACCAGCACACAGCCGACCCGCGGGTTGGGATGGGTGGTATAGAGGCCGCGGCGGGCCAGGGCTATCGCCCGGGCCATCCAGGCGGCGGGAGTCGGCGTCGACATGGCGTATCCTGCGAGTCAGGCGGGTTCAGGGCAAGGGGCGGCTCAGCGCTCCGGCTCGTCGACATGGCCCGACGAGAACCCGGGCTCCTGGGAGAGCCGGTCGATCTCGGCGCGAAACTCGTCGACATCCTGGAAGCGGCGGTACACCGAGGCAAAGCGGATGAAGGCCACCTGGTCGAGGCGCTTGAGCGCCTCCATGACGGCCTCGCCGATGTCGCGCGCCTGGATCTCGCGCTCGCCGCTGGCGCGCAGCCGCTGGCGAATACGCTCGACGGCGGCCTCGATCGCCTCTGCGCTGACGGGACGCTTCTCCAGCGCCCTTAGCATGCCGGCACGCAGCTTCTGCTCGTTGAAGGATTCGCGCGAGCCGTCGGCCTTGACCACCCGCGGCATCACCAGCTCGGCGGTTTCATAGGTGGTGAAGCGCTCGCCGCAGGCGGTGCACTGGCGGCGACGGCGAACCTGGTCGCCTTCGGCCACCAGGCGGGAGTCGGTCACGCGTGTGTCATGGGCGCCACAGAAGGGGCAGTGCATGGTTTCGATCCGAACGCTGAGCAGGGCGACGTATGCGTCGCGCAGGGCTACGGCTATCAAGTGTTCCGCATTGTACCTGCTCGCCCGCTATGCGCCCAGTTCTGACCCGGCCATCCCTTCTCGCGCCCTACCCTGCCGGCTATGAGGTGGCGATTAATGGGCGTGGCCGTGGTGAGCGTGGGCCGCGTCGTCCACGGCCTGCACGGAAACACGGGCCACCGGGGCGTCCAACGCCTGGCGCCGGCCATCCTCGAACACCAGCTCGATAGCCACCGGCTCCCTTCCACCAGGGGCTGCGTCAGGCCGATCAGCATCAGGTGCAGCCCGCCCGGAGCCAGCGTGGCCGAACCGCCGGGGGGATCGTGATGTCGGCGATGCGGCGCATCTGCATGACGCCGTCCACGTCGACATGGTGGTGCAACTCCAGCGCCGCGGCGGCGGGCGACGCTGCCTCCACCAGCCGGACCTCGGCGTCGCCTGGGTTGTGCAGCACCATGAAGGCCGCCGAGGCTTCGGCCCCGGCGGAACGGCGCGTACCTGGGCCTGCTCGATAGCCAGCGGCTCGGCCAGCACGGGCAGCGAGAGCAGGGAAAGGCCGAGCGCGGCCAGCAGCGAACGAGGCTTCATCATGCAGGGTTCCTGTGTGGTAACGTGGCGCCAGTCGGCCAGGCGATAGCATCGAGAAGTCGTGCCCAGCCCGGCCTGTAGAAGCTTACCCATGACGGCCGCCAGGCGCACCAGGGTGCGGCATGTCGCCACAGCGTGCAACGCCAGGATTCCGGCTAGCGTGATGCCCCTGCCGCACAGCGTATCGTCGCTTCCGCTTCGCTCACGCTGATTAAAGCCATCGTTTATGCTCTTGTTCCGCCCTACGCCTACGATCGAGGACACCCACATGGCCCAACGCTCACCGCTGCTTGCTGCCACGCTGGCGGCACTCGCCCTGCCGATCACGCTTCCCATGGCCATTTCCGCGCATGCCGAGAGCTGGCCCGCGCCGATCCAGGCCCTGGTCGACGAGGGCCTGCAGATCCATGGCGAATTCGACGCGCCGGAGGGGCTGCAAGGCTACGCGGCCAGCCACCAGGGGCGCGAGATGACGCTCTTCCTCACCGCCGACGGCGAGCATGCCATCGTCGGCACCCTGGTCGACGCCGAAGGCAACGACCTTTCGGAAGCCCCCTCGAGACGCTGGTGCGCGCGCCCCTTGATGCACAGCTATGGCAGGACCTGGAGCAGAGCCACTGGATCCAGGACGGCGATCCGGCGGCGCCCCGGGTGCTTTATACCTTCACCGACCCCAACTGCCCCTACTGCGTGCGGTTCTGGGAGATGGCCCGCCCCTGGGTCGAGGCAGGCGAGGTGCAGCTGCGCCATGTCATGGTCGGCATCCTGCAGCCAAACAGCCCGGCCAAGGCGGCGGCGCTGCTTGGCGCCGACGACCCGGCCGCTGCGCTGCACAACCACAGCGAGGGCGAGAGCATCGCCCCTCGGCGCAGCCCCGCGAGATCGAGGACCAGGTCTACCGCAACAACCAGCTGTTCGACGCCCTGGCCCTGCTCGCCACCCCGACCACCTTCTATCGCGACGGCACGCGGGTGGAGGTGCTGCAGGGCATTCCCGACTCCCAGCGCCTGCACGAGGCCATGGGCGGCGAGCAGCCCTGACGAGAAGCGCCCCGCCCGGGCGCGATGGCTCGGGCGGGGCGGCTATCAGCCAGTCGAAGCGGCTGGTGGGGTTAAGGGCAAGGCGTCATGGATGGGACGGGATCAACGAGCGGGAATTGCCCGGGCCAGGAACCAGCCGGCCACCATGGTGACCAGCATGGCCAGCAGCGGCGCGGTAAGCCCCGCCACCGAGGCGATGGCAGGCCCCGGGCAGTAGCCGGAAAGCCCCCAGCCGATGCCGAACAGCGCGGCGCCGCCGATCAGCCGGCCGTCCAGGTCCTGGCGGGTGGGCAGCTGGAAGGTTTCGCCGAACATTGGCCGCTCCTGGCGGAACACCAGCCGATAGCCGATGAAGGTGGTCACCACGGCACCGCCGAGCACGAACATCAGGGTTGGATCCCAGGCACCGAAGAGATCGAGGAAACCGAGCACCCGGGCGGGATCGGTCATGCCGGCGAGCGCCAGCCCCAGGCCGAACAGCAGCCCGGCGATATACCCCATGACGGTTTTCATGCGCCACCTCCCAGCACGTGCCGTACGACATAGACGGTGACGATGGCGCACACCAGGAACGTCAGCGTGGCCACCATCGAGCGCGGCGAGAGCCTGGCCAGGCCGCATACGCCGTGGCCGCTGGTGCAGCCGCTGCCCAGGCCGGTGCCCACGCCGACCAGCAGCCCGGCCAGCAGCATCAGGGGCACGCCGCCCGCCGGCTGGCCCACCACCGCGCCGGGCTCGCCGGCCACGTTGCCAAGCTGGCCGCCCAGCAGCATCAACAGCAGCGGGCCGCTGACCAGGCCCAGCACGAAGGCCAGGCGCCAGGCGCTGTCGCCCTTGGGCAGGGCCGTTACCAGGCCGCCAACGATGCCGCTGATACCGGCAATGCGGCCAAGGGTGGCCATCAGCCATACGGCCGACAGCCCGATCATCACGCCGCCTAGCAAACCTTGCAGGCTTGAACTCCAGTCCATGCTCACTCCTTCTGTTTCGGTCAAAGTCAGGATTAGGTGGGGATTTCCGCCGTGCCCCGTGCGACCTGGCCGCAGCGGCTCCCCAGTGCCGTGTTGTCGCGCAGCGCGCGCCAGGCGTCGTAGGTGCTCAGGAAGACCTGCCCGGTCAGGGCTTGGCAGAAGGCGGTGTGCTGCAGGCGGTCCATCACCGGCCCCTTCACCTCGGCCAGGTGCAGGCGCACGCTGGCGTCCTTCAGGCGCGCATTGATCGCCTCCAGGCTCTCCAGCGCCGAGTCGTCGATCACGTTCACCGCCTGGCAGGCCAGCACGATGTGCTCGAGGCCCGGCTGGCGCGCGGCAAGCTCCATCACGGTGTCCTCCAGGTAGCGCGCATTGGCGAAATAGAGGCTTTCGTCGACCCGCAGGATCGCCAGGCGCGGGTCGGTCTCGACCCGGTGCCGCTGCACGTTGCGAAAGTGCTCGGTGCCCGGCACGCGGCCCACGATCGCGCTGTGCGGGCGACTGGTGTAGTAGAGGTGCAGCGCCAGCGAGAGCCCCACCCCGGCCAGGATGCCGCTTTCCACCCCGTGCGCCAGGGTAACGCCGAGGGTGGCCAGCATGGCGGCCGCATCGCAGCGCGAGTAGGCCCAGGTCCGCTTGATGGCCGGCAGGTCCACCAGCGAGAGCACCGCCACGATGATGGTCGCGGCCAGGGTGGCGATGGGCAGGTACGCGATCAGCGGCGTCAGCAGCAGCGCCGCCAGGGCGATGCCCACCGCGGTGAAGGCCCCAGCCGCCGGCGTTTCGGCACCGGCGTCGAAGTTGACCACCGACCGGGCGAAGCCCCCGTCACCGGCATTCCCCCGGTGAAGGACGCGGCGATATTGGAGGTGCCCAGCCCCACCAGCTCCTGGTCCGGGTCGATACGCTGGCGCCGCTTGGCGGCCAGGGTCTGGCCCACCGAGACCGACTCGACGAAACCGACGAGGCTGATCAGCAGTGCCGCCATGAACAGCTCGCGCCACAGCCCGATGTCGCCACCGGGGAGGGTGAGCGGCGGCAGGCCCGCCGGCACCGTCCCCACCACGGCCACCCCGAGGGCATCGAGCCCCAGCCCCCAGGTCGCCAGGGTGGTCACGAGCACGGCGAGGATCGGCGCGGCCTTGGTCAGCATGTCCGCCGGGCGTGGCGCCACCCCCAGGCGCAGCAAGGCCGGCTTCAGCCAGCGGCGTGCCGCATACAAGAACGCCAGCACGCCAAGCCCGATCGCCAGCGTCGGGCCGTTGAACCCAGGGACGCTGCCGGCCAGGCTTGTCGCCAGTTCCAGCAGGTTGTGGCCGGAGGCCTCCACGCCCAGCACGTGCTTGAGCTGGCTGGCCGCGATGATCAGCCCCGAGGCGGTGATGAACCCCGAGATCACCGGATGGCTCAGGAAGTTGGCCAGAAAACCCAGCCGCGCCAGCCCCATCAGCGTGAGGATCAGCCCCGACAGCAGCGCCAGCACCAGGGCGGCACCCAGGTACTCGGGCGAACCCTGGGGGCGACCTGGCCCACCGCGGCTGCGGTCATCAGCGACACCACCGCTACCGGCCCCACCGCCAGGGTTCGGCTGGTGCCGAACACGGCGTAGGCCAGCAGCGGGGCAATGCTGGCGTAGAGGCCGACTTCCGGCGGCAGCCCGGCCAGCATGGCGTAGGCCAGCGACTGCGGAATCAGCATGATCGTGACGATCACCGCCGCCAGCAGGTCGCGGGACAGGGCGAGCCGGCCGTAGCCGGGCAGCCACTGCAGGATCGGGAAGTAGCGCTTCGGGTTCATGCCGCGTCCTCAGAACCGGTTGATCGGCACCTTGAGGTAGACCTGGCCGTTCTCCTCGGGCGGCGGCAGGTGCCCGGCGCGCATGTTCACCTGCACCGACGGCAGGATCAGCTTCGGCATGTCGAGGGTTTCATCGCGCTCGGTGCGCATCTTGACGAACTCATCCTCGCTGATGCCTTCGTGGACATGCACGTTGTGCGCACGCTGCTCGGCCACGCTGGTGACGTGGCGATACTCCTCCCGGCCAGGCGCCTTGTAGTCATGGCACAGGAAAAGGCGCGTCTCGTCCGGCAGCGCCAGCACCTTCTGGATGGAGCGGTAGAGCGTGCGGGCATCGCCGCCAGGGAAATCGCAGCGGGCGGTGCCGTAGTCGGGCATGAACAGGGTGTCGCCGACGAAGGCGGCATCGCCGATCACATAGGTCAGGCACGCCGGGGTATGCCCCGGGGTATGCAGCACGCGCCCTTCCAGGCTACCGATGGCGAAGGTATCGCCCTCTTCGAACAGGCGGTCGAACTGGCTGCCGTCGCGGGCGAACTCGCTGCCGGCGTTGAAGGCCTTGCCGAAGATCTCCTGCACCTCGACGATCCTGGCGCCGATGCCGGTCTTGCCGCCCAGCGCCTCGTGAAGGTAGGGCGCGGCGGAAAGGTGGTCGGCATGTACGTGGGTTTCGAGAATCCACTCGACGGTGAGCCCCTCGTGCCGGATGAAGGCGATGATCTCATCGGCCGAACGCACGTCGGTGCGACCGGCGGCGTAGTCGAAGTCCAGCACCGAGTCGAGGATGGCGCAGGCCTTGCTATCCGGGTCTTGCACCACATAGCTGAAGGTGTTGGTGGGCTCGTCGAAGAAGGCGGTGACGATGGGGCTTGCAGACATGGGTTGGGTCATGGGTCGCTCCTCCATAAAAAATGGGCCACTCATGGAGACAGCTTATCATGGAATTGGTTCTAACGTTATTCTATATAGAAATATTACGAATGCAGATATGGACGAAATGAGCATGCCTAGTACGACGAAGCCCGCTGCAGGAGCGGGCTTCGTTGTAAAGGCACGTGTGCCTCAGCGCTTCAGCTTGCAGGTATTGATACCCAGCAGCTGGTACGCGGGGCAGAAGTTGAACAAGCCGGTGGCCAGCGGCAGCACACCGATCCAGCCCCAGGCGCCGATGACGCCCGTGATGGCCAGGCCGATCAATACGGCACCAACCACGATCCGCAGGATCTTGTCGATACCGCCTACGTTGGTCTTCATGCGATGCACCTCACAAGGTTGGCGTTCAGAAGCTGAACAAGGCTCTTCGGATCGCGCATCATTTCGGCGATCGTCCCAGCGGCCAGAATCAGGGTCGTCTTGATTTTAGAATACTGCACGAACCCCTTGCCGACCTGCGGCAAGGTCGCAGCTTGATTTGCATCAAGCCATAGGAAGGGCGTTAGAGTATCACCTGGTCACCGAAGGCAGGCACTTCGGCGTCGATGCCGCTTTCGGCCAGGGCGGCCTTGAGCACCGCCTGGGCCATTGGCTCACCGTGCACCAGGTAGAAGCGCGGCTGGTTGCGGAAGGCACCGGCCCAGCCGATCAGCTGGCTCTGCCCGGCATGGGCTGAGAAGCCGCCGATAGTATGCAGCCTGGCCTTCACCTGCAGCTCCTTGCCCAGCACCCGCACCTTCTCGGCCCCATCGACCAGCTGGCGGCCCAGCGTGCCGGCGGCCTGGAACCCGACAATCACCAGGCGGGTATTGGGCTTCTCCAGGTTATAGCGGAAGTGATGCACGATACGCCCGCCGCTGCACATGCCGGCCCCAGCGATGATGATCGCTCCACCATGGATGCGGTTGATCGCCATCGACTCCTCCACCGTGCGGGTCATTCGCAGGATCGGCAGGTAGCGGCTGATGTCGCCGCTAGCAGCGATGTTGAGCACCTTGAGGTCGTCGGGGTCCAGCCACTTGCGCGCCCGCTGGTAGAGCTCGGTGACCTTGATCGCCATGGGGCTGTCGAGAAAGACCATCTGTTGGCGGAGCCGGCCCTCGTGGTAGAGCACGCTGAGGTGATAGAGAATCTCCTGGGTACGCCCCACGGCGAAGGCGGGAATCAATACGTTGCCACCCGCCTCATGGGCCTCCTCCAGCACCTTGGCGAACTCCGCGAGGGTCTCCTCAAGGGGGCGATGGTCTCGGTCGCCGTAGGTGCTCTCCATCAGTACCAGGTCGGCTTCGTAGAGCTTTTCCGGCTCTTTCATCAGCACCGAGCTGGGGTTGCCCAGATCGCCGGAAAACACTAGCCGCTTCGTCTGCCCCCCGGAAGGAATCGCCAGTTCGACAATCGCCGAACCCAGGATATGGCCCGCATCGCGGAATACCAGCGTCACGCCCCCGGGTAGTTGAACGGGCTGGCCATAGCCCTGCGACTTGCACCGTCTCAGGGTGTGCTCCACGTCCTCCATCTCGTAAAGAGGTTCGATCAGCGGTTTGTCGTTGCGCTTGCGCCACTTGTTCTCCCATTCGACGTCCTTGGCCTGGATGAAGGCGGCATCCGCCAGCATGATGTCGAGCAGGTCGCGCGTTCCTCGAGTGCAGTAGATGGGGCCGTCGTAGCCCTCGCGGACCAGCTTGGGCAGCAGCCCGGCATGGTCGAGATGGCCATGGGAGATGACCACCGCATCGAGCTGTTTCGCCAGGCCGGCGAAAGACGCCTCGTTGGCTTCGTCCGCCTCCTTGCCCCCTGGTGGAGGCCGCATTCCAGCAGTATTCGGTAGGTTCGCTCCGCCCCTCGACCTCGATCAGGTAACGAGAGCCGGTGACCTCCCCCACGGCACCTTGAAACGTCAACGTCGACATCATCCCTTCCTTATCAGAGCCCTGCGGGTTCTGGTGAGGATACCCCAATGCCATCATCTTGCTACCGGCAAAAACATGGCCTCGGTCAACCCTTGGGACGGTTAGCGTGACACACCTCACACACAGCCTATGAGCGCTCTACTGCCAGGCCGACCCCTTTTCACCAACAGCTTACAAGCGAAAGCGTAACTCTCACCCCACTTCGATGTTGCAAAACTTTACAAACGGGCAAATGATTGTGCCAGGGCCAACCTGCAGCAGCAGCCAGGCCCTTCGCAATGCTGCGCCAACAGTACCGCCAAACCTGCAGTGATGCAGGGACGGAAAGCCACGGGTCTCACCGAGACAGCCAGGCTGCCTGAAAAGGGCGCCTTGAAAAATGAAGAAAAATACAAGGCGGCGGACGGGCATCGAGTCGACTCATGCCTGTTTCACCTGTACGCATCAGGCATATGAGGATCTAACGAAATGACTTCCTTTTCAGCGTTTCTCGGCGACACCTCGCTGGCTAGCCAAAACGTCTTCTCCAAGGAATACACGGCGTGGCTCAGCGGCGTCGTACTCGACGACCCAGGCGTCATCGCCTGGCTGCAGACCCAGCTCGACGACGGCCAGCTCGAGGCCTTCCAGCAAGGCGAGTTTAAGGTAGAGCTCAATCAAAACAGCACCGACGGTGCCCCTATCTCACTTTCGGTGAGCTTGGCAGCTACGCCCTGACAGACCTGTTCAGCGGCGACAAGAGCTCCATGGAATGGACGAAGGGAAAGGCCACCCAAGAGCGCTGGTTCTTCGAAAGCTATTCCGTGCCCGGCGGCGAGGCTGAGAATCAGGCGCCGACCGATATTCGGTTGACCCTGGACCTGGATTTTGCTCAAGCCTTGTCGGGCTCGAACCCGAACGACAAGACACCGACAGGCACCATCATCGGTAGCCTCTCCGCTGTCGATCCCGATGCGGGAGATACCCACAGCTTCCAGATCGTCGGCGGGGACGATCGCTTCGAGATCGTCCAGGGCGACCAGTTGAAGCTGAAGGACGGCGCCGCCATCAGCGAAAACGATGGCACGCTGGAAGTCACCATCGAAGTGACGGACAGCGAGTTCAATACCTACTACGAAACCTTCACCTTCACCGCGGGTTCAGCGGGCCAAGGCGGACCGTCGCGCGATAACGAGATTTCAGGCACCGAAGCCTCGGGAGACGGCCAGGAAGCAAGCCCGGTACTTGGCGACGATGTCATCTTCGGGTTCCGTGGAGAAGACACCCTCCAGGGCGGCAGCGGCGACGATATCCTGATCGGCGGCCATGGGAACGACATCCTGATCGGCGGAGCAGGCAACGACCAGCTGTTTGGCGGCAACGGCAGCGATACGCTCATCGGCGGCGCCGGCGACGACATCCTCTGGGGCGGCGCGGGCGCCGATACTTTCAAATGGATGCTGAACGACCAGGGCAGCGTTGACGCTCCCGCCGTCGATACGGTCATGGACTTCAGCAAGGTGGAAGGCGACAAGATCGACCTCAAGGACCTGCTAGGTGGCGATGCCGAGCTGCTCTTCACCGAAGTGGACGGCAAGGCCGAACTGCATATCGCAACCCAGGGCAGCGGCGTCGATCAGAAGATCGTTTTCGACAACGCCTCGCTTGCCGACCTGCAGCAAGCCTTCGGTGCCGCGGATGCAGCCAGCCTGGTGAACCACATGATCGAAAGCGGCAATCTTATCGTCGACTAAGCCAGCGGCTTGGCTTTCACTTTCGCGCATCAACAAAACGCCCCGCACCGTCTTCACGGTGCGGGGCGTGTCTTTCCAGAAGCTGGATGATCAGCGATAGACCGGGAAGCGCGCGCAGACGGCCTCGACCTTGCCCTTCACCTCGCCTTCAATACCAGCGGTATCCTCGCCCTTGGCCATGGTATCGAGAATGTCGCAGATCCAGCCGGCCAGGTCGCGGCACTCGGCTTCGCCAAAGCCACGCGTGGTCACGGCCGGGGTGCCGATGCGCAGGCCGGAGGTGACGAAAGGACTCTGCGGGTCGCCGGGCACGGCGTTCTTGTTGACGGTAATGTGGGCGCGACCCAGGGCGGCGTCCGCGTCCTTGCCGGTCAGGCCCTGCTTGATCAGCGAAAGCAGGAACAGGTGGTCCTCGGTACCGCCGGACACCACGTCGTAGCCGCGCTCGATGAACACGCCGGCCATGGTCTGGGCGTTCTTCACCACCTGCTGCTGGTAGCGCTTGAAGCCAGGCTCCATGGCTTCCTTGAAGCACACCGCCTTGGCGGCGATGACGTGCTCCAGCGGGCCGCCCTGGCCACCGGGGAACACGGCGGACTGCAGCTTCTTCTCGATCTCGGCGTCGCCCTCGGCGGAGAGGATCAGGCCGCCACGCGGGCCACGCAGGGTCTTGTGGGTAGTGGTGGTGACCACGTGGGCGTGGGGCAGCGGGCTCGGGTAGATGCCGGCGGCCACCAGGCCGGCGATGTGGGCCATGTCGACCAGCAGATAGGCGCCCACCTCGTCGGCGATCTCGCGGAACTTGCTCCAGTCGATGATCTGGGAGTAGGCCGAGAAGCCGGCGATGATCATTTTGGGCTGGTGCTCGCGGGCCAGGCGTGCGACTTCCGCGTAATCGATGCGCCCGCTCTCGTCGATGCCGTACTGCACGGCATTGTAGTGCTTGCCGGAGAAGTTGGGCTTGGCGCCGTGAGTCAGGTGACCGCCGGCGTCGAGGCTCATGCCCAGCACGGTATCGCCCGGCTTGACCAGCGCCTGGAACACGGCGCTGTTGGCCTGTGAGCCGGAGTGTGGCTGCACGTTGGCGTAGCTGGAGCCGAACAGCTGGTTGGCGTAGTCGATGGCCAGCTGCTCGACGATGTCGACGTACTCGCAGCCGCCATAGTAACGCTTGCCGGGGTAGCCTTCCGCGTACTTGTTGGTCAGCTGGCTGCCCTGGGCCTCGAGCACGCGGGGGCTGGCGTAGTTTTCGGAGGCGATCAGCTCGATGTGAGCCTCCTGGCGCGCGACTTCCTTCTGCATCGCATCGAACAGGGCATCATCGAAACCGGCAATCGTCATGTCACGGCTGAACATCGGCGGAAAACCTCGTATCACGGGGAGAGTCAGATGCGCCATGATACCCCAGCCCATGACGCCTTTCACATGAAAGGCCATCATGGTGGGTTGCAGAAATACTCAAGCGAGGTTTAGCCGCTTCAGCGGGTCTCGACGCTCACCTGGAGCCGGGCGGGCAGGCCGAGCGGGTCGTCAAGCCAGCTGGCCAGCTGGCTCTCGGGCGGCAGCGTCAGGCGCAGCTCCAGCTCCTCGGCGCTGCCCTCCAGCAGGCTCACCAACCCCAGCAGCAGCTCCCGCACTTCGGGGCCGAACATCATGCCGAAGCCCTGGGCCTGGGTGCGTGCCTGCTCGATGTACTGGGCTTCGGTGACGCCTTCGAATGCCGCACCCAGGGTCGCCAGGCGCGTGAACAGGCCGCCATCGGCGAGATTCAGGCGCAGGTCGCCGCCCAGCAGCGTGGCCGCTTCCAGCCACTCCAGGTCGGCAAACAGGTCGGCGGGCGCGACCCCGTCGGGCAGGACCAGCGGCAGACGAACGTCGAAGGCCAGCCGCAGGGCGTCCCGCACGCTGAGCTGGCTGTCGCTGACCAGCACGCCATGCTCGCCCTGGGCCTGCCAGTTGGCCAGGAAGGCGGCGTCCAGCCGCAGCTCGCCGCTACCGTCGGTGAGCACGTTGCTGATCATGCGCAGCTGGGTGCGCTCCTCTTCCGGCGCCAGCGCGATCATTCGGGCCAGGTCGAGAAACAGCGATTCGACCTGCACGCCCCCTTGCCGTCGCTGAAGTCGCCGTCCATGTCCAGGCGTGCCAGAGAGGCGGCCAGCGAATCGGTCAGCAGATCGAGGCCACGCAGCTCGAGCCTGGCCAGCTGTTCGTCACCGTCGCTGTCCAGGCCGGTCAATCCCTCGATGCGCAGCGACTCGAGGGTGAAGGAGGCGCTGCCGAGCTCGTCGACCTCGCTCAGCGTGCCCGCCACCCCGGCCACCTCGAACAGTTCGATAGCGGTGCCGGACAGGGATTTGCCGCGCACGCTGTCGACGGTGAGGCGCCCTGGCCGCCGTACAGCGGAGTGGCATAGAACAGATCGTCGGCCAGCTCGGAGCCGAGATCGAGCGCGATGCCGTCGATGGCGAGGCTGCCGATGCGCACCGCTTCGGCGGCCAGCGCGTCGTCCAGGGCGAAGACGGCGCGCGAGGGCTCGCCCAACACGATGCGCTCGGCGCTCATTAGCGTGAAGTCGGTCAACGCATCCTCGAGGCGCAGGCCTTCCAGCGTGACCTCGTCGGGTCGGTCGTAGTCGCCGCTGACCACGTAGCGGTCGATGAGCAGCCGCTCGCCTTCCGGCGTCTCGAAGCGAATGTCGTGGGCGCTGAGGCGCGAGCGCAGCAGCGCGCTGGAGACGTCGCCGATGGCCAGCGTTCCGTGGGCCCCGAACATGGCGCGCAGGTCGGCTTCCAGCCGCTTGGCATCGGCCGCCGCCAGGTTGGGCGCCACCAGCATGACCGCAGCGAGAGCGAGGCCGAACCTCGCCCTCTGATAGGGTGCCTTCATTGACGCCACCTCCCGTTCGACGTCGGTTGAGCGATACGGGAGGCGCAGCCGCACTCCCTTACCGACTGTAACAGATCGCTCGTGAGCGCGGCGACGCCGAAGGCCTATGTCTCACCCAGCAGCCCCAGGCTTGCCGCCGGGGCCTGGCGGCGCAGGCTGCGCGACAGCAGGTGGCCGATGGTGCCGATCAGCAGCGCTCCACCTAACGGCAGCACCACCCACAGCCACAGGTGCAGGCGCGGCGGCAGATCGAGCCAGAGCGCATAGATGCCGGCGCTGGCCAATTCGGCCAGCAGCGCCCCCATCAGCCCGCTGGCCAGCCCGAGAATGGCGAATTCGGCCCCTGCACCCGCGAGATCAAGCGGCTCCCGGCACCGAACACCCGCAGCAGGCCGCTCTCGTGGGCGCGGGCCGGGCGGCTGGCGGTCAGGGCGGCATACAGCACGCTGACTCCGGCCAGTAGTACCAGCAGCAGCACCAGTTCCACGGCGCGGGTCACCTGGGTGATCACCTCGCGAACCTGTGCCAGGATGGCATCCACGTTGAGCAGCGAGACCCCCGGGAATTCCTGCACCAGTCGGCGCAGGGTGTCGCCGCGGTCGCCGTCGAGATGGAAGGCGGTGATGTAGCTGTGGCCGAAGCGTTCCAGCACCTCGGGTGGGAAGATGACGAAGAAGTTGGGCCGGAAGCTGTCCCAGTCCAGGTCACGCAGGCTGGTGATCTCGCCGACCACCTCCTCGCTGCCGATGGTGAAGGTGAGCCGGTCGCCCAGCGACAGGCCGAGGCGTTCGGCCAGCCCCTGCTCGACCGAGATCGGTGCCAGAGCCGCCTCCGCCGCCACCTCACCCACCCAGCCTGGCTGCGCTTGAGCATCGACAGGCCCCTGGTCAGGCGCTGCGAACCATTGCCCCGCCACCACCCGGTTGCCTTCCGGCAGCTCGGCCTGCCAGGTCAGGTTGAGCTCGCGGCGCAGCGAGTTGTCGCCCCGTGACTCGGGCGGCACCACCTCGCGCGGGGGCTGGTCGTTGATCGCCGTCAGGCGGCCGCGCACCATCGGATAGAGCGCGGTGCGGTCATCCGCCGCGGCGTCGAGCACCGCCATGAAGTCGGTCCGCTCAGCGGGCTGGATGTTGATGGCAAAGTAGTTCGGCGTGTCGTCGGGGAGCTGGTCCTGCCAGGTGGCCAGCAGGTCGCCGCGCACCAGGGCGATCATCGCCATGGCAAAGAAGGTCACCGCGAAGGCCAGCAGCTGCCCGAGACTGGCGCTGCGGCGGCGGGCCAGCTGGCGCCCCCCAGGCGCAGCGCCTGGTACAGCTCGCCTTGCCGGCCGCCACGCTGCGGCAGGCGGGCCGCCAGGCGCAGCACCAGGCCGAGCAGTAGCGCACCGAGCCCCCACAGCACCAGCAGCATGACCAGCCCTCCCACCAGCAGCGCCGCGGCCAGCCCCGGGTCGCCGGAATAGAGCCACAGCAGGGCGCCGAACACCAGGCTGGCCACCAGTACCACCAGCCAGGCCGACGCCGGCAGCGGGTCGAGCTCGCGGCGCAGCACCTTCAGCGCACTCACCCGCTTGAGGCGCAGCAGGGTCGGCCCGGCAAACCCCACCAGCACGGCCAGCGCGGTCAGCACGCCAAGCCACAGCGGCAGCATGCCGGGCGACGGCAGGTCGAGCGGCAGGAAGGTGGCCAGCAGCGCCAGCAGCGCCGCCTGCCCCACCAGCCCCAGCAGCGCACCCAGCGCCGAGGCGGCCAGCGCCAGCCACAGCAGCTGCAGCGCGAACAGCCGCGTGAGGTCGCGCTGGGTGGCACCGAAGCAGCGCAGCAGCGCGGCGGTATCGAGGTGTCGCTCCACGTAGCGGCGGGTGGCCATGGCCACCGCCACCCCGGCCAGCAGCACCGCCGCCAGTCCGGCCAGGCTCAGGTAGCGCTCGGCACGCTCCAGCGCATTGCCGAGCTGCGGCCGGTCGAGCCGCACGTCGCGCACCTCGACGCCGTCGCGGGACAGCTCGCGCAGGCGCGGCGCCAGCGCGTCGAGTATCGCCAGGTCGCCCGCACCCAGCAGCGTGTGGCTGACCCTGGCCCCCGGCTGCACGAGATTGCTGGCCGCCAGGTCGTCGACGTGGATCATCAGCCGCGGGTTGAAGTTGCTGAAGCCGCCCTGCTGGTCGGGCTCGCGTTCAATGAAGCCAGCAACGACCAGCTCGGTCTCGCCGACCTGGATACGGTCGCCAAGTTCGGCCTCCAGCAGCAGCCCCAGGCGCGGCGCCAGCCATGCCTCACCCGGGGCCGGGCCGCGCGCCACCACGTCGACGCCTTGGCCCAGGTCGACATGCACCCCGCCGTAGAGCGGGTAGCGGTCGTCCACCGCCTTCAAGCTCGCCGGCTGGAAGGCGCTGCCGTGGCTGACCATGGTCACCATGCCGACCTGGTCGCTCAGGATCAGCCCGGCCTCCTCCAGGGTGCGACGCAGCTCGGCATCGAAGGGGCGGCCCTGCTCGAGCACCAGGTCGCCGCCGAGCAGCTGCCCCGCCTGGCGAGTCAGGCCGCGGTCGAGCCGGTCGAGGAAGAAGCCGATCATGGTGGAGGCCGCCACGGCCAGGGCCAGGGCCACGAACAGGGCGCGCACGTCGCCGGCACGCAGGTCGCGCAGCAGGCCGCGGGTCGACAGCCGCAGCAGCTGGTGCGGCGCGGCGCCATTGGCGGAAACAGCGGTGTGGCCTGCGGTCATGCTTCCACCTCGCTGCGATCGAGCTCTACCAGCCGCCCCTCCTCGAGGCGCAGGCAGCGGTCGCAGCGGCGCGCCAGGGCATGGTCATGAGTCACCAGGATCAGCGTGGTGCCGGCTTCATGGTTGAGCTGGAACAGCAGCTCGATGATCCTGGCCCCGGTGGTACGGTCGAGATTGCCGGTGGGCTCGTCGGCGAACACCAGCTCGGCGCCGGTCACAAAGGCCCGCGCCAGCGCCACGCGCTGTTGCTCGCCGCCGGAAAGCTGCTTGGGCAGGTGGTCGAAGCGTTCGCCCAGGCCCACCCTGGCCAGCCACTCCTTGGCCCGCAGCGTGGCGTCCGGCAGCGGCGAGAGCTCGAGCGGCAGCAGCACGTTTTCCAGCGCCGTGAGGGTGGGCAGCAGCTGGAAGTTCTGAAACACGAAGCCCACCCGGCCGGCGCGCAGCCGGGCGCGGCCATCCTCGTCGAGACTACCTAGCGATTCGCCGAACAGCGCCAGCTCACCCTGGCTCGGTTCGTCGAGGCCGGCCAACAGCCCGAGCAGGGTCGACTTGCCCGCGCCGCTCTGCCCGAGAATCGCCACGCTCTCGCCGGGGAACACGGAAAGGCTCAAGCCACTCAGAATGGTGAGCTGCCGTTCACCGCTGACCACCTGCTTGGCCAGGCCGGCGGCATGTAGAATCGGTGTGATCTTTCCAGCGACCGACGCGGTGCGCGTCGTGTTGTCATCTCGTGTAGAGGAGTGGGACATGGTGAAAGGCTTCCCTGTTCGTTGGCTGCAAAGCGCTTGGCTAATCGCCCTGCTATGGCTGTTGGCCGCGTCTCCGGCGCTGGCCGCGAATGCGCCGCGCATGCTGGTCATGGGCGACAGCCTGAGCGCCGCCTACGGGATCGACGCGCAGGCGGGCTGGGTCAGTCTGCTGCAAGCGCGGCTCGACGAAAAGGCAGAGGTGATCAATGCCAGCATCAGCGGCGAGACCAGCGGCGGCGGCGCCAGCCGCCTGCCCGCGCTTCTCCGACAGCACCAGCCCGACATCGTTCTGATCGAGCTGGGCGGCAACGATGGCCTGCGCGGCCTGCCGCCGCAGCAGATGGAGCGCAACCTGGCCAGCATGATCGAGGCCAGCCAGGCCAGCGGCGCCGAAGTGCTGCTGCTCGGTATCGACATCCCGCCCAACTACGGGCAAGCCTACCGCAGCGCCTTCACCGGGGTGTACACCCAGCTGGCCGAACGCTACGACGTTCCCCTGGTGCCCTTCCTGCTGGAAGGGGTGGCGCTGGAAGCAGGCATGATGCAGGCCGACGGCATCCACCCCACGGCGCAGGCACAGGCGGTGATCCTCGACAATGTCTGGCCGGCGCTCGAGCCGCTGCTGGAAGAGCACCGGGCCCAGCGGGGCGGCGCCGCTCAGGGCTGAGCGTCCGACGGGCTCCGCTGCCACTGCTGCAGGCCCAGCCCGGCGAGGATCAGCGCCAGGCCGGCCAGGGTGGAGGCGAGGATTGGCTCGCCTACCACCAGGTAGAGCAGCAGCAGCGACACCGGCGGTGAAAGGAAGATCAGGTTGGAGACCTTGGCCGTACGCGACACCCGGTGCATGGCGAGTTGCCACAGCACAAAGGCCACGCCCATCTCGAACAGGCCGACGTAGACCCCGGCGCCCAGGGCCGTCCAGCCGTGCCAGGTGAAGCCGGGGCCGACCAGCATCAGCAGCGTGAGCACCGGCAGCGCCACGGCAAAGTTCTGCCACTGGGCGACCAGCGGCGGGCGGGCGTCGCGCACGTTGAGCAGCCAGTAGAGCGCCCACAGCAGGGTCGAGGCCAGCGCCATTGCCACCCCCAGCGGGTCGGCGAAGGCCACGTCGAAGACCCGCCCGCGCGTGGCGATCACCCACACCCCGGCATAGGCCACCAGCCCCGCCGCCACGTCGGTGCGGGTCAGCCGCTGGCCGAGCAGCGGCACGGCGAGAAAGGCCATGGCCAGCGCCCAGGTGTAGTTGAGCGCCATGGCCTCCTGGCCGGGCAGCCGGTCGTAGGCGCCGAACAGCACCAGGTAGTAGGCCACCGGCTTCATCAGCCCGGCCCAGGCGGCGGTGCGCCAGCCATGGCGCAGGGCGTCGCCCAGCTGGCCCTGGCGCACCACCAGCGCCCCCATCAGCAGCCAGGACACTAGCGCCGCCAGCCACATCAGCTCCAGCGGCGACATGTAGCCCAGCGCCACCTTGAAGGCGGTGGCGACGGTCGACCACAGCGCCACCGCCCCCAGGCCGAAGAGCATCGCCTGACGGTCCTGACGCACTATCTCCACACTCGTCAGCGCCGTCCTCATCGATCGATATGGCCCAGATCGCGCTCGGGGTCGAGCCGGTCGCGCACCCGCTGCTTGAGCTGCTTCACGTCGGGGAAGCCGCCGTCGCGCTTGCGCTCCCATAGCGATTCGTCGTCGTAGAAGATCTCGAAGTAGCCGCCGTGGGAGGGTGCCAGGGCCACCTCCTCCAGCGCCTCGCCGAAAGTCGACAGCAGCTCCTGGGCGTACCAGGCGCTGCGCAGCAGCCAGTTGCACTGGGTGCAGTAATGAATACGGATACGTGACATGCCGAGCCCCTGTCGCAACAATGAAAAGCCGATGATAGCAGCCACGGAGCCGCCATGAGCGAACGCCAGATCAGCCAGTCCCGGCTGTACGAGTGGTTGACCGGCGACGACGACAGCCGCCTGTGCCAGGACATTCCCGAGGCCGCCTGCGACGAGCAGCCGCGCAACGCCCTGCTGCATGTGCTGGCGTCGCTCGGCAACAAGCTGGCCGATGAGCTTTCCAGCGCTCGCCTGGTACTGCCGTGGTTACTGGGAGTGATCGGCGCGCCGCTGTGGATGGTCGGCCTGCTGGTGCCGATCCGGGAAGCCGGCGCGCTGCTGCCGCAGCTGTTCGTGGCTGGCTTCATCCGCCTCAGACCGCAGCGCAAGTGGGCCTGGGTGGCCGGCGGGCTGCTGCAGGCCCTGGCGGCGGCGGGCCTGGCGCTGCTGGCGCTGTTCGGGCATGGCAGCGTCGGTGGCGCGCTGGTGCTGGCCACGCTGATGTCGCTCTCGCTGGCTCGCGGCATCTCCTCCATCGCCACCAAGGACGTGCTGGGCAAGACCATCGCCAAGCGCCGCCGCGGCCGCCTGATGGGCTGGAGCGGCAGCGTGGCGGGCGGCGTGACGCTGCTGGCCGGGGCGGTGCTGATGCTGTTCGACGACCGCCCCGGCGAGCTGGCCCTGGCCGCCCTGCTCGGCATCGCCGCGCTGGGCTGGTCGCTCAACGCCCTGTGCGCAGCACGCATTCGCGAGACGCCCGGCGCCGTGGAAGGCGGCGCCAGCCTCGCCGGCAGCCTGGCGCTGGGGCTGCGCCTGCTGCGCGACGACCGAGATTTTCTGCACTTCAACCTATCGCGCGCCCTGCTCATGGCCAGCGCTCTCGCCCTGCCCTACGTGGCCCTGCTCGGCCAGCAGCAGAGCGGCGCCGAACTGGGCGGGCTGGGGGTGCTGATCGTGGTCTCCGGCCTGGCCGGCATGGTGGCAAGTCCCGTCTGGGGCAAGCGCGCCGATGCCTCTAGCCGCCGGGTACTGCGCGACACGGGCCTTGGCACTGCAGCCTGCTGCCTGCTCGGCGTCGGCTTCGCCTGGCTGCCCGGCGCCTGGACTGCCACCGTATGGCCCTATGCCCTCGTCTATGCGCTGCTGGTAATCGTGCACGCCGGGGTGCGCCTGGGGCGCAAGACCTACCTGGTGGACATGGCCGGCCAGGACCGGCGGGCGCTGTACGTGGCGCTCTCCAACACCCTGACCGGGCTGCTCATGCTGGTCGTGGGCGGCGCGACCGGCCTGCTGGCACAGTTCCTCGGCACCCCCTGGCTGCTGGCCACGCTCGCGCTCATGGCGCTGGCCGCCGCCGCTAGCGCCGCCAGGCTGCGGGAAGTGCAGCAGTAGGCCTGCCAATGGCGTTGTCAAGCTGACGTGGGCTGGCCATGATATGGCATAGTGAAAAATCGTTAACGCGCCCAAGCAGGCAAACGCGCCAGCACCCGACAGGAAGGCCGTGCATGAAACGCAAACCTCTGATCAGCCCAGAACTGCTGGAGCGAATCGTCGATGCCTCCGAAGACGGCATCGTGGTCGCCGAGCAGGAGGGGGATGAAAACATCCTGATCTACGTGAACAAGGGCTTCGAAAGGCTTACCGGCTACAGCGCCGATGAGATTCTCTACCAGGACTGCCGCTTCCTGCAGAACGACGACCGCGACCAGCCCGGGCTGAACAACATCCGCCAGGCGCTGGCCGAGGGTCGCCCTTGCCGCGAGGTGCTGCGCAACTACCGCAAGGACGGCACCCTGTTCTGGAACGAGCTTTCGATCACCCCGGTCTACGACGCCGACGACAACCTGACCTACTACATCGGCGTACAGAAGGATGTCACCGAGCGCGTCGAGCTGCAGCTGAAGCTCGAGCGCCTCAGGCAGGAGCAGGGCTTCGAGTAGTGACGGCACACGCGGTGCGTCATGCTGTCGCACCCGCCGCGCCGCCGCGGACGTCCAGGCGCGGCGGGGCTGCCTGCCGCCTTGGCAACTTGAAGGTGCCGGCGCCGCAGGAGAAAGCCGCAGGAGAAAAAATCGCCCCGAGGGGTTGCACCGGCCTGACATGGACGATATATAGCCGTCAGGTGCCTTTCGGGCATCGATGGCGCTTCCCGTCCGTCGCTTCGGACAAGAAGCGGATGTGCGACATGTCGATCGCCACACGGTCGACGCCGGGCCATGGGAGGATTTCGCATGAGCCATGAACCCCTTGTCAGCGACGCTCACGAAGACGAGCAAGACTTTCTCGAAGCGGTCAACGACGACGATTATGTCCGCCCCCGGGCAACCAGCCGCGCCGACACGCTGCGTGCACGCCGCCGGGTCGAAGCCCTGCTGGAAGAGCGCCGCCTGAAGCGCGCCATCGAAGACGACTGGATGTCGCTTGGCGAGGAAGAGGAAGAGTAAGGCCTCGCACTCCCCCTGCCACGCCGTTTCAGGGTGCCGGCCGGCACCCTGGGCCGCACTCGCCAGACCCGCCGCGGCACTGGCCTTTGTCTCCTTCGGCCACTATCATCGGGGCCACTGAAACCCTCAACTCTGTGGAATCCCATGGCGCAATACGTCTTCACCATGAATCGGGTGGGCAAGGTCGTTCCGCCCAAGAAACAGATTCTCAAGGACATCTCGCTGTCCTTTTTCCCCGGCGCCAAGATCGGCGTGCTGGGCCTCAACGGCGCCGGCAAGTCGACCCTGCTGCGGATCATGGCCGGTGTCGACAAGGAGTACGAGGGCGAAGCGCGCCCCATGCCCGGGATCAACGTCGGCTACCTGCCACAGGAGCCGCAGCTCGACGACGACAAGAACGTGCGCGAGACCGTCGAGGAGGCGCTGGGCGAGATCAAGGACGCCCAGGCCAAGCTCGATGCCGTCTATGCCGCCTATGCCGAACCGGACGCCGACTTCGACGCCCTGGCCGCCGAGCAGGCGCGCCTGGAGAACATCATCGAGGCCGCCGACGCCCACAATCTCGAGCGCAAGCTGGAAGTGGCCGCCGAGGCGCTGCGCCTGCCGCCCTGGGATGCCCGCGTGGGCAACCTTTCCGGGGGCGAGCGCCGCCGTGTGGCGCTGTGCCGCCTGCTGCTCTCCAGCCCCGACATGCTGCTGCTCGACGAGCCGACCAACCACCTGGACGCCGAATCGGTGGCCTGGCTCGAGCGCTTCCTGCACGACTACAGCGGCACCGTGGTGGCCATCACCCACGACCGCTACTTCCTCGACAACGTGGCCGGCTGGATTCTCGAGCTCGACCGCGGCCACGGTATTCCCTTCGAGGGCAACTACTC
The DNA here is from genome assembly GCF_052439355.1 of Halomonas sp. E19. NCBI lineage: Bacteria > Pseudomonadati > Pseudomonadota > Gammaproteobacteria > Oceanospirillales > Halomonadaceae > Halomonas > Halomonas sp. E19. The sequence continues at coordinate 482,852 of NZ_JBNFWU010000001.1, read as the reverse complement.
GCAGTGGCTCGAATCGAAGGAGAAGCGCCTGGAGCAGGAGGCCAAGCAGGAAGCCTCACGCCAGAAGGCGATCAAGCACGAGCTGGAGTGGGTGCGCAGCAACGCCAAGGGCCGCCAGGCCAAGAGCAAGGCGCGCCTCAACCGCTTCGAGGAGATGCAGTCCGGCGACTTCCAGAAGCGCAACGAGACCAACGAGATCTACATTCCGCCCGGCCCGCGCCTGGGCGACAAGGTCATCGAGTTCCATGGCGTGTCCAAGCGCTTCGAGGACAAGCTGCTTTATGAGGATCTCTCCTTCACCGTGCCCAAGGGCGCCATCGTCGGCATCATTGGCGGCAACGGCGCCGGCAAGTCGACGCTGTTCAAGCTGATCACCGGCAAGGAGCAGCCCGACAGCGGCGAGGTGGTGATCGGCGACACCGTCGACATCGCCTACGTCGAGCAGCTGCGCGATGCGCTGGAAGACAAGCACACGGTGTGGCAAGCGGTCTCCGACGGCCAGGATATTCTCAACATCAATGGCTACGAGGTCTCCTCACGCGCCTACGTCGGTCGCTTCAACTTCAAGGGCAACGACCAGCAGAAGTTCCTCAAGGACCTCTCCGGCGGCGAGCGCGGCCGCCTGCAGCTGGCCCAGACCCTGAAGCAGGGCGCCAACGTGCTGCTGCTCGACGAACCGTCCAACGATCTCGACATCGAGACCCTGCGCGCACTGGAAGAGGCGCTGCTCGCCTTCCCCGGCTGCGCCCTGGTGATCTCCCACGACCGCTGGTTCCTCGACCGTATCGCCACCCATATCCTGGCGTTCGAGGGCGACTCCCACGTGGAGTTCTTCGAGGGCAACTACACCGAGTACGAGGCGGACCACCGCAAGCGGGTCGGCAACGACACGCCGCACCGCATGAAGTACAAGCGCATCGACGCGTAGGAGGTCACTCGACTCGCCTGACCACAAGCCCCGCCTTTTCACCGGCGGGGCTTTTGGTTCTATCGAACCATGCCTCATCGCTGAAAAGGATTTCCGATGATTACCGCACTCTTCTACCCCATCAAGCTGGCCAAGTCGTACCGGCAAAGCATCGCTTACATTCCCAGCCTGCTGGCACTGGGATACTTCCTGGTGGGACTGGCAGCCGTGGTGCCGGAGGATGGTCTGTTTCCCCTGCCGGTCGAACTCGAATTTGCTCACTTCACCGACACCGAGACGCGACGCACGCTGTTGTCCACCTTGATTACCGGCATGGTCTCGTTGATGGTCTTCAGCTTCTCGATGGTGATGTCGGTGCTCTCCCAGGCCGGCGGCAACTTTTCCCACAAGCTCGTCTTCGGATTGGTGACCAAGCGGCACCATCAATGGGTGCTTGGGCACTATCTCGGCACCATCCTGTATGTACTGATGCTGCTGATGATGCCCGGCAGCGAGGATTCGCCAGGCCTGTGGCGCTCCTTGCATGCCTACCTGGCGGCAGTGATGGTCATGCACTGCCTTGCGCTGTTCGTCTATTTCATCCACAAGGCGTCGCAGTCCGTGCAGGTCAACTCGGTGGCCGCCAGCCTGCACCAGGCCACCAGCCATGCGCTGCACCATTTGCAAGCCCGCCAGCAAGCCGCACGGTATACGCATTTACCCCAGCCTCCGTCCCTTTCCGTCAGGCACCAGGTCATCGCATCGAACCAGACGGGCACGATCCAGCGAGCCGACGTCGAAAAGCTAGCGGAACTGGCCTGCCACAAGGATGCCGTCATCCATTTCAACGTCGCCATTGGCGACTTCGTGCTGGAGGGCTACCCCTTGCTGCATGTCGAAGCCCCCACCAGCTGGACGACACCTGGACCCAGGAAGTGCTCGCGCAGATCGTCCACGGCCAAGCCGAGTCGATCAGCGACTCGCATGTGCACGGGTTGACCCAGCTGATGGAAATTGCGGTGAAGGCGCTCTCACCGGGGGTAAACGATCCCGGCACGGCGCAGCTGTGCATCAACCAGCTGACGGACCTGTTGCGCCAGCGGCTTGGCGTCACGCCTTGCAATGCCCTGCTCGACGAGCAGAACAGCGTGAGAGTCATCTGGCCGACGGAGGAGTTTTCCGCCCTGCTCTACCGCCTTTTCACGCCCATGATCCACTACGGCAAGCGCGACCTGTCGATCGGGCTGAGCCTGCTCGAAGCGCTCAAGAAGCTTTCGCTCTTTGCCGGCATCACACAGCGGGAAAGCATTCAGCAACAGGCCGAACGAGTGATCGAGATGCTGAACCAGGCGGCCCAGCATCATCTCGATAGGGAATACATCAATGGAAAGCTCAATGGCGGCGAGCACAGGCTGCGACTGCCAGCCTCGCTACCCACCGCCCCCTGTCATGGCGCCTGACTCAGGCGCTATGGTTTTCCCCGCCCCGTGATCAGCGAAACGATGAAGAGCACGATGAACAGGAAGAACAGGATCTGAGCAATGGTGGTTGCCGCACCCGCGATGCCGGTGAACCCCAGCACGCCAGCGATGATGGCGATGATCAGAAACAGCATGGCATTACCGAGCATAACAGACCTCCTTGACTGTCATGACGCGAAGCGTCGGAACTCCTTCTCTGGTAATGACAAGCGTTGCGTGAACCCAACGAACCGTCAAGTTACCGCCCGTGAGCGCTTGTATCCACAGCACCGCCAGGCGCCCTTCCGTAGGGGTCGGGCTCGCCTTCCGGGCGAGTCTTGAAGCGGCGGTGTAGCCACATGTACTGCTCCGGGTGCTTGCGGATGGCGCGCTCGATGAAGGCGTTTACCTGGGTCGCATCGCTCACCTCGTCCTTGCTGGGGAAATTCTCCAGCGCCGGGTGGCACTCGATGGTGTAGGTGCGATCGTCAGGGTTGCGATGGAACATCAAGGGCACCACCGGCGCCCCGGTCATGCGAGTGATTTTGGCGGTGAGGCGGATGGTCGCTGCCTCGACGCCAAACAGCGGCGCAAACACGCTCACGTCACGGCCAAAGTCCTGGTCGGGCGAATACCAGACGATATGCCCCGCCTTGATCCGGCGCACCACGCCGCGCAGGTCGTGGCGGTCGATGGCTTCGCCGAAGATGCGGCTGCGCGAGCGGGTCATGAAGCGGTCGAACAGCGGGTTGTTGTGGGGACGATAGACCACGTCGGAGGGGAAGTAGAGCGAGTGCAGCGCCCCGCCCAGGTCCAGCGTGGAGAAGTGGATGCCCACCACCAGCACGCCCTTGCCCTGCGCGTAGGCATGCTCGAGATGATGGCGCCCCTTGTAGGTGACGCGATGGCGCAGGTGACGCGGGTCGCGGCACCAGCCGGTGGCGGTTTCCAGGATGCCGATGCCGTTGGCCTTGAAGGTCTCGCGCACCAGCCGCTCGCGCTCGCGCTCGCCAAGCTCCGGGAAGCACAGCTGCAGGTTGGTGTCGACAATGTGCCGCCGGCGCGGCACAACGCGCCAGGCCAGCAGCCCCAGGCCGCGGCCTAGCGCCAGCTTGAGCCGCCACGGCAGCCAGGCCCCGACCCGCATGGCCCCGATGGCAAGCCAGGCGGGCCAGAATCGGGGATGGGCGAAGGAAGCGGGCCAGTTGCGCTTGGACATGCGATTTCCTGTTCGATTCAAGTACGTGGCGGAGGTGTCAGGCCTGGCGGTAGCGTCTCGGCACCCGCGGCAGTACGCCCGTCAGCAGGGTGTAGCTGATGGTGTCGCAGCAGCGCGCCACCTCGTCCACCGACAACACCGCCCCGCCCGTCGCACGGCCCCACAGCACCACCTCGGTCCCGATGCGGGCCTCGGGCAGGTCGGTGAGATCGACCATCAGCATGTCCATCGAGACCTTGCCGGTGATCACGCTGCGCTGCCCGCCCACCAGCACCGGCGTGCCGTCCACGGCATGGCGGTCGTAGCCGTCACCGTAGCCGCAGGCCACCACGCCGATGCGCGAGGGGCGCGGGGCTCGCCAGCGCCCGCCATACCCCACCGGCTCGCCTTCGGCCAGCTCGCGGGTGGCGATGATCTCGGAGCGCAGCGTCATCACCGGCGCCAGGCGCCGACTGGCCTCGTTCGGCACCTCCAGCGGGTCGCTGCCGTAGAGCATCACGCCGGGACGCACCCAGGCGCCATGGGCGCCCGGCCGTGCCAGCGTGGCCGGGGAGTTGGCCAGGCACAGCGGCGCGCCGAGCCGCTGCGAAAGCGAAATCATGCTCTCGAACTGATGCTGGAAGTAGGCCGTATCGGCCGCATCGGCGGTGGCGAAGTGGCTCATCAGGTGCAGATCGGAGGCGTGCTGCGGTGCCGCCTGCAGCCGCTCCCAGACATCGGCGGCCTCGTGCAGCGGGAAGCCCAACCGGTGCATGCCCGAATCGACCTTGAGCCAGACCGGGATCGGCTTGGCCGGGCGATAGCTGAGCAGCGCCTGGACCTGCCATTCGCTGTGCACCGCCAGCCACAGCCCCAGCGCCTCGACGCGAGCCAGCTCCGTGGCCTCGAAGATCCCTTCGAGCAACACGATGGGCGTCTGGATCCCGCCTTCGCGAAGCGCCTCGGCCTCCTCGATGCTGGCTACCGCGAAGGCCGGCGGACGCTCATGCTCGGGCAGCCCTTCCAGCGCCCGGGCGCACGCCACGGCGCCGTGGCCGTAAGCATCGGCCTTGAGCACCGCCAGCGCCTGACTGTTCGGGGCAAGCGAGCGGGCCAGGCAGTAGTTGTGACGCAGCGCGTCGAGATCGATCACAGCGACCAGGGCCTGGCCATGGAGCTCCTCCGCATTGGCGAACGGCGGCGGCAGCCTGCCGCCGCATGACGTTATGAAATGACAACCGCAGCGCCGCACGAGCCGGTAGCACCTGTGGGTTGTCCACACGCAGAAAACCACCGGGTTGCGGTGGTTTTCTTGGGCCCGGTGACGCTGGCCGGCACCACCGTCAGGAGGGCGCCCGGGGCCGCAGGCCGATGTTCATCACGGCGTCGCTCGGCGCATCCGGCAGCTCCAGGGAGACCGCCTCACGCTCCGAGAGCCAGGCATTGACCGCCTGAATCGAGTCCGGCCCCAGCAGCCCCGCCTGCAGCTGCAACTCAAGCAGGCTGAGAACATAGTCGTAGCGCGCCTCGGCGTGATTGGCGATGGCGTTGAACAGGTTCTGCTCGGCGTTGAGCACATCGACGATGTTGCGCGTGCCGACCTCGTAGCCAGAGCGAGTAGCTTCCAGCGCGCTCTGGTTGGAGACGATGGCCTGCCGACGCGCCTCGACGGTCTCGACGTTGTTGTTGACCAAGGTGAACAAGGAGCGAACCTGCTGCACGGTATTGCGCCGCTGGGCCTCGAAGTCGTACTGGCTGACCTCCAGCGCGAAGCCGCTCTGGCGAATCTGCGCCTGGGTCGTGCCGCCAGTGTAGAGCGGCACGCTGGCACGCAGCCCGACCTGGCTCTCCGACTGGTAGTCGGCACCGGTACGGTCGCTGTCGGCCCAGCCGTAGCTGGCGAAGGCGGCCACCACCGGGCGCTGCCCTGCCCGCGCCACGTCGACGGTGCTGCGCGCCACCTCGATGCCGGCTTCTGCCATTTGCACCATGGGGCTGTTGGTCATGGCCAGCGCCACCCACTGCTCGCGGTCGGCGGGCTCAGGGCCGGTGATGGGCACATCCTCCTGCAGCGCGTCGATGCTGTCGTAGCGATGCCCGGTGAGGCGCTCCAGGGTCTCGAAGCTGACCTGCATGGCCCCTTCCGCGGCGATGCGCTGGGCGCGCGCCAGGTCGAACGAGGCCTGGGCCTCGTGCACGTCGGTGATGGCGATCAGGCCGACCTCGAAGCGCTCGCGGGCCTGCTCCAGCTGGCGGCTGATGGCGGTTTCCTGGGCGCGGCGGGCGCTGAGGATGTCGTGTGCGCGCAGGATCTCGAAGTAGGCATTGGCCACTTGGTACAGCAGGTTCTGGGTGGCGGCGTCCAGCGCCAGGGCGTCGCGGACGATCTCACGCTCGGCCTGCTCCAGCTGGGCGCGACGCGCAGGGTTGTAGAGCGCCTGCTCGGCGTCCAGGCTCAGGCCGATGGTATTGACCGTATCGTCGCGAGCGGCAGTACCCGCAGGCGGCTGGCCGCCGCCCTGCTGGGCCTGGGCATCCAGCGCACCACCGGTGGCGCTGTTGTAGACGCGTGCGTGTGCGGCATTGCCGCTCAGCGAAATCTGCGGCAACAGCGTACCGCGCTGGATGTCGCGCCCGGCCTCGGTGACCTGGAAGCCGGCACGCGCGGCAGCGAGGTCGGCGTCGTTCGCCAGGGCGTCTTGGGTGATGGTCCAGAGATCGGCGGCCTGGGCGTTGCCGGCCATGGCCAGGCCGACGACGACCGCCAGAGCGCGGCGCGCAAGGCGCCGAGTTGTTGGTGAGCGATGCATCGATCGTTTCCCTTTTCATCCCTTCATTATGAGGACGCTAATGATAACGCATCAGCATGCAGAAAACGTGCAGCCGCACCAGCGAGGTGGGCTGCATATTTGACTACGGGGCTCACTCGTTGAAGATGTTTTCCATCGACAGCCCCTGCTTTTCCAGTACCCGGCGCAGTTTCTTGAGCGCCTCGACCTGGATCTGGCGCACCCGCTCGCGGGTCAAGCCGATCTCGTCGCCCACCTCTTCCAGCGTAGCCGCCTCATGGCCGCGCAGGCCGAAGCGACGCACCACGACCTCCATCTGCTTGTCGGTCAGCTCCGCCAGCCATTCGTCGACATGCTGTTTGACGTCGATATCGACCAGCGACGACTCCGGGCCCTGCTCGTTGTCGTCGGCCAGGGTCTCGATCAGCGGCTTGTCGCTCTCGCCACCCATCGGGTAGTCCACCGAGGAGACACGCTCGTTGAGCCCCATCATCTTCTTCACCGACTCGACCGGCTTGTCGAGATAGTCGGCGATCTCCTCCGCGGTCGCCTCGTGGTCGAGCTTCTGGGTCAGCTCGCGCGCGGCGCGCAGGTAGATGTTGAGCTCCTTGACCACATGGATCGGCAGGCGGATCGTGCGGGTCTGGTTCATCAGCGCCCGCTCGATGGTCTGGCGAATCCACCAGGTGGCGTAGGTGGAGAAACGGAAGCCGCGCTCGGGGTCGAACTTCTCGACCGCCCGGATCAGGCCGAGGTTGCCCTCCTCGATCAGGTCAAGCAGCGTCAATCCGCGGTTGAGGTAGCGCCGGGCGATCTTCACCACCAGGCGCAGGTTGGACTCGATCATGCGCGCACGCCCCGCCGGATCGCCCTTCTGGGCGAGGCGGCCGTAGTAGACCTCCTCTTCCGGTGTCAACAGCGGCGAGAAACCTATCTCGTTGAGATAGATCTGCGTGGCATCCAGACTGTGGTGGTAGTGCTTGTCCTCGCGGCTCAGCGCCTTTTCGAACGCATCGTCGTCGTCGCTATCCGACGTCTCCGGGTCATCACCGAGCTCCTGGTCAACCCCTGCGACTTCCTCGATATCCACATCCTGAAGGTCCTGTTCAAGCATGCTCATCGGTTGCTACCCCGTTTTCGTCCTTAGGTGTCGGTCAACACCTGGCATCGTCATTCAGCACGCACTGTGATTATTGTTATGGCTCTGCTGGCGCCCCGACGGGACGCCAACGACCACCATGACGCCCCGGGGGAGCCGCCTGCGCTCAGCGCTGCGGCAGGTATTTAAGGGGGTCTTGAGGCTGGCCATCCTTGCGCACCTCGAAATGCAGCCTGGGGCTTTCGGCATCGCTGTCGCCCATGGTGGCGATCACTTCACCGGCCTCGACCACATCGTTCTCGGTTACCCGAAGCGTATCGTTGTGGGCATAGGCGCTCAGGTACTGATCGTTATGCTTGAGCAGGATGAGGTTGCCATACCCTCTCACCCCGCTGCCGGCATAGACCACGATACCAGGTCCGGCTGCTCTGACAGGTTGCCCCTTTTGCCCGGCGATATCAATGCCGGCGGTGATACTACCGCCTTCGCCGAAGCGGCCGATCAGCTGCCCCTCGGTCGGCCACTGCCAGGGCACCTCGGCCACCGGCGTATAGGTGCGCCCTGAACGCTCGGGCTGACGCGGCGGCTCGCCCGCCACCTGGGTGCCGGCATCGGGCGCGGAGGCCGCCGCCGGCCGCGGCGCGGGCTCGGGTTCCGGCTCGGGGGCGGCGGCCACCGCCAGCGCGGGCTCCTCCCTGACCTCGGCGGGACGCTCGGGCTCGGGTTGGCGCATCGGCTCGGGCTCAGGCTGGCGAACCGGCTCCAGGTCGCGCTCGGGCGGCCGCTCGGCGGCGGCCACCTGCTCGGCGCTGGCCAGCGCCGCCTGGGAGGGCGCAGCCGCCCCCGCGTCCAGGGGCTCGGCGGTGAGGCGGCGATTGCGCTCGATGGCGCTCTCGTCCGGCATCAGCCAGTCGCTGCCGCCGGTAGCCTGAGGCTGCGCCGAGGGGCCGCCCAGGGCGATCGCCGTGGCTACCTGGCTGTCGCCCAGCGGCTGCTGGGCAACCTGGCGCGGCGGCTCGCCCGCGCCTTCGCCCAGGCGCAGCTGCTGCCCAGGCTGGATACGGTACGGCGGGCCGATCTGGTTGAGCCGCGCCAGGTCGCGGAAGTCCATGTCATGGCGCCAGGCGATCCCGTAGAGGGTATCGCCGGCGGCAACCGTATAGTGGCTGGCCGGTGTGCGTTCACGACTGGCGGAAAGGTCACGCACCTGCGGCGCGTGGTACTCCTGAGGAGCGACACACCCGGCCATGGCCAAGGCAATGGCAGAAACCAGTAACACCTTACGCATTGGAGCCATCCTCCTTGTCAGGAGCCGATTGAGAGGGGTTGTTCACGCTGCCGCTCGTGCTGCGCTGTTGAAAGCGACCCAGCCCCAGCACCAGGGCGGCACCCAGCAGCATGGTGAGCGCCACCGGCACCATCAGCCCGGGTTCGCCGGTCAGGTTGGCGTAGTCGTCGGGGGTCAGGTAGCGATAGTTGAGCGGAATCATCTGGCCTTCGGGGCCAAGCTGGTAGCGCACCAGCTCGCGCCACGGCCACAGCACCGGCAGCGAACCGACGATGAAACCGATCAGCAGCTGCAGCGTGGCCGTATGGTAGTGGCGCAGCAGCCACGACAGCAGGCGCGAGAAGCCGAACAGGCCGATCAGGCAGCCCACCGCGAAGGTGCTGAGCAGCGCCACGTCGAAGCTGCGGATGCCCTGCATGACGGTGCCGTAGAGGCCCATCGACAGCAGCAGGAAGCTACCCGACACCCCCGGCAGCAGCAGTGCGCTGATGGCGATGGCGCCGGCTACGATCAGCGTCAGCGAAGGGTTGCCGAGCAGCGTGATCATCGGCATCAGCGAAGGCAGGCCGTGGGCCAGCAGCAGGCCGAGCAGCAGCGGTACCACGTGCCACAGCTTCCAGTCGGACGGGTGGCGACTCACCACCAGCGCCGAGGCCGCCACCAGGCCGAAGAAGAAGCCGTTGAGCAGCAGCGGGTGGTCGTCCATCAGCCACACCACCAGGTGCGCCACGCTGATCAGGCTGGCGGCAATACCCAACAGCAGCGGAATGGCGAAGGCCAGGTTGAGGTGCGTGATCAGCAGCGGGATGCCGCCGCGCCGCCAGGCGACGAAGGCGCTGGGGCCGAACTGCTTGATGGTATGAATCAGCTCTTCATAGATCCCTGTGATGAAGGCAATGGTGCCACCGGAAACTCCCGGTACGGCGTCTGCCGCCCCCATCCCGGCTCCCTTCAGGAAAACACTGAGTTGGCGCTTCAACGAATCACTCCTTGCAGCAGCGGCACGAAGCGTACGCGCTCCAGCCGCTGCACCTTGTATTGGTTACCCACACGACGCACCCGGGTCAGCCACTGCTCCCTTCGGCATCGGCCAGCGGAAGAATCATCACCCCACCCTCGCCAAGCTGCGACACCAGCGCTGCGGGCAGCTCATGGGCACAGGCGGTAAGCAGGACAACATCGAACGGCGCCGCCTCGGGCCAGCCATGCCCACCGTCGGCCAGTCGCAGGCGCACGTTGTGGATCTGCAGCAGGCGCAGCCGCGCCTGGGCGCGGTGATGCAGGGCATTGATCCGCTCCAGCGACCAGAGTTCCGGCACCAGCCGCGCCAGGATCAGCGTCTGGTAGCCGGAACCGGTGCCGATCTCCAGCACGCGCTCGGGCGCTTCGCTGAGCACCAGCTCGGTCATGCGTGCCACCATCCACGGCTGCGACAGGGTCTGGCCATGGCCGATGGGCAGCGCGGTGTCCTCGTAGGCACGGTGCGCCAAGGCTTCGTCGAGGAACAGGTGGCGCGGCTCGCTGGCCATCACGCGCAGCACCCGTTCGTCGGCGATGCCCTGGTCGGCAAGCCGTGCCGCCATGCGATCGCGGGTGCGCTGGGAGGTCATGCCCACCCCGCGCAGCAGCTCGGGAAGTCGTTCAGGTAAATGCATCCAGCCAGCCTTGCACATCCGCGATGGCCGCATGCCGAGTCAGGTCGGTCTGCAGCGGCGTGATCGATACATAGCCCGCCTCGACGGCGGCAAAGTCGGTGTCGGGCCCATCATCGGCGTTCTGCCCGGCAGCTGCAATCCAGTAGCGCAGGCGGCCGCGCGGGTCGCGCACCTCCATCGGCCGCTCGGCCGGACCGCGGTAGCCCATGCGCGTGACGCGAAAGCCCTGGATCTCCTGCCAGGGCAGGTCCGGCACGTTGACGTTGAGCAGGCTGCGCGGCGGCAGCGACAGCTGGTCGGCCGCCCCCACCAGGGTCGCCGCCACGCGCCCGGCGGTATCGAAGTGGCGCGAGCCCACCAGCGACATGGCGATGGCGGGCATGCCCAGGTTGCGCCCCTCCATGGCGGCCGCCACGGTGCCGGAATAGAGCACGTCGTCGCCCAGGTTGCCGCCGTGGTTGATGCCCGAGATCACCAGGTCGGGGCGCTCGTCCCACACCCCGTTGACGCCCAGGTAGACGCAGTCGGCGGGCGTGCCGTCCACGCAATGGAAGCCGTTCTCCAGCGCCGTCAGCGACAGCGGCCGGTTGAGCGTCAGCGAATTGCTCGCCCCGCTGCGGTCGCGGTCGGGGCCACCACGCGCAGCCGGGCGTGGGCCACCAGCGCATCGTGCAGGGCGCGAAGCCCGGGGCATGCACTCCGTCGTCGTTCGAAAGCAAGAGTCTGCGCATCGCGTATTGCCTCCTGACCGGCAGGTGAATCGTCGCCGGGTGGCTCAGGCCCCCGGCGTCAGGGTATTCAGCGTGGGGTGCGTCATCAGCTCGCGCAGCACCGCCGTGGCGAAGCTGCCGCGCGGCAGCTGGAAATCGAGCCGCAGCCGCCCGGCAGCGCGCGTCAGCTCGGGCTGCTCCAGCCGCAGCCGCAGCGGCCGATGGGCCAGCCGCACCTCGGCGCGCTCGAGCCCTGGCACAGCGCCGGGTGGCGTTCGCGCAGCCGCGCCTCGAACTCGGCCGCCTCGCCGCCGGCGCGGGACTCGCCCGCCCCCACAGCACGCCGCTGGGGTGCAGGTCGAGGCAGGCGGCACGCGCGTCGAGGGCGTCGTCCACCGCATCGACGACGAACTGGCTCGCATTGCCGTCGAGGAAGGCCAGTTCGCCGGGCAGCAGGCGGTTCCAGCTGCCCGCGGCCATGCGCTGCGCCAGCAGGTCGTTGAACAGGAAGCTGCGGGCGGCGGACAGCAGCATACCCTCGCGGTCGTCGCGCTTGCGCCAGCCGCGGGCCAGCAGGGCGCGGGCCCGGGCCAGGTTGCGCCCCTCGGGGCCGAAGCGCTGCGGGCCGAAGGCGTTGGGCACGCCATGCTCGCACAGCCAGCGCCAGCGCGCCTCGACGTCCGGCGCGTCGACCACCGGCCCGGACAGCACCAGCGTGAAGCGGTTGGCACGGTGCACGCCGCGCTTGAGCTTGCGCGGATGGCGGCGCCGTTCGAGCACCCGCAGCCCCCTTCGGCCAGCCGTTCCTCGAGATCCTCCGGCGCCTCGCGACCCGGCAGGTGCACCGAGAGCCACTGGCGCGTCACCGCGATGCGGTCCTTCATGCCGGCGTAGCCCACCGCGCGCGGCGCCACGCCGCAGCAGCGGGCCAGCTCGCGCACCGCTTCCAGGGTCGTGGCGCCGCGCTTCTCGACCCACAGCCAGAGGTGCTCGCCGCCGCCCTCCGGGGCGAAGCCGAGCACCTCCTCGACCACGAAATCCTCGGGCGCGGCGCGGTAGTCGCCGGGCGCGACGGGGCCGAACAGCGCCTCCGTCACCCGCAGCCGGCAGCCGGCGCTCGCCGTCGCCGCCTCACTCATCCGTGCCACCCCGCCGGGCCAGCAGCACCACGGCCTCGGCGGCGATGCCTTCGCCGCGACCGGTAAAGCCGAGCCGCTCGGTGGTGGTCGCCTTGACGTTGACCGCATCGGCCTCCAGGGCCAGGTCGGCGGCGATGTTGGCCACCATGGCGGCGATGTGCGGCGCCATCTTGGGCGCCTGCGCGATCAGCGTGGCATCCACGTTGACCACCCGGTAGCCGGCCGCCGCCACCAGCGCCATGACCCGGCGCAGCAGGTCGCGGCTGTCGGCACCAGCCCAGGCGGCGTCGGTATCGGGGAAGTGGCGCCCGATATCGCCCAGCGCGCAGGCGCCGAGCAGGGCGTCGCTGAGGGCATGCAGCAGCACGTCGCCATCGGAGTGGGCGACGAAGCCATGGGCAAAGGGAATGGCGACCCCGCCGATCATCAGGTGATCGCCGTCACCGAAGCGATGCACGTCGAAGCCGTGGCCTATCCTGAACATCTCACTGCGCCTCCCTGAGAGCCGTGTCGCGGCCGGACTCGCCTTCCGCCTGCTGGGCGGCCAGGATCTGGGCGGCCAGGGCGAGGTCTTCCGGATGGGTGATCTTGAGGTTGTCGCGCCGCCCCGGCACCAGCCGCGGCGCCTCGCCCAGCGCCTCGACGGCCGAGGCTTCGTCGGTGACCGCGACCCCGCCCCGTTGCGCCGCTGCCAGGGCCCGGCGCAGCAGGCCGTAGCGAAACCCCTGGGGCGTCAGCGCGTGCCACAGCCCTTCGCGGGGCTCGGTGCGCGCCACCCGGCCCTGGCCGTCGCCACGCTTCATGGTGTCGGCCACCGGCGCGGCCAGCAGCCCGCCTACCGCATCGCCGCGCAGGGCGGCATGCAGCCGCTCGAGGTCGCCCACGGTGACGCAGGGGCGTGCCACGTCATGCACCAGGACGAGGTCATCCTCGCCGGCCTGCCCCGCCAGCGCCGCCAGCGCATGGCGCACGGAGTCGGCCCGCTCGGCGCCGCCGGCAACGCGCTGCCAGCTCGCAAAGGGCACCCAGGCGGGATCGAAATAGGCGTCGTGCGGGTCGAGGCACAGGCACAGGCGTGCGGCGGGGAAGGCCAGGTGCAGCCGCGCAAGCGTCTGCGCCATCACCGTGCGCCCGGCCAGCGGCAGGTACTGCTTGGGGCAGTGCGCCCCCATGCGCCGCCCCTGCCCCGCCGCAGGCACCACCAGCCACAGCGCCTCACTCACGGCCGGTCACCGTGGCGCCGGGCGCCGCCTTACCCACCAGGCTGGCGTTGGCCTCGATCATGCTGGCTTCGATCACCACGCCGGGCACCCAGTAGAACTGTTCGTCGGTGCGCACCATGCCGATGTCGCTGCGCGAGCGCTCCTCGATCGCATCCAGGCCGGTCTTGAGGTCGACCACCTCGGCGGCCAGGCGTGCGTTGCGGTCGCGCAGGGGCTTGTTGGCCGAATCGAGCATCACCACGCGTTCGCGGATCTCACCCAGTTCCTGGATGCCGCCATCGCCGAACCAGAGGCGATACTGCAGCAGCGCCAGCAGCAGCAGCAGCGCGACGGCGAGCCCCTTGAGCATGTCTTTCCCCTGTTCGGATCGAGCAGCCGGCATTATGCCACTTTCCCCCGCCGGCTCACGCCTTGAACGGCAGGGCGCGCTGGGCCGCCTGGCAGTAGGCGTCGAGGTGGCGGCGCTCCTCGGCGCAGAAGCGCGCCACCCCCGCGCGCAGGCCGGGGTCGGCCAGGTAGTGCAGCGAGCGCAGCCGGCGCGGCGCGAAGCCGCGGGCCAGCTTGTGCTCGCCCTGGGTGCCCGGGTCGAAGTGGGTCAGCCCGCGCGCCAGGCAGTGCTCGATGCCCTGGTAGTAGCAGGCTTCGAAATGCAGGCTGTCGGCCAGCACCTCGCTGCCCCAGTAGCGGCCATACAGGGTGCGCCGGCCCTGCAGGCACAGCGCGGCGGCCACCGGCCGGCCTTCGAGCCGCGCCTGGACCAGCAGCAGCGAATCGGCAAGCGTGCGGCGCAGGCGCTGGAAGAAGTCGAGGTTCAGGTAGCCGTGGCGGCCGCGCTCGAGGTAGGTGATCTCGTAGCAGCGAAAGAAATGGGCCAGCGCGGCCTCGTCGATGGCGTCGCCCTCCAGGCGATGCAGGCTCAGCCCCTGCTCGGCCACCAGCCGCCGCTCGCGGCGGATCGCCTTGCGCCGCTTCGAGGTCAGCGCGGCCAGGAAGCCCTCGAAGTCGCCGTAGCCCGCATCGTTCCACTGGAACTGCACGCCGTGGCGCGCCACCAGCGCAGGGCAGGCCGCCTGCCAGGCCTCCACCTCGCCCTCCTCGGCGAACAGCAGGTGCCAGCTCGACAGCTCCGCCTGCTCCCAGGCGGTGGCCAGCGAGCGCCGCGCGGCCAGCGCGTCCTCGCCGTCGGCCAACGCCAGGCGCGGCCCGGGCGCGGGCGTGAAGGGAATCGCCGTCAGCCCCTTGGGGTAGTAGCGCCCGCCGGCGCGCTCCCAGGCATCGGCCCAGGCCCAGTCGAATACATACTCCCCGGCGGAGTGATGCTTGTGGTAGTGCGGCATGACGCCGACGAGCCGCGCACCGCGCCACAGGGTCAGGTGGCGCGGCGCCCAGCCCGTGGCAGGGCTGGCGGCGCCGCTCGCCTCCAGGGCGTGCAGGAACTCATGGCGCAGGAAGGGGTGGTCGTCGCCCACTAGGGCGTTCCACTGCCGGGCCTCGACCGCCTCGATGGTGGAAAGCTCGGTCACGCGCAGCTCGGCCATGGGCTCCTCGCTTGCAGTTGGCACGGGGGCAGCTGACAAGCCGCCGGGAAACGGCCTACATTGTGCCCAGAGCCCGCCGCCCCTTTCCATCTCCCGTACAGGATGACGCGAATGGCCGATGCCAGCCCGCTCGCAGCACGCTTCGATCTCCAGCGTCGCGCCTTCGCCGCCGACCCGCACCCGAGCCGCACCGTACGGCACGACAGGCTGAAGCGCCTCGCGCTGATGACGCGCCAGCATCGCCGCGAGATCGTCGCGGCCATCCAGCAGGACTTCGGCCACCGCGCCGAGGCGGAAACCCGCCTGGCGGAAGTCGCCACCGTGCTGCAGGCCGTGCACCATGCGCGCCGCCACCTGCGCCGCTGGATGCGCCCGAGCCGGGTGCCGGTCCCTGGCGCCTATGGCCCGCCAAGGCGCGGATTTATCGCCAGCCGCTGGGCGTGGTCGGCATCATCTCTCCGAGCAACTACCCGTGGAACCTGGCGCTGCTGCCCACGGTGGATGCGCTGGCCGCCGGCAACCGGGTCATGCTCAAGCCAAGCGAGAAGACGCCCGCCACCAGCGCCCTGCTGGCACGCCTGGCCGCGCGCTACTTCGTGCCCGAGGAGCTGGATGTGGTGGTCGGCGATGCCGACACCGGAAGGGCCTTCGCCGACCTGCCCTTCGACCACCTGCTGTTCACCGGCCATGCCGAAGTCGGCCGCCAAGTGGCCCTGGCCGCCGCCCGCCACCTCACGCCCGTGACGCTGGAGCTGGGTGGCAAGACCCCTGCCCTGGTGTGTGCCGATGCCGACCTGAACCGGGCCGCCGAACGCATCGCTTTCGGCAAGTGGCTCAACGCCGGGCAGACCTGCATCGCCCCGGACTATGTGCTGGTGCACGAGCCTCACCTGAACCGCTTCATCGCCGCCCTGCAGGCCACCCTGCAGCGCTTCCACCCCAAGGGCGCGGCAAGCCACGACTACACCGCAGTGCTCGGCGAGGCCCCGCGAGCCCGCCTGCGGGCCATGCTGGACGAAGCCCGGGACCACGGCTGCCGAGTGATCCCACTGGGCGAGCCGGACCCGCAGGACGCCACCAAGCTGCCCCCCACGCTGATCGTCGATCCTCACACGGAGCTTACGCTGATGCGCGACGAGATCTTCGGTCCCTGGCTGCCGGTCATCGGCGTTCGCGACCTCGACGCCGCGCTGCGTGTCATTCGCTCGCGGCCGCGGGCCTTGGCGCTGTATGCCTTCACCCAAGATGCAGCACAGCAGCGGCGCATCCTCGAGGAGACCCACACCGGCGGCGTGGTCTTCAACGACACCCTGTGGCACAACGCCGTGCCGGCGCTGCCTTTCGGCGGTGTAGGGGATAGCGGCATGGGCAGCTACCAGGGCGAGGCGGGCTTCCTGCGTTTCAGCCACCAGCGCAGCGTGTTCGAGCAGTCCCGCCACGCCCAGGTCAAGCGTCTCAACCCGCCCTACCGGCGCTGGCTGCTGCGCCTGCTGCGGCTTTGGTGAGCCTCGATGCTGCGTGAAAAAACGTTTTTCAACAACAATTACGCCAATAAAAAGGGAATTTTGCCCATCAAGAAAGTAAACTTTATAAAATTAATTTGACGCGAGGTGCTTCCATGGCTCGCCCCACCGCACTGAATTCCACCGTCGAGCAGGTGACCGCCCGCATTCGCGAGCGCTCGCGGGGCCGCCGCAAGCTCTATGAAGCGCACATGGCCGCCCAGCACCAGCAGGGCGTGCATCGCGGCGAGCTCTCCTGCGGCAACCTGGCTCACGGCTTTGCCGGCTGCGACCATGCCGGCGACAAGGATCGCCTCAAGCTGACCAACAGCGCCAACCTGGCCATCGTTTCGTCCTACAACGACATGCTCTCGGCCCATCGGCCCTTCGAGAGCTACCCCGAGGTCATCAAGCAGGCCGCCCGCGGCATGGGCAGCACCGCCCAGTTCGCCGGCGGCGTACCGGCCATGTGCGACGGGGTCACTCAGGGCATGCCGGGCATGGAGCTATCGTTGTTCTCCCGCGACGTGATCGCCATGGCCACCGCCGTGGCACTGTCCCACAACATGTTCGATGCCGCCCTCTACCTGGGCATCTGCGACAAGATCGTGCCGGGGCTGTTCATCGGGGCGGCGCGCTTCGGCCATCTGCCGGCGATCTTCGTGCCCGGCGGGCCCATGCCCAGCGGCCTGCCCAACGACGAGAAGGCCCGCATCCGCCAGCTCTACGCCGAGGGCAAGGTGGGCCGCGAGGAGCTGCTCGAGGCGGAGTCGCGCTCCTACCACAGCCCCGGCACCTGCACCTTCTACGGCACCGCCAACTCCAACCAGCTGATGATGGAGATGATGGGCCTGCACCTGCCGGGCGCTTCCTTCGTCAATCCGGGCACCCCACTGCGCGAGGCGCTGACCCGCTACGCCGCCGAGCAGGCCATCCGCAACACCGAGCAGAGCGGCAGCTACCGGCCCTTCTACCGCCAGATCGACGAGCGCGCCATCATCAATGCCATGGTCGGCCTGCTGGCCTCGGGCGGCTCGACCAACCATACCTTGCACCTGGTGGCGATGGCCGCCGCCGCCGGCATCACCATCGACTGGAACGACTTCAACGACCTCTCAGCGGCGGTGCCGAGCCTGACCCGGATCTACCCCAACGGCAGCGCCGACGTGAACCACTTCCAGGCCGCCGGGGGCATGAGCCTGCTGATCCGCGAGCTGCTCGACGCCGGCCTGATCCATGGCGACATTCCCACCGTGTTCGGCACCGACCTGACCGCCTACACCCAGGAGCCGTTCCTCGAGGACGGCAAGCTCACCTGGCGCGAGGGGCCGACGGAGAGTCTCGACCCCGACGTGCTGCGCCCGGTCTCCAACCCCTTCGCCGCCACCGGCGGCCTGGTGGTCATGGAGGGCAACCTCGGCCGCGGCGTGATCAAGATCTCGGCGGTCAAGCAGGCCAATCGCGTGGTGGAAGCGCCGGTGCGCATCTTCGACGACCAGAACCAGGTCAAGGCCGCCTTCGAGTCGGGTGAGCTCGACCGCGACGTGGTGGTGGTGGTGCGCTTCCAGGGGCCCAAGGCCAACGGCATGCCCGAGCTGCACAAGCTCACCCCTTCCTCGGCGTGCTGCAGGACCGCGGCTACAAGGTGGCGCTGGTCACCGACGGGCGCATGTCCGGCGCCTCGGGCAAGGTGCCCGCCGCCATCCACGTCACCCCGGAAGCGGTGGACCGCGGCCCGCTGGCGCGCCTGCGCGACGGCGACGTGGTGCGCCTCGACGCCGAACGCGGCGAGCTGACCGCACTGGTCGACGCCGCCGAGTTCGCCGGGCGCGGCATCGTCGAGCCCAGCCTGGAGCGCTACCACTTCGGCATGGGCCGCGAGCTGTTCGGCGGCTTTCGCCACCTGGCCGCCGGCGCCGAACAGGGCGCCGGGGTGTTCGGCGGCTTCGAGGAGGAGGTGCTCTCCCGCGAGCTCGAGAAGATCGCCCAGGAGGACCAATGACGCGACCGGCCCTGATCGGCGACATCGGCGGCACCAACGCCCGCTTCGCCCTGGTCACGCCGGGCGAGCACGCCCCCGCGACAGCATCGCCCTGCCCTGCGCCGACTATCCCGGCCTGGTGGAGGCGGTGCGCGACTACCTGGCCCGGGTCGGCCTGGATGCCGACACCGCGCCACGGGAAGCCTGCCTGGCTTTCGCCTGCCCCACCCACACCGACCGCATTCAGCTGTCGAACAACCCCTGGCACTTCTCGCGCCGCGAGGTGCAGGCAGCGCTCGGCCTTACCCGGCTCAAGGTGATCAACGACTTTATCGCCCAGGCGCTCAGCGTGAGCCACCTGGGCGCCGACGAGCTGGTGGAGATACATCCCGGCATGCCGCAGCCCGCAGGGCCCCGCCTGGCCATCGGCCCCGGCACCGGGCTCGGCATGGCCGGCCTGATCCCCACCCGCCACGCCTGGCGGCCGCTCGGCAGCGAAGGCGGCCACGCCACCTTCGCCCCCACCGACGAGCGCGAGCAGAACCTGCTGCGGCATTTCCGCCATCGCTATGGCCGGGTCTCCGTGGAACGCATCCTGTGCGGCCAGGGGCTGCTCGATCTCTATCTGGCCCACTGCTCGCTGAAAGGCGCCAATCCCAGCTGCCGGACCCCGCCCGAGGTGACGGCCGCCGCCGCGGGCGGTGACGCCATCGCCCGTGATACCCTGCTGCGGTTTCTCAAGATCCTCGGCGACGTCTGCGGCGACGCTGCCCTGACCCTTGGCGCCCGCGGCGGCATCTACTTGTGCGGCGGCATCCTGCCGCGGCTGCTGGAGTGGCTGCCCCAGAGCCGCTTCGTCGAAGCCTTTACCGCCAAGGGCCGCATGAGCGACTACAACCGCGCCATCCCGGTGCGGGTGGTCACCGCGCCCTGGCCGGGACTGCTGGGCGCCGCCGAGGCCCTGCACAACGAAGAAGTGGAATGACGTGAAGGAGCGCGAATGATCCCGCAAAGCCTGCGAGCCCTGCTCGACGAGACCGACGGCCGCCGCGAGTGCGAGTGGGCCGACCGCCGCGTGTGGCTGGCCCGCGAAGCCTGGGGCGAACTGGCGGTGTGTTTGCAGGGCGCCCAGGTGCTTCACTTTTACCGGCGTCCGACGCCGCGCGTACTGATCTTCCCGCATCCGACGCCACGCACGACAGCAGTGGCGGCGCTTCCAGCACCGACGGAGAAGAGGCGCTGGTGCCCGGCGGCTGGCTGTGGGTCACGCCCACGCCCCAGGCGCTGCCCGGCGCCGTTCGCGGCGGCATTCCGCTGTGCTGGCCGTGGTTCGCCGACGAGCGCGGCGCGGATGAATCGCCGGATCGCTCCGGCCCCTTCACGGCCCGGCGCGCAAGGCCAGCTGGCAACTGGAAGCAGTCGACGAGCACGAGGGCGGCGTGGAGCTGCACCTAGCGCCTGCCGAACGCCTGCACAGCCAGCTGATCCCACGGGTGGTGGTCCAGGCCAACGCCCGGCGCCTGCACGTGGAGCTGATCACCGAGCATGTCGGCGAGACCCCGGTCAAGCTCAGCGGCGCCCTGCACAGCTACCTGGCCGTGGCCGACAGCTTCGCCTGCCGCCTCACGGGGCTGTCCGGCGCCCGCTACCTGGACAAGCCGGCCGGCTTCGCCGAGCGCCAGCAGCAGGGCGAGCTCGCCGTACGCGGGGGCTCGACCGCAT
Source organism: Halomonas sp. E19 (assembly GCF_052439355.1). Classification (NCBI taxonomy): domain Bacteria; kingdom Pseudomonadati; phylum Pseudomonadota; class Gammaproteobacteria; order Oceanospirillales; family Halomonadaceae; genus Halomonas; species Halomonas sp. E19. The sequence goes on along the minus strand of NZ_JBNFWU010000001.1, from coordinate 462,641 downwards.
CTACCACAGCAACGCCGAGCTGCTGCTCGACGACGGCAGCCGGCGCCTGCGCATCGCCCGCCAGGGCAGCGACTCGGCGGTGGTGTGGCACCCCGGCGCCGAACTGCCCGAGGACACCTCGCCGGCCGCCGCGCGGCGCTTCCTCTGCGTGGAGTCGGCCAACACCCGACTCGACCCGGTGTGGCTGGTGCCCGGCGCTCAGCACCTGCTCGGCACCACCCTGTCGCTGGCCGACTGAGCCGGGTTCTCGCCGCTCCTGCCGCCGCCTCGGGCGCTTGCCCAAGGAGACGACGCCCCGGCGTCAGGAAAGGCCGTCCCCTGCCGCCGTCACCGGCATCAGGAAAGGCCGTCCCCTGCCGCCGTCACCGGCAGACCGGCGGCCTTCCACTCCGGGAAACCCTCCTCGAAGCGCCGAATGCGGTAGCCCAGGCGACGCAGGCGCTGCACGGCCTCATGCGACAGCACGCAGTAGGGGCCACGGCAGTAGGCGACGATCTGCCTGTCGTGGGGCAGGCGGTCGAGCATCGCCTCCAGCTGCTCCAGGGGAATGTTGATCGCCTCCGGCAGGTGCCCGGCGCGGTACTCCTCCTCGGGGCGCACATCGAGCAGCGCCACCTCGCCACGCGCAAGCCCCGCCATCAGCTCGCTGCGCGTCACCGCTTCCAGCGCCTGCGAGGCATCGTCCTCGCTGAACAGCTGACCGACCAGGCGCTCCATCTCGGCCAGGTTGGTTTCAGCCACCTGGCGCAGCAGGCCCAGCAGGCTGACGATCCGCTCGTCGGTCAGGCGGTAGATCATCTGCTTTCCCGAGCGGCTGGCGGTGACCAGCCCGGCGCGGCGCAATTGCTGCAGGTGCTGGGAGGCGTTGCCGACGGAAAGTTCGGTGGCGCTCGCCAACGCCTCGACGGCGGCGCTGGACTGCGCCAGCCGCTCGAGCAGCGCCAGGCGGTGGCCGTTGCCCAGCGCACGCGCCACCTGCGCCAGCGTATCGAAAAGATCCTGCTGTGAGGTCATGGCAATCCTCCGGTAGGGCACGCCAGGGTAACCAACCGCTTGACGGGAGGCCAACTTATTCCCAATATTCTATTGTTTAATAGAATGAATGAAAGAGACCTCCATGCAGACCCTGATCCTCATCAACGACCCGCCTTACGGCACCGAGCGCCTCTATAACGGCCTGCGGCTGGCCCATGCCTTGCTCCAGCGCGAGGCAGACGTCACCGTGTTCCTCATGGGCGATGCGGTTTCCGCCGCCAAGAGCGGCCAGCGAACGCCGGATGGCTTCTACAATACCGAGCGCATGCTTCGGCGTGTCACCCGCCGCGGCAAGGTGCTGCTCTGCGGCACCTGCATGGACGCCCGCGGCCTAGCCGACGACGAGGTGGTTGAGGGTGCCCAGCGCAGCACCATGGAGGCGCTGGCCGAAGCGACCGAGCAGGCCGACAAGGTACTGATCTTCTGATATTGCATTGACCCCACGGCCTGCAAAGGAGCCCCTGCCGATGGCAACCTTGCCGCACGAAAGAGCCAACGTGGCCATCCTGGTCACCAGCCAGACCCTATTCATGATCGCCATGGTCACGGTCATGACGCTGAGTGGCATGGTCGGGCAGCAGCTCAGCCCCGACCCGGCCCTGGCCACCCTGCCGATTGCCATGACGATGCTGGGCACGGTAGCCTCGACGCTGCCCGCCTCCCTGTTCATGAAGCGGGTCGGCCGGCGCCTCGGCTTCATCACCGGGGCCATCCTGGGCGGCGTGGGCGGCGGCCTGGTCAGCTTCGTCGGCATTGCCCTGGGCAGCTTCTGGCTATTCTGCGCGGGCAACCTGCTGCTCGGTCTCTACCAGGGCTTCGCCATGTATTGCCGCTTCGCGGCGGTGGATGTGGCCAGCCCGGCGTTCCGCAGCCGGGCCATCTCCTTCGTGATGGCCGGCGGGGTAGTGGCCGCCTTCCTCGGCCCGTGGAACGCCAGCGCCGCTCAGCACTGGATCGCTGCCGCGCCGGCGGGCGGCCCATACCTGGTAATCGCCCTGCTGGCCCTGGTGGCGGTGGGCCTGCTGAGCTGGCTGCGCGTGCCGGCCAGCCCCACGGCGCAGGCCGTCGACGTCGCGCGCTCCTTGGCGGAAATCGCCGGCCAGCCCAGCTTCCGCGTGGCCTTGCTGGCGGGCGCCATCGGCTACGCCGTGATGATCCTGGTGATGACCGCCACCCCGCTGGCCATGCGTGCGCATGGCTTCTCGATGGGCCAGGTAGTGTTCATCATGCAGTCCCACGTGCTGGGCATGTTCGCGCCGTCGTTCTTCACCGGCGGCCTGATCGCGCGCTTCGGCGTGGATCGCGTCGTGCTGGCCGGCACCGCGCTGCTGGCGGCCGCGGCGCTGGTCGCGGCCAGCGGGGTCGGCCTCGTCAACTTCTGGCTGGCCCTGGTGCTGCTGGGCGTCGGCTGGAACTTCCTTTTCATCGGCGGCAGCGCCCTGCTCTCGACCGTGCACTCCGCAGCCGAGCGCGGCAAGGTACAGGGGTCAACGACCTGGTCATCTTCGCCCTGGTGGCGATCGGTTCGCTGCTGGCCGGGCAGCTGCTGCATCGCCTGGACTGGGAGGCACTCAACCTGGCGATGCTGCCCCCGGTGCTGCTGGTGGCGCTGGCCACCCTGTGGTGGCGCCAGCGGCGGGTAGCGACCGCCTCCCGCCAGGCCTAGGCCAAGCCGCCCCTCCCACTTGGAAAAGAGCAAAAAAACCCGGCCTGGCGGCCGGGGAAAGGGACAGCGCCTGGCTGTCGAGAGAGCAGGTGAAAAACCGTTGGCACCGCTCAGCGGTGGAAGCGCTGGGCCGCCTCCCGCGCCAGCTGGCGGATGCCGTTCCAGTCTTCGGCGTCGATCAGCGACTTCGGCGTCAGCCAGGAGCCCCCGATGCACATCACGTTCTTCAGCGCCAGGTACTCCTCGGCGTTGTCGAGGTTGATGCCGCCGGTGGGACAGAAGCGGGCATCGGGCAGCGGGCCGGCGAAGGCCTTGAGCGCCTGCACGCCGCCACTGGCCTCGGCGGGAAAGAACTTGAAGCGGCGGTAGCCGTACTGCCAGCCGGTCATCAGCTCGGATACCGTGGCCACCCCCGGCAGCATGGGCACCGGGCTGGTGACCCCATAGCGGTAGAGCGCCTCGGTGGTGCCCGGAGTGACCACGAAGTCGACGCCCGCCTGTTCACTCAGGCGATACTGCGCCGGGGTCAGCACGGTGCCGACGCCGATGCTGGCCTGGGGCAGCGCCTGCTTGAGCCGCCGCGCCGCTTCCAGCGCGCAGTCGGTGCGCAGGGTCACCTCCAGCACCGAGAGCCCGCCTTCGACCAGGGCGCGCCCCAGGGAACGGCGTCCTCGATGCGTTCGATCGACAGCACCGGGATCACCTCGGTCTTGAAGCAGATGCTGTCGAGCTCGGTGGTGCGGGTGGACGGCAGCTGTTTGTCGATGGTCATGGGCAAGACTCCGGCAAGGGTTTCTGGGGGCCCGCCAACCAGGGAGGTCGGTGGGCCCGGCAAAAGGCTCAGGGGGCCCAGTAGACGGCCAGCGGGCAGGAAAGAAAGGCACGGATCGGCAGTTCGCGCGAATCGTCGCCGGACATGGCCTGGGCCAGTACGCTGCGCTTGTCGTCGCCGGTGATATGCAGTGCGTGGCGGCGCGCCTGGTGCAGTCGGTCGGCGCTGAGCGTGATGCGCGGCTGGGGCTGGCTGGGGGTGCGTGCGGCCAGCACCGGCGCATCGGTGGTCAGGCCCAGCTCCAGCTCGCGGCTGTCGGGGAACAGCGAGGCGGTGTGGCCGTCGCCACCCATGCCCAGCACCACCAAGCTGGCGGGCCAGGTCAGCGCCTCGATGCGCCGGGTGACGGCCTCGACGCCCTGCTCGGGCGTCTCGTCGTCGGTGGTCAGCGCAACGAAGCTGGCTGCGGCAGCCTTGCCCTGCAGCAGATGGCGGCGCACCAGGCGCGCATTGCTCGCCTCGTCGCTCTCGGGCACCCAGCGCTCGTCGGCCAGGGTCACCTCGACTCGCGCCCAGGGCAGCGGACGTTCGGCTAGCGCCTGGAAGAACGGCACCGGGGTGGCGCCGCCGGACACCACCAGCAGCGCCCGCTCCTGTGTCTCGAGATCGTGGCGCAGCGCCTCGGCCGCCGCTTCGGCCAGCTGTCGCGCCAGGTGGTCACGCGGCGATAACGTCCTGTCGGTCATGTCAGTAGTCCTCGTACCAGCTGCGTCCATCCTGGGTGATCATGGCGATGGAGGCCACCGGCCCCCAGGAGCCGGCCGGGTAGCGTCGCGGCGGCTCGCCCTGCTCCTTCCACGAGGCAATCAGCCGATCGCACCAGTGCCAGGCATGTTCCACTTCGTCGCGGCGCACGAACAGGTACTGGCGCCCCTTCATCACTTCCAGCAGCAGGCGCTCGTAGGCATCGGGGATGCGCGTCTGGGGAAAGGCGCTGCCGAAGTCCAGGTGCAGCGGGCCGCGGCGCAGGCGCATGCCGCGATCCAGGCCGCTGTCCTTGGTCAACACTTCCAGCGCGATGCCCTCATCGGGCTGCAGGCGGATGACCAGCTTGTTGGCCGCCAGATTGCGCTGGTCCGGGTCGAAGATGTAGTGGGCCTGCTGGCGAAAGTGGATGATGATCTGCGAAAGCTTGTCCGGCATACGCTTGCCGGTGCGCAGGTAGAACGGCACGCCGGCCCAGCGCCAGTTGGCCACGCCGGTCTTCATGGCGACGAAGGTTTCGGTCTCGCTGTGGGGGTTGGCCCCTTCCTCTTCCAGGTAGCCCGGCACCGCCTTGCCGCGAATGGTGCCGGCAATGTACTGGCCGCGCACCACATCGCGGTTGAGCCGGTCCACGCTGAACGGCTGCAGCGCCTTGAGCACCTTGACCTTCTCGTCGCGGATGGCGTCGGCATCGAGGTTGGCCGGCGGATCCATGGCGATCAGGCAGACCAGCTGCAGCAGGTGGTTCTGCACCATGTCGCGCAGCTGGCCGGCGCGGTCGAAATAGCCCCAGCGGCCCTCGATGCCGACCTGCTCGGCCACGGTGATCTCGACGTGGGAGATATGGTTCTGATTCCACTGGGTGCCGAACAGCGGGTTGGCGAAGCGCAGCGCGATAAGGTTCTGCACAGTCTCCTTGCCCAGATAGTGATCGATACGGTAGATCCGCGACTCCGGGAACACCTCGCCGATGGCGTCGTTGATGTCGCAGGAAGTGTCGAAGTCGTAGCCGATGGGCTTTTCCACCACCACCCGAGAGAGCTCGTCGAGACACGCCGCGCCCTGCAGGTGGCGGCAGATCTCGCCATATAGGCTGGCCGGCACGGCCAGGTAGACCACCAGGGGGAGATCACGGTGTCGTGGCGCACGGCGCTGCGCCAGCGTGCGATGCCTTCGTAGCCTGCGGCATCGGCGAAGTCGAGCTGCAGGTATTCCAGGCGGCCCGCGAAGCGCTTTCGCGTCGCATCGTCGAGTTCGTCGCGCTTGACGTGCTGTTCCAGCGCCTGGTTGACGCGCTGACGGTAGCTGTCAGTGGTCAGCTCCTGGCGCGCCAGCCCCAGGATGCGCGTGTCCTCGTGCAGCAGGCCTTCGCGATCCAGGTGGAACAGCGCTGCGTAAAGCTTGCGCAGCGACAGGTCGCCCAGGGCGCCGAACAGCGCCAGGTCGATGACCGGTCGAGACTCTTCGTCGGGCCGCTTGTATGCGCTCATACTCGCCCACCTTGTTGATTTACCAAAAAAGGTATCCAAGATTAGCATGGATGGCAATTATTTTAGTAATATTACCTTCTATTCACCCTTGCCTAATCCACCATTCGCACCTGTCCCAACGGGCACGGTAATATGTTCCGCTAATGTTGTTAAATCACGACATCAACGATTTGGAGACCTTCCCCCTCATGGCCACTCACGACCTGCTACAGCGCATTCGCCAACGCCTGGATGAGCTCAACCGCTCCGAGCGCAAGGTAGCAGACGTCATCCTGGCCGACCCAGCGCGCGCCACCGGGCTGAGCATCGCCAGCCTGGCCCAGGCGGCCTCGGTCAGCGAGCCCACGGTGAACCGCTTCTGCCGCAGCTTCGAGGCCAAGGGATACCCCGATTTCAAGATCAAGCTAGCCCAGAGCCTGGCCGGGGCACGCCCTACGTGAGTCAGTCCGTGGAGCCCGGCGACCAGGCGGTGGACTACACCCAGAAGATCTTCGGCGCCACCATCGCCGCCCTCGACGAGGCCAGCCGCGAGATCGATCCGGCGCGCATCGAGCGGGTCGTCGACTACCTGATCCAGGCCAAGCAGATCCACTTCTTCGGCCTCGGCGCCTCCGGGGCGGTGGCCCAGGATGCCCACCACAAGTTTTTCCGCTTCAACCTGCCGGTCACCTCCTACGTTGACGTGCTGATGCAGCGCATGGTGGCCTCGGCCTGCCATACCGGCGACGTGGTGGTGGTGATCTCCTGGACCGGCCGCACCCGCGAGCTGGTCGACATCGCACGCCTGGCCCGCGACAACGGCGCGGTGGTGCTGGGGCTTACGGCACCCGGCTCGCCGCTGGCCCGCGAGTGCACCGAAACCCTGGAAGTGGCTACCCCCGAGGACACCGACGTCTACATGCCGATGACCTCGCGCATGATCCAGCTCACCCTGATCGACGTGCTGGCCACCGGCGTGACCCTGCGCCGCGGCGAGGACTTCCTACCCCACCTGAAGAAGATCAAGGACAGCCTGCTGGAGACCCGCTACCCGGCGGGGCGCCAGGACTAGCCGCGCCGGGGTTGCCAGCCCGACGCTGCAGCACAACAATAGCGCCTCACTTTTCCCAGAGATGAGCGACATGCGCCGTATCGCCCTGACCGCCCTCGCCTTCGCCCTGTTCGCGCAGGGTGCCGCCGCCGAGACCTTCCGCTTCACCGCCATTCCCGACGAGGACCAGGCGCGTCTGGTCGAGCGCTTCGGCAAGGTGGCCGACTACCTCGAGCAGCGCCTCGGGGTCGAGGTGGAGTACGTGCCGGTGAAGTCCTACAGCGCCGCGGTCACCGCATTCCGTAACGACCAGGTCCAGCTGGCCTGGTTCGGCGGCCTTTCCGGCGTGCAGGCCAGGCGTCTGGTCCCGGGCTCCCAGGCACTGGCTCAGGGCAGCGAGGACGATGCCTTCATGAGCTACTTCATCGCTCACGCATCCACCGGTCTCGCGCGTGCCGACGAGCTGCCCGACGCGCTGGAAGGCATGCGTCTGACCTTCGGCTCGCGCACCTCGACCTCCGGGCGCCTGATGCCGGAGCACTTCTTCCGCGAGCGTTTCGACGACGTCGCCCCGGAGCGCTTCTTCTCCCGCGTCGGCTACTCCGGCGATCACTCGCGCACCATCGCGCTGGTCGAAGCCGGCACCTACGACATCGGTGCGGTCAACTACACCGTGTGGGAAGCCGCCGTCGAGGATGGCCGGGTCGATACCGATCGGGTCCGGGTGATCTGGGCCACACCGCCCTACCCCGACTACAACTGGACCCTGCGCGGCGACGCCGACGAGCGCTTCGGCGAAGGCTTCACCGAGAAGGTACGGGCCGCCTTCCTCGAGATGGACGACCCGGAGCTGCTCGCCTCCTTCCCCGTGAGGCGTTCATTGCCGCCGACAACAAGCTCTATGCGCCCATCGAGGAGGTGGCCGAAGCGCTCGGCCTGCTGCGCTGATGGTGGGCGAGCAACGTCGTCTGCTGATCCGCTTCGAGGGCGAGGACCTCGGTCACGGCGCGCATGTCGTGCTGCCGCGCCTGACCCTTGCCCTGCACGAAGGCGAGCGGGTCGCCCTGCTCGGCCAGAGCGGCGCCGGCAAGTCGACGCTGCTCGCCGAGCTGCGCCGCCGCCTGGGCGGTCAGGCGGCCTGGTGCCCCCAGCATCACGGCCTGGTGCCGCAGCTCGCCGTCTATCACAACGTCTTCATGGGACGCCTGCCGGAACACTCGGCGCTGGCCAACCTGTGGAACCTGGTGCGCCCGCTGCGCGGACCGTGGCGAGAGGTGGCCGCGCTGTGCGACGAACTGGGCCTGGCCGGCCTGATGCGCCGTCCGGTGGGCGAGCTTTCCGGCGGCCAGCGCCAGCGGGTGGCCATCGCCCGCGCCCTGTATCAGGCCCGCCCGCTGTTCCTGGGTGACGAGCCGGTGGCCAGCGTCGACCCCCACCAGGCGCTGCGGCTGCTGGACCTGATCGACTCCCGCCACACCACCTCGGTGGTGGCGCTGCACCAGCGCGAGCTGGCACTCTCCCACTTCGACCGGGTGTGGGGGCTGCGCGACGGCCGCCTGGCGATCGACGCCCGTGCCGATGCGCTGACCCTGGCCGAGCTCGATGCGCTCTATCCCGATGCCGCGGAGCCGAACCGTCGCCCGCCGCCCGATGGCAGCGACGCCGCAATGCCGAGCCCCGAGGCGCTGCCCTGCGCCCGAGGGCGGCCATGAGCGACGCCCTGGTCGACAGCCGTCCCCCTCGGCACGCAGCTGGTGGCGCGGCGGCTCCCCGGCCTGCGCCTGGCCCGCCATAGCCTGGGCCTGGTGGCGCTTGCCGTGCTGCTGGTGCCCTTCGCCGACCTGGCCATCCACACCCGCGACCCCTGGGGCGAACTCGGACGCATGGCCGCCGGGCTGGCCTGGCCCGCCTGGGGCGCGCTGGAATCGCCCTTCGCGGCCCTGGGCCTGACCGTGGCGGTGGCCTTGTGGGGCACCCTGGCCGGCGTGGTGCTGGGCTTTCCCTGGCGCTGCTGTTCGCCCGCTCACGCCTGGTGCGCGCCGCCTGCGCCTTCGTGCGTGCCATTCACGAGCTGTTCTGGGCGCTGCTGTTCCTGCAGGTGTTCGGCCTCTCGGCGCTCACCGCCCTGGCGGCGCTGGCGATCCCCTATGCCGGCATCTTCGCCAAGGTCTACGCCGAGATCCTCGAGCAGACGCCGCGCGCACCGCGCGACGCCCTGCCACCCGGCAGCGGACGGCTGGCACGCTTCGTCTACGCCGAGCTGCCGCTGGCCTGGTCTCAGCTCGCCGCCTATACCCGCTATCGCTTCGAGTGCGGCCTGCGCGCCAGCGTGCTGCTCGGCTTCGTCGGCCTGCCGACCCTGGGCTTCCATCTCGAGACGGCGTTTCGCGAGGGGCGCTACCATGAGGCGGGGCACTGCTGTGGCTGTTCTATCTGCTGATCGCCAGCCTGCCGTGGTGGGGCCATAAGCGGCTGATCCCGCTGCTGCTGGTGGGCGGCGTCTGGCTGCTGGGCCCCTGGCCGAGCGTTGACGGCGCGCTGCTGTGGCGCTTCGTCTCCGAGGATATCTGGCCGGCGGCGCTGCTGGTCGGCGACTGGGCGGGGCTGTTCGAGTGGCTGGCGCGGGTACCGGCGCTGGGCCCGGCCATCGGCAACACCCTGCTGCTGGGGCTGCTCGGCAGCGTGGGGGCGCTACTGGTAGCGCTCATGCTGTGGCCGCTGGCCAGCCGCCATTTCGGCAACCGTGCCACCCGTCTGGCCGGGCACGGCGTGCTGATCTTCCTGCGCTCGACGCCGGAGCTGATGCTGGCGTTCGTCTTCCTGCTGCTGCTCGGCCCCTCGCTGCTGCCCGCCTGGCTGGCCCTGGCGCTGCACAACGGCGCCCTGATCGCCTTCCTGGTGGCACGCCAAGCCGATGCCATCACCCCCGGCATGCCGGGCCTGCCGGCCAGCGGGCGGCTGGCCTACGAGCTGCTGCCGCGGGTCTATCCGGGGCTGCTGGCGCTGCTCTACTACCGCGCCGAGGTGATACTGCGCGAAACGGCGATCCTCGGCATGCTGGGGGTGGCCACGCTGGGGTTCTATATCGAAGAGGGCTTCGACTACCTGATGTTCGACGTGGCCTTCTTCCTGCTGCTGATCACCGCCGCGCTCAACATCGCCGTGGACGCCCTCTCGCGACGGCTGCGGCCGCGAGAGGCACCGTTGGATGACCCGTGCGTGAGATAGGCGGGGCTTCAGTAGCTGTATTCGCCGCCGACGACTGCCGCCGTGACGGTGATCTCCACCTTTAGTTCGTCGGCGGGCATGGGGGCGCAGACGCAGGTGCGCGCCGGGGCGTGGCCGGTGGGTACCCAGGCGTCCCACACCGCGTTCATGGCGGCGAAGTCGCTGCCATCCTTGAGGTAGATCGTCGCCGTGAGCAGGTGCTCGCGGTCGGAACCGATCTCGGCGAGCAGCGCATCCACCCGCGCCAGCATGCTTTCGGTCTGCTCGGTGATGTCGCCGTGGCGCGCCTCGGGGCCGGCCACCTGGCCGCACAGGTAGGCGATACCGCCGTGGATCACGGCGCGGCTCATGCGCGCCTTGGTGTCATGGCGAACGATGGTCATGGCTTGCTCCTCAGGTCGTTGGTGAAAAAGTGTCGTGCCAGGCGCCGCACGGCTAGCGTAGCAGCAGCACCGGTACGCTGGCCCGGCGTAGCATGGCGGTGGTGGTGCTGCCTACCAGCAGGTGACGAATGCGCGAGTGGCCATAGGCACCCATCACCAGCAGGTCGATGCCGTGCGCTTCCTTATAGGCGCGCAGGGTCTCCTCCACCTCGCCGGCGCAGATCGCGCCTTCGGCCTCGTGGCCGGCGTCACGCAGCATGGCCAGCGCCCAGTCGAGCAGCGAGCGATTGTCGCCGGTCTCGGCACCAACAATCACCACATGTACGGGAATGCCGTTGAACAACGGGCTTCGGGCCAGCATCTCCACGCCCTTGCGGGTGGTCTTGCTACCGTCGAAGGCCAGCATCACCCGCTGCGGGCGGGTGAAGGCTTCCGGCACCATCAGGATCGGACGGTGCAGGGTGCGCACCACCCGCTCCAGGTTGGAGCCCAGGTGCTCGCTGGCCTGGTGGGCGGTTTCGCCGCGCTTGCCGATCACCAGCAGGCGTATCTCGCCCTGCAGCTCGTCAAGGGTTTCCACCAGGGTGCCGTTACGCTGGCGCATGGCAGGCATCGCCAGGCCACCGTCGGCGGCACGCTCGCAGGCGGCCTTGAGCAGCAGCCGACCCTGCTCCTGGGCCACCTTGGCGCGCCTTTCTTCAAGCTGAGAGAGTTCTTCAAGCAGGTGCTCACGGGAGCCCAGGCCAATATGGCCGGAGAGATCCGCCTCGGCGGTCTGGGGGTGGTTGTCCACCACGTGCAGGAAGGTCAGCGGCGCACCGAGCGCCAGGCTGGCCCAGGCGGCGTAGTCGCACACCCCGGTGGAGAACTGCGAGCCGTCGATGGCGGCCATTACCTGTTCGGTCATGTCTAGCTCCTCGATCTTAGTGTCCGCCCATGAGCTTCTCGACAGCGGCTGGATCATCATGGATGGCATGGCGGTCGACGATGGTGGCGCTGGCCTCGTTGAGGCCGATCAGCGCCACCTCGGTACCCTCGCGGCGGAACTTGATCACCACGCGGTCCAGGGCCTGCACGGCGGTGATGTCCCAGAAGTGGGCGCGGGAGAGGTCGATGGTGACCCTCGCCACGGTCTCCTTGAAGTCGAAGGCGCTGCCGAAGCGCTCGGAGGAGGCGAAGAACACCTGGCCCACCACGCGGTAGATGCGACGGCTGCCGTCGTCGGCCTCTTCGGAACCGATATAGAGAATATTGCCCACCTTGTTGGCGAAGAACATCGCCGCCAGCAGCACACCGACGAACACGCCGATCGCCAGGTTGTGGGTGCCCACGGTCACCGCCACGGTAGCCAGCATGACGATGTTGGTGCTCAGCGGATGCTTTTTCAGGTCGCGGATCGAGGCCCAGCTGAAGGTGCCGATGGAGACCATGATCATCACCGCCACCAGCGCGGCCATGGGAATCTGCGACACCCAGTCGGAAAGGAACACCACCATCACCAGCAGCACCACGCCGGCCACCAGCGTGGAGAGCCGCCCGCGCCCGCCCGACTTCACGTTGATCACCGACTGGCCGATCATCGCGCAGCCGGCCATGCCGCCCAGCAGGCCGGAGCCGATGTTGGCGATGCCCTGCCCCTTGCACTCGCGGTTCTTGTCGCTCGGCGTGTCGGTCAGGTCGTCGACGATGGTGGCGGTCATCATCGACTCCAGCAGGCCCACCACGGCGAGCATCACCGCGTAGGGCAGGATGATCCACAGCGTCTCCAGGTTGAGCGGCACGTCGGGCCACAGGAACACCGGCAGGGTATCGGGCAGTTCGCCCATGTCGCCCACGCTGCGGATCTCCATGCCGCTGAGGAGATAGACCGCGGTGAGCACCACGATGCACACCAGCGGCGAGGGAATCGTCTTGCCGACCCTGGGCACGTAGGGAAAGAGATAGATGATCGCCAGGCCGGCCACGGTCATGGCGTAGACGTGCCAGGTCACCCCGGTGAGCTCGGGCAGCTGGGCCATGAAGATCAGGATCGCCAGGGCATTGACGAAGCCGGTGACCACCGAGCGCGAGACGAAGCGCATCAGCTCCGCCAGCCTGAGGTAGCCGGCGACGATCTGCAGTACCCCGGTGAGCAGGGTGGCGGCCAGCAGGTACTCGAGGCCGTGCTCGCGCACCAGGGTGACCATCAGCAGCGCCATGGCGCCGGTGGCGGCCGAGATCATGCCCGGGCGACCACCGGTGAAGGCGATGATCACGGCGATGCAGAAGGAGGCGTAGAGGCCGACCTTGGGGTCGACGCCGGCGATGATGGAGAAGGCGATTGCCTCGGGAATCAGGGCCAGCGCGACCACGATGCCGGCGAGGGTGTCGCCCTTGAGATTGGAGAACCACTCTTGCTTGATGGATCGGAACATTCTCGGGTCCAGTGGGTGGGGGTTCTGCCTGCAGGCCATGGCCCGAGGCGCGTCATGGAGTAAGCCGCACGCGTACCGGCGTCGGGGAGACGCGGCTGTGGCGAACGAGATGGTGAAGTTGGCGACAGACGGACAAGCAGCCCGCTACATCATCGAGATGGCGAGCACTGGCGTGCCGGCAACGGCATCACCGAGGAGGGGGTAGCGCTAGGGCGGCGTGGCCAGCCCGGCAAGAGGAATCAGCACGTGACGTTGGGTCCAAGGTCAGGTCAGTCGGGTCGCCTGGCGCGATGGCGGCGTTCCGCAATGAGCGGCGGATTCTATCAGTTTCACTGCTGCCCTGCACGCCGGGCCCGCAGGCGCAGCTCGAGGCGACGCTCGTAGAGCCCCTTGGCCAGCAGCGTGCCGAGCACCAGGGCACCGCCCAGCAGGGCAACCGGCGCCGGGCGTTCGGCCAGGATCCACCACACCCACAGCGTGCCCACCACCACTTCCAGCAGCATCAGCAGCCCCACCTCGGCGGCAGGCAGGTAGAGCGGCCCGCGCTGGATCAGGGAGAAGCCCAGCGGCAGCAGCACCAGGCACAGCAGGACCAGCAGCAGCAGGCTGTCGGCGGGTGGCAGGGCAATGCCGCCGCCGGCCAGGCCGAACAGCCCCACCGTGGCCGCCACGATCAGCCCGGACAGCGTGAGCATGGGGCTCATGTCCACCCCGGGCCGGGTACGGCAGAGGGTGAAGTTGGCCGCCAGGGCCGTCGCCGCCAGCAGGGCGAAGCCGTTGCCGACCCACGAGCCCGCGCCGGCATCGTCGAGCACGATCAGCGAGGTGCCCGCCAGGCACAGCCAGATCGCAAGCCAGGTGTGGCGCGCCAGCCGCTCGCCGAGAAACAGCCGCGACAGCAAGGCAGCGATCAGCGGCGCCCCGGCCAGGATCATCAGCACGTTGCCGCCCTTGGTGTACTGATTGCCGAGCACGAAGCCGAAGGTGGAAAGGCTGAACAGCAGCGCCACGCCGATGCCGGTCCAGCCGCAGCGGCGGTAGGCCGCAAGGGTACCGGCACCGTGGCGGGCCAGCATGATGGCAATGAAGCCCAGCGCCGTCAGCAGGCCCCGCCACAGCAGGATCTCGCCGTCGGGCAGGCCGATCAGCTTGATCAGCAGGGCGTCGGGGGAAATGATCAGCGCACCGCCGCCGGTAAGCAGCAGCCCCTGCTGGCGGTGCGAAAGAGAGTGGATCAAGGCGACCTCGCTGTGCGTCAGGTCGCCTCAGCATGCCACGGCGGCGGCGCCGCGGCATCCGTTCAGGCGTCTGGCGTCGGCGGCTCTTTCGCGGCATTGCCGTCGCTTCTGGCCTGGGCGGCAGGCGAGGCCTTCAGGTGGCGGAACGCCTCCATGATGTCCATCGGCAGCGGGAAGATGATGGTCGAGGCGTTCTTGTTGCTCATGTCGCTCATGGTCTGCAGGTAGCGCAGCTGCAGCGCCGCGGAGTTCTCGGCCATGACGTTGGCCGCCTCGACCAGCTTCTGCGACGCCTGCAGCTCGCCCTCGGCGTGGATCACCTTGGCCCGGCGCTCGCGCTCGGCCTCGGCCTGGCGGGCGATGGCGCGAATCATGGTCTCGTTGAGGTCCACATGCTTGATCTCGACGTTGGCCACCTTGATGCCCCAGTCTTCGGTCTGGGCGTCGATGATCTCCTGGATGTCGTCGTTGAGCTTGTCGCGCTCGGAGAGCATCTCGTCGAGGTCGTGCTTGCCCAGCACCGAACGCAGCGTGGTCTGGGCCAGCTGGCTGGTGGCCACGGTGAAGTTTTCCACCTGGATGATCGCCTTCTCGGGGTCGACCACGCGGAAGTAGAGCACCGCGTTGACCTTCACGGTGACGTTGTCCTGGGAGATGACGTCCTGCTCCGGCACGTCCATGGTGATGACGCGCAGGTCGACCACGCTCATCTGCTGGATGCCGGGGATCACCAGGATCAGCCCGGGCCCCTTCACCGCCTGGAAGCGGCCGAGGAAGAAGATCACGCCGCGTTTGTATTCCGGCAGGATGCGGATCGAGGCGGCGACCAGCATGAACAGCAGGATGAGCGGTACCAGGTAGGGAAGTATCATGAGCGGACTCCTTGAGTGACGTCGATGTGTTGCGCTTCGTTGGGCGCCTTCAGGGCGCCGGCCGTTCGGGTTCGACCACCAGGGTGAGGCCCTCTACCGCGGCCACCCGCACCGTTTGCCCACGGCGCAGGGCGACCGGGCTGCGGGCATTCCAGCGCTCGCCGCCCAGGCGCACGTGCCCGCGCTGGGGGAAGTCCTCGAGCACCACGGCCTGGCTGCCGATGAGGTGTTCCATGCCGCTTCGCGCCGGCCGCCGGCGCAGGCGCACCAGGCGGGTGATGACCCACAGCATCAGCCCGGCCGAGAGCAACGCGATGCCGCCGATCATCGGCAGCGACACCGTGAGGTTGTCGGCATCCATCAGCATCACCGAGCCGATCACGAAGGCGACGATGCCGCCCATGCCCAATATCCCGAAGCTCGGCATCAGCGCCTCGCCCACGATCAGCCCCAGGCCGACCAGGATCAGCGCCAGCCCGGCGTAGTTGATCGGCAGCAGCTGGAAGGCGAAAAGCGCCAGCAGCAGGGAAATGACCCCGATGGTGCCCGGCACCAGGCTGCCGGGGCTGGAAAGCTCGAAGATCAGCCCGTAGAAGCCGATGATCATCAGGAAATAGGCCACGTTGGGGTTGGTGATCACCTGCAGCAGCCGGGTACGCCAGTCGGGGTCGAAGCGCTCGATGACAAGCTCGGCGGTGACCAGGGTACGCGTGCCACGCTCCATGACCACCTCGCGGCCATCGAGCTGCGCCAGCAGGTCCTCGATGTCGCTGGCCACCACGTCGATCACGTTGAGCTCGAGCGCCTCGCGCGCGGTCAGGTTGACCGCCTCGCGCACCGCCTCCTCGGCCCAGTCGGCGTTGCGCCCGTGGCGCTCGGCCAGGCCGCGAATGTAGTAGACGGCATCTTCCAGCACCTTGCGCTCCATGGCGGTTTCGCCGCGGCGGCGCGTATCGGCGGGGGCGGCGCCTTCGGTATCCGCCGCCTCGTCGTTGGTCCCATCGCCGTCGGCCTCCTGCCCGGCCTCGTCATCCTCGCCGGCGCCGCCCTCCTCGGCCCGGGCATCGCCTTCGCCGTCGCGGTCCTCCATGCCGGGAAAGCCGCCGCCGCCCATCTGTACGGGCGTGGCGGAACCCAGGTGGGTCGAGGGCGCCATGGCGGCGACGTGGCTGCCGTAGAGCAGGTAGGTGCCGGCGCTGGCGGCCCGCGCCCCGCTGGGCGAGACGTAGATGGCTACCGGCACCGTGGAAGAGAGCATGGCGCGGATCATGCTGCGCATGGAGGCATCGAGCCCGCCCGGCGTGTCCATCTGCACTACCACGATCTCGGCGTCGCGTGCCTCGGCCTGGCGCAGCCCGCGCTCGAAATAGTCACCGGTGGCAGGGCCGATGGCGCCGTCCACCGTCATCACCAGGGCGATGCGCTCGTTCTGCTGGGCCTGGGTCTGCCAGGCCAGCAGACCCCGCCAATCACCAGGCACAGGAAGGCGAACCACAGCACAAGACGGTGAAGCCAGGCGACACGGCGCACGCTCATGACAGACTTACCTCACGTCGTGATAGGGATATGCTGTTGGGACCCTGTTTGTGGTGATTCAGTTTCTCCTTAAATCAGGTTAGCAGGCCTGGCCCGCCGATGCCGGTCAGGACAGGCCGGCTGTCGCCCCAGGCCGGCTAACAGCCTGCGACGACAGTGACGCCGGCGAGCCCTCGGTCAGGCGTCGCGCAGCTCCACCGCGTAGCGCTCGCCATGCTGCGCCATGAAATCCCACAGCCGCTGCAGCGGCAGCGGCCCCGGCAGCGGGTAACGCGCCTTGATCTTTTGCTTGGTCTCGATGTAATAGCGCCCGAGCGAGCCGAAGTCGCGCGGGTGGAGCTCCTCGCTGACGCCGATGAACTGGCCCTGGCGGCTTGCCCGTGCCAGCACCTGCTTCCAGCGTTCGATCTGCGGGAAGCCCACCGCCTCGACGCCGTTGTTGAACAGCATCAGGTTGATCTCGTCGTAGGCCTCGTGGGAGTCGAGGTAGCGCTCGATGGTGTCCACCGAGGGGTCCATGTTGAACTTCATCCAGAACGGCACCGAGCCGGTGCGCAGCGCCCAGTAGGGCTCGAGCATGATGAAGGACTCGACCAGCAGGCGGTTGCCCTTCATGCCGCGCCGGCGATACCAGTCGCGGTAGAAGTCGGCCACCAGCGGGCTTAGGTCGTCGGGCTCGGTAAAAAGCAGCCGCTTGACCTTGTAGCCGCGCCGGGCGGCGAAGCGCAGGATGTCCTCGCGCAGCGCTTCCTCGAAGCCCCACTCCGCCTCGGGGCTCTCGCCGTCGGGCTCGGGCGAAGGCCAGCGCCGCACCGACGAATCGTAGCGTTCCAGGTACTCCTCGACCCGCTCGCTGCCATGCAGGAACTCCTCCTCGGTGGCGCCGCCCAGCGCGCCGTGCTGGAACACGTGGCGCTCGCCGATGCGGGTCGTCGGCCACTTGCGCTGGCACTCGGTCACGATGATGGTGCCGCCGGGCTCGAGCGTCTCCTCGAGGAAGCGCTCGTAGGCCTTGCCCAGCGTCCGCCGCTTGACCCGGAAGTAGTCCATGTACTCCACCATCAGGCGGTCCTGGTTGCCGTCATGCATGTGGTGCAGCTGCAGCTCCGGGTTGGCCTCGAGCAGCAGCGGGCCGTAGCGGCGCCCGAACTCCATGGCATCCACCGGGTCGTCGTTGTCGCCCGAGAGGTGGCGCACCGGCACGAAGAAAGTCTGCGGCAGCCACGGGATGTCGAAGGCCGCCGAGAGATGGGTCAGGGCGCCGCTGGCCGAGCCGACCATGACGGCCTGGTAGCGGCGCTGGGGATAGCGCGCGGTGATCCACTCCGCCACCTTCTCGGCATCGACCTGGTGCAGCTTGTTCGGCGCGTGCCCTTCCGTCACGCCGCCGATGGCATAGACCTGCTCGCGGGCCGACTGCGGCAACCAGTTGGCCGCCTGCACCACCCAGCCCATGGCGTGCCCCTTGCCCAGCGCGGGGTAGTCCTTGCCATGCAGGTAATTGGAGGTGGCGCGCAGCATGCCAGTGGCGGAATCGAAATCGGCGATATAAGAGGGGGAACTCGGTCGCATGAGAGGCTCCTTCGTCTCCAGTCCATTGATCGGCAGGAAGCGTGCCGCGCTAGGCACCACGCTGCTTGTGATACGCATAGCAGGCCAGGGAAGCGCCACCGCCAGCCCAGCCAGCAGCCCCCGAGGGGCAGTGCCGAAGTGTGGTCGTGGTCGTGGCCGTGCTCGCGCTCGATCCAGCCGCCGCGCACGCTGCCCCGGCCTTGCGATTCGAACAGGTTGCCCGGGTTCGGCTCGACGGGCAGGCCCTGGGCGAAATGGTCGCTGTTGACCTTGCGCTCCATCAGCTTCTCGCCCAGCGGCGGCGCCAGAGTGCGCAGGGCGGCCATCATGCGCCCGGCGTTGCCGACGAAGCATTCGCGCGCGGGGTGCCGGGCGGCCTGCACGATCGCCGCCGCCACCTGCTCGGGCGGGTAGACGGGCGTCATCGCCTTGGCCGGATGTCCCACGTAGTTGGCGCCGTTCTGGAACAGCGGCGTATCGATGGAGGCTGGCAGCAGGGTAGAGACATGAATGTGCGGCGCGTCGGCCAGCTCCATGCGCAGGCACTCCGAGAGGCCACGGATGGCCCACTTCGAGGCCACGTAGGCGCTGGTGAAGGGCTGGCCGGCATGCGCCACCATGGAGGCGACCTGGATCAGCCGCCCCTGCCCCTGCTCGCGGAACTGGCGTATGGCCGCCCTGGCCCCGTTGACGTAGCCGATCAGGTTGGTCTGGATGACCTTCTCGAAGGCTTCGCGCGGCGTCTCTTCCAGGCGACCGAACAGCGTGACCGCGGCGTTGTTCACCCAGACGTCGACCCGCCCGAACTGTGCCACGGCACGCTCGCAAAGACGTTCGACCTGGTCGGCGTCGCAGACGTCGGTGGGCACCACGATGCCCCGGCCGCCCAGGCGTTCGCACTCGGCCAGCGCCTCCTGCAGCGCGCCCTCTCGCCGTGCCGCCAGCACCAGCGAAGCGCCGGCACGGGCAAAGGCATGCGCGGCGGCCCTGCCAATGCCGCTGGAAGCCCCGGTGATTACCACGACCTTGTCCTTCAGGTTTCGGCTCATGTCACTCCTCCTTGTTCCATGGATGGCTGGTTCATGCTTATCCTTCGCTTCGTATCGAATTGCCTCTTTATGTCACTTTCTTTATCAAAACTTCAGCGTCTTAAATTCCACTTTCAGCCGCTCATTCCCTCCATGCTCAATACAGGCTTTCCTCTTTTTTCATTCACAATGTAACGGATACGCTGTTTTTTATTTCCAATTATTGAAACCTAAATTAAAATCAATCCCCTGCAAAAAAAGACTTCACGCCAATCATTCACTGACCAAAGATGTAGCAAACACAAGGCATATCGACAAATTTTAGCCGCCTATTAAATTCATTTTAAACAGCTCTTCCTCGGCAATATTCGACAGCATTTCGTAAAAAATGGCTGGAAAATAATATTTTCCATATTCCCTCTTTTCATAACACAGGTTATGCATGTTCATCGGTTCGCTTTCATATGATCCATCGTCTATAACTGCAAAAGTACTTTCCAGAAGCAGAGCTGCGGGCAGGGTTGCCGAAGGCTTAGGAAAGCACGGCGTCGGGCAGGTGTTGTCCAGGCACTTCGCTTGACACCGTTGACCATGACATCCAGGGAGGTCAGGCATGGGCAATGTAGCTTTGCGTGGTATCGACACGAGCACCCGTGTGAGATGGGACACATCAGGCGGTGCGGAGCCTGATGTCATTGAACCATTCAGTCGTATCCGGCCGCGTGACGTCTCCCGCCGCGCGGACAGTGGCAAGACACGCCCCGGCGCACCGCCTTCCGGCCGTCGCGTCCTCTTCGTCACCCCGGAAATGGCCGATTTCGTCAAGGCCGGCGGGCTGGGCGACGTCTCCTCCGCCCTGCCGCGTGCGCTGGCGGCCCACCACGACGTGCGCGTGCTGATCCCCGGCTATCCGCAGATCCTCGACGCGGGCCATGCCCTGCGCCGGGTCGGCCACCTGCCCACGCATGCCGCCATTCCGGCCTGCGATATCGGCGAGCTGACCTGCGAAGACGGCCTCGTCATCTACGTGCTGCTGTGCCCCGAGCTCTACGAACGGGAAGGCACGCCCTATGGCAACGGCCACGCTGCCTACTCCACCGGCGGCGGCGACGGCTGGGAGGACAACGACATCCGCTTCGCCCGGCTGTCGCTGGCCGCGGCCGAGATCGCCACCGGCCGCGCCGGCCTGGCGTGGCAGCCCGACCTGATGCATCTCAACGACTGGACCTGCGGCCTGGCCCCGGCCTATCTGCATTGGCGCGGCGAGGACGTCCCCACCATCTTCACCATCCACAACCTCGCCTACCAGGGGCTGTTCGACCACGACTGCCTGGAGCGCCTCGGCATTCCCGCCGACGCCTTCCACATCGAGGACGTCGAGTACTACGGCAAGCTCTCCTTCATGAAGGCCGGCATCGTACATGCCACCCATGTCACCACCGTCAGCGCCACCTATGCCCGCGAGATCACCACCCCTGAATACGGCTGCGGCCTCGAAGGACTGCTCGCCTGCAAGGCCGAGCAGGGCAAGCTCAGCGGTATTCCCAACGGCATCGACGACTCCTGGGACCCGCGCACCGACGCCCATCTGGTGCAGGCCTTCTCCGCCAACGACTGGCGCGGCAAGCGCGCCAACGCCGACCACGTGCGCAAGCGCTTCGGCCTGGCGCCCGGCCAGGGGCCGCTGTTCGCCATCGTGTCGCGGCTGGTGCACCAGAAGGGCATCGACCTGACCCTAGAGGCGGCGGCGTCGATCGTCTGGGCCGGGGGCAGTTGGTGTGCATCGGCAGCGGCGACCCCCAGGTCGAAGCCGCGCTCACCGAGCTGGCGGAGCGCTTCCCCGGCGCGGTCGGCGTCTTCATCGGCTATGACGAGTACGAGGCGCGCTGCATCTTTGCCGGCAGCGACTTCCTCTTGATGCCGTCACGCTTCGAGCCCTGCGGTCTGAGCCAGATGTACGCCCAGCGCTTTGGCTCGCTGCCGATCGCCCACCGCACCGGCGGGCTGGCCGACACCATCGAGGATGGCGTCACCGGCTTCCTGTTCGACGAGATGACCCAGGCCAGCTACATGCGTGCCATCCAGCAGGCCTTCGCCGTATACCAGTCGAAGGCGCTGTTCCATGCCATGCGGCGGGCGGCCATGGTGGGGCGCTATCACTGGCGGCAGTCGATCGCCCCCTATAGCCAGCTCTACAGCCAGGTGTGCGAGGCCGTCGACCGCGCCGTCCAGGGGGGCCATGAGCGCAGCGGCAAATGCTCACGGCCTGGGTGCGCATGTCATTGCCCCTGACCGCACGCGCTTCGCGCTCTGGGCGCCGAGCGCCGAGCGCGTGACGCTGGAGGTTGAAGGCCTGCCCCCAGACGATGGCGGACCAGGGCGAAGGCCGCTTCGTCGCCGAGGCACCCTGTGGGCACGGCGCCTGCTACCGCTACCGCGTGTTCACCGCCGGCGAGCCCGACGGCCTCGCCGTGCCCGACCCCGCCGCCCGCAGCCAGGCGGGAGGCATCGAGGGGCCAAGCCGGGTCATCGACGCCGAGCGCTACGCCTGGCGCCACCCCGACTGGACGGGTCGCCCGTGGCACGAGACGGTGCTCTACGAGCTGCACCTGGGGGCACTGGGCGGCCTGGAGGAACTGCGCCGCCAGCTGCCGCGGCTGGCCGCGCTCGGCATCACCGCCATCGAACTGATGCCGGTGGCGGAGTTTCCGGCTCGCGCAACTGGGGCTATGACGGCGTGCTGCCCTATGCCGTGGCCAATGCCTACGGCGAGCCCGAGGCGCTCAAGGCGCTGGTCGACGAGGCCCACGGCCACGGGCTGATGGTCTTTCTCGACGTGGTCTACAACCACTTCGGCCCGGACGGCAACTACCTCGGCCTCTACGCCGAGCCCTTCTTCCGCGCCGACCAGGCCACCCCTGGGGGCCGGCCATCGACTTCCGCCAGCCCATGGTGCGCCGCTACTTCATCGACAACGCGCTGATGTGGCTCGAGGAGTACCGCTTCGACGGCCTGCGCCTCGACGCCGTGCACGCCATCGGCGAGCGCGACTTCCTCGTCGCCCTGGCCCAGACGGTGCGCTCGCGCCTCGGCTCCCGCCGCCACGTGCACCTGATCCTCGAGAACGAGCACAACGATGCCGGCCTGCTGGAAAACGGCCTCTACACCGCCCAGTGGAACGACGACTGGCACAACGTCATGCATGTGCTGCTCACCGGCGAACGCGAGGGCTACTACGCCGACTTCGCCGAGGCCCCCATGGACAAGCTGGTGCGCTGCCTCGGCGAGGGCTTCATCTACCAGGGCGAGGCCACCCGCCGCGGCGAGCCGCGCGGCATGCCCAGCGCGCACCTGCCGCCCACCGCCTTCGTCAACTTCCTGCAGAACCACGACCAGACCGGCAACCGCGCCCTCGGCGAGCGGCTGACCCGACTATGCCCGGCCGAGACCCTGCAGGCCGCCACCCTGCTGTTGCTGCTCTCGCCCATGGTGCCGCTGCTGTTCATGGGCGAGGAGTGGGCCAGCCAGCGGCCGTTCCTATTCTTCACCGACCACCGCGACGCGCTGGCCGAGGCGGTGCGCGAAGGCCGGCGCGCCGAGTTCGCCGACTTCAGCGACTTTCAGGACCCGCTCGGCGCGAGGCCATACCCGACCCCAACGCCGCGGCCACCTTCGAGGCCTCGCGCCTCGACCCGGCCGAAGCCGACGCCCAGGCCCACCGCGACTGGCTGGCGTTCGTGCAGCGGCTGCTGGCGATCCGCCACGGCGAGATCGTGCCGCGCCTCGACGGCGCCCGGGCGCTGGGCGCCGAGGCCCTGGCGGAGCGCACCGTGATCGCCCGCTGGTGCATGGGCGACGACACCCAGCTGGTGATCGCCGTCAACCTCGGCGATGACGCTGCCGCCACGCCCGCCCTGGGCGTGGGGCGCTGTCTACACGAGACCCGCGTCGGCGTGGCGGTGGCCGCCGAGAGTGGGCGCCTGGCGGCGCGCAGCGCCGCCGCCTGGCTTCACACCAACCCGGGGGCGGAAACGCTGAGCGGATAATCGACACAGGGAGCTGAGCGAAACATGCCAACGAGCGATACCCCCTGCAGCAGCTGGCGGCCGCCGCCGGACTACTGCTGGAGTGGCTGGACAGCGAAGGCGAACGCTGCCGGCTGGAACCCCAGGTGCAGCGCCACCTGCTCGGCTGCCTGGGGTTTGCCACCGACAGCGATGCCGCCGTCGCCGCCGAGCTCGAGCGCCTGCGCACGCCGCCAACGCTCGACGACTGGCCGCCGCTGATCACCGCCGAGCGTGGGGCGGCCACCGCGCTACCGTCGGCGCTGCCGGGCGGCACCCCTTTCAGCTGCGGCTGGAACAGGGCGACCTGCTGCACGACCGCCTCGACGACCAGGGCCGGCTGCCACCGGTCGGCGTGGTTGGCTACCACCGGCTGACCCTCGCCGAGCGCGACCTTACCCTGGCGGTGGCCCCGCCGCGCTGCTTCACCCTGGCCGACGCCTGCCAGGAGGCCGCCCCCCGCCGCTGGGGAATGGCCGTGCAGCTCTATGCGCTGCGCCGTCCCGGCGACGGTGGCATCGGCGACACCCTGGCGCTGGAAGCCTTCGCCCGCCACGCCGCCCAGGCCGGCGCCGCGGCCCTGGCCGTGAGCCCCACCCATGCCATGTTCAGCGCCGACCCCGAGCGCTACAGCCCCTATTCGCCCTCCAGCCGGCTCAACTACCACGCCCTGCACGCCGCCCCCGAGGCGCAGCTCGGCGCCGAGGCGGTGCAGGCGGCGATCGCCCGCGGCGGGCTGAGCGAGACCCTGGCGCAGCTGGAGCGCGACGAGCTGCTCGACTGGCCGCGTGCGGCCCGCGCCAAGCTGAGCTGGCTGCGCATCCTGCACGACGACCTGCGCCAGCGCGACGACGCCCCGGCGCGCCAGGCCCGCGAGGCGCTGGCGGCGTTTCGCCGCCAAGGCGGCGACGCCCTGGCCACCCACTGCCGCTTCGAGGCCCTGCAGCAGCAGCTCGACGAGCCCGACTGGCGCCGCTGGCCGGAGGCGCTGCGCGACCCGGCCAACCCGGAAGTGGCCCGCTTCGTCGAGGCCCACCAGGACGAGATCGAGTTCCACGCCTTCCTGCAGTGGCTGGCCGCCGACGGGCTCGCCCGCGCCCAGCGCACCGCCCGCGAGGCCGGCATGCCGGTCGGCCTGATCGCCGACCTGGCGGTGGGCGCCGATGCCGCCGGCAGCCAGGCCTGGAGCCGGCAGGAGGAGATGCTCGAGGGTGTCTCGATCGGCGCGCCCCCGACACCTTCAACGTGCACGGCCAGGACTGGGGCCTGGTGCCCTTCTCTCCGCGGGGGCTGGTACGCTCCGGCTTTCGCAGCTTCATCGACATGCTGCGCGCCGGCTTCGCCCACGCCGGCGGGCTGCGCATCGACCATATCCTCGGCCTGCTGCGCCTGTGGCTGGTGCCCCACGGCGCCTCGCCGGCCGAAGGCGGCTACCTGCGCTATCCCTTCGACGACCTGCTGCGGCTGGTGGCGCTGGAGTCCTGGCGCCATCGCGCCATCGTCATCGGCGAGGATCTCGGCACCGTGCCGCCGGGGCTGCGTGACCGCCTGGCCGATGTCGGCATCCTCGGCATGCGGGTGCTATGGTTCGAGCGCGACGAGCAAGGCACCTTCCTGCCGCCCGGCGAGTGGGCCAGCAGCGCCATCGCCACCACCTCGACCCACGACCTGCCGACGGTGGCCGGCTGGTGGGCGGGGCGCGACATCGAGTGGCGCAGCCGCCTCGGCCTGCTGGCCGACGACCAGGATGCCGACCAGGAGCAGGCCCAGCGCCGCCGCGATCGCGCACAGCTGGCCAAGGCGCTCAAGCTGATCGACGGCCACGCCCTCGCCGCGGCGCTCAACGCCGCCGACCTGCCCGCCTCCGAGGTGCTCGATGCCTGCGCGCGGCGGCTCGGCCTCACCCCGGCCCGCTGGCGCTGCTGCCGGTGGAGGATGCGCTGGGGCTTGAGGAGCAGGCCAACCTGCCGGGCACGCTGGACGAGCACCCCAACTGGCGGCGGCGCTGGAGCGACGACGCCGAGCGGCTGCTGGACTCACCCGAGGTGCGCCAGCGCCTGGCCAGGCTCGACGAGGCACGCCGCCTGCCCACGCCCCAAGGAGGGAGCGCGCATGAGTGAGATCCGCGCCACGGTACGCCTGCAGTTCCACCGCGGCTTCACCCTGGACGACGCCGCCGAGTGGGTCGACTACTACGCCCGGCTCGGCATCAGCCATGTCTACGCCTCGCCGCTGCAGGCCTCGCGCGGCGGCTCGCCGCACGGCTACGATGGCGTCGACCCGACTCGCATCGACCCGGAGCTGGGCGGCGAGCCGGCGCTGGAGCGGCTGGTCGCCCGGCTGCGCGAGCACGGCATGGGGCTGATCCTCGACATCGTGCCCAATCACGTGGCGGTGGGCGGCTCGGAGAACCGCTGGTGGCAGGACGTGCTCGCCTGGGGCCAGGACAGCCCCTTCGCCGACTATTTCGACATCGACTGGCACAGCCCCGACCCGCTGCTGACCGGCAAGCTGCTGCTGCCCTTCCTCGGCGCCCCCTATGCCGACACGCTGGCCTCAGGCGAACTGGCACTGTGCCACCGGCCCGAGTCGATGAGCTTCCACGTCGCCTACCACGAGCACCATTTCCCCATCGACCCGCGCTGCTACGGCGAGATCCTGCGCCTGGCCGAGCACGAGGCGCTGTGGGACCTGGCGCCGCACTTCGATGCCCTGCAGCAGGGCAACGACGCCTACACCGCGGTGGCCGATCTGCGCCGGCGCCTGCACGAGGCGCTGGAACACCGCGACGCCCGCGATGCGCTGGCCCAGGCGCTGGCGCTGTTCGATGGCGCCGACGCCACCGGGGCCATTCGCCTGCACGACCTCCTGGAGCACCAGCACTATCGCCTGGCCTGGTGGCGCACCGCCGCCGACGAGATCAACTGGCGGCGCTTCTTCGACGTGACCGAGCTGGGCGGGCTGCGCATCGAGCAGCCCGAAGTATTCGACGCAGTGCACGCCCTGCCGCTGCGGCTGGTCGAGCAGGGCTGGATCGACGGCCTGCGCATCGACCACATCGACGGCCTGGCCGACCCGCGCGGCTACTGCCACCGCCTGCGCGCCGAGGTCGGCAAGCGCCAGCAGCGCCGCCCGCCGGGCGTGGTACGCCATGTGGCGATCTTCGTCGAGAAGATCCTTGCCGCCGAGGAGACCCTGCACCGCGACTGGGGCGTGGACGGCACCACCGGCTACG
The DNA here is from genome assembly GCF_052439355.1 of Halomonas sp. E19. Taxonomy (NCBI): domain Bacteria; kingdom Pseudomonadati; phylum Pseudomonadota; class Gammaproteobacteria; order Oceanospirillales; family Halomonadaceae; genus Halomonas; species Halomonas sp. E19. Next base: position 436,313 of record NZ_JBNFWU010000001.1, on the reverse strand, counting down.
AGCTGATGAACGCGGTGTCCGGGCTGCAGCACGACCCCGCCGGGGCAGCCCCGCTGCGTGAGCTGTGGCATGTGGTCAGCGGCCGTAGCGCCGACTTCCTCGACGAGGTGCACCAGGCCCGCCGCGAGGTGCTCAACGGCATCCTCGCCAGCGAGTTCGACGCCTGCGCGCGCGCCCTGCATGCCGTTGCCCGCCACCGCCTGGCCAGCCGCGACATCAGCCTGGCCGCGATTCGCCGCGCCCTGGAAGCGCTGGTGGTGCACTTCCCGGTCTATCGCACCTATGCCGACGACGGCGGCCGCCCCGAGCTCGATGCCCCCTTCTTCGACCAGGCCATGGCCGGCGCCCGCGCCGAACTCGCGCCCCCGACGCTGGCGTGCTGGAACGGCTGGAACAGTGGCTGGGCGGCCAGGCGCCGGCCGACCTCGGCGACGATCAGGAGCGCTGGCTGCGCCAGCGGGCGCTGGTGCGCTTCCAGCAGCTCACCTCGCCGGTGGCAGCCAAGGCGGTGGAGGACACCGCCGGCTACCGCAGCGCAGCGCTGATCTCGCGCAACGATGTCGGCTTCGACGGCGAACACTTCAGCCACTCGCCGCGGCGCTTCCACGCCTTCAACGCCTGGCGTGCCCGCCATTTCCCCACGGCCTGGTCGCCACCGCCACCCACGACCACAAGCGCGGCGAAGACGTGCGCGCGCGGCTGGCCGCTCTCAGCGAGTTCGCCCCGGCCTTCGCCGAGCGCGTGCAGCGCTGGCAGCAGCGCACGCCCCCGTTGTGCCGCGCCCTGCCGGGCGGCCCCGCCCCGCCCCAGGCGACGCCCTGGTGCTCTACCAGCTGCTGCTCGGCGCCTGGCCGCCCGGGCTCGAGCACGACGACGCCGAGGCCATGCGCTGGTTCACCGAACGGCTGGCCCAGTGGCAGCAGAAGGCGCTGCGCGAAGCTAAGCTGCGCAGCCATTGGCTGTGGCCCGACGAGGCCTACGAAACCGCCTGTCGCGAGTTCCTCGAGGGGCTGCTGGCCTGGCCCGAGCTGTGCGCGGAGCTCGCCGCCGCGGCCCGCGAGCTCGACCTGCCGGGGGCGCTCAACGGCCTGGTGCAGGCCACGCTGCGGCTGACCGTGCCCGGCGTGCCGGACCTCTACCAGGGCACCGAGTTCTGGGACTACAGCCTGGTCGACCCCGACAACCGCCGCCCGGTGGACCACGCCGCCCGCCGCGCCGCCCTGGAGGCAGGCCACGCGCCGCATGAGCTGCTGCCCGGCTGGCGCGACGGCCAGGTCAAGCAGGCCGTGATCCAGCGCCTGCTGGCGCTGCGCCAGGCCCGCCGCGAGCTGTTCGTGCACGGCGACTATGCCGAGATCGCGGTCGACGGCGAGCACCGCGAGCGCCTGGTGGCCTTCCAGCGCCAGCACGGCGACCAGCGCCTGATGGTGGTGGTGCCGCGCCTGGCCGCCGCCCTGCTGGCGGGCGCCGACACCCCCAGGTGCCCGCCAAACGCTGGGGCGACACCCGCCTGGTGCTGCCGGAAGGGGGAACGGGACTTGGCAAAACGCGCTGACGGGTACCACGCTGAAGTGGGAGCAGGACACCGCCACGGCGACCGCCCTGCTGAGGAGCTTCCGGTCGGCGTCTATGTACGAGACAGCTAAAGCACAGGGAGAGTCAGGATGGCTGATGAAGATCGTGTACGTGAACTGGCCTACAGCATCTGGGAATCCGAAGGGCGGCCCGAAGGGCAGCAGCAGCGTCACTGGGACATGGCACTGAAGATCGTCGCGGCGGAACAGGCGGCGGGCCACGAGGCCGAGCTCGACGAGCTGGGCGAGCCGATCGACGAGGCGCCCATCCTCGAGGACGACCTGCCGCTGGAGGACGACGAGATCGGCATCCAGGAGAACCGCCTGCCCCTCGACCCGCCCGACGGCGAGCCGGATTTCGATGAGCTGCCCTACCGCGACGACCGCCTGGCCGGCAGCGATACCCCGGTGCACGACCGCGCAGCGCCCGGCACCGCCGGCTCCGACGAGGTGCCGACGGCGGCTTCCACCCGCGCGCTGCCGGTGGAAGAGGCCACCGGCAGCGGCGCCCAGGCGGAGCTCGATGCCAATCGCGGCGGCGCCGACGCCCCCGCCGGCTCGCCCGGGCCGGGAGCGGGGCCGATGGAGCCGCTGCCCGCGCAGTCCGCCACCGCCAGGCGCGCGCGCCAGCCGCGCCGAGAGGAGGACGGCCTGACCCAGCCGGACCCTACCGACACCGCCCAGGTGCCGGGCAAGACGGCCAAGCGCAGCACCAAGCGCAGCGCCAAGAGCGAAACGAGTACCGCCAAGCCCGACGCCGGCACCAAGAGCACCAAGACCCCCAAGAGCACGGGGCGCAGCAGCCGCACCAAGCCCAAAGGCTAACCCGACGGCGCCAGGCGCCGGCCGCAGCCAAGGATGGAGACGATGGACACCAAGGAAGGACCGCAACAGAGCGCCCGGGCGGTGGCCATCGACGAATCGCCCGGAGTGATTCGTCGCTCGCGCATTCGCGAAGGCCTACCGTTCCCGCTAGGCGCGACCTGGGACGGGCTGGGCGTCAACTTCGCCCTGTTCTCAGCCCATGCCACCAAGGTGGAGCTGTGCCTGTTCGACGACACCGGTCGCCAGGAGCTCGAACGCATCGAGCTGCCGGAATACACCGACGAGGTGTGGCACGGCTACCTGCCCGATGCCCGGCCAGGCCAGCTCTACGGCTACCGGGTCCACGGGCCCTACGAGCCCGAGGCGGGGCACCGCTTCAACCCCAACAAGCTGCTGCTCGACCCTTATGCCAAGCAGATCGTCGGCGAGCTGGCCTGGGACGAGGCGCTGTTCGGCTACACCATCGGCCACCCCGACGGCGACCTGAGCTTCGACGAACGCGACAGCGCACCGTACATGCCGCGCTGCCGGGTGATCGACCCCGCCTTCACCTGGGGGCGCTCGCGTGACGTGCAGCTGCCGTGGGATCGCACCATCCTCTACGAGACCCACGTGCGCGGCTACACCATGCGCCATCCCTCGGTGCCGGACTCGCTGCGCGGCACCTTCTCGGGGCTGATGGTCAACGAGGTGGTGGACTACATCCAGTCGCTGGGGGTCTCCTCGGTGGAGCTGCTGCCGGTCCACGCCTTCGTCGACGACCAGCACCTGCTCGAACGCGGACTGCGCAACTACTGGGGCTACAACACCCTGGGCTTCTTCGCGCCCCATTCGCGCTACCTCTCGGGCGACAGCATCAACGAGTTCAAGCAGATGGTGGCGCGCTACCATGCCGCCGGGCTCGAGGTGGTGCTCGACGTGGTCTACAACCATACCGCCGAAGGCAACGAGCTGGGCCCCACCCTGTCGCTCAAGGGCATCGACAACGCCTCCTACTACCGCCTGCTGCCCGACCAGCCGCGCTACTACATCGACGACACCGGCACCGGCAACACCCTCAACCTGAGCCACCCGAGGGTGCTGCAGATGGTCACCGACTCGCTGCGCTACTGGGCCACCGAGATGCGCGTCGACGGCTTCCGCTTCGACCTGGCCACCATCCTCGGCCGCGAGCCCCACGGCTTCGACGAGGGCGGCGGCTTTCTCGACTCCTGCCGTCAGGACCCGGTACTGAGCCAGGTCAAGCTGATCGCCGAGCCGTGGGACTGCGGGCCGGGCGGCTACCAGGTCGGCGGCTTCCCGCCGGGCTGGGCGGAGTGGAACGACCGCTTCCGCGACACCACCCGCGCCTTCTGGCGCGGCGACGAAGGCCAGCTGGCCGACTTCGCCTCGCGGCTGATGGGCTCCGCCGACCTGTTCGACCGCCGCGGCCGGCGCCCCTTCGCCTCGGTCAACTTCGTCACCGCTCACGACGGCTACACCCTGCATGACCTGGTGGCCTATCAGGACAAGCACAACGCCGCCAACGGCGAGGACAACCAGGACGGCCACGACCACAACCTGTCCTTCAACCACGGCGTGGAAGGCCCTACCGACGACCCCGAAGTCCAGGCGCTGCGCCTGCGCCAGATCCGCAACTTCCTGGCCACGGTGCTGTTCGCCCAGGGCACCCCGATGCTGCTGGCCGGCGACGAGCTGCTGCGCACCCAGCAGGGCAACAACAACGCCTACTGCCAGGACAACGAGATCAGCTGGCTCGACTGGAACCTGAACGGCGAGGCCCACGCCCTGATCGAGTACGTGCGCACCCTGATCCGGCTGCGCCTGCGCTATCCCATCCTGCGTCGCGGGCGCTTCCTGTCCGGCGAATACAACGAGGAGATGGGGCTCAAGGAGGTGACCTGGCTGGCCGCCGACGGCAGCGAGATGGACGTGGAGCGCTGGGAGGACCCCGCCACGCGCAGCCTGGGGCTGCTGCTCGACGGCCGGGCACGCCCCTCGGGCATTCGCCGCGCCGGCGACGACCGTTCGCTGCTGCTGCTGTTCAATGCGCAGCCCGAGCCGCTGGTCTTCCTCCTGCCCGACGTGCCGCGCGGCAGCGGCTGGATATGCCGGCTCGACACCTGCCTCAGCAAGACGCAGGTGCCCGAGCCGTGGCCGTTCGGCGAGCGCTATCAGATGGAGGGCCGCTCGCTGACCCTATTCGAGCTGGTGCAGGAACCCGACCGGCACCCCGATGCGGGGTCCGAAGCTTGAGCCTTACGCCCTGAGCCCCTGGGCCTCGGCCAGTGGCCGCGACGCCAAGAGGAACATGCGATGACAACACCCCTACTCCCGCCAATGCGTCGACCGCCCACGAGGCGGTGATGGCGGCCATTCATGCACCGCGTATCGCCATCGAGGCCGTACAGCCGTCGCTCGACCACGGGCGCTTTGCGGCCAAGGCCAGCGTCGACGAACCGGTGACGGTGAGCGCCGTCATTTTCGCCGACGGCCATGACGTGCTGGCTGCCGCGGTGTGCTGGCACGACGACCTCGGCCAGCAGCAGCGCGTGCCGATGCAGCTGGTCAAGCCGCTGGGCCGCGACCTGTGGGAAGCCCGCTTCACGCCGCGGCGCATCGGCAGGCACGGCTTCATCATCGAGGCCTGGTGGGATCTCTACGGCACCTACCGTCACGAGCTGGCCAAGAAGCACCAGGCCGGCGTGCCGGTGGAGCTCGAGCTGGAGGAAGGCCGGCGCCTGGTGGTGGCCGCCGCCGAACGCAGCGAAGGCGAACTGAAGGCGGCGCTGGAGGCGCGGCTAGACCGCTTCGCGTCGCTCGATGGCGACGACACCCGGGTGGCACTGCTGCTCGACGAGGAGACGCTGCAGCTGATGCAGGCGGCCGATGAGCGCCCCCACCTGACCCGCAGCGACGCCCACTACCCGCTCGACGTGGAGCGCCTGGCGGCCCGCTTCGCCAGCTGGTACGAGCTGTTCCCGCGCTCGGAAACCGACCACCCGAGTCGCCACGGCACCTTCGACGACGTGCGCAAGCGCCTTCCGGCGATCCGCGACATGGGCTTCGACGTGCTCTATTTTCCGCCGATCCACCCCATCGGTCGGACCCACCGCAAAGGCCCCAACAACACGCTGACGGCCGGGCCGGACGACCCCGGCAGCCCCTACGCCATCGGCAGCCACGAAGGGGGCACGAGGCGATTCACCCCGAGCTCGGCAGCCGCGAGTCGTTTCGTGAGCTGGTCGCCGACGCCGCCGACCACGGCCTGGAGATCGCGCTGGACTTCGCCATCCAATGCTCGCCGGACCACCCCTGGCTCGCCGAGCACCCCGGCTGGTTCTCCTGGCGTCCCGACGGCTCGATCCGCTACGCCGAGAACCCGCCCAAGAAGTACCAGGACATCGTCAACGTCGACTTCTATGCCGAGGACGCGCTGCCGGCACTGTGGCTGGCGCTGCGCGACGTGGTGCAGGGCTGGGTCGACGAAGGCGTGAAGATCTTTCGCGTCGACAACCCCCACACCAAGCCGCTGCCGTTCTGGGAGTGGCTGATCGCCGACATCCGCGCCCGCGACCCGGCGGTGATCTTCCTCTCCGAGGCCTTCACCCGCCCGGCGATGATGCTGCGCCTCGGCAAGCTGGGCTTCACCCAGGGCTACACCTACTTCACCTGGCGCCACACCAAGGCCGAGCTGACGGAGTACTTCACCCAGTTGAACGCGCCGCCGCTGCGCGACGGCTTTCGCCCCAACTTCTTCGTCAATACCCCCGACATCAACCCCTATTTCCTGCAGTCCTCCGGCCGGCCGGGGTTCCTGATCCGGGCCGCGCTGGCCACCCTGGGCTCGGGGCTATGGGGCATGTACTCCGGCTTCGAGCTGTGCGAGGGCGCGCCGCTGCCGGGCAAGGAGGAGTACCTCGATTCCGAGAAGTACGAGATTCGCCCGCGCGACTACAGCGCCCCGGGCAACATCCGCTACGAGATCACCCAGCTCAACCGCATCCGCCGCGAGAACCCGGCCCTGCAGACCCACCTGGGACTGGCCTTCCACCCCGTGCACAACGACAAGCTGCTGTTCTTCAGCAAGCGCACCCCCGACCAGACCAACGTGATCCTGGCGCTGGTATCGCTGGACCCGTTCGAGGCTCAGGAGGGCACGCTGGAGCTGCCGCTATGGGAGTTCGAGCTGGGCGACGACGCACCGCTGCAGGTGGAGGATCTGATGCGCGGATACCGCTGGACCTGGCACGGCAAGTGGCAAACGGTGCGCCTCACCCCCGAGCAGCCGTTTGCCGTGTGGCGCATTCATCCGCTGCGCTAAGCCTATCGACGACAGCAGGGAGACACAGCCGATGATGGATACCCGCAGCGAGAGTCAGCCCGTGGCGGCCGCCGACTTTCTCACCGACCCGCTCTGGTACAAGGACGCGGTGATCTACCAGGTGCACGTCAAGTCCTTCTTCGATGCCAACAACGACGGCATCGGCGACTTCGAGGGCCTGATCCAGAAGCTCGACTACATCGAGAGCCTGGGCGTGAACACGATCTGGATCCTGCCCTTCTACCCTCGCCGCGCCGCGACGACGGCTACGACATCGCCGAGTACACCGGCGTGAGCCCCGACTACGGCACCCTGGCGGACGCCCGGCGCTTCATCGACGAGGCGCACCGCCGCGGCCTGCGCGTGGTGACCGAGCTGGTCATCAACCACACCTCCGACCAGCACGAGTGGTTCCAGCGTGCGCGCCAGGCGCCGCCGGGCTCGCCCGAGCGCGACTTCTACGTGTGGTCCGACACCGACCTGAAGTACCCCGGCACGCGCATCATCTTCCTCGACACCGAGACCTCCAACTGGACCTGGGACCCGGTGGCGGGCGCCTACTACTGGCACCGCTTCTACTCCCACCAGCCGGACCTGAACTTCGACAACCCCCAGGTGCTCGACGAAGTGCTCAAGGTGATGGCGTACTGGCTCGACCTGGGGGTCGACGGCCTGCGCCTGGACGCCATTCCCTACCTGGTCGAGCGCGAGGGCACCAACAACGAGAACCTGCCCGAGACCCACGTGGTGCTGAAGCAGATCCGCGCGGTGATCGACGAGCGCTACCCCGACCGCATGCTGCTGGCCGAGGCCAACCAGTGGCCGGAGGACACCCGGCCCTACTTCGGCGAGGGCGACGAGTGCCACATGGCGTTCCATTTCCCGCTGATGCCGCGCATGTACATGGCGCTGGCCCAGGAGGACCGCTTCCCGATCACCGACATCCTGCGTCAGACGCCGGAGATTCCCCCCAACTGCCAGTGGGCGATCTTCCTGCGCAACCACGACGAGCTGACGCTGGAGATGGTCACCGACCGCGAGCGCGACTACCTGTGGAACCACTACGCCGCCGACCGCCGCGCGCGCATCAACCTCGGCATTCGCCGCCGCCTGGCACCGCTGCTGGAGCGCGACCGGCGGCGCATCGAGCTGCTCAACAGCCTGCTGCTGTCGATGCCGGGCACGCCGGTGCTCTACTACGGCGACGAGATCGGCATGGGCGACAACATCTACCTCGGCGACCGCGACGGCGTGCGCACGCCGATGCAGTGGTCGGTGGACCGCAACGGCGGCTTCTCCCAGGCCGATCCGGCGCGCCTGGTGCTGCCGCCGATCATGGACCCGCTGTACGGCTACCAGGCGGTCAACGTCGAGACCCAGCAGCGCGACCCCCATTCGCTGCTCAACAGCATGCAGCGGCTGCTCGCGGTGCGCCGCCAGCATCGCGCCTTCAGCCGCGGCGCCATGCGCCTGCTCTACCCGGCCAACCGCCACATCCTGGCCTACCTGCGGGTGATGACCGATGCGAGCGGCGAGCCGGAAACGCTGCTGTGCGTGGCCAACATGGGGCGCAGCGCCCAGGCGGTAGAGCTCGATCTCTCGGCCCATGCCGGCCAGGTGCCGGTCGAGATGGTCGGCGGCAGCGCCTTCCCGCCGATCGGCCAACTGCCCTACCTGCTCACGCTGCCGCCCTACGGCTTCTACTGGTTCCAGCTCGCCCCGCCCTCGGCCATGCCCGAGTGGCACCAGCCCACCCCGGAGCCGATGCCGGAGTACGCCACCCTGGTGATCAAGCGCCACCTCGAGGAGCTGCTCCAGCCCGCCTCGCGCCGGCTGCTGGAGACCGAGACCCTGCCCAGCTACCTGCCCAAGCGCCGCTGGTTCGCCGCCAAGCAGTTTGCCATCGAGGGCGTTCGCCTGCTCTACGTCACGCGTCTGGAGCCGAGCCAGCACATGATGCTGCTGTGCGAACTGGAGGTCGACCACGCCCAGGGCAGCGAGCGCTACCAGCTGCCGCTGGCGTTCCTCGGCGAGGAGGCGCTGAACGGCGCCCTGCCCCAGCAGCTCGCCCTGGCCCGCGTGCGCCGCTTCCATGAGGTGGGCCTGCTGACCGACGCCCTGACCCTGGACGAGTTCCCGCTCGCCGTGCTTGCCGCCCTGCGCGAGGCCGCCAGCCTGCCCTGCGGCGACGGCGAGCTGCGCTTCGTGCCCACCCCTCGCTGGCCGGGATCGAGCTGCCCGAGCAGCCCGAGGTGCTGCGCCAGGCGGCGGAGCAGTCCAACACCTCGGTGATCATTCACCAGCAGCTGGTACTGAAACTGTTTCGCCGCCTCGAACCGGGGCTGCACCCCGAGGCCGAGATCGGCCGCTTCCTGAGCGAGCGGGGCTATCGCAATACCGCACCGCTGCACGGCGAGGTGACCCGCTTCGACGCCGACGGCAACCCCCAGACGCTGATGATCCTGCAGGGCTTTATCGACAACCAGGGCGACGCCTGGGCCTGGACCCGTGCCACCCTCGAGCGCGCCATCCGCGAGGCCGGCGGCTATCGCGCCCTGGAGCCGGAGCCGAGCGGCGAGGCCCTTGGCTATGGCGCCATCGACGAGCTCAAGACCTTCGCCGCCACCCTCGGCCGCCGCCTGGGCGAGCTGCACAGCGTGCTGGCCGGGCCCAGCGACGACCCCGCCTTCACCCCCGAAGTGGCAGGCCCGGAACGCGTGTCGCTGTGGACCCAGCGCGTGACGGCACGGCTGTCGGAAGCGCTGGCGCTGCTCGAAGGCCACCGCGACGAGGTCGACGAGGCCGACCAGCCGCTGGTCGACCTGGTGCTGCACGAGCGCGACACCCTCGAGCAGGCCATCACGCAGATGGCCGCCATGGCCGAAGGCAGCCTGGTCACCCGCATTCACGGCGATCTCCACCTGGGCCAGGTGCTGGTGGCCCACGACGACGCCTACATCATCGACTTCGAAGGCGAGCCGGCGCGTCCGCTGGAAGAGCGGCGCGCCAAGGACAGCCCGCTGCGCGACGTGGCCGGCATGCTGCGCTCCTTCGCCTACGCCTACGCCAAGATCGAAGCGTCGCGCCCCGGCCAGGAGGCCGGCGAGGCCCAGGCGGAAGCCAGCCACGAGGTCACCGAGCGCTTCCTGATCCTGAGCCGCCAGGAGTTTCTCAACGCCTACTGGCAGGCCACCCTGGAGCTGCCCCACGAATGGCTGCGCCCGAGCGGGGCGGCGGCCGCCGTCGATCTCTTCGTGCTGGAGAAGACAGCCTACGAGATCGCCTATGAAGCAGCCAACCGCCCGGCCTGGCTGAGCGTGCCCTGCGCGGCCTGGCCGCCATTGTCGAGCAACTGCAGACGGGAGACTCCCATGACTGACCTGACCGCCTCCCCGTGCGCGACCGGGCGCTATGGCTGTCGCCGGACGACGCCGAGGCGCTGGTCCGCGGTACCCACGGCAACCCCTTCGCGGTGCTCGGTATCCATGCGCCCGACGACGGCGCCCCGCTGCTGCGCGTGTTCCTGCCCGGGGCGCTGGGCGTCGATGTGCTCGATCGCCACAGCGGCGCGGTGCGCTGCCACCTCACCGCGCTGCAGGTGCCGGGACTGTTCGCCGCCCGCCTGCCGCATGCCGCCCCCTACGCGCTGCGCATTCGCTGGCCGCAGGGCGAGCAGCTCACCGAGGACCCCTACAGCTTCGGCCTGCTGCTGGGCGAGATGGACCTCTACCTGATCGGCGAGGGCAACCATCGCCGCCTCGGACACTGCCTGGGCGCCCAGGCCATGGAGGTGGAGGGCGTGCCCGGCGTGCGCTTCGCCGTGTGGGCACCGAACGCCCGGCGCGTCTCGGTGGTGGGCCAGTTCAACAGCTGGGACGGGCGCCGCCATGTCATGCGCCTGCGCCATCCCGCCGGGGTGTGGGAGCTGTTCGTGCCGCGCCTGGCGCCCGGTGAGCCGTACAAGTACGAGATCTGTGACGTCAACGGCGAGCTCGGGCTGCGCGCCGACCCGGTGGCGCAGGCGACCGAAGCGCCACCGCGCACCGCCTCGGTGGTGGCCGACCCCACGCCCTTCGCCTGGCACGACGAGGCCTGGATGGCGCAGCGCGGCGAGCGCCAGGGCAAGGACCGGCCGATCAGCGTCTATGAGGTACACGCCGCCTCGTGGCGCAAGCACGGCGGCGACAACGGCGAGTTCTACCACTGGCGCGAGCTGGCCGAGCACCTGATCCCTTACGTCAAGGCGCTGGGCTTCACCCACCTCGAGCTGCTGCCGATCATGGAGCACCCCTTCGGCGGCTCCTGGGGCTACCAGCCGCTGGGGCAGTTCGCTCCCAGCGCCCGCTTCGGCAGCCCGGCCGACTTCGCCGCCTTCGTCGACGCCTGCCACCAGGCCGAGCTCGGGGTGATCCTCGACTGGGTGCCGGCCCACTTCCCCACCGACCCCCACGGCCTGGCGCGCTTCGACGGCACCGCGCTGTACGAGTACGCCCACCCCTTCGAGGGCTTCCACCAGGACTGGGATACCTACATCTACAACCTGGGCCGGCGCGAGGTGCACGGCTTCATGCTCGCCTCGGCGCTGCACTGGCTGAGGCACTTCCACGTCGACGCGCTGCGCGTGGATGCGGTGGCCTCGATGCTCTACCGCGACTACTCGCGCCAGGACGGCGAATGGATACCCAACCGCCACGGCGGCCGCGAGAACCTCGAAGCCATCGACTTCCTGCGCCACCTGAACGAGGTGGTGGCCGAGGAAGCGCCGGGCGCAGTAGTGATCGCCGAGGAGTCCACCGCCTGGCCCGGCGTCACCCAGCCAACCGAGGAGGGCGGCCTGGGGTTCGCCTACAAGTGGAACATGGGCTGGATGCACGACACCCTGGAGTACATCGCCAGGGACCCGGTGTATCGTGCCTACGCCCACCACGAGATGACCTTCCCCATGGTCTACGCCTTCTCGGAGCGCTACGTGCTGCCGATCTCCCACGACGAGGTGGTGCACGGCAAGGGCTCGCTGCTCGGCAAGATGCCCGGCGACGACTGGCAGAAGTTCGCCAACCTGCGCGCCTACCTCGGGGTGATGTGGACCCAGCCCGGCAAGAAGCTGCTGTTCATGGGCTGCGAGTTCGGCCAGTGGCGCGAGTGGAGCCACGACCGCGAGCTCGACTGGTGGCTGCTCGACGAGCCTCGTCATGCCGGCATTCACCGTCTGGTGGGAGACCTCAACCGGCTCTATGCCACGCAGCCCGCACTGCACTCCCTCGACTGCGAGCCGACCGGCTTCACCTGGGTGATCGGCAACGACGAGACCAACAGCGTGTTCGCCTGGCTGCGTACCGACAGCGCGGGCGAGCCGCTGCTGGTGGTAGCCAACATGACCCCGGTGCCGCGCCAGGGCTACAGCATCGGGGTGCCGCGCGGCGGCGACTGGGAGGAGCTGTTCAACAGCGACGCCGAGTGCTACGGCGGCAGCAATCTCGGCAACCTGGGGCGGCTGACGGCCGGCGAGGCGCCGCTGCACGGCCAGGCCGCCCATCTCACCATGATCCTGCCGCCGCTGGCTGTGCTGATCCTGCGCCCGTGCTGAGCGCTGCGGCAAACCTACGACTCGGGGTGGCGCCATGCCACCCCGACGCCATTTCTGCTGGACAAGGAGAGTGATGCAAATGTGGACGCTTCTGCATCCGATTCGCTCACTGCTATGGAGTGTTGCCCTGCTGCTGCTCGGCAACGGGCTGATCAATACCCTGCTGACCCTGCGCGGCACCGACGAGGGTTTCTCATCGACGGTGGTGGGCCTGATCATGTCGGCCTACTTCATCGGCTTCACCTGCGGCACCTGGGTCAGCGGCCGGCTGATCCGGCGTGTCGGGCATATCCGCGCCTTCGCCTTCTGCGCCGCGCTGTGCGCCTCGGGCGCGCTGCTGCACATCATCTTCGTCGACCCCTGGGTGTGGGTCGTGCTGCGCTTCTTCTACGGCCTGGCCTTCGTCACCCTGATGACGGTGGTCGAGAGCTGGCTCAACGGCCAGGCGGCCAGCCACCAGCGCGGACGCATCTTCGCCGTCTACATGCTGGTCAACCTGGGGGCAATCGCCGCGGCCCAGCAGATCCTGCGCCTGGATACGCCTGGCGGCTTCCTGCTGTTCGCCGTCACCGCGATCCTGATCAGCTGGGCGCTGCTGCCGATCACCCTAACCCGCCGCCAGCAGCCGGCGGTGCCCGAAACCGCCACCAGCAGCCTCAAGGCGCTGATCGGCTTCGCACCGCTGGCGGTGGCGGCCTCGGTGCTCTCGGGGCTGGCCATGGGCGCCTTCTGGGGCATGGCGCCGCTCTATGCACGCCAGCTGGGCTGGAGCGCCGGTGACGTGGGCATGCTGATGAGCGTGACCATCCTCGGCGGGGCGCTGCTGCAGCTGCCCATCGGGCGCTTCTCCGACAAGCACGACCGCGCGCAGGTAATGACCTGGGTGGTGGTCGCCGCCGCGGCGCTGGCCGCACTGATGCCCTTCGCCCCCAACCAGACGGCGCTGCTGGGGCTGTTCTTCCTGTGGGGCGGGGCCTCGTTCGCCATCTACCCGCTGGCGGTGGCGCAGCTGATCGACCAGCTGCGCCCCGAGGAGGTGGTCTCGGCCTCGACGGACATGCTGGTGACCCAGGGGCGGGCAGCGCGCTGGCGCCGATCCTTGCCGGCGCGCTGATGGGCGCACTCGGCCCCCAGGCGCTGCCGCTCTACATCGCCGCGGTGCTGGCGCTGCTCGGTGTCTATGCGCTTTTCCGCCGGCGGCACGTCTCCGCGCTGGTCTACGGCCACCCCGCCCACTTCGAGCCAATGACCCAGACCAGCCCGCTGGCGCTGGAGATGATGTATGACGACGCCCAGCCCGACCTGTTCGATGAGCCGTTCAATGACGTAGACGATCACCGATCTGGTGCAGGCGGTCGAGGCGCCGACAGCGATGACGATGACAGCGACGACCTCGGCAGCGCCGCCTTCGCCAAGCCCGGCGTCGACGAGGTGCCGCCGCGGCCCTCTCCCAGCGCCCGCCGGCACGAGTGACCGCGCCGGTTCAGCCCAGCCGGTTCGCCAGCGCTACCAGGTCGGGAACGGTCAGGTCCGGCTCGATGCCCCAGGGGTCGAAGGGGGCATCGAGGCTGCGCCGCACCCAGGCGGCGTGCAGCCCGGCGTGGCGGGCACCGATCACGTCGAAGGGGTTGCTGGAGATCAGCCAGGTGTCGCCGGGGGCGACGTCAAGGCGGTTGCGCAGATACGCATAGACGGCGGGGTCGGGCTTGAAGCGCTTGACCTCGTCGACGCTGATCACGTCCTCGAAGCGCTCGCGCAGCCCGGCCTGTTCGAGCAGGCCGTCCACCGCCTCGAAGGTGCCGTTGGAAAAGGCCACGCAGCGCATGCCGGCCGCCGACAGCCGCGCCAGCGCCTCGGTAGCCTCGGGGAAGGCCGGCAGCCGTGCGTAGACCGCCATCAGGTGCTCCTTGTCGACGTCTGCGAGCTGGGCCTGCAGTGCCCGGTCGGTGAAGTCCAGCGCCTCGCGGGTGCACTGCCCGAAGGGCACATAGGCGCCCATCAGGCCGCGGCGAAAGCTGTACTCCAGCTGCTTGTCGCGCCAGCGTCGCGAGAACTCGGCGGCCATGCCTTCCTTGCCGCTGCGCCCGAGCCGGGCTTCCAGTTCGGTGACCACGCCGTGGGTGTCGATCAGGGTGCCGTAGACGTCGAAGGCCAGAACCGTCGTCGCTGCCATCTGCTTTGCTCCTGGTGCAAGGACTCAGCGCACAGCATGGGCGCTACCGCGCCGGGGCTCAAGCCGGCGCGTGCGCTCAGGCCCGGTGACCCGCCAGCTGCGCCAGGGCGAAGCTGGCGATGGCGGTGTCCTGCACGCCGGTGCCGGTGAGGTCGCACAGGGTAATGGCCGCCTCGGCGTTTCGCAGCCGCTCACCCCGTTCGATCACCCGGCCCAGCTCATGCACCGCAAACGGCGGCTCGCGTCCCGCGTTGGCAAAGACCTTGAGCTCACCGTTGTGCTCACTCTGGGCGCGCGTATCGCAGACGACGGCGTCGGCGCGGGTCAGCACCGATTCATCGAGCTCGCGCTTGTCGGGGCTGTCCGAGCCCATGGCGGTAACGTGCACGCCCTCGGGCAGGTCGCGGGCGAACAGCAGCGGCTGCCGCGAGGGCGTGGTGGTGACGATGATGTCGGCCCGGGCACAGGCGGCGTGCACGCTGTCGTGCACGGTGACCTCGAAGCCCTGGCCGCGCATCGCCTCGGCATAGGCCTCGGCCGCTTCGCGGCGACGCGCCCAGACGTCCAGGGTGTCGACGTTGCGCACCAGGCGCAGCGCCTCGACCTGATGCCTGGCCTGCTCGCCGGCGCCGAGCACCGCCACGCGGCGGCTCTCCTGGCGGGACAGATGCTTGGCGGCGATCGCGCCGGCCAGGGCGGTGCGCACCAGGGTCAGGTAGCCCTCGTCGAACAGCACCGCCTCGACCCGGCCGGTCTCGGCGGAGAACAGCATCATCAGCCCGCTCAGGCTCGGCAGGCCGCGCTTTGGATTGTCGAAGGCGCCGCTGCTGACCTTGATCGCGTAGTGCGGCCAGCCGCGGATATGCGCGGTCTTGACGTCGACCTCGCTGTTGAACTCCTCCATGGCCATCGACAGGATCGGCGGCTGTACCGCCTCGCCGCGCCCCAGAGCGGCGAAGCCCGCCTCGACCTGGCGCAGCGCCTCGTGGTCGATGCCCACCGCAGCCTCGATCTCATCGCGTCGATAGAGCTTCATCCCTTCCTCCTGGTTGGTCTGTGCTGTTCGCCTCAGCGCCCGCACAGGGCGCGCGCCCTGTCCAGCGTCTCCAGCGCCACGCCGTTGCCTGAGAGCACCAGCACCACCCGCTGGCCGCGCACGTCGATGCCCCCTTCGCACAGGGCGGCCAGCCCCACCGCCGCGGCCCCTTCCACCAGCAGCTTCTCATGCTCGAGGAGGTCGACCATGGCCTGGGCGATGGCCGCCTCCGAGACCTGGTGGTGGTCGTCCATTACCTCGCGCACCAGCGCGAAGGTGCAGCGATTGTCGAGGCCGATGCCGCCGCCCAGCGAATCGGCCAGGCTCTCGACCTCCTCCACCGCCACGGGGCGCCCCGCCTGCAGGCTCTGCCACATGGCCGCGCCGCGGGAGAGGCTGACGCCGGTGAGGCGGGTCTCGGGGCGGATGGCCTTCACCGCCGCACCGATGCCGCCCAGCAGCCCGCCGCCGGAAAGCGCCACCACCACCCGGTCGAGCTCCGGCGCGTCCTCCATCAGCTCCAGGCCGATGGTGCCCTGCCCGGCCGCGATCAGCGGATCGTCGAAGGGCGGAATCAGCGTCATGCCACGCTCGCGGATCAGCCGCTCGACCTCGCCGAAGGCCTCGTCCTGGCTCTCGCCCACGCGCCTGACCTCGGCGCCCAGCGCCTCGATGGCGGCGACCTTGTTGGCCGGTACCAGGCGCGACAGACAGACCGTCGCCGGCACGCCGAGCCGCGCCGCCGCGTACGCCACCGCGCGGCCGTGGTTGCCGGTGGACGCGGTGACCACGCCGGCGGCCAGAGCCTCGCGACCGTGGCGCTCGACCAGCGCGGCGATCATGTTGGCGGCACCGCGCAGCTTGAAGGCGCCGGTGGGCTGTAGGGTTTCCAGCTTGAGCAGAATCTCGGCATCGAAGCGACGCGACAGGGCCTGGGAGCGGACCAGCGGGGTACGAACCGCCTGGCCGGCGATACGGCGGCGGGCCTGGTAGATCGAGGCGAGGAAACCGCGTGCTCGGAATGGGTCATGGGAAGTCTCGCAGGTCGCCGTGGTGCCCTCATGGCCGATGCCCTTCAGCCTAGACAATCGGCCGGGCCAAAGAAAACAAGGCCACGGGGTTGCCCCCGTGGCCTTGGCGGGATTGCTCCGGCGCGCTCAGCTCAGCGACATGGCGGCCTTGACCACGCCCTCGCGCACCAGCTCGTCGGTGACCCGGTTCACCGCCCGCTCGGCGCGGGCGACGATCTCGTCGACCTCGGCGCGGGTCGTCACCAGCGGCGGGGCAAAGCCGAGGATGTCGCCCTGGGGCATGGCGCGGGCGATCAGGTTCTCGTCCAGCGCCGCCGCGGCGATGCGCGCACCGACCTTGTGCGCGGCGTCGAAATGCGCGCGCTTGGCCGGGTCGACGGAGAACTCCAGTGCCGCCAGCATGCCTACGCCGCGCACGTTGCCGACGATGGGGTGCTCGCCGAAGGCGGCCTGCATCTGCTGCTGCAGGTAGGCGCCGGTTTCGGCGGCGTTGGCGGTCAGGCCTTCACGCTCGATGATCGCCAGATTGGCCAGCGCCGCGGCGCAGCCGAGTGCGTGGCCGGAGTAGGTCCAGCCGTGGCCGATGGGGCCGTACTGGCCGGTGCCCTGCTCCAGCACCTTCCATACGCGGTCGCCGACGATCACGCCGGAGAGCGGCTGGTAGGCGCTGGTCAGGCCCTTGGCCACGGTGATCAGGTCGGGCTTGATACCGTAGTAGTGGCTGCCGAAGTCGGCGCCGATACGGCCGAAGCCGCATACCACTTCGTCGGCGATCAGCAGCACGTCGTACTTGGCCAGCACCGCCTGGATCGCCTCCCAGTAGCCTTCCGGCGGCGGCACGATGCCGCCGGTGCCGAGCACCGGCTCGCCGATGAAGGCGGCCACGGTATCGGGACCTTCGGCCAGGATCATCGCTTCCAGCTGCTGCGCGCAGAACTGCGAGAACTCGCGCTCGCTCAGGCCCTGCTGCTCGGCGGCGCGCTGGTAGTAGTGCGGCGCCTCGGTGTGCAGGATACCGGCCAGCGGCAGGTCGAACTGGTCGTGGAACGCCTTGAGGCCGGTCAGCGAGCCGGTGGCCAGGCCCGAGCCGTGGTAGCCGCGCTGGCGCGAGATGACCTTCTTCTTCTGCGGGCGACCGAGCACGTTGTTGTAGTAGCGCACGATCTTGAGCTGGGTCTCGTTGGCGTCACTGCCGCCCAGGCCGTAGTAAACCTTGGACATGCCGGGGCCGGCGAGCGCGAGGATCTTCTCGGACAGCGCGATCTGCGGCTCGTTGGAGTGGCCCACGTAGGTGTGGTAGTAGGAGAGCTCCAGCGCCTGCTGGTAGATCGCCTCGGCCACCTCGGTGCGGCCGTAGCCGATGTTGACGCAGTACAGCCCGGCGAAGCCGTCGATGAACTCGCGGCCGTCCTTGTCGACGATGTGGATGCCCTTGCCGCCGGTAATCACCCGGCCCGGCGCGTCGCCGTGGGCGAAGTCGCGCAGATGGGTGGAGGCGTGGAAGGTGACCTTGCGGTCGCGCTCGATCAGATCGCGGTGCTGCTGGTTCATTAGGCTCTCTCTTCTCCAATGCCCCGCCGCAGCGGGGAGATGTTCAATTCGTTTCTATTGCTCAAGGTTGGGCTGCCGAGCCGGGAGCTCTGCGAGCAAAGGCCTGGCTAGGCGAAGCGCTGCCGGGAACGCGGAGTGGTCTTTAGTCCATGAGCAGTTCACGGTAGCGGTTCAACAACGCCAGGCCGAAGCGCAGCTAGCTCCCAGAAACAGACCCCAAAGCCCCCAGGCAGTAATACTTGGTCTCGAGATACTCATCGATCCCCGTGATGCCGCCCTCGCGGCCCAGCCCCGACTGCTTGACGCCGCCGAAGGGCACCGGCGGGCCGGTCATCTTCACCGAATTGACGCTGACCATGCCGTACTCCAGCGCCCGCAGCAGCTTCCAGATGCGACGAATGTCGTGGGTGTAGACATAGGCCGCCAGACCGTACTCGGTGTCGTTGGCCATGGCGATGACCTCGTCGTCGTCGCGGTAGGCGGTCACGCCGGCCACCGGGGCGAAGTTCTCCTCGCGCCAGACTTTCATCTCGGGCGTTACGCCGGTGAGCAGCACGGGCATGAAGAAGTTCTCGCCCGGGGCCTCGGCCTGGTCGCCGGCCACCAGCGTCGCGCCGCGGGAGATGGCGTCGTCGACGATGGCCGCCGCCTTCTCCACCGCCTGGCGATGGATCAGCGGGCCCAGGTCGATCTCGCTCTCCAGGCCGTTGCCGACGGTGAGCGCCGCCATGCGCTCGGCAAAGTGTTCGACGAACTCATCGTGGATCGATTCGTGCACCAGGATGCGGTTGGCCGCCAGGCAGTCCTGACCGGCGGTCTGGAACTTGGCCGCCACCGCGGCCAGGGCCGCCTCCTTGGGGTCCATGTCGGGGCCGACGATGAACGGCGCGTTGCCGCCCAGTTCCAGCGAGACGCGCTTCACCGTCTGGGCGCTTTGCTCCAGCAGCAGCCGGCCGACCCGGGTGGAACCGGTGAAGGATAGCGCCTTGACGCGCTCCTCGGCACACAGAATTCGGGAAACTTCCGCAGGCTCGCCCAGCACCACGTTGAAGACGCCTGCCGGGATGCCGGCACGCTCGGCCAGCTCGGCCAGCGCCAGCGCCGAGAACGGCGTCTCGCCGGCCGGCTTGACGATCACCGTGCAGCCGGCGGCCAGGGCGGCGGCGGCCTTGCGGGTGATCATCGCCAGCGGGAAGTTCCACGGCGTGATCAGCGCGGCGATGCCCACCGGCTCCTTGAGCGTGCCCAGGGCGGCATTGGGGATGTGGCTGGGAATGGTCTCGCCGAAGGTGCGCTTGCCCTCCTCGGCGAACCAGCGCACGAAGCTGGCGCCGTACTCCACCTCGCCGCGGGCATCGGGCAGCGGCTTGCCCTGCTCCAGGGTCATGATGCGTGCGAGATCCTCGCGGTTGGCCTGCAGCAGGTCGTGCCAGGCCATGAGCCGTTCGGCACGCTCGTCGGCGCGCAGCGCCCGCCAGTGCTTGAAGGCGACATCGGCGGCATCCACCGCCTCGCGGACCTGGTGCGCTTCGAGCCAGGGAATGTGGCCAATGGCATCGCCGGTAGCGGGATCGAACACGGCTTCCTCGCGGCCGCCTTCGCCGTGGGTCCACCTGCCGTTCACGTAGGCGTGCTGCCGGAACAGGCGTGGATCGTCAAGCATGGTGGACAGCGTCCGGAACAGCTTCATGTTCATGCAGCACCTCCCCTAGACTCGGCGCATCCTCTGCGTCGCCGAGCGTGGCAAAACGAGCGAGCAGCCGGCGGCTGCTCGATGGGTACAGGGTAAGGGGAAGCGGCGGGGAGGACTTTTCGATCGCCGCCGTGGGCGATGCGGTTTTTTGTCCTTTCGGACAAAGTGAGCGTTTTTTCTGGCGCCCGCTCAGGCCAGGCTTTCGGGGCTGAGGAAGGGGTCTTCTGCTTGACCGCTTTGGTCACGATATAGGTGAAGTAGCGCTCGATGCCGACATCGGAGGTCAGCCACTCGTCGATCAGCCGCTGGTAGGCGTCGACGGAGTCGGCCTCGACCTTCAGCAGGTAGTCGACCCCGCCACCCACCGCCACGCACTCGGTGACCTCGGGGGTGTCGCGCACCAGCGCCTCGAAGCGGGCAAAGCTCTCGGCATTGTGCTGCTTGAGTTCGATCTGCACCCATACCGGGGTACGCTTGACCAGCGCATCGGGGTTGAGGCGCGCGCTGTAGCCCTGGATGACGCCGGCCTGCTCCAGCCGCCGCACCCGCTCCCAGCAGGGGCTGACCGAGAGGTTGATCGCCTCGGCCAGCTTCGATTTGGTGATGCGCCCGTCGCGGGACAGGATCTCGAGAATCTTCAGGTCGTATCTGTCGAGCTTCATCGGTCTCTCTTTCTCATCGGGCCTGGCTTTCCGCCAGGCCCGTGGCCTGCACGCCGCCGCGGCCTAGCCCAGCGAATCGACGACGTCGGCGATCACGGCGATGGTGTCGCCCATGTTGACCAGCGCCGGGAAGCGCCGCGCCGCCAGGATGCCGTCGCGCCCGGCGCGGTACTCCACCGGTGCGGCGCCGCTGCGGGTGAGGTCGTAGACCCGCGCGATCACCTGGCCTTTTGCCACCCGGTCGCCCAGCGCCAGGGTCAGCTCCAGCAGGCCGGTATGCTCGCTCTGCACGTAGCAGCTGGCATCCGGCATGTCGAGATAGACCTGCGGCTCGGCGGGCATCTCCACCTCGCCCTCGATGAGGCCGAAGTGGATCAGGAAGTTGCGCACGCCGCGCTCGGTGAGGGCCAGGCTCTCGGGGGTCGAGGTGCCGCCGCCGCCCAGCTCGGTGGCCACGAACACCTTGCCCTGGCTCTCCACCGCGGTGTCGAACAGCGCCGCGGCATCGAGTTCGAACATCATCATGGCGTAGGGGGCGCCGAACGCCTTGGCCCCTTCCAGGGCCTGGCGCTGCTGCTCGGGGTCATCGAGCACGTGAGAGGCACCGAACGGGATGATGTCCAGGGTGCGACCGCCGGAGTGCAGGTCGAGCACCACGTCGGCCAGCGGCACCAGCTCGCGAGTGAAGTAGTCGGCGATCTTCTCGGTCACCGTGCCGTCGGGGTCGCCGGGGAAGCTGCGATTGAGGTTGCCGCCGTCCATCGGCGAGGTGCGCCGGCCGGCCATGGCCGCCGGCATGTTCATCATCGGCACGATGATCACGCGCCCGCTCACCTCTTCGGCGCGCAGGGTGTTGGCCAGCTTCAGCAGCGAGGTGATGCCCTCGTACTCGTCGCCGTGGTTGCCGCCGGTCAGCAGCGCCGTGGGGCCCGCGCCGTTCTTGACCACGGTGACCGGGATCATTACCGCCCCCAGGCCGACTCGTCGGTGGAGATCGGCAGCTTGAGGAAGCCGTGCTGAACGCCGTCGGCCTCGAAGTCGACGGTGGCGCTGATCGGACTGGGTCGCTTGGTCATTTTCCTGGAACTCCTTGTGCTATGGGCAACTGCTCGGGGCGGTTCCGGCAACAGGCCTAACGCCTCTTCGGCTCGTCCCCGGCGCCTTTCGCGCTGGCAGTTGTCGCTTGCTTCTCAGCGCACGAACAGCTGGCGGGGAAAGTTGGCCAGCGCTTCGCAGCCGGTCTCGGTGATCAGGATACTCTCGGTGATCTCGAGCCCCCAGTCGTCCTGCCACAGGCCCGGCATGAAGTGGAAGGTCATGCCGGGTTCGAGGATGGTCTCGTCCGAGGGGCGCAGGCTCATGGTGCGCTCGCCCCAATCCGGTGGATAGCTGATCCCGATCGGGTAGCCGCAGCGTGCGCCGCCGCGGTCGAAGCCGTACTTGTCCATGGCCGCGCCCAGCGCCATGGCGATGTCGGCGGTGCGGTTGCCGGGCTTGGCCACGGCCAGGCCGTTCTCGATGCCTTCGAGCAGCGCCGATTCGGCGCGCACGAAGTCCTTCGGCGGCCGCCCCAGAAACACCGTGCGCGACAGCGGCGCGTGGTAGCGCTTGAACACGCCGGCGATCTCGAAGAAGGTGCCCTCACCCTCGCGGAAGGGGTGTCGTCCCAGGTCAGGTGGGGGCGGCGGCATCCTTGCCGGTGGGCAGCATGGGCACGATGGCCGGGTAGTCGCCGCCATAGACCTTACCGTTCTCGTCGACCCAACCTTCGATGCCGACCCGATAGATCTCCGACACCAGCTTGCTCTTGGGCAGGCCCGGCTCGATCACTTCGAGGATGCGCGAGTGCATGCCCTCGACGATCTTGCCGGCGATGCGCATGTAGGCGATCTCCTGGGGCGACTTGATCTTGCGGCACCAGTTGACCAGCGAGTTGGCATCCAGGAAGCGCGCATGGGGCAGCTCGCGCACCAGGCTCTGGTAGGCCTTGGCCGAGAAGTAGTAGTTGTCCATTTCCAGCCCCACCACGCCCTGATGCCAGCCGCGATCGGGCATGATCGACTGGGCCAGGTAGTCCATGGGGTGCATGTCCGGGTTCTGGACATAGTAGTCGGGGTAGTAGGTGATGTTGGCGGGGTCGAGCCAGCAGGTGCGCAGCGCCCCGTTGGCGTCCATCCTCCGCCCGTACCAGACCGGCTCGCCTTCCAGGCCCACCAGCACGCATTGATGCACATAGAAGGACCAGCCGTCGTAGCCGGTCAGCCAGGCCATGTTGGAAGGGTCGCTGATCACCAGCACGTCGATTCCGCGGCTGGCCATTTCGGCCCGCACCTTCCAGAGTCGGCTTGCGTATTCCTCACGAGTGAAGGGCAGGGATACCTGAGTCATTTGGCCACTCGCCATCGCATCACCAATAACCGGCCGTCTCCAGGGGAGAGGGCCGGGCCAAGGGCGGTCGCCGGGTGGTGCGAAGCCAGGCTGCCGCACCAGATTGTCCTGACCTTAAATCGCCAAAACCATGACAATCTGCGAACAAAACCGCTAAGCTGATAGTAGCACCGGCTATTGGCAGGCCGTCAAAGGCTTTATTGAATCATGACAATTGACCTGACCCCGTACCTGACGGATACGGGCCCCAAGTACCTGGCCATCGCTCGCGCCCTGTCGGAGGCGGTGCGTCAGGGCGAGCTCGTCCCCGGCACCCGGCTGCCGACCCACCGTCAGCTCGCCGAGGCGCTCGGCGTAAGCGTGCAGACGGTGTCGCGGGCCTACGCCCAGGCCGAGAAGATGGGCCTGGTCCAGGCGCGGGTCGGCAGCGGCACCTGGATCAACGCGCTGGACGACGCCCGCGAATCGGCCTATCTGCGCGCCCACGAGGCTCGCCACGAGGCGCCGCTGATCGATCTCTCCATCGCCCATGCGGTCTGCCCGCCCGGCCACCACCTGCGCTTTCGCCAGGCGCTGGCGGAGCTGGCCGAGTCGGCCAGCTCTGAGGTGATCAGCGCCTGTCGGCCCATCGCCGGCCTGCCCCACCAGCGCGAACGCGCCAGCGCCTGGCTACAGTCGCGCCTGCACGTGCCCGGCGAGATGGACGACCGCATCCTCTGCAACGGCGCCGCCCACGGCTTGATGCTGGCGATCTCCAGCGTGGTGCAGCACGGCGACCTGGTGCTGACCGAGGCGCTGACCGACCACGGCCTGATCGCGCTGTCGCGCACGCTCGGTTTTCAGCTGCGCGGCATCGCCATCGACGCCGAGGGCATTGTGCCGGAAGCGCTGGAACTGGCCTGCCAGCGCTTCAAGCCGCGCGCGCTCTACCTGACGCCGACCCAGCTCAACCCCACCGGGGCGACCATGGGCGAGGCCCGGCGCGACGCCGTGGCCGAGGTGCTGGCGCGCCATCGGGTGTGGCTGATCGAGGATGACGTCCACGCCCTGCTGGAGTCGCCGGGGCTGACCCCCATCGCAGCGCGAATCCCGCAGCTGAGCTTTCATGTCACCAGCCTGACCAAGGTCACCGTACCGGGCCTGCGCGCCGGCTACCTCACCGTGCCCCGCGGCCAGCTGCACCACGTGCTGCCGCGCATGCGTGCCACCACCTGGATGGCCACACCGCTGATCTTCGAGCTGGCCGACCGCTGGCTGGCCGACGGCAGCGTCGAGGCCATGGCCGCCGAACAGCGCGAGCTGCTCGGCCAGCGCCAGCGCCTGGCCGCGCGCCTGCTGCGCCAGCATGCGCTGGAATCGCGGCCCACCAGCCTGCATGTGTGGATCACCCTGCCCGACGCCTGGCGCGCCGAGGAGCTGCAGCAACTGGCCGAACAGGAGGGGCTGGCGATCACCACGGCGGTACCGTTCATGGTCGAGCAGACCCCGCCGCCCCGGCGGATCCGCGCAAGCCTGGGGGCGGAGCAGGACATCGTCCGCCTCGAGGAGGGGCTGCGGCGCCTGGCGGGCCTGCTCGACGAAGCGCCGCCGCCCATGATGCAGATCGTCTATTGACGGGCCTGCCCACCGAACACACCAGCGAACGAGGAGCCGCCATGCGAGTCCTGCTGCACATTGACGACATCGAAGCCTGGCGCGACGCCCTGGCCGAACGCTTGCCCGAGGCCAAGATTGTCACCGCCGACGATCCCGCCGACCAGCGCCGCGACGCCGACTACCTGGCGGTGTGGAAGCCGCCGCAGGCGCTGCTGGCCGAGCAGACCCGCGCTCGCGGCATCGTCAACCTTGGGGCCGGCGTGGATGCCCTGCTGAACAACCCGGCCCTTCCCGAGGGCGTGCCCATCGTCAAGCTGCGCGACGCCGGCATGGCCGAGCTGATCGGCGACTACGTGCGCTACGGGGTGCTGCACTTCCAGCGCGACTTCGACCGCTACCGGCGCCAGCAGGCCAGCCGCGAATGGCGCGAGCATGCCGTCACCGCCAAGCGCGACTGGCCGGTGGGCGTGCTCGGCCTTGGCGCCATCGGCAGCAAGGTGGCCGCCATGGTCGCCGCCGACGGCTTCCCGGTGCACGGCTGGAGCCGCTCGCCCAAGACGCTCGAGGGCATTAGCTGCCACCACGGCGACGCGGGCCTGGCCGAGCTGCTCGGCCAGGTGCGCACCCTGGTGCTGCTGCTGCCGGGCACAGCATCGACCCGCCATATCATCGACACCCGGGCGCTGGCCGCCCTGCCCGAGGGCGCCAGCCTGGTCAACCCCGGTCGCGGCAGCCTGATCGACGAGGCGGCGCTGCTTGCGGCGCTGGGTGAAGGCGAGCGGGAGGGCCGGCTGCGCGGCGCCATCCTCGACGCCTTCCCCGAGGAGCCGCTGCCCGAGGCGAGCCCGCTATGGTCACACCCACGCCTCTGGGTGACGCCGCACATGGCCGGCCCCACCCCGCTGCATGAAGCGGTCGACCAGGTGGCCGAGGCGATCCGCGCCTTCGAGGCCGGCGACACGCTGGAAACCGTCGACCCCGAGGCGGGTTACTGACGCCCCAACGCCAGCGGCGGGCCTGAGCCCGCCGCTATGTCCCGTCGTCTGCCTGAGCTCAGGCAAGCTGTGCCAGTCGCGGGGCAGGATCGCGGCTCAATGCCACCACCGGGCCTGACACGATCGACGCTCTCGCACCGCTGACCCGGAAGCGCGAGGTCAGCTCGGCCATGACGCCGGCCTGCTCATCCAGCGAGCGGCTGGCTGCCGCCACCTGCTCCACCAGCGCGGCGTTCTGCTGGGTGGTCTCCTCAAGCTGGGCCACCGCCTGGTTGATCTGCTCGATACCCGCCGACTGCTCGGTGGTGGCCGCCGACATGTCGGACACCAGGTTGGCCACATGGCGCACGCTGCGGGTGATTTCCGCCAGCGCCTCGTGGGTCTGTCCCACCAGGCCGTTGCCCACCTCGACGCGCTTGGCATTGTTGCTCACCAGCTGGCGAATGCGCTCGGCCTCCTCGGCGCTGCGGCTGGCCAGCTTGCGCACCTCGCCCGCTACCACCGCGAAGCCGCGGCCATGCTCGCCGGCCCGCGCCGCCTCCACCGAAGCGTTGAGCGCCAGCAGATTGGTCTGGAAGGCGATGCTGTCGATCGCCTCGACGATGGCGGTGATCTGCCGGTTGGCCTCGAAGATCCCCTGCATCGCCTGGCGCGCCTGGTCCGCCACCTGGCTGCCCTGCTCGGCGCGGGCCGCGGCCTCCTCGGTCATGCTCTGCGCCTGGCGCGCGCTGTCGGCCGACTGGCGCACCGTCGAGGTGATCTGCTCCATGCTGGTGGCGGTTTCCACCAGCGAGGAGGACTGCTCCTCGGTGCGGCTGGCTAGGTCCTCGTTGCCCTGGGCGATCTCGCTGCTGGCGCTGCCGACCCCCAGCGCACCCCGCTGGATATTGGCCACCAAAGCTTCCATGTGGGCGGTGGATTCGTTGAAGCCGGCGTAGAGCTGCGAAAGCTCGTCGCTGCCGGGCACCGCCAGCCGCTGTGTCAGGTCGCCGTCGCGGGTCTGGATCGAGGTCAGCGCGGCGCGCAGCGGCAGTACGATGCTGCGCACGATAGCCACCGAAAACGCCACCGCCGCCAGCACGCTGAGCAGGGTCGCGACCACGTAGAGGATCAGCGCATTGCGGGCCGCCGCGCTCAGCTCGGCCGCCTGTTCGCGCACGCTGGCGATCTGCGTCACTGCTACGTCGTTCAGCCGGTTGATCTTGCGCGTCTGGGTCTCGAACCAGCGCTGCGGGTCCAGCGAATAGCCGCCGTTGATGCCGCGGGTGAGCGCTATGCGACGCATCATCTCGAGCAGCGCCGCCTCTTCATGCGTCATGGCCGCAGCCAACAGCTCGACCAGGGCATCGTTGGCCAGCGCCTGGAAGCTCTTCATGAAGGCTTCCTCTTCTCCCAGCAGCAGCACGAACTGCTGGTAGGCTTCGTTGGACATGGCGTTGCTGGAGAAGGCCTGGGTCAGCACCGCCCGCTCCACGCCGGCCGTCTCCTTGAGCGACTGCAGGGCATGGTAGGCCGCCAGGCGGCTCGACACCCGGCCCTCGTTGGTAAACGAGGAAATCCTTCCCACCAGGCCCAGCAGCCCTTCCACCAGGCCGGTATAGGTCTCGATGACCTCGGCCTGGTTTACTTCCAGGCGGTCGATGCCGGGCCGCAGGCGAACGATGTCGGCCAGCCGCTGCTCGATCGCCCGGACATAGTCGGCCACCCGGGGGTCGGCGCTCATGGCCTCGGTTTCAGCTGCAAAGGAGCGAAAGCTCGCCAGCCGGCCATCGACCTGGGAGCGCTGCTCTGGCAGCTGTGTCGCAAAGCGCTCGCCGCGGCTGGAGAGGAAGCCGACCGACATGCCGCGCTCGACCTGCAGCTCATGGACCAGCGCTGCCGCTGGCATAGGCCAGGTCCGTGAGTCGCTGCATGTCGGCCATGTTGCTGGCGAACTGCTGGCGCTCGAGAATGCCGCTGCCGGCCAGCCACAGCAGCACCAGCAGCGGCAGGGCCAGGGCCAGCATGAACTTGCGCGACATGGGAATACGGTGGAGTAGGTTTTTCATGATCGTTGTCCTGCCGAACTCACTGATATCTGGTAGGGGAATCAACGGGACGAGGCATGTCGGCATGCCGTTGTTGTTGTGATATCCGTCGGCCGTAGCAACAGGCGCACGGCACCCGAAAGGAAGTGCCTGCCGCCTTCCCCACTACTTTCGGCGCAAAGATCCAGGGCTTGAGGTCGCCAGCCGGCGTTTAGGCACCCTTTCGTCAGCATTTGGCGATTTTTTGACCAGCGTCACGCTTCGCGCCTGTCGGCCGCAGGTGTCGCCTAAAAGCGTTGACGAGCCGTGAATTCGCCGTTCAACCCGTTCGATCGTTTTACCTTCGCCAGGCCAGCCTGCGGCACGAGCCAAGCGAGGAACTGCACAGCAAGGGGGAACCCTGGCCCGCCGGCGGGTTCCCAGCAGTGCCACTCCTCTTCATTTCAGGTAGCCCGACATGATGCGATTTCGACGCCGCCTTGCCCTGCTGGCCCTGGCCGTGCTGGCGCCGGCCCTTGGCCTCGGCGCCGCCCAGGCCGACGACGCGACGCTCACGCCATTCAGCGCCAGCTACCGGCTGGAGGTGAAGGGCTGGCCCAATGCCTCCATCGACCATCGCCTGAGCCGTGAAAGCGGGCACTGGCAGAGCCGCATGGAAGCCGCCATCGCCGTGGCACGAGGCAACGAGCAAAGCCGCTTCATCGAGACGCCGAAAGGCGTGCGTTCGGTGAACTATGCCAGCGGCTATTCGCTACTCGGCGTGCGGGGCAGCTATCGGCTGGGCAGCGACGAGCTGGGCGAACGCCTCGACCGCCAGGCGGCGCTGGTGGAGCTGTCGCGACGCGCGGCCAATGGCGGCTGCCAGGCCACGTGTCGCTTCGTCTACCAGGACCATCGCGGCCGTGAGGAGAGCGTCGACTATCGGATCGTCGAACGTGCCCCGCTCACGCTGCCGGCCGGGCGCTTCGACGCCGTCAAGGTGGAGGTGGTGGACCCCGAGACCCCGGATCGACAGCTGCTGTTCCACTTCCACCCCGAGATGCCGGGGCTGCTGCTGGCGGCGGAGTACCACCGCGAAGGCGAGCGGCGAAGCCGGTTGACGCTGCGCGCACTGGAAACGGAAGCGCCCTGATCCTTTCAGCCGCCGCTAGCGCTTAGGCAGCCATACCAGGGGGTGACGGAACGTGCGCAGCCGGCACTTGGGCAGCCAGAACGTGGGCAGCCGGAACGTGGACCAACGCGAGCACTCGGGCTGGCGCTAGAACTCGGTCCACTCGTCCGCGTTCCTGCGCCCCGGCGCGCCGAGAGCCAGCGGTGCGGCGGCGGGAAGCCGCCGCTGCGAGGCCTCGCCCGAGGCCGGCAGCACCACGCCCAACCGTCCGGCGTCGCGGCTTTCCTGGCCGAGGATGAAGGTGCCGACCAGCTCATGCAGCTGCGTGGCCTGGCGGTTCATCTCCGCCGCCGCCGAGCGGTTCTGCTCCACCAGGGTGGCATTGTGCTGGGTCATGGCGTCCATTTCCGCCACGGCCCGATTGACCTCCTCGATACCGTTCGTCTGTTCGTGGATGCCCGAGTCGATCTCGTTCATCACCGTGGCGACCTGGGTCACATCACGCAGGATCTCCCGCATCGCCTGTCCCGCCTGCTTGACAATCTCGCTGCCGTCCTCGACCTGGCTCACCGACTGCTTGATCAGGCTGCCGATTTTCTGCGAGGCTTCGGCCGACTTGTTGGCCAGGGTGCGCACCTCCTGCGCCACGACGGCAAAGCCGCGCCCGTGCTCGCCGGCCCGGGCCGCTTCAACCGAGGCGTTCAGCGCCAGGAGGTTGGTCTGGAAGGCGATCGAATCGATCAGCGAGATGATGGCTTCGATCTCCTGCGCCGAGCGGCTGATCTCCTCCATCGTGACCTCGACCTTGTCCATCGCCTGGGTACCGCGCTGCACGGTGTCCTGAGTGGCCACGGAGAGCCGCCTGGCCTGCGCCGTCAGCTCCTGGCTATGCTTGGCGGTGGCGGCGATCTCCTCCATGGCCGAGGCGGTTTGCTGAAGGCTGGCCGCCGCCTGTTCGGTGCGCGAGGCCAGGTCCTCACCGCCCCTCGCCACCTCGCCGGAGGCCAGGTTCACCGAACCCGCGCTCGCCCGCACCTCGCGCAGGGTCGTCTGCATGCGCTGGGCGAATTCGTTGAAGCGCTCCGCCACGTTGCCGATCTCATCCTGCGACTTCACCGGGATCCGCTTGGTCAGGTCGCCCTCGCCCTGGGCGATATCGCGCATGGCGTCGGCCGTGTCACGCAGCGGCAGCACGATACGCCGCGAAATGAAGGTGGCCAGGCTTCCCGTCGTCAGCACGGCGACCAGCATCACCACCAGATAGCCCAGCAGCGAGCGACGTGCGCTGTGGCTCAGCTGCTCGGCCCGCAGGGTGATGCCCACCCCGACCGCATCGCCCACCTCCTTCATGCGATCGATCTTGACCGTCTGCCAGTCGAACCACTGGGTGGGGTCCACGCCGTAGTTACCGCCGGTCCCTGCCTGCATGAAGCGCTGGCGCAGGGTTTCCACTCGGTCGATTTCCGGGCCGCTCAGGCGCTCGTCAAGCAGCCCGCGTATCTCGGCGTTGAAGAACGCCCGGGCATTGCTGATGGCGCCGTCGATTTCACCGGCCAGCTGGCGATACTGGCTGTAGCCCTGCTGGTCGATGGTGTCGTTGCCGAAGACGCCTGACAGCATGGCCCGCTCGATGCCGGAGAGTTCCTGGGCACGCATCAGGGCGTAGTAGCCGTTGAGGTCGCGTGCCACGCCCGCCTGGTTGACGAGGTGAGCGAGCCGGCCGATGGTGTCCAGCAGGGTCGCATTCAGCTGCGTGTAGTAACGGGTGCTTTCGCTGGTCGCGATGCGCAGCCCGTCGACGCTGCCGCGCAGGGCCTCCAGCCCTTGGATACGCTCCTGGCCTCCGCGGCCAGGCGCGAAAAGACGGCATCGTCGACCGTATCGTTTACCACAGCCAGCTGGCTCAGCATCAGCGCCAGCGCCTGGTCCGTACTGCCGCGCTGCTGGATGAGCTCCTGTGCATAGGAGGTGCCGCCCGTGGAGAGGAACACCGCCGTTCGGCCCGCTCGCGCTGCGTCTCCGCCAGCACCTGGCCCGACAGCTCGGCCATGTTGGCCATCATCTCGAGCTGCCTGGCCTCCTGGCCGACCTGAAAGCGGTTCAGCGACTCGTTGACCATGACCAGCAGCAAGATCAACAACGGTAGGGCGACGATGACGGCGACCTTACGTCCAACGGAAAGGTGGATCATTTTCGAGCGGAGCATGCACCCTCCTGGGTGGCGGTATGCCGAGGCAACTTCAGCGTGATCTTCTGCGTTAATTCCGTTTCCAATTGTAATATTTGATATGCATCAAATCACTCATCCACCTCCCGCAGCGGGGGATTGATTGACTCAGGTCAACCAATAGCAAGCTATTGATACAAGGATAAACCGGGCTACCGAAGCACGCCGCAGCTCGCGCAACGCGGCCTGACGGCCGCGTCGGCAGCGGCTCTCAGAGCGGCCAGCTCTTCCCGCCAGGGTGTTACCGCAAGCCGCGGAAATCAGGGAAAAATCCTGCTAAGGTAAGCGGCTTTCGCCGCGCAACGCGGCCACGGGACAAGGGCGTCGAGAATGTTATCCGGCTTGCTGATCGTGCTGCTGCCACTGCTGCTGGGCTACCTGGTGCCGGTTCGCCATGCCGGGCTGATGCACCTGATCAACCGCGGGGTCAATGCTTCGGTCTACCTGATCCTGCTGCTGATGGGCATCAGCCTGGCCGGCCTCGACGACCTGCTGGCCGAGCTGTCCCGCATGGGCAGCCAGGCGCTGCAGCTTTTCCTGGTCATCACCTGTGCCAACCTGCTGGCGCTGTGGTGGCTGTCGCGGCGCCTGGCGCTGCGCTTCGAGCACTCGCCGATCGTGGCCGGCGCACCCACCACCAAGCTGGCGGCCATGCTCGGCTCGCTGGCGCTGGTCGGCGTGGTGCTGGGTGGGGTGCTGCTGGGCCTGGGGCTGGGCTGGCTGGGCGGCGATGCCGTCTACGGCCATGCCGAGACGCTGGCCGAGTGGACCCTGTATGCGCTGCTCGCGCTGATTGGCTGCCAGCTGCGCAACTCCGGCATGCCGCTGCGCCAGATCCTGCTCAACCGCCACGGCCTGGCGATCGCGGTCACCGTGGCCCTCAGTTCGCTGCTCGGCGGGCTGGCGGCGGCACCGCTGCTCGACCTGCGCTGGAACGAAGGGCTGGCCATGGCCTCGGGGTTCGGCTGGTACTCGCTGTCGGGGATCCTGGTGGGCGACCAGCTCGGCCCAGTGCTCGGGGGCGTCGCCTTCTTCAACGATCTCGCCCGCGAACTGCTGGCCTTCGTGCTGATCCCGCTGCTGATTCGCTACCATGCGCCGCTTGCCATCGGCTACGGCGGGGCCACCTCCATGGACTTCACGCTGCCGGTGATACAGCAGCACGGCGGCGTGGCCTGCGTGCCGCTGGCCGTGGTCAGCGGCTTCCTGCTGTCGCTGCTGTCGCCGCCGCTGATCCTGTTCTTCCTGACCCTGTGACCCCGCCTCGCTTGCACACTGCTTGCACGCTTCATGCCCATTGACTGCATGCCGGCGGGTGATACTGGCAAGGCCGCCTGCCGTGACGAGTCCCTCATGCCGCCATCCGTCGTTGCCCTACCCCGCTCCCGCTCATTCATCCGCGCCCGCCAGGCCGGGCGCGTCTCCGTGGGGGCGCTGCTCGCCCTGGTGGTGCTGGCCGCCGGCCTGGCCACCGCCTGGTGGCTGATCAATCAGCCGCCGCGGGTGGAGCGCCGCGCCCCGCCGCCCGCGCCGCCGCCGCTGGTGGAAGTGGTCAGCGCACAACCGCGCAGCGTGGCCCCGCGCCTGCACGGCTTCGGCCGCGTGGTGGCCGAGCGCGAGGCACGCCTGGCCAGCCGGGTAGCGGGGCGGCTGCTGGAGTTTTCCCCGAGGCCCTGCCCGGGCAGGTGATGGAGGCCGGGGCCACCGTGGCCCGCCTGGACGACGCCGACCTGCGACTGGCGCTGCGCGACACCGAAGCCACGCTGGCGCAGGCCGAAGCCGCGCTGGCCATGGAGCGCGGCGAACAGCAACGCGCTCAGGCCGAGTATCAGAGCTTCGGCCGCGAACTGACCGCAGAGCGCCGCGCCCTGGTGCTGCGCGAGCCGCAGCTGCGGCAGGCCGAGGCGGAAGTGGAGCGGGCGCGCACCGCGCGGGACCGCGCCCGGCTCGACCTCGAACGCACCACGCTGACCGCCCCTGGCGCGGCATGGTGCAGGCGCGCCTGCTGGGTGCCGGCAGCGAGGTCGCCAGCGGCACCGAGCTGCTGCATCTGGTCGATGTATCGCGCTTCTGGGTACGCGTCTCGCTGCCCGTCGATGCCCTGGCGTGGCTGGAGCCGGCCGGCGACGAACGCCCAGGCAGCGCGGTGACGCTGACCAGCCGCAGCTGGCCCGCGGATCAGGCGCG
This sequence comes from Halomonas sp. E19, assembly GCF_052439355.1. Lineage (NCBI taxonomy): Bacteria > Pseudomonadati > Pseudomonadota > Gammaproteobacteria > Oceanospirillales > Halomonadaceae > Halomonas > Halomonas sp. E19. The sequence goes on along the minus strand of NZ_JBNFWU010000001.1, from coordinate 403,326 downwards.
CCGGGGCGAGCTGATCGCCGTGCTGCCGGCGCTGGAAGAGAACGGGCTGATGGCACAGCTGCTGGTGGCCGTGGACGACCCGCTCGGCCTCGAGGCGCCCGACCCCGCTGCAAACACGGCGGCTATCCCGGCCCTGCGGCTGGGCGACCTGGTGCAGCTCGAGTTCGCCGCCCGCCCCCGCGACGGCTTGATCGAGCTGCCCACCGCCGCGCTGCGCCCCGGCGATGAAGTGTGGCTGCTCGACGACGACGACCGCCTGCGCCGCCGCCGCGTCGAGGTGGTCCACCGCGGCGACGCCCACGTGCTGGTCGGCGCCGGCCTGGCCGAAGACGAGCGCGTGGTGGTCTCCCAGCTCGGCCAGCCCCGCGAAGGCATGGCGCTGCGCCCGCGGGGCGGCGTCGCCGAACGCCCGCAGGCCAGCGGCGGAGCGCAGTCATGATGCGCCGCGGGCCGATCGCCTGGATGGTCCATCACGGCGTGGCGCCACACCTGCTGATGGTACTGCTGATCGTCGGCGGCCTGATGGCCTCCACCGCGATCAAGAAGGAGGTCTTTCCCGACTTCGAGCTGGAGATCATCCACGTCGCCATCGGCTACCCCGGCGCCACGCCCGAGGAGGTCGAGCGCAGCCTGCTGCTGCCGATGGAGGCGGCGCTGGCCAACGTCGACGGCATCGACGAACTGACCGCCACGGCCCACGAGGGCGCCGGGCGGGTCGCCGTTACCCTGATCGACGGCGTCGAGGTGATGCGGGTCTACCAGGAGATCCAGCAGGCCATCAACGCCATCACCAACCTGCCGGCGGCCGCCGATCCGGCGCGCTTCAGCCTCGCCGGGCGCTCGCGCAGCGTCATGAGCCTGCAGCTGCACGGCTGGGTCGACGAACATCTGCTGCATGAAGTGGCGGAACACGTGCGCGCCGAGCTGCAGGGTGCGCCCGGCATCTCGCGGGTCGAGCTGGCCGGCAACCGGGCGCGGGAATTCCAGGTGCTGCTCGACGAGGAGGCGATGCGCCGCTACGGACTGGATCACCGCCAGCTGGCCAGCCGCATCAGCGACGAGGCCCTGGACCTGGCCAGCGGGCGTCTGACCACCCAGGAGGGCGAGTGGCTGATTCGCTACCAGGGCCGCCGCGACGAGGCGCGCGAGTTCGCCGACCTGCCGATCCTGGGCACCCCCGACGGCGCCCAGCTGCGCCTGGGCGACATCGCCCGGGTGGTGGACGGCTTCGCCGAGAGTGACCGCGAGGTGCTGTTCAATGGCGCCCCCGCGCTCAGCCTGGAGATCTACCAGGTCGGCAACCAGACGCCGATCGGCATCTCCGACGCCGTGCACGCCCAGCTCGAGCGGCTGCGCACGGAGCTGCCCGAGGGGCTCAGCCTGAGCGTGTCGCAGGACAGCTCGGAGCTCTACCGCGACCGCCTCGACCTGCTGCTGAAGAACGCCTGGATGGGCCTGGCGCTGGTGCTGGTGCTGATGGCGCTGTTCCTGGAGGCGCGCCTGGCGTTCTGGGTCACGCTGGGCATTCCCACCGCCTTCCTCGGCGCCATGCTGTTCCTGCCGTGGATGGGGGTGTCGATCAACATGATGTCGATGTTCGCCTTCATCATTGCGCTGGGCATCGTGGTCGACGATGCCATCATGGTCGGCGAGAACATCCACAGCTACCGCGAGCAGGGCCATTCGCTGCGCGATGCCGCCGTACGCGGCGCACGCGAGATGGCGGTGCCGATCAGCTTCGCCATCCTCTCCAACATCGTTGCCTTCCTGCCGCTGCTGTTCCTGCCGGGCTTCCTCGGCATGATCTTCGCGGTGATCCCGGTGGTGGTGATCACGGTGTTCCTGGTCTCGTGGGTGGAAGCGCTGTTCATTCTGCCCGCTCACCTTGCCCACCGTGCCGGCGGCCGCGAGGGCAGCCCCTGGCTGCGCCCGCTGGACCGCCTGCGCCGCCGCCTGCAAGGAGGGCTGGCCCACTTCACCCAGCACGGCTTCGAGCCGTTCCTGCAGCGCACCCTGGACCAGCGCCTGCTGACCGTCAGCCTGGCCGTGGCCGTGCTGGCCGTGGCCATCGCCTGGAGCATGAGCGGACGCATGGGCTTCTCGCTGATGCCGCGGGTCGAGTCCGACCGGGTGCAGGCCAGCGTCACCCTGCCCATCGGCAGCCCCCTCGCCGAGGACCGCCGCCTGCGCGACCGCCTGCTCGACGCCGCCCTGGTCCTTGAAGAGCGGGAAGAGCGGCTGGCCTTCAGCGCCACCCGGGCGCAGATCGACGGCGACCGCCTTACTGTGCGCCTCACCCTGGAGCGCGACAGCCTCGATGCCTGGCCGCCGTCGCGGGTGGCACGCGCCTGGCGCGAGGAGGTCGGCGAGCTGGTCGGCGCTCAGGCGGTGCGCTTCGAGTCCGACGTAGGCGGCCCCGGGGCCGGCGCCGCGCTCACCCTGCGCCTGTCGCACGCCGACAGCCGCGCGCTGGAGGCCGCCGCCACCCGGCTGGCCGACGAGCTGGCCGAGTTCGACGGCATCACCGACATCGACAGCGGCCTGGCCGACGGCAAGCCGCAGCTGGAGATTCGCCTGTCGCCGGAAGGGCGTGCCCTGGGGCTGAGCGGCGCCGACCTCGCCGCCCAGCTGCGCGGGCCGCTGCAGGGGGTAACGGCGCTGGAGCAGTTCGTCGGGCGCCACGAGATCAGCGTCGAGGTGCGCCTGCCGCCAGAGGCCCGCGACAGCCTGGGCGACCTCTACCGGCTGCCGATCCGTACCGCCGATGGACGCGAGGTGCCGCTGGAGCGCGTGGCGCTGATCAGCCTGGGCCGTGCCGCCACGGCGCTGGAGCGCATCGACGGCCGGCGCATCATCCACGTGACCGCCGACGCCACCGGCGAACAGACCCTCAACCAGGTGGTGGGTACCCTGCAGGCCGACACCTTCCCCGCCCTGCAGGCCGGCTGGCCGGGGCTCGAGATCAGCCTGGGCGGCCGCCAGCAGGAGACGGCCGAGAACGTCTCGGCGCTGACCCAGGCCAGCTGGCTGACGTTGATCGCCCTCTATGCGCTGCTGGCGATTCCGTTTCGCAGCTACCTGCAGCCGCTGCTGGTGCTCGCCGCCATTCCCTTCGGCATCATCGGCGCCATGGCCGGACACCTCATCATGGGCTACGGCCTGTCGGTGATCAGCCTGATGGGCATGCTGGCGCTGTCGGGGGTGGTGATCAACGACGCCCTGGTGCTGATCGACTACGCCAACCGCCGCCGCCGCGAGGGCTTCGGTGCGCGTGAGGCCATCGTCGCGGCGGCCACCCGCCGCCTGCGGCCGATCATGATGACCACCCTGACCACCTTCCTGGGGCTGGCGCCGATGATCTTCGAGACCTCGCGGCAGGCCCGCTTCATCATTCCCATGGCCATCTCGCTGGGCTTCGGCATGCTGTTCGCCACGGTGATCCTGCTGGTGCTGGTACCCTGTCTGTATCTGATGCTGGAGAACCTGCGCGAGCGCCTTGCCGGCCACACTCCCCGTACCGCCACCGAGCCACGCACCGCCACCGAGGAGCCGAGCCGATGACGTTCCGCCTACCCCGCCTGCCCTTCTCGCACCTCGGCATCAAGCTGTTCGTGATCATCCTCTCGGTCAACGTGGTGATCGCCGGGCTGGTATTTCTCGGCGTCTCGCGCAGCCTTGACCGCGGCTTTCTCGAATACCTGGAGACGACTCAGGCCAGCCGGGCCGAAACCCTGGCCGAGGGGCTCGGCCAGGAGTGGGCGCGTCGCGGCGACTGGCAGTGGCTGCGCGATTCGCCGCCGGCCTGGCACCGCCTGGTGCGCCAGCAGCTGTGGCCCGGCGAGGGCATGCCGCCCCACGGCATCGAACGCCGCCTGGGTGATGCGCGTGACTTCGTGCTGCACGATGCCGGCGGGCTGCCGGTGATCGGCCTGCCGCCCGACGACGAGGCCATGGCGGCCGAGCTGCACTGGCTGCCCATCGAGCACAACGGCGAGCGCGTCGGCACCCTGGGCTATCGCCCACCGCAGCACCTGATGGCACGCATGGACCGCATCTTCCTTTCGCGCCAGCAGCGCAACCTCGGCATCATCGTCGCCGCCCTGGGCGTGGCCTCGCTGCTGCTGGCCGGGGGCTGGCCTGGTGGCTGGGGCGGCGCACCCGCAGCATGGCGCTGGCCACGCGGCGGCTGACCGAGGGCGACTACAGCGCCCGCCTGCCCGAGCGCGGCCGCGACGAGCTGGCCCGCCTGGCCCGGGACTTCAACACCCTGGCCGCCACCCTGGAGGCGAGCCGCGAGGCGCGCGAGCGCTGGGTCACCGACATCGCCCACGAACTGCGCACGCCGCTGGCGGTGCTGCGCGGCGAGATCGAGGCCATGCAGGACCGCATTCGCCCCCTCAACGAGGACAGCCTGCATTCGCTCGCCCAGGAGGTAAGCCAGCTCGAGCGCCTGGTGGCCGACCTGCGCCTGCTCTCCCAGAGCGACGCCGGCGCCCTGGAGGTGCAGCTGGCGCCGCTCGACCTGGCCTCGCACCTCGCCTCGCGCCTGGACGAGGCCGGCGGCTGGCTGGAGGACTGCGGCATGGAGGTGGTTCGCCATATCGAGCACCCGGCATGGATCCGCGGCGACGCGCAGCGGCTGCGCCAGCTGTGGACCAACCTGCTGGATAACAGCTGCGCCTACACCACCCCGCCGGGCTGCCTGGACGTGCGCCTGAGCGTCGAGCCTGAGCGCGTGCGCGTGGTCTGGCAGGACAGCCCCCGGGCGTGCCGGACGATGCGCTCGACCGGCTGACCGAACGGCTGTACCGGGTAGAGGGTTCGCGCAGCCGCGCCGGCGGCGGCAGCGGCCTGGGGCTCTCGATCGCCAGCGCCCTGGTCAAGAGCCACGGCGGCACCATGCAGGCCTCGGCCTCGCCGCTGGGTGGGTTATGCTGGACCATCGAATTCCCCGCCCTGGAAGATGACCATCGCAGCCAATGAGGAAACGGCATCCATGCATGAATCCAATGCGCCACGCGACTCCCTGCTGATCGTCGAGGACGAGCCCAAGATCGCTCGCCTGGTGGCCGACTACCTGGAGGGCAGCGGCTTCGCCACGCACGCCATCGCCCATGGCGACGAGGTGCTGCCCTGGCTCCAGGAACACATGGAGCACGAGGAGCGCCCGCGCTGGTGCTGCTCGACCTGATGCTGCCGGGCACCGACGGCCTGACCCTGTGCCGCGAGATTCGCCAGCGCTGGCCGGGCCTGGCGGTGATCATGCTCACCGCCCGGGTCGAGGAGGTCGACCGCCTGCTCGGGCTGGAGCTCGGCGCCGACGACTACATCTGCAAGCCGTTCAGCCCGCGGGAGGTGGTGGCGCGGGTCAAGGCGGTGCTGCGCCGCAGCCAGGCCGCCCCCGCCCCCGGCGATACTGCGCTCAGCGCCCTGGTGCTGGACGACGAAGGCTGGCGGGCGCTGGCCGACGGCAACGACCTGGGGCTCACCGCCGTGGAGTACCAGCTGCTCAAGGTGATGATGCAGTCGCCGGGGCGCATCTTCTCCCGCGACCAGCTGATGGATCGCATGTACCGCGACCACCGCATCGTCTCCGAGCGCACCGTCGACAGCCACGTGAAGAAGCTGCGGCGCAAGATCGCCGACGTCTGGCCCGAGCGCGAGATCATTCGTTCGGTCTACGGCGTGGGCTACAAGTACCAGCCCGAGGCGTGAGCGGCCACGCTCGGCACGGCGAGGGCCGCCGCCAATGTCTATAGTGGGGTCAGCGCCCTGACGGAACGCACGAAGCCACACAGTTGTTTCACGTTTCCTGCATGGTGGATGCACAAGGGTGAACGACACTGACACCATCAACCCACACCCCGAAGTCTCGGAAGGAGAGAGTCAATGCGTCGCTTACCGACCCGCAAGATGTTCATGCCCGCCCTGCTGGCCCTGGCCATCGCCCCGCTGTCGCTGACGGCCACCGCCCAGCCCGCCCAGGGCGAGAACGGCTGGAACGAACAGCGCCAGGAGCGCTTCCAGGAGCGTCGCCAGGCGCTGTTCGATCGCGCCGGGCTCGACGAGGAGACCCGCAGCGCCCTGGAAGAGGCCCACGGCGAGCACATGCAGGCCCTGCGCGAGCTGCACGAGCAGCACCGCGAACGGATGGACGAGATCCTCGACGAAGAGCAGCGCACCGCCCTGCGCGAGGCCAAGCGCGAGATGCGCCAGGAGCACATGCAGGCCAAGCGCGGCGGCCAGGGGCCGGCGGCATGCAGGCGCGGCTCACCGCGCTGGTCGACAGCTGGGACCTGTCGGACGAGGAGCGCGAACAGCTGACCGAGCTGCGTGAATCGCTCTATGCCGACATGCAGGAACTGCGCGGCCAGTCGTTCGATTCCCGCGAGGAGCGCCGCGAAGCCTGGCAGGCGCTGCGCGACGAGCACCATGAGGCCTTGAGCGAGCTGCTGACCGACGAACAGATCGCCGAGATGCGGGAGGTGATGCAGGGCAACCACCCGAAAGGCTACGGCGCGCCCCGCGGCGAACGTCGCAGCAACTGATCTCGGCGACGGCTAGTCGCCGGGCAGCTGTCAAGATATAGCGCGCAAGAGCGGGCCCGACCACCAGGTCGGGCCCGCTTGCGTGGAAAGGCTGCGTGGGAAGGGTTCGCCCACTGGGGTGGGCTCAGTTGTAGAGCACGCCCGGCAGCCAGAAGACGATGCTCGGCACCAGGTAAAGTATCGCCATGGCCACGAACACCATCAGCAGGAACGGCGCGATGCCGATGAAGATATCGCCCAGCTCGATCCCCTTGGGGGCAATGCCCTTGAGATAGAAGGCCGACATCGCCATGGGCGGCGTCAAGAACGAGGTCTGGATGTTGAGCGCCACCAGCACGCCGAAGAACAGCGGGTCGATGCCGAACAGGTGCAGCAGCGGCAGGAAGATCGGCACGAAGATGATGATGATCTCGGTCCATTCCAGCGGCCAGCCGAGGATGAAGATCATCAGCTGGGCCAGCAGCAGGAACTGCAGCGGCGTCAGCGACAGCCCGCTGATCCAGTGTTCGATCAGCGAGTGCCCATCGAGCAGCGAGAACACCGACGAGAAGATCCACGAGCCGACGAACAGCCAGCACACCATGGCACTGGTGCGCGCGGTGAGGAACACCGCCTCGCGCAGCCGCGCCAGGGTCAGCTGACGGTAGGCCGCCGCCAGCAAAATGGCACCCAGCGCGCCGATGCCGGCGGCTTCGTGAGGCGTGGCCAGGCCGAACAGGATCGCTCCCAGCACCGACATGATCAGTACGAACAACGGCACGAACGACGTCAGCAACCCCCAGTAGACCTCGCCCAGCGGCACGTTGAGCTTCTCCGCCGGCAGCTTGGGCGCCACCTTCGGGTTGATCATCGCCCGGCCCATCACGTAGACGATGTAGAGCCCCGCCAGCAGCAGACCCGGGATCAGCGCCGCGGCATACAGGCGTACCACCGAGACCCCGGCCATCGCCCCGTAGAGGATCAGCATGATGCTCGGCGGAATCAAAATGCCGAGGCAGCCCCCGGCGCAGATCACCCCGCTCGACATGCGCTTGTCGTAGCCCGCGTTGAGCATGGCGGGCAGCGCCAGCAGCCCCATCAGGGTCACCACCGCGCCGACGATGCCGGTGGCGGTGGCAAACAGCGCGCAGGTGATCAGGCTGGCAACCGCCAGCGAGGCCGGCATGCCGCGCGCCGCAAGCTGCAGGCTGGCGAACAGCCGGTCGAGAATATTGGCCCGTTCCACCATGTAGCCCATGAACAGGAACAGCGGCACCGCGATCAGCACGTCGTTGGACATCACGCCATAGGCGCGCTGCACCAGCAGCGAGAAGATGATGTCGCCGATGGCGAAGTAGCCGAAGGCGATGCCCATGGCGATCAGCGTGAAGGCGATGGGAAAGCCGAGCATGATCAGCACGATCAGCATGCCCAGCATCATGATGCCGATTTCCGGTTCGCTCATGGGCGGGGCTCCTCTGACTGTTCCTGGGCGGCCTTGATCTCCGCCTGCTTGTTGATGGGGATCGCAATCTCCTCCACGTCACCCAGCCGGCGCGGCCACTTGCCGTGCCTGAGACACAGCACGCAGCGGCTCACTTCCGCCACGCCCTGCAGGGCGAGCAGGGCCGCACAGGCGGGAATCACGAACTTGTAGGGCCAGATGGGCGGGCCGCCCGGCGTGTAGGAGCTGTGTTCGTTCTGGCGGTAGGAGACGGCGAAGAAGTCCCAGCCATAGAACAGCAGCGCGAAAATGCCCGGATAGAAGAACAGCAGGTAGAGCGCAAGCTCCAGCCCCGCCTGAACGCGAGTCGGGAAGAAGCGTGATACCACGTCGGCCCGCACATGAGCGTTATGGGCCAGGGCGTAGGCCCCGCTCATCATGAACAGCGTGCCATAGAGCATGTAGCTGGTGTCGTAGGCCCAGGTGGTCGGCGACCCCAGGGCATAGCGCATGAAGACCTCATAGCTCACCACGAAGGTGAGAATGAGGATCGCCCACGCAAAGGCCTTGCCCACCCAGGTACTGACATGGTCGATGAAAAAGATGAAACGCATGGCCACCCCTCACCATCCTGCACCGCCCACCGGGGCGGCGCAGCGTGAAACACGAACCCGGCGGCGTCCTGCTCCGGGGCACGGGCACACCGGGCCCGTGATGGGCCCGGCGGATTCACAGAAGGGTGGAGGTGTCGGTGGGCTCCCTGCCGAAGAAGTGCACAAAGGCCGGCGTCTTGGGCGTGGTGTGCTCCAGGTGGAAGCCGACCACCCGCTCGCAGTACTCGCGCTGATGGTCGACGACCTTCTTGAAGAAGGCGTCGCGGGACTCGTTTTCGATCACCGTGTCCCAGGCATCGAGCTGAGCCTGCAGTACCGAATCCGGCGTGATGAAGGTCTGCACGCCCTGCTCCTGGCGCATGGCGTTGAGGTCGCGCGGGTAGCGCTCCATGGCTTTCCAATACATCTCCGACGAGGCCGCCTTGGCAGCGTACTGCAGGATCGCCTGGAACTCCTCGGGCAGGCTATCGTGCCTGCGCTTGTTGAAGATGATCTCGAACGCTTCGCAGTCCTGGTGGTAGCTGCGCAGCATCCAGGTTTTGCTGACGTCGGGGAAGCCGAGCAGGCGATCCGATGAAGGGTTGTTGAATTCGGCGCCGTCGAGCAGGCCGCGGTCCATGGCCGGCACGATGTCACCGCCGCCCATGATGGTGACCGCCGCGCCGAACTCGCGCATCACGTCCGCCGCCAGGCCTACGGTGCGGTACTTGAGCCCGCGCAGGTCGTCGGCGCTGGCGATCGGCTGCTTGAACCAGCCCAGCGCCTGGGTCGGCATCGGGCCGGTCTGGTAGCCCACCAGGGGCAGTTCGAGATTGGCCAGCAGCTCGTTGTAGAGCTCCTTGCCGCCGCCGGTCCAGAACCAGGCGAGGAACTGGTGCGCATCCCAGCCGAAGGGCGGCGGCGTGCCGAACAGCGAGAAGGCCTTGTGCTTGCCTTACCAGTAGGCCGTCACGCCATGGCCACCGTCGAGCGCGCCCGAGATCACCGCATCCTGCAGCTGCAGCGCGCCGACGACGGCGCCGGCCGGCAGCAGATTCAGGCGCAGCCGTCCGCCCGACATCTCGTTGACGATGCGCACGTAGTCGGCGGCAAACTCGTGAAAGATGTCCTGGTTGGGCCAGGTGCTCTGGAAACGCAGCGTGGTGGTCTGTGCCACGGCAATGCTGGGGAAGCCGACCGCCGCCACGGCACCGGCTCCCACCGCGGCCGCCGTGCCGGTGAGGAAGCGACGGCGTGACGAACTGGGAAGCAGGGCCTCGGTGCCGCCCTGGTCGTCGGGGCTGCCTTGGTCTTCGAGACTGCGCTGGGCTGCGTGCTGGTCAGCAGGTGTCTTGTGGTGGGCCATCGGTGTCTCCGCAATTGTTATCGTTGTATCGCGTGCGCCCTGAGCTGACTGGTCGGGCGAAACTCCCGAAATCTTCCTGTCGGCGCTTTCACGCGGCCTTCCCTGCCACCGCCGTCGGTAACATCAGGTATAGCTTGCGTTAGCAAGGGTGCAACCTCACCGCTCGCTTTCCGTTAACGCTAGCTGTCGATTCTGTTAACGCAGGGGATGGGGCGTGGGGCGCGCCTGGTGTGGCTGGCGGCGGTCGACGGGTCATCACGGCACGGCGTGCAGGCGATACCCTGGCAACGGCCGCTTGCGGCGCGGCCTATTCGCCCTGCAGCGTGGCGAGCAGCCGCCGCGCGCCGCCATGCTCGCGGTGTTCGCCGAGCCACAGACCCTGCCAGGTGCCCCGCGCCAGGCGCCCGTCGCGAACCGCCAGGGTCAGCTGGGTGCCGAGCAGGCTAGCGCAGATGTGGGCGGGCATGTCGTCCGGCCCTTCCAGGGTGTGGCGGAAATAAGGTAGGTCGCCCGGGATGCGCTCGCGCAGGAAGGCGTCGAGGTCGTGGCGCACATCGGGGTCGGCGTTCTCGTTGAGGGTCAGCGAGGCCGAGGTGTGCAAGAGCTGCAGGTGCAGCAGCCCCGCGCGCACCCGGGCCAGCTCGGCCAGCGCCGCGGTGACCTCGTCGGTGATCAGGTGAAAACCCCGCGCACGGGGCGCGAGGCGCAGTTCCTGCTGGTACCACATGGCTTGGCCCTCGTTCAGCGGCGTTGCTGCAGTCGGTTGTGTATGGCGGTGGCGGCGATCGATGCCTGGCCGACGGCGACCGCGATCTGGCTCAGCTGGTTGGTCATGTCGCCGGCGGCATACAGCCCTTCGATGCCGGTCTGCATATGGGCATTCACCACCAGGTGGTTGCCGGGATTGCGCAGCGCACCCAGTTCGAGGCCGAGTTCGCTGCGCACCTGTGTGCCGAGAGCACAGTACAGCACATCGAACACCTGCTCACTGCCATCGGCCAGGTACAGGTGAACACGATCGGCCTCGTCGCAGTACAGGTGGCTGACCGGCGCCTGCACCAGCGCCATGCCCTCCTGCGCCAGGCGCTGCCGGGCCGCGAGGTCGAGCCAGGCGCCCTGGGCCAGGTCGATCACGGTCAGGTCCGCGCTGAATCGCTTGATGAAGGCGGCCTCGATGACGCCGTGGGCATCCCTGGCGAGGATGCCGATGCGCTCGGCGGTATATTCGTAGCCGTCGCAGATCGGGCAGTAGCGGATCAGGCCGCGCCCCTTCGCCTCGGCAAAGCCTTCGAGCTCGGGTTCGATGTCCACCACACCGGTGGCCAGCAGCACCGTCCGCGCGTGCACGATCTCGCCCGCCGTCACCACGCCAAACAGACCGTCGTCGCTGCGTTCGAGCCGCTCGACTCGCCCGGGCGTGACCGCGCCTCCATTGGCCTCGAGCTGGATCCGCAGCCGTTCGAGCAGGGCCGTGCCGCTGATCCCTTCATTGAATCCGGGGTAGTTGTGGGTGCGGGGAATGAGGGCCGCACGGCTGAGGCCCTCGTCGATGATCCGCACGCGGCGCAGGAACCGCTGCAGGTTGATGCCTGCCGCCAGTCCGGCCGGGCCTGCCCCGACGATCACGCAGTCGTAAGCGTCCGCTTCTTCCATGTCGGTCTCCTTGGAACGACGAATCCATCGTCGCTCCAAGGAGACTAGAAGGTTTTGCGCCGGAAAGGGAAAGGCGCGGCCATGGCCGCGCCTGGTACAGGAAGTGCCTTACAGCGCCGCACGATAGATGGCGGCCACCTCGTCGTCGGTGAGCCGGCGCGGGTTGGTCAGCCCGCAGACGTCCTTCTGGGCGTTGCCGACCATCACCGGGATGTCCTCTTCCTTCACGCCGAGTGCGGCCAGGCTCTTGGGAATGCCCACGTCGGTCGAGAGGCTGCGGATGGCCTCGATCGCCAGCAGCGCCGCCTGGCGCAGTGGCAGCCCCTCGGTGACCTCGCCCAGCGCCTCGGCGATATCGACGAAGCGCTCCTGGCGCGCCATCAGATTGGCTTCGCACACATGCGGCAGCAGCAGCGCGTTGCAGACCCCGTGGGGCAGGTTGTAGAAGCCGCCCAGCTGGTGGGACATGGCGTGCACGTGGCCCAGGCTGGCGTTGTTGAAGGCCATGCCCGCTAGGTACTGGGCGTACGCCATGCGTTCGCGGGCCTCCATGTCCTCGCCGCGCGCCACGGCGCGACGCAGGTACTGGCCGATCAGGGTAATGGCCTGCAGCGCGCAGGCGTCGGTGATCGGCGTGGCGGCGGTAGAAACATAGGCTTCCACCGCGTGGGTCAGGGCGTCCATGCCGGTCGCCGCGGTTAGCGCGGGCGGCATGTCGACCATCAATTCGGGGTCGTTGACCGCCACATCCGGCGTGACGCGCCAATCGACGATGGCCATCTTCACATGGTTGGAGGTGTTGGTGATGATGGTGAAGCGCGTCATCTCGCTGGCGGTACCCGCCGTGGTGTTGATGGCGATGTAGGGCGGCAGCGGCTGCTTGGCCTGGTCCAGGCCCTCGTAGTCGTGGATGGTGCCGCCGCTGGTGGCCACCAGGCCGATGCCCTTGCAGCAGTCGTGGGCGCTGCCGCCGCCCAGCGACACCAGCATGTCGCAGCCTTCGCGTACGTAGACCGCCAGGCCATCGGCCACGTTGGTATCCGTGGGGTTGGGCACGGTGTCATCGAAGACCACCGAGGCGATGCCGGCCTGGCCCAGCAGCTCGGTGAGTTTGGCCGTATAACCCAAGGCGGTCATCCCCTTGTCGGTTACCACCAGGGGCTTCTTGCCACCCAACATCTGGATTCGCTCCGGCAGCGTCTTGAGGGCGCCGGCTCCCATCAGCGAGACAGTGGGCACAAAGAAAGCTTGGACAGTTTGGCTCATTGCATTTTTCCTGCTCTGACAGTTGGTAGGTTGGCGTCGCCGACCACTGGGATGGCTTCTTCTCGTGGCAACGTGGTTGGCAAGCCGGGCGGCCATGGCCGCCCGGTACCTTCGTCAAGGGGTAGGAAAGCCGGGCATCAGAAGAAGCCGAGCGGGTTGATGTCGTAGCTGACCAGCAGGTTCTTGGTTTGCTGGTAGTGCTCGAGCGCCACCTTGTGGGTCTCGCGGCCGACGCCGGACTTCTTGTAGCCACCGAAGGCGGCATGCGCCGGGTACTGGTGGTAGCAGTTGGTCCACACGCGGCCGGCCTGGATGCCGCGGCCCATGCGGAAGGCAACGTTGATGTCGCGGCTCCACACGCCGGCGCCAAGCCCAAACTCGGTGTCGTTGGCGATAGCCAGCGCCTCGGCCTCGTCCTTGAAGGTGGTCACCGCTACCACCGGGCCGAAGATCTCCTCCTGGAACACGCGCATCTTGTTGTGGCCCTTGAGCAGCGTCGGCTGGATGTAGTAGCCCTTATCGTAGGCCGGATCGAAGCTCTCCTTGTCGCCGCCGGTGAGGAACTCGGCGCCCTCTTCACGGGCGATGTCCATGTAGGACATGATCTTGTCGAACTGCTCCTGGGAGGCCTGAGCGCCGACCTGCACGTCGGTGTCGAGCGGATTGCCGCGCTTGATCTTGCCCACCCGCTCCATGACCTTGGCCATGAAGGCGTCGTAGATGTCTTCCTGGATCAGCGCCCGCGACGGGCAGGTACACACCTCGCCCTGGTTGAAGAATGCCAGCACCATGCCCTCGGCGGCCTTCTCGATGAACGCCGGCTCGGCGTCCATGATGTCGGCGAAGTAGATGTTGGGCGACTTGCCACCCAGCTCCACGGTGGAGGGAATGATGTTGTCGGCGGCACACTTGAGGATGTGGGCACCCACCGGGGTGGAGCCGGTGAAGGCGATCTTGGCGATGCGCTTGCTGGTGGCCAGCGCCTGGCCCGCTTCGGCACCGTAGCCGTTGACCACGTTGACCACGCCCGGCGGCAGCAGGTCGCCGACGATCTTCATCAGTTCGAGCACCGAAGCCGGGGTCTGTTCGGCGGGCTTGAGCACCACGCAGTTGCCGGCGGCCAGGGCCGGGGCCAGCTTCCACACCGCCATCAGCAGCGGGAAGTTCCACGGAATGATCTGCCCCACCACGCCCAGCGGCTCATGGAAGTGATAGGAGACGGTATTGGCGTCGATGTCGGCGGCGGTGCCTTCCTGAGCGCGGATACAGCCGGCGAAGTAGCGGAAGTGGTCGACAGCCAGCGGAATGTCGGCGTTCAGCGTCTCGCGTACCGCCTTGCCGTTGTCCCAGGTCTCGGCCACGGCCAGCTTTTCCAGGTTCTGCTCGATGCGATCGGCCATCTTGAGCAGGATGTTGCTGCGTTCGGCGGCGGAGGTCCGGCCCCAGGCGGGAGCGGCGGCATGGGCGGCGTCCAGCGCCTTCTCGATATCCTCGGCGGTGGAGCGCGGGATCTGGCAGAACACTTCGCCGTTGACGGGGCTGACGTTGTCGAAGTACTGCCCTTGCACCGGGGGCACGAACTCGCCGCCGATGTAGTTGCCGTAGCGCTGTTCGAAGGTGATGACGGAGCCGGACTGGCCGGGGTTCGCGTAGATCATGACATGACTCCTGACGGCTGTTGTTGTAGGAGGGTTCGGTCTGGCGGTGTGCCATGCGCCACGAACCTGACTCCAAGAGTAGAGAAGTTATTCAGCGGCACTATGCTGCGATGGACTCGGCCACCAGGGCCTTTGGTAGTAGAACTCAGGGCAAGGCCGCCACCGAGTCGACGACGCTGGCATACAGGTCGCGCGTCGCGGCCAGCGCGGCCAGGTGCACGTCCTGGGCGGGCATGTGCTGCCCGGTGCCCGTGTCGAGGGCGCGCGACGCCGTGGCGCTGGCCACCACGGTGGGGGCGTAGCCAAGGTTGAAGGCACCGTGGGCGGTCGAATTGACGCACATGTGGGTCATGAAACCTGCCAGCACCAGCTGCGTGGCGCCCAGCGACTTGAGGGTGGCGTCGAGTTCGGTACCCACGAAGGAGTTGGGGTAGTGCTTGGTGATGACCGTTTCCCCGGCGATCGGCGCCACGCAGTCGGCGATGGCGCCGATCTCGGCCTCGACGTCGTAGGGCGACCCCGGCCCGGCGTCATGGCGAATGTGGATCACGGGCACCTTCAGCTCCCGCGCGCGCTCGAGCAGGCGCTGCGCCTCGCCCAGCGCCTCCTCGACGCCTTCCAGGCGCATGACGCCGGTGCGGTAGGTGTTCTGGCAGTCGATCAGGATCAGCGCTGAATCCTGCAGCCGGGCGGGCGCGTGGCCAAGCCCCATCAGGTCTCGCAGCGTGGTGGTGTCTTGCGACATGTGGCCTCCTCTTTCCTTGCGATAGCGTTCCTGCGCTCGTGCCCGGCAGCCGCCGGGCACGAGCGCCGTGACTCACTGCCCAGCGTATTCCTGCGGCAGCTTGAAGGTCCACAGCATGCCGCCCTGGTTGAAGTCCTTGATCACCTCGGCGACCTCACCACCCCACAGCGGCACCGCGCCGCCCCAGCCCGACACCACCGAGACGTACTGCTCGCCGTCCATCTCCCAGGTAATCGGCGTGGCCACCACGCCGGAGCCGGTGTTGAAGCGCCACAGCTCCTCGCCGGTGGTGGCATCGAACGCCTTGAGGAAGCCCTCGGGCGTGCCGGTGAACACCAGGTTGCCGGCGGTGGTCATCACGCCACCCCACAGCGGTGCGCGGTTCTCGTGGCGCCAGACCTCTTCACCGGTGCGCGGGTCGACCGCCCGCAGCACGCCGATGTAGTCGTCGTTGGCGGGGCGTATGGTGAAGCCGGCGCCCAAATAGGCCGCCCCTTGCGGTAGGAGACCGGCTCGTTCCAGATATCCATCATCCACTCGTTGGAGGGGATGTAGAACAGCCCGGTATCCTGGCTGTAGGCCATGGGGTTCCAGTTCTTGGCGCCCAGGAAGGCGGGATAGGCCGCGACCGCCTCGCCGCGATCGCCCTCGACGTCGGCCGGATTGCCCGGACGTCCCTCGGGGTTGAAGAGCGGCCGGCCGTTCTCGTCCAGGCCTTCCGCCCAGGTGATCTTGTCGGCAAACGGGAAGCCGCGGATGAACTCGCCGTTCTCGCGGTTGAGCACATAGAAGAAGCCGTTGCGGTCCGCCGTGGCGGCGGCCTTGATGACGCTGCCGTTGTCCTCGTAGTCGAACGAGATCACCTCGTTGACGCCATCGTAGTCCCAGCCGTCGTTGGGTGTGGCCTGAAAGTGCCACTTGATGGTCCCATCGTCGGGATTGATGGCCAGCCGAGACGAGGTGTAGAGGTTGTCGCCGGGGCGCAGGTGGGAATTCCACGGCGCCGGGTTGCCGGTGCCGATCAACAGTGTGTGCGTATCCGCATCGTAGAAGCCGCCCAGCCAAGGCGCGCCGCCACCCTGCTCCCACATGTCGCCGGGCCAGGTCAGCCCGGCCTCGCCACCGGTGATGCCGTGCTCCACCGCTTCGCCGTTCTGGTAGACATAGCCCATGTGGCCCTCGACGACGGGGCGGGTCCACAGCTCGTCGCCGGTTTCGGCATCGAAGGCGAACACGGTGCCGACCACGCCGAACTCACCCCCGGCCACCCCGGTGATCAGCTTGCCGTCGATGATGATCGGCGCAGCAGTGATGGCATGTCCGCCCTGGTAGTCGGCCACGCGCTTGATCCACTGCACGCGGCCGGTCTCGCGGTCGAGCGCCACCAGGCGGGCGTCCAGCGTGCCGAAATAGACCTTGTCGCCATAGATGGCCGCACCGCGGTTGACCACGTCGCAGCACGGCATGATGCCGTCGGGCAGACGCGCCTCGTACTGCCAGATCTGCTCGCCGGTATAGGCATCCACCGCCCAGATGCGGGAATAGGAGCCGGTGACGTACATCACGCCGTCCTTGACCAGCGGCTGGGACTCCTGGCCGCGCTGCTTCTCTCCGCCGAAGGAAAAGGCCCAGACCGGACGCAGCTGATGGACGTTATCGGTGTTGAGCGTGGTCAGCGGGCTGTAGCGCTGGCCGTGGAGGCCCATGCCGTTGGTCACCACCTGGTCCGTGGTCAGGTGGTCGTTGAGCATGTCGTCGAAGGTGACGGCCTGGGCGTGGGCAGCAATGCCCAGCGCGATGGCGCTTAGCGCCAGGGGCCTGGCCAGCTTGCCAAAGGGGGTGGACTGGGTCATGACGGTCTCCAGAGGGGGCAAGGATCCAACAGCGTTGTTGTTCGGGTGTCAGCGCCGACTCGCGCTCCTCCCAATCTGGTGGATCAGCGTGTGCTCAACCATGGCCAACAGGGACGACATTCCCTCCTCTCTTGGTCGTACGACCCACCCGCGCCGGGGGCGTAGCGCACGGCCGAACCCCGGCCGCCGTGGCGTCAGCGGCATTCCCTCCCCCGCATTCACGACCACGGCACACAAAAAAGCCACCCGTTCACAGCACGTGAGCCGGGTGGCAAAGGCCATGCCTGACGATGACAGGGCATGACGATGACGGGACATGACAATGACAGGGCCTCACCCCCTTCGGCGAGCAGCGCCAGCGCGTCGCGCTCATAGCCCCCGTAGAGGTGGGTCACGCTGCGGATCAGCTCATGGCGCGCCACCGCCACCTCGTCGAATCGCGCGGGAATGGGAAGCGCCATGACCTCACTGGCTGTCAGCCCCTGGCGAGCCGCGTCGCGCAGGGTATCGTCCAGCCAGGCGAGGTAGTCGTGCATCTGGTCGAAGGGCGCCGTGCCCTCCGCCACCGGGCCATGGCCGGGCACCAGGTAGTGAAAATCCAGGGCTTCCAGCTCGCGCAGCTCCTCTCGCCACACCTCAAGGCCGGGGGTGTGCGGGGTGGTGGGGGCGCGCCGATAGAAGACCATGTCGGCGGCAAGCAGCACGCCGGACGCATGGTCGAGCAGCACCAGATCGGCACCCGAATGCCCGCTCATGGCGATCAGCTCGATCTCGCGCCCACCCAGGGTGATGCGCCCGGGGCTGACGCGCTGCGTGGGCAGCACGACCTCGGTTCCCCGCATCCAGTCGCCCAGCGTGCGGTAGAGGTTTTCTGTGAAATCGTCGCCCTGGGCGCGCAGCAGCGCGATGGTGCCCTCCAGGGCGTACAAGGTGTCGGGCGCGAAGGCCTGGTTGCCAAACACATGGTCGGGGTGATGATGCGACAGGAACACGTGGGTGACGGGCAGGTCGGTGATCGAGGCGATGACCTCGCGCATCTGCTCGCCGTAGCGGCGCGAAGGGCCGGTGTCGAACACCACCACCCCTCCTCGGTGAGGATGAACGCGGTATTGACGATGTTGCCGCCGTTGTCGCGCGCAAAGTCTTCCCGAACCCCTTCGAGGACCCACACATCCGGCACAATTTCCACCGGTTCGAGCGAGTATCGGTAGCTGTCGGCGGAAGCGGCACCGGCGCCCAGCAGCAGGCTGGCTAGGATCAGCGTTGCATTGCGCATGTCAGCCCCCAGGCGGCTCTCGAAGACATTGCCCCCATTGTCACGCATCCACAGCACGATCCCGCCATGCTGCGCCGCCCGCTTCAGGTCGAAGACGAACAGAGGGTTTTCCGAGGCGGATTCGGAGAGCGTCATGCTGGCCAGGCGCACCTGATCGGCGCTGCCCCTCAGTTCGACGACCTCGATATTGAAACGCGGGATATTGCCTACCATGCCGGAATCCATGGGATGCATGACCTGCACCTTCAGGCGGGTCGCGGCCGGTGCATCGACCGGCGAGAACAGAGCGCCGTGCATCCGCCCAAGGCTCGCGGCCCAGTCGGGATTGCTGGCGGTAACGCTGGGCGCGGTGCAGCCCCGCCGGCGGCATCCACCTGAGCGCTGCCGATGTGCCACACCCCTGCGCATCACGCACCGCGGCGCGCACCGTGGAGGCCTGCTGAATGCGAAAGTTCAGCGCAATGGCCCGCACCTCGGCGGCTTCCGGCTGGAAGGTAAAGAGGTGCGGCACGGGGTTGAGGTCCACCCAGGTGATCACCTCCTTCACCTCGGCGGCGAAGCCCGACAGATCCACCGTCAAGGGCACCTGGGTGGCATCCTCGGCAAAGTGCGGCACCTTGAGCACTACCGCGTCGCTGTGCCGAACCGTCGCCGCCTCGCCCAGGTAGCGGTTGAGGTTGTAGTGCCACATGGGCGAACGAAAGGGATCGTCCGGCGCCACCGCCGCTGCCATGCCGGCAGCACTGGCGGTGGCGGCCACCGTCAGCAGCCAGCATGCCGCCAGGCCAAGCCACCAGCGATGCCCTTCGCGGATTGCGGGCGACGCATGCGTAAATGGGGTCGTCAATGGCTGTCTCATGGCGTCACTCCGCGTTGCCGAGGATCTCGGCATAGAAATCGGGCATGCGGTAGTCCAGCGCATGGGCCTCGAACAGGGCCGCCAGGCTGCCGTCGCGTACGCGTCGATCGACGATCGCCTCCACCGCATAGCCCAACTGGCGATGGCTGTCGCGAACCGCCATCCCGATGTCCCACTGCTGCCGGGAAATTCCCGGGAAGCTGGCCTCGGCAATGCGGAACGCCTGCTCCGGGTAGCGCGCCATAAAGTACTCGATCTCGCCCCGCATGGCCATTACGCCGGCCACTTCGCCACGGGCCATGGCGGCAAAGGCATCGTCTACATTGCGAAAGTGGCGCACATTGTCGCGCAGCTGCCCGCCCAGCACGGCGGTCAGGTAGGTCGCCGGCAGAGTGTTGTACTCCGCCCCGATGCGCCGCTGGCGAAAGCTGCCCAGCGTCGCCTCGTCGTCAAGCTGGGCGGCATCGTAGGCCAGGCCCCACTCTTCGCGCTGGTAGGTGCCGAACATCACCACGCTCTTGTTGATGTATTCGCCGGTGGAATCGCGCATGTACGAGAACTGCCGATCGTAGGGCACCCGCAGCATCACATCGGCCACCTGAGTGGGGCGCAGGTAGTGCCCGCGCGAGACATTGTTGCCCAGGTCGCGCCCTAGGCTGCTGCCGGGCTTGATCCAGAAGGGCCGAAACTCCAGGCCCAGCCCCTCGGCAATGGTGCGGCCGATCTCGACATCGATCCCCTGCGCCTCGCCCGTCTCGTCTCGGTAGGAGTAGGGCGGGAAGTCCTCGTAGAGCCCGATGTTGATATAGCCCGAGGCCGTGACCTCATCGAGGTCGCGCAGCGCCGGGCGGCGGAACAGCTCAGCGCTGGGGTTGCCTCCTGCCACCTCGGCCACGGCGGCGCGCAGCGCGTCCGTCGCCAGCCCTTCGCCCCAGGCCGGCGCCTGAAACAGTAGGAGCCCCCACAAGATCAAGCTTCGTGCCCACATAATGCCTACCCTCCCGGTGGTGTGGCGACAGCGGAATCGTCATGCCAGGCTCATGGCGATACCGATTCGATATAGCTCTTGATCGCCCACATCGCGGTCTGATCAAGGTTCTCGCGAAACGCCGGCATGCCCTGCTCGGTGCCGCTGGTCACCCGCTGCAGGTAGAACTCGTCGTCCCACTCCTCGAGCTTGCGCAGGTCCGGGGTCAGCCCACCGGACATCGCCTGGATGCCGTGGCAAACGGCACAGTTGCCGGCGTAGCCGCGCTCGCCAATCTGCACCGCAAGCTCGTGGTACTCGTCGTGCTGGTTGCCGGGGCGGAAGGGGTTTTCCATCAGCGGCGCTTCGCCGAGATCGGGCAGACCCTGGGTATCGACTCCTGGGGGTGACATCGCCATGGCCCAGGGCCGCACCGGAAGCGCCCAGCAGCAGGCAGGCCAGCGAGGCGGCAACGGCACGCCGCGACGAGATCAGGGAGGAGGCAAGGAACGGAGTGGATCGCATGGGAACACCTTTCTTGGGATTGTTGTGAACTGTCGCTGGGTAGACCGTCGCTGCCTGCCGCTGCGTGAATCTCATTGAGCGTGTGTCACGCTGACGCCGCATGGTCAGGCAGATGCCGCGTTCCTGCGGCGAGATGACTGGAGTCTGGAAGCGCGGCCGCGGTTGTGCATCGCCACTTTCCGCCTCTTCAACGTCCTCCCTTGGTACTAGTTCGCTCTCCCCCAATGCTCCCGTCGTACGTCTTTGGAACGAGAACAAGGGCCCGATGGTGGCATGGGAGGCCCGCAAGCGAAGTGCTGAACTGGTGCCAGGGCCTTCTCGCCAGAGGCTTTCATCATAAGGAGAACAACAACATGCCCCTTGCTCCCTCGCAGCGCACCGCTGCCGCGCCCACCACCCGCTGCACCCCGCACCGCCCTGCCGCCAAGGCGCTACTGGCGCTCGGTCTGAGCCTGGCAACCACCGCGGCACTTGCCGCCGGCGACCTGGCCAACCGTCCCGAACGTCTGGAGCGGCTGGTGATCGGCACCGGTGAAAGCATGCTCGGCGTCTCGGTGCGCGACTTCCAGCTTGAAACCGGCCAGGCCTACCGGCTGGTGATCGAAGCCACCGGCATGCAGGCCTGCGCCTGGGTCGCGCCCGGCTTCTTCAAGAACGCCTGGCTGCGCAAGATCGAAGTGGGCAACGTCGAGATCAAGGCGCCCACCCTCACCGAGCTGGAGTTCGAGCGCGAGGGCGAGGCCGAGCTGTTCTTCGTGCCCATCCGCCCGGGCACCTACGAGTGGGCCTGCGCCGGCCTTGAGGAGCAGGGCGTGAGCGGCACCTTCGTGGTGCAGTGACGCGGCCAGGAGCGCCGCTACGACCCATCACGGCCCGGCGCCGCGATCCGGCGCCTTGAGGAGTTGCCATGACCCTATCCCTGTCCCTTCGACCCCTTCTCTGCGGGCTGGCGCTGGGCGCCTGCCGTGCCACCTTGCCGGCCCATGCCGATGAGCTCGGCGTGCGCTACGGCTACCTGCAGTGGCAGCCCGACCGCGGCCCGGCCCTGGCCCTGCTGACCCCCGAGCCAGAGGATTCGGGCCTGCAGGGCGCCCGCCTGGGCATCAGCGACAACATGAGCAGCGGGCGTTTCCTTGGCCAGCGCCATGAGCTCGAGAGCACGATCGCCGCCAGCGAAGAGGCCTTGCTGGAGGCGCTCGCCGCCATGCTCGAGGACGACATTCGCCTCATCGTGCTCAATGTCCCGGCACAGACCCTGCGCCGGGCTCTGGAAATCAGCGGCGACCAGGCGCTGCTGTTCAACGCCGGCGCCCGCGATGTCGCCCTGCGCCTGGACGACTGCTCCCCCTACCTGCTGCACACCGCCCCCAGCCACGCCATGCTGACCGATGCCCTGGCCCAGTGGCTCAACCTGCGACGCTGGCGCTCGGTGTTCCTGATCAGCGGCCAGCATGAAGACGACCAGGCCTGGGCCGAGGCCTTCCGCCGCTCGGCGCAGAAGTTCGCCGTGAACGTGGTCGCCGACAAGGCCTGGACCTTCGAGGCCGACATGCGCCGCAACGCCTCGGCCGAGCTGCCGCTGTTCACCCAGGGCCCGAGTACGACGTGGTGGTGGTGGCCGACGAGCGCAACGACTTCGGCGACTTCGTGCCCTTCAACACCTGGCTGCCGCGCCCGGTGGTCGGCACCCAGGGCATGGCCGCCGACGCCTGGCACCCGGCCGTGGAGGCATGGGGCGCGGCCCAGCTGCAGAACCGCTTCCAGCGCCAGGCCGAGCGCCCCATGACCGGCACCGACTACGCCGCCTGGGCGGCGGTACGTGCGGTGGGCGAGGCGGTGACGCGCACCGAGAGCGCCGACATGCCGGTGCTGCGCGACTACCTGCTGGGCGACGACTTCGAGCTGGCCGCGTTCAAGGGCCGCCCGCTCAGCTTTCGCGACTGGAACGGACAGCTGCGCCAGCCGATCCCGCTGGCCCATCCCAACAGCCTGGTGGCGATGGCCCCCTTCGAAGGCTTCCTGCACCAGCACACCGAACTCGACACCCTGGGCTACGACCGCCCCGAAAGCCGCTGCCGCATCAGCGACTGACCGACATCCCCTGCCGATTCCAAGGAGCCAAACATGACATTCACCGCACGCCTCGCCGCCCTCGGCCTGACGCTCTGCCTTTCCACGCCGCTCTGGGCCCAAAGCCTGGCCTACGTCTCCAACGAGCGCGACAACACCATCTCGGTGATCGACATGGCCTCGCTGGAAGTGATCGACACCATCCCGGTAGGCCAGCGCCCGCGCGGCATCCTGCTGTCGCCCGACGAGAGCCTGCTCTACGTCTGTGCCAGCGACGACGACGCCGTGCAGATCCTCGACCTGGCGACCCGCCAGGTGATCGACACGCTGCCCTCCGGCGAAGACCCGGAACAGTTCGCCCTGCACCCCAACGGCCGCCATCTCTATATCGCCAACGAGGACGACGCCCTGGTCACCGTGCTGGACGTGGAGACCAAGCGCGTGCTGGCGCAGATCGAGGTAGGCATCGAGCCCGAAGGCATGGGGGTGAGCTACAACGGCCGCTGGGCGGTGAACACCAGCGAGACCTCCAACATGCTGCACTGGATCAACACCGAGACCTTCGAGATCGAGAAGAACATCGTCATCGGTGCCCGCCCGCGCCACGTAGAGTTCACCCACGACGACGCCCTGCTGTGGGCCTCGGCGGAGATCGGCGGCACCGTGCACATCATCGACGTGGAGCGCCTCGAAGAGATCCACACCATCGACTTCCGCATTCCCGGGGTGAACCAGGACCGCGTGCAGCCGGTCGGCATCCAGCTCACCTCCGACGGCCGCTATGCCTTCGTCGCCCTGGGGCCGGCCAACCACGTCGCCGTGGTCGACGCCCAGACCTTCGAAGTACTCGACTACCTGCTGGTCGGCGCCCGGGTCTGGCAGGTGGCGCTGAGCCCCGACGAGAAGACGCTGCTCACCACCAACGGCGTGAGCGGTGACGTGTCGGTGATCGACGTCGACAGGCTGGAAGTGGTCAAGAGCATCGACGTGGGCCGCTTCCCTGGGGCGTGCGCATCACCTCGGGCGGCGAGTCATGATCATGGAGGCCCAGGGCGTCGGGTATCGCTACCGGCGCCAACCGGTGCTGCAGGAGGTCAGCTTCACGCTGGCCTCCGGCCGTTTCCATGCCCTGCTGGGCCCCAACGGGGCGGGCAAGTCGACGCTGTTCGGCCTGATGACCCGCCTGCTGGCGCTGCAGCAGGGCGACCTGCGCCTGGGCGGACGCTCGCTCAAGCACCAGCCCGCCGCCGTGATGCGCCACCTGGGGGTGGTGTTCCAGCAGAACGCCCTGGACCTGGACCTCAGCGTGACGCAGAACCTGCAGTACCACGCCGCCCTGCATGGCATGTCGCCGCGTGACGCACGAAGGCGCTGCGCCGAGGAGCTCGAGCGCCAGCAGCTCCTCGAGCACGCCCGGGTGCCGGTGCGCAGGCTCAACGGCGGCCACCGGCGGCGGGTGGAGATCGCCAGGGCGCTGCTGCATCGCCCCTCACTGCTGCTGCTCGACGAGCCCACCGCCGGGCTCGACCTCGACAGCCGGGCGGCGCTCAACCACCACGTGCGCCAGCTTTGCCGCGAGCGTGAGCTGACCGTGCTGTGGGCCACCCACCTGATCGAGGAAGTCACCCCCGAGGACCAGGTGCTGGTGCTGCATCGCGGGCGCCTGCTGGCCGACGAGCCGGGCGAGGCACTGTGTCGCCGCCACGGCGGCGGGAGCCTTACCGAAACCTTCAACGCCCTGACCCGGGAGGCCCTGGCATGACGCCACGCGACTACTGGTACTGCTTCATCGGCGTACAAAAGCGCGAGTGGCTGCGCTTCTGGCAGCAGCGCACGCGGTTCGCCAGCGCCCTGGTGCGCCCGCTGCTGTGGCTGGTGGTGTTCGCCGCCGGCTTCCGCATGGTGCTGGGCGTGTCGATCATCCCGCCCTACGTCACCTACATCACCTACGAAACCTACATCGTGCCCGGCCTGTGCGGCATGATCATCCTGTTCAACTCCATGCAGGGCGCACTCTCGATGGTCTACGACCGCGAGCTGGGCTCCATGCGCGTGCTGCTCACCAGCCCTCTGCCGCGCCCCTACCTGCTGCTGACCAAGCTGTTGGCCATGGGCAGCGTGTCGGTACTGCAGGTCTATGTGTTCCTGCTGATCGCGCGCTGGGGCGTGGGCGTGCGCCCGCCGCTGGAGGGCTACCTGGCGGTGCTCCCCGCCCTGCTGCTGGCCTCGCTGATGCTGGGCGCGCTGGGGCTGCTGATCGCCACCTGGGTCAAGCAGCTGGAGAACTTCGCCGGGGTGATGAACTTCGTCATCTTTCCAATGTTCTTCCTCTCCTCGGCGCTCTACCCGCTGTGGCGCATGCAGGAGGCCAGCCCCTGGATCTACCAGCTGTGCCTGCTCAACCCTTTCACCCATGCGGTGGAAATGCTGCGCTTTGCGCTGTACCTGAAATGGAACGGCGAGGCGATCGCCATCACCCTGGGCGTGACGCTGGTGCTGTCCACGCTGGCCATCGGCGGCTTTCGCCCCCAGCGCACGCGCCTGCTGGGCGCACACACCCCTAGCCGGCCAGCGCCAGGCCGAGGCTCAGTCGGGCAGCCCGGCCTCGGCGGTGGCGGCACGCCCCAGTACTTCCAGGCGGTTACCAAGGGCGGCAAGCCCGTCGCGGGCCTTATCCAGCGTTTCGTCATAGCGTAGCCGGGCGGGGCGTCCCGCCAGGTACCAGACGCGGTTGGCCAGCGCCGCGGCGTCTCGCACCTCGTGGGTCACGCAGATCATCGCCATGCCCGGCGTGTCGTCGAGCAGCGCGCGGATCAGCGCCTGAAGCTCGGTCGCTCGCTGCGGGTCGAGGGAAGCGAAGGGCTCGTCCAGCAGCAGCAGCTCGGGGCGCACCGCCAGGCAGCGAGCCAGGGCGGCGCGGCGCGCCATGCCCAGCGAGAGCTGGTCGGGAAAGTGATCGGCATGGCCGGAGAGCCCGACCCGGGCCAGCAGTGCCGGTACCTCGCTGCCGGCCACGCCGACCAGGCGCAGGTTGTCGCGCAGCGTGCGCCACGGCAGCAGCCGGTGCTCCTGGAACAGGTAGCCGATACGCAGCGCCGGGCGAGCCTGGCCCGGCTCCAGCCCGGCCAGACGGTTGAGCAGCGTGGTCTTGCCGGTGCCGGAGGGCCCCAGCAGGCAGATCCGGTCGCCGCAGCCAATGCGCAGCGTGGCGGGCGCCAGCACCGGGTGCCCGTCGGGTACCTGACACTCAAGCATGAGCGACGCCCGAACGCCGCCAGCGCGAGGCACGGCGCTCCAGCGGCTGCAGCACCACAAGTTCGATCAGCTGCACCACGCCGATGAAGGCGAAGCTGTAGGCCAGCAGCGCGGCCACGTCGAAGACTTGGAAGGCCAGGTGCAGCTGGAAGCCGACCCCGTCGGAGCGGCCCAGCAGCTCGACCACCAGCACGATCTTCCAGATCAAGGCCAGGCCGCCGCGCGTGGCCGCCATCAGGTAAGGAAACAGCTGCGGCACCACACATGCCACAGCCGCCGAAGCGTGGAGAAGTCGTAGATGCGTGCCATCTGCTCCAGCCGCGGGTCGAGGCTGCGTGCGCCTTCGCGCAGCGTGACGGCCACGTTGGGGATCTTGTTGATCACCACCGCCATGATCGCCGCCGCCTCCACCAGCCCGAACCACACGTATAGCAGGATGATCAGCACCAGCGCCGGCAGGTTGAGCAGCAGCACCAGCAGCGGGTCGAGCAGTGCATTGACCAGCGCCAGCCGCCCCATGGCGATGCCGACCAGGCAGCCCAGCGCCATGGCCAGCGCGAAGCTGAGCGCCACCCGCCGCAGGGTCACGGCCAGGTGACGCTGCAGTTCGCCGCTGGCGGCCTCCTGCTGCAGCGTGGCGAGCACCGCCGACGGCGTGGGCAGCAGCGAGGTGTCCAACTGCCAGGCCAGCAGCCACCACAGCGCGAGCAGCAGCGGCAGGGCCGCCCAGGAGGCGAGCGGCGTGGCCTTCACTGCGCCGTCTCGGGAGTCAGGACGAACAGCCCGGCCGGCATCACCGCGTCCGACGGCGCACCGGCCAGCACCAGCAGCCGCTGCAGCGCCTCGATGCGGGCATCGTCCAGCGGCTCGGGAATGCCCTGCACGTAGCCCCGCCGCAGCGCCTCGAAGTGGGCGTCGTCCTCGGCTCGCATCAGCGGGCGCAGCGCCGCCCAGTGCGCTGGCTCGTCGCGCAGCGCCCGCTTGGTCTGCGCCACGGCGGCGGCGAAGCGGGTCACCAGCGCGGCGTTGTCCTCGGCCCAGCGCGCCGGGAAGGCGTAGCCAAGGATCGGCAGCCCGGTGGGGATCTGCAGGCTGGCCAGCAGGTCGGGCATGGCCAGCGCCACTTCGGCCTCCCCGCCGCCGTCAGCTCGGCGGCAAAATGCCAGAAGGTCACCAGCACATCGAGCTGGCCGCGCTTGAGCGCCTGGCTAAGCAGCGGCGGCGCCCCGAACTGGACGGTGGCGACCTCGGTCAGTTCGATGCCCTGCCGGCGTGCCGCCTGAGTCAGCAGGATCCAGCCCTTGCTGTCGGGACCACCGGCCACGCCGATGCGCTTGCCGCGCAGCGCCTCGATGCCGTCGATGGCAAGCCCGGGAGCCGCCAGCACGTCGCCCATCTGCGAGGAGTAAGGCAGGTAGCGGAAGTCCTGGCCCGCCGCATGACGCGCCTGGGCCCAGGTCAGGTCGACCACGGCGGCGTCGGCATCGCCACTGGAGAGCGCGATGCGCGAAGCCGGCAGGTTGGCCACCAGGCGCACCTCCAGCTCGAAGCCCGCCTCGCGGTCGAGCCCGTGGCGCTTGAGATGGTCGAGCTCCCAATGGGCGGTGCCGAACTGCAGCACGCTGAGCCGCAGCACGGCAGGTTCGGCGTGGAGAGCTTGGGCACCTGCCAGCAGCAGCACGACGATCAGGCTGCGCAGCAGTGCCAGGGACCTGGGCAGGGTTCGCATGGTCAGGACTCCTGTGGCCAGGACTTGGCCAGACATGGCTCGTGTGGCCTGGGCTTGGGAGGTGTGGACTTGGCGCGTGTGGTCATGGCTCCAGCCTAGGGAGGCCCAGGACCCGGCAGAATAGTACTTTCGTGCCTGTCAGCTCACGACAAAGGTGCAATTCCGGACCAGGCCGAAAGACGGTCCCATGGGGGACGACTTCCCAAGGGGCCTGCATGTCGCTCGCGTACCGGTGTCTATTCACGCTGTTGACGGTGGTGCCATGGCTGGCAGTGGCGCTGTGGCCGGTACCGGCCACGGCCGTGCCGCCCGGCCACGACCCCCTGCTGTTCTCCGAGCAGGGCTATCGCATCGACCGCTACCGCAGCCCGACCCCGGAAACCGTCCCCGGCGCCACCACGGTAGACACGCAGCACGTGGCCGGCCTGCTGGACGCAACGCCGCCGGCGCTGGTGGTCGACGTGATCAACCTCACCTTCCTCCACGGTCGCTTCCTGCAGACCGAGCCGCACTTCACGCTGCCCGGGGCGCTGTGGCTGCCCAACACCGGCCTTGGCCACCTCAGCGACGACTGGTACTACAGCCGCCATGACTGGGTGGGCTACCTGGTGGCCGAGGTCGCCGCCGCCAGCGGCGGCGACCCCACCTTGCCGATCGTGGTGATCTGCCGGTCCGACTGCTGGCTCTCCTGGAACGCCGTGAAACGCCTGGCCGAGGCGGGTTTCGAACGGCTTTACTGGTATCGTGACGGCATCGACAGCTGGGAAGCGGCCGGCCATCCGCTGGAGATCGCCACGCCACGCACGCCGCCGTTCGCCTCGGCCGCTGCCGAACCCCATTGATGAGTGTCACGAGGATAACAACAAGATGGACCAGCACCCCGCCTTCCGAATACTGATCGCCGACGACCATCCGCTGTTTCGCGATGCCATCACCCGGGTGGTCGGCGACGGCTTTCCCGGCAGCGAGCTGCTGGAAACGGAGAATCTCGACGACACCCTGGCCCTGACCGCCCAGGTGGAGGACCTCGACCTGATCCTGCTCGATCTCAACATGCCCGGCATGAGCGGGCTGACCGGCCTGATCCAGCTGCGCAACGAGGCCCCTACCGTGCCGGTGGCAATCATCTCCGCCGAAGAGGACAAGAACGTCATGCTGCAGGCGGTCTCCTGCGGCGCGGTGGGCTTTTTGACCAAGTCATCGCCCAAGGAGCAGCTGGTCAAGGCCATCGCCCAGATCCTCGAGGGCAACATCTACCTGCCCTCGGACATCATGCGCACCACCAGCAGCCGGCCCCAGGAGTCGACCGAGCGCACCATCACCGCTGAGCAGCTCGAGACCCTGACCCGCAAGCAGCTTCAGGTGCTCGAACATATGACCCGCGGCGAGTCGAACAAGATGATCGCCTACCATCTCAACATCGCCGAGACCACGGTCAAGGCCCACGTCTCGGCGATCCTGCGCAAGCTCGGCGTCAGCAACCGGGTCCAGGCGATCCTCTCGGCCAGCGACATCGACTTCAGCCGCTACCTGCGCAAGCCCTAGCTCAGCTGCGCCGGCGCCTCCGCCACCAGCTGCTGCAGGGTGGTACGCAACCGCAGCGGCTTGACCGGCTTGTTGAGCAGCAGGAAGCCGAGCTCGCGCACCTGTTGGCGCAGCTCGCGGCTGTGGTCGGCGGTGATCACCAGCACCGGCAGCGGCTGCCGGCGCTGCGCGTTGAGGCGCTCGGCCAGCGCCACGCCGCTGCGCTCGTGGTCCAGGTGATAGTCGACGATCAGGGCATCGACCGTCGCCTCGGCCAGGCAGACCTGCTGCGCCAGGCGCTCCTCGTCCTCGGCCACCACCACCTCGCAGCCCCAGCGCTGCAGCAGGTGGCGCATGGCGAGGCAGATGGCGGGGTCGTTGTCCACCACCCACAGCCGGGTGCCGACCAGTTCGCGCCCTGCCCCGGTGAGCGCCGGCAGCCGCGGCTCGTCGGCCGGCAGCTGTCGCGCATAGGGCAGCAGCACGCTGAACAGCGTGCCGTGCCCGACCCGCGAACGCACCCGCACCGGCTGGTTGAGCATGCGTGAAATCTTGTCGACGATGGAGAGCCCGAGCCCCAGGCCGCGATCGCGGGCCGCGGCCGTGTGCAGGCGGCGAAACTCTTGGAAGATCAGCTCGCGCTCGTGGTCGGCGATGCCGCAGCCGGTGTCCAGCACCTGGATCTCCAGGCCATCGCGGCGGCGGCGGCAGCCCAGCAGCAGTCGACCGCCGGGGGTGTAGCGCACCGCATTGCTGAGCAGGTTGCGGATCACCCGCGCCAGCAGCGAGATATCGCTGCTGACCAGCGCCGAGGAAGCCACGTAGCGAAAGCCCAGCCCCTCGCTGGCGGCGACCTGACGGTATTCGCGCGCCAGGCCATCGAGCAGCTCGCGGATAGCGAACGGGGCGATCTCGGGCACCACCACGCCGGCATCCAGCTTGGAGATGTCGACCAGGGTGCCGAGCAGCGTCTCGACGTCCTTCAGCGAGTGGCCCACCTGCTGGATCAGCTCCAGGTTGGCCGCCGACATCTCCTGCTCGACCAGCGCACCGACGAACAGCCGCGCCGCATTGAGCGGCTGCAGCAGGTCGTGGCTCACCGCCGCCAGGAACTTGGTCTTGGAGAGGTTGGCCGCTTCGGCCTCGGTCTTGGCATCGCGCAGCTGGCATTCGGCCGCCAGGCGCTCCTCGATCTCCTCGCGCAGCTGCCCGTTGACGCGGGTCAGCTCCACCGTGCGCTCGCGCACGCGCTGCTCGAGGTTCTGGTAGGCATGGTGCAGCGCCTCGGCGGTTCGGCGCTGCTCGGTGATGTCGCGGATCAGCACGAAGAAGCCGATCACGCTGCCGTCGTTGTCGCGGTGCGGCACGTAGGAGCGCAGCAGCACCCGGTGCTCGCCGCCAGCGTTCTGCTCCGGCAGCTCGAAGCTGATGCGTTCGCCCGCCAGCACCCGCTTGAGGTAGGGCATCAGCCGGGCCACGTGATCGGGCGCATGCAGCGCGCTCAGCGACGAGCCCAGCAGCAGGTCATGCGGCCAGCCGTACCACGCCTCGTAGACCCGATTGGTGAAGACGTAATGCAGCTCGCGGTCGAGGTAGGCGATCATCGCCGGCACCTGGTCGGTGATGGTGCGAATCCAGCGCTCGCGCTCGGCCAGCGTCTCGGCCTGGCGAATACGCTCGGTGATGTCGGTGTAGGTCAGCACCTGGCCGCCGCCCGGCATGGGGTGGCCGCGCACCTCCACCACGCGGCCGTCGCTTAGGCGGCGCTCGCAAGCCGGCAGCACTCCGTCGGCATCGGCCGGCTGCACCAGCTCGCTGTTGCCGCCCAGCGCCGACAGCGCCACCGGCAGGCCCAGGTCGGCCAGGCCGGTCAGCTCCGAAAAGCGCTGATTGTGCATCTCCAGCAAGCCGCTGCGGGTGATCACCGCCACGCCCTGGGAGAGGCTGTCCAGGGTCGCCTGCAGCAGCCGCGACTTCTGTGCCAGGGCATGCTCGCGCTGGGCGTGCTCCTGGCGCTTGAGCTCGGTGATGTCGACGTAAAGGAACACCCGCCCGCCGCCGCGGATCGGCCGCTGGTGGATCTGCACCCAGCGCCCGTCGTGCAGCTGGTAGACGGTGCGCCCCTGGCGCTGGCGGAGCTGTTCGCTGACCACCAGGCCGGAGGTGAGCGCCAGGCGCTTGAGTTCGTCCAGCGACATGCCGGCGCGGATCTCGATCCCCGCCGGTCGCCAGAAGTCGGCGAAGCGGCTGTTGAAGCGCTGGATGCGCTGCTCGCCGTCGAACAGCACGAAGGCGTCGGTGATGCTCTCGATGGCATCGACCAGATACTGATTGGCCTGCTCGGCACGCTCCTGGCCTCGCCCAGCAGACGGTTGCTGGCACGCAGCTCGTGCATGGTCTGGTTGAGCGCGCGAGTTCTCTCGCGCACCTGCTCCGCCAGCAGCGCGGCATGCTCGAAGGCGGCATAGGGCGCGGTGCGCGGCAGGTTGCTCGCCTCCACCCGCTCGATCAGCGCGGCATTGATGCGCTTGAGCTTGGCGACCTGGCGTTCCAGCTCGCGCTCACGCTCAGTGGTCACGGCGATACTGCCCGATGTAGACCCCGCTGAACGTCTGGTTGAGGTGCAGGCCGCTGCAGTGCTCACCGTAAGTGTTGAAGCCGATCACCCGCTGCTCGCGGTAGAAGTCGCGCGCGCGGGTCGCAAGGCCGGCCTGCTCCAACTCCAGCCGGCGCAGAAAGCAGTCGCAGCCGAGGACGCATTCGGCGGGCCCCAGCCGGTCGGCAATGGCGGCGATCTCGCCGCCGAGGTCCTCGAGCAGGTCGGACTCCTGCATGGCGGTCAGCACGATGCCGGTCTCCACCGCGCAGTAGAAGCTCAGGCTGAGGTCGGGGTTGACGCTCTGGATGGCACGCACGTAGGTCTTGTCGTGCAGCTTCACCGCCAGCGGGTGGCGGGCAAACACCTCGGGGCCCAGCGCCTCGGGCGCGCAGCCGACCAGCCGGGCGTACTCCAGCGCCGCCGGCTCGGCGTTCAGCTCCAGCACCCGGCGGCGCTCGCAGTCGGCCGCGGTCACCACCAGCTTCTCGCCGCTGGGGCGCAGGTGGTGGGTCGAGAAGACCTCGAAGTCGAGCGCAGTGTTCACCATCAGCACCACCGCGGCGCGGTCGTGGAAGGCGCCCTCGCCGTAGACGTAGGTGCCGGTCAGGCGATTGTCGTCGCCGGCGCTGCCGCCGAAGTGGGGTATGCCGGCCAGCACCGAGGTCAGCGTAAGCAGCACCTGCTCCTCGCAGGCCGAGAGGCCGTCGAGCAGGGTCATGGCGAAGGTATGGCCCTTGATCGGCGCCACCCCCGAGTGCGTGCAGTGCTCCATCAGCTGGTCGGTGATGCGCTGGGCATCGAGCAGCGAGAAGGTATCGAGCTCGCGGATCAGCCGGTAGTCGAAGGAGAAGGCGCGGCGGTCGAATCCCAACGCCAGGACCGAGCCGCGCGCGTAGCCGTCGACCCCCAGCTCGCCGGCGGTGGTGCAGCCGCACAGCTTGACCCCGCCCAGGTGCGCCTCCAGGGCCGCGGCCAGGGCGGGCAGGTCGTACTCCGCCGAGCAGAAAAACAGCACGCCTTCCAGATAGGGCTCAGCAGCCGGCTGGCCAGCTGCTGGGCGGCCTGCTCCGGATCGCGCTGGGATGACTGGGCGACTCGCAGCGGGGCATCCAGCGAAAGGGTCTCTTCCATCCTTGATACCGCTAATGGCACTGACATGGCAGCCTCGCGCGCAGGTCGGGTAACTGCTGTCAGTCTAGGCCTTGATGCAAAGCAGCAACATAGCACTTGAGTGTTGATGGCCGTACGCCGAACCAGAACGAAGGTCGTAGATCGCGCGCCGGGCCGGCTGAGCTGGCGCCTTGCGGCTGCGGCGTCACTGGCGCAGCAGCTGGCTCAGCACGGCGCGCAGCCGCCCTGGCCGGAGCGGCTTGTGCAGCAGCGGAATGTTGCCGTCGGCCAGGCGCCGACGCCAGGCATCGGAGCGATCCGCGGTGATCACCACCGCCGGCAGGCGAGGCAGCTGCCAGTGGCGGCGCAGCTTGGCGACCAGCTGGTCGCCGGTCTCGCCCGCATCCAGGTGCAGGTCGACCAGCAGCGCATCGGGCGGGGGCAGGTCCAGCATCAGCACCTCTTCCAGATCATGGGCCACGTCGCACTGCATCCCCCACTGCTCCAGCAGCGCCTGCATGCCCACCAGGATACTGCTGTCATTGTCCACCACCAGCAGGCGCCGTCCCTGCAGCGGTCCGCTCGGCAGCACCGCCTCGGCGTGTCGATCGAACTCGGCCTGCGGCTCGCACACCGGCACCTGCACGGCGAAGCAGGAGCCGCGCCCGGGGTCGACGTCACGCTGACCGCCAGCCCCAGCCGCTGGCAGATCCGCTCGACGATCGCCAGGCCCAGCCCCACCCCTGGCGATTGCGGGCGCGCTCGGCGTTGAGCTGGTGATATTCGAGGAAGATCGCCTGCAGCTGGTTGGCGGGAATGCCGGCCCCCGTGTCGTGCACCTCGATGGAGGCCATGTCACCGATGCGACGCACCCCCAGCAGCACGCCGCCCGACTCGGTGTAGCGGCAGGCGTTGGAGAGCAAGTTGCGCAGCACCCGCCCGAGCAGACGGAAGTCGCTGTTGAGGCACACCGAGCTCTCGACGCAGCGAAAGCGCAGCGCCTTGCGCTGGGCCCGCGGGGCATACTCTGCCACCAGCCCGCACAGCATGCGCGAGATCGGGAAGCACTCGTACTGCGGCTGGATGCGCTCCTGGTCGAGCCGGGCGATGTCGAGCAGGTCGGTCAGCAGCTCCTCGGCGCCCTCCAGCGACAGATGGATGCTGTTGACCAGGCGCAGCGAATCGGCGTCGAGCGGCCGCTCGCGCAGCGTCGACACCAGCAGCCGCGCGGCATCGAGCGGCTGCAGCAGGTCATGGCTGGCCGCCGCCAGGTAGCGATCCTTGCTGCGGTTGGCCTCCTGGGCCAGGTCGCGGGCGGCGCGCAGCTGCTGCTCCATCAGCCGCCGCTCGGCCACCTCGCCGGCCAGGTCGGTATTGAGCTGTTCCAGGCGCTGGGTACGCTCGCGTACCCGCGCCTCAAGCCGTGCGTTGAGCGCCAGCAATTCCTGGCGCGCCCGCTCGCGCTCGGTGATATCGGCAACGAAGCCTTCGACCAGAATCTCCTCGCCCTGGTCGGGGCGACCACGATGCCGATGCCCTTGGCGCAGTCCATGGGGCTGCCGCCGCCAGTGGCCACGATGGCCTGGGCGCCCATCTCGCGGTACGCCTCGGCGCCGGCCATCACCTCCTCGCTGCGCGGGTTGGGCGACACCGAGGTGAAGCGCCGGCAGGCGATACCCTGGGCCGCCAGGTCCGCCTCCACTTCGGCTACCCAGCCGGCCAGGACCACGCCGGGGTCCGACACCAGCAGCACCTGCTCGGCGCCGAAGGTACTGACATAGTTGGCGACGGCGCGGCGTGCGCCCTCGCCGAAGATGATCTCGGGGGCCACGAACTTGCGCAGCCGGGTGATGCTGGATGCCATTCAGGGTACTCCCGCTGGACGCCGCCCGCCTGAAGGCAGGCCGAGGGCAGAGGCCTCTTGTTATCGTGTCGTCTCGGGATGACGTGCCTCCCATGGTATGGGGCGACCCGGCCGGGTGCCCTACGCCCTTGGTCGGGTATGGAGACCACGCACCCGAACGGGGCCAGCCGGGCCCCGTTCGATCGGCTCGATCAGCGGTTGGCGATATAAAGTGTGACCTCGAAGCCGAGGCGCAGGTCACGATAGCGGGGCTTGCTCCACATGGCAGTCTCCTTAGGCTGGGGAACGGCAGACCGGCCCCGGGCAGGCCGGCCAGATCAGTAAAGCACCTCCCGACGCCAGCAGGGCGATACTTTGGAAGGAGGCAGCCCCTTCCATGGGACCAAACGGCACCCCGGCGCTGGCGGCCGCCCTGCGCCCCGGCTAGCCTCGAAGGGTTTGCCCACAGCGAGACTTCCCCATGCCACGCCACTTTCTGCTGCTGGCGGCCGTACTGCTGGTGCCGTCGGCCCAGGCCGAGACGGCGCCGCTGACGACAGCGCCGTTCCAGACAGCACCGACCCAGGCAACACCGACCCAGGCAACACCGACCCAGGCAACACCGACCTCGCTGCGCTCGCCCCAGGCCCGCATGGTCGACGGCTACCTGGCCTATGGCCAGTTCAAGATGGGCCGCTATGCGCAGGCCTTCGAAATCTGGCAGCGCCTGGCCGCGGAAGGCGATGCCGACGCCGCCTTCCAGCTCGGCGTGATGCTGGAGGATGGCCGCGGCCAGCCCGCCGACCTGGTGCAAGCGCTGGGGTACTACCAACAGGCCAGCAACGCCGGCAGCCGCCGCGCCGCGCACCGCCTGGCGGCGCTCTACGCCACCGGCGCACCGGGTCTGCCCGCCGATCCCACGCTGAGCCGGCACTACCGGGCACTGGCCGAGGCCGGCGACTGAGTGCATTCGCACACGCCTTGTCACCCCCGGAAGGGTTTCCTACGCTGGAAGGGTTGGCGCTTTACCGCGCCCTCCCCGACTCGCCTGCAAGGAGCCACGCGATATGCAACGACAAGGAATCTCAACGCAGCGCCGTTTTCTCCTCACCCCACTTGCCGCCGCCCTCGGGCTGGGGGCGTTCGGCATGGCCCACGCCGCCCCTGAGGTCGTCCAGCAGGAGGTCCAGGACGCCATCGAAAGCGAAGAGGGCAGCCTGCGCCTGGTCCAGGTGGTCAGCGGGTTGGAGCACCCTGGGCGGTGGCCTGGCTGCCCGATGGCCGCATGCTGATTACCGAGCGCCCGGGAAATCTCTACTTAGTCGATGACGACGAGATCACCGAGGTCGGCAACCTCCCGCGGATCGACGCCGAGGAGGATCAGCAAACCGCGCCCGAGGGTGGCAACCAGGAGGTCTGCTGGATGTCGCCGTGCACCCGGACTACGACAACAACGGCTGGATCTACTTCACCTACTCCAGCCCCGGCGATGACGACTCGGTGATGGGCGATGATGAATACGGCACCGGCACCGCACTGGCCCGCGCCCGCCTGAGCGACGACGGCAGCGAGCTGACCGACCTCGAGACGATCTATGCCCAGGTGCCGCGCACCGCGCCCGGACGTCACTACGGCTCGCGCATCGTCTTCCCCGGCGACGGCAGCGTGATGTTTTCGATCGGCGATCGCGGCATCCGCTATCCCTCCCAGGACCTGACCGACCCCGGCGGCTCGATCATCCGACTCAACGAGGACGGCGGCGCCTTCGAGGGCAACCCCTTTATCGGCGTCGAGCCGGGCAACCTGCGTCCCGAGATCTTCTCCTACGGCCATCGCAACAACCAGGGGCTGGCCCTGCACCCCGAGACCGGAGCACTGTGGGCCATCGACCACGGCCCCAACCAAGGCGGCGAGCAGCTCTACGTCGCCGAGGCCGGCAGCAATCACGGCTGGCCGCAGGTCTCCTTCGGTACCGAGTACGATACCGACGAATTCATCGGCATCGGCCGCGAGGCGCCCGGCGTCAAGCCGCCGGTCCATGTGTGGGACGAGACCCTGGCGCCCTCGGGCCTGGCGTTCTACACCGGCGAGGAGTTCCCCGGCTGGCAAGGCAACCTCTTCGTCGGGGCGCTCTACGCCGAGCGGCTGCACCGGCTGGTGCTGGACGGCGAGACCATCGCCCACGAGGAGATCCTGCTGGAGAACGAGGTGGGCCGTATCCGCGATGTGCGTCAGGGCCCCGATGGACTGCTCTACATGCTGACCGACGAGAGCGACGGCGGCCTGTATCGCCTCGAGCCTGTGTCCGAGTCCGAGCCGTGATGCCAGGCACTTGGCCAGGGTTCTAAGCACCAGGCTTGCACGAACCAGGCGTACGGCATGACTAGACGCCGGGCGCGGGTAGCAGGCCAAAAACGTCGCGGGGCCGATCGCTTGGCGATCGGCCCCGCTGGCATCTGGCATCCGCCGCTCAGTACCTAGCGGAAACGAAACCGCCGCGACAAGGCGCCGCACCCCCGACCGGCCCTGTCCTTGACGATGATCAAATCACAAGGAACTAATTCTATCGGCCTTTGTGCCGACTCAACCCTGACGCGCCGAGGCCTGAGTATGGTCGGCCAACCAGCGATCGAGCGCCTGCAGGGTCGGTGCCATACACGCCTCGAGAGCCTCAAACTGGCCATGGACCGCGTCCCGTTGCCCTTCGCGGGCCAGCGTCTCAAGGTGGCTTGCCTCGCTGGCCAGCGCCACACCGCCAAGGCTAGCCGACTCGCCCTTGGCACGGTGGGCGACCGCCGCCAGGACGTCCAGGTCGTGCTGCGCCAGGGCCTGGGCCATCGTCTGGCGATAGTCCGCCAGCTGTTCACGGTGCAATGCGACCAGCCTCGCCAGGGGCCAGGCCCGAGGGTTTCCAGCAGTTCGGCCAGCACCCTCGCATCGAGCAGGCCGGCAGCGCTCGAACGGGGCTCGTCGGCGCCGGCCTGGCTGGCGGAAAGCGGGTCGACCGCCAGGGCCACACGCTGCAGACAGCGGACCAGCGCCACGCGGTCGAGCGGCTTGGTCAGGTAGTCGTTCATGCCCGCCTTGAGGCAGCGTTCACGATCCGCGCCGGGGCCGGCCGCGGTCATCGCCACGATCGGTACCCGCGCCTGCCAGCCACCCAGCGAGCGCAGTAGGCGCGTGGCCTGCAGGCCGTCCATGCCAGGCATCTGCACATCCATGAAGATCAGGTCGAAGCTCGCCTGCTCGACGCGCTCCAGCGCCTGCGGCCCGCTGTCGGCCACCTGCACGCGGCAGCCTAGCCGCTCCAGCATGGCCACAGCGACCTGCTGGTTGACGGCATTGTCCTCGACCAACAGGACCTGCACACCGGCGACCTGCGGCAAGAGGCTCGACTTGCCCTGTTCCAATTCGGGCTCGGGCTCCCTTCCGCCGCCTCCAGCGGCAGCTCGAACCAGAAACGGCTGCCCACGCCCGGTCGACTGTCGACCCCGATGCTGCCGCCCATGGCGTAGGTTAGGCGGCGGCAGATCGCCAGCCCCAGCCCGGTGCCGCCATAGTGGCGCGAAATGGAGGCGTCGGCCTGCAGGAAGGGCTCGAACAGGCGGTCGTGCAGCGCCTCGGGAATACCGGGGCCGGTATCGTAGACGCTCAGCTTCAGCCGGCCCTCATCGGTCAAGGCGGCCTCGACGCGCACTTCGCCCAGCTCGGTGAACTTGATGGCATTCGCCAGCAGATTGAGCAGCACCTGGCGCAGGCGCGAGGGGTCACCCATCAACAGCGGCGGCAGCTGCGGTGAGAGGTGGTAAGTCAGCGCCAGCCCCTTGGCCTCGGCGCGAGGGGCGAACAGGCGGCAGGCATCCTCCACCATGGAAGCCAGCGGCACCGGGCGGCGCTCAAGCTCGAGCCGCCCCGACTCGATCTTGGAGAAGTCGAGAATGTCGTTGATGAGTTCCAGCAAGCGTTCGGCGCTGAGATGAAGCGTGCGGGCATAGTCGCGCGAGCGCGAGTCGAGCGGCTGGTCGAGCAGCAGGTCGCTCATGCCGATGACCCCGTTGAGCGGGGTGCGGATCTCATGGCTGACCGTGGCGAGGAACTCCGACTTCGACTGGCTGGCCGCCTCGGCACGATGGGCCGTGGCCTGCAGCTCGCGGCTTAGGGTCTCGAGCGAACTGCGCGCCGCCGCGTTCTCCCTCACTTCGCGAAAGAGGAAGATCGCGACCAGCAGGCCGGCCAGTGACATGGCCATGATCAGTGCCAGCAGCAGAGCGTAGAGGCTCTGCAGCGCCTGGCGCTCGTGCGTAGCCGCCTCGGCGATATGGCCGTTGATCGCCACCACCAGCTGCTCGCTGTAGCTGCCGATGCGCTGCAGCCGGTCGTTCACCACCCAGCGTACGCCTTGGTCGAGCCCGGTCAGCTCGTCAAGCAGCCGGTCCAGGTCATCCATTTTTTCGAACAGTTCCGGCATCAGGCGCGCGGCGTTCGGGATCTGCTCGAGCACCCTGGCGACATCGCCGCGCTGGAACAGGCTGAGGCGGCTGGCGATCAGGTCGAAGCGCAGCCGCAGCGCTTCCAGCGACTGGCCGCTTCCGCTGCCCAGCGCCAGGTCGCTGCGTAGCTGCACAATGTCCCGATCGAGCTTGTAGGCATGCCAGGTCGCATCGGCCACCACGCCTTGAGTCAAGCCTTCCTGGCGCCAGGCCGCCAGCCCCACCACCACCAGGGCGGCGGCGAAGAAAAGCAGCGTGGCGGCAGCTCCCAGCTTCAGCCGGAAGGGGAACGCAGCATTAGCGGGCTCCGAACTCAGCGGCCTTCAAGGCACATGGATTTCACTGGCATGCCACACCGAGCGGAAGCGCACGGCCTGTGTCAACAGCTCCGGGTGGTCGTCGAAGGGGTAGAGCACGAACACCGGACCGAGATCGCGCACCGTGAGCGGCTCGCCGTCACGCAGCACGGCGAGAATGACCGAATAGTCGTGCAGCTCGGCGACCGGCACGGTGGCTCCGAAGCCGTCGAGCGAGGAGACGCGGACTTCGTCGGCCTGAACGCCGGCGGCCTCGAGCACGGCGCGAAACAGCGGGCCTTCGAAGTGCCCGGCGCCTTCGGTCCAGGGCGTGTGAGTGACTACTTCCGTGGGAGCGAGCATCATCATCAGCGCCCGGTCGAGGTGCAGCTCCGCCCCCACGTTGGGGTACGCCACTGCCCCGGTGACGCGCAGGATCACCTCGCCCGAGGGTGGCGGCAGCGTCGCGGCAAGCGCCGGCAGAAGGGACAGCATCAAGCCACCGAAAAGAAGCGGGCGGCACACGCAGGCAGGTCGAATCGTCATGGCTGTCCGCTTTGGCTGGTAAATGCCGACAGCGTACGCGAAATGCCGAGAAAGGTCAGGCGGATTCGGTCGCCGCAGGGGGCTCCCTGCGGCATGGGCGGGCCTCAGGTAGCGAGCTTGTCCAGCGGTTCGCAGCGCACCAGGTCCTCGTAGGCGTGCCAGCTGGCATGCCCCAGCACGGGCAGGATGAGGGCCAGGCCGATGTAGAAGGTAAGCACCCCGACCAGCACGCAGCCGGTGAGGATGGCCGCCCACAGCAGCATGGGCCGGAAGTTGCGCGCCACGGCACGTACGCTGGCCTCGATGCCTTCCATGAAGGTCAGGTCCTGGTCCATCAGGGTGGGAATGGCAACCACGCTGATGCTGAAGGCGCCGAAGGCGAGTACCGCCCCGACCGCCGTGCCGACGGCGATCAGTCCCAGCCCCTGCGGGGTGGTCAGCAGCGAGGCATAGAGCGCCGCGGCGCTGGGCGCCTCGAAGCCGTAGAACAGGGCGAAGAGCAGCGTGGCGAGGCGAATCCAGGCCAGGAAAAGATCATCATCATCACGCCCATCATCGCCAGCTGGCCGGCGTGCGGCTTCCAGGCGCTGAAGGCGTCGCCGAGGTGCGGAGCGCGGTTGGCTTCCAGGGCACGACTGATGCCGTAGGAGCCCACGGCGACCAGCGGGCCGATGAACATGAAGCCGGCAATCAGCGGCAGCAGCCAGTGCCACAGGTCGAGCATCAGTGCACCCACGGTCACGGCAATGCTGATGCCGACCCAGAACATGCCGTAGGCCAGGCTGACCGCGGTGGCGCGGCGGAAGTCCTCGATGCCGGCCGCCAGCCAGGCCTTGGGCCTGTCCATGCCGACCGGGTTGATGATGATCTTGACGGAAGGCGCGGCTGAATGCGGATTGGATCTTGTCGTTGCGTTCATTGTCTTACCCCGTGTCGCCGAGAGAGGGTGAGGCGTCCTGATCGGCCCGCTGGCCGCGGAGCGTCTTGTTGTTGTCCTGCCTCGTCAATGTAGTTGACCTGGCGCAAGCTTGCCGCGGCAGAAGATCAACGCAGGCACCCACGACGGCCCGAGTGGGGAGAGCGCCCAGACTTACCTTTGGGCATAAAAAGCTTACTTTATAAAACAACCGGAATATAAGAATGCAAAAGCGTTCCTTCTGACCCCGCGCTCCCGCGCAGTACCATGAAGGCTGTACGAGTCACGAACCACGGAGCCCACAATGATCCGGTTATCAGGCATGGCAGCCCTGCCGCTGGTCGGCTTGCTGCTGTCGGCCGGCCTGCCCCAGGCGGCAATGGCAGAGGCCACCTTTTCGCAAGCCCAGCTCGAGGTGATGGCGGGCAGCTGCGCCAACTGCCATGGCACCGATGGTCGCCTTGCCGGCATCGTGCCGGCCATCGCCGGGCGCCCAGCCGCAGCGCTGGAGTCTCGCCTGCTGGCGTTCAAGCACGGCCAGGCCACCGACACCACCATCATGGACCGCATCGCCAAGGGCTTCACCGACGAAGAGCTTGGTGCCTTGGCACGCCATTTTGCCGCCATCGACCTGCGGGACGATGACGCGACCGACGCCGAAGATCAGCCGACACAAGAGTGAGGAAGCGCCACATGAGCCACGACGTTATTCGCAGCGGCCTGTCGCGCCGCCAGCTGATCAAGGGCCTGGGCGCCGCTTCGCTGCTGCCGCTGGCCGCCGGTGCTGCCCTGTTCGCCATCGGCGGCCAGAGCGCCGGCCAGGTCATCGTGGTCGGGGGCGGGTTCGGTGGCGCCACGGCGGCCAAGTACCTGAAGCGCGCCAACCCGGCCATTGAGGTGATCCTGGTCGAGCCCGCCGAAACCTTCTACACCTGCCCATTCAGCAACCTCTTCCTGGGCGGCCTGCGCGACATGCGCAGCATCGCCCACGGCTACGATGAGCTCACCGACCGCTACGGCGTACGCGTGATCCACGCCACCGCCGAGGACATCGATTCGGCGGCGCGCAAGGTAACGCTGTCTACCGGACGCGTGCTGGAGTACGACCGCCTGGTGCTTTCGCCCGGCATCGACATCCGCTGGAACGCCCTGGAGGGCTACGACGAGGCAGCCGCTGAAAAGGCGCCTCACGCCTGGAAGGCCGGCGCTCAGACGGAGCTGCTGCGTCGACAGCTCGAAGAGATGGAAGATGGCGGCACCTTCGTCATGGTGGCTCCGGCCAACCCCTTCCGCTGCCCGCCCGGGCCCTACGAGCGGGCCAGCCTGATCGCGCACTATTTCTCGGAGTACAAGCCGAAGTCCAAGGTGCTGATCCTCGACGCCAAGGACAACTTCTCCAAGCAAGGGTTGTTCATGGAGGGCTGGGAGCGGCTTTACGGCGATCGCATCGAGTGGGTCGGTCTGTCCGACGACGGCCGCGTCACCCGGGTGGATGCCGACACCCTGGAAGTCGAGACCGAGTTCGGCACCGTGCACCGCGCCGACGTGCTCAACGTGATTCCGCCGCAGAAGGCGGGCTGGATCGCCGAGCGGGCGGGGTCGTCGACGCCTCCGGCTGGGTACCGGTGAAGGCGGAGACCTTCGAGTCCCAGCAGGTCGAGCACATCTACGTGGTGGGCGATGCTACCGTGGCGGCGCCGATGCCCAAGTCCGGCTTCTGCGCCAATGCGCAGGCCAAGGTGGTGGCGGCCGCCATTGCCGCCTCGTTGGAGTCACGCTCCGCGCCGCAAGCCTACTGGACCAACACCTGCTACAGCCTGGTGGGCCCGGACTACGGCATCTCGGTGGCCGGTGTCTACCGCGTGCAGGAGGGCGTCATCGCCGAGGTGGAGGGGCCGGCGGCGTCAGCCCGGCGGATGCCCCCAGTGCCACCCGCGCGCTGGAAGCCGAATATGCCGTGGGCTGGTACAACGCCATCTGCCAGGACACCTGGGGAACGCAGCTCTGACACCCGGCCTCGTTCACCCGGTATACTCTTGGGCCGCCCACTGGGGCGGCCCAACGACTTTGACGGCACGAGGAATCACGACACCATGAGCCATACCGAGCTGGTTGCCTGGTCGGGCTTGCTCATCGGCCTGGTTTTCGGCGCCACCGGCCAGACCACGGGCTTCTGCCTGCTGCGGGGTTCGTCCACCGCTGGCGCCACGGCGATGGACGCCGCCTCAGGGCATTTGCCATTGCCATGGCCGTGGCCCTGCTCGGCAGCCAGGCGCTGGCGAGCGCCGGCCTGGTCAATCTGAATGCCTCGCTCTACCCCACGCCGAACCTGGCCTGGCTCGCCGTTCCCTGGGCGGGGTGCTGTTCGGCTACGGCATGGCCCTGGCCAACGGCTGCGGCGCCCGCGCCCTGGTCCTGCTCGGCAGCGGCAACCTGCGCAGCTTCGTGGTGCTGGTCTGCCTGGGGCTTGCCGCCTACATGACGCTTTCTGGGGTGCTGGCGTCGCTGCGCCTGTGGCTGGAAGGCTTCACCCTCGCCCTGCCGGCCCGGACCTGCCGCACCTGCTGGGCCTGCCCCCGCTGTTGCCGGCGCTGTTGCTGGGGGCGCGCTGCTGGCCTGGGCCTTTGCCAGCGCGCCCTTGCGCGGCTCACCGCGCGACTGGCTGGGCGGCGTCATCATCGGCAGCCTGATACCGGCGAGCTGGTACGCCACCGGCGTGCTCGGCTTCGACGACTTCGAGCCGGTGCGCCTGGCCAGCCTCACCTTCGTCGCTCCCATCGGCGAGGCGCTGCAGTACCTGATGCTCTCCACCGGCTCGCGCCTCGGCTTCGGGGTCAGCGTGGTGGCCAGCGTGGTGCTCGGCGCGCTGCTGATGGCACTGGCGCGCCGCGACTTCGTGCTGTGCGCCTTCGACGGCCCTACGCACATGCTGCGCGGCATGGCTGGCGGGGCGCTGATGGGCGTCGGCGGTGTCATGTCGCTGGGCTGCTCCATCGGCCAGGGGCTGTCGGGCTTCTCGACGTTGTCGCTGGCCACCTTTGCCGCACTGGCGGGCATTGCCCTGGGTGCCCGCCTGGGAATCACCGGCCCCTTGGCGCTGTCCAAGGGCTGACCGACTTTCTGGAGGAGTCATGCGCCCATCCCGCCCCACCCCCACTTTCGCGGCCCGCCGCCTGCCGCTCAAGCTGGCAATCGCCGCACTCGGCTTCGGTCTGATCGGGCCGGCGCTGGCCGGCCCCTGGCAGCAGCTCGATGCCGCCCAGCAGCTGCTGGCAGGCGAGGAGCCCCACACCAAGGGGCTGGTGCTCGAGCTGCCCCACGTCTCCGAGGATGGCTCCGCGGTGCCACTCACGGTCAGCTTCGACGGCCAGCTGGCCGAAGGCGACCGCATCGAGCGTATCGACCTGTTCGCCACCGCCAACCCCTACCCGGAGATTGCCACCTTCCTGCTGACCCCGCTGAGCGGCAAGCCGGAGGTCTCGACCCGGGTACGCCTCAACGAGACCCAGCAGGTTATTGCGATCGCCACCAGCCAGGCGGGCGAGCGCTTCGCCACGGCCCGCGAGGTGCGCGTCACGGTCAGCGGCTGCCTGCTGCGCAGCGGCGACGATGCCCTCGAGCCACTGGCCAATCCGCGCGTCAGCGTCGGCAGCGGGCAGCCGGCCGAGGTGCGCACCCTGATCAGCCACCCCATGGAAACGGGGTTGCGCGAGG
This sequence comes from Halomonas sp. E19, assembly GCF_052439355.1. NCBI lineage: Bacteria > Pseudomonadati > Pseudomonadota > Gammaproteobacteria > Oceanospirillales > Halomonadaceae > Halomonas > Halomonas sp. E19. The sequence goes on along the minus strand of NZ_JBNFWU010000001.1, from coordinate 358,502 downwards.
CGGAGAACGGCGAGACGCTGCCGCGGCATATCATCGAACGCTTCACCGTCTCGCTGGATGGCGACATCGCCTTCGAGGCCGAGCTGCACCAGGCCGTTTCGGCCAACCCCTACCTGCGCTTCTACCTGACCCCCGAAAGCGACGCCGAGGCGCTGTTCGAATGGCATGACGACAGCGGCAACAGCGCGCGCCACAGCACCGACCTCGGCGCATCCTGAGACTGCGCCAAGTTCGCAACGCCCCTGAAACGATGTCGCCCCGCCCCGGCAAGCCGGGGCGGGGCGATTGCATGGCTGGGAAGGCTCAGCGCACGATCATCACCGACACCTTGGCATGGTGCACCACGTGCTCGGCGTTGGGGCCGAGCACGTAGTCGGCGAACTTGCGCTTGTTGTGCGAGGCCATCACGATCAGGTCAACCTCGAGCTTCTTGGCTACCTTGATGATCGCCTCCCAGGGCGAGCCATCGGCGATCACCGACTGCACCTTGATGTCTTCCGGTACGTGCTCCTCGATGAAGCGGTGCTGCGCCTGCGACACCGCCTCGTGCGCCTTCTTCGAGAAATCCCGCGGAAAGTAGGAGCCGACCAGCGGCATGTGGTAGTCCGGCAGCACCGTCACTAGGTGCAGCGACGCCCCGAAGGTGCGACACAGGGTGACGGCCGTGGGCAGTGCCTTGGACCAGGAGCTCTGCTCGTTGAGATCTACCGATAGCAGTATCTTGTGGTACATGCCTCATCCTCCTCAGGTGGCACCTGCCGCGGCAGGCTCGCGCCCGCGGCGGCGTTGCTGCAGCAGCAGCACCAGGCCAAACAACAGGAAGCCAGGAATCCACATCCACTCCTTGGCCCAGCGATCCACCGGCGCTAGCACCTCGATGATCTCCTGGTCGAAGTCGAAGCCGAGGTCCGCCGCCAGGCTGCCGAACTGGACGAAGTCGACCGTGGCCTGGTCGCCGTCGATCCACAGCTCCATACCCAGCCGCTCCATGCGCTCCTCGGCGCTGTCGCCACGCGGCACCGGCACCAGCACATAGGTGGTCATGGGGTCGCCGAAGGCATCTTCGCCGGCAATCTGGACACGCAGCTGGCTACCGTCGTCCACCTCGCCGAGCGCTTCGGCGAACTGGGCCGGCGGAATCGACTCGTACGGGTCGTGGATGCGATCCATCCAGTAGCCGGGGCGGAACAGGGTGAAGGCCACCAGCAGCAGCAGCAGGGACTCATACCAGCGGCTGCGCACCAGCAGGTAGCCCTGGGTTCCCGCGGCGAAGATCAGCATGGCGATGGTCGCGATGATGAATATCACGATGCCCTGCAGCCAGCCGACGTCGATCAACAGCAGGTCGGTATTGAAGATGAACAGGAACGGCAGCGCCGCGGTGCGCAGGCTGTAGTAGAAGGCCTGGAAGCCGGTGCGCAGCGGGTCGCCGCCGGAGACCGCCGCCGCGGCGAACGAGGCCAGCCCCACCGGCGGCGTCACGTCAGCCATGATGCCGAAATAGAACACGAACAGGTGCACCGCGATCAGCGGCACGATCAGGCCGTTCTGCTGGCCCAGCAGCACGATCACCGGCGCCATCAGCGCCGATACCACGATGTAGTTCGCCGTGGTGGGCAGACCCATGCCGAGGATCAGGCTGAGTACCGCGGTGAGCAGCAGGATCAGCATCAGGTTGCCCATGGCCAGTATCTCGACCACGTCGGCCAGCACCAGGCCGACACCGGTCTGCGAGACGGCACCCACCACCACGCCCGCGGTGGCGGTGGCGATGCCGATGCCGATCATGTTGCGAGCGCCGGCTACCAGGCCGTCCCACAGGTCGAGGAGGCCCTCCTTGATGTCGGCCACAATGCGGCTGCGGCCGCGGAAGAAGGCCATGATCGGACGCTGCGTTACCATGATGAAGATCATGAACATGGTGGCCCAGAACGCCGACAGCCCCGGCGACAGGCGCTCGACCATCAGGCACCACACCAGCACCACGACCGGCAGGATGTAGTGCAGCCCCACCATCACCGTGGGCCGGGTCTGAGGCAGCACCACCACCTTGGAGGTGGGGTCGTCGAGCTCGAGTTCGGGATAGTAGGAACCGAGCTTGAGCAAGCCCACGTAGACCACGGCCAGGCCCACACCGACGACCCAGGGCGTGGCATCGCCCAGTACGGGCTTGAGCCAGCCCAGGCCGTAATAGACGGCAAACGATAGCGCCATCAGCAGGATCAGGCCGGTAAGGAAGCCGATCACCTTGTTGAGCAGGGGCCGCGCCGGATTGCTCGACGGCAGCCCGGTCATGTTGGCCTTCAGCGCCTCGAGGTGGACGATGTAAATCAGCGCGATATAGGAGATCACCGCGGGGAGGAAGGCGTGCTTGATCACCTCCACGTAGGGAATGCCGACATATTCGACCATCAGGAAGGCCGCGGCACCCATCACCGGCGGCATGATCTGCCCGTTCACCGACGACGACACTTCCACCGCCCCCGCCTTCTCGGAGGAGAAGCCGACCCGCTTCATCATCGGGATGGTAAAGGTACCGGTGGTCACGGTATTGGCGATGGAGGAGCCGGAGATCAGCCCGGTCATGCCGGAAGCCACCACGGCCGCCTTGGCCGGCCCGCCCTTGTAGTGGCCGAGCAGCGAGAAGGCGACCTTGATGAAATAGTTGCCGGCGCCGGCCTTGTCGAGCAGCGCGCCGAACAGCACGAAGAGGAACACGAAGCTGGTGGACACGCCCAGCGCGATGCCGAACACGCCCTGGGTGGTCAGCCACTGGTGGTTGACCAGCCCGTTCAGGCTCACCCCGCGGTGTGCCAGGATGCCCGGCATGTAAGGGCCAAACAGCGAGTAGGCGATGAAGACGGCGGCAACGATCATCAGCGGCGGGCCGAGCGCACGGCGCGTCGCTTCCAGCAGCACCAGTATGCCCACGATGCCCACGATCACGTCCTGCAGGATCGGCGACCCCGGGCGATTCGAGAGCTCGGCGTAGAAAAGGAAGATGTAGGCGGCACAGAAGGCCCCGACCAGCGCCAGCACCCAGTCCTGGATGGGGATGCGATCGCGCGGCGAGCGCTTGAGCGCGGGATAGGCCATAAAGGCCAGGAACATCGCGAAGGCCAGGTGGATGGAGCGCGCCTCGGTGGCATTGAACACCCCGACGCGGAAGATGAAGGGCAGCGGCGACGCAATCCAGAGCTGGAACAGCGACCAGACGGCAGCCACGCCGACCAGCAGCTTGCCCGGTGCGCCAAGCGGCTTGCGTGCCCCGGTATCGCTCGAGGCGACCATATCCTCCAGGTCGACATCACTCGAACGAGGCGTCGTCTTGTTATCCGTCATGAGAGACCTGCCCAAGGTTGGTTGACATGAAGCACCCTGTTTGCAGCGGTTGATGAACCGTAAACAGATGCGCGGACCCCTTGTGGGCGTCCGCGCATCATCAGTGGAGGGGAAGCCCCTCGCGTTAACCGACCTTACTCGAGCCAGCCGCGCTCGCGGTAGTAGCGAGCGGCGCCATCATGCAGCGGAGCGGTCAGGCCGTCGGAGATCATGTCCTCTTCGTTGAGGTTCTCGAAGGCCGGATGCAGGCGCTTGAAGCGGTCGAAGTTCTCGAACACCGCCTTGACGGTCTCGTAGACGACTTCTTCGTCGACTGCGGTGGAGGTCACGAAGGTGGCCGCCACGCCGAAGGTCTCGACGTCCTCATCGTTGCCGCGGTAGAGGCCGCCGGGGATCACCGAACGGGTGTAATAGGGATACTCCTCGACCAGGGCGTCGATTTCGTCGCCGGTCACCGGAATGATGCGGGCGTCGATGGTGGTGGTGGCTTCCTGAATGGAGCCGTTGGGATGCCCGACCACATAGACCATGGCGTCGATATTGTTATCGGACAGCGCCGCGGCCTGCTCGGCGGCGTCCAGCTGCGAGGCCAGCGAGAAGGTGCTGGTATCCCAGCCCATGGCGTCCATCACCACGTTCATGGTATTGCGCTGGCCGGAGCCCGGGTTGCCGATGTTGACCCGCTTGCCGGGGAAGTCGGTGAAGTGCTGGATGCCGGAGTCGGCGCGGGCGACCACGGTCAGCGGCTCGCCGTGCATGGTGAACACCGCACGCATGTCTTCCCAGGCGCCGTCGGATTCGAAGTTGGCTTCGCCGTTGTAGGCACGGTACTGGACGTCGGACTGCACCACGCCCATGTCCAGCTCGCCGCTGCGCATGCCGTTGACGTTAGCCACGGAGCCCCCGGTGGACGGCGCGTTGCAGCGAATGTTGTGCTCGTCACTGCCGCGATTCACCATGCGACAGACGGACTGGCCTACCACGTAGTAGACGCCGGTCTGGCCGCCGGTACCGATGGTGATGAAGCGATCCTGGGCCACGGCAGGCGCAGAGAACATCGCAGCACCCAGAAGAGCCCCGGAAAAAGCGGCTGCGGAGAATGCATGGCGTTTCATGAACACACCTCTTGACGTTATTGGCAAGCTGATGTTGCAAAAGCAGAATACCGGACGACTCACGGCCGGCCGCCGGCGGTTTAACCGCCTCTCTCTACTTTAGCGAAAAAACGTCACCTTGAAGGTGACTTTCTCAACATCGTGAATTCTAGCCGTTTTGTAACGTTAAGGGGGCGTTAATTTTTCTTTGTAGCGCCGAAAAAAGTGGTTTACGCCAGTCTTCCCGCCCACAAATACCGCGTTGCACAAAAAACCTCGGCCTGCAGGCCACTCCACAGGTTTTTGGGCAAGGCGCCATCAGGGCTTTGCCGGCGCACTGCGCTGAGTCTTTCCGGCTTTTCCAGGCAGCTCGCCCCGCTACCCCTTCTTCACTAGACGACCGACCAGGCGCTGCAGGCGCGGGGCGCCCGCCAGGATCAGCACAAAGGCAATCGGCCAGGCAATGTAGAAGGCCCTCCACCAGCGTGCCATGAAGCCTTCGTCGAGGCCGGTATTGACCCAGGTGATCACGAAGGTCATCAGCGTGACCATATAAATCGACATCAGCAGGGAAAAGGCCAGCGGGGCATAGCGGGGGACAGCATGGGTCATCTCCAGCAAACAGAAACGAATAAATTTATAACCTATAGCGCATGGAGGCGATGGGAGCGGGTGCGACCCTTGCGCGCAGCGCTCCTTGTCACCCGCCGCGATGGACGACCAGAATGAAGGGAATCAACGCCAGCGCGGCGCGAATTCAGCCTGGCGCCGCAGTTCCCACGACCGCCAATAGCCGCGCGAGCGCCAACAGCGACCGTGACCGCCAATAGCCAGGAGCCTTGCCATGCCTGCCCAGAGCACGCCCGCCCAGATCGAGTGCCGCCAGGGGATATTGCCCGACAGCCGGATATCGACGCCGTGGTCAATGCCGCCAATGCCCAGCTGCGCCCCGGTGGCGGCGTGGCCGGCGCCCTGCACCGCGCCGCCGGGCCGGAGCTCGACCGTGCCTGCCGCCCGCTGGCGCCGATCGCGCCCGGCCAGGCCGTCATCACCGAAGCCTTCGGCCTGCCCAACCGCCATGTCATTCACTGCCTGGGGCCGGTCTACGGCCGCGACACGCCGGAAGAGATACTGCTGGCCGACTGCTATCGCCACGCGCTGGAGCTGGCCGAGCGGCACGGGCTTACCAGCATTGCCTTTCCCGCCCTGTCGGCGGGCGCCTTCGGCTATCCACTGGAGGCGGCCGCCCGGGTCGCACTCAGCACGGTGAAGGCCACCCTGCCCCGCTGCCCCGGCATCGAACGGGTGCGCTTCGTGCTGTTCGATGCCGACAGCGCCGCCTGCTTCGAGCGCACCCTGGCCGACCTGGACTAGACGTTGTAACCGAGAGTGCGCGGCAGCCACAGCGCGATCCCGGGAAGATCGCCACCAGCGCCAGGGCGCTGGCCATGGCCAGCACGAACAGCAGCGCCCAGCCCACGGTCTGTTCCAGGCGAATCCTGGCGATGTTGGTGGTCACCATCAGGTTGACCGCCACCGGCGGGGTGAACTGGCCGATGGCGATGTTCATTGCCAGCAGGATGCCGAACCACACCGGGTTCCAGCCGAAGTGCTGCATCACCGGAATCAGGATCGGCATCATGATCAGGTAGATCGAGATGGCGTCGAGCAGCATGCCGGCCAGCAGCACCGCCAGCATGATCAGGATCAGCAGCATCACGCCGTTGTCGGAGAGCCCGATGATCCACTCCGCCAGGTGGCGGAAGGTGCCGAGCATGGTGCCGGCCCAGGCGAAGATGCCGGCCAGGGCGATGATCAGCATCACCACGCCGGAGATCACCGCCGCCTCGCCGAGCAGGCTCCACAGGTCGCGCAGGCTCAGCTCACGGGTCAGGAACAGCCCCACCAGGGCGCCGTAGGCCACCGCTACCACCGCCGCCTCGGTGGGGGTGAACAGCCCCGAGCGCAGCCCGCCGAGGATCAGCACCGGGGCGAACAGCGCCGGCAGCGCCTGCTTGAAGGTTTCGCCCACCTTGAGCCGCTCAGCGCCCTCCACCGGCGTGCCGCCCTCCCAACCATAGCGCTTCGACACCAGCAGCGCCGGCACCAGCAGCGCCAGACCGGCGAGGATGCCGGGAAACAGCCCGGCCGCGAACAGCGCGCGCAGGTCGACCCCGGGCACCACGATGGAGTAGAGAATCAGCGCCACCGAGGGCGGAATCAGGATCGCCGTCGAGGCCGACGCGGCGATCAGCGTGGCCGAGAAGGGTTTGGGATAGCCGGCCTTGGTCATGCTCGGCAGCATCACCATGGCCACTGCCGCAGCGTCTGCCGGCCCGGAGCCGCTCATACCGCCCATGATCATGCACACCAGCACCGCCACCAGCGCCAGGCCGCCATGACGCGGGCCGATCAGCGCCTGGGCGAAGCGCACCAGACGCAGCGCCACCCCGGCACGCTCGAAGATCAGCCCGGTCATGATGAACAGCGGGATAGCGATCAGCGGGTACTTGGCGATGCTGTTGTAGGTATTGGTGCCAAGCGTGGCCAGCATGTCCGGCGAGAGCCCCGCCACGATGCCCACCGCCCCGGCCAGCGCCAGCGAGAACGCCACCGGCACCCCGGCGATCAGCAGGCCGGCGAAGGCCAGGATCATCCACAGGTCAGGGCTCATCGTCGAGCCTCCCGCGCAGGCGGTCGAGGGTCTGCTGCGCCAGCCGCACCAGCATGGCGGCGGACAGCAGCGGCAGCCACAGCAGGTACCACCACTGCGGCAGCCCCAGCCCCGGTGACAGCGACTCCCACTGATACTCCTCCCAGGTCAGCTTGGCGCCGTACCAGGCGATCAGCCCCAGCACGATGGCGCCGCACAGGCTCTGGAAGAGAATCAGCAGCGGCGCGGCCCGGGCGGAAGGGCGCGCTCGAGCAGGCCGACGCGAATATGGCCGTTGCGCCGCAGCGCCACCGCGGCGCCAGCAAAGGTGAGCACCACCAGCAGGAATACCGAGAACTCCTCGGTGAAGGCCAGCGAACCGCCGGTCACGTAGCGGGTGATGACGTTGCCCAGGCTGATCAGTGAAATGATCGCCAGCGCCAGCGAACCCAGCCAGCGCTCCAGCCTGGCATCGGGAGAGAACTTCATGGACGCCTCGCAGGGAAAGACCCGGCGCCGCGCAGGACGCCGGGGTTAGGCGGGAAGAGGCTCAGCGCGCGTCGATGGCCTGGCGTGCCGTGCTCACCAGCTCCTGGCCGATGCGCGGGATCCACTTGTCGTGCACGCTGCGGGTAGCGGCGACGAAGGCCTCATGCTGCGCCTCGCTCAGTTCGGTCACCTGTACGCCGCGCGACTGGATATCGGCCAGCCGCTCGCTCTCCTGCTCGCGGGTCATGGCGATCTCCCACTGGCCGGCCTCGATGGCGGTGTCGCGCAGGATCTCGCGCTCCTCTGCAGAGAGCGAATCCCACACGCGCTGGTTGACGGCAAAGATCAGCGGGTCGTTCATGTAGTTCCACAGGGTCAGATGCGCTTGACCCACCTGGTCGATGCGCGCCACGTCGAACACCGAGAGCGGGTTTTCCTGGCCATCCACAGCGCCGGTGGTCAGCGCCGGCTGGGCGTCGGTCCAGCTCATCTGGGTGGGGTCGGCGCCCAGTGCGGTAAAGGTGTCTTGGAACAGCGGCGAGCCCACCACGCGAATCTTCAGCCCTCGCAGGTCGCCCGGCTCGCTGATCGGCCCACGCGAGTTGGAGAGCTGGCGAAAGCCGTTCTCGCCCCAGGCCAGCGGCACCACGCCGCGGGCCTGGATGGCCTCGAAGATCATCTCGCCGGCCTCGCCGCCGGTCACCGCATCCACGGCCGCCTCGTCGGGCATGAAGAACGGCAGCGAGAAGAGGTTAAGCTCGGGCACCTGGGGCGACCAGTTGATGGTCGAGCCCACCGCCATGTCGATCAGGCCGGAGCGCATGGCGGAGAATTCGCGGGTCTGGTCGCCAGACACCAGCTGCGAGTTGGGATAGACGCGCAGGGTCAGCTCTCCTCCGGTGCGCTCCTCCACCAGCTCGGCCCATTTCTCGGCCGCCTGGCCCCAGGGGAAGGCGTTGGACAGTACCGTGGAGACGGAGAGTTCGCGGGCTTGCACGGTAGAAGAGAGCGAGGCGGTGAGCACGGCGGCACCGGCCAGCGCCGCGGCAAAACGTGTGAGGCGACGTGCGGAAGTCATGAGGTGTCCTTGCAGCTGAGGCCGGCGCGGGCAGCGCGGCCATGATTATCGTTTTGAAGTGGCGAGATAATTAACGCGCTACGATATTCTACGACCTTGTGCGTTGAATGGTAGCCCGGCCGAGCGCCATTTCGACGACGCCCGCACCACCTGCCGCCGTCTTCCCACAAGGAACTCCCGTGCCACCTCGTGACTTGCTGCTGGGCCTAGTGATCGTGGCCATCTGGGCCCTGAACATCATCGTCATCAAGCTCGGCGTCGAGGAGCTGCCGCCGCTGCTGCTGACCACCCTGCGCTTCCTGCTGGTCGCGGCTCTGCTGGTGCCCTTTCATCCCGTCGCCCGGCAGCATTTCGCCTTCCTGCTGCTGCTTTCCGTCACCTTCGGCAGCCTGCACTTCGCCCTGCTGTTTATCGGCCTGGGCCAGGCGGAAGCCGGCACCGGGGCACTGCTGGTACAGATGGGCACCCCGTTCGCCACCCTGCTGGCGATGGTGTTTCTCGGCGAGCGCCTGAGCGCCAAGCGCCTGGCGGGGCTCTTGCTCTCCTTCGCTGGCGTCATCATCCTCGCCGGCGGCCCCAGCCTGCCCTCGCCGCTGCCCATGGCCCTGCTGTTGCTTAGCGCCTTCGGCTGGGCGGTTTCGCAGCTGCTAATCAAGCGGGGGCCGAACCTGGCGCCCATGGCCCTGGCCGGCTGGACGGCGCTGTTCGCCGTGCCGCAGGTGGCCCTCGGCTCCTGGTGGTTCGAGCGCGACCAGCTCGGCGCCATGGCGACGGCCGGCGTGTTCGGCTGGGGAGCGGTGTTCTATACCGCGGTGATGTCGTCGATCGTCGCCTACGGCCTGTGGTACGGCCTGCTGCGACGCCATCCGGTCAGCCGGCTGGCGCCGTTGAGCCTGCTGGTGCCGGTGGGGGCGGTGGTGCTGGGCATCGTGCTGCTGGGCGAGTCGCTCAACGCCCACGTGCTGGGCGGCGGGGCCATGGTCATCGCCGGGGTGGCGCTGATCGTGATTCGCTTTCGCAGCTTAATCGACAGCCGCTGAGTCGGTCTGGCAAGCGACCTCCCGGCCCGGCCAGCTCACGCAGGCCCCTACCTCGATGCCGTGCGCCTCGAAGTAGCCGGCGTTCACTTCCAGCGCGGCATGATAGGTTACCCCGGCCAGGGTGGTCGGGCAGTCGCGGGGGTTGGCGAAGGGCAAGGCTGCATGGTGGCCTTGGCCGCGATGCGCCCCTCGGCGTCGAGGAAGGCGATATCGAGCGGGATGCGGGTGCGGTACATCCAGAAGCCCCTTCGGGCGGCTGGGCCTCGTCGTAGAGAAACAGCATGCCGGCATCGGGGGCGAGATGATCGCGATCCATCAGCCCCTTCTGACGCTCGGCCGAGGTACGCGCCAGCTCCACCTCGAGCCAATGGCGCTCGCCGTCGGCGTCGATCTCGAGGGGCACCGACGCCAGCGCGGCAGGCTCCGCGGCACCGGCGGACCACTGCCAGGCCAACAGCAGCAAGGACAAGGCAGCCAGCACGACACCCTGGCGCCAGCGTGATGGATGATAGGCCATGCTCATGTCGTCATCTCCTTGGGAGCTTCCGGCAGCAGATGAATGCCCTCCGCCAGCAGGGCCAGCCTCACCTGCACACCACGTGCCAGGGCGCCGCGCCTGGCGGCATGGGTAGAGACATCGAAACGCAGCGTCTCGCCGACCTGATCGACGCTCACCGCCAGCGAGGTGGTGCCGCCCATCACGATGACCTCACTCACCCGCCCCGCCACCACGTTGCCTCGCGAGTGGCTGTCGCAACGCAGCAGCACCACATCGGAATCGGGCAGGTACCAGGTTACCGCCTGGCCCAGCGACAGGCGCTCGAGCCCCCGGCCACTTCCAGCATCAGCGAGCCCCACTGCAGCCGTCGCCCACGGGGAGTGTCCACCACCTGCCCGCGGAACAGGTTGTGCCGGTCGAGCAGCCGGGCCACCTCGGCGCTGGCGGGGCGCCGGAACAGCGTCTCGGCGTCGCCTATCTGCAGGCTCTTGCCACCATGCAGCACGCACAGCCGGTCAGCAAGAGCCATCGCCTCGTCCAGGTCGTGGGTAACCAGCACGATGGGAATGCGGATCTGCTCGCGCAGGCGCGTCAGCTCGCGCTGCAACCGCCTACGAGTGACCTGATCCACCGCCGAGAAGGGTTCGTCGAGCAGCAGCACACGGGGCTCGCGTGCCAGCGCTCGGGCCAGCGCCACCCGCTGGCGCTGGCCGCCGGAGAGCTGGGCCGGATAGCGCTCGCCCAGCCCGTCCAGGTGCACTCGGGCAAGCCAGCGCGCCGCCTGTTCGCTACGCTGCGCCGGCTCGAGGTGGCGCAGGGCGATGCGGATGTTGTCGCGAGCGGTGAGGTGCGGGAACAGCGCGTAGTCCTGGAAGACGAGGCCGATGCGGCGGCGCTGCGGCTCGAGGTCGACCCCGGTCGCGGTGTCGAGCCAGGCGTTCTCGCCGCAGGCGATGCGCCCCGAGCGCGGCGTCATCAGCCCGGCGATGGCGCGCAGCAGCGAGGTCTTGCCGCTGCCGGAAGGCCCTACCAGTGCCAGCAGCTCGCCGGCCTCGCAGTGGAAGCGTGCATCGAGAGGTATGGGGCCGGCCTGTTGCACGGCCACCTCCAGCCGGCCGGACGCGGGCAGCAGCGGGCCACCCTCTTGCACGGTGCGGTGAAGGTCAGACACGGCGCCACCGCCTGCGGCCCGCCAGGCCGTAGACCACTCCGATGGTGACGAAGGAGACCAGCAGCAGCATGGCCGACATGATGCCGGCGCCGCGCTCATCGAAGGCTTGCACCCGGTCGTAGATGGCAATGGCGAGGGTGCGGGTCTCACCGTCGATGGCCCCCCACCATCAGGATCACCCCGAACTCTCCCAAGGTATGGGCAAAGGTCAGCGCCAGCGCCGAGATCACGCCGGGCCACACCAGCGGCAGCTCGATGCGCAGGAAGGTCTGCCAGGGGAGAGGCCGCTGCACCAGGCCGCTTCGCGCAGGTTGGCGGGCATCGCCTCGAAGGCACGCTGAATCGGCTGCACGGCGAACGGCAGGTTGGCCACCAGCGAGGCCAGCAGAATGCCGGTGAAGGTAAAGTTGAGCCCCTCGCCGGTGAGACGATGCCACAACGCACCGAACGGCGCGTCGCGGCCGAAGCTCATCATCAGGTAGAAGCCCAGCACCGTGGGTGGCATCACCAGCGGCAAGGCAACCAGCGCCTCGCACAGCGGCTTGCCGCGAAAGTGCGTCTGCGCCAGGGCGCGGCCCAGCCACAGCCCGACGGGCAGCAGGAACAGGCAGGTCAGCGCCGCCAGCTGCAGCGAGACTGACAGCGCCGTCCAATCCATCAATGCGTCTCGCTTACTGCACCAGGCGCCCCGGCATCCTCTTCGCCGCCCAGGGGCGCGTGCGCCTCGCCGGGCAGGCGGAACCCGTAGCGGGACAGGATCTCGCGCGCTTCCTCCTGCTGCAGCCAAGCATAGAAGGCCCGGGCGGTTTCCCCGGCCCCCTTGACCAGCACCATTCGCTGCACCAGCGGCGCATGCCAGGCTTCGGGAACCAGCACGTAGTCGCTGCGTTCGGCCAGCTGCGGGGCCAGCGCCAGGGACCAGGCGACGAACCCGCCACGGGCATCATCGGAGAGCGCAAACTGGGCCGCCTGGGACACGTTCTCGCCAAGGACACGCAGCGCGGCCGACGCCTCCCACAGCCCAGCCCGCTCGAGCGCCTGCTGCGCCGCCACGCCGTAAGGGGCATGCTCAGGATTGGCCAGGGCGATGCGCGGCCGACCCTCGCCCTGGGCGTGCGCCGCCAGCGCTGCGCGCACCCCGGCCAGCGGGTCGTCCTCTGCGGGCAGGTCGTCACGTCCGGCCCGCTGCAGCCAGGCCAGCCGGCCGATGGCATAGACCACCCCTTCATCCTCGGTCAGCCCCTCTGCATGCAGCGCCAGCACGTAGGCTTCGTCGGCCGACAGGTAGAGCTCGAAGGGGGCGCCCTGGGCAATCTGGCGGCGGAAGTTGCCCGACGAGCCGAAGTTGAGTCGCAGCGCCTGGCCGCTCTCGGCCTCGAAGCGCTTCGCGGCCTCGGCCAGGGCGAACTGAAGATCGGAGGCTGCCGCCACGGTGGGCGTGGCGGCAAAGGACGCCGGCGCCACGGCCAGCAGCCATGCCGCTAGCGTCCAGCGAAGGGAAGATGTCAGTGCCATGCGTGCTCTCGACCCGAGTGAGATGACGGCATTGTCATGCAGCAGGCAGGGCCGGTAAAGCCGCCAGGGGAGGTACCCCTTCGCTGGCCGCCCAGGCCGCTCAGGGGAGGCGGTCTCGCGCTGGCCGAGAATCGCCATCAGGTCGATGCGGGTTTCGCGGGTGCTGAGGTCGAGCAGCCCTTCCAGCGCCTGGAGATGATCGTGGATGCACGTGCGTGCCGCCTCGCCGTCGCCGCTACGCAGGTGGGCGAGCAAAGCGGGATGATCCTCAGCCAGGTAGCAGCTGGGCAGGCCCGCACGCTTGTAGAGGGCGATGACGATGGAGGTGCGCAGGATCAGGTCGGTGAGCATCGCCCCAAGCACCCGGTTGGGCGAATGCTCGGCCAGCAGATGGTGAATGGCCAGCGAGTTTTCGATGCGCGCCGCCTCGTCGCCGCGGGCATGGGCCGCAGCCTCCTGCTCGACCCGCAAAGCGATGGTGGCAAGCCTGGCCTCATCGAGCCGGCCGGCCAGCAACGCCGCGACTTCGCCCTCAACCAGGCGCCGGGCCGAGAAGGTCTCGCGGGTCTCTTCGATGCTCGGCGCGCGTACCCGGGCGACCTGGTTGGGCTGCTGGCTGACCACGTGGTCGGCGGCCAGCCGGGTCAGCGCCTTGCGCACCACCGAACGGCTGACCCCGAAGATGTCGCCGAGCGCCACCTCGGGCAGGCGCGTGCCGGGCGGCAGGCGCTGGGTCAGCACCGCCTCGCGCACCTTGTCGACGATGAAGCGATCGCTGATCCGCCCTCCCCCGCGGGTCTCGGCGGCAATTTCGTCCTGCCAGGTCGTGCTCATGGGTCGCCCTCACTCCCGTTGTTGGGCTTACCTTCGCATGTTTCGCGCAACCTGGCCACACGAACCCCGGCCTTCTGTATACAAAACCTCGTGAAAACCGACGCTAGCCGCCAGGTTTCGGTCAGGCGCTGCGGTGAGACTCGGACACGTCGAGGATCTTCAGGGTATTGGTGCCGCCGTGGGCGTTCATGTGATCGCCCCGGGTCAGGATGACATGATCCCCCGGTTCGGCAATCCCCTTCTCCACCAGCAGCGCCAGCGCCCGGTCGTTGAGCTCCGTGGCCGCCATGTCGCTGGTGTCGAACGGCAGCGAGACCACCCCGCGATACAGCGCCATGCGCCGCTGGGCCACCGGGCTGTGGGCCAGCCCGACGATGGGCAGCCCCGAGCGGATGCGCGAGGCGATCAGCGGCGTGTAGCCGGTCGAGGTCATGCAGGCGATGGCGGCCACCCCGCTGAGATGGTTGGCGGCGTACATGGCGGAGAGCGCGATGGTCTCGTCGATGCGTGAGAAGCCTTCGTGGATGCGGTGCCCCGACGCCTGAGCCACACGCTCGCGCTCGGCGCCCAGGCACACCCGGCGGATCGCCTCCAGGGTCTCCACCGGGTAGTCGCCGGCGGCGGTCTCGGCCGAGAGCATCACCGCGTCGGTGCCGTCGAGCACCGCATTGGCGACGTCGAACACCTCGGCCCGGGTGGGCAGCGGCGAGGTGATCATCGACTCCATCATCTGGGTGGCGGTGATCACCGCGCGGTTGAGCGTGCGGGCGCGCTTGATGATGCGCTTCTGCATGCCGATCAGCTTCTCGTCGCCGATCTCCACGCCGAGATCGCCGCGGGCCACCATCACCGCCTCGCTGGCCTCGATGATGCCGTCGAGGGTGGCCTCGTCGGCCACCGCCTCGGCGCGCTCGAGCTTGGCGACCAGACCGATCTCCTGGCCCGCTTCGCCAAGCAGGCGGCGTGCTTCGCGCATGTCCTCGGCCGAGCGTGGGAAGGAGACGGCGAGGTAGTCGACGCCGATCTCGATGGCGGTCTTGAGGTCGGCCTTGTCCTTGTCGGTCAGCGCCGGGGCCGAGAGCCCGCCGCCCTGCTTGTTGATGCCCTTGTTGTTGGAGAGCTTGCCGCCGGTGACCACCACGGTGTGCACCTGCTGCTCCTCGATGCGCTCGACGTCGAGCACCAGGCGGCCGTCGTCGAGCAGCAGGCGGTCGCCGGGGGCGACGTCGTCGATCAGCTGCTTGTAGTCGCAGCCGACGCGGCTGGCGTCGCCGGCGTTGCCGTCGAGCGCCATGTCGAGCACGAAGGGCTGGCCCGGGGCGAGCACCACAGGGCCGTCCTTGAAGCGGGCGATGCGGATCTTGGGCCCCTGCAAGTCGCCGAGGGCGGCCACGCTCTTGCCCAGGCGCTCGGCGATCTCGCGCACGGCGCTCAGGCGGCGGCGGTGGTCGTCGGCCGAGCCGTGGGAGAAGTTGAGGCGCACCACGTCGACGCCGGTGCGAAGCATCGCCTCCAGCACGCCCTCGCGGTCGCTGGCCGGACCCAGGGTGGCGACGATCTTGGTGCGGCGGATGGGGTCGTGGATGGGGGCATGGGGCGGAAGCGTCATGGTGTCCTCGGCAAGACCAGGATGGCACGGAAGTCGTTGACATTGGTGCGGGTCGGCCCGGTGACGATGAGCCGGTCCAATGCCTGGAAGAAAGTATACGCATCGTTGCGTGACAGGTAATCGGCAGGCGTCAGGCCCTGCTCGCGGGCTCGCTGCCAGTCGTCGGGCGAGAAGTGTGCACCGGCGTTGTCCTCGGAGCCGTCGATGCCGTCGGTGTCGATGGCCAGGGCATGAATCCCTTCGGCACCGGCCAGCGCCTCGAACAGCCCCAGCAAGTACTCCACATTGCGCCCGCCGCGCCCGTCACCGCGCACGGTGACGCTGGTCTCACCGCCGGAAAGAATCAGCAGCGGTGCGTCTATCTCGTCGCGCGCCTCCAGTGCCAGGCGCGCCTGGGCCCGCCCCAGCTCGCGGGCCTCGCCCTCCAGGTCATCGCCCAGCACCCGTACGTTCACGCCGGCCGCCTCTGCCGCTGCCCGGGCGGCCTGCAGCGCATCGCAGGCCCGCGCCAGGGTCACGCTGTCATCGCGGGCGAAGGCCGCGTCGTCGGGGGATGGCGCCCTTGGCTCTGCTCCAGGTGGCGACGCACGTGGTCGGGCACGTCGATGGCGTAGCGCTCCAGCACCGCCAGCGCATCGGCCGGGGTCGAGCGATCCGGCAGGGTCGGCCCCGAGGCGATCTGGGTGGCCACGTCGCCGGGGATGTCGGAGATCAGCCAGGTCACCACCTGGGCGGGATGCGCGGCAGCGGCCAGGCGCCCGCCCTTGATCGCGGAAAGGTGGCGGCGCACGGTGTTCATCTGGCCGATCGGTGCGCCGCAGCGCAACAGCTCGCGATTGATCGCCTGCTTGTCGGCAAGCGAGATGCCATCGGCGGGCAGCGTCATCAGCGCCGAGCCGCCGCCGGAGATCAAGGCGATCACGCGGTCGTCCTGGCCCAGTTCCGCGACGGCCTCGAGCATGCGGCGGGCGGCCTTCTCGCCCAGGTCGTCGGGCATCGGATGGGAGGCTTCGAGCACCTCGATCACCTGGCACGCTTCAGCGTGGCCATAGCGGGTGACCACCAGGCCGCTGAGCGGCGCGTCGGGGCAGCGCGCCTGCCAGGCACGCTCCAGCGCGGCGGCCATGGAGGCCGCCGCCTTGCCGGCACCGACCACCACGGTGCACCCGGGCGGTGGATCGGGCAGCAGATCGGCCACCAGCGTCTGGGGATGCACGGCCGTCACGGCGACATCGGCAAGCCGGCACAGCCAGCCCGCCACGTCCCCCGCAGGCTCGAAGGAAGGAAGGTCGGGAATCATGAGCACACCTCGCAGCGGAAGACAGCTTCGACGGTAACAGCCGGGTACGAAAGAAAAAGCCCGGCGGCGGGCTGGGTCCCCACTGCACCCGCCGCCGAGACAAGGACCACCGCAGTGGTCGCTCGGCAGACGACGACCCGACGCCTGCCGAAAAAGCAGCCTAGAACGTGCCGGCAGTGGCCGAACGCCGCTCAACGCTGCCCCAGGAGCCTGGTTCAGCTGCCCACTTCGTGGGCCGCCAGCGCTTCCAGCGCGCGCAGGATGCCGGCGTGGTCCCACTCCTCCCCGCCTTGGGCGGCACAGGCCTGGTACAGCTGCTGGGCATTGGCGGTGCCGGGCAGCGCCAGGTTGAGGCTGCGCGCACCTTCCAACGCCAGGTTGAGGTCCTTCTGGTGCAGCTTGATCTTGAAGCCAGGATCGAAGGTGCGCTTGATCATGCGCTCGCCGTGCACGTCGAGGATCTTCGACTGGGCCAGGCCGCCGAGCAGCGACTCGCGCACCTTGGCCACGTCGGCGCCCGCCTTCGAGGCGAACAGCAGGCCTTCGGCTACCGCTTCGATGGTGAGTGCCACCACGATCTGGTTGGCCACCTTGCAGGTCTGGCCGGCGCCGTGGCCGCCGATATGGGTGATGGTCTTGCCCATCACTTCAAGGATCGGCCGGGCGCGCTCGAAGCCCTCCTGGGTACCGCCCACCATGATGGTCAGCGCCGCGTTGATGGCACCGCCCTCGCCGCCGGAGACCGGCGCATCGACGTACTCGCCGCCGGCGTCATGGATGCGTTTGGCGAAGCCCTGGGTGGCGATGGGCGCGATGGAGCTCATGTCGATCACCAGGGTGCCCGGCTTGAGCCCTGCGGCAACCCCTTCCTCGCCAAACAGCACCTCTTCCACGTCGGGAGTATCGGGGACCATGGTGATGATCACCTCGGCCTGCTCGGCCACGGCGCGGGGGCTGTCGACCTCGCGCATGCCCTTGTCGGCCAGGGTGGCGTCCAGCGTGCCGCGCTTGACGGTGACGAGTTCGTGGCCGGCATCCAGCAGATGCCCCGCCATGGGGCGGCCCATGATGCCAAGGCCAATGAAACCGATCTTGCTCATGATGATTCTCCTTTCAGCTTGTCTTTGTCGTTGCAGCCTTGCCCGGCGGTTGTCGCATATGACGTTGCCACTCGGGGCTGACCCGTCGACAGGCCCCGGGGCGCCGGACCGACGAGGAGGCGCTGTGAACCCATCCCTGGGCGCTACTTTTGCCCTGCTTCGCTCTCGCATCCTGCTTCGCTTGCAGGACCGGTGCTGGCCATCCATGGCCAGCCCGTTCGGAGCAGTGCTCCTCACCCCTGGCAAAAGACCTCCTCTTCGGCCTGCCCCCGGCGCCCCTCGTCAAAAGGTCTGCGGCATTTTTCAGCCGCGGGCCTGATCCAGCCAGCCCAGCCCTTCACGGGTTGTCGTCTTCGGCTTGTACTCGCAGCCGATCCAGCCGTCGTAGCCCAGCCGGTCGAGATGGGCGAACAGGAACGGGTAGTGGATCTCGCCGGTGCCCGGCTCGTGGCGGCCTGGGGTGTCGGCGATCTGCACATGAGCGATGCGATCCAGGTGCTTCTCGAGGGTCGGCGCCAGATCGCCCTCCATGATCTGCATGTGGTAGATGTCGTACTGCAGCTTGAGGTTGGGGCTGCCCACCTCGTCGAAGATCGCCAGGGCCTGCTCGGTGCGGTTGAGGAAGAAGCCCGGGATGTCGCGGGTGTTGATCGGCTCGGCCAGCAGCAGGATGCCGGCGGCTTCGAGCTTCTCCGCCGCGTAGCGCAGGTTCTCCACCAGGGTGCGCCGCGCCTGCTCCAGGCTCACGCCCTGGGGCTGGATGCCGGCCAGGCAGTTGACCTGCTTGCAGCCGAGCACGGTGGCGTAGTCGATGGCCTTCTCCACGCCGGCACGAAACTCCTCGACCCGCTCCGGGTGGCAGGCGATGCCGCGCTCACCGGCAGCCCAGTCGCCGGCCGGCAGGTTGTGCAGCACCTGGGTCAGGCCGTGCTCGTCGAGCCGCGCCTTGAGCTCGACGGCGGAATAGTCATAGGGAAAGAGGTACTCGACGCCCTTGAAGCCGGCCTCGGCGGCGGCCTTGAAGCGGTTGAGGAAATCCTCCTCGGTGAACAGCATGCTGAGGTTAGCGGCAAACTTGGGCATAGTTGTCTCCTTGGTTCGTGGCCAGGGCTCCTGTGTCTGTCATACGGGGCTGATCCGGCCTGCCAATCAATCGAAACGATGAGTTCTCGCAGTTAAGTGAGTTGGGCGATAGAAGTCGGCGCATCCGCGCCCTCGTCGGCCAGGGCCTCGAACTCATTGATGGCATCGAGGTCGGTGCCCATGGCGATGTTGGTCACCCGCTCGAGGATCACCTCCACCACCACCGGCACACGATATTGCTTCATCAGCTCACGCGCTTCCTTCAGCGCCGGCGCGATCTCTTCGGGCCGGGTGACGCGCAGCGCCTTGCAGCCCAGCCCCTCCACCACCGAGACGTGATCGACGCCGTACTCGTTGATCTCCGGGCAGTTGATGTTCTCGAACGAGAGCTGCACGCAGTAATCCATGTCGAAGCCGCGCTGGGCCTGGCGAATCAGCCCCAGGTAGGAGTTATTCACCAGCACGTGGATGTAGGGCAGGTTGAACTGCGCGCCCACGGCCAGCTCCTCGATCATGAACTGGAAGTCGTAGTCGCCGGAGAGCGCCACCACTTCCGCGCTGGGGTCGGCCTTGCACACGCCAAGCGCAGCGGGAATGGTCCAGCCCAGCGGACCGGCCTGGCCGCAGTTGATCCAGTGGCGCGGCTTGTACACATGCAGGAACTGGGCGCCGGCGATCTGCGACAGGCCGATGGTACTGATATAGCGGGTATTCTTGCCGAATACCTTATTCATCTCCTCGTAGACCCGCTGCGGCTTCACCGGCACCTCATCGAAGTGGGTCTTGCGCAGCAGGGTGCGCTTGCGCTCCTGGCACGACTCGGCCCAGGCGCTGCGATCCTTGAGCGTACCCGCCGCCTTTCTCTCGCGGGCCAGTTCGACGAACAGTTCCAGCGCCGCCTTGGCATCGGAGACGATGCCGTAGTCGAGGCCGAAGATCCGCCCGATCTGGGTCGGCTCGATGTCGACATGAACGAATTTACGCCCCTTAGTGTAGGTCTCGAGGTTGCCGGTGTGACGGTTGGCCCAGCGGTTGCCGATGCCCATCACGAAGTCGGATTCGAGCAGCGTGGCGTTGCCATAACGGTGTGAGGTCTGCAGCCCGACCATGCCGGCCATCAGCGGGTGGTCATCGGGCAGAGTGCCCCAGCCCATCAGGGTGGGAATGACCGGCACGCCGGTGAGCTCGGCGAACTCCTGCAGCAGCGCGCTGGCGTCGGCGTTGATGATGCCGCCGCCGGCGACGATCAGCGGCCGCTCGGCCTCGTCGAGCATGGCCATGGCCTTCTCCGCCTGGGCGCGGGAGGCGCGCGGCTTGTAGGCCGGCAGCGGCTCGTAGGTGTCCGGGTCGAACTCGATCTCGCTCATCTGCACGTCGATGGGCAGGTCGATCAGCACCGGGCCCGGCCGTGACGAACGCATCAACTGGAAGGCCTGCTGGAAGGCGCGCGGCACCTGGGCCGGCTCCAGCACGGTGATCGCCCACTTGGTCACCGGCCCAGCGATGGCCTGGATGTCGACGGCCTGGAAGTCCTCCTTGTGCAGCCGGGAACGCGGCGCCTGGCCGGTGATGCAAAGGATCGGGATGGAGTCCGCGCTGGCCGAATAGAGCCCGGTGATCATGTCGGTGCCGGCGGGGCCGGAGGTACCGATGCACACGCCGATGTTGCCGGCCTGGGTGCGGGTGTAGCCCTCGGCCATGTGCGAGGCGCCCTCGACGTGGCGCGCCAGCACATGATCGATGCCGCCGATCTTGCGCAGGGCGGAGTAGAACGGATTGATGGCAGCGCCGGGCACACCGAAGGCAACATCGATGCCCTCTTTCCTGAGCACATGAACGGCGGCTTCTGCTGCGGTCATACGAGCCATGACGGACCCTCCGAGAGTGGCTAGTTTTGTTTTTGGAAATATTTTCTATATGCCGAGATTAGAAGCAGCCGCCCGCAGCGTCAAGCGCTTGTGGAAAATATTTTCATATATTTTATTCAGAGAAAAAACCCAAGCGCAATCAGACGCTTGGGTATGGATTAAAGCACTATTCTCAGCGCCAGCGGATGCTCGTCGCAGTTGTTGCCTTCACCGCCTCGGTCCACCACCAGGAACTCCCCTTCACGATCGAGCACCGACTGGATGGCGTGCCAGGTGCCGGCGCGATAGTTCACCCCTGGCGCCCGTCGGTGACGAAGGCGCGCACCTCGGTCGGATCGATGCTGTCGCCCGGCGGCGCCACCACGATCACGAAGCGCTCCTCGTGCAGCGGCATGAAGGCCTGGCTGCCCTGGGGGTGGCGTTCGAGGAAGTCGAGTTCCAGCGGGATCGACACCGGCTGGCTGACGAAGATACTGATCAGCGCCCTCGCCTGCTCGCCCAGGGTCTCGACCTTGGCCAGGTCGTGGTAGCGCCGGGTGCGTCCGGCGTTGATGTGAAAATAGTCCGCCGTGCGGGTGTCGATGACGTCACCGAAGGGCGCGAAGGCCTCAGGCGTCAGCGGCTCGGCTTTGAGTTCCAGCATGTTAGCCCCTCGAAATCAATCAGCAGTTAGCCCGTATCGCCGGGGCTGTTCCGGCGGCAGGCCCCGGAGCGCCGGACCGACGATGAGGCGCTGTGAACCCATCCCTGGGCGCTACTTTTGCCCTGCTTCGCTCTCGCATCCTGCTTCGCTTGCAGGACCAGTGCTGGCCATGGCCAGCCCGTTCGGAGCAGTGCTCCTCACCCCTGGCAAAAGACCTCCTCTCCGGCCTGCCCCCGGCGCCCCTAACGTCGCTGAGATCGGAAAACTCGGCAACGTTACTGCAAGCCCCCTGTGTCTCAGCGAGTCCCCAGCCGCAGCGCCGCGTGACGGTTCACGTCCTTGTACAGCAGGTAGCGGAACGGCCCCGGCCCCCGGCGTAGCACGCCTGCGGGCAGAAGGCGCGCAGCCACATGAAATCGCCCGCCTCGACCTCGACCCAGTCCTGGTTGAGATGGTAGACCGCCTTGCCCTCGAGCACGTAGAGGCCGTGCTCCATGACGTGGGTCTCGTCGAAGGGGATCACCGCCCCGGGCTGGAAGGTGACGATGTTGACGTGCATGTCGTGACGCACATCGGCCGGATCGACGAAGCGCGTAGTAGCCCAGCGACCGTCGGTTTCGGGCATCTCGTTGGGCGCGATGTCGTTCTCGTTGACCACGAAGGCCGGCGGCACCTCAATGCCCTCGACGAATTCGTAGGCCTTGCGCACCCAGTGGAAGCGCACCGGCGCCTTGGATTCATTGCGCAGCTGCCAGTGGCAGCCCGGCGGCAGGAAGGCGTAGCCGCCCGGCACCATCTCGTGGCGCTCGCCGGCGATGGTCAGGGTCATCTCGCCTTCCACCACGAACAGCACGCCCTCGGCACCGGGGTCGAGCTCGGGCTTCTCGCTGCCGCCGCCCGGCCCCACCTCCATGATGTACTGGGAGAAGGTCTCGGCGAAGCCTGAAAGCGGGCGCGCCAGGACCCACAGCCGAGTCTGCTCCCAGAACGGCAGGTTGCTGGTGACGATATCGCGCATCACGCCCTT
Source organism: Halomonas sp. E19 (assembly GCF_052439355.1). Taxonomy (NCBI): domain Bacteria; kingdom Pseudomonadati; phylum Pseudomonadota; class Gammaproteobacteria; order Oceanospirillales; family Halomonadaceae; genus Halomonas; species Halomonas sp. E19. The sequence continues at coordinate 336,157 of NZ_JBNFWU010000001.1, read as the reverse complement.
GGGAATGAAGGCGTAAGCCTCGGTGAACACCGCCCGGTCGGAGAGCAGCTGAGTCTGGGGTGGATGCCCGCCATGGGGGGCGTAATAGGTGCGTTGGCTCATTAGGGGTCCTGCTGGTCAGTAAACGGTTCAGGAACTTCCGCGTAGCATACGATCCGGATCTGGCGACCCGGCAGCGTCGGGGTGGAACGGCCCGATAACGCAGCGAGAGGCGCCGGGAACAGGCCGAAGAGGGGATCCGATGCCATGGATGGCATCGGTAGCGCCCAGGAAGGGGTCACAGCGCCCCCTCGCAGGCCTGTTGACGGATCAGCCTCGAGCGGTGCCCGGCTGCGACATTGATCATGTCAGCGCCCCGGTGCCGGATGATGTTCCATCCAGTGCCTGGCGATATCCACACGGCGCGTCACCCACACCCGATCATGGGCTTCGATATGGTCGAGGAAGCGCTGCAGGGCGCGGAAGCGGCCGGGGCGGCCGAGCAGCCGGCAGTGCATGCCCACCGAGAGCATCTTGGGCGACTCCTCGCCTTCCGCGTAGAGCACGTCGAAGGCGTCGCGCAGGTAGGTGAAGAAGTGGTCGGCGGTGTTGAAGCCCTGGGGCGCGGCGAAGCGCATGTCGTTGCTGTCCAGGGTATAGGGCACGATCAGGTGATCGTGCTCCGCACCCTGGCTGTCGGCCACACGGGTCCAGAACGGCAGGTCGTCGCCGTAGTAGTCGCTGTCATAGAGGAAGCCGCCCTCATCGAGCACCAGGCGCCGGGTGTTGGGGCTGTCGCGGCCGGTGTACCAGCCTTGGGGTTTCTCGCCGTAGAGGCGCTGGAAGATCTCCATGGCGCGCTGCAGATGCTCGCGCTCGACGTGCTCGGGCACCTCCTGGTAGTGAATCCAGCGGTAGCCATGACAGGCGATCTCGTGGCCCAGCTCCTTGAACGCCTGAGCCACCTCCGGATGACGCTCCAAGGCCATGGCCACACCGAACACCGTCAGCGGCAGGCCGCGGCGCTCGAATTCACGCAGGATGCGCCACACGCCGGCCCGTGAGCCGTACTCGTAGATCGACTCCATGCTCAGGTGGCGATCGGGATAGGCGGCGGCACCGATGATCTCGGAGAGGAACTGCTCGGAGCCTGCGTCGCCGTGCAGTACGCAGTTCTCGCCGCCCTCTTCATAGTTGAGCACAAACTGAACGGCGATTCTGGCTCGCCCCGGCCAGTTGGCATGAGGCGGATTGCGGCCGTAGCCGACCAGATCGCGGGGGTAATCACGGCTGATGCTCATCTGCGCTTCCTCTTTGTTCTTGACCTTGCGCCGCGGCTTTCCAGGGGAGTGCAACAAAACTGGCGGAGTCAAATGTATACAATATAGAAAATAGACTGTATCCATCATTCTTGCAATATCCGCCACACCTCCGCTTGACGAAGCATGCTGGTGCGACTGAAGACCGAGAGGTACCCAGCGAAACAAGCGGCAACTCGGTCTCGCCTTTTTTGTATACAAAAAAACTGGCCATGGCAACCACTGACCGCACCTGACTCGCCGGGTGAGAGCGCCATAGCGTCAAGAAGAAAGCCTGCCAAGAAGGATAGCTACCAAGAAGACGTCACCTTGGGCAGGTGCGCTGCCAGAAGCAGCGATGTGAAGGTGGTTAGAAGCGGTATCGCAAGATCGCAGCATAAATTGTATACATTTCATGAAGAGACAAGCATCCAATGCGGCCTTTCCTGCCAGCAGTACTACCTAAGTCTAAACACAGAAATTACTGAAACAACCCCACAAGAAAAACATAAATATCTGATTTAAAACCAATAAAACACAGTCGTGACGGTGCCAACATGGCGCTTGCGTTCAGCGTCTGACAAGCCTATTTTGTGTACAAAGATATTTTTAATTGTCCACGAAAAAGGAATTCCCATGCGCCTGCGCATTATCAACCCCAATACCACGGCCGCCATGACTCGCAAGATCGGCGAGGCGGCCCAGCGTGTGGCTTCCCCGGCACACAGATAGTCGCCACCCAGCCCGCCGACGGCCCCGTCTCCATCGAAAGCCATTTCGACGAAGCCATCAGCGCCGTAGGGGTGCTTGAGGAGGTGCTGGCAGGAGAGAAGGAAGGCACCGATGCCTATGTGATCGCGTGCTTCGGCGACCCCGGCCTGCTGGCGGCACGCGAACTGACCCGCGCTCCGGTAATAGGTATTGCCGAGGCAGCCTTTCACATGGCCAGCCTGATCAGCACGCGCTTTTCGGTGGTCACCACCCTGTCGCGCACCGGCATCATCGCCGAACACCTGCTGGAGCAGTACGGCTTCCGTCATCACTGTCGCCGCGTTCGGGCCGCCGAGATACCCGTTCTCGACCTGGAGGAGAACGGCGCCACAGCGCTATCGCGCATCATCGACGAATGCCAGCGCGCCCGTGACGAGGACGGCATCGGCACCATCGTGCTGGGCTGCGGCGGCATGGCCGACCTGACCGACACCCTGTCGCGGGAAGTGGGCCTGCCTGTGATCGAGGGCGTCACGGCGGCGGTGAAGCTGGCCGAAGCCCTGGTCGGGCTGGGACTTGGCACCAGCAAGCAGGGGATCTGGCCTTCCCGCGCCCCAAACCCTTCAGTGGCTGCTTTGAACGCTATTCCCACTTGACGCCCTAGCCAGGCGCCATTTCCCAACCACCCCCAACAACAACAAACCGCATCAGCACGTCATGCCGCAAAAGCCCAGCGCACCGGGTATCAACACAACACCGAGCAACGACTTGCGAGGATAGAGCCATGCAACACCACACCCCTCAAAGTAACGCAGCCGAGCCGCTGGCTGCCGCCACCGCCGCTGCAGCGGGCGCCACCAAGGCCCCGGGCGAAGAATCGCTGGCGCCCCAACAGACCCGCATCATGGGGCGCACCTCCTACTTCCTGGCCTGGTTCGGCGGCTGTGTCTCCATCGGCACCTTTGCCATGGGCTCCAGCGTGGTGGGCACGCTGAACCTGATTCAGGCGACCCTGGCCATCGCCATCGGCTGCTTCGTGATCGGGGTCGCACTGGCCATCAATGGCGCCGCCGGCTACAAGTACGGCATTCCCTTCATGGTGCAGGCCCGCAGTGCGTTCGGCTTCGCCGGCACGCGCATTCCCGGCCTGGTACGGGCGGTGCCGGCGGTAGTGTGGTACGGCTTCCAGAGCTGGATCGGCGCCGGTGCGCTGAACATGGTGTCAGCCACCCTGTTTGGCTTCGACAATCTGATCTTCTACTTCATCGCCTTCCAGTTCCTGCAGATCGGCCTGTCGGTGATGGGCTTCCAGGGCATCAAGTGGCTGGAAAACATCGGCAGCGTCTTCATTCTCGCCTCGCTGACCTACATGTTCTACGCCACGGTGCAGCGCTACGGCGACGAGCTCTCGGCCAACCTGCTGACCATGGAAGGCTCGTGGGGCATGCCGTTCTGGGGGCCACCATGCTGTTCCTCGGCATCTACAGCACCATGATGCTCAACGTCAGCGACTACTCACGTGAGCACAAGCACGGCACCCGCCCCAGCCTCCTGACCACCATCTATGCCATGTCGATCCTGCCCTGCACCCTGTTCATGGGCCTGATCGGCTACATGGTCTCCGAGGCCACCGGCACCGCCGACCCCATCCAGGTGTTTGCCAACGCGGTGGACAACACCCCGCTGCTGATGACCACGCTGCTGTTCATCGCCTTCGCCCAGGTCACCACCAACGTGCTCAACAACGTGGTGCCGCCCACCTACGTGCTAATGGACGTGTTCAAGTTCAAGTTCGCCACCTCCACGGTGATCGTCGGCCTGCTGGCCTTCGCCACCTTCCCTGGAAGCTGGTGCAGCCCGAATCCGCTGCCGGCCTGCAGCTCTTCGTGCAGACCTACTCCGCCTTCCTCGGCCCGATCTTCGCCATCCTGGTGGTGGACTACTACCTGATCCGCCGCCGCACGCTGGACCTCGGCAAGCTCTATGACGAGACCGGCCCCTATCAGGGCGTCAACTACGCCGCGCTCATCGCCACCCTGGTGGGCATCGCCGCCGCCCTCACCTTCTCCGCCGTCTCCTGGTACGCCAGCCTGATCCCGGCCGGCCTGACCTACTATCTGCTGATGAAGCACTGGGCCCCCTGCCAGCGCTTCCGTCAGTGATTCCCTGCGTCCCCGCCCGGCAGCTGCCGGGCGGGATCTATCGCTCCTGCACCTCGATGCGCTGCCATCTCTTTGCCACTCGCCCATAATCTCGTGGAGGCTCCACCCCATGCCCCAGGCTCGATTGCACTCCTCACGCCTCAAACTGGCCACCTGTTGCCTGCTGGGCGTCTTTCTTGCGACGCCGCTTGCACAGGCCAATCAAGATGCAACGAATCAGGCGACGAACGGTTCATCTCCAGTGAAGACCATCGCTCTGATCAATCCCAACTCCAACACCGAGTCCACCAGATCGATGGCCGACCTTGCCAGACTGGAAACCAGGGGGTCGCAGAAGTGGTGGAGAGAACCAACAGGGACGCCCCACCCCTGCTCACGACACCCCAGGATATGATTGATGCCGCCCCCGGGGTTGTAACGCTGGGCGTCGAAGCCGCCAGGGATCACAACGTTGCCGCCATTATCGTCTCGGCCTTCAGTGATCCCGGGCTCGAGGAGCTGCGGGAAAGCGTCGATATCCCGGTGTTCGGCATCGGAGAGGAAGTCTTCCATGAGGCGGCGCGGGACAACAGGGTGTTCGGCATCGTGACCGTCACGCCCGACGAGGCATTGATCGAATCCTTCAGGCAAAAAGCCGCCTCCCTGGGCTACGAGCAGCTTTATCGCGGCGTCAGGGTGACCCCGGGTGATCCAACCGAGCTGGTCCAGTCACCCGACAAGCTCGATGCCGCCCTCGCCGAGGCAGTGAAGGAGTCTGTTGAAGAAGACGGAGCCCAGGCGGTGATCATGGGTGGTGGCCCGCTCTCTGCCTCGGCACTCCGGCTCCAGCCACAGTTCGATGTTCCCCTGGTCGTGGCCGTCAAGGCCGCGGCCCGTGCAGCGGTCGAGGCCATTCAGACCGCGGAGTGACCGCCTCCGGTCGGCGGCAGTTGCCAGCGGCGCCTGAGTACTGGCCGCACTGACTCAAGACCCGGGCCAATGGCCCGGGTCTTGCATTTGGGAAGTCCGCGCGCGTGATCAGCCGCCGAAGATGCTATGCAGGTCCGGCGCCTCCTCCTCCTCCTCGACGATGGAGAGCGACGCCTCGATGGCCTTGAGATGACGGCTCATGAAGGCGGCCGCCCGCTCGCCGTTGCCCGCCTCCAGGTAGCCGATCAGGTCGTCGTGGTCGTGGGACTCGCAGCCCAGGTGCCCGGCGCTGCCATAGACGGCGAGGATCAGCGAGGAGCGTGAGCAGAGCTGTCCGACAAAGGCCGCCAGGGTGGCATTGCCAGAAAGCTGGGCCAGGCGCTCGTGGAAGGCGGCAGAGAGCTTGATGGCCCGGCTCTGCTCGCCCGACCTCAGCGCCTCGCGCTCGCTGCGTGCCATCTCACGCAGCTCCTCCACGTCGGCGGCGGTGATCTGGCGCGCCACCTCAGGCATCAGCCCGCACTCCACCATCTGGCGTGCATCGAACACATCCTTGGCTTCGTCGGCGGTAGGCCGCGTGACGCTGGCACCGCGCCGTGGCGTCAGCGTCACCAGCTGCTCCAGCGCCAGGCGCTGCAGGATCTTGCGCACCCCGGTGCGGCTGATGCCGAACACCTCGGCCAGGGCGTCCTCGCGCAGACGAGCCCCGGGCTTCAGGCGATGTTCGATGATGGCATCGCTGATGGTGCGATAGATCGCCTCATGGCGTTCGGCCCCATCCCCGTTTTTGCCCAGGCGCCGAGGCTTTGCCTTGCTCGGGTCGCCTTCGGCCAGGCGCTGCCGCTGGTTCATGATCCCCTCCTAGTCCGTCTCTCGGCTCATTGTATACGCTTCGACGCCAGACTATCGAACCAAAGACAGCGCCCTCGGCCCACCGTAAGGCGGCGCCGAGGGCGGCAGGGTCATGCCGTTGGAGCTACGGTCATTGCTGCCAGGCAGCGATCTCCTCACGTTCTTCGTCGGTCATGCCGGTCATGTTGCCCAGCGGCATGTAGCGGCTGCTCACCACCTGCTGGATCTGCGGCTTCTGCAGCAGGATTTGATCCCAGCTGTCGTAGGTGACACCGGCGGGCGGCGCGGCGAAGCCGGGCTGGGTCGGCTGGCGAGAATGACAGGCCACGCAATGCTGCTCGATCAACGACTGCACCCGCTCCTGGCTCGGCGCCTCGGCCATGCCGTCCCCGGTCGGCGCCCGCTGCGTGGGGGCCGCCAGCCAGAACGCGACCAGGATCAATGCCACCCCGGCGACCGGGTAGGCCGGCTGGATCTTGCCGGCGTGCATCAGCACGAAGAACTGGCGGATCAGGGCGCCGGCAAAGATGAACAACGACATCAGCACCCAGGCGTATTCATGGCTGTACACGAAGGAGTAGTGGTTGCTGATCATCAGCAGCACTACCGGCAGCGTGAAATAGGTGTTGTGCACCGAACGCTGCTTGCCGCGCTTGCCGTCGAGCGGATTGGGCTGTTCGCCGGCCTTCATCGCGTTGACCATGCGCCGCTGGCCGGGGATGATCCAGAAGAAGACGTTGGCCGACATGGCGGTTGCCATGACCGCACCGGTGAGCAGGAAGGCCGCGCGTCCCGAGAACATCTGCACGCTGAGATAGGCCACCACTACCATCAGCACCGCCACCGCCAGGCTGAGTACGCCGTCACGTTCCATGTTGGGGCTGATGCGCTTGCACAGCTCGTTGTAGACCACCCAACCACCCAGCAGGAAGACCAGCGCCAGCACATTGGCCTGCCAGCCGCTCATGTTGGCGGCCCACTCCCAGGGGCTGTTGGGATTGACCAGGTAGAAGCCGGGATTGGTCATGTACAGCAGCACGAACAGGGCGAAACCGGAAAGCCAGGTGGTATAGGACTTCCAGAATGACCAGTGCAGGTCTTCGGGAAGCCGGGCCGGCGCCGTGGCGTACTTCTGGTTATGGTAGAAGCCACCCCCATGAACCGCCCACATCTCGCCGAAGACGCCTTTCTTGCGGCAAGCCTCCTCCTTAGGCGTCTTGAGGCCGTTGTCCAGCATCACGAAATAGATCGACTCACCGATCCAGGCAATCGCCGCGATGACGTGCAACCACCGCAGCATGAAATTGACGAATTCCAGCAGGTACGCTTGCATTGAGGAGCTCTCGTTCAGTGTTGTTGTTCAGCGGCCCGTGGCCGAGGGGCACGTCGGCTCAGCTCCGGCCTAGCTGCCACGATAGGTAGAGTACCCATACGGTGAGAGCAGCAGCGGCACGTGGTAGTGCTGCGACGCATCGGACACGCCGAAGCGCAGCGGGATCACATTGAGAAACAGCGGCTCGCTTGCCGCCACGCCCTGCGCGCGCAGGTAGTCGCCGGCATGGAACACCAGCTCATATTCGCCAGCCTGGAAGTCCTCGCCCTCCAGGATGGGGGCATCGCAGCGGCCATCCTCATTGGTCGTGACCGTCTTCAGCGGCGTGCGCCGCTCGCCTTCCAGGCGCAGGACCTCGATGCGAATGCCCTGGCCGGGTCGGCCCTGCGCGGTATCCAGTACATGGGTGGTAAGTCGTCCCATCTCGTCGCTCCTGTGTGTGATGCTCATAGGCCAGCTGAGGGCGTCCGGCGTGCACCGGACGCTCCTTCCGATTCATGAGAACAGTTTTAGCGCTTTCGGTAGTACATTTCAAAATTTTTTTGTATACACTTTCAAGAGCAACATCCATCACCGCTACCACGGAGCTACCCGATGCCCGACAACATCCTCACGCCTCGCCCCAGCACCCTCGACCGCACTACTTTCGTGTCCCGCTTCGGTGATATCTATGAACATTCGCCCTGGGTGGCCGAGCTGACCTGGGAGCGCGGGCTGACACCCGAGCACGACACCCCTGAGGGCCTGGCCAAGGCCATGGGCCATACCCTGCGAATCGCGCCGCCAGAACGCCAACTGGAAGTCATTCGCGCCCACCCCGACCTGGCCGGCAAGGCGGCCATCGCCGGTGAGCTGACCGACGATTCGACCCGTGAGCAGGCCGGCGCAGGGCTGGATCAATGCTCACCGGAGGAAATGGCACGCTTCGAGCAGCTCAATGCCGCCTATAAAGAGAAGTTCGAGTTCCCGTTCATCATGGCGGTGAAGGGCAGCGACCGGTACGCGATTCTTGCCGCCTTCGAGGCGCGCCTGGTAAACGACCGGGAGGAGGAGCGCCGCACCGCCATCGAGCAGATCAACCGGATCGCCCGCTTTCGCCTGGACGATCGCGCTTCATCCTGATCGCTACGTCAGCGCCGCCCGCTCGGCGCTGTCGTTGCCTCCGGCTTCGCCCCCGCTGCCCTTCCATTCCGATTTCGCGGCACCTTCCGGCTGGCTTCCGTCTCACCGACCTCAGACTCACGCATATCAGGCTCTCTATGCACACGGAGAGCGCCCACCTTCCCGGCCAAGCGGCCCTTTAGATATGACCAAACGGTCAAAATAACGCCATCAAGCTGTTGTTTTTATTGTAATCTTCCTAGTGAGAGACAAAAATAACCGTAAATTGTCTTTTAAATAAAGGTCAATTGTGTACATTAATTTCCCAGCGTGCGCACATCTCGCCACGCTAAGACAACACCAAGACAACAACAACTCGAGAGCCTGACCATGACCGACGCTGGACCCGTTTCTCAGCCCGCCAAACCCTCTCGTACCGTCAACCAGAACCCGGACGCCATGCCGCCGCTGGGCAAGGCGATTCCGCTGGGCATCCAACACATCATGGCGATGTTTGCCGGCAACGTGACGCCACCAATCATCATCGCCGGCGTCATCGGCGCCACCACCGGCGAACAGATCTTCCTGATTCAGGTGGCTCTGTTCGTGGCGGGCATCGCCACCCTGATCCAGACCATCGGCATGGGCCCCATCGGCGCCCGCCTGCCCATCGTGCAGGGCACCAGCTTCGGCTTCCTGCCGGTGGCGCTGCCGCTGGCCGGCACCTTCGGCCTCCCCGCCGTACTGGGCGCCTCCTTGGTCGCCGGCATGCTGCAGGTGGGGTTGGGGGCCTTTCTGAAGAAGATTCGCCACTGGTTTTCGCCGGTCGTGACCGGCATCGTAGTGCTGCTGATCGGCATCACCCTGATGCCGGTGGGCCTCAACTATGCCGCAGGCGGCGTGGGGGCCGATGACTTCGCCTCGCCCACCAACCTTGGCCTGGCCTTGTTTGTGCTGGTGGTCACCATCGTCGTGCATCAGTTCGGCCGCGGCTTCCTCAAGGCCGCCTCCATCCTGGTGGGCCTGGTGAGCGGCTACCTGGTAGCCATCGCGCTGGGCATGGTCGACTTCTCCAGCGTCGCCAACGCCGCCTGGTTCTCCGTTCCCAGGCCGCTGCAGTACGGCATGGAATTCCAGCTGACCGCCATCATCGGCATGACGCTGATCATGTTCGTGGTGGGGCTCGAGACAATCGGCAATATCTCCGCCATCACCATCGGCGGCGCCGGTCGCCAGGCCAAGGACCGCGAACTCTCCGGGGGCGTGATGGCCGATGGCGTGGCGACGTCGTTCGCCGCGGTATTCAATACGCTGCCCAATACCGCCTATGCCCAGAACGTGGGCCTGATCACCCTGACCGGCGTGGTCAGCCGCCACGTGGTGACCATCGGCGGCATCCTGCTGATCTGCATGGGCCTGTTCCCCAAGCTGGGCGGCCTGGTCGCGGCCATGCCCCATGCCGTACTGGGCGGCGCCGGCGTGGTGATGTTCGGCATGATCGCCTCGGCCGGGCTCAAGATCATCCAGGAGTGCGAGCTCAACCAGCGCGCCATGCTGATCATCGCCGTGGCCATGAGCCTGGGCATCGGCCTGCCGGCGGTGGAGGCCATCGCCGAGACCATGCCCGGCCAGGCCGGCCTGCTGCTGAAGTCGGGCCTGGTGCCGGCAGCCCTCGCCGCGCTGCTGCTGGATGCGGTTCTGCCGGGCAAGCCGCAGCGGAAAATGCCTGAAGAGTCGCTGGCCAAGGGCAAGGAGACGCATTCCAACGCCTGAACACAAGGCCGGCCGAGATTGCTCGGCCGGCCCACTTCCCGCTTTCCACTGGCTTGCTTCCTGCCTCGCTCTTCGCTGCACTTGCTTCCCGCTGCACTTGCTTCCCGCTGCACTTGCCTCACGCTTGCTCGAACCACCTGCCGCTGCACCCGTCCCACGGCCTTGGCGAGGCTACACTGGTGACGACACCGTCCACATAGCGAGGAAGCGACATGTTTCGCAATCGCCAGGACGCCGCCGAGCAGTTGGCATCGCGTCTTGCCCACCTACAGGGAAGCCATCCGCTGATTCTCGCCATCCCCCGCGGCGGCGTGCCGATGGGCCGCTGCCTGGCCGACGCACTGGACGGTGAGCTCGACGTGGTGCTGGTACGCAAGGTCGGCGCCCCGGGCAGCCCCGAATTCGCGATAGGCGCCATCAGTGAAGACGGCACCCTGAAGCTCGACGAGGCGGCATCGCACTTCCCGCCGGAGGCCATCGAACGCGAAGCCGAGCGACAGCGACAGCTGATCGCGACGCGCCGTCGGCGCTACACGCCAGTTCGGGCCCCGATTGCCCCGGAGGGCCGCGTGGTAGTGGTAGTCGATGACGGCAGCGCCACCGGCGCCACCATGGAAGCCGCCCTGCGAACCCTGCAGGGGCGAGCGCAGCGCCTGATCGCGGCATTGGGCACCGCCTCGCCCAGCGCCTTGGCGCGCCTCGCCGCGCTGGCCGACGAGGTGGTCTGCCTGGAGGCGCCCGAGCGCTTCATGTCGGTGGGTGAGTTCTACGCGGACTTCAGCCAGGTGGAAGAGGACGAGGTCCTGGCCCTGCTGCGGGGGTGACGTCAGGCCGACGACAAAAACAAGGGCCATCGCCGACGACGGCGATGGCCCTTGGGTTCCGCGCTGCCCGCTTTACTGGCTGCTGGCGCTCTTCAGGTTCTGCTCGGCCAGCTTCTGGCCCCGCTGCAGGAATTCCTGGTTCAGGTCGACGACCTTCTTGGTGTCGCCCTGCAGACGCTCGCCAAACTCTTTGGCAGCTTTCTGCTGGGACTCGACGACCTTCTTCAGGCTGTCAGCGTCCTTGACGTCGAGCCAGCTGCGCGCCTGGGCGATACCGATTTCGCTGTAGCTACGGAAGATCTCGAACTGTGCAGAGAGAAGCTTCTCGTAGTATTCCAGCGTCAGCGAACCGTAGGCGCGAACCGGCGTGGAGAAGAAGGCTTCGAACTGCTGCTGGGTTTTCTCTTGGGTCTTGCTCATGGGTCACCTCCAGGGTTGCAATGCAAGGCGTGAAGGGCCTTGTTGCATTGCAGCATAGCAAGGAGGTTTGTGCGGCGCAACATTTTTATTGCGATGCAGCATTGTGCCCCGCGTCGCTACCGCTGACCGAACAGGTGCCGCCTTGCCTCATCGTCGATGGGCTCTCCCGCCTGGGGGTTGACCTCCTCGGCAAGTGCGTAGGCACGCACCACGGCCGGGCGCCTCGCCATCTGCTGGAACCAGCGCTCCAGGCTGGGAAACTCCTCGAGATCCTGGCCCTGGCGCTCGTGCGGCACGATCCACGGGTAGATGGCCATGTCCGCGATGGAGTAGGCATCGCCGCCGACGAACTCATGGTCGTCGAGCCGCCGGTCAAGCACACCGTAGAGCCGTGAGGTCTCGTTCATGTAGCGCTGGATGGCGTACTCGATCTTCTTCGGTGCGTAGTGGCGGAAGTGGTGGTTCTGCCCGGCCATGGGGCCAAGCCCACCCATCTGCCAATGCAGCCACTGCAGCACGACGTAGCGCTCCCGGCCCGACGCCGGTAGAAACTGGCCGCACTTGTCGGCGAGGTATTCCAGGATCGCGCCGGATTCGAACAGCGCCAGCGGCCGCCGCCGTCGGCGGGCGCGCGGTCGAGGATGGCCGGTATCCGGTTGTTGGGCGCGACCTCGAGGAACTCGGGCAGGAACTGCTCGCCGCGGCCGATGTTGACGGGGCGCAGCTGGTAATCAAGCCCCGCCTCTTCGAGAAAGAGCGTGACCTTGTGCCCGTTGGGCGTCGTCCAGTAGTAGAGCTCGATCATCTTTCCCTCCCGGCCCGCCTCAGCGGTAGGCGCCTTCGATGTCGGAGATGCGCATGGCCTGGCGCCCCAGCCCGTCGTAGGCGTCCAACATGCGTTCGATCCAGCCGTAGACCGGGTCGGCGTTCGATACCAGGTCGGCCGTGGAGACCACCCGCGCCCACATGAAGCTGCCGAACACGAGGTAGTCGGCCCCGGCGGGCGCATCGCCGTCCAGGTAGTCCGACTCCTTCAGGCAGCCGCGCAGCGGCTCGAGGGCGGCGTCGAGCTGGGCCAGGCCCTTGGCCGGGGAGTGGAACTCCTCCAGGGTGCGGCCGAAGCGCTGCTCGCGCGAGCTGCGGAAGTAGTCGCGATCCTTGGGATGAATGGCATTGAGCAGGTCCATGACGATGGTGCGCAGCATGGCGGGTTGCAGCGAGCGCTCGGTGTAGTGCTTGAAGAAGCGGGCCCGCGCCGCGGCAAGCCCGTCGCCCAGCAGCGGGCGCTCGGGGTAGGTGCGGTCGAGGTGGCGCAGGATCTCGTAGCTGTCGGTCACGGTGGTGTCGCCGTCGACCAGCACCGGCACCTTGTCATGGTCGGCAAAGGCCAGCGCCTGCTTGTCGGTGAAGTACCAGGGGCGGGTCTCCACGTCGAGGCCCTTGTGGGCCAGGGCATAGCGCACTCGCCAGCAGTAAGGAGAGAACCGCAGCGCCTCATCGATCCCGCACAGTTCGTAGAGCACCCTCGCCATGTCGTTCTCCTGCATCCGTGGATGTTAATGAACCGATAGTGCCAGCCTTTCGGCCAGGTTGCCAATGGCTCGACCCAACGCGCTGAAAGCCGCGGCAAGGCTGTCCATTAGTCTAATTCGAGGCTATCACTGGAAACATTTTCCATTAAAATAATGGCGGCATGGGCTTGTTTTTTCGATAAAAAGCGAAATGGCAACCCCTCGCCAGGCGATATTAGATTGGTCATACCAATTACCCAAGGATGGCAAGTTTTCCACGCACTCCGTATCGTTCCGTTCCATCGACGGCGCTCAGGTCAGCCTCTCCTGCCGGCCGCTGCTCGACACCCTGCCCAACAAAAGCCTAGAGGTACGTTACATGACAGAGACGACGCTAGCTCTGCTCGCTTTCACGCCGTTGATACTGGCCGGCGTCTTGCTGATCGGTTTCCGTATGGCCGCCAAGACGGCCATGCCTATCGTCTACCTGGTCACTGCGCTGATCGCCCTGCTGGCCTGGGAGATGAGCTTCAACCGAGTGCTGGCCTCAACCCTGCAGGGTCTGATCCTGACGGTATCGATCCTGTGGATCATCTTCGGGGCCATCCTGCTGCTCAACACGCTCAAGCATTCGGGCGGCATCACGGCGATCCGTAACGGCTTCTCGGGAATCAGTCCCGACCGCCGCGTGCAGGCGATCATCGTCGCCTGGCTGTTCGGCTGCTTCATCGAGGGCGCCTCGGGCTTCGGCACGCCGGCGGCCGTGGCGGCCCCGCTGATGGTGGCGCTGGGCTTCCCGGCGCTCTCCGCCGTGGTGGTGGGCATGATGATCCAGTCCACGCCGGTCTCCTTCGGCGCCGTGGGCACACCCATCGTGGTCGGCGTGACCGGCGGCATCAACTCGGCAGGCATCACCGCCGAGCTGGAAGCCGGCGGCTACACCTGGCTCGAGTACTTCCGCCTGATTTCGGCCGAAGTCGCCATCATCCACGGTATCGCCGGCATCCTGATGCCGCTGATCATGGTGGTGATCATGGTCCGCTTCTTCGGTGCCAACAAATCTTGGAAGGAAGGTCTGTCGATCGCCCCCTTCGCCATCTTCGCCGGTGTCGCCTTCGTGGTGCCCTACGTGCTGGCGGGCGTGCTGCTGGGTCCGGAATTCCCGTCGATGATTGGCGCCATGGTCGGCCTGGCCATCGTCGTGCCTGCCGCACGCCGCGGCTTCCTGATTCCCAAGGACACCTGGGACTTCCCGGAGCGCAAGTCCTGGCCGGACGAGTGGATCGGCAAGCTCGAGATCAAACTGGATGACATCGCCGGCAAGGCGCCGATCTCCACCTTCATGGGCTGGCTCCCTATGTGCTGCTGGCCCTGTTCCTGGTAGCGTCGCGCACCGTCGAGCCGCTGCGTCAGGCGCTCAACGCCTGGACCTTCGGCTGGAGCAACATCCTCGGTGAAGCCGGCGTTTCCGGCAGCATCGCCCCGCTCTACCTGCCCGGCGGCATCCTGCTGATGGTGGTGCTGGTCACCGCGCTGCTGCACCGCATGCGCCTGGGTGAACTCAAGGCGGCCTTCGGCGAGTCCTCCAAGACCATCCTGGGTGCCGGCTTCGTGCTGATCTTCACCATCCCCATGGTGCGGATCCTGATCAACTCCGGCGTCAACGCAGCGGACCTGGTCTCCATGCCGGTGGCCATGGCGCAGCTGGTGGCCGACAGCGTGGGCGACGTCTATCCGTTCTTCGCGCCTGCCGTGGGTGCGCTGGGTGCCTTCATCGCCGGTTCCAATACCGTGTCGAACCTGATGCTGGCCGAGTTCCAGTTCAACGTGGCCCAGGCTCTCGGTGTCTCCACCGCGATGATGGTGGCGCTGCAGGCGGTGGGTGCCGCGGCGGGCAACATGATTGCCATTCACAACGTGGTGGCCGCCTCGGCAACCGTAGGCCTGCTGGGTCGTGAAGGCATCACCATCCGCAAGACCATCCTGCCGACGCTCTACTACCTGGTTGTCACCGGCCTCGTCGCCATGATCGCCTTCTACGTGATCGGCGTGACCGACCCGCTGATGGAAGTGGCGCAGACAGAGCCGGCCGCGACCGAGCAGGTATCGGAGCCGCCGGTGGAAGACGTGGGCGTGGGCGTGGCGGATGACGCCGCCGAGGCGCCCGAGGCCCAAGCCGAGCTCGGGGAAGAAGAGGCCGAGCTCGAACAGGAGTAAGCCAGCCTCGCTATGCTGCACGAAGCCGCCCCGGGTTCCCCGGGGGCGGCTTCGTTGGTAGAGGGCTCCGTGTGCGAGGCGAAGTCGCAGCGCATCACTCCCACTCACCAAGGCGCATGGCCGAGCGTTCCAGGCGCTCATCCTCGGCCTCGATCTCGCGCAGCTGCGCCTCGATGCCGGTCAGGTGGTCCAGTGCCGCGCGCCTTGCCGCCTGGGGCTTGCCCTCCATCACCGCACGATAGAGCCGGGCGTGCTGGCGATTGATCATCTGCCGCGGCGCCTCGCGGTGATAGAGGTTCTTCACCGAAGCGAATACCGAACTGAGCAGCAGGTCGGTGAGCGACTGCAGCGTATGTACCAGCACCGGGTTGTGCGAAGCCTGGCAGATCGCCAGGTGAAAAGCGTGGTCGAGGTGGGCCAGCCGCTCGACGTCGACACCTTCGCGGTTCACCACGTAGTCGGCCATCGCCTCGTAGCGGCGCTGGATCAGCACCCGGTCGGCCGGCGTGGCCCGCTCCGCCGCGAGCCGGGCTGACTCGCCCTCGAGCAACGCGCGCACCTCCAGCAGGTCGAACAGGGTGCGCGGGTGGTCGCGAAACAGGTGCATCAGCGGGCTGTCGTCGCGCCCCGGCACCAGCGCCGCTACCGCCGAGCCGCGGCCCTGGCGGGTGGCGATGATGCCCTTGCTGCGCAGCACCCGCAGCCCCTCGCGCAGCGAGGTGCGCGACACGCCCAGCCGCTCGCACAGCCGGCGCTCCGAGGGCAGCAGCTGGCCCGGGCGAAACACGCCGTCGAGGATCAGCTGCTCGAGGCGCGCCGCCACCGCATCGGGGGTGCGCGTCGGCAGGACGTGGTCGTTCTCCGGGGGCATGCTTCCTCCTTGCATGACGAGCCGCCTTGACGGGCGCAGGCGAGCCCGACATGGTGTATCATGAAAACTATTTCCAATATAGTAATCAACAACTGGTCATACCAGTAGACCGCAGACTGGACAGCCTTGCCGGCTGAGCGCAAATTGGCGTTTGCACAACGCTACCTGCCGCCAAGACTCGCAACGAGGCGCCTGCATGAACATCCTCTACGACGAACGACTCGACGGCCCGGCGCCGACGCTGGACCGGGCCGCCATTCGCGACAGCCTGACTCAGGCCGTGCCGGGCATGACCCTGCTGCACCGGGAAGAGGACATGCGTCCCTTCGAGTGCGACGGGCTCTCCGTCTACCGTACCCTGCCGCTGCTGGTGGCACTGCCCGATTCGCTGGAGCAGGTTCAGAAGCTGCTGGTGGCCTGCCATCGCCTCGGCGTGCCGGTGGTGACCCGCGGCGCCGGCACCGGCCTCTCCGCCGGCGCCCTGCCGCTGGAGCACGGCGTGCTGCTGGTGATGTCACGCTTCTCGCGCATTCTCGAGATCGACCCCGAGGCGCGCATCGCCCGGGTCGAGCCCGGCGTGCGCAACCTGGCCATCTCCGAGGCCGCCTCGCCCTACGGGCTCTACTACGCCCCGGACCCCTCGTCGCAGATCGCCTGCTCCATCGGCGGCAACGTGGCCGAGAACGCCGGCGGCGTGCACTGCCTGAAGTACGGCCTCACCGTGCACAACGTGACCAAGGTCGAGATCCTCACCATCGAAGGCGAGCGCATGACGCTGGGCAGCGATGCGCTGGACGCCCCCGGCTTCGACCTGCTGGCGCTGTTCAACGGCTCCGAGGGCATGCTCGGCGTGGTCACCGAGATCACCGTCAAGCTGCTGCCCAAGCCCGAAGTGGCCAAGGTGCTGATGGCCAGCTTCGACGACGTGGAGAAGGCCGGCAACGCGGTGGGCGCCATCATCGCCGCCGGCATCATTCCCGGCGGCCTGGAGATGATGGACAAGCTGGCCATCATCGCCGCCGAGGACTTCATCGGCGCCGGCTACCCGGTGGACGCCGAAGCGATCCTGCTGTGCGAGCTCGACGGCGTCGAGGCCGACGTCGACGACGACTGCGAAACCGTGCGCCGGGTGCTGGAAAAGGCCGGTGCCACCGGCATCCGCCAGGCCCGCGACGACGCCGAGCGCGCCCGGTTCTGGGCCGGACGCAAGAATGCCTTCCCCGCGGTGGGCCGCATGTCGCCCGACTACTACTGCATGGACGGCACCATCCCGCGCCGCGAGCTGGCGCGGGTGCTCAAGGGCATCAGCGACCTCTCCGAGCGCTACGGCCTGAAGGTGGCCAACGTCTTCCACGCCGGCGACGGCAACATGCACCCGCTGATCCTGTTCGATGCCAACCGCGAGGGCGAGCTGGCGGTGGCCGAGGCGCTGGGCGGCGAGATCCTCGAGCTGTGCGTCGAGGTGGGCGGCACCATCACCGGCGAACACGGCGTCGGCCGCGAGAAGATCAACCAGATGTGCGCCCAGTTCCGCCCCGACGAGCTGGCCACCTTCCGCGCCGCCAAGGCCGCCTTCGACCCGAGCGACCTGCTCAACCCGGGCAAGAACATCCCCACCCCGGCGCGCTGTTCGGAATTCCGCACTATCAAGAGCGCGGCAGCCGACAGCGCCCCGGCCGCACCGCAGGGCTGACTGGAGTAACCATGGCAAACGCAACGCAACCCCAAGCCCATGACGCCAGCGAGGCCCTTGCCGAGCGCATCCGCCAGGCCGGCGCCGAGGGCACGCCGCTGCGCATCGTCGGCGGCGACACCCGCTACTTCTACGGCCGAGAGGTGGAGGGCAGCGAGCTCTCCACCCGCGAGCACCGCGGCATCAGCTTCTACGATCCGGTGGAGCTGGTCGTCTCGGTACGCGCCGGCACCCCGCTGGCGGAACTGGAGGCCGCGCTGGCCGAACAAGGCCAGATGCTCCCCTTCGAGCCACCGCGCTACGGCGAGGCCAGCACCGTGGGGGGCATGGTCGCCACCGGCCTGTCCGGGCCGCGTCGCCCTGGGCCGGCAGCGTGCGCGACTTCGTACTCGGCACGCGGGTGATCAACCACGAAGGCATCGAGCAGCGCTTCGGCGGCGAGGTGATGAAGAACGTCGCCGGCTACGACCTGTCGCGGCTGATGGTGGGCGCCCAGGGCACCCTCGGGGTAATCACCGAGGTCTCGTTCAAGGTATTGCCGATTCCCGGCGCCACCCACAGCCTGCAGCTGGAGCTCACCCTCGACGAGGCCCGCCGTCGGCTGGCCGAGTGGGGTCGCGAGCCGCTGCCGATCAGCGCCGCCGCCTGGCTCGACGGCGCCCTGCACCTGCGCCTGGAGGGCGGGCCGAGCTCGGTGGCCGCCACCCGTGCACGCATCGGCGGCGACGATCTCGACGGCGGCTTCTGGAACGCCCTACGCGACCAGCGCCTGGCCTACTTCAGCGAAGGAGGCGCCCCGCTGTGGCGGCTCTCGCTGCCCCACCGCGCTCCGGCGCTGGACCTGCCTGCCGTCGACGAGCGCGAGATGATCCACGACTGGGCCGGCGCCCAGCGCTGGCTGCGCGCCGGGCTCGACGCCGAACAGGTGCACCGCGCCTGCCAGTCCGCTGGCGGCCATGCCACCTGCTACGGCCCGCGCCCGGCCGAGGTGGACCCCTTCACGCCGCTGCCCGCGGTGCTGGTGAAGTATCACCGCAATCTCAAGGCCCAGCTCGACCCCCAGGGAATCTTCAACCCCGGCCGGCTCTACGCGGCGTTCTGAGACGCACAGGATTTCGACATGCAGACGCACTTCACTGAAGAAGCCCTCAAGCAGCCGCATGATCCAGGAAGCCGACCGCGTCCTGCGCAGCTGCGTGCACTGCGGCTTCTGCAACGCCACCTGCCCCACCTACCAGCTGCTGGGCGACGAGCGCGACGGGCCGCGCGGGCGCATCTACCTGATGAAGCAGATGCTGGAAAACCCGGACGACAGCGAAAACGTCACCGAGCAGACCCGCCTGCACCTGGACCGCTGCCTCACCTGTCGCAACTGCGAGACCACCTGCCCCTCCGGCGTTGAGTACCACAAGCTGCTCGACATCGGCCGCGCCGAGATCGAGCGCCGCGTGCCGCGCAGCCGCGCCGACCGCGCCCAGCGCTACGCCCTGCGCAAGGCCCTGGTCGACCCCAAGCGCTTCCAGGCGCTGCTCAAGCTGGGCCAGACCTTCAAGCCGCTGGTGCCCGGCAAGCTCAAGGACAAGCTGCCGCCCAGCCCGGTGGACGCCGGCACGCGCCCCGACCACCAGCGCCATGCACGCCAGATGCTGATCCTCGAAGGCTGCGTGCAGCCGGGCCTTTCGCCCAATACCAACGCCGCCACCGCGCGGGTGCTCGACCGCCTGGGCATCGGCCTCACGCCGGTGGCCGAGGCCGGCTGCTGCGGCGCCATCGACTTTCACCTCAACGCCCAGGACGACGGCCGCGCCCGCGCACGGGCCAACATCGACGCCTGGTGGCCGCACATCGAGGCCGGCGCGGAAGCCATCGTGCAGACCGCCAGCGGCTGCGGCGCCTTCGTCAAGGAGTACCGCGACATCCTCAAGGACGACCCCGCCTACGCCGACAAGGCCCGGCGCGTGAGTGAGCTGGCCAAGGATCTGGTCGAGGTCCTGCGCGACGAGGAGCTGGCGAGCCTTCAGGTCAACGAGGGCCGCCGGCTGGCGTTCCACTGCCCCTGCACCCTGCAGCACGCCCAGAAGCTCGGCGGCGCGGTGGAGGGCGTGCTGGTCAAGCTCGGCTTCACCCTCACCCCGGTGAAGGATGCCCACCTCTGCTGCGGCTCGGCGGGCACCTACTCGATCACCCAGCCCGAGCTCTCAATGCAGCTGCGCGACAACAAGCTCAACGCCCTCGAGGCCGGCAACCCGGAAACCATCGTGACCGCCAACATCGGCTGCCAGACGCACCTCAACGGCGCGGGGCGCACGCCGGTCAGGCATTGGATAGAGATTGTCGATGAGGCCCTGCCAACGCCCGTAACCAGCTAGCCTCTGCGAATAGTCGCCCAAGGCGAGGGGCGCCGGGGACAGGCCGAAGAGGAGGTCCGATGCCATGGATGGCATCGGTAGCGCCCAGGGATGGGTTCACAGCGCCTCCTCGTCGGTCCGGCGCCCCGGGGCCTGTCGCCGGAACAGCCCCGTGCTTCACCGGGAGAGCTGCTAGCTCCGCATCGCCAATGTTCTTTATTTCAAAAGGAGAGCCCCATGAAGACCAAACCCGTACTTACCCTGACCGACGTCAACGCCATCCTCGACGCGGCCCAGAAAGAAGCCGAAGCCAACGGCTGGAAAGTGACCATCGCCGTGGCCGACGACGGCGGCCACCTGCTCGGCCTGCGCCGCCTCGACGGCGCCCCGGCCATGACCCCCGACATCGCCACTCAGAAGGCGCGCAGCTCCGCGCTCGGCGCCCGCGAGACCCAGGCCTTCGAGGACATGATCAACGGCGGGCGCAACGCCTTCCTCTCCGCGCCGATGCAGGGCCTGCTGGCCGGCGGCGTGCCGGTAATGGTCGAAGGTGAAATGGCCGGCACCGTGGGCGTCTCCGGCGTCAAGCCCGATCAGGACGTACAGATCGCCAAGGCCGGTATCGCCGCCGTCGCCTGAGCCTTTCGGGCCGGCAACAAGGCCGACAACAGCGCCCCGCCCCCTTCACAAGGGCGGGGCGCTGTTGTTCTTGCTCATCGCGTCCTAGGCCGTCGTGTTCCTGGCATGGGTCGAGTTCCTTTCCCCCGCGCCCAGGCTGCCTATACTGACGGCAGCCTCGCCATTGCCTTGCGTACCGCACGCCGTTCGCGGCGTATCTCACAATGGCGAGGCTTCCAACGCAAGATCCATCAGGCCGGCCAGGGTCGGTGCCGACATGGCTGCGCCCAACGGGAGGAACCCGTCATGGTCAAGAAACTGTTTGCCGCACTGGTGCTGATGGCCTTCATGGCACCGGCCTGGGCGCACATGTGCCCTGCGCTCATGGCCGACATCGACGAGGCGTTGCAGGACGAGGATAAGGTCGCTCAGCTCAGCGAGGACGAGCTTGAGCGAGTCCGCGAACTGCGCGAACAGGGAGAGCAGTATCACAACGAGGGCGACCACGCCCAGTCGGAGGAGGCACTGAACGAAGCCAAGGAGATCCTGGACGCATGACACCCTGAATCGGCGAGCCGACAAAGGTCGTATGGCCCTTGCTTCGGCTCGCCGCAGGTTCGGCATCCAGCGTCGACTACCCGCCGCCTGCAGGTGTCGCTACCCAGCAAGACAACCGCCTGCTGGCTAGCCGGCTACTGATTAGCCACCAGGGCAACCGCCAGCTTCGTTCAGGGCGGGCTCAGTCCAACTCGGCGCCTGGCTCCGGGCAGCGCTGCAGGGTCACCTCGGCGCCGTCGCGGTCCAGCCAGGTCAGAGTCAGCACCTCGTGTTCCTGCAACGCCAGGCGAATCCGCTCCTCGCTGCGCATGCCCTCGCCGCGACAATCGAGCTGTGCCATCCAGACCTCGTCACCTTCCCGCTCCACTTCCATCTCGCACAGGTTCTCGTGGCCTTCCAGGCGCGATGGTGCCAGGGTGATCGTGCGATCCTCGCCGCCGCGGGCGCACCAGGCAGGCTCCGCCGCCCAGCGCCCTACGTAGGCCACGGCATCCTGCAGCGCCGGCCCTCCTCGGGCGCCGCCGCCTGCTGGTCGTCGCCGCAGCCGGCCAGCACCAGCGCGGCACACAGCCCCAACCCGGCACGGTGATGTCGTAATGTCATGATCTCTCCTTGAGTGCTTGGCCCTGGACTGCGTGGCTCGGTTTGCCGCAGTTCCACTTTGTCGCTAACAGCATAGGCACGATTCGCCCGTCGCCAAGCCGCCGCCTCGCTGCCGTGGCTCATTAGCCTCCTTACCAGTTGCAGCGCCGCAGCGGGCCGATATCATGGGGGCTTTGCACGGCCTCGGCACAGCGGGGCCACTCCTGCTCGAGAAACCGCCATGCCGCTGCTCTATTTCCTGCCCCGCTGGGCGCCGTGCTGATCTGGTCGGGCAACATGACCATCAACCAGCTCACCGTGGGCGCCATCGCCCCCAGCAGCATCGCCTTCCTGCGCTGGGTGCTGGCGCTGCTGGTGCTCACGCCCTTCCTGCTGCCGGCCGCCTGGCGTCATCGCCACACCATACGCCGTGAATGGGCCAAGCTGGCCACCCTCGGCCTGCTCGGCATGGGGCTGTGGCAGGGGCTGGCCTATGTGGCGGCCGAAACCACCTCGGCCACCAACATGGGCATCCTGGCCGCCATGGTACCGCTGCTCACGGTGCTGCTCAGCGCCTTGATCCTGCGCGAGGCACCTAGCCTCGGCGGCACCGTCGGCGGGCTCGTCGCCCTGTTCGGCGTGCTGGTGCTGCTGGGTCGCGGCGACCCGCTCTCGCTGCTGGAGCTCGAGGTAGCGCTCGGCGACCTGCTGATGGTGGTGGCGGCCACCTGCTACGCCCTCTACGGCGTGATGCTCAAGCGCTGGCCGCTGGACCTGCCGCCCTGGGTACTGCTCTACGCCCAGGTGGTGTTCGCCGTGCTGTTCCTGCTGCCACCCTACCTGATGGGCCCGATGACCCCGGTGGACGCACAGAACGTCTGGCTGATCCTGTATGCCGGCATACCCGCCTCGATCATTACGACTTTCCTGTGGATGCGCGCCATCCGCCAGATCGGCGCCAGCCAGGCCAGCATCTTCATCAACCTGATGCCGCTGTTCAGCGCGCTGATCGCCATGGCCTACCTCGGCGAGCGCATTGCCCTGTTCCACCTGGTCGGCGGCGTGCTGGTACTGGCCGGGGTGCTCATGGCCCAGACCCTGACCCAACCGCTCCTCCGCAGAGCCACCCGCAGCCCATGACGCTCGATACCACACGCCTCAATCGGGAAAGAAACTTCTTCGACGCTGACCAGACCCTGTGGCTGTTCGGCTACGGCTCGCTGATCTGGAAGGCCGAGTTCCCCTACCACGAGCGCCGCCCCGCCCATATCGAAGGCTGGGCGCGACGCTTCTGGCAGGGCTCTCACGATCATCGCGGCACGCCGCAGGCGCCGGGGCGGGTGGCCACGCTGATCGAGGCGCCCGGCGCGGTCTGCCAGGGCATGGCCTACCGCATCGATGCCGAGGCGCTCGGCCCGCTCGACGTGCGCGAGAAGAACGGTTACCTGCGCGAGCGGGTGACGCTGCATTTCGCCGAGGGCGACCACGCCGAGGGGCTGATCTACCTGGCCACGGCGGACAATGCCGCCTTTCTCGGCGCCGCCCCGCTCGACGAGATGGCCCACCAGATCGCTGCCGCTCACGGCCCCAGCGGCGCCAACCGCGACTACCTGCTCCATCTCGCCACCGCCCTGGAAGAGCTCGGCGCCGAGGACAGCCACGTCTTCGCACTTGCCGAACGGATCAGGGCGCTCCCTGGCGACCACTAGCGCCGGTGCTCACAGGACGTACATGCGCAGCGGCATCCATAGCCCCATGGCGATCATGATCAGATTCTCAGTGAGCGACACGAAGCCCAGCGGCACCTTGCTGTCGCCACCCACGCAGGCACACTTGAGTTCTCGCTTGTCGATGTAGACCGCCTTGAACACCGAGACGGCGCCCACCGTGCCGATGAACAGCGCCACGGGAGCGGCCAGCCAGACCAGCGCCCCGGCCAGCATCAGGATGCCTGCCAGCGTCTCGGCATAGGGATAGACGTAGCCGTAGCGCACCTGGCGCTGAGCCAGCAGATCGTAGTTGAGGAACATGGTGCTGAAGCTCTCCACGTCCTTGAGCTTCTGCAGCCCCAGCAGGGCCATGGCAATGGCCACGACGTACTCCGGCATCCTCGCGCTCAGCAAGGAACCGGTCGCGGTCCAGCTTACGGCAAGCCCCATCAGAAGTGCCGTGGCGAACAGTGCAATCACCGGTTGGTAGGTAGTTTCATCCTCGCCCGGCGAGTCCTTGCCAAAATACTCGCGCAGCTCATCGTAGCCGCCGATGCGTCGACCGTCGATAAAGGTCTGGGGCGTGGTATCGACGTCATGCGTCTGCTTGAATTCCTCCGTCTCCTCCCGCGTGGTCAGGTGGTGATCCTCCACCTCGAAACCCTCACGTTTCAGCAAGTCCTTGCTCTTGAGGCCGAAGGGGCACAGGTGCTCCTTCATGACCATGCGGTATAGCGTGGCCTGCTTGCCCTGCCCCACTGGCTGTCCATGAGCCATGACGTCTCTCCTTGGGTCATGCATTTCCCCAAGGGTAGCCAATGAGAGCGTCAGCGAATCCCCGCCCGGAGGAACGACTGCACGAACTGGCGCTGGAACAGCAGGAAGGCGACCAGCAGCGGCGCGATGCTGAGCAGCGTGGCGGCGCTGACGGTGGCCCAGTTGACGCCGGTTTCCGGCGCCGAGAAGATGCCGAGCCCCACGGTGAGCGGGCGGCTCTCCACCGAGTTGGTGACCACCAGCGGCCACAGGAAGTTGTTCCAGTGGTGGCTGATCGAGACCAGGCCGTAGGCCAGGTAGGTGGGCTTGGCCAGGGGCACGTAGACCTTGAGCAGGATCGCCATCCAGCTGCAGCCCTCCACCCGGGCGGCCTCCTCCAGCTCGCGGGGGATGGTCTTGAAGGTCTGGCGCAGCAGGAAGATGCCGAAGGCGCTGGCCACGTAAGGCAGGCCGATGCCGGTGATGGTGTCGACCAGCCCCAGTCCACTGGCGATACGGTAGTTCTCCACGATCAGCACCTCGGGGAACACGAACAGCTGGATCAGCACCAGCATGAACAGCACGTCGCGCCCGGGAATGGGAAAGCGGGCGAAGGCGAAGGCCGCCAGGGTGCAGACCACGAACTGCGCCAGCACCACCCCGGTGACCAGCAGGAAGGTGTTGAGGTAATAGCGGGCGAACGGCGCCTGGGCCCAGGCGTTGGCGAAGTTGTCCAGCGTGATCGGAGCGAACAGATCGAAGCGCACCATGTAGGCCGGCGGATGGAAGGCGGCCCAGATAGCGTAGAGCAGCGGAAAGATCCAGATGATGGCCAGCAGCCAGGCGGCCATGGTCTCGAGACTCGGCACGCGCAGGGCGAAGCGGCTGGCGGCGGGGCTGATGGCTCGGTTCATTGATAGTGCGTCCTGCGGTCGAGCACGGTGAACTTGAGCGTGGCCACCACCGCCAGCACCAGCAGGATCACCACGGTGATGGTGGCGGCATAGGTGCGGTCGAAGAACGAGAAGGCATTCTCGTAGACGTAGTAGAGCAGCAGGTTGGTGGCGTTGTTGGGCCCGCCCTTGGTCAGGATGAACAGGTGATCGACCACCCGCACGGCGTTGATCAGGGCATTGATCAGTACGAACAGCGTGGTCGGCATCAGCAGCGGGAAGGTCACCCGCCAGAAGAAGCTCCAGCGGCTGGTACCCTCCAGGTCCGAGGCCTCCTTCAGCTCCGGCGGGATGCTCTGCAGCGCCGCCAGGTAGAAGATCATGAAGAAACCAGCCTCCTTCCATACCGTCATCACGATCACCGAGGTCAGCGCCACGCTGGGGTCGCCCAGCCAGTTGACCCCGGAGAGCCCCAACGCGCCGAGCAGCTTGTTGAACAGGCCGATCTGCGGTGCGTAGAAGAACATCCAGATGTTGGCCGCGGCGATCATCGGCAGGATGGTCGGGGTGAAATAGGCCATGCGCACGAAGCCCCGCCCCGGCAGGCGGGCGTTGACGAACAGCGCCATGCCCAGCGCCAGGGCGATGGAAGTCGGAATGGTGCCGAGGGCATAGATCAGGTTGTTGCGCGCCACCCGCCAGAAGGTGCGGTCCTCCACCAGCATGGCGTAGTTCTCCAGCCCGACGAACGCCGGCGGCGCGCCGCGAAAGCCGGGCAGGAAGAAGCTGTTGATCAACGTCGCCACGGTGGGCAGATAGGCGAAGGTGCCGAGCAGCACCGCCGCCGGCAGCAGCAACAGCGCACCGTAGATCTGCATACGTCGGTCGGCGTTTTGGATCACTCGGGTTGGCCTCCTGGGCTGTGAACGAGCCGGGGAGAGGTCAAGCAGGAGGTCCCGCCCTGGATGGCAAATGTAGCGTCCAGGGAGGGATTCACAGCGCCTCCTCTTTGACCTTTGTCCCCGGCGAAGCCCCTCAGCGTGAACGGGCGTAGCGGCGCAACGCCGCATCGGCTTCGGCCTGGGCCTGCTTGAGCGCTTCCTCGGGTGACATCTGGCCGGTCAATGCCGCCTGCACGGCGTTGTCCAGCGCCCGACGCACTCGCCCGCCCTGGTAGGTGGCCAGCTCCGCGGTGGCGTGCTCGAGCTGGTCGCGGGCCACCGCCGCTGGTGCGAACTCCTCGACGTAGTTGCGCAGCGCCTCGGTCTCGTAGGCCGCCGGGCTCACGCCCATGTAGCCGGTCTCGATCGACCAGGCTGCAGCGCGCTCGGGGTCGGTCATCCAGCGAATGAAGGTCATCGCCGCGCGCTGCTCCTCCTCGCTTGAGTCCTTGAACAGGTAGAAGTTGCCGCCGCCGGTGGGGCTGCCGCGTTGGGTGTTCATGGGCAACATCGCCACGCCGAAGTCGAAGCCGGCCTCGTTGCGCACCGCGGTGAGGTTGCCGGTGGTGTGCCACATCATGGCGGTGGCCTGCTCGATGAAGTTCTGGCGCAGCGTGCCCCACTCGATGGTGCCGTCGGGCATGGCCTGATGCTCCTGGGAGAGTGAGACCCAGTACTCCAGCGCCTCGATGGCGGCGGGGTCGTCGAAGTAGACCTCGGTGCCCTCTTCGTTCATCAGCCGGTGGCCGTTCTGGAAGGCGAAGGCCTGGAACATCCAGTAGGGATAGCCGGTGGAGGGCACCATCACGCCCCACTGCTGGCCGTTGCTGGCCTCGCGCACCGCGGCGGCCATCTCCGCCATCTCCTCCCAGTTCTCGGGCGGCGTCTCGGGGTCGAGCCCGGCCGCCTCGAAGGCGTCCTTGTTCCAGTAAAGCACGATGGTGGAGCGCTGGAAGGGAATGCCGTAGGTCTGTCCGTCGATCTGGCCGTTCTCCATCAGCCCGGGGTAGAAGCCATCGAGCCACTCACGCTCCTCGTCGGTTTCGATCACCGAGTCGAAGGAGACGATGGCGTCCTGCTCCAGCAGGTCGAACAGGTCGATGGAGAACAGCACCGACAGCTGCGGCGCATTGCCCGCCTCGATGGCCGACATGGCACGAACCCGGGTGTCGTCATAGTTGCCGGCGTAGATGGCATTCACCGAAATATCCGGATGCTCGTTCTCGAATTCGGCCACCAGACCGTCGATCACGTCGGTCAGGGCGCCGCCCACGGCCACCGGGTAGTACAGGGTCAGCTCGGTCTGGGCCTGGGCATTCAGCGAACCGGCGGCCAACAGCCCGGCCACCGCCGCGGCACCCAGCCTGCCGCCCTTGACGAGACTGCCAGCGGCTGGACAGCCACCTGCTAGAGAGAAGCGTGCGTTCATCGGTTCACTCCTGAAGAGTCGTACCCTGCGGGATAGGACGAGGCTCGCGCCTCGCGGTCTTGCAATATCGAACCTGCCGCCTTGGAGAGCCCGGGCTCGAAGCGATGGCGCCCGGGCGGTGCGGCCAGGTCGTGCCCCGTCAGCGCCAGCCGCTGTCCATCGCTTGCATCGAAGAAGTGCGCCGTCTCGCGCCGCCACTGCAGCCGACAGGGCGAGCCGGCAGCGAGCGACGGCCTGCCGTCGAGGCGGGCGCGCAGCTGCTGGCTGCCGACCTTGAGCCGCACGATGCTGTCGGCACCGAGGTATTCGGCATCGATCACCTCGGCGGGCACACCGGGAGCGTCGGCCGGCAGCAGGCGGATCTCCTCCGGGCGCAGGCCCAGCCAGTGCCCCTTGGCCGCGTGGGGCGCCACGCTGCAGCGCGGCTCGCCGTCGATCACCGCGCCGTCCGCCGCCGCGGCGAGCGTCACCAGGTTCATCGCCGGGCTGCCGATGAAGCCGGCGGCGAAGGCACTGGCCGGGCGCTCGTAGAGTTCGCTCGGGGTGGCGTCCTGCACGATGCGGCCGTCCTGCATCAGGATCACCCGGTCGCCCATGCTCATCGCCTCGACCTGGTCGTGGGTGACATAGATCACCGTCATGCCGAGCCGCTGCTGCAGCGCCTTGATCTCGCGACGCATCTCGCCGCGCAGGCGGGCGTCGAGGTTGGACAGCGGCTCGTCCATCAGGCAGATGGGGTGTTCGGAGATGATCGCCCGGGCCAGTGCGACCCGCTGGCGCTGGCCGCCGGAGAGCTGGGCCGGCTTGCGCTCGAGATAGGCTTCGAGGTCGACCAGTTGGGCCACCCGCGCCAGCCGCTCGCGGCGCTCGGCCTTGGGCACCTTGCGGCTGCGCAGGCCGAAGACGATGTTGTCGGCCACGCTCAGGTGGGGAAACAGCGCGTAGGACTGGAACACCATGCTGATGCCGCGGTCGCCCGGCGGCAGATGGGTGACGTCGCGCCCGCCGATCTCGATGCGACCGGAAGAGGCCTGCTCGAGCCCGGCGATCATGCGCAGCGTGGTCGACTTGCCGCAGCCCGAGGGGCCGAGCAGGATGACGAACTCCCCGACGCCACGTCGAAGCCGATGCCGTCGACGGCAGCGGACTCGCCCCAGCGCTTGCTCACGGCTTCGAGCCGGATGCGCGGGTGGTCTCGCGTAGCGGCCCGTGAGCCGGTTGGCTGGCGCTGCGGGTCCTGATCCTGACCCTGATTATTGTTGTCTGGGTTCATGCTGCGTCCGCGTTGCCCATGAAGGCCTGGCATGGCTGTCATCGACTCTCCCGAAACTCAGCGTAGCCGCTAATTCGACGAAGTGCGGCCATGCTGACGTCTTTCGATGACAGCAGCGTGACGAAAGCCAGACCGAGGGGTAACAGTCGGAGCGCTTCCCCAGCATGCTAGAATTCTTCTTCCACCCTGATCAGGAACGAGCGCAATGTCCCTTGACGACCTGCACCTCAATCTTCGCAACCTGACGCAGGACGATTACCCTCAGCTCAAGCAGCTGATGGATGCCGTCTACGACGACATCGGCGGGGCCTGGCCGCAGCACTCCATCGACCGGCTGATTCAGGAGTTTCCCGACGGCCAGATCGTCATCGAGGACGACGAGCGGCTGGTGGGCGTGGCGCTGACCGTGCGAGTCGACTACGACGAGTTCTCCAACCCGCACAAATACGACGACCTGGTGGGTCATCGCGACATCATCCTCAACGATCCCTCGGGCGACGCCATGTACGGGCTGGACGTGCTGATCCACCCCGACTACCGCGGCTACCGCCTGGGCCGGCGGCTGTACGAGGCGCGCAAGGAGCTGTGCCGCTCGCTCAACCTGCGGGCGATCCTGGCCGGCGGGCGCATCCCGCAGTACCACGAGCACGCCGAAGAGCTCTCGCCGACCGAGTACATCGCTCGGGTGGCGCGCAAGGAGATCCACGACCCGATCCTCTCGTTTCAGCTCGCCAACGACTTCCAGGTCAAGCGCCTGTTGCGCAAGTACCTGCCCGAGGATGAGAAATCCCAGGGTTACGCCACCCTGCTGGAGTGGAACAACATTCTCTTCGAACCCGCCGAACGGGTGCTGGAGAGCCGCCCCACCCAGGTGCGCGTGGGCGCGGTGCAGTGGCAGATGCGCGAGTGCGCCTCCATGGAGTCGGTGCTGCAGCAAGTGGAGTATTTCGTCGATGCCATCTCCAGCTATCAGAGCGACTTCGCCGTCTTCCCAGAGCTGTTCAATGCGCCGCTGATGGGCCTCCAGGACCGCGCCACCCAGCAGGACCAGCTCGCCGCCATCCGCTACCTGGCCGGCTTCACCGAGCAGTTCAAGACCGAAATCTCGCGCATGGCGGTCTCCTACAACATCAACATCATCGCCGGCTCGATGATTGAGGTGGGCGAGGACGACCGGCTCTACAACGTCAGCTACCTGTGCCACCGCGACGGCCACGTCGAGAAGCAATCCAAGCTGCACATCACGCCCCAGGAGCGCCGCGAGTGGGTGATCGAGGGCGGCGACGAGCTGCGTGTGTTCGAGACCGACGCCGGCCGTGTCGGCATCCTGATCTGCTATGACGTGGAGTTCCCCGAACTCGGCCGGCTGCTGGCCGATCAGGACATGGACATCCTGTTCGTGCCGTTCTGGACCGACACCAAGAACGGCTACCTGCGGGTGCGCCACTGTGCCCAGGCGCGGGCCATCGAGAACGAGTGCTACGTGGTGCTGTGCGGCAGCGTGGGCAACGTACCGTCGATCCGCAACCTGGACATCCAGTACGCCCAGTCGTCGGTGTTCACGCCCTCGGACTTCGCCTTTCCCCACGACGCGGTGCTCTCCGAGACCACGCCCAACACCGAAATGGTGATCTTCTCCGACCTCGACCTCACCCGGCTCACGGTGGTGCGCGCCGAGGGCTCGGTGACCAATCTCAAGGACCGGCGCAAGGATCTGTTCGACCTGCGCTGGCGCGACTGGTCGTGGAAGTCCGGCTCGCGGCAGGAAGAGAGCTGACGCCATGTTTCGCCGCCTGCGCCGCTGGCGGGCCGAGCGCTTCGAGGCCCGCCATCCGTTTCCTGCGGAAGCCTGGGCCGAGGCCCGCTCGCGCCTGCCGCTGTTGGAGCGGCTTGGCGACGAGGAGGCCGAGCGCCTGGGCCGACGCGCCTGGCACTTCCTGCATACCAAGCGCACCAGCATGCATCCCGATCTGGCCGCCCAGACCACTTTCGACGAGCCCGCCCAGCTGGCCCTGGCGGCCCAGGCCTGCCTGTTGACGCTGGGCTGGTCGGACGACGAGCACGACGAGGCGCTCGGCGGCTTCCACGAGATCCTGATCCTGCCCGAGGCCTTCCACCGCCAGGTGGAGGAGCTGGACGAATATGGCGTGATGCACGCCTACGAGGACGAGCGCGCCGGCGAGACCTCGGCCCAGGGGCCGGTGGTGGTGGCCTTTCCCGACCTGATGGAGAGCGGCGACTTCAGCGGCTTCAACGTGGTGATTCATGAGCTCGCCCACAAGCTCGACATGGGCAACTCGCTGGATATCGACGGCTTCCCGCCGCTGCCGCGCGAGATCGACCCGAAAGCGTGGCACCGTGAGTTCACCGCGGTGTGGGAGGATCTGCAGGCGCGACTCGAGCGCGGCGAGACCCCGCCCATCGACGACTACGCCGCCACCCACCCCGGCGAATGCTTCGCGGTGTGCTGCGAATATTTCTTCACCGCTCCCGACGTGCTCGCCGACGCCTACCCCGGGCTTTACGCCCTGCTCGAACGCTACTTCCGCCAGACCCCGCTACGGCGCCTGCCCGCGGCAGATGCGCCTGGCGTCGCACCCGCCGATCACTAGACCGCCTCGGCTGGCTCGGCCCTAGGCCGGCGCGGGCCCTGCCGGTCCCGCTCTGTCGTCCGGCACCCTGGCCGGCATCGCCTGCTCCAGGAAGGCGACGAAGGCGCGGATGCGCGCCGGCACGTGGCGGCGCTGCTGGTACACCGCGTGGAAGTCGGCGCGCACCCCTTGCCAGCCTGTCAGCAGCTCGACCAGCTCGCCGCTGGCCAGCAGCGGCTGAACGTCCCACCAGGAGCGCAGCGCGATGCCGTGGCCGTCGCGT
The DNA here is from genome assembly GCF_052439355.1 of Halomonas sp. E19. Taxonomy (NCBI): domain Bacteria; kingdom Pseudomonadati; phylum Pseudomonadota; class Gammaproteobacteria; order Oceanospirillales; family Halomonadaceae; genus Halomonas; species Halomonas sp. E19. Next base: position 304,522 of record NZ_JBNFWU010000001.1, on the reverse strand, counting down.
GCCAGCTGCACGATCACCTCGCCGTCGTTGCTGGCCAGCGGGCCGGCGACCTTCACCGCCTGTTCGGTGGCGTCATCGTCACGGCGCCGGAAGCGCCACACCGCGTAGTCGCTGTCGTTCTCGCGCAGCACCAGACAGGGTGCGCGGCCAGGTCGCTCGGGGTTGTCAGCGGTGCCATGCGTGCCACATAGCCGGGAGCGGCGCACAGCACCCGCCGGTTGGCCAGGATGCGCCGCGCCACCAGCCGCGAGTCGGGCGGCTCGCCGACGCGAATGCCGATGTCGACGCCCTGCTCGCCGAGGCTCAGCGGGTAGTTGGTCAGCTCCAGCACCGCCTCAATGCCGGGGTGCAGCGCGCAGAAGCGTGATAGCAAGGGCGCCACGTGGCGGCGGCCGAAGCCGAAGGTGGCGTTCACCCTGAGCGGCCCCGACAGCGCCGCCTGCTGCTCGCCCAGCGCCTCTTCGAGTTCGGCCAACTCCTCGAGAATCGCCGCGCCGCGGGTGAGATAGCGCTCCCCTTCCGCGGTCAGGGCCAGGCGGCGCGTGGTGCGGCTGGCCAGCTCCACGCCCAGGCGCGCCTCGAGCTGCTTGAGTCGCTTGCTCACTGCGGACAGCGATAGGCCCAGCTCCCGCGCCGTGACGGTCAGGCTGCCGGCGTGCGCCAGGCGCTGGAAGAACATCAGGTCGTCGAGCTGTGCCACGCAGTTCTCCACTTCAATTCAACAATGGCTTTCCATTCAGCCTGATTATCCGCACCAGGCCAAGCGCTAGACTGGAGGCACTCACGAAGCCGGAGGAAGTACCCATGTTCTCGGGATTCCGTACGTTCGATATTGCCCACGGCGATATGCGCATCCACGGTCGGATCGGCGGCTCGGGGCCGCCGCTGCTGCTGCTCCACGGCCACCCCCAGAGCCATGTGATCTGGCACCGTCTGGCCGAACCGCTGGCAAGCCGCTTCACGGTGGTGGCCACCGACCTGCGCGGCTACGGCGATTCGTCCAAGCCACCCGGCGAGCCGGACCACGCCAACTACAGCAAGCGCGCCATGGCTGTCGACCAGGTTGCGGTCATGCGCGAGCTGGGCTTCGAGCGCTTCTTCCTCTGCGGCCACGACCGCGGCGGACGGGTCGCCCACCGCCTGGTCATGGATCATCCGGACAGGGTAGACAAGCTGATGCTGCTCGATATTGCCCCCACGCTTGCCATGTACGAACAGACCGACCGCACCTTCGCCACTGCCTACTTCCACTGGTTCTTTCTGATCCAGCCCGCGCCGCTGCCGGAGACCCTGATCGAGGCCTCGCCCGCCGACTACATCACCCGCACCATGGGCGGGCGGCATGCCAGCCTCGACGCCTTCGACCCCGCGGCCATCGCCGAGTACCAGCGCTGCCTGTCCCAGCCCGGCGCGGCGCATGCCCTGTGCGAGGACTATCGCGCCAGCAACGCCATCGACCTGGAACACGACCGCGCCGACCGCGAGGCGGGCCGACGCATCGCCTGTCCGGTCAGCGTGCTGTGGGGCAAGCACGGCATCATCGAGCGCTGCTTCGATCCACTGGCGGAATGGCGCGCCGTGGCCGAACGGGTCGAGGGCGAGGCGCTGCCCTGCGGCCATTACCTCCCCGAGGAGGCGCCCGAGGCCCTGCTCAACCGTATCAACCGTTTCATGACCCGCGCCTGACCAACACCACCCGAGGAGCCCACCATGACCCATCGTATCGCCGTCATTCCCGGCGACGGCATCGGCAACGAAGTGATGCCGGAAGGCCTGCGCGTGCTCGAAGCCGTTGCCCAGCGCTTCGACCTCGACCTGGCCTTCGAGCACTTCGACTTCGCCTGCTGCGACTACTACGAGAAGCACGGCAAGATGATGCCCGACGACTGGTTCGAGCAGCTCAAGGACTTCGACGCCATCTTCTACGGCGCGGTGGGCTGGCCCGACACGGTGCCGGACCACATCTCGCTGTGGGGCTCGCTGCTGCAGTTCCGCCGCCAGTTCGACCAGTACATCAACCTGCGCCCGTGCAAGCTGCTGCCGGGCATCAAGAGCCCGCTGGCCGACCGCAAGCCCGGCGACATCGACTTCTACGTGGTCCGCGAGAACACTGAAGGCGAGTACTCTAGCGTCGGCGGCAAGATGTTCGAGGGCACCGAGCGCGAGGTGGTGATCCAGGAGACGGTGATGACCCGTCACGGCACCGACCGGGTGCTAAAGTTCGCCTTCGAGCTGGCCCAGAGCCGGCCGCGCAAGAAGCTCACCTCGGCCACCAAGTCCAACGGCATCGCCATCACCATGCCATGGTGGGACGAGCGGGTCGTGGCCATGTCGGGCCACTACCCCGAGGTCAGCGTCGACAAGTTCCACATCGACATCCTCACTGCCAACTTCGTCATGCACCCCGACTGGTTCGACGTGGTGGTGGCCAGCAACCTGTTCGGCGACATCCTCTCCGACCTGGGCCCGGCCTGTACCGGCACCATCGGCGTGGCGCCCTCGGCCAACATCAACCCCGAGGGCAAGTTCCCCAGCCTGTTCGAGCCGGTGCACGGCAGCGCCCCGGACATCGCCGGCAAGGGCATCGCCAACCCCATCGGCCAGATCTGGTCCGGCGCCATGATGCTCGAGCACCTGGGCCACAAGGCGGCTGCCAAGGCTATCGTCGACGCCTTCGAGGCGGTGCTCAGCGAGGGCGATACCAACGTATTGACACCGGACATTCGCGGCCAGGGCACCACCCAGACCCTGGGCAAGGCCATTGCCGAGCGTGTGAAGGCATAGCAAGACACGTAGCGCCGCTGGGCCGGGCCCTGACGAGCCCGGCCCAGCGAGGTCTCACGCGAAATTCCTGCTTACCGAAGCGTTTGCCGACCTCGCCACCGATTAGCCGCCTTTCTTCTCCAGCCCCGGCGCTCGTCGAGCGCCGGGGCGTCGTGCACCTCCTCCCAGCCGGTCACCATGGCCTTGATGTGCGCCAGCGGCGTGTGGCCCGCCGTGGCGAGGTAGACGTGCAGCAGCAGGAAGGAGAGCATCAGGTAGGCGCCCAGAGCATGCAGGCCTGCCACCTGCTCCAGCCCCAGGAAGCCCGGCACGCTGTCGCGCACGCTGCCCCAGAACAGGTAGAGCAGGCCCGATACCCAGATCAGCGGGTTGATCACCAGCTTGATGCCCAGGTAGGCCAGCCGCTGCAGCGGGTTGTGCTTGCGCTCCAGGGTGATGCGGTAGGGGTGCGGCTCGCCCACGAACATGCCATAGGCGTAGTAGCGCATCATGGCCGCCAGGCGGTCCCGGGTGGGGAGGTAGTGCTTCCACTGGCCGGTGGTGAAATGCCAGAAGATGGCGAACACCCACAGCCCGATCAGCAGCCAGGCCGCCGCCTCGTGCACGCGCACCGCCGTTTCGAAGTCGGCCATGCCGTGCACGCCGCGAATGCCGAAACCGCTAAGCAGCAGCGTGATGATCAGCGCCGCCTGGGACCAGTGCCAGAAGCGCTCGAAGCGGGTGAAAAGATAGAGACGCTCGCTCATGTCAGTGCCCCTTGTGGCGGTTACGGGTGGCAAGACGCATGGCCCCATGGCCCAGCGCGCCCAGCAGGACCAGGCCGGCCAGGCCGAAGCCGAAGCGGTCGAGCAGCCGATGTCGGTCGCGGCCCGGCAACCACACCCCTTCCACGCCGGCCAGGCGGCCGCCGTCGGTGTGGCAGGAGGCGCAGTCCAGCGCCGCTTCGCTCGGCGCCACCATGTGGGTGATCGGCCACAGCATGGCGGTCTCGACGAAGTCGTACTCGCCGCTGTAGGGCTGCCCGGCCAGCTCGGTGCCCGTCGCCAGCGCCTTGTCCCAGTCGAAGTTGAACCAGAACGAGGTGTCGTTGCCGGGAATCGCCACCTGGGGCTTGAGCAGGGTGTTGTGCACGGTGTCGAAGGGCTGCTTGCCCAGCGCCAGCTTGACCGGCCAGATCCGCGAGTCGTCGCCGCCCGGCGTGCCGTGGTAGGGGTTGAGCAGCACGCGCTCGCTGGGGTCGATGACCGTTTCCCCGGTCACGAAGGTGGTCGTGCCGTTCCACCACAGGTACCGGGGCGTCACGTTCTCGTCCGGCAGGAAATCGCCCTTGCGACTGTCGTAGATGACGTGGCCAAGCTCATTGAGGCCGGTGAAGGGCTTGCCCTCCGCGTCGAGCTGCCCCGCCGTGGACCAGTCCCAGGACATGCGTGTCGGCACGCCGCCGCGGGCGAACGCCGGGATATGGCAGGTCTGGCAGGCCAGCGTGCGGGTGTGCTCGTTGAGCCGCGTGGCATGACTGCCGCCCTGGTGCGGCGTATCGCCATGGCAGGCCTGGCAGGTGGCCGGGTTGCGCTCGTGCTGGCTGCCGCGAACGATGGCGCCATGGGCATCCACGGCGGCACCCTGAATGCGGCTGCCGGGCACGTCGTGATTCTCGGTCTGGTGGCAGGTGCTGCAGCTGAAGTTGAGCCCCTCGGCGTCCATGTGCACATCGAGCTCGCGCTGCGGGTGGAACAGTGACGAGTCCAGGTCACCGTGCTTTACGCCATCGCCACCGCCGCCGTAGAAGTGACAGGTGCCGCAGGTCTGGCGTGACGTGGCGGCCACGTTCTGTGCGGCACGCGTCAGGTCGGTCAGCGACTCGTTGGGCCAGCCGGCCCAACCGCCCTTCTTCACGTAGTCGCCGCTGTTGTGGCAGGCCAGGCAGTCGACCCGCGTCTCGGCGGTGAAGTCGAAGCTGTCGTCCTCCCAGCCGTAGCCGATATGACACGCCTGGCAGAAGCCTTCGTTGGACTGGTCGGCGATACAGAAGGTATTGAGCATGGTGCGCTTGCCCAGCGTCTCGCCGCCGTGGGGGTTCTTGTAGTCCCAGGTCCAGTGGCGGGTCGCCATTACCTGCTGCGAGGCCTCGGTGTGACAGCTCAGGCAAGCCTGGGTTACCTCCTCGGCGTTGTTGAAAGGCCCTGCAGGGCATCGAACTGGCGGTGGTCCGCCGTGCTGGCAAGGGCTGGCGGCAGCCACGCCAGCATGGCCAGCAGCAGCCCCAGCAGCACCTGCCAGGGTCTGCTTGGTCGTAGTGTCTTCATTCCCCTGTCTCCACCGTTAGTGGTGATAGATCCTTGTCGTTATCACGCCCGAAGGCGCCGGTCCCACAGGGAAAGAATGACAGAACGTGCCCTTGCCGGGCTGACACGGATCAACAAAACCCCGCCTCATTGTCAAGAAAATGACTCAAAAAGCAGTCAATTTCGAGAAAACCTCTGACTTGCGTCAAACTGCCGCAGACCAAGGGCGAAGGTTTCCGGCGCCCTTTCCATGTTTCTGCGCGCAGTGAAATCGTTACCTTCCGTAAGCGACGGCGGCGAGAGGCGAAAGGTCGTCTACCCTGATCAGTGCAAGCTCATTAGGGCAACGCGAACGAAATGGAGGAAACGGCATGAAAAGGACAGCAATTGCCATCGCAGTCGGCGCTCTGAGCACTGGCCTGGCCCACGGTGTACTCGCACAGGATGACGATGCGCAGCAGCACCTGGGCGAGCAGCACCAGATGACCCAGGAAGGTGAACAGAACGGCCAACAGAATGATGAGGTCCGCGCTGGCGAAGGCTATGAAACCGGCTTCAATGCCCAGGGCCAGGGCGGACAGGACGCCGATACCACCGGCGACAATCAGGACCGGGCCAATAATGATGACTTCGATGTCGATGTCGAGCAGGAGCCGGCCGAGGTCAGCGTCGACCAGGAACCGGCCGAGATTCGCGTGGAACAAGAGCCGCCGGAGGTGACCGTCGAGCAGCAGGCGCCCAACGTTACCATCGACCAGCCCGACCCCGAGGTCGACGTGGACCAGGCCGAGCCTGAGGTCACCGTGGACCAGGAAGGCGAAGCCAACGTCCGCGTGGAAGAGGCCGATGAGGCGACCGCCGAGATCCGTAGCGATGACGACGATGATGCCGATCGCGAACAGCGCGAACAGCAAGGTCTGTTCGATGACGACGGCGACCGGGATCGTGACCAGGCCGGTCAGCAGGACCTGGGCAACATGCAGGTTAGCGACCTGGAAGGCCGCACCCTCGTGACCCAGGATGGCGAGGAGATCGGCGAGATCGACCGCGTGGTGCGCGACACCCAGGAGAACGCCACCTACGTCGTGGTTTCCGAAGGCGGCTTCCTGGGCTTCGGCGGTGACGAGATGGCCTATCCGCTGCAGGACATCCAGGTCCGCGACGACGACGGCGAAGTTCTGTTGCAGTCACGCAGCGGCGAACGCAACGCCGACGATTTCGATGATGATCGTTACGAAGAACTGGACGGCGACGAGCGCCTGGGCGAGGTCCGTTAAGGACGTCCCCGCCTGACGCCGTCAGGCCCGCAGCACGCCAAGGCGCGACCCCAGGGGTCGCGCCTTTTTCTTGTCGGAAGGTGAGGCACCGGAGTCAGGCGGCCAGCTTACGCGCCACTTCCGCGACGCTGCGGCCCTGCAGCCGAGCCAGCGCCAGCTCATGCTCGGTGGGCTGGCGCGAGCCGTCTGCACCGGCCAGGGTGGAGGCCCCGTAGGGCGAGCCGCCCTGCACGCTCGAGATATCGAACTGCGACTCTAGGCCATAGCCGATCGGCAGGATCAGCATGCCGTGGTGCGCCAGGGTGGTCCAGGAGGTCATGACGGTGGTTTCGTTGCCGCCGCCGGTACCCGTGGAGGTGAAGACGCTGCCGACCTTGCCGCGCAGCGTTCCTTGGCCCACAGGCTGCCGGTCTGGTCGAGGAAGGTGCGCATCTGTCCGCTCATGTTGCCGAAGCGGGTCGGGGTGCCGATGATGATCGCATCATAGTCGCCCAGCTCCTGGGGCGAGGCTTCGGGGGTGTCGAACTCCTGCCCGCCGGCCTTGGCATAGGCCTCCGGGTCCATGGTTTCCGGCACGCGCTTGACGTGCACCTCTACGCCGTCGATCTCCTCCACGCCTTCCGCCACCGCCTTGGCCAGGGTGTCGACGTGGCCATACATGGAATGGTAGAGCACAAGAACCTTGGTCATGCTTCGCCTCCGTTCAGTTAGGGTCTCCATGGCTCCGCCACAGCGAAGCCCCCTTCAGCATAGGAAGGCTGAACGAGAAGAAAAGCGAAGCCTTTCGATGCCTTGCGTCGATTCCTTGCACGTATGCCAGCGCACGCAGGCGCCGAACCGGGCTAATCGCTCCGGCAGCGCCATGCGCCTGCGAGGATGCGCACCTTGCCTGCGGCCAGGTTATCGCGCAGGTTGCGCCCCATCTGGGCGAACTCGGGCCCGAAGATCAGCGCCGGGCCCGGCAGCGCGGGTGCGGCCTCGGCGCTTGCCTCACGCCGGCTGTGGACCTGGCGCCAGGCCAGGGCGGCCTCGGTGACGTCGTTTACGGCCTCGGCCTCGAAGCCTGCCGCATCGAGCGTGGCCAGCCACGCCTCACGGCCGCACAGGTGGCTGGTGCTCGCCGTTCTGGCCCATGGCACGGGCAGGGCCAGCGGTGCCGGGTTGTCGCCGGCCACGATCTCGTGCAGCAGCACCCGCCCGCCCGGCGCCAGCAGCCGCCGCCACTCCGCCAGCACCTGCTCGACGTGGGGCATGTTCATCAGCGCATGCTGGCACCAGATCACCTCAACGCTGGCGTCGGCCAGGGGCACCTGGGCGGCGTCCCCGGCCAGGAAGCGGGTGGCCTCGCCAAGGCCGGTGGCCCGGCTCAGCCATTCGGCCACCTCGATGAAGGCCGCGGTGATGTCGATCCCCGTTACCACACAGCCATACGCCTCGGCCAGCAGCCGGCTGGCACCGCCGGTGCCGCAGCCCACGTCGAGCACGCGCTCGCCCCGCTGCAGCCCGCCCAGCTCGGCCAGGGCGCGGCTGGCCTGCCGCCCACCCAGGTGCAACTGGTCGATGCCCGCCACCTCGTCGCTGCTGAGCCGCTGCGGGTCGCAGCCGGCCGCGGCGAAGGCGGCCTGCAGGCGAGCCAGCAGGGGCCGGCCGTCGGCAGCGGAAAAGGCGTCGTAGTGCGCATTGAGCGGGCAGCGGGTCTCGCCCGCTGGCGGAAGCGTGCCGGTTGGCATATCAGGCTCCTGGCCATCACAATCAAGGCACCAGCTTAGACGGTGCGGCCATCGCCCCCATTGGCGAATGGTCATGCCTCCTGACGAGCGATGAGGAGCCCCTGCATGAAAAGACATCTAGCCAGCCTCGCCCTGCCCGCCGCCGGCCTGCTGCTGGCCGGCTGCACCGGCCTGCCCAAGGGCACCGAAGCGGTGACCGGCTTCGAGCTGGAGCGCTATCTCGGCCAGTGGTACGAGATCGCCCGCCTCGACCACTCCTTCGAGCGCGGCCTCGACTGCGTCACCGCCGACTACTCGCTGCGCGACGACGGCGGCGTGCGCGTCATCAACCGCGGGATCAACCTCGCTACGGGCGAGGTGGACGAGGCGGAGGGCCGCGCCTACTTCGTGGCAGGCGAGGATGTGGGCCGGCTCAAGGTCAGCTTCTTCGGGCCCTTCTACGGTGGCTACAACGTACTGCAGCTGGACGACGACTACCGCTGGGCGCTGGTCTCGGGGCCCAGCCACGACTACCTGTGGATACTCGCCCGCGAGCCGACCCTGGACGCGGCGATCCAGGAGGAGCTGGTCGACTTTGCCGCCAGCAAGGCCTTCCCCGCGGACGAACTGATCGAGGTCGAGCAGGGCGAGCCCTGCGAACCCTGGCGCCGCTGAGTTTCACTATCGCACCCCGGCTTCCAAAAGCCCGACGCCACGACTTGAGAAGAAGCACCGTGCGCAGGAAGGTGGAACGCGACCTCGTGAGCAGGAACAAGCCATGCTGGCGGAGTGGATCGAACTGAGCCTGGAAGGCGCGCCACCGCCCAGGCGGCAAGGGCCCATTGCGGGCGGCGACTATCGCCTGCTCGGCCCCGGGCTGCTCGAACTTTGCCCGGCAAACAGCCGGGACAACGCCCCCGCGGTGATTCTCTCGGTCGGCATCCACGGCAACGAGACGGCGCCCATCGAACTCCTGGGCGGCTGCCTGGCGCGCCTCGAAGCGGGGCTGCTCACTCTGGGCGCCCCGGCGCTGGTGGTGCTGGGCAACCTCGAGGCCATCCGTCGCGGCGAGCGCTATGTGACCACCAACCTCAACCGCCTGTTTCGCCGCGACCTGAACGAAACCGGCCGGGAACCGGACCGCGCCCGCGAGCTGATGCGGGCGGTGGACGCCTTCTATGCTCGCCACGAGGGCCGCGAGCGGCTCCACTACGATCTGCACACGGCGATTCGCGATAGCCGCTACCCACGCTTCGTCGTCGAGCCCTTCGCGGCGACCGTCACCCGGTCCGAGCAGTGGCGCTGGCTGGCCGCCGCCGACATTCAGGCCGTGCTGCACCAGCATCAGCACAGTTGGACCTTTTCCCACTATGCGAAGCACTACCATCAGGCGCAGGCCTTCACCCTGGAGCTGGGCCGCGCCCTGCCCTTCGGCCACAACGACCTCGCCCCGCTGGCACCCATGGCGCGGCTGCTCGAGGCACTGCTGGCGGGCCGCGAACCGCCCGGCGCCGACCCGGCACGCATGACGTTCTTCCGCGTGGCGCACGAGCTGATGCGCCGCTCCCGCGACTTCCGCCTCTGCTTTGCCGACGACACGCCCAACTTCACCGCCTTTGCGCCCGGCACAACGCTGGCAGAGGATGCCGAGGCTGGCCCCTTCGTCGTCGACACCGAACCGCTCCACGTGGTGTTCCCCAATGCCGCAGTGGAGCTGGGTGCTCGCGCTGCGCTGCTGGCGCGCCCGGCGCCGCCGCCTGGCTGACCCCAAGCCACACCTTCTTCCGAATTCATAACAACAAACCGGAGCCAGACATGACCCACTCGAACGCTGTCCATGCGCCCCTCGCCCTGGCGAGAACCGCTGCCCCTCTGCCCAAAGGCTCCAGGCCTGTTAGAATCGCCCCTTTTTCGTGCCTGTCTGCTTGACCCGGCGCGTCGTCTCAGGCGACCTGTCCCGACCTGGAGCCCGTCCCATGGCCGATACCCCGATCCCCCTCGAAGTGCGCAACATCAAGAAGCGCTTCGGCGATACCGAAGTTCTCAAGGGCCTGTCGCTGGCGGCCCACAAGGGTGACGTCATCACCCTGATCGGAGCCTCGGGCTCCGGCAAGAGCACCTTCCTGCGCTGCATGAACCTGCTCGAGCAGCCCGACGAGGGCGACCTGATCGTCCACGGCGAGGAGATTCGCTTCAAGCACACCCGACACGGGCGCGAACCGGAAGACTGGAAGCAGGTAGTGCGCATGCGCGCACGCCTGTCGATGGTATTCCAGAGCTTCAACCTGTGGTCGCACATGACCCTGCTCGAGAACATCATCGAGGCCCCCATCCACGTGCTGGGCAAGCCCAAGAAGGAAGCCATCGAGCACGCCCGCGCCCTGCTCGAACGGGTCGGCCTGACCGCCCGGGCGGACGCCTATCCGGCGCAGATGTCCGGCGGCCAGCAGCAGCGCGGCGCCATTGCCCGCGCGCTGGCGATGGACCCGGAAGTGATGCTGTTCGACGAGCCCACCTCGGCGCTCGATCCGGAGCTGGTCGGCGACGTGCTCAAGGTGATGCGCGACCTGGCCGACGAGGGCCGCACCATGGTGGTGGTGACCCACGAGATGGGCTTCGCTCGCGACGTCTCCAGCCAGGTGATCTTCCTGCACCAGGGCCTGGTCGAAGAGGCCGGCACGCCCCAGGACGTGCTGGTCAACCCCACCTCGCCGCGGCTCAAGCAGTTCCTGGCGCCCAAGTACTGAGGGTACCTCCATGCTCGATCTACACGGTTACGGCCCGCGGCTGGTGGAGGGCGCCGGCGTCACCCTCCAGCTCGCCGTGCTTTCCCTGATCCTGGCCCTGGCGCTGGGGCTGCTCACGGCCAGCGCCAAGATGTCGCGCAACTGGCTGCTGCACAAGGTGGCCACGCTCTACACCACGGTGATTCGCGGCGTGCCCGACCTGGTACTGATGCTGCTGCTGTTCTTCGGCGGCCAGATGGCGCTGAACGCGCTCACCGATGCCCTCTACGACCGCACCGGGCTTGACTGGTATGTCAATCTCAACGCCTTCGCCGCTGGCGTCATTACTATTGGCTTCATCTTCGGCGCCTACATGGGCGAGACCTTCCGCGGCGCCTTCATGGCCGTTGAGCACGGCCAGATCGAGGCCGGCAAGGCCTACGGCATGAGCCCCTGGCTGGTATTCCGGCGCATCCGCTTCCCGCAGATGATGCGCCACGCCCTGCCGGGCATCTCCAACAACTGGATGGTGCTGCTCAAGACCACCGCGCTGGTCTCGGTGATCGGCCTCTCGGACATGGTGCGGGTAGCCGCCGAAGCCTCCCGTGCCACCCACGAGCCGTTCACCTTCCTGATCCCGGTGGCCGCCGTCTACCTGCTGATCGCCAGCGTCTCGGAGTGGATGTTCGCCCGGCTGCAGAAGCGCTACAACGTCGGCTTCGGAGGTCACTGACATGGACAATCTGCCCTGGCTCAACGAGCTGCTCGCCGGCAACCGCATCTTCACGCCCCAGACTCTGGCCTACTACTGGGAAGGGCTGGTGACCACCACCCAGCTGGTGTTCCTGTCGCTGGTGGTCGGCCTGGTGCTGGCGATACCGCTAGCCATCGGCCGCAGCTCCGGCCGCCGCTGGATCAGCCTGCCCATCTACATCTATACCTACGTGTTCCGCGGCACCCCGCTGCTGATTCAGCTCTACATCATCTACTACGGCGTGGTGTTCTTCGACGGCATCCAGGAGACCTTCCTGTGGCCGATCCTGCGCGAGGCCTTCTATCCGGCGCTGATCGCCTTCACCCTCAACACCGCGGCCTACACCACCGAAATCTTCCGCGGCGCGATCAAGGCCACCCCGCGCGGCGAGATCGAGGCGGCCAGGGCCTACGGCATGTCGCAGAGCCTGATGATGCGGCGCATCGTGCTGCCCAGCGCCTTCCGGCGCGCCCTGCCGGCCTACGGCAACGAGGTGATCTTCATGCTGCACGCCAGCGCCATCGCCAGCGTGGTCACGCTGATGGACATCACCGGTGCGGCGCGCTTCGTCTATGCGCGCTTCTATGCCCCGTTCGAGGCCTTCCTGTTCGCCGCGGCGATCTACCTGTGCCTGACCTTCGCCATCCTCTACTTCTTCCGCTACCTGGAGAAACGCATGCTGGCCCACCTGAAACCGCTTGGCGGCGGCTAAGCCGCGTCAAACAGGCGTTGGAAAAACCCGCGCGCAGGGGTTTCGACCCCGGCAAGGCTGCGATAAATTCAGGCACGACGTCCACCGACCAGGTGGTCGAACGACAACAAAGGGAAAACCGTCATGAAAAAACTGCTGACCGTCTCTCTGCTGGGTGTGGCGCTGGCCGCCGGTAGCGCCCAGGCCCGCGACTACGACCACGTGCGCTTCGGCGTCGACGTACCCTACGAGCCGATGGAGTACCGCACCCCCGAGGGCGAGCTGACCGGCTTCGACATCGAGCTGGGCAACGCCCTGTGCGCCGAGATGGGCATCACCTGCGAGTGGATCGAGCAGGAGTGGGACGGCATCATTCCCGGCCTGCTGTCGCGCAACTACGACGCCATCATGTCGTCGATGACGATCAACGAAGAGCGCCGCCAGACCGTGCGCTTCTCCGACCCGTACATCACCATGCCCTCGGCCTGGTTCGGCCCGGCCGACCTGGACATCGAGACGGCCAACGAAGAGACCCTGGCCGGCATGACCATCGGCGTGCAGCGCGGTACCCTGCAGGACAACTACGTCACCGACATGTTCGGCCGCGTCGCCAGCGTCAGCCGCTACTCCACCGCCGACGACATGGTGCTCGACCTGCAGGCCCAGCGCCTGGATATCGTCTTCCTCGACTACCCGATCGGCCGCACCACCCTGCTCGAGAGCGAGCGCGGCGAGTTCGTGATGATCGGCGAAGCCGTCACCGAACCGGAAGAGTACTTCGGCGAAGGCTTCGGCATTGCCTTCCGCCCGCGCGACGAGGCACTCGCCGAGCGCTTCAACGAGGCCCTGGCCACGCTGAAGGAAGACGGCACCTACGACGAGATCTACCAGCGATACTTCGGCGAAGAGTGATAGCCGCCCTCCCTCGGCCGCTCGGCCGGGGAGGTGACGTCGGCTAGCCGCGCCGTATCAGGATGCCGCGCCCGGCGAAGAAGCGCTCGAACACCGCAGGCGCAAGGCGGACATCCGCCTGATTCACTCCGGGCAGCCCGGAAGGGTTGTGAAAGCGCAGGCGCCCGCTCTCGTCGCGCCCGAAGAGATAGACCAGATGCCCGCCCCGCTGCGGCGGGTCCTGCTCGGGCGTGCGAATCGAAGGGTGCACCGAGGCGATGACGCGATGCCCCTCGTCCAACCATTCGGCAATCCGCTCGGCCTCGACGTGCTCCACGACCTCGGCCTCCAGCGCGTGTCGCTCCCTCAGCAGCTGCACCAAAGGCCGATAGTAGAGGCCCTTGATGCCCGCCTCCGAAACCACATAGCCGCCAACTTCCCGGCACCTTTCGAGCAGCTCGAACAGAGTCGCCCGCTCGCCGCGCAACTCCTCGAGCAGCATCTTGGTGCAGGCCATGCCGCAGATATGCGAGGCCCAGCGCGCGTACGCCTCGGCACTGGGTGCACCGGACTCGGCCCAGCGGGGATCGTCGGCGGCGTGCAGGCGTCCGGCGAGCAGATCGGGAATACGCTCACTGGAAACCCATTGGGAGTAATAGGCAGGCACGTCCCTGTTCGACATCGTGTGTCTCGCTCAATGCCCCCTGTGCGGGCCCGGCACGTGGCTTGGCTCTCGCAACTCGGTAGGCCGTTCCGCCACTGGCTGGGCCAGTTCCTGGAGAATACCGCAGTGGCTGGCGTCGGTTTCGCCGTTGCAGCGCGAGCGCAGGGTGACGAGGGCCTGGCGCAGTGCCTGAAGCTGCTCGATGCGCGCCTCGACGTGAGCCAGGTGGTCGTCGATCAAGCCGTTCACCGCATTGCAGGGCTGACGCGGCCGGTCGTGATAATCGAGCAGGGTACGGATCTCCTCCAGCGTCATGTCCAGCGTGCGGCAGTGACGGATGAAGCGCAGCCGCTCGGCATGGGGCTCCGCATAGAGGCGATAGTTGCCGCTGGAGCGGGCAGGCTCGGGCAGCAGCCCCTCGCGCTCGTAGTAGCGGATGGTTTCCACCGCGCAGCCGGTGCGGGTAGCCAGCTCACCGATTTTCATATGGGGCCTCGAAAAAGGTTTGACCCTATAGTGACTACAGGGTGTCTCATCAGCCTATACGATGACACGGAGTCCTGCCATGACCGCACGCCCCTGCTGCTCGAGCTGCACCGCGCCTGCCGCGCCTGCTGTGCCTGCCGCACGGAAGAACGACCGGCTGCCGCCCGGCACGCAGTCGCTGCGCCTGCATATCGAGGCGATGGACTGCCCCACCGAGGAGGCGCTGCTGCGCCGGGCGCTGGGCGACACGCCGGGCATCGAGCGGCTCGACTTCGATCTGGTCAACCGCGTGCTGACGGTGCACCACCGCAACGCGGTGGAGGAGGCGATCGAGCGCCGCATCGCCTCCACCGGCATGAGCGCACGGCGCCACGATCCGGCTCGGCGTACCCCCGCGGCGAGCAGTACGGAGAACTGGTGGAAGCTGGGCGCCGCTGCACTGCTGGCACTGGCCGCCGAAGCCAGCGACTGGCTGGCACTGGCCGAGCCGTGGCTGGCCGCCGCGCTGGCGCTGACGGCCATCGCCCTGGTCGGCCTGCCGACCTGGAAGAAGGGCTTCATCGCCCTGCGCCACCGCACGCTGAACATCAATGCGCTGATGAGCGTGGCGGTGACCGGCGCGCTGCTGATCGGCCAATGGGCCGAGGCGGCCATGGTGCTGGTGCTGTTCACCCTGGCCGAGCGCATCGAGGCGCGTTCGCTAGGCCGCGCGCGCAACGCCATCCGCGAGCTGCTCTCGCTGGCGCCGGAAAGCGCCAGCGTGCGCCAGGCCGATGGCGCCTTTCGCAGCATGCCGGCCAGCGAAGTCGTCACCGGCAGCCTGGTGCGGGTGCGGCCGGGCGAGCGCCTGGCGCTGGACGGCAGCGTGGCCGAGGGCCATCCGGCGCTGGACGAATCGCCCATCACCGGCGAGAGCCTGCCGGTGGACAAGGCACCCGGCGCGGCCGTGTTCGCCGGCAGCGTCAACCAGGGCAGCGAATTCCTCTACCGCACCACCCGGGCGGCAAGCGACACCACCCTGGCACGCATCATCCATACCGTGGAGCAGGCCCAGGCCAGTCGCGCGCCCACCCAGCGCTTCATCGACCGCTTCGCCGCCGTCTACACGCCTGTGGTATTCGGCATCGCCCTGCTGGTAGGGCTCACCTGGCCATGGCTGTTCGGCGTCAGCTGGCTGGAGGGCATCTACCGCGCCCTGGTGCTGCTGGTGATCGCCTGCCCCTGCGCGCTGGTGATCTCCACCCCGGTCACCGTGGTCAGCGGGCTGGCCGCCGCCGCCAGGGCGGGCATTCTGATCAAGGGCGGCAACTTCCTGGAGCAGGGCCATCGCCTGGTCGCCATCGCCTTCGACAAGACCGGCACCTGACCCAGGGCCGCCCCTCGCAGCAGGCCTGGCACCCACTCGACGGTACGCTGAACGCGGCCGGTCGCGAGCGCCTGCGCGCCCTGGCGGCGGGGCTCGCCGGGCGCTCGTCGCACCCGGTGTCGGCAGCGCTGGCACGCGCTGCCGAGGCCGATGGCGTCGACCCAATGGAAGTGAGCGAGGTGCGCGAGCTGCCCGGCCGCGGCGTGGTGGCAAGCCATGCCGGTCTCACGCTGTGGCTCGGCAACCGGCGGCTGATGCAGCAGTTCGCAGCGCCGGACGAAACCCTCGACGCGCATCTCGCCGGGCACGAGGCCCGCGGCGAGACGCTGGTGATCCTGGGGGAAGAATCGCGTCCGCTGGCGGTGTTCGCCGTCGGCGACCCGCTGCGCGAAGAGAGCCGCGAGGCCATTGAGGCGCTGCACCGGCTGGGCGTGACCACGCTGATGCTCAGCGGCGATACCCCGGCCAGCGTGGCCGCGGTGGCGGCCCAGGCCGGCATCGACGAGGCCCACGGCGCCCTGCTGCCGGAGGACAAGCTGGCAATGATCGAAGCGCGTGCTGAGCTGGGGCCGGTGGGCATGGTGGGCGACGGCATCAACGACGCCCCGGCGCTGGCGCGCGCCGACATCGGCTTCGCCATGGGCGCGCTGGGCAGCGACGCCGCCATCGAGACCGCCGACGTAGCGCTGATGGACGACGACCCGCGCCGCCTGGCCGATTTCCTGCGCCTCTCGCGGGGACGCGCCGGGTGCTGATGCAAAACATCGCCATCGCCCTGGGCCTCAAGGCGGTGTTCATGGCGCTCGCCTTCACCGGCCACGCCACCCTGTGGATGGCGGTGTTCGCCGACATGGGCGCCAGCCTGATCGTAGTGGCCAACGGCCTGCGCCTGCTGCGCCATGGCGGCGCTCAGCGGATCACGCGCCTGACGAAGAACGGCGCGAACAGCTCGAAAACCACCGTGGAGACGACCACTGCCGACATCAACAGGGTGGCGTGATCGGGGAAGCGCTCGGTGACCAGCAGGGCCATGCCCATGGCGATGCCGGCCTGGGGCGTCATTGCCAGGCCGACCGAAGCCGGCAATGCGACCCCATGCCGCCTGGCCAGCACCACCCCGAGCAGGCCACCCAGGTAGCGCCCGGCCAGGCGCAGCAGAACATAGGCCACGGTGACACCGAGCGCCTGCCCGGCGTAGTGCAAGTCGAGGCTGGCACCGGACAGAACGAAGAAGAACACCAGGAAGGGCCACTCGATATGCTCGATCTCATTGAAGGAGCGGCGGTGATGCACAGACAGGTTGACCACCAGGGCACCGGCCAGCAAGGCAGCCAGCAGCGCCGAGACCTGCATCCAGCTCGACAGCCCCGCCAGCAGCAGAATCAGGGCGATGGCTTCCACCTGAGTGGGCTCTCCCTGCCGCAGCCGCCCCGTCAGCCAGGCGGCGGGCAGGCCGACCGCCGCCCCCAGCAGCAGCGCCCCGCCCAGCTCCCAGCCCGCCATCAGCAGAGCGGTTCCCGCGTCGTGATCGAGCTGCCAGCTCAGCAGCGCCATGGCCAGGCCGAAGACCAGGATACCCCACAGGTCGTCGATGGCGACGACGCCCATCAGCAGGCGCGCGCGCACGCTCTTGTTGCCCGTCTCGTGCAGGGTCTCGCTGACCTCGGCCGGATCGGTGGCCACCGAGATGGCCGCCAGGCTGACGGCCACCACCAGGGGGAAGCCGAGCGCCAGCAGGCCCAGGCCCACCACCGTGATCCCCACGGCCGCGATGCCAAGCGACACCATGACAATCAGCGCACCGGTGCTACGCAGGCGCTCACGGGTCAGCTCGCCGCCCATCAGAAAGGCTACCATCACCAGCGCCACCTGAATCAGCGGCTCGGTCAGCCCGCCCAAGGGCTGTCCACCGTCGTGCCCAAGCCCCCACTGCTGCACCATGGCCACGCCGACCCCCACCAGCACCAGCAGCGAGATGCGCGGCAGGCACGTTCGGTTGGCCAGCGCATCGGCGAAGATACTCAGGGTCAGGATGGTACCCAGCAGCAGCAGGTTGGCGGTTTCCACCCCCAGCTCGCCGAACGGCGCCTGCCAGGCGTTAGCGCCCGCCATCCCCGCGTCCCCCCATGGCGCTGCGGAGGAAATTGACGATCCAGCGTGCCATCAAGGTGTCGCTGACCGGAGCCTCGAGCGAGGCCATCCCCTCTCGCACGCGCTCGTCCCCGACCCGCTCGCGGCGCAGCGCCATCAGGTCGCGGGAGTAGGCCTTGGAGAACTCCGGGTGGCCCTGTACGCCGAGGAAGTGCTCGCCGATCTGCATCAGGTAATGGGGGCAGAAATCGCTGCCGCCCACGACCATGGCCTCGGGGGCAGCGTCTCGACCTGGTCCTGGTGGCTGACGATCAGGTCGAGGCCGGGCTGCCAGGGCTCCATCCAGGCCGCCCGCGTCGTGACGCGGTTGAACGACATGCCCACACCCCAGCCGCGCTCGCTCTTGACCACCTCGCCACCCAGCGCCTTGGCCATCAGCTGGTGGCCGAAGCAGATCCCCACCAGCGGCTTGCCGGCCCGCCATAGTCGGCGCACGAAATCGCTCAGCTCCTCGACCCAGGGCAGCCCGTCGTTGACGCCATGCTTCGAGCCGGTGGTCATCCAGGCGTCGACGGCATCAATGTCATCGGGAATCTCGCCGTCCATGCAGCGCCAGGTGCGAAACTCGAGCGAAGGCTCGACTTTCTCGAACAGCGCAGCGAACATCTCGGGATAATTTCCATGCACCCGCCGCAGTTCGGGGGCCACGTCGTCGCACTGCAACAGCCCGATACGCATCATGCTTCTCCTTTCGTTGCACACATCCTGCCGCCAGCCTGCCACCGGCAAGGCGCCTCGCCAAGCGCAGCGCACGGCGGCGGAACTCCCGGAGCAGCGCTCCGGTCAACGAGACGTATCACGCGTCATCATCACAGGGAGGTCATGATGACCCTGCAGGCAACCTCCATGGCGCTGCCTGAGCGCCCCACTTCGACCTGGACCGGCTGGGGCCAATGGCTGGCGCTCGCCACCATGACCATTGATCACCTGACCCGCTATGTGCTGCCCGGACACTTGGACCTCGCCTGGGCCGGGTCGTCGCTGGGCCGCATCGCCTTCCCGCTGTTTGCCGCCATGGTGGCCTGGCATGGGTTGTTCAACACGCGCAATCCGCAGCGCTATGCCCGGCGCATCCTGATCATTGGCCTGGTGGCGCAACTGCCCTACATGATGATGCCGCGCGCCTCCGATGCCTTCATTCTCAACGTCTGCTTCACCCTGGCGCTGGGGCTGGCCTGGGGGCCTGGCTGCGCGACGCGCTCGGCCGCCTGCAGCAGGGCGGCACCGACCTGCACCTGCTGCTCGGCCTGGTGTTTTCGGTGGCAGCCTGGCAGGTAGCCGGGCACTGGGTGGAATACGGGCATCGCGGCCTGCTGCTGATCCCGCTGTTCATGCTGGCCATGCATCAGCTGCACGCCGCCGGGCCGGCACTGCAGCAGCGTCTGGGTGCCGCCCTGCTGGCGGCCCCGTGCTGGTGGTAGCAGGGTTGATGAACAGCTCCGACATGGCCAAGTCGTTCACCGTGGCCACCTGCCTGGTGGTGCTGTGGCTGGCCGCCGGCGCCCATCGCCTAGCCCCGTCGGTGCCGCTGGTCATGCCCCGCCGGCTATGGCTGGGCTGGTATCCCGGCCACTTCGCCCTCATCGCCCTGTGGCTGTGGGCCAGCGGCGGGCTGGCCTGACACGACGCCCCGAAGCGCGGCAGGCTCGCCCAGCAGGCGTACGAAGGCCGCCACCGGCATCGGGCGGTGGAAATGGAAGCCCTGGAAGCGCCTGCAGCCGCGCGAAGCAAGAAAGCCCAGCTGTGCGGCGTTCTCAACCCCTTCGGCCACCACGTCGATCCCCAGGTGCTGTGCCATGGCCAGCACGGTCTGGACGATGGCGGCATCGCTTGCGTCGGTGTCGAGCTGCCCGACGAAGCTGCGATCGATCTTCAGCTCATCCAGCGGTAGGCACTTGAGGTACATCAGCGAGGAGAAGCCGGTGCCGAAGTCGTCGAGCGCCAGCTGCACGCCAAATGCCTTGAGCGCCTGCATGCGCTCCACCGCTTCGCCGAGCCCATCGATCATGATGCTCTCGGTCAGCTCGATGACCAGCCGTGAGGGCACCACACCATGCCGCTCGACCACCGCCATGACGCTCTCGACGAAGCCCGGCTGGGTGAAGTGGCGAACGCTGATGTTGACCGCCAGGCGCGGCAGCACCGTCTCGGGCAGCCGCGCCAGCAGCGCGCAGCAGTGGTCGAGCAGCCACGACTCCAGCTCGACGATCAAATCGCTCTCCTCGGCGATGCCGATGAACACCTCCGGCGACACCCAGCCTTGCTCGGGATGCTCCCAGCGCATCAGCGCCTCGGCGCCGATGATCCGCCCGTCTTGGTCGAGCTGCGGCTGGAAGTGCACATCAAGCTGCCGTTCCAGGTGGGCGCGCCGCAGGGCCTGCTCCATTTCCAGCCGCCAGGCCATCTGGGCCTGCATCGCCGGCTCGTAGCCGCACACCTGCGCGCGCCCCTTCATCTTCGCCTGGTACATCGCGGTATCGGCATTGCGCAGCACGTCGCCCACATCCTCGTCGGCCAGCGGGAACAGCGTATAGCCGATGCTTGGGGTGACGCTGATGCGCTGGCCGTGCAGGTCGTAGGCCTTACGCAGGGTCGCGAGCAGATGCAAGGCCAGCGCCTCGGCCTTCGCGAGTTCGGCCTCGCGGTCGCCGCTCAGCCGCGGCAGCAGCACCACGAATTCGTCACCGCTGAGGCGGGCCGCCATTTCACCGTCGTTCATGCACTGCAGCAGCCGCAGGCTCACCTGGCGCAGCAGCTCGTCGCCTACGACATGCCCCAGGGTGTCGTTGATGATCTTGAAGCGGTCGAGATCAAGGAACATCACCAGGCCCAGGTGGCCATCGTCGCGCCGGTCGCGGAGGGTGGAGGCCAGCGTCTCGATCAGCAGCCGCCGGTTGGGCAGTTCGGTCAGGGGATCAAAAAAGCCTGGCGGTGAATCGTCGCCTCGGCCTGCTTGCGCTCGGTGAAATCCTCGATGATCGCCACCCCGCCCACCACCTCGCCCGCTTCGTTGCGCAGAGCGCTGTAGAAAGCCCGCAGCGGGGTCTTCTTGCCGCTGACCAGGTTGCGGTAAGTCCCCTCGAAATAGCCGGTGCCGCTCTCCAGGGCATCTTGTACCGCCTTGCTCACACGCTCGTCCTCGAGCTGAGTCAGCAGGTTGATGCCCAATAGCCGCTGGCGGCTGGTTCCCAGGATAACGAGGCACATCTCGTTGCAATCCACCACCGTGCCCTGGCGGTCGAAGTGCATCACCCCGAGCGGGGTATGGCGGAAGATTGCACGGTAGCGTGCCTCGCTCTCGCTCAGCTGCTTCTCGCGCGAGGTCACCAACAGGCGCAGCGACAGGTTGTCGGTGATGATGTGATTGAGCCGGCGGCTGCTCACCAGCACCAGGCCGATGAACAGCAGAATCATGGTGGCCAGCAGCGCGGCTGGCGGCGTGCCCTGCCACAGCAGGTGGCCCAGCAGCGGCAGCATGGCCGGCAGCACGAACAGCGGCGCCACCCACCACACCGCCGACAGCGTCGTGACGCCGCCGGCGGCGATGCCGGCCAGCACGATGGAGAGTGCGGCGAGCTGACCGTGGTGCTCCATGGTGAACATCGTCGCACCGGCCATGCCCCACAGCCCGCCGGCAATGGCCACACCCCAGGCGAAGCGGCTCAACCAGCGGCGGGGATGGCGTTGGCTCGCCGCTTCGCGGTGATAGCACCTGGCCAGCCACAGCCGGGCACCGGACGCCAGAATCAGTGCGCAGAGCCACAGCAGCAGGTGGCTGGGGGGCATGATCGGCCACATGGTCGCCACCAGCAGTACGGCCGCCAGCACGCTGGATAGCACGGGCTGCCAGAGGCGCTGATAGAGCAGACACACCTGCTCGCCGACGAGCTGACGTCGATAGGAACGGACGGCGACCGGAGCGGCATCGAACTGACGGTTCTTTCCCTGAAACGAAAGTGACATGCGAAAGGCTCTATGTAAGGTTTTGTATGCCCAGGCAAGTATCATGGCGCAAAGCCGAGCCTTTTGGCGACCTTGCGCATGTACTCTTTTATCAGCGCCCTTTGTTTCGACTTACTGGTCTTTCTTGCCTTGGCTGCCCCCTCCCGGCCGGCCTATTCGGCAAGAGGCCCAACCCGATATGCCTGCAGACGGGCCTGGGCGCGCGCTGTGCGGCACACCGGGGCGCTTGTTGCGCCACGCCTCGGTGGCGTCGCGCCCGCACCAGGCAAGGATCACCTCCGGATCCGTCGGGTGGGCGTCCACATAGGCAGTCACATCGTAGACCTGTCCGTCGATGGCCTTCCAGCAGCTGGCCGCCGAGTCATGCCGCGCAAGCTCAGCGGCAGTGATGCCGGCACGGGCCTCACCGTCGCCCGGCTCCTGCTCGGGCACCAGCCGATGCACGGCGATCAGCGTGAGCATGCTGGCAATGAAGGCCACGAACACGGTATAGGCCAGCTTGTTCATAGGAAATCGAACACCTCGCTGTGAATGCGGGCGGCAGGCACCCCGTGGTCGCGCAGCAGGCGGACGAGATGGGCGCTCATGGCCGGAGGCCCGCAGAGATAGACCTCGCGCTCGCGGTAGTCGGGGCAGTGCTGACGCAGGAACGCCTCGCTCATGGCACCGGCATGGCGGTAGTAGTGCGGCGTGACGGTAAAGTCACCCTGGGCTTTGGCGATCCGGCTCAGCTCCTCCAGGTAGTAGGCACGCTCGGGCGCATCGCACAGGTAGATCAAGTGGGGGCGTCCGTCGGTCGCCGCGCCCTGGGCAAAGCCTCGCGCCGCGCTGACGAAGGGGTGATACCGATGCCACCGCCAAGCCACAGCACGTTGCGCCGCGGCGGATGCTGCGGAAGGAAGCCGCCATAGGGCCCTTCGAGCTCGACGCGGCTGCCCGGCGCGACCGTCTGCAGCGCATGGCTGGCGTCGCCCAGATCCTTGATGCCGATACGCAGGTGGCTGGCCTGGGGCGCCGAGGCCAGGGTGTAGGGGTGCTCCTCGCCGCAGCCCGCCTGCAGCGTGCCATCCCGCGGCGTCAGATAGACGAACTGGCCCGCCTCATGGATCAGCGGGCGATCTTCCGGGGCCAGCTCCAGCTCGACCACGTCACGGGCCAGGCGATGCACCGCCTCGACGCGATACGACCGGCGCCCCAAGCGCTCAGCCAGCAGCTTGCGCCAGGCCACCGCCGACAGCCCCGCGAATCCCAGCATGATCCAGGGCCAGCGCTCGCCGGCCAGGGCAGCGCATGCGCGAGCGCCAGCAGCAGCGCCACAGCGGAGACCAGATGCAGGCGCTTCCAGCGCTGGTAGTGGGGGCGTCCAAAGAAGCCGAAGGTAGGCGCAAGAAAGATCACCAAGGCCAACCAGGCAAGCCAGCCCAGCCAGAAGGCGACCTGGACCGGCGGCGGCACCAACAGCGCCACCGCCGCTTCCAGCGAGACCGGCAGCGCAGCCAGTGCCAGGGCGAGCACGTGAACCATCACCAGGATGAAGGCCCAGTAGCCCAGCCAGTGATGAACGCGCCAAAGCCGCGTGAGCCCACCGAAGGGGCGGTCGCTGCCCGGCACTCGCAGGCTTACCGCGGCCGCCAACAGCATTAGCGCCAGCGCCAGGATGCCGCTGGCATGGCCCAGCCAGCTCAGCGCAGACTCGACTCGAGCCTCGGGCATCCCCAGGCGCGGCAGCGCCGCTGCCAGCGGCAGCCCCACCAGCATCCACAGCAGCAGGTCACCACCACGACGCGGCCATTGCATTCTCTTCTCCCGGCAGGGCATCTTGCTTCAGTTTCTTCGCTTCGTTTGCATCTGCAACAGGCCAGGGCGCCGTTTGACCAAGCCTTGACTTACATCAATGAGAGCGCCATGCCCTCGCCTGAAAAAGCTGTCATGAAACTCCCTTCATTCGTTCATGCCGATGCAACATGGCCAGCGGATAGTGGTCATCCGACACCCGCCGACGAATGCGAGAAGCCCATGACCCAGCACCAGTATCCCGGCCGCGTTGACCCCATCCTTGCTGCCGGCGACGAACCGATGAGCAATCCCTCCGCCAATGCCTACTTCGGCGATATCCTCGAGGCGCGCATGAGCCGCCGCACGCTGCTGCGCGGCAGCCTGGCGGCGGCGGTGGCTGGCGCGATGGCTGCCAGCCTGCCCTTCGGCCGCGCCCTGGCCGCGGGAACCGGTCTCCCCGGCCCCAGTCTCGGCTTCCAGGCGATTCCGATCGGCACCGGCGACAGCGTGGTGGTACCGGAAGGCTACCGGGTGCAGGCCTTCATTCCCTGGGGCACGCCGATCAGCGGCAGCATGCCGGCCTTCTCGCTGGACGCCAGCGGCGAGGACCAGGCGCACCAGATCGGCAGTCACCATGACGGCATGCACTACTTCGCCATCGACGGCAGTTCCCGCGACGGCCTGCTGGTGCTCAACCACGAATACGTCGAGCCGCGCTTCCTGCACGGGGCGGCGGCCGGGCTGGCGCTGGACGCCGACGGCTTCCCGCAGCACGAGGACGGTTCCCGCGATGCCGACCAGGTGCGCAAGGAGCTCAACGCCCACGGCGTCTCGGTGGTGCGGGTGCGCCAGGGCGACGACGGCCAGTGGCAGGTGGTAGAGGATCGCCTCAACCGTCGGGTCACCGGTCTCACGCCGATGCAGCTGGCCGGGCCGGTAGCGGGCACCGAGCACGTGGTAACGAAGTACAGCCCCGACGGCCGCATGACCCGCGGCACCCTGAACAACTGCGCCCACGGCGTCACGCCGTGGAACACCTACCTGGCCGCCGAGGAGAACTGGGCCGGCTACTTCGCCAACGAAGATGCCGAGCTCGACCGTCGCCAGAGCCGCTACGGCATCGAGACGCGCGCCGAAGGCCGCTACCAATGGCACCGCGCCCAGGGCGGCGCCGACGAGTTCGCACGCTTCGACGCCACTTCCTACGGCGCCTCGCCCAGCGAGGATTACCGCAACGAGCCCCACGCCTTCGGCTACATGGTCGAGATCGACCCCTTCGATCCGGAGAGCACGCCGGTCAAGCGCACCCACCTGGGCCGCTTCGCCCACGAGGGGTGATCTTTGCCCCGGCGGTGGAAGGCCAGCCGGTGGTGGCCTACTCCGGCGACGACGCCCGCTTCGAGTACATCTACAAGTTCGTCTCGGCTCGCCCCTATCAGGCCGCCAGCTCCGACGGCTCGCTGCTCGACGAAGGCACCCTCTACGTGGCCAGGTTCAACGACGATGGCAGCGGCGAGTGGCTGGCGCTGGCCCCGGGCCAGAACGGCCTGACGCCGGAGAACGGCTTCACCGACCTGGCCGACATCCTGGTCAACACCCGCAGCGCCGCCGACCATGTCGGCGCCACCAAGATGGACCGCCCCGAGTGGGGCGCCGTCGACCCCGCCACCGGCCAGGTCTACTTCACCCTGACCAACAACACCCGCCGCAGCGAAGCGCAGCTCGACGCCGCCAACCCGCGCGCCGAGAACCACTTCGGCCACATCATTCGCTGGCAGGAGGACGGCACCCATGCCGCCGAGCACTTCACGTGGGATATCTTCGTGCTGGCCGGCGATCAGGATAGCGGGCGCGACCTGGCCGGTGAGCCGCTGGGCCAGGAGGCGATCTTTGCCAGCCCCGACGGGCTGTGGATCGACCCCGATCGCCGCGTGTGGATCCAGACCGACATCAGCGAGTCGGTGATGAACACCGGCATCCACGAGGTGTTCGGCAACAACCAGATGCTCGTCGCCAACCCCGAGAGCGGCGAGATCCGCCGCTTCCTGACCGGCCCCATCGGCCAGGAGATCACCGGCGTGGTCACCACCCCGGACCAGCGCACCATGTTCGTCAATGTGCAGCACCCCGGCGCCACCACCAGCGCCGAGGCGTTCGCCGCGGGCGAGCTGGTCAGCCACTGGCCGGACGGCGGCAGCGCCATTCCGCGTTCGGCGACGCTGGTGATTACCCGAGAGGACGGCGGTATCATCGGCGCCTAAGAGAGGGCAAAAAAACAGCGGGCCCCGCCAATGGCGGGGCCGCTGCGTTGCGTCTTGCCGTGTTACAGGTTGCCCTGGCGGAACGCGTCCTCGAAGCTGAAGCGCGCCTCCGGCGCCTCGGGCAGCAGCCAGGCGCAGGCGTGCACTTTCTCCAGCAGTTCGCCGTGGGTCGGTGCCAGCAGGTTGACGTGGGCGAGCTTGCGCCCGGGGCGCTCGCTCTTGTCGTAGCGGTGCAGATGGGCGTCGGAGATGGCGAGTATGGCCGCCGGATCGCCCTCCTGGCCGATCACGTTGATCATGCAGGTCGGCATGCGGGCCGAGGTGTCGCCCAGCGGCAGGCCCTGGATCGCGCGCAGGTGGTTCTCGAACTGGCTGGTCACCGCGCCGTCCATGGTCCAGTGGCCGGAATTGTGCACACGGGGCGCCATCTCGTTGGCCAGCAGCTTGCCGTCACGGGTCTGGAACAGCTCCAGGGTCAGCACGCCGACGTAGTCGAGCTCGTCGAGCAGCGCGCGAATATAGCCGTCGGCGGTCTGCTGTACTGCCTCGTCGAGGTCCGGCATCGGCGCCAGCGAATAGCGCAGGATGCCGTCTACGTGCAGGTTCTCGGCCATGGGGTAGAAGGCCATCTCGCCCTCGCGGCCGCGCACGGCGATGATCGAAACCTCGCGCACGAAGTCGACGAAGGCCTCGACGATCAGCTTGGGGTGATTGATCGAACGCCAGGCCTCGGCCGCCTCGGCCGGGTCGCGCAGCACCGCCTGGCCCTTGCCGTCGTAGCCCTCGGTGACCGACTTGGCCACCACCGGCGTGCCCAGCTCGCGGGCCGCCGCTTCCAGCGCCTCGGCGCTCTCCACGATGCGGTAGGCGGGGGTGGGAATGGCCAGGCGGTCGAACAGCGCCTTCTCCTCGGCGCGGTTCTGGCAGATGCGGATCGCCTCGCTCGAGGGGTAGACCGGCTTGACCTCCTCAATGGCCTGCACCAGTGCCACGGGCAGGTGCTCGAACTCATAGGTCACCAGGTCGACCTTGGCCAGGAAGTCGTCGAGCAGGTGATGCTGGTCGGTGTAGACCATGACATCGCCGATCCCGGCGCTGGGGTGGCCGGTAGTATCGAGGAAGGTGAAGCGGTTGCCCAGCGGGTAGCCAGCCAGGGCCAGCATGCGGCCGAGCTGGCCGGCACCGAGTACGCCGATATTCATGTCGCTCTCTCCTCTCGCTGGCTCAATGGATGCGCCGGCTCATTCGTCCGCAGGGCTCGGATCGGGCCGGGGATCGGGGTTGTCGAGCACCGTCTGGGTCTGCTCGGCGCGAAACGCCTCCACGGCAGCACGCACCTTGGCATCCTGCAGGCCGACGATCTGCGCCGCCAGCAGGCCGGCATTGGTCGCCCCGGCCTTGCCGATGGCCAGCGTGCCCACGGCGATGCCGCCCGGCATCTGCACGATGGAAAGCAGCGAATCGAGCCCCTTCAGCGCCTTGGACTCCACCGGCACGCCCAGCACCGGCAGCGCCGTCTGCGAGGCCACCATGCCCGGCAGGTGGGCGGCCCCACCGGCACCGGCGACGATTACCTGCAGGCCGCGCCCGGCGGCGCTCTTGGCGTAGTCGAACAGCAGGTCCGGGGTGCGGTGCGCCGAGACCACGCGGGTCTCGTAGGCCACGCCCAGGCGTTCGAGCATCGCCACGGCGTGCTCCATGACCGGCCAGTCGGATTTCGACCCCATGATCACGCCTACGCGTGGCGGCTCGCTGGATGACATTTTGCGGTTCCCCGTGATGCTGCTGGTTGGCGAAGGGCAGGTATTCTAACGGCGCCCGCAGGCGCCGTCATCTTGACCAGCTGGGCAAGCGGCCGCGCCTGCGGCCGTAGCGATCAGCCCGCCCCGGGCGCGGCGGCATCCACCTCGCGCCGGCTGGCCAGCCAGTTGGCAGCGATGGCGACGATCATCACCGCCACGCCGACCGCCTCGACCAGGAAGTTGGGGTAGAACACCGCCACGATGGCGCCGGATATCGCGATGCGCGGCAGCCACGACATGCGCGTGAAGAGGTACCCCTCCAGCGCCGCGGCGAAGGCGCCGAGCGCGAGTATCGCGATCACCCCGTTCCAGGCCAGCACGTGCAGCGGGCCGCCCATGATGATCTCGGGGTTGAACACCATGAACACCGGGATCAGGTAGAGCCCCTTGGCGAACTTCCACGCCTGCACCCCGGTGGCCATCGGCTTGCTGCCGGCGATGGCCGCCCCGGCGAAGCCGGCCAGGGCGATCGGCGGCGTGACGTTGGAGTCCTGCGAATACCAGAACACCACCAGGTGGGCGATCAGCAGCGGAATGCCGAACTCGGCGGTCAGCGCCGGGCCCACCAGCACGATCAGCACGATGTAGCTGGCGGTGACCGGCAGCCCCATGCCCAGCACCAGGCTGGCCAGCAGCACCAGCAGCAGCGCCAGCACGATATTGCCGCCGGAGAAGGCCAGCATCATGGCGGAGAACTTCAGCCCCAGGCCGGTGAGGCCGACGATGCCGACGATGATCCCCGCCACCGCACAGGCCATGGAGACCGCCACGGCGTTGCGGGCGCCGAGCTCGAGGCCCTGCACCAGCTTCACCCAGCCGGCCCAGACCACGGCCCCTACCCGGGCCAGGGTCACCTTCTCGCCCTGGCGCGGGGCGACGAACAGGAACCAGATGGCGTAGCGCAGCGCCGCCACGGCCAGCATGGTCACCACCGCGTAGAAGCCCACCCGCATGGGCGACATGTGCATCACCAGCAGCCACACCAGCACGCCCAGCGGCAGCAGGAAGTGCCAGCCCTCCTTCATCACCTCGCGCACCTGGGGCAGCTCGCTTCGGGCCATGCCCTGCATGCCCTGCTTGAGGGCGATGATATGCACGAAGAGGTAGACGGTGGCGAAGTACATGATCGCCGGCAGCACGCTGACCTTGACGACTTCCAGGTAGGAGACGCCGGTGTACTCGGCGATCAGGAAGGCCCCGGCGCCCATCAGCGGCGGCATGATCTGCCCGCCGGTGGAGGCCGCCGCCTCGATGCCCCCGGCCTGCTTGGGCTGGTAGCCCAGGCGCTTCATCAGCGGGATGGTGAAGGCACCGGTGGTCACCACGTTGGCGATGGCGCTGCCGGAGATGGAGCCCATGCCGGCGGAGGCGATGACCGCCGCCTTGGCGAGCCCGCCGCGCTGGCGCCCGGTGGCGGCATAGGCCAGGTCGATGAAGAACTTGCCGGCACCGGTGCTCTCGAGAAAGGCGCCGAACAGCACGAAGATGAAGATATAGGTGGCCGCCACCCCCAGGGCAGGCCAAAGATCCCCTCCTGGCCCAGGTAGAGCTGGCCGACCACCCGGTCGATGTTGTAGCCGCGGTGCTCCAGGATGCCGGGCAGGAACTGGCCCAGCCAGGGCAGCTCGCCCCGGGGGCCGGCGAAGGCGTAGAGGATGGCCACGGCGCCGATGATGGTCATGCCGAGTCCCACCGCCCGGCGGCTCGCCTCCAGCACGGTGACCACGGCGATGCAGCCGACCAGGATGTCGGTCTGGCTCCAGAAGCCGGCGCGGCGGAAGATCTCGTCCAGGTAGAACACCAGGTAGCCGCCGGTCAGCAGGGCGCCGGCCAGAAACAGGCAGTCGAGGGCCCAGCCCAGCATGCCGCGCTTTCGATGCGGGCCGAACACAGGGAAGATCAGGAAGGCCAGCAGCATGATCAGCATCAGGTGGATGCTGCGCTGGTAGAAGAGCCCCAGGGGCTGGATACCGGCGGAGTAGAGCTGGAACAGGGAGAGGCCTACGGCCACCAGGGTGATCAGCCAGAGGATGGGGCGCGCCTGGATGGCGCCTCCCCCAGGCACGGTGACCTCGGGCGCAGTGGCGGCGGGCTTGGCGGATTCGCTCATGGGCGTCTCGTCAGGGAGTGGCTGCCGAGGTGCGCAGGTGGATCGTCACCCGCTCGCCGGCGGCCTGGTCGCTCAGGCTGAGCCGGCGGCCCTCGTGCAGCAGTCGATGGTTGACCTCCGGGGAGCCGACCCGGAGGCGATAGCGGTTGCCGGGCACCGGCTCGTCGAGCCCCTCGATCCAGTAGCCGCCCTCCCCGTCGGAGACCTGCCGCCCGCGACCGGGAATATGGTCGAGGCCGGCGGCGAAGTCCGGCAGGTGGCTGCGCTCCAGCACCATCAGTCCCTCGCGGTGGCGATAGCAGTCCAGCACGGGAAAGCCGGCCACGGAGTGGTTCCACTCCAGGCACCAGGCCTCGCCCTCGGGCACCGGCAGGGAGGCGATCATCCGACCATGCTCCGCGGTGACCTCCAGCCACCCCTCGCCGCCGGCCAGGGCCACGGTGTGAAGAGCAGGCTGAGCAGAAGCGCCGCCGGCCCGAGGGCTCGGCGGCTGCGGTCATGGATCAGGGCAGGCATCGGCGTGCCCGGGGTCAGGGACGCTGGTGGTCCTGGACCTCGGCGCCGATCTCCTCGTAGTAGCGCAGGGCGCCGGGATGGAAGGCGACCGGCGTGGAGTTGACGCTGAATTCCACGGTGGTGTCGTTGGCCGCCGGGTGCACCGCGATCAGCTCATCGGTCTGCTCGAAGAGCATCTTCGTGATCTGGTAGGCCAGCTCCTCGTCCATCTCGCTGCTCACCGCCAGCACGTTGGGAATACCGATGGTCTGCACGGCCTCGTCCATGCCCTCGTAGAGGCCGGCACGCAGGTCATAGGCGGCGAACACCGGCTCCGCCTCCCGGGCGCTCTCGACCTCCTCGTCGGAGAGGCCGATCAGGCGGATATCCCGGGTGGTGGCCAGGTTGAGGATGGAGCTGGTGGGCGGCCCCACGCTCCAGAAGCCGGCCTCGATGTCGCCGTCGCGGATGGCGTCGGCGGTCTCGTTGAAGTTGAGCCGCTGGGGGTGAAGTCATCGTAGCTGATGCCGTTGGCCTCCAGCACCGCCCGGGCGTTGAGCTCGGTGCCGCTGCCCGGCGCCCCCACCGAGACGCGCTTGCCGCGCAGGTCCTCCAGGGACTCGATGCCGGAGTCGGCCAGGGTGACCAGCTGCACGGCGTTGGGGTAGACGGAGGCCAGGGCGCGGATGTTGTCGAGCTGGCGACCCTCGAAGTCGCCGGTGCCGTGGTAGGCCTGGTAGACGGTATCGGCCAGGGCGAAGGCGATGTCGGAGTCGCCGCGCCACACCAGGCCCATGTTCTCCACCGAGGCCCCGGTGACCTCGGCCACGGCGCTGGCGCCCTCGATGTGGCTGTTGATCATCTCAGCCAGGCCGCCGCCCAGGGGTAGTAGGTGCCGCCGGTGCCGCCGGTGGCGATGGAGAGCTGCTGGGCCGCGGCCAGCGGGCCGCGGCAAGCAGCGAGGCGGCGACGGCATACTTCATGGCGTTCATGGCAATCCTCCGGGCTGAAACCCGTTTGTTGTGTGGTTGTTGTCGACGCGGATGGGAAAGCGCCTGCAGCAAAGCTAGCATGGCCCCTGCGTGAGAGACCAATGGCCATATTTCTACGTTTTCAGTTTTTTCGGCAATTGCACCAAGGTCGCCTGCGCCGGCTCCCGGGAGCCCCGTCGCTTCACTCCTCCACCAGCGCCTTCACCTGCTCGACGATATGGGCACCGATGGGAATAGCCGAGGTCGCCGCGGGCGACGGGGCATTGCCCACGTTGAGGGTGCGCCGGGTGTTGACGAACAGGAAGTCGTCCACCAGCCTGCCGTCCCGGGAGACCGCCTGGGCGCGCACCCCGGCCGGCCAGGGTTCGAGGTCCTCGAGGGTCAGGCTCGGGCAGTACTTGCGCACCAGCTCCAGATACCCCCGCTTGTAGAGGGAGTTCTTCATCTCCACCAGGCCCGGGCGCAGGTTCCTGCCCAGCACCTTGAGGATGCCCGGGTTGGTGAACATCCGCGCCATGTCGGTGAGCGAGATATCGCGCTTGTGGTAGCCCTCGCGCTTGAGCGCCAGCACCGCATTGGGGCCCACGGTGACGCTGCCGTCGATCATCCGCGTCAGGTGCACGCCCAGGAAGGGCATGGAGGGATCGGGAATCGGATAGATCAGGTGGTTGACGATGGCATTGTGCTTCGCCGGCAGCCGGTAGTACTCGCCGCGGAAGGGGCAGATGGTGAAGCCCGGGTCCTGGCCCAGCAAGCGGATCACCCGGTCGGCCATCAGCCCCGAGCAGGTCACCAGATAGTGCCCCGTGAACTCGCCTCCACTGCTGCTTACCACCACCTCGCGGCTTCGCTCCTCGAGGCCCGTCACCTCGCAACCGTAGCGGATCTCGCCGCCCATCCGCTCGAACTCGGCGGCCATGGCGCGGGTCACCGCGGCGTAGTCGACGATGCCGCTGGAGGGCACGAAGATGCCGCCGACCCCGGTGATATTGGGCTCGCGCTCGGCCAACGCCTCGGCGGAGAGCCACTCGCGCTCGAGGCCGTTGGCCGCGGTGCGCTCCCAGAGCGCCTTCATGCGCTCCATCTCCAGGTCGTTGGTGGCCACCAGCAGCTTGCCGCAGGTGTCGTAGGGAATGCCGTGGGCCTCGCAGAACTCGACGGTGGCCCGGTTGCCGGCCAGGCAGAAGCGCGCCTTGAGGCTGCCCGGGGTGTAGTAGACCCCGGCGTGGATCACGCCGCTGTTGTGGCCGGTCTGGTGCATGGCCGGCTCGGCCTCCTTCTCCAGCAGCAGCATGCGCCGCTCCGGGTAGGCCTGCTTGAGCTGCATGGCGGTGGACATCCCCAGGATGCCGCCGCCGACAATGATGAAATCGTGCATCTTGTCTCGCTCGCCGCGTGGGTCACCGGACCTTCACGGCCCTGTCGAACCATGCCACGAAAGCATCATGGAATCGACACTGGCAAAATCACCGAAGAGCCCCCATAGTGTGGCTATCGCAACCGCCCACTGGAGCACCATGAGTACTGCACGTCACCCCCAAGCCGCGGATCAGCTGGACCCCCGCGAAGTAGCCCTGACCTCGACGTCAGGGACCTGGAAAAACGTACACGCCTCATGCGCATCGTGACTCGGCTGATTGCCGTCTCCGACCTCGGTTGCCGAGAGATCGCCCGACGCGCCGGCCTGCCGGCACAGAAGGTCAGCGACCTGCTCTCCGGCCGCCTGGAGCACCTCTCCGTCGAGGAGCTGCAGCTGCTCTACCGCACCATCGACCCCCAGCCGACGGCCCACTGACGCCGCCGCACCCCCATCTCCTGTCACGCCCTGCCGGGTCACCGGCGGGGCGTGATGCGTTGCGAGCCTCAGGAACACTTTCTGCTCTTTTTCCGCCTCTCTTTTTCTTCCCTGCTTTCCCTTGCCTGCCAGCCACTTGCGCAAACATTACGCCAGCATTAAGAGCATGCTAATGATCTCTTGATGCATATCTTGATGCATATCAAGCCCCTCGACCTTGGTCGCAGGTAGGCTTTCCGGTGTCACCCTCTTATCCCGCCGCGGGGCGATCCCCCGCGACACCCAGGCCACCGGAGGCGCCATGGACCACCTTCGCCGCTCCTTCTCGGCCAGCTCGCTCGCCTCAGCGCGGGTGCCGCCCTGATACCGCTTTCGAGCGTTGCCAGCGCCGGCATCAACAGCCAGCCGCCCCGCCGAGAAGGCGACCCCACCAAGCGCTACGGCATGCTCATCGACCTGCGCCAATGCATCGGCTGCCAGGCCTGCACCGTGTCGTGCCATATCGAGAACGACGCCCCCTGGGCAAGTTCCGCACCACCGTCTCCCAGTACGAGGTGGAGCATCAGGAGACCGGCGAGCTTGCCACCTTCATGCTGCCGCGCCTGTGCAACCACTGCGAGAACCCGCCCTGCGTGCCGGTCTGCCCGGTCCAGGCGACCTACCAGCAGCAGGACGGCATCGTGGTGGTGGACAGCGACCGCTGCGTGGGCTGCGCCTACTGCGTCAACGCCTGCCCCTACGACGCCCGCTTCATCAACGACAGGACCCAGACCGCCGACAAGTGCACGTTCTGCGCCCACCGCCTGGAAGCCGGCCTGCTGCCGGCCTGCGTGGAGAGCTGCGTGGGCGGCGCGCGGATCATCGGCGACATGCGCGACCCGGAAAGCCAGATCAGCCGCATGATCGCGGAGCACCGCGACGCGCTGATGGTGCTGCAGCCTGAAAAGAACACCCTGCCCCAGGTCTTCTACCTCGGCATGGACGAGCGCTTCATCACGCGCCCGCTCGCCGAGCCGGTGGCCCTGGAAGTCCTCGACCCCCACGGCAAGGAGATGGGTTATGAATTCCATGGCCATTGAGCTGCTCGCGCCCCGCTACGCCATCGCCTGGTACCCCTGGGCGGTGCAGTACTTCTTTTGATCGCGCTCTCCTACGCCACCCTGTGGCTGGCGGCCCCGGCGCTGGTGTTCGGCAAGCAGCGCTGGCTACCCACCGCGCGCCTGGCCATGCTGGCCTGCCTGACCACCACCCTGGTGGCCCCGGTGGCGCTGCTCGCCGACCTGCACCAGCCGCTGCGCTTCTGGCACTTCTACGCCTACGCCACCTCGAGCTCCTGGATGTCCATCGGCAGCCTGCTGCTGCCGCTCTACGTGGTGGGCGTGCTGCTGCTCGCCTGGCTGGCCTGGCGCCCGGCGCTGCAGGCCAGCCGCCAGGCACCCGGCCTGGCCGGCCTCGCCGCCCGCCTGCTGGCGTTCGGTGCCGCCCCTACCCCGCGCGCGGCGCTGGTGCTGGTGGGCCTGGGCACCCTCGCCCTCTCCACCGGCATCATGCTCTATACCGGCGCCGAGCTTGCCGTGGTCAAGGCGCGCCCGCTGTGGAACACCGTCTGGCTGCCGCCGATGCTGGTCGCCACCGGCTTTATCGCCGCCGCCGGCCTGACCCTGGTGCTCAACCGGGTCAGCGGCCTGCGTGACCAGGCCACCATCGGCCAGATGCTCAGGGTGCTGCTGGGCGCCTGCCTGGTGGCCGGCCTCGTCGCCGGCAGCTGGTTCCTGGACGGCATCAACGCCAACGTCGGCTCGGTGGCCGCGGCGCTCGACTCGGTGCGTGCAAGCCCCGCCTGGCGCAGCACCGCCCTCTGGGGCGGCCTGACCGGGGTGGCCCTGTTCGGCGCCGTGCTCTTCCTGCTTACCCGCCCCGCCGCCCGCCGCCCGGCCCTCTTCACCTGGGCCTGGGTGCTGGGCCTGGTGGCCATCCACATGGGCTGGATGTTCCGCTGGGTAGTGCTGATGGACGTGCAGCACGTGGCCCGCAACAGCGCCGGCTTCCACCACTACGGCATCCCCGCCGGCTCCTCCGGCATCCTCGGCATCGTCGGCACCTTCGGCCTGTGGCTTGCCGCGGCTCTGGTGATCGACCTGCTGATCCCCTGGCGCCAGGCGCGCCAGGGCGGCAGCGCCGCCGACGTCTCACTCTCGGACAGCTCAGACAGCCCCGCACAGTCCGACGCCCAACGCGCTGCACACAACATGGAAGGAGCGCCCCGCCATGGCTAAGTCCCCCGTCGATACCTCACGCCGCCGCTTCATGAAGGGTGCCGTCGCCGCCGGCGGTGCCGCCACCTTCGTTGCCGGCTACTCCGACCCCCTGGCCAAGATGGCCAAGGGCGTGACCGGCAGCGCCGGCGAGACGCCGAAGCACCCGATCCACGGCAACTCCCTGGCGCCGGAGTACCGGGTCGACCTCGACAGCGGCGAGCTCACCCTCAACCCGGACCAGCGCACCGCCTTCACCATCTGCTACGGCTGCACCACCCAGTGCGGCGTGAGGGTACGCGTCGACAACGAGAGCGACCGGGTGCTGCGCGTCTCCGGCAACCCCTACCACCCGCTCTCCGCCGACGACCACCTGCCCATGCGCACCCCGGTGGCCGAGGCGCTGCGCCACGTCAGCGCCTACGGCGGCCAGGGCCAGGTCAACCGCTCCACCGCCTGCGCCCGCGGCGACGCCATGATGAGCCAGCTGGAGAGCCCCTTCCGCATCGACCACTGCCTCAAGCGGGTGGGCGAGCGCGGCGCTCGCCAGTGGCAGAAGATCTCCTTCGAGCAGCTGATCGAGGAGATCTGCGAGGGCGGCGACCTGTTCGGCGAGGGCCACGTGGACGGCCTGCGCGCCATCCACGACCACGACACCCTGATCGACCCGGAGAACCCGGAGTACGGCCCGAAGGCCAACCAGCTGATGGTGATGGAGGCCACCGACTACGGCCGCTCCGAGCTGCTCAAGCGCTTCACGCTGAACGGCTTCGCCACCCGCAACTACGGCCACCACGGCTCCTACTGCGGCCTGGCCTTCCGCATGGGCTCCGGGGCGGTGATGAACGACCTGGGCGCCAACGCCCACGTCAAGCCGGACATCCAGAACGCCAGTTTCATCATGTACATCGGCACCGCGCCGAGCCAGGCGGGCAACCCCTTCAAGCGCCAGGGCCGGCTGATCGCCAAGGCGCGCGCCGAGGGCACCCTGGAGTACGTGGTGGTGGACCCGGCGCTGAACGCCGCCGCCTCCCACGCCGCCGACCACAACCGCTGGGTGCCGATCCGCCCCGGCACCGACAGCGCCTTCGCCATGGCCATCATCCAGTGGCTGCTGGACAACGAGGGCTATGCCCGGGCGTTCCTCGAGCTGCCCGGCAAGGCTGCCGCGGACGCCGCCGGCGAGGCCACCCACTCCAACGCCACCCATCTGGTGATCGACACCCAGGACCACCCCCGCCGCGGCCACTTCCTGATGGCCAGCGACCTGGGCCTGGCCGAGGCCGGAAGCGACGCCGATGCCCCGCTGGTGGTGATCGACGGCGAGCTCGTTCACGGCGAGGAGGCGATGGCCGCCGAGCTCTTCGTGGAGCGCGAGGTGGAACTTGCCGATGGCGCCACCGTGCGGGTGAAGAGCAGCATGACCCTGCTGCGGGAGTCGGCCAACGAGTACGACCTGGCCACCTACGCCGAGCACTGCGGCATCCCCGAGGCCACCATCGTCGAGCTGGCCGAACGCTACGCCAGCCACGGCCGCCGCGCCGTGGTCAACTGCCACGGCGGCATGATGTCCGGCAACGGCTTCTACGCCGCCTTCGCGGTGCAGATGCTCAACCTGCTGGCCGGCAACTACAACATGAAGGGCGGCAGCGCCGTGGGCGGCGGCCAGTTCAACGGCTTCAGCCAGGGCCCCCGCTACGATCTCGTGGACTTCCCCGGCAAGCGCGGCCCCCAGGGGTCTTTCTCTCCCGTTCGCGTTTCCCCTACGAGCGCTCCTCGGAGTACCGCCGCAAGGTCGAGGCCGGCGAGAACCCTACCCGGCCAAGGCGCCGTGGCGCTCCTTCGCCCTGCCCACCCTCACCGAGCACCTGCCCTCGGCGCTGGACGGCTACCCCTACCCGATCAAGGCACTGATCGGCTGCATGGCCAACCCCATCTACGGCCAGGCCGGGCTCGAGGCGATGATCGTCGACAAGCTCAAGGACCCGAAGCGCCTGGGGCTCTTCGTGGCCGTGGACGGCTTCATCAACGAGACCAACCGCTACGCAGACTACATCGTGCCCGACTCGGTGATGTACGAGGTGTGGGGCTTCACCGGCGCCTGGAAGGGCACGCTGGGCCGGCTGACCACCGCCTGCTGGCCGGTGGTGGAACCGCGCCAGCAGAAGACCGCCGAGGGCGAGCCGGTCTCCATGGACAGCTTCTTCATCGCCGTGGCCAAGCGCCTGGGCCTCGCCGGCTTCGGCGACGAGGCGATCCCGGATGCCGACGGCCACCTCCACCCGCTCAACCGCGCCGAGGACTACTACCTGCGCGCCGCGGCCAACATCGCCTACATGGACGAGCCGCTGCCCGAGGCCGACGAGAGCGACATCGCCCACGCCGGGCTGGCCCTGCTGCTGCCGCGCCTCGAGCGCACCCTCAAGGAAGAGGAGCGCGGTCGGGTGGCCTACCTCTACGCCCGCGGCGGACGCTTCCAGGACGCCAGCGACCACTTCCGGGGCGAGCGGCTGACCAACGCCTGGCGTCGGACCCTGTGCGTCTACAACGAGGTGGTGGGCACCAGCATCGACACCATGAGCGGCAAGCCCAACCGCGGCGTGCCCGGCCACAGCCTGCCGCTGCTGGCCAACCAGCAGACCATGCGCGAGGTGTTCCCCGAGGACGAATGGCCGCTGCTCGCCTTCTCGTTCAAGTCCAACCTGATGAACTCCTACGCCATCGGCAACGAGCGGCTGCGCATGATCAAGCCCTACAACCCGGTGCAGATGCACCGCGAGGACGCCGAGCGCTACGGCATCAGCCACGGCGATACCATCCGCATCGAGAGCCCCGGCGGCAGCGTGGTGGGCCTGGCGCTGGTCAGCGAGAGCGTGATGCCGGGGTCGCTCGGCATCGAGCACGGCTACGGCCACCGGGATCTCGGTGCCACGCCGCATGTGATCGACGGCGAGTCCCAGCCCGACATGCCCTGGCTGCGGGCCGGCATCAACATCAACGACCTGGGCTTCCGGGATCCGACCCGCAACGTGGACGGCACCTGGCTGGAGCCCATCAGCGGCGCCAGCGTGCGCCAGGGCCTGCCGGTGAGGGTCAGCAGGGCCTGAGCCAGCCGCGCCTGGATCCACCACTGCAAGGCAGAGCGCCCCGCCGGGAAACCGGCGGGGGCGCTGTCGTTGGCGACCCTCTCAGCCTCGGCGCGGGCTCAGTCGAAGGCGTCGGTGACCGCCCCGGTGCTGGCGGAGCTGACGGTCTTCGCGTACTTGGCCAGCACCCCGCGAGCGTAGCGCGGCGCCGGCTGCTGCCAGGCGGCGCGACGGCGCGCAAGCTCCTCGTCGGAGAGGTCGACGTCGATGGTGTCGGCCTCGGCGTCGATGGTGATCCGGTCGCCATCCTCCACCAGGGCCAGGGGCCGCCGTCGAAGGCCTCCGGCGTGACGTGGCCCACCACGAAGCCGTGGCTGCCGCCGGAGAAGCGCCCGTCGGTGATCAGCGCCACCGAGTCTCCGAGCCCCCGGCCCATGATCGCCGAGGTGGGGGTGAGCATCTCGCGCATGCCGGGCCCGCCCCTTGGCCCCTCGTAGCGGATCACCACCACGTCGCCGGCCACCACGGTGCCGTCGTTGATGCGCGCCTGGGCCTCCTCCTCGGAGCCGAACACCCGGGCGGTGCCGGAGAAGCGGGTGCCCTCCTTGCCGGTGATCTTGGCCACCGCCCCTCCGGGGCCAGGTTGCCGAAGAGGATGCGCAGGTGGCTCTCCGCCTTGAGGGGCGCATCCAGCGCCGCGATGATCTTCTGGTCATCGGGATAAGTGGCGACATTGGCCAGGTTCTCGGCGAGTGTCTTCCCGGTCACCGTCAGGCAGTCGCCGTGCAAGAGGCCGGCGTCGAGCAGGGTCTTCATCAGCGGCTGGATGCCGCCGATGGCGACCAGCTCGCTCATCATGTAGTGGCCGCTGGGGCGCAGGTCCGCCACTACCGGCACGCGCTTGCCGATGCGGGTGAAGTCCTCCAGGGCGAGCTCCACCCCGACGGTGCGCGCCATGCCGATCAGATGCAGCACCGCGTTGGTGGAGCCGCCCAGCGCGATCACCACGGTGATGGCGTTCTCGAAGGCCTCCCGGGTCATGATGTCGGAGGGCTTGATGTCGCGCTCGAGCAGCGCGAGCACCGCCGCCCCCGCCGCCTCGCAGTCCTCGCGCTTGTCGTTGGAGACGGCGTTCTGCGCAGAGCTGCCCGGCAGGCTCATGCCCAGCGCCTCGATGGCCGAGGCCATGGTGTTGGCGGTGTACATGCCACCGCAGGAGCCCGGCCCGGGGATCGCCGTCTCCTCGATCTGCTTGAGCTCGATCAGGTCGATGTCGCCGCGGCTGTGGGCGCCCATGGCCTCGAACACCGAGACGATATCGGTGTGGCCCTTGCCGGGCAGGATCGTGCCACCGTAGACGAAGACGCTCGGCCGATTCAGCCGCGCCAGCCCCATCAGGCAGCCCGGCATGTTCTTGTCGCAGCCGCCGATGGCCACCAGGCCGTCGAAGCCCTCGCAGCCGGCCACCGTCTCGATGGAGTCGGCGATCACCTCCCGGGAGACCAGCGAATACTTCATGCCCTCGGTGCCATTGGCGATGCCGTCGGAGATGGTGATGGTGTTGAAGATCACCCCTTGCCGCCGGCGGCGTCGGCGCCGTCCCGGGCGTGCTCGGCCAGCTCGTTGATGTGGCTGTTGCAGGGCGTGACCATGCTCCAGGTGGAGGCGATGCCCACCTGGGGCTTGGCGAAGTCCTCATCACGAAAGCCCACCGCGCGCAGCATGGCGCGGCTGGCCGCCTTCCCGGGGCCGTCCACCACCTTGGCGGAGTGGCGGCGGCGGGGGTCCTTGGGGGTGTCGCTCATGGCGGGGCTCCTTGTGAAGATGGGGTAACCCTCAGAGGGTGGACCTCGAGCCCCGGGCTGTCCATAGCCGCCGGCCTGGCTAGTCGGCGAGCCCCAGCTTGTTCCAGCGGTAGCTGAACTGGCGAGGCGTCAGCCCCAGCAGCTGGGCGGCACGGGTCTTGTTGCCCCCGCTGCGCCGCAGGGCGTGGCAGAGCGCCTCGGGGCTGTGGGAGGTGGCCGGCACATAGGGGCGTACGTCGGCGACCGTCGCGGTGGCGCCCGGAAAGGGCCCCCGCCCTCCCCCGGCAGCGGCCCGCCCGCGGCACCTCCCCCGGCGCCCCGGCCGCCATCTCCTGCTCCCCGGGGAGGAAGCGCTCCACGTCCTCCGCCTCCAGGGCCGCCCGATCGGTCAGCAGCACCATGCGCTCGATCACGTTGCCCAGCTCGCGGATATTGCCCGGCCAGGGGTAGGCCTGCAGGCGCTCCAGCGCCCCGCCGGTGAGGTGGACGTTGCGCTGGTTGGCCTGGTTGATCCGGTTTAGGTGGTGCAGCGCCAGGGCCGGGATATCGCCGCTGCGCTCGGCCAGGGAGGGAAGCCGGATCGGGATGACGTTGAGCCGGTAGTAGAGGTCCTGGCGGAAGGCGCCCCGGGCCACCTCCTCCTCGAGGTGGCGGTTGGTGGCCGCCACCAGACGCACGTCGATGGCGAGTTCACTCTTGCCGCCCAGCCGGGTGATCGACCCCTCCTGCAGGGTGCGCAGCAGCTTGGTCTGCATGGCCAGGGGCAGTTCGCCGATCTCATCGAGAAAGAGGGTGCCGCCGTCGGCCTGCTCGAAGGAGCCCTGGCGCAGCGACTGGGCGCCGGTGAAGGCGCCCCTCTCGTAGCCGAAGAGCTCGGACTCGAACAGGGTCTCCGGAATCGCCGCGCAGTTGACCTTGATGAAGGGCGCCTCCCGCCGCGGGCTGGCCAGGTGCAGGGCCCGGGCGAAGAGCTCCTTGCCGGTGCCCGACTCCCCCAGCAGCAGCACGCTGGCGGTGGAGTCGGAGACCTGCTCGAGCTCCGTTACCGCCTGGAGCAGCCGCGGGGAGCTGCCGACGATGCCGTAGCGGCTGGCGCTGGAAGCCAGCGCCCGGGAGAGCAGCCGGTTCTGCTGCCGGAGGGATTCGGTGCGCGCCTGCATCTGGGCGTGCAGCTGCAGCAGCTGGCCGGCATAGGCCGCCAGCAGCTTGAGCATCTGCAGGTCATCCGCCAGGGGCGCGGGCGGCGCCGTATCCGGTGGCAGGCCAGCACCCCCAGGGTGCGCTCGGCCACCCGGATCGGCTGGGCGATGAAGGAGACCGGGCCCTCCGGCAGCCGGCTGCGCGCCACCATCCGCCCCAGAAAGAGCGGGTCGCGGTCGATGTTCTGGCAGACCATCAGCTGGCCGGTGGCCAGCACCCGACCGGTGATCCCCTCGTGGAGCCCGTAGCGGCCCCGGGAGACCTCCTCCCGGGTCAGCCCGTAGGCGTAGCGGATCTCGCCGTGGCGGCCCGCCGCGTCCAGCAGCACGATCCGCCCCCGGTTGAGTCCCAGCAGCTCCGACAGCAGGTGCAGCATCTCCTGGAGCGCCGGCCCCGGGTCCGTCTTGCGCCCCGCCAGCGCCATCACCTGCTGCAGCAGCAGCATCTCCTGGGCCCGCCAGAAGGCGGGAGAGCGCTCGCTGTCGGGCTCCTCGGCCCGGCGTCCGCTCCGCTGCCGCGAAACCCGGCCTGTCTCCGTCTCGCACTCCCTCTCCATGTCGCTCCTCCCGCAACGCAGGTGCCCCGGCCGGGCCGGGGGCAAGGCATCGCGCCTCACAGCGCCTGTTCTCTGGTCGACGCCGGCTCAGTAGCTCTTGTAGGGCAGGAACTTGCCCGACAGCACCACCTTGACCCGGTCGCCGTTGGGATTCTCCTCGCGCTGAATGTCCATGGCGAAGTCGATGGCGCTCATGATGCCGTCACCGAACTCCTCATGGATCAGCTCCTTGATGGTGGTGCCGTAAACGCTGACCACCTCGTACCAGCGGTAAATCAGCGGGTCGCTGGGTACTTCGGAAGGCAGCGATCCCTTGTAGGGCACCACCTGCAAC
This sequence comes from Halomonas sp. E19, assembly GCF_052439355.1. Taxonomy (NCBI): domain Bacteria; kingdom Pseudomonadati; phylum Pseudomonadota; class Gammaproteobacteria; order Oceanospirillales; family Halomonadaceae; genus Halomonas; species Halomonas sp. E19. The sequence continues at coordinate 262,308 of NZ_JBNFWU010000001.1, read as the reverse complement.
CAGGCCACCGCCTCGTCGGGCAGGTCGAAGATCTCGCCCAGCACCTCGGCCTGCTGCTTGTTGAAGGTCATCTGGCCGAGGCATCCGGCGGTGGTCCACTCCTTGCTCAGGCCCACGGCCTGAGCCACGTCACCCCACTTCACGCCCTTGCTCACCTTGGCGGAGAGGATCATCTCGGTAACTTGCTTGCGGTCGGTAATCATAGGGTCGTTCTCCTGATCGCTAATCGAGAGGTACTGCGTAAAAGGGGCCGAGCGGGAACTTCCCCGCCTCAGGCCGGGCCTGCCGCAGTGCGGCGGGGTGTATTCGTCGGCGGCTCATCATCCCGGGAGGCGACAACCTTCAGGGAGTCGAGCCCCGGCCGCACCACTTTGGGCTCGCCGTAGGCGGACTTGAGGTCCCGCGTCTCCTGAAGCTTCTTCGAGCGGTGCACCAGAAAGTCCACCAGGTGGTTGCGCAGCCGGTAGAACTGGGGGTCGTGGTGTATTGTCTCGCGCTGCCGCTCCTGGGCAGCGTATTGATGACGATCTCGGCGATATGGGCCCGAGGGCCGTTGCTCATCAGCAGGATCTTGTCGGCCAGCAGGATCGCCTCGTCCACGTCGTGGGTGATCATGAAGACTGTCTGGCGAGTATCGGCGCAGATCCTGAGCAGCTCATCTTGGATCACCCCCGGGTCAGCGCGTCCAAGGCGCCGAAGGGCTCGTCCATCAGCAGCATCTTCGGCTCCACCGCGAAGGCCCGGGCGATGCCCACCCGCTGCTTCATGCCGCCGGAGAGCTCCGTGGGCTTCTTCTTTTCCGCCCCCACCAGCCCCACCATCTTTAGGAAGCGGGCGCCGTGCTCGGCCACCCGGTTGCGCGACCACCCCGGATGGCGGGAGCGCACCGCAAAGGCAATGTTTTCCTCCACGCTGAGCCAGGGCAGCAGCGCATGGCTCTGGAAAACCACGCCGCGGTCGAGGCTAGGGCCATCCACCTCCTTGCCGTCCATCACGATGCCCCCACAACTGGCCTGCTCCAGGCCGGCCAGGGCATTGAGGATGGTGCTCTTGCCGCATCCCGAGTGGCCGATGATGCAGATGAACTCACCCTTGTGGATAGAAAAGCTCACATTCTCGAACACCGGCGGCAGATCGCTGCGATACTGCTTGGTCAGGCCTTCCACTTTGACGAAGGGCACTTTGCTGTCTTTCACATCATTCGACATAGGTCACCTTCCTCTGCAGTTGGGCAAACATCAGGTCAAGCAGCATGCCGATCAGGCCGATCATCAGGACCGCGAAGATCACGTTGTTCAGCGACAGGTTGTTCCACTCGTTCCATACGAAGTAGCCAATCCCAGTCCCGCCCACTAGCATCTCGGCAGCGACGATGACCAGCCAGGCGATGCCCATGGAGATCCGCATGCCGGTGATGATGGTGGGCGCCGCGGCAGGCAGCACCACGCGGAAGGCCTTTCGCAGGGGGTTCACCTCCAAGGTGCGCGCCACGTCCAGCCAGTCCTTGCGTACCCCCGCCACACCGAAGGCAGTGTTGACCAGCATCGGCCAGATGGAGCAGATGAAGATCACGAAAATTGCCGAGATGGTGGAGTCCTTGATGGTGTAAAGCGCGATTGGCATCCAAGCCAGCGGCGAGATCGGCTTGAGCACCTGAATGAAGGGGTTAAGGGTCTGGTAGAGCAGCGGCGACATGCCAATCACGAAGCCCAGGGAATTGCTACTGCCATGGCCAGCAGGAAGCCGGCTGCTACCCGCCATAGAGAGTGGGCCAACTGAATGCCGATGCCCTTGTCGTTAGGACCGTTGTCGTAGAAGGGGCTGGCCAGGTGGCCTAGGGCACTGGAGGCGAACTCGCCCGGGGTGGGAAAGCCGGAGCTGCGTTCGCTCTCCGCGGAGAGCCCCATCAGCATCGCGTACTCCGGGTCCAGCGCCTCGCCACCACCGGCGGCGGGCGCCTGGGTCACCGCATGCCAGATGCCGACCAGCACCAGCAGCAGCAGGCACGAGAGCAGCCCGGCGCGCAGTTTCAGTGTCTTGTCCATAGTGTCATCCTCGATTCAGTCGGCTATCGGGCTTAGGCCCGCGACAGCAGCTGGCTCTGCAAATACTCGTCGGCCCGGTGGGGGTCGAAGGTGCGGCCCATGATCTCGAAGCTGGGATAGCCATCCAGCGGCGCCTGCTCCGCTTCGGCCATGCCGAGCTCCGCCATCTGGCGTCTGGCGTCGGTCATCAGGAACACCTCCTCGGCCAGCGCCTTGAAGTCCACCTCCTGCTTCAGGTAGCCCCAGCGCTTCATCTGGGTGAGCATCCAGGTCGCCATGCCGTACCAGGGCATCGGCTCGAAGCCGGAGCGGTCGGGCTGGTCCTGGATGCCGCCCAGGCCGTCGGCGTAGCGCCCGGTCAGCGCCTGGCGAATGACGATCTCCGGCTGGTTGAGGTAGCTGGGGGTGGAGATCGCCTCGGCGATGGTGCCGAGATTAGCCGGATCCCGGGCCATGGCGGAGGCATTGAGCACCGCCCGGTAGAGGGCGGCGAAGGTGTTGGGATTCTCCTGGATGAACGCCTCGGACATGCCGAAAGAGCAGCAGGGGTGGCCGTTCCAGATCTCTTTGGTCAGCAGGTGCAGGAAGCCGATCTGGTCGTAGACGGCGCGCTGGTTGAAGGGGTCCGGCCCCAGGAAGCCGTCGATGTTGCCGGCGCGCAGGTTGGCCACCATCTCCGGGGGCGGCGTGACCCTGAGCTGCACGTCGTTGTCCGGGTCGAGGCCGTGCTCGGCCAGGTAGTGGCGCAGCAGGAAGTTGTGCATGGAGTATTCGAAGGGGATGGCGAAGCGGAAGCCCTTCCAGTTGCGCGGGTCGCGGTTGTCCTTGTGCTTCATGGCCAGGGTGATGGCCTGGCCGTTGGTGTTCTGGATGGTGGCCACTCGCATGGCCTGGCGCGACGAGCCGAGCCCCAGGGAGATGGCCAGCGGCATGGGCGCCAGGAAGTGGGAGGCGTCCAGCTCGCCGTTGAGCATCTGGTCGCGCACCAGGGCCCAGCCCGAGCTCTTGATCAGCGAGACGTTCAGCCCCTGTTCGGCGTAGAAGCCCAGGGGTCGGACATGATCAGCGGCGTGGCGCAGTTGATGGGAATGAAGCCCACCCGCAGGTCCTTCTTCTCCAGCGGCCCCTGGTGCTCCTCGGCCATGGCCTGCAGGCTCTCCATGGGCAGCACGCTGGCGATGGCCGCCATGGCGCTGCCCATGCCCACCGCCTTGAGGAAGCGCCGCCGGGTGGCATCGTGGGGAAACAGCGCCTTGACCGCCGCCGCCTCTACGAAATCCCGGGAGAGGGTATCGGGGTCCTGCGCCCTCGCCTGCCTGGCCGCTGCATCGTGGTCCGCCTGGCTCTCGTGCTGGCCGCAGCTGCAGCCGCCCAGGCGGGAGTCGCTCGAGTAGGGACGGTAGATATTGTTGTCACTCATGGCTTGTCCTCGAAGGTGTTGTGCAAGAGGTCAGGCGGCGCGGCGGCCGGCGCCCACGCTCAGGGTGGCCAGAACGCGCTCGCCCTGGCGCTGTTCCATCTCGAGCCGCTCCGCGTCGTCGCTGACCGTGACCCAGTCGGCATCGGGATCCGGCCAGCCGCTCAGGGTGATCGGCAGCTGCCGGGTCTTGAGGCGCACCACCGGCGCCGCGTGGCGGTAGCCCGGGTGGTCATGCTCCAGCAACGCATGGGCCAGGGCCTCGGCCTGGCGCGCCAGCGGTTCGATGAAGCGACAGGGCTGGCCCTCGATGGCGATGCAGTCGCCCAGGGCGAAGATGCCGGGCACGCTGGTGGCCAGGGTGCGCCCGTCCACGCAGATCCCGCCGGCGAAGTCGAGCCCGGCCTGGCGCGCCAGGCGCGGCTCGGTGGCAAGCCCGGTGGCGGCGACCACCTGATCCACCACCAGCCGCTCGCCGTCGGCCAGCTGCACCACCCGCTCTCCCGCCGCGTTGCATTCGACGCCCGCGACCGCGACGTTCGGGTGCACCGCGATGCCCAGCGCCCGCTGGGCCGCCAGTAGGCGACGCCCGGCGGCCTCCGGCAGCAGTCCGGCCAGGGGGTAGGCGTGGCGGTCCAGCAGGCTCACGCGATGACCGGCCCGGGCGAGATCCTCGGCCAGCTCGCAGCCGACCATGCCGCCCCCACCACCGCCACCCGCGCCTGCCCGTCGGCCAGGGCCCGCTGCAGCCCGCTCCAGCCGGCCAGGTCGTTGACCCGCCAGCAGTGCGCCTCGGGCAGCGCCGCGGGCAGCGCCGGTCGGGCGCCCATGGCCAGCACCAGGCCGGTGTAGCTCAGGGTGCCGCGGGTGGTGCGCAGGCGGCGCGACTGCGGCGAGAGGCCGGTGACGAAGGTGCGGGGCAGCAGCTGCACGCCCAGGCGCCGGGCCGCCTCGCTCCCGGACTCCCGCACCAGGTCATCGGCGCTCTGGCCGCGGCTCAGCGCCACCGACAGCTCCGGCTTGTGGTAGCGGTCGCCCGAGCAGGCGGTCACCAGGGTGATCGGCAGGTCGCGATCCAGGGCCCGCAGGGCCTCCACCGCCGCCCAGCCGGCCAGGCCCGCGCCCACCACCACCGCACCGACGCGGTGGGGGCTGGCATCGGCCGCCACGGCGTCCACCGGCTCCCGGGGCACGAAGGGCTCGAAGTCCGCCTTGGTCACGCCGCACAGCGGGCACTCCCAGTCGTCGGGGATATCCTCGAAGCGGGTGCCGGGGGCCAGGCCGCTGTCCGGGTCACCTTCCGCCTCGTCGTAGATCAGGCCGCAGGCGCGGCAGATGTACTGCTGAAAGGGGCGTTCCTCGCTCATGACGGCATCTCCTCGCGCATCAGGCGCGCCATCTCCCAGCGCAGGTGCTTGATGGCCGGCGTCACGATGGCCACGAAGTGCGCCTCGCGAATGCGCCGCTGGGGGGCCGCGTTCATCAGATAGCCCCTGGCCCCCTGGTGGAGCAGCGCCGACTGGGAGGCGCGCAGCGCCAGCTCGGCCCCTGCACCCGGGCGTCCAGCACCTCGAGCAGGAAGTCGCGGCCGCCCTCGAAGGGGTCTTCGCCAGCGTCAGGGCGCGCTGGCGCAGCTCGTCCAGCTCCGCCTGCAGGGCGTCGGGGCGCTCGTCCAGGTGCTGGTTGACGTGCCCCAGCGCCGGCTCCACCTCGCGGATGGAGTCGATGCTGCCCTGGGTGACCCCCACCGCCATGCCGGTCTGCAGCAGGATGAAGGCCGCCTTGATGCGGGCGATGAAGGGGCGCGCCGGGTCGGCGATCAGCTCATCCTCGCCGACGAAGTAGTCCTTGAGAGTGATGCTCCAGGTGCTCGAGCCCTCCATGCCGGAGAAGGCCGGGCACTGGCGCAGCGCCACCTCCTCCCGGCAGTGCAGCACGAACATGATCTCGTGGGAGAGGCTGCCGTCGGCGCCCTCGACCCCGGCCAGGGCGCCACAGTACTGACCGGCGGCGATATGGCTCACCCATGGCAGGGTGCCGCTGACTCGGTAGCCCCCGGGACCTGCCGGGCCCGCAGCGCCAGGCTCTCGATCCCCGACAGCGCCTTCATGGGGTTGGAGAGCGCCGTGCCGCCGAAACTGTCGCCCCGGGCGTGGCACTCCAGGAAGTCACCGCAGAGCGCCGGGTTGCCCGACTGCTCCAGGTAGAGGCCGAAGACAACGTGGGCCCAGACCAGAAAGCCGGTGGTGCCGCAGTGGCGGCTGACCTCGGCCATGGCGCCGATGGCCTGGTCGAAGCGCTGGCCGCGGCGGTCCAGGTGGGCCCCAGGCCCCGGCGCGGCCCAGGGACGCCATGATCTCCAGCGGATAGTGGCCCCGGTCGATGCGTCCGGCCATCTCAGCCAGGGGGCCGGCGGCGATCCGCTCGACCCGCGAAACGGTATCGGCACTCGAGGCGTCGCCGGGTGGAAGCCCCGGGGCGGGGGCGGCGCGGTGCGAACGGCGTTGGCAGTGGCGGCTTCGATCATGGTCATCTCTCCGTGCAGGCGTTCAGGGGGACGGTCGCGCGGCTTATTCCGGGTCCGCCAGGCTGATGCTGAAGGGGATGGGGTTGCGCATGGTGTTGGCCACCGGGGAGTAGAAGTTGGCGTGCCGGACGATCTCGTCGAGCTCTTCCCGGGTGGCATCGCCCTCGACCAGCACCTTGACCCGAATCTCCTGGAAGCCCATCTCGGGCGGCTGCATCTCGGCGCCGCCGGCGCCCCAGGCGGCCGGATTGCCGATATCCCCCTCCAGGAAGATCTCAAGGCGGCTCAGCTTGACCTGCTTCCAGGTGGCCACGGCGGTGATCCCCACCGCCAGGCAACCGCCCAGGCCGGAGAGGACGATCTCGCCAGGCGCCGGCGCGGTATCCTGGCCAAACAGGTGCAGGGGCTCATCCACCACCACCTGATGCCCGCTGACGTGGCTGATGGTGCGGTACTGCCCCTCGGTGACGGTATGGACCTTGTTGGTGCCCCGGGTGGAAGGGTTGTTGCGGCCTTTCTCGGCAAAACCCAGCAGGCCTTCGCGATTGATGGGGCGCATGTAGTTGGAAATAGAAGAGGAAACAGTGGCGGTGGCTGCTTGGTTCATGGTGCTCTCCTGGAGCGGGTCGCTTGTTGAAGTGGACACATATCATGTCCTGATCTCAACCAAGAACAAGCAACCAGGAGGCCAATCAATCAAAAAAATCTATAAATCCGTTTTAATTCAATAAATTGTTTAATCAGGAAAGCCCAACGAGAGTCATAAAGACAGGGACAATAACCGACAAAATGACAACTATGTTGACAATTTGTGCAGGCGTAAATCACTAAAGCGCCATAATAGGACAAAGAAATAACTCGATTTTATCAGAAAATACTACTTAAGAGGTTGGCTCTAATTTCAGCGTAAGCACGCGCGGAGAAACCTACTGAACCAGGAAAGAAAGGTAACGACTGCCCTCAAGCTGGCCCGATCCAGGCCGATATGACGGCACCCCTGGAATGCTATAACAACGAAAAAACTAAACGCCTTCTTCCCGCAGGGAGCCTGACATGCCTTTCAGCGAAGCCGAGGAACATGCCCCAGGGCGCCTTCACCACATCTTTGCCGACCCTTACACCGCCTTCGACAACCTGGTGACGGAGCGCCAGCTGCATCTGCGAATCGCCCTGCAGGCGCTGGTCCACGAGCCGCTGGCTGAGGGCCGCCTGACGCTTAGGGTCATACACGGCTGGGAGAACGGCGGTTTTGAACCTGCCGACCTGGCACACGGCGACCACCCCATCGCATCGCTGGTTGAATTCGAGGAGGTGTGCCAGCGCTATCAGCCGAGGCTGGACCGCACCTCTTCACTGCCCCGCGACGACGCCACGCTGCTCGCCGCCCCGCTGGCCGACGCCATTGCCGCTGCCAAAGCCAAGGGCCAGGCGCTGGATGACGAGACCCGCAGCATCCCCGCCCACTGGCCCGCCTTCGAGCACGGCCTGACGCTCTACACCTTCTTCAAGGTGTACTACCGGCTCACCTACGGCGAAGACGACCGCTACCGCTCGATCCGCTGCGAAACCCAGGAAGGCACCCGCGAGGTGCATGAATTCCACCTTGAAGAGGGGGAATTCGCCGTGATCCGCCCCGTCGACGGCCAACAAGGACATAGCGTACTGGCCCTGCATATCAGCCAGTTGGAACCCGTGCTGGCGCTACTGAAGGCGTGCCGCAGCACCTGAGCACCGATACCCCGCCATGGCGGTACGCCTACCAGGCTGGCGCCATGAAGCGCTCGCCGGCCGACTGCCTATTTCTCGCGGGGCACCCTGCCCAGCAGGTAGAACTCCGGGTTGGGCGGGGTGCCGGTAAGGGTAACCAGGCGGTTGGAGAGGCTGAAGAAGGCCGCGACGGCACCGATGTCCCAGATGTCGTCGTGGGTAAAGCCCACTTCGGTCAGCCGAGCCTGCCACTCGTCGGTAAGCTCACCCACCTCCAGGCCGCAGTGGAACGCGAAGTCGAGCATCACTCGGTGGCGCTCGCTGATCGGCGCGGTGTGATGGTTGATGGCCACCTGGTCGGCCAGCAGCGGGTCCTTGCTGTAGATGCGTACCAGCGCGCCATGGGCCACCACGCAGTAGAGGCAACGATTGCGGGCGCTGGTGGCAACCACGATCAGCTCTTTTTCCGCCTTGGTCAGGGTGTCGGACTCGCGCTCCATCAGCGCATCGTGATAGGCGAAGAAGGCTCGAAATTCCGCCGGGCGGTGGGCCAGCATCAGAAAGACGTTGGGTACGAAGCCGGCTTTTTCCTGAACGGCCAGGATGGCGTCGCGAATGTCCTGGGGCAGGTCGTCGAGCGACTCGGGAACGGGAAAACGGCTCAGTGGGGTGGGCATGCGAGTGGCTCCTGACATTATCGTTATTCTGCGAATATCCAGTTAACGTTAACGTCAGCTACCTGTCCATGCGACTTAGGCCGTTGCCAGGAAGCGCTTCGCCACGATCCGATTACGCCCCTGCTCCTTGGCTTCGTACATGGCTTGATCCGCTTCACGGTAGAGCACCATGGCGTCGCGGATATGCGCCCGGCCTTGTGTGTACACCAGGCCGAAGGAGCCGGTGATCACGCCGTGGCGCGAGGCAGGGTGAACGATCTCGAGCCCTGCGAGCGCCTGGCGAAAGCGCTCCAGCGCTTGATGCCCGGCGGCAAAGGATTCGGCTTCGAGCAGCAGACCAAACTCCTCGCCGCCCAGGCGAAACAGGCGGTCGCCGGTACGCCGGAAGTGCGACCGCAGCAAGCCCGCCACTTCGACCAGCACATGGTCACCGGCCTGGTGGCCGCAGCTGTCGTTGAATAGCTTGAAGTCGTCGACATCCATCATGGCGAACAGCAGCGGCTTGCCGTCACGCTCGCGCCGCTTGAGCTCCTCGTTGATCGTCGCCTCGAAGGTGCGGCGGTTCATCAGGCCAGTCAACGGGTCTGTCTGCGCCAGGGAGGCTAGCTGCCGATTGGCCTTCTCAAGCTCCCGGGTGCGCTGTCGCACCTCCTCCTCCAGGCGCTCGTTGAGCTGACGCTGCATGTCATGGGCTTGCTGCTGGGCAAGCAGCCGATCGTTCTTGAGCCGATTGAATTTCCAGGCCAGCCCCAGCGCCAGCAGCAGGAATTCAAGGCCTGAACCGGCTTGCACCGCATATTCGGTCACCAGGTTGTAGGGCAGCAGACCCGCCACGCGCAGGAAGTAGAGCCCAACGCCTACCAGCAGCACGCTCCACGCCAGCAGGAAGATCCTTGCCAGCGTATCGCCCCGGATGCTTCGCCAGGCCGCCAACCCGAGCAACAGCAGGGCCAGTGCAATGGCGGAGGGAATCTGCCCGCGCAAGACGGGCGCGTAGTGCCCCAGCAGCGCCGGCAGTGCACTCACCAGGCACAGGCCTGCCATGCCGTACATCGCCCAAGCCAGCCGCGGCGCGTGGCGCCTCAGACCCAGGTACGCGTCGCTGAACATTGCCAGGGTAATGGCGAAAACACCGATGTTGAGCGGTACGATCTGGTTGTTGAAGGTTGGGTGGTCGGGCCACCAGTACTGGAAGGCGTAGCCGCGCGCGATGAACATTAGCAGGAAAAAGGCACCCAGGTAGACCACGTAGATCAGCAGCAGGCGCTCGCGAGTCGCGAGGTAGAGCAGCAAGTTGTAGATCAGCAGCGCCAGCAGCGCGCCGAAATAAAAGCTGAACGCCATCAGCTCGCGCTGGGCACGCTCCAGAAAGCCCAGGGGCGACATAAGATAGAGCGGCGTGGCATCGAACAGCCCGTCGTGGGTATCCAGGCGCAGTACCACCTGGCGCCTTTCACCGGGCGGCAGTTCGAGCGGCAGAACGAAGGTGCGGTGCGCCACCGGCCGCGAATCGAAGGGCAGGCGGTTGCCTGTGTGCCATGACTGGACCACCTGCCCCTGCGCGTCGACGACCCAGGCGTCGAGATAGTCGTGGAGCGGCATGGCCAGCTCCAGCAGTCGCTGCAGGGCGGCCGGCGAATCATTGAGCACCTCGAAGCGCACCCACCACGCCGATGTCGAGAAGCTGAAGTTCAGGTGGTTCTGACGGGAAGCCTGCCAGGCCAGGCCCTGCGGCGATGCCAGGATCGTCTCGATGCTCAGTTTGCGCCCGGCGTCTTCCAGGAGCCACACCTCCGGACCGAGGTTGCGCTCTCCGCTTTCCAGCGACGCGTCGATCGCGGCGCTGGCCTGCAGGGGCAACAGCATCAGTAGTAGCAACAGCCAGGAAATGGCACCCGACAGCAGGCGGGGCAAGGCGCGGTGCTTGGGCACGTTACGTCCCGTTGTCGTTGACGGAGGCGGCTACTTTAGCAGGTCTTGCAGTACGTACGCTGCGCACAGACGTGAATCGGCCCCGTCTCCGGGAAGACGGGGCCGATTTCTTACACCTCGCGTCGCTGTCAGCTCAACGAGATGGTGCTGTTGATGCCGCTGGAGACGTTCTCCGGCTCAAACCAGCGTGCGGTGACGGTCTTGGTCTGGGTCCAGAACTGGATCGCCTGCTTGCCGTTGGGGCCTAGGTCACCGAGCTTGGACGCCCGCGATCCGGTGAAGCTGAAGTAGGCCACCGGCACCGGGATCGGCACGTTGATGCCAATCTGGCCGATGTCGATGTCGGTCTCGAAGCGGCGCGCCACCCAACCGGAGTTGGTGAAGATCGAGGTGCCGTTGCCGTTGGGGTTGGCGTTGATGAATTCGATCGCCTCGTCCAGGGTCTCGACGCTCACCACGCACAGCACCGGGCCGAAGATCTCCTCGCGGTAGATGCTCATCTCCGGGGTCACGTCGGCGAATAGGGTCGGGCCAACGAAGTTGCCGTTCGGGTAGCCTTCTACCTGGTAGCCGCGGCCGTCGACCAGCAGCCTGGCGCCTTCCTTCTCTCCAGCGCTGATCAGGCGCTCCACGCGTTCCTTGGCTGGGGGAGACCAGCGGGCCCAGGTCCGCGTCGGTCTGGGTGCCAGGGCCCACCTTCATGCTGCGGGTGCCCTCGACGATGTCTTCCAGCCACTCGCGGGCCTCGCCTACCAGCACCACCACCGAGTTGGCCATGCAGCGCTGGCCGGCAGCGCCGTAGGCGGAGCCGAGCAGGTTGTTGATGGCCTGGCTGCGATTGGCATCCGGCATGATCACGCAGTGGTTCTTGGCACCCATCATCGACTGCATACGCTTGCCGGCGGCGGCAGCGCGGTTGTAAAGCAGTGAGCCCACGTGGGTGGAGCCGATGAACGAGAGCGCCTTGATGTCCTGGTGGTCGGCGATCTGGTTGGCCACGTCCGGGCCGCCGTGCACCACGTTGAGCACGCCGGCAGGAATGCCCGCCTCGTGCGCCAGCTCGACCAGGCGCATGGTGGAAGTGGGGTCCTGCTCGGAGGGCTTGAGCACGAAGGTGTTGCCGGTGGCAATGGCCAGCGGGAACATGAAGCAGGGCAGCATGATCGGGAAGTTGAAGGCGGTGATGCCCGCCCCCACGCCCAGCGGCTGGTTGAGGGTATAGACATCCACCTCGCTGGCCGCGTTCTCGGCCAGCTCGCCCAGCTGCAGGCTGGTGATCGAGCAGGCGTGCTCCACTACTTCCAGGCCGCGGCCCACCTCGCCCACGGCGTCGGGTAGGGTCTTGCCGTGCTCCTCGGTGATCAGCGCGGCCAGCTCGTCGGTGTGCTCGCGAATCAGCGCCTGGAGCTTGAGCATGATGCGCATGCGCTTGCCCAGCGGCGTCTTGCGCCAGGTCTTGAACGCCTCCTTGGCGCTGGCCACGGCACGATCGACTTCCTCGGCGGTGCAGAACGGCACGCGTGCTACCACTTCCTGCGTGGCAGGATTGACCACGTCACGCCACTCCTGGCTCTGGGACGGGACGGCCTGGCCGTCGATAAACATTGGGATTTCGCGGATCGACATGGCGGCAAAAGCTCCTCTACTTATTGTCATCGTGGCTGTTCAAGCGCATTAGACTTTCTGTGTATAAATACACGAAATACGTTGAAATCGAGTCTATCCAGTCGCGCAGGGAGGTGACAACGGGTAGTTGTTCACATGCTTTGTGCAATAATGCACAAGCAGCGCGTTTATGGAGACTTCCCATGCTCGACTGGCAGGATATCCAGATCTTTCTCGAAGTGGCGCGCAGCCAGCGCCTCACCGACGCCGCCCGACGCCTGGGGGTCGACCACTCCACCCTGTCGCGCCGCACCCGACGCTTCGAGCAGAAACTCAACACCCAGCTCTTCGAGCGTAGCACCCATGGCTATCACCTGACCGAGGCCGGCCAGCAGCTGCTGGCCCACGCCGAGGAGATGGCCCGCCACGCCTTCGAGGCGGGCGAAAGCCTGGCCGACAAGAACCGTCAATTGAGCGGCCAGATCCGCCTGGGCGTAACCGAAGGCTTCGGCACCTGGGTCATCGCCCCGCTGCTTTCGGCCTTCTGCGAGCGTCATCCGGGTATCACTCTGGACCTGCTCGCCCTGCCCCGGGTGGTCAACCTGAGCCGCCACGAGGCGGATCTCGCGATCACCGTGGAGCGCCCGGCAAGCCAGGGGCTGGTGATCTCCCGGCTGTGCGACTACCGGCTCAGGCTCTACGCCAGCCCGGCCTATCTCGCCCGCCACGGGCACCCCTCGCGGCTCGCCGAGCTGAGCCATCACCGGCTGATCGGCTATGTCGACGACCTGATCTTCAGCGAGCAGCTCAACTACCTTGACCCGCTGCTCGATCCCGCGGTGGTGGGCACGGCACCGCACTTCTCGATCCGCAGCACCAGCGTCACCACCCAGCACGCCGCGGCCCTGCAGGGGCGGGGCTTGCCGTGCTGCCCTGCTTCATGGCCGAGACCGGTGAGCGGCTCGAAAGCGTGCTCGACGACGAGGTAGAGATCGTGCGCCAGTTCTGGATCACCGCGCGCCAGGAGCAGCGCAGGCTGGCACGGGTCAGGCTGCTGTGGGATTTCCTGCGCGAGGCGCTGGAGGCCAACCGGGCGCTGCTGATGGGCGAGGCGCGGGAGCTGGTGCTGCCAGGGGCCTGAGAAAGGGCTTTACGTCCCGCAGAAGGTACGAAAGACCCGCTCGGTGGGCTCGGCCGGGAGCGTGAATTCTTCACGGCCCGGCTGGTCATCGAAAGGATGAGTCACGACCTGCAGTAGCGTCTCGAAGGGGCCGAAGTCGTTCTCGTCCATGGCCGCGGTGAGCGCCTGCTGCACGCGGTGGTTACGCGGGATGAACGCCGGGTTGACCCAACGCATCCGCTGCGCCCTCTCGCTCTCGTTTAGCACCTCCTGGGCAAGGCGAGCGCGCCACTCCTCGAGCCAGCCGGCGATCTCCTCGGGGCGCTCGAACAGCGCGACCAGCGCGGCTTCCGCCTCGGGGTTTTCTGCCGCAGCGGCCAGTTGGCGGAAGCTCAGGGTGAAGTCGGCGCGGCCGCGATGCATCGTCGCCAGCAGCGCCTCGATCAACGCCTTGTCGCCCGGCTGCGGCTGCTCAAGGCCGAGCTTGGCGCGCATTACCCCAAGCCATTCGGCTTCGTACTGCTCGGGGAAGCGCTGCAGCAGCTCGGTGGCGCGCTCCACCGCCTTGTCGCTGTCATCATCGATCAGCGGCAGCAGGGTCTCGGCCAGCCGCGCCAGGTTCCACTGGGCGATCCACGGCTGGTTGGAGTAGGCGTAGCGCCCGCCCTCGTCGATGGAGCTGAACACCATCTGCGGGTCGTACTGCTCCATGAAGGCGCAGGGGCCGAAGTCGATGGTCTCGCCGGAAATCGTGGTGTTGTCGGTGTTCATCACGCCATGGATGAAGCCCACCCCCATCCATTTGGCGATCAGCGCCGCCTGGCGCGCCTGCACCGCTTCGAGCAGGCCCAGGTAGCGCTCGCCGCCCTGCTTCGACTCGAGTTCCGGATAGTGACGCTCGATGACGTGCCCGGCCAGCTCGCGTACGCCTTCGATATCGCCGCGGGCGGCGAAGTACTGGAAAGTACCCACGCGGATATGGCTGGAGGCCACCCGGGTCAGGATGGCCCCCGGTTCGGGAATGCCGCGCATCACCCGTTCCCCGGTGGTCACCGCAGCCAGCGCCCGCGTGGCCGGTATGCCCATGGCGTGCATCGCCTCGCTGACGAGGTACTCGCGCAGCACCGGACCCAAGGGCGAACGCCCATCGCCGCCGCGGGAAAGGGCGTGCGCCCCGCCCCTTGAGCTGGATGTCGCGCAACCGGCCGTCGTGGTCGGTCACCTCGCCGAGCAGCACCGCCCGGCCGTCACCCAGTCGCGGCACGAAGCCGCCGAACTGGTGCCCGGCGTAGGCCTGGGCCAGCGGCTCGGCGCCACGCGGCACCACGTTACCGGCAAACCACACGGCAGCCTCTTCCGCATCGAAGGCGGCAAGGTCGAAGCCCAGCGCCTCGGCAAGAGGCCGGTTGAAGGCCACCAAGTGCGGCTCACGTACGGGCACCGGCTCGAAGCGTTCATAGAAGCGCTCGGGCAGGCGGGAATAGCAAAGGGTGAACTCGGGAAACATGACGGCTCCACTGGCGTTCCTGCCGTCACTGTAGGCCCGACATGAGCGAAAATCGAGCGACGTTGCAACCGCTTACCGCTCGCTACCCTGCGGTTGCGCGTGCCGGCGACTGGCAATACACCACGGTTCACCGCACATTAGCATCTTGACGCGACAGATGTTTCTTCAAGCCACCGGAGCCCCACCGATGAAGATCGTGATCCCCGACGACTATCAGGATTGCGTACGCGACCTGGACGCCTTTGCCAAGCTAAAAGGCCACGACGTCACTATCTACAACGATACCCTGACCGACGAAGACGCCCTGGTGGAGCGCTTCACCGACGCCGAGGCCCTGGTGCTGATTCGCGAGCGCACGCCGATTACCGCCTCGCTGCTGGCGCGGCTGCCCGGGCTGAAGGTCATCAGCCAGACCGGCGGCGGCGCGGCCCACGTCGACCTGGCCGCGTGCAAGCGCCATGGGGTCACGGTGATGGCAGGCACCGGCTCGCCGTATGCCGCCGCCGAGCTCACCTGGGGCCTGGTACTGGCCGCCATGCGTCATATTCCCGAGGAATTCGACAACCTCAAGGCGGGCCGCTGGCAGCGCACCCTGGGCACCGGGCTCAAGGGCCGCACGCTGGGCATCTTCGGCTACGGCAAGATCGGCAAGCTGGTGGCCCGCTACGGCCAGGCCTTCGAGATGAACGTGCTGGTGTGGGGCCGCGAGGGCTCAATCAGCCGCGCCGCCGAGGCGGGCCTCGACGTGGCGGCCAGCCAGGCTGAGCTGTTCGAACGCAGCGACGTACTCAGCCTGCACCTGCGCTTGAACGACGCCACCCGCGGCATCGTCAGCGCCGAGGACCTCGCCCGCATGAAGCCCACGGCACTGCTGGTCAACACCAGCCGCGCACCGCTGATCGCCCCGGGCGCCCTGGAAGCGGCCCTGCGCAAAGGCCACCCGGGACGTGCCGCGGTGGATGTCTTCGACGAGGAGCCGGTGGCCGGCCACCCGCTGCTGGCACTGCCCAACATCCTCGCCACCCCGCACCTGGGCTACGTGGAGAAGGACAGCTACGAGCTTTATTTCGGCGATGCCTTCGACAACCTGCTGGCCTTCGACGCGGGCCGGCCGGTGAAGAACCTGGCGAGTGAATCATGAAGCAGCCGGGGGATCCGACATGAACGGAAAGACGACCTGGTGGCCTGCAGAACTCGGCTCACCCAACGCCACCGGCGAACAGAAGGGTTCACGCTATGCCTACTTTGCACAGGCTCGGCGCCTTGTTGTGCAGAGCGGAGACAGCGTCCGGGTCTATGACACCCTTGACCATCGCATCAGTGGCTTTGCCCAGCAGCAGCGAGACCAGAGCCGGTTGACGGTGACCAGCCAGCATGGGGAGATCGATCTCGCCGGCCTGCCGGTCATCTCCACCGACGGGCAGCCGCCGAATTAGATTAGCCAAGACGAATCAACGGCATTTATCCACCTACGCTTTTGCGGCACCATGAAGTCTCGCCATTCGCAGGAAGCCCGCCATGCCGTTCGCCGCCCCCCAGGAGAGTGCCCTCACCCCCGGCTTCATGGTCGTTCACGGCAATCGCCTGGAGGACCTGCGCGGCGTGTCGGTGGCGTGGATGAAGCGCCACCCGCTGGCGCCGCTGGAGAACGAGACGATCCTGGTGCAGAGCAACGGCATCGGCCAGTGGATGAAACTGGCGCTGGCCGCCGACGAGGCCGACGGCGGCAGCGGCATCGCCGCCGCGCTGGACGTCACCCTGCCGGCGCGCTTCCTGTGGCAGGCCTACCGCGCGGTACTCAACCATGTGGAAGACGACCCCAACGCGGTGCCGGCCACCTCGCCCTTCGACAAGTCGCGCCTGCTGTGGCGGCTGCTGCGCCTGCTGCCGGAGTTGATGCCGCGCGACGAGTTCGCCCCGCTGCGCCGCTTTCTCGAAGGCGACAGCGACCTGCGCAAGCATCACCAGCTCGCCGAGCGCCTGGCCGACCTGTTCGACCAGTACCAGGTGTACCGCGCCGACTGGCTCGAGGCCTGGTCCCGCGGCGAAGACGTGCTGATCTCCGCCCGCGGCGAAGCC
Organism: Halomonas sp. E19; assembly: GCF_052439355.1. Taxonomy (NCBI): domain Bacteria; kingdom Pseudomonadati; phylum Pseudomonadota; class Gammaproteobacteria; order Oceanospirillales; family Halomonadaceae; genus Halomonas; species Halomonas sp. E19. The sequence continues at coordinate 245,692 of NZ_JBNFWU010000001.1, read as the reverse complement.
CAGACGCTTCCCGACACCCAGCGCTGGCAGCCGGCCCTGTGGCGTGCCGTGGTGAACAGCGTTGCCGAGGACGTAGGCGACGACGGCGTGGCCTCCAGCCGCGCCATGGTGCACCGGCGCTTTCTCGCCGCCGCCCGCGAGCTTCACGGTGGCAAGTGCCCCCGGCCTGCCGCGGCGGGTGATGGTGTTCGGCATCTCCTCGCTGCCGCAGCAGGCGCTGGAAGCCCTGGCCGCCATCGCCCGCTGCTGCCAGGTGGTGCTGTGCGTGCACAACCCTGCCAGCACTACTGGGCCGACATCATCGAACACAAGGACCTGCTCCGCGCCCAGCGCTACCGCCAACGGCGCAAGGCCGGCATGCCCGAACGGCTCGACGTGCTCGGCGTTGGCGACGCCAGTGGTGACGGAGCCGAGAGCCTGCACCTGCACGCTCAGCCGCTGCTCGCCGCCTGGGGTAAGCAGGGCCGCGACTACCTGCGCCTGCTCGACGAGCACGACGACGCCCAGCAGTACGAGGCCTTGTTCCGGGCCGACTCGCTGCGCATCGACCTGTTCGAGCCCTTCGTGCGCGAGGGCGACGGCCGGCTGCTGCAGCAGTTGCAGGACGACATCCGCGAGCTGCGCCCGCTGCACGAGACCCGCGAGACCTGGCCGGCGGTGGACCCGAGCCGCGACGACTCCATCGTCTTCCACGCCGCCCACAGCCCCCAGCGCGAAGTGGAGATCCTGCACGACCAGCTGCTCGCCGCCTTCAGCGCCGACCCGAAGCTCAAGCCCCGCGACGTGATCGTGATGGTGCCGGATATCGACCACTACGCTCCGCATGTTCAGGCGGTATTCGGACAGCTGGAACGCGACGACCCGCGCTACATCCCCTTCACCCTCTCCGACCAGGGCAGCCGCCACCGCCTGCCGCTGCTGATCGCACTGGAGAAACTGCTGCACCTGCCGGAGCTGCGCCTCTCGGTGAGCGACCTGCTCGACCTGCTCGACGTGCCCGCGCTGCGCGCCCGCTTCGGCATCGACGAGCAGGACGTGCCCACCTTGCGCCGCTGGATCGAGGGTGCCGGCATCCGCTGGGGGCTCGACGCCGGCCAGCGCGGCAGCCTCGACCTGCCCGCCGGCATGGAGCAGAACACCTGGGCCTTCGGCCTGCGCCGGCTGCTGCTGGGCTACGCCGTGGGCGAGGCCACCAGCGGCCCGTGGCAGGGCATCGAACCCTTCGACGACATCGGCGGGCTGGAAGCGGCGCTGGCCGGCCCGCTGGCCGCGCTGCTGGAAACCCTGGAGCAGCAGTGGCGCCGCCTGCGCGAGCCCACCGACGTGGCCAACTGGGTAGCGCGCCTGCGCACCCTGCTGGAGGCGAGCTTTCTGGCGGAAGCACCGGAAGACAGCCTGATGCTGGCCCAGCTCGAACAGGCGCTGCAGAGCTGGCAGGAGAGCGCCGAGGAGGCCGGGCTGACCCGCGAGCTGCCGCTCTCGGTAGTGCGCGAGCACTGGCTGGCCCAGATCGACGAGCCCAGCCTGTCGCAGCGCTTCCTGGCCGGCGCGGTCAATTTCGCCACCCTGATGCCGATGCGCGCCATCCCGTTCAAGCGGGTGTGCCTGCTGGGCATGAACGATGGCGACTACCCGCGCAGCCACCCGCCGATGGACTTCGACCTAATGAACGGCGACTACCGCCCCGGCGACCGCTCGCGCCGCGAGGACGACCGCTACCTGTTCCTGGAAGCGCTGCTCTCCGCCCGGGAGCAGCTCTACGTCAGTTGGGTGGGCCGCAGCATCGTCGACAACAGCGAGAAGCCGCCCTCGGTGCTGGTCGGCCAGCTGCGCGATCATCTACAGGCCGGTTGGCAAACGGCCGACGGCAGCGACCTGCTCGCCGCCCTCACCACCGAGCACCCGCTGCAGCCGTTCAGCCGCCGCTACTTTCCCAGCGAGGCGCAGCAGGCCGAGCACGATGTGGCGGCCAAGCGGCTGTTCACCTACGCCTACGAGTGGCGCGAAATTCATGGACATGCGCATGGTGAAGCGGCCCCGGCAACGGCGCCCCTCGAGCTGACGCCATACACCCAGGACGCCCCGCTGACTATCACGCAGCTAGGGAGCTTTTGAGAGACCCGGCCCGCGCCTTCTTCACCACGCGCCTCAAGGTCTTCCTGGAACGCGAGGATATCGTCAGCCTCGACCACGAGCCCTTCGACCTGGACGGCCTCGCCAACTGGCAGCTACAGGACCTGCTGATCCGCGAGCAGCGCCGCGCCCTGGATGAAGGCCGCGAGCGCCTGCCCGTGCTGCTCGACACCCTCGACCGCTTGCAGGGCCAAGGCGTGCTGGCCATGGGCGCCTTCGGCGAACGCATGCGCGAACAGCTCAGCGAACCGATGGACGCACTGTTCGAAGCCTACGAGGAAGCGCTGGACGCCTGGCCCCGCACCATCGAGGAGCCCGAGCCGGTGCAGCTCGACGTGCCCGGCGCCCCGCCCATCGAAGACTGGCTCGACGAACTGCGCGAGAGCGCCACCGGCGAGCGCTGCCGCCTGGTGCTCGCCAGCAGCAGCCTGGTCAAGAAAGGCAAGTACCGCTGGTCGCACATCCTGCGCCACTGGGTCGCGCACCTGGCAGGCCATTTGAACGACCGGCCCATGACCAGCCTGCTGCTCTCCAAGGCCGGCCACGTCACCCTGCCGCCCCTCGACCCGGAAGCGGCCCGCCAGCAGCTGCGCGAAATCGTTCGCACCTGGCAGGCCGGCATGCAGATACCGCTGCCGCTCCCTGTGATACCGCCTTCGTCTGGCTTAGCAAGTTGGGAACGCCCGATACCGAGCGCGACAGCGACGCCTGGCGCGCCGCCGCCAGTACCTACAACGGCGACGACTTCAACGCCGGTGAGGCGGGCCGCAACGCCTACCTCGCCCACCGCTGGCCCAGCTTCACCGCGCTCTATGAAGCCCGTCAGGACAGGCTCGGCTTCGCCGAACTCACCGAACGGCTGCTCGCCCCGGTGCATCTGGCCGTGAAAGGCGACAAGAAAGAGGGTGACAAGAAACAGAGCGGGAAGAAGGCAACGGGGAGCCAGGCATGAGCAACGTCACGCAGCTGAATCCGCTCGACTTCCCTCTGCATGGCAGCAGGCTCATTGAGGCCAGCGCCGGCACAGGCAAGACCTTCACCATCGCCCTGCTCTACGTGCGCCTGGTACTCGGCGCCCGCTCGGCCAACGACGAGGCCGCCTTCGAGCGCCCGCTCACGCCACCCGAGATCCTCGTCGTCACCTTTACCAACGCCGCCACCCAGGAGCTGCGCGAGCGGATTCGCGCGCGGCTGGTGGAAGCCGCTGGTGTGTTTCTAGAAGGGCATGAATCGAACCTGAACCTTGCAGAGGCCTCGGGGGCAGCTCCTGGCGGAGATCATTTGACAGGGATGTCAAATGTAGCGCCCAGGGATGGGTTCACAGCGCCTCCGCAGGAGCTGCACGCGAAGGCCTGCGACCACCAGATCCACTGCTCCTGGCCCTCCGCGACCAATACGATCCCTCCACCTGGCCCGCCTGCGCCCGACGCCTGCAGCTCGCCGCCGAATGGATGGACGAGGCCGCCGTCTCTACCATCCACAGCTGGTGCTATCGCATGCTGCGCGAGCACGCCTTCGACAGCGGCAGCCTGTTCTCGCTCAACCTGGAAAACGACCAGACCGAGCTGGAACTCGAGGTGGTGCGCGACTACTGGCGCAGCTTCTACTACCCGCTCAACCTCGACGAGCTGGCCACCGTGGTGCGCCACTGGAGTACCCCCGAGCAGCTGCACGCCGCCGTGCGCGGCCTGATGCCCGAAGCCGATGCACTGAACAAGCACGCCCCGCCCCCGGCCGAGACCATCGCCAACGCCAGCCGCGAAACCGCCGAGCGCCTGGCCCAGCTCAAGGCCCCTGGCCCCAGTGGGTGGACGAGTGCGAAGCGCTGTTCGAAGAGGCCGCCCAGCAGAAGGCCTTCAAGGGCCAGAGCTTCAACGCCAAGAGCCGCGCCAACTGGCTCGGCGCCCTGCGTGAATGGTGCCAAGGGGAGGCCACTTGGCCCGGCCTGACCGAGGCCGCCTGGAAGCGCCTCACGCCCCAGGGCATGGCCGATATCTGGCTCAAGGGCGAGCCGCCGGATCACCCGGCGCTGGCCGCGCTGGAAAAGCTCCAGGACGAACTCAACGCCCTGCCCGATCCCTACGCCGATCTGCTCACCCACGCCGTGCACTGGTGCCGGGCGCGGCTCGACCGCGAGCAGGAGCGCCGCGCCGAGATGGGCCCCAACGAGCTGCTCACCCATCTCGACCGGGCCCTCACCGGCCCCAACTGCGAGGCGCTGGGCGCACAGATCCGCCGCCAGTTCCCGGTCGCCCTGGTCGACGAGTTCCAGGACACCGACCCGGTGCAGTACCGCATCTTCGACTGCGTGTACCGCATCCGCGAGAACCGCCCAGAGTGCGGAGTATTTCTGATCGGCGACCCCAAGCAGGCGATCTACGCCTTCCGCGGCGCCGACATCCATACCTACCTGCGCGCCCGCCGCGACACCCAAGGCCGCCACGTCACCCTGGGCACCAACTTCCGCTCCAGCCGCGAGATGGTCGAGGCGGTGAACCGCTGCTTCGCATTCGCCGAAGCCCACCCGCCCGGCGCCTTCCTGTTCAACTCGCCCGAGGGAACCCCGTTCCCTTCAATGCGGTTGGCGCCAAAGGACGCAAGGACTCACTCACCCGCCAGGGCCAGCCCCTGCCGGCCATGACCCTGTGGCAGCTAGAGTGCGACGAACCGCTCTCCAAGACCGCCTACCAGCAGGAGATGGCCGAGCGCTGCGCCTCCACCATGGTGGAGTTGCTCAACGAGGGGCTAAGCGGCAGTGCCGGCTTCCGCAACGAGCAGGGCGAATTGCAGCCGCTCAAGCCTTCCGATATGGCGGTGCTGGTCAACGGCCTGGGCGAGGCGCGCTCGATCCGCCAGGCGCTGGCCCGGCGCGGGGTGAAGAGCGTCTACCTCTCCGACAAGGACAAGGTGTTCGCCTCGCCGGTCGCCCCCCAGCTCGACGCCTGGCTGCGCGCCTGCGCGGCGCCCGACGACGACAGGCTGCTGCGTACCGCCCTGGCCACCCCGGTGCTGGGGCTCGATATCGCCACGCTGGATAAGTTGAACGAAGACGAGCTGGCCTGGGAAGGCCGCGTACTGCAGTTCCGCGACTACCATCGGCTGTGGCAGCGCCAGGGTGTGCTGCCATTGGTGCGCAAGATCATCCATGACTTCAACGTGGCTACGCGTCTGCTCGCCTGGGGGCCTGCCAGTGACGGTGAGAGAGCACTTACCGACCTGCTGCACTTAGGGGAATTATTGCAACACGCCAGCCAGGAGCTCGACGGCGAACACGCGCTGATCCGCTTTCTCGCCGAGGCCATCGCCAACCCCGAAGGCCACGGCGACACCCACAAGCTGCGCCTGGAGAGCGACGCCGACCTGGTGCAGGTCATCACCATTCACAAGTCCAAGGGGTTGGAGTACCCGCTGGTGTTCCTGCCCTTCATCTGCAACCACCGCCCGACGAAGAAGGACGACTCGCCGCTGCGCTGGCACGACGCCGAGGGCCGCCTGCGCATCAGCCTGGAAGCCGACGACGAGGCCCTGGCCACCGTCGACCGCGAACGCCTGGGCGAAGACCTGCGCAAGCTCTACGTGGCGCTGACCCGCGCCCGCCACGCCACCTGGCTCGGCATGGCCCCGCTCAAGGGCGGCGAAGGCAGCGCCACCGGCCAGCTGCTGGCCAACGGCGAAGCGCTGAGCCCGGCTGGATTCAGCGAAGCGCTCGCCAGGCTCAAGGGCGACTGCGCCGCCATCGAGATCGCCCCGGCGCCGCCGGCCCATGCGCAGATCGTCCGCCAAACCGAGCGCGACGATGCCCTTGGCGAAGCGCGCATTCCAACGCGCCCCGCCCGAGAGCACTGGTGGATCGCCAGCTACTCGGCGCTGCGCCTCTCCGGCGAGATCGTCAGCGTCGAATCGGCCAGCGCCCCAGTAAGGACTAACTCACCTGTTAAGCCCCATGACAGCGAAGCGCAGCGGAGCGGCAGCCTGCCGGAACCCGCCACCGCCATGGAGGCCACCGCGCTGGAGGTATTGGAAGAGCCCCGCGACAGCGGCCAGAGCGAACCGTTGCCTTCCTTACACCGGTTCCCCAGAGGCCCCGGGCCTGGGACATTCCTGCATGGGATTTTGGAGTGGGCGGGCGAGCACGGTTTCTCACGGGTGGCCCGCGACCCCGCCTTGCGCGAGGAGACCCTGGCGCGGCGCTGCCAGGTGCGCGGCTGGCAGCCGTGGCTGAACACCCTGCACGCCTGGTTCGGCACCCTGCTCGCCGCCCCGCTGCCGCTGCCCAACGGCGCGGGCAGCCTCAGGCTCGAAGCGCTGACGAGCTACCAGGTCGAGATGGAGTTCTGGTTCGCCTCGCGCCAGGTCGACACTCGCCGGCTGGACGCCCTCGTAAGTGCTTACACACTGGCAAGCCCGGATAACGGCTCGGGTGCCGGCCTGCCCCGCCCCGCGCTGGATGCCGACACCCTCAACGGCATGCTCAAGGGCTTCATCGACCTGGTGTTCGAATTTGATGGGCGCTACTACGTGGCCGACTGGAAATCGAACCACCTGGGGCCGGACGACAGCGCCTACCGCCAGGAGGCCATGCGCCAGGCGGTGGCCGCCAAGCGCTACGACCTGCAGTACGCGCTCTACCTGCTGGCCCTGCATCGGCTGCTCAAGGCGCGCCTACCAGGCTACGATTACGACCGGCATATCGGCGGCTCGCTCACCGTCTTTCTCAGGGGGCGAATGCGGAGAGTCGCGGCGTACACGCCGAGCGCCCCCGCGGGAGCTGATCGAAGCGCTGGATGCACTGTTCCAGGGCGACGCCCGAGCGGCAGGCACCCGCACCACCACGGAGGCGCCGGCATGAGCAAGCGCAGCAAGCACCACGACGACGCCACCCCGGACCTGTTCGCCGATCTCGGTGAGGAACCCGCAGGCGGCAGCCAGGCAGCCGACGAGGGCGCCGAACCTGAACCGCCCCAAGCCGCCCAGGGCAATGTACAAGCCGCGCTCCACGACACCCAGGCGCTGTTCGCTCTGCTCGACCGCTGGGTGGAGCGCGGCTGGCTGCGCGCGCTGGACCGGGCGCTGGCCAGCTTCTTCCAGCGCGAGGTGAGCGACGCCCCGCCCCTGCTGCTGCTCGCCGCGGCGCTGGCCAGCCATCAGCTGGGCCGCGGCCACGTGTGCCTCGATCTCGCCCAGACCCTGGCCGCCCCCGACCTGGCGCTCTCGCTGCCGCCGGAAGGCGACGACCTGAGCGACCCGCCGCCGCTGCCCAGCGACCTGCTGGCCGAGCTGGATCTCGCCACCTGGCGCGACGCCCTGTACCACCCTGCCCTGGTGGCGGATGGAAACGAACCACCGGGAAACACTCCGCTGGTGCGCAGCGAGCGCGACGGCAACGTGCGGCTCTACCTGCGCCGCTACTGGCAGTACGAGCAGGACATTCGCGGCCTGATCGGCAGCCGACTTACTGCCACCACCGACGCAGAAGCCGATACCGTCACCCTGGCCCGGGCACTGGCGGCACTCTTCACCCCGGGACATGAGCTCGACTGGCAGCAGGCCGCCTGTGCGCTGGCCAGCCGCTCGCGCTTCGCGGTGATCACCGGCGGCCCCGGCACCGGCAAGACCACCACCGTGGTCAAGCTGCTCGCGTTGCTGCAGGCGCTGGCCCTAGGCGAAACCGCACCCGCCGGCGCCGCCCCGCGCCCGCTGCGCATTCGCCTGGCCGCCCCCACCGGCAAGGCCGCCGCCCGGCTCAACGAATCCATCGCCAAGCAGGTGCAGGGGCTTTCGCTGGTGGAACTGGCCGCCGCCGTGGGCCAACAGGGTGTGGATATCTCAACCCTGCGCGACAGCATTCCCACCGAAGTGACCACACTGCATCGCCTGCTGGGCTCACGGCCGGATACCCGCCACTTCCGCCACCATGCCGGCAATCCGCTGACGCTGGACGCCCTGGTGATCGACGAAGCCTCAATGGTGGATATCGAGATGATGGCTGCCGTGCTCACCGCCCTGCCGCCCAGGGCGCGGCTGATCCTGCTCGGCGACAAGGACCAGCTCGCCTCGGTGGAAGCCGGCGCCGTACTCGGCGACCTATGCCAACGCGCCGAAGGCGGCCACTACACCCCGGCCACCTGCGACTGGTTGCAACGGGTGACCGGCACGCCGATTCCTGAGCAGTACAAGGACGAAGGCGGCCAGCCGCTGGACCAGGCCATCGCCATGCTGCGGGTGAGCCACCGCTTCGATGCCAAGAGCGGCATCGGCCAGCTCGCCGAAGCGGTCAACCGCCCGCTCGGTTCCGGTCAGAATGAGAAAGAGGGCCAGAAAGAGAAGAAACGCGCCGTGCGCGAGATCTTCCAACAGGGTTACGCCGATATAGCCCGCCTCGCCCTGGCGGACGCCGACGACCCGGCGCTGGATCGCCTGGTGGTGAACGGCAACCCCGCCGGATTCACCGACAGCGGCGAAGGTCGTCACGACCGACGCGGCGAACCCATCGCGCCGCCGCGAGGCTACGCCCACTACCTGGACGTGATGCAGGCGGTACGTCCCACGCAGCCCTACTTCGGCGAAGGCGAAGCGCGCCAATCCTACGACGACTGGGCCCGCCAGGTGCTCGCCGCCCACGGCCACTTTCAGCTGCTGTGCGCACTCAGGAAAGGCCCTGGGGCATCGAAGGGCTTAACCCGCGCATCGGCCGCGCCCTGCGCCGCGCCGGCTGGCTCAAGGCCAGCGACCTGGAGCTGGAACAGGGCTGGTTCGAAGGCCGCCCGGTACTCGTTACCCGCAACGACTACGGCCTGGGGCTGATGAACGGCGATATCGGTATCACCCTCGCCGTACCCGAGGCCCGCAGCGCCAGTGAAACGCCCGGTCGCACCCTGCTGCGCGTCGCCTTTCCGGCCAGCGACGGCAGCGGCGACATCAAGTGGGTACTGCCCAGCCGCCTGCAGGCGGTGGAAACCGTTTTTGCCATGACAGTACACAAATCCCAGGGCTCGGAATTCACCCACACCGCCCTGCTGCTCCCCGACGCCCCCAACCCCATCCTCACCCGGGAGCTGGTCTATACCGGCATCACCCGGGCAAGGGACTGGCTCACGCTGGTAGAGACGGGGCGTGGGATGCTGGATGAGGCGGTGACGAGGGAGGTGGTCAGGGTGAGTGGGTTGAGGTGAAGTGACGGTATTTACCTAACAGTCGACCGCTAAAAAGCAAAATGGGTCATAGCCCCCATGGGTTATAAAACGAGTGTCTGACGCTCGGCTGTAACATCAAGAGGAAACGACTATGACCGTCGAAAGAAAGTTAGCACATCTAGCATATTATTCTCTAGACATATAAGAACCTCTCAACCATAAGCAGTCTCACAAGACATGCTCGAAGAAAGTGCCGTGACTATGCATGTAAGCCAGACACCCTAAAAAACCACTTTTTCAGACTCTTGAATATCTATACACCCCCTTAATGTTCGATGCCAAATACCCACCTACAGAGTCGGCGCCACGCAGTCCTTCAAAAATATATTGCGGCACCTCAAAATACTGATAAACCGCACCATTCTTAAATTCAACCTGCAGTGTCTCACTCTCTTCATCATAGCCAACCGCTGCAACATTGCTTGAAACAACAGATGTCATTTCCACGTCGCTCTCCTTCTTCACCTTATTGACTTGTGGGTCTTGCGCTCTCCATGCTTCAACCAACTCATGGTAGTTTGGGTCATCTTCCATTCTTATACCCCATCCACCTGGATGCTGTGAATCCTCCAAAGAGACATCATCATAAACTATAGGATCTTGACTATCAGGACGCCTGCTCCTAGGTGGTGCTTGTATTGTTGTACGCATCGGCAGCTTAACCGCCTCCCCCAAGATGATTGCTTCACCTGTCCTTAGTATTGGAAGCATGCCTGTCAATCCATCCAAATTATCTGATAGCGCAGATGTAATGCAACTCCTATCTGAAGAATTAGTTAACCTCAAGGCAAAAAATGTTCCGCATTGAGAAAGTATAGTCGGGCTTATCTCAGAAGGCCTTTGGCTAACAATCATAGCCCCAATACCGTATTTTCTTCCTTCCTTCACTATTCTTTGAACCAACTTTGATGCTATGCCTTTGAACTCATCATTCAAATAAATATGCGCCTCCTCCATGACTAGCAGCAGGGGCCTATGCCTACCACCTTGATGCAGATCCCTAGCCCAAAAGAGTGCTTCATATAACAATCTCAACAACGCTCCTATGGTTGTTTGTAAAATATCAGACGGAACCCCCGACAGGTCTAGAACAGTAACAGGCTTGCTACTTCCTATCCAATTCTTAAGCAAGGAGTCTAAGTCCTCACCAACTTTCCCATCAATATCCGGAGCCCAGCCACTAGGCTTAAAAATAAAGTCGTACCTAGGAATTCTTAGCTTGGTTCCTAATAGCGAAACCTGCTTTCCCAAATTCAAAGCCCCAGGCAAATAATTGATTTTTTCCTCACCAGCCTCCGTCACTACATTTTTAAATACTGGGGGTATGCCTGAGAGAGGATCGCCTTTTAACTCAACGCCACGCTCATCTAGCTCATAAGCCAAATTATCGACCGGCCTTCCACCCCTCCCCTTATAATAAGTACCAAAGACTTCAATAAATAGCTCATACCATAACTGATGAATACAGAAGGGAATCGGCGAGTCCACGCTAAGCGTATCGGGCTGAACCCCTTTTCTAGGATATTTTTCGAGAGACTCAAGTTTATATTTATAAACTCTCTCCATCACTATATTTCTATCTTTCTCACTACCGAAGTCGCCAAAACAAACTTCACACAACTCATCAAATTTCAGAGCCCAGAAGGGTATGTGTAGTTTATTTTTCTGTGCTAGCCTAGCGCCTCCCTGTATCTTGTAAACATTGGCTTTCTCTTGTAAAGCCTGTCCGTATTCTCCATGAAGGTCTAGCATCAATATTCTAGAAGAAGGGTATTTTTTCTCATCAGCCAATGCGTTAATGATACTGGCTACTGTGGTTGACTTTCCAGACCCTGTTGCACCTACTACGGCAGAATGTCTTGTCACCAGCTTATTAACATCAACGAGCGCAGGTATTGAATCTGCGTTTGAAATGCTACCCAGCTTGACAAAATATGGTTTATCCGGCTGCCCATAAATATTGCCTAGCTCTTTTTCCGATACCAAATGAACTTCATCACCAATAGTTGGATACTGAGATAGCCCTCTTTGAAAAACCCCATTCCTCGGCCCTTCTCCGATCAGCTGAATGGTCATCCACCTGTTTCCGTTACCCAACTCTTCAGAATGGTTTCCTGGTACAGCGCTTGCCCCAACTTGGCTAACGATCCCAAACAAATCGCTAAACCCTATAGGAATTCTAACAAAACTCCCTATTTGACCCACCCTATAACCTTGCCCTTCAATATACACAAACCCAGTTAAAGATTTTTTGGACAGAGAAACACTAACCGATGTCCCATTAACATCCTGAACATCCCCAAGATAAGTTTCCTTGCTAGGCATCCTTCCCTTCCTTATCAGCCCCTATTATTGCTTTCAAGAAATTCGTAAATTCTGAAAAATCTCCTAGCCTTACCTCATACCCAACATCATCAGAATCAACTTTATTTTTATGCGAAAAACTCAAGATGACATCATCTTCACCACCCTTTTCTTGCCATGCACCTAAAGTTGTACCAATGATAGCCCTGTCGAAAGTCCAAATATTAAGATTATGCTGTTTTTTTGCTAATCTGTATGCCTCTGGATACCTTTCAACACAACCATCATCTCCAGCCTCATATTTCCCAAACATTAGGCCGAGAACCATTGCTGTTGGATTTGCCTTTAGTGCATTGACAATAGCATCGTTCAAGTGGCCATCATTAAACGAATAGCCGCACAAAATCAAAAGAGACGACTTTTTCCTTATGAACTTACCAAGCTTATCTATTAAAGCCAAATAAGGCATCTTACGACTTTCTTCATATTTCAAATGCGATGGATAAATCAGATGTGAAGCATTTTTTTCACCTCAGAAGACCTAAAAATCCTATTTACACCATCTTGCTTTTCTTGATACCAATTAATAGATCCATGTATCTTCCAAAGCCTTGACCAATGTGTAGGTATTAGATCATCCTCCACCGCACCAAGATCAAAAAAGGATCTTCGTGACCCAATAAAACCGTCAAAATAAGGAACCTCAAGTTCTTCTAGAGCTTGCTCCATCAACAGGTCGTAATTTGTAGTAAATATCTCAACTGGCGTCTTGCGATCAATAGACCTTATCCAACTGGCCAAACGGTGATAGGGTGTATATGGACCAGGCAAGTCCACATCAAGCTTATTTACTATCTCAGCGCAGATCTTGCCTTCTAAGCTCAAGAAATCTTCTTCTATTAACCCTCTAACCTCCCCACCTTTAGAAACCAAAAGACAGCTTCTAACAAAACTTAATACATCCTCTATGTTTTCACAATTTTTTTCTGCTTTGCTCAATTCACCTAGCAAAGAAGCATATTTCTCATCACCCTTTAACTGCTCATTAATATATTTAGTGAGATTTTTAACATCAGGAATTAAAGGCCAGCAATCACTTGACATTTCCACTGACAACGGGCATCCGGCCGATAAGAAAAAGCCGATAGACTCATTATCTTGTGATAGTGACTGTCTTAGATATTTCAAATGCCTAGTACAGTCATGAAAACTTCTCATCCCACCCCCCATGACAACTCTCGTCTTTATTCCTTTCCACACGCAACAAAAACTGTCGATTATTTATTTTACATCCAAGCTGTTCCTGCGTGCACTGATGTGCCGTTATGTGCCTTTTAGTTTCAGCCTAGCACCAGAGCATGACTTTTCCCATGCGCTGGATCAACGGAACCCAACGACAGGCAAAGCACTAGCACTACCGAGCTGGTAAGCGCATCACCCTCGCCCGGAAGAATGAGTAATACGCCTCCGTGCCGAAGTGATTGCCGCCTCGACCTTGCTGGGCAGGGTGAAAACTTCGAAATTACAGAAGTCATCCGGGTACCGCTCCTTCTCGCTCTTAGCGTTGCTCCAGCGCTGAAACTGCAGCCCTCTCGGTCACGGCGATCTCTATCTCATGCTCCAGAGTCCCGTGGGGGCGTACCGCCTGTGCCTTGCCGGCATCCACCATTTGGTCGATAATTGTGAGAAACCGCCATTTGGCGAATGGAGGTCATCATGGCCCTACCTCAAATGCCCGCCGAAAAGCGCCAACACATGAGCGCTGCGGCGATGCGTACCTATCCCAATATCGCCAATGATTGGGGGCTGAAAGAGCAGGAAGCCGCCTTGCTGCTTGGCGTGCCAGAGTCGACCTATCGACGTTGGCGCAAGCAGCCCACGGCGGCGCGGCTCGACGTCAATCAGCTCGAGCGCATGTCGCTGATCCTGGGGATCTACAAGGCTCTGCAGATCCTGCTACCGCGGGCCGACGCGGCGGACTCCTGGTTGCGCCGGCCCAATCACAATCCTCTGTTTGCGGGCCAGTCGCCTCTTGATCGGCTGCGCAGCGGCCTGGTGCAGGATCTCTATGTGGTCCGCCAGCACCTCGATACGGCCCGAGGCGGGGGCCATGCGTGACGTTTCCGCTCTCCCCCGTCAGCTGGCGCCCCTGCTACCGAATCATTCCTTCGCGTTTCCCGCCTATCGACTTGTTCGAGCGCGTCGCGGCACCTGACGACTGGGAGTTGCTCCAGGAACTCGAGGAGAAACCTCGGCACGCCTGCGAGAGCAGGCCGGGGCGATCCACCTGGTACGCGATGAGGACCGCCGATATGGCCTCGGCTGGACGCCGGTGATGGCGGCGTTCTGTCACTTCAGCGAACACGGTTCCCGCTTCACCGATGGCACCTTTGGCGCCTATTACTGCGCCTTGACCGAGGCCACGGCCATCGCGGAAACCCGCTATCGTGCCGAGCGCTTCATGCAGGAATCCAATGAGCCGCCCATGCAGCTCCAGCAGCGGGTCTACCTGGCGGACCTAGAGGGCGAACTCTTCGACTTGCGCGACAACCCACCCGGGGCCGCCCCTCTGTTGGATCCTGATGACTGGAGTGCGGGCCAGGCGTTTGGCCGCAAGGCCTGGGAGTCCCATGCCGATGGGATTGTATACCCAAGCGTGCGTGATCCGGACGGTGAGTGTGCCGCGGTGCTACGCCCACCGGTATTGTCGGCTACATGGCAGGGCCGACACCTCGGCTATGAGTGGGACGGCGAGCGAATTCGCCATGTCCTTGAGCTGCGATTGGTGGAGTGAGGCTGGGGCTCGCTACGGCACCGAAAACCGCACCGCCTCCACACTAACCCGAAAGAACGGAAAGTACGCCTCGGTGCCGAAGTGATTGCCCGCCTCGACCTGGGTGGGCAGGGTGAAGCCTTCGAAGTTTTGGAAGTCGTCGAGGTAGCCGCCGAAGGGCTGGAGTCGCCACTCCTTCTCGGGGTTGGCATCGCTCCAGCGCTGGAACTGTACCCAGCGCGGTTGGCCGTTCTCGGCCACGGCGATCTCTATGGCTTGTTCCAGGGAGCCGTGGGTGATGATCGCACGCGCCAGATTGGGCTCGCCGGTCTCTTCCCAGCGCACTCCGGCCTCTTCCAAGCGCACTCCGTGCTGGGGCAGCAGCGCTGCCGGGGCCCAGAAGGCGGCTTCCGCCACGGCTCGGCCGAACGAGGCGCGCAGGTGGTTGTCGTCGCCCCCGGCCCTGGCGACGGGCAGCGTGGCGTTGAGCCAGAAGCGCGTCCAGGAGCGGCCGTTCGCCATGCCGTCCGAGCCACTCATTTGCATCAGGCCGGCGCCGGCCCGTTCGAGCCGCCAGATAAAGCCGTGCGGCGGAGCGAGTATCTGGCGTGCCTGCATGGGGCGATAGCCGGGTGCCTCCTTGCTACCGAGGCCGATCTCTCCCGTCATGTGGATTTCGCTGACCACGTGAAGCGGCGTACCTGGGGCGATGGTGTAGAGGAAGTAGCGCCGGGCGGCGTCGGGAAGGCCTTCCACCATGGCGGGGTCGAACACGTCGACGCTGGCAGGCGCCTGGGCTTGCAGCCATGCCCAGGAATTCTCCATCGCGCGGTTATCGGCCAAGCGCCAGGCCTGCATGGCCAGTACGCCGGTGAGCAGCAGCGCCAGCAGCAGGGTTACGGCCATTGCCAGATATGCCATTCGCCTGCTCCTTCGCTCCGCAGCCGTTCTCGGCGTTGTCTTCAGATTTTAGCCTTCAGCCGACGCGCCACAGGTTGAAGCGCAACGAGATGGAGCCTCTACGCCGGCTTACGCGCCAGCATGGTGGCAAACTGGAGCTTTACACCGTTGTGCATGGTGCCCAAGTCTTCGTTGTATTTGATCAGCTCCCATCCCGTGTAGGCGTCACGCAGTTGGGCTTCCTGAAGAGTAAACGGGAAAGGCACCGGGCACGGGTGCTCTTGCGTACTCATGGCGCACACAATCAGGTTATAGCCGCCGGGACGAGTGTGTGCCTGCATGTCGGCAAGCACGGCGGGAACGCTTGCCGGGTTGAGAAACATCAAGGTGACGGTGCAAACAATGAAGTCGTAATCCGCTTCCAACGCCGCCGTGTGGATGTCGTATACCCGAGCCGAGATGTTGGCGATCGCTTCAGCGCTCACAATTTGCTGCAGCATGCTGATGGCGCCGGGGTTGTTGTCGACTGCAGTCACGTCAAAGCCAAGCTCGCTCAGGTATAGCGCATTACGCCCGTTGGAGCAGCCCATATCCAGGGCGCTGCATGGCGCGATCAACTTGCACGCTTCTACCACTTCGCTATGCGCAGGGCTCAGGCCATAACGGCTGTTAAGATTGGAAGTCATGATGCTCACCTGGGGCTCAATAAGAGGGCGCATGGTACTACGATGGTCACTGGCGCCGAGCGCAATACCCGAACATTTCACTCTAGTATTGTTCCATGTCATCCATTCAGCCCCACTGCGCCTGAGCCCTTCCCCACTCGCTCGACCTTGAGCATTGGGGAAGCGCAGCGCCTTGTGTGGCGATCACTTGCCTGGGGCCGCCCTCATCCCACTTGTCAGTCGTCCTTCTTGGTCAGCGCCGAGTCCTTGTGCATGGCAATGTGTTCGGTCTTGTCGCTCTTGATCTCGTATTGCGGTTCATCCTCGCTGGCGTGGCGCCGGTGTCCTTTGTACTCCGTGTCCTGGGTATGGACGCGGATGATCTTGCCGCTGACACGCCCCGCCTCGGAGTTCCAGCTCACGTGGTCACCCACCTTGAATCGCTTGGCCATGGTTCACCTCATGACGAAAAGGGTTCAACGGAGTGAAGCGTAGTTCAGGCAGCCCCCGGGCGGCACGCTTCCGGCAAACGCGACAAGGGGTTCCGCTGCGGCCGGGGCCATCGGCCACAAGCCCAACACTGAGCTGTTTCGCGGGTAGCTGCCCATGATCGACAGCAACATCCGCGTACGCAGCGGGCTTGCCGGCAACGCCACGGCCTTCTCGGTGCCCGGCGTGTTCGCGGCGGGCGACGTGACGGATCACGTCTACCGCCAGGCGACACGTCTGCCGGCATGGCTGCATGGCCGCACTGGACGCCGAACGCGCCGCCCAGAGCCCGCTGCACATCACCCACCAGACCCTGGCCGTGGAGCTGGGCACGGCCAGGGAAGTGGTGAGCCGCCTGCTCAAGGAGTTCGAGCGCCGAGGATGGCCACACCTCTCCCGCGGGTGTATCGACATCGTCGAGGCGCCGCCGACAGGCGGCTTATAGTCCGAAGGTTTCCTTTATCTTCGCTTCGAAAGCCTTGTCGTCCATCTCCTTGCGCATGGGCACGAACAGCTCTGCCTCCTGGCCAACCTTCACGGCGATCTCGCTCTCCTCGTTCTCGATGATCGACTTCACGGCCTGCGCGATCGGCAGCGGGTCGGGGCCTTCATTGATGGCCTTGGCCACGATCGGCACGAGATGGGAGACCAGCGCCTGGTAGGGGAGTCGTCGCCGGTCGTGCGGCTGTTGGCGACAAGGCCTTTCTTCACGAAGTTGGTGCCGAACAGGCCGGCCAGAACGGAATGTACTCGAATGCCGAAGGGGGCAACCTCGAACCTCAGCGAGTCGGTGATGCCTTCGACCGCGTACTTGCTGGCATTGTAGTGCGAGAGCAGGGGCAGGCCCATTTTGCCCAGGAAGGAGGAAATGTTGATGATCACGCCGCTGCCGGCATTTCGCATATGCGGCAGAACTTCACGGGTCGTCTTGATCAAGCCGAAGACATTCACGTCGAACTGCTTGAAGATTTCCTCGTCGGTACCTTCTTCCAGGCTGGCAAGAAGTCCGAAGCCGGCATTGTTAACCAGTACATCGAGCTTCCCTTCTTTTTCGATAACGTGCTGCACGGCGTTCCGAATCGACGCAGTCTCCTGCACATCCAACGGAACGGTATGGACAGTCAGGCCGCGCTGGCCGGCCTCGTCGAGCAGCGCCTGGCTGTCATTGCGGATGCCGGCATAGACGGTATAACCATGCTCGGCGAGCAGCAGCGCAGTGGCCTTGCCCATGCCCGACGCTGCGCCAGTGATCAAGACGGTTTTATTCACAGCACTTACCTTTTCAAGTGGAAGCCGTGCCCAGAAGCAGGGGCGACGGGAACGAAGGGGTCAGCAACGGTGGCACGACAGGGCCAGCGCAGCCCAGGGCTTTGCCCGGCGTCGGCGAGCCTCGCCTTCGCTCGTTTATCGGCCTTTTCCCACTTGGTGATATTGATCCTTGGCAAGGTCGAGCGAGATTTGCCCACCGGGAAGGCGCCATGCATGGCCAAGCCCTGCCCGACAGCGGCATATCGCATGGCGAGCCAGTACACTGGAACACCCACCCCCATGCCAAGGCATACAGCGTCGATGAGCAACTCCATGACGTCAGATAACCGAACCGATGACCACGACGAGCACAGGCTGACGGCTCTCGGCAGCCGCCACGTGCTTTTCGTGATGGCGGCCGAGGCCGAGTACGGCCCACACCTCAGGCAGCGTTTCACGCCGCTCATGACCGGCATTGGCCCGGTGGAGGCGGCGGTGGAACTCACCGCGGCGTTGGCCACGCTTGCCCAGCAGGAGCGGCTGCCAGATCTGGTGGTGTCGCTGGGCTCGGCGGGCAGCCGAAAGCTGGAGCAGGCCGAGGTCTATCAGGCGACCTCCGTGGCTTACCGCGACATGGACGCCTCACCGCTGGGCTTCGAGAAGGGCTCCACGCCCTTTCTCGACCTGCCCGCGATCGTTCCGCTGCCGCTGCGTATCCCCGGCATTGCCGAGGCCACGCTCTCCACCGGCGCCAACATCGTCTCGGGCGAGGCCTATGCCGCCATCGCCGCCGACATGGTGGACATGGAGAGCTACGCCTGCCTGCGCGCCTGCACCCGCTTCGGAGTGCCGCTGGTGGCGCTGCGCGGTATCTCAGACGGCAAGGCGGAGCTGCACCACGTGGATGACTGGACGGAGTACCTGCATGTCATCGACGAGAAGCTGGCCACCGCCGTGGACCGGCTTGGCGAGGCGCTGGCCGAAGGCCTGCTGGATCGCTGACCTTTGGGGTATCAGGCCAGGAAGGGTTTAAGCCAGTGCTTGAGCTGCGGCCCTTGCATCAGCCCGGCCTGGCGGGCGATCTCACGCCCCTGCTGGAACACGATCAGGGTGGGAATGCTGCGAATGCCGAAGCGCCCAGCCAGGGTCGGCTCCGCCTCGGTGTCGAGCTTGGCGAAGCGGATGCGCGGCTCCAGCTCGGCGGCGGCCTGGGCGAACACCGGCGCCATCATCTTGCACGGGCCGCACCAGCCGGCCCAGAAGTCCACCACCACCGGCAGCTCGCTGCGCTCGATCAGCGCCGTGTAGTTGGCGCCAGTGAGCTCAAGCGGCGCGCCGGTGAACATGGGCTGCTTGCACTTGCCACAGCGCGAGGCGGCCAGGCGCGCCGTGGCCACGCGGTTGATCGCCTGGCAGTGGGGGCAGGCCAGGTGCAGGGAGTCGGACATGGTGGGGCTCCGGATAGGTGGGATAAGTATGGATATGGAGGCTTCTGGCCGCAAAGTAAAGCCAAGCAGGGTCTTGCCGGCAGGTTCCGGTGAGCCGAACGGTAGAGGCATTCGGCGCTTCCCATGCGCCGATAGGAAGCGAATTCGATTCATTGCTCCGTTTGCCGGGGTTGGCCCGGCTAGCTGAGGCTGAAACCCTGTTACCCACGCGATTCGACAGGAGGTCGACACCATGTCCAGCCCGGAGCACAAACAGAAGATATGGAAGCTGATCGAGGAGATTCAGGTCGGCATGCTGGTTACCCTGGACGGCGAGATGCCGCGCGCGCGACCGATGCATCTGGTGCAGAAGGAGTACGACGGCACCCTGTGGTTCTTCACCCGGCGCAGCGCCGAAAAAGTGTCGGAAACCGACCGCGACCATGAGGTCTGCCTGAGCTTTGCCGACCCCGACAAGGGCGTGTACGTTTCGCTCTCCGGCACCGCCAACCTGACCGATGATCGCGAGCTGATCGAGAAGTACTGGAACCCGTTCGTGGCCGCCTGGTTCACCGAAGGCAAGGACGACCCGGACGTCGCCATGCTGGAGGTAAAGGTGACCATGGGCGAGCACTGGAAGGCCAAGGAGAGCAAGGTGTTCCAGCTCTACGAGTTCGCCAAGGCCAACCTCAAGAAGGACGCCAAGCCCAACGTGGGCGAGAACGAGAAGTTCGGCGGCTGAGCCCCCGCTTCATGCCATGCCCCCGGGCATGAGAACCGCTTCCACCGGTCGCCGTAGGGAGCGCGGCATTGCCTTGCCCCGGCCGAACCTCACCACCAGGTCGGGGCGCCCGCCTACGATGCCCAAGGCTTCGGCGAACGCCGGGCGTACGCTGGCCTCCTCTACCGGCTGGTTAATGAAGGCGTTGCAGATGCCGAGTGCCGTGGCCTGCAGGGCGAAACGCTGATAGCAGCGCCCGGCTTCCACCCAGTTGGCCTTGTCATCGCTCTCCGAGATGAACACGGCAATGCCGGCGGAGCTGCGTACCTGGCGGGCCACCTTGGCGCTTTCGGCGCCTTGTCGAAACAGGGCGCGGAATAGCCATCTGCCGAGCCAGCGCGGAGTCGGCGGGCTCCCCATCGCACGCGCAAAGAGCCCATCCCCGGCTTCGAGGGCCTCGCGCTCACCGAAGCGGATCCAGGCTTCTAGCTCCTCTCGGAATGCCCGGTTCGCAATTTGCCGGCCATTGGCCTGAAGCACGAAGGCTAGGACTTGCTCTATCGCCGGCCGTTCGGTCAGCAGGCTGATGGATACCCCTTTTCCTGTTCCGGCGCCCTGAAGGAGGTAGAGCTCCTGGTCGGTAACGGGCAAGCCGTCGTAGTCGCTGCGGCTGCACTGGCGGGCCGGGATAGCCTCGAACAGTGGGGAGCGCTCCGGTGGGCAGGGTGCCAACGTGACGCGTACTTCTCCATCGCCTTCTGCATGAAACAAGACCTCGCCCTGCATGCCGAGCGCCTGCGCAGCCAGGCTAAGATTCTCGGCGGCGCAGCCCAACGAAACGTAGAGATGGTGGTCGTCCGGATCGACCACTGGGGTGCGCCGCGTGAGATCCGGCAGGATGGTGATGGCCTCATCCGCGACTCTGAAGCGCCAGCACTGGGTGTTATGCCCCGAAGGGGCCAGGGTGGCATAGCGAATGAGTTCGTTCAGCCGCGCGGCTCGATCGGTTGCTTGCCCACTGCCATGACGCCACAGACTCGCCACTACCTGTTCGTAGTTCATCGCTCGTCCCACCCTGCCCACGCCGCTGCCGAAGCCCCTGCTTGCCTCAGTTTAGCGGCTAACCACCCGGGAAAAAGACCGGAACGTCAGGCTGCTCGTCGCAGACACTCCTAGGCATGACGCTTTTGACACGCTCCCCTTCGTGGTCTTAGATAGAGTCATATTTAGATAGACCGGTCTATATAAGCATAGAGAAACAGGAGCACAAGCGAATGCCAGCTTCAAAGCGCGACCAACTGCTCGCCACGGCCGAGCGACTCTTCTACGAAGAGGGATTTCACGCCACCGGCATCGACCGCATCGTGGCGGCGGCCGGAGTGGTGCGCATGACGCTCTACAACCACTTTGACTCCAAGGAGGCGCTGGTCGCGGCGGTGCTGCAGGCCCGCCATGAACGCTTCATGGCCAGCCTGGAGGCGGCCAGTGCCGCCGCACTGCCGGGCGAGGCGACCCTGGCGCTGGTCGAGGCTCACGGCCGCTGGCTGGCGCAGTGCAGCCAGCAGGGCTGCATCCTGGTCAAGGCGATGGGCGAGTTCGCCGGGCACAGCGCCGAGATCCATGCCCTGGCAACAGCCGCCAAGCGCGAGCTGCTGGCCCGCTTCGAAGTCGCGGTAGCACGCGATGGCCTGGCGCACGCCACCGACCTAGCGCGCCGTCTCTTCCTGGTGCTGGAAGGCAGCAACACGGCGGTGGTGCTGCTGGGCATGCGGGCGGGCCTGACGGACACTCGGGCAGTGGTCGACGCCCTGCTCGCAGCGGCCCGCAGCGAGACACCATGATGCGCCTCTCACCCCTCGGCATGGCGGCGCTCGGCAGCGGGATCATCGCCATCACCTATGGGCTGGCGCGCTTCGTGTTCGGCCTGTTTCTGCCTGCCATGCGCGACGAGCTGACGATCTCTTCCACCATGGCCGGAGTCATCGGCGCCCTGCCGTTTTTGAGCTTCGTCTTCGCCATCCTGGCCGCTCCTGGGTTACCCAGCGCCTGGGGGTTCGCCGTGCCGGCGTCGCCGCCGCCGGCCTGGCCGGGGTCGGGCTGGTCGCCATTGCCGTGGCACCCTCCTCCCTGCTGCTGGCCGCGGGCGTGCTGGTCTGCGGCGTCAGCACCGGCCTCTCCTCGCCGGCAATGGCACAGGCGGTATCCCGAACGGTGCCCTCCCGGCTGCGCGGGCGGGTCAATGCCACCATCAACGCTGGCACCAGTGTGGGCATTGCGCTGGCCATGCCCGCGGTGCTGATCTGGGCCGAGGCCTGGCGCAGCGCCTATCTCGGGTTTGCCGCCCTGGCGGCCCTGGGCGCCCTGGCTGGCTTCCTGCTCCTGCCCCATGAGGATCGCACAACCCAGCCACCGCGGCTTTCCCTTGCGGCCCTGCCGGTGAGCCGAGACCAGTGGCACGCCATCGCCCGGCTGAGTGGCCTGGCCGCCGGCATGGGCTGTGTGAGCGCGGCCTACTGGGTATTCGCGCCCGATGCGGCGATCGCCGCCGGCGGGCTGGGGCCGAGCCAGACCGCCTGGATGTGGCTGGCGGTGGGCGTTGGGGGGCTGGCAGGCGGCGGCGCTGGTGATCTCATCGCGCGCATCGGTCAGGCTGCCAGCCACGCGGTAGGGCTAGTGGTGCTGTCCGCCGGCCTGGTCCTGCTGGCCGTTGCGCCCGGCAGCTTCGTCCTGGCGCTGGTATCGGCGGCCCTGTTCGGCATCGGCTACATGACACTGACCGGTTTCCACCTGGTCAGGAGCATCGAGATCATGGCCGAATCGCCCGCCTTCGGCCCGGTGCTGCCGCTGCTTGCCACGTCGGTCGGCCAGGTCATCGGTTCGCCGCTGGCCGGCTGGCTGGTCGAAGCTGAAGGCCACACCACCACCTTCTGGCTCTTCTCCGCCCTGGGGCTGGCCGTTGCCGGGCTGGGAGTGTGGTGGCTGCGCGTAGCGGGGCGAAGTGCCGCCAGGCGAGTTGCGAGCGGCAGTGACCGCGGCCTTGGGCAGCCCGCCCAGAAGGTGCGGCAGAGAGGGTGCGGGCGGCAGCCGTCACTTCATCTCGAAGCCGCGCCTGGTCAGGAATTCGCGCATATGGGCCCGCAGCTTGCTGGTGAACAGCGGGGTGAGGCTCTTCGACCAGTTGGTGTCCTTGTTGCCCCCTTGCGCTGGCCGTAGTAGGTCTGCATGGCGTCGTCGTAGGCGGCCACCAGCTCGCTGTCGTCGCAGTAGGCGTCCTCCTTGAGGATCGCCTCCACCGGCAGGCGCGGCTTGATGTCCGGCTCGTGCGCCGGGTAGCCGAGGCACATGCCGAACACCGGGTAAACGTGCTCAGGGAGGTGCAGCAGGTCGCTGACCGCCTGAGGGTTGTTGCGAATACCACCGATGTAGCAGATGCCGAGCCCTTCGGATTCGGCGGCGATGGCGACGTTCTGAGCCATCAGCGCGGCGTCGATGCTGGCCACCAGCAGCTGCTCGGTCATGCCGCGCACGACATGGGCACCGATGCGCTCGGCGGCCTCGGTGGGTCGCTTCATGTCGGCACAGAACACCAGAAAATCGGAGGCGCTGGCGACATACCCTGGCCACCGGTCAGCTCGGCGATCTTCTCGCGGTTGACCGGGTTGGTGACGTGAATGACGCTGTAGGCCTGCACGTGGTTGGAGGTCGCCGCGGCCTGGCCGGCGCTGATCAATTCCCGCAGCAGCTCGTGGGGGATCTTGCGTTCGGTGAACTTGCGGATCGAGCGATGGGATTTCAGCAGTTCGATGGTGGGGTTCATGTCGCCTCGCGAAGTGCGTGTCGTTCGTTAACCTGCTTATTATCATTCAGCCTGCGCGATATTGCATGCCTGCCGCTGAACGCTGCTGTCATGTGCTACGCTTGCCGCACAGTTAACCGGAATTTCTGCCCGTTCGACTCAGCCTCGCTGCCCACGCTGCTGACCCTTACGGCACATTCCGAAGCCTCAGCCAGCGATTGTCTCCCGCAAGGCGCCCCTTACCCATTTTTACGCAGCCACACAAAAGACGATAAAAAATTTCTAATTCTTACGCTAAAGAAGTTTTGTAACTGACGTGAAGTCGCCAGAAAAACCCCTCCCAAGGTAGCATCATCCGACCCAAAATCATCGTGAACGTCATCGGTAAACATGCTCAAGGAGGGCAGCGCTTTGCTTGCGAAAGGAGAGGACTTCACGCTCGAACGCCACTATGGTGCAGCCGGCTACCGGGAAGACATTCAGGGCCTGAGAG
This sequence comes from Halomonas sp. E19, assembly GCF_052439355.1. Classification (NCBI taxonomy): domain Bacteria; kingdom Pseudomonadati; phylum Pseudomonadota; class Gammaproteobacteria; order Oceanospirillales; family Halomonadaceae; genus Halomonas; species Halomonas sp. E19. Next base: position 221,550 of record NZ_JBNFWU010000001.1, on the reverse strand, counting down.
CCGTCGGCGCCATCACGATCATGGTGTTTCATATTTGGTTCAACAAGGTGTCCGGCGGCGTAGACATCTTCATCGTCGTCTCCGGTTTCCTGATGACCGCCCTGCTGATGCGAGGCTTCCTCGGCGAAGGGATGAGCAGCGTATGGCGCTTCTGGTCCCGAATTATCGTGAGGATCGCACCTTCGGCCTATGTCGTGCTGCTGGGTACGCTGGCGGCGGGCTTTTATCTTCTGCCGCCCTCCCTGATCAAGGGGTTCGTGAACGAAGTGATCGCGGCGATGCTGCACCTGGAGAACTTCCTGCTGATGCGGCGTTCGGTCGACTACCTGGCCTCCGATATTCCGGCCAGCCCCGTGCAGCAATTCTGGGCACTCTCCGTACAGGTGCAGTTCTATGCGCTGCTGCCCTTCGTGCTGCTGCCGCTGGCCCTGTGGGCGCGCAGGGTGCGTTCGCCCCTGCCGCTGGTGCTTGGCTTTGCGCTGCTGCTGGCCGCCTCTTTCCTCTACGCCACCGCCGCCGTGGCCCGCGACCCCGTCTCGACCTACTTCAACACCTTCGCCAGGGGTTGGGAGTTCCTGGCCGGCGGGCTGCTATTCCTGCTTTCCCCATGGGCAAGGCTGCGCAATGGGCTGGCGCCTTGGCTGAGCGTGCTGGGCCTGGCGCTGGTCGCGGCCAGCGCCGCCCTCATCCCACGGGGCGCGCATTTTCCCGGCCCGGTCGCGCTGTTCCCGGTGGCCGCCGCCCTGCTGGTGATTCTCTCGGGCCTGGGCAGCCATCGAAACAGGCTGCTGGCGTCTCGGCCGCTGGTGTTCATCGGCGGCATGTCCTTCACCCTGTACCTGTGGCACTGGCCGCTGCTGGTGTTCTACCGCGAGTTCTTCAACGCCGGCACGGTCGGCCTGGTGCCGGGCCTGCTCATCATTCTGCTCTCCTTCGGCCTGTCCTACCTGACCAAGACGCTGGTCGAAAGCCCCACCCTGCTGATACCCCGCCGCAAGGCGGTCTCTGGCTATGTCATCGGCGCGCTATTTCTCGCCCCGGTGGCTACCCTTGCCTCCTTTTACCGAAGCGAACTCAATCAGATACAAAGCAGCGTGATGGTGGCCTTGGAAAAGGGGAGATCGCCCCTCGGGAAGAGGCCGGCATACGGCTGGAGGAAGACCCCATTGCCGTGGACCGGGCGGAGCTCATCGCCGCACGCGACACCCTGCCAGCGCCCTATGAGATGGACTGCCACCAATCGCAGGAGGATGACGAGGCGATCACCTGCGAGTTCGGTGACCTAAGCTCGGAGCGGGTAGTGGTGCTCGTCGGTGGCTCGCATGCCACCCAGTGGCTGCCGGCGCTGGAAGAGATCGGCGAGGACAACGGTTTCAAGATCGTCAACATGACCAAGTCGTCATGTCCGTTCGGCGTGGTCGAGGACTCGAACGCCTCCTGCGTGGCGTGGAACGCAAACGCCCTGGAGGCGATCGTGCAGCTGGATCCGGTGGCCGTGATCACCAACTCCACCCGCACCGAGCCCGGCGAGGAGAGCGTGCCGGAAGGCTACGTGGAAAACTGGCGTGCCCTTGCCCGGCACGGTATTCCGGTGCTCGGCATTCGCGACAACCCGCGCTTCGACTTCGACGTGCCCGAGTGTCTGCATCGCAATCGCCTCGATTATCTGGAATGCGCGGTCGCCCAGGAGGAGGTGCTCGCCGAACAGGACCCGGCGCGTGAGTATGCGGCGCTGATCACTTCGATCGACATGACGGACGCTTTCTGTGCCGACGGCCTGTGCCCCGTCACCTACGAGGGGTTTTTGATCTACCGCGACACCGACCACGTCCACGTGCCCTACGTGATGTACCTGAGCGAGATGCTGGAGCGGCGCATGGAGCGTGCCTTTCCCGAGCTGTTCGGTTAGGGCGGCCGGCGGCTCAGTCGTCTTCCGCCTTGGTCTCGGCCCGGCCTGGCGCTGCCAGGGTGTCTCGCCGGGCCTCACGCTTGCGCTTGCGCCCGCGCCGTTCGAGCGCCAGGTACGCCAGGCAGGCCACAACCAGCGGCAGCAGAAAATAGAGCGCCCGGTAGCCGATCAGCGCGGCAAGCACCACGCTGGGCGCCACCTGATGCTGCAGCAGCGCCAGGAACACTGCTTCCAGCACCCCGAGACCGGCGGGTATGTGGGTAATCACCCCGGCGATGGCGCTGATCAGCAGGATGCCGAGAATGCCGGGGAAGAACAGCCCCGGCGGCAGCAGCAGGTAGATCAGCGCCGCCATCAGCGTCCAGTTCAGCGCCCCTAGGGCGGCCTGCAGCAGCGCCAGCCGCAGAGGCGGCAGTACGATCTCATGGCCGCGCACCTGCCACAGGCGCCGGCGGGAAAAGCGACAGGCAGCCAGGTAGGCGAAGGAAACGACGAGCAGTCCGACGCCGATCACCTGCAGCCCTGCGGCGCCGATCTCCCAGCTCTGCGGCAGCTCGAGCAGGCGAAACGCAAAGATCGCGCCGGCCAGAAGCATGTAGCCCAACCAGTTGGCGATCAGGCTCACGCTGAGCACCCGCGTTACGGTGGCCACACCCAGGCCCAGGCGCGTGTAGAGCCGATAGCGCATGGCCAGGCTGCCGACCCAGGCGCCCAGGTTAAGGTTGAAGGCGTAGCACACGAAGGCCACCAGCATCACCCGCCTGGCCGGCAGCGCATGGCCGGTGTAGGCCTTGCCGAGCAGGTCATAGCTGCTGAATACGAGGTAGCTGGCCGCGGCGATACCGGCACCGGCCAGCAGCGTCAGCACACCGTAGCCGCGCAGCGCTTCCGCCACGGCGGGCCAGTCCACGTTGCGCATCAGCGTCACCAGCAGGGCCGCCACCAGCACGAAGAACACCAGGGTAACGGCGCGCTTGGCCCAGCCGAGCCAGCGCTGGCGGGTCAGTGAACTAGCCGTTGCGTTCGCTTTCATACCCCTCCTTGTCGGCGTCGTTGAGCGCCTGCTGTTTCCCTGGCGGCTTGTCGGTCAACGGTTCCAGCCGCGGCGTGTGCCCCGGCTGCCAGCCCATGCTGACGGGAAAATGACGCAGGAAGTGGTAGCTCATGAACATCAGCGGGGCGCGCCACCAGCGCCCGCGTTCCGCCACTTCCGGGGTGATCAGGTGGCAGCTGTCGTCGATCAACCCCGTCAGGTGCGCGTGGAGCTGCCGGTTGAGTTCGGCATCGCGGATGAACAGGTTGGCCTCCAGGTTCAGCGACAGGCTCAGCGGGTCGAGATTGCTCGAGCCCACCGTGGCCCACTCTTCGTCGGCGATGGCGATCTTGGCGTGCAGCGGGCGCTCCTTGTACTCGTAGATACGGATGCCATCCTTCAGCAGGTAGCTATAGAGCGAGCTGGAAAGCACCCGGGCCCACGGCATGTCGGGCCGGCCCTGCAGGATCAAAATGACGTCGACCCCACGGCGCGCCGCCGTGCGCAGCTCGTGCCAGAGCCGGTAGCTGGGGAAGAAATAGGCGTTGGCGATCAGCAGCCGACGCCTGGCCGCACGAATCGCCGCGACATAGTGATCCTCGATATCGGTGCGGTGGCGGTAGTTGTCGCGAATGGCCAGGCGCATGGGAGCGTCGCCCGCGGGTGCAGTCTCGCCTTGGCTGTCGGGCAGGTCTTGCACGGCCTGGTGCTCCACCAGCAGCGCCCGGGCGGCACGGCGGATGTCACCGACGATCGGCCCGCGCACGCGCACGCCGTAATCCTGCTTGCCCATGGCGTACTTCTCGGGCAGGTGGTCCCAGCCGTAGTTGATGCCACTGATGAAGGCCAGCTCGCCATCCACTACCACAATCTTGCGGTGCAGGCGGCGAAACAGGTTGGTGCGCACGCCGAGCCGCCGCGGCTGCGGGTCGTAGCTGTGCATGTGCACGCCGGCGGCAGCCAGCTCGGCGATGTAGTCGCCGTCCAGATCCGCCGTGCCGTAGCCATCCACCGTCACTTCGATGCGCACCCCGCGCGATGCGGCATCGATCAGTGCCGCCTTGAGCGCCTGGCCGACCTCGTCATTGAAGATGATGAAGGTCTCGATCAGGATCTCTCGCCGCGCCGCCCGGATGGCGTCGAACACGGCGGGAAAGTATTCGCTTCCATTGATCAAGAGGTCGGCGCGGTTGCCTTCCTTCCATTGGAATTTCACAGGCCTATCTCTGCGATGAGGGGAACATGGTCGGACAGATGCGACCATGGCTTGCGCGAGAGGGCGCGGGGGTTGTGCACGCTGGCGTTGCGCACGTAGATGCGGTCGAGGCGCAGCAGGGGCCAGTGCGCCGGAAAGGTCTTCGCCGGGCGCCCATGGCAGTGCACAAAGGCCTCGTGCAGGCCGCACTCGGCCAGTACCGCATCGGCCCGCAGCCGCCAGTCGTTGAAATCACCCGCCACGATCACCGGCTCATCGCCCGGTAGCTCGTCAAGCAGCTGGCAAAGCAGCTTCATCTGTTCCAGGCGGTGCCCCTGACGCAGCCCCAGGTGCACGCACACGGCATGCACGGGCGGCTGGCCCGGGACATCGAGCTGACAGTGCAGCAGCCCGCGTTTCTCGGTGCCATGAATGGATACGTCGCGGTTTTCATAGTGCCGAATCGGAAAGCGCGACAGCAGCGCATTGCCATGGTCGCCATCGGGGTAGACCGCATTGCGGCCATAGGCAAACTCGGGCCACATGGTGTCGGCCAGGTATTCGTACTGGGGCACGCCCGGCCAGTCGCGAAAGCGCAGCGCGTGCTTGCGGTGTTCGCCGAGCACTTCCTGCAGGAACACCATGTCCGCCGACAGCGTGGTCACGGCATCACGCAGTTCCGGCAGGATATGGCGTCGGTTGAAGACGTTGAAGCCCTTGTGCACGTTGATCGTCATGACCTGCAGCGAACTCACCGGCGCTGCTTGGGCAATCGCCTGCTGCGGCGTCCTGTCCGTCACTTTCACTGCTGACATCCTTTTCCTGCGTTGACGATGAAGGCCTGCCTGGCCAGCCAGTCAGAAAAAGCGTAGCAGGGGATGCCGAACCATGCTTTGGCATGAAGCGGACATGACACGCCGCCATGCCCGCAGGATGAGCGCATGCCGCCCATGCACCCGCGCCGGAAACACGAAAGGCAAGGCCCCTGGCCTTGCCTTCGTTGCCGCGATGCTTGCCGGGCAAGCGCCGCTTAACGCGGCGACTTGTCAGCGCCCGGCGGCTTCACCCAGCATCAGGTTGCCGTCAACGTCGCTGTAGCGGTCTTCGTCGTAGTCGCTGGCCATGCCGTCAAGCTCGTCTTCGCCGAGGATGTCCTGCAGCACCAGCTGCTCACCTTCCATCTGCATGTCGGCCAGCGGCAGCGCCACCTCGGAGCCGCCGAAGATCCAGAAGCCGCCCACCGTGATGATCGCATGCAGGTCGCCGGCATCATCGTGGCGCACCACATTCTCGACCCGGCCCAGGTTCTCGCCGTTCTGGTTGACCACGGTCATGCCCTCTACTTCGCTGACCATCAGCCCACTCAGCGAATCGTGCAGCTGGGCACCCTGGCCCACGTCGGCCGGGCCCGTTGCCGCAAAGCCATCCGCCGCACCGGCCTGTCCCCCTTGCGCGGTTTGCCCTTCGGCACCCGGCTGGGCTGCGGCGTCGTCGGCCTGTATCGCATCGTCCTGAGCAGCCGCATCATCCTCGGCCTGCCCGGCCTCGGTGTCCCCTGCGGCGTCGGCATCGGCCCGGTCGCCATCCAGGTCATCATCGACTTCCTCGTAGTCCTCGGCGTCGTCGCCCTCATCGGGCAGCTCGCTTTCGGCATCAAGGTCATCGAGGTTGGCATCCTCCTCCTCGGTATCCTGGTCGACGGCGGTCGCCTCACCCTGGTTGCCGTTATGGTCCTCCTGGCCGCCCTGAGCCTCCTGGTTGTCGAGCAGCTGCTCCTGCTGCTGCTCGTCGTTCGCAGCCTCATTCTCAGTGGCCTGAGCCAGGGCACCGCCGGCGAGACCGGCAGAAATCGCCCCAATGGCAACGGCCAGCAGGGTTCTTTTCATCTTCATGTCACTTCCTCCTTGAGTAAGCGCCCGCTTTCCGGGCCTGTACTTGCGACTGTCCCTAGCGTCTACCCTTAGCATAGGGCCGCCCCGTTTCGCTTCCAGCAACATTGCGCAGCGTTGCGTAACGAAAAGCAATTATTTGCAAGAAAGCCCCAACTTCACGGCGCAATTTCGAAGCGATAGCCACCGGCCGTCTCGGTGCCGCCGCCGGCCATGCCGCGCCAGGCGATGCGGTGCTCACCCGGTGCCAGTGGCTCGGCCGGCACGGCACGATGATGCTCGCCCAGCTGACCTTCCGGGCTTTCGCTAAGCGCCACCATCCCCCGGGCCAGAAACCACGAAATGAGAGAGGCGCACCGGCTCGCTGAGGCGGATCTCGAGCTGGGCAGGGGGCGCATCGAGCCGCGCACCATCTTCCGGCACGCTGTCGACCAGTTGGACACCCGCTGCCAGGGCGTTGACCGGCGGTAGCGTCAGCGCTAGCCAGGCCAGCAGGACGAGCGAGGCTCGCCCTTGGAGGACGCCCCCGCCACCACGCGCCATGGCCCGCTCAGAGTCCGGGGTGGACGTAGCCGCGCCAGCCCTGAGTGGTGCCCAGGTGCGTCGCAATCCCGATCACGTCCGGCCGATGCTGCGACATGCGCGAGCGCCCTTGCTGGGTGCCCAGGTGGGTGGCCACCATGCGTTGCGGCGCTTCCTGCCAGGCAGGGATTCTGCGGGGCTCGTAGCCCGCCTGGGCGTGGCGGGCCGGGCGCCGCTGCGACCTGAGATGGGAGACGATCAGCCAGCTCAGGCCCACCCCGGTAAGCAGCACTGGCACCGGGTTCTGCTTGATCGCCTGGCTCAGGTTGGAAAGAAACCGGCGGGAACCGCCACTGGGCAGCAGCGCCCGGGCTTCCCTTTGAAGCTGTGCCGGTGAGAGACGGTGCTCCAGCGCATGCAAGGTATCGTCGAGGTGCGCCCTTGTCGCCTGAATCTCCGCTTCGATCACTTCCGCGTTGCGTTCACGCTCCATGTCATGACCTCCTTGGCATTGCCAATGGTTAACGCTGCTCCTTCAAGCTGGCCTGCCGCTGGGCTGGCGTCAAGCGCACGCCGTTCAGGCCGCGATACGCGAAAGCGCCGCCCTGATCACGGCACTGCCAGAGGGACGTACCAGGCGTTCCAGCTCCTCGCCGTCGCGAAGAAAGACCAACGTGGGCCACAGCTTGACGCGAAAGGCCCGGCCCAGGCGCCGGCCGCGACCGTCCTCGATCTTCAGGTGGAGAACCTCGTCGTACTCAGCCAGGGCCATGGCCAGCGAGGACTGGACCGAAATGCAGTAGCCGCACCAGGGCGTGCCGAATTCGAGCAGCAGCGGCCCGGCCATGGCCGTGACCTCCGCCAGGCTCGGCTCCTCGGCGAGATAGCGCTCTTGCATGGGCATGACGTCCCTCCTGCGGTGTCTCGCACACGCGTTGCTTGCCTGTGCACAACTTTAGGAGGCCATACCCGCTGCGCTCAACCCGGCCGCTGCGGGAGTCATGCACGATCACGGCGGGCGCCGGGTTCCACCGACGCCGAACGCCCCGGGTGCTCGCATCGACGCAGACCGACATAGAGCCCGGCACACATGAGCAGCAGGATCACGGCAAACGGCAGGCCCGAGATGGTGGCCACCGCCTGCAACGCCTCCAGACCACCCGCGGTGAGCAGGATCGACGCCACCAGCCCCTCCATGATCGCCCAGAACACCCGCGTGATCCTGGATGGGTGCGGGTCGCCTCCGGAGGTGATGATGTCGATGATCAGCGAGCCGGAGTCCGACGAGGTGACGAAGAAGATCGCCACGGTGGCGATCATCAGCGTCATGCTGGTCAGCACGAGCCAGTCGGGCACCTGGAAGTTGTCGAGGAACAGAAAGAAGGCCAGCTCCGGCTCGTCGTGCACGATATTGGCCAGCCCGCTCGCCTCGTACAGCTCCCGGTAGATCGCCGAGCCCCCCATCACGGTCAGCCACAGTATCGAAGTGAGGGTCGGCACCAGCAGCACCCCCAGCAGGTATTCGCGCAGCGTGCGGCCGCGCGACACCCTGGCGATGAACAGGCCGACGAAGGGCGACCAGGAGATCCACCAGGCGAAGTAGAACAGGGTCCAGTCATTCTGCCAGCGCTCGGCATCGGGGGATTGAAGGCCTCGGTATAGGTACCGCGGCTGGGAATCTGGTTGAGGTAACTGCCCAGGCTCTCCAGCATGGCGTTGAAGATGAATGCCGTGGGCCCAAGCACCAACACGTAGAGCACCAGCAGCGCACCGAACAGCAGCGCCAGCTTCGACAGCCGCTGGATGCCCTTGGCCAGGCCCGTCAGTACCGAGATCAGCGCTACCGAGGTGATGCCGGCAATCAGCGCAATCTGCACACCGAGGTTGGATGGAATATCGTAGGCATGCTCGAGCCCGGTGTTGATCTGGCGCACGCCCAGACCCAGCGAGACCGCAACGCCGATCAGGGTACCGGCGGCGGCCAGGGCATCGATACCGTTGCCGATCGGCCCTTCCACGCGCTTGCGCCCCAGCAGCGGCGTGAAGGCCGAGCGGATGGTCAGCGGCAGGCCCCGATTGAAACAGAAGTAGCACAGCGAAAGCCCCACCAGACCGTACATGGACCAGCCGTGCAAGCCCCAGTGGAAGTAGCTGTGGACCAGGGCATCGCGGGCGGCCTGCTCGCTCTCGGCCTCGCCGAAGGGCGGCTCGGAGAAGAAGGAGAGCGGCTCGGCCACGCCGTAGAACAGCAGCCCTACCCCGGTACCGGCGGCAAACAGCATGGAAAACCAGCCCCAGTTGGAGAATTCCGGGCGCTCGTCCTCGCCGCCGAGCCGCACGCTGCCGTAGCGGCTGAAGATCAGATAAAGCGCCAGCACCAGGAAGGCGTTCATCGCCAGCAGGTAGAACCAGCCGAAGTAGTCGGCGATGGCCTCCTGCACCGCCTCGGCGCCCTGCTGCATCCTGTCCGGCACTGTCACCCCGACGATGACCAGCAGCAGGATGACGGCGGCGGCCGTGAGGAAGACCGCACGGTGAACGGGCACGCCCAGCAGATTGTGGCGCTTGGCGCTGCCGTAGCGATCAGCATCGGAGTGAGTCGGCATATCCATTGCCTCCTGGGTAGCGGCTTCCGCGCCGGTTGGTGACGCCCCACATTCGACGGGCCTAAGGCAACGATAGCAGCGGCTGGGCTGCGGCGCGTGGCGGCCCGCCCGGCGTTACGCTTCACTACGCGGGACTTCATTCACTTACACAACTGCACACCCAGCCCGGCCGCGGGCGAGTGTGCTAGCCTGGGGCTGGCCTTTACGGCCGGCACACGAGGACGACATGCTGCGCATTTCCAATAACGTGACGCTTGCCGCGCATGAGATCGAGATCAGCCAGATCCGCGCCCAGGGCGCCGGCGGGCAGAACGTCAACAAGGTGGCCTCGGCGGTACACCTGCGTTTCGACATTCCCGCCTCCAGCCTGCCGCCCTTCTACAAGGAGCGGCTGCTGGCGCTTTCCGACAGCCGCATCAGCAAGGAAGGGGTGGTGGTGATCAAGGCGCAGAGCTTTCGCACCTTGGAGCTGAACCGCGAGGATGCCCTGGCCAGGCTCAAGGCGCTGATCCTCGAGGCGGTGAAGACCCGCAAGTCGCGCCAGCCCACCAAGCCGAGCCGCGCCTCGCAGCGCAAGCGGGTGGATCGCAAGACCAAGAAGGGGCAGACCAAGGCACTGCGCGGCAAGGTGAAGCTCTAGGCAACTGCGAAACGCCTCGGGCAAGCGACTGCTGAGGCTTAACGCAACGAGTGCGTACCCGAGCCAAGGAGCCGTCATGCCAACGCGAGCCAGGCCGTCGAGAGCCCCGTCTTCAAGCGATATGCCATCGAGCCAGACGCCATCGAGAAGCGTGGCGCGTCCGCTGAGCCCGGGACTGGAACGCCTTCACCTGGTCTGGGACGTTGTGATCATGGTGCTGGTGGTTGCCAACCTGGCGCTACTGCTGTTCGACAGCCTGTTCCTGCTGGCCCCCTGAATGACGCCTTCGCCGCCGTGGCGCCGGGCCTGCATGCTGCCTACGACGACACTATCCACGCCAACTTCGTCCGTATCGACCTCATCTTCGTCGCCATCTTCGTGCTCGACGTGCTGCTCGGCTGGGCGGCAGCCATCGCCGAGCGGCGCTACCACCGCTGGTTCTTCTACCCCTTCGTGCACTGGTACGACGTGCTGGGCTGCATCCCGGTGGGCGGCTTCCGCCTGCTGCGCATCCTGCGCATCATCGGGCTGCTGAACCGGCTGCAGCGGCTGGGGCTGATCGACGTACGCGGCTGGCAGCTCTACGCCTTCTACGCCAAGTACTACGACATCTTCTTCGAGGAGCTCTCTGATCGCGTGGCGATTCGCCTGCTGGGCAACATGCAGGAGCAGATCCGCTCCAACGACTCGCTCTCCACGCGGGTCGTCGATCGGGTGGTGATGCCGCGCAAGCAGCAGCTGATCCACGAAATCACCCGGCGGCTGGAGGAAATGACCGGCAACGCCTATGCGCGCAACCGCGAGGAGACCATGCGCTACGTTCGTTCGCTGGTGAACCGGACGGTGGCCGACAGCCAGGAGGTCAGGCGCCTGCGGCGCCTGCCGATGGGCGATCTGATGGCTCGCAGCATGGAGTCGAGCATCAGCGACCTGGCCTGTCGGCTGGTCCATGAAGCCATGGAGGGGCTGCGCTCGCCCGAGTTCACCGCCCTGGTGGAGCGCATGGCCGACAGCGGCATCGACACCTGGCTGCAGGTCGACGAGCACACCGATCGAGTGACCGAGCAGGTGCTCGACGACATGCTCGAGCTGGTCAAGGAGCAGATCGCCGTCAAGCAGTGGCGGCGTCGCTACGATTGATGGCGGCTGGTCAGGATGTGATGCAGCCCGCCACACTCCACCAGCGGATCGTCGCAGTTGATCACGATCTCGGAGCGCGCCAGCACGTAGCTCTTGCCGGTGATGGTGTTCTCCACCACCTGGTGCCTGCCGCCAGCTTCGCGGGCTTCGATGAACTGGCCGATGAAACCGGTTTCGCGCAGCGACACGGTTTCCAGCCGGTCGCCGGGCTTGATGGTGCCCTCGTAGTGCATCAACGCCAGCCGCGCCGAGGTGCCGGTGCCGGTGGTGCTGCGGCAGATCACGCCGGGATGCACGTAGGTGGCTGAACGCGAGCGGTAGAAATCCTCGGCGATGCGCTCCACCGGCCCCATGAAGTGGAGGAACGGCAGCGGCCCGACGTCGCCCAGCGTGTAGTGGGAGAAGCCGCTGCGCGCCTGGATCGCCTCGACGATGCGATGAGCGCATTCGGCCAGCGCCCGCTCCTCCTCGCGCTTGAGCGAAAAGCCCAGCTCGGTGGCGTCCACCAGGGCGTAGAAGCCGCCGCTGTAGGCGATGCTGTAGGTCACGTTGCCGATCGAGGGCACGTGGATGCGCTCGCGGTAGGTGTCGATGTAGCTCGGCAGGCCACCGCAGGTGATCGCCTCGACCACACCGTTCTCCACCCGCGCCTCGATCTGCACCAGCCCGGCGGGCGATTCCAGCGTGAAGTGCTGGAGACCCTCGCGCTTGGGAATTAGCCCGGTCTCGAGCAGCGCGGTGGCGGTACACAGCGTGTTGGAGCCGGAATAGATGGGGTAGCCCATCACTTCCATGATGATGTAGCCCATCTGTGCCTGCGGGTCGCAGGCCGGCACGATCAGGTCCACCGACATCTCGGGGATGCCGTAGGGCTCATTCAACAGCAGCTTGCGCAGGCCATCGGCATCGTTTTCCAGGTACTCCATCTGCTGGCGCACGGTGTCGCCCGGCAGCGGGTCGATGCCGCCTATCACGATGCGACTGACGTCGCCGCCAGCATGGGTGTCGAGCAGTTGCAGCCTGAGTTCGTGGCTCATGGAGTGTCCTTGAAAGCATCGCCCTTGGAAATATCACCCTTGGAAGCGTCGCCCTTCAGGGCAAAGCGAGCGCCATGCTCGGCCCACTGGGCATCGGGCACGATCACGATCTTGCCCAGGAAGTGGCTGCCGCGGTTGACGAAGTAGCGCTCCGCCGCGTGCAGCTCGGAAAGCGGGAACGCCGCGTGAAGCACCGGCTTGAGCTGGCCGCCGCGAATCCACTCGATGAGCTGCTCGGCCTCCTCGCGGGTGCCGTGGGAAACGCCAAAGATCTGCACCTGATAGAGGTAGATGCGCGTCCACATGATCTCGCTGAGGTTGCCGCCGCTGGCCCCGGCGATGGAGAGCCGCGGATAGGTGGTGCGCGCCTGCATGTCGCCGATCATGGTGTCGATGAACAGGTCGGTCATCTCGCCGCCGACCAGGTCCATCACCGCGTCGATGGGCGCGCCGCCGGTCGCCTGCAGCACCCGCTCGACGAAAGTGGGCAGCTCACCACGGTCGATCACCGCTTCGGCGCCCAGCGCCAGCAGCGCTTCGGCCTTGTCGGGCTGGCTCACTGCATAGGGAATCGCCCCCACGATGCGGCACAGCTGAATCAGCGCAGTGCCTACGCCTCCGCTGGCGCCGCTGACCAGTACACGCTCGCCGGCCGCGATGTTGGCGACGGTCATCATGTGGTAACCGGTCTGGTAGGAGCACATGCCCATCGCCGCCAGCTCGGCATCGGCCAGCTCGGGGTTGGGCACATGATGGAACTGGTCCGACGGCACGGCGATGTACTCAGCGAAGCCACCGTCGGCACCGTGGCCGTAGTAGTCCGGCGTCAGGTTGATGTCGCGACGGTCGTCGGGGTAGAGGTTGAAGTCGAGCAGGCCGCGCTCGCCGATGCGCGAGGCGCTCACCCCTCACCCACCGCCACCACGCGGCCGGCCACGTCGGCACCCTGGATGCGCGGGAAGGTCAGCGTGGCCTCGCCACCCATGGCGAAGGAGGTCACCTCACCCTTGTCCTTGGTCGGGTAGAGCCCCTCGCGGGCCTTGCGGTCGGTGTTGTTCTTGGCGGTGGCGGTGACCTGCACCAGCACGTCGCCCGGCCCGGGGCGCGGTGTGGCGACGTCGCTTCGATACACCAGCCGGTCGAGATCGCCATGGCCGGTCAACAGCATGGCGTGCATGGTGGCCGGAATCTGCGGCATGTTGTCGTTCGACACCTGGGTCCTCCTGGGCTGTAGTAACGGCTGCCTGCGCCGAGCCAGGCGCCTCGTCGCTTGTGTCCTCACCGCGTTAGACAAGCCGGAGCGGCTGGCAGTGGGAGGAGAGGAGAGACGGCAGGCAAGCTCACGGCAATGCCAGCGATTGAAGCACGCCCAAAGCGGCGCTGCATACCGTTGATCAGTGAGCTTTTTTCTGTTTTTCCCGGCTTGAGCGAAGGTTCTTTCTTCCTTGCTCACAGGCAAGGGAGGCGCGCTATGGCAAGGCTCACTATTCTTTCTGGCAGGACACGCCCAGGTGAAGGAGACACCATGAACTACTGGCTGATCGTCAATACCGGTGCCGGCGACGGCAGCCGCGGAGAAAGCTATTGGCGCGAGCACCTCCAGGCCGCCGGCGTCGAGGGGCTCAAGGTTCGCGATCTGGCCGATACCGAGTGGGAGGGCGACGTCGCCATCGGTGACCGGGTGCTGGTGGCGGGGGCGACGGTTCCGTCAACCGGGTCGCAACGGTGTGCGTGGAGCGTCAGGCGGTGCTCGGCGTGCTGCCGTCGGGTACCGCCAACGACTTCGCGCGCAATCTGGACCTGCCGGACGACCCCGCGACGCTGTGCCGCATCGCCACCGGCGAGGCAACCCTGGCAGTCGATGTCGCCTGGATCAACGACTGGCTCTTTCTCAACGTGGCGCATCTCGGGCTCGGCACTCTGCCGGCCAGGGAAGCCTCACAGGAACAGAAGCGCCACCTGGGCCGCTTCAGCTACCTGCTGACCCTGGCGCAGCGCATCGGCATGCAGAAGGGCATTCATGCCCGCATCGAGTGCGGCGAGCAGAGCGCCACCGGCCAGTGGCTGACGATCGCCATCGCCTCCGGCGCCTATTTCGGCGGCGGCCACACCATCGACGAAGCCTATATCGATGACGGCAAGCTGGACGTGGTGGCGGTACGCAAGCGCTCCTGGTGGCGCCTGCTGGTGGCCTTCGTCACCACCCGGCTACTGCGAATGACGAGCGATACCGACGACACCCTGGTGCATTTTCAGGCACCGAGCTGTCGCGTCACCTTGAAGCACCCGCACACCCTGACGGCAGATGGCGAAGACCTGGGCCAGACGCAGCAGGTCGAAGCCTTCACCCGCCATGGCGTGCTGCAGGTCGCCGGTCGCCCGGAAGCCTCACCACGGCTACGCTTCTCGCGCCTGGAACCCTTGGCAGCCCAGCCGAGGCCTGCCCCGCTCTGAGCCCAGACGCCACTAGGCAAGCGGCAAATGCACCACCGCGCCGCGCAGCCCGCGGCGATCCGCCCACAGCTTGCCCAGGGTGATCGGCAGGCGAAACCGGCGCCGGCCGGCCGCCCCGGGGTTGAACAGCAGCCGCCCCTGCTGCCACTCGTTGCGCGGTTTGTGCGAATGACCGTGCAGCACGGCATCGCAGGGCGTGGCCTCGTCAACGTCGGCCAGCTTGTGCACCAGGAGCAGGCGCCAGCCATTGACCACCAAATCCTGCCGCAGGGCAAGGCCTGCGCCCAGGCGGCGGTATCGACATTGCCTCGTACGGCATACAGCGCGGCACGCTCGGCCAGGCGTTCGAGAATAGCGGCATCCTGCTCCCGGGCGCCTACATCGCCCAGGTGCACGATCAGCTCGCAGCCATCCAACAGGGCCAATGCCTCATCCCGCAGCAGGCCGTGGGTATCGGCGATCACCCCGATGGGGCCCGCCACCTCCAGGGCGTCACCGCCTTTCTCGATCACCACGTCCCCGTTCCTCCTGCGTTGCCGCGGCGTGCGTGAAGGAACCATAGCGATCCCAACCCGGCGTATCAAACCGGGCGTGCCCGGGGTTTGACGCGCCCTACCCGGCTGCTAGCTTGACAAACGAGGCCCAGCCACGCCCACGCGAACAATTCAAAAGGAACGCACCATGACGAGAAGGGATTCGAGAGCCTGGCATCTGCTGGGCACACTGCCGCTGGCGGTGGTGCTCGCCGGGCAGGGCGAACCATGAACACGGCTAGCGCTGGCGACGCTCCCCACGGCTGGATCCTGCTGCGCGGTCTGGTGCGCGAGGCACGTCACTGGGAAGGGTTGCCGGAGAAGCTGGCGCTTGTGCTGCAGGCGCCGGTGTGGGCGGTGGACCTGCCGGGCAACGGCGCGCGCTGGCACGAAAGCAGCCCGACCCGCATTGATGCCATGGTCGAGGCGCTGCGTGACCAGCTGGTGCAAGCCGAACGCCCAGGGCCGCACCGGGTGCTGGCGCTTTCGCTGGGGGGCATGGTGGCGCTGCGCTGGGCCCAGCGCTATCCCGCCGAGGTGGCGGGCCTGGTGCTGGTCAACGCCAGTCTGCGCGGCGTTGCGCCTTTCTACGAGCGTCTGCGCCCACGCCAATACGGCCGCCTGCTGCTGGCCCTGGGGCCGGTGGGGCACGAGCGCCGCGAACGGCTGATCCTCAAGATGACCACCCGGCTGCAGCAGGACCCCGACAGCGTAGCGCGCCGGCACGCCCAGTGGCAGGCACAGGCGCCCGTGTCGAAGGCCAACCTGCTGCGCCAGCTGCTGGCGGCGGCACGCGGCTTCGCCCCGCCGGAGGCCGCCCCGCCCTGCCCCACGCTGCTGCTGGCCTCGCGGGCCGACCAGATGGTCTCGTGCCGCTGCTCCCAGCGCATGGCCGAACGCTGGGGCTGGCCCATCGTCTATCACGCCAGCGCCGGGCACGACCTGCCGCTGGACGCCCCTGATTGGGTCATCGAGCAGATCCGCGCCTGGCTGGCCGCCTCAGGCGGAGCGCCTCTCGCGCAGCAGCCAGGCCGCAAGCCCCACCCCCACCAGCCCGATCAGCGCCCCGGGAAAGGCGCCGAGAGCCAAGGCGGCAGCCAGCCCCAACAGTAGCGCCAGCCCGCCGCCGGCAATGGCGCCGAAGTGGCGCGTGGGAGGCACCTGGCGGCGGCGATAGCGTTCGAAGCCCACCGCCGCGAGCATGATCGGTACGGTCATCAGGGCACACAGCCCGACCCACTCCAGGCGGCCGATCCAGAATCCCGGTTCGCCCGGCATGCCGGCGTCGATCGGCCAGCCCAGCCGCTGGCCGAGCCAGGCCGCCGGCAGCTCGGCCAGCTTGTGCCACAGGTAGAGCTGCAGTCCCAGGGCGCCGGTCATCGCCATCCAGCGCCCCAGGTGGCGCCGTTCGAGAAAGCGCCGCACCGGCGTTTCGAACAGCACCACCAGCCCGGCCTGGCACCACAGCACGCCCAGCAGGGCCAGGGTGGGCGGCAGCAGGTTGGTCTCGCCGCCCACGTTACCGTTGACCATCGACGGCGGATAGCCCAACGCCACCGCCGCGACCAGCCAGGCCAGGCCAAGCAGCAGCAGGCCCGCCCCGGTGGCGCGGCCGGCCAGGCGACCCTGCCACCAGGCGATACCGAGCTGCTGGGGTAGCAGCCAGAACAGCGCGGCATTGACCCAGGCGAACAGGTCGTGGTCCTCGGTGACTCGCTGGCCCAGCGCTAGCCACTCGGCCGCTTCACCCGGACGGGCGCGCAGCAGGTCAACCAGGACGATACCCGCTACCATGGCGGCCGACACCCACAGGCCGCAGCGGCGGTCGAGCCAGACGCACAGCGGCAGCAGCAGCAGCTGGACGCCCAGCAGTACCAGCAGGAACCAGAGGTGCACGGTCAGCGAGGCGTTGAGCGGGCCGAGCACGCCATCGCGCGTGATGAAGGCGATGCCGACGAACGCCGTCAGCACCGCCAGGTAGGTGGCGGACGGCCGCGCCAGCCCCAGCGCCCGCTCCGCCCACCAGTGGCGATGCGGCTCGGCATCGGCGAGCCGCTGTCTCACCCCATCGGCGCTGACCGCCGCCGAGACGAAGATGAATAGCGGCACGACCTGGACGATCCAGGTGAAGTAGCCGGCAGGCGCCCAGGCATCCAGGATATGGCCGGTTGCAACCAGTTGGCCGCCCTCGAGGCGCGGCAGCGTGGCCACCCAGTGGCCTAACACCACGATCAGCAGCGCCAGGGCGCGTAGCGCATCGGGATAAGGGTCGCGGGTATCGCTCAACGGCACCTCCTGCGGGGCGAGACAATGCATGCCACTGCCGCCAGTAGCCTAGCCGATGCCGAAACGGCCAACCAACGACGTTCGAACCCGGCAGGCTTAGCTGCTACGTTGGCAAGGCATGGAATTGGCAAACGGAAAGGCTTCACACATGGCAGTGACATCCACGACGCAACGCGCCCTGCGTGCCGCGGCACGTGGCGTCTCCTTCCTGGTGTTGGCAGGCACGATGGCGGGCGTGCCCGTTGCCACCCAGGCCCAGGCCGGCGAAGTCGGCCTGCCCCGCTTCCCTCCATCAGCCCTGACGGCACGCAGCTGATCTTCAGCTGGCGCGGCGACCTGTGGCGTAGCGGTATCGAGGGCGGCCAGGCCATCCGCCTGACGCGCCACCACCTGGATGACCTGCATTCCAGCTGGAGCCCAGACGGCGAATGGGTGGTGTTCGCCTCCATGCGCGACGGCTATCTCAACCTGTGGCGCATGCGCGCCGACGGCAGCCAGCTCACCCAGCTCACCCACGGCGACCAGCACCTGCGCACGCCGGCCTTCGGCATCGGCGCCGACGGCGAGCCGGTGATCACCTTTTCCGGCATGCTCGAAGCCGACGTCTACCGCGACCAGCGCCCCTACCGGCTGTCGCCGCAGGGCGGCGATTTCACCCGCCTGCACGATGCCTTCGGCTCCGAGCCGCAGCTGTCGCCGGACGGCAGCCAGGTGGTGTTCACGCGCGGCGGCGCCTACCACGACTGGAACCGTCGTCACTACCGCGGCCCGGATGCCATGGACATCTGGCTGTACGACAAGCGCACGGAGCGCTTCACCGCGCTCACCGAGCGCGACGGTGACGACGGCCAGGCGCGCTGGCTCGACTCCGACACCCTGCTGTTCATGTCCGACCGCGAGGATCGGACGGTCAACCTCTACCGCCTGCACCTCGACGACCCCTCGAACGTCGAACGTCTGACCCACTTCAGCGAGCATGACCTGCAGCATTTCGATATCTCGCGCAACGGCACCACCGCGGTGCTGCAGGTCTGGGACCGGCTGCTCACGCTCGACCTGACCGACCCGCAGGCCGAGCCCGAGCCGCTGTCGCTGCGTGCGCCCGACGACGGCCGCGACAGCCATGCGCTGCGCCGCGTCGACCGCAACGTCAGCGAGGCAGCCCTGAGTCCCGATGGCCAGACCATGGCCTACGTCGCCTACGGGCGCGTCTATGTGCGCCATGTCGACGAACTGAGCCCGACGCTGCCGGTGACGCCCGGCTCCCATGCCCGCCACCACGGCCTGGCCTGGTCGCCGGACGGGGTTAGGCTTTACTTCACCAGCGACGCCGACGGCACCGAGTCGATCCAGGCGGCACGGGTGGCGCTGACCCGCGACGAGATTCGCCGCACCCATGAGCGCCAGTTGGCCACCGGCCGCCAGCCTGCACGGGACTGGGACACCTCCCAGCCCAGCGCGACCTCGCCGGAGGGGGACCATCCGCAGATCCCCTACGCCGAGTCCGGCGAACCGGACATCCTCGTGCGCGGCACGGACCCTGAGGACCCCTTCGCCCCGCAGGACCCGGGGTTCATCTTCGAACCGCTGCTGCTGCCCCGGCCTGCCGCACCGATGAACGAGCCCGAGCCGGGCGCGCAGGAGCCGGCGGTGGAACTCGAGAGCATTCCGGAGGAGGCGCTCGACGAGGAGCTGCCCGACGACATGCCGACCGCCCTCGACCCCACCCGCTGGCACGATGCGGTGCAGTTCGAGATCCGCCCCGTGGTGGCCACCGAGCACAACGACCGCGACGCCTCGCCCTCACCGGACGGCAATGCACTGGCCTTCCGTCGCGGGCGCGGCGACCTGGTGGTCCGCGACCTGCGCAGCGGCGAGGAGCGCACCCTGGTAGAAGGCTGGGATTTCTACTTGCAGTGGCGCTGGTCGCCGGACAGCCGCTACCTCGCCTACTCGCAGAATGACCTCGACTTCAGCGCCAACATCTATGTGGTGCCTGCCGACGGTTCGGCCGAGCCAGTCAACATCACCCGCCACCCGCGCAACGACCTCAACCCGCGCTGGTCGGCGGACGGTCGCAAGCTGACTTTCATCTCCAACCGTGCGGAAGAGAGCTACGATCTCTATCGCGTCTATCTCGACCGCAGCCTGCAGGGCCAGACCCCGCGCGAGCGCACCGGCTACTACCGCGATGCGCGCCAGGCCGCCGCCCAGCAGCGGCCGCTGTCACCGCTGCCGGCGGAGCGCACGCCGCGTGCCGACGATCAGGTGGCGGAGCTCGACCTGGAAAACGCCTGGCGCCGAATCGAGCGCGTGACGGCCTCGCCGTCGCACCAGAGCGCCAACGAGATGTCCCCGGGCGGCGATCGCTACGTGTTCAACGCCGGTCGCGAAGGCCTGGTGGCGATGAACTGGGACGGCGGCCAGCGTACACGCCTGGGCCCGGTGGCCGACGTGCAGCACCTAAGCCTTAGCGGCGACCAAGTGGTGTTCATCGCCAACGGCCGGGTGGGCCTGGCCAATCTGTCGGGCAGCGGCTCGCCACAGTACCTGGACATCTCCGACCGCATCCGCGTGGACCTGCAGCAAGAGGCGCTGCAGAAGTTTCACGAGGCGGCGCGAGTCATCGGCGAGCACTTCTACCGCCAGGACATGAAGGGGCTCGACTGGCCCGCCGTGGTGGAGGAGTACGCCACCCTGGTTCGGCGCTCGCGCACGCCCAGTGAATTCAGCGATATCACCAATCGCCTGATGGGCGAGCTGGCGGCATCGCACATGGGGGTCTCCAACCCCGGCCCGGTCTCGGCGCTGCGCGAGCCCTCGGGGAGGCTGGGCATCGAGCACGAGCGCATCGTCTCGCAGGAGAACGGCCGCCATGGCTATCGGGTCACCGCCATCACGCCCGAGGGGCCGGCCAGCCGTGGCCCGATGCCGCTGCAGCCCGGCGATGTGATCACCGAGATCGACCTGCAGCCCTTCGGTGAGACCGACACCCTGCGCGAACGCCTGCGCGGGCAGGTCGAGCGCGAAGTGATCGTGACCTTCGAGCGGCCCGGCAGCGACGGCTACGACGAGTTTCGCACCATGCTGCTGACGGTGGGGCTCACCGAGCTGGCGCGACTGAAATACGACGCCTTCCGGGCGCAGAGCCGCCGCTTCGTCGAAGAGCTCTCCGACGGGCGCCTGGGCTATCTGCACATCCAGGCCATGAACCAGACCTCGCTGGAAGGCTTCCAGGCCGACCTCTATGCCGCGGCGGTGGACAAGGACGGGTTGATCATCGACGTGCGCAACAACGGCGGCGGCCACACCACCGACCGCATCCTGACCTCGATCATGGCCGGGGAGCACGCCTACACGATTCCCGCCGGCGCCGATCCCGACGCCGTAGGCCATTACCCACAGGACCGCCTCGACGCACCGCGCTATACCCTGCCGATCAACATGCTGGCCAACGAGAAGAGCTACTCCAACGCCGAGATCCTGGCGCACGCGTTCACGACGCTGGAGCGTGGCAGGCTGATCGGCCAGCAGACCTACGGCGGGGTAATCTCGACCAACAGCCATACCCTGGTCGACGGCGCCACCGTGCGCCGCCCGTTCCGCGGCTGGTACCTGCCCGACGGCACCGACATGGAGCACAACGGCGCGGTGCCGGATATCCTGGTGGAGCAGCGGCCGGAGGACGAGGTGGAAGGCCACGACCGCCAGCTCGAACGGGCGGTACTCGACCTGCTCGAGCGGGTCGACGGCGAGGCGTGAGCCGCCCACGGCGGCGGCTCAGTGCCGCTTCACTCGCCAGATGCGCCAGGCCAGCAGGGCGATGATCGCCGCCCCCAGCGGCCCGAGCACGGCCGCTGCGGTCGGCGGATGCACCTCGACCCCCAGGGCGCCCAGGCTCTCCAGGCCCAGCTTGAACAGGCTGAAGATGTAGTAGCTGATGACGATGATCGAGAGCCCTTCCACCGCCTTCTGGATCTTGAGCTGGCTGCTGGCGCGCTCGTTGAGGCTGCCCAGGATGCTCGAATTCTGCTCCTCGATCTCAACCTGGGCCCGGGTGCGCAGCAGGTCGTTCAGCCGGGCCGCGCTTTCGGCCAGGCTCTCCTGGCGGCGATGAATGGCGGCACAGTAATGCACCGTGGGGTGGAAGCGCCGCAGGATGAAGGTGCCGAGCTGCGGGCAGTGGTCGACTCGCTGCTCCCGCAGCTCCTCGATGCGCGAGACGACGATGCGCGCATAGGCGTCGGTCGCGCTGAAGCGCTGCCGCGAACGCGCGCCGCTGCGCTCCAGCCGCGCCGAGAGCCGGGACAGGGCGGTCAGCAGCGGGCGCGGGTTGGTGTCCTCCTGTTCGGCGTTGCGGTCCGACAGCTCGCCCAGCTCCAGCTCGTAGGCGTGCAGTTCAAGCGCCAGCTCCTTGGCCAGGGGCAGCGACAGCGAGGCCATCATGCGGTAGGTCTCGATCTCCAGCAGTCGGCGCACCATGCGCCCGAGGCGGAAGTCGTTGAGCCCGTGGTTAAGCAGCAGCAGGCGGTTGACGCCGCCTGCATCGAGGTGGAAGTCGCTCCACACCGTGGCATCGCCACCGCCCACCTGCGAGCCGGCAGGATCGATGAAGCCGTAGGCCTCGGCGCTGCCCCGCCAGCTCTCGCCGCCCTCCACCAGCACCAGCGTGGCGCTGATCAGAGTGGCATCGTAGGCCTCGACGACCTGGGCCAGCCAGGCCGGCGGTGGCAGCCAGGGATCGCTGCCCTGCCCCTTGGGTGCCATCAGGGTCAGGGTGGAGAACTCGGTATGGCGCTCCCACTTCAGCACCCCGCCGTCGAGGGTGACGATCTGCTGGACTCGCTCGGTGTCGAAGGCAAGGCCGCTGGTCTCGCTCAGCTGCAGCAGCAGGTCGGCGTGCTGCTCGGCTTCGGCCAGGAAGGCGTAGTGGTAGAGGTGGGCCGGCTCGGAGAAGTAGATCGACGGGCGGGCGTGCAGCTCGTTGTGCAGGCGTTCGCGCTGTGGGTGCATGTCAGGGGCCTGAGAAGAGTGGACCTCCGAGACTAAAGTCTGAACACCCCATCGCCAAGCCCGCTTTCGACTAGCCTGTCTCGTCGCTTGGTCGCACTGCCTCGTCGCCGTGCGCTGCCGGTGCCTGCACGGCTGTCTCCTCGATCAGCCGCTCCAGCGCCACCGGCCCCTGCAGAAAGCGGTTCATCCAGGCCAGGGCACTGGGCAGGCTGGCACGCCACACCCGCCAGGTATGCCCACCGTTGAGCACCTCCATGACCACTCGGTCCGGCTGATGCGGAGCCAGCGCCTGGCGCACCAGCCACGCATGGTGGGCGGCGTTGTAGGCATCGCGATGACCGGCGCTGAGATAGAGCGGCACCACCTCGTCGCGCTCCAGGTAAGCGGGAAGGTGGGCGGTGTAGTTGCGCCGCTGCCACAGCTCGGTATCGAAGCGCCCGGCGGCATCCAGGAAGGCCGGATGGCGCCGAGCCGCGGAGTGGCGCGGCGGCAGCGGATGGTAGCTGGCAGGGCTCAGGGCCGCGGCGGCGGCAAACAGCTCGGGGCGTTCCAGGGCAAAATTGAGCGCGCCATATCCCCCGGCGGAAAGCCCGGCCACCGCTCGCCACTCACGCCGCGGCACGACCTGCCAGGTCGCCTCCACGTGGGGCAGGAGTTCCTCGAGAAAGGCCGAGCGCGCCGCCTCGTTGTGCCCGTCGATCCACCAACTGCTGCTGCCCGGCATGACGATCACCACGGGGGAAGCCGCCCTTCGGCAATCATGCGGTCGACGGTGTGTGCGAGCCCGCCGCGCTCCACCCAGTCGCGCTCGCTGCCGGCCGAGCCATGCAGCAGGTAGAGTACCGGATAGGCCAGGTTCGACTCGCGGTAGCCTTCCGGCAGATAGAGGGCATAGGGGTAGTCCCGTCCCAGCAGCTCAGAAGCGAAGCGGTGAAAGGTCACCTCGCCCGCCGCCTGGGCCCTGCCTTCCCACAGCAGCGCCACGCCCAGCAGCGCGGCCAGGAGGTTCTTCAGCGTCATGGCACGTCTCCTTGTGCCGCCACGGCGCGGCATGGCCCCGACATCGCATGGAATCAATCCCTCTCGCCATGGTCGGACAGCGTATCGATGAGTGATGTTCCTCGAACCAGGGAAGGCGCGGAGCGTTCATGAAGCGGATCGAAGAAATCTACTGGCTGCGTTTCTACGGTTGCCTGGCCGTGTTTGCCTACCACTTCCTCGATCGCATCAACCTGCAGGTCGAGAATGTCTATCTCGACCTGGCGCGCATTCCCACCGTGCTCGGCACGCCCCTGTTCATCTTCATTTCGATCTTCTTGTTCTCGGCCCGCTACGGCAAGCAGCCGCCGCCCGGCTTCCTGCCCAAGCGCCTGCAGTACGTGATGGTGCCCTACCTGGTCTACGGGCTGATCTACGCACTGGCCAACTACGCGAGCCTTCAGCACCAGGGCACTGCCATCGGCTTTTTCGACAATCTGGTCCAGTACCTGGTGCATGCCGGCTGGCACGGCTATTTCCTGATCATCGCCATGCAGTCCTATGCGTTCTACTGGCTCTATGCCCGCCATGACCTGGAGCGCTGGCTGACGCCCGGCCCATGGCTGGTGATCAGCAGTCTCGTCGCCATCGCCTACTGGGGGCTGACCCGCCGCTTCGGCCTCGAACCGCCCGGCTATCTGCTGTGGATCGCCCCCTCGGCTGGATCTACCTGTTCTTCCTCGCCATGCTGGTGGTGCGGCGCTACCCGCAGCTGAGCCCCGACCGGCTGCACGAGGTGCCGATCCTGCAGCGACTGGCGCACCCGGCGCTGCTGCTCGTCTACGTCGGGGTGATCGTGCTGTTCACCCTGCGTGGCTCGCTCGCCTACTCCTCCAAGGAGACCTGGGTGGTACCGCTGTTCATCCTGTTCACCCTGGTCGCCGTGACCCGGCTGCGCCAGGTGCCCGCCCCAGCGCTGGTCAAGACGATCAATCGCTATTCGTTCGGCATCTACCTGGCGCATCCAATGTTCTTCGCCCTGGTCGACGTCGGCAACGCGTACTGGCAGCTGCCGCTCTGGCTCTATGCGCTGCTGCTGGTCAGCGTGGGGATGGCCGGCTCGATCTGGCTCAATCGGGTCGCCAACCGCCTGCCCTGGGGCGGAATGCTGTTGGGCAAGACGCTGCAGGTGCCAAGCCGACGGCAGACGGCCTTCGGTCAAGTGCGTTAACCTGACGGAACGAATACGCTGCCCAGGAGATTCCCCATGAGTGAGCGCATTTCACTCGTGCTCGTGCCGGTCAACCGCTCGCCCGCGGCAGACGCCGCCACCTGCCATGCGGCCCTGCTGGCGCGCCTGCTCCAGGCGTCGCTGCAGCTGGTGCACGTCATGCCGCTCAACCCCGCCGAACTCAGCGACCTGCCGGCCAACCGGCAGACCGAGGCCGACCACGACCGAGCCCAGCGCCTGAAGGTGGCAGCCGACGCCTTCGCCCACGCCCGCCGGCTCATTGGCGACGACTTCGAGCCACCGCTGCGAGAGGTCTCGCTCGAGGAGGAGGGCTTCGTGCGCCATCCCGGACGCACCATCGCGGCGTACGCCAACCGCCAGTCGAACTGCCTGCTGGTGATCGGCGCACGGCATCTCAGCGACCTGGGCAAGTTCATTGAAGGCAGCGTCAGCGACGAGGTGGTGCACAAGGCCAACTGCCCGGTCACGGTGGTCCACCCCGAGGCGGCCCCGCGGGACATCGCCCGGATCGGCCGCGTGGTACTGCCGGTGGACGGCTCCCGCCATAGCGACGAGGCGGCTTTGCTGGCCGGCGATCTGGCTCGCAGCGCCGAGGCCCCGGTCGACCTGCTGTTCTGCCGCCCCTCACGCCCGGCTCGGTCGACACCGAGGCCCAGGTGGAGGAAGCCAGGCGGGTGCTGGACCAGGCCCGCCAGCGGCTGGGCCCGGTCGAGGCCGGTATTCGCGAGCAGGTGCTCGACGGCGACGACTATGCCGAGGCGATCGTCGGCCACGCGCATGATCAGGCGCCCTATCCGGTAATCGTGATGGGGCGGCGGGGGCTCGGGGCCTGGCGGGAGAAGCTGATGGGCAGCGTCAGCCACCGGGTCATCGACCTGGCGCACTGCCCCGTGACGGTAGTGGTGTAGCGGGACGGCTTAGGGCGTTCCGGCTTCGTAGGCGGCCTTGAGGCGATAGAACTCGGCGACGATCTCGTCCATGGCCGCATCGTCGTAGTCGCACAGGCCGCTGACCACTAGCTTCTTCGAGCCCTGACCGACGGGCTCGTCACCATCCGAGATGCGGAACTGCAGCAGCACGTCGCCGCGCTTGCCCTTGACGTCCAGCGAGGAGTCGACCAGCTCCAGCCGGGGCTGACGAAGGTCAAGCCGCTCCAGCGTGAAGCCCATGCTATCGTAGATCACCAGCGGGCGGCGCGGGTTGAACATCACGCCCTGCTCCTCCAGCAGCGGCTTGAGCACGTGCGGGAAGTTCTTGCCGGAAAAGGCGACATAGCAGCGTGAGAAGGCCTCGATCACCGCCGGGTCATGAGTGCAGTCGCCCTCGCGAACGACCTCGAGGTAGCACTTGCGCTCGTCGTCCTGCACCTGCAGACCGCCGCCGTCGGGCTCGTGGAAACATAGCGGTGTGCCGTCCCCCACCATGTTGCGGAAGTGAAAATCCATGTGGTGGCAGAGCCCGAAGCGGCTCAGGACCAGCGCGAAAAGCAGGTCGCCCGGGACGCAGAAGCGGCGCGCTTCGACGTCGTGGATAGGGTTGAAGTCACCGGCAATGCGCTTGGCGAAATCACTGGCCTGCTGGGCGCTGATGTGAAGGTGCGTGTCCGTCTGCGTATGGTAGGGGTCGAGAAACATGCGTGCTCTGGCCTGTCCTGGGTGATTTGCCACGAAGGCTTCGATGATGCCACCTTCCCCAGGTCGGGGCCACTCCCGCCACCGGGTCAACGGAGGGGTCGGCAGCACGCTCACGCAAGCGGGCCTAGGTAGGCATGCGGCATATGAAGACTCGCTCACCGACGCCGGGTTGTTACACTGTAACGATCACGACACGCTTCTCATCGTTACGGTTCCTTGCGTATATTGTGCAGAGATTACACCGACCAAGAATAACGAACGCAAGAACTCGGAGCAGAAAAACGCCGGGACGCCGGCTGATACGGCAAGGGAATCTGGGGGTCAATCGTCATGCTCGATAGAGCCTGGCAGGACATAGCTGCCAAGGAGCTGGGCGCCGGTCGTACGGCATTGCCGCGCGGGGCGGAGCCAGGCTTCGGCCGGCTGCGCCTGTTGCAACCGGCCTTGGGAAAACCATCACGTGACCATGATGCGACGCCTGCTGATGGCGCTGTTCTTGGTCATGGCACCCGGGCTTGGGGCGACAAGCGAGCGACAGGTGCTGCTTGTCGCCAATGCCGACTCGGCCGGGACGTCACTGACGCGCGATACCACGCGGGCGCTGTTTGCCATGCGCCAGCGTACCTGGCCGGATGGCCAGGCCGCGCGTGTCTTCGTGCTGCCCAACGACCATCCGGTCCATGCGCGCTTCGCCAAGGAGCGCCTCAACGTCTACCCGCACCAACTTCAACTCGCCTGGGACCGCCTGGTGTTTTCCGGCACCGGTCAGGCACCCGGGCGGGTCGACACTCAGGCCGAGATGCTGGAACGCATCGCTACTACGCCCGGTGCCTTGGGATATCTGGAAAGGAGTACCTGGATGATCGTGTCCAAGTCATCAACATGGAGTAAGCGTGGTTCGCTCTTCCTGCTGGCCGTAGCCGTTGCCTGGACCCAGGTCGCCCGGGGGCAAGAGGTTCTGGACACGCTGCAAGTGCATGGGTTCCTGAGCCAGGCACTCGTCATCACCGACGAAAACAACTTCTTCGGCCCCAGCAGCAGCGGCAAGGGCAGCCTGCAGTACACCGAGATCGGCGCCAACGCTTCATTCCGGCCCCACCAGGACGTGCTGATCGCCGCCCAGGTACTCAGCCGGCGTGCCGGAGGCGACGGCAGCGATGCGCGACCGGCGCTGGACTACGGCATCATCGACTACCAGCCGATCTCCAATCAGCAGCGCACCCTGGGCCTGCAGGTCGGACGCTTCAAGAACCCCTTCGGCTTCTACAACCAGACCCGCGACGTCGCTTTCACGCGCTCCAGCATCCTGCTGCCACAATCGATCTACTTCGATCGAACCCGCGCCCTGGGGCTGTCCGCCGATGGCATGAGCTTCTACGCCGAGGAGCGCCTGCCAAGCGGCACGCTGCACTTCAAGGGCGGGATCGGCCTGCCCACGACCCGCGACCTCGACAGCCAGCTGTTCCCCTCCCGCCTGGGGGTGAGGCTCGATGGCAACCTCTCGTCCATCGCGCAGCTGCTGTATACCCATGGCGACGGCAACTTCACCGCCGCCGTCAGCGCCGCGGATGTCAATCTCGACCTTGGCGTTGGTGCCCATGCGGGCGAGCTCAACTTCCAGCCCGTGATTCTCTCGCTGCAGTACGACAAGGAGAAGTGGGCGCTGACCGGCGAGTATGCGCTGCGGCGGGTCTCGACCACCGAGACCGGCCCGATCCGCAGCGCCGAGACCACCGGCGAGAGCTGGTACGTGCAGTACAGCCGGCGCTTCCTCGACGACTGGCAGTGGCTGGTGCGCTACGACAGCCTGGTCAACGACCGCAGCGACCGCTCGGGCAGCCACTACGCCGCCCAGGGCCGAGGCCCCGCCCACGCCCGCTATGCCGACGACATCACCCTGGGGCTGCAGTGGCGCGTCAATCCGCGGGTGCTGCTGGCCGCCGAATACCACCACATCAATGGCACGGGCTGGCTGCCGCTGCGCGACGAGCCAGACCCTGGGAGACGCAGCGACGCTGGAACATGCTGCTGTTGCAGCTTTCCCTGCGCTTCTGAGGCGGCCGCCATGTCCATCGCCTCGACGCCCGACCCGCGCCCCCGCCTGAGCCTGACCTGGCGGGTGCTCGCCATGAGCGGCCTGCTGCTGCTGCTGCTGGTGGCTCTGTTCACCTGGCTTGGCCACAGCAACCTGTCGCGTCAGTTCGACCAGAGCCGCTATGAGAGCAACCAGCGCGAAGCCCGGGAGATTCGCCTCGCCCTGCAGCGCTCCGAAGCCGGCCTGCAGCAGCTTGCCGCCCTGACTGCAGCCTCGCCGGAGCTGGGCCCGGCCCTAGCCGGCGGTGATACCGCCGCGCTGATCGGCTCGCTGGCCTCTCAATGGCCAACGCTGCAGCTGGAGTCGGGCGTCGACGAGGTGCTGGTGTTCGACGCCGACGGTCGCGAGCTGGCGGCCTGGGGCCACGGCCAGGCCGATCATGAGCGCCCGGTGCAGGACTGGGTGGCCAGGGTCATGGAGAGCGAACATCCGCTCTCGGTGCTGCGCTGCTCTAAGGACTGCCGCCAGTACGCCGCGGTGCCGATTCTGGAGGAGGGCCGCAGCGTCGGCCTGGCAATCCTGTCGCGTTCGCTGGCCGACGTGACGCGCCAGGTGCAGCAGGTGTCGGACAGCGCCGTGGCGCTGATGATCACCGGCGCGCTGACGGAAGAGGACATGCCGGAGCGCTGGCTGGATGCGTGGAACGGGCGCCTGGTCGCCATGACCCGCCCCGAGGAGTATCTAGCCCTGCTACAGCAGGCCAGCCGGATGACCACCCTGGACGACCTGCTCCATGCCCTGCTCCAACTGCACTTCGCCGGGCGCGACATCGAACTCTCCTCGGTACGCATGACGGAGGACGAGGATCGCCGCAACACGGGCTATTTCCTGATGGCCACCGACATCACCGCCCAGATTCGTGCCATTCAGCACGACACGCGCGTGCTGCTGCTGGCCGGCATCGGCGGCTGGCTGGCCGCCCTGCTGCTGGTGCTGGGCATTCTGCTGCGCCCGATGGCGCGCCTGCGCCGCCTGGCCGGCGTGCTGCCGGCCCTGGCCCACGGCGGCTTTCTCAAGACGCGCCGCGCCATTCCCCTGCCCCGCCGCCGCCTGACGGATGAGATCGACGTACTCGAAGGCACCACCCTGGCGCTCTCCGACCAGTTGGAATCGCTGGAGCACGAGGTCAAGTTGCGCGGCGCCCAGCTTGCCGAGCGGGTCGAGGAGCTCGCCGAGGAGCGCGACTTCGTTGGCAGCCTGCTGAACACGGCCCGCGTACTGATCGTCACCCACGATGCCGAAGGGCGGATCACCCTCGTCAACGCCTATGCCCAGGCGATCCTGGCGCTGCAGGAGGAAAAGCTGCTCGGCCGCCTGTTCGACGATGTCTTTTCGTCGCGCAATGCCGAAGGCGATCTGCATGGCCTTGCCTCCCAGGAGGAGCGCGTTCTGGTATCGGCCGACGGTCACCAGCGCACCATCGCCTGGTATCACGCCCCGCTGCCCAGGCGCGACGCCAACCGCAGTGCGCGCATCTCGGTGGGCCTCGACGTCACCGAGCGGAAGGTAGCCGAGGCTCGCCTGACCTGGCTGGCCGAGCGCGACCCGCTCACCGAGCTCTACAACCGCCGCTACTTCCAGGAAACGCTTGGCAACGTCATGCAGCGCGGGCGTAGCGGCGCGGTGGTGCTGCTCGACCTCGACCAGTTCAAGGACGTCAACGAACTCAGCGGGCACCACAACGGCGACCGGCTGCTGCGCATGGTGGCAGATACGCTGTTCGACACCTTCGGCCACCGCGGCATGATCGCCCGGCTGGGCGGCGACGAGTTCGCGCTGCTGCTGGAGGGCGCGGATGCCAAGCAGGCGACCTGCGTGGCCAAGCAGATCATCCCCCTGCTGGAGAGCACCGGGCTCGATGCCGGCGGCCAGCGCCACCGGGCCAGGGCCAGCCTGGGCATCGCGCTGTTCCCCGCCCACGGCAGCAACCCCGCCGACCTCATGGCCAGCGCCGACCTGGCGATGTACAAGGCCAAGGAGAGCAGCGTGCAGCGCTGGCACCTGCTCTCCACGCCCGAACGCGCCAAGGACGAGCTGCAGGAGCGCGTCTACTGGGTCGAGCGAATCCGCGAGGCGATCGCAGAGGACAGCTTCGAGCTGCTGGTGCAGCCGATCGTTCGCCTGGGCGACCGCGACATTCGCCACTATGAGATCCTGCTGCGCATGCGCGGCTCCAAGGGCGCCCACATCGCCCCGGTGCACTTCATCCCGATTGCCGAGCGCAGCGGCCAGATCGTTCAGCTCGACCGCTGGGTGCTGCGCCACAGCCTGCGGGCACTGCAACAAGTCCAAGACCAAGGGATCTCGCTGGCGGTGAACCTCTCCGGTCAGACCCTTCACGATGAAGGACTCAAGCAGTTTCTCGTCGACGAGCTGCGCGCCAGCGGCGCCGACCCGCACCAGCTGGTGCTGGAGGTCACCGAAACGGCCGCGGTCACCGACTTTGCCACCGCACGCGGCGTACTGCAGGCCCTGCGCGACCTAGGCTGTCGTACCGCACTGGACGACTTCGGCGTCGGCTTCAGCAGCTTCCACTATCTGGGCGAGCTGCCGGTCGACTTCATCAAGATCGACGGCGCCTTCATCCGCAGCTTGATCACCAATCCGGAGACGCGGGTCATCGTCAAGGCCATCGCCGACATTGCCGCCGGCTTCGGCAAGCAGGCGATCGCCGAATTCGTCGATCAGGAAGAGCTCATACCGATTCTCGCCTCCTACGGCATCGCGTATGGCCAGGGCTATCACCTGGGCCGACCGATGCCACTGCTGGAGGCCTTCCCAGGAGTGCTGCATGAACACAGCCAGGACAAGCCGTCCTGAGCCAAGCCTGACAAGGTACGGCAAGGACGCCAGCCCGCACGACATCGATACCCGTATCACCGAGTTCATCGCGCAGTACCGCTTCACCCTCGCGCTGGATCATGCCAGCCGCTATCGTGCCTACGCGCTGCGCCACCAGGTGTTTCGCGAAGAGATGCACTACCGTCTCGGCGACGCCGCCGAACCCACGTTCGAGCGCGATGCCTACGACGCCGAGGCCCTGCTCTGCCTGCTGACTCACCGCGACAGCGGCCTCGACGTCGGCTGCCTGCGGGTGGTGCTGGGCGCCGACAGCGACGGCGAACCGCGCCGGTTGCCGCTGGAAGAGAGCTGCGCCCATGGATTGTCCCATCCGACCCTGCATCCTGCCGCCTTCGCCAGGAGTGAGGTCTGCGAAGTCTCTCGCCTGGCCGTGCACCGGCACTTTCGCCGCACCCCGGGAAGCGAGGTGCCAGCCTCGCCGCAGGGCGGCGAGGCACTGCCGGTGCCTTCCCCACTGGTCAGCCTCAGCCTGTTTCTCGCTGCCACCGCGCTGGTCGGGCTTGCCGGGCGGCGTCACGTCTTCGCCATGATGGAGCCGCGCTTCGCCCGGCTGCTGCAGCTGGCCGGGCTGCGCTTCCAGCAGGCCGGAGAGATCATCGACTACTGCGGGCCGCGCGCGGCCTACTACATCGACCAGCAGCAGGCCGAACGCGACATGAAGGCCAACCTGACCCCGCTGTATCGCCACATCCAGGCGGTGCTGGTTTCGCAGCAGACCCAGACGCTGCCCGTCGTCGATGTGACGTCTCCCGGCACCACGGGCTAAGCCTCAGACGCCTGCCACCTAGCCCTGGGGCTCACTGCCGCGCTTGCGCCGCCGCTGCGGCGGGATCATGCGCACGCGAGCCTTGCCGCGCCGCCGGCGCGGCGCCTCGTCGCCGGCATTGGCTGCCAGAGCTTCGCCGGACGCAGGCGGCTCCGGCGGAGGCGGAATGATCACCCAGGCAAACACCGGCAGCGCCAGCCCCCAGTGGATGGCGGCCAGGCGCAGCCCCAGCGTGACCGCCAGCGCCAGGCCGATGGCGAAACCGACCGGCACGCCCAGGGCCCCCAGCCCCACGTAGGTGATACCGCCGGCGATGGAGGCGGTGGCGTACACCTCCTCGCGCAGCACCATCGGCACACGGCGAGCCAGCACGTCGCGCACCATGCCGCCGGCCACGCCGGTCAACAGCCCCATCAGCACCGCCACCACGCCGGGCGCCTCCAGCAGCAGCGCCTTGTGCGCTCCGATCACGGTAAAAAGCGCCAGGCCGAAGGCGTCGGCCACCGGCAGGAATACCCGCGAGAGGCGATGGATATAGTGGAAGCCAACGATGGAGAGCCCCACGGTGGCCAGGATCACCCATAGGTAGGTCGGGTCGGCAACCCAGAACACCGGCCGTACGCCGAGCACCAGATCGCGCAGGGTGCCGCCACCGATGCCAGTGACAGCGGCCAGCACCAGCATGCCGAACGGGTCCATGCGCGAACGACACGCCAGGATCACACCCGACAGGGCGAACACCACCACGCCGGCCATATCCAGCCAGTACACCAGTGCCGTCACCTGAGGCCTCCTTCCACAAACATCGTTGATGCATGCCCGCCCGTCTTCCCGGCCGTCAAGCGCATCCTGTGTATATAGTAAGTATCGTGATACGGATTGCTAGCGCCCATTGCCACCCTGGATGACAGGAAGAGAGCGATATGAAAGCACTGATCAAGAAGGAGGCCGCACCCGGCCTCTGGCTGGACGAGGTGCCCGACCCACAGGTTGGCATCAACGACGTGCTGATCAAGGTGAAGCGTACCGCCATCTGCGGCACCGACGTGCACATCTACCACTGGGACAGCTGGGCCCAGAAGACCATCCCTGTACCCATGGTGGTGGGCCATGAGTTCGTCGGCGAGATCGTCGAGGTCGGCTCCAACGTCAACGATTTCCACCCGGGGCAGATCGTTTCCGGCGAGGGGCACGTGGTGTGCGGACGCTGCCGCAACTGCCTGGCCGGGCGCCGCCACCTGTGCGCCCATACCAGCGGCGTGGGGGTCAATCGCCCGGGCGCCTTCGCCGAGTACGTCGCCCTGCCCATGTCCAACGTGTGGGAGCACAAGCCCGGCATCGACCTCGACGTGGCTGCCATCTTCGACCCGCTGGGCAACGCCGTGCATACCGCGCTGCAGTTCGACCTGCTCGGCGAGGATGTGCTGATCACCGGGGCCGGACCGATCGGCGCCATGGCCGCGGCGGTGTGTCGGCATGCCGGGGCGCGCCACGTGGTGGTCACCGACCTCAACCCAGGGCGCCTCGAGCTGGCCAGGCGCCTGGGCGCCACCCGCACCGTGGACGTACGTCACGAAACGCTCCCCGACGTGCAGCGCGAACTGGGGCTGACCGAAGGCTTCGACGTAGGCCTGGAGATGTCCGGCAGCCCCGCCGCCTTCCGCGACATGCTGGCCAACATGTGCCACGGCGGCAAGGTGGCCATGCTCGGCATTCCCGCCGAGGAGATGGCCATCGACTGGAACACGGTGATCTTCAACATGCTGACGCTCAAGGGGATCTACGGCCGCGAGATGTACGAGACCTGGTACAAGATGTCGGTGATGATCGACTCCGGCCTCGACATCGCGCCGGTGATCACCCATCGCCTGCCCTACACCGAGTACCAGCAAGGCTTCGACGCCATGCTCAGCGGCGAAGCGAGCAAGGTCGTCCTCAACTGGGAGTCATGACATGTACGGAGCCTTCAAGCAGCACCTGAGGGGCGAGCTCGACGCCATTCGCCAGGCCGGGCTTTACAAGCACGAGCGCCAGCTGACCACCCCCAGGGGGCCCATGTCGGCATCAATGCCGGCACCGAGGTGCTCAACCTGTGCGCCAACAACTACCTCGGCCTGGCCCAGCACCCGGAGGTCAATGCCGCCGCCGGAGCCGGCCTCGAGGAGTGGGGCTACGGCCTGGCCTCGGTGCGCTTCATCTGCGGCACCCAGAGCCTGCACAAGCAGCTCGAGCAGCGCCTGACCGACTTCCTCGGCACCGAGGACACCATCCTCTACCCCTCCTGCTTCGATGCCAACGGCGGGCTGTTCGAGACCCTGCTGGGCGCCGAGGACGCGGTGATCTCCGACGAGCTCAACCATGCCAGCATCATCGACGGCGTGCGGCTCTCCAAGGCGCGGCGCTACCGCTACCGCAACAACGACATGGCCGACCTGGAGGAGCAGTTGAAAGCCGCCGACCGCGACGGCGCGCGCTTCAAGCTGATCACCACCGACGGTGTGTTCTCCATGGACGGCTACATCGCCCGGCTCGACGAGATCTGCGACCTGGCCGAACGCTATGACGCCCTGGTGCACTTCGACGACTGCCACGCCACCGGCTTTCTCGGCGAGGGCGGCCGCGGCACCCATGAGTACCGCGGCTGCATGGACCGCATCGACATCACCACCGGCACCCTGGGCAAGGCGCTGGGCGGCGCCAGCGGCGGCTATACCAGCGGCAAGCGTGAGGTGATCGAGCTGCTGCGCCAGCGCTCGCGGCCCTATCTGTTCTCCAACACCGTGGCGCCGCCGGTGGTGGCCGGCGCCCTCAAGGCGATCGAGCTGGCCGCCGAGTCCCGCGAGCTGCGCCGTCGGCTCAGCGACAACACGGCCTTCTTCCGCGAGGGCCTCGAGCGGCTGGGCTTCGAGCTGCTGCCCGGCGAGCACCCCATCGTGCCGGTGATGCTGCACGACGCGGGCCTTGCCGCCCGCTTCGCCGAGGAGATGCTCAAGGAGGGCGTCTACGTGATCGCCTTCTCCTACCCGGTAGTGCCCCAGGGCAAGGCGCGCATCCGCACCCAGATGTCCGCCGCGCTAAGCCGCGACGACCTGGAGTTTGCGCTGGCCGCCTTCGGCCGGGTCAAGGAGCGCCTGGGGCTATAACCCACAGGGGCGGAAGACAACGGGACGGGCCTGGGCCCGTCCAGCCTTGGCCAGGTTGTGAGGCCAGGAGTCTATTCAGCGTCGTAGCCGTGCTTGGCCAGCCAGTCGCGCAGGAAAGCGATCTCCTCCTCCTGGGCCTCGATGATCTCGCGAGCGAGGTCGCGAATCGCCTCGTCCTCGCCGTGCATCAGCACGACATTGGCCATGTCGATGGCCCCCTGGTGATGCGGGATCATGCCGCGGGCAAAATCGGCGTCGGGGTTGCCGGTGAACTCGACTGCCATGTCCTCGTGCATACGCCGATTGACCTCACGGTAGGCCTGCACGGCCTCATTGTCGGTATGCTCGTCGGGCTCATGAACGTGGGCGTGGTCCTCCTCGGTTGCCTCCTCCTCGTCGCCGTTGACCTCATCGGCCTCGTCACCGTTGGCCTCGTCGTCATCGGCGGCTTCGTTCTCGTCATCGATCTCAGCGTCCTGCTGCGGCTCGGCCTGCTCGATCTGCTGCTGGGCCTGAGCCTCCTCTTCCGCCGCCAGGGCCGGAGCGGCCAGCAGGGCACTGCCGGCCAGCACGACGGCCAGCGCCGACCAGGTACGTATCGTGAGGATGTGCGACATGCTGCTCTCCTTTACCATGTGGGTCGTACGACTACGATAGCACCAAGCGCCGCGCAGTGCGTTGCAGCGACGCATCGGGAAACAATTCATTACCGAGGCTACCATGGACTGGAACCCCGCCTTGATCTGGCTGGCCATCGCCCTGCTGCTGGGTCTGGCCGAACTCTCCTCCGGCGGCCTGGTGCTGCTGTCGCTGGGGGTGGCCGCCGCCCTGACCTCGGCGCTGGCGGCACTCGGCCTTACGCTGCCCTGGCAGCTACTCGCCATGGGGGTGTTCTCGGGCATCTTCATCCCGCTCGCGGTCAAGGTGATCCGCCCTTGGTTCTCGCCTAGAGGGGTGGCCTACGGCACCACCGGCACGGGCGTGGAGAAAGGCCATACCTACACCACGCTCCAGCGCGACTTCGACGGCGCCAGCGGCGTCAAGATCAACGGCGACTTCTATCGCCTGCGCGTGGCCGAAACCGGCGAAACCGAGCTGCCAGAAGGCAGCCTGGTGACCTTCGAGCGCTTCGACGGCACCACCGCTATCGTCCGTCGCCCGCAGCCGCGGTAAAGCCGGCACAAGCACAGCGGGCCTGGCGCCGGCCAGCCTCACCCGTTTCATCGCACCTACTGCAAGGAGTCAACATGGACATGGACCTTCCCATCAACCCCGGGCTGCTGATCGCCCTTATCGTCGTCGTCATCGGCATCCTGATCATCGCCAAGGGGCTGGTGATCGTGCGTCAGTCGGAAGTGATGGTGATCGAGCGCCTCGGCTCGTTCAATCGCCTGCTGGAGAGCGGTATCAACATCATCATTCCGTTCATCGAGCAGCCCCGCGCCATCACCATGATCCGCTACCAGAAGCGCGGCGAGGAGTACCTTCCCATCACCACCAGCGAAGTACGCATCGACCGCCGCGAGACGGTGATGGACTTCCCCGGCCAGCCGGTGGTGACCACCGACAACGTCACCGTGCGCATCAACGGCGCACTCTACTTCCAGATCATCGACCCGCGCCGCGCCGTCTACGAGGTGGAGAACATGAGCCAGGCGGTGGAGGTGCTGGCCAAGACCACCCTGCGCTCGGTGGTGGGCAAGATGGAACTCGATAAGCTGTTCGAGTCCCGCGCCGAGGTCAACAACGAGATCCAGACCGCCATGGAGGAGCCCGCCTCCAAGTGGGGGTCAAGATCTCGCGGGTCGAGGTGCAGGACATCGCCATGCCGGACGAGGTCGAGACGGCCATGCGCCTGCAGATGGCCGCCGAACGCAAGCGCCGCGCCACCGTGACCGAAGCCGAGGGCGAGAAGGCCGCCGCCATCGCCAAGGCCCAGGGCCAGCGCGAATCGGCGATCCTCAATGCCCAGGGCGACAAGGAGTCGGCCATTCTGCGCGCCCAGGGCGAGCAGGAGTCGATCAAGCTGGTGCTGAGCGCCATCGGCGACAGCGACGAGCATAAGCGCACCGTGGTGGGCTACCTGCTCGGCCAGAGCTATATCAAGGCGCTGCCGACCATGGCCCAGAACGGCGAGCGGGTGTTCGTGCCCTACGAATCCTCCGCCCTGCTCGGTTCCATGGGCATGTTCCGCGAAATGGCCGGCTCGCCGGAAGACACCGTGGCGAAGCACCTGCGCGACAGCGAGCGCCAGGGTGGCTTTCGCAGCGGCATCGTCGGCGGAGCGGCCAGCAGCTAAGCGCCAACCCCAAACCTCGCCAGCTGCATTTCCTGCAGCCGGCTGAGGGTGCGCCGGAAGGCGAAGGCCAGGTAGCCATCGGCATAGAGTTCGTCCATGGCGACCTCGGCTTCGATATGGAGCGGCACGCGGCGGTCGTAGCACTCGTCGACCAGGGCGATGAAGCGGCGCACGCCATCGTCGCGTCGCGACAGCGGCGGCAGCTCCTGCTCCCCGGTTTCGATGCGCTCGGCGCCATCCTCGGTGCCACGGGCGATACGCCCCGCTGCGGCGACGTCGCTCAGTCGCGGCACGTCGCTGAGCAGAACGTGATCGAACTCGTCGGCCAGGGCGATGAAGTCGAGCGCGGCCAGCGGCTGCTCGCACAGCTCGGCGTAGCGACACCACACCACGCGCTGGCTGCGCCGTTCCACCGCAATGCGGCGATGGCCCAGCTCGATGGGCTCGTCGCTCGTCGGCTGGCCCTCGCTCAGGCGCGCGAAAACGCCGGTGAGGGCGCTCGGCCGGCCGGGCTCAGCCACCCAATAGCGCTGGCACCCCCGACCGGGATGCAGGCGGTGATCGAAGCCGCCGTCCAGCTCCACCACCTCCATACAGCGTTCGATGGCGGCAATGGCCGGCAGCAAGCGCTCGCGGTTGAAGCCGTCGGCATAGAGCTGGCTCGGCGCCTGATTGGAGGTGCACACCAATACCACGCCATGCTCGAAGATCGCCTGCAACAGGCGACCGAGCAGCATGGCATCGGCGATGTCGCTGACGAACAGCTCATCGAGGCAGAGCACGCGCACC
Organism: Halomonas sp. E19; assembly: GCF_052439355.1. Classification (NCBI taxonomy): domain Bacteria; kingdom Pseudomonadati; phylum Pseudomonadota; class Gammaproteobacteria; order Oceanospirillales; family Halomonadaceae; genus Halomonas; species Halomonas sp. E19. The sequence continues at coordinate 183,475 of NZ_JBNFWU010000001.1, read as the reverse complement.
TCGGATGCCAGCTCCCGCGCCAGTGCGGAGAGGATCGGCGGTGCCGCTCAGCTGGAACTGGCGCTGGTGCACCCAGCGCATGAAGTGATGAAAATGCAGGCGCCGGGAAGGCACCTGCAAGTGGCGGTGGAAACCGTCCATCAGCCAGGTCTTGCCGCGCCCCACCGGCCCCCATAGATAGACGCCGGGTACGACCCTGCGCGACTGCGCGCCCCCTTGTCGTACAGCGCCTGGAAACAGGCATCGAGCCGTACCGCAGCGCGCTGCTGGGCTGCGTCCGGGGCGAAGCCTTGGCGCTCCACCGCCTCGCGATAGCGCGTCAGCGGCGAGGCCGCCGTCATGCCTCGAGCTGGCGCAGCATGATGGTGACCGCCTCACCCCGGTAGTTCAGCTCCTCGAGGTTCTGCCAGCCGAGGCGGCGATAGAGCCCCTGCTGGTCGGGGGTGTAGAGGTAGAACTGACTGAAGCCGCTGTCCACGGCTTCCTCCTCGACGCAACGAATCAGGCGGGCGGCGATACCCTGCCCGCGCCACTCCGGCAGCACGAACACCGAGGCCAGCCAGGGGTCAGTTCGGGCCGACTGTCCATGTCCTCGGCCAACAGCGCCGCCGTGCCTACCGGCCGATTGCCCTGCATGGCCACGAACACCGAGGGCACGCCGCCCTCGCCGCACTCGCGACGAAAGGCCTCGCGATAGGAGTCGGCGGTGCTGCCGGGGTGCAGGTGGCCCCACTCGGCGAAGGTCCAGCTCGCCACCGTATCAACGTGGTCCGACTCGGGAATCAAACGTACGATGGTGATATCGCGCATGACGACGTCCTTATCCATTGGCTCTCACTGTCGCGCCGAGCGCCCAGCCATGGGACGAAAAAGCGCAGGCCTGGGCTAACCCAGCTGGAAGGGATAGACCGATCCAATCTGCAGGATGCGGGTCAGCTCGTCCAGCGCAGTGAGAGTCTCGTCGGCCAGCTGCGGGTCGGCCAGGTCGTCCGGGGCCAGGCGGTCGCGGTAGTGGCGCTCGACCCAGGCGCTGAGTTCGCCGTGCAGCGCGTCGCTGAGCAGCACGCGGCCGGTCAGCGCGGCGCGCTCCTCGGCGGAGAGCACCACCCGCAGGCGCAGGCAGGCGGGGCCGCCGCCGTTGCGCATGCTCTGCTTGACGTCCTTGACGATCACCTCACCGATGGGGTTGTGGCCGGCCAGCAGCAGGTCCTGGATGGTGCGCCACACCGCCTCGCGCTCCTGGCACTCGCCGGGCACCACCAGGGTCATGCTGCCGTCGGGGTTGCTCAGCAGCTGCGAATTGAACAGATACGACGCCACGGCGTCCGCCATGCTCACCGCCTCGCTAGGCACGCACACCGGGATCAGAGGCGTGGCCATCTTGGTGCGCAGCTCATCAAGCGTGGCCTGCTCGTCGAGGAAGGCCATTTCGTGGTAGAGCAGCACCGGCCCGTTGCCCACCGCGATCACGTCGTTGTGGAACACGCCGGCGTCGATGGCCTCGGGGTGCTGCTGGGCGAATACCGTCTGCGCCGCGGCGAGCCCATGCTGACGTGCCACCGCCTGGCTCGCCTCAAGGGTCTGGCGCGCGGGGAAGCGCTTGGGCCCCACCTCGCCACCGAAAGACTGGCGGCCATAGACGTAGAGGTGAACGCCGGCCTCGCCGTGTTCGCCGCACAGGCGGGTATGGTTGGCCGCCCCTCGTCGGAGAAGGCCGGCGTGGCCGGCAGCGCCGGGTGGTGAGCGAAGTGCGACTCGTGGCGGAAGATCGCCGCCAGCACGCGGCCGGTGGTCTCCGGCTCCAGATAGCGATGAAAGCTCGACTGCAGGTTGGCCGGGGTGAAGTGCACGCGGCCGTCCGCGGCGTCACGACTAGGGGTCACCGTGGCGGCGTTGGCCGTCCACATGCTCGAGGCCGAGCACACCGCGCGCAGCACCTGGGGCGCTTCCTTGGCCGCCCGCGCCAGCACCTCGCGATTGCTGCCGGTGAAGCCGAGCGAGCGCAGCGCGCCGAGGTCGGGGCGCTGCTGGGGCGGCAGCACGCCCTGGGCGTAGCCGGCATCCATCAGCGCCTTCATCTTGGCCAGGCCCTGCAGTGCCGCCTCGCGGGGTTGGAGACCAGCCCACCGTGGCGCATCGAGGCCACGTTGCCGTGGGCCAGCCCCGAGTAGTTGTGGGTGGGCCCCACCAGGCCGTCGAAGTTGACTTCCCGGTAGTCGGTGTTCGTCGCTTGGCTCATAACACCACTCCGGGCGGCAGGTTATCGGGCAGGCTCAGGGTCTCGGCCTCCATCGAGGCCACCGGGTAGGCGCAGTAGTCCGCCGCGTAATAGGCGCTGGGGCGATGGTTACCGCTGATGCCCACGCCGCCGAAGGGCGCATCGCCGGAAGCGCCGGTGGTCTGGCGGTTCCAGTTGACGATGCCGGCGCGGATGCGCAGCAGGAAGTCGTCCCAGTCGGCGCGCTCGCCGCCGATCAGACCGGCGGCCAGGCCGTAACGGGTATCGTTGGCCAGCCGCAGCGCCTCGTCCCAATCGCGGTAGCGGTAGACCTTGAGCAGCGGACCGAAGTGCTCCTCGTCGGGCACGTCGAGCCCGGTGACGTCGATCAGCGCCGGCGACAGCAGGCTGGTGCCCTCCTCAAGACAGGCCATGCGCGCCAGCACCACACCGCCCAGCGCCTCCAGCTCGTCCTGCGCCTTGAGCAGCCCCTCGGCCGCTTCCTGGCTGACCAGGCCGCCATAGAACGGCGCCGGTTCCTCGAACTGTCCTGCCACTCGCAGGCGGGCGATGGCGTCGACAAGAGCGTCGAGCAGGTGATCGCCGATCTGCCCCTCGGGCACGATCAGCCGCCGTGCACAGGTGCAGCGCTGGCCGCCGGAGAGGAAGGCGGACTGCAGGATGGTCAGCACCGTGGCGTCCTGATCGTGCACGTCCTTGACCACCAGCGGGTTGTTGCCGCCGAGCTCCAGGGCCAGGATCTTCTCCAACTGGTCAGCGAACTGGCGGTTGAGCAGGCCGCCGACCCGGGCGCTGCCGGTGAACAGCAGGCCGTCGATGCCCGGGTGCGAGGAGAGCGCCTGCCCCACCGGGGCGGCCCCCTGCACCAGGTTGATCACCCCGGCGGGCAGGCCCGCCTCTTGCCAGCACTGCAGGGTGAGATCGGCGGTCAGCGGGGTTTGCTCGCTGGGCTTGAACACCACGGTATTGCCGGCCAGCAGCGCCGGTACCATGTGGCCGTTGGGCAGGTGGCCGGGGAAGTTGTAGGGGCCGAACACGGCCATCACGCCATGCGGGCGATGGCGCAGCACGGCGGTGGTGTCGCCGAGGTCGCGGCTACGCTCGCCGGTGCGCTCCTGATAGGCGCGCACGGATATCGCCACCTTGCCGATCATGGCGCCCACTTCGGTGCGCGCCTCCCACAGCGGCTTGCCGGTCTCGCCGGCGATGGCCCGGGCCAGATCCTCGCGATGGGTCTCGAGCAGCTCGCGGAAACGTTCCACCACGCTCAGGCGCTCGGCGAAGCCCAGCCGGGCCCAGCCCGGGAAGGCACCGCGAGCGGCTTCCACCGCTGCCGCTACCTGGCTGTCGCTGGCCGCCGCGCCCTGCCACAGGGTCTCGCCAGAGACCGGATCGCGCTTGGTGAATGGCATCGCTTCGCCCGGCTGCCAGCGCCCGCCGATCATCAGCTGTTGCATCGCTTTCATGGTGTCTCCTCGGTATCCAGGACGCGCAGGGAGTCGCCGGCCGTCACGCCCAGCCGCTGCGCCTCCGTCTCGCTCAGGGTGAGGGTGCCCTCCTCGTCGGGGCCGCAGGCCACCCAGGCGGCGCGGAAGTCGGCCATCGTCGTGCTGGCCGCCAGCCAGCGTGGCCGGGCGGGGGCGTGTCGCTGCCACTGCGGATCTCGACCCGGCAGCAGCGCGACTTGCGCACCGCGCGTACGTCGTCGATATAGGCTTCCACCGTCGGCCCACCATCGAAGATGTCGATGTAGCCTTCCCAGCGCAGGCCTTCCTTCTTGAGCATGGCCAGCGCCGGGCGCGTATCGCGGTGCACCTGGCCGATGCAGGCCCGCGCCTCGTCGGAGAGAAACGGCGTGTAGATCGGGAACTTGGGCATCAGCTCACCGATGAAGCTCTTCTGCCCCAGCCCGGTGAGACGGTCGGCCTCGTCGAAGTCGAGGGGAAGAAGTGACTGCCCAGGCACTCCCAGAACGGGCTCTTGCCGCGCTCGTCGAACACCCCGCGCATCTCGGCCAGCACCTTGTCGGGGAACTGGTCGCGGAACTCGGCCATGAACAGCCAGCGCATCATCGACAGCAGCGCGCCGTTGCGCTGGTGCCGGCGCTCCTTGCCGCGGAAGGCAGGGCGCAGGAACAGCGAGGCCACCTCGGCATCGCCGGTGTGGTCGGAGCTGAGGAACAGAGTGTCGATGGTGCGGTGCAGGTCGAGTTGCACCGAGGAGTGGGCCAGCGTGCCCAGGCGGTAGTGATAGAACGGAACCTCGCGGCCCACCTGGCCTTCGATGGCGCAGCAGCCCGCCAGCTCGCCGCTCTCCTCGTCTTCCAGCACGAAGAAGTAGTTGCGCCGGTCGGCTGGGGTGCGCTGCTCGAAGGCGGCCACTGCGGCGGCGATCTTGGCGCTCAGGAACTCGCGGTTGTCAGGCAGCGAAGTGAAGCCGACCCCGGTTTCACGAGCGATCTTCTGCAGTTCGTCCAGGTCGCCCTCGGCAATCGGTCGAATACGCATCACAGCTCCCCTCGTCGAAGCCCGCTTCCTCTTCGCCGTTGGACGGCAGCGTCAGCGGTGCGGCCAGTACTGCCCGCCCCTCCTCCACGCCGAGCAGTTCGGCGTGCTCCGGCGAGAGCATCAGCTGGCCGGTGGGTGACAGCGCGTAGCGTGCCACCACGCAGCGGAAGTCGGCCAGGCGCTGGTTGGCGACCATCGCCGGCTCGGCGTCGGGCAGCGCATGGGCCGGACGCACCCGTACCGGGTGCCAGGCAGCACGGCGGAAAGTGTGCAGGCGATTGCGCTCGCCCTTGATCACCGGACCGGCGTCGAACAGGTCGACGTGACGCGAGCGCATGAAGCCCTCGGCCAGCATCTCGGCCATGGCTGCCTCGTGGGCGGGGTGCTCGCGGCCGATGGCGGCCCGCGCCTGGGGCGTGAGCAGCGCCAGGTAGAGCGGGAACTGCGGCATCACCTCGGCGATGAAGCTCTTCGAGCGCACCCCGGCGAGGTAGTTGATGTCGTGATAGTCGCGCACGAAGAAGTGGCGCCCCACGCTGTTCCAGAACGGCGATTCGCCCTGCTCGTCGAGATAGCCGGGGAAGGCCATCGCCAGCACCTCGGCGAAACGCTCCGGGTACTGGGCGATGAACATCAGCCTTGAGCGGCGCAGCAGACTCTCGGCGCTGGTGCCGCGATAGCGCGGATCCAGCGACAGCGCGCACAGCTGAGTGGTTTCGGACACCTCGTGGGAGAGCGAGAGGGTCTGCACCTCGCGGCGCACGTTGAGCTGCTGCGAGGCATGGATCAGGGTTTCCTGGCGGTAGGTGTAGTAGGCCTCCCGCGCGCCGGCCTCGGCGCGCAGGGTGGCGGTACCCACGACCTCGTCGCGTTCGAGATCCTCGAGCACGAAGGTGTAGTGTTCGTCGCCGGGAAAGTCCACCTCGCGCCCGAACGACTGCCGCGAGCGGGCGATGCGCTCCTCGAGGCGGTCGCGGTGGGCCGGCAGGTTGGTCAGGCTCGGCGTGGCCAAGCCCGCCAGCCGCTCCAGGGCCGGCAGGTCGGCCGGCCGAACAGGGCGTACGACCATCATGGCAGGATCTCCTGGTCGATTGGCGGTGTCGCGCATGGCTCGGCCAGCCTTCACCCGGCCGCCACCAGCTGCTCGATGGCACGTTCCAGCCGCGCCATGCCCTCGGCGATGTCGGCCTCGGGGATCACCAGCGACGGCGCCATGCGCAGCACGTTGGGGCCGGCGATCAGCGCCATCAGCCCTTCCTCGATGGCCAGCGGCAGGATGTCCTTGGCCCGGTCCTTGTATTCGGGGGTCATCTCGGCGCCGATCAGCAGCCCCATGCCGCGGATCTCCTTGAACACCCCATGCTTGCGGTTGATCGCCTCGAGATGCTCGCGGAACAGGTCATGCCGCTGCTTGACGCCGCCCAGCACTTCCGGCGTGTCGATGTGTTCCACCGCGGCCAGGGCCACCGCCGAGGCCAGGGCGTTGCCGCCGTAGGTGGAGCCGTGGGTGCCGATGGCCAGCGCCGGGGCGACCCGGTCGGTGGTGAGCATGGCACCGATGGGGAAGCCGCCGCCCAGTGCCTTGGCACTGGTGAGGATGTCGGGCGTGATGCCGTACTCCATATAGGCGTAGAGCGAGCCGGTACGGCCCACGCCGGTCTGCACCTCGTCGAAGATCAGCAGCGCATCGTGGGCATCGCACAGGTCGCGCAGGCCCTGCAGGAACTCCTGGGTGGCCGGCGTGATGCCGCCCTCGCCCTGCATCGGCTCGACCATCACCGCGCAGGTGTCGTCGTTGATCAGGTCGCGCACGCTGTCGAGATTGTTGAACTCGCCGTGGACGATGCCGCCCGGCACCGGACCGAAGCCCTGGGAGTACTTGGGCTGCCCGCCGACGCTGACGGTGAAGAAGGTGCGGCCGTGGAACGACTGGTAGAACGAGACGATGCGATGCTTGTGCTCGCCGAAGTTGTCGTGCGCCCAACGCCGCGCCAGCTTGAGCGCCGCCTCATTGGCCTCGCCGCCGGAGGAGCAGAAGTAGGCCTTGTCGGCGAAGGTGCGCTCCACCAGAGTCTTGGCCAGCTTGAGCGAGGGCTCGTTGGTGTAGACGTTGGAGAGATGCCAAAGCTTGTTGCCCTGCTCGGTGAGGGCCTTGACCAGCACCGGATGGCAGTGACCCAGGGAGTTCACGGCGATGCCGCCGGCAAAATCGATGTACTCGCGCCCTTCCTGGTCCCACAGTCGGCTGCCCTCGCCGCGCACCGGGATGACCTTCTGAGGGGAGTAGTTGGGCACCATGTACTGGTCGAAGTCGGCGCGGGTCGGGGTATGGCTCATCTCGATCTCCATTGCGGCTGGGGTGGTAGCATGTCAATCGAGTATAAGGAGCCTGGCCGGCGCCGGCTTTCAGCAATGGGACCCCGACTTCTACAAAAGGCTGTTCACGATGCCAAAGGCTGTACGAAAGGGAGGCGGCCATGATCAACACCACCGCCTGGAATCGAATCCGCTACGGGCTCTACGCGCCCATCTACGACCTCGTAGCCGACCGCACCTTTCGCCGCGCGCGCCAGCTGTCGCTCGACGCGGTGGCATGGCAGCCCGGCATGCGGGTGCTGCTGGTAGGAGCCGGCACCGGGCTGGACCTGCCCTGGCTGCCCGGCGATGTGGAGGTGCATGCCACCGACCTCTCGCCGCGCATGGTAGGACGCATGCAGGAGCGGGCCGAGCAGCTGGGGCGCAACGCCACTTGCCGGGTCATGGACGCCGAAGCGCTCGACTACCCCGACGCCCACTTCGACGTGGTGGTGATGCACCTGATCCTGGCGGTGATGCCTCGCCCCGAGCGCGGCCTGGCCGAAGCCAGGCGCGTGCTGGCGCCAGGCGGCCAGCTCTGCGTAATGGACAAGTTCCAGTGCGACGAGCGGCCGGCCGGGCTCTTGCGCCGCCTGCTCAACGTGGCGACCAGCGCCGTGGCCACCGACATCACGCGCCAGGCCCGCCCGCTGCTGGAGCAGGCCGGCTTCGCCATCGAGCGTGATCGTCCGGTCATGCTGGGCTCGCTGTTCCGTGCGCTGCTGGCGCGCCCGGCATGACCGGCCTTCGCCGCGCTAGAGGCGCTCCTCGCGAGGCGTGACGCCAAAGTGGTTGCGATAGGCCGTGGAGAAGTGCGCGGGCGAGGAGAAGCCGGTCTTCATGGCGATCTCGCCGGCAGGAAGGTCGCTCTCGCGCAGCAGGCGCCGCGCCTCCTTCAGGCGCAGGTCGAGATAGTAGCGGCCGGGCACCGCCTGCAGGTATTTCTTGAACAGGCGCTCGAGCTGGCGCCGCGAGATACCGAGGTGCTCGGCCAGCTCGTGGGTGGCCAGGGCTCCTCGATGTTGGCTTCCATCAGAATCACGGCGTCCACCAGCGGCGCCGGCGCATGGCCCAGCCGGGCACGCAGCGGCACCTGCTGCGGCTCGTCGGCCATGCGTACCCGCTCCATCACGAAGTGCTCGGACACTCGCTCGGCCAGCTCGCTGCCGTGGTGAGAGGCGATCAGCGTCATCATCATGTCCATCGCCGCGGTGCCACCCCCGCAGGTGAGGCGGTCGCGGTCGATCTCGAACAGCTGCTGGGTGAGGCGCACGCGGGGAAAGTCGCGGGTGAAGGCGGCAAAGCGCTGCCAGGGCAGCGTGGCACGGTGGCCGTCCAGCACCCCGGCACGGGCCAGCAGCTCGGTGCCGCCGCCCACGCCCACCAGCACCACGCCGCTGCCTCCGAGCTGGCGCAGCTTACTCGGCAGCGCACTGTCATGCATGGCAGGCAGCGGGCTCGGTGCACAGACGATCAGCATGTCCAGCTCGGTCGAGGCCAGCGCGAAGGGCGTGCAGGCCGACAGACTGAGCTCGGCCATGCTGGCCACCTCGCCGCCTTCAGGGGTAAAGGGCTGCAGCCGGTAGAGCCGCTTCCCGGCCAGCAGGTTGGCCACCACCAGTGGCTCCAGGGCACAGGCCTGGGCCAGCAGTGAAAAACCCGACAGCGTGAGCACCCCTACCCAGCGGGTCGGGGTGACATGCGGATCGAGTCGGAAAGTGTCGGGCATTGCGCAACGCCATGTGCCGGAAAGAAACGGAAATGGTACTCGATCGGCAGCGGTGGCAATACCGCAGAAACGAGCACCCCCGTGGCGAAACCACGGGGGTGCTGTACTCAACGAAGTTGCGGATCAGACCCAGGCGGCCGACATCAGCCGATATGCCAGGAACAGGCCTGCCGCAATGGCCACGCCCAGCACCAGCCAGTGCCAGCCCTTGGCGGGACGCTTGGCCTCGGGCTGCTCGGCATCCGGCTCGCGGTGCTCGAAGTCCTCGGGCATCCTCACTTCCTTCATATGCTCGTATTCTTCCTGCGGCGTCTTGCTCTCCCGGGTATCCATGGGCACCTCCTTTTGACGCTGGATTCGCCCGCCGGATCGCGTTCCGTTGCAGCGGGCCTATAAGGTGACGACATCAAACTGCACGTTCGGGTTCACTTCGGCGTCGTAATCGACGTCGTCGCGCTCGAACCCGAACAGCTTCAGGAAGTCGTGCTTATAACCAGCATAGTCGGTGATGGCGAACAGGTTCTCGGTGGTCACCTGGGGCCACAGGTCCTTGCACGCCTGCTGCACGTCGTCGCGCAGCTCCCAGTCATCCAGCCGCAGGCGGCCGGCCTCGTCGGTGGTGAGTTCACCACCCTGCCCTTGAGAGGAGTAGAGGCGCTCGCCGAACAGGCGATTGAGCTGCTCGATGGTGCCCTCGTGCAGGCCCTTCTCCTTCATCACCTTGTAGACCATGGCGATGTAGAGCGGCATGACCGGGATCGCCGCGCTGGCCTGGGTCACCACCGACTTGAGCACCGCCACGTTGGCACCGCCGCCACTGGCCTTGAGCCTGGCGTCGATCTCACCGGCGGCGCGGTCGAGATCCTCCTTGGCCTTGCCCAGGGCGCCGTGCCAGTAGATCGGCCAGGTGATCTCGGTGCCGATATAGCTGAACGCCACGCTGCGCGCACCGGGGGCCAGCACGCCAGCCTTGTCCAGAGCATCGATCCACAGCTCCCAATCCTCGCCGCCCATCACCGCCTTGGTATCCTCGATCTCCTGCTCGGTGGCGGGCTCGACCTCGGCCTCGATGATGGTGTCCTTGTTGGTGTCGATGGCGGTGGCGCGGTAGGTCTCGCCGATCGGCTTGAGGCTGGAGCGCTTCAGCTCACCGCTGTCGGGCAGCTTGCGCACCGGCGAGGCCAGCGAGTAGACCACCAGGTCGACCTGGCCCAGGTCCTGCTTGATCAGCTCGATGGCCTTCTCGCGCGCCTCGTGGGAGAAGGCATCACCGTTGATCGACTTGCTGTAGAGCCCCTCGGCCTTGGCGAACTTGTCGAAGGCAGCGGCGTTGTACCAGCCGGCGGTGCCGGGCTTCGTCTCGCTGCCGGGCTTCTCGAAGAACACGCCCAGAGTATCGGCACCGTAACCGAATGCCGCGGTGATGCGCGCCGCCAGGCCATAGCCGCTGGAGGCCCCTACCACCAGCACCTTCTTCGGCCCGTTGGCCTTGTCGAACCGGCGCGCACGAGTGGCCTCGATCTGCTCGAGCACGTTCTTCTCGCAGCCGAGCGGATGGGTGGTGGTGCAAATGAAACCACGAACCTTGGGTTTGATGATCACGACAGACCTCGTTATAGGTAATGCAGCGCCGCTTCGAGCGCCTTGACGATACGAATGGGCAGTGGCGACATTCTAGCGGCCACTCGGGCGTCTGTCCGCACTTGAGCACGGGAGGCGCCTGGGGCACGATGCATCCCTGACCCCGCGCAGGAGAGAACCATGGATGCACAGACGCTGGTGGATGAACGCGGCGAACTGTGGCTGGCACTTGCCCCGCTGTGGCTCGACCGCGAGCCCAGCGAACGCCAGTACGCCCAGATGGTCGATGTGATCCAGCGCCACGACCTGACGCTGCACGAGCTGGAGTGGATATTTCGGCTGGAGCTGGCGCCGGTGCTGGCGCGCAACCAGCTGTCGCTGGCCAGCGAATGGCGCGCCTTCGACGACTATCGGCTGATGAAGCGGCTGGTGGCGCACAACCTGCGGCTCAACGGATGGCGGCGCAAGAGCTGGGCGCTGTTCTCGGGGCTGACCACGATGATGACCCGCCACCGCTGGAACGAGCTGATCGCCCGCGTGATGATGGCCCGCGGCGAGTTGGCGAGCGATTAGCGACTCGCTTCAGCCGCCGAAAGGCTCGTCGAGCACCTGCTCGAGCACCGGCTCCAGCGCCTCGCGCTTTTCGCCCGGAGCGAAGCGGCGAATGACCCGCCCGTCCCTGCCGACCAGGAACTTGGTGAAGTTCCACTTGATGAGGGTGGTGCCCAGCATCCCCGGCGCCTGGCGCTTGAGCTCCTTGAACAGCGGGTGAGCACCGGCGCCGTTGACCTTGACCTTCTGCATCACGGGAAAAGTGACCCCGTACTGGCTGCTGCTGAAGGCGCAGAAGTCCAGCGCCGTTTCCGGCGACTGGCGCGCAAACTGATTGCAGGGGAAGGCCAGCACGGTAAAGCCGCGGTCGCGGTGCCGCCGGTACAGCCGCTCCAGCTCGCCAAGCTGAGGGGTATAGCCACAGCGGCTCGCCACGTTGACGATCAGCAGCACCTGCCCTGCAGGGCGCCGAGATTGAAGGGTTCGCCGCGATGGGTGCGGCATTCGTGCTCATGTATGGCCATGCAGTGCCTGCCTCGGTATCGGCATTCACGATGCCACGTCGAAGCGCATGACACCACCCCGTATCCGCTTCACCGGCGCCGGCAGCTCCCCTCCGCCCCACCGGGCTCAGCCCAGCAGGCCAATCACCACGCGCAGCGCCAAGGCCAGCAGCATCATGCCGGTAATGCGATGGAGCCAGTGGGCGCGCGCCTGCAGCCAGGGCAGCACCCGGGAGTGCGTCAGCGAGACCGCCACCAGCACGTACCAGGCCCCGTCGATAATCATGGCGGTGAGCACAATGACCGCCTTGGCGAACAGGCTCATGTCGGGGGTGACAAACTGGCTGAGCAGCGCGATGAAGAAGAGAATCAGCTTGGGATTGCCCAGCGCCACCAGCATCCCTTCGCGGGCCGCCTGGCGGCGGCTGGTGGCCATGCCGACAGCGTCGAGCACCGCCGACCGGCCGGCGCGCAGCGCCTTGATGCCGAGCCAGGCCAGGTACGCCGCGCCGGCCCAGGTAATGGCCTGGAACAGCATCGGAAAGCGCACGATCAGCGCCCCCAGCCCCAGCACCGTCAGCAGGGCATAGAAGCCCACGCCCAGCGCGTGGGACAGCGCCGCGGCAATGCCGGGGGCACGACCGCCGCCCAGCGTATGCCGCAGCACCAGCGCCAGGCTCGGCCCCGGCGACATCGCCCCCATGGCGCATACGGCGACCAGGGACATCCAAAGCGAAAGCGGCATAGTAGGCTCCTGTGGACTCGATGCGCCATGCACCGGCTCAGCGGTGGAACTGCCCTTCGCGTTCGGGCTGCCAAAGAATGGCATCGATACGCAGCCGCACCGAGGCGCCACCGGGCAGCGGCCAGTCAATCTCGTCGCCGATACGCAGCCCGATCAGCCCCGCACCGATGGGCGCCATCACCGAGATGCCATCCTCGGTGGTGGCCAGCGCATGGGGGTAGACCAGGGTGCGGATCATCTGGCGATTGCGCGTCAGATCGGTGAACTGCACCTGACTGTTCATGCTGACCACGTCCGCCGGGATCTCCTCCGGATCGATCACTTCTCCTCGTTCGAGCTCCTCCTCGAGGCAGTCGGCCACGAAGCGATCCTTGTCGCTGGCCTGGTCGATCAGGCGCTGCAGCCGCTCCGCATCCAGGCGGTTGATGATGATGGTGGGACGGGACGACATACGACCTCCTTGGCACCGTCAGCGCTGCGCACTGCCGGCCATGCAACGAAAACAGCCCTTCGCCCCGGTGGGGGAGAAGGACTGTGACTGCGCCTATCATAAGCCCAAGCTGGGAGAAAGTCAGGCCCGGCGGCCGCCAGGCAGCGCTAGCTCGGGCGCCGGCCCGACGTTGCCAGCACCACCGCACCCACCACCGCCAGCGCCAGCCCCACGAACGCCGCCGGGTTCCACGCCTGCCACCCGTAGAGCGCCAGCCCCGCGCCCAGCACGATCAATGCTAAGGCAAACCCCTTCACGCCCATGTGCCGCTTCCTTGTCTTGAGAAAAGCTTGTGTACTCGGGTTCTTTTGCCAACTTCACTCAGCATGCCGCCGAAGGCAGCCTGGCATCAAGTCATGCGTAGCGCTTCGCCTGGCCGTGCCGGGGCACCGTAACAGTGAACGCTGCCAGCCCGGGCCGGTCGAAGTAGTAGCCTCTGCCAACCGGAAACAGCATGCACACCACCGACGCCTGCGAGCCGCTCACGGCCACCCTGGAAGCCAACGAACGCCACTACTCCGACACCGGCTTCTGGAACAAGATACGCCACAGCGCCGGCAAGGCGAGCAGCCGCACCCTGGAGCCCGCCCTCAAGATGTACTACTCGGCCCAGGACCCCAGCACCCCGCGCTGGGCCAAGGCCACTATCTACGGTGCGCTGGGGTACTTCATCTCCCCCATCGACGCCATTCCCGACCTCACCCCCTGCTCGGCTACACCGACGACATGGGCGTGCTGGCCGGCGCGCTTGCCATCGTGGCCGTGCATATCAACGACACGCACCGGGAGAAGGCCCGGGCCACGCTGGCCAGGTGGTTCGGCTAAGCGCGCAGCACCCAGACGGCGATCCAACGCGAAGGAAAGGCCACCCGGAAACGCAAACAGCCGCTCGTAAGCGGCTGTTTTAAATATCAATTCAAGGATGGTACCGGCGGTCGGACTCGAACCGACAAGGGCTTGCACCCGGCGGATTTTGAATCCGCTGCGTCTACCAATTCCGCCACGCCGGCAGCGCCGAGCATTATACGTGGCCGGTGCGGCAGGTCAATCGCCGCACCTGACGCGCCGCGCGATTTTGGGTATCCTTGCCGGCTGTTTTCGGCTGCTCCGGCGGCCCTGTCGACCCTCTATCTGCGGACCCATCAGCCATGCAGCGCGCCGACTTTCATTATGAGCTTCCCGAGGAGCTGATCGCCCGCTATCCGTCAGAGCGGCGCAGCGACTGTCGCTTGCTGTGCGTGGATGGCCAAAGCGGCGAACTGGCCCATCGCCGTTTTACCGACCTGCTGGAAATGCTCGAGCCCGGCGACCTGCTGGTGTTCAACGACACCCGGGTGATCCCGGCGCGGCTGCACGGCCACAAGGCCAGCGGCGGGAAGGTGGAGATGTTGCTGGAACGCCCGCTGGACGCCCACCGCGGCCTGGCGCACATTCGTTCCAGCAAGTCGCCCAAGCCGGGCATGGAGCTGGAACTGGAAGGGGGCGTGCGCTGCGTGGTCGAAGGCCGCCGCGAGGCGCTGTTCGAGCTGCGCTTTCTGGGCGACACGCCGCTGATCGAGCTGCTGGAGCGCCACGGCCATATGCCGCTGCCGCCCTACATCGATCGCGAAGATGAACTGGCCGACCGCGACCGCTACCAGACCGTTTACGCCCGGCGCAACGGCGCGGTGGCCGCGCCCACCGCCGGGCTGCACTTCGACGAGCCGCTGCTGGAGCGCCTGGCGGCGAAGGGCATCGAAAGCGCCTTCGTCACCCTGCACGTGGGCGCCGGCACCTTCCAGCCGGTGCGTGCCGACGATATCCGCGAGCACAAGATGCACAGCGAATGGATCGAGGTGAGCGAGGAAGCCTGTGCCAAGGTGCGTGCCGCCCAGGCTGCCGGGCGCCGGGTCGTGGCGGTGGGCACCACCAGCGTGCGCAGCCTGGAAAGCGCCTGCCTGAAGAGCGCCGACGGCCAGATCGCTCCCTACAGCGGCGAAACCGACATCTACATCTACCCCGGCTACGCGTGGCGCTGTGTGGATGCCCTGATCACCAACTTCCACCTGCCCGAATCGACCCTGATGATGCTGGTCGCCTCGTTCGCCGGCTATGAGACCACCATGGCGGCCTATCGCCAAGCCGTGGCCGAGCGCTATGCCTTCTTCAGCTATGGCGATGCCATGTTCCTGTCCCGCAACACGGCCTGATTCGACAACGGCGCCAACCCGGCGACCTGACACGAGCTGCCCGTGCAAAGAGAAGAGAGTTTCATGCGTAACGAATGCTTCATGTCCTTCGAGCGGCTGGCCAGCGACGGCCGGGCCCGTCGCGGGCGCCTTACTTTCCCTCGCGGCACGGTGGAAACGCCGGCGTTCATGCCAGTGGGCACCTACGGCACGGTCAAGGGCATGACGCCCGCCTCGGTGGAGCAGATCGGCGCCGAGATCATCCTCGGCAACACCTTCCATCTATGGCTGCGCCCGGGTACTGAAGTGATCGAGGCCCACGGCGACCTGCATGACTTTGCCCAGTGGCACAAGCCGATCCTCACCGATTCCGGTGGCTTCCAGGTCTTCTCGCTGGGCGAGATGCGCAAGATCACCGAGCAGGGCGTGCACTTCCGCTCGCCGGTGGATGGTGCCAAGGTCTTCATGGGCCCCGAGGAGTCGATGGCGGTGCAGCGCTCACTAGGCTCGGACGTGGTGATGATCTTCGACGAGTGCACGCCCTACCCGGCCACCGAGAAGGAAGCGGAGCTGTCCATGGAACGCTCGCTGCGCTGGGCCAAGCGTTCGCGGGATGCTCATGGCAGCTCGCCCTCGGCGCTGTTCGGCATCATCCAGGGCGGCATGTACCCAGAGCTGCGCCGGCGCTCGCTGGAAGGCCTGCTGGAGATCGGCTTCGACGGCCTGGCCATCGGCGGGCTCTCGGTGGGCGAACCCAAGGCAGAGATGATCGGAGTGCTGGACTACCTGCCCGAGTGGATGCCGGAGGCGACCCCGCGCTACCTGATGGGCGTGGGCAAGCCCGAGGACCTGGTGGAGGGCGTGCGCCGCGGCGTCGACATGTTCGACTGCGTGATGCCGACTCGCAATGCGCGCAACGGCCACCTGTTCACCTCAGAGGGCACGATCAAGATCCGCAATGCCAAGCACCGCCACGACACCCGCCCGCTGGAAGTCGGCTGCGACTGCTACACCTGCCAGAACTTCTCCCGCAGCTACCTGCACCACCTGGACCGCTGCGGCGAGATGCTTGGCTCGATGCTCAATACCATCCATAACTTGCGCTATTATCAGCGCCTGATGGCCGGTTTGCGCGGTGCCATCGAAGCGGGTACATTGGCTGACTTCGTGGCAGGCTTCTATGCGCAGCGCGGGCTGCCGGTACCTGACGCACCCCATTGACACTCCGGTCGGTGGCGCACTCGCTGCGCGCCGGCCGGCAACGCTATTTTTATTCGCGACCCCACTTACCCTCTCAGGAGACACGCTTCTCATGCTGGACTTCTTCATCTCCCCGGCCATGGCCCAGGACGCAGGCGCCGCAGGCGGCGGCATGGCCCAGATCATCATGCTGGTCGGCTTCGTACTGATCTTCTACTTCCTGCTGTGGCGCCCCCAGGCCAAGCGGGCCAAGCAGCACCGCGAGCTGGTCGGCGGCCTGTCCAAGGGCGACGAAGTGGTGATCGGCGGCGGCCTGGTGGGTCGTATCACCAAGGTGAGCGACGAGTTCATCACCTTGGAAGTGGCCGACAACACCGAAGTTCACGTGCAGAAGAGCGCCGTGGCCAACGTCCTGCCCAAGGGCACCATCAAGTCCATCTGACGTCGATGCGCCTCGCCCTTGCCAGCTGGCCCCACCCGGGCCGGGTGACGGCGAGGGTTGCATGACGACCGGGCGTCCCGCCGCCTTACCGGCGGTGACGCCCGGTCGCACTGCCGTCCTGTAGCCTTCTTACGCAACCTAGGCAGGGCTCCCATGCTCAACCGTTACCCCTTGTGGAAGTATCTGCTGATACTCATCGTGCTGCTTGTCGGCCTGGTCTACTCGCTGCCCAACCTCTATCCGGAAGACCCCGCGGTACAGATCAGCAGCGCCCAGGGCGACTCCACCCTTGATGAGGCGCAGCTCGACCGCGTTCAGCAGACCCTTCGCGATGCCGGCATCGGCATCAAGGCCATCGAGCGCGACGCAGCCAGCGTGCTGATCCGCCTCGACGACGCCGACCACCAGCTGCGCACCCGCGATCTGGTCGCCGAACAGCTCGGCAACGAGTTCGTGGTGGCACTGAACCTGGCCGAGTCCACCCCGGGCTGGCTGCAGGCCCTCGCCGCCTCCCCCATGACCCTGGGCCTCGACCTACGCGGCGGCGTGCACTTCCTTTTGGAAGTCGACATGGCCGCGGCCGTGACCCAGCGCCTCGAGGTCAATGCCAGCGCCATGCGCGAACAGCTACGCAGCGAGCGCATCCGCTACCGCGGCACCGACATCGACGGCCGCACGCTGACCATCACCTTCGCCAGCGAGGAGGATCGTGACACCGCGCGGCGCTTGATCAGCCGCGAGTTCCGCGACTTCGAATACAGCAGCGCCCAGGAGGGGCGAGCCTCGCTGCTGGTGATGACGCTGAGCGAGCAGGCAGTGGCCGAGATCCAGGACTACGCCGTCAACCAGAACCTCACCACCCTGCGCAACCGGGTCGACGAGCTGGGCGTGGCCGAACCGCTGGTGCAGCGCCAGGGCCCCGACCGCATCGTGGTCGAGCTGCCCGGCGTGCAGGACACCGTCGCCGCCAAGCGCGTAGTGGGCGCCACCGCCAACCTCGAGTTCCGCCTCGAAGCGCGCCCGGACACGCCGGACGCCGAGACCGAGACCTTCGCCTTCCGCAACAACCCGGGGCGCACCGCCGATTTGATGCGTGACGTGATCATCACCGGTGACAGCGTCTCCAGCGCCAGCCGCAGCTTCGACGAGAACGGCCGCCCCCAGGTCAATATCAACCTGGACGGCACCGGCGGCACCTTGATGAACCGCGCCACGCGCACCAACATCGGCCGCAACATGGCGGTGCTGTTCATCGAGCACAAGACCCGTGACCGCGTAGTGCTGGAGGATGGCGAGGAGGTCGTCATTCGCGAGCCCTATACCGAGCGCGGCCTGATCAGCCTGGCCACCATCCAGAGCGCGCTGGGCAACAGCTTCCGCATCACCGGGCTCGACTCGCCCACCGAGGCGGCGGAACTGGCCCTGCTGCTGCGCTCCGGCTCGCTGGCGGCACCGATCTACTTCGTGCAGGAGCGCACCATCGGCCCAAGCCTGGGCGCCGAGAACATCGCCCGCGGCGTGCTGTCGGTGCAGATCGGCCTGTTGCTGGTCGTGCTGTTCATGCTGATCCGTTACAAGGTGTTCGGCATCTTCGCCAACGTGGCGCTGGCGCTGAACCTGACCCTGCTGGTCGCCGCCATGTCGATGCTCGGGGCCACCCTGACGCTACCGGGCATCGCCGGCATCGTGCTCACCCTGGGCATGGCGGTGGATGCCAACGTGCTGATCTTCGAGCGAATACGCGAAGAGCTGCGCGGAGGGCTGTCGATCCAGCAGGCGATCCATGCCGGCTACGAGCGCGCCTTCACCTCGATCGTCGATGCCAACATCACCACGCTGCTGGTGGCGGTCATCCTGTTCTCGATCGGCACCGGGCCGGTCAAGGGCTTCGCCGTGACGCTGTCGCTGGGGATTCTCACCTCGCTGTTCACCGCGCTGCTGGTGACCCGCGCCATGGTGAACCTCACTTACAGCGGCAAACCGGTCAAGAAGCTATGGATCTAAGGCATTCCAACATGAGGTGCTTATGAAAACCCTCGTCAATCGACAGTTCGACTTCATGGGCAAGCGCCGGATCGCCTTTACGGTCTCGGCGGCGCTGATCCTGGCGTCGATCGTCTCGCTGCTGTTTCAGCAGTTGAATCTGGGGCTCGACTTCACCGGCGGCACGCTGGTGGAAGTGCGCTACGCCGTGGCGCCCTCGCTGGATGCCATTCGCCAGGTGCTCGAACAGGCCGGCTTTCGTGACGTTTCGGTGCAGACCTTCGGCGCCTCCACCGAGGTGCTGATCCGCCTGCAGCAGGCCTTCGACCCCGACGTAGGCGACCAGGTGGTCGGCCTGCTGCGCGCCGAAGGCGATGCGGTGCAGCTGGTGCGCGCCGAGTTCGTCGGCGCCCAGGTCGGCGAACAGCTGCGCGACCAGAGCGGCCTCGGCATGCTGGTGGCACTGGGCATCGTGATGCTCTACGTGGCCTTCCGCTTCCAGTACAAGTTCGCCATCGGCGCCCTGCTGGCGCTGATGCACGACGTGGTCATCGTGGTCGGTATCTTTTCGCTGTTCCAGCTCGACTTCGATCTCACCGTGCTGGCGGCCCTGCTGGCGGTGATCGGCTATTCGCTCAACGACACCATCGTCGTCTACGACCGCATCCGCGAAACGATTCGCACCTCGCGCATCGACGACATGCCGGCGATCTTCAACGAAGCAATCAACCTCACTCTGTCGCGCACGCTGGCCACGTCTGGCACTACCCTGCTGGTGCTGCTGGCCCTGCTGCTGCTGGGCGGCGACATGATCCACTACTTCTCGATCGCGCTGATCATTGGCGTGGTGGTGGGCACCTTTTCCTCCATCTACGTGGCCGCCGCCCTGCTGCTTGCCGTGAAGCTGGAGCGCAAGGACCTGATTCCGCCGAAGAAGGAAGCACACGAGGAGGAGGAGCAGCTGCCATAAGCCCGCCGATGCACCGTTCTCTGCGCTAAAACGACACCGCCCCGCAGCAGCGCTGCGGGGGCGGTTGTCATTCAATGCCTGAAGCAGGACTCAGAAGTGCGGTTTGAGCTGCTGCACCAGCGCCTTGAACAGGCGCGGGCCGGCCGCCATCAGCGGGCCTTCGGTCTCGATGCCGGGCTGGCCGTCGGGCGTGCCCAGCAGCGCGCCGGTTTCCTTGAGCAGCAGGGTGCCGACCAGGCGGTCCTGCTCTTCCAGCCCGAGCACGAAGGCGAAGTCGACGCGGCCTGCGGCCAGTTCGGCCATGTCGAGCAGGCCGCTGCCGGTGGCCAGCTGGGTCTCGACCTGGGGACCGAGCTGCTGGACCAGGGTCAGGTAGGCAGGCAGGTAGCGCGAGCGCTGCCAGCTTTCCGGCAGGCTCAGGGCCATCCGCGAACCGAGGATGCTGGTGGTCTTGGGCACGCGAATGCGCTTGCCGTTGTGCTGGGCACCGCGGCCGCGGCTGGTCAGGTATTCGTCGTCGCTGAAGGGGCAGATCACCACCGCATGCTCCGGGCGGCCCTTCACCAGGCAGACCACCGACAGGGCAAAGCCCTTGCCGGCCACGCCCAGGCTGGAGTAGCCATGGAAGGGCTCGATCCGCCATTCGATGTCGCGACCTTCGCCTTCGCCGGCGCGATAGGGAGTGAAGCGGCCAACCACGCCGTGCTGGGGATAGCCGCGGCTGAGCTGACGAACGATCAGGGTCTCGGCATTGCGGGCCGTATCTTCGAGCAGGCGCTCGAGGTTGTGTTCCTCGTGAGCATTTTCGATGCGCTCACGAATGCGCAAGAACTGTTCAGCGGCGCTGCGCGTGGCGCGCAGGGCGTATTGGACCATCGGATGCATGATCGGGCCTTGGAGCGTCGGTGATGTTAAAGAACGGGCGGGTTCGAGCGAAATGTCAACGCGATTCGGTCGAACGCGTGGCGCGCATCCTAGCAGAGTCGCTGCATGGGCGCCATGGCCGGTGACGGCATGGTAGACTCGCCCTCCTTTCCTGGGCATTCAACGGCAGAGGCTACATCGCATGCTCGACCGCATCCGCATCGTGCTGATCGGCACCAGCCACCCCGGCAATATCGGCGCCACCGCCCGTGCCATGCACAACATGGGCCTGACCGACCTGGTGCTGGTGGCGCCGCGCTGCGAACCGCTGACGAGCGAGAGCATCTCGCGGGCGTCCGGCGCCGATCACCTGGTGCACCAGGCCAAGGTGGTCGATACCCTCGAGCAGGCCGTGGCCGACTGCACCCTGGCCGTGGGCGCCAGCGCCCGCTCGCGCACCCTGCCCTGGCCGATGATCACGCCGCGGGCGCTGGGCGAGCGGCTGCCGACCGAACTCGCCGGCCCCGAGTCGCGCGTGGCGCTGGTGTTCGGCCGCGAGGACAGCGGCCTCTCCAACGCCGAGCTGCAGCGCTGCCACGCCCATGTGCACATCCCCACCAATCCGGACTTCAGCTCGCTCAACCTGGCCGCCGCCGTGCAGGTGCTAGCCTACGAGTGCCGCCTGGCCTGGCTCGCCGCCGCTGGAGCCGAGACGGAGCAGGAAGAGGAGCCACACCAGCCGCTGGCCAGCCATGACGAGCTCGAGCACTACTTCGCCCACCTGGAACGCACCCTGATCGCCATCGGCTTCCATGATCCGGCGCTGCCGCGCCAGCTGATGGCCCGGCTGCGGCGCTTCACCCTGCGCGCCCGCCCCGAGCGCATGGAACTCAACATCCTGCGCGGCATCCTGGCGGCGACCGAAAGGAGCCGCCGCGCAGCGGCCCGACGCCGCCCCGCTGCAGTCGCCGGAGGAAGCGCGGCGGGAGACTTGAACGCCACCCGCCGCACCCCCATATCGCAGACACTGCCTCCTGCGCCGCCCAGGCCGCTCACCGCCACCAAGGACCGCTGCATGTTTCAACGACTGCGCGAGGACATCAATAGCGTGTTCGCCCGCGACCCGGCGGCACGCAACTTCCTGGAAGTGCTGACCAACTACCCGGGCCTGCATGCGCTGCTGCTGCACCGCCTGGGCCACTGGCTGTGGCAGAAGAACCTCAAATGGCTGGCGCGCAGCCTGTCGACCTTCTCGCGCTGGCTCACCGGCATCGAGATCCATCCCGGGGCGAAGATCGGCCGGCGCTTCTTCATCGACCACGGCATGGGCGTGGTGATCGGCGAGACCGCCGAGGTAGGCGACGACGTCACCCTCTACCAGGGCGTCACCCTGGGCGGCACCAGTTGGAACAAGGGCAAGCGCCACCCCACGCTGGAAGCCGGCGTCATCGTCGGCGCCGGCGCCAAGATCCTCGGGCCCTTCACCGTTGGCGCCGGCGCCAAGATCGGCTCTAACGCCGTGGTCACCAAGGAGGTGCCGGCGGGCGCCGCGGTGGTCGGCATCCCCGGCAAGATCGTCAAGCGCAGCGACCCGGACGCCGCCGCGGTGCTCGACGTGGACCCGGAGCGCCGCGAGGCGATGCGCCAGAAGTTCGGCTTCGACGCCTACGGCATCAGCGAGGACATGCCCGACCCGGTGGCGCGCTCGATCCAGGCCATGCTCGATCACATGCACGCGGTGGACGAGCGCATCGAGCGCATGTGCTCGACGCTGCGCAAGCTCGATGCCAACTACCGCGAAGGCAAACTGCCCGAGCTGCGCGACGAGGACTTCGCCGACATGCTCTCGGATATCGACGCCTGCTGCGGGCCGCACCCGAAGGGCAGCACGCCGCGCACACGCGGCACGCGGCCGGACCCCGACAGTCGCGGCAATGGTTGACCTTAATCGTCGGGTTTTACCATAATGGACGCCTGATCGCCGCGACACGCCGCCCGGCAAATGGCCGGCGCCACGGGAGTCGAGTAGTGATGTCCATCCTGCGTCTGATGAGCCCGCCATGCGTTTGACCACCAAGGGACGCTACGCCGTCACCGCCATGCTCGACCTGGCGCTCAATGCCGAAAAGGGCCGACCAGCCTGGCGGATATCTCGCGTCGCCAGGAGATCTCGCTGCCCTACCTGGAACAGCTCTTCGCCCGCCTACGTCGTGCCAGTCTGGTCACGAGCGTGCGCGGCCCCGGCGGCGGCTACCTGCTGGCCCTGTCTCCCGCCGAAATCTCCATCGCCCGGGTCATCGACGCGGTCGATGAGAGCGTCGACGCCACCCGCTGCCAGGGGCTGTCAGACTGCCAGCAGGGCGACACCTGCCTGACCCACCACCTGTGGTGCGACCTCTCCGAGCAGATTCGCGGCTTCCTGAACAACATCACCCTGGGGCAGCTGGTCGAGCACGGCGACGTTCGCCGCATCGCCGCCCGCCAGCGCAGCCGCAGCAGCGACAACACCATCCTGACCTCACCCTGAGCCGCGACCCGCCTCGCCGCTCGGCCTGGAGACCCCCGCGCCCCCATGAGCGATCTCGTCTATCTCGATTACGCCGCCACCACCCCGGTCGATCCTCGCGTCGCCGCGGCGATGAGCCGCTACCTGACCCCGGACGGCCTGTTCGCCAACCCCGCTTCGCGCAGCCACATGCTGGGCTGGCAGGCGGAGCAGGCGGTGGAGCAAGCGCGTCGCCAGGTCGCCGACCTGATCGGCGCCGACCCGCGCGAAATCGTCTGGACCAGCGGCGCCACCGAGGCCGACAACCTGGCCTTGATCGGCTACATGCGCGCCAACCGGGAGCGCGGCCGGCACCTGGTGACCTCGGTCATCGAGCACAAGGCGGTGGTGGACACGGCCCTGGCGCTGGAGCGCGAAGGCTTCGAGGTGACCTGGCTGACGCCCGGCGCCGATGGCCGGGTCACGCCCGAGCAGCTGCGCCAGGCGCTGCGCCCCGACACCGCGCTGGTGTCGCTGATGGCGGTGAACAACGAGCTGGGCTGCATCCACGACCTGGCGGCGCTGGCCGAGGTGGCGCATGCCGGCGGCGCGCTGTTCCATGTCGACGCAGCCCAGGCCACCGGGCGCATCGACCTCGACGTGAGTCGCCTGGGCATCGACCTGATGTCGCTGTCGGGCCACAAGGCCTACGGCCCCAAGGGCATCGGCGCGCTCTATGTGCGAAGAAGCCCCGACCTCCGCCTCGAGCCGCTGATCCACGGCGGCGGACACGAGCGCGGCATGCGCTCCGGCACCCTGGCCACGCACCAGATCGTCGGCATGGGCGAGGCCTTCGCCCTGGCCGCGACCGAAGGCAGCGCCGAGCAGGCGCGCATCCTGGCCCTGCGGAACCGCCTGCTCGAGGGGCTGTCCGAGCTGAACGGCATTCACCGCAATACGCGGGTCGAAGTGGCTGTCCCGCACATCCTCAACCTGGCATTCGAGGGCGTGGACGGTGAATCGCTGCTCATGGCCCTGCGCCGCATCGCCCTATCGACCGGCTCGGCGTGCAACTCCGCCAGCGTCGAGCCATCCTATGTACTGAAGGGGATCGGCGTGCCGCGCGCGCTGGCACTGGCCTCGTTGCGCTTCAGCTTCGGCCGCTTCACCACCGAAGCCGACATCGACGCCGCCCTCGAGGCCGTGCGCCATGCCCTGCCGGGGCTGCGGCGCTAGGGCACGACACCAGTCCTCGACGCACGCACCCGCGGGTTCGTGCATTGGCCTTACCATCGACTGGCGCAACTGCCGCACGGACGGCAGCATCGCGCCAGCCACCTTCGCTGCAGGAGAATGAACATGGCGCAACTCTCGATTACCGCCGCCGCCGCCGAGCAGATCCAGCGCGCGCTCGACGAGCGTGGCCATGGCCTGGGCCTGCGCGTGACGGTCAAGCCCAGCGGCTGCTCCGGCTACAGCTACGTGCTCGACTTCGCCGACGAGGCCGCCAACGACGACGCTGTCTTCGAGGCCCACGGCGCCACCGTCTTCGTCGCCCCCGAGGCGCTTGAGATGCTCGACGGCAGCGAGGTCGACTATGTCTCGGAGGGGCTCAACCGCTTCTTCCGCTTCAACAACCCCAACGTCAAGGACCAGTGCGGCTGCGGCGAGAGCTTCACCGTCTGATACCAGGCCCGCCGCACGGGACGACGATTGTTCAACGCCCACCGGCAGCGGTATACTCTGCGCCCAACGTTTTCTCGCGCTGACGCATCGCCCTGCCGGCCTGGCCGACGGGGCGATGCGACTGCACCACGATCCGCAGCGCCACGCCCTGAAAACCCGCCACGGCGGCATCATCGCAGCGTGACGCGATCCCCCTGCGAACCTCAACGGAGACAGGCCCCATGGCAACCGAACGCACCCTTTCCATCATCAAGCCCGACGCTGTCGCCAAGAACGCCATCGGCGAGATCATCGCGCGCTTCGAGAAGGCCGGCCTCAAGGTCGTTGCCGCCAAGATGCTGCAGCTCGACGACGAGAAGGCCGGCGGCTTCTACGCCGAGCACAAGGAGCGTCCCTTCTTCAAGGACCTGGTCGGCTTCATGACCTCGGGCCCGGTGGTCGTTCAGGTGCTGGAAGGTGAAGACGCCATTGCCAAGAATCGCGAGCTGATGGGCGCCACCAACCCCAAGGAAGCTGCGCCGGGCACCATCCGCGCCGACTTCGCCGAGACCATCGACGCCAACGCCGTGCACGGCTCCGACTCTCCGGCTTCCGCCGAGCGTGAAGTGGCCTACTTCTTCAGCGCCGACGAGATCTGCCCGCGCTGATCGCCGCACCTGCCCTGCACTTCGCGGGGCGCTCTCGCCCCGCTCTCGCCCTGCCCCGACCTACGTGAAGCCATGACCACCAACACCGTCCAACGCACCAATCTGCTCGGCTTGTCCCGCGAGGAGATGGAAGCCTTCTTCCTCTCGATCGGCGAGAAGAAGTTCCGTGCCGCCCAGGTGATGAAATGGATTCATCACGAGGGGTGTGACGACTTCATGACCATGACCAACCTCTCCAAGGCGTTGCGTCAGCGGCTCTGCGAGGTGGCCGAGATCCGCGGGCCCGGCGTGGTCTACGAAGGCACCTCCAGCGACGGCACCCGCAAGTGGGTGCTGGAGGTGGAGGACGGCAGCTACGTGGAGACGGTGCTGATCCCGGCCGACAACGGCAAGCGCCGCACCCTGTGCGTGTCGTCCCAGGTCGGCTGTTCGCTCGATTGCAGCTTCTGCTCCACCGGCAAGCAGGGCTTCCAGCGTAACCTCACCGCCGCCGAGATCATCGGCCAGGTGTGGGTCGCCCAGCGCAGCGTGGGGCCACGCAAGGATACCGCCAATCGGCCGGTGACCAACGTGGTGATGATGGGCATGGGCGAGCCGCTGATGAACTACGACAACGTCGTGCCGGCCATGAAGCTGATGCTCGACGACAACGGCTACGGACTGTCCAAGCGCCGCGTCACGCTATCAACCTCCGGCGTGGTGCCGATGCTCGACAGGCTCGGCGACGAACTCGACGTGAGCCTGGCAATCTCGCTGCACGCCGCCACCGACGAGCTGCGCAGCGAGCTGGTACCGCTCAACCGCAAGTACAACATCCGCGCCCTGCTCGACGCCTGCCAGCGCTACCTGGCCAAGTGCGACGACACGCGCATGATCACCGTGGAATATACGGTGATCAAGGACGTCAACGACCAGCAGGAACATGCCACCCAGCTGGCCGAACTGCTGCGCGAACTGCCGTGCAAGATCAACCTGATTCCGTTCAACCCGTTCCCCCATTCGGGCTACGAGAAACCGTCGCGCAATCAGGTGATGCGCTTCCAGCAGTGGCTCTATGAACTTGGCTACACGGCGCCGATTCGCACCACCCGCGGCGATGACATCGACGCCGCCTGCGGCCAGCTGGTCGGCCGGGTGAAGGACCGCACCAAGCGCCACGAGCGCTACATCCGCTCGATCCAGATCGACGCGGACTGAAGCACCCGTCGCCTTGACTTCAACCCGTCACGGCGCTTTGATGGTCAGGCTTTTTCGGGGCTGCTGCACCCGCCTGATGCCAGCAGCAACCGGCCGTTTTTTCGTAACGCCTTTCATGAGGTTGCCATGACGCGCTTCCCCTGGTTGCCTAGCCGACGCACGCCGCTGCCGCTGGTGGCCATCGTCGCCGGCTCGCTGTGGCTCGGCGGCTGCGCCGCGCAGCCGGAAGAGCGGGCGGGTGCTGCGCACGATCCGGCCGCGGCGTTCACCGAACTGGGCATCGCCTACCTCGAGCGCAACAACCTGGCCCGTGCCATGGCGGCCCTGGACCGCGCGCTGCAGTTCTCGCCGGATAACCCCGAGGCGCTGCAGGCCATGGCCATCGTCTACCAGCGGCAGGGCGAGCATGCCCTGGCCGACAGCACCTTTCAGCGCGCCCTGCAGGCCGACCCCGGCTTCAGCCGGGCACGCAACAACTATGCGGCCTTCCTCTATTCACGCGGCCAGGTCGAGAAGGCCTGCCGCCAGCTCGAGCAGGCGTCGCACGACACCCAGTACGCCAGCCGCGCCCAGCTGTTCGTCAACCTGGGCCAGTGTCAATGGGAGATGGGCCACGTGCCGCAGGCCAGGCAGAGCCTGGAGCGCGCCAAGAATCTCGACCCGCGCAGCCCAGCGCCCTATTTCATGCTGGCCGAACTCGAGCTTGCCCAGGGCAATCTCGACGCGGCGCAGCAGCAGCTGAACCTTTACATCAGGCTGGCGGGCATGACGCCCGACGCCCAGGCGCTGGCCCGCGACATCGCCCGGGCCGGCGGCGACACCAGGCTTGTCACCCCCGGCCCCGACGGCCTGCGTTGACGTACCTTGACCCACGAATTCATGACGAAGGATGCTCATCCATGAGCGACAACCACGACAACGACGCCGTCGATTTCAGTTCCACGTCCTCCCCCGGGGAGCTGCTGCGCCGCGAACGCGAGACCCAGGGCCTTTCCGTGGAAGAAGTGGCGACGGCTCTCAATCTTCGCCCCGCCGTGGTGGTGGGCCTGGAAGCCGACAACTACGAGCAGGTGCCCATCGCCGCCTACCGACGCGGCTACCTGCGCGCCTATGCACGCCTGCTCGGCATCGATGACGGGCCGATACTCGCCGCCTATCGCCACAGCTTCGGCGGCCAGGAGACGGAGCACCGCGTGACCCCGGTGCAAGTGACCCGGCCGCCGTCGCGCATCGCCGCCTGGCTGTTCAAGCTGGTCACCCTGCTGGTGATCGCCGGTCTGATCGGCTTGACCTTGGCATGGTGGCAGAGCCGCGACGGCACCCAGGCACCGGAGCTCGGCGACAGCGGCCCGGTATCGGTGGAGCGGCTCGACGGCACCACCGTGGTCGAGGAGGAGCCTGCAGCCGAGATCCAGGAAGCCCTGCCACCGCTGCCGGCCGAAGGCGTCGACCCGCTTCGCACGGACGCCGCGGACGCCGAGGCACCGGCCACCGAGGTCGACCCCACCGGGGCCGTAAGGCTGGTGGGAGCAGGCGAGCCGGCGCTGCAGGACGAGGCCGAGCTCGACGGTGCAGTCGTCGAGGCCGCGCCGGAACCCGAAGCGCCCGCCGCCGAGGAAGCCGCCGAGCCGGACGAGGCGCCTGCCGCCACGGCCGATCGCAGCGTGCTGCAGCTGACCTTCAACGAGCAGTCCTGGACCGAGATCTTCGATGCCAACAATCGCCGTGTCTTCGTCGGCCTGCAGGAACCCGGCACCTCCGCACGCGTCGAAGGAGAGCCGCCGTTCCGCCTGACCATCGGCAACGCCACCGGCGTCGAACTGAGCTGGGGCGGCGAGCGCGTCGACCTGCGTGCCCGTGCGGGAGCCAACAACGTGGCCCGCTTCACTCTGGGAGATTGATACCGCCGCCATGCATTCCCCATCGCCTATCATTCGCCGCAAGTCCCGTCAGATCTTCGTTGGCCAGGTGCCTGTCGGGGGCGATGCCCCCATTTCCGTACAGAGCATGACCAACACCAATACCCTGGACGTGGACGCCACCGTGGCCCAGATTCGCCGGCTCGAAGATGCTGGCGCCGACATCGTGCGCGTCTCGGTACCCTGCATGGATGCCGCCGAGGCCTTCGGCCGCATCAAGCAGCAAGTTCAGGTGCCGCTGGTTGCCGATATCCACTTCGACTACAAGATCGCCCTGCGCGTGGCCGAGCTGGGCGTTGACTGCCTGCGCATCAACCCCGGCAACATCGGCAAGGAAGAGCGCGTGCGCGCCGTGGTCGCCGCCGCCCGCGACAACGGCATCCCGATTCGCATCGGGGTCAACGCCGGTTCGCTGGAAAAGGACCTGCAGCGCAAGTACGGCGAGCCCACGCCGGAGGCGCTGGTGGAGTCGGCCATGCGCCACATCGATCACCTCGACCGCCTCGACTTCCAGGAGTACAAGGTCAGCGTCAAGGCCAGCGACGTGTTCATGGCCGTGGCCGCCTATCGCCAACTGGCCAAGCTGATCGAACAGCCGCTGCACCTGGGCATCACCGAGGCCGGCGGCCTGCGCTCCGGCACGGTGAAATCCTCCATTGGCCTCGGCATGCTGCTGATGGACGGCATCGGCGACACCCTTCGCGTCTCGCTGGCCGCCGACCCGGTGGAGGAGATCAAGGTCGGCTACGACATGCTCAAGAGCCTGCGGCTGCGCAGCAAGGGCATCAATTTCATTGCCTGCCCGAGCTGCTCACGCCAGAACTTCGACGTGATCGGCACCATGAACGCCCTCGAGGAGCGCCTCGAGGACATCATGACCCTGCTCGACGTCTCGGTGATCGGCTGCATCGTCAACGGCCCCGGCGAAGCCAAGGAGAGCGACATCGGCCTGACCGGCGGCAGCCCCAACAACCTGGTCTACATCGACGGCAAGCCGGCCACCAAGCTGACCAACGACCACCTGATCGACGACCTGGAGCGCCTGATCCGCGAGAAGGTTCGCGAGAAGGAAGCCGCCGAGCAGAATGTGATCGCCCGCGGGGCCTGACCGGCCGCCGACCCACAAGGAGCCACCGTTGAGCAAGCCCTCATCAAGCAGCATGAAGAAACTCCAGGCGATTCGCGGCATGAACGACCTGCTGCCGGACCAGTCCGCCCTGTGGCAGTACTTCGAAGGCAAGGTGGCCACGCTGCTGCGCCGCTACGGCTACGCCGAGATCCGCACGCCCATCGTCGAGCAGACTGCGCTGTTCGCCCGCTCCATCGGCGAAGTGACCGACATCGTCGAGAAGGAGATGTACACTTTCGAGGACCGCAACGGCGATAGCCTGACCCTGCGCCCCGAAGGCACGGCGAGCTGCGTACGCGCCGCCATGGAGCACGGCCTGCTGCACAACCAGACCCAGCGGCTGTGGTACCAGGGGCCGATGTTCCGCCACGAGCGGCCGCAGAAGGGGCGCTATCGGCAGTTCCACCAGGTCGGCGTGGAGGCCTTCGGCCTCGAAGGGCCGGATATCGACGCCGAAGTCATCCTCCTCTCGGCGCGGCTGTGGAAGGAGCTGGGGCTGCTCGAGCACGTCACCCTCGAGCTCAACTCGCTCGGCTCCTCCGAGGCCCGGGCCGCCTACCGCGACACCCTGGTGGCCTACTTCGAGCGCCATCGCGACCAGCTCGACGAGGACTCGCTGCGCCGTCTCACGAGCAACCCGCTGCGCATTCTCGACTCCAAGAATCCGGACATGGCGGCGATGCTCGCCGATGCCCCCAAGCTGATGGATCACCTCGACGATGCCTCCCGCGAGCATTTCGCCGGGCTCACCGCCCTGCTCGAGGCCGCCGGCATCGACTACGTGATCAATCCGCGCCTGGTACGCGGCCTCGACTACTACGGCCGCACGGTGTTCGAGTGGACCACCACCGCGCTGGGCAGCCAGGGCACCGTGTGCGCCGGCGGCCGCTACGACGGCCTGGTCGAGCAGCTCGGCGGCAAGCCGACCCCGGCGGTCGGCTTCGCCATGGGCATCGAGCGGCTGGTGCTGCTGCTCGACACCCTGGGGCTGGTCCCCAGCGCCGCACTGGCCGAGCTGGACGTCTATCTCATGGCCATGGATGATAGCGCCGAGCGCGACGCCCTGCTGCTTGGCGAAAACCTGCGCGAAGCGCTGCCCGAGCTGCGTCTGCAGCTTCACTGCGGCGGCGGCAGCTTCAAGAGCCGGATCAAGAAGGCCGACAAGAGCGGTGCCCGCCTGGCCCTGCTGCTCGGCGAAGACGAGCTGGCCAAGGGCGAGGTCACGCTGAAATTCCTGCGCGAAGCGCGCGACCAGCAGCGCCTGCCGAAGGCCACGCTGGGCCAGGCGCTCGGCGACCTGCTGTCGACCGGCGCCTGAGTCCCGAACCGAACTGCCAAGATCTTGCCGTTTTAAAGGAGGCCGCCCGTGGCGGAGCTGAGAACCGAAGAAGAGCAGCTGGATGCCATCAAGCGCTGGTGGAAGGAGAACGGCACCGCGCTGATCGCCGGGGTGGCCATTGCCATCGCTGCCGTGGTGGGCTGGAACGCCTGGCAGAGCTACCAGGAGAACCAGGCACAGGCGGCCTCGATGCGCTATCAGCACCTGGTCAACCTCACCGCCGAGGCCGAGCTGGACGCCACCCGGGTCAGCGAGGCGCAGGCACTGGTGGCCGAGATCACCGACAGCCATTCGCGCACCCTGTATGCCGACCTGGCGCGCCTGATCGACGCACGCCTGGCCGTCAGCCAGGGTGAGCTGGGACAGGCCCGCGACACCCTCGAATCACTGATCGACGCCAGCCGCCGCGACTACATCCAGGGGCTGGCCCGCCTGCGCCTGGCCCGGCTGCAGCTGGAAGAGGGCTCAGCGGAAGCCGCGCTGGACACTCTTTCCGGCGCCATCCCCTCCTCGCTCGCCGCCCAGCAGGCCGACGTGCGCGGCGACGCGCACCTGGCGCTCGGCCGCGAGGACGAAGCGCGCCAGGCCTGGCAGGACGCACTGACTTACGCCGAGCAGCGCAACCAGCCGGTCTACGGCGTGCAGCTCAAGCTCGAAGCGCTCGGCATCGAGGAGGCCACCCTATGAACCGCGTCACGCTCCGCAGGGCCGCCTGCGCCCTTGCCGCCACCTTCGCCCTGGGCCTGCTGGCCGGCTGTGCCAACAAGGCCGAGCCTCGCTACGCCCCCAAGGATCTGCAGCGCTTCGAGGCCACGGCCACGCTGGCGACCGACTGGCGCCAGCGCGTCGGCCAGGGCCTCGGGCGGGCGCACTACCCCATCGCTCCAAGCCTCGACGGCGGCACGATCTTTGCCGCCGACGAGCGCGGCCGCATCATGGCCGTGGATGCCACCAGCGGCGAGCGCCTGTGGCAGAAGGAGCTCGGCGTAGGCGTTTCCAGCGGCCTCACCGCCGTGGCCAACCAGGTCTACTTCGGCACCCGCAACGGTGAAGTGCTGGCCCTGAACCAGCGCGACGGCGAGATCGCCTGGCGCTCGCGGGTCGCCAGCGAAGTGCTGGCCCCGCCGCAGCCCAACCAGCAGCTGCTGGTGGTCAAGAGCGTCGACGGCTCCGTCACGGCGCTCGACCGCCGCACCGGCCAGGAGCGCTGGGTGCACACCACCACCGAGCCCGCCCTGACCCTGCGCGGCACCGGCACGCCGTCGGTGATCGACCCGGTCACCTTCGTCGGCCTTGCCAGCGGCCGCCTGGTCACCCTGGACAACCGCAGCGGCCAGCCGCTGTGGGAGCGCCGCATCGCCGTGCCGCGCGGGCGCAGCGAGGTCGACCGCCTGGTCGACCTCGCTGGCCAGCCGGTGCTGACGCCGGACGGTCGCCTGTTCGTCACCAGCTACAACGGCCGCCTGGTCGCGCTCGACGCCACCAGCGGCGAGACCCTGTGGGACCGCGAGCATTCCAGCCACCAGACCCCGGTCCTGGTCGGCGATCGCCTGTTCACGGTCAGCGAGGCCAGCCACGTCACCGCCTTCGACGCCCGCAGCGGCGAGGAGCTGTGGCGCAACCGCGATCTCGAAGGGCGCTGGCTGACCGCGCCGGCGTTTGCCGACGGCCAGCTGGTGGTGGGCGACTTCGAAGGCTACCTGCACCTGCTCGACATCCAGACTGGCCGCTTCACCGCTCGCACCCGTATCGATAGCTCCGGCATCAGCATCAGGCCGATGACCGACTTCCGCCGCATCTACGTGCTGGCCAACAACGGCCGCCTCGAGGCTCTGGAACTTCGCCGATGACCCCTGTGATTGCCCTGGTCGGCCGCCCCAACGTGGGCAAGTCGACCCTCTTCAACCGCCTGACCCGCACCCGCGACGCTCTGGTCGCGGACTTCCCCGGGCTCACCCGCGACCGCAAGTACGGTAACGGGTTGCTCGGCGGCAAGGCCTACACGGTGATCGACACCGGCGGCATCAGCGGCGACGAAGAAGGGATCGACGCCGCCATGGCCGAGCAGTCGCTGGTCGCCATCGACGAGGCAGACATCGTGCTGTTCATGGTGGACGCCCGTGCCGGGCTCCACGTGGCCGACGAGGCCATCGCCAACCACCTGCGCGTCAACCAGAAGAAGACCTGGCTGGTGGTCAACAAGACCGACGGCCTCGAAGAACATTCGGCTATGGCCGACTTCTGGACGCTGGGGCTGGGCGACCCTCACCCCATCGCCGCCGCCCATGGACGCAACGTCACCACCCTGATCGAGGAAGTGCTAGCGCCCTTCCCCGAGCGCGACGAGAGCATCCCGGCGGACGTCGGCACCAAAGGCATCCGCATCGGCGTCATCGGTCGGCCCAACGTGGGCAAGTCGACGCTGGTCAATCGTCTGCTGGGCGAGGAGCGGGTCGTGGTCTTCGACGAGGCCGGCACCACCCGCGACGCCATCGAGATCCCCTTCGAACGGCGCGGCAAGCCCTACGTGCTGATCGATACCGCAGGCGTCAGGCGACGCAAGAACGTCAGCCTGATCGCCGAGAAGTTCTCGATCATCAAGACCCTGGAAGCGATCAAGGAGTGCCATGTCGCGGTCATGGTGCTTGATGCCAGGACCGGGCTGGTCGAGCAGGACCTGCACCTGCTCGACTTCGTGCTGACCTCGGGACGCGCGCTGGTGCTGGCGGTCAACAAGTGGGACGGCCTGGAGAGCGAGGCCAAGGAGGACATGCGCGCCGAGCTCAAGCGCCGCCTGGGCTTCGCCGACTACGCCGAGCTGCACTTTATCTCAGCGCTGCATGGCACCGCGGTGGGCGATCTCTACCCCTCGATCGAGCGCGCCTTCGCCTCGGCCCACTCCCGCTGGTCGACCAACCGCCTCACCACGCTGCTGCAGGACGCCGTGAGCCAGCATCCGCCGCCGCTGGTGCATGGCCGCCGGATCAAGCTGCGCATGGCCCACCAGGGCGGCACCAACCCGCCGATCATCGTGGTGCACGGCAACCAGACCGAGGCGCTGCCCGAAGCCTACAAGCGTTTCCTGACCAACACTTTCCGCAAGGTACTCAAGGTGCGCGGAACGCCGATCCGCTTCGAGTTCCGCTCCGGCCAGAACCCCTTCAACCCGCTGGCCGGCGCCAGCGACCGGGAAAAGGCCAAGCAGCGCGAGCTGGGGCGCACCAAGGAGGCGCGCAAGAAGCGCCGCTGACCCACACCGGCCGCCCGGCCGAGCAATACCCGGTCGCCCGTCCTGGGCGATCGTGCCACCCCACCCTGACAAACCGCTTCATCCAACGGGAGGAGCCGATGTTTTCGACTCGCGTGCTGTCGTTCTTCAACCCGCGCCGCCGCTGGCGCCTGATCGCTCCGCTGAGCCTGGCGATGCTGCTTACCGGCTGCCTGGCCCTGCCCCAGACCGGGCTGTTCGCCTTCCGCCTCGCGGTGACCTCGCTGGGCGTGGAGGATGTGCGCATCGGCCCCTATTCGGTCCAGGCCGGGCTGGATACCAGCGACGTCGCCTCGCTGATCGCCTCCAGCCTCGGCATGGGCAGCCTGCCGGTGCAGGC
The DNA here is from genome assembly GCF_052439355.1 of Halomonas sp. E19. Classification (NCBI taxonomy): domain Bacteria; kingdom Pseudomonadati; phylum Pseudomonadota; class Gammaproteobacteria; order Oceanospirillales; family Halomonadaceae; genus Halomonas; species Halomonas sp. E19. Next base: position 149,137 of record NZ_JBNFWU010000001.1, on the reverse strand, counting down.
CACCCTGGCCATGGGCCTGTCGCTGCCGGCCGGGATGCCGCCGGTGGAAATGGCGGGCTTTCGCTGGACCCTCGACGTACCCGGCGCCGAGCCGGTCAGCGGCAACTACCAGCAGGACGTGACGCTGACCTCAGGTGACGATGCCCGCCTGCGCCTGCCGGTCGCCTTCGACGTGCTGGCAACGGATCGCCGCCGCCTGGCCCCCATGGTGGAGCTGGCCAGCCAGCTCGCTAGCCAGGGCGAGCTGCCCGCCGGCAGCGAACTGGCGATCACGCCGGGCAGCCTGCGCGGCCTGGGCGTAACCCTGCCTGCCGGACTTTGGACACCGACCCTGCGCTTCGGGGTGGGTGAAAACGGCGAGCTGACACCGCAGCGCTGAGGCCGGCGCGCCTGGCGGCTACTCGCCGTGCAGCCGGCGACGGCCGATCCACTGACAGGCGAACTGCCAGGCGCCCCGCCCGCTGCGCCCGCCGCGCAGCGTGGCGTAGCGGATCGCCTCGGCGCGGGCCTCGGCGCCCCAGTCCGCCGCGCTGCCCAGTTGGGTAACCCAATGGCAGCACGCCTCCAGGTAGGTGTCCTGGCTGAATGGATAGAAGCCAAGCCATAGGCCGAAGCGGTCGGAGAGCGAAATCTTCTCCTCCACCGCATCGCCGTGGTGCAGCTCCTCTCCCACCAGGCGCGAGCCCTGGTTGTCGGCCATGGACTCCGGCAGCAGGTGGCGGCGGTTCGAGGTCGCGTAGAGCAGCACGTTGGGCGGCGGGCCGGTCAGCGCGCCGTCGAGCACGCTCTTGAGCGCCTTGTAGGCATCGTCGTGGCCCTCGAAGGAGAGATCGTCACAGTAGACCACGAAGCGCTGCGGCTGCCGGCGCAGCTGTTCGACCAGCAGCGGCAGCCCGGCCAGGTCGTGACGATCGACCTGCACCAGGCGCAGCCCCTCTTCCGCCAGGCTGTTGAGCAGCGCCCGGATCAGCGACGACTTGCCGCTGCCGCGCGAACCCCACAGCAGCGCATGGTTGGCCGGCAGCCCCTGCAGGAACGCACGGGTATTGTCGACCAGCGCCAGCTTCTGGCGCTCGATGCCCAGCAGGTCATCCAGGCTGAGCGCATCGCGCGGCGGCACCGGCAGAAGCCGGCCGCCCAGCGGATGGCGCTGCCACAGCGCCGCCACGTCGCGCTCCCAGTCCACCTCCTGCGGGGCGGGCGGCAGCCAGTGCTCCACATGATCCAGCAAGCGGCTCAGGCGTCTGCTCAGCTCGGCATCCATCGGCGTCTCCTCGAGACTTTCACGGTTCACGGTTGACCTTGTTACGCTTCGGGGTATCTTGTGGCGAACCGCCACTCCCGTCCAGGGTCTCAAGGGATCTGCTCGAAGAGGTATCGAACATGCGCTGGATTCGCTGTGTTGCCGTGGCCACCCTGGCCTTGACCCTAACCGCCTGCACGACGTCGCCGACCGGCCGCCAACAGCTCACCCTGATGTCGGATGCACAGCTCAACCAGATGGGCCGCGAAGCCTTCCAGCAGTACCAGCAGGATCTGCCGCCGGCGGGCCCGGCACAGCAGCGCTATGCGCAGTGCGTTGCCGACGCCATCATTGCCGTGCTGCCGGAGCGCGAGCGCCAGCAGGACTGGCAGATTCGCGTGTTCGAATCGGAGCAGGCCAACGCCTTCGCGCTGCCCGGTGGCTACATGGGCGTCAATACCGGGCTGCTGGCCATCGCCAGGTCCCCGGACCAGCTCGCCTCGGTGATCGGCCACGAGATCGGTCACGTGCTGGCCCGCCACGCCAACGAGCGCGTCTCGACCCAGGCTTCGACCCAGCTGGCGCTGTCGGTGCTCTCCTCGGCGGCCGGCATGCAGGGCCCTGGCGGCGAGCAGCTGATGGGCGCGCTGGGCCTCGGTGCCCAGTACGGCGTGCTGCTGCCCTTCTCGCGCCGCCACGAGAGCGAGGCCGACATCATCGGCCTGCGGCTGATGGCCGATGCCGGCTTCGACCCGCGCGCCAGCCTCGAGCTTTGGGAGAACATGAGCGCCCAGGCCGGTGGCGCCCGGCCACCGGCCTGGATGTCCACCCACCCCAGCCACGGCCAGCGCATGCAGGGCCTGCAGGCCGAGATGCCCGACGCCCTGGCGCGCTACGAGCAGGCCCGCCAGGCGGGGCGTCAGCCCAACTGCCCGCGTCCCTGAGGCGCAGTCACCCTTACCGCACGCGGCGTCTGCCGCGTGCCGATCTTTCGACAGGAATCCGTGATGTTGCGTCTTGGTCTGCTGCTGCTGGTCCTGCCCCTGCTGGTGCTGATGGGGCTCTATTTCTGGGAGCTGAGCAGCGTGCGCGAGTGCACCCTGGTCCAGAATGGGCACTGGGACTACCTGGCGGGGGCCTGCCGCGACACGCCCCAGCCCTTCGTGTCTTGGATGGAGCGTATGCCCTGGCTGGTCAATGGCGGCATGCTGCTGTCGGTGGCCGGCATGGTGATGTGCATGCTCGGCCTCTACGTCAAGCGCCGCTGAGCCTTACAGAGCTCGTCTGAGCCGCTCGCGCACCGGTCCGGTGTCGGGGCGCTTGCCACGCCACTGGAAGAACGACTCGGCGGCCTGCTCGACCAGCATGCCCAAGCCGTCGAGGGTGCGCGCCCCGCGCGCTGCGGCCCAGCGCAGGAACACGGTGGGCTCGGCGCCGTACATCATGTCGTAGGCGGTGGCGTGCGGGGCGAAAAGCGCATCGGGCAGTGGCGGAAGCTCGCCCGAAAGGCTCGCGCTGGTACCATTGATCACCAGGTCGAACGGCCCGTCCAGCGTCTCGAAGCCGCCCCCGCACCTCGCCCAGATCGGCGAAGTCCTGCGCCAGCGCCGCCGCCTTGGCCGCGGTGCGGTTGGCGATGACCACGTAGCGGGGCTGGCCGGCCAGCAGCGGCTCAAGCACGCCGCGCACCGCCCCGCCTGCACCGAGCACCAGAATACGCGCCCCTTCCAGCGTCACCCCATGGTGCTCAAGATCGCGCACCAGGCCGACGCCGTCGGTGGTATCGCCGTAGGTGAGAGCATTCTTGCCCAGCACCAGCGTATTGACCGCGCCGGCCCGCCGGGCGCGCTCGCTCAGGGTGTCGCAGAGCCGGAAGGCCTCTTCTTTGAACGGCACGGTGACGTTGGCGCCCTGCCCGGCTTCGGCCGTGAACCTGTGCCAGGCACCGGTAAAGTCATCCAGCGGCGCGGCAATGGCGGTGTACTCGATGGCCTCGCCGGTCTGTTCGGCAAAGGCGGCATGGATCAGCGGCGACTTCGAGTGAGAGATGGGGTTGCCGAAGACGCAGTAACGGTCGGTCATGAAGAGGCTCCTCCCCTGCCATTTCGCCCAGCCAGTCGCGAGGGCGCAGATACTCCCGATACAGCACCTCTTCGGCGCTGCCCGGTTCCGGCGTCCAGCCATAGGACCAGCTCGCCAGCGGCGGCATCGACATCAGGATCGACTCGGTGCGCCCGCCGCTCTGCAGTCCGAACAGGGTGCCGCGGTCCCACACCAGGTTGAACTCGACGTAGCGCCCGCGGCGGTAGAGCTGGAAGGTCCGCTCGCGTTCGCTCCACGGCGTCGCGCGGCGCCGCCGCACGATCGGCAGGTAGGCGTCGAGGAAGGCATCGCCCACCGCACGCTGGAAGGCGAAGCTGGCGTCGAAGTCCCACTCGTTGAAATCGTCGAAGAACAGCCCGCCTACGCCGCGGGTCTCCTCGCGGTGCTTGAGGTAGAAGTACTCGTCGCACCAGGCCTTGAAGCGCGGGTAGACTTCGTCGCCGAAGGGCGCGCAGGCGTCGCGGGCAATCCGGTGCCAGTGCACCACATCCTCGTGCACCGGGTAGTAGGGAGTGAGGTCGAAGCCGCCACCGAACCACCACACCGGCGCCTCGCCCGCCTTCTCGGCGATGAAGAAGCGCACGTTGCCGTGGCTGGTCGGCACGTGGGGATTCTCGGGGTGCAGCACCCAGGACACTCCCACCGCATGGAAGCCGCGCCCGGCCAGCTGGGGCCTTGCTGCGGTGGCCGAGGGCGGCAGCTGGTCGCCGTAGACATGGGAGAAGTTGACGCCGCCCTTCTCGAATACCCGCCCCTGCTCCATGACCCGGGAGCGGCCGCCGCCGCCGCCCTCGCGCTGCCAGCGCTCCTCGCGAAACTCGGCGCCGCCATCCTCGGCGGCGAGGCCGGCGCAAAGCCGATCCTGCAGGTCGAGCAGATAGTGTTTCACCGTGTCGAGATTGGCACGCGCCATGTTCCGTCTCCCCAGGTCGTTGGCCGGTTCAGGCGCGCAGCACCTGCCCCGTGCGCAGGTCGCGAATGGTACTGGGGCGATCCAGCCCGCCGAGCTCACCCGCCAGGATGGCGTCGAGCTCATCGCCGAAGATCTCGCGCACCTCGGCGGCGCTCATGGCCGAAGGCTCGCTGGCCTTGTTGGCCGAGGTCGACACCACCGGTCCACCGTAGGCCTGGCACAGGGCCGCCACGCCGGCATGCGCACCGACGCGCAGCGCCACGCAGTCATGGGCGCCGCGCACCAGCGCGTGGGTGCGGCCGTTGTCGGGCACCAGCCAGGTGTTGGGCCCCGGCCAGCTCGCGACCAGCGGCGCATGCAGCTCGGGCGGCAGCCCCTCGAGCCAGGGAGCGAACTGCTCGATGGTGGCCGCTACCAGGATCAACCCCTTGGCGGGGTCGCGCTCCTTGAGCCGCAGCAGGCGCGCCACGGCCTCGTCGTTGTCGGGGTCACAGCCCAGGCCCCAGACGCCTTCAGTGGGGTAGGCAATTACACCGCCGGCACGCAGCGCAGCGACGGCAGCATCGAGAGAGTCGGCCACGTTGTTCAATCTCCTGCAGGGCGGTAAGCCGCTTACGCCACGGCCCGGTTGCCGCGGCGCGCTTGGGGCCGCCATGCTAGCACGCCTGGGCGTTTTCCGGCAGGCGCACCCAGCCGCCCGGCGCCTGGGTCACGCGGCCATCGAGTTCGAGTTCGAGCAGGCGGCGCTGGCATTCGGGCACGCTCAGTCCGGTCAGATGGACCAGCGCATCGAGGGGCGACGGCGCATCGCTGAGCCAGCGCAGCAGCGGGTCGGCCTTGGCACTGGGGCTAGTGCTGGAATGGATGCCGGCGCTGAGGGCAGCACCCACCCCTGGCAACCCAAGCGCAGCCGGAGACGCCGCGGCCCACTGGCTTAGCTCCTCGAGCAGGTCGTCGAGGTGGCGCACCAGCACCGCCCCTGGCGGATCAGCTGCAGGCAGCCACGCGCCTGGGGGTTGTGGATCGAGCCCGGCAGGGCGAAGACTTCGCGGTTCTGCTCCATGGCCAGCCGCGCACTGACCAGCGAGCCGCTCTTCTCGGCGGCCTCCACCACCAGCACCCCCAGCGAGAGCCCGGTGATGATGCGGTTGCGCCGGGGAAAGAAGCCGGGGTGGGCCCGGGTGCCGGGCGGGTGCTCGGCAAGGATCAACCCGCCTTGGCCGAGCAGCTGATGATAGAGCCGCGCATGGCGCGGCGGGTAGATGACGTCGACCGCGCAGCCCAGCACCGCCACGCTGCGCCCCCGGCATCGAGCGCGGCCTGCTGGGCCGCCCCGTCGACGCCCAGCGCCAGGCCGCTGACCACGCACCAGTCGCGCCCGGCCAGCTCGCGGGCGAAGCGGGCGGCGTTGGCCAGACCCTCGCGGGTCGGCCGACGCGAACCGACGATGGCAAGCCCGGGCGGCTCGAGCGCCGCCAGGTCGCCCAGGCCCCACAGCAGCGGCGGCGGATCGGCGATCTGCTCCAGCAGGGCCGGCCAGGCGGGGTGACCCGGGTACAACAGGTAGCGCCCCGGTGCGGCGGCCTGCCAGGCCAGGTCGGCCTCGACCTCTGCCGTCAGCGGGCTGCGCTGCGGATGGTCGAGCCACAGCCGCAGCGACAGCGCGGCATCCCGCGGTAGGCAGGCCAACCAGCCGGCGGGCCAGGCCGGCTGGGCTGCTCTCACCTCAGCCAGCCGCGCGGCCCCCAGCCCCGGCAGGCGCACCAGCGCCAGCCAGTCGCGCAGCGCCGGTTGCACCACTGCCGCAACGCTCATCGCTGGGCCCCCCTCCCGCGGCCAGGCGAGTGCAGGCGGTCGCCCACCTCGAGGGTGCGGCTGGCACGCATCACCAGCCCATAGCTCATCTTTTGGTAAGGCCGGAAGACCATGACCAGGCCGGCCTCGCTGCCGGGCAGGCGCAGCGATTCGCCGGTACGCGGGTCGACCACCCGCTCGCCCAGTTGCTCGACCTGCAGCACGTGGCCCACCTCGAGGCCGTCGCGCAGGCCACGGTCCAGGGCGACCACCTGCAGCCGGCCGATGAAGCGCACGCCCCCGGTACCGCGAGCAGGGTGCCGTCGACATCGTGCTGCGGCGCCCGGGGCAGGAAGTCGGTGGCCAGCTCGCGCGACTCCAGCGGCAGCACGATATCGTTGTTGCGGATCTCCTGGCTTGAGGAGAGCACCTCGAGCACCGCAATGCCGTCCTCCAGGCGCTCGACGCGCGCCTGGCCGAGGCTCTCCAGCTCGAGCCCCAGCAGCTCGCCCGTGACCGGGTCCTGGTAGCGCTCGCCGCGGCGGTAGATGCCGTAGCGCATGCCGCGCTGCAGTTCGCCGCGCGCATAGAGACGGTCGCCGGCACCGCTGATGATACGGCGATCGTTGCCGGCGACCACGTAGGCCAGCTCGTTAAGGGCATCGGGGTCGTCGACCACGCGGTGGTCACGCAGGAAGTGGCGCACGACGTCCAGCGGGATCGGCTCGATCGCCTCGCGGGCCGGCACGCGGCGCACCTCGGGCGAGAGCCGCACCTCGCCCTGGCCGCGCTCCAGCCCGAGGCAGGGCCGGCCGTTGCAGTCGTACAGGTAGACGACGTCGCCGGGGTAGATCAGGTGGGGATTACGGATGTGAGGATTGACCTGCCACACCTCGGGCCACTGCCAGGGCTGCTGCAGGAAGCGCCCGGAAATCCCCCACAGGGTGTCGCCGCGCACCACGGTGTAGCGCTCCGGCGCATCCGCACGCAGGCCTTGGTCCCAGCCGAGCCCCTGGGCCTGTGCCTGGGTGGCCGCCAGTAATAGCCCCATGCCTGCCAGCGCAGCCATGCCGCCGGCCCCGGCAAGGCGCCAGGCGCGCCTCGCTCGCGTGATTATTCCCGCCATGTCCCTGCCCTCGCCTTGCCTGCGGTTCGTCGCGCTCCGGTTTATCGACCCGGTTCATTGCGCTCCGGTTTATCGCGCTCCGGATCAGCACTCTCCGGTTCTTCGCGCTCTGGTTCAATGCGCTCTGGTTCAATGCGCTCTGGTTCAACGCACGGCGCACTGGGAACCCGCACGGCGTGTTATAGTCTCTTGCTATGAGTACGATATGAGGCCAGGCGGTTTCGCCCAGGCCTAGCGCCCTCTAGAATAAGGGCAATTCACGCATGACAGCACAACGGTGATTCCAACGCCATGGCCAAATTACCCATCCTCGAGTTTCCCGACGAGCGGCTGCGCACCAAGGCAGCACCGGTCGATGTGGTGGATGACGAGGTTCGCCAGCTGGTCGACGACATGCTCGAAACCATGTACGACGCTTCCGGCATCGGGCTGGCCGCCACCCAGGTGGACGTACACCGCCGCGTCATCGTCATGGACGTCAGCGACGACCGCGCCAGCCCGCTGGTACTGATCAACCCAAGCTACACCCCGCTCGGCGACGCCCGCGAGCTGATGTCCGAGGGCTGCCTGTCGATCCCGGAATATTACGCCGAAGTGCCGCGCGCATTGAAGGTGCAGCTCAAGGCGCTCGACCGCGACGGCAACCCCTACGAGCTGGAAGCCGATGGCCTGCTGGCCCACTGCATTCAGCACGAATACGATCACCTCGAAGGGGTTCTGTTCGTCGACTATCTGTCGCCGCTCAAGCGCGACCGGGTGCTGAAGAAGATGCAGAAGCGCCACAAGCTACAGTCGGCCTAGCCCTGCCCGCCGCTGACCGAAGGCCGACGTCGACACGTCGGCCTTCGTCGTTTGGCGCCGGCTCCGTTATCATGCAGGCATCGCCCACTGGCAAGGCCTCGCCAACATGTCTCGACCCCTGCGCGTCATCTTCGCCGGAACCCCCGACTTCGCCGCCGAAAGCCTCAAGGCGCTGCTCGCCAGCCCACACCGCACCGTCGCCGCCTACACCCAGCCCGATCGCCCCGCCGGGCGCGGGCGCAAGCTCACCGCCAGCCCAGTCAAGGCGCTGGCGCTGCAGCACGGACTGCCGGTGCTGCAGCCCGAGACGCTCAAGAGCGCCGAGGTTCAGGCCGAGCTGGCCGCCTTCGAGGCCGACATCATGGTGGTGGTAGCCTACGGGCTGCTGCTGCCCCAGGCGGTGCTGGACATTCCGCGGCTCGGCTGCCTCAACGTCCACGCCTCGCTGCTGCCGCGCTGGCGCGGCGCGGCGCCGATCCAGCGCGCCATCGAAGCCGGCGACCGCGAGAGCGGCGTGACCATCATGCAGATGGACGCCGGCCTGGACACCGGCGCCATGCTGCTGACGCGGCGCACCCCGATCACCGCGACCACTACCGGCGGCGAGCTGCACGACACTCTTGCCGCCCTCGGCGGCGAGGCCGTCGTCGAGGCTCTGGATGCGCTCGCCGCGGGCCGCCTGGCCGCCACTCCCCAGCCCGAGGCGGGCGTGACCTATGCCGCCAAGCTCTCCAAGGCCGAAGCCGAGCTGGACTTTGGCCAACCCGCCGCCGCGCTGGCCGCCAAGGTACGCGCCTTCAATCCCTGGCCGGTGGCCTGGTGCCAACTGGGCGACGAACGGCTGCGGCTGTTGATGGCCGAAGCGGCGCCGCGCCGAGCCGAGGACCCCAACGCCGCGCCGGGCACCCTGCTCGGCCACGACCCCGACGCCCTGCGCATCGCCTGCGGCGAGGCCGGCAGCGAGGTGCTGCGGGTAACCCAGGCGCAGCTGCCGGGCGGCAAGCCGCTGGCGGCCCGCGACCTGCTCAACGCGCACCGCCAGCGCCTGGCGCCGGGCGTACTGCTGGCCACCGGCCACGAGGAGAGCCGCTGATGCATCGTTCCACGCCTGCTTCCCGCGCCGCCGGCAAGGCCGTTCAGGACGGCGGCCAGGCCGTGCGCGTCAGCGCGGCACGCGCCCTGGTGCCGGTGATCACGGGCAAGGGTTCGCTGGCCGAGCTCGACGACCATCAGGTCGTCATCCGCGACCGCGCGCTGTTTCGCGCCATGTGCTACGGCGTCTGTCGCACCCTGCCGCGACTCGAGGCCCTGGCCGCGCTGCTGCTCAAGACGCCGTTCAAGAGCCGCGATGCCGACGTGCAGGCGCTGCTGCTGCTGGGCATTCACCAGCTGCTCTATCTGCGCATCCCGGCCCACGCCGCGGTGGGTGAGACCGCCGGTGCGGCCCGCCAGTTGGGCAAGGAGTGGGCAACCAAGGTACTCAACGGCTGCCTGCGCCGGCTGACTCGTGAAGCCACGGCGCTGCAGGCCGAAGTCGACCAGGATCCCGCCGTGGCCCTGCTGCATCCGCGCTGGCTGCTCAAGGCGCTGCGCCAGGCCTGGCCCGACGACTGGCGCGCCATTGCGGCGGCGAACAACGAGCCCGGCCCGATGACGCTACGCATCAACCGCCGCCACGGCGACCGCGAGGCCTACCTGGCGCGACTGGTCGAGAGCGGCATCCAGGCGCGGCTCTGCCTGCACTCACCCGACGGGCTGGTGCTGGAGAAGCCCTGCGATGTGCATGTGCTGCCGGGGTTCGCCGAGGGCGACGTCAGCGTGCAGGACGAAGCCGCCCAGCTCGCCGCCGAGCTGCTGGGGCCGGTGCTGGCCCCGCGCCCCGGCGGGCGCGTGCTGGACGCCTGCTGCGCACCCGGCGGCAAGACGGCGCATCTGCTCGAACTGTTCGACATCGAGCTGCTGGCGCTGGACAGCGACGCCGTGCGCCTGGCCCGCGTGGAGGACACCCTGGCGCGCCTCGGCCTCACGGCCACGCTGGTGCACGCCGATGCCACTCGCCGCGACTGGTGGGACGGCACGCCGTTCGACGCCATCCTGCTCGACGCCCCCTGCTCCGGCACCGGGGTGATCCGTCGCCACCCCGACATCAAGCGACTGCGCCGCTCCTCGGACATCCCCAGGCTCGCCGAGCTGCAGGCCCGCCTGCTCGACAACCTCTGGCCGCTGCTGCGCCCCGGCGGCTCGCTGGTCTACGCCACCTGCTCGGTGCTGCGCGAAGAGAACGACGAACAGCTCAAGGCCTTCCTGCAGCGCACCCCGGACGCCGAGGTCACCACCCCCCGCGAGGTGAACTGGGGGCGACCGGCCGGCGACGGGCGGCAGCTGCTGCCGGAGGCAGAGCATCACGACGGCTTCTTTTATGCCAGACTGAGGCGGCAGGGCTGAGGCCCTGTCATCGAATCGACGGACGACAAGGAGGACGCATGAGCGATCACGTCTACAAGCAGGTCGAACTGACCGGCTCATCGGAAACGAGCATCGAGGACGCCATCCAGCGGGCCATCAGCAAGGCGTCGGCCAGCCTGCACGACATGCGCTGGTTCGAGGTCACCGAGACTCGGGGGCACATCGAGAACGGCCGGGTCGCTCACTGGCAGGTAACGGTGAAGGTCGGCTTCACCCTGGACTGACACCAGGCGCGGGGCCTATGCCCCATTCGGCGGCTGGTTTATGCTAGTCGCTAATGCTGCGGCGCCACAACGGCGTCGCCAGCCGTTACGGACCCGTTAGCCATGAAGATCATCATTCTTGGCGCCGGCCAGGTGGGTGGCACCCTGGCCGAGCATCTGGCGCGAGAAGAGAACGACATCACGGTCGTCGACACCGATAGCGAGAAGCTGCGCGAACTCCACACCAAGCTCGACATCCGGACCGTGACCGGTCCCGGCTCTTACCCGGCCATCCTGCGCCAGGCCGGCTGCGAAGATGCCGACATGCTGATCGCCGTGACCAGCGCCGATGAAGTCAATATGATCGCCTGCCAGGTCGCCCACACCCTGTTTCGCACCCCCACCAAGATCGCCCGGGTCCGCGCCACCGCCTACCTCACCCGCAAGGGGCTGTTCGCCCACGAGGCGGTGCCCATCGACGTGCTGATCAGCCCCGAGCAGGTGGTCACCGACCACATCCGCCGCCTGATCGAGCACCCCGGCGCGCTGCAGGTGCTGGAGTTCGCCGGCGGCCTGGTGCAGCTGGTGGCGGTGAAGGCCTACTACGGCGGCCCGCTGGTGGGCCAGGACCTTGGCTTCCTGCGCCGCCACATGCCCAGCGTGGATACCCGCGTGGCGGCCATCTACCGCCGCAACCGACCGATCATCCCGCGCGGCGACACCGTGATCGAGGCCGACGACGAAGTCTTCTTCATCGCCGCCCGGCGCGATATCCGCGCGGTGATGAGCGAGCTGCGCCGGGTCGAGCGCGACTTTCGCCGGATCATGATCGCCGGGGGCGGCAACATCGGCGAGCGCCTCGCCGAGCATCTCGAGCACAGCCATCAGGTCAAGATCATCGAGCACGGCCTGGAGCGCTGCACCGTGCTTTCCGAGCGGCTTGACCGCACCGTGGTGCTGCACGGCAGCGCCACCAACAAGCGGCTGCTGGAAGAGGAGAACATCGAGGACTGCGATATCTTCTGCGCGCTGACCAACGACGACGAGGTCAACATCATGTCGTCGATGCTGGCCAAGCGCATGGGCGCCAAGAAGGTGCTGACGCTGATCAACAACGCCGCCTACGTCGACCTGGTGCAGGGCGGCGAGATCGACATTGCCATCTCGCCGCAGCAGGCCACCATCGGCAGCCTGCTGACCCACGTGCGCCGCGGTGACATCGTCAATGTGCACTCGCTGCGTCGCGGCGCCGCCGAGGCGATCGAGGCGATCGCCCATGGCGACAAGCAGTCGTCGAAGGTGGTGGGCCGCGCCATCGGCGAGATTGACCTGCCGCGTGGCACCACCATCGGCGCCCTGGTCCGCGGCAAGGAGGTGCTGATCGCCCACGACGACGTGGTGGTGGAGTCCGGCGACCACCTGATCCTGTTCGTGATCGACAAGCGGCGTATCCGCGAGGTGGAGCGGCTGTTCCAGGTCGGGCTGACGTTCTTCTGATGACGCGATCCTCGACCCTGTCCACGACGCTAGCCACGCCCCCGGCCACGACGCTGGCCTCGGCTCGTTGCCCGGCGCTATCTACGCTGCCAGGCGAAGCAAGGAGCGCCGCCCGATGAGCCTGCGCATCATCCTGCGTATCCTGGGACTGCTGCTGATGATGTTCAGCCTGACCATGGTGCCACCGATCCTCATCTCGCTGCTGTTCGGCGACGGCCAGTGGGACGCCTTCGCCATCGCCATCCTGATCACCGTGCTGACCGGCCTGCTGATGTACCTGCCGAACCGCCGCGCGCGCAAGGAGCTGCGCACCCGCGACGGCTTCCTGATCGCCGCGCTGTTCTGGAGCGTGCTGGGGCTGTTCGGCTCGCTGCCGCTGATGCTGACCGGCGATGCCGCACTGTCGATCACCGACGCCGTGTTCGAATCCTTCTCGGGGCTGACCACTACCGGCGCCACGGTGATCACCGGCATCGAGTTCCTGCCCGAATCGATCCTCTATTACCGCCAGCAGCTGCAGTGGCTGGGTGGCATGGGGATCGTGGTGCTGGCCGTGGCGATCCTGCCGACGCTCGGGGTCGGCGGCATGGCCCTGTACCGCACCGAAATCCCGGGGCCGCTCAAGGACTCCAAGCTGACGCCGCGCATCACCGAGACAGCCAAGGCACTGTGGTACATCTACGCCGCCCTCACCGTCACCTGCATGCTGGCCTACATGGCCGCCGGCATGAACTGGTTCGATGCCCTGGGGCACAGCTTCTCCACCGTGGCCATCGGCGGCTTCTCCACCTACGACGCCAGTATCGGCCACTTCGACAGCGCCCTGATCGAACTGATCTGCATGGCCTTCCTGATCATTTCGGCGATGAGCTTCAGCCTGCATTTCCTGGCCTGGCGCGGCAGACAGCTACGCCATTACGTGCAGGACCCGGAGGCACGCTTCCTGCTGCTGTTTCTCGCTGGGCTGGGCGTGATCACCGTGGTCTCGCTGTGGCTGACCGGCACCTACGACACCGAGCGAGGGCTGCGCCACGGCCTGTTCCAGGTGATATCCATCGCCACCACGGCCGGCTTCGGCGTGGCCGATTTCGCCGCCTGGCCAGGCGCATTGCCCTTTTTGCTGTTCATCGCCGCTTTCATCGGCGGCTGCTCGGGCTCCACCGGCGGCGGCATGAAGGTGATCCGCATCATCCTGATCTTCAAGCAGGGCATGCGCGAGGTGATGCGCCTGATCCACCCCAACGCGGTGATCGCGGTCAAGGTGGGCCGAGTCAGCGTGCCCGACGGCATCGCCCAGGCGGTATGGGGCTTCTTCTCGGCCTACCTGATGCTGTTCTTCCTGATGCTGGTGGGAGTCATGGCCACCGGCGTCGATCAGGTCACCGCCTGGTCGACGGTGGCTTCGGCCTTGAACAACCTGGGCCCGGCCTTGGGTGAGGCCGCGGCGCACTATGGTGAACTGCCGGCGATGGCCAAATGGATCCTGGTCATGGCCATGCTGCTCGGACGCCTGGAAATTTTCACCGTGCTGGTGCTGTTCACTCCCGCCTTCTGGCGCCGCTGAGGCGCCGTCCCCTCAGCGGTGCCCCTTCCTGTGCTGAATCACGCCCTTTTCGCCATGCCTGAGGCTGGCTAGCCCCAGGCTTGACCACCGTCAATTACATAAAGACGACAAGAAGTAAAAATTTTTTTACAAGTTACTTACCTTTCTCATTCTGTTATATTAGACGACTAATTGTCCAATTATTGTATAGCCCCCCCCTGACGATACCCGCTGGAGCCCCACATGACACTGACTATCAAGGCGAGGCTCTTCGTGCTGCTCGCCGTTCTCCTGGCCATGCTGACCGGCGTCGGCACCCTGGCAATCGTCGGCATGAGCCGCATGGAAGCCGCCATCGACACCATCTACGAAGACCGGCTCATTCCCACTCGCCAGCTCAGCCAGATCGACCAGCTGATGCGCGACAACATCATCCAACTGGGGCTGCTAGCCAACTTCGATCCAGTCCTAGCCGGCACCGGCACCCGGCAGGACGATGGCCTGGCCGAGACGGCCGCGCTGCTGCAGGTTATCCAGGACAATGCCGCGGAAATCACCGAACTCTGGGCCGCCTACATGGCCACCACCTTGACCGCGGAAGAGGCAATGCTCGCCGAGCGATTCATCGGCCAGCGCAGCCAGTTTGTTCAGGAAGGGCTGCAACCTGCCATGACACTCTACGAGGGCGGCCGCTTCGCCGAGGCGCGCCGGCACATCAGCCAGGCCGTGATGCCGCTGTACCGCCAGGCCAACGGCACGGCGCTGGCACTGCTCGACCTGCAGGATCGGGTAGCGCGGCAAGAGTTCACCACCGCCCAGGCCCAGGCCGATATCAGCCGCAACCTGACGCTGGCCACGCTGCTGCTGGCGCTGCTGGGCGCCCTGGCCTATGGCTACTGGCTGGTACGCTCCATCGATCGGCCACTGCAGCGCATGATGGGCTACTTCGCCGCCATGTCCGAGGGCAACCTGACCAGTCGCATCGAGATCGGGCGGCGCGACGAGATCGGCCAGACCCTCGAGAGCCTGCAGGGCACCCAGTCCAAGATCCGCGAACTGGTGGTCTCCATCCAACGTTCCGTGGACAACATCACCACCGGCGCCAGCGAGATCGCCGCCGGCAATACCGACCTGGCCCGACGCACCGAGGAACAGGCCTCCGCCCTGCAGGAAACGGCCAGCAGCATGGAGCAGGTGGCGGCCACGGTGAAACACAACACCGACAACACCACCCAGGCCAACCGACTGGCCCGGGAGGCGGCCGACTCGGCCACCGCCGGTGGGGAAAAGGCGCGCCAGGCCATGGCCAAGATGCAGGAGCTCAGCGCCAGCTCTGAGAAGATCAGCGGCATCATCAGCGTGATCGACAGCATCGCCTTCCAAACCAACATCCTGGCACTGAACGCCTCGGTGGAGGCCGCCCGCGCCGGCGAGCAGGGCCGCGGCTTCGCCGTGGTGGCCCAGGAAGTGCGTACCCTGGCACAGCGCTCGGCTGACGCCGCCAAGGAGATCCAGCAGCTGGTCAATCTCAATACCGACATCGTCAAGGACGGCAGCCAGTTCGTCGAACAGGCCGGACACGCCATGCAGGGCATCGTCAGCGACGTCGACAAGGTATCGGCTCTGATGGAGGAGGTGACCCGCGGCTCCCACGAGCAGAGCTCGGCAGTCGACCAGGTCAGCGTCGCAGTCAGCCAGATGGACCAGGCCACCCAGCAGAATGCCGCCCTGGTGGAGCAGACCGCCAACGCCTCGGCCTCGCTGGAGCGCCAGGCCAGGTCGCTCGGCCAGGCGGCAGCCTTCTTCAAGGTCGGCGAAGCCGCAACGGTGGCGCTGGCGCCACCCGCCGAAGCCGCCAACCACGAGACGGCCCAGGCCAGGCAAATCGACCCGCGTCCGGCACGCCGCGACGACCCGAGGACCTACGCGCCACAGGGCCATCGCGCACCAGCCAGGGAGCCGGAGTGGGAGGCCTTCTGAGCCTTCCCAGCGCAGCCCTGCCAACAATAGACTGCTGAGAGACCGCCCATGCTGCGCTGCTTCGATCGACTCTCGCTGGAGGCACGCTTTTTCCTCGCGTTCGCCCTGCCCCTGGTAGTGATCGCCTGGATGACGACCTTCGGCGCACTGGAGCGCCAGAAGGTCGTCGTCAACATGCGTGAACTGCAGAGCCTGACCCGCGTGGCGGTGCAGGCGGGCGGCCTGGTGCATCACCTGCAGATCGAACGCGGCATGGGGGTGGGCTTCATCGGCAGCCGGGGCGCGAACTTTGCCGAGACCCTGCCGGCCGCGCGCGAGGCCACCGATGCCCAGGCGCAACGCTTCCTGGTCCACCTGCAGCGCTTCGACCTGCCCCACCTCGAGACTCACCATCGCCAGCAGGACGCCATTCGCCAGCTTTCGCTGCCGGACGAAGCGCCGGGCACTTTCCATGAGGTATCAGGCCGCTACCTGACCACGCTGCGCGGGCTGAGCGACATCGCGGAACAGCTCCGGGAGCTGGCACCCATGCGCCAGCGCATCGACGCCCTGGCCATCGGCCACCGCGAAGCGACCGACTACTACACCCAGATCAACCTGCAACTGCATGCGCTCGTCATCCAACTGGCGCACCTTTCCCACCAGAGCGAGATCCAGCGCCAGCTGGTCGCCTACCATGCGCTGATGATGCTGAAGGAGCTGGCGGGGCTGGAGCGGGCCGCCGTTTCCACATCCTCGCCAGCGGCGAGTTCAGCAACGAGATGCACCGCTATCTGCTGCGCCTCGCGGGGCAGCAGGAGGCTTACCACACCACCTTTCAACGCCTGGCCGACAGCCCCGTCGCCGCCCATCTCTCCACCACGCTGGATAGCAGCAACCTGCTGCAGCTGACGACCTTTCGCGACGCGCTGCTGGCGCGCGCCAACGACGCCGAATCGCCCGGGGCGGACCTGCCGGCCAATCTCGCCCTGCCGACGCCCGAGCAGTGGTTCGCCTGGAAGAGCCGCCACATCGAGGCGATCAAGGAAGTGGAAGACGGCCTGGCCACCGCCATCATCGCCAAGGCACAGGCGCTGCAGGAGAGCGCCCGCTTCGACCTGTTCCGCTACCTGACGCTGTCACCGCTGGCCGTGGCGATCGCCCTGCTGCTCGCATACCTGATCATTCGCCAGCTGCACGCGCGGCTGCAGATGGCCGCCACCATCTTCAACCACACCCACGACGGCATCACGGTCACCGACAGCGAGGCCAATATCCTCGAACTGAACCAGGCCTTTTCCGATATCACCGGCTACTCACGTGACGAGGTCCTGGGCCAGAACCCGCGCTTGCTGCAGTCCGGCCACCAGAGCAAGACCTTCTACAAGACGCTGTGGCAACAGCTGCTGACGTCCGGCACCTGGCAGGGCGAGATCTGGAATCGACGCAAGAACGGCGAGGTCTATGCCGAGCTGCTAAGCATCAGCGCCGTCTACGACAAGCGCGGGCAGACGCAAAACTACGTGGCGGTATTCTCCGACATCACCGAGCGCGTCAGCGAACATCAGCGCCAGCTGAAGCATAGCGCCTATCACGACCCCTGACCGGTCTGCCCAACCGCATGCTGCTGGCCGACCGGCTCGAACATGCGCTGAACCTGAGCCGGCGCAATCAGCAGTCGGTGGTGGTGGCAGCGCTCGACCTGGACAACTTCAAGGCGCTCAACGAGCGCCACGGCCATGCCGTGGGCGACCAGGTGCTGAAGATCCTGGCCAAGCGCTTTCGCCTGTCGCTGCGTGAGGGCGACACCCTGGCCCGGCTGGGCGGCGACGAGTTCACGGTGGTCATCGAAGGGCTGGAGTCGAGCGAACAGGTGGACCTCATCATGCAGCGCCTGCAGCAGGAGGCCTGCGCCCCGCTGCACGTCGGCGGCACCACCCTGCTCTGTTCGGCCAGCATGGGCGCCACGCGGTTCCCCGAGGACGCAGGCGATGCCGACATCCTGCTGCGCCACGCCAGCCAGGCCCTGCACCTGGCCAAGCTCAACGGACGCAACCGACTGCAGTGGTTCGACCCCCAGCAGGATCGCCACCAGTCGGAGCTGTCGCAGCTGGTCAGCCGCCTGGAGGCAGCCCTGGCCGACAGCGAGCTGCAGCTCCACTACCAGCCCAAGGTCGACATGGTCAGCGGCGCACTGGTGGGCGCCGAAGCCCTGCTGCGCTGGCATGATCCCAAGCGCGGCCTGGTGCCGCCCGGCGATTTCCTGCCAGCCATCGAGCACCACCCCGTTTCGGTCACGATAGGCCAATGGGTCATCGAGACGGCGCTGGCCCAGATCAAGGCCTGGCGAGACCAGGGAGCCGACATCCGCGTGAGCGTCAATATCGGCGCCCTGCAGCTGCAGCAGCCCGATTTCATCGCCCGCCTTCGCACCAGCCTGGCCGACTACCCCGAGCTGCCCCCGAGGCGCTGGAGCTGGAGATTCTCGAGAGCGCCGCCATCGGCGACATACGGCGTGCCGGCACCGTCATCGCCGAGTGCCGCGCCCTGGGCGTGGGAGTCTCGCTGGATGACTTCGGTACCGGCTACGCGGCGCTCGAATACCTCAAGTACCTGCCCGCCGAGCGGCTCAAGATCGACCGCACCTTCATCGGCGACATGCTGGTCGACGGCGGCGACCTGGCCATCGTCAAGGGCATCATCGCCCTGGCCGACGCCTTCGGCTACCAGGTCATCGCCGAGGGGTGGAAAACGAGGCCCAGGGCGCCCGCCTGATCGAGCTGGGCTGCCGGCAGGCCCAGGGCTTCGGCATCGGCCGGCCGATGCCGAGCGACGCCATGCTCGCCTGGTACCAGGAGTGGCAGCCATACCCGAGCTGGCAAGCGGCAGACGCCTGAGCAGGCAGGGTTTGGTCCGACCCGGGTCATCATGGATAATCGGGCCTCTCACTCAAGCAAAGCGATGCCTCCATGACCGACCCCCAGGACCCTCTGATCGACCCGTACCGCGAAGGCGAGTTCAGCGGCCCATGCCGAGTCGTCGAGCTGAACGGCACCTGCTACACGCTGCTGGGTACCGCCCATGTCTCGGCCGAAAGCGCCGAGGACGTGCGGCGGCTGATTCGCTCCGGTGACTTCGACGCCGTGGCCATCGAGCTGTGCGATTCGCGGCATCAGAACCTCAGCAACCCGGACGCCCTGGGCCAGCAAGACCTGTTTGAGATCTTCCGCCAGGGCAAGGCCGGCATGGTGGCGGCGAGCCTGGCACTGGGCGCCTTCCAGCAGCGCCTGGCCGAGCAGTCGGGCATCGAACCCGGCGCCGAGATGCGCGCCGCCCTGGAGGAGGCCGGCCGGCACGAACTGCCGCTGCTGCTGATCGACCGCGACGTGGGCATCACGCTCAAGCGCATCTACCACAACGTGCCCTGGTGGCAGCGCTTCTCGCTATTCACCGGCCTGCTCGGCAGCCTGCTGTCACGCGAGGAGGTCAAGCCCGAGGAGATCGAGCGGCTCAAGGAGGGCGACGTGCTGGAGTCCACCTTCAGCGAATTCGCCACCGAGTCCGAGGCGCTGTTCACCCCGCTGATCACCGAGCGCGACCGCTACATGGTGCTGCGCCTGGCCGAGCAGGCCCGCCGGGGAGTTTCGCAACGTGCTGGTGGTGATCGGCGCCGGCCACCTGAAGGGCATGGTCGAACGGCTGGAGCAGCCGCTGCCCGCCTCGCCCCGGGCGGAGCGGGAAGCGCTGGAGGTAACGCCGCCGCCGTCGCCACTGTGGCGCGCCATCCCCTGGATCATCACCGCGCTGGTGCTGACCGGCTTCGCCATCGGCTTCTCGCGCAACACCGAGCTGGGCTGGCAGCTGGTGGGCGAATGGTTCCTGATCAACGGGGTGCTGTCGGCACTGGCCACGCTCATCGCACTGGCCCACCCGGTCACGGTGGCGGCGACCTTCTTTGCCGCTCCGCTCACCTCGCTCAACCCCACCATCGGCGCCGGTTTCGTCGCCGCGGGGGTGGAGCTGTTCATGCGCAAGCCCAAGGTGCGCGACTTCGCCACCCTGCGCCATGACGTCACCGAGCTGAAAGGCTGGTGGCGCAACCGGGTCTCGCGCACCCTGCTGGTGTTCCTGCTGGCCACCCTGGGCTCGGCGGCGGGTACCTGGATCGCCGGCTTCCGCATCGCCGGCGCCCTGTTCGGTTCTGCCAACTGACCGCATGGCGCCAGCTGCGCGCACGGCGCCGCCTGGCTAGGCGGCGCCGCGCCGGGCCAGCAGCCGCTTCATCGCCGCGGTGGGCATCTCCAGCTTCTCGCAGCGCCGGCTGGCGTCGTAGCTCACGTTGAAGGCATCGAAGTAGTCGTCGAGCACCTGGGCGGCGACTTCGTCGCCGCTCTGGCGCAGCAGTTCGGCGCCCACTTCTGCGGTGCACAGGTGCGCCGCCGAGGCCGGCTTGCGCAGGCGATAGCGCGTCAGCCGCTCGGTAGCCAGCGGCAGCACCGGCAGCCGGTCGAGGTAGGGGCTCTTGCGGAAGATGCGCCGCGCCTGGCGCCAGGTGCCATCGAGCAGGATGAACACCGGGATCCGTCCCCTGGCCTTGATCTCGTGCACCGCCTCCATGCCCACCACGCGCTCGGCGTAGTCGGGCTGGTCGTCGGGGAAGATCACAAAGGGCGCGAAGCGCACGTCATCGAGCAGCGCCAGCAGGCGCGCGTCCGGTGCGGTGCGATACCAGGTGAAGACCTCGGTGGCCGGCAGCACGTCGCGGATCAGCCGCCCGGTGTTGGTGGGCTTGTGGTGCTCCAGCGGATGGGTGATCAGCCAGATGCGCGCCTCGCTCTCGGCGTCGGCCTGGTAGGGGCACAGGCAGTTGAGCACCGGCAGCTGGCAGCCGGGGCAGCGTTCGGTGAAGCTGCCCCGCGCCTTGAATTCGCGCCGCGGCGGGCGCGGATGCCCGGTGGCCGGGTCGCACGCCGTGGTGGCGTCGCAGCGGAAAAGGGACGAGTGCGGGCCGGCTTGGCCAAGATCATGCGACATGGGGCGCCACCGAACGAAAAAGGGGCGGCATTCTAACACGGGGTACGGCGCCTACGCAGGCGCCTGGACTCATGCCAGCAGCGTTTCCGGCAGCCACAGCCGCCCTTCGCGCTTCCAGTAGCGCACCAGGGCCGGCACCCCCTGGCTGGCCGGCTGGGCCAGCCGGGTCACGCCCGGCGGGGCCAGGTGTTCGGCGGCCGGGTCCACCAGCACGCTGGGAGCGTCGAGCGGCGCGTGGTCGAGCAGCGAGGCCGCCGGCATCACGGCCAGCGAAGTACCCACCACCAGCAGCAGATCGGCCTCGGTGACCAACTCACAGGCCTCCTCGAAGTGCGGCACGCTCTCGCCGAACCACACCACGTCGGGACGCAGCTGGCTGCCCTTGTCGCAGATGTCGCCCAGTTCGATTCCGCCGCGGGGCAGCGGGTACTGCATGCGGTTGTCGACCGTGGAGCGCGCCTTGAGGATCTCGCCGTGCAGGTGCAGCACGTTGCGTGAGCCGGCCCGCTCGTGCAGGTCGTCGATGTTCTGGGTGATGATGCTGACGCGAAAGCCCTGCTTCTCCAGCGCCGCCAGCGCCTTGTGGGCGGCGTTGGGTCGCGCCCGGCGCACCTGGTCGCGGCGCTGGTTATAGAAGTGCAGCACCCGCGCGGGGTCGCGCCGCCAGGCCTGGGGGTCGCAACCTCCTCGATGGGGTGGTCGGCCCACAGCCCGTCGCCGGCGCGAAAGGTCTGGATACCGCTCTCGGCGCTGATGCCGGAGCCGGTGAAGACCACCAGATGCGGTCGCTTCGCTTCTGCCATGCTTCGCCTCGCCATCGCCCACCCGTTACCGGGTTGGACATCAGTAGACCAGGCCGTTCCCTCGCTTGCCCCGAAACGCTGCTTGTTGCGATAGGGATAGACGTCGATCACCCGCCCATCGACGATCGCCTGCTGCAGCGACTTCCAGTAGTCGGCGTCGAACAGCTCGCCGTGCAGCTGATAGAAGAGCTTGCGTAGCCTGATGTCGGCGAACAGGAACGGGCCGAATTCCTCGGGGAAAATATCATTCGGCCCCACCGAGTACCAGGGCTCGCCGGAGAGCTCCTGCTCCGGGTACATCGGCTCGGGAATGTGGCGGAAGTTGCACTCGGTGAGGTAGCACACTTCGTCATAGTCGTAGAAGATCACCCGGCCGTGGCGGGTCACACCGAAGTTCTTCAGCAGCATGTCGCCGGGGAAGATATTGGCCGCGGCCATCTGCTTGATGGCGTTGCCATAATCCTTGAGCACCGCGCGGGTCTCCGCCTCGTCGCACTGCTCCAGGTAGAGGTTGAGCAGGGTCATCATGCGCTCGGTGTAGCAGTGCCTGATGATCACCTTGTCGCCCTTGAGCTGCACGGTGGCGGGCGCCACCTCCAGCAGGTGTGCGAGGCACTCCGGGGCGAAGTGGTCCCGGCGTGCGATGAAGTTCGAGAATTCCTGGGTGTCGGCCATGCGCCCGACCCTGTCGTGGCGCTTCACCAGGCGGTACTTCTCGCGCACGGTGTCATGGCTCATCTGCTTGGAGGGGTCGAAGCGGTCCTTGATGATCTTGAACACGGTGCGCGACGACGGCAGCACGAATACCGCCATGACCATGCCGCGCACCCCGGGGGCGATGATGAACTGATCCTCGCGCTTGGCCACCTGGCGGTTGAGCGCACGGAAGAATTCGGTCTTGCCGTGCTTGAAGAAGCCGATCGCCGAGTAGAGTTCGCCCTCGGGCTTGTCGGGCATCAGCTCCTGCAGGTAATCGACGAACTCCCCGGGCACCTGCACCTCGACCTGGAAGTAGGCACGGGTGAAGGAGAAGATGATCGAGACCTCGTCCGACTCGATCAGCACCGTATCCAGGTGCAGCCCCTTGCCCTCGTCGTGGAGCACCGGCAGCACCAGCGGCAGCTGCTGCCCGCCGCCGCGAATCCGCCCCACCAGGTAGGCCCCCTTGTTGCGGTAGAACACGCTCTTGAGCAGCTCCGCCTCGGCGTCCGGCGCGTCGAGAATCGCCTGGGGCAGGTGGTTGCGCAGGAACTCGCCGCCCAGGCGCACGTCGCGCTCGAGATCATCGAAGGGATTCTCGAACGGCGCCTCGGTGAGCCCCCAGCGGATCACCGCCTCCCAGTCGCCGTTCACCGGCAGCCGCCGCCAGGGCTCCAGGCCCGAGTGGTGGGCCGCGGCGTCCCGCGAGCTGTAGACGAACATCCAGTCGTTGCGGATGTGGCGGTGATGGAAGATCGAGCAGAACAGCGAGTTGAAGTAGGTCTCGGCCAGCTCGTAGTCGAGCCGCTCGCTGATCAGTTGCGCGTAGTGCTGGCGTGCCTCGCGCCAGCACTCGCAGTGGGTCAGGTCCTCATCGCTCAGCGCCCGCTTGAGCCGCGCCAGGGTCTCGCCGACCTTCTCCTCGTAGAGATTGATCCGCTCCGCCGAGGCCTGCTGCGCCTCGCGCCAGGCCGCATCGCGGAAGCGCCGGCTGGCGTCGGCGGTGATCTCCTTGAAGCGGGTACGGTATTCGTCGAAGCCGTGCAGGATGGTGGCAGCGAGACGATAGGCAGGCGAGTGCTTCATGGTGGGCTCCGGGCAGCGAAGCCACTAGCTTCGCGGATTCACGCGGGCAACGCGAGCCGACCATGGTGGAGCGCATTCCAGCTCGGCGACAGATCGCTTGTGATCTCGTTGCCAGGCCCGTCATCGACTCATCATCGCGCTGCCACCACGCCGTCAGTTCGCGTCGCGCACACTCCTGGCAGATCCACGGACGCGAGGTTACCATGCGCATCTGTCTTGTCAGCGAAACTTGGGCGCCCGACATCAACGGTGTCGCCCATACGCTCGACCACCTGAGCCGGGAATTGCTCGGGCGCAGCGTAGCGCTGCAGCTGATTCGGCCCCGGCCGGCTGAGGGTACGCCCGGGCGGCGCACCCCGGCATGCAGGCCGAGCTGCAGGTGAAAGGGATTGGCATGCCCGGCTACCCCGCCGTGCGCCTGGGACTGCCCGCCACGCGGCGCATCCAGGCGCTGTGGCGACAGCAACGCCCCGACGTGGTCTACCTGGCCACACAGGGCCCGCTGGGCTGGTCGGCTCGCCGCGCTGCACGGCGCCTGGGTATTCCCCTGGTGGCCGGCTGGCACACCAACTTCGACCACTACTGCCGTAACTACGGCGTGCCCTGGCTGGCCCCGCTGCTGCTACACGGCCTGCGCCAGTTCCACGACGCCTGCCACGCCACGCTGGTGCCTACCCAGCGCCAGGCCCAGGCGCTCGCCCGGCTCGGCTTCAAGCGCCTGGCCGTGATGGGCCGCGGCGTCGACCCTGCCCGCTTCTCGCCGACGCTGCGCTGCCAGGCGCTGCGCCAGCGCTGGGGCGCCGATGCGCATAGCCCGGTGGCGCTCCACGTCGGGCGGCTGGCCCCGGAAAAAACCTCGGTCTGCTGTGCGAGACGCTGCACGCCATGCGCGCTGCCCGGCCCGACATGGCGCAGGTGATCGTCGGCGACGGCCCGTCGCGGCGCTCGCTGGAGAAGGCCCTGCCGCGGGCGCATTTCACCGGCTTCATTCCACCGGATGCGCTGGCGCGCCACTACGCCAGCGCCGACCTGTTCCTGTTCCCCTCGCTCTCCGAAACCTGGGGCAACGTGGTGCCGGAAGCGATGGCCAGCGGTCTGGCGGTGGTGGCCTTTCGCCATGCTGCTGCCGCCGAACTGATCGAGAGCGGCGTCGGTGGCGTCACCTTGCCCATCGACGACGCCGAGGGCTTCCGCGACACCGCCGTTGCGCTATGCCAGCTGCCTGCCCGCTACGCCCAGATGGGCCGCGCGGCGCGCCTGCGCGTGCAGGCCTGCGGCTGGCCGGCCGTTGCCGACACTTTCCTTTCCACCCTCGACCAGGCTCGGGAGATGCCCCATGCGTCAGCGCGCGCCTATGGCGTTTGACTGACTCGACTTGCTGGAATGACCTTTAACTGGCCAGCTGATACCGCCTCGCACGGCAAGCCTACCAGGGCAGCGCTTCGCCGTTGCTGTGCCAGAAGCCGCCGCTGGTCTCGAGCGTCAGCGCTGCGATGCGCGCCGCGATGCCGGAGGCCGCTTTCTCGGGCGGGATCAGCCCACCGAAGTTGACCATGCGGGTCTGCACGTAGCCGGGATGGAGCTGGGCCACCGCGATGCCCCTGGGCTTGAGGTCGATGGCCAGCGACTTGCCGAAGGCGTTGAGCGCCGCCTTGGAGGCACGGTAGCCGTAGCGCCCGCCGGAGTCGTTGTCGGCGATCGAGCCCATGCGGCTGGTGACGTTGGCGACCTTGCTGCCCTGGCCAAGGTTGTCCAGCAGCGCCTCGGTCACGCGCAGCGGACCATAGGCGTTGACCTCCATCTGCTCGCGTATCGAGTCGAAGTCGAGCGTACCCAGTGACTCGTCGCGCAGCAGGCCGGCATTGTTGATCAGCAGATCGATCGCCTGCCCCCGCAACGCTTCCGCCAGCCGGGCGGCGTGCTCGGGCTGGGTCACGTCGATTCCCTCGATCACCTGGTCGGCCACCTCCTCGAGCTCGCTCGACGCGGCGCGGCACACGCCGATGACGTGCCAGCCCTCATCGTGATAGTGGCGGGCCAGGGCCAGGCCGATGCCGCGATTGGCGCCGGTGATCACTACGCAGGAAGCCATGGCGTTTCCTCTGTCGCGAATGAATGTCGCTCACCAGTGTGGCCAAGCGCGCACAGAGTGCAAGCGCCGGCCGGGCGCATACCGCTCGGCGGCGGCGCGCCATATAATGGTTACACGATGTCACCTTCTGCCGGCGGGTCCGCCTCGCCCCCTGCCCTTCACCAAGGAAGCGCCCATGGCCACTCGCGCCTATTCCGTGCCCCTCGCCGCCCTGGGTGGTGGCGCCGTCGGCTTCGTCGTTGGCTGGCAGCTGCCCGCCACCGCGCCCGACACCCTCCCGGTCATCGACGACGTCCACGCCGAGGTCGCCGCCCCGCCGCGGCTGGTGCTCGGCGAGCGCCAGCGCGGCGAGATCACCACCGCCAGCGAACTCAACGGCAAGGACGGCAGCCGCTTCGAACGCTACCTGCTGCCGCTGGAGCGGGGCACACTGCTCGAACTCGAGCTCGACGGCCCGCTGCAGGGCGCCCTGGCGCTCTACGATGCCCACCAACAGCTGCTGGTCGCCGGCCCGGCGCAGGACAGCCATGTCGCTCCGGCCGCCACCTCACTGCGCCGGCGCATCGACGAGAGCGGCGACTACCTGGTGGTGATCAGCGGGCAGGATGTGCACAGCTACGGCCCCTACACCCTGGCCAGCCGGCAGATGACGCTCACCACAAGCGACACCCTGGCCATGCCGTCCCAGGCCGACGGCTGGCTGCAGGAGGGCGGCGACACCTATACGGTGACCATCGAGGAGAGCGGCCTGTACCAGTTCGAGATGCGTTCGAGCGACCTGGATGCCTACCTGGTGCTGGAAGGCCCCAACGGCTACCGCCGCGAGGATGACGACAGCGCCGGCCAGCTTGATGCACGCATCGCCGACTTCCTCGAAGCCGGCGAGTATCGCCTCACCGCGCGCGCGGCCTATGGCCAGGCCAGCGGCCTCTACACTCTGCGGCTAGGCCCGCACGAAACCGCCTCTGGCGAAGCCCTGCGCAACAGCGGCGAGCTGCGGATCGACGAACCCCTGCACGGGTGGTTCAGCGGCTCGCCGCTGGTGTATCGCCTGGCGCTGGAGACGCCCGCCGCGGTCACCCTCGACCTGCTCTCCGCCGACTTCGATGCCTTCCTGGAGCTGCGCGGCGACGACCTCTTCGTCAGCGATGACGACGGCGGCGAAGGGCTGAACGCCCGGCTGCTGCAGCCGCTGCCGGCGGGGCGCTACGAGGTGGCGGCGCGCAGCCATAGCGGCAGCGGCAGCGGCCTGTTCGAGCTGCGCGCCGCGGCGATCCCCTGGAGGCCCAGCCCGGCAATGGCCGGCTCGGCATCGGCAGCGCCGTTCAGGCCTGGCTCGAACCGGGCTCCCGCAGCGTCTACGAGGTAGTGATCGAGGAACCCGGCCCCTATCGCCTGGACCTGCATTCGAAGGATTTCGACGCCTTCCTGGAGTTGGAAGGCGAAGGCCTAGCGCTCAGCGACGACGACGGCGGCGGCGAGCTCAACGCCCGTATCAGCGCCCACCTGGCGGCAGGCACCTACCGCACCACGGCCCGCGCCTACGGCAACAGCGAAAGCGGGCACTATACGCTGCTGCTCAGCGCGGAGTAGCGTGGGTCAACTCCGTCGGCCAACCGACCCGCCTCACCCCTTGGCGACGAGAAAAGCCCCGGCAGCCGCCATCAGCGCCCCGGCGGAGCGGTTGGCGCCCCGCATGGCGCGCTCGGTCTGCAGGAAGCGGCGGGCACCGCCGGCTCCCGCGGCCACCAGCATCAGGCCGAGCATCAGCCCGGCGAAGGTCAGGGCGACGGTCAGCGGCATGTCCCCCGCGGCCAGGGCGGTCAGGTCGACGAAGGTCGGCAGGAAGGCGATGTAGAACAGGATGACTTTGGGGTTGGAGGCGGAGATGAGGAAGCCCTGCAGGAACCCCTTCACGATGTCGCTGCGACGGGGCACCACGGCCAGCGCGGCGGCGGCGCCGACCGGCGAGCGCCACAGCTTCCAGGCCAGGTAGAAGAGGTAAGCGGCACCGGCATAGCGGATCAGCGTGAACGCCTCGCTGTAATGCTCGGCCAGCACCGCCAGGCCGTGGAAGGCCAGCAGCAGGTAGAACAGGTCGCTGAGCGTCATGCCTAGCGCCAGGGCCAGCAGGCACGCGCCCCCGAGGCCATGCCGCGGGCCAGGATGGCGAAGATGCCGGGGCCCGGGGTCACGGCAAAGACGAAGATGGCCAGGAAGTAGAGCAGCGCGCTTTCGGGGGTCATGGGGATCTCACCGCGGGGAGCCGGGGTTTGATCATGCCCGACGCCAGCGGGTCATGGCCAGCCCGAGCCGGCGCCGTGCGGCATCATGCCGCCAACCACAGCGCCAGCGTCAGGACGATCAGCAGCAGGATCACGCTGGCCAGGGTCCCCGCCCACTTGGCAATCACATGCAGCATGGCACCTCCTAGACGATATCGAAGCGGTCGGAAAAGATGTGGGTGGGGGCCACACCCTGGGCAATCAGGGCCTTTTCGGCGGCATTCATCAGCGGCTCCGGGCCGCAGATGAAGTACTGCCGGCGCCCGTCGTCGCGTGGCAGCCGCCGTTTCACCAGCGCCTCGTCGATCTTGCCGCTCTCGCCTTTCCACTCGGGCTCGGGATCGCTGATCACATGGATGACGTCGAGGTCGAGGCACTCCTCCAGCTCAGCCAGCTCGTCGCGGAAGGTGGCGTCCTCCCAGGTCTTGTTGGCATACAGCAGCCACAGTGGGCGCGTATCGCCCTGGTCGCGCAGCGAGCGCAGGATGCTCATGATCGGGGTAACGCCGATGCCGCCGGCGATCAGCACCTGCGCCGGAAGCATTCTCCGGGTCGGGCACGAAGGTGCCGTAGGGGCCTTCGACGAAGGCGCACGTACCCGGCGCCACCTCGGGCAGGGAGTTGGTGAAATCGCCTAGGCGCTTGGCGGTGAAGGCGAAGCGCTTGCCGTCACTGGCCGAGGAGGCCACCGAGAACGGGTGTTGCTGCAGCGAGAAGGGCGTGTCGCCCAGAGTGATCCAGATGAACTGGCCGGGGGCGAAGTTTAGCCGGTGGTCGCCTTCGGCCTGCAGGGTCAGGGTGGCGGCGTCGCCGCGTTCGGGCTCGTTGGCCACGATTCGCCAGGGGCGCCTGCGCAGGCGCCAGGGCCGCAACAGACGCGATTCGACGACGAGCAGCAGCGAAAGCCCCACTACCGCGCCGAGCAGCAGCGTGGCGACCGCCCCTCGGTGTAGTGCTGCACCATGACGGCATGCCCCAGCCCGCCGGCCACGATGAACAGCGTCAGCGCGCCGTGCAGCGCGCGCCACGCTTCATAGGAGAGCCCGAAGCGAGTGCGCCACAGCGAGCTGGCCACTAGTGCCAGCGTGGCCGCGACCAGCAGGATCAGCGTCACCGCACGCAGGGTGTCCTCTCGCGGGTCGAGATACTCGAGCCAGCCGGGACGCGTCGAGAGCATGACGATGGGATGCGCCAGCACCAGTAGCAGGGCGAAGATGCCGGTCTGGCGATGAAACTGCAGAAGGTTGTCGTAGCCGAGGGTCGCGGCAAACCAGCGATGGCGCCCCGAGATCACCGCCTGGCTGGCCAGTACGCCAAGGGCCAGCAGCCCCAGCAGCGCACCGAGTTCGGCACCCAGCTCACGCCCGGCGGGTGGGCGCGTGAGCAGCACCACGGCAATGGGCAGCAGTGCCAGCAGCAGATAGGCACCGCTCCAGAGCAGCGCGCTTCGAGCCAGTCGATGCATGCGGACCCTCCTTGTACGCGTGTCTGCTCAAGATAGTGCGTCAACACGCAACCAGCTGAAACATTATGTTATTCCGGCTTTTGGCCCGCCCCGCGGCGTTGCTGCTACGCTGAAGCAGGAGGCTCGTTCACCCCGCTGGAGGAGGAAGCCATGTCAGGGCAGATGGAACATGCCAACCTGTTCGAGGATGCGCGCTCGCACCTGGAGGACGTCTTCGCCGCCATCGACGTGCCTGGTGACGCCAGGGAACGCCTGATGCAGCCCAACCTGTCGCTGCAGGTCAGCGTGCCGGTGCGCATGGATGACGGCAGCCTCAAGGTCTTTCCCGGCTGGCGGGTGCAGTACGACACCACCCTGGGACCGGCCAAGGGCGGCATTCGCTTTCATCCCGACGTAAGCCAGGCCGAAGTGACCACGCTGAGCTTCTGGATGGCGGTGAAGTGCGCCGTGGTCGACCTGCCCTACGGCGGCGGCAAGGGGGCGTGAAGGTGGACCCCAAGCAGCTGTCTAAGCTGGAGCTGGAGCGGCTGGCACGCAGCTACATTCGCGCCATCGCCGATGTGGTAGGCCCTGAGCGCGACATTCCCGCACCGGACGTCAATACCAACGCCACCGTGATGGGCTGGATGGCCGACGAGTTCGATCACCTTGCGCGCGGCAAGGTGCCGGCCGCCATCACCGGCAAGCCGCCGGCGCTGGGCGGCTCGCAGGGCCGGGTAGCCGCCACCGGACGCGGCGCCCTGCACGTGCTCGACCTGTGGGCCGAGCGTGAGCAGCGCAAGCCCGAACAGACCACGGTGGCCATCCAGGGCTTCGGCAACGCCGCGTACCACTTCGCCCGCCTGGCCCATGAGCGGGGCTATCGGATCGTCGCGGTGTCCGACTCCAAGGGCACGATCTACAGCCGCGAAGGCCTCGACCCCGACGCCATCATGGAGCAGAAAGAGCGCAACAAGCGGCTGCACGACATGGTCTACTGCGACGATTCCGTGTGCATCGCCGAGAACGTGGAAAAATTGGAGCGCGACGAGCTGCTCACCCTCAAGGTCGACGTGCTCGCCCTGGCTGCGCTGGAGAACCAAGTACATGAGGAGAACGTCGACCAGCTGCGCTGCGGCGCCGTTCTGGAGATCGCCAACGGCCCGGTCACCGGTCAGGCCGATGTGCGCCTGGAAGAGCGCGGCGTACCGGTGCTGCCCGACGTACTGGCCAACACCGGCGGGGTGATCGTCAGCTATTACGAGTGGGTCCAGAACCGTAGCGGCGAGCGCTGGGCCGAAGAGGATATCAACAAGCGGCTGGCCAAGCGCCTGAAGGCGCAGAGCGACAAGGTGTTCGAGCGCGCCGAGCGTGACGGCATCTCCTATCGCAAGGCCGCCTATCGCCAGGGCATCGAGCGCATCGCCCATGCCATTCAGCTACGCGGCCAGTGCCAGGACAGCGAATGAGCGCCACCCGGCGCGGGGTGACAATCCCGGGCCGGGCGGCGACAATGGCGCCCCTCGCCGACAGGAGACGGGCCCGATGGCACAAGCGCTGCCGCTGCTTTACCAGGACGACTGGCTGGTTGCCGTGCACAAGCCGGCGGGCCTGCTGGTGCATCGCTCGCCGCTGGCCGGCGGCGAGCGCGAATTCCTGCTGCAGCGCCTGCGCGACCAGCTGGGCCAACGCGTCTATCCAGTTCACCGGCTGGACCGCCCTACCTCCGGCGTGATGGTCTTTGCCCTCGAGCCCGCCACTGCGGCGCGGCTGGGCGAGGCTTTCACCGAGCGCCACGTGGCCAAGCGCTACCTTGCCGTGGTGCGCGGCGTTGGGCCCGCCCAGGAGCGGCTCGACTACGCCCTGCGCGAGGAGGACGGCCGCCGGCCCAAGGCGGAGATGCCGGCGCTGGAGGCCGTGACCGAGGTGCGCCGGCTCGACAGCGTAGAGCTGCCGGTGCAGGTGGACCGCTACCCC
This sequence comes from Halomonas sp. E19, assembly GCF_052439355.1. Lineage (NCBI taxonomy): Bacteria > Pseudomonadati > Pseudomonadota > Gammaproteobacteria > Oceanospirillales > Halomonadaceae > Halomonas > Halomonas sp. E19. Next base: position 118,069 of record NZ_JBNFWU010000001.1, on the reverse strand, counting down.
ATGAGCCGCTATTCACTGATGGAGGTGCGCCCGCAGACCGGACGGCGCCATCAGATTCGCCGCCACCTCTCGCGGCGCGGCTATCCGATCATCGGCGATGCCAAGCACGGCAAGGGCAACCACAACCGCTTCTTCGCTGAACGCCTGGCCTGCCCGCGGCTGCTGCTGGCCGCCGTCGAACTGGGCTTCGCCCACCCGGAAAACGGCGCGTGGCTGAGCCTGAGCTGCCGCCTGGACGCGCCCATGACGGCGCTGTTCGAGCGCTTCGGCTGGGCCGGCCACCTGCCGGTCGACCGCGCCAGCTGGCCGGCAACCGCTGCGCCTTGCCCGGCCTGAGTTCACCCGTTTCAACCCGGAGACGCCCCGCACCCCCATGACCGCCCCGTCTGCCCTCCCCCGTTTCGCCCGCCGCGCAGGACGACCATGCGCTGCGCTTCGGCGGCATTCGCCGCCTTTACGGCAACCGCGCGTTCGAGCGCTTCCGCACCGCCCATGTGGTGGTGGTGGGCGTGGGCGGCGTCGGCAGTTGGACCGTGGAGGCGCTGGCCCGCTCCGGCATCGGCCGGCTCACGCTGATCGACCTCGACGATGTGTGTGTCTCCAACGTCAACCGCCAGCTGCACGCGCTGGACGGCCAGATTGGCCGCCCCAAGGTGGCAGTGCTGGCCGAGCGCTGCCGAGCCATCCAGCCCGGCATCGAGGTGGTGGCCGACGCCGCCTTCGTCACCCCGACCAACCTGGCCGAGCGCATCCCCGACGACGCCGACTACGTGGTCGACGCCATCGACAGCGTGGCGGCCAAGGCAGCGCTGATCGCCTGGTGCCGACGGCGCAAGCTGCCTATCGTGGTGGCTGGCGCCGCCGGCGGCCAGACCGATCCCACGCGCATCATGGTGGCCGACCTCACCCGTACCGAGCACGACCCGCTGCTGGCCAAGGTGCGCGCCCGGCTGCGCCGGGATTACGGCTTCTCGCGCAACCCCAAGCGGCGCTTCGCCGTGGAGTGCGTCTATTCCGATGAGCAGCTGGTCTATCCAAGCGCGGACGGGGAAGTCTGCCTGCAGAAGCCGGCCGGCGGCGAATCGACCCGGCTCGATTGCGCCTCCGGCTTCGGCGCCGCCACCTTCGTCACTGGCAGCTTCGGCTTCGTCGCTGCCTCCCGGGTGCTGGCGCGCCTGGCACGCCAGGCTGAGAGCGTCGACGCACCTGGCAATGTCTCCCCTGACAACTTCGCCCCCTGACCTGGAGTCGTGCGTGATGTCTCACTCTCTTCCCGTTCCCGGCATCTACAGCCATTACAAGGGCAACCGCTACGAGGTGCTCGGCGTGGCCCACCACAGCGAGACCGAAGAGCCGCTGGTGGTCTACCGCGCGCTGTACGGCGATTACGGCCTGTGGGTGCGCCCGCTCGCCATGTTCACCGAGACCGTCGAAGTGCGCGGCGAGCCGGTGCCGCGCTTCGAGCTGGAGAAAGCGTTTTAGCTTCTCCCTTGACGCTAGCCGTGATGCGACCACCCCCGTAATCTGCTTCTCCGGAATGACACCCCCCAAGCCCGATAGCGGGTGTCGAAGGCCGGGGCGGTGAGCGACCTGCCGGCCAGGTCGGCCGGCGACTCGATGCCGCAGTCCATGCGCACCAATACCGAGGCCGGCGTAACTGTCGTAGACAACGCAAATGAAAACGGCACCGACGAGAGCCGGTGCCGTGGGTCTTGGCAGTACGAGCGCCGGCTACGTTACTCGTCGCCGGCTTCCTGCATCTGCTTGAGCATGTAGTTCTCGATGCCGACCTTGTCGATCAGGCCGAGCTCGGTCTCGATGTGGTCGATGTGGTCTTCCTCGTCGGCCAGAATCTCGCGGAACAGGTCACGGGTGACGTAGTCCTTGACCTGCTCACAGTAGGAGATGGCTTCGATATAGTCGTTGCGGCCATCGTGCTCGATCTTGAGATCGCTCTCGAGCATCTCGCGCACGTTCTCGCCGATATGCAGCTTGCCGAGGTCCTGCAGGTTGGGCACGCCCTCGAGGAACAGGATGCGCTCGATCAGCTTGTCGGCATGCTTCATCTCGTCGATGGACTCGTCGTACTCCCACTTGGCCAGCGCCTTCAGACCCCAGTCCTTGTACATCTTGGCATGCAGAAAGTACTGATTGATCGCCACCAGCTCGTTGCCGAGGGATTTGTTGAGGTATTCGATGACCTTGGCGTCGCCTTTCATTGCTGTCTCCCATTCTTGGCTGTCTGGGTGTCTTGCCTGTTTGTGTGTCTGGCCTTCGGAGTTCCCAACACACCACGTCACGTCCAACTAGACATGTTAGACAGTATTAACGCAAGAATGCAAAAAATCCAACCGGGACAATCGGTTGGATTCTTCGAAAAAAGAACGGGAGTGATTGGCATCGCAGCGGCAGCGCACCTGCCGGAGCCGAGCGGCCGTGATGCTAGACGGCGTAAGCAAGGTCGTCGGTGGAAGCCATCAGCTCGCTCTTGATCGCCTCGCGGGCGATGGTCTTACCGACGCACGCGCATTTTCCGCATTGGGTACCGCAGCCAGTATCGCGCTGGACGTCACGCCAGCTGCGAGCGCCATCCGCCACGCTCTCGCGGATCTTGCGGTCTGACACGCCCTTGCAGAGACATACGTACATCGGCATCACCTCGCTGTGCTTACGAGGTTTAATGTAAATGATTCGCATAGCCTATCGCAAGAGAAAAGCGCTTATTTTTTGACCAGCGTCAGGGTTCGCCTCGCCGAAGTCAGCGCTTGGGCACCACCACCACCTGCGTTCCCGAGACGATATCGGGCCAGCTGCGCCGCTCGGCGTCGAGCAACACCCACAGGTAGCCCAGACCGAAGGCCGCCAGTGAAAGCCAGGCCACGAGATAGCGCACCAGGCTCTGCCCCAGCGTGATGGTGCGGCCGTCACGGGTCTGAACCCGCAGCCGCCAGGCCTGCATGCCCAGCGTCATGCCGCCACGCGTCCACGAATAGGCGAAGAACGCGAAGGCGCCCGCCAGCAGCAGCAGTTGCAGCGTGATGCGCTCCAGCACGCCGCTGCCCACCTCCTCCGCCGCCAGGCCAAGGATGAAGCGCAGGAACGCCACGTGGGCGATGCCGAGCAGGATCCAGATTGCGAGAACCAGGAAGGCGTCGTAGAGCATCGCGCCGAGCCGCCTTCCGAGTGGCGCCGGCCACACATCGTCGAGTTGGGTGAAACGTCGTTGCATCGAAACCTCGCTCAATTGCATCGCAGCGTGACGCGGCACAGGGCGCACGTCCTCATCCCGAGCGGCGCAGCAGGTAAAAGCCTACGGCCGCACACAGCACGATCGGCGACAGTACCGCCCACACCGGCGAGAAGCCGAACACGGTGGAGGCCGGCGCCAGCAGGTCCTGCAGGTACTTGAACGATAGCCCCACGATCACGCCGTAGAAGACCCGCGTCCCGGCCGCCACGGTGCGCAGCGGCCCGAACACGAACGACGCCGCCACCAGCACCAGCGAGGCCATGGTCAGCGGCATCAGCATCTTCTGCCAGAAGTAGAGCAGCGGCTGGGTGGCCTGCAGCCCCTGGCCTTGGAGGAAACGGGCATAGGCCCACAGCTCGCTGGGCGCCTGACTGTTGATCGGCAGCAGCAAGCGGTTGAGCTGGGCCGGGGTCAGGCTGGTCTCCCAGGGGTGCTGGGCACGGTGCTCCGCTTCGGTGCGGTCGTCGAAAAAGCGCGTGATGCCCACCTCTTCCAGCTGCCAGCTGCCGTCGCGCCACACGGCGCGCTCGGCTACCACGGCCTCGCGCAGCTCGCGCCCCTCGAAGCGGTAGCGGGTCAGGTCGAGCACGGTGTCGTCGGCGCGGATGGCACCGAAGCGGTAGACGCTGTCGCCTTCGCGCTGCCAGCCGCCGCGCTGAGTCAGCACCGCGCCCTCGCCCTGCAGCTGTTCCAGGCGCCAGGCGCTGGCGAACTGCTCGGTGCGTGGGCTGACGTACTCCGAAGTCAACAGCACCACGGCCACCACCAGGATGATCGGCTTCATCACCCCCCACAGGATGCGGGCCAGCGAGCGGCCGGCGGCGCGCATCACCGTCAGCTCGTTGCTCGACGCCATGCTGCCCAGGCCGATCAGCGCGCCGATCAGCACTCCCACCGGGGCATACTGATAGAAGCGCCAAGGCAGGCGCATGAGCAGATAGAGCAGCACCTGGAAGGCGCCGTAGTTGCCTTCCACGTCATCCAGGTCGTTGATGTAGGAGATCACCAGATCGAGCCCCAGCAGCACCACTTGCACGACGATGATCGCCCCCAGCACGTTGCGGGCGATGTAGCGGTCGAGACGATCAGCCACCATCAACGCATCCCCCTGCGCTGGTGGTGCATCAACAGCCCAAGCCCAAGCGCCAGGAACACCAGGTGGATCGGCCACATGCCGATCGCCGCCGGCAGCGTGCCGCGCCCGATCGCGTCCAGCGCCGCCAGCAGCAGGCTGAGGTAGCAGATATGCAGGAAGATGGCGGGCAGCAGCTTGGCGAAACGCCCCTGGCGCGGATTGACCCGCGAGAGCGGCATCGCCATCAGGGTCAGGATGAACACCATCAGCGGCAGCGAGACCCGCCACTGCAGCTGGGCGCGGGCGCGGTCGGAGTCGTCGCGCAGCAGCTCCGCCGTGGTGGCGTACTCGGTGGACTCCAGCTCGCGCCGCTCGCCGCCGAGCGACAGGCGCACGGCGTAGGTGTCGAACTCCAGCCGCTCGGCCTCGAAGCGCCCCGGGTCGACGCTGTAGCGTTCGCCGTCGGCCAGCACCAGGAAGCGGCTGCCGGTGTCGGGGTCGACGGTCTGGTAGCCGCTGCCGGCGCGGGTCACGGCGGTTTCCGGCGAGCCGTCGCGGCGCCGCTGGCGTTCACTGATGAACACCTCCTGCATGCGGCTGCCGTCATCGCTGAACGACTCGGTGTAGGCGGTGCGACCGCCGCCGAAGTCCTGGAAACGCCCCGGCGCCAGGGCGGTGAAGTCGAGCCGGCTGCGCTGGTCCTCCAGCATCACCGCGTTGTGCAGCGCCCCTGCGGGCGTCAGCCACAGGCTGCACAGCCCCACCAGCAGCGCCACCAGGGTGGCCGGCACCAGGCTCACCTGGAACAGCCGGGCGGGGCTGATGCCGCAGGCCACCAGTACGGTGATCTCGCTGTTGAGATAGAGCTGCCCGTAGGCCAGCAAAATGCCGAGAAAGAACGCCAGCGGCAGAATCAGTTCGAGAAAGCCCGGCAGGTGAAAGAGCATCAGGTTGCCGAGAATGGTGGCCGGGATGTCGCCCTCGGCGGCGTCGGTGAAGTAGCGAATGAACCGGCTGCCCATGATGACCAGCAGCAGCACGCCGGCGACGGCGGCCATGGTCAGCAGGATCTCGCGGGTCAGATATCGAAAGATGATCATGCGGCGTCTTCCATGCAATGGCGCCATGCCTTGAGTACACTGGGGTGATTCGGCAGTGGCCCGGAGCCGTGCCGGCATTATCCAGAATCCCCCATCGCTTGTCTTGTGGAGTCACCATGGAATTCCCAGTTCACACGGCCAACCCTGCCAAGGCCGAATCGGCCTGTCTCGTGGTCCCGGTCTTCAAGGGCGGCGACCTGCTGCCCGCCGCCGCCAAGCTCGACAATGCCAGCGAGGGGCTGATCGGCCAGCTGATTGCACGGGGCGACTTCGATGCCAAGCTCGGCAGTGTGCAGCTGATTCCCTTCGCCCCCGGCCTCGGCGCCGAGCGCCTGCTGCTGGTGGGCCTGGGCGAGCGCGACAAGTGTCAGGAGCGCGCCTTCATCAAGGCCCTGGACGCCGCCTTCACCGCCGTGGCCGGGCTTGCGGTGGAAGACGCCGCGGTGGCCTTTGTCGACGTGCCGGTGGCCGAGCGCGGCGTGGCGTGGAAGGCGCGCATGACCGCCGAGGCAGCACAGCGTGCGGTCTACCGCTTCGACGAGTTCAAGTCGGAAAAAGCGCCGCGCCCGCGGCTCGAGCGCGTCACCCTGCTGCTTGGCGAGGCCGATGCCGCCGACGAAACCCGCGAAGGCGCACGTATCGGCAACGCCGTGGGCCAGGGCGTGGCCTATACCCGCACCCTGGGCAACCTGCCGGGCAACGTCTGCACACCGAGCTACCTGGCCGACCAGGCCGAGCAGCTCGGCCGTGAGTCGGGCGGCACCCTCGAGGTCGAGATCCTCGACGAAGCCGCGCTGGAGGAGCTCGGCGCCCACAGCCTGCTCTCGGTGGGCCGCGGCAGCGAGCAGCCCTCGCGGCTGATCGTGATGAAGTACCAAGGCGCCGAGAACGCCGACGAGGCCCTCACGTACTGGTCGGCAAGGGCATCACCTTCGATACCGGCGGCATCTCGCTCAAGCCCGGCGAGGCCATGGACGAGATGAAGTTCGACATGTGCGGCGCGGCCAGCGTGTTCGGCACCGCCAAGGCGGTACTCGGCATCCGCCCCAAGCTCAATTTGGTGTTCATCGTCGCCGCCGCCGAGAACATGCCCGACGGTCGCGCCACCAAGCCCGGCGACATCATCAAGACGCTCAAGGGCCTCACCGTGGAAGTGCTCAACACCGACGCCGAGGGGCGCCTGGTGCTGTGCGACGCCCTGACCTACGCCGAGCGCTTCGAGCCTGCCAGCGTGGTCGACATCGCCACCCTCACCGGCGCGGCGATCATCGCCCTGGGCCACCACGCCACCGGCCTGCTCTCCAATGACGACGATCTGGCGCTGGATCTGCTCGACGCCGGCGAGGCGGCCTGGGATCGCGCCTGGCACCTGCCGCTGTGGGACGAGTACAAGGAGCAGCTCGACTCCAACTTCGCTGACATGGCCAATATCGGCGGCCGCCCGGCCGGCACCATCACCGCGGCCTGCTTCCTCTCGCGCTTCGCCGACAAGTTCCCTGGGCGCACCTGGACATCGCCGGCACCGCCTGGACCTCGGGCAAGCAGAAGGGCGCCAGCGGCCGCCCGGTGGGTCTGCTGACCCAGTATCTGCTCGACCGCGAGGAAGAGTCGCGCCAGGTCGATGGCAACGCCTGACGCCGCCAAGGTTGCCAACACGGGCGCCAACCGTTACATCTGACGCCATGCACGCCTCGGGCCGCCGGCCCGAGGCGTCGAAGAACCCCAAGAAAACGCCGGAATCCCGGCATAGCGGAGACCCTTTGCCGTGCCCAACGCCAACTTCAAGATGCTGCCCACGACCGTTCCCACGGCAGCCAACCTTCGCGACGACATCCTTGCCAACCCCGGCTTCGGCCGCTACTTCAGCGACCACATGGCCCACGTGCGCTGGACGGCCGAGGCCGGCTGGCACGGCCATGAAGTCCGCCCCTACGGCCCGCTGACCCTCGACCCGGCGGCCGCCGTCCTGCACTACGGTCAGGAGATCTTCGAAGGCATCAAGGCCTACCGCCACGCCGACGGCTCGATCTGGTCGTTCCGCCCGGAGAAGAACGCCGAGCGCTTCCGCCGCAGCGCCCGTCGCCTGGCGCTGCCCGAACTCAGCGACGAAGACTTCGTCGGCTCGCTCCAGGCCCTGCTCGCCCAGGACCACGCCTGGGTGCCGACACCCCGCGACGAGGCCGATGAATCCAGCCTCTACCTGCGCCCGTTCATGATCGCCAGCGAGAAGTTCCTCGGCGTGCGCCCCGCCCATGAGGTCGACTATTACGTCATCGCCTCCCCGGCCGGCGCCTACTTCAAGGGCGGCATCGCCCCAGTGTCGATCTGGCTCTCCTCGCACTACAAGCGCGCTGCCCCCGGCGGCACCGGCTTCGCCAAGTGCGGCGGCAACTACGCGGCCTCTTTGGCTGCCCAGAAGGAAGCCGAGAAGTACGGCTGCAGCCAGGTCGCCTTCCTCGATGCCACCGAGAACAAGTGGATTGAGGAGCTGGGCGGCATGAACCTGTTCTTCGTCTACAAGGACGGCCGCCTGGTCACCCCGCGCCTGACCGACACCATTCTCGAGGGCGTGACTCGCGACTCGGTGCTGACCCTCGGCCGCGACGAAGGCCTGACGCCGGAAGAGCGCGCCATCAGCATCGACGAGTGGCGCGACGGTGTGGCCTCAGGCGAGATCGCCGAGGTCTTCGCCTGCGGCACCGCGGCGGTGATCACTCCGGTGGGTCAGCTGGTCACCGAAGACGGCACCGTGCAGATGCCCGACGCCGGCAACGAGATCGCCAAGCGCCTGCGCGGCAAGCTGCTCGATCTGCAGTACGGTCGCGCCGAAGACAAGCACGGTTGGTTGACCAAGCTGATCTGACAAGGATTCCCTGCTGCGCTCGAGATCCTGGCCGCCGGCGGTGCTCACGATCCTCATTGAGCAACAGTCAACTCCGGTCGCTCCGCTCCGGCGGCGGCCAGCCTCTCATCGCTCGCGACGGGAATCCACGCTTCGTTAATGACATTTGAGTCTGCTACCTAGACGAGGGGCGTCGGGGACAGGGTGAAGAGGAGGTCTTTTGCTATGGATGGCAAAAGTAGCGCCCAGGGATGGGTTCACAGCGCCTCCTCGTAACCCTGTCGCCGGCAAAGCCCCTCTGCCACCGAGGTCAGAGAGCCTTCCATGACCCAGGTCGACTTCTACATTCTCCCCGACACCACGCTGGAAGCGCGGCTCGACTTCGCCTGTCGACTGGCCGAGACCATCGCCGGCAAGGGCTACCGGCTGCACCTGCACGCCGAGGACGAGGCCATGGCCAGTGATCTCGACGAGCGGCTGTGGACCTTCCGCCCCGAGGCCTACCTGCCCCACGCCCTGCTCGGCAGCGAGATGGCCGAGAGCGTGGCGGTGACCATCGGCTGGGAACAGCCGCCCGAGCCCAGCGCCGAAGCGCCCATGGCGCTGCTCAACCTCGACCCGGGCATCCCTGAGTGGTTCTCGCGCTTCGAGCGGGTCGCCGAGATCATCAACCAGCATCAGCAGGTGCTCGTCGCCAAGCGCGAGTGCTGGCAGACCTACAAGCAGCGCGGTTATCCCGTCAAGGCACATCAGCTCAAGGGGTGAGTCCTGCCCCCGGCGCCCCTCTGAAGTGTTAACACACCTGGCTGACGCCCACTCCCCCATCGCGCTATAATCGAGCCCATTTTTCGCACGCTTTCGATGACTTCCCGCCGCCCGGCCCACGACCCGGCGGCGATCATTTCTGGACCCGGAACGCCCCATGGACAAGACCTACCAACCCGAGCAGATCGAATCCCGCTGGTACGAGCGCTGGGAGGCCGACGGCCGCTTCGCCCCTCGGGCGAGGGCGAACCCTACTCGATCATGATCCCGCCGCCCAACGTCACCGGCAGCCTGCACATGGGCCACGCGTTCCAGGACACCATCATGGACACGCTGATCCGCTGGCGCCGCATGCAGGGCAACAACACCCTGTGGCAGGTGGGCACCGACCACGCCGGCATCGCCACCCAGATGCTGGTCGAGCGCAAGGTCGCCGCGGAAGAGGGCAAGAGCCGCCACGACCTGGGCCGCGAGGCGTTCATCGACAGGGTGTGGGAGTGGAAGCACGAATCCGGCGGCCACATCACCCGCCAGCTGCGCCGCATGGGCGCCAGCGTCGACTGGTCGCGCGAACGCTTCACCATGGACGATGGCTTCTACAAGGCGGTGCAGGAAGTCTTCGTGCGGCTCTATGAAGAGAACCTGATCTATCGCGGCAAGCGCCTGGTCAACTGGGACCCCACCCTGCACACCGCCATCTCCGACCTCGAGGTCGAGAACCGCGAGCAGCAGGGCCAGTTCTGGCACTTCCGCTATCCGCTGGCCGACGGCGTGACGACCGATGCCGGCCTCGACTACCTGGTGGTCGCCACCACCCGCCCCGAGACCCTGCTCGGCGATACCGGCGTGGCGGTCAACCCCGAAGATCCGCGCTACGCCTCGCTGATCGGCAAGTTCGTCGAGCTGCCCTTGGTCGGCCGCCGCATCCCCATCGTCGCCGACGAGCACGCCGACATGGAGAAGGGCTCCGGCTGCGTGAAGATCACCCCGGCTCATGACTTCAACGACTACGAGGTGGGTCGTCGCCACGGCCTGCCGCTGATCAACGTCTTCACCCAGGACGCGGCGATCCTGCCCCAGGCCGAGGCCTTCGACATCCAGGGCCGCCCGCTGCCCGAGATCGATCCCAGCCTGCCCCAGGCCTATGCCGGCCTCGACCGTTTCGAGGCGCGCAAGCGGATCGTCGCCGACATGGAAGCCGCCGGCTTGCTCGAGCAGATCGAGACGGTCAACAACACCCTGCCCTTTGGCGACCGCTCCGGCGACGTCATCGAGCCGCTGCTCACGGACCAGTGGTTCGTCGCCGTGGAGAGCCTGGCCAAGCCCGCCATCGCCGCGGTGGAGAACGGCGACATCCAGTTCGTGCCCAAGAACTACGAGAACATGTACTTCTCGTGGATGCGCGACCTGCAGGACTGGTGCATCTCGCGTCAGCTGTGGTGGGGCCACCGTATTCCCGCCTGGTACGACGCCGAGGGCAACGTCTATGTCGCCCGCACCGAGGCCGAGGCCCGCAAGAAGCACGGCCTGGGTGACGATGTCGTCCTGACCCAGGACGAAGACGTGCTCGACACCTGGTTCAGCTCGGGGCTGTGGACCTTCGGCACCCTGGGCTGGCCGGAGCAGACCCCGGAGCTGGCGACCTTCCACCCCTCCAGCGTGCTGGTCACCGGCTTCGACATCATCTTCTTCTGGGTCGCGCGGATGATCATGCTGACCCTCAAGTTCACCGGCGAGGTGCCGTTCAAGACCGTCTACGTGCACGGCCTGGTGCGCGACGGCCAGGGCCAGAAGATGTCCAAGTCGAAGGGCAACGTGCTCGACCCCATCGACCTGATCGACGGCATCACCCTGGACGAGCTGCTCGAGAAGCGCACCGGCAACATGATGCAGCCGCAGAAGGCCAAGGCCATCGCCAAGGCCACCCGCGACGAGTTCCCCGAGGGCATCGAGCCCCACGGCACCGATGCGCTGCGCTTCACCTTCCTCTCCCAGGCCACCACCGGGCGCGACATCAAGTTCGACATGGGCCGCCTCGACGGCTACCGCAACTTCTGCAACAAGCTGTGGAACGCCTCGCGCTACGTGCTGATGAACGCCGAGGGCCAGGACTGCGGAGCAGACGGCGGCGAGGTCGAGCTGTCGCTGGCCGACCGCTGGATCGTCTCGCGCCTGCAGCAGACCGAGGCCCAGGTGACCAAGGCGATGGAGGAGTTCCGCTTCGACCATGCGTCGCAAGCGCTCTACGAGTTCGTCTGGAACGAGTACTGCGACTGGTACCTGGAGCTCTCCAAGCCGGTACTGTGGGACGAAGGCGCCAGCGAAGCGGCCAAGCGCGGCACCCGCCGCACCCTGGTGCGGGTGCTGGAGGCGATCCTGCGCCTGGCCCACCCGATGATGCCGTTCATCTCCGAGGAGATCTGGCAGCGCGTGGCACCGCTGGCGGGCAAGGCTGCGGGCGACGGCAGAGAATCGATCATGGCACAGCCGTGGCCCGTGGCCGAGCAGGAGAAGATCGACGAGCAGGCGACCCGCGACATCGAGTGGCTCAAGGGCGTGATCGTGGCAGTGCGCAACGTGCGTGCCGAGATGAACATCGCCCCGGGCAAGCCGCTGGAGGTGCTGCTGACCAAGGGCTCGCAGGCGGATCGCGAGCGCCTCGAGGCCAACCGCCTGTTCCTCGCCAAGCTGGCCAAGCTGGAAAGCGCCACCTGGCTCGACGACCCGAGCCAGGCGCCGCTGTCGGCCACGCAGCTGGTCGGCGACATGGAGGTGCTGGTGCCCATGGCCGACCTGATCGACAAGGACGCCGAGCTCGCCCGCCTGGCCAAGGAGATCGACAAGCAGGACAAGCTGATCGGCGGCATCGAGAACAAGCTCGGCAACGAGAGCTTCGTGGCCAAGGCGCCGGAGGCGGTGGTCGAGAAGGAGCGCGGCAAGCTCAAGGAGTACCAGGCGGCTCGCGCCGTACTGCTCGAGCAGCGCGACAAGATCGCCGCGCTGTGACAGCGGCCCGCAACCGCCGCGTGGTGACTTTTCAGCGGCCCGCAACCGCCGCGCGGTGACTTTTCAGCGGCCCGCAACCGCCGCGTGGTGACTTTCAGCGGCCCGCAACCGCCGCAGGGTTAGCCTTCCGGTCGGCCGCATACCGCGGCCGACCGGAAGCCAGGGAACGCGACCTAAGTGGCCCTTGGCAAGGCAGGCAGCGGCTATGTGCCGCTGCGGGCCACTGGCTTGATGCGCATTAGGGAACACTGTTCTGATATGCGCGTTTCGCCTAGAATGGTGGCACTCACTCATCACCTCGTGTCGTCCCGATGCCTCAGACCGATTCCACCTTAGCGCTTGGCCGCATCCTGCTGTTCAACCTTCTTGGAGCCTTTCTGGTCCTGTCGTGGCTCTCCCCGGGGCTGTTGTTCTGGACCGAACTGGACGACGCGGTCTTCTTCACCACCAACGCCTGGCTGACCGAAGAGAACGAAGCCTGGGTGCTGTTCGTGGCCGCCACCAACAATCGACTGTTCGATGTCTTCAGCCTGTTCGTGCTGCTGGCAATCTACCTCTGGGCCATCAGCCGCGATTCCAACACCCGGCATCGCCTGCTGCGCTGGGGCGGCATCGGCCTAACCATGCTGCTGTCGGCGGTCTTTATCGCCCAGGGCGTGCGCATGGCAGTGCCCTACACCCACCCGAGCCCCACCCTGGTGTACGAGAATGCCAACCTGGTGACCCAGATGGTCGACTTTGCCACCAAGGACAGCTCCGGCAGCAGTTTCCCCGGCGACCACGGCGTCAACCTGATTCTCTTCACCGCCTTCATGTGGCGCTTCGCGGGCTTCCGGGTCATGCTGGTCAGCACCCTGTTTGCCGTACTGCTCAGCGCACCGCGCATCCTCAGCGGCGCCCACTGGTTCAGCGACGTCTACTTTGCCGCCCTGGCCATCAACTTGATTGTCACACCCTGGATTTTGCTCACCCCGGTGGGGCCCGGCCTGGCAAGGCTGATCACGTCGGGCTTGATCAAGGTGCGCAACGCCCTGCCGGGGCGCTGAAACGCGGCATGCAAGCAGCAAAAAGCGCGGAGACGATCCGCGCTTTTTTTGGTTTTTCTGCTGGGTTTTGCTCAATTGGCCTTGCGCCAGCCTCCCAACACGCGCTGATCCGGACCGAAGAACACCAAACGGTCGTGGTCGATCAGAAAGCGATAGGCATTTTCCATCATCCCGGTGACGCGCCGGGCATCATCGAGCTGCGGGCAGGCCATGCGGGTGGTACTCAGCTGGCTGAACTGGATGCGGTTGCCCTCATCGAGCTGCACCCGGCCATTGAGCGTGTTGCAGCCGTCGCTGCCCGTCACCCGTCCATCGGGCGAGACGATGAAGTGCGGCGTACTGGGCATGGCAAGGCGCTCGTCGGTGCCGACCAGCAACAGGTTCCAGCGCTGCCCCACCACGGGATGGTCGGATGCCACCGCCGGGCCATCGCGGCGGGTCGTATCGGCAGGCTGGCTGCCGCAGGCGGCCAGGGTCGCTGCCGCCAGCACCAGCAGCAGCGCCCGGCCAAGGCGTGTCTTGATCGTTGTCACTCAGGATTCCTTCTCGTTCTACCAGGTGCCGGTATTTTCCATGGAGGCCCAGGGCTCCTGGGCGCTAGCGGGTCGCCCTTTTGCAGCAGCTCCACCGAGATGCCGTCGGGGCTGCGCACGAAGGCCATGTGGCCGTCACGCGGTGGGCGAAGGATGGCCACCCCACCCGCCTGCAGCCGATCGCACAGCGCATAGATATCGTCGACGCGGTAGGCCAGGTGGCCGAAGTTGCGTCCGCCGCCGTAGTGTTCCGGATCCCAGTTGTAGGTCAGCTCGAGCTCGGGAGCCTTGAGCCGCTCCGAGCGCGCCGCATCCTCGGGCGCCGCCAGGAACACCAGGGTGAAGCGGCCCTTCTCGTTCTCCTTGCGCCGCACTTCACGCAGGCCCAGCAGGTCGCAGTAGAAGTGAAGGGACGCCTCCAGGTCGCTGACGCGCACCATGGTGTGCAGGTATTGCATGGCCACCTCGTTCCGTTTCGTCGGGGGAATCAGTCGAAAGTGTACTCGCTGAAAATCTGCGGAGTACGATCCGCGTGCTGCCAGGTCAGCACCGAATAGTCATCATAGCGCCCCGTTTCCATGCCCGGCGAGCCATGCGGCATGCCCGGCACGGTGAGGCCCACCACATCGGGGCGCTCCTGCAGCAGGCGATGGATATCGGCGGCCGGCACATGGCCCTCGATCACGTAGCCGTCGACCAGCGCGGTGTGGCAAGAGGCGAGCTCCGGCGTCACGCCGTGCTCCTGCTTGATCGCTCGCATGTCGCGGGTCTTGTGCTGGCGCACCTCGAAACCCGAGTCCCTGAGGTGATCGGCCCAGTCGGTGCAGCAGCCGCAGTTGGGATCCTGGTACATCTCCACCACCAGCCCGGCCTGGGAGCTGGCACCGGGTGTAAAGGCGAGATAGAGGGCCAAGGCACCGCCGCCCAGCAGGGAGAGGACGGTCACCTTTTTCGTCTTGCGATTCATGGGTAGGCTTTTCATGCTGGGTGGCTCCTGAAGCGTTGACGCCGGATAATGGAATCGTGACAAGCCCCCGAGGGCTTGCCAATACCCACGAAGGGAAAGAGAGCGGAAATGTCGCACTATTGTGATCTGGCACCCGGCCACCCCTTTCACGGCCCCTACCACGACACGGAATACGGCTTCCCTGTCTCCCACGACCCGGCGCTGTTCGAGCGCCTGGCGCTGGAGATCAACCAGGCCGGCCTGTCCTGGCTGACCGTGCTGAAGAAGCGCGACGCTTTCTCTCGGGCCTTTGACCACTTCGACGTCGATCGAGTTGCCGACTACGGCGACGCCGAGCGCGAGCGGCTGCTGCAGAACAGCGCCATCATTCGCAACCGACGCAAGATCGAGGCCGTGATCCACAACGCCGGCGTGATACGCGAGCTACGCGAGCGCCACGGCAGCTTCGCCGCCTGGCTCGATCACCACCACCCGCTGACGAAAGAGGCGTGGGTCAAGCTGTTCCGCCGTACCTTTCGCTTCACCGGCCCGGAAATCGTCGGTGAATTCCTCATGAGCTCAGGCTACCTGCCGGGGGCTCATCGCGAGGATTGCCCCGTGCAGGCGCGAATCCTTGCCGCCGGTCCCGCCTGGTGCCGGGCCTGAAACACAAGTCGCCTTACGCAGGAACAGGAGGAGGTCTTTGGAATGGATACCTTGACACAGGCCGCGCTGGGCGCCGCCGTCGGGGGCGCCGTGCTGGGGCGGCGGCTGGGCCGCAAGGCGGTAGTGATCGGCGCGGCGCTGGGCACCCTGCCCGACCTCGACGTCTTCCTCGACTACGGCGACGCCGTGCTCAACGTCACCGAGCACAGGGGGTTCACGCACTCACTGTTCGTCCTCACCGGGCTCGGCACGCTGCTGGCACTGCTGGCGTGGCGCTTCGCCCCGGCGCGGGACATCACGCTCAGGCGCTGGTGGGCGTTCTTCGTGCTCGCCTTGGTCACCCACCCGCTGCTCGACGTGCTGACCACCTACGGCACCCAGATCTGGTGGCCGCTGGACGTGCGCCCCAGCGCCTGGCCGGTGGTCTTTATCATCGACCCGCTCTATACCCTGCCGCTACTGGTGGGCATCGGTATCGCACTGATCACCGGCAACGGTTTCCGCGCGCCGGCCTGGGGGCTGGCGCTCTCCTGTGCCTACCTGCTGTTTGCCATGGTCGCCAAGGGCGTGATCGAGCACCGACTGACGCCGGTACTGGCGGAGCGCGGGCTAAAGGATGCGCCCCGGCTGGTGCAGCCTACCCCGTTCAATACCCTGCTGTGGCGAGTCACCATCATCGACGGCGACGACCACCATGAGACCCTGATCGGCCTGCTCGACGGCGATACGCCGCCGGTTGTGGAAACGTTTCGGCGCGGCGCCGAGCTCGAGCCCGCCGCCCTGGAACTGGAGAAAGGCGAGCGGCTCCACTGGTTCGCCGGGCCTTACCTGCGCTATGAAGTCCGCCAACGCGACGGCCGGGAAACCCTGGTCGCCACCGATGTGCGACTGGGGTTCCCCGGCTTCTATGCCTTCAGCTATGCGCTGGCGACCCGCGAGGGTGAGACGTGGCAGGCGCTGGCGCCCACCGAGATGATCACGCCCGATGCACGCGCCGACCTGGACGCCCTGGGCCAGCTGGCGGCCCGCATCCTGACCCCCGAGGCCAGGCTATGCACCAGCGATTTCGTCACCGACCGCTGGGTGGCGGAGGTGCCCGAGGCGTGCTGAGCCCTACAGCCCGGCCACCAGGCCATCAATGGCCTGGCGGGCCTCCTTGAGCGCGGCATCGCGCCGACCCTCGCCCATGGCAAGCCCTTCGGCATAGACCACCGACACGTCGCTGATGCCGATCATGCCCAGCATCGCCTTCAGGTGCGGGGTCTGGGTGTCGAGCGCGGTGCCGGCGTACTGGCCGCCGCGAGCGGCCAGGATCACGGCGCGCTTGCCCTGCACCAGCCCCTCGGGCCCCTGCTCGGTGTAGCGGAAGGTGACACCGGCACGCATCACGCGGTCGAACCAGGCCTTGAGCTGGCTCGGAATGCCGAAGTTGTACATCGGCACCGCCAGCACCAGCACGTCGTGGGCCTGCAGCTCATCGATCAGCGCATCGGAGCGCTGTACCAGCACCTGCTGTTCGGCGGAGCGTTCTGCGGCGGCGACCTGCCAGCTGGAGAGCTCCTCGAGCCCCAGGTGGGGCAGCGATTCGGCGGCCAGGTCGCGCTGGGTGACGGCGAGGTCGTCGCGCTCCGCCGCGCGATGGCGGAAATGGCTGGCCAGGGCGCTGGATTGGCCGTGCTCGCCGAGAATGGAAGAGGTAAGGAGCAGAATGCGGTTTGCCATGACGGTCTCCCTCGATGGGTCAGGTGATGAACGCCATGTTACGTTTATTTTTTACAACGAAAAGCGCATAGTTTTGCGTTTTTCTTTCTAAAAAACGAAAATAAAGGCCGCAACAGCCGGGGACGCACCAGCAAAAAGCCCCGCCGGTTGGCGGGGCCGAGCTGGCGACAGAAACGACCCGCGAACGGCGTCGTCGATCAGCCGCCGAAGTTCTGGGCGACGAAGTCCCAGTTCAGCACATTCCAGACGTTCTCGAGATACTTGGGGCGGGCGTTGCGGTAGTCGATGTAGTAGGCATGCTCCCATACGTCGATGGTCAGCAGCGGGGTCTGGCCGTGGGCAATGGGAGTGTCCGCATTGCTGGTGTTGACGATGTCGACGCCGCCGTCGGCGGTCTTGATCAGCCAGGTCCATCCGGAGCCGAAGTTGGCCACGGCATTGGCGTTGAAGGTTTCCTTGAACTTAGCGAAGGAGCCGAACTTGGCGTTGATCGCCTCGGCCAGCGCACCGCTCGGCTCACCGCCACCGTTGGGCGCCAGGCAGTGCCAGTAGAAGGTGTGGTTCCACACCTGGGCCGCCTGGTTGAACAGGCCACCGGAAGAGGACTGGATGATCTCTTCCAGGGACTTGTTGGCGTCCTCAGTGCCGTCAGTCAGCTCGTTGAGCTTGGTGACATAGGCCTGGTGGTGCTTGCCGTAGTGATACTCGAGCGTCTCGGCAGAAATGTGCGGCTCGAGCGCGTTCTTCTCGTAGGGCAGTGCCGGCAGTTCAAATGCCATTGTTGTGGCTCCTTGCTGTTCACGGTGAATGACGGGGCGATCCAGGCCTGTCAGGGGCCTGGCCTGTCTCTCAGGCCAGGCCCCAATTCCCCTCGACTTGCCTGAGCGCCGCCCCGCCGGTATTTTCCAAGAAGACACTAGATTAATTCCGAGCCACGTCATGTCAAGCAACGATGAGTCCACGCCCGCCACCGACACCGCCGAGCGCCTGCTGTACCAGCTCAAGATCCGCGGCCCACAGTCGGCTGCCGCCCTGGGTGAACGGCTTGGCACTAGCGGCGAGAACGCCCGCCAGCAGCTCGCCAAGCTGGCCCGCCAAGGTCTGGTGGCCCAACGCCCGCTGCCAGGCGGCGTCGGTCGGCCGACGATCGAGTGGCGGCTCAGCGAAGCCGGTCATGCTCGCTTTGCCGATGGGCATGCAGAGCTGGCCTCGCGCCTGATCGTCAGCGTGCGCGATACCCTGGGCGACGAGGCGCTGGCACGTCTGATCGAGGCGCGCCAGGCCGAGACCCTGGCGCAGTATCGTCAGGCCCTGGCCGGCAGCGACAGCCTGGAAGCCAGGGTGCAGCGGCTGGCCGAGATTCGCTCGCGGGAAGGCTACATGGCGGAGTGGCAGCGCGAGGCGGACGGCAGCCTGCTGCTGATCGAGAACCACTGTCCGATCTGCCGTGCCGCCAGCACCTGCCCGGATCTCTGCCGCTCGGAGCTGGCGGTGTTCCGCACCGTGCTGGGAGAGAGCGCCAGCGTCGAGCGCACCGATCACGTGCTGGCCGGCGCACGACGCTGCGTCTATCGGATTGAGGAGCTTTGAGGCGCGATGCCTTGGCCACAGCCTCTGTAGGTTTGCCCTTCAAAGGTCAGCGTAACCCGGGCCGGGAACGGCTCGCCGCTCATGTCGTCGAAGCAGGCACGCGCCTCCAGGCGCAGCTCGAACGGCGCTTCGCCACGCCTGCTGGCAAGCCTGACCCGCCCGCCGGCGTTGTCCATCGCCACGACACGATAGGGCAAGGACAGCTCGCGAGCGCCATAATCAAGCACCAGCCTCAGCTCGGGGGCGTCATGTCGCAGGTTGACGTGCCAGCCCGGCTCGTTGCCACGCCCGTGAAACATCACGCCGGGGCGCTGCTCGCGGGTCAGCGCCGAACGCGCCATGGCGGCAGTACAGTCGAGTCGGCCGTTGGCGCTTTCTACCACGGCTTCTCCCCCTTGTTCCAGAAGCTGAGCTCGCCCTGCTGGTAGCGCGCTCCGCTGGCGACCACCGCCGGCGCCAGACGATAGCCGCCGTGGGCCGACCACAGCCGCAACTCGCGCTCACCGAAGGCGGTCACCAGATCCTGCTGCGGCGTGCAGCGCCAGGCCTCGAAGCGCTCGGCACCGCCGGGAAACAGCAGCGAGGGCAGCAGCGGCGCCGTGCTGGCCCCCTGCCCGTCTGCAGAGCGCGGCCCGTCGATGGGAGCGGAAGCACAGCCGATCAGCAGCAGCGAGCCGGCGGCGAGAAGCGCCGCACGAAGGAGGCGAACGGTCGGAGCATGGGGCTATTCCTCGAGCAGTCGGACACCACAGCATACCAGGCACCGGCCCTGCGGGCCGGCGCCTGGTGTCAGGCGGGGTGCTGACGTCAACCGTAGCGGCGGCGCAGCTCGCGTGCCGCCTGGACCATGTTGGCCAGGGCCGGCTCCACCTCGGCCCAGCCGCGGGTCTTGAGGCCGCAGTCGGGGTTGACCCACAGCCGCTCGACGGGAATGCGCTCGGCCGCTTTCTCCATCAGCCGCACCATCCACGCCACCTCGGGCAGATTGGGGGTATGGATGTCGTAGACGCCCGGGCCGATCTCGTTGGGATAGGCGAAGTCCTGGAAGGCGTCGAGCAGTTCCATGTTCGAACGCGATGTCTCGATGGTAATGACGTCGGCATCCAGCGCGGCGATAGCGGCGATGATGTCGTTGAACTCGGAATAGCACATGTGGGTATGAATCTGGGTGGCGTCGCGCACGCCCGATGCGGTCAGACGGAAACACTCCACCGCCCAGTCGAGATAGGCCTGCCACTCGCCCTGGCGCAGCGGCAGCCCCTCGCGCAGCGCCGGCTCGTCGATCTGGATCGCCGGGATGCCGGCAGCCTCCAGGTCGATCACCTCGTCGCGCAGGGCCAGGGCGATCTGCCGGCAGGTCAAGTCCCGCGGCTGGTCGTCACGCACGAAGGCCCACTGCAGCATGGTCACCGGCCCGGTCAGCATGCCCTTCATGGGCCGCTTGGTGAGTGACTGGGCATAGCGGCTCCAGGCCACTGTCATGGGCGCTGCACGGGCCACGTCGCCGACGATGATCGGCGGCTTGACGCAGCGCGAGCCGTAGCTCTGCACCCAGCCGTTGCGGGTGAAGGCAAAGCCGTCGAGCTGCTCGCCGAAGTACTCCACCATGTCGTTGCGTTCGGCCTCGCCGTGCACCAGCATGTCCAGCCCCAGCGCCTCCTGGCGCACCACGGCATCGGCGATCTCGGCGCGCATCTGCGCCTCGTAGGCGTCCTGGGTCAGCTCGCCCTGCTTGAAGGCGCGACGGGCGGTGCGAATCTCCGCGGTCTGCGGAAAGGAGCCGATGGTGGTGGTGGGAAACAGCGGCAGCCCGAGCGCACGCTGCTGGGCCTTCACCCGCACGGCGTAGGGGTTGTCGCGCACAAGGTCGTTGTCGCCGATGCGGCGCAACCGCTCGTCGACCTCGGGGCGATGCAGCCGGGGCGATTCGCGGCGCGCATCGAGGGCGGCCGTGGCCGCTGCCACCTGGGCGCGATCCCCGGCGGTGGCGCGCCCATCGAGAAGCCGCGCCAGGGTCACGGTCTCGTCGAGCTTCTGGCGGGCGAAGGCGAGCCAGCCTTTCAGCTCGGCGTCCAGCTCCGGCTCGGCGTCGAGATCGACCGGCACATGCAGCAGCGAACAGGAGGGCGCCAGCCACAGCCGCTCGCCCAAACGCATGCGGGCATCAGCCAGGCGCTCACGCAGCGCGGCGAGGTCGGCGCGCCAGATGTTGCGGCCGTCGATGGCGCCCACCGAGAGCACCTTGTAGCCCGGCAGGTTATCGAGCACCGTGGCCAGCTGCGCCGGGGCGCGTACCGCATCGATATGCAGGCCGTCCACCGGCAGGCTTACCGCCAGTTGGAGATTGTCGCCCAGTGCGCCGAAGTAGGTGGCCACCAGCAGCTTCACCGGCGCCGAGCGCAGGGCGTTGTAGGCCGCCTCGTAGGCTTGCCGCCACGCCTGGGGCAGGTCCTGCACCAGCGCCGGCTCGTCGAGCTGCACCCAGTTCACCCCCAGGTCGGCCAGGCGGGCCAGAAGCTCGCCGTAGACCGGCAGCAGGTCGGCCAGCAGCGACAGCCGGTCGAAGCCTTCCTCTTGTGCCTTGCCCAGCCACAGCCAGGTCAAGGGGCCGGTGAGCACGACCTTGACCGCGTGCCCGGCGGCACGGGCCTCTTTCACCTCGTCGAACAGGCGGGTGCTGGCCAGACGGAAGGTCTGGCCCGGGTGCAGCTCCGGCACCAGGTAGTGATAGTTGGTATCGAAGTACTTGGTCATCTCGCAGGCGGCCGCCGGCGTGCCGCTGGGCGCGCGGCCGCGGGCCATGCGAAACAGGGTGTCGAGCGACACCTCGCCGCGAGCGAGCTCTTCCTCGGCGCCGAAGCGCGGCGGCACCGCGCCGAGCAGCAGCGAGACATTGAGTACCTGGTCATAGAAAGCAAAGTCACCCACGGTGACGAGATCGAGGCCGGCGTCACGTTGGTCCTGCCAGTGGCGCGCACGCAGCTCGCGGCCAGTTTCCAGCAGCGCGGCCTGGTCGATGTCGCCGCGCCAGTAGGCTTCCAGTGCGTGCTTGAGTTCGCGCTGGGCGCCGATACGTGGATAGCCAGAAACATGAGCCAATGTCATGATGACGCCTCTTCTGCATGAATGATGCAGTAGAGTCTCGCTTGGCCGGATCAATTGAATCAAACTAAACTTTCTAATTCAAAACATGAAAACAGCTCATTCATGATCGAACTTCGCCATTTACGCACCCTAGTCGCGCTACGCGACGCCGGCTCCCTGGTGGAAGCTGCCGAGCGCGTGCACCTGACCCAGTCGGCGCTTTCCCATCAGATCAAGGATCTGGAAGACAGGCTGAATACACCGCTGTTCGTACGCAAGACGCGCCCGGTCGAGTTCACCCGCGCAGGCCAGCGGCTGCTGGCGCTGGCCGAACAAGTGCTGCCGCAGGTGCGGATGGCCGAGCGCGACGTGGCGCGGCTCAACGGCCAGGAGCCAGGTCGCCTGCATATGGCGATCGAATGCCATAGCTGCTTCCAGTGGCTGATGCCCACCATCGACCGCTTCCGCGATCACTGGCCGGAAGTGGAGGTCGATATTCCCGGCGGCCACCATTTCGACCCTCTTCCCGCGCTGTCCCGCGAGCAGCTCGACCTGGTGATCACCGCCGACCCCCAGCCCCTGGCCGGCGTCACCTACGAGCCGCTGTTTCGCTACCAGAGTCTGCTGGCCGTGTCGCGCCAGCATCGCCTGGCCAACCACAGCGCCGTCACCCCCGACGAGCTGGCCGACGAGACGCTGATCACTTACCCGGTGGAGCACAGTCGGCTGGATATCTTCACCCAGTTCCTGACTCCCGCCGGGGTACGCCCCCGCGAGGTGCGCACCGCGGAGCTGACGATCATGATGATGCAGCTGGTGGCCAGCGGACGCGGCGTCTGCGCCCTGCCCAACTGGGCGCTGACGGAGTATCTCGAACGCGACTACGTGAAGGCCGTCAGGCTCGGCGCGGAGGGAACCTGGGGCACGCTGTTTGCCGCCATACGCGAAGAGAGCCGCAGCCAGCCCTGGATGGAGGATTTCCTGCGCACCGCGCGGGAGACCTCCTTCGCCGTACTCGACGGCATCAGGCCCGCTTAGGCGGTACGATCGGCAGCAGCAGCGAGAACCGCGCGCCGCCCAGCTCCTGGCTGTCGTCGACCACCACGCTGCCGCCATGCCAGGCCATGACCTTCTGCACGATGGAGAGTCCCAGGCCGTAACCGCCGGAGCGGCGCGTGCGGCTATCGTCCAGGCGGGCGAACGGCTTGAAGATCATCTGGCGCTCTGTGTCCGGCACGCCGGGACCGTCGTCCTCAATATCCAGGCGCACCAACCGGGTTTCCTCAGTGACCTGGACTCGCACCCGCGACTGGGCGTGACGGCAGGCGTTGGCCACCAGGTTCTGCAGGGCGCGCTGCAGGTAGCGCGGATCGGCCAGCACCTCGACGTCGGGGCCAGGTGCCAGTTCGAGCTGCAGGTGGGCATGCAGCGGCGCCAGCGTGTCGATCACGCGCATGGCCATGGCGCGACAGTCGATCCGGCTGCGCTCCAGGTTGGCCCCGTTGACGATGCCGCTGTCGAGGCGGGCATAGGTGAGAATCTCGTCGATCAGCTGATCGAGTTCCTCGATGTCGCCGTCGATGCCTCGCAGTTGGCGGCGAATGGCCGGGTCCTCGGTCATGTCCTCGACCATCTGCATGGCGAAGCGAATGCGCGCCACCGGCGTGCGCAGCTCATGGGAAACGGCGCGGATCATCTCCTGCTGCGAACGTAGCAGCGACTGCACCTGAGCCGCCATGGCGTTGAAGGCCATGCCGACCCGGCCGATGAAGCCGCCGCCGTCGACCTTGACCCGCGTATCGAGCCGCCCGCCCGCGATGCGCCCGGCCGCCAGCTCCAGGCGCGCCAACCGGGCTTCTACGCCGCGCACGATCAGGTAGATGATCGCCGCCAGCACGCCGAGCATGATCAACAGCACCAGCAGCAGCAGCGAGATCGGCGTCGGTTCCAGCGCCGACACTGGTCCGATCGACAGCCACTGCCGGGTACCATCCGCGGAGGGCACCGCCAGATAAACCGTGAGCGCCCAATGCCCTGGCAGCAGGCGGATCACCAGCTCGCCTTCGCGTAGCCGGGTCAATTGGTGGCTGTCCAGGCCGTCGGGGGCCAGGTGGCTGAGGCGAATCGCCAGGGCCTGGCTGGTCACGCTTTCCAGCCGCTGCTGGCGAGCCTCGCCGTCAACCTCGGCCAGCCAGTCGCCCAGCATCTGCGCCAGCCCGCGCAGCTGGCGCTCGTTGAGCCCGGAGAGCCGTGCCTCGAGAATCCGCCCTTCGCCCGGCAGCCGCAGGAACATGCGCCACGTCTCCTCGCCCTCCATGACGACCAGCACGCTGCCCCGCTCCAGACGGCGCTGGGCAAACCACCCCAGGTTGGCATTGGCCGGTTCGCGCAGCGACTGGCCGCATGTCGAGCAGGTCGCCCTGCTGGGTCAGCCAGTCGCCCCGGGCATTGGGCGGCAGCGCGGAAACCTTGCGGGCGAGCAACTGCATCGGGGCTTCCGCCAGCTGCTCGCGGTACTGCTCTACACGGATTCGGTCGACCAGCGCCAGGCCCATCAGGGCCAGAGCGAAGGTGAGCAGCAGCGCCAGGGCCAGGGCCAGGTAGACCCGCAGGAAGGTGCCATCAGCCAGGAACCGCTGCATGGATCAGGCGTCCTTGACGAACAGATACCCCTTGCTGCGTACCGTCTTGATGCGATGCGGATGGTTGGGGTCGTCGCCGATCTTGGGGCGTATCCGCGACACGCGCACGTCGATGGAGCGGTCCTGGCCGTCGTATTTGATGCCGCGCAGGTCGCTGAAGATCTCTTCGCGGGTGAGCACACGCCCGGCATTGCTGGCCAGCAGCCACAGCAGGTCGAATTCGGCGCTGGTGAGGTCGATCCGTTCGCCCTCGAGCCAAGCCTCTCGCGTGGCGCTGTCGACTTCCAGGTTGCCGAAGGAGAGCCGTGCATCGCCGGTCTGCTCGGTGTTGTCGGCACGCCGCAGCAGCGCCCGCATACGGGCCAGCAGCACCCGCGGCTGCACCGGCTTGGGCACGTAGTCGTCGGCGCCCATCTCCAGTCCCAGCACCTGATCCATGTCGTCGGTGCGGGCGGTCAGCATCAGTATCGGCCCCGCGTACTCGGGCCGCGCCCGGCGACAGATCGACAATCCGTCCTCTCCGGGTAGCATCAGATCGAGAATCACCAGATCCGGCTGCAGCGCCAAGATTTTTTCCACGCCGCGCGAGCCTTCGGACTCCACGGTGACCTTGAAGCCATTTCCTTCAAGGTAGTCGCGAGTGAGCTCGGCCAAGCGAACGTCATCCTCGATAATCAGCACGTGTTCCATGTCGCTGCTTTCCAGGTTGTCATCCATCCTAGTTTCCCCGTGCTGGGCATTTCTTTGTGATTCGGGACACCCTGTCCCTCCTTCGCTAAATCAAGGATACCCGAATTAGCGTAGTTCGCCTGCCCGCGATTGCATGCCGTTTGCATTCCGTTGCCGCGCGGTCAGCCAGCGAAGCATAGCTCGGTAACCAACCAACAACCAAAAAAGCCCACCGAAGAGACACAGCTCACTCACAGGTTATCCACTTGATGACGGGGGCAAACCACTCTATCTTGTGCTCACCCTCAAGATAACCACAAGATGATGTGCTCCTAGCAAGCGACTCCGCTGCTGTCAACGCCCATCGTCCACCTGACGTCTGCCCGAAAGAAGAAGGGAATCCGATCCATGGAACAGCTCCAGCCCACCGCCCCCGACCTGGCCATCACCGCTCCCCGGGCTCTGCGGGTGATCAAGCGTACCGGTGACGTCGTCGCGTTCGACGCCAGCAAGATCGCCGTGGCCATGCGCAAGGCCTTCATCGCCGTGGAGGGCGACAACGTCAGCGCCTCCTCGCGGGTTCGCGACTTCGTCGACCAGGCCAGCCAGGGCATTGCCAGCGCCTTCCTGCGCCGCATGCCCGACGGCGGCACGGTGCACATCGAGGACATTCAGGATCAGGTCGAGCTGGCACTGATGCGGGCCGGTGAGCAAAGGTGGCCCGCGCCTACGTACTCTATCGCGAGGAGCACGCCCGCGCCCGCGCCGCCGCCGGCGGCGACATCGAAAAGCCGCATCCCACGCTCAACGTCACCCTCGACGACGGCAGCCGGCGGCCGCTCGACCTCGGCCGCATCGAGACGCTGGTGTTCGACGCCTGCGCCGGGCTCGAGAACGTCGACCCCAACCGCATCGTCGAGGCATCGCTGAAGAACCTCTACGACGGCGTCTCGGTGGAAGGTGTCTCCCAGGCGCTGATGATGACCGCGCGCACCCTGGTGGAGAAGGAGCCCAACTACACCTACGTCACCGCGCGGCTGCTGCAGGACAGCCTGCGCCGCGAGGCGCTTTCCTTCCTCGAGATTGCCGAGGAGGCCACGTTCGGCGAGATGGCCGAACTCTACAAGCCCGCCTTCCAGGCCTATGTCGCCCGCGGCATCGAGTATGAGCAGCTCGACCCCAAGCTTGCCGAGTTCGATCTCGAACGACTCGGCGAGGCGCTGGACCACACCCGCGACAACGCCTTCACCTATCTGGGCCTGCAGACCCTCTACGACCGCTACTTCATCCACAGGGATGACGTGCGCTACGAGCTGCCCCAGGTGATGTTCATGCGCGTGGCCATGGGCCTGGCGCTGAACGAGGACGACCGCGAAGCGCGCGCCATCGAGTTCTACGAGCTGCTCTCCAGCTTCGACTACATGGCCTCGACGCCGACCCTGTTCAACTCGGGCACCGTCAGGAGCCAGCTCTCCTCGTGTTATCTCACCACCGTGCCCGACGATCTCGATGCCATCTACAGCGCCATCCGCGACAACGCCCTGCTCTCTAAGTGGGCCGGCGGCCTGGGCAACGACTGGACCCCGGTGCGCGCCCTGGGCTCCTACATCAAGGGCACCAACGGCAAGAGCCAGGGCGTGGTGCCGTTCCTCAAGGTGGTCAACGACACCGCCGTGGCGGTGAACCAGGGCGGCAAGCGCAAAGGGGCGGTGTGCGCCTACCTGGAGACCTGGCACCTGGACGTCGAAGAGTTCCTCGAGCTGCGCAAGAACACCGGCGACGACCGCCGCCGTACCCACGACATGAACACCGCCAACTGGGTGCCCGACCTGTTCATGAAGCGGGTCTTCGACGACAAGGAGTGGACGCTGTTCTCGCCCGCCACCTGTCCCGACCTGCACGACCTCTACGGCGCCGCCTTCGAGCAGCGCTACGAGGAGTACGAGGCGATGACCCGCTCGGGCCAGCTCAAGCTGTTCAAGCGCGTGCGCGCCAAGGACCTGTGGCGCAAGATGCTCTCGATGCTGTTCGAGACCGGCCACCCGTGGATCACCTTCAAGGACCCGTGCAACCTGAGAAGCCCCCAGCAGCACGCCGGCGTGGTGCACTCCTCCAACCTGTGCACCGAGATCACCTTGAACACCAGCGTCGACGAGATCGCGGTGTGCAACCTGGGCTCGGTCAACCTCGCCCGTCACGTGGTCGACGGCAAGCTCGACGACGCCAAGCTCAAAAAGACCGTGCGTACCGCCGTGCGCATGCTCGACAACGTCATCGACATCAACTACTACGCGGTGCCCCAGGCGCGGAACTCCAACCTCAAGCATCGCCCGGTGGGGCTTGGCATCATGGGCTTCCAGGACGCCCTCTACGCCCAGGACATCGCCTACGCCTCCGAAGAGGCGGTGGAGTTCGCCGACCGCTCCATGGAGCTGATCAGCTACCACGCCATCGAGGCCTCCTCAGACCTCGCCGCCGAGCGCGGCCGCTACCAGAGCTTCGAGGGCTCGCTGTGGAGCCAGGGTATCCTGCCCATCGACTCCATCGACAAGCTCAAGACCGAGCGCGGCGAGAAGTACATCGAGGTCGACACCAGCGCCACCCAGGACTGGGATCGCATGCGCAGGAAGATCGCCGACCAGGGCATGCGCAATTCCAACGTGATGGCGATTGCCCCCACCGCGACGATCTCCAACATCTGCGGCGTATCGCAGTCGATCGAGCCGACGTATCAAAACCTCTACGTGAAATCGAACCTCTCCGGCGAGTTCACCGTGGTCAACGCCTACCTGGTTCACGACCTCAAGGCGCGAGGCCTGTGGGACGAGGTAATGATCAACGACCTCAAGTACTACGACGGCTCGGCGCAGCCCATCGAGCGCATCCCGGACGACCTCAAGGCCAAGTACGCCACCGCCTTCGAGGTGGAGCCCAAGTGGCTGGTGGAGGCCGCCGCGCGGCGCCAGAAGTGGATCGACCAGGCGCAGTCGCTGAACCTCTACATCAAGGGTGTCTCGGGCAAGAAGCTCGACGTGACCTACCGCATGGCGTGGTTCCGCGGGCTCAAGACGACCTATTACCTGCGCGCCCTGGGCGCCACCTCGGTGGAGAAGTCCACCGTGGACCGCGGCACGCTCAACGCGGTGAGCAACCAGGCGCCTACGGCTGCTCCGACACCGGCCCCTTCAGCGACACCGGCAACGGAACCGCGCGGGGTGGAGGACTTCCTCACCGGCAAGGCGGGCAGCGGCTCGCGCGCGCCAAGTGCTGCGGAAATAGACGATCTGGGCTGCGAGGCCTGCCAGTAGGTTAACAAGCTGGCTGCGCTCGGCCATACGGCGTTGGAAATTGGTGCGGAATGCTCATTTACAAACACGTAAACTCCGCTTCCTTACCAATTTCCGCCTTGTCTGGCCATCGCTCGCACAGCTTCGCACGCATCGAGAATTTTTCTGATCCGAACGATATCTCGGATCCAGCTATATAAAGGTGAAGCCATGCTGAACTGGGACGAGTTCCACGAAGACGAGACTCCAGTCGCCGAGCAGCCGGCGAAGGCGACTCCGGCCCTGCCGCCAAACCGCAGCCGGCTGAGCAGGCTGATGCCAACGCAGTGAACGAAGCCGGGGGTAGCTATCAGGTAGCCGACAGTGACCGCCTGGCTCGGGCGCGCAAGTCGCTGGAGGAGCTCGACGTGGCCGCCGGCCTCGAGGAGCTGGAGATGGGCGCGGCGCGCATCGAGGTCAGCGACAAGCAGATGATCAACGCCCGTGCCGACCTCAACCAGCTGGTGCCCTTCAAGTACGAGTGGGCGTGGCAGAAGTACCTGGACGGCAGCGCCAACCACTGGATGCCCCAGGAAGTGAACATGAACGCCGATATCGCCCTGTGGAAGAGCCAGGATGGCCTGACCGAGGACGAGCGGCGCATCGTGATGCGCAGTCTGGGTTATTTCTCCACCGCCGACTCGCTGGTGGCCAACAATCTGGTGCTGGCGCTATACCGCCTGATCACCAACCCCGAGTGCCGCCAGTATCTGCTGCGCCAGGCCTTCGAGGAGGCGATCCACACCCACGCCTACCAGTATTGCGTGGAGTCGCTGGGCATGGATGAAGGCGAGGTCTTCAACATGTACCGCGAGGTACCGTCGGTAGCCGCCAAGTCGGCCTGGAGCCTCAAGCACACCCAGTCGCTGGCGCGCCCGGACTTCAATACCGGCACGCCCGAAACCGACCAGGAACTGTTGCGCAACCTGATCGCCTTCTACTGCGTCACCGAGGGCATCTTCTTCTACTGCGGCTTCAGCCAGATCCTCTCCATGGGCCGGCGCAACAAGATGACCGGCGTTGCCGAGCAGTTCCAGTACATCCTGCGCGACGAGTCGATGCACCTGAACTTCGGCGTCGACATGATCAACCAGATCAAGATCGAGAACCCACACCTGTGGACTACCGAGTTCCAGGACGAGGTCACCCAGATGATCCTCGAGGGCACCGAGCTCGAGATCGCCTATGCTCGCGACTCCATGCCCCGCGGCGTGCTGGGCATGAACGCGGCGATCATGGAAGGGTACCTGCACTTCATCTGCAATCGCCGCCTTGCCCAGATCGGCCTCAAGGAGCAGTTCCCCGGCGCGCAGAACCCCTTCCCGTGGATGAGCGAGATCATTGACCTGCGCAAGGAGAAGAACTTCTTCGAGACCCGGGTCACCGAGTACCAGGTCGGCGGTGCGCTGAGCTGGGATTGATCACCACGCAAGCCCCACTCACCGCTGGGTGGGGCGCTTACCAAGCAAGACCAAGGAGTCATCGACCTGGATGTAGCCACTGCGACCAACAATCGATACCAAAGTGAGGTAAACGTCATGGGAAGTTTCCACTCGCACGACCATGCACAGCCCACCGCAGCGCAGGCCCCTCGTGATGCCCAGGCCTGGCAGTCAGCCCTCGACCTGGCGCTCGCCGCCCACGGCGGTCCCAACGCCCTGGCCCATTACCCCCATGTGGCCTTCGCCTTTCCCGCATCTTCCCCCAACCCTTATACCCTCGACTTTCCCCTGCTCGACTACCGGGAACTCAAGGAGTGGGCGAGCTCACGAGGCTGGCGGGTCCGACCTGCGCTCGAGCGCGCCCCGGCAGGAGAGAAGTACCGTCCTCCGGTTTGCTTCTCGCGCCTGCCCAACCGATATCACTGAGCCGACGGGGAGCGCGTCCGGTTTGTGGGCCTGCCAACGGCATTGCCTAAGCCCCTGACGTTGCCGTGGCAGCCTGCTGCTCCTACGCTCGGGTTAGCGATTCAGCAAGATGGGCAAGGAGGCCCACCGTGCAGACCGAATGGAAGAGCGGCAACACAATCACCCTGATACCCGACAGCGAGCGCTTCATCCCGGAGCTGCTCGAAGCCATCGACAACGCCCAGGAGTCGGTGTGGTTCGAGCAATACCTGATCGAGTCGGGGCGGGTCACCCGCCGCTTCCTGGACGCGCTGGTTCGCGCTGCCCAACGTGGCGTCGAGGTGCGGGTGGTCCTGGACAGCTTCGGCGCCGTGGGACTCGGCCGCGGGGAGCGTGAACGCCTATCCTCGGCCGGTGTGGCCCTGCGCCACTACAATCCGTTCATGATGCGACGGCTGCGCCGCAACCTGAATCGCAACCATCGCAAGATGCTGCTGGTCGATCGTCGCGTGGCCTATACCGGCGGCTATTGCCTGACCGACGACTACCTGGGCGACTGGTTCGACGTGGTGGTACGCGCCGAAGGGCCGGTGGTGGAGGACTGGATCACCCTGCTAGCCGACCTCTGGGAGTCTTCCCGCACCCGCGGCGACAAGGCCCCCATCCAGCGCAGTCTCCCCGCCGAGGCCACGGTAGTCGACAGCGTCGGTGACATGCAGGCTCGCCTGGTGCACAACGAGGGGCCGAGCGACAAGACCATCCGACATTCGCTTCACTACCGCATGACCACGGCCGAGAAACGGCTTTGGATGTACACCCCCTACTTCCTGCCCTCGCGTCAGCTGCGCCGCCTGGTCTGCAATGCCGCCGAACGTGGCGTGGACGTCCGATTGCTGGTGGCCGGCAAGGGGCACGATCACCCCAGCGTGCGCTACGCCGGCCAGCGGCATTTCGGTGAGCTGCTGGAGGCCGGCATCCATATCTACGAGTACCAGCCTCGCTTCACCCACGCCAAGTTCTGTATCGTCGACGACTGGGTGACCGTGGGCTCGTGCAACTTCGACCACTGGAGCCTGCACTGGAATCTCGAAGCCAACGTGGAAGTGGAACACCCCGGGTTTGCGACCGAAGTCGCCGAACTGTTCGAGCAGCATACTGCCGAGAGCCGGCCCATCACGCTGGACGGCTGGTCGAAGCGCCCCAGTGCACAGCGCTACCGCGAGCGCCTTGCCGCGCTGATCAGCGCCTGGCTGGCCGGGATACGTTAATATCGCTCCGCTCGCCCTGGATGGGCACCATCATTTCCCTGATTCGATGAAGGCAATGCATCCCAGAGTTCGCAGTGCACTCAAGCACTTTTCCACGGCCGGCCTACTATTGGGCACGCTGCTGTTCGCCTTTTCACTCACGCCCAGCCTGCTGCCCAGACCCACCTACGCCCAGGGATCGTTTCGGGGCTCTCCTTCTCGGCCGGCTATGCGCTGGGCTTCATCACCCACTGGCTATGGGACTACCTGCAGCTTCCCCGGCCCGGGCCGCGTACCGAGCGGGGCATCAAGCCGAGCGCAGCGGCAATCTGCCTGATCATCTCGGGGATCTTCCTGTGGCAGGCCTCGGCCTGGCAGAACAGCCTTCGCGACCTGATGGGCCTGGAGGAGGTCAGTGGGGTACGCCCTTTCAGCATCGCCCTGATCGCCCTGGCGCTGTTCACCCTGCTGTGGCTGCTGGTCAAGCTCTTCAGGCTGACCTTTCGCTATCTCGCCCGCAAGATGCGCCGCTTCGTGCCGCACCGGGTGTCAAACCTGCTGGGGGTCGTGTTTGCCGCGGCGCTGTTCTGGTCAATCATCGACGGGGTCATCTTCACCCTGGCCCTGCGGGCTGCCGACAACTCCTTCCAGCAACTCGACGAGCTCATTCTCGACGAGATACCACCGCCTGCCGACCCCATGAAGGCCGGAAGCTCCCACTCCCTCATCAGTTGGGAGGCGCTGGGAGGGCGCGGCCGCCGCTTCGTCACCCAGGCGCCCTCCGCGGAGGATATCGGCCGCTTCACCGAGGCCGAAACCCGCGACCCCGCCCGGGTCTATGTCGGCTTGAGCGCGGCCGACACTCCAGCCGAGAGAGCTGAGCTGGCGCTGAATGAACTCATACGGATCGGCGCCTTCGAGCGCTCCGTGCTGTTGCTCGCCACGCCGACCGGCAGGGGCTGGGTCGATCCCTCTGCCCAGAATACCGTGGAGTACCTGCATCGCGGCGATATCGCCACCGCCACCATTCAATACTCCTACCTGCCAAGCCACCTGGCGCTGCTATTCGAGGGTGAGTACGGTGCCGAAAACGCCCGAGCGCTGTTCACTACCGTCTATGAATACTGGTCGAGGCTCCCCGAAGCACAGCGTCCACGCCTCTACCTACACGGGCTCAGCCTCGGTTCGCTCAACTCCGACCTGTCGTTCGATTTCTACGACATCATCGACGACCCATTCCACGGCGCGCTGTGGAGCGGTCCGCCGTTTCGCAACGAGACATGGCGGGCCGTGACAAGCGAGCGCGACGCGGGCTCGCCTGCCTGGCTGCCCACCTTCCGCAATGGCTCGGTGGTTCGCTTCATGAACCAGTATCAGGGGCTGGGCGCCCCGGACCAAGCCTGGGGCGATTTCCGCATCGCCTTCCTGCAGTACGGTAGCGACCCGATCACATTCTTCGAGCCGCAGATCCTTTACCGCGAGCCGGAATGGATGCGCGAGCCGCGGGCGCCAGACGTGCTACCCGAGCTGCGCTGGTTCCCCGTGGTGACCATGCTGCAACTGCTCGGCGACCTGGCCGTGGGCCGTGCACCGCCCGGCTATGGCCACAGCATGGCCGCCGAGCACTACTTCGATGCCTGGGTGGCGCTGACGGAACCGCAGGGTTGGAGCCGAGAGGAGCTGGCACGGCTGCGCGAGCGCTTCCGGCAGTCGCATTAGCTGTTGCCACCTTGTTCCTTCCTGCGCCGCCAGCGCCCATAGCGGCTGGCCAGCGGCGCCGCCGTCATGCCGTGGGCGACCATGGAAGCTACCACGATCAGGGTGCCTGCGGTCCAGGCCAGGTTGTAGCCGGTGCGGCTCGAGACCAGTGCAGCGTAGTAGAGCGCCGACACGCCGATGGGCCCGAACCAGCCCATGATCAATGTGATCGGCCAGTCACGCAGCGTCGGCAGTCCGGGCCTTAGCAGCAGGATCATCGGCAGTCGACGCAACAGCAGCACCAGAAGGGCCAGCAGCAGACCCGAGGCCCCCAGCGCTCGCCACTCTGTCCAGGGGGCTATCAGGCCGAACAGAATGAAAACCGGCATCGTCAGCAGGGTATTGACCGCCTCCTGTACGTTGTCCTCTTCGCTGCGCTCCTTGCCGCCCACCTCCTGGTCGAAAGCCAGGCCGGCGGCAAAGACTCCCAGGATGCCATTGGTACCGAGCAGCGACCCCAGCCCGAGCACCAGAATGGTGAGGGCCAGGGTGATGGACAGGAACGAAGGCTGGTCAAGGTAACCCCGCGCTTCCGACCACTGCAGGGCACGCCCCGACGCCCAACCCAGCACTGCGCCGACCAGTACGCCTGCTCCGATCTCCCATAGCCAGACCTTGGCAAACCAGCCCAGCCAGGCGTCACCTATGGGCAGCGTCAGCAGCAGGATAGGCAGCAGCACGAAGGGATAGGCCAGGCCGTCATTGGCCCCGGATTCGCTGGAGAGCAGGTGGCGATAGTCTTCGGGCAGGTTCTCCGTGGCCACCCCGCCGGTGACGATCGAGGAGGCCACCACCGGGTCGGTTGCACAGATAGTGCCGCCCACCAGCAGCGCCATCAACAACGGCAGCCCGAGCACCCAGTGGGTCAGCAGTGAGCTGATCAGGAACATGGCCGGCATGCCGAGGCCCAGCAATACCAGCAGCGAGCGCCAGTGGGCGAAGGGATAGCGCGGCGGCAGGCGAAGCGCGATGCCCATCAGGCTGATACCCAGCGTCAGCCGGGCCGTTTCCTCGAGAATTCTCTGGCCATCACCCCATCGGGACGGGTCGAGGATTTCCAGGCCAAAGGGCCCAACGCCACGCCGAACAGAAAGGCGAACAGCGGCGCGGAGAGCCAGGAGCGGTCCAGCGGACTCGACAGCAGGCCCACGACCATCACCAGACCACCCACGACTGCGAGGGCAACGTTCAGCTGCTCCATGCCGACTCCTTGCGCTCCTTGCCAGGCTACTCCTAACCTAGGCAACCGCAGGCGGGGCGTAAACCAGAGGGCTCGTCTTGATGAATTGCACGACGCGCCATCCCTGGTCTAAAGTAGTTTCATCGGCAACTAATCAGGAGCTGTCACGATGAACGACAAGTCACGCAGAAGCGTCATCAAGCGCATCTACGTACCCACCCAGGTGCGTCATCTCCCCAACGGCGAGCGAGTCACCATTCCCGGGCACTATCGCAAGCCGAACGAAGGGTAGCGTTGCATCTACCTCCAAGCCGCAGCTTATCGCTAGGGGACAAGCGGCGGCTTTGCCTTGAAAAAGTTTAGGTAAGTTAAAATTAAGAAATAAGCATTTGAGTAACATGCTCGTCCCTCACCTCAGGCACAAGAATATCCAACTCGGTGCCCCTCGGGGCTTGGCTCGTGCCCGGTAGTTGCCGGCCAAGCGCTCGCTCACGAGGGTAAACCGGAAGCCTGACAGGCTCAGCAGAACGGTTCTGGAGACTAGTGAAAGAACGACGATCGGTGCTGCACCGTGCTGCTGGTGCATGCATGCCTCCTCCCTGGCAGGAACCTTGGACAATGCCACCGGGAGGCCGTTCTGGCTTCCCGGGGTCAGCCTTGCTTGTTACAGTTAGGGTAGATCATTCAACCAAAGGTATGTCAGCGGTTCCCCAATATTGTAGAGGGTATGGGCAGCAGAGGTACTGACATTTTTTAATTAGCAAAGATTTATGGATGACGACCCATTCAAACTGAAGTATCCTTTAACCCAACCGGTACACTTCGCTCTCTCCTTCTAGCGCAACTGCGACTGCTACTGATCTGAAGCATTGATGAAGTGTGACATGACCTCATCTGAAAGGTGTATCACTTATGGTTCACCGGCTTTTTAAGAAAGCTCCCATCAGGGTCTGGGCAATCAAACAGGTCGACACGGCGACTCTCCACCTGTGCGGGCCAGGAACTTTAGAAACTAATCTAAAGCATCGCATGGCATTGGAAGCACTGCGCTGCGGGCAGTATCACGACGCCGTGCGCATCGGTAACTCAGGCACAGTACTCAATGCCCGTCTGTTGGCCGCAGTGGTGCCACTCGGAGACCTACGCCTGGTGGACGACGATAATTGCGCTGAATGGCGGGGGCGCGTCTGGTCTGTTTCCCATGTGCCTCAGCGGGCTTGGGTATTCGACAGGCCCTTGGTGGCCGAACCTAACCCAACGGACGGCTTACCCGCACTCATCAGTCGAGAAGATGTATCGCATATTCGACGGAACATACGCCAGGATGCGACTCCCTCGTGGAAAGTCTCATTTCGCCCGATGGATACGTTGGAAGATTCAAACAGGGATCTGGATGCCGCGATCGAGGAGGCACAGCGCAGGCGAAGAATAGTCCACAAAGGTTGGCGAGAGGATGGCTCATGGGGTCCGTTGGATGAGAACAAAAAATAAGTTACTTCCAGCTCTCAATTGATGGCATACCATTTCCATTTCCACCGCCCCCACCGAGATCTACTTCACCTAATGCCTCGTCATAGGTAATACCACCTCCACCAGAAACCTCTACTGTTTTTCCTCTGGCAGAACCGTTCAGCCCACCTCCCGCAGTAACTTTCACGTTGGCGAATGGCGCATAAACGTTTGCCGCCGCCCTAGCACTTCCACTTATTGTTACGCCTGACTGGCTCGGAAGAATATCCTCTTTAGTAGAATAAAGCGAAAATGTAGGCCTGCCATTTGTCACCTGAGGAATACTGGACATTTGAGTAGAACTAAGTATATGGGTGGTGCCCGTCACGAATATTGTCAACGTACTGCCGGAGTCAATGGTGAGCCCCAGACCACCACCACTCCCCAACGTGAGATTACCATTCACAAAAAGGACAACGTCTCCTCCAGAGACATTCATTTCACCATTTGTCAGTGTCAGGTCACCCGTTCTAATTACTGGAACCTCTCCTTCGAAGCCTAGCACTGAAGAATTCACAGACTCTGCCAGCACAACATCCTCCTGCACATTCCAAGTTTGATCAAATGAAGTTATTTTATCTGGAGTCACTGTAGCGTTGACTCTCGGCCAGTTACCTACAGTGATATTTCCATTGGATGGCATTGAAAACTGTTCAATCACGGTTGGGAGCGAGACTGCATCGCACTCGCTTGTAGGGACTGGCGAAACGGCAGAGTGGGTACCACTGGACACGCCCCCACCTGCAAATGAACTTGTTTCTTTCCAGCTGTCATAATTATTATAAATATTACCAGCAGCTTTTACCGAGCCCTCGACATAAGCACCGGTATTCGCAAAGGTAACGTCCCCACCTGCGCTCAGATTTCCACCCAAGGTAGCACCATTGTTAAACTCGACATTGCCATCAGCATTAACACCACCTGAAAACTGTGCAGTATTATTAAGAAAAACATTTCCCTTAGTAAAAACCCCACCACCATAAGCCACACTTGCATTCACCAACACATCGTTATTTGCTCTAATATCCCCTCCTACACCTCCACTACCCGAGGTATAAACTGCGCCTGTCGCCAGAACGTCGCCCTCAACATATGTTCCACCTGTCAAGCTAACGTCGGCATTTTCAGACAGTGTTCTAACACGGCTATCAATATTCCCACCTCCGTTAACAACCACACCCTCACAACCAACCACTCCATCCGAAAACGGGCTTTCGGGTCCGCCGCCTCCCCCAAGGTCTATTTTAACAAAAATAATCTCGCTTACTGCAGCACGCCCATAGTCAACAGCTCCCATCGTCACAATGTAAAAATTTTCTTCTTCTTTCAAAAGATAGAAATGACAATTAATTTCACCCTCACAGGCATCTGGAGAAACACCAACAAGGTTAGAAAAGTTTTGCCAAGTATAGCCAGAAAGAGCGCTTAAACTAAGAACATCACCGAAATCATCTGAGCTCAACAAATTACCGCCTTCTCCCCAGGCTTCCGCCACAGCGCGCTCAGCACCCATTTGGGCCAACGAAGCCGCACGATAATTCCCCGCTAACCGTTCATCAATCAGCGAAGACTGCATGCCGGAAAGTCCCAGAATAAGCGACATCGCAAGCATGGATAGGACAACGACTAGAGCTGCTCCATTTTGATTTTTCATACAACACCCCTCCAGAACCTAGTTACCCGCTACTGCTACGCTGCGATTCATTGCATGGAATCTCAGGCTGTCAAGCTCCCCTTCCAACTGTATATCAATACAGTAAAGGCCAGGAGCATCACATCCGCCGGAACTTCCATCAAATCTTTCCAACCCTAAAACACCTTCAACAATCGGCTGCTTGTCATCATCCACACTAAGACTTAAAACACCATTTTCGACTGTATAAATATGACAACTTCCATCAACACTAAAAGCAAAGCCCTCGCCAGCCCCACAAGGGACAGATAGATTGGCTCGGCGAACATCACGAATCAATGTTTCTGTAACGAAGGTCAAAGCTGCTTGCTTCTTGCTTAGCTCTTCAATATCACGAAATGTCTGGAATCCCATCAGAAACAGCTGCCCGGCACCAAGGATGATGATCAGGCCGATCACCAGCGCTACCATCAGCTCAACAAGGGTAAAGCCAGCCTGGCTCGAAGCATTAGTGGGGGCGGCTAACGGAAGCATGGGGTTGGGATCTCTCATAGCTCTGGCAGCCGGAACTGGTAAACGAAGGCATTACCGCTCTCGCCATCCGAGTAGCGCTCCTCCTGCCAAGAGATGGAAACGGTATATTCACAGTCGGAGGCGCCGGGACTGACATTGCTCGCAACATTGGTCAACACCCTTCCCGTACCGAACCACTGCGTCAGCCAGTCTCCATGAACATTACTGGCCGTCGGGCACGAGCCGTCATTGCTCGCCAACCATGCCCAAGCCCTTTCTTGGGCATCGATGGCGGCCAGGCTCACCACCGCCCGTTGGTAGCCCATGTGCGCGCTCTGTAACGCCCTGAGTTGCATGGCCGCCACGCCGAGCAGCCCGATGGAGAGCACAACCAGGGCAACCAGCGCCTCTATTAGAGTAAAGCCACGCTGCCGATTCGCCATCATGAGCCACCCCGCCCAATTCGGCCAAAGCCACTGATCTGAATGGTTTTGCTATCAACCGTCAATGTACAGCCGCCATCACAGTCCGAACTCTCGACAATCTGCCCCAGCCGATTGAATTCAACGACGTTGCTATCCGAGACGCTCACCCCAGCCCTGCTGGCTTGACGTACGCGGATGGCATTATCGCTGCCGTCGTCTGTGACGTAGACCCGGTACTCCCATGGCGAGCTCGCCATGACTTCAAAGGAGACGTTCTGTCGCCGCTTTATTGCCTCACTTCTGGCAAGATTTAACCCCGACAAAACTTCATTGTAGTCACTTGCAAGGCGATTACTGGCCATCATACTCTGGAAGCCCGGCACCGCAATCGTCGCGATGATCGTCATCACAGCGATGGTTACCAGTAGCTCAATCAGAGTGAAGCCAGAGTTTTTCATGACATCACCAACAGCTTTCCGGTGCTCTATTACCAAGATGATTGTATGTCATAACACCACCATTACTGGTGCAGCCATCCCTACTATTTACCGAGCTTGACACAAGATAGCCTTGACCGCCTGCAGGGCTTGGAAAAGAAACCGTTATTGTGTACTCCTGATCTGGCGACATAATGCTCGAACCAACTAGTGAACAATCCGAATGGTTATATGTATGATATTGTGTGTAACAGCGCTCCATAATTCCCGCTGCTTCTAGCAGCCCTGCTTTGGCATCTGCCCTTAACGACCGCTCCACGTATCCTCGATAGCTCGGCACAGCGATCGAGGCCAGAATGGCGATCACAGCCACGGCAATCATCAGCTCGATCAGGGTGAAGCCGCGTTGCAGCCGGCAAAGGCACCGCGGGGATTTTTGAGCCAGGCGGGCTAGGGTCATCACTCGCCGCTCCTCCGCTTCCAGTTACACTTCGTTTCAGTATGTATCATGACGCCTTCATCTGCTAGAGACCTCATGAAAAAAGCCGGGGCAGGGCCCGGCTTGTCATTCTCGCACAGAAGGAGAAAACTCATACATTGGGTAGGAGGCGTGTCTCTGCCCTTTTCTCAGTTTGGCGAGTCGCTGGCGATCACCTGCTCGCGCAGCTCGCGGGGCATGGAGAAGGTGATGGTCTCCTCGCGGCCGGCCAGTTCCTCCGGCGCCTGGGCGCCAAGACCCTGCAGGCGTTCGATCACTCCCTTGACCAGCACTTCCGGAGCGCTCGCTCCGGCGGTGATGCCCACGCTGGAAACCCCTTCGAGCCACGCCGGATCGATTTCGTCGGCGTTGTCGATGAGATGGGCCGGGGTGCCGACCCGCTCGGCCAGCTCGCGCAGGCGGTTGGAGTTGGAGCTGTTGGGGCTGCCCACCACCAGCAGCAGGTCGCAGCCGGCGGCCAGCTCGCGCACGGCGTCCTGGCGGTTCTGGGTGGCGTAGCAGATGTCGTCCTTGCGCGGCCCCTGGATCTCGGGAAACTTGGCGCGCAGGGCGTCGATCACCCGAGCGGTGTCGTCCATCGAAAGCGTGGTCTGGGTGACGAAGGCGAGCTGGCTTGGGTCATTGACCTCAAGCCGCGCTACGTCATCCTCGTCCTCGACCAGATAGATGGCGCCGCCATGGGACGTGTCGTAGCGCCCCATGGTGCCTTCCACCTCGGGGTGGCCAGCGTGGCCGATCAGGATGCACTCCTGGCCGCGGCGGGCGTAGCGCAGCACCTCCATGTGCACCTTGGTCACCAGGGGGCAGGTGGCGTCGAACACCTTGAGCCCGCGCCGCTCGGCATCGTCCTGCACCGCTCGCGACACGCCGTGGGCGGAGAAGATCACGATGACGTCGTCGGGCACCTCGTCGAGCTCCTCGACGAAGATGGCGCCACGGCTGCGCAGGGTATCGACCACGAAGCGGTTGTGGACCACTTCATGACGCACGTAGATGGGCGGGCCGAAGACATCCAGCGCGCTATTGACGATCTCGATGGCGCGATCGACGCCGGCGCAGAAGCCGCGGGGATTGGCCAGCCGGATTCGCACGGGGTTAGCTTGCATGGTTACGTCGCCTTGATGCGTCGGGGCATCCGATAATGGAGTCAAGTCAGGGTTATCTCGAAGCCCTTACGGCAGTCGACCCTCGCGCTGGCGGTCAATGTGTCTGCGCGGGCTTCACGTCCAGCACCTCGACCTCGAAGGTCAGGGTACGCCCCGAGAGCGGGTGATTGAAGTCCACTTCCACATGCCGCTCGTCGACCGCAACGACCACGCCCGGCAGCTCACCGCCGGCAGGGTCGGCAAACGACATCATGGTGCCCACCTCCGGCTCGATCTCCTTGAAGTCGTCGCGGCTGAGCCGCTGTACGTTCTGCGGGTTGCGCTGGCCGAAGGCGTGCTCCGGCGTGATCTCGAAGCTACCGCTCTCGCCTTTCGCCAGGCCCTTCAGCGGACGCTCGAAGCCCGGCGGCAGGTTGCCGTCGCCCACCTGAAAGGTGGCCGGCTGCTTATCGCGGGTGGAGTCGACCACGGTGCCGTCCTCCAGCTTGAGGGTGAAGTGCAGCGTCACTTCCATGCCTTCGTCGATGCGGTATTCGCTCATGATGGTGCTCTCGTTGGTGGGCTCATGCACAGGCGCCGGGCTCAGCCGCGCCGGCGAGCCTGCTTGCGCCCTTCGAAGACAGATTCCCAGATCAGGCCGATGGCGCCCAGGGTGATGCCGATGTCCGCCACGTTGAAGGCCGGGTAGTACCAGCCGGCCACGTGGAAGGAGAGAAAATCGACCACGTAGCCGTGCACCAGGCGATCGTAGAGGTTGCCGAGGGCACCGCCGATGATCAGCGCCAGCGAGGCGCCGAGCAGCTTCTCGTCGGCCTTGAGCCGGCTCATCCAGATCGTCAGGCCCACCGTGGCGCCCACCGCGATGATGGCGAAGAACCAGCGCTGCCAGCCGGGATGGCCGGCCAGGAAGCTGAACGCCGCTCCGGTGTTGTGCAGCAGCGTGAGGTTGAAGAATGGCAGCACCTCCACCGGCTGGCCGTAGCTCAGCACGCTGGACATCAGTGCCTTGGTAGCCAGGTCCAGCACCACCACCGCGGCGGCCAGCCACAGCCAGCGCAGCGGCTTGCTCATCGGCGGCACCGAAGTGCCGCTGTCATCCTGCTTGTTACGCATAGTGGCGAGTCTCACCCGGCCCCTCCGGCAGGTTGATGATGCAGCGACCACAAAGGTCGGGGTGCTCGGCGTGGCTGCCCACGTCTTCGCGATGGTGCCAGCAGCGCTCGCACTTCTGGTGCGAGCTTGCCGAGACGGCCACCTTGAGGCCGTCGAGTTCGGTGGCCTCGGCGGCGCTACCCTCGGCCAGGGGCGCCAGACGCACTTCGCTGGTCAGCATCACGAAGCGCAGCTCCTCGCCCAGCTTGGCCAGGGTGGCGTGCAGGGCGTCGTCGACGAACAGGGTCACCTCGGCGGCCAGGCTGCCCTTGATCACCTTGGCGTTGCGGGCATCCTCCAGGCACTTGTTGACCGCCTGCTTGACCTCGAGCACCTGCTCCCAGAACCCGCGGCCCAGCTCGGCGTCGGGCGCCAGCGTGGAGAGGCCGTCGTAGTAGGTCTCGAGCAGCACGCTGTCGCCCTTGCTGCCGGGAATGTGCTCGTAGATCTCCTCGGCGGTGAAACTGAGGATCGGCGCCACCCAGCGCGACATCGCCTCGACCACGTGGTAAAGCGCGGTCTGGCAGCTGCGCCGAGCCAGGGAATCGGTCGGGGTGGTGTACTGGCGGTCCTTGATCACGTCGAGGTAGAAGCCGCCGAGCTCCCGCGAGCAGAAGGTGTGCACCTGCTGGTAGACATCGAGGAAGCGATACTCCTCGTAGGCCTTCTCGATGCGCGCCTGCAGCTGGGCGGCGCGGTCCACCACCCATTGGTCCAGCGCCAGCATATTGTCAAAGGCCACCACATCACGCTCTGGGTCGAAGCCATTCAGGTTGCTGAGCAGGAACCGCGCGGTGTTGCGGATGCGGCGGTAGACGTCGGCGGTGCGCTTGAGGATCTCGTCGGAGACCGCCATTTCGCCAGAATAGTCGGTGGAGGCGACCCATAGCCGCAGGATGTCGGCGCCGAGCTTGTCCATCACCTCCTGCGGCGCCACCACGTTGCCCATCGACTTGGACATCTTGCGGCCCTGGGCGTCTACGGTGAAGCCATGAGTCAGCAGGCCGCGGTACGGCGGGTGGCCGTCGATGGCGCAGCCGGTCAGCAGCGAGGAGTGGAACCAGCCGCGGTGCTGGTCGGAGCCCTCCAGGTAGAGGTCGGCGCGCGGGCCGCCCTCGTGGCCATGCGGGTGCGAGCCGCGCAGCACGTGGCGATGGGTGGTGCCGGAGTCGAACCACACGTCCAGCGTGTCGGTGACCTTCTCGTACTGGGCCGCCTCGTCGCCCAGCAGCTCGACCGGGTCGAGACGGAACCAGGCGTCGATGCCCTCGCGCTCGACGCGCTTGGCGGCCTCTTCCATCAGCTCGACGGTGCGCGGGTGCAGCTCGCCGCTGGCCTTGTGCAGGAAGAACGGGATCGGCACGCCCCAGTTGCGCTGGCGCGAGATGCACCAGTCGGGGCGGTTGGCGATCATGGCGTGCAGGCGCGCCTGGCCCCAGGCCGGGGTGAACTGGGTGGCCTGGATGCCCTCCAGCGCCCGCTCGCGCAGGGTGCGGCCGTCGTGCCCTTTCACGTCCATGCCCACG
Source organism: Halomonas sp. E19 (assembly GCF_052439355.1). Lineage (NCBI taxonomy): Bacteria > Pseudomonadati > Pseudomonadota > Gammaproteobacteria > Oceanospirillales > Halomonadaceae > Halomonas > Halomonas sp. E19. The sequence goes on along the minus strand of NZ_JBNFWU010000001.1, from coordinate 74,975 downwards.
AACCACTGTGCCGTGGCGCGGTAGATCACCGGCGTCTTGTGGCGCCAGCAGTGCATGTAGCTGTGGGTGATGACCTTGTGCGCCAGCAGCGCGCCCACTTCCTCCAGCTTGGCGACGATCTGCGGGTTGGCCTTCCAGATCAGCTGGCCGCCGAAGAACGGCAGGTCGTCGGCGTAGACGCCGTCACCCTGCACCGGGCTCTTGATCTCCTCGAACGCCATGCCATGGGCGCGGCAGGTGACGAAGTCGTCGACGCCGTAGGCCGGGGCGGAGTGGACGATACCCGTGCTGCCCACCTCGGACTCGACGTAGTCGGCCAGATAGACCGGCGAGAGGCGATCGTAGAACGGGTGGCGGAACTCGATCAGGTCGAGTGCCTGGCCCTTGGCGGTGGCGATCACCTCACCCTGGAGTTCGTAGCGCTCCAGACAGCTCTCGACCAGCTCTTCGGCCAGCACCAGCAGGCGGCTGCCGGTATCGACCAGGGCATAAGTGAACTCGGGATGCACGTTGAGCGCCTGGTTGGCCGGCACGGTCCAGGGCGTGGTGGTCCAGATCACGATGGCGGCGGGCTTGGGCAGCGACGCCAGGCCGAAGGCGGCCGCCAGCTTGGCCTCGTCGGCGGCCGGGAAGGCCACGTCGATGGCGTCGGACTTCTTGTCCTGGTACTCCACCTCGGCCTCGGCCAGCGCCGAGCCGCAGTCGAAGCACCAGTTGACCGGCTTGAGCCCCTTGAACACGTAGCCGGCGGCGACCATGTCGGCCAGGGCGCGGATCTCGCCCGCCTCGTTGGCGTAGTCCATCGTGCGGTAGGGGTGGTCCCAATCGCCGATCACGCCCAGGCGCACGAAGTCGGCGAGCTGGGTCTGGATCTGCGAAGCGGCGTACTCGCGACACAGGGCCCGCGCCTGTTCGGGCTCGAGGTGCTTGCCGTGGGTGGTCTCCACCTTGTGCTCGATGGGCAGGCCGTGGCAGTCCCAGCCGGGCACGTAGGGGGCGTCGAAGCCGGCCAGGTTCTTCGACTTGACGATGATGTCCTTGAGGATCTTGTTGACGGCGTGACCGATGTGGATGCTGCCGTTGGCGTAGGGAGGGCCGTCGTGCAGCACGAAGGTCTCGCGGCCGCGGCGCTCTTCACGCAGGCGCTGGTAGAGCTTCATGTCCTGCCACTGCGACACCCGACCGGGCTCGCGCTGGGGCAGGTTGCCGCGCATGGGGAAGTCGGTTTCGGGCAGGTTCAGTGTGTGCTTGTAGTCGCTCATAGCCTGGGAGTCAGCCGTCGTCTTGGTCGGCGGAGCGTCCCGCCGAGGATTCGAAAGTCGCGGCCTCGCGCGCCAACGGCGCCGATGCCAAGGGAAGAGAGTCATCCGCCAGGTCTGGCTCCCTGGCGGCCTGGCACGGTGAGGCAAAGTAGCCCCGCGCGCGCGCCTGGTCGGCCTGGATCTGCTGCTTCAGCGCATTGAAATCATCGAACTTCACCTCGCCGCGCAGCCTGGCGCAGGGGAACACCGTAAGTCGCTGGCCGTAGAGGTCGCCGTCGAAGTCGAACAGGTGCACTTCGAGCACCGGTCGGTCGCTACCCACCGTGGGCCGCCAGCCGATGTTGGCCACCCCGGCCAGGCATCGCCCATCGGGCAATTCGGTCATCACCGCATAGACGCCGCGCAGCGCCAGCGGCAGGCGCGGTAGCGGCAGGTTGGCGGTGGGCACGCCGATGGTGCGCCCCAGCTTCTGGTCGGCGACCACGCGGCCACCGAGGCGATAGGGGCGGCCCAGCATCCGCGCCGCCTGGGCGAAATTGCCGCTGGCCAGCAGCGTGCGCACCCGGGTGCTGGAGACCCGCTCGTCGTCGAGCGCGAAGGTGCGCGTATGTTCGACGCTGTAGCCCTCGCGGCCACGCCGCTCGCCCTCTTCGGCCAGCAGGCCGAAATCACCGCTGCGGTCGCAGCCGAAGCGGAAGTCATCACCGACCACCAGGTGGCGCACGCCAAGTCCTTCGACCAGCACGCGGTCGATGAATTCCACCGCGGTAAGGCTGCGCAGGCGGTCGTTGAACGGCAGGCAGAGCACGTAGTCCACCCCGCTCTCACCGAGCAGGCGCACCTTCTCGCGCAGCCGGGTCAGCCGCGGCGGCGCCTGGTCGCCGGCGAAGAACTCGCGTGGCTGGGGCTCGAACACCACTACCGTGACCGGCAGGCGCAGCTTCGAGGCCTGCTCGCGGCACTGGTCGAGAATCGCCTGGTGGCCGCGGTGCACACCATCGAAATTGCCGATGGTGGCCACGCAGCCGCGATGCTCGTCGCGCAGATTGTGCAGTCCTCGAATGACTTCCATTAAATGGTCACTTGTCCTTCTGGTTGAAAAACGTGTAAAGGGGGTGATTATAGCGAACCCCGCCCCTTGGCAGCCGACTGCCTCTGATCTCGACGCCACGCCAGCAGGGCTGTTACATCCTAGCCTTTCATACGGAAATGCCGCGGCCTGACGCCCAAAGCCGCCAGCCAGGCAAAGTAGACCGCCGCTCCGGTCACCACCAGCAGCGCCAGCCACTGCACACGCGTCCAGACATCCCAGCCGAGCCACTGCTGCCATCCCGGCGCCAGCCAGGCGAGCCCCAGGCTCATCACCACGCAGCCGCCGACAAGCTGGACCGCATAGCGACCCCAGCCGGGCTGGAACACCAGCACACCCTGCTTGAAGAGCAGCCAGCCCAGCAGCCCGGCGTTGAGGAAGGCCGACAGCGCCGTGGCCAGGGCCAGGCCGGCGTGAGCCAGCGGCCAGATCAGAATCAGGTTGAACACCATGTTGGCCACCATGGCGATGATGCCGATCTTGACCGGAGTCTTGGTGTTCTGGCGGGCAAAGAAGCCCGGCGCCAGCACCTTGATCAGCATGAAGGCGATCAGGCCGAAGGCATAGGCGCGCAGGCTCATCGCCGCCATGGCGATGTCGTGCTCGGTCATGGCGCCGTAGTGGAACAGCGAGATCAACAGCGGCTCGGCAAGGATCGCCAGTGCCAGTGCCGCCGGCAGCCCCAGCAACAATACGGCACGCACCGCCCAGTCGAGCATGGCGGCAAAGTGCTCGCCCGACTGCTCGGCGTGTCGCTTGGAGAGCGCCGGCAGGATCACCGTGCCGATGGCGATGCCGAACACGCCGAGCGGCAGTTCGACGAGGCGATCGGAGTAGTAGAGCCAGGAGACGCTGCCGGGTGCGAGCAGCGAGGCCAGCACGGTGTCGAGCAGCAGGTTGATCTGCGACACCGAGACACCGAACAGCGCCGGCGCCATCAGCACCAGAATGCGCTTTACGCCGCCGTGGGCAAAGTTGGGCCAAGGCCGCGGCATCAGACCCAGCCGCACCAGGAACGGTACCTGGAAGGCAAGCTGGGCAGCCCCGGCAATGAGCACGCCCCAGGCCAGCGCCATTGCCGGCTCGCTCATCAGGGGCGTGAGCAGCAGCGCCGCCCCGATCAAGGAGAGATTGAGCAGGACCGGGGTGAAGGCCGGCACGGCGAAGCGGTTCCAGGTATTGAGTACGCTGCCGGCAAAGGCGGTGAGCGAGACCAGCAGCAAGTAGGGAAATGTCAGCCGCAGCATGTCGGCGGTCAGCGCCAGCTTGGCCGGGTCGCGACCGAACCCCGGGGCGAAGACCCACACCAGCCAGGGTGCGGCGAGCATGGCCAGCGCGGTGATCAGCGCCAGTACCGCCGTGAGGCTGCCGGCCACGGCATCGAGCAGCTCGCGCACCTCGCGCTTGCTGCCGCGGGTGGCGTATTCGGAAAGAACCGGCACGAAGGCCTGGTTGAAGGCGCCCTCGGCGAACAGGCGGCGCATGAAGTTGGGGATCTTGAACGCCACGAAGAAGGCATCGGCTCCGCTGCCGGCACCGAACAGGGTCGCCACCACCACGTCGCGCACCAGTCCCATGACCCGCGAAAGCATGGTCATGGCACTGACCACCAGGCCGGAACGCATCAGCCCACCGGCCTTGGGCGCCACGGCACGGTCGTCATCGGCCACTCGGGGAGTGGTCGACTCGGCGCTTTCAGGCAGCTTCTCGGGTTCCGTCACCGTCTCACTTCCTCGGCCTTCCTCTTCTACGTGGCTCATCCAGGCACAAAAAACCGGCCGCAGCCGGTTTTTCGCGAGCGTCGTGGAACGTGTGGCCCATGGCCCTGGCGTTCGTGACGTCTCCAGGCGTCCGGCTTACGCAGCCAGCGCCTTAATTCGCTTGTTCAGGCGGCTCTTCATGCGCGCAGCCTTCTTCTTGGAGAGCACGTCCTTGTCGGCGATACGGTCGATGACCGGCTGCGCCTTCTGGAACTCGCTCACAGCGGTGGCGTGATCGCCGCCGTTGATGGCCTTGAGGACGCGCTTCACGTAGGTACGCACCATGGCGCGCTGGCTCGCCTTCAGAACACGGCGACCTTCCGCCTGACGGGCACGCTTGCGGGCTTGCTTGCTGTTTGCCACTGACTATCTCCTGGAAAACTTTAACGCCGCCCGGTCTGGGGCGGCATCGATAACGATTTGTCCGGCCTGGAAATTTCTCGCTCCTGCCGGTCTAGCCTTTTCGACAACGCCAGGGTTGTCGACGGGCCGTGTCTGAGAGGATGGCGCATCCTACCACAGATGCGCGCCATCATGCTACAGGCCGCGAACGGCCTGGCTCATAGCACGACCAGGTTGTCGCGATGAATCAGTTCCGGCGCTTCCATGTAGCCGAGGATTGCCTCGATCTGGTGGCTGGGCTGGCCGAGCAGCCGCCGTGCTTCGTCGGCACCGTAGTTCACCAGCCCCTTGGCAATTCGCTGGCCCTGCTCATCGATACACAGCACCATGTCGCCGCGCACGAAATCCCCGAGAGCGCCTTGACTCCCACCGCCAGCAGGCTCGAGCCGCTGCCGCGCAGTACCTTGACCGCCCCGGCGTCCAGCGTGAGGCTGCCGCGCACCTGAAGCTGGCCGGCCAGCCAACGCTTGCGCGCCGCCATGGGTGCCTCTTCCGGGCACAGCAGCGTGCCCAGAGACTCCCCTTCGGCCAACCGGGTCAACACTTCAGGCTGGCGACCGCTGGCAATTGCCGTGACGGCGCCGGAGCGCGCCGCCAGCCGCGCCGCCTGAACCTTGGTGGTCATGCCGCCGCGCCCCAGCGCACCACCACCCCCGGCCATGGCTGCCAGCGCCGGGTCATCGGCGCGGCCTTCGCTGATCAGCCTGGCCTCGGGATTATGCCGCGGGTCGGCGTCAAACAGCCCTTCCTGGTCGGTGAGGATCACCAGCGCCTCGGCCTCGAGCAGGTTGGCTACCAGTGCGCCCAGGGTGTCGTTGTCCCCGAAGCGGATCTCGTCGGTGACCACGGTGTCGTTCTCGTTGATCACCGGCACCACGCGCAGGTCGACCAGGGTGCGCAGCGCCGAGCGCGCATTGAGGTAGCGCTTGCGGTTGGAGAGGTCATCATGGGTCAGCAGCACCTGGGCGGTGATCAACCCGTGACGGGCGAAGTGGTGCTCGTAGCACTGGGTCAGGCCGTTCTGGCCCACCGCGGCGGCGGCCTGCAGCTCGTGCACCGCCGAAGGGCGCACCTGCCAGCCCAGCCGCACCATGCCGGCTGCCACGGCGCCTGACGACACCAGCACCACCTCGACACCCTGGCGATGCAGCGCGGCGATCTGGTCCACCCAACCGCCGATGGCCGCCACGTCGAGCCCGCGTCCATCGTTGGTCAGCAGCGCACTGCCGATCTTCACCACCACCCGGCGAGCGCCACGCAGCGCATCGCGACCCGGAACCCGCTCGTTGCTCACCTATTCACTCTCCAACAAGGCTGAACCTCAAACCCAGAGAAACTGAGCGCCTTACTCTACATATTCGACCTCGACGTCATAGTCATCATCGTCGAAATCATCATCGTCATCCTGATCGCGGTGCTTGCGCTTGCGCCCCAGCCGCGCCTCGGTGCGCGCTACGGCCTCGGCTTCCATGCGCTCACGCATCTCGCGCTCGCGCTCGGCGGCTTCCTCGTCCTCGTGCTCCAGCCGGCGCTGCTCGGTGAGCCAGCGATGTGCTGCCTGCACCAGGGCATCGGTGCCCTCGCCGCTGATCGCCGAGATACGGTACACCGGCCCCTCCCAGGCCAGCCCTTCGACAATGGCGGCCACCCGCGCCTCGCGCTCCTCTTCAGGCACCAGGTCGAGCTTGTTGATCACCAGCCAACGCGGCCGCTCGGCCAGGGTCGGCGAGAATTGCTCGAGCTCATGGGCAATGGCCTGGGCCGCCTCGACCGGGTCGGACTCGTCGAAGGGGGCCACGTCGACCACATGAAACAGCAGGCGGGTGCGGGTCAGGTGCTTGAGGAAACGCAGCCCCAGCCCGGCACCGTCGGAGGCCCCTCGATCAGCCCCGGCACATCGGCCATCACGAAGTGCTCGTGCATGCCCAGCTTCACCACGCCGAGGTTGGGCACCAGGGTGGTGAAGGGGTAATCGGCCACCTTGGGCTTGGCCGCAGACACCGAGCGAATCAGGGTCGACTTGCCGGCGTTGGGCATGCCCAGCAGGCCGACATCGGCCATTACCTTCATCTCCAGGCGCAGGTTGCGCCGGCTCGCCGTCGGTACCCGGCGTGGTCTTGCGCGGCGCCCGGTTGGTCGAGGACTTGAAGTGAATGTTGCCAAGCCCGCGGCGCCCACCCTGGGCCACCAGCACCTGCTGGCCGATCTCGGTGATGTCGGCGATGACTTCGAGGGTGTCCTCGTCGATCACCGTGGTGCCTACCGGCACCTTGACCACCAGATCGTCGCCGGCGCGGCCGCTCATCTGCCGCCCCTGGCCGGGGCGGCCGCTCTCGGCCTGGTAGAAGCGTTGGTACTTGAAGTCGATCAAGGTGTTGAGCGAATCGTCGCCCACCAGGTAAACGCTGCCGCCATGCCCGCCGTCGCCGCCGTCGGGACCACCCTTGGGCACGTACTTCTCGCGGCGGAAGCTGAGGCAACCGTTACCGCCCCTGCCGGCCTCCACGATGATCGAGGCTTCGTCGACGAACTGCATGTGTGACTCTCCCGACGGTCTCTGCCGTCATGATACAAGAAGGCCCCGCCTGGGCGGGGCCTTCCATTACCGGTTCGTGCTGTCTCAGGCAGAGACGACGCTGACGAACTTGCGGTTCTTCGGACCCTTGGTCTCGAACTTGATCACACCGTCGCTCAGGGCGAACAGGGTGTGGTCGCGGCCGACGCCGACGCCGGTGCCGGCGTGGAAGCGGGTGCCGCGCTGACGCACGATGATGTTGCCGGCGGTGACGACCTGGCCACCGAACAGCTTGACACCAAGGCGTTTGGATTCGGAATCGCGGCCGTTACGGGTAGAACCGGCTGCCTTCTTATGAGCCATTGCAAAGCCCTCGCTCGTTAAGGGGAAGCCGCTTAGGCGGAAATCCCGGTGATCTTGACTTCAGTAAACCACTGACGGTGGCCCTGACGCTTCATGTGATGCTTGCGACGACGGAACTTGATAATGCGGATCTTCTCGCCACGGCCGTGGGAAACGATCTCGGCAGCCACCTTGGCACCGTCGACCAGCGGGGCGCCAACAGTCACGTTGTCGCCATCGGCAACCAGCAGCACTTCGTCGAACTCGACGGTTTCGCCGGTGGGGATTTCCAGCTTCTCGAGCTTGAGAGTCTGGCCTTCCTCAACGCGGTACTGCTTGCCACCGCTCTTGATAACAGCGTACATGTATCTCTCTCCAGAACTCATCGGGGTTGGCTCTTCATCGGCCTGCTTCGAGTGGCGCCCCTTTTGGCAGCCATCTGGCAGGGAGCATGATGAGTGGGTCGCGCATTATAACGGCGACAAGCAAGCCATTCAAGCGCCTCCTGAGTTCGACGACATCCCATGCCGCCCGGCACTCCGGCGCGCCGCTGCACAGCTTGACGCCTACATGGGGGCGCCATAGCATGAGCCGCAGCCCAAGGCCACTGCCACGCCCGGCATGCCGGCCCAACAGCCCGATGATACTGCCCCATGCCAGCCAACGCCTCTAGCCACCCGACTGACAGCAACGCCTCCGCCTCGTCACTGCATGCGGCGGTCGTCGACGATTTTGCGGCAGTCAATCGCACCATCATGACGCAGCTGGCCTCGCGGGTTCCGCTGGTGGAGACCATCGGCCAGTACATCATTGCCAGCGGCGGCAAGCGCCTGCGCCCGTTGCTGGTGCTGCTGTCGGCCCGCGCACTGGGTTATCAGGGTGAGAAGCACATCTCGCTGGCCACGCTGATCGAGTTCATGCACACCTCGACGCTGCTGCACGATGACGTGGTCGACGAGTCTCACATGCGCCGCGGGCGGGCCACCGCCAACGATGCCTGGGGCAACGCTCCTCGGTGCTGGTGGGCGACTACCTCTACTCCCGTTCGTTCCAGATGATGGTGGAGATCGGCTCGCTCAAGATCATGGACGTGCTCTCCAGCGCCACCTGCGTGATCGCCGAAGGTGAAGTGCAGCAGCTGACCAATGTGGGTAATCCCGACATCGACGAGGCGGTCTACTTCGAGACCATCCAGGGCAAGACCGCCATGCTGTTCGAGGCCGCCACCCACAGCGGCGCGATACTGGCCGGGGCCGACCCGCAGCAGGAAGCAGCGCTGCAATACTATGGCCGCTACCTGGGCCTGGCCTTCCAGCTGGTCGACGACCTGCTCGACTACCAGGGCGACGCCAAGGCAATGGGCAAGAACGTGGGCGACGACCTCGCCGAAGGCAAGCCCACCCTGCCGCTGATCCAGGCCATGGCTGCGGGCACCCCGACCAGACCCGGACGATCCGTCAGGCCATCCGCAAGGGCGGGCTGGAGCATCTGGATGAAGTCCTTGCCATCGTGCGCGATACCGGCGCGCTGGACTACACCCGTGCACGGGCCGAGGAGATGTCGGCCAAGGCCTTGGAGCAACTCGATCTGCTGCCGCCCAGCCGCTTCCGCGACAGCATGGCCGAGCTGGCCCGACTGGCGGTGGAGCGCAAGAACTGAAGTTAAAGCGGCAGGGCTTGCATGACGTAGGCTTTTGCGTATAATGCCCATCCGTTGGCCAGAGGCCGACATCGAGCCGCTGAACAGGCAGCGTTGCGTCAGGGTTCGACAAGCAAGACACGGAGTATAGCTCAGCTTGGTAGAGCGCTGCCTTCGGGAGGCAGAGGTCGTAGGTTCGAATCCTGCTACTCCGACCAAAGAATACAGTCAAAACCGCCACTTACGGATCATACCGGGTGGCGGTTTTGCATTGCGCCCTCCTGGGCCAGGCCAGGCGACAATCCTAGCGCAAATGACAGCCCCGCATAGCATGCTGCTAGCTGTGCGGTCGCCTCGGCACGGCCGATGCCTCACAGAATGCCTCGAGGCGCGGCGCCTCACGCCCCCTTCCCGCAGACCGAGCCAGGCGCTCGCCGAGCCACACGGTGCTTGCCCCCATACCAGGTGGGCGGTAATCATCAAGCGGCGGCGCTGGGCCGGGTGTCGATTCGGCGGCGCCAGGATATGCAGCGCCGGAATCCAGCCGAAGTAGCTGGCCGCCCACACGAGCACGCCGTAGCCGCTGCCGTAGACCAGCGGGTGCTCCACCTTTTCGCACACGACCGGGTACAGCGCCCCGGTAATGGCGCCATAGCCAAAGTGACTGAGCAGGCTCAGCTCGCCTTGCCGCTTGTCATCTAAGGCGTCGTCCAGCCCGGCCTTGTGCAGCATATCCTCGGTGATTTCGCGTGGCGGCAGCGGGTAGCGCTCTTCGCGGGGTAGGCGCCGATAGAGCGCCTCCATCGCCAGCGTCATGGGAACGGTGGCCAGCAGCCCACCGATGGCTCCTGCCAGGTAGCGGTTCATGGCGTCCTCCTTGATGCCCAGGGTTGACACCCTTCACCATAGACGAGCCCCCGGACGAGACTCCAACCCGGGCGCGCCATGTCGAGGCTGGCGCTCCCTTGCGCTACAGCAGAGGCTCTAGCGGCAGCCACCGACTCAACCCGGCCCCCACATGGCGCCAGAAGCCGCCGGGCTCCTGGGTCAGCCGCACCGGGCCCTGGTCCCGCAAGGTTTCCCAGTAGAGTCGGCCTGTCTCGTCGCGTCCGACCCGATAGCTCAGGGTGGGTGTCTTGCCGACTTCGGCCAGGCCATGCAGCTGCGCGGCCAGCCCCGGACTTTCGACCAGTACCCCCACTTCGGTATTCCACCACACGGAGCGCGGGTCGGCGTTGGCGGAACCGACGAAGACCCGCTCCTCATCAAGGCCGAGCGCCTTGATGTGCAGGGCCGAGGCCGACATCCCCACCGCAAGGCTCGCCTCATCATCGGGCTCGAACTCGGCACGCAGCTCATAGAGCGCGACCCCGCTGGCCAGCAGCGCAGGACGATAGCGCTGGTAGGCGCCGTGGACCAGCGGCACATCGGTCGCTTCCAGCGAGTTGGTGAACACCTCCACTTCGACCCCCGACTCGGCGAGCGCTCGCAGCCACTGGCTGCCTTGGCGGCCGGGCACGAAATAGGCGGAGATCAGCGTCAGCCGCCGGGTCGGCTCGCCCGCCTGAGCCAGCAGCTGGCCCGCCATGGTATGCGCCAGCGCCGGCCGGCCCCGCCAGGCCGGCTTGCCGGGCGGGTCCCACAGCGCCACGCCCTCGCCCCAGTGCAACCGCCCCACCAGCGGCCCCTGCGTCGCATCGGCATAGCGCTGCCTGAGATCCGCGAAATAGGGCGAGTCGGCCTCGCTGTCGAACCACTCGGCCAGCGCAGCCTGCAGCGTCTGCCAGGCGTCATCGGTAACGGCGTGGTAGCGCCCGATCGGCTGTGCCAGGCCGTGGTTCCAGTAGAGGTGAAAGCTCTGCGACAGGGGCGACCACCGGGCCGAGGGCCAGCAGGTCGAGATCGGTGAAGTTGCGCGGCTCGCCGGCGCTGTAGTACTCGTCGCCCAGGTTGCGCCCGCCGACGATGGCGAGCGCCCCATCGGCCACCCACAGCTTGTTGTGCATGCGGCGATGCTGGCGGGCGGCCTGCGGCGCCGAGGCCAGCACCCGGCCGGTCAGGGTGCCCCGTGCCAACCCCAACGCATTGTAGACGCGCACCTGGATGTTGGGATGACTGTCGAGCGCCGCCAGCTGCGAACCCTGGCCCACCGCGCCGATGTCGTCGATCAGTAGGCGCACCTCGACGCCGCGCTCGGCGGCAGCCAGCAGGCGAAGCAGCAGCACGCGGGTAGTCAGGCCATCGCCCATCAGGTAGGTCTGGATATCGAGGCGGCGGTCAGCCTGCTCGGCGAGCAGCACCCGCAGGCGAAAGGCGTCCTGGCCGCGGGAGAGCAGGGTGAAGCCGCTCTTGCCGGGATACGGCGACGCGGTGACCGCCGCCCACTGGCCAAGCCAGGTGGCCTCGATCTCAGCCGGGGTCAGCGGTGCACCATGAGGACGCGCCGCAGGGTGGCCGGCACAACCGGCCAGCAGCAGGCTAGTCAGCAGCCAGACAGCCTGCCAAGTGATTTTCCTTGCCCGGTGGCGGCGGCAGGACTCAGGGGTGGTCATCGTCATCCGACAGGCGGCGATCCATCGCCTTGCGCGCCTGGTTGCGCCGATACAGCCGGGCCAGCGCGATCCCCAGGGCAAACGCGATCATCACGGCCAGCGTGACGCCCTGCCAGGGCCGGGCGGCCTCGCCGCCCATCAGGGTTTCCAGCGTGATGATCAGGATGAAGCCCAGCGCCTGGCTGGCGATGGCCAGGGCGCGCAGGGTGTCGAAGGAGGTGTTGACCATGGAGGGCTCCCGCCGGATGACAGTGCTGCCAGTGCGCAGTAGGCTTGGTCTGCCTGATGCACTGCGATGAGCAAGTGTGTGATTCTACCCGGTCTTGCCGCTTGCGCCGACCCTGTTCTTGGAGCCGAACCGATGGACGCCTTCGCCCTGGGCCCCGTACTGATCTCCCTGCCGCGCCTCTACACCATCGGCTGCGCCCTGCTGCTGCTGCTGGCGGCCTGGCTGCTGCTGGGGCTCTCTCCCACGGAGCGCGCCCGCTGGTTCAACGGCCTGGTGCTGGCCTGGGTGCTCGGCGCCCGCCTCGGCCACGTGGCCATGCATCTCGACGCCTACGCCGCCGCGCCGCTGGATGTGCTCAAGCTATGGCAGCCCGGCTACCACGGCCTGTGGGGGCTGCTGGCGGCGCTGATCTGGACCGCCTGGTCGCTGCGCGCCCGGCTGCTGAGCATGATCGGCGCCATGGGGCTCACTATCGGCGCCTCGGCGCTGTGGCTGGTGCTGGTCACGCTCTCGCCGCTGGGCGGCATGCCGCTGCAGGCGCTGCCCGACCTCACCCTGGAGAATCTCGACGGCGAGCCGGTCAACCTGCAGGCGCTGCGCGGCGAACGCGTGGTGGTCAACCTGTGGGCCACCTGGTGCCCACCCTGCCTGCGCGAGATGCCGTTGCTGGCCGAAGCCGACACCCGCGAAGGCGTCACCGTGGTGGTGGTCAATCAGGGGAGACGCTGCTGCAGGTGGCTCGCTACCTGGACGAGCAGGGCCTGGTGTTTCGCTACCCCTGCTCGATCCGAGCCAGTCGCTGCTGATGACGCTGGAGGCGCCCGGGCTGCCCACCACGGTGCTGTTCGACGCCTCGGGCCAGGCCGTCGAGCGCCACGTGGGAGAACTCTCACGCGCCCAGCTCGACGGCTGGCTGCGCCGCCACTGACCTCGCGCTTCATTTGCCCGCCCTGCGCCGCCGCGCTTAAGCCGCGGCGGGCTTTGCGTTAGAATCGCCCGCCCTGCTGCCGGCGCCTGAACGGCGCCGGCACACCGTGTTCCGTTTCGACCGAGGCATCATGAGCGACTTTTCACCCGGCCAGCGCTGGATCAGCGACGGCGAGGCCGACCTGGGCCTGGGCACCATCCTCAGCTGCGACAATCGCAGCGTCACCGTCCTGTTCGCCGCCAGCCAGGAAACCCGCACCTACAGCAGCCGCCAGGCGCCGCTGACCCGTGTGGCGTTCGGCAGCGGCGACCGCATCCAGTCCGCCGAGGGCTGGAGCCTGACCGTCGACGACAGCAAGGAGGTCGGCGGGCTGATCGTCTACATCGGCGAGGACGACCAGGGCGAGCTGCGCGAACTGCCCGAGGCCAAGCTGGCCGACAGCATGCAGTTCGACCAGGCCCGGATCGCCTGATGACCGGCCAGGTGGACCGCAACGACTGGTTCGACCTGCGTTTTCGCACCCTGCATCACTACCACCGGATCGAGCAGAATCCCACGCTGGGACTCGCCGGGCCGCGCATCGACCTGATTCCGCATCAGCTCTACATCGCCGACGAAGTGGCCCGCCGCCACGCCCCGCGCGTGCTGCTGGCCGACGAGGTGGGGCTCGGCAAGACCATCGAAGCGGGGCTGATCCTGCATCGCCTGCTGCTCACCGGCCGCGCCGAGCGGGCGCTGATCCTGGTACCGGCCAGCCTGACCCACCAGTGGCTGGTCGAGCTACTACGCCGCTTCGCTCTCAACGTGACGCTGCTTGACGAACAGCAGAGCCTGGCCCAGGCCGAGAGCAACCCGTTCGAGTCGGGCCAGCTGATCCTGGCCAGCCAGGACTGGCTGTTCGCCAACCCGCGCCGGCAGGAGCAGGCTCAGGCCTGCGTCTGGGACCTGCTGATCGTCGACGAAGCCCACCACCTCGACTGGCACGAGGAGCAGGTGGGGCCCGGCTACGCCTGCGTCGAGCGCCTGGCCGGCGCCGTACCGGGGGTGCTGCTGCTGACCGCCACGCCGGAGCAGATGGGCCTGGAGAGCCACTTCGCCCGGCTGCGCCTGCTCGACCCCGACCGCTACCACAACCTGGCAGCCTTCCGCGAGGAGGAGCAGCACTACATCGAGGTGGCCGCCGCCATCGACGCGCTGGAGCGGCTGCCCGGCGGCGGCGCTGCCGACCGTGATACCGTCGGTGCCGTCATCCGCGAGCCCGACAGCCTCGCCCTGCTCGCCACCCTGGCCAACCCCGAGAGCAGTGAAGCGCAGCGCGCCAGCGCACGCGATCAGCTGCGCGACCAGCTGCTGGACCGCCACGGCACCGGCCGGGTGATGTTCCGCAACAGCCGTCGCCACGTGGGCGGCTTCCCCGAACGCCGCCTGCACCAGGCCACGCTGCCGCTGCCCTCGGCCTATCGCCGGGTACTGCGCAAGCTCGAACGCGACGAGGACTACCTCGACGAACTGCTGATCGAGACCGGCCTCGATCACCCCGACGTGCTGATCTACCCCGACGCGACCTACAGCGCTCTGTCCGACGACCCACTCAATACCGAGCCCTGGTGGCAGTTCGACCCGCGCGTGAGCTGGCTGCTCGAGCGCCTCGCCGACGACGGCGAGGACGGCTTCGCCAACGACAAGGTGCTGGTGATCGCACATGGACGCGAGACCGCCCAGGGGCTGGCCGAGGCGCTGCGCGTGCTGGGCGGGTTCCACGCGCCGGTGTTCCACGAAGGGCTCACCCTGGTGGAACGCGACCGCGCCGCTGCCGCCTTCGCCGACGAGGAAGAGGGCTGCCAGGTCCTGGTGTGCTCGGAAATCGGCTCGGAGGGGCGCAACTTCCAGTTCTGCCGCCACCTGGTGATGTTCGACCTGCCGCAGCATCCCGACCAGCTCGAGCAGCGCATCGGCCGCCTCGATCGCATCGGCCAGCGGCATGCCATCGAGATCCATGTACCGATGTTCGAAGCCAGTCCCGGCGAGCGCCTGCTGCGCTGGTTCCGCGACGGTATGGCCGCCTTCCAGGCGCCCCACGGCATCGGCAACGAACTGTTCGCTGCCTTCGGCGACGCCGTGGCCGAGGCCCTGCTCGACGAGGAGAGCCTCGACGAGATCATCGGCGAGACGCGCGCGCTATTCGAAAACCGCCTGGCCGCCCGCGACGCCGGGCGCAACCGGCTGCTGGAGCTCAACGCCTGCCGCCCGGCGCAAGCCGAGGCCGTGGCCAGGGCGATCCGCGAGCTCGACCATGACCCTGCCCTGCCGCGCTACCTGGAGCAGGCACTGGATATCTTCGGCGTCGACAGCCAGGAGCTCGGCGGCGGCCTGCTGCACCTGCAGCCCAGCCCGCAGATGCTCGACGGCCTGCCCGGCCTGGCCAAGGGCGAGGAGGGCTTCACCGCCACCCTGTCGCGGGCGCGGGCGCTGGCCCGCGACGACGTGCAGCGACTCTCCTGGGAGCACCCGCTGCTGCGCGAGATGATGGGGCGCATCCTCGACGGCACCATGGGCAATACCGCGCTGGCGCTGCTCAAGCATCCGGCCATAGCGCCCGGGCGGCTGATGGCAGAGCTGGTGTTCCGCACCCACTGCCCGGCGCCCCGGCGGCTGCACGTCAATCGCTTCCTGCCGCCCACGGCGGTACGCGTGCTGCTCGACGAGTCCGGCGCCGTGCTTACCGACAAGGTTTCCTTCACCGGACTGTCGAAGAATCTGCAGAAGGTCAAGAAGGCCATGGCGCGCGACCTGATCCGCAGCCGCCATGACCAGCTGCGCGAGCTGCTCGGCCAGGGCGAACAGGAAGCCGAGCGCGAACTGCCGAGCATCGTCGAGGCTGCTCAGGTGCGCATGCGCCGCAGCCTCGATGCGGAGCTGGCCCGGCTGGAGGCGCTGGCGCGCCTCAACCCGGCGGTACGGGAGGAAGAACTCGAGGCCCTGCGCCGCGAACGCCGCGAGCTCGACGCCGCCATCGAAGGTACCCGGCTACGGCTGGATTCGGTGCGCGTCATCGTCACCGTGGGCGACTGAAGATATCCGCCAGCGCCAGCTCGAGGGTGGGGAAGCGAAACTCGAACCCCGCCTCGAGCAGGCGCGCCGGGCGCATGTCGGCACCCGTCAGCAGCAGCCTGGCCATCTCGCCGAACGCCGTCTCCAGCACGAAGGCCGGTACCGGCAGGCAGGCGGGCCGCTTGAGCTGGCTGGCCAGGGTACGAGTGAACTCGGCGTTGGTCACCGGGTGCGGCGCGCTGGCATTGAACGGGCCGTCGAGGTCGCCGCGCTCGAGCAGGAACAGGATGCTGCGCACCAGATCCTCGCGATGCACCCAAGGCATGAATTGGCGCCCGTCGCCGAAACGCCCGCCGAGCCCCAGGCGGAACGGCGGCAGCATCTTCTCCAGGCTGCCGCCCCTGGTCCAGCACCAGGCCAATCCTCAGCAGAACCACGCGGGTACCGAAACCCGCCGCCTCCCTGGCGACTTCTTCCCAGCGCTGGCACAGGCGGTGGGCGAATTCATCATGGGGCGGGGTCTGCTCGGTCACCTCGCGGCTGCCCTGATCACCGTAATAGCCCATGGCCGAGCCCGAAATCATCGTTCGCGGCGCCCTGCCGTGGGTCGACTTGAGCTGTTCGCAGAGCATCACCAGGTCGCGCGTGACATTGACCCTCGACTCGATCAGGCGATGCTTCTGCGCATCGCTCCAGCGTCTGGCAGCGATCGACTCCCCGGCAAGGTTGACAATGGCATCCGGCGGCGTATCGATGAAGTCGAGCACCGAGCGGCGCACATCGGCCGACTCGGGCAGCTTGGACCTGGCGGCCTGCGGGTCACGAGATACCACCAGTAGACGATGCCCCGCCTCCTTCAGGCGCAGGCACAGCCGCTGCCCCACGAAACCGCTGCCCCCCGTGATCAGCACACGCATGGCACCCTCTCCTCTTCAGCGGCGAACAGCATTATACAATCGTTGTACACTTCTGCTATTGTAAGGGCTATTCTCCCCCTGCGCGAGGCTTGGGCATGTCCGCATCGTCAACGCTCAGTATTGCCGTCATCGGCGCCGGCATCGCTGGCCTGGCCTGTGCACGCACGCTTCAGAATGCCGGACTTGCGGTCACCGTGTTTGAGAAGTCGCGCGGCCCCGGGGGCGCATGACCAGCCGCCGGTTCGACGAAGCCACTCTGGATCTCGGCGCCCAGTTCTTCAGCGTACGTCATGAAAGCTTTCGCCGCGAAGTGACCCGCTGGCTGGCGGCCGGCGTGGCAGCGCCCTGGCCATGGAAGCTCTGGCACATCGACGGGAAAACATGGCATTACCAGCACGACGGACGCGAGCGCTACTGCGGCCAGCCACGCATGAGCGCCATCACCCGACACCTGGCCGAAGGGGTGGCGCTGCACACCGAGTGCCGCATCGACGGTCTGAGCCGGCGCGACCACGCCTGGTGGCTGCATGACCCGCATGGCGAGTGCCATGGCCCCTTCGATTGCGTAGCTATCAGCGCTCCTCGCCTCAGGCGCTGGCGCTAGTGGAAGACCACGACGAGACGCTAGCCGCGGCCTGCCGGTCGGTGGTACAGCGCAGCTGCTGGGCAGGCTGGGCCTGCCTGGAAACTCCCCTGCCTGCCGTGCCGGGGGTGGAGCACGACTGGCAGGCGGCCCAGCTGGCCCAAGGCCCGCTGCGCTTCGTCGCGCGCAACCAGTACAAGCCTGGACGAGCACCCCAAGGCGAAACGCTGACGCTGTTGGCCCACCCCGACTGGAGCGACCAGCACCTGGAGGACGAACCGCAGATTGTTGCATGCCGGCTGCTGGAAGCCCTGGCCCAGACCCTGCCGCCTGGCACCGCGCTGCCCCGGGTCGGTCGGCTGGGCGCCCACCGCTGGCGCTTTGCCCATCCCGAGCATTCGACGATCAACGCGCCCGCTCCGGACGGCGACTACCGCGTCACGGCAGCCGGGCTTGCGCTGTGCGGCGACGCCTGGCGCGGTCCGCGCATCGAGGACGCCTGGCTCTCGGGCCATCACCTGGGCCTGGCCCTGGCCGCACCCCACGCTCAACCCACCGCTCCGGGAGATTCCCATGACCTATAGCCTGATCCTGCTGGCCCACGGTTCCAGCGACCCCCACTGGCGCGCCCCTTCGAGCAGCTGCACCACGCCTTGGCGCAGCGCATGCAGACCCCGCTGCGCCTGGCCTACATGGAGCTTAGCGAACCCTCGCTGGAGTCCAGCGTGGCTGAACTGGCGCAGCAGGGCGCCACGCGCGCCGAGGTGCTGCCGCTGTTCTTCGCCGCCGGCCGCCATCTGCGCAAGGATGTACCGGCTCAGATCGAAGCACTGCGCGCCGCCCATCCTGGCCTCGAGCTGACCCTGCTGCCGCCCGTGGGCGAGCATCCCGCCTTCGTCGAAGCACTGGCGGCCGTGATTGCCGAACGGGCGGGCGAAAAGAGTTCGCGTGGATGACTTCCAGGCTCGTTGTACAGCGCTCATTTTATGTACAATATTGAAGGATAAAAACCACCGATCGTCGGCTTGGCCAGCCACGACCCATGAGCCACGACCCATGAAGAGGCAAGCGCGCGCATGACCGACAAGGCGACCCACCCAGCCGACACACCGCTCTACCCCATTCGCGAGGTGTCGCGCATCACTGGCGTCAACTCGGTCACGCTGCGTGCCTGGGAGAGGCGCTATGGGCTGATCTGCCCACAGCGCACGCCCAAGGGCCACCGCCTCTACGCGCGCGATGACATCTCGCGCATCGAACGCATCCTGCAGTGGCTGAGCCGCGGCGTGCCGGTCAGCCAGGTCAAGGAGCTGCTCGACCAGCCTGTCACCGCGCCGGCCCCGGAGCCTGCTTCCGACGACTGGCCGAGCCAGTGCCGCCGCCTGGTGGCCGCGGTAGAGGCGCTGGACCTGGCACAGCTTGACGCCCTCTACGCCCAGAGCCTGGCGCTCTACCCGATCACCACCTGCCTGACCGAGCTGTGGCTGCCCAGCCTACGCGAACTCGAGGAGCGCTGGGACGACCAGCTCGGCGCGGCCCTGCAGCGCCGCTGCCTCGAATCGTTCCTGCGCACCCGCATCGGCGTGCGCCTGTACCATGCCAACCAGGTGGCCAAGGGCGCCAACCTGCTGCTCATGCCGCTGCCCGACGACCCCGGTCCGCTGTGGCTGCTGCTGGCCGCCCTGGCCGGCAGCGAGGCCGGCTATCGCATCCAGTTGCTCGACGCCCCTTGCCCTTCAGCGAGCTGCCGCTGGCCGTCGAGCGTCTGCAGGCCAGCGCAGTGCTGCTGGTCAGCGGTCGCGCCGAGCGCACCGACCTGATCCGACGCCAGCTGCCGCGGCTGGCCGAACAGCTAGATGCCCCCTGGGCCTGTGCGGCCCGGTGTCGCGCATCCGCGAAGCCGACCTGGCCGACAGCCTGGTCGAGCTGCTTGGCGATGACCTGCCACAGGCGCTGGCACGGCTGCGCTCGCTGCTGCGCGACAGCTAGGGCGAGCCGAGATGACGACGCTGGTCTGGTTTCGCAGCGACCTGCGAGTGCATGACAACACCGCCCTGGCCGCAGCCGCTCGCCGCGGCCCGGTGGTGGGCGTGTTCCTGCGCTGCCTTCCGCACTGGCAACGCCATGGCCATGGCGCCAACAAGCTCGACTTCTGGCGGCGCGGAGTGGTCGCACTGGGTGACGCCCTGGCGGGACTCAACATTCCCCTGCTGCATCGTGACATCGATCATTTCGACCAGGCCCCAGCCGCCCTGCTCGCCATCGCCCGTGAGGTCGGCGCCACGGCGCTGCACTTCAACCACGAATACCCGCTCGACGAGCAGCGCCGCGACCATGCCGTACAGGCCGCCTTCCACGCCACCGGTCTTGGCGCCCTTGGTTATCACGACAGCCTGGCCTTTGCCCCGGGGGAGCTGCTGACGGGCAAGGGGGAACCCTATGGGGTCTTCACGCCGTTCTCGCGCGCCTGGCATCGCCAGCTCACGGCGCAGCGTCTGGCGCTGCGCGCCAGCCCGGCGCCCCAGGCCAGACTGGCGATCAGCGCCGATGCGATACCCTCGCTGCCGCCCCTCGACACCGCCCCCGTCGAGGCGAAGCACTGGCCTGCCGGAGAGGCAGCCGCCGCCGAGCGCCTGTCGCGCTTCCTGCGCTTTCGCGCCCGCCACTACGCCGCCCAGCGCGACTTCCCCGCCACGCCGGGCACCAGCGATCTCTCGCCCTACCTGGCCCTGGGCATGCTGTCGTACCGCCAGTGCCTGCAGGCCGTGCTGAGCGACAACGACGGCAGCCTAAGCGAAGGCAATGCCGGACTGGCGTCGTGGGTCAACGAGCTGGTGTGGCGCGAGTTCTACCAGCACGTGGCTGCCGGCTTCCCGCAGGTATGCCGCCATCGGCCCTTTCAGCGCCACACCGAGGCGATGGCCTGGCGCGACGACGACACCGCCTTCCGCGCCTGGTGCGAGGGACGCACCGGCTACCCGCTGGTCGATGCCGGCATGCGCCAGCTGGTGCAGACAGGCTGGCTGCACAATCGCCTGCGCATGGTAGTCGCCATGTTCCTCAGCAAGCACCTGCTGATCGACTGGCGCCGGGGCGAGGCCTTCTTCCTGCAACACCTGGTCGACGGAGAGTTCTGTGCCAACAACGGCGGCTGGCAGTGGGCCGCCTCCACCGGCACCGATGCCGCTCCCTATTTCCGTATCTTCAACCCAACCACCCAGTCGCAGCGCTTCGACCCGGACGGCCATTTCATCGCTACCTACCTGCCGGCGTTCCAGGCCCTGCCGTCCCGAGACCGGCACGCGCCCAGCGATGCGCAGCGAGCCGCCATCGGTTACCCCCTCCCATCGTCGACCATCGCGCCGCACGTGCGCGCGCCTTGGACGCCTTCGCGTCGCTCAAGGCGAAACTCTGACCTAACGGCGCCGCTGGCGCCTGACAGGAGGCATGGCATGAACAGGGATACCGCCCTGGCGGCATTCTGCGCCCGCTTCAATAAACTAGACAAAAACCGTACAGAAATATTGTGCGAGTTATATACTGACGACGTGATCTTCCAAGACCCCTTGCATCGGATCGAAGGGCTGGAATCGCTGGAAAAGTACTCCAAGGCATTGTACGAAAACGTGACAGGCTGTCGGTTCGAGTTCCATCAGCAGGCCCTGCAGGGCGAGGCCGCCTTCGTCAGCTGGACGATGCACCTGAGCCACCGTCGCCTGGCCAGCGGCCGGCAGATCAGCCTGGAAGGCTGCTCGGTGCTTTGCTTCCCGGCCCATGCCGAGGGCGCGCCAGCCGACATCGGGACCACTTCGACCTGGGCGCCCTGCTCTACGAAAACCTGCCGCTGCTGGGCCCGCTGGTGAAAGGAGTGAAACGGCGAGCGGGCAGCTGAGCCCCCACGACCCCACCCCGAGGAGAGAAACATGGCGGTACTGAGCGGCACGCGACGCATCTGGCTGACCGGCGCCACGTCGGGCATCGGGCGCGCCCTGGCCGTTGCCCTGCTCGAGCAGGGCCACCATGTGGCGCTGAGTGCGCGGCGCGAGGCGCACCTGCAGGCGCTTGCAGGCCAGTACAGCAATGCCCTGCTGCTGCCGCTGGACGTACGCGACCGCGACGCCGTGCGCGAAACCGGGGCACACCTGAACGACCTCTTCGGCCAGTTGGACGTGGCCATCCTCAACGCCGGGGTATGCGAATACGTGGACGTGCGCCAGTTCGACACCCAGCTGGTGGAGCGGGTGCTGGCGGTCAACTTCTTCGGTGCACTGCACTGCATCGAGGCGGCCCTGCCGCTGCTGCGTCGCTCGAACCGCCGCCATGGCCGACCGCTGCTGGCGGCCACGTCCAGCGCGTCGGCCTACGCCGCCCTCCCGCGCGCCGAGGCCTATGGCGCCTCCAAGGCGGCCTTGAGCTATTTCCTGGAGTCGCTGCGGCTGGACCTGCACGCCGAGGCAATCGATGTCAGCGTGATCCATCCAGGCTTCGTCAAGACACCGCTGACCGACCGCAACGACTTCGCCATGCCAATGCGGTTGAGTGCGGAGCAGGCCGCCACCGCCATCCTGCGCGGGCTGGAGAAACGCCAGCTCGATATCCATTTCCCCAAGCGCCTTACCTGCGGGGTGCGCCTGCTCGGGGCGCTGCCCGCCGCCCTGCGCCACCGCCTGGGCCTGCGCCTGACACGCACCGCCGCGCCGGAGCCCCGATGAACAGCACCCTGTCAACCAGCCAACCCGTGCTGCCGATCGGGCAGCGCATCGCCGTGATCGGCAGCGGCATCAGCGGCATGGCCGCCGCCTGGTACCTGAGCCGCCGCCACTGGGTAACGCTGTTCGAATCCAGCGCGCGCCTGGGCGGGCATACGGCTACGGTGGAAGTCCCGCTCAACGGCGCCTCCTACGCCATCGACACCGGCTTCATCGTCTTCAACGACCGCACCTACCCCCATTTCCAGGGGCTGCTGGCACAGCTTGGCGTCGCCGTTCAGCCCACGGAGATGAGCTTCTCGGTACACCGGACCGATCGCGACTTCGAATACAACGGCCACACGCTGGCCAGCCTGTTCGCCCAGCGCCGCAACCTGCTGCGCCCCGGCTTCTATCGCCTGCTTGGGGAGATCCTGCGCTTCAACCGCCGCGCCACGGCCGACCTCGACGCCGGCCGCCTGCCGCTCGACCAGTCGCTTGGGGACTACCTGAAGGCCGGCGGCTACAGTGCCGACTTCATGTATCACTACCTGTTGCCGATGGGAGCGGCGATCTGGTCGGCCAGCATCCGTCAGCTGAGCGAATTCTCGGTGCTGTTCTTCGTGCGCTTTTTCCGCCACCACGGCCTGCTGGCGGTGAACGACCGCCCGCAGTGGTACACCCTGGTGGGCGGCTCCCACCGCTATATCCCGGCCTTGACGGCGCCCTATGCCAACCGCATCCGGCTCGCCTGCCCGGTAAGCGGGCTGCGTCGCTATCGCGACGGCGTGGCGATCACCTCCGCGCACGGCCAGGAGTCGTTCGACCAGGTGGTGCTGGCCTGCCATGCTGACCAGGCGCTGGCCCTGCTGGAAGACGCCTCGGCGGCGGAGCGCGAGGTGCTCGGCGCGCTGCCGTACGAGCCAAACGAGGTCGTGCTGCATACCGATACCCGCCTGCTGCCGCGCCGCCGACGCGCCTGGGCAAGCTGGAACTACCGGCTGGACGGGCGCAGCGAAGAGGCACGGGTGGCCGTGACCTACAACATGAACCTGCTGCAGCGCATCGAGGCGCCCCAGACCTTCTGTGTGACGCTCAATGACAGCGCTGCCATCGACCCGGCGAAGGTGCTGGGGCGCTACCACTACGCGCACCCCGCTTCACCCCCGCCGGTCATCTTGCCCAGGCCCGCCACGCCGAGATCTCGGGCTACGCCCGGCGCACCCACTACTGCGGCGCCTACTGGCGCAACGGTTTTCACGAGGACGGCGTCTGGAGCGCCCTGCGGGTGGCCCAGGCGCTTGGCTGCGGCGAGACGGTGCTGAGTCTCGCCCACGGATGCCACCCCCGAGGCAGCGCCCGCATGAGCACGACGCCCCGTTCTCGGGTCTATCGCGGCACGCTGCGCCATCGTCGCTTCCTGCCCCGCGCTCACGTCTTCACCTACCGGGTGTGGATGGTCTGGCTCGATCTCGATGAGTTGCCCGGCCTGTTCGACGGGGTGCCCGGCTTCAGCCTTCGGCACCCGACGCCGGCGAGATTTCGACGCCAGGACTACCTGGCACCCCACGACCAGCCCCTAGCCGAGGTGGCGCGCGACGAGGTCGCCCGCCAGTTGGGCTGGGCGCCCCAGGGCCGGGTCTGCCTGCTGACCCAGCTGCGCACCTTCGGTGCCGGCTTCAACCCCATTTCGCTCTATTACCTGCATGACCCCGACAGCGAAGGGGGCGGGCTGCGTGCGGTACTGGGCGAAGTAACCAACACGCCGTGGCGGAGCGGGCTCGCTACGCCTGCGGCGTCGAGCCTGGGCGGCACTGGCACGCGGCACGGTTCGACAAGCGCCTGCATGTCTCGCCCTTCAACGCCATGGACATGACATACCGCTGGCGCTTCGACACCCCGGGCGAGCGCCTGTCGATGCACATGGAGGTGTGGCGCGAGCAGCAGTGCCATCTGGACGCCTCGCTACGGCTCAGCGGAACGCCCGCCACGCGTGGCGCCCTGCTCGCGGCCCTGGCACGCCAGCCCCTGATGAACCTGAAGAGCCAGGCCGCCATCCACCTGGAGGCACTGAAGCTGTGGGTCAAGGGCGTACCGATCCATGACCACCCCCTGCGCAAGGAGTCCTCGTCGTGAACACGCTTCGCACCAGCCCCCATCCGCCGCTCGCGGAGGCTACGGACGCGCTGACGCGCTGGCTCCGGCAGCGCCTGCTGGCCCAGCTCGATGCCCTGGAGGGCGGCAGAATCACGCTGATAGAAGGCAGCCAGTGCCACCACCTGGGCCAGGGCGGCCCGCTGCAGCTGACCCTGGTGGTGCGCCGCATGCGTGCGTGGCGCCGCCTATCGCTGGGCGGCAGCGTCGGCGCCGCGGAGGCCTACGTCGATGCGGACTGGGACGTGGACGACCTGGTCGGCCTGGTACGCCTGCTGGCGCGCAACCTCGAGCGGCTCAACGGGGAGCTGGAACGCGGGCCGGCGGGAATCGGACGCTGGCTGCTCGGCACCCTGCAGGGGCTAAAGCGCAATACGCAGAACCGCGCGCGACGCAACATCGCCGCCCACTACGACCTGGGCAATGACCTGTTCGCGCTATTCCTCGACCGTGAACACCTGATGTATTCGAGCGCGGTGTTTCCCCACCCCGACGCCACGCTGGAGGAAGCCTCCACCCACAAGCTCGACCTGCTGCTCGACAAGCTCGAGGTGCGCCCCGAGCATCACCTGCTGGAGATCGGCACCGGCTGGGGCGGCCTGGCGCTGCATGCCGCCCGCACCCGCGGCTGCCGCGTGACCACCACCACTTTGTCGGCCGAGCAATATGCCTATACCGCCCGGCGCATCGCCCAGGCGGGACTGGGCAAGCGCATCACATTGCTCAACCAGGACTACAGGGAGCTGCAGGGCCGCTACGACCGGCTGGTCTCGGTGGAGATGATCGAGGCCGTGGGGCACCAGTACCTCGATACCTACCTTGCCACCCTCGACCGCCTGCTAAGCGAGGACGGCCTGGCGCTGCTGCAGGCAATCACCATCCGCGACCAACGCTACGAGGCGGCCAAACGCGAGGTGGACTTCATCAAGCGCCATGTTTTTCCCGGCGGCTTCCTGCCATCCCATCACGCCATCCTGCGCGGACTGGCACGCTGCACCTCGCTCAACATGATCGGCCTGGAGGAGATCGGCCCCCACTATGCCCGCACCCTGCGCGAGTGGCGCCACCGCTTCGAAGCGCGCCTGGATACGGTGCGCCGGCTCGGCTACGACGAACGCTTCATTCGGCTGTGGCGCTATTACCTTTGCTACTGCGAAGGTGCCTTCATGGAGCGCGCCATCGGCACCTGCCAGCTGCTGCTGGCGAAGCCTGGCGCACGCCCGGCTTCGCCAGGCATGCAAGCGGCACCGTGACACGCGCAGAAACGGGGGTTCAGGCGGCGGGGCGTGGACCCAGCGTGGCCGAGGCCTGCGTGGCCTCGCCCTGCCAGGTGGTCTCGAGCATCTGTGCCGACATGGGGCGGGCGAACAGATAACCCTGCACCAGGCGACAGCCCGCCTTTTGCAGAAAGTCGAGCTGCTCCTGGGTTTCCACACCCTCGGCCACCACGTCGAGCCCCAGCCCGCGCGCCATGGCCAGCACGGCACTGACGATGGCGGCATCCGCCGCATCGCCGGGCAGGGAGTTGATGAAGGCGCGGTCGAGCTTAAGCTTGTCCAGCGGCAGATTCTTCAAATAGCTCAGCGACGAATAGCCCATGCCGAAGTCATCGATGGCGATCCGGTGCCCCTTGGCACGCAGCGCCTCAAGGCGAGGCACGATATCGCCGGCACGCTCGTCAAGCAGCACCGACTCGGTCAGCTCCAGTCCGAGCTGGCCGGGGGTAATGCCGTGGCGCGCCAGCCCCGCCGACAGCGCGGCCTCGAGCTCGCCCTGGAACATCTGAATGGCCGAGATGTTGATCCACACAGGAAGCTTGGGCATGCCCAGCTCACGCCAGCGAGCCATCTGGGCCAGCGCCTCGTCGATCACCCAGTTGCCGAGCGGCCCCATCAGGCCATGGCGCTCGGCCAGGGGAATGAAGTCGCCCGGCGAGACCATGCCATGCTCGGGGTGACGCCAGCGCAGCAGCGCCTCCATGCCCACCACCGTTCCATCCTGCACCCGATGCTGGGTCTGGTAGTGCAGCTCCAGCTGCTCGCCCTTGGCCAGCGCGTCGCGCAGGCTGTATACCAGCGCCATGTGCGGCGCATTCTGCACATCGAGCGCCGGACGAAAGCGCTGGCTGACGTTGCGCCCGTGACGCTTGGCCGAGTAGAGCGCCGACTCCAGGCGCTGGAACAGCACGCCGGAGTCGTGGCCGTCCTCGGGCGCCCGGCAGCTGCCGATGGACAGCCCCAGGCGCAACGAATGGTTGCCCACCTCGAAGGGTTCGCCCATGTGCTGGCGCAGCCCGGCAACCCACTGCTCATGGTCGTCGAAAGTGGTCGTGCGAATGACCAGGAACTCATCCCTCCCAGCCGCCCGACGACCCCGCCGGCCACATGCCGCGCCAGGCGCTGGCCGAAGCGCGCCAGCAGACGATCGCCCTGCTCCACCCCCAGGCTATCATTGACCGACTTGAAGCCATCGATGTCGATGATGGCCATGTCGAGGCTCTCGCCAGCACGCAGGTGACGTACCCGCGAGGTCATCAGGTCATGCAGCCGGCGGCGGTTGGGCAGTCCGGTCAGCGGGTCCTCGAAGCCGATGCGCCGCAGATCCTGCTCACGGGCCTTGTGCACGGAAATATCGGTGAAGGTGCCGACATAGTGGCTGACCTTGCCGCGCGCGCCGGTTACCGCCTTGACCCGCAGCCACTCGGGAAATTCATCGCCCTGCTTGCGCCGGTTCCAGATCTCGCCCTCCCAGCGCCCCTTGCTCTCCAGGGTCTGCCAGAAGCGCTTGAAGAAGGCAGTATCATGCCGAGCCGCCGCCAGGCTAGCGGCATTGAGCCCCGCACCTCGTCTTCGGTGAAGCCGGTGATTCGCGTGAAGGCGGGATTGACGGCCAGGATGCGGTTCTCGGCGTCGGTGATCTGCACTCCTCCTCGGAGAGCATCAGCGCCTGCTGCATCAGCTCGGCATGCTGGCGGTCGCGCTGCACCTGGCGCCAGGCGTCGATGATGCCGAACGCGGCGATGCCGACCGCCACCAGCCTGAGGCCAGGATTGGGCAGCCAGATACAGGCCAGCAGCGCCGCCAGCGAGGCCCAGGTCAACGGGCGGTTGATCGCAAAGGAAGCCCACATGTCTTGTCCCGGTCCGACGGCTAGAAAAAACGAATTGTGCCCATGCGATGCATCGACCCGGTTAAGTGTATCGACACATTGACACGACACTTTAATCCGTTGCGCGCACAGCGTCATGCCTGACGTGCATTCACCGTCCTCGGCCAGTAGACTAGGCGGGGCCGCCCGGGCAGGTCGGCCGTCAGTGCCATGCCGCATTTGCGATGCGTGCGGGAAGGCTCACGATAACAGCGACTCGGAACGACTCAGTGACCAAGCAACACTCCTTCGAACGTGAAGAACTGCTGGCATGCAGCCGCGGTGAGCTCTTCGGCCCTGGCAACGCACAGCTGCCGGCTCCCAACATGCTGATGCTCGACCGCATCACCCAGATCAACGAACAGGGTGGCCAGTTCAGCAAGGGCGAGCTGATTGCGGAGCTGGATATCCATCCGGACCTGTGGTTCTTCGACTGCCACTTCCCGGGCGACCCGGTCATGCCCGGCTGTCTGGGGCTAGACGCCATGTGGCAGCTAGTGGGCTTCTATCTGGGCTGGCTCGGCCATCCGGGCCGCGGTCGCGCCCTGGGCTGCGGCGAGGTGAAGTTCACCGGCCAGATCCTGCCCGAGGCCAAGAAGGTCACCTACCATATCCATATCAAGCGCATCATCAGCCGACGTCTGATTCTCGGCATGGCCGACGGCACCGTGACGGTCGATGGGCGTGAAATCTATCAGGCTCATGACCTCCGTGTCGGCCTGTTCACCTCTACTGCGAATTTCTGATTCAGGAGGCTTCCATGCGACGAGTGGTAGTCACCGGCCTGGGCATCGTATCCTGCCTCGGCAATGACCGTCAGGCGGTCCTCGATGCCCTCAAGGACGGGCGCTCGGGTATTCGCTTCAAGGAGGAGTATGCCGAGCGCGGCTTTCGCAGCCAGGTGGCCGGCGTCGTGGACATCGACCTCGATGCGCTGATCGACCGCAAGCTGCGCCGCTTCATGGGCGACGCCGCCGCTTACGCTTACGTCAGCATGGCCCAGGCCATCGAGGACGCGGGCCTGACGCCCGAGCAGGTCTCCAGCGAGCGCACCGGCCTGATCGCCGGCTCCGGCGGCGCCTCCAGCGCCAACCAGGTTGAGGCCGCCGACGCCATGCGCGACAAAGGCCTGCGCCGCGTCGGCCCCTACCGCGTCACTCGCACCATGGGCAGCACCGTCTCCGCCTGCCTTGCCACGCCGTTCAAGATCAAGGGCGTCAACTACTCGATCTCCTCGGCCTGCGCCACCTCGGCCCACTGCATCGGCAACGCCATGGAGCAGATCCAGATGGGCAAGCAGGACATCGTCTTTGCTGGCGGCGGCGAGGAAGAGCACTGGACCTTGTCTTGTCTGTTCGATGCCATGGGCGCGCTCTCGACCCGCTACAACGACACGCCGGACAAGGCCTCGCGCCCTACGACCAGGCTCGCGACGGTTTCGTCATCGCTGGCGGTGGCGGCATGCTGGTGCTCGAGGAGCTCGAGCACGCCCGTGCCCGCGGCGCGAAGATCTACGCTGAGCTAGTGGGCTACGGCGCCACCTCCGATGGCCATGACATGGTCGCGCCGTCTGGCGAAGGGGCTGCCCGCTGCATGCGCCAGGCCCTGGCCACCGTGGAAGGCAAGATCGACTACATCAATACCCACGGCACCTCCACGCCGGTGGGCGATGTCGCCGAACTCAAGGCGATCCGCGAGGTGTTCGGCAGCAGCACGCCGCCGATGAGTTCCACCAAATCCCTGACCGGCCACTCGCTGGGTGCCACCGGCGTGCAGGAGACCATCTACTCACTGCTGATGATGGAGAACGACTTCATCGCCGCTTCCGCCAACGTCGAAACCCTCGACGAGCAGGCGGCCGGCTTCGATATCGTCACCCAGCGCCGCGACAACGTCAGCGTCGATCGCGTGCTCTCCAACAGCTTCGGCTTCGGCGGTACCAACGCCTGCCTGGTGCTGCAGCGCTATCGCGACTAGGCGACCCCGCCCCACGCAAAGGCGCCCCATGGGGCGCGCTTTGCGTGGCCACGACTTCCTTCACGCTAACTTACATGCACGCATAGGCCTGCCTGTGCGTAAGCCGCCGCTCACTCCGCGCCGGCCTCCACCGCGGGCTTGGCCACGGTCGGACGCGGCACCTCGGAGATCTCGGCCAGCCGCGCCTCGATCCACGCCTCGACCTCGACCAGCACCTCTTCCGGCGTGCGGCCAACGGTATCGATCGGCTGGCCCACCACCAGATGCAGCACCCCAGGATTCTTGATCCAGTGCCGTCCTGGCCAGCGCTCGCCCGCATTGTGTGCCACCGGCACCACCGGCACCCCGGCGCGGCAGGCAATCACTGCACCGCTCTTGTTGTAGCGCCGCCGCTGCCCAGGGGCCACGCGAGTCCCTTCGGGAAAGATCAGCACCGACAAGCCCTCCTGCAGCCGTGCGACGCCCTGCGACAGTACCTGCCGCATGGCGCGGGCCGGCTTCGAGCGGTCAAGCGCAATGGGATGCAGCAACCGCAGGCCCCAGCCGAACACGGGGATGCGCAGCAGCTCCTGCTTGAGCACCGTACAGACCGGTGGCTTGAGGATCTGCAGGTAGACGGTTTCCCATTCGCACTGGTGGTTGGCCAGGACCACGCAGGGCCCAGCGGGCAGGTTCTCGCGCCCGCTGATGCGATAGCGAACGCCACAGGTCCAGCGAAACCAGGCGGTGATGAAGTGGTTGTAGAGATTGAGCAGGCGGTAACGGCTCGCCAGCGGCAGGAACGGCGCCACTGGCAGGAACAGTACGCCGCTGACCAGAATGGCGAAGAAATAGCCCAGGTAGAACAGCAGGCTGCGCAACAGGTTCATCACAGGGTTCCGCTATCATCATCGGGGTCGGGAGCGCAGCGCGCCTGACACCAGTCGTCGAGCAGGCGCCCCACCTCCAGCCGCCAGGGCTTCTGGTGCACACCAAAGGCCTCAAGCACCCGTCGGCAGTTGAGCACGCGACGCAGCGGCTGGTCATGGTGATGCTTGAGCGGCTTCACCTCGCCGAGCGCCACCTGCTCGCCGATTCCTTCCAGGCGGGTCAGCAGCTGCGTGCGCACCATGGAGGTGAAGGTATAGGCACTGACCGGCTCAGTGCCCGCCAGGTGATAGGAACCCCAGGCACCGGACCCGCAGCCGAGCTGGTGCAGCATGCCTACCAGCGCCATGGCCACCGCATCGGCCGAGGTGGGGCAGAAGATCACATCCTGGGCGGCACGGACATCCTCTCCACCGACCAGGCTGTCGATGATGCCGCTGAGCCAGGCATGGCCGCCTTCCAGAGCAAACAGCGGGCCCAGCCGCACGATCAGGTGGCGCGGGTGCGTGCTGCGGATGCGGTCGCCGACGGCGATCAATCGACGCAGGCTCTCGTCACGCGGCGCCGGGATGACATGCTCGTCGATGGGAACGTCGAAGCCGTCCTGGTAGAGCTGGTCGGAAACGCACCAGACCAGGGGCGTATCGGTTTCGCGACAGGCCGCCAGGCAGGCGTCGACGCCTTCGCCATGCGCCACCACGGCGGCCGGCTCGATCTCCATCGGCGCCGACAGCGGCGGGATGATGACGGCATCCGGCGCCAGCTCCCGCAGTCGCACAGCATCCAGCGACAGACCCGCCTCGATCACCAGCTCGGTGTCACTGCGCCGATGGGCCAGCCGCGCCATCGCCAGATTGAGGCAGTGGCCGGCATCCAGAATCAACAGCTTCACTCGACAGCCTCCGTGGGCCGGTAATGCCTAGAACGGGATTTCGTCATCGAAATCGTCGAAGCTACCCGGGTCCGGCGCACCGTAATTGCCCTGCCGCTGCCCTCCCTGCTGAGGCTGCTGGTGCTGTCCGCCCTGCTGCTGGGGCTGGCCAGCCGGCGCCGAACGCTGCGGCTGACCACCGCCATGACCGCCCTGCTGGGGAGCTTGGCCGTAGCCGCCGCCTTGCGACGGCGCACCATAGCCGCCGCCCTGCGGCGCCGCACCATAGCCGCCCTGCTGGCCCATGCCTGCGCCGGGCTGGCCGCCGAAGTCGCCTCCGCTGCGGGAGTCGAGCATCTGCATGTCATTGCAGACAATCTCGGTAGTGTAGCGGTCCTGGCCGTCCTGCCCCTGCCACTTGCGCGTCTGCAGCCGCCCTTCGAGATAGACTCGAGAGCCCTTCTTCAGGAACTGTTGAGCGATCTCCAGCCAGGCGGTTGAACAGCACCACCGAATGCCACTCCGTGCGCTCCTGGCGCTGGCCGCTCTGCTTGTCGGTCCAGGTGTCGGTCGTCGCGACGCGCAGATTGGCGACGGGACTGCCGGACGGCATGAAGCGCACCTCGGGGTCCTGCCCCAGGTTGCCGATGAGGATGACCTTGTTGACGCCGCGGGCCATAGGAGACTCCTGTGTGTTGTCGTGAACTCGTCATGAATTCGGTGATAGTTCGTGCGCTAGCCCGGGCATAGCCGGCTAGCCTTCGTGACGGCGTGATCGAATCAAGCGACCGAGCGCTTCCTCGTCGAGATGACGACGGTCGACCTTGAGATAGGCCAGCCGCTCCTCGGGGACCACCAGCACATCTTCGACGCCGGCCACGTCGGCAAAATTTGCCATCAGTGCTTCTAGGGCATCGCCCTGGTGCTCCTCGTCGAGTGCCACCACTTCGCTCGACAGGTGCGGCGGGGTCGGCATGCCCAGCATCACCAGCCACCAGCCGCCGACCACCACGGCGCTGACGATGAACACCGCCCCCAGGCCCCACTGCTGCACGATGAAGCCGCCCATCACGCCGCCGAGGAAGGCGCCCAAAAACTGGCTGGTCGAATAGATGCCCATGGCGGTGCCCTTCGCCCCAGCCGGCGCCAGCTTACTGAGCATCGAGGGCAGCATGGCCTCCAGCAGGTTGAAACCGATGAAGAATAGCAGCAGACAGGCAAACAGCGCCCAGATGCCATCGAGACCGGCAAGCCCGCCAAGGCTGGCCGCCATCAAGGCGATGGCCAGCAGACTCATGCCTTTCATGCGCTGGCGTTTTTCCGCAATCACTACCAGCGGCACCATGCCGATGAACGCCAGCGCCATGACACCGAGATAGGTGACACCATGCCGCTCGGCGCCGATCCCGACCTCGACCAGGCGAAACGGCACGGCCAGGAAGATCGCCATAAGCACCAAGTGCAGGGCGAAGATCGATAGGTCGAGCCGCCACAGATCGCTGCGGGTGAGGATGGTCGTCACCTGCTGGCGATCGATGCCAACGTCGCGATGACGCATCCGGCGTGGCGCGGGAGGTACCAGCTTCCACAGCACGACCAAGCCCAGGGCGGCAAGCAGGGCGGTGAACCAGAATACCGCGGCGAGGCCGAACGTCGCCGCCAGCCACGGGCCAAGCACCATGGCCACCGCAAAGGCCACGCCGATGGACAACCCGATGGTGGCCATCGCAGCCGTGCGCACCTGCTCGCGGGTCTGATCGGCCAGCAGCGCCATGATCGCCGCCGCCACCGCCCCGCTGCCCTGCAGGGCGCGGCCCAGAATGACGCCTTGGATGCTCTCCGCGCTGGCCGCGACCACGCTGCCCACCACGAAGAGCAAAAGGCCACCGGCGATAACAGGCTTGCGCCCGAGCCGATCGGACAGCACGCCGAAGGGGATCTGCAGGATGGCCTGGGTCAGCCCATAGACGCCCAATGCCAGGCCCACCATCAGCGGTGTAGCGCCCACCAGGTCATCAGCATAAAGCGCCAGCACCGGCAGCACCATGAACAGTCCCAGCATGCGCGCGGCATACAGGCTCGCCAGGCCGGTAATGGCGCGCCGTTCAGTGGCTAGCAGCAGACCCGAGACCTTGCGCATGGGGGAGAGGCTTCCATGGGTGGTAGGGCTGAGCCCCATCGAATGAATCGCCTATTCTAACGATTCCCAGCCACACAGGGAACGGCCGGACCGGTGGCGCTTTGGCGCGCGCCTCGGCTCACACGTATAATGAAGGTTTTGCCGAGCGCCATGAGGTGGGAATGGACAGGATTCTGGTCAGGGTGCCCGCACCCACAACCTCAAGCAGATCGATGTCGAGCTGCCCCGCGACAGGCTGATCGTGGTCACCGGGCTCTCAGGGTCGGGCAAGTCATCGCTGGCCTTCGACACCCTCTATGCCGAGGGCAGCGCCGCTACGTGGAGTCTCTTTCCACCTACGCCCGCCAGTTCCTGTCGATGATGGAGAAGCCCGACGTCGACCACATCGAAGGGCTGTCACCGGCGATCTCCATCGAGCAGAAATCGACTTCTCACAATCCTCGCTCCACGGTCGGCACCATCACCGAAATTTACGACTACCTGCGCCTGCTGTTCGCCCGCGCCGGCACGCCGCGCTGCCCGGAACACGACGAGGAGCTCGAGGCCAGCACCATCTCCCAGATGGTCGATCAGGTGCTGGCCCTTCCCGAGGGTAGCAAGCTGATGCTGCTGGCTCCGGTGGTCAAAGGGCGCAAGGGCGAGCATCTGCAGCTGCTTGCCGAGCTGCGCGCCCAGGGCTTCGTGCGGGTCATGATCAACGGCCAAGCGCTGGAGCTCGATGACATCGCCCCGCTGGACAAGCACAAGAAGCACGACATCAGCGTGGTGGTCGACCGAATCAAGGTTCGCGAGGGGCTGGCCCAGCGCCTGGCGGAATCGTTCGAAACCGCGCTCAACCTGGCCGACGGCATCGCCGTGGTGCACTTCATGGACGGCGATGCCGAGGACATCACCTTCTCGGCGCGCTTCGCCTGCCCGGTTTGCGGCTACGCCATTGCCGAGCTCGAGCCACGCATGTTCTCGTTCAACAACCCCGCCGGCGCCTGCCCCACCTGCGACGGCCTGGGCGTGCAGCAGGTGTTCGACCCCGACAAGCTGATCAGCCACCCTCAGCTGTCGCTGGCCGAGGGCGTGATCAAAGGCTGGGACCGGCGCAGCGTCTACTACTTCAGCCAGCTACAGGCGGTGGCCGATCACTATCGCTTCACCCTGGAGACACCTTGGCAGGAGCTTGCCCGTCACGAGCGTGAGATCATCCTGCACGGCAGCGGCGAGGACGAGATCGCCTTCAGCTACGTCAACGACCGTGGCCGCCGCGTGACCCGTGAACACGCTTTCGAAGGCGTGCTGCCCAACATGCAGCGTCGCTATCGCGAGACCGAGTCGAGCATGGTGCGCGAGGAACTGGCGCGCTACATCGCCGACCGCCCCTGCCCCACCTGCCAGGGCTCGCGCCTGCGCAAGGAGTCCCGTCATGTCTTTGTCGACGACCACACCCTACCGCAGATCGTTCAGCTGCCCATCGGCGAGGCCTGGCATTACTTTCAGCAGCTTGCCCTGCCTGGACGCAAGGGCGAGATTGCCCAGAAGGTGGTCAACGAGATCCAGGCGCGCCTGGAATTCCTCGTCAACGTCGGGCTCGACTACCTCAACTTGGAACGCAGCGCCGAGACGCTTTCCGGCGGCGAGGCCCAGCGCATTCGCCTGGCAAGCCAGATCGGCGCCGGCCTGGTCGGCGTCATGTACATCCTCGACGAGCCTTCCATCGGCCTGCACCAGCGCGACAACGACCGCCTGCTCAAGACGCTGGTTCACCTGCGCGACCTGGGCAATACGGTGATCGTCGTCGAGCACGACGAAGACGCCATCCGCGCCGCCGACCACGTGCTCGACATCGGCCCCGGCGCCGGGGTGCATGGGGGCCGCATCGTGGCTCAGGGCACGCCGGAAGCGGTGATGGCCAGTGATGACTCGCTCACCGGCCAGTACCTGTCGGGCAAGCGCCGCATCGAGGTACCCAAGTGGCGCATCCCCGGCAACCCCGAAAAGCGGCTCGTGCTCAGCGGCGCACGCGGCAACAACCTGCATGACGTCACCCTGAGCCTGCCGCTGGGGCTGTTCATCTGCGTCACCGGGGTCTCAGGTTCAGGCAAGTCGACGCTGATCAACGCCACGCTGATGCCGATCGCCGCACGCGAGCTCAACCACGCCACAACCCTGACACCCGCGCCCTTCGACCGCATCGAGGGGCTCGACCAGCTCGACAAGGTAATCGACATCGATCAGAGCCCCATTGGTCGCACACCGCGCTCCAACCCGGCCACCTACACCGGCATCTTCACCCCGATCCGCGAGCTTTTCGCCGGCACCCAAGAGGCTCGCTCACGCGGCTACAAGCCGGGGCGCTTCTCCTTCAACGTCAAAGGAGGCCGCTGCGAAGCGTGTCAGGGCGAAGGCATGATCAAGGTCGAGATGCACTTCCTGCCCGATATCTACGTGCCCTGCGACGTTTGCAAAGGCAAGCGATACAACCGCGAGACGCTGGAAATCGAATACAAGGGCAAGAGCATCGACGAGGTGCTCGAGATGACCGTGGAGGAAGCGCTGGCGTTTTTCAGCCCGGTACCGGCCATCGCCCGGCGCCTGCAGACCCTGCTCGACGTCGGCCTCTCCTACATCCGGCTGGGACAGAGCGCCACCACGCTTTCCGGCGGCGAGGCCCAGCGCGTCAAACTGGCGCGCGAGCTGGCCAAGCGCGACACCGGCAAGACCCTCTATATCCTCGACGAGCCCACCACCGGGCTGCACTTCGAGGACATACGCCAGCTGCTCACGGTTCTCCACCGCCTGCGTGACCACGGCAATACCATCGTGGTGATCGAGCATAACCTGGACGTGATCAAGACCGCCGACTGGATCGTCGACCTCGGCCCCGAGGGCGGCTCCGGGGGCGGGCGGATCATCGCCGAAGGCACCCCCGAGCAGGTGGCGGCAATGGAAGTCTCGCATACCGGTCGCTTCCTCAAGCCGCTGCTGGAGCGGGCCAAACGCAGACAGGCCGAGCCAGCAACGTCCAAGTAGGGTCGCATGCCAATAAAAAACCCGGCTTCGCGAGAAGCCGGGTTTTTCGTATTGCTACAGCACTGCCGGACCAGGCCCGCCGCCGAGGATCACTCCTCGGTAGCGACTTCCTCTGCCTCGACGACCGGACGGTCGACGAGCTCGACGAAGGCCATGGGGGCGTTGTCGCCGGTGCGGAAGCCGCACTTGAGGATACGGACATAGCCGCCCGGACGCTCGACGTAACGCGGACCCAGCTCGTTGAAGAGCTTACCGACCGCTTCCTTGGAGCGGGTGCGGCTGAAGGCCAGACGCCGGTTGGCAACGCTGTCCTGCTTGGCCAGGGTGATCAGCGGCTCGATAACGCGACGCAGTTCCTTGGCCTTGGGCAGGGTTGTCTTGATCACTTCATGCTCGATCAGCGACACGCTCATGTTCTTGAACATGGCCTGGCGATGCGAGCTGGTACGATTCAGATGACGACCACTCTTACGATGACGCATGGTTGCAATTCCTTACCAAACTGGGACTCGAATCGACGCTCACGCAGAGGCCTTGTCGTCCTTCAGGCTCGCCGGCGGCCAGTTTTCCAGCCGCATGCCAAGGGAAAGACCGCGCGCCGCCAGCACATCCTTGATTTCATTCAAGGATTTCTTGCCGAGGTTCGGGGTCTTCAGCAGCTCGACTTCTGTGCGCTGGATCAGATCGCCGATGTAGTAGATATTCTCGGCCTTCAGGCAGTTGGCGCTGCGGACAGTCAATTCGAGATCGTCTACGGGGCGCAGAAGAATCGGATCGACATGATCCTCTTCTTCCTCGATCTCCTGCTCCTTGTCGGCTTCCAGGTCGACGAACGCGGACAGCTGCTCCTGCAGGATGGTCGCACTGCGACGGATGGCCTCTTCAGGATCCAGGGTGCCGTCGGTTTCCAGATCAATGATCAGCTTGTCGAGGTCGGTACGCTGTTCGACACGCGCGGCATCGACGGCATACGAGACACGGCGCACGGGGCTGAACGTAGCATCCAGCTGCAGGCGACCGATGGCACGTGACTCATCGTCGGCACTCAGGCGAGCATCCGCCGGCTCGTAGCCACGACCGCGCGCGACCTTGAGCTGCATCTTGAGCTCGGCACCTTCGTTGACGTGAGCGATGACGTGATCCGGGTTGACGATCTCGACATCATGATCGAGAGCGATGTCACCCGCAGTCACCACGGCCGGGCCCTGCTTGTTCAGCGAGAGCACCGCCTCGTCGCGACTGTGCATGCGGATGGCCACGTCCTTGAGGTTGAGGAGGATCTCGATGACATCTTCCTGAACACCCTCGATCGCGCTGTACTCATGCTCTACGCCGGCAATCTCGACTTCCACCACGGCACAGCCGGGCATGGACGAGAGCAGAATGCGGCGCAGCGCATTGCCCAGAGTGTGGCCAAAGCCACGCTCGAACGGCTCGAGCACGATCTTAGCGTGATGCGCACTGATCTCTTCGACCTTGATATCGCGCGGACGGAGAAACTCTGTCACTGAACGCTGCATAACTACACCTTTGAGGCTGCCTAACGGTTACTCGGTACTCTGGCCGACCCCAAGGGGTCGGCACGGCGCATTCAGCGACGCTTACTTCGAGTACAGCTCGACGATCAGGTTTTCGTTGATGTCGGCAGACAGGTCGCCGCGTTCCGGGATAGCCTTGAAGGTGCCTTCCATCTTCTTCGCGTCCACCTCGATCCAGGCAACGTCGCCACGATTGGCCGCGATGGAAAGCGCACTCTGGATGCGCGCCTGGTTCTTCGCCTTCTCGCGAATAGTGATCACGTCACCCGGCTTCACCTGGAAGGAGGCCACGTTGACGGTACGGCCATTGACCGCAATCGCCTTGTGGCTGACCAGCTGGCGAGCTTCGGCACGCGTGGAGCCGAAGCCCATGCGGTAGACGACGTTGTCCAGTCGGGACTCCAGCAGCTGCAGAAGGACTTCGCCGGTAGCGCCGGAGCGACGGGCGGCTTCCTTGTAGTAGCTGCGGAACTGCTTCTCGAGCACACCGTAGATGCGGCGTACTTTCTGCTTCTCACGAAGCTGCAAGCCGTAGTCGGAAAGACGCTGACGGCGCTGGCCGTGCACACCCGGAATCTGCTCGGATTTGCACTTCTTCTCGAAGGGAGTCACACCGCTCTTCAGAAAGAGGTCGGTGCCTTCACGACGAGACAGTTTGCACTTCGGTCCAATATAACGAGCCATGAATCTGTCTCCTTAAACGCGGCGTTTCTTCGGCGGACGGCAGCCATTGTGGGGAATGGGCGTCGCGTCAGTGATGCTCTGCACGCGGAAGCCAGCGGCGCTCAGGGCGCGCACGGCGGATTCACGGCCAGGACCGGGGCCCTTGACCAGCACGTCGACGTTTTTCACACCATACTCGGCTGCAGCGGTCGCTGCACGTTCGCTTGCCACTTGAGCAGCGAACGGGGTGCTCTTGCGAGAACCACGAAAACCCGAACCACCGGCAGTTGCCCAGGAAAGAGCGTTGCCCTGGCGGTCTGTGATCGTCACGATCGTGTTGTTAAAAGAGGCGTGGATATGCGCAACGGCATCCACAACCTGCTTTTTAACCTTTTTACGGTTGCTACGCGGGTTAGCCATGTTGATGTCTATTCCTGTCTTTACGCCAGAACGTGCGTGTTACTTGCGGATCGGCTTACGCGGGCCCTTACGGGTACGCGCGTTAGTCTTGGTCCGCTGACCACGCAGCGGAAGACTACGACGATGACGCAGACCACGATAGCAACCCAGGTCCATGAGACGCTTGATGTTCAGCGTTACATCACGACGAAGGTCACCTTCCACGGTGTACTTACCGACTTCATTACGCAGGGTATCCAGCTCATCGCTGGACAGCTCCTGAATCTTGGTAGTCGGCGCGATGCCGGCAGCGGCACAGATGTCCTGCGCGCGCGTGCGGCCAATCCCGAAGATATAGGTCAGCGAGATCGCCGCATGCTTGTTGTCCGGGATATTGACGCCTGCAATACGGGCCATCAGCTTTCTCCGAAATTTGAGCGGCTTGCTCGATTAGTCACTACAAAAGGCGCAACAGCATACCCCTTTACCCTTTCCGGGGCAAGGGGTATGCCGGCACCGCTTTCCAGACGCCAGGTTCAGCCCTGGCGCTGCTTGTGCCGCGGCTCGATGCAGATGACGCGAACCGCGCCATTGCGACGAATGATCTTGCAGTTGCGGCACATCTTCTTGACGGAAGCTCGAACTTTCATCGTTCCTTCTCCAAAATCGGCACGCGGCGCGCCACATCAGCGGCAGCGCAGCTCAGCGCATGATACCGCCGCTGCCGTAGCCTTTCAGGTTGGACTTCTTCATCACCGATTCGTATTGGTGCGACATGAGATGCGACTGCACCTGGGCCATGAAGTCCATGATGACCACCACAATGATCAGCAGCGCGGTACCGCCGAAGAAGAACGGCACGTTCCACGCCACGATCAAGAACTGGGGCATCAGGGAAACCGCAGTGATGTACAGGGCGCCGCACAGGGTCAGACGGGTCATGACCTTGTCGACATAGCGAGCGGTCTGCTCGCCAGGACGAATGCCCGGCAGGAAAGCCCCTGACTTCTTGAGGTTGTCAGCGACATCCTTGGGATTGAAGACCAGTGCTGTGTAAAAGAAGCAGAAGAATATCACCGCCGCGGCGAAAAGCAAGATGTACAGCGGTTGTCCCGGCCCAAGAGCCTGTGAAGCCCGCTGCAGCCACTCCATGCCGTCGCCCGCCCCGACCCATTGGCCAAGGGAGGCGGGGAACAGCAGGATACTGGAGGCAAAGATCGGCGGAATGACGCCCGCCATGTTCACCTTCAGCGGCAGATAGCTGCTCTGCCCGGCATACATCTTGTTGCCCACCTGACGCCGCGGGTAGTTCACCGTGATACGGCGCTGGCCGCGCTCGATGAACACCACGAAGGCCACGGTCGCCACACCCAGCACGGAGAGGGCCAGCAGCGGCAGCACGTTCCACGCACCTTCGTTGCGGGCCAGCTCGAACGCCTGACCCACCGCACCAGGCAGGCCGGCAACGATACCGGCGAAGATCAGCAGCGAGATGCCGTTGCCGATTCCCTTCTCGGTGATCTGCTCACCCAGCCACATCAGGAACACTGCACCCGACACAAAGGTGACGATGGCAGTGAAATAGAAGCTGAAGTCAGCGGTATAGGCGATGCCCTGGCTCGCCAGGCCCACCGACATGCCGGTGCCCTGGACGAAGGCCAGCAGCACGGTACCGTAGCGGGTGTACTGGCTGATCTTACGGCGGCCTGCCTCGCCCTCCTTCTTCAACTGCTCAAGGTGGGGCGAGACGGCAGTCAGCAGCTGCATGATGATCGACGCCGAGATGTAGGGCATGATGCCCAGCGCCATGATGCTCATGCGCTCCAGGGCGCCACCCGAGAACATGTTGAACATGCCCAGGATGGTGCCCTGCTGCTCCCTGAACAAGGCAGCAAGCTGGTCAGGATTGATACCGGGAACGGGGATATGGGCACCGATACGGTACACCACAATGGCGAGGAGCACGAAGCGCAGACGCGCCCACAGTTCACTCAGACCGCTGCCCATCGCCGGCATGTTTCCTGACTTGGCCATTTAGTCCTCTACCTTGCCACCAGCGGCTTCGATTGCGGCACGGGCACCCTTGGTGACCTTCAGACCGCGCACGGTGACCGCCTTGTTGACGTCGCCGGACAGGATGATCTTCGCGAATTGCGTGGCATCCTTCAGCACATTGGCCTGCTTCAGAGTTTCCAGGGTGACTTCCTCGCCGCTGACCTTGGCCAGTTCGCTCAGACGTACCTCTTCGGAAACCAGCGACTTGGCCGACGTAAAGCCGAACTTCGGCAGACGCCGCTGCAGCGGCATCTGACCACCCTCGAAACCAGGCTTCACGGTGCCGCCGCTGCGCGACTTCTGGCCCTTGTGGCCACGGCCGCCGGTCTTGCCCAGACCGGAACCGATACCACGACCCACGCGCTTTTCAGCATGCTTGGAGCCCGGAGCCGGGCTCAGCGTGTTGAGTTTCATGGATTACTCTCCCTCTACCCGCACAAGGTAATTGACCTTGTGGATCATGCCGCGCACGGCAGGGGTGTCTTCCAGTTCGACCGTGTGACCGATACGGCGCAGCCCGAGGCCCTTCATGGTGGCCTTGTGCGTGGGCAGGGTGCCGATGGTGCTGCGGACCTGGGTTACCTTGAGTGTTGCTGCCATGGTGGTTACCCCGTAATCGCTGCGACAGACAAACCGCGCTTGGCGGCGATGTCTTCCGGCGACTGCATGGCGGTAAGACCCTTCACGGTGGCCCGCACCACGTTGACCGGATTGGTAGAACCGTAGCACTTGGCCAGGACGTCCTGGACGCCAGCCAGCTCGAGCACGGAGCGCATGGCGCCACCGGCGATGATCCCGGTACCTTCGGAAGCCGGCTGCATGTAGACCTTGGAGGCGCCGTGACGGGCCTTGACCGGGTACTGCAGCGTATGGCCCTTCAGGCTCACCTTGACCATGTTGCGGCGGGCCTGGTCCATGGCCTTCTGGATCGCGACCGGCACTTCACGTGCTTTGCCGCGGCCGAAGCCCACACGACCATTGCCGTCGCCCACGACGGTCAGCGCGGTGAAGCCGAAAATACGGCCACCCTTGACCACCTTGGCGACGCGGTTGACCTGCACGAGCTTTTCCTGCAGATCGCCGGTGTTCTGTTCGTTCTTCGCCATCGTTAAACCCTTTAGAATTCCAGGCCGCCTTCACGTGCGGCGTCGGCCAGGGCCTTCACACGACCGTGGTACTTGTAACCGGCACGATCGAAGGCCACCTGGGTGATGCCAGCCTGCTTGGCACGCTCGGCAATCAGCGCACCCACCTTGGCGGCGGCGTCGGCATTGCCCGTGGCACCCTCGCGCAGGTCCTTGTCCAGCGTGGAAGCGCTGGCCAGCACCTTGCCACCATCCGGCGAGATGATCTGCGCGTAGATGTGACGCGGGGTACGGTTGACGCACAGGCGATACACGCCCAGCTCGCGCATCTTGGCGCGAGCACGGCGGGCACGACGGAGACGAGATTCTTTCTTCGCGTTCATAACCCTGCCTTACTTCTTCTTGGCTTCTTTACGACGCACCTGCTCGTCGGCATACCGAACACCCTTCCCCTTGTAGGGCTCAGGCGGACGGAAAGCACGAACCTCGGCGGCGACCTGGCCCAGCTTCTGCTTGTCCGCGCTTTTCAGCACGATGACGGTATTCTTCGGCGTTTCCGCCGAGACACCTTCAGGCAGGGAATACTCGACCGGGTGGGAGAAGCCCAGTGACAGATTCAGCGTCTGGCCATTTGCCTGGGCACGATAGCCGACGCCAACGATTTCGAGAGTCTTGGTGAAACCCTCGGAGACGCCGGTGACCAGGTTCTGGACCAGAGCACGAGTGGTGCCGACCATGGCCCAGGACTTAGCGGTCTCGCTCGGGGTGAAGGTCAGCTGACCATCGCCCTGGCTGATGACCACGTCCGGGTGAACGGTCAAGGACAGCGTGCCCTGACCACCCTTGGCGGTCAGCTGGTCGCCGTCGAGCTTGATCTCGACGCCGGCGGGCACTTTAACCGGATATTTGGCTACGCGGGACATTCCAGACTCCTAGAATACGGTGCAGATGACTTCGCCACCGACGCCCGCTTGGCGAGCGGCGCGGTCGGTCATCACGCCCTTGGAAGTGCTGACGATCGCCACACCCAGACCATCGGCTACCTTGGGCAGTGCATCCTTGCCCTTGTACTGGCGCAGTGAGGGCTTGGAGACCCGCTGCAGATGCTCGATGACCGGCCTGCCCTCGAAATACTTGAGGGTCACGGTCAGCTCGGGCTTGGCGCCTTCAGCAACCGCGAAGTCGGTAATGTAGCCCTCTTCCTTCAATACGCGGGCCACCTCGACCTTGAGTTTGGAAGACGGCATGGTAACCGTCTCCTTGGTGGCCATCTGCGCATTGCGGATACGGGTGAACATATCCGCCA
Source organism: Halomonas sp. E19 (assembly GCF_052439355.1). Lineage (NCBI taxonomy): Bacteria > Pseudomonadati > Pseudomonadota > Gammaproteobacteria > Oceanospirillales > Halomonadaceae > Halomonas > Halomonas sp. E19. The sequence goes on along the minus strand of NZ_JBNFWU010000001.1, from coordinate 31,795 downwards.
GAGTGTCTTGCATGCTCATTTACGTTGCGCTCCTGATGTTTCCGTGGCGGCTTACCAGCTGGACTTCTTCAGCCCAGGGACCTCGCCACGCATGGCGGCTTCACGCAGCTTGTTACGGCCAAGGCCGAACTTGTTGTAGTAGCCGTGCGGACGACCGGTGATGCGACAGCGGTTACGCTGGCGTACCGGACTGGAGTCGCGCGGCAACTGCTGCAGCTTCAGCGTCGCCTCGAAGCGCTCTTCATCGGAAGAGTTCACGCTCTGGATGATCGCCTTGAGCTCGGCACGGCGGGCCGCATATTTCTCGACCAGCTTGGTGCGCTTGAGCTCACGCTCCATCATGCTTTTCTTTGCCATGATCCCACCCTTATTTCTTGAACGGGAAGTTCAGCGCGCTCAGCAGCGCACGACCTTCGTCGTCGGTGTTGGCAGTAGTGGTGATGGTGACATCCAGACCACGAATCCGATCGATCTTATCATACTCGATCTCGGGGAAGATGATCTGCTCACGTACACCCATGGAGTAGTTGCCGCGACCGTCGAAGGACTTCGGGTTGAGACCACGGAAGTCACGTACGCGGGGAATCGCGATGTTGACCAGGCGATCGAGGAAATCCCACATGCGCTCGGCGCGCAGGGTCACCTTGATGCCGATCGGCCAACCTTCGCGCACCTTGAAGCCCGCGACGGACTTGCGCGCATTGGTCACCAGCGGCTTCTGACCGGAGAGCTTCTCCAAGTCGCCGATGGCATTCTCGATCAGCTTCTTGTCGCTGGTCGCGTCACCGATGCCCATGTTGAGGGTCACCTTGGTGATCCGCGGCACCTGCATCACGTTGGCGTAGCTGAACTGCTCTTGGAGCTGAGCCACCACCTCGTTCTGATAACGTTCTTTCAAGTTCGCCATTTTGCTACCCGACTCGCGTTAGGCGTCGATCTGCGTCTGCGTCGACTTGTAGATGCGTACCTTGGTACCGTCTTCCTTCACCTGGAAGCCGACGCGATCCGCCTTACCGGTCTCCGAATTGAAGATCGCCACGTTGGACGCGTGAATCGGAGCCTCGCGCTCGACGATACCGCCCTGATTGCCCGCCATAGGATTGGGCTTGGTGTGACGCTTGATCATGTTCACACCGGACACGACGAAGCGGTCGTCCCTGAGGACGCGCTTGACGGTGCCACGCTTGCCCTTATCCTTGCCGGCGATGACGATGACTTGATCGTCACGTTTGATCTTTTGCATATCCGCCTCGCTCCTTACAGCACTTCGGGCGCCAGGGAAATGATCTTCATGAACTTCTCGTTACGAAGTTCACGGGTCACCGGCCCGAAGATACGGGTCCCGATCGGCTGTTCGTTGGTGTTGTTCAACAGAACGGCCGCATTTCCGTCGAAGCGAATCAGCGAGCCGTCGGCACGACGCACGCCACTTCTGGTGCGAACGACCACTGCCTTGAGCACCTGGCCCTTCTTGACCTTGCCACGGGGAATAGCTTCCTTCACCGTGACCTTGATGATGTCACCAACGTGGGCGTAACGGCGGTGTGAACCACCGAGCACCTTGATGCACTGCACCCGGCGCGCTCCGCTGTTGTCGGCGACATCCAGCATTGTCTGAGTCTGAATCATCGGTTTTCTCCAAACCTAATCTGACTGCTCACGCCGAGCTTAGCCCTTGGCCTGCTCAAGCACTTCGACCAAGGTCCAAGATTTCTTCTTGGACAGCGGACGGCACTCCTGAATAGCAACCAGATCGCCGGTCTTCGCCTGGTTCGCCTCGTCATGGGCGTGCAGCTTGGTGGAGCGCTTGACGTACTTGCCATAGATCGGATGACGCTCGCGACGCTCGATCATGACGACGATGGACTTCTCCATCTTGTCGCTCACCACCTTGCCGGTGAGCGTACGGGCTTTCTTTTCTTCGGCCATCTCAGTCACCTGCCTTCTCGTTGAGCACAGTCTTCACCCGGGCGATGTCCCGACGAACCTGCTTGAGCAGATGAGTCTGGCTCAGTTGGCCGGTGGCCTTCTGCATGCGCAGGTTGAACTGCTCGCGGAGGAGTTCGAAGAGCTGCTCCTGGAGCTGCTCAACTGACTTTTCACGAATTTCCTGGGCTTTCATCACATCACCGTCCGCTTCACAAAGGTGGTGGATACGGGCATTTTCTGGGCGGCGAGAGTGAAGGCTTCACGAGCCAGCTCTTCGGACACGCCTTCGATTTCATACAGGACCCGACCCGGCTGGATCTGCGCGACCCAGTACTCGACGGAGCCCTTGCCCTTACCCATACGGACTTCGAGAGGCTTCTTGGAAATCGGCTTATCAGGGAATACGCGAATCCAGATCTTGCCGCCACGCTTGACGTGGCGGGTGATTGCGCGACGGCCGGCTTCGATCTGACGCGCGGTGAGGCGGCCACGACCGGTAGCTTTGAGGCCGTATTCCCCGAAGCTGATCTTGCTTCCGCGATGGGCCAGACCGCGGTTGCGGCCCTTCATCATCTTGCGGAATTTCATGCGCTTGGGCTGTAACATCGACTCGCTCTCCCCTTACCTGGAACCTTTCTTCTTGGAGGGCGCGGCCTGCGGCTGTTGCTTGGCCTTGGCGCGGACCTCTTCGATGCCCCCGAGGATTTCACCCTTGAAGACCCAAACCTTGACACCGATGATGCCGTAGGTGGTTTTTGCTTCGTAGGTGGCGTAATCGATGTCCGCACGCAGGGTGTGAAGCGGCACGCGGCCTTCGCGGTACCACTCGGTACGTGCGATTTCGGCACCACCCAGGCGACCTGACAGCATCACCTTGATACCACCTGCACCCAGGCGCATGGCGTTCTGCACGGAACGCTTCATGGCGCGACGGAACATCACGCGACGTTCGAGCTGGCCGGCGATATTCTGCGCGACGAGCTTGGCGTCGAGTTCCGGCTTGCGGACTTCCTCGATGTTGACGTGCACGGGCACGCCCATCATCGCGGTGACGTCACGACGCAGCTTGTCGACGTCCTCGCCCTTCTTGCCGATCACGATACCCGGACGGGCAGTGTGAATGGTGATACGAGCGTTGTTCGCCGGACGCTCGATGGTAATCTTACTCACCGAAGCGTTCTTCAGGCGCTCCTCGAGGAAGCGACGTACCTCGAGATCATTGTTCAGCTTGTCGGCATAAGCACCGCGTTCGGCGTACCACACCGAGGTGTGATCCTTGACGATACCCAGCCGAATACCTGTCGGATTGACTTTCTGACCCATCTGGTCGACTCCTACTTCTCGGCTACCTTGACGGTGATGTGGCAAGTGCGCTTCAGAATGCGATCCGCACGACCCTTGGCCCGCGGCTTGATGCGCTTGAGCGTCATGCCCTCATCGACGCAGATGGTCGAGACACGCAGCTCGTCGATATCCATGCCGTTGTTTTCTTCCGCATTCGCGATGGCGGACTGCAGCACCTTCTTGACCAGCTTGGCAGCCTTCTTCGGGGAGAAGGTCAGCAGGTCGAGCGCCTCGGCGACAGGCTTACCGCGCACCTGGTCAGCCACCAAACGGGCCTTCTGGGCGGATAAACGAGCGCCACGCAGCTTAGCTGTGACTTCCATCTCTCAATCCTCTCTGGCTTACCGTTTGGCTTTCTTGTCCGCCGCATGACCGCGATAGGTGCGGGTGGCAGCGAATTCGCCCAGCTTGTGGCCAACCATTTCCTCGGAGACATGCACCGGGACGTGTTGGCGACCGTTATGGACTGCAATGGTGAGTCCCACCATGTTCGGCAGGATCATGGAACGACGCGACCAGGTCTTGATCGGTTTGCGGTCGTTCTTTTCCACTGCAGCCTCAACCTTCTTCAGCAGATGAAGGTCGATAAAAGGACCTTTCTTCAGTGAACGTGGCACAGCCGTTACCCCTCAATGTCTGTTACTTGGCCTTACGGCGACGAACGATCAGCGCGTCAGTGCGCTTGTTCTTGCGGGTCTTGTGGCCCTTGGTGGGTACGCCCCACGGGGTCACCGGATGACGGCCTCCGCTGGTGCGGCCTTCACCGCCACCATGCGGGTGGTCAACCGGGTTCATGGCCACACCACGAACGGTCGGTCGTACACCTCTCCAGCGCTTTGCACCGGCCTTGCCAAGCTGACGCAGGCTGTGCTCGGAATTGCTCACTTCACCCAGAGTCGCACGGCACTCCGACAGCACCTTGCGCATCTCGCCGGAGCGCAAACGCAGGGTGGCGTAGTTGCCATCGCGCGCCACCAGCTGAGCGCTGGTTCCGGCGCTGCGAGCAATCTGCGCGCCCTTGCCGGGCTTGAGCTCGATGCAGTGCACGGTGGAACCCAGCGGAATGTTGCGCAGCGGCAGGGTGTTGCCCTTCTTGATCGCCGCATTCACACCGGACTCGAGCTTGTCGCCAGCGCTCACGCCTTTGGGCGCGATGATGTAGCGACGCTCGCCGTCCAGGTACTTCAGCAGCGCAATGTTGGCGCTACGATTCGGATCGTATTCGAGGCGCTCGACGATGGCGGGAACGCCATCCTTGGTGCGCTTGAAGTCGATCAGACGGTAGTGCTGACGGTGACCGCCGCCCACGTGACGGGTGGTGATGCGACCGTAGTTGTTGCGACCGCCGCTGCGCGACTGCTTCTCGAGCAGGGGTGCGTAGGGCTTGCCCTTGTGCAGATCTTCGCTGACGACCTTGACGACGTGGCGACGACCGGCGGATGTGGGTTTAGTCTTGACGATTGCCATGATCCGTACTCCTGCCCTTATTCGGCGCCAGTGAAGTCTTCGAGCGTTTCACCAGCAGCCAGGGTCACGTAGGCCTTGCGGTAGCCCTGGCGGCGGCCCAGACCGTGCGCGGTGCGCTTGGTCTTGCCCTTCATGTTCAGCACCTGGACGCGGTCAACCTTCTTGCCAAACAGCACCTGCACGGCCTGCTTGATTTCCGGCTTGGTCGCGTCGCTGGCCACTTTGAACACATACTGGTTGCGCTCGGCGGCGAAAGCGGCCTTCTCGGTCACGTGCGGACCAAGCAGAACCTTGAATACGCGCTCCTGGTTCATGCCAGCTTCTCCTCGAATTTGCGCAGAGCAGAGACGGTGACCAGCACCTTGTCGAAGGCGATCAGGCTCACCGGATCGGCAGCAGCCACATCCACCACCGCCACGTTGGGGATATTGCGAGCGGCCAGGTAGAGCTTCTCGTCGACTTCCTCGGTGACGATCAGCGCTTTCTCCAGGCCCAGCTCAGCCAGCTTGGCGACCAGCTGCTTGGTCTTCGGCGCATCCACCGTGAACTCGTCGATGGCAATCAGGCGTTCCTGACGAACCAGCTCAGAGAGAATGGCGCGCATCGCCGCACGGTACATCTTGCGGTTGACTTTTTGGGAGTGATCCTGCGGGCGAGCCGCGAAGGTCACGCCACCGCTGCGCCACAGCGGCGAACGGATGGTGCCGGCGCGAGCGCGACCGGTACCCTTCTGGCGCCACGGCTTCTTGCCACCGCCGCTGACGTCAGAACGGGTCTTCTGAGCACGAGTCCCCTGACGCGCACCGGCCAGATAGGCGGTGACGACCTGGTGAACCAGCGCTTCGTTGAATTCTTTGCCAAAGGTGGCGTCGGCGACTTCGACAGTACCCGCGCCTGCAGCAAGATTCAGATTCATCGGTGTTATCCCCTTCAGCCAGCTTTGACGGCGCTGCGCACGATGACTTCGCTACCGGTAGCGCCGGGCACGGCACCCTTGATCAGCAGCAGGTTACGCTCGGCATCAACGCGAACGACTTCGAGGCTCTGCACGGTGCAGCGGACATTGCCCATCTGGCCGGCCATTTTCTTGCCTTTGAAGACACGGCCCGGCGTCTGGCACATACCGATGGAACCCGGCGCACGGTGCGACAGGGAGTTGCCGTGAGTGGCGTCCTGGGTGCGGAAGTTCCAGCGCTTGACGGCGCCCTGGAAGCCCTTGCCCTTGGAGGTGCCGGTCACATCGACCTTCTGACCAGCTTCGAAGAGGGATACGGTGAGTTCGCCGCCCACTTCCGGAGCTTCATCGCCTTCAGCGAGGCGGAACTCCATCAGCGAACGACCGGCCTCGACACCAGCCTTGGCATAAAGCCCGGCTTGCGCCTTGGTAAGGTGCTTGGCCTTGCGGGAGCCGGCTGTCACCTGAATCGCAGCGTAACCGTCGCTTTCGACGCTCTTCACGCTAGTGACGCGATTCGGCGCAACCTCGATAACGGTCACGGGCACGGAAGCGCCCTCCTCGGTAAAGACACGGGTCATACCGGCCTTTCTACCGACCAAACCGATAGTCATTCTCAGTCTCCTTTAGTGTACGGGGCTATCACCCGCTATGGCTGCCCTTTCCAGAGCATTCCACTAGCACGTTGTATGACGCCATCACGGCGTGGCGGCTGCTGCTTCAACTGATCATCACGTGAAGCGCTGGGCCGCGGGGTGTCTAGTGTGGTTAGTCGAGCTTGATCTGCACGTCCACGCCGGCGGCGAGGTCGAGCTTCATCAGCGCATCGACGGTTTTTTCGGTCGGCTCGACGATGTCGAGCACACGCTTGTGAGTGCGAATCTCGTACTGGTCGCGCGCGTCCTTGTTGACGTGCGGCGAAATCAGCACCGTGTAGCGCTCACGATTGGTCGGCAGCGGATCGGACCCCGAACCTGAGCACCGGTACGCTTGGCGGTATCGACGATCTCCGCGGCGGACTGGTCGATCAGGCGATGGTCGAACGCCTTCAACCGAATGCGAATCTTCTGGTTCTGCATTTGCCCTAAACTCCAATGGATGGCGACGGCACAAGCCGCCTACCCACGCATTCAAAGGATGCGCATTATATGCACCCCCAAGACGAGAGTCAAACACTCTGCTTCAGGTGCGCAGAAGGGGCTCCTTGCGGAGCCCCTTCGATCAGTCAGCAGCCAGCGGCTTACTGAACGATCTTGGCCACGACGCCGGCGCCGACGGTACGACCGCCCTCGCGGATGGCGAAACGCAGGCCATCGTCCATGGCGATCGGAGCGATCAGGGTGACAACCATCTTGACGTTGTCGCCCGGCATGACCATCTCAACGCCTTCCGGCAGTTCACAGGTACCGGTCACGTCAGTGGTACGGAAGTAGAACTGCGGACGGTAGCCCTTGAAGAACGGGGTGTGACGACCACCTTCTTCCTTGGACAGCACGTAAACTTCGGCTTCGAAGACGGTGTGCGGCTTGATGGTGCCCGGCTTGGCCAGAACCTGACCACGCTCGACTTCATCACGCTTGGTGCCGCGCAGCAGGGCGCCGACGTTCTCACCCGCACGACCTTCGTCGAGCAGCTTGCGGAACATCTCGACACCGGTAACGGTGGTCTTGGTGGTGTCACGGATACCGACGATCTCGACTTCCTCGCCAGACTTGACGATACCGCGCTCGATACGACCGGTAACCACGGTGCCACGGCCGGAGATGGAGAACACGTCCTCGATCGGCATCAGGAACGGCTGATCGATGGCACGCTCCGGCTCGGGGATATAGTCGTCCAGCGCCTTGATCAGGTTGGCAACGGCGGTGGTGCCCATGCCGTTGTCGTCTTCGCCGTTCAGGGCCATCAGCGCGGAGCCAATGATGATCGGCGTGTCGTCGCCCGGGAAGTCGTACTCGTTGAGCAGCTCGCGAACTTCCATCTCGACCAGCTCAAGCAGCTCTTCGTCGTCGACCATGTCGGCCTTGTTCAGGAACACGACGATGTACGGAACGCCAACCTGGCGAGACAGCAGGATGTGCTCGCGAGTCTGCGGCATGGGGCCGTCAGCTGCGGAACAGACCAGGATGGCGCCGTCCATCTGCGCGGCACCGGTGATCATGTTCTTGACGTAGTCGGCGTGCCCCGGGCAGTCGACGTGCGCGTAGTGACGCGCTTCGGACTGGTACTCGACGTGAGACGTCGCGATGGTGATACCGCGCTCACGCTCTTCCGGGGCATTGTCGATGGTGTCGAAAGCACGCATCTCGCCACCAAACACCTCAGCAGAAACGCGAGTCAGGGCCGCAGTCAGAGTGGTCTTGCCGTGGTCGACGTGACCGATGGTGCCGACGTTGACGTGCGGTTTGGAACGTTCGAATTTTTCCTTAGCCACTTCGATAACCTCTTTAACGTTTGCTAGCGGTTAGCCTTTCTGATTGATGACGGCTTCAACGATGCTGGAGGGCGCCTCTTCGTACTTCGCGAACTCCATAACGTAGCTCGCACGACCCTGGGTCTGTGAGCGCAGATCGGTCGCATAACCGAACATCTCACCCAGCGGCACCATCGCGCGGATGATCTTTCCGGAGGAAGAGTCATCCATGCCTTGTACCAGACCGCGGCGACGGTTGAGGTCGCCCATGACGTCACCCATGAAATCCTCGGGGGTCACGACTTCGACCTTCATCACCGGTTCCAGCAGCACGGCCTTGGCCTTGCGCGCCCCTTCCTTGACAGCCATGGAAGAGGCGACCTTGAACGCGTTCTCGTTCGAGTCCACGTCATGGTAGGAGCCATCGTACAGCGTGACCTTGACGTCAATCATCGGATAACCCGCGATGACGCCGTTCTGCAGCTGCTCGTAGGCCCTTTCTCGACGGCACCCACGTACTCCTTGGGTACCACACCGCCGACGATCTCGGACGCGAACTTGAAGTGCATTTCTTCGTCGTCGCCCTTGTCCGCCTCGGTGAGCGGCTCGATGCGCAGCCAGACATGACCGTACTGGCCACGACCACCGGACTGACGCACGAACTTGCCTTCCTGCTCGACCTTGCCGCGGATGGTTTCGCGGTAGGCGACCTGCGGCTTGCCGATGTTCGCTTCGACCTTAAACTCGCGACGCATGCGGTCGACGATGATGTCCAGGTGCAGCTCGCCCATGCCGGAGATGATGGTCTGGCCGGTTTCTTCATCGGTCTTGACGCGGAAGGACGGATCCTCCTGGGCCAGCTTGCCCAGCGCCACGCCCATCTTCTCCTGATCGGCCTTGGACTTCGGCTCGACGGCGACCGAGATAACCGGCTCAGGGAATTCCATGCGCTCGAGCACGATCTTGTTCTCGAGATCACACAGGGTGTCACCGGTAGTGACGTCCTTCAAGCCGATACAGGCGGCGATATCGCCAGCGTAGACCTGCTTGATCTCCTCGCGCGAGTTGGCGTGCATCTGCACGATACGGCCGATGCGCTCCTTCTTCTGCTTGACGGAGTTGTAGACGCTGTCGCCGGAATTCAGCACGCCCGAGTAGACGCGGATGAAGGTCAGGGTACCGACGAAGGGGTCGGTAGCGATCTTGAACGCCAGCGCAGCGAACGGCGCGTTGTCGTCAGCCTCGCGGGTGGCGATGGTGCCGTCCTTATCGTCCAGCTCGCCCTCAATGGCCTTGACCTCGACCGGGGACGGCATGTACTCGACGATGGCATCCAGCACCGCCTGCACGCCCTTGTTCTTGAACGCCGAACCGCAGGTGACCAGCACGATCTCGTTGTCCAGGGTGCGGCGACGCAGGCCGGCCTTGATCTCCTCGTTAGAGAGCTCGCCCTCTTCGAGGTACTTATCCATCAGCTCTTCGGAGGCTTCCGCGGCGGCTTCCATCATCTGCTCGCGATACTCGGCGGCAGTTTCCTGAAGCTCTTCCGGGATTTCGACCAGCTGGTAGCTCATGCCCTGATCGGCTTCATTCCAGAGAATGGCCTTCATCTCGATCAGATCGATGACGCCTTTGAACTCTTCCTCGGTGCCCCAGTTGATCTGGATCGGCACCGCATTGGCGTTCAGGCGGTCCTTGAGCTGGCTGACAACCATGAAGAAGTCGGCGCCGGTACGGTCCATCTTATTGACGAACACCATGCGCGGCACTTCGTACTTGTTGGCCTGGCGCCAGACGGTCTCGGTCTGCGGCTGAACGCCGGAGCTGCCGCACAGCACCACGACGGCACCGTCGAGCACGCGCAGGGAACGCTCAACCTCGACGGTGAAGTCGACGTGCCCGGGGGTGTCGATGATGTTGATGCGGTGCTCGTCGAACTGCTGACTCATGCCCTTCCAGAAGGTGGTGACAGCAGCTGAGGTAATGGTAATGCCCCGCTCCTGCTCCTGCTCCATCCAGTCGGTGGTGGCAGCACCGTCGTGCACTTCACCCAGCTTGTGGGACAAGCCGGTGTAGAACAGCACACGCTCGGTAGTAGTGGTCTTGCCCGCGTCGACGTGGGCACAGATCCCGATGTTGCGATAGCGGTTGAGAGGTGTCTTGCGTGCCACGGTGGAACTCCCCGTTGGTTGGCGATGCGTTTAGAAGCGCTGCGCTTAGAAACGGTAGTGCGAGAACGCCTTGTTGGCTTCCGCCATGCGATGCACGTCTTCACGCTTCTTCACCGCTGAGCCCTTGCCTTCCGCGGCATCGAGCATTTCGCCGGCGAGGCGCTGCACCATGGTCTTCTCACCACGCTTGCGCGCCGCATCCACCAGCCAGCGCATGGCCAACGCCTGGCGACGCGACGGACGAACTTCTACCGGCACCTGATAGGTTGCACCACCGACGCGGCGGGACTTGACCTCGACCATCGGCTGGATGGCTTCCAGCGCGCGATCGAAAATCTCCAGCGGCTCTTCCTTGCTACGCTCGGCAACCGTGTCCAGCGCACCATAGACGATGCGCTCAGCTGTGGACTTCTTGCCGCTGACCATCAGGTGGTTCATGAACTTGGCCAAACGCTCACTTCCGAACTTGGGATCCGGCAGGATCTCGCGCTTGGCAACAACTCTTCTTCTAGGCATGACAAGCCCTCTAGCGAAGGGTCTTTCAGGCAAACCCGGAACTCCCGCACGCTCGTAACGAACCCGCGACGCCCGACCTTACTCTTATCAGACCGAATTGATTCTGTTACGTACCGAGGCCTATTAGGACTTCGGACGCTTGGTACCGTACTTGGAACGGGCCTGCTTGCGGTTCTGCACGCCGGAGGTATCCAGGGCGCCGCGCACGGTGTGGTAACGCACACCCGGCAAGTCCTTGACACGACCGCCGCGGATCAGCACGACAGAGTGTTCCTGAAGGTTGTGGCCTTCACCACCGATATAGGACGACACTTCGAACCCGTTGGTCAGGCGCACGCGGCAGACCTTACGCAGGGCCGAGTTCGGCTTCTTCGGGGTGGTAGTGTAGACGCGGGTACAGACACCGCGCTTCTGCGGACAGGCCTGCAGCGCCGGCACGTCGCTCTTGGCGACGGGGCGCTTGCGCGGCTTGCGCACGAGCTGATTGATCGTTGCCATGTTGTGTAGCTGACTCCAATGGTTGCCTTGCCTTTCCAGCGGACGCGGGCGCACCCACCCCACTGTTAAAGGCTGCGCATTCTAAGGGTTAGCAGGCAAGACGTCAAGCGGGGAACCCCGCCTGACGTCCGCCGACCTGCTACAGTTCGTCGTCGTCCGAATCGAGTGCGGTGAGCTGGGCACCCAGCTCCTGCTCGACGTCGAAGGCCGACGGGTGGAGCAGACGCTCGGTGTCGTCCCGCTTGCGGCGGCGCTCCTGATGGTGAGCCAGACCCGTACCCGCCGGGATCAGGCGACCCACCACCACGTTCTCCTTCAGGCCGCGCAGGTAGTCGCGCTTGCCGGTCACCGCTGCCTCGGTCAGCACCCGCGTGGTCTCCTGGAAGGAGGCCGCGGAGATAAACGACTCGGTGGCCAGGCTGGCCTTGGTGATACCCAGCAGCACACGCTGGTACTTAGCTGGGAACTTGTCGGCCTGGGTCAACCGCGCATTCTGCTCCAGCACCCGGACCAGTTCGACCTGGTCGCCCGGGATAAAGTCGGAGTCGCCGGCGTCGGTGATCTCCACCTTGCGCAGCATCTGACGCACGATCACCTCGATGTGCTTGTCGTTGATACCTACGCCCTGCAGACGGTAGACCTCCTGGATCTCGGCGGTGATGTATTTGGCCAGCTCCGCCACGCCCAACAGACGCAGGATGTCGTGCGGGTTGCTCGGGCCGTCCGAGATCACCTCGCCTTTCTCGACGCTCTCCCCTCAAAGACGGCGATCTGGCGCCACTTGGGAATCAGCATCTCGAACGGGTCGCTGTTGTCGTCCGGCGTGATCGTCAGGCGACGCTTGCCCTTGGTCTCCTTGCCGAAGCTGACCGTACCGCTGATGTCGGCGAGGATGGCCGGCTCCTTCGGCTTACGCGCCTCGAACAAATCGGCCACACGCGGCAGACCCCCGGTGATGTCCTTGGTACCGGACGCCTCCACCGGGATACGCGCGACGATCTCGCCGACGCCGATCTGCGAGCCATCATCCACCGAGACGATGGCGTTGCCCGGCAGCAGGTACTGCACCGGCGTATTGGAACCTGCCACGCTGACCGGCTCACCGCTTTCGTCAGTGAGCAGAATCATCGGGCGCTTGTCACGGCCCGCCTGGGGACGCGCCGCCGACTCGATCACCTCGATGGAGGAGAGACCGGTCATCTCGTCCACGCTGCGGTGGATCGTGACCCCTTCGTCCATGTCGACGTACTGCACCTTACCCGCCGCCTCGGCGATGATCGGGTGGGTGTGCGGGTCCCACTTCGCCACGGCCTGGCCGGCATCCACCGCCTCGCCGTCCTTGACCGACAGCTCGGCACCGTAGGGAAGCTTGTAATACTCGCGCTCGCGGCCATGCTCGTCGGCCACCGCCAGGGCGCTGGAGCGGGACACCACCACCAGCTTGCCGTCGGCGCGCTCCACAAACTTCATGTTGTGCAGGCGGACTTTACCACCGTGCTTGACCTGCACGCTGTCCACTGCCGAAGCACGTGAAGCGGCACCACCGATGTGGAAGGTCCGCATGGTCAGCTGGGTACCCGGCTCACCGATCGACTGGGCGGCAATAACGCCCACGGCCTCGCCGATGTTGACCTGATGCCCGCGAGCCAGGTCGCGGCCATAACAGGACGAACAGACGCCGTGGGTCGATTCACAGGTGATGGCGCTGCGCACCACGATCTCGTCGACGCCCATGGTATCGAGGCGCTCGCACCAGGCCTCGTCGAGCAGGGTGCCCTTCTCGATCAGCACCTCGTCGGTGGCCGGATCGATGACATCCTGCGCCACCACGCGGCCCAGCACGCGCTGGGCCAGCGAGACGATGATGTCGCCACCCTCGATGACCGGGTGCAGGGTGAGGCCCTGCTCGGTACCGCAGTCGATCTCGGTAATCACCATGTCCTGAGCCACATCGACCAGACGACGGGTCAGGTAACCGGAGTTGGCGGTCTTGAGAGCGGTATCCGCCAGACCCTTCCGGGCGCCGTGGGTCGAGATGAAGTACTGCAGTACGTTCAGGCCCTCGCGGAAGTTGGCCACGATCGGCGTCTCGATGATTGAGCCGTCGGGCTTGGCCATCAGGCCGCGCATCCCCGCCAACTGGCGAATCTGGGCGGCGCTACCCCGGGCGCCGGAGTCGGCCATGATGAACACGCTGTTGAACGAGTCCTGCTCCACCTCGTTGCCGTCGCGGTCGACCACGGTCTCCTTGGAGATGCCCGCCATCATCGCCTTGGCCACCTTGTCGTTGGCCTTGGACCAGATGTCGATGACCTTGTTGTACTTCTCGCCCGCGGTGACGAGGCCGGAGGAGAACTGGTCCTCGATCTCCTTGACCTCGGCCTCGGCGGCTTCGACGATCTCGCTCTTCTCATCGGGAATGACGAAGTCGTTGACGCCGATAGACGCGCCCGACCAGGTCGCCATGCGAAAGCCGGTGTACATCAGCTGGTCGGCAAAGATGACCGTCGGCTTGAGGCCGGCACGGCGATAGACCTCGTTGAGCAGTCTGGAGATCGCCTTCTTCTTCATCGGCTGATCGACCAGCTCGAAGGGCACGCCGTCGGGCAGGATGCGGAACAGCAGCGCACGGCCCACGGTGGTGTCGTAGAGGGTGCGCGCGGTGCTCTGCTCGCCGCTCTCCTCGTCGATCAGAATCTCAGTCAGGCGCACCTTGACGCGGGCATGCAGCGACACATTCTGGGTACCGAAGGCGCGCTCCACCTCATTGAGGTCGGAGAACACCATGCCCTCGCCCTTGGCGTTGATCTTCTCGCGGGTCATGTAGTACAGACCCAGAACGACGTCCTGCGACGGCACGATGATCGGGTCACCGTTGGCCGGCGACAGCACGTTGTTGGTGGCCATCATCAGTGCCCGCGCCTCGAGCTGGGCTTCCAGCGTCAGCGGCACGTGGACCGCCATCTGGTCACCGTCGAAGTCGGCGTTGTAGGCGGCACACACCAGCGGGTGCAGTTGGATCGCCTTGCCTTCGATCAGCAGCGGCTCGAAGGCCTGGATGCCGAGGCGGTGCAGGGTCGGCGCACGGTTGAGCAGCACCGGATGCTCGCGAATGACGTCGGCGAGGATGTCCCACACCTCGGGCAGCTCGCGCTCGACCATCTTCTTGGCCGCCTTGATGGTGGAGGCGTGGCCCAGCGACTGCAGCTTCGAGTAGATGAACGGCTTGAACAGCTCCAGCGCCATCTTCTTCGGCAGACCGCACTGGTGCAGGCGCAGGGTCGGGCCGACGGTGATGACCGAACGGCCGGAGTAGTCGACGCGCTTGCCCAGCAGGTTCTGGCGGAAGCGCCCTGCTTGCCCTTGATCATGTCGGCCAGCGACTTCAGCGGACGCTTGTTGGAGCCGGTGATGGCCCGGCCGCGACGGCCGTTGTCGAGCAGCGCATCCACCGCCTCCTGCAGCATGCGCTTCTCGTTGCGCACAATGATGTCCGGCGCATTGAGGTCGAGCAGCCGCTTCAGTCGGTTGTTGCGGTTGATCACCCGACGGTACAGATCGTTGAGGTCGGAGGTGGCAAAGCGGCCGCCGTCCAGCGGCACCAGCGGACGCAGGTCCGGCGGCAGCACCGGCAGCACTTCCATGACCATCCACGCCGGGTCGTTGCCGGAGTTGAGGAAGGCCTCGAGCAGCTTGAGCCGCTTGGAGAGCTTCTTGATCTTGGTCTCGGAGTTGGTCTGCGGGATCTCCTCGCGCAGGCGGTCGACCTCCTCGGCGAGGTCGATGTCCTTGAGCAGCGCCTGGATCGCCTCGGCGCCCATGCGGGCGTCGAAGTCGTCACCGAACTCCTCGAGGGCCTCGAAGTACTGCTCGTCGTTGAGCAGCTGGCCGCGCTCCAAGGTGGTCATACCCGGATCGATGACCACGAAGCTCTCGAAATAGAGCACCCGCTCGATGTCGCGCAGGGTCATGTCGAGGAACATGCCGATACGCGACGGCAGCGACTTGAGGAACCAGATGTGTGCCACCGGCGAGGCCAGCTCGATGTGGCCCATGCGCTCGCGGCGCACGGCGGCCTTGGTCACCTCGACGCCGCACTTTTCGCAGATGATGCCGCGGTGCTTCATGCGCTTGTACTTGCCGCACAGGCACTCGTAGTCCTTCACCGGACCGAAGATCTTGGCGCAGAACAGGCCATCCCGCTCCGGCTTGAAGGTGCGGTAGTTGATGGTCTCGGGCTTCTTGACCTCACCATAGGACCAGGAGCGGATCATGTCCGGCGAGGCGAGCGAGATCTTGATCGCATCGAACTCTTCGGACTGTGACTGCGACTTGAGGACTTTCACCAAATCTTTCATGGAGTCGGCTCCTAGCTCTCTAACTCGATATCGATGCCCAGCGAACGGATTTCCTTCACCAGTACGTTGAAGGACTCCGGCATGCCGGCATGCATGGTGTGGTCGCCGTCGACAATGCTCTTGTACATCTTGGTGCGACCTTCCACGTCGTCGGACTTCACCGTGAGCATCTCCTGGAGGGTGTAGGCGGCACCGTAGGCTTCCAGTGCCCACACCTCCATCTCACCGAAGCGCTGGCCGCCGAACTGCGCCTTGCCGCCCAGCGGCTGCTGGGTGACGAGCGAATAGGAGCCAGTGGAACGGGCGTGCATCTTGTCGTCTACCAGGTGGTTGAGCTTGAGCATGTACATGTAGCCCACCGTCACCGAGCGGTCGAAGGCATCGCCGGTACGCCCGTCATACAGGGCCATCTGTCCGGAATCCGGCAGGTCGGCCAGGCGCAGCAGTTGCTTGATCTCGCCTTCCGCGGCACCGTCGAATACCGGCGAGGCCATCGGCACGCCGCCACGCAGGTTCTTGGCCAGTGCGATGATCTCCTCGTCGGTGAGCGAGTCGAGATCTTCGATCCGCGTACCTTCGGTGGTGTTGTAGACCTGGCCGAGGAACTCCCGCAGCTGGGCGATCTGCTGCTCGCGCGCCTCGCGCAGCATGGCATCGATCTTCTGGCCCAGGCCCCAGGCCGCCAGGCCCAGGTGGGTCTCGAGGATCTGACCGACGTTCATGCGCGACGGTACGCCCAGCGGGTTGAGGACGATATCCACCGGCTCACCCTTGCCATCGAAGGGCATGTCCTCGACCGGCATGATGGCGGAGATGACCCCCTTGTTACCGTGACGACCGGCCATCTTGTCACCCGGCTGGATGCGCCGCTTGACCGCCAGGTAGACCTTGACGATCTTGAGCACGCCCGGCGCCAGGTCGTCGCCCTGGGTCAGCTTGCGCTTCTTGTCCTCGAAGCGCTCTTCCATCTCCTTGCGGCGATTCTCCAACTGCTCGTCGGCCTGAGCCAGCAGCTCGTTGAGCGACTCGTCCTGAAGACGCAGCTTGAACCACTGCTGGCGCGGCAGTTCCTCGAGGTAGCTATCGGAGAGCACGTCGCCCTTCTTCAGCTTGGGCCCACCGTTGACCGGCTCGCCGGACAAGGTGCGTTTGAGGCGCTCGAAGGTGGCTTCCTCGGCGATGCGGTAGGTCTCCTGCAGGTCCTTGCGGACCTCGTCGAGCTGCATCTGTTCGATAGCCAGCGCCCGCGAGTCCTTCTCCACGCCGTCGCGGGTGAACACCTGCACGTCGATGACGGTGCCGCGCATCCCGGTGGGCGCACGCAGCGAGGTGTCCTTCACGTCGGAGGCCTTCTCGCCGAAGATCGCCCGCAGCAGCTTCTCTTCCGGGGTCAGCTGGGTCTCGCCCTTAGGCGTGACCTTGCCGACCAGGATATCGCCCGGCCCGACATCGGCACCGATGTAGACCACGCCGGCCTCGTCGAGCTTGGCCAGCGCGGACTCGCCGACGTTGGGAATATCGGAGGTGATCTCCTCCGGCCCCAGCTTGGTGTCGCGGGAAACGCAGGTCAGCTCCTGGATGTGGATGGTGGTGAAGCGATCCTCCTGCACCACGCGCTCCGAAAGCAGGATCGAGTCCTCGAAGTTATAGCCGTTCCAGGGCATGAAGGCGATGCGCATGTTCTGGCCAAGCGCCAGGTCGCCCATGTCGACGGAGGGACCGTCGGCCAGGATGTCACCACGCGCCACGACGTCACCAGGCCGCACGATCGGACGCTGGTTCATGCAGGTGTTCTGGTTGGAACGCACGTACTTGGTGAGGTTGTAGATGTCGACGCCGGCCTCGCCGCCGATGATCTCGTCCTCGTTGATGCGTACCACGATGCGCTTGGCGTCGACCGAGTCGATCACACCGCCACGCCGGGCCACGGCGCAGACGCCGGAGTCACGGGCGACGAAGCGCTCCATGCCGGTACCCACCAGCGGCTTCTCGGCGCGCAGGGTCGGTACCGCCTGACGCTGCATGTTCGAGCCCATCAGTGCGCGGTTGGCGTCGTCGTGCTCGAGGAACGGAATCAGCGCCGCGGCCACGGAGACGACCTGCCGCGGTGACACGTCCATCAGGGTCACCTGCTCGGGGCGCATGAAGGTGGTCTCGCCCTTGTGGCGTACCTGCACCAGGTCGTCGACCAGCTTGTTGGTCTCGTCCACGGTCGCCGAGGCCTGGGCGATGATGTAGTCGCCCTCCTCGATGGCCGAGAGATGCACCACCTCGTCGGTGAGCTGGCGATCCACCACCTTGCGGTACGGCGTCTCGAGGAAACCGTAGCTGTTGGTGTGGCTGTAGGTGGCCAGCGAGTTGATCAGACCGATGTTCGGACCTTCCGGGGTCTCGATCGGACACAGGCGGCCATAGTGAGTAGCGTGAACGTCACGCACCTCGAAGCCGGCCCGCTCACGAGTCAGGCCGCCCGGACCAAGCGCGGAGACACGGCGCTTGTGGGTGACCTCGGAGAGCGGGTTGTTCTGGTCCATGAACTGCGACAGCTGGCTGGAACCGAAGAACTCCTTGACCGCCGCGGCCACGGGCTTGGCGTTGATCAGGTCCTGCGGCATCAGGCCTTCGCTCTCGGCCATGGAGAGACGCTCCTTGACCGCACGCTCGACGCGCACCAGGCCAACACGGAACTGGTTTTCGGCCATCTCGCCGACGCAGCGGATGCGACGGTTGCCCAGGTGATCGATATCGTCGACTTCACCGAAGCCGTTACGGATGTAGATCAGCTCCTTGAGCACGTCGAGAATGTCGCGGTTGTCGAGCACGCCGGAGCCGGTGTCAGACTCGCGGCGCAGACGACGGTTGAACTTCATGCGACCAACGCCGGAGAGGTCGTAGCGGTCTTCGGTGAAGAACAGGTTGTGGAACAGCGTCTCGGCAGCTTCCTTGGTGGGCGGCTCGCCGGGGCGCATCATACGATAGATTTCCACCAGCGCCTCGAGCTGCGAGCTGGTGGTATCCAGGCGCAGGGTCTCGGAGACGAACGGACCGCAGTCCAGGTCATTGGTGTAAAGCGTCTCGACCTTGGTGATACCGGCCTGACCGATTTTTTCGAGCAGTTCGGGGGTGATGGCGGTGTTGCAGGGGCAGATCAGCTCGCCAGTGCTGGCATCGACCTGGTCCTTGGCCAGGGTCTTGCCGAACAGGTAGTCCATCGGCACCTCGAGGCGCTCGAGGCCGGCCTTCTCCAGCTGGCGGATATGCTTCTGGGTGATACGGCGCCCCTCCTCAACGATCAGGCTGCCGTCGGCATCCTTGATGTCGAAGGTGGCGGTCTCGCCGCGCAGGCGAGAAGGCACCAGCTCCACGGAAAAGCCGCGTTTCTCGATGTGGAAGGTGCTGGTGTCGAAGAATTCGTCGAGGATCTCCTCGGCGCTCATGCCCAGCGCACGCAGCAATACCGTGGCCGGCAGCTTGCGGCGACGGTCGATACGCACGAAGACGTTGTCCTTGGGATCGAACTCGAAGTCGAGCCAGGAACCACGATAGGGAATCACGCGGGCGGAATAGAGCAGCTTGCCAGAGGAGTGGCTCTTGCCCTTGTCATGATCGAAGAACACACCCGGCGAACGGTGCAGCTGGGAGACGATGACCCGCTCGGTGCCGTTGACCACGAAGGTACCGTTCTCGGTCATCAGGGATTTCCCCATGTAGACTTCCTGCTCCTTGATGTCCTTGATGGCCTTGTTCGAGGAGTCGCGATCGTAGATGATCAAGCGAACCTTGACCCGCAGGGGCGCCGAATAGGTGACGCCGCGCAGCTGGCACTCCTTGACATCGAACGCCGGGGTGCCGAAACGGTAGCTAACGTATTCGAGCGCGGCGTTGCCGGAGAAGCTCTCGATCGGGAACACGGACTTGAACGCCGCATGCAGGCCGACCTCGAGACGCTCCTCGGGTGAGCGGTCCTGCTGGAGGAAGTCGTAATAGGAATCAAGCTGGATCGCCAGCAGGTAGGGCACATCCATCACTTGGGGCAGTTTGCCGAAATCCTTGCGGATGCGTTTTTTCTCAGTGTATGAGTAAGCCATCTGTATTCCCCAGCTTGTTCACCATGGGTGACCGATGCGTGGTCGGCGCCACCCGACGGGTCGCCCCGTCAGGCGCTGACGGCAAGCTCCACAGGGGAAGCTCGCCGTCGGGATTCTTCTAGCGTCGCTGCGTCAGCAAGGCGCTAGTGCAACAGAAAAGGCCGGCAGCGGGAGGGCCCGCCACCAGCCGTGGAAGCTTACGCAGCGCGCAAAGCCATGGGCACAAGAGTTACTTGAGCTCCACGGTAGCGCCAGCTTCTTCCAGCTTCTTCTTGGCCGCTTCGGCGTCGTCCTTGGACATGGCTTCCTTCAGGGTTGCCGGAGCGCCGTCGACGGCTGCCTTGGCTTCCTTCAGGCCCAGGCCGGTGATCTCGCGCACCGCCTTGATCACGTTAACCTTCTTGTCGCCAGCGCTGGCCAGCACCAGGTCGAACTCGGTCTGCTCTTCAGCGACTTCGCCAGCGGCAGCCGGGCCGGCCACAACGGCAGCAGCGGCAGAAACGCCGAACTTCTCTTCCATCGCTTCGATCAGCTCGACGACTTCCATGACGGACATGTCGGCGACGGCGTTGATGATGTCTTCTTTGGTCAGTGCCATTTCGATATTCCTAACTTTGCGGGAGCCTCGGCGCACCGAGCGCTCGGATTCAGTGTTCGACTAAGGCTGCAGAAAGGGGTTCGCCGATTAGGCGGCGGCTTCCTGCTTCTGGTCGCGCAGGGCGGCCAGGGTGCGAACCAGCTTGCCGGCGGATGCTTCTTTCATGACGGACATCAGCTTGGCGATGGCTTCGTCATAGGTCGGCAGTGTCGCCAGACGGTCGATGTCGCCAGCCGGGATCAGCTCGCCTTCGTAGGCCAGCGCCTTGACTTCGAAGTTCTTCTCGTCCTTGGCAAAATCCTTGAACAGACGGGCAGCAGCGCCCGGATGCTCAACGGAGAAAGCCAGCAGAGAAGGACCAACGAAGCTCTCGTTCAGACACTCCCACTGAGTGCCGGAGAGGGCGCGACGCGCCAGGGTGTTGCGAACAACACGCAGCTGGACGCCATTCTCACGGGCCTGCTTGCGCAGGGCGGTCATCTTCTCGACCGTCACGCCACGAGAATCGGCAACGACGACGGAGAGAGCGCTCTTGGCGGCTTCACTGACCTCGGCAACAATCGCCTTCTTGCCTTCGAGTGCTAGTGGCACAGTGATCACTCCTTCGTGCCGGAACCATGCAAGGCAGGCTCCGGGGGTTACCATCTCTTCCTCCCGATGCCTTGGCGGGCGCGGGGAAGTCCTGGGTGATGGTGCTCACCAGCTAGCTGGCGGCCACACCATCTGCGCAGGCTCCCCGAGGGGTATTAAGCCGCCCACTCGAAAGAGGGCGGCGCCTGCGGTCTTTGACGGCGCCCGATGCCTTTCACAGCACCGGGGACCGCAAAGTTATTGCTCTTGACTCGACCTAACTCGTCAGACCAGCGCGGAGTGGTCGACGGTCAGCCCGGGGCCCATGGTGGTGGACAGGGTGACCTTCTTGAAATAGATGCCCTTGGAGGTGCTCGGCTTCAGACGCTTGAGGTCTGAAATCAGCGCTTCCAGGTTGCCACGGATGGCATCGGCCTCGAAATCGACCTTGCCCAGGGTGGTATGGATGATACCGTTCTTGTCAGTACGGAAGCGCACCTGACCCGCCTTGGCGTTTTTCACCGCAGTGGCGACGTCGGGCGTCACGGTACCGACCTTGGGGTTCGGCATCAGTCCACGCGGACCGAGGATCTGGCCGAGCTGGCCGACCACGCGCATGGCGTCCGGCGAGGCGATCACAACGTCGAAGTCGAGCTGGCCTTTCTTGACCTGCTCGGCCAGATCGTCCATGCCGACGATGTCGGCACCGGCTTCCTTGGCAGCGTCGGCGCTGGCACCCTGAGTGAACACGGCGACGCGGACGTCCTTGCCAGTTCCGTTGGGCATCACGGTGGCGCCACGCACCACCTGGTCGGATTTACGCGGATCGACGCCCAGATTGATGGCGACGTCCAGCGACTCCTTGAACTTGACAGTAGAGAGTTCGGCGAGCAGGGCCACGGCCTCTTCCAGGCTGTACGCCTTGGTAGCGTCAACCTTCTCGCGAATCATCTGCGCGCGCTTGGACAGCTTGGCCATGATCAGAGACCCTCCACGTTGAGGCCCATGCTACGGGCAGTACCAGCAACGGTGCGCACCGCGGCGTCGAGGTCGGCAGCCGTCAGGTCCGGCTCCTTGGTCTTGGCGATCTCTTCGAGCTGCTCACGGGTCACGGTACCGACCTTCTTCTTGTTCGGCTCACCGGAGCCGGACTTGATGCCAGCCGCCTTCTTCAGCAGGACGGCCGCAGGGGGCGTCTTGGTGATGAAGGTGAAACTGCGGTCGGAATAAACGGTGATGACCACGGGAGTCGGCAGACCCGGCTCCATGTCCTGAGTCGCGGCATTGAATGCCTTACAGAACTCCATGATGTTCACACCATGCTGACCCAGCGCCGGGCCAACGGGGGACTCGGGTTGGCCTTACCAGCTGCCACCTGCAGCTTGATGTAAGCCTGTACTTTCTTGGCCATGATTCACTCCAGTTGGGTAATAACGCCTTGCGGCTCCCTGATCAAACGGCCGCCTGACGGCGGCCTCGATATGCAGCAGGACGCGAAGACTTACTCTTTCTCGACCTGCGCGAATTCCAGCTCTACCGGCGTTGAGCGCCCGAAGATCAATACGCTGACCTGCAAGCGACTCTTGTCGTAGTTGACCTCTTCCACGACGCCATTGAAATCGGCAAAAGGACCGTCGACGACACGCACTGACTGCCCAGGCTCGAACATGGTCTTGGGCCGCGGCTTGTCGCTGCCATCCTTTACGCGGCGCAAGATTGCATCAGCCTCGCGCTGGGTGATGGGCGCCGGCTTTTCCTTGGTACCACCGATGAAGCCCATCACACGCGGCGTCTCGTTGACCAGATGCCAGGTCGCATCATCCATTTCCATCTCGACCAGCACATAGCCGGGATAGAACTTGCGTTCGCTCTTGCGGCGCTTGCCATCGCGCATTTCGACGACTTCTTCCGTGGGCACCAAGATCTCGCCGAAGCGATCCTCCATGCCATATAGCTTCACGCGCTCCTTGAGGGAGCGCATGACATGTTTCTCAAAACCTGAATAGGCGTGCACGACGTACCAACGCTTGGACATGAAGACTCCTAACCGATGACGCCGGACATCGCCCAGCTAAGAAGGGTGTCGATCAGCCACAGCATCAGCCCCACCACCAACACGGCAACAAGCACGATGGCGGTGGTCTGCACGGTTTCGGGACGGGTCGGCCACACTACGCGCTGGATCTCTTTCTTGGAGCTCTTCGCCAGCTCGGCGAGATCTCGCCCCTGGCAGTGGTCAGCGCGATCACGCCAGCCAGAACACAAAGCACCACGACACCCAGCACGCGATAAAGAAGAGCCTGATCGGCAAAGTAGGTGTTTCCCACCACCGCTACGACCAGCAGAGTGACGACCACCGCCCACTTGAGCCCGTCGTGGCGCGACTCTTGCACCTCGGCGTTATGTTTCATGAAAACGAGACTCCTCAAGGCGCGGCAATCGAACTTGCGCAACTGCGGAAAAAGATGCCAACCTGAGGGAGGTTGGCAGGCCAGGAGGGAATCGAACCCCCAACCTGCGGTTTTGGAGACCGCTGCTCTGCCAATTGAGCTACTGGCCTGAACTTGCCGCCACACACTACTATCTGTGCATGCGCGACAGCGGGCGTCATGATAGCGAAGAGCTCGCCTACTGACAACCCCCTTCTGCAACTTGCTGCCAGAAGGGCAAGAAAAAGGCGAGCCTTGGCCCGCCTTTCGCTATATGGAGCTCATGGACGGATTTGAACCGTCGACCTCACCCTTACCAAGGGTGTGCTCTACCCCTGAGCTACATGAGCACAAACACATGATACCTAGGCCTTCGCCGCGATATCTGGAGCGGGCAGCGGGAATCGAACCCGCACCATCAGCTTGGAAGGCTGAGGTTCTACCATTGAACTATGCCCGCCTACCCACTCTTGCTGCCCCGCCCAGTATACTGGGCCTGGCGAAATCTGGTGGAGGGGGAAGGATTCGAACCTTCGAAGCTTTCGCGGCAGATTTACAGTCTGCTCCCTTTGGCCACTCGGGAACCCCTCCAACTGGCGACCAATTTTACCGCCCTCTTCAGCCTTGTCAAGCCCTTATTTTTCATGGACTTGCCTTTAGCTTGCTCCACATGACGATTGCTTGCCTGCGGAACGCGCTGCATTATTTCAAAGCAGCATGGAGAATGCAAGGCCAGCACGTATTTTTTCCAGGCTCGGAGGCTGCGGCACCTGGGGCGCACCCGACATTCTTCCCGCTCGTTCGGCCGCCGTCAGCGGAAAGCAGGCCTCAAGCCCCCGTAGACCATGTCAGGCCACACGGCATGAGGGCAATGGACTCCGCGCGCGACAACCCGCGCATCACCTCCGGTCAACAGCATGGGCAGGGCGATGCCCTCACGGTCGCAGACTTCGCTGTAGATCCTGTTCACGGCGCTGACCGCTGCCAGATAGATACCGTGATTGACCGCCTCCACGGTGCGCCTGCCGGGCAAAAGCAGCTCCTCGGCCTCACTATCAGGGTCGATCGCCACATTGCGGGTGCCGAGTTTAAGGCTCTCCTTCATTAGCCGCAGGCCAGGGAGAATGTATCCTCCCAAGTGCCGCCCGCCCGGCAGCACGAAATCAATGGTAATCGCACTGCCACAATCCACCGCACAGCACCCGCCGGCCAATTGATAGCCTGCCAGCACGCCCATCCAGCGATCGACACCCAGGCGGTGCGGCTCATCATACCCATTGACCACCCCCAGCGACTCAGGCGCAGAACGTGCAACATGCACATTGCTGACGCGGTGCTGGAGCAGAGCCACGGTCTGCTCCAGCACCGCTTCGCGTGCGACGCTTGAGATGCGCACTGCCTCCACGACATCCAGGTCCGGGATATCTGATCCGGGCTTCCACTCTTCCCGGGTCCAGACGGCACCACGCGAGCGTATCTCGCTACTGTCGGCATCCTTCAACCGCCATTTCGATAGCGTATTGCCGATATCCAGATCCAGGATCATGTACGTCCACGCACGCTGATCTCCCCCTGACAGGCGTTCACGCTGCTCGCCACGCCGAATCCATAGATTGCCCGCCTTATCCACCCCTTCTGCTGTTGCCACCAGCCGCTGCTGACCTCTTGTCACCTCGACCTCACAGCCCTGGTAGGCATGGCGTGCATTCCATTCCTCCTGCCAGGCAGCAAACCCGGCGTTCTCGTAACCGGCCAGCAGCGGCATCAATTCTCCGAGCAGCTCAGAGGCCAGTAGATTGCGCGATAGCGTTGGGGCCTGATCCTGCACGGCCGCGACACGCTGCTCGATCTGCTGACGGAAGCCTGGGGACAGGTCGAAGTTGATGCCCAGGCCCACCACAACCTCACAAGGGCCTGCCGCATCACCGCTGATCTCGATCAGGATGCCTGCTAACTTACCAAGCCCCCCCTCGTCGAGCAACACATCATTGGGCCACTTCAGCCGAGGCGCCACCCCATGCCGCTCCAACACGCGTGCCAAGGCCACACCAACCGCCAGGCTCAGGCCTTCCAGAGCTGCCACACCCGACTCGAAACGCCAGCCTATGGAAAGCATCAGGGCTCGGCCCCAAGGCGTCGTCCAGGAGCGACCACGACGCCCTCGCCCCGCACTCTGCTGCTCGACGAGACAGACCTCGCCGTGCCCAGCACCTTGAGCAAAGCGCTGCCGAATGAACTCATTGCTGGACGGTAGTGTTTCCTCGACGAATAGCCTGGTCACATGCTGCCTGCCCGAACGCGAGAGACCAGCAACAATAGCGTTGCCATTAAGCAGCTCCAGCGGCCTGGTCAAGCGATAGCCCTGCCCCTTGACGGCTTCGAGCGGAATATCGAGCGCCTCAAGTTTCTTCAACTGTTTCCAGACCGCAGTGCGGGATACGCCCATACGCTCTCCCAACTGCTCGCCGGAATGGAACTCACCGTCGCTCAGCAGTCGAATCAGATCGCCGATGGTCATGCCACTTGCCCCAACTGGGAAAGGAGTCATTCTAGCGGAACTGCCGCAGGCACGGAAACGCCTGAATCCGCTAAACAAAAAACCCCGAGCGCTTTTGCGCTCGGGCTTCGGGGTGTTGTGGTATCGGGAGAGTAGGCGCAGCCAAGCTGCCGACGCTGGCTCACCGCACGACCTGCTGTTTTTCATCACCCCCAAACGACGAAACCCCGACCAATTGGCCGGGGTTTCTGAAGAAGTGCCTGACGATGACCTACTCTCACATGGGAAGACCCCACACTACCATCGGCGCTGAGCGGTTTCACTGCTGAGTTCGGCATGGGATCAGGTGGTTCCCACTCGCTATGGTCGTCAGGCGAAAACGGTTGGAATCATGCTGACGCGATCGTCTCGTCGTATCCGTCAATGTGCGCGATGCGCAGACCCCTTGGGGTTATATGGTCAAGCCTCACGGGCCATTAGTATCGGTTAGCTCAACGCCTTGCAGCGCTTCCACACCCGACCTATCAACCAGCTGGTCTCGCTGGGCCCTTCAGGAGGCTCAAGGCCTCGGGGAGATCTCATCTTGAAGGGGCTTCCCGCTTAGATGCTTTCAGCGGTTATCCCGTCCGCACGTAGCTACCCGGCAATGCCACTGGCGTGACAACCGGAACACCAGAGGTGCGTCCACTCCGGTCCTCTCGTACTAGGAGCAGCTCTTCTCAAATCTCCAACGCCCACGGCAGATAGGGACCGAACTGTCTCACGACGTTCTAAACCCAGCTCGCGTACCACTTTAAATGGCGAACAGCCATACCCTTGGGACCGACTTCAGCCCCAGGATGTGATGAGCCGACATCGAGGTGCCAAACACCGCCGTCGATGTGAACTCTTGGGCGGTATCAGCCTGTTATCCCCGGAGTACCTTTTATCCGTTGAGCGATGGCCCTTCCATACAGAACCACCGGATCACTAGAACCTACTTTCGTATCTGCTCGACGTGTCTGTCTCGCAGTTAAGCACCCTTATGCTCTTGCACTCAACGCACGATTTCCGACCGTGCTGAGGGTACCTTCGTGCTCCTCCGTTACGCTTTGGGAGGAGACCGCCCCAGTCAAACTACCCACCACACACTGTCCTCGATCCGGATCACGGACCTGAGTTAGAACGCCAATGATGCCAGGCTGGTATTTCAAGGTTGGCTCCACCCGAACTGGCGTCCGGGTTTCCTAGCCTCCCAGCTATCCTACACAAGCAACATCAGCGTCCAGTGTGAAGCTATAGTAAAGGTTCACGGGGTCTTTCCGTCTAGCCGCGGGTACACAGCATCTTCACTGCGATTTCAATTTCACTGAGTCTCGGGTGGAGACAGCGTGGCCATCATTACGCCATTCGTGCAGGTCGGAACTTACCCGACAAGGAATTTCGCTACCTTAGGACCGTTATAGTTACGGCCGCCGTTTACCGGGGCTTCGATCAAGAGCTTCGCCCGAGGGCTAACACCATCACTTAACCTTCCGGCACCGGGCAGGCGTCACACCCTATACGTCCGCTTGCGCGTTTGCAGAGTGCTGTGTTTTTAATAAACAGTTGCAGCCACCTGGTATCTTCGACCGCTTCGTGCTCCGGCCGCGAGGGCCTTCACACTAGTGCGGCGTGCCTTCTCCCGAAGTTACGGCACCATTTTGCCTAGTTCCTTCACCCGAGTTCTCTCAAGCGCCTTGGTATTCTCTACCTGACCACCTGTGTCGGTTTGGGGTACGGTCCCATAGAGTCTGAAGCTTAGAGGCTTTTCCTGGAAGCGTGGCATCGATGACTTCGGCACCGTAGTGCCTTCGTCTCACCTCTCGGCCTTGGGATCCCGGATTTGCCTAAGATCCCAGCCTACTGGCTTTCACCAGGACAACCAACGCCTGGCCCACCTAGCCTTCTTCGTCCCCCCATCGCAACTCTATGAGGTACGGGAATATTAACCCGTTTCCCATCGACTACGCCTTTCGGCCTCGCCTTAGGGGCCGACTCACTCTGCTCCGATTAGCGTCGAACAGAAACCCTTGGTCTTCCGGCGGGGAGTTTTTCACTCCCCTTGTCGTTACTCATGTCAGCATTCGCACTCGTGATACCTCCAGCAGACTTCTCAATCCACCTTCATCGGCTTACACGACGCTCCTCTACCGCTCATCCAGAGGATGAACCCGTAGCTTCGGTACCTGGTTTAGCCCCGTTACATCTTCCGCGCAGGCCGACTCGACTAGTGAGCTATTACGCTTTCTTTAAAGGATGGCTGCTTCTAAGCCAACCTCCTAGCTGTCTGAGCCTTCCCACATCGTTTCCCACTTAACCAGGATTTCGGGACCTTAGCTGACGGTCTGGGTTGTTTCCCTTTTCACGACGGACGTTAGCACCCGCCGTGTGTCTCCCACGCTGCACTCACCGGTATTCGGAGTTTGCCTCGGGTTGGTAAGTCGGGATGACCCCCTAGCCGAAACAGTGCTCTACCCCCGGCGGTGATACGTGAGGCGCTACCTAAATAGCTTTCGAGGAGAACCAGCTATCTCCGAGCTTGATTAGCCTTTCACTCCGATCCACAAGTCATCCAAATCTTTTTCAACAGATCCTGGTTCGGTCCTCCAGTTGATGTTACTCAACCTTCAACCTGCTCATGGATAGATCGCCCGGTTTCGGGTCTATTTCCAGCGACTGGTCGCCCAGTTAAGACTCGGTTTCCCTACGCCTCCCCTATACGGTTAAGCTCGCCACTGAAAATAAGTCGCTGACCCATTATACAAAAGGTACGCGGTCACATGACTAGCATGCTCCCACTGCTTGTACGCATACGGTTTCAGGATCTATTTCACTCCCCTCTCCGGGGTTCTTTTCGCCTTTCCCTCACGGTACTGGTTCACTATCGGTCAGCCAGGAGTATTTAGCCTTGGAGGATGGTCCCCCCATATTCAGTCAAGGTTTCACGTGCCCCGACCTACTCGATTTCACGACACTCAGATTTCGGCTACGGGACTATCACCCGCTATGGTCAGGCTTCCCAGCCTGTTCGCCTATCAGTTGTGCCGCTTAAGGGCTAGTCCCCGTTCGCTCGCCGCTACTAGGGGAATCTCGGTTGATTTCTTTTCCTCGGGGTACTTAGATGTTTCAGTTCCCCCGGTTCGCCTCCCAACACCTATGGATTCAGTGTGGGATACCCAGCTTGTGCTGGGTGGGTTTCCCCATTCGGAAATGCCCGGGTCACAGGTTGTTTGCCACCTCACCGAGCCTTATCGCAGGCTACCGCGTCCTTCATCGCCTCTGGCTGCCAAGGCATCCACCGTATGCGCTTAATCGCTTGACCATATAACCCGAAGGGGTCTGGTCTGCGATCACGTACGACATTGCCGGATACGCTTGAGACGTATCTTCGTTTCCTTTCCTGTCGGAAAGGAACTGTCAGCATGATTCACATTGTTAAAGAGCAGACTGTTCAGAGAACAGTGGAAAGTCTATCGACTTGCCGCTGGTCTCTGCAGATAAAGACTGGCTTGGAGTAGATGGTGGAGCCAAGCGGGATCGAACCGCTGACCTCCTGCGTGCAAGGCAGGCGCTCTCCCAGCTGAGCTATGGCCCCACTGATTCCGACCTTCCCTCAAGGGGCGGTTCGGTTAATTTTATTCAGGTCAAGGCATTTCGGGGCGACGCATAGCTCGCTATGCGAGTCACGAAATAACGCAGGACTGGATAAAATTGGTGGGTCTGGGCAGATTTGAACTGCCGACCTCACCCTTATCAGGGGTGCGCTCTAACCAACTGAGCTACAGACCCGGCTAACCACTGGGTCGGCGACCCAAACAGTCTTTGCTCTGGCCGATCAGGTAATTCATTGTGAGCACTTGCCGCGAGGCGTGATACGTCGTTTAAGGAGGTGATCCAGCCGCAGGTTCCCCTACGGCTACCTTGTTACGACTTCACCCCAGTCATGAACCACACCGTGGTGATCGCCCTCCCGAAGGTTAGGCTAACCACTTCTGGTGCAGTCCACTCCCATGGTGTGACGGGCGGTGTGTACAAGGCCCGGGAACGTATTCACCGTGACATTCTGATTCACGATTACTAGCGATTCCGACTTCACGGAGTCGAGTTGCAGACTCCGATCCGGACTGAGATCAGCTTTCTGGGATTGGCTTGCTCTCGCGAGTTCGCAACCCTTTGTACTGACCATTGTAGCACGTGTGTAGCCCTACCCGTAAGGGCCATGATGACTTGACGTCGTCCCCACCTTCCTCCGGTTTGTCACCGGCAGTCTCCTTAGAGTTCCCGACTTTACTCGCTGGCAAATAAGGACAAGGGTTGCGCTCGTTACGGGACTTAACCCAACATTTCACAACACGAGCTGACGACAGCCATGCAGCACCTGTCTCTGCGTTCCCGAAGGCACCCCTTCGTCTCCGAAGGGTTCGCAGGATGTCAAGGGTAGGTAAGGTTCTTCGCGTTGCATCGAATTAAACCACATGCTCCACCGCTTGTGCGGGCCCCCGTCAATTCATTTGAGTTTTAACCTTGCGGCCGTACTCCCCAGGCGGTCGACTTATCGCGTTAACTGCGCCACAAAGTCCGCGAAGGACCCAACGGCTAGTCGACATCGTTTACGGCGTGGACTACCAGGGTATCTAATCCTGTTTGCTACCCACGCTTTCGCACCTCAGTGTCAGTGTCAGTCCAGAAGGCCGCCTTCGCCACTGGTATTCCTCCCGATCTCTACGCATTTCACCGCTACACCGGGAATTCTACCTTCCTCTCCTGCACTCTAGCCTGACAGTTCCGGATGCCGTTCCCAGGTTGAGCCCGGGGCTTTCACAACCGGCTTATCAAGCCACCTACGCGCGCTTTACGCCCAGTAATTCCGATTAACGCTCGCACCCTCCGTATTACCGCGGCTGCTGGCACGGAGTTAGCCGGTGCTTCTTCTGTGGGTGATGTCCTTCCTCGCGGATATTAGCCGCGAGGCTTTCTTCCCCACTGAAAGTGCTTTACAACCCGAGGGCCTTCTTCACACACGCGGCATGGCTGGATCAGGCTTGCGCCCATTGTCCAATATTCCCCACTGCTGCCTCCCGTAGGAGTTCGGGCCGTGTCTCAGTCCCGATGTGGCTGATCATCCTCTCAGACCAGCTACGGATCGTCGCCTTGGTGAGCCTTTACCTCACCAACTAGCTAATCCGACATAGGCTCATCCGATAGCGCAAGGTCCGAAGAGCCCCTGCTTTCTCCCGTAGGACGTATGCGGTATTAGCCTGGGTTTCCCCAGGTTATCCCCCACTATCGGGCAGATTCCTATGCATTACTCACCCGTCCGCCGCTCGCCACCAGGAAGCAAGCTTCCCGTGCTGCCGCTCGACTTGCATGTGTTAGGCCTGCCGCCAGCGTTCAATCTGAGCCATGATCAAACTCTTCAGTTTAAGATCAGTAGTCCGTTAAGCGGACCAAACTTGGCTCAAGGTTAAAGCTTCTCAAAAGACCCGAAGGTCTTGACGAGTCGCTTGCCTTGATAATGGTGTGACTTCTCACCACCTCATCGACAAGCGCCCACATGAATTACCTGATCGATTGTTAAAGAGCGGCTCCGGGCTCTATAGAGAGTGGAGCGCCTCGCTTGCTGTCGCGGCCGTCGATCCTGTGATCGAGGGGCCTCATCAGCGCCCTGCGAGGAAGGCGTATTCTACTCAAGTGCCGGAGTTTGTCAACTCTCTTCGTGGCCGTCACCGAGGTGACCCTGACCGCGAAGACCCGCCGGAGCAGGCGACCGCAAGACCGCTGCCGGACTTGCTTTCGAGTGGGGCGCATTCTACCGAATTCGCTGTGGGCGTCAAGGGCGATTTTTGCGAAGCGAATCGAAAAAATCAAAACGAGACAACCACTTACCACTCTTCCCACCGCTGATGACGTTGCCCGTCACCGGCAGCGGATGCGTACTTTA